>OZ253669.1:2687500-3299539 GCA_965263375.1 Parvularculaceae bacterium | reverse complement strand
ACGGCTGGCGATTATTGGTTCCCCCAAATCCGCAGCTTGCCAGGTGCGGCTTTGATGCTGGGATTTGTTCTTTATCCTTATGTTTACTTACTTGCGCGAGCGGCCTTTGCCGCGCAAAGTCGCAGTCAGTTCCAAGCGGCGCGCAGTCTTGGCGTCGCCCCAGGGCGGGCCTTTTTCCGGATTGTTCTTCCCGCCGCGCGTCCAGCGATAGCGGGGGGCTTGGCCCTGGTTTTGATGGAAACCTTGGCCGACTATGGGGTGGCGGACTATTTTGCGATACCCACATTGAGCACAGGGATCTTCAGGTCTTGGCTTTTAATGGGGGACCGTATCGCGGCGATGAAGATCGCCGCCGTCATGCTTGTGTTTGTTATCCTATTGGTCGGCATCGAAGCGCTAAGTCGGCGCGGCGCGGTGGACGCAGATGATCGATTGTCCGCTGGTGCGCCGCCTTTCATATTATCTCCTGTAAAGAGCGTAATAGCGATTATTGTTTGTTCAATTCCAATTGTGGTTGGTTTTCTTATCCCCGTCCTAATGCTCTGTGTTAATGTGCTGGGGCAAGTGGATAGTCAGGGGATAAATGTTCTCGCTGGCTATGCCGCAAACAGTTTGAAGGCCGCTTTGATCGCTTCAATTATTGCTTCAGCGTTGGCGGTTTTTCTAGCCTATGCGCAGCGCTTAACCGCGAGCCAAAATCTTGGCGGCGCTTTTATAAAAGGCGGCGTGCGGCTCGCCACATTAGGATACGCATTGCCGGGGGCCTTGCTCGCTGTTGGTCTTCTTGCGCCATTTGGGCAGGTGGACCAGGCTGTGACCCGATTTTTTCGCGACGCCTTTGGCTTTAATCAAGGTCTAATTTTAACGGGCACGATTACGTTGTTGATTTACGCTCTCGTCATTCGTTTTTTGACCGTCTCCTTTAATAGCGTCAGCGGAGGGTTATCAAAGATCTCCCCGTCTATGGATGCGGCGGCGCGCTCGCTTGGAGCGTCCCGAAGCGGGGTGTTGCGGCGTATTCACATGCCGCTAATTGCGCCGAGCATCGCTTATGGCGCCGCTTTGGTGTTTATTGATGCAATGCGCGAGTTGCCAGCGACGCTGATCTTGCGGCCCTTTAATTTTGAAACCTTAGCGACCCGCGTCTATCGATTGGCGAGTGATGAGCGGCTTATTGAGGCGTCGTCGTCGGCCTTAATCATTGTCGTTTTGGGGATGGCGCCGGTGATTTTTTTGAACCGTATACGGTGATAATGGCGTGGCGGATTGAAAGATGTAAATTTTTCAATAGTTTATGGGTTTTTTGGTAAGGCCTGGATTTATATCGAGATTGCGCTTAATCACCATTGTGCGCGCCCATTTAAATCGGTGTGGCAAAGAGCGAATTAGACAATCCTTTTCAAATAGCGCAATCAGCTAAATTCAATGCGTTGAGAGGTAGGGTATGAACGACGATTTAGCCAGCATTCTGGCGACTGCGCAGAGCACAATTTCAGGTTCGTTGTCTTTGGACGATCTGGAAGCGGCTCGTATGCAATTCGTTGGTCAGAAAACGGGCGCGATCTCGAAATTAAAAGCGGACGCCAAGGGGCTTTCTGGCGCTGATAAAGGCACGCGCTTTCGCGCCTTGGGCGAGTTAGAAGCCAAGATCAATTCCGCCCTTGAGCAAAAAAAGAATGAGCTCAATGATGGCCAATCGGTTGTGGCGCACCATTTGGATATTTCGCGGCCGGGCGTTGGCGCACCAGCTGGCGGGCTGCATCCTACTATTCAGATTATGTACGATCTGAACGATGCTTTTGAGGCGCTTAATTTTTCAATTTTCGAGGGCCCGGAACTATCAACCGAAGAATTTGAGTTTGATCATATGAATTTTCCCGCCGATCATCCGGCGCGTGAAAGCATGGACACTTATTGGATTGCCGATAGCGAGAACAAGCGCGGCGCTGAGCGCTATTGTTTGCGGCCTCACCTAACCGGCGCCAGTGTGCGCTACATGCGTGAACATGGCGCCCCTTGCCGATTTGTCTATCCTGGCCGGGTTTATCGAAATGAGCGAACCGATGCGCGTCACGAGCGGGCGTTTTTTCAGTATGAAGCGCTTATAGTCGACAAAGACATCGCGTTTACTTCGGGTCAGTTGATGATTGATACGATATTGCAAACTGTTTTTGGACGGCCCGTTAAAACGCGAATGCGCGCAGGGTTCTTTCCTTTTGTTGAGCCAGGCTTTGAAATTGATATGGAATGCCTGGTCTGTGGCGGTAAGGGGTGCAGCGTTTGTAAACATGTGGGATGGCTTGAGGTTATGCCAGGCGGCGTACCCCACCCGAATGTTCTTCGCGCGGGCGGTTTGTCCCCTGATGAGTGGAGCGGGTTTTACGTTAATGTCGGCCTCGACCGCTTAGTGATGATGCGGTACGGCATTGATGATGTCAGACTTTTCCATGAATGCGACACAAGATTCTTGAGCCAATTTAAATAGCCTTATGAAAATCTCACTTAATTGTATTGCTGATTATGTCAGCCTTCCCAATGATTTAAGCATTGATGATATCGCTCATGCAATCACGATGCAGACGGTTGAAGTTGAGGGGTATGATGACCTTTCTTCTGAGCTGGAAAAGATAGTTTTAGGGCGTATAGAGACGGTTGAAGATCAAGCTGAGTCTAAAAATCGCTTAGTGAAGTTGGATGTTGGCGCTCATGGAACCGTTCAGACAATGTGCGGTGGCAGCAATCTTGATGTAGGCGCAATCGTCGCTGTCGCCCTTCCTGGCGCGAAAATCCGCCCTTACGGTTCTGGCGATTATTTAACGGTCGCAAGTGTTGAGCGTAATGGCGTGCGCAGTGATGCTGTAATCTGCGGCGCGGAAGAGATTGGGTTAAACACGCTTTTTCCCGTTGAAGATGAAAAGGCGATTTTAGCACTTCCGGACGGTATGGGCGCGCCAGGCGACGCGCTCGCAGATGTGCTCGGCTTTGATGATATTATTTTGGATGTAGATAATAAGTCCCTGACTAATCGTCCTGATTTATGGGGCCATTACGGCATCGCGCGCGAACTGGCGGCAAGGTATAATCTCGAATTAAAGCCTGAACCTACCATCCCAGATGGCCTGGAAACTGGCGCGCTTGTCGGGTCTGTTGACCCTGAAATTTGCAGTCGATTTTCCGCGCTCGATATCAAAGCGACAAATGGAATTGAGACACCGTTTTGGATAAAAAGCCGCCTGGCGCGTCTTGGGCATAAATCCATCAATTTGTATTCGGATTTAACCAATTATGTCATGTTGATGGCGGGACAGCCCTGCCACGCCTATGATGCTGAAAAAGTAAAGGCGCCATTTTCTGTTCGTTATGGCGAAGGGGATGAGCGCCTGACGCTGATCAATGGATCTGATGTACCTGTAAAGGGTGTGCCTGTAATCGCAGATGCTGAAAAAGTGCTCGGCGCGGCTGGTGTAATGGGCGGACGCCAATCGGCAATCAGTGAGGCAACGGGGCGTGTGTTTTGGGAAACGGCGGCGTTTGGCGCGCAGATCGTTCGAAATTCTGTCGCAAAGCTTGATTTAAAAGATGGCACCGAAGCTTCTAAACGCTATGAGAAGGCGCTAGACACCCAGCGCGTTGAGCATGCGATCGCCCTTGCTGTATCATTGGTGAAAGAGATCGATGGGAATGCTGAAATAGCGGTGTTGTCTGATGTTTCTAACGCTGAAACTGAAACGCTGAATATAGACGTTGATGTAAAGCTTGTCAGAAAACAGCTGGGCATCGATCTTAGTACAGAAGAAATATCCGGCATTTTGGACCGTTTCGGGTTTAAAGTGACCGATAAAGGCGAAAAGCTTAATGTTGTTGTGCCGAGCTGGCGCGCGACAGGCGATGTGTCCGGCCAACATGACATTGTTGAAGAAATTGCGCGTGGCTATGGCTATGATCGCTTTGAAGCGACGCCCGTTAACGTCGAAATCCTTCCGCAATCTTTCGTAAAGAACTCACGGCTTGAGCGTAAGCTCGGTGAATATTTTGCGTTTCGCGGCGGCCTACAACAGATTGTCACTTATCCCTGGGCGCATAAGCAATTTTGTGACGCTGGTTCAGGCGATTGGGACGGGCAAATTTTGCTCGCTGATCCGCCATCGCCAGAGCGGTCTTTGCTGCGCACGTCCTTGCTGCCTAACATGATTGAAGCAATCATCAAAAATGCGCGGCATTCTGAAAGCTTTAATTTGTTTGAGATGGGTGCGGTTTATCTCCGCGACGACGCTTCTCAGCCCCCCCAGACAGCCGAACGGCTTAGTATTGCTTTATATGGCCGCGATCCATCGACGTTACTGTACCGTTTGTTTGGGCTTGTGAAGGGAAGTTTGGAATATTCCCATATTAATCCAATTTCTTGGGCGCCAGCGGAACATGAAATCTCATGGCTTGACCGTCAGGCGGCGCTGACATTGTTCAGTGAGGGCAAGCCCATTGGTTCGATGGGATTGTTAGCCAATAAAGCCAAACGTATTGCCGGCGTCAAATTTGGGGATGCGGCGTTACTTGAATTAGATTTATCGGCTTTAACGATTATGCCATCGCGTACAAACGAATATAACGCGATGCTCTCTTCACTAGAAAAGCCTTTGGACTTGTCACTGATGTTTGACGAGGCTGTCCAGTGGTCCACTATTGAAAACGTCGCTAAGGCGGCGGACCCCCTCATTTCTGCGGTGGGTTTTGTGGACGAATTTCGCGGTAAATTTGTCCCCGAGGGTCAAAAGTCGATTACGCTGCGTATTGAGCTTAATGTTGAGCAAGGAAAGCTCACCAAGCAAGAAAGCAATGCCCTTGCCGGTCGTGTTTCAGAAGCGCTAAAGCAACAATTGAATGCGGCTGAGCGCTCCTGATCTTTGATAAGCAAGATTGGTGCGTACGTCTTGGGGTTAGCCCAGGCAAGCGGCCATTGCTTCGTCAGCAGCGCTTGACTTATTCGCATTTATTTCGTCGGCAGATAATTCTGACAGTGCAAGCAGTTCAGCTGTTAGTTCATCATTGCCGGATGCGGAATCGGCCAAGCAAGTACAAGCCGCTTCGAATGCTGCTTGATCAACGCCTTCAGGAAGGCCATTTTGCTCACCGCTTGAAAGGCAAGCTTCATATACATCACCCGCGAATGCAATTTGCGGCGTAACGAAAAGGGTTAGGGACAATAATACTCTCAACATAAATCCTCCTTTATGTGGTTAAATGAAAAGATGGTTGGGTAGGTTAGTGTTTTGCGAGGGCGGTGAGTTTATCTTTTAAAACTACACGTAGTTCTTTTTTGTTGATCTTTCCCGTCGCTGTGTAAGGGATTTCGTTAACGAAAATGACGTCATCTGGTCGGCACCATTTGGCGACCTTGCCATCAAAAAAGTTTAAAATATCATCTTTGTTAGGAGTTTCTTGCGACGCTGAAACAATCACAATCACGGGCCTTTCAGACCACTTTGGGTGCGGCGCGCCGATTGCTGCGGCCTCAGCCACCATTGGGTGGGCAATGGCGATATTTTCCAGCTCAATTGAGCTAATCCATTCCCCCCCAGATTTGATAACATCTTTAGTGCGATCGGTGATTTTCATAAAGCCATCAGGGTCGATCGTGGCGATATCGCCTGTATCAAACCATTCACGGTCTTTGAAAGCTGCTTCATCATCGCGCTCATAATATGCGCTGGCAACCCAATGCCCACGCACCTTCAAATTACCAGATGAGACACCATCATGGGGCGTAGGGGCGTCGCTTTCATCCGTAATTTTCATTTCTATGCCATAGATTGCACGCCCTTGCTTTGCACGCTGCGCATACTGATCTGCAATGGAAAGTTCTTCATTGCCCGCTTTGGGCGCGGCGATAGCGCCTAGGGGCGAAAGTTCTGTCATCCCCCAGGCTTGTAAGGTTTGTGTGTTATGAGTTTCGGCGAATGTTTTAATGACGGAGGCCGGGCAAGCTGATCCTCCAACAACAACACGCTCAAGAGATGTTAGGCGTTGGTTGCGTTCTTCTAAATAACGTAGAACGCCGAGCCAAACAGTTGGCACTCCTGCTGCTAGGGTGACTTTTTCCGTTTCCATCAAGTCAACAACGACAGCGGGGTCGCCCGCTGCAGGGCCCGGTAGAACAAAAGCAGCCCCGACCATAGGGGCGGAATAATTGAGACCCCATGTGTTAGCGTGAAACATGGGAACAACACTAAGAACGCTGTCGCGTGCTGATAAACCCATTGAATCAGGCAGCGCCGCGCCATAACTGTGTAAGACGTTTGAACGGTGACTATAGAGGACGCCTTTTGGATCGCCAGTGGTTCCAGACGTATAACAAAGGGAGCTTGCACTATTTTCAGGAATATCCGGCCAATGATACTCGTCACTGGCTTCTTCTAATAACTCCTCATAACAAAGCGCGTTGGGAATTTTAGTCGTCGGCATATGTTCTTTGTCGGATAAAATGACAACGTTACGAACATTAGGGATATCGCAGAGCAAGTTTTCGATTGTAGGAACGGTAGAAGGGTCGATAAACAAGGCGCGATCATCACCATGATTAATGATATACTTGATTTGCGCTTCAAAAAGGCGAGGGTTGACCGTATGACAGATATAACCGGCGCATGACGTGGCGTAGTACAATTCAAAATGACGAAAATCATTCCATGCAATTGTCCCGATACGGTCAAATGGATTTAACCCGAAACTATCAAGAACATTTGCTAGTTTGCGAGTTCGCGTAAAGGCCTCGCCATAGGTATAGCGGTGGCGTGGATGATCATGGGTTACTGAAATAATCTGTCGATTAGCATGTTCGCGTTCTGCATGACGCATAATCGACGTGATCGTTAAAGCTTGATCCATCATCAATCCACGCATAAATCCTCCTTTTAAAGATCGAACTCTGGAAAGCTCTAGTTAGTTTTCTTCAAATGACGTAACATCCGGCGCGATATGATCTATTGTTTTATAGTGTCGAATTTGGCGTTCTAGCATGCTGCGCCAATTTTCTACGTGAAGGATGTTATTGTCATCATCAAGAAATTCTAAAGTTCCGTTGAAAACGATAAAGGTGATAACATCTTCTCCGGGCATAATTGTGAAGCTGTGTATTGAATCCGCGGTTTCATAAACCATGTCGCCTTTTCGAGCGATCCAGTTATGTTCGTTGTACTTCCATGCTCCCTGAGCGGTGTAAAGCTGAACGAAGCCGGTATGGCGATGGCGTCCAAGTTGTGATCCTGCCGGTGCTAGCAAAGCCGCAGTCATAACGCCATGCGCTGCGTCCACCTTGTAGAGTTTATAGGCGAGGCCTTCGCCGACTTCCCATGGAACCCATGGTAAGCTTTCGTCAGATTGATGAGAAACGCCAACTTTCTCGTAATGCATGTTTAAGGCTCCTATCGTTAAATCTGTACTTAGAATGATGCGCGAACTTTCGCGCCGAAAGATCGTGGTTGTTGCAGGTAACTTTGATAGCTATTGTCGCCCGCATAGATATTGACCACGGCGTCAAAGTTAACGACGGTCTTGTCGAGTAAGTTTTCAGCCCAAAGAGTGAATTCGTAGTTGCTCCAGCGCATGCCTGTGCGAAGATTAAGCCAACTATAAGCCTCTTGCTTCAACATTGGGTCTGCTGAGAAGCTTGTGTTGTATTCGTCAGTCCATGACCAATCAATGCGGGCGAAAGCATCCCCCCATTGTGTCGGGCGTTCGTAAGTGACGCCGATATGTGATTTCCATTTGGGCGCATTGACAGGGTTTTCACCATCCAAAACACAAGCGCCTGGGGTTGTTGGGCTGTCAGATGCTCTGCCAGGAAAGCATTGACCTGACGTGTTACGTTTATAAGCAAAGTCTGCGTATGAAACTGCAAAATCAGCCGTAAGCGTATCGCTTAATAGCACCGTTCCTTCAAGCTCGCCGCCTTTAAGTTCAGCCTTTTCAGCATTACCAACGGTGAATTGCGCCCCAACAAAGGCCGCATCTTGATAGTTTTTATACGCCGTATAAAAGCCGCTAGCCGCGAGGCGAATGCGATTGTTCCATAGATCAGCCTTTACGCCCCCTTCATAGTGCATAATGTCTTCATCTTGGAATTCCCGAGAGTTAACCGGTAGTTGGCCAAATCCGACATTAAATCCACCCGACTTAAACCCATGTGAGGCTGTGAAGTAAACCATCGTGTTATCGTTTACAAAAAATTGAGGTGACACTGACCATGTCAGATCGGATGTATCCCTGTTCAATCCGTCAATGCTTACAGCCGCAGGGGATAAAAGAAGTGAAATTACGCTTGGCGAAGGGTCGTTGACAGACTGGAAAATAGACGCGCTTTTTTCTTCATTTTGCCAACGCAGGCCGCCTGTTAGCGAGAGGCGATCGCTTAGGGTAATGGTTGCTTGACCATAAACACCTATATAATCCGTCTCTTGTTCTGCATCGATAAAACCTAATTGTCCTGGCGTTGCAAATGGTAACGGTATGGGAAGCATCAACAAGGCTTGGTTTAGCCCAGCAAGGGCGGCATTATTGCTTTGTGTATCGCCGAGAAAAATTGGACGTTTATTGTCATCGCCCCGCGTGAAGGTATTTGTATAGTAGTACGCGCCAAGGAGCCAGTCGATCTTTTCTCCGCCAGCAGAGTTTAACCGCAATTCCTGTTGGAACGCAGTGTTGTCTTGCGTATCGTGAAACTGAAGAACTGGAGCAATAACTTGGGCGACATCATCCTGAGCGCCAAGATATTGATAATAATCATAAGATGTAACAGAGCTTAATGACCAGCCATTTGCGAATGAATAATTGGCCAAAAGTGTTGCTTCGTATGCATCTAATTCAGTTGTAACAGCGCGCCTTAAGCAAGTCACGCGGTTATGGGGGTCATTATCGGCGCATGTTTCACCGATGCCAGCGCCTTGCAGCGACGGCAATATAATACCTCCTACAAATCCTGCGTTATCGAAGAATATATCCTCGGTGTCTTGACGGTCGTCTTCGCGAACGAGCCCGCCAATTAATCGAAAATCTAAGTCAGGTGTCGCCTGCCATGTTAATTGCCCGCGAACTGAGACGCGATTGATGCCGTTTGCATCTTGGCCGCCAGGCACGGCGGAGGTAACAATTTCATCTTGATACGCATAGGCGGCGCTTATGCCAAATCCAACGCTCTCAGATAAGGGCCCGCGTATGCCGCCTTTTAAGTTCACAGACGCAGCATCACGTGCGCCCTGGACCATGCCGACTGATGCTTCCGCACCTCCAGACAATTCATCACCGGGTGCGCTTGTAAAAATACCTATAACGCCAGCGGTTGTGTTTTTTCCATATAGCGTGCTTTGCGGGCCGCGAAGCACTTCTATTCGTTCAATGTCAAATAGCTCGCTTACGCCAAATATTGAACGAACGCGAAAGGCGCCGTCTATAAATAACCCGACCGCGGGCTCAAAAGTAGGAATATTGCCCAAATTTCCAACGCGGCGGATTCGGAAATTTCCCTCTACAGGGCTTGTGTTCGTCTGCGCTTCCAGTGATGGGGATATCCGAGATAAATCTTGGATTGTATCAACGCCAGCCTTTTCTAGCGCGTCCGCGCTATAAGCAGATAGTGAAATCGGAACATCTTGTGCAGATTGTTCTCGTTTTTGCGCCGTTACGACCACCTCGTCTAGTGAACGTTCTTGTGCTATGGCGCCGCCATGTTGCGTTGCAAAACTAAATACGGAACATAACATTGCCGTATGGAAAACCTTCAGTGGAATTCTCATTTTCGCCTCCCTATTAATTTGGAAAGATATTCACCCTTGTTGTTATGGTGAATTTTTAAAACTTTCCGTATAGGCACAGGCTAATTTACCTGCGCATAGAATCCTGTCTTTTCGCGACACTTGGCATGCATCGTGTGACAACAGGTAAGTTTATGCTGATTTTATCTATCAGTATAATGCCTAATAGTAAGCTTTGTGGCGCTTGAGTTTTGCGGCGCTTGCGAAAGGCGCCATTGTTTTGGGGAGGATTGGAATTGCTTTTTGAAAACGCGCGAGAAGTTACTGGCGTCGGAGTAGCCTACGGCGTAAGCAATTCGAGTAACGGACATATTCGATTCGCGTAAGTATTGTTTCGCTAAATCAAAGCGTACAGAATCTAAAATAGCTTGGAAGGTTGTGTTGCCTTCTTCTTTTAAGTGGCGTTGAAGGGTTCGTTTATCGCACCCAAAGCAGCGGGCGACTGTGTCAATACCGTATTGGTGCCCGGGTAAAAGCAGTTTTATGACGGCGCGAACTTCCTTTTCAAGGCTCGACCCTTTTCCGTATAAATCAGCGCTTTGTAATTGGGTGCGGACAATTTCATGTAAGGCCGCATCGGAATGGGAAACAGGCAAATCTAGCAATTCTGTTGGGATTATCAGGGTGTCAATTTCTTCATTATACTCGATTGGCGCCTCGAAATATCGCCTATAGGTTGCTGTATCATCGGGTTGGGCGCATCGCCTTTTTACACGGGTAATTCTGACTTGGTTCTGCGTCATTACACGCATAACCTGGAAACATTGCGCTAAAGCAAGGTCAATACACAGACGGCGTTGATTGGGTGTTAAGCCCTGCATTTCAATGGAAACATTGATTTGGGCTGCGCCGTCCTCTTCAATCACCTGCCATGACACTGGCTGCGCGTGTATGTGAACATATAGCCCCAATTCCAAGATTGCTTCTCTTAGGGTTGATGAGGTTCGCATTAACAACCCTACGCCGCCCAAAAAGGCAGGGTCTTGCACCGCGGCCAGTCTTAAGGCGAAATGTGGGCAGCGCGTATAATCAGCGCATCTTTCAATGACGTTAGCGATGAAGGCTAGATTGACTAGGCGATCTCCGTCTTCGAACCAATTATTATCGATTCCCATTGGCCCTAAAACATTACTGGGATCAACGCCAAAACCGCTAAGTGCGTCATCTATGTTTTGCAAGACGCCGGCGCGAACAAGGTATTGTTTGACTTTTAACCGCCCCATATTGCCACTCGTTCTCAAGAGTTCGATCGGTCGATAAAGGCTGGCATAGGTTGAGTGAACTTTCCTGTCATATGACGACAGAATTGCTATATATGAGCGAATATGTCGCCAAATGATGCAAAATTATCGCATAAGAACCAGTATTCACGCCAAGTCATTGCTTGAGTTCTTTATTAAAAAACGCGTTAGGCTAGCTCTTGTGTCTGAAGGGCGCCGGCTTTCGCTATGAAATGGAAAGGGTTGGAAATGGCGGATGGGAAGTTTGCTTCAAAGCGAGTTTATATAACCGGCGCTGGCGCAGGGATCGGCTTGGAGCTGTGTAAAGCGTTTGCTGATGGCGGTGCGGATATTGTAGCAAGCGATATTAATGAAGAGGGCTTATCGAACGTCAAGCGCGAAGTCGAGCAAAAAGGACGACGATGCCGGACATATATCATTGATGTTGCAAATGAAGACCGCGTGGAAGCGGTTGCAACTGAGCTCGAGGCAGATGATCAGCTTCCCGATGTTATCGTTAATAATGCCGGAATCGGCTATATTGGCGGGTTTATGGAAACATCGGCCGCTGACTGGCGCCGAACCTATGATATTAACGTTCTTGGGGTTGTGCATGGTTGCCGAGCTTATATTAAACGCTGGCGCGAAAAAGGTGTAAGCGGACATATCGTTAATGTTTCGTCGATGTCGTCTGTTGCGCCCATGCCTAATCTGTCCGCATATGTTGCTAGCAAGTATGCCGTGGAAGGATTTTGTGATGTTCTTTCTATGGAGCTTGTTGGCGATCCGATTGACGTGACCTGCGTGCATCCTGGCGTGATTAATACTGATATTGTGAAAAATAATGCGATGTTAAGGATACCTACGGAGCAAATTCAACGTCTTCAAAATTATTATGGAACAAAGGGCGCGCGCGCTGATATTATCGCGGAACAAATTGTAAATGGCGTCGCCGCAAAAAAGGGAAATATTTTTGTTGGCCCTGGCGGCGGCTTTGCGACGATGATGAAGAGGCTATTGCCGCGAAAAACATTCCGCTCTCTTCTTACATCGAATGCACGCCAAATTGGCTACTTATAAATCTGGCTAAGAAATATGGATAATAGAGGCGGATTAGGGCAGATTATTAAAACGTTCTATCAGGGTGGTGGTCGCTGACGGGCCTGCGATCATCGTTACATCTTGATATGTTAGTTCTCGTCCGGTTGAAGCATGCGCCGTTAAGGGTTTAACGGGGTGATGCTTCCTGCGATCGGCAACATAGGATGGAGCGCCCTTGTCAGAGAATTTCCATTTGTTACCCCATTGCTGCAGCGCTAGTAAGACAATCCATAAGTCCTGTCCGGGTTCTTCTAATAAATAGATTGAGCGCCGTCGATCGCTTTCGTCGATTTGTTTGGACATGATGCCGTGTTCGATAAGGGCGTCTAGCTTTGTCGACAAGGTATTCCGCGGAATATTGAGCGCGGATACAAAATCATCAAATGCATTAATCCCAAGCATTGCTTCTCTTAAAATAAGAAGGGTCCAGCCATCGCCAATGGCTTCAAGCGCACGTGCTATGCCGCAATTGGCAGTTTTAAAACTCTTTCTTCGCATACAATCCTCAAATAAGTTGCATTATTAAACCTATATGGTAAGTCTAATAATAGGATCTATTTATGAAAGGGTAAGCGATGTCCATGACGCAGGCAACAATTAAGGTGAATGACAGAAATGTGTCCCTATTTTTGCGCAAGCGAGAAGTTGCTGCGTCTCAAAAACCACCATTGGTCTTATTGCATGGCTGGCCAGCGTCTTCGCGTGGTTGGGAGAGGGTTGTTAAACATTTGCCAGCGGACCGTACAATTATTTGCCCTGACCTGCGCGGGCTTGGCCAAAGTGAACGTGTTGGTGAGATGGTGAATTTCTCAAAACACGAGCTTGCAAAGGACATGGCCGCTTTTTTAGATCATATGGGCATTCAAGATTACATTGTTGGTGGGCAAGATTGGGGCGGCATTATTGCGCAAGAATTAGCGCTAATGCACCCTGATCGCGTAAAGTCGCTCATTATAATGAATATAAATTTAATGAATAATATGCCGGGTAATTTAAAAGGCTTTCAGGCTCAAATGATGTCAGGTCAAAACCCCAGATGGTATATGGCTTTTCAATCAGCACCAGAATTAGCAGAAAGCATGATTCCTGGATCGGAAGACCTTTGGGTGCGATATTTCTTTGAAAACAGTTCAAGCAAACAGGCAGAGTTTCCAGACGAATTAATTAATGGGTATATAGAGGATTATACACGCCCTGGAACCGCCCATACTGGCGCAAATTATTATCGGGCGATGCCTGTTGATGTACAGCGGTGGATAAGCCTTAACGGTGTTAAGTTTATACAGCCATCATTGATCATATATGGCGATCAAGACCCCTTCTTAACGCCAGAGTTTTATACGGGCTATGAAAATTGTTTTGATGACGTCAAAAAAGTGGACTTGCCTGGGGGGCATTTTATACAAGACGAGTGTCCAAATGGGGTTGCTGAAGCAATTTCTTCTTTTTTAGACTAGGCTTTTTTGATACGTAAGCCGTGTGCTTTGCCCATATGACAACGGGTAGGTATCGCTTTAATTAACTGATGATATTGGTAACATTACGCCGCTTCAATTTTCAAGGCATGCATATGCTTTATAAATTTTGCTTTATAAATTTGCGGATGCGTTTCCTTTGGAAGCCCCAAGGGAGCTTTTAAAACACAATGCGCGCACCTTTCGTTATTGGTCAGGTGCTAAGTCCCTATTGTTCAGCGGATAAACGCGCCAGGCCGCTCGTCATATTACAAATTCTTAAATTTCTAGAGCGCGTTGAATTGGTGATTTGCTGATTCTCCTTATTTTTCCTGAAGTTTAGGAGCTTCAGGAAGTATATTGCGCATTTAAAGAGTTTTTGAAAAGTTTCAATTTTTAATAATTTACACCCTCTACGGAGTGATAAATTAATCTTTGCCGTCTTTTATCGCGTTGTTGGTAATGTGGCAAAAGCCTTAATCATGACCAATTGTTGAGTTTGGCGCAGTCGAATATCAGGATAGTTTCCGCTCATTCAATTTGAGGGGCGTCCCATCAAGTGAGTGTTCAGTATGATTAGGCTAGGTGGGGTTCAGATGTCACGTAAGGGCAAGATTTATTTAGCGAGCGCTATGTTGGCGCTTGTGGCGGCTTGTTCAGAAGGGGGCGGAACTTTTTCCGGGCTTGATGGTCCTGAGAATATTGTTGACACATCGGCGGCGACCCAGTCTTCTCGCTTTTTGCGTATAGCCACCATGGGGCCCAACCAAGTTGAAATTGACGCCCTTACGGATCATGGCTATTCAAACTGGTTTCGGGCGCAGTTAGCCTCCCCAATAGTTTCTGTTACCGAACTCATCTCTGATTTGTCAGAGATTGAAGAAGATGAACCTTTTAATGCTTGGTGGGTGCTCGCGTTACGAGGGGAAAATCAGCTTCATCAGCGTTTCGCTTATGCTCTATCGCAAATAATTGTCGTCAATATAGGGGAAGTTTCCGACGGTGGGTTCCACGCAATTCAATTGGGGTATATTGATATCCTCCAAAATGCTTTAAATGGAACCTACAGAGATCTACTGGAAGAGATTACATACAGTCCCGCCATGGCGCAGTGGCTTACATATCTCGGCAGTCGTAAGGCGAATCCGGAAAACGGCGCCGTTCCCGATCAAAATTATGCGCGAGAGATATTGCAGCTCTTTTCAATTGGTCTTGTCGATTTAAACCGTGACGGAACGCCCGTTCTCGACAATACGAACGAGCCGATCGAAAGTTACACCCAAGACGATATTGTTGGCCTGGCCGAGGTTTTTACAGGTCTTTGGTGGGCGGATACTCAATATGGGCGTAGATCCGATGTTAGGGATAATCCAGACATACAGCTTGCAAGATTGCAAATGAATGAAGAGCAGCACTCGGATGAAGATAAAAATTTCCTAGGATGCTCTATACCCGGCTCGACGCCAGGTGATGAAGCCATTTCTCAAGCCCTGGACTGCATAGAGGGTCATCCCAACACTGCCCCTTTTATATCACGCCAGCTTATTCAGCGTTTTGTGACAGCAAACCCCGACCCTGCTTATGTTGCGCGTGTCGTGGATGCGTGGGAGGCGGGCAGCTTTACCCTCCCAGATGGGCGAACTGTCGGGGATGGTCGCCGCGGCCACCTGCAAGCCGTTCTTGCCGCCGTCTTACTTGATCCCGTTGTTATTGGAAATAATCAGCTTGCTGATCCAACTTTCGGGAAAATTCGAGAGCCTGCCTTGCGTATAACCCATTGGGCGCGGGCTTTTGAGTTGCATTCGATAGGCGAGGTTGCCGATTGGAGCCCCATTCGAAATATGGGTCGCGGCTCCGATGTGCGCCAAAAGCCTTTGCATTCTCCTTCTGTGTTTAATTTCTATCGGCCTGGTTATGTACCGCCGGGCACGCAAATTTCCGCCAGCTCTCTGGTTTCGCCAGAAATGCAAATTATCGACGCTGCGACTGTGTTGGGGTACCAAAATAAGATGGACCGTCTCATCAGACACTCGCGCAATTCTGATGATAATGATGGCGAATTTGCGCCAGATTACAGCGCCTTTATGGATGTGGTTGACGATGTTGAGGCGATGGCTGACCGTCTGAACATCTTATTGCTTGGTGGACGAATGACGAGTGAAACGCGCGCGCGTATGGTCGCGGCGATTAACGGAACATCAAGTGACGATGTGGATGAAGAAAAGCTCTATCGCATTCATGCGGCGGTTTATATCGCTGTCACCTCGCCAGAATATATGATTACGCAATAATAGTTTGAGTGAAAGAACGTATTTCCATGGGCAGTATGTCAACTTCTTCTCGGCGTCAGTTTTTAAAAACAATGCTCGCATGCTCAACAACCGGCGCCAGTGGGCTAGCGATGAACCTGGCTGGATTTAATGCCTTCGCCGCCGATACGTCTGGTTATAAGGCGCTGGTGTGTGTGTTTTTCTTCGGCGGGCTTGACAATATGGATACGATTATCCCGACGGATAGTTCTTCCTATAATCAGTGGGCGTCTATTAGATCCGGCCTTATCAATCAACATGGCGGCCGACGGAGTCAAGGTGCTTTACTCGCCCTTGGTAATTCAACAATGGATGGAGCGCGCACCTTTGGTATGGCGCCAGAGCTTTCGCCATTACATGATTTGTACCAATCTGGTGAGGCGGCTGTTATTGGCAATGTGGGGCCGTTGATTGAACCGCTTGACCGTGATGAGTTTATAAATAAGACAAAACTGCGTCCTAAGCGCCTCTTTTCTCATAATGATCAGCAATCAACGTGGATGGCCTCACGCACCGAGGGCGCATCCACAGGATGGGGCGGAAGGCTTGCCGATATTGTCGCGGAAGCAAATTCGAATGCCTCTTTTACGGCGATCTCACCATCTGGGTCCGCCGTATTCCTTTCTGGCGATAGTGTTCGGCCTTTTGCTGTTAGCGGCAACGGCGCCTCGAGGCTAAATGCGGGACGGGGCGGGCGCGCTTTGGGGCGCGGCGGATCCAGCGTTGCAGCGCTTGCTGAGGAGCATGCGAGTGTATTAAGCCCGGAAATAAACAGTCTATTTGCGCAAGATCTGGTGAATGCGCAAGCCCAATCAATCGTTGATAATAATCAGTTAAGTGCAATATTGGAGGAGGCGAACCCAGCTCTGCCAACAAAGCCTGAAAACAATCGGCTGGCAAATCAACTGGAAACGGTTGCGCGCTTGATTAGCGAGCGAAGTGCGTTGGGCGTGAATAGACAGGTGTTCTTTGTCAGTACAGGTGGTTTTGATACGCATTCTGATCAGGCGGCCCGTCTTCCGGGGTTGCAGGCAAGTTTCAGCGCCGCCATCCGGTATTTTTATGATGCGACGGTTCAGCTTGGCGTCGCCAATAATGTCACAACATTTACCGCGTCTGACTTTGGGCGTACTATGAACCAAAATGATGACGGCACCGATCATGGTTGGGGCGGTGAGCATTTTGTTGTTGGCGGGGCCGTAAATGGCGGGCGTGTCCATGGTTTTATCCCCTTGATTGAGCGCACCGGTCAATATGATTCGCGCCGTGGAAACAGCGGCGGCGGCGGGGTTATTCCGACCACGTCCGTTGAACAATACGCGGCCGCCCTAGGGGGATGGTTCGGACTTAACAATTCTGAACTAAACGAGGCGCTGCCTAATCTTGTTAGTTTTGATGCGACCGCGTTGAGCGATCTTTTTCTTTAAGCCTTAGACAGCCCCGCAAAAAGGTTTCGCATCATTGTTTTGCCGGCGTTATTTTCGCTGGTCATGATGGATTCAGGGTGAAATTGCACCGCGCTGATAGGAAGCTCTTTATGGGTTATCCCCATAATCACGCCGTCTTCAGTATGGGCGGTTGCTTGTAAAACATCAGGTAACGCGCCCGCATTTGCGTAAAGAGAATGATATCGTCCAACGCGGATATCTTGGGGAAGATCCGCAAATAGCCCTTTTGTATTATGGGTTACTGTGTTGGAAACGCCATGGCGCGGTTCATCCAATATGTTCAGTGAGCCGCCGAAATACTCCACAAGCCCTTGCAAGCCTAGACATACGCCAAAGATCGGTAAGTTCAGCGCCAAGGCCTTATCAATCGTCGTCTTAATATTAAAATCTGTCGGTCGTCCAGGGCCTGGGGAAAGGACCAGCAGATCAAGATCATCGGTTATTTTGTCTAGCGCAGCTGTATAGCGATAAATCTCAACATCCGCCCCGGCTTCGCGTAGGTAACTGCCCAATGTGTGCACAAAGGAATCGTCATGATCAATGAGAAGCACTTTGGGTTTTTTAACGCCGTTTATGGCGCTTGACGTAGGGTTCTGCGATTCCTTTGGCGCATCTTCTAGCGCTTCTAGAAAGGCGGCCGCTTTAATCCGTGTCTCTTCTTCTTCAAGGGCCGGGTCGGAGTAATGCAAAGTGGTCGCCCCAGCGCGTACGACAGCCCGTCCGCCTTTTACGTGGATCATGCGAATAGAAAGGCCGGTATTAATATTCCCGTCAGCAGTGATGCAGCCCACAGCCCCCCCATACCATTCACGGCTTGAATGTTCATGTTCTTCTAGGAATTTAATCGCCCATAATTTCGGTGCGCCAGTGACAGTGACGGACCACATATGGGTTATAAAAGCGTCAAGGGCGTCATAACCTTCTTCAAGCTCGCCCACCACATGGTCGACCGTGTGGATGAGGTGGGAGTACATTTCGATTTGTCGGCGCCCCTTTACAATCACGCTGCCGGGCACGCAGATCCGTGATTTATCATTACGATCAACATCCGTACACATTGTTAATTCGGCCTCGTCCTTATAGGACGATAAGAGGGTCTGAATTTGCCGAGCGTCTTCAAAAATATCTTTGCCGCGTTTGATGGTGCCGGAAATGGGGCAGGTTTCAATCAGTTTTCCGTTAGAGCGCACATACATCTCAGGCGAGGCGCCGATCAAAAATTCATTGCCGCCAAGATTTATAAAGAATGTATAGGGCGATGGGTTGCGCTTGATTAGCTTTTTGAAGACTTCAGAGGGTGATTGTGCAATTGGGCGCGAGAATGACTGGCCAGGCACAACTTCGAACAAATTACCCTGGCGGAATTCTTCTTTCGCCTTTTCTACCGTCGCGCAATACTCCCCCGGCGCATGGTCATAAACAAGGCTTGTGTCGTTTTGGCCGCTTTTTGAAAAGGGCGCCAGGCAATCACTGCGAGTGATTTCATGGGAGCGGATAGCGGCGAACTCAAAATCGAAGGTGATCAGTTCCCCGACATCAGATCCCGTTTCGCGTTTGTAAAGGTAATCTGGGACGTAGAAGACAATTTCGCGTTGGTCATCGGCACGCGGAATTTTCTTTTCAATGTCTTCAAATTCGAAAATGAGATCATACCCGAAAGCGCCATATAGCCCCAACAGGCCCTGTCCGGGCGTTTGGATCGACTGCCAAAGGGTGCGGATCACTGAAAAAATCGAAATGCGCTGGGTCCTTAAGGCTTCCGATTGGCCCGTTTGCGCTGATTGGCTAACAGCGCCTTTAAAGGAAACGCCGTCGATTGGGGTGATCGTGCAAAAGTCCTCAAGCGATAAAACCGCATAGAAATAGCGCAATAATGCTTCCCCACGGGGGTGGAGCATTTCTACGGTGAATTCTTTTCCGCGCGTTTCAACTTTTAAGGGTGGGTTCAGTATCCCTAGATCCCAGCGGGAGTAACGAGAGGGAAACTCATAGCTGGAGGCAAAAACAAGTCCCGCACAGTGGTCTAGTTTATCGATAATCTCAGAATAAGTCTCAGCCGTCGCGGCTTGTCGTTCTTCGGTCAGGATCAATTGGGGGCGCTCGCCGCCGCCAAGGGTAAAGGTGCGTGGTTCCACCGTAAATCTCTTTAATTCCTGCTATCTCATTCATGCTTAACTGTGAGATCGCTTCTGTTGTGTGAAGGGGCATACTATTAGCGGTGAAATGTCAAGACCACATAAAAATAGCGAAATTACGTCTATTCTACGCGGGCGATAAAACCTGCCCCTGGCGGTATTGTCTCGCAAGTGGGATCGTCACCCAATCCGATCCTAATGAGGGCGGATTTAAGCGCCGCCGCATGTTCCCCTAATGGCGCAGGTTCTGCATTTAGGTTGCAAAAGCAGAGCAATTTTTCCGGCGGCGATACGCGCAGAAAGGCAATGCACCCCTCTGGCGCCGTTAGAAATTGTAAAGAGCCATATTTCAAAGCAGCTGAAGATGCGCGAAAACTCAGCACTCTGCGGAAAAAGTGAAGGGTTGAAGCGCTATCTTTTTCTTGCGCGTCAACGCAAAGCGCCTTGTGGCGCGGGTCTATAGGCAGCCATGTTGATGCCGCGTTAGAAAAGCCGGCCTGGGGCGCGTTTTGGCGCCATGGCATTGGCGTGCGCGCGCCGTCGCGGCCCAACGTGCTAGGCCAATTGGCGATCGCCTCAGGGTCTTGAAGCTGTTCAAATGGGACATCGCCTTGTGGTAAGCCGAGTTCTTCTCCTTGGTAGAGGATAATATTGCCGCGCAGACTTGCGAGCAGCAGGCCATAAAGCTTCGCCCATTGTTGCAAATTCTCTGTGGCGGAAATTGAGGGTTTGTCGCTATCCAGCGACGTGAGTTTACTGTCGCCAGCAGGCGACCAGCGACTAACCGCCCGCGGGGCGTCATGATTAGAGAACGTCCAGCTCGGCCATGCGCCAGCAATCGGTTCTTCGTTAGTTTTTCCAAGCCAACCGCCCAAGGCGTCTTTAAGCAGGGTAGGCGTCATTACATCGCTGTAAAGAAAGTCAAACCCATAAGCGGAGTGCAGCCTGTGTTCGCCTTCTATATAGCCCTTTACCTCTTTTAGCTCTTCGCCGCCAATTTCAGCCAGGGTGAATATGGCGTCATACTTATCAGTAGTGATCCGTAGGCGTTTTAAAAAATCAACAATATTTGGGTGTGATTGGTTATAAAGATGGTCTTGATAGTTGAAGGTGCGGGGCCATCCGTCTTTTTGAGTAGGGCTCACAGCAGGGTTATCGCGCAATTCTGGGTCATGCATATAAAAATTCACAACATCTAGGCGAAACCCATCGACGCCAAGATCTAGCCAGAACCGGGCGGCGTCTAATATTGCGTCTTGTACCTCTTTGTTGTGTAAGTTTAGATCTGGCTGACTGTCCAAGAAGTTATGGAGATAATACTGTCGCCGCCGACCGTCCCAAGTCCAAGCTGGGCCGTTAAAGACAGACTGCCAATTGTTCGGGGGAGAGCCATCCGCTTTTGGGTCCGCCCAAACATACCAGTCAGCTTTCGGGTTCGCGCGATCGGCGCGGCTTTGTTTAAACCAATCATGTTGATCAGAGGTATGGGAATAAACCTGATCGATGATCACTTTTAAGCCGAGCCGATGGGCCTTTTTGATTAGGCGATCAAAGTCGTGTAGCGCGCCAAATAATGGGTCGACATCGCAAAAATCAGAAATGTCATATCCGAAATCTTTCATCGGGGAGCGGAAGAAAGGCGAGAGCCATATCGCATCAACCTTAAGCGAAGCGATGTAGTCGAGTTTGTTGATAATGCCTTCCAAATCTCCAATCCCATCACTATTGGAGTCGGCGTAACTTCTTGGGTAGATCTGATAGATTGTTGCTCCAAGCCACCATGGTGATTGGTCGAGTGCTTGTTTATGCATGGCGCCTTGTCCTTAGTCAGATGTAGGAAGCAAATATAGTCGATAATATTCGCATAATTATGAAGCCAGGCTTACCTTTTGTCGCAATGCGATAAAGATATCTACATACAACGTAATTCTATGTGTATATAGCAACGCAGAACAAACAAGTGTGGGGGCGTCAGCCTTTAACCCCTTTGCGTAATGTATAATTGTGCCAGTCCTTTTCAGATCATTATGTGGCCTTTCCCCAACCATTGGGACTAGAATATGTCTATGACAAAAGAGCAAAACAGATCCACGCCTCAGCTGTTGCCCGTTGGGGCCTTTGACATTGTTGTTTTTGGCGCAGCTGGTGATTTGGCATTGCGCAAATTAATACCGGCTCTTTTTCACCGCTGGCGAGATGGGCAAATTCCAAAAGAATCTAAAATCATTGGCGTTTCCCGTGGGGAAATGGAAAGTGAAACTTATCGCGCCGAAGCGCTTTCCCACTATCGCAAGTTTTATCCAAATGAAGTTGTTGACGATAAAGAGTGGCAGTCCTTTGCGGCGCATATATATTATGTCGGACTTGATGGGCTTGATCCCAACGCCGATTGGGCTGCTCTGCGGGCCCATGTCGACAATGATCAAGATAAGCAGCGCATCTTTTATCTAGCCTTGCCGCCAAGCATATACGGTGATGTTTGCCGAAATCTTGATGCCGCTGGTTTGAACACGTCCGGCGCCCGCATTGTTTTGGAAAAGCCTATCGGCCATGATTTGGAGACAGCGCGCGACATAAATGAAGCTGTTGGCGCAGTTTTTGACGAAGATGCGATCTTTCGTATTGACCACTATCTGGGAAAAGAGACCGTTCAAAATCTGATTGTTTTGCGTTTTATGAACTCTCTTTTTGAGCCTGTTTGGAATGCAAACGCGATTGACCATATTCAGATCACTGTTGCAGAGGCGATCGGCGCTGGCGGCCGGGCGAGTTATTATGATGGCGCTGGCGCTTTGCGCGATATGGTGCAGAACCACTTATTGCAATTGCTTTGTCTTGTGGGGATGGAGCCGCCACATGATCTGCAACCTGATATTGTGCGTGATGAGAAGATCAAGGTTTTGCGCGCGCTACGTCCCATCACAGTCGAAACAATACGCGAGCGCACAATTCGCGGGCAATATGGCGCCGGCGCTGTTGATGGTGAAGTTGCTGCAAGTTACGTCGATGAATTGGGCGGCGAAAGTACGACGGAGACGTTTGTCGCCATAAAGGCGTCGATCGACAATTGGCGGTGGAAGGGAGCGCCAATTTATCTGCGTACCGGCAAACGTATGACCTCGCGTCGTTCTGAAATTGTTATCCAGTTTAAAGATGTCGCCCATGCAATCATAAATGACCCAGCCTTAAAATCGGAACCAACAAGGCTGGTAATCCGTTTGCAGCCTGATGAAGGGGTCAAGCTGTTGTTAATGACAAAAGACCCCGGGCCCGGCGGTATGCGATTGCGTTATGTGCCGCTTAATTTGAGCTATGCGGATGCTTTTGAGGCGCGATACCCCGATGCTTATGAGCGCTTGCTTATGGCTGTGGTGCGCGGTGATCTGGCGCTATTTATGCGGCGCGATGAAGTTGAACAAGCCTGGCGTTGGGTTGATAGTATTTTAGCGGCTTGGCAAGCTGATAATACGCCTACGCATATATATGCGGCGGGCACAGATGGTCCCGCACATTCTGCGATGATGCTTGACCGCGATAATCGCGAATGGTTCGATGGCCTATAAAGGCTGATAGTGATTGCGACCTTAAGGTAAAATTTATGACCCAATTACATACCGTCCTAGATAAGGTGACACAGCGCATTAGAGAACGTAGTGAAAAGACACGTTCGGCTTACCTTGCGCAAATGCGTGCGGCGCGCGCGCAAGGCCCACACCGTGCGCATCTTGCTTGCGGTAACCTTGCGCATGCCGCCGCCGCAGCGCCGGCTGATGACAAGAAGCAATTAGCGAAGGGCGCGGGAGCAAATATCGGCCTTGTTACGGCTTATAATGATATGCTTTCCGCGCACCAGCCGCTTGGCCTCTATCCAGATGCAATCAAAGCAGCGCTCAAAGATATGGGCGCAACGGCGCAAATCGCGGGCGGTGTTCCTGCAATGTGTGACGGCGTGACCCAAGGGGAGGCCGGTATGGACTTGTCCCTGTTTTCACGTGATGTGATTGCGATGGCGACAGCGGTATCACTATCGCATAATGTATTTGATGCGGCGATCATGCTAGGTGTGTGTGATAAGATCGTACCCGGTCTTTTTATTGGGGCGGCGCGTTTTGGGCATTTGCCGACTATCTTTTTGCCAGCTGGCCCTATGATGTCTGGATTACCTAATGATGAAAAGGCCGCGGTACGTCAACGCTTTGCTGCGGGAGAAATTGGGCGCGAGGAGCTGCTCGCGGCGGAAAATGCAAGCTATCATTCTCCAGGCACCTGTACTTTTTACGGAACCGCCAATACCAACCAGATGATGATGGAGATTATGGGGCTTCATCTTCCTGGTTCGGCTTTTGTGAACCCAGGAACGCCATTGCGCGCGGCGATGGTGGATGAAACCGCCCGCCGGGCCGCACTAATCACTGACCTTGGGGATGAGTATATTCCTTTCTACGAAATAATTGATGAGCGTGCGATCGTGAACGCTATTGTTGGCCTGCATGCGACTGGCGGATCGACAAACCACACGATCCATCTGGTCGCCATGGCGCGTGCGGTTGGTGTTGATATTAATTGGGATGATTTTTCCGACCTTTCTGCTGTTACGCCGCTATTATGCCGTATCTATCCTAATGGCGTTGCCGATGTGAACCATTTCCACGCTGCTGGCGGTATTGGATTTGTAATTCGTGAGCTGATGGAAGCTGGCCTTGTGCATAGCGACGTAAAAACCGTCATGGGCGAGGGGCTTGGCGCCTATGCTGAGGAGCCATGGCTTGACAGTGGCGCATTGGCTTGGCGGGCTGCACCAGAAAAATCAGGTGACCCAAAAGTTCTTCGCAGCGTTAAAGAACCAGCGGCGCCAACTGGCGGCCTACAAGTTCTAAAAGGCAATATTGGTCGCGCAGTCATTAAAGCTTCAGCGTTAAAACCGGAGCAACAAAAAGTCTCCGCGCCTGCGATCGTTTTTAAAGACCAGCTTGATTTGATAGCCCGGTTTAAAGCTGGCGAGTTAGAAAGAGACTTTATTGCGGTTATTCCCTTCCAAGGGCCCAAAGCGAATGGCATGCCAGAACTTCATAAATTAACGACCCCGCTTGCGGTTCTGCAGGACCGAGGATTTAAGGTCGCTTTGGTGACGGATGGACGTATGTCTGGGGCGAGCGGAAAAGCCCCTTCCGCTATTCATCTATCGCCAGAAGCGCTTGATGGCGGGCCGATCGCGAAAGTCCGGGATGGGGATATTGTTACCCTTGACGCTGTCGCTGGCGCCTTAAGCGTTGATGTTGATGCGACAGAATTTGAGGCGCGCACGCCCCTAGCACCCATAAAAGGCGCCGATAATGACGATCATTGGAGTATGGGCCGTGAATTATTTGCTGGTATGCGCGGCTTGGTCTCAAGTGCTGAAGAGGGCGCAATGGCGTTCGATTTAAAAGAGCGTTTGATCTGATGCAAAGCACTCCAATGAGAGGCGCCGCATGGCTTTAATTTTTAGTTACACGCATTTCCCTGCGAAAGATACAAGCTACGTATGGAACTGCTTTGACAGTCTGTTCAGCCATAGGAGCTATAGAACTAAATGACCCTTCAAAATATTCTTGATCGGGCCACCGTCATGCCTGTGCTTGAGGTCGCCAGTGTTGAAGATGCGGCGCCGCTTGCTGAGGCGCTTGCCGCCGGCGGTCTTGGCGTTGCTGAACTTACTTTGCGTACAGAGTGTGCGATTGACGCAATGGTTGCAATGAAGCGCGCCGTACCCGGCTTAGCGGTCGGTATGGGGACGGTATTAACCCCCGATGATGCAAAAAGGTCCTTAGATGCGGGGGCGGAATTTCTTGTTACCCCAGGTGTTACACCATCTTTATTGGGAGCGTTAGCAGATTTGGGTGCGCCCACCTTGCCTGGTGTTGTCACCGTTAGCGAGGCGATGACGGCGGCAGAGGCTGGTTTTTCAGCGCTGAAATTTTTCCCGGCTGAACCTTCCGGCGGTGTTGCTTACCTTAAGTCGCTAGCGGGGCCTTTGCCGAATATTGTGTTTTGTCCCACGGGCTCCATCACGGCTGAAAAAGCGCCGGAATATCTTGCGCTCTCAAATGTCGCTTGCGTTGGTGGTTCCTGGATCGCCAATAAAAAAATGATCGCCGCTGGCGATTGGGCGACGATCCAAGAAAATGCAAGTCTTGCAGCGAAAATGTAGCTGTTAAAATTGCAGCTTCGAATTGCGAGCTTGGAAATTGGGATCGCGATCAGCTAGTTTACACCATCCAGTGTCATATGACGCGCACGCGCTGCGTGTTCAATCGCCGCCGCCCCGTCATCAGGCACAGAAAGGTGCTCTCGCACGAGTTCAAGCACACGAATTTCAGCTGGCTCTAGGCTTTCATCTGCTGTGACGACATCGACAACCGCTGCATACGCCGTTTCTGCCAAATGGGCGGGAAGGGCGGCTTTCGCGGCTTCTAAAACTTTGTGAAGACCGTCTTCAGAGGCCATAAGCTCCCCGCAATCTTCAGCTGTTTCCACCAATGTTTCTTCATCGGCGATGGAAAAAAGCGGGAAAGACCGAACGACGCGGCCAATTGTGCGTAATTCCACTTCGGCTATGCGCCCATCAGAGGCAGATGTCATCACCATCAAATAGATAATCGCTTCTTGCGGGGTTAGCTGCGCTACGCCTACGGCCATGGGGGTCTCCAACGAGGGCTATTAATAATAGAAGGCGCATTTACCACGCCTTATCGCCAAGCTAGCCGTAACCTTTCGCGGCGTCCAATCTTATAAAAGCGACTTATCGTTCCTATATAACTGGGCTTAGTGCACCAGTGATAAGCCCCAGCCATTGACCCTGCCTTATAAGGGGGCGTAAACCCTCATTTCTTTACCCTGTTCATCGAGCATTAGAAGAAAGCTATCGCTATGACTGGCCCCCGCGTATTTACGCCCGAAGATATCGCTGACGCCAAAGCTTGGCCGTTTCAAGAGGCGCGTGCGCTGATAAAACGCCTAGACCAGATGGGCAAGGCGGGGCTTGATGATGGAACACGGCCCATTTTATTTGAAACGGGGTATGGCCCTTCTGGCCTGCCGCATATCGGCACCTTTCAAGAGGTCGCGCGTACGAGTATGGTGCGTAAGGCTTTTGAGATCTTAACGGGCCGCGCGACGCGTTTGATCTGTTTTTCTGATGACATGGACGGGTTGCGCAAAGTTCCTGGCAATGTGCCGAACCAAGAGCTCCTTGAAAAGCATTTGCAGATGCCGCTGACGCGTGTTCCAGACCCTTTCGGGGAGCATGAAAGTTTCGCCCATAACAACAACGCAAGACTTCGGTCTTTTCTTGATCGTTTTGGTTTCGAATACGAGTTTAAATCGGCGACCGCGGAATATGAAGCTGGGTGTTTCGACGCGATGTTGCTTCGAATGCTGGAAGTTTATGACGATGTGATGAACGTAATCCTGCCCACGATTGGGGAGGAGCGTCGTCAGACCTATTCGCCGTTCTTGCCCATCTCGCCTACGACAGGACGGGTCTTATATGTGCCGATGCTTGAGCGGGATGCGAAAGAAGGCACGGTCGTTTTTGAAGATGAAAATGGCGAGAAAGTAAAAACCCCCGTCACCGGCGGGGCGGTGAAGCTGCAATGGAAAGCGGACTGGGCAGGGCGTTGGTATGCTCTTGGCGTTGATTATGAAATGGCGGGTGAAGATTTAACAGAGTCCGTCAAGCTCTCTTCGCGGATTGTAAAGGCGCTTGGCGGCACGCCGCCTTCTGGTTTTAACTATCAATTGTTTTTGGATGAGGAAGGAAAGAAGATTTCTAAATCCAAAGGCAACGGTATTTCCATTGACGAGTGGTTGACTTATGCGGCGCCCGAAAGTCTGGCGCTCTATGTGTTTCAAGCGCCAAAGAAAGCTAAAAAGCTTTATTTCGATGTGATCCCCAAAGCAGTGGATGAATATTGGACGCATATTGGTAAGTACAAAGATCAAGAAGGCGCCAAGGCTCTTGATAATCCGGCTTGGCACGTCCATAACGGTGTGCCGCCTAGCGCGGTGCCGCCAGTTTCTTTCGCGCTGCTTTTAAATCTTGTCAGCGCCGCGGGTGATGCTGACCCTGCGGTATTGGAAGGTTTTATTCGCAAATATCGCCCAAACGCCAGTGAGGAAGAGATCGCGGCGGCAGATGAATTGATCCGTTTTGCAGGGCGATATTTTGATGATTTCATCAAGCCAAAAAAACAATTCCGTCCGCCAAGTGAAGCTGAGCAGGCGGCCCTTAAAATGCTCTCTGACGCATTACGCGCGCTTGGAGACGCGGCGGATGAAGACGCCTATCAAACCGCTGTTTTCGACGCTGGCAAGGCCCAAAATTATGAAAATATTCGCGAATGGTTCAAAGGACTTTATGAAGTCGTCTTTGGACAGAGCGAAGGCCCGCGTATGGGACCGTTTGTAAAGATCTATGGCGCCATTGCGACGGCGGATATGATTGATGCGGCGCTGGCGCGATAGGGTTAGTTAACTTGCGGCAGTTTCGAAAGCTTGACGCCAAGTATGCTTGCTGCGCCGTTTTTCATAACAATTGGCGCAGCGATCTTGCCGCCCTGTGTAATGGCGGCCAGTGAAAGCCCGGCTTCGGCGGTTTTCGCTGTCTCTGGTGTTATGACGCCAAGGGCGCCGAGGGCGCGGGCGAAATTTCCGGGGTTTTGTAATGCTGCATTCACCTGACCCGTCGGGTAACCAGCTTCATCTAAGGCTAGCGCGCCGTCAAATTGTCCGTATGCGCCTTCAGCATCAATGATCATATGATCCAGCAGCAATTTGCCCTCCGCCGCGCGCCAGACTGAGGGGGCGCCGGTTAACAGGGCCGGCGTTTGTGTGAGGGTCAGAGCAGCCTTTAAGATTTTTGCACGGATCTTTTCTTTATCGTCCTTGAACAGTGCGGCCTCATCAAGGTTGATTGCGGCCGTGATTGTGTCAGGGGCTTCGTTTTGGGGCTTTACGGAAAGCGCGGCTGCGTTAATCGTTACACTCTGGCCGTTTGCAAGGTCTGTAATTTGAGCGTTTTGACCTTCTAGGGAGGCGCGCCACCCAATTTCACGATCGCTGGCGAGGTGAACTTTAATTTCCCGCCACTCAGCGCGCCACGCGCCAAACCCTTCGCCTTCAAAATTTTGCTCACCAATTGGAACAAGAACCAAAGACGTTGGGCGATAAGGCGCAACAATGACCTGAAGCTTGTTTGTGCGCCAACGCCACAATGATGTTGAAGGGTTGTCCGGCGCATTCTGGCCCAAAGTAACCGCGCTTAACTCCATGCGCCAAGCAAGGGGGTAGCCTTTGACCTTTACCGTATCATGTTCGGCGATAAGCCCAGCGGCTTGTTGTTCGGCAATCCATGCAAGAACGCTTTCGCGCACCTTCTGGGCGCCGACCAACCAAAAGACTGTATGGGAAATGGCGATCCCGATAAGGAATATAATAATAACGCTCATATGGCGGGACCGCCCTTTGTTGCGGGGGGACGTTTGAGGTGCGTCTTGTGTTTTCATGCGCCTGCGGCCGCCGCTTGTGGCGGCTCAGCATTTTCATTCGCAGATAAATCAGAGCGTGCTGTGGCCAATGTCTCATCAAGTTTTGCGATAAAACGCTTGCGATGAAGGCCTGGGGCTATTGGCGGCAGGAATCTAATAACAATTTCTCCTGGGATTTTTAAAGGCCCAGGATGACGCCAAAACTCGGCGGAATTATGCACAACAGGCACGCATGGAACGTTGGAAACTTTATACACTGCGGCGATGCCGGGGTGTAATTTTCGCCGCTCGCCAAGCGGAACACGGGTACCCTCTGGAAAGATGATAAATTGCGCGCCCGCCTCAAGCTTTTTCTGGGCGGCTCGAACAAAGGCTTTCAAAGATTTGGGTCCGCCCTCGCGGTCAACTGGCACGCCGACTTGTGTCCCCCAAACCCCATAGACAGGGTTGTATTGAAACTCGCGCTTAAACGCCATGCATGGCTTCGGTGTAAAGGTCATCATCGCAATGGTTTCCCACATCGATAAATGATTGCTGGCCAGGATGGTGGGGCCGTTTGGGATGTTTTCAATACCTTCAACCCGGTGTGAGACGCCACATAGCACTTTAAGGGCGCCTAAAATGGTATAGGCCCACAGTTTCACGGCGCGAATCGCCACCCGTTCACCCAACAATAGGGCTGGTGATGCGAACAGCGCATAGGCTGGCGTAAACACCATTAAGAACACAAGAAAAATAAAAGAGCCAATCCAACGCATGGCGCACGCCTAAGCAAAAATCGTTTTCAACCGAACGGCCGTATACTTCAAATATTCGAAGCTTAAAAGCCGCCAAGACTTAAGCGAATTGGGTGCGCCGCGCCCGTTTAGATAAACAGAGGCGACCGGGTGGGCCGTGATGACGACATCCGGTAAGGCGGCTTTAAGCTCAAGCATCGCCCGCGGCATATGGTAATCTGACGTCACAAGTACAAGACTTTGAAAAGAATGAGCGGTTGCCCACTCTTGCGCTTCTATGGCGTTGCCGCGAGTCGTGCGCGCTTTTGCGCCCAGATCAACGCAACAATCAAACAGTTCCGCATGTCCCGCCCAAAGGGCTTTAATATCCTCACGGGCGACTTCAGGGTTTACGCCTGAAATTAAAAGCCGCGCGCCATAACCTTCGTTAATAAGGCGCATGCCAGTGGGCATACGGTCGCCGCCGCCGCCGGTTAAAACTACAATCGCATCGCTTTTCACACCCATAGGCTTAGCGGTTGCGATGGTCTTTAAAAACCATGCAAATCCGCCGCACCACGCAAGGGCGATTGCGGCCAAAATAGTTAATAAACGCGGCAAGGGCGATAATCCCAATTCTGCTTCGTGGGTAATTTAGCCGTTTTCCCCAAGCTGGGTCCAGCAACTTCTGTGCAAATAGACTGAATCTATTCAACCCAGAGGTTCATAAGTCTTTGATATCAAAACTTGAACTTTAAAATGTGCCTTAATAGGACTGGCCCAAAGTTTTTAGGGTGGTAAATCGTGCGGTGAGTGCGATCACTAAACTGACGCCCGGCGGGATTAATAAAAGACTAACCGCCATCCAAATATTAAACGACAGTTCTGGTGCGAAGAACCCGTTTGCGCTCGCTGCTTTTGTGACCAAAACGACGATCGTCAACGCAAAGACGCTAAGCGCCAATCCGGCGAAGGAGCCTCTTAGTGAAAGAATGACAAAGCGCCTTTGAACCTCATTGGCGATAAAGTCATCCGTTGCGCCGACTAAGTGTAAAAGTGCGACGGTGCTTTCATTGGCGGCAAGTCCCGCCCGCGCTGCGAAAATTGCGATTGCTCCCGCTGCGGCAAGGATGATTAAAAAAGCCGCCAAAGCAAGTGCTTGTAAGGATCTGGTGGTGGAGGCAAGGCCATCACGCCATGCGCGGTGGTCATCAATCATCGCGCTAGGGGCGGCGGCAAGCAGCCTTGTCTGTAAAAAGTCGAGATCGCCTCTTAAGTCGTCGGTTGCTTTTACATCAACCAGAGCGGGCACGCTTAGATATTCGCCGACATTGCCTTTGCCGAGCCAGGGTTCGAGAAGTTTCGCTGCTTCTTTGGGCGGTGTAACCTCATAACTAATAACACCATTGGTTGTGTCCAATATGCGGATTGTTTCGCTAAGGGCTGTGTCAATTTCTGTTTGGCTCCCCCCTTTCACCTGGATAGTGAAGGAGGTTCTGAGATTGTTCGTCCATTGCTCCGCTGCGACGGTAATCATCAAGAAGGCTGCAAGGGCAAGCGCCGCTAAGAACGAGATTGCGCCAATCACGGCGGTCAGTGGCGTGCCGGCTGCCCCGGCCTCCGGCAAGATTGGTTTCGTCCAAAGTCTTTTCAGCGGGCTTGCAATCGAACGCGCTTTGCTTTCCTCGTCCGGGGCGTAGCGTTCGGCGAGTTCGTGTTCTTCTTTCAGAGTTTGGCTCAACGCTCATGTGGGTCCAGTTTGTTTCGTTGGGGCTATGGTCAGAAAGAGGGAGCGATTTAAAACGCCCCCATTGTCAAATAGCAGCCTTAACTGATGGATAGTCGTCCTTTTTTCAAAGCCATCGTCGGTTTACCAAGGGCTTTGACGAGATCAAGGTCGTGGGTGGCGACGATCACAGCAGCGCCGAGTTTATTTAACTCGATGAACAACTTCATAATTTTCTCGCTCATTGCTGGGTCGACATTGCCTGTTGGTTCGTCAGCCAGGATCAGGTCCGGCTTCGTGACAAGCGCTCGGGCCAATGCGACGCGTTGTTTTTCCCCGCCCGAAAGGCTCGCGGGCCGGGCGTCCATGCGCTCGCCAAGCCCAACCCAGTTTAAGAGTTCCCTTACGTCTTCTGCGTAAGCTTTATGGTTAACGCCCGCGACCTTCATTGGCAGGGCGACATTCTCGAAGGCGCTAAGATGATCAAGAAGTCGAAAATCCTGAAAGACGACGCCAATCCGTCGCCTCAGCGCCGGCAATGCTTCACGTGGCGCCGCACTTGCATCTTCACCAAACAAGACGACGCGGCCGCTGGTGGGACGCTGCGCCAAATAGATAAGTTTCAACATGGATGTTTTGCCGGCGCCCGAAGCGCCCGTCAAAAAGCGGAATTCGCCTGCTTCGAGGATAAAATTAAGATTATGCAGAACTTCGACGGCGTTTCCATCAGGTCCGTCCGCATAGGACAGGCAAACATTTTCAAAACCGATCATCGTGTTTTGCGTCCGCTCCTTCGTCGGCTTCGCGCCGCGTTTGTTTGCGTACCTCAAGACCTCAATAACAAGGCGTAATTTGGGGCGCTTATGATAATAACTTGTCCAAATTGTTCCACACAGTACGACATAGATGACGCCCGCATACCGTCGCAGGGGCGCACCTTGCTTTGTGCTGTATGTTCCTCCAGTTGGTTTGTGCCTGCGCCTGAACCTGTTGGCAATCTAATAAGGGTTAATAACCCGCCTCAGCCTGCTCACCAGCCGAGTTATGCGCAGCCGCAAGCCCCAGCGCAACACCAATCGGCTCCTTTACATAATGCTCAAGTGCAGCCGTCTTCGACCCAGGCGGATCAAGATCAGCCGCAAAGCAATCAAGCCACCGCTGCGGACGCAAAAGCTGCTGCAGAACAAGCGCCCCAAAAAGAAACACAGGATACAGACCCCTTCGCATCTGTGGACCGTCTTGGCGCTGATCGCAATGATGAATGGTTAAAGAGAGCAAAGAAGCCAGCCAGTGACGAGGGGAAACAGAACGCTTCGTCGAATACGATGCGCGAAGGCCCTGCAGCTGATGTGGATGGCGAGCCTGATTTGCAAGAAGGGCAAAAACAAAAAAAGAAAAAAGGCCTCTTTAAAAAGAAAGCCGCACGCGCGGCAAAAGAAGACGAGAGTGAACAATTCTTAGCCTTCGCCGATCAAGAAGCGCCCGTAGGTGTGCCAGAAGATGTAAAAAAAGAGGCTAACCCCGCGGTCGTTGATGCAGAATTTGAAGACCTGCAAGATGCGGATGAAGAAGATGCGCCGGATACTTTTGACGTCAAAGATCGTGTTGATGATCAAGATGAGGCCGTTTTAAGCGCTACACGTCTTGAGGAAGACGATGAGGGTGATCGGATTGCGCCAGAGGATCGCAAGATGCGCAAGGGGATCTTCTTGTCCGATGACGATGATGAAGACAACGATCATGATGAAGATGATGACGCCCGTCCTCGCCGTCTTTTCGGTCGGAGCAAGAAATCATCTGCCAGTACGGCCCTCGCCACGACTGATGCCCTTGATGAGGCGGCGGCTCGTGTATTTAATGACGAGTTTTTTAAAGCTCTTCGCGTGCAACCAAAAGAGTTGGAAAAAGCTATCCGTCGTGCGCGGCGCCGCGCCGAAGCGCGTGAGAAAAATCGCCTAACGCCGCTGCGTTTTGTGTCATGGATATTGTGGATGGGCGCTGTGGTGGCGAGCCTATCGGCAGCTTACGCTTATCGGACAGATATCGTCGCCCTGTGGCCGCGCGCCAATGTTGCTTATACGGCTGTTGGGATTGAGATTGCGCCCCAGACCCTTGAGATTACGCGCATTAACCATCGGTTGATTATGTCGGATGAGGGCCCGGAAATGGAAGTCACAGGGGTCTTGATTAATAAGACGGAAAAAACGCTCGCTGCTCCGTTGATGCAGGCGGAAGCGAGCGGCGCCGACGGCGCTGTTCTTGCCCGCTGGACTTTTAAAGTGGATAGTGAGCGGACAATTCCATCAGAAGGCGCAGCGCCCTTTAAGACGCGCGCTGCAGCGCCCGCAGGCGTGGCGGAGATCACCATCTCGTTCGCGCCGAAGAATCCTGGGCCCCGTATTGGTCCGGATGTGGCGGAATAGATTTGAACATAATAGCCCTTTGAATTGGCTATCGTCCTTTTGTAAATACCATATAACGCGATATTAAAAACGTCATTGGCGGTATGGTGAAGAAAGATACGCCAAACGCGATCCAGTAATTCATCTGCATGCGCTCTACAACGATGTAAAAAGCCAAAAAATTTGCACAAGAGCCAAGGACTGTTGTTAAAAAATGTTTCGGCCATGTTTGGGCGTGGGGAGTTTTGGCTTTAAATGTGTAGTAGTAATGTCCAAAATAAGAGACGGGAACTGCTGTTAGGAACGCGGCGACGGCGCCGAGACTTGGGGGCAATGTAATAATTTCTATAAAGAATATTAGCGCCAGTGCATTTGTAAGGGTTGCGCAAATGCCGACGACAAAAAAAATCGATAACGTAACCAAATTAGATTTGTTTTTTATCGCCCTCATCGCGCGTTGCGCCAGCGCAGTTGTAGAAACATGTCGACTATGAGTTTTCATGTATGTCTTCAATAATATAGGTGGGGCGCTTTTTCGATTCATCAAAAATGCGGGCGATGTATTCTCCTAGTACGCCAATGCTTAATAGTTGTACCCCGCCCAGGAAAAATACGGCGGCGGCGATTGTGGCGTAGCCTGGCGTGCTGCGTCCATAAATCAGCGTTTCGAAAATAATCCATATGCCGTACGCGCTGGAAACAAGCGCGACGAACGTTCCAATATAGGTTGAAAAGCGGAGGGGCATGGTCGAAAAAGATATCAATCCATTCCATGCATATCGCACCAAGGTGCGAAATGGCCATTTGCTGTCTCCGCTGCGTCGTTTTTTTACGTTATAATAAACAGGTTGCTGATTAAAGCCGATCCAGGAATATAACCCTTTCATAAAGCGCCTACGTTCTGGCAACGTTTTAAGCGCATCGACAGCCCGCCGGGACATAAGGCGGAAATCGCCAGCATTTGCGGGAATTGCTACTTCTCCAACAGCGGAAAATAATCGATAAAACATGGTTGAAAATGTGGCCCTGGCGGGACCGTCAGTGTCTCGCGACCGTCGAACACCGTAACTAACATCGATGCCTTTACGAAAGGCTTTAATGAATTCCGGGATCGTTTCAGGCGGATGCTGTAGATCGCCATCCATAATGATAACTGCGTCACCCGGAGCGTAATCGAGACCTGCTGTCAGTGCGGCTTCCTTACCGAAATTTCTCGATAGTTTTAAAATCTTGACGCCGTAATATTTCTGTTGGGCCTTTAAAAGTTGCGCATAGGTGGCGTCGGCGCTGCCGTCATCAACGCAAATTACAATGAATTTTTCACCCATGGCGTTTAGAGCGGGCATTAATTCGTCAAAGAGCGGATCAATATTTCCTTCTTCGTTATAAAAAGGAATGACAATACTAAACAGCTCTTCTTTATTTGTCATGATGCTTCTTTTTTGACGGTTCTACTGATTGGGCGGTTTGGAAATAATGTGTCCGACATTATGCATTTGCGTCAAGCATAGTTGAACTGGCGGGCCTGGGGGTAAATCGTAAGAAACGACGAGGTTTGATGAATTTGAAAACCGCGCTAGCTCAACCGATGCTCCTTGCGGGGCGGCCGCAAGCGTTTTCATTCGGTCTTTTGCCTGCGCGTATATTTGCGCTGCTTCACCCTTCAAAAGGGCGTTATATGCCGCCCATGTTGTTGGGCTGGTTAGGGTAAGCAAAAGCCCTGCAATCAATAATTTGGGGTAGGAGTTTAAGCGGCGGCGAATGAAATCAGCTGTATTTTGTAGCCACCTATTGGGGGCGGACAAAATAAGTGCGGATGAAAAGGTTAAGCCTGCGACTAGGTGGAGCTGGTTTTGTGCGCGCCCCGGCAGACGGTCGCCAATTCCCCATTGTCCAGCGGCGAAAGCCGCTAAGATAAATAAGATGGTCGCCAGGGCGAACGCCGGGCCTGCGCGCCGAGATGAAGATGATTGTGTAAAGCCCTTATTTGTTAACAGGACAAGGGCGAGATACCACGCGATATGTCCCGGCATAATCAGGTGATAGGCTAGAAACTCTAAAGTAAATAGCGGTCCGTAAAACAATGTTTGCCAGATCGAAAATGTCTCATCAAACTGTGCGGCGCGCGCGCCATTGCTTGGCGCTTGCAAAACCGTCATTATCCCAATGATGGCGCTTAGAATAATGGCAGCATGTAGGACTGTTCGTCTTTGCTCTTTTTGTTCAAAGCGGGCCCAATAAGAGGCAAGCGCAAACCCAATAATGCCAATTGCAGAAAACTCATTCGCTAGCGAGGCAAGAAGCGCGAGCGCTGATGCAAAAATAGTGGTCACGGCTTCTTCACCGATTGACGGTTTGGAAGCTGCGCCCAAGAAAAAAGGGCGTAATAAAATACCAATGAGTACGCTCATGCAAACAGTTGGTAGGAAATATGTCGCCGCTGATGGCAGCCATATTGCTAATTCGCGATAATTGGGCAGCCATCCCAAAAAGGTCGCCGCGAACCCAAAAGTTGCGATCCATCTTATGTTGGTTGATGAAAACCACAAACGGGTCATGGTGAAGACAGCCCCAATCCACGCGGCGACAAGAAGGCCAAGCGTGAGCCTGTATGCGTTGAATAGGCCATCAATTGACTGAGAAATCGCATGCGGCGTCATGATTAATAAACTGGCTGAGGCGCGGGCATTAACGTCGCGCCAAAAGCTAATGGCGCCTCCAACTAAACCGTCGGTTATCAAAGCGCCGCCATAACAATAATCGTCAGATTGCGGTGTCCCATAAAGGACAAGGACCAGCAAAGGCGCAAGAACAATAGCGAAAACCACGATGATCCAAGCGAGGTGAGGCGTATCAGCCTTCGGTTGTGGCCCCTGGGACGATTTATTTGAGAAAAAGAGCACGATCCCCCCAACTAAGCCGAATGTTCATCCAAAACTGTATTCAAGGTAGGGCTTGGCCAGCCTTGGCGACAATCATAACCAGTGTCATTGGGTAAGATGTGATCGCTTATAGAGGCAATGATGCTTTTTGACACGGCGCGCAGACCATTTTTGCATAAATTGGGGCGCCCATTGTTTATCTCAAAAAAACAAATTGCCGTTTTTAGGCTAACTGGCGTATCAAACGCCGTTTGTATTGGCCAACCCAAGGATGCCTTTTCTTATGCGCACTCTATTTTCTGAAGAAGAGCTTGCCCAGAGAATCGATGAATTGGCGGGAGAAATAGCCGCTGATCTTCCGCCGGATTTTGTTATGGCGCCCGTGCTTACGGGGGCGTTTATTTTCGCGGCGGATTTATTGCGGGCTTTGTACCGCAAGGGTGCTGATCCGCTAGTGGACTTTGTTCAGCTGTCTAGCTATGGCGGCGCGCGCACATCTTCTGGTGTGGTAAAGCTCTTGAAGGACTTTTCCGTCGATGTGACTGGCCGCGCCGTATTGTTAGTTGATGATGTTTTGGATACGGGACGCAGTCTTCATTTCGCACGGCGCATGGTGATGGAAAAGGGGGCGAAATCCGCCCATATTTGCGTGCTTGTAAAAAAGAACACTGGTCATGGCGATGACATTGATGTCGCTTATATTGGATTTCGGGCGGGGGCGGATGACTTCCTGGTCGGCTATGGCATGGATGACGGCGATCTAAAAAGGGGCGTTCCATTTATCGGAGTGATGTAAGAGTGAGTGACGCCTGACGCTATTGCTTATGAAACTGATTAGCTCAAAATCGTTCCAACAATCGCTCTAGATATTTCACTTCTTCCTGTGATCGCTCCCCATCGCTGAGGCGCTCGCGCAATTGATTGATGATCGCTCGGGCCCGGGCGGCGTCTATTTGATCGGGCACATTGGTGTTTTCTCCAGACCCAGCGCGACCTATCGGGCGCCCAAGCGGATCAAGGCCCGGATTATCTGACTCACCTTCGCCTGATTGGTCCTGTGCTTGTTGTCGTTTAGGTTTTCCGCTTTCGGCTAAAGCTTCCGCGCCATTGCGTAAGGCGGCGATCGCACGAGCCATCGCTGCGCCGGCAGCATCAAAATACTCGCTTTGTAAGGCTTGCTCTGCACGCTGCATTTCACGGGCGGCCTCAGCGAAAGCGGTCAACGCTTGCTCCGTCTGTTCAAGATTTGAGGACCCGTCGGCTGTTCTTGCGATGCTTTCGCCAAGGGTATTAAGATCTTGGGATAGCGCTTTTTGATCTGCCGCTAATGTATCTACGCGATTGTTGGCGCCTTCGCCGTTCTGGCTGGCGCCATCACCATTAAGAAATCGGTTTGGATGGCGCTGGGCTAATCCCTCACGATGGGTGCGATCCGCAAGGTCGCGTTGGCGGCCAATAAGATCTCCCGCTGCGGCGGCTCCGGCGCTTTGATTATCTCCGCTCTCACCATCGCCGCTTGCTTGCGCTCCTTTTGCGCCTTGCTGTCCGTTCGCCTGTGCGGTGTTTGGGCGCTGTAAGTTATTCAAAAGGTTTTCCAAATCCGACAGGGCGCTTTGAGCTGCGTTTTGCGCGCCCGTTTTGGAAAGGTTTTCGATATCGCTCAGCATTTTTTCCAAGTCCTGCTGCGCGATCTCTGTCCCGCCAGGCGACGGCGCTTGTTGGTGCGGCGCATCTGACTGCGCGAAGGCTTGCAAATATTCGTTCATCGCTTGGCGCAGCTCTTGAACGAGCTGATTTATTTCATCTTCCTCGGCGCCATTGGCGAGCGCTTCGCGCAGGGCGTCCGCGGCCGCGTCTAGCTTACGACGGGCGAGCGCTAAGTCTTGGTCTTCAAGGTAAAGGGCGAGGGGCCAAAACGCGTTAACCGTCTCGTTCCGCTTTGCCTCATTGCGGCGATTAACCTGTCGATAGGCGGCGCGCAGCAAGATGTAGTCTGTTGGCTGATCATAGAACGCTTCCGGCGCCAAAGTCAGCGCATCAAATGATCGGCCGACCCGGCGCCAAGGATCATCCCCGGTGGCGAGGTGTTGGCGCTGTTCCACGACGGCTTTGGCGAGCGGTGCGTAAAAGGTGCGGGCCGGCAAACGAACGCGCACAGTCTCGGTGGACGCTTTTGCGCCAGCGCCATCGGTGACAATGACTTTGGCCGTAACAACTAGCCCAGCCCAAGGGTGGGATTGAAGGTCGAGCAGGTGTTGATGTCTCCCGCTTGCGCCAAGGGCGCCCTGAATGGGAATGGAGGCCGTCTCATTTAGGGCGCCCTTGGAAAATTCGGGCGCATCTTTGGGGCGGTTTTGGTCTGGGTCAAGGCGCATGTGGAATTCGGCGCTCTTAATTGCGTAGTCATCCGTGTATTGAAAATTGATTTTCAAGCGCGCGCGTTCATCAGGCTCGGGCTGTTCGGTCAGACGAGCCTGCGGCGGACGATCCATTAAAATGTCGATTGGCCACACAGCCTCTTGTCCGCCAAAGCGAAGGCGCGCGGCGCCGCTTTCAAACAGCTTTATCGTTAACCGTTCCGCGCCAGCGCCAGAATTATTTTCATCCCTTTGGGCGTCGATTTTCTCGCGTTTTAAATGAAAGCTGAGCTGTGTGCGTTTTGCGCCAGCCGTTTGTGCGATGATGGTCGATCCTTCAGGCGCGGAAATTTGTGGGTGTACGCCTTTTATGGTCTCGCCGCTGCGCAATAAATGGATTGGCGGTTTTTGCGTATAGGCGGGCGGGTCGATCCACACATCAATTTGCGGCGGCGCGGCGGCGAAAAGGGGCTTGGGCTCAAACGCCCCGACCAGCCGGTTCGGCGCCTCCCGCCCCGCCGCGGTAAGGGCGACAGCGAGCAAGCCGAAAGCCGCATAGCGCAATGTTAACGGATCCCGCCTGTCGATCGGCGCGTGGGGCCCGACTAAGCGCGCGCCAGCTGCATGCGCGCGCATTTGTTCAAGATGCGCGCGCCATAGCGGGTTGGACGCTTCCTGCTCATCAAATGGCGCGTCTTCTAAGGCTTGCAAGGGATTATGGTTAACAGCGCCATCGCGTTCTAACCGCGCCATGGCTTCGCGGCGCGCTGGCCAATGGACGCCGCGCCAAAATCGGGCAAAACAATAAAGGGTTGCGCCCACTGCTGATAAAACGGCGAGCCAATAGGCCCATGGCCCAGCAAGATCCCAAAGACCAAAAAGGGACAGAATGACAAAAAGATAAAACGGCCCCAAAGTTGGCAACAGCGCAGGCCATAAACGTTCCGCAAAAATTGCGGCGCGAGCAGCGAAAATTTTTCCGCCAAGCGGCGTCCCGCTTGCGGGCGCTTGTGAGGTGTTTGGGTCTTTATCGATCACGCGCGTCATACTTTTTGCATTATAACCTATATGGGACTTTATGGTCGAATTATGAATGGCGGGAATTTCGCATCATTGTCCTTAGGCGGGACGGGCTTAAGATTTTGAGAATGCTTGGCTTTCGCGTTGTTGGGTGTGTATATGATTTTGGGGCGCTGTTGGCGCCTTAAAGTGAATGTCCGGAAGGAAGTGTGGGTGCGGGCGATTTTTTCCGCGAGAGGGCGTGACGCCTTAAGCGATCAAGCAAAAAGGTCCCGGGCGGATGCGCAAAACCAGCGTCTCGCTTGGATCTTAATCATATTCTATAACATCATCGGGCTTCTTGACATCGCCTCGACCCATACGGCTATTGCGGCCGGGGTGGGTGAGGAGGCGAATCCCGTAATGCGCGCCGCGATGGAAAATTTCGGCCTCGGCTGGATGGCTGCCAAGCTGATCCTTCAACTCTTAATCAGCTATATGGTCTGGTGGTTTCCCCATCGATTTGTGATCGCGATGTTCTTTATCGCCGTTTCTTGGAACACCCTGGTCGTCGGAAATAATTTCAGCATCATCCTGGGCGGGTGAGGGGGGTAAAGCCCTCTTATGCGAAACGAAGGATGTCATCTGAAGGGGCAGAGGCGGCGGCGCCATTAAAGCGGGTTGTTTCCGCACTATTGTGTTTCAGATTTTCCCCAAAACCGTTCATTTAAACACAGCGTGCAAACATCTTTAGTAGGTCAGGAAACAGTGCTTATTTCTTCACTGGCTTTGTGTTTGATTGACTTGATTGAGCGCGTTCTTCCGCCTCTTTTGCGAGGCGCAGCGCTCTCAGCTTTGCGGTTTTTTCCATCCGTAACCTTTTAGCTTGTTCAGCTTCCGATACGGCCTCTCGCTTATCACGATCACGGATAAACTTTTTCTGCGCTGCTGATTTTTTCGAACTCAAAATGATGCCTTTATAGGGCGCGCATTTTCGCGCTTATTGTTTAAGAGCTGTGATTTTTTCGATGGAAAAGGACACATTAAGGTCCAAACCGGCTAAAGGGTGATTTCCGTCTGCAACCACGACATCGTCACGCACATCAATGATGACTAGCTTAACTTCTTCGTCTGAGTTTCCTGTGCCAACAAGCTGCATGCCCTTTTGGGGCGCTCCGTTCATTGGCAATTGTGTGCGGGGAATTTGCACGATCAGCTCCTCCCGACGAGGACCGAAAGCATCATTTGAAGGAATAGCGATCGATTTATTTTCCCCTTCGCTCATCCCTACGATCGCCTCTTCCAGCAAGCGAAACGCTGCGCCATCGCCAAGTGTTATTGTTTGGGGGCCCTTACCAACATGAACACCTTCGCTCGTGTGAACATCTAAGTTCATCACAACCTGGTGACCGTTTTCAGCTTTCATCAGTGCTCTTTCAATATATAAGGCGTTAAATTTAAATAATCTATGCTGAAGTAATCTCTATGCAAATCAAAATTTTGAGCCAGTAAATATCAAGCCAGTAAATATCAAGACTGTGTTTCACGCCACTTTGTAAATTGCTCTGCAGACTCATTATCTCGTTTAAGACGCAGTTCGCGTAACGCATTTGAGCGTTCGCGGCGGTACGCCGCCGCCATTTGAATTTCGCCCAATGCAAGCGCTTGCGCGCGTTCTTGTCTCGCCAAACGGTTCTCTAACGATTGCGAGCGGGAACTCTTCGCCATATGCGCCTCATCATCCTGCGGCCCGCATTATAAAGAGCCCCATCATTAAACAGGTATATTATGTCATAGGGCATTGAGCAGCTTAGTCTCAATACCCCATGCAAGCCGTGTTAAAGGACTTTGAGTTGCGCAGCTGAGGTTTTGCCCCGCTCCTCTTGTAATTCGTATGAGACCTGCTGGCCGTCTTCCAGGCTGCGAATTCCAGCATCTTGAAGAGCCGATGCGTGCACAAAAACGTCTTTGCCGCCATTTTCAGGTGCAATAAATCCGTAACCTTTTTGCGAATTATACCACTTAATCGTACCAGTCGCCATTTGTCATTCCTTTCAAACATATAGAGCGGTTAGGGAATGCTCCCTAACGGGGATTTTGCCGATGTTTGGAGGAGAATAAGAAGCTTGTTTCAGAGGCCTAATAGACGGCTTCAATCATGGCGTATGCTAAGACATGGACCTGATGGGACACAATTACAAGCTGTTTCTTTTCCAACCCCCCAATTTATGACCTTTTCATTGAAGGTTTCGGGAAATAGCGGCCGTATGCGTAGAGCGTGATATTGGTTTAGGCGGTTATGGTGTTTGAATCACTTGCCGATGACTGTTGGTGGTTGATCGATGGTTCAGAACCACTCCGCGTTCAGTACTATTATGGCGTATGAGGCCATTTTCCGTTCTTGAAAGCTAACTGGTGTGCCTATTGCCGCAAATGAGCGAATTTCGCCCCTCAAGAAAAGAAATCAAATCGGTGGTCGTTAAGGAATAGTTCCCTATAACCAGTCTGGTGTTTCTTCTAGAGCCAGCATTTCTTCATAGCTTGGCCGGCGGCGGATCACCGCGTACTGATCACCATTGACGAGGGTTTCGGGGATCAGCGGACGTGTGTTATAGGTCGATGCTTGGACGGCGCCATAAGCGCCGGCCGTCATAAAGGCGACAAGGTCCCCTGGGTGTTGTTCGGGCAGCGGCCGGGTGACGGCGAAGCGGTCCCCCGTTTCGCAAACTGGGCCGACTACGTCATAATCAACAAGGAGCTCATTATTCTGCGGTTCTCTGATGGGTGTCACCGCGTGATAGGCGTCATATAGCGCCGGGCGGATAAGGTCATTCATGCCGCTGTCGATGATTAAAAATCGGCGCGCATCGCCTTTTTTGTCAAAGGTTACTTGCGCGACCATAATGCCCGCATTGGCGGCGATCATGCGCCCTGGTTCAAAAATCAGTTGAAGGCCCAACGGGCCAACAATCTTGCGTATCAGCGCGGCGTAGTCTTTCGGGTCTGGCGGTGTTTGTTTTTCATCCCCGTACGGAATGCCAAGCCCGCCGCCAAGGTCCACCCGCTCAATCGGGGCGCCGTCGGCGCGCAATTGCTGAACCAGCTCGCTCACTTTTATGAATGCCTTTTCAAAAGGGGCAAGCGCCGTGATTTGCGAGCCGATGTGAACATCAACGCCTTTTACCGCAATGGCGGGAAGCGTCGCGGCTTTCGCATACATCTCCCGCGCCCGGCCCCACGAGATGCCGAACTTGTCTTCTGCTTTGCCGGTTGAAATTTTCTCGTGCCCGCCCGCGGCGACATCCGGGTTCACGCGGAATGCAATTGGCGCAACAACGCCTTTTGATGCGGCGATATCGTTAAGCGCGCTGAGCTCGTCTTCTGATTCCACATTGAACTGGTGGATGTTTTCATCCAGGGCTGCGGCCATTTCCAATCGGGTTTTACCGACGCCGGAAAAAACAATCTTTTCGCCGGGAATGCCCGCCTTGCGGGCGCGCAAAAGCTCCCCGCCGGAAACGATGTCCGCGCCTGCGCCTTCGCTAGCAAGGACTTTCAGCACCGCAAGGTTTGAGTTTGCTTTCACAGAAAACGCCGTCAGTGTGTTCATATCTGTAAAGGCGTTTTCAAACACCTGTATATGACGGCGCAGCGTCGCCTCGCTATAGCAATAAAAGGGCGTGCCGACAGCGTCTGCAATCGCTTTAAGGCTTACATCTTCTGCATGGAGAACGCCGTTTTTATAAGTAAAGTGGTGCATAAATGGGGGCTACTTTATCGCTGCGAAACGCTGACAAGGGTGTCGCTCGGCGGCGGGGTGTTCGGCGCGCGTAACGGTGCTTTCTTTCCGCAGGCGCAAAGAAAGGCAAGGGCAGTAAGGGCGATCAATAGTTTTTTCATGGGTGCTCTCTTACGCGAGTTTTTCGCGCCACTTTTTAACTTGCGCTTTAACATTTACCGGGGCCGCGCCGCCATAAGAAAGGCGCGATGCGACGGAAGCTTCAACGCTCAGAACAGAGAATATATCATCTGTTATGCGCGCTTCAATCGCTTGCATTTCGCTTAACGGCAATTCATCAAGGCGTTTGCCTGCTTTTTCTGCGCGCGCAACAATTTCGCCCGTCACATGGTGGGCGTCGCGGAACGGCATCGCCAGCACCCGCACAAGCCAATCGGCAATATCGGTTGCGGTGGAAAACCCGCCCATCGCTGCGGTGCGCATGGCGTCTTTGTTGATGGTAAGGTCTGAAACCATGCCTGTCATCGCGGCGATCACCAGCGCTAAATCGTCAAAGGCTTGGAAGGTCGCGGCTTTGTCTTCCTGCATGTCTTTTGAATAGGCGAGCGGCAAGCCCTTCATCATGATGAGCAAGCTTGAGAAAGATGATGAAATCCGCCCGACCTTTGCGCGCGCTAGTTCCGCCGCGTCCGGATTTTTCTTTTGCGGCATGATGGACGAGCCTGTCGAAAATGCGTCCGATAGGGTCACAAACCCAAAGTGTGGCGAGGTCCAAAGGACTAATTCTTCGGCCAGCCGCGATAAATGCATCGCGTTCAAAGAGGCGGCTGACAAACATTCAAGGGCAAAGTCACGCGCGGAAACAGCGTCTAGCGAGTTCCCCATGGGCTGATCAAAGCCCAGGGTTTTAGCGGTCATTTCGCGGTCGATCGGAAATGGCGTGCCGGCTAGCGCCGCCGCGCCAAGTGGGCTTTCGTTCAGCCGCGCGCGTGCGTCGACAAAGCGGCCCCGGTCCCGCCCGATCATCTCAACATAGGCGAGAAGGTGGTGGCCCAATGTTACCGGCTGGGCCGTTTGAAGGTGCGTATAGCCAGGCATCACAGTATCCGCATGGGGCTCGGCAAGATTTAACAGCGCCACCTGTAAGTCCTTAAGGGCGGCGTCCGTCTCATCACAGATCCGTCGCATCCATAAGCGGAAGTCCGTCGCAACCTGGTCATTGCGCGAACGGGCGGTGTGTAGACGCGAGGCTGGCTCGCCAATCAAAGTTTTCAGACGCGCTTCGATATTCATATGAATATCTTCAAGGGTCGCTGAAAAGGGGAATGTTCCCCCCTCAATCTCCTTGGCGATGGCGTCAAGTCCCTCATGAATGGACTTCGCATCCGCATCCGAAATGATCTTTTGCGCCGCCAGCATGCTCGCATGGGCCTTTGAGCCCGCGATATCTTCACGCCATAGTCGCTGGTCGATATCGATGGAGGCGTTGATCTCCTCCATAATTGCGGCTGGGCCCGCGGCGAAACGCCCGCCCCACATTGTATTTTTCTGGTCGTTATTCTTATCTGTCATGCAACGCCTTTTAGGGCGAGACGAGCGATGAGGAAAGGGCGCAAAGCCATGAAGTTCACCAAGCGGTTAATGCAAGCTCTCGTTGAAGGTGTAAAAACGCCCCGAATGTGGATATTCCTGTGGGGCGGCGCTGGGGTTTTGTGGCTGGGGTTTATTTTAATCTCCGCCTCTTTAAAGCCCGCGGGCGGCTCGGCTTTGTCGGCAGGCGGCGGCGTTAATTGTTTGCCTCTGGTGGAAAAGCGAGATCCCGCCCTATTGAAAGGGGAAATGGCAGATTTTCGCTATGCGTTTCCTGCCCGAAACGCTCCACATGAGCGTATTTTAAAGGGGCTAGGCGACGGGGCGAAAGAAGTCTCGTTAAAAGACTATCGCGGAAAAGCCCTTCTCGTGAATTTCTGGGCGACGTGGTGTGCGCCATGTGTCCATGAGCTTCCGTCGTTGAATGATCTTGCGAGTGATTTAGAAGGGACAAACGTTGAAGTGATACCAGTCGCTTTTGATTTTGGCGCCCCTGACCCTGCAAAAACCTTTTTTGATCAGCTCGGGCTTTCTGATCTTGAATTTTACAGTGACGAGACACGCGGGTTTTCAAGCGCCGTTGGCGGTGTCACGGCCTTGCCGGTTTCCATCCTTTATGATGGCGAGGGGCGTGAGGTTGGGCGTTTGTTAGGCGAAGCCGATTGGCGCAGTGATGAGGCCAAAGCTTTAATCAAACGCACCCTTGGTTGCGCGGGCTAGGAACGTAAAGCTTTTCCTTGTTTTAGCCATCATCTTATGGGACCCCTTAACAGTTCGCATAGATTTTCGGGCCGAACGGCGTTAGCGGATGCTCACCAACTGAATGGGGAAGGGGTTTGCCATGAAAAAGATTTTTCTATCCAGCGCGGCGGCGCTGATGCTGGTCGCCTGTGGCGGCAATGACGCTGAGACGCCCAAAGCGGGCGGCGCTGAAGCATCGGCCGCCAAGCTATCAAAGACCGCGTCGCCGATTGATAAGCGCTTTGTTTTAAAGGGCGCTAAACCCCTTGATGTGGAAGCTTTTTTTGCGCTTCTCCCTGAGCAAGGGCGCCCTAGCTACGCCGATGCGTCATTTGATGACACGATTGGCGCGACTGTCATCACGGATCTGGCGTATGAAGATGAAGCCGATGGCAGCATCATTACGATTGATCGGGCTGAGCTTTACGGCGTTGATATGGGCGCTATTGAAAAAATCAGTCAGAAGATCGAAAGCGATGCGCCCGCTGATGCGAATGCGGCTTTTGAAAAACTCTTAGAAAAAGTTCGGCTCTTTGGCGTTCAGGTGCGGGCGAAAGAAGGCGGTGACACGGCTGATTTTTCCATCGCCGGTATTGAGCTAGATGGCTTACGTTTTCGCGCCAGCAGCCTCGGGGGGGATGATAAAGCGCCGCTTTATTTTCTAAACGCCCTTAACCTTAAAGGCGTCTATGTAAAAGATCTTCTGATTACGGCGGAAGAAAAAGACGGTGCTTTTTCCCTTGCGGCGCCTGATTGGCGACTTGAAGGGTTCGGCGGCGGAAAGTTTGACCGGATTGCGGCCTATAACTCCAGTTACTCTTTTAGCCAATCTGATGAAGCCTTAGATATGTTGGAAGGGGTTGGACAAGCGATTAAGGACAGCCCCCTTGGCGCGGCTTTAATGTCGGGCGCCAACCAGAAGGTGGAAGCGGCGTCTTTCGTCTGGCAAGGTTTTGATCTGTCCGGCTTGTTAGAGTATGGCCTGAAGGGCGAAGAGCCCCCAGCGGATGCAAAGAACCTTATTCAATTAGGTGAGATTAATATCGCTGACGCGAACACCTATATAAGCGATAAGCTCTTCTCAAAAGTGTCTGAGGCCAATATATCCGCGGTCCAATCAACGTGGCTTGTGCCATCAAAAGTAACAGCGGTTACAAAAGCCAAATATGATTTTTCCGCTTATGCAAGTGACGGGGAAGACGCACTTTTAACAACCATCAAGGAACATGGTCTTGATGCGGTTGAGGCGGTGAGCAACGTTTCATGGGATTGGAACGCTAAAAGCGGAAAGGCTGAGTTTGTGACCGCCGCGGCGGCGCCGAGCTTAGCTGATTACGAAATGTCGTTTAATCTCGAAGGCTTTAAGAGCGATACTTTAAAAGCGGCGATGGCGGCTGACGATGCGAGTGCGCTTGCGCCGGAATTTAAAATTGGCGGCTTTAACACAACCCTTAAAGATAAGGCGTTATTAGACGCAATCTTTGCGATTGCCGGCCTTCAGATGAACAGCTCTGGTCCTGAATTACGCCAGTCCGCGCCAGCTATGATCCGCTTGCTCGGGGTATCTGCGATGAGTGTGAACCCGCTTTATGCGGGGTATGTCAATTCATTTGCAGACTTTGTCGCCAAAGGCGGCTCGCTCAGCATTGACGCGTCACCTAAAAAACCGGTCCCATTGGCGACCCTCTCACAGACTATTGAGACAAAGCCAGATGAACTTGGCGACGTCTTGGGGCTGACAGTCACCCATAAGAAATAGTCTAGCTCAAGCTGTGCGGCGAATTGTTACACAGCCTGCGGAATATCCTGCGCCAAAGGCGGCGATCAGACCATGATCGCCGACCTCAACATCGTTGCGATGTTTATGGAAGGCGATTATTGATCCCGCCGACGAGGTGTTTGCGTATTCATCTAGAATCACCGGCGCCTCTTTGCGTGCTGGCTCGCGGCCCAGGGCTTTGCGAATGATGACGTCATTCATACCCAAATTCGCCTGGTGAAGCCAAAAGCGTTTTATATCTTGAGGGGTAAGCGACAGGTTAGTTAAGTGCTCAACAATCATTGAGCTGACAATTATTGAAACCTCTTTAAAGACTTTACGTCCGTTTTGTTGGAACAGCTTATCCGTATAGGGCGAGGTTTGGTCGTCAGCGGGTTCCCCAGCTTCTCGTTCACATCGATTTAGAAAGCCAAAATTATTGCGTATATTGTTGGAAAATTGCGTTTTTAGTTCGGCGCCAACAATAGCATAGGCCTCACCCTTGGGGGCGCCGTCATCAGCCTCTAAGATAATAGCAGTGGCGACGTCGCCGAAAATAAAATGGCTATCGCGATCACGGAAATTTAAATGGGCTGTACAAATTTCAGGATTAACGACCAGGACCCGCCTAGCGCCGCCCGCGATAAGGCCCGCGCCCGCTTTTATCCCAAATGCAGCTGACGCGCAGGCAACGTTCATGTCAAAGCCAAAGCCATCAATGCCAAGTGCGTCTTGGATTTCAATCGCCACAGCGGGATATCCGCGTTGTAAGTTGGATGCGGCGCAAATAACCCCGTCAATGTCGCTTGGCGTAAGGTGGGCGGCCGCCAAGGCGCTTTTTGCAGCGTCCACTGCCATTTCTGCGAGTACGGATAATTCTTCGTTTGGGCGGCTGGGTATGGCTGGGCGCATCCTGGCGGGGTCTAAAATGCCCGCCTTATCGACAACATGGCGTGATTTTATGCCTGATGCTTTTTCAATGAATTCCGCCGAAGAGGGGGCTAGCGGTTCTAAGGAGCCGGCGCTAATGGCCGCGGCGTTGTCTTCGTTGTATATTTCAACATATTCGTTGAAGGAGGCCGCTAGCTCTTCGTTAGAGATACTGTAAGGCGGCGTATAAAGACCGGTGGCGATGATGCGAACATTAGGGGCGCCAGCGTAAGTCATGAATTGTTCTTTCTTTTGGATCCGACCTTGTTTTTTGACTATTACCGACTTTGCGCCTAATGAGCGCTATGTGCAACACGGATAAGGATATTAAACTTTATTTGGCGAGCTTCTTTACTGCGCTGTGGCGCGGACACCTCGTTTCGTGGTCATTAACCATGCCAACCGCTTGCATAAATGCGTAAACGATGACGGGTCCGCAAAATTTAAAGCCGTTTTTTTTTAACGCCTTTGACAGGGCCTCGCTTTCAGTGCTTTTTGTGGGGCCATTGCGATAATCATCAAGTTGATTATCGATTGGCGCACCGCCGACAAATTCCCACAAAAAGCCGCTAAAACCATCATTGCGGCTTTCCATATAGTCTAAAAATATTTGAGCGTTGGTTATAGAGGCGGCGATTTTTGTCTTAGAGCGAATGATGCCTTTATCACTCAGCAAGCGTTCTACCTTCTTGGGCGTATATCGCGCCATTTTTTCCGGATTAAATCCGTCAAAGGCTTTGCGAAAATTTTCACGCTTATAAAGAATGGTCCGCCAAGAAAGACCCGCCTGGAAGCCATCAAGGAGTAGTTTTTCAAAGAGCGCCCTGTCGTCATATTCCGGCACGCCCCACTCCTCGTCATGATATTGACGATAAAGCGCATCATCTGCTGGCGCCCAAGCGCATGGAAGGGCTGCATTTTCTACTGAGTCCATAGTTTGTCTTTTAAATTCCGGCTAGTGACAGTAGCCAATAAAGCACGATTACAAGCTGGACGGCGAAAAATCCAAAGCGGATCAACACCATGAAGTTGCTCGTGGAAAGGATGTGGACGACGGATTGGGCCATCCGTGCACCAAGAAATGTATAAGCGAGTGGGTCTGTAACCCCAGTGTTATTCGTGACGATTGCGTAGAGTAAGATTAACCCAACAGCCGGCAGATGCTCATAACAGTTTGCATGCGCGCGTGTTAGGCGTTGGCCAAATCCCGTTAGATCGCTGCCGCTTGCGGCAAACTCATTTGGTTTGCGCTGATTGGTAAAAACAAGCATTGTGCGGAATACACCGAGGGTCATTACAAGGATAAATGACCATGCAATAAGGCTCAGTAAAAGGACGGATGTTGTCGTCATCGTATCACTCCTAATTGGTTTCGTTTCCTGGCGGGCTGATTATCGCCCTGTTTTGATCTTTTTATGGGTTCAGTTTCCCTAAATAGAGCGGCTGGTCAATATTAATTGATGCTCCACCTACATTGAGGGGCGTACTGCTCTTGCGGGCTTTGTCCAATCGGTCAAGGCGGACCAGGCCAATGGCTTGTTTGCCTGATGACGATAATACGCGCCCAATCGAGCCCTCGCCTGCCATAATATCAGCGTTTTTATTCAGCGGATCTGAACTCGATATAATCACGGTTCGTTTTCGAACCTCGCCTTTCCGTTTCATACGGCTTGCGACCTCCTGGCCGACAAAGCACCCTTTCTTATAATCGACACCGTTCAGCGCATCGTAATTGACATCAAGGGGGAAGGTGTCATCGCTGTCAAAATCCGCCCCGATCTCTGCGACACCAAGAGCAATGCGATGGGCGTGGTAGTCTTCGGCTGTGGCGGGATTTGCTCCCGCGACTTCAGGAACCGCGCCCGAAAAAATAATCCGCTTTCCGATGGTTGATAGGCGTGGATCCAGATAGCAGGCGATGGCGTCGATTGTCGTTAACGAAGCTTCGCTTTCTTTTGCAAAGAGTGCGCCCACCTTAAGATCGGGTTCGCCCGCTATCTCAATCTTGGCGCGTAAGCGATACATTTTCAGCCGCTTGATCAGGGCTTCTTGCATCTGCGCCAAACAGTCGATGAGAACGCCGTCTTCGGTTCCAATGACGAAGAAGTCAAAAAGGATTTTGCCCTGGGGCGTTAACAGCGCCGCAAACGCTGCTTCACCCGGGGCAAGGTTTTCAACATTTTGGGTGATAAGCCCTTGCAAGAACTCTTGGGTCTCTTCGCCAGTGAGGCGGATAAGGGCGCGTTCGGGCAGAGGGGTAAAGAAAGTATCGCTCATGGGCGCATTGTTTATCCCCATTTTAAAATGGACGCTATTCAAATATAGGCGAGGCGATTGCCGCTTGGCGTCCTGGGGGCTACAACACCCTTTATGAGCGAAACATTTGATCTTATTTTAAAAGGCGGCGTTGTGGTCAACCATGACGGCGCCGGGGCGCGCGACATTGGCGTTCGCGCAGGGCGCATTGCATCAATCGGCCAGTTTGATGAAGGCACGGCGGGTGAAACCATCGACTGTACCGGCCTTCACATTTTGCCAGGCGTGATTGACAGCCAGGTGCATTTCCGCGAGCCGGGCAACGAACACAAGGAAGATCTTGAAAGCGGCGCCAGAGCGGCTGTGTTGGGCGGGGTGACAACAGTTTTTGAAATGCCAAACACCAACCCGCTGACCACCACCCAAGCAGCAATTGAAGACAAGCTAAGCCGCGCAAAGGGGCGTATGGCTTGTGATCACGCCTTTTATGTGGGCGCGACCCATGACAATGCTCGCGAACTTGCTGAGCTGGAAATGCTGCCCGGCGTATGCGGGGTGAAGATCTTTATGGGCGCTTCAACTGGGGACCTTTTGGTGCCGGATGATGACGGCGTCCGCGAGGTTTTGCGCCATGGTCGCCGCCGCGTCGCCATTCACTCAGAGGATGAAGAGCTGCTCAATGAAGGTAAAGCACTCGCGCGTGAGGGGGATTGGACCTCCCACCCTGAGGTGCGCTCGGCTGAGGCGGCGTTAAAATGCACAGAGCGCTTGCTGGCTATCGCAAGAGAGGTTGGGCGGCGCATCCATGTCCTTCATATTTCGACGGCGGATGAAATTCCCCTTCTGGCGCAAAATAAAGACATCGCGACGGCTGAGGCGACGCCCCAGCATTTAACGTTAGAAGCGCCCGAATGTTATGAGCGTTTAAAAGGCTTTGCCCAGATGAACCCCCCGGTGCGGGACGCGCGTCATCGCGCCGGGCTTTGGGCCGGGGTTGCGGCGGGGATTATTGATGTCATTGGCTCCGACCATGCGCCGCATACTAAAGATGAAAAAGCAAAGCCTTATCCAAAGTCACCTTCCGGCATGCCGGGTGTGCAGACTTTATTGCCGTTGATGCTGAACCATGTGGCGGAAGGGCGATTGACCCTAGATCGCCTGATCGATCTTGTGTGTCACGGCCCGAACCGCATATTTGGTATTGCTGGCAAGGGCCGGCTTGCTGTCGGGTATGATGCTGATTTCACGGTGGTTGATTTAGGCCGGGCCGAGACGATCACTCATGACTGGTCCGCTACAAAATCCGGCTGGACGCCTTTTGACGGTATGAAAATAAAGGGGTGGCCCATCGGCGCCATCATCCGTGGTCGCCGCGTTATGTGGGAAGGCGAAATTATTGAAGGCGGTTTGGGCGAGCCGGTGAGGTTCCAGGAGACTTTATAGAAACCGCCGCGTCTATCATTGCTTCTAGTTGCGGGCGAAAGGCTTCTTGTAAGCCGTTAAAAGTCTTCGCGCCGAATATGCCTTGCAGAGTTGGTGCAGAGATCGCGTAGTAGTTTACCGCTCCAAGAAGCTGATAGACGAGGGCGAGAGCGTCAGCCTCTTTTTCAGTCTCCCACCCGGGGATGGCTTTCGTCATTTTGATGAGGTCTTTTAACAGTGGGCCTAAATACCAGGTCCCAGCTTTCTGGGCGCGCTCTTGGTTGTCTAAAAGTTCGCGCATCAACAAACGCGCGCGCGCATAATCTTCTTCGGTTTCAGGGATCATTCCCAATAACAGATGCTTTAACTTTGCGGCTGGGGTGTCGTTTGATGCTTGGGCGGCGGCGCGTTTTTCGCCGAATTCATCGGAAATTTGCTGAAGGACTTCACCATATAGCTTTTCCTTGCTGGCAAAATGGTGGAGCAGCGCCTGTTTCGTAACCCCTTGTTTATCAGCGATATTTGCGATGCTGACACCATAAAAACCCCGTTCAGAAAAAAGGGTGTGGGCTACAGCGAGCAATTTTTCACGGGTGGTTTGCGCCATAAGAAATCCTTTGTCTGTTGCGAAGACTTGACACTTACCGCTTGGTAAGTCAAACTCCTTACCACTCGGTAAGTTTCTGGTTGATAAAACAGGAGACAGATAATGGACCGGAAGACAGAATTGTCATTGATCGACGAGTTATTAGCGCTCAAATCATCGGGCGCTGCGTTTCTTGATGACCATGTTGCTGAATACCCGATTAAACATTACACAGATGATGATCGCTTTCAGGCTGAGCAACGTTGTATCTTTCGTGCACTGCCTAGCACGGCTGTGCATGTTAGCGAACTGCCTAAGAATGGATCTTTCCTAACGCGTATAATTGGCGGCCAACCGGTGCTAATCACAAAAGGCAAAGATGGCCAAGTCAGGGCTTTTCTAAACGCTTGTCGGCATCGCGGCAGTCAGCTGGTGAGTGAGGCTTCTGGTTGCAAAAATCGATTTTCTTGTCCCTATCATGCTTGGACATATTCAAGCGAAGGGGCGCTAATTGGGGCGCCCCATTTTGAAGAGGGCTTTCCCGGTGTGGATAAAGCGGATCTATCTTTGATACCTCTTCACTGTAGGGAGCGTTTTGGGTTTGTTTGGATATGGAATTCCGATGAAGGTGCGGTTAATTTTGACCATTATTTTGATGAATTAGAAGAAGACCTAAAAGCCCTTAGGCTTAGCGATATGAAAATCGCGGGCGCGTCTTCTCTTAACCTTGCCGCTAATTGGAAAATATTGGTTGAAGGCGGGATTGAGGCTTATCATTTCCGTGTCGCTCACCGAAAGACAATTGGTCCCCATTTTGAGGATAACCTTTCCAGCTATCGCAGTTTTGGACCTCATATGCGTTCCGTTCTGCCCCGAACAAGTATGCAGTCTTTAACGGATGAGGCGCGCGACAGCTGGCGGCTTAGGGATCATGCGAATATTATTTATACGCTATTTCCCACTAGTCAGTTGCTTGTTATGCAGGACCATGTTGTGTGGATAAGTCTTGAGCCGAAGTCGGCTAGTGAAACGATGGCTCGTCTCGTGACTTTGGCGCCGACAACTGGGCCGGATGCGGATGGAAAAAATGATGCCCATTGGAAACGCAATCACCAAATTACCATGACGACCCTTGACGAGGATTTTGTGATTGGCGCCGCGATACAAGAAAATGCGATGCGCAGTGCGACGCCGCGCATGCTTTTCGGGAAATTTGAAGGCGCGCTAGATCAGTTTAACCGCACGATTAAACGTTATTTGGAATAGTAAAAAGCGCTTGCGATCTGGTAAGTCTTCTCATGGGCCGTTTCCTCCTGTATGCGAAAGGGATATTGTATTCTTGTCCTTAAAGGAGCCACACTTGATCCTTGTTGACGCTGATGCGTGCCCGGTCAAAGAAGAAATTTATAAAGTCGCCTTTCGCTATAATGTGGCAGTGACGTTGGTATGCAATTCCTATATGCGTATTCCGCGGCATGAGCTGATTTCGATCGAGGTGGTTAGCGATAGTTTTGACGCAGCCGATGATCGAATTGTTGAGCTGGCGACATCTAAACAGATTGTCGTAACGGCTGATATCCTCCTGGCGGACAGGTGTATAAAGCAACAAGCTGGCGCGGTGATAGCGCCCAACGGAATACCTTTTACAGAGGATATGATTTCCGGCGCTATTGCAACACGGGCTATAATGGCTGATTTGCGCGGTGGCGGCGATCAAATCGGTGGCCCGCCCCCGTTCCAAAAACAAGATCGCTCGCGGTTTTTATCTGCCTTAGATGAGGCCGTGACCAAGCTTTTACGAGCCGTGTAGTTTTTAAATTTGGCGCGGTGAAAGTTCAAGACTGACGGGCCGGTGATCAGAAAGATTATCCTCTCCAAAAAGGCTCGCAACCTCCTCAAAGGCGAGGTGCTCGACAAATCCGGCGCCTGGTTTTACCAGCAACGGGCTGGCGCCGCCGCCTGTCACCGCTTGTGTAAATAGGATATGATCAAGTAAAATACTAGGGTTGCGTCCTGGGTCTAGCTTATCTTTAAAATGCGCCGTCCAACGAAGCTCATCGGGGAAGTCAAACAAGGCGTGATTTAAAAAACGCCGTGCAAAGAATACTTCACCCTGAAGGTTTGATAAAAGATCATGCAAAAGGTATTCTCGCTCCATCAATTCTTTGCCGGGGCCGTCATTTAAATCGCCGACGACGAATATTGACGGGTCGGATTCTTGTTTGAACCGTTGGTCAATATAGGCGCGCACATTGCTGGCTTCGGAAGATAGTTTCACCCGCGCTTCATGGGCTTTTGCGAGATAGACTTTTACCTGTTTTATTTTAGCGAAATCTTCGAACGTTTCATCGTCACGTCGTTTGCGAAAACTGGTTCCTGTGAATTTGCTTTTTAGGTGCGCGCCGATAATTTCGTGGCGTGCGCCGCCATAGGTAAAGCACAATGTTTGAGGGTGACGGTAATAGTCATGGGACGCCCTTTCTGAAACAGGTACATCGGTAACGCCGCCAATAGTTCGAAGGCGCGGAATGGAAACCATCCAATTCCCGTCTTCGCTAATAGAAGGTGATGCGCTTGCCGCGAATGAGCGCCAGGTTTCAATGGGTATTAAGCTCGGTTCAATTTGTGCGGCGAGTGTCTTTCTGACATAGAACCAAAGGCCTTGCCGCCCACTGACGAAATATTTTTCACTGCTTGGACGTTTAATGAGGGTGTGGTCGGGCATTGTTTCTTTTCCGAATGCTTCAGCGTCTTTTGCTGATGCTGGTCCTTCGCAAAGAAATAAAATATCCGGCGCCATGCGCTCAATCAGTTTCTTGGTCGCTTTTATTTTCTGTTTTGACTGTGCTAATGAGGGGACCTTATGGGGAAACACCCGTTGCCCGGGTTGATATTTTCCTGATACGACGCCCCAAGCGCTGTCTAGCCATTCGGCGTTCCAAGATGTCAGTTTCATCGATAATCTCTCCCCAAATTGATCAGAAAAAGATTGAAATGATAAGAGATGCTTTGCAAGGAATTTTTGATGTTTTCAAATTAATTATTACTGGGCGAATAATGCATCGCTGCGCGTGCTTCCATGGTCAGTTCTAGTGAACGTAGCCTTGCATCTATGCCATGAAAGTTTTTGGTGAGGATTAGCTCGTCCGGCTGTAATTTATCGCAAAAAAGATCAAGCTGTTCAGCAACGGTATCAACGGCGCCCACTGCGCTTATCTGAAGCATATTTTGTAATTGCGGCGCGATATGAGCAGGTATTTCCAAATTCTCAGTCGGCGGCTTTGCTAGGCCGCGGGTGTTTGTAAGAATGCCGATAAAGGCTTGAACGAGGCTTGAAAATTGAAAATGCGCCTCATCATCTGAATCGGCGGTAAAGACATTACACGCCATCATAAAATAGGGTCTATCAAGAAAAACGGACGGCTTAAATTCTCGCCTATAAAGTTCCGCGGCGCCCAGTAAATCATTGGGTGCAAAATGTGAGGCAAATGAATACGGCAGGCCTAGTTGAGCCGCAAGCTGTGCGCCATAAAGGCTAGAGCCTAAGATCCATATTGGCACCTTTGTGCCTTCCCCAGGAATTGCGCGGACAGAATTGGGCGTATGCTCCGTGTTTGGATCAGCAAGGTAGTTGATCAATTCTATAACATCATTTGGAAAGCTGTGACCGGCGTGTTCTTTGTCTTTGCGCAGGGCGCGAATAACAGCCATATCGCCGCCGGGGGCGCGGCCGAGTCCAAGGTCAATCCGCTCGGGGTGTAAAGTTGCAAGGGTTCCAAATTGCTCAGCAATCAACAACGGCGCGTGATTGGGCAGCATCACGCCGCCTGCTCCAAGACGAATAGACTTCGTATGCGCTGCGATATGAGCGATTAGGACAGAGGTTGCGGAACTTGCAACGCCCGCGATATTGTGATGCTCCGCATACCAGACCCGTTTGTACCCTGCTGCTTCTGCTTGTTGGGCAAGTGCGACACTGTCGGTAAAGCTCTTTGCTGGCCCGCCTTCCGCCGTTACTTGGGCAAGGTCAAGGATGGAAAAGGGTATAGTTGTCATCGTCGGGTTGCCTTTAATCTTTTAGACATACCCGACTTTAGCACGTTGGTCACAACCACCAAAATCAATCTACAAGCGCTATCAGGTGCGCCAGCAGTGTGGTGTTTATGCGTCTTCAATCTCTTGTTTAGGGCCAAAGAACTCAAAATAGACTTGGTCCATTGGCGCATCCCATGACTTTAACGCGCAATAGACACTCGTCATAAAGGGCTTGGGACCGCAAAAGTAAAAATCTGCATCAGGATTTTTAATAATATCTTGCAAAAGCGCGCTGTCGACAAAGCCTTCGCTTATGTGCGGCGCTTGTTCACGCAGGACACCGTCTGGCATTTTTTCGCTGTAGCGATAGTGTCTGGTCAGCGTTGAGTGTTTTTCAGCGAGCGCATCGATCGTTTGCCTAAACGCTTGTGTCTTTTCATCTAGGGCGGCATGTATAAAGAAAATTTGTCGTTGCGGCGTATTTTCAAGAGCGGTTAAAAGCATGCTCATCAAAGGGGTAATGCCAACGCCTGCGGCAAGCAAAACAAGCGGGCGATCATTGTTTTGGTTTTCTCTTAAGTAGAAATCTCCACAAGGCGGACCGACCTCAAGTGCTTGCCCTTCTTCGCTATGATTGTGCAGGTGGTTTGACACATATCCCATGGGACATCCATTGAGGCTGTCGTCCCTTTTAACGCTAATGCGGAAATAGTCCTGGCCCGGCTTATCGGACAGGCTATAGTTGCGCATTGTGGTATAGCTGTATTGAGAGGGGATACGCACTGTAATATATTGCCCCGCTTTATAGAGTGGCGGATTTAATCCGTCCTCGGGCTTTAAATAAAAAGAGGTGATTAGATCGTTCTCTTTTTCTTTTTTGATGATTGTGAAGTTTTTAAAATCACTCCATCCGCCTGGGGTTCGTTCGTGCTCTTTATAAATTTCAGATTCGCGGTCGATTAAGATATTAGCCAGTACTCCGTAAGCTTGTTCCCACGCTGTCATTACATCGTCGTTTGCGCCTTCGCCAAGAACTTCTCTAATCGCGGCTAGAAGGTTTTCACCAACAATAGGGTAGTGTTCAGGCCTAACGCGCAAGGAAGCGTGTTTGTTGGCGATAAGATCAACGGCCCCTGTTAAAGCCTGTAAATTATCTAAGCTTGCGGCATAACCACAAATAGCAGAGGCAAGCGCGTGTTGTTGTGCGCCAGCTTCCTGGTTTATTGGGTTAAAGTACGGCAAAACTTCAGGGTTTTGCTTAAACATGCGCTCATAGAAATGTCGCGTTATTGTTTCCCCATGTTCTTGAAGGACTGGAACGGTGGCTTTCACGGTTGCGATAGTTTGTTCGCTAAGCATTTTAGTCGACCTCTTTAAATATGTATATGAAATACATCTATTTCTCTGCAATTTTTTTCGCAAGCTTTTTTTTGTGCCGCAGAACAAAAAAAGGCGCATATCAACGCAATCAGATTGTGCTTTATGAGCGTTAATTTAATTTGGGAATATTTGGAAAAGCCTTGTAAAAGCTGCAAAAAATGCTGCGTCTTATAATTTATCAATCAACCGATTTGTTAAGGTTGTGTATCGATTGTCGCAGCTTTGCTCTGCTCAGAGACTAATGGCCTTGAACGCTAAGTGATGAGCGATGAGGAAGCCTCAGTGGCTTTGCCGTAGCAGAGAAAATATAGACGAAACGCGTCTTCTAGCGGCGCAGCGCTGGGGAGGGGGAGGCTGGCGATGAATAGATTGCGCCGGGCGCATTCTCTTTTGCAGCCTCAAGAAGAGGTTTGCTTAAAGTGGAGACCAGTTGAGCGCCTTCTGCGCCAGCGGCGGCGGCGTAGTTTTCCGCCCGTCGGTCGCAAGACCGAAACAAGCTCTGCGCTTTCGTGTAACCCTCGTTAAAAGCGGCGACCAGGACATTGCGTTGCTCGGCGGTGGGCTCTTCCAGCTCCAACATGGACTTCATGCGCTCGCGCCATAAATTCGCTTCCCTTGCTGGGTCGCACATGCGTCTGATGTGATGCAATTCCCCAAAGACCGCAGAAAGCCGCGACAGTTGCCCCTGACGCAGGCGATATTCATCAAAACCGGTTTGCGCATGTAATGGCGCCGCAGCAGTAAGGCCAGCGGCGGCAAGCAGTCCGATGAATTTCAACTTGGCTGTCATAGGCTCTCTATAACCGGAAAACGGGGCCATCTTAAGGCGCATTGAGGCTTCGTGCGAGGGGTAAATCAGTCACTCATCCCTCTGATCTTGACCGCAAGTTCGAGGGCGCGGCGGGTTTGATCCCATGAAACGCGGGAAAGGGCCTCTATTAAGGGGACAAATTCTGCATCCGCGGCGTCGTCGCCGGCTCTCGGTTCCCCGCTGACCCATTCTGCGATGTAATCGACCATCACCGTGTGGGGGAATGATGCTTTGTCATCAATCTGGGGCAGCGCCTCAAACACATCAATAAGGCCGACAATGCGCGCTTCGCACCCGGTTTCTTCTCTTACTTCGCGCAAGGCGGCGTCTTCCAACCTTTCGCCATATTCAAGGCCGCCACCCGGGATTGACCATTTGCCCAAAAAAGGCGGTTTGCCGCGCTTAATTAACAGCAAATCATGGCCCCGAAAGACGACGGCGCCAACGCCGATGCGAACCTGGTTGTGTGTTTGGTGTTGTGACTTGTCTTGGCTCATCGCGCTTATATAGTCGCGTCTATGAGTGGACGCTACACCTTAATCTCAACATCGGCGCGCGTGTTTTCGGAATTTAGACTTCCGCAAACGGAAGAATTTCCGCCGCGCTATAATATCACCCCCAGCCAGCCAATTGGCGTTATTCGCCAAGCACCCATTGGCCCGCCGCCTGGGGTCAGAGAGTTTACGCTTATGCGCTGGGGCTTCATTCCTGCGTGGATGGGCCGCGAAAAGGGGCGGCCATTGGCGATGGCCCGGGCTGAGACGGTTGATCAAAAAGCGAGTTTTAAAAGCGCCTTTAAAAGGCGTCGATGTTTGATGCCAGCGGATGGGTTCTATGAATGGCGCGGCGAGGCTGGTGCGCGTCAACCTTATTATGTTCGTCCGGCTGATGGTCGGTTGATCGCCTTTGCCGCGATCTGGGAGACGGCAATGGCCGATAATGGGTCTGAGGCGGATACGGTTGCGTTTTTAACCGTCGAGGCTGGGCCGGACCTATTACATATCCACCATCGTGAGCCGGTGGTGATTGATCGCGAAAATTACGCTCAATGGTTGGAGGCGGATGAACGAGACGCGCATCAGTTAAAACCCTTGTTACGGGCGCGGCCAAAAGGCTTTTGGCGCGCAGACCCGGTTTCAACCGCAGTCAATAGCCCGCGTAATGATGGGCCTGATCTTATCCAGCCAGTTCCTGCTTTTAAGGCGGATCTGTTTGAATAGGGACTGTGATGATCTTTGTAAGAGGTGTTTGGGGTAGGGTGATAAACGATGGTAAAAGCGCACGTTCTTAGTGACATAGTAAAAAGTTTAAGGGTTCACCGGTGAAAGAACGCAAACACTCGGCATTGTATCGTTATATTCAACGTCTGCATGGGGAGCGCCCATGGGGTTCACTGTTAGACGCCGGAACAGGGGTTAATTCCGTCCAATGGGTTGCGAGCCTCGGCGCCGAACGTTGGACCGCTGTATCAGGCTCCATCGGGGAGGCGGCGCGCGTTCGCGATGCAACTGAAACAGTTAAAAGGCCACAAGATCGAATTGAGGTGGGCAACTGGGCGGATGCCCAATTTCTGACGGGCGAAACCTATGACACGGTGCTTGCAGATTATCTGCTAGGCGCCATTGATGGGTTTGCGCCTTTTTTTCAACCCTATCTATTCAAGCGTCTTAGGCCTTTAACGCGTAGTATGATGTATGTGACTGGTCTTGAGCCCTATGTCCCCACCCCACGCCCTGAAACAAAGGCGGGACAATTGTTATGGGAGATTGGGCGCTATCGTGATGCTTGTATGTTGCTGGCTGGCGACAGACCGTACCGTGAATACCCGGCGCCATGGGCGGTAGATCAATTGCACGCCGCTGGGTTTGCTGTGCGTAACGTGAAGCATTTCACCATTGGGTACAAAGAGCGCTTTGTTAACGCCCAAATTGATATGTGTGGGCCCAGGCTTGAAAGCTTGCATGATAACGTTCTGGCGCAAGCGCTAAAAGCGCGCGGGGAAGCTTTGCGCAGCGAAGCGCTTGATTTGATCAAATCCGAAGGCGCCCTGCGCCATTGCCGCAATTATGTCATCGCCGCAGAGCCGGTTTAGTGTCATGACGGCGCGCGATGCAAAGACTTGGTTATCACGCCCTAAGGCCGTTCATATTTGCCCGTGTTGGAAAATGCGCGTTCTTCCATGGTGCTTGCTGAACCGCGGGTGATTTTCTTTTCACCCTTACGGTTCTTGGTCATCACGAAATCATCATAAAGTTTGCCGGTTGCTGTGCGCGCTTCATAGGAAATTCGTTCGCCGTCGATGGTGATTAGCTGAAAGAACTGGGTGTTTTCAGCCTTGCGAACCAATTTTACATCATGCTCACGATAACCGTCCCACCCATCTTCACGGAAGTTATACTGCTTTGGTCCGCTGACAGAATTAACATACATCGTATCGACCTTACCGCCTTTGGATTTTAAGGCGATCCGTTCGGGCGTTTGGCTGATCACGCCGCGTGCATATGTGTGGTCATGTCCTTGAAGGACAAGATCAACTTTATGTTTGTTAAAAACCGGCAGTAAAGCCGCGCGTCGGTTGGGCCTGTCGCGTCCAGCGCCAGACGAAAAAATGGGATGGTGCATGGAAACGATTTTCCAATGCGCATCGCTTTGGGCGAGTTCTTTGTCCAACCATTCCGCCTGTTCTTTAATCTTTGGATTTTGCGTTGAAAGCACGAAGATATGCAGGTCATCTGAATACCGGATATCATATGCAACTTCTTGTAGGTCTTCGTCTAAATCCGGTTCCTCAGGCAGGGTGAATTGCGGCCGCCACATGATAGATAAAAGCCGGTTTTGTTCGTCTTCAGAGATTTTGAGCTTTTCATATTCATGATTGCCAGCAAGGGGGATGGCAGGGATCATGCCGTGTATAAAACCTGTTGCATCGAACCATTCCGCCCATTCAAGGTCGCGGGATGGGCTGTCAACCAAATCACCTGCGTGCAAAATAAAGTCTGCTTTCGGCGCCTCTTGGAACCCGGCGCGAATAAGCCGCGACCAGTGAGAGCGAAGGGCGTCCTGCGCATCACCAAGATAAAGAAATGAAATCGGTCCACTTTGCGCCGCCGTGCGGGTTTGGAGCCACTCTGACCACTGATTGCCGACCCCTTTTACGCGATAGGCGTAGATCGTGTCTGGTTTAAGCCCCTCAAAAATAACGGAGTGAAAATGCGCCGGGGGAAGACCGGCATTGTCCTCAATTTCAAAGACTTTTCCAAAAGCCTGTCTTTTTTCTAGGTCAAGGCGCTCAGTTTTCGCAGGCACTTGCTTGGCGGCAAGGTCAAAGCGCGCATCATCGCTCGCTTCAACAATCTCAGCGATGGTCTCATCAAGGGATGCGGCTGTGCGCCAGGTGACCGCAAAGCTCGTTTGTGGTTTTTGAGGCAGCGTAACAACGATGCGGTCGGGCCAGCCCGTCGCTTCCTGCCACGGTGGTTGTGAAGGTTTTGCAGCGCTCTTGGCGTCATGGGCGCTTGCGCCGTTGAAAAGCGTGATGGAGACAAGAAGGGCGGAAATTATAAATTTTTGCATATGAATAATATAAATATTTAAAATGACAGATATGTGTTTGCGCAAATTTTTGTCGCGCAATCTCTATGTGTTGCTTAATTTGGGGCAAGCAGGCTGAATGTCTATGCCGCTTTTTTGCCTTTGGGCGCAGGTTGGGGGCGCGTAAAAAGCCAGTTGGCGTCGTCGGAGCCTTCAGCCTCAAATTTATACCCGTCTACGGAGAAATTTTTGAAGTCCGATGGCGACGTTACGCGATTTTCAATCGCCCAACGCGCCATAAGCCCCCGCGCGCGCTTGGCATAGAACATCAATGTTTTTAAGCGCCCGTCTTTTTCTTCTTTAAAGGCAGGGGTAATTACATTTGCTTTTAGAGCGCTGCGATCAACGGCGGAAAAATATTCGTTGGAGGCCAGGTTGATAACTGCCGGGTTATCTTCCCCTTTTAGCGCCTTGTTGATTTCCTTCGCGATAAGGTCGCCCCAGAAATCATAAAGGTTCGCCCCGCGGTCGTTTTTAAGTTTTGACCCCATTTCAAGGCGGTAGGGTTGAATGGCGTCGAGCGGGCGTAAAAGACCGTAAAGCCCAGACAGAATACGAAGATGATGTTGGGCGAAAGAAAGGTCGTCTTTAGACAGCGTATTCGCCTCAAGCCCTAAATATACATCGCCATTAAAGGCGAGGGCGGCCTGTTTTGTCTCAGCGCCCTTGCCGTCTGCTGCAAACGCTTGAAAGCGCGCGTGATTTAAATCCGCTAAATTATCGGAGATTTTCATCAAACTCTTGATTTGCGCGCGGGTCAGCGCGCGGGTGCGCGCCGAAAGCTCTGCTGTGTGCTTTGAGAGCAAAGGCTTTGTCGCTTTGGGAGCGTTTTCAGCGGCATCAAAATTTAGGTTCTTGGCGGGAGATAGAAGAATTATCATGGGCGCAGCTTATAACATTTTGCCGGGATTCATAATCCCGTCTGGATCTAATGCGGTTTTTACCGCACGCATCATAGCAAGTTCAACGGGGCTTTTACGCGCGGCGATTGCGTCGCGCTTGTGGCGGCCAACGCCGTGCTCTGCGGAAATTGAACCCGTTAAGCGCGCAATTACATCATAGACACGGGCTTCTATCTCTTCGTGCTTATTGCTGAGCGCATTTGCTGGGGCGCCAGCGGGCGGCATTATATCATAGTGGATATTGCCGTCGCCGATATGGCCAAACGCGATAATGCGTGCGCCTGGCGCGGTCGCTTCTATGACGGGGTCGGCTTGACGAAAAAATTCTGGGATCATCGCAGTGGCGACGGAGATATCATGTTTTACGCCGCTGCCTTCGACTTTCATGGCTTCGGTCATGGCATGGCGCATGCGCCATAACTCATGCGCCTGAGTTTCGTTATCAGCAATGATCGCGTCGCGCACCAAGTCTTTTTCAAGGGCGTCTTCTAACAAAGTTTCAACGCTTTGGCGCAAGTTTTGCCCGCCGCTTGCCGAAAATTCGCTCAACACATACCAAGGGTGCGGCTCATCCATCGGATCGCGCGTGTCCGGAATGTTTTTATTCACCAACTCTAAGCATTGGCGGGACATTAACTCAAAACTACTGGCCAGCCCCCCGGTGGCGTTTTGCGCATGGACAAGAAGGGCGATCGCCGCTTGCGATGAAGGCACGCCGACAAGGGCGGTTACGGTATCATCTGGACGCGGAAAGAGCTTTAGAACAGCGCCAGTTACAATGCCGATTGTGCCCTCCCCCCCAATGAAAAGCTGTTTAAGGTCGTAGCCTGTATTATCTTTGCGCAGGGATTTAAGGTTATCCCAAATTTCGCCGTTAGCGGTGACGACTTCCAGCCCCAAAACAAGGGCGCGCATATTGCCATAACGCAAGACATTAACGCCGCCAGCATTGGTTGAAATAGCGCCGCCGACCTGACAGGTCCCTTCTGAACCGATCGATAATGGAAAAAGCTGCCCAACTTTTTCGGCGGCGTCTTGCGCTTCTTGCAAGGTGACGCCAGCGTCCACTGTCATCGCGCTGTCTAGGGCGTTGACGTCGCGAATTTTCCGCATGCGTTTTAACGTCAGTAATATTTCAGACCCAAATGGCATTTGTCCGCCGACAAGGCCGGTATTGCCCCCTTGGGGGGTGATGGCGATTTTTTGGGCCGCGCAAATTTTAACCACGTCCGCAACTTCTTGTGTGGAGGCGGGGGCGACAATCATGGCGGCGTGTCCGGGCCATCGATCACGCCATTCTTTTAAAAAGGGCTTTGCATCATCGCCAGTGATAACACCCTTAGGGCCGACGACAGCCGCAATCGCTTCAAGGGCTTCACGTGTGGGCGGCTTGGTAGAAATGGGTGTGTTCATGAGGGCAATGTTGTCTTCTTGCGGGCCTTGGTCAAGGGGCGCCTATTCACCACGACGCGGGGCGGCGGCGCGATTAAGCCGGTCGTTAATCGCTTCGCCCAGACCGTCTTTTGGGATCGGCGCCACAGCGATGGTATCAAGACTTTTCTCGCCTGCTATCGCGTCGAGACGGCGTAAGTAAGAAAATAAATTCGCCGCCGCTTCGGTAAGATCGCCCGTCTCGCTCAAGTTGAGGCTTGTGGGATCGACTGAATGGCAATTGCTAAAGCCTAAATAGGCCTCGCCCTCTTTTGGACTTTTTGCATTTAGCCGGACGGCGACTGATGGGGCGTAGTGGCTTTTCAACATTCCTGGCGCAACAGGCTTGTTGCTCGGTTCTGGAATTAAGACAGGCGCCCCCAAAACCCGTTCGATGGCGGCGCGGGGAATGCCCCCAGGCCGTAACAGCAAGGCGCGCCCATCATCGTCAAAACCAATGATCGTTGATTCAACCCCAATGTCACACGGGCCCCCATCAAGGACAGCGGCGACTTTATCGCCAAGACCTTCGCGGACATGATCAGCGGTGGTCGGGCTGACTGCGCCAAAGGGGTTTGCACTCGGCGCCGCGATGGGGCCGCCAAAGTCGTTCAGTAGTTGTTGCGTTACTGGGTGAGCGGGTGCGCGCACTGCAATTGTGCTTAAACCTGCTGAAAGCAATAGGGATAATTTGCTGGTCGCACTTTTCGGCAACACCAAAGTTAAAGGGCCAGGCCAAAAGGCTTCTGCTAAGCTTCTGGCGGCTGGAGAAAAAACAGCATGTTTGCGCGCATCGTCAAGGCTCGCGATATGGGCTATTAAAGGGTTGAAACGTGGGCGCCCTTTGGCTTTAAAAATACCTGCTACCGCCTCGTCATTTCGCGCATCCGCCGCCAGGCCGTAAACCGTTTCTGTCGGCACAGCCACAAGCTTTCCCGCCTGCAGTAAGGATGCGGCTTGTGTTATGGCTTCATCATTTTTTGTCGCGTCGAACATGGTCAAAGCTAGCGCCTTTAAAGGGCTGGTTGTGGTAAAAACGCTTAGTTTACAGGATTTTCGCCTCTCGTGCAGGCTGTATTTCGCCTCATGTTGCGCTGCGTCAATTCTTTACTGCTATTGGTGCTTTTCTAAAGGGTGAAGCTGCTCCATTTAGAGGGGGGGGCTACAATGGTTTTAGGCAATTTTTATAGGATTTTCAGGGAAGGCTAAAAGGCGGGGACTTTCTTCGTCGTTTGTTACAAGACAGCCAAGGGTCTTTGAAGGCCCCTGGAAGGTCCCTGATCGTTATGAAAACGCTTAAGTGGCTTGATTGGCTAAGCAAGGAGATCGTGAATGACTTACGCAACCCCTCTACGCGATATGCGTTTCGCATTGCAGCATATGGCTGGTTTTGACGCCTTAGCGAGCAGCGGCGCGTATGATGATTTATCAGACGACCTTGTCTCCGCCATTATGGAAGAAATGGGCAAATATTGTGATCAAGTGATCGCGCCGTTGAATGTTCCTGGCGATCGAAACGGGGTTTCCTTAGAAAATGGCGTTGTGCGTACGGCCCCCGGCTTCAAAGAAGCCTATGACCAGTACGTAGAAGGCGGTTGGGGGGCGCTTGCCTTTCCCGAAGAGATCGGGGGGCAAGGGCTTCCTTCTACGCTTTCGATTGCATTGATTGATGGGATGAATGCCGCGTGCATGTCGTTTGCTATTGGCACGACGCTGACTGCCGGCGCGGTCAAAGCCATTATGCATGTGGGCACACAAGAGCAAAAACGTGTGTACCTACCAAAAATGGCGACGGGCGAGTGGACAGGCACCATGAACCTTACAGAGTCTCAGGCTGGCTCCGATTTAAGCAATATGCGCACTAAGGCTGAGCCTATTGGTGACGGCCGCTATAAAATCACTGGGCAGAAAATTTTCATCACCTATGGTGAGCATGATTTTACCGATAATATTGTTCATCTCGTCCTTGCACGTCTTCCTGATGCGCCGGAAGGAACAGGCGGCATTTCAATGTTCTTAGTTCCCAAATTCCATGTGGATGCGGAAGGCGCCATTGGCGCGCGCAATGATCTCGTCTGCGCTGGTATTGAAGAAAAAATGGGTCTACACGCCAGTCCGACCTGTGTGATGGCTTATGGCGATAATAATGAATGTTACGGCACCTTGCTCGGCGAAGAAAATAAGGGCCTTAAAAATATGTTCATTATGATGAATGCTGCGCGGCTTGATGTGGGCACGCAAGGGGTCGGTATTGCTGAGCGCGCTTATCAACAAGCGCTTGGCTATTCTTTGGACAGAAAACAAGGGCGCTTGCCAGGGGTGCGTACTGGTGATCAGGTTGCAATATACGAACATGCTGATGTGCGGCGGATGCTTTATTCAATGAAGTCTCTGACCGAGGCTTCACGCGGAATTTGCTATGCCAATGCTGTTGCTTATGACCTTGCTCTCAGTGCGCCGGATGAAGCCGCCCGCAAAAAAGCAAAAGCGCGGGAGGAATTACTGACGCCAATTTCGAAAGGCTGGTCTACAGACCGGGCGAATGAGATTACATCGCTTGGTGTTCAGGTTCATGGCGGCATGGGCTTTATCGAAGAAACCGGCGCCGCCCAACATATGCGAGACGCGCGGATCGCAGCTATTTATGAGGGTACGAACGGTATTCAAGCGATGGATCTTGTCGGGCGTAAACTTCAAAGTGATGGCGGTGAAGCGATCAGTGAATTTATTGCTGAGACCAAACAGAACGCCGCAGCGCTAAAAGCATCTGGCGATAGCGTATTAGAAACGATTGGCCGGCGTCTGGAAGCGGCGGGCGATGCGACCGCGGCGTCCACGGAATGGTTGCTGGACAAAGCTAAAACAGACCAAAATGAGGTTTTGGCGGGCGCGACGCCCTATTTAAAACAGTTTGGCAACCTTGCAGGCGGCCATTTTCTTGCCAAGGGCGCCCTTGGAGCGGTGAAAACGGAAGACGCTGCTTATGCAACATCAAAGGCTCGCCTTGCTTACTTCTTTGCTCAGAATTATTTGACTGAAGCTGAGGGGCTAACAGGCGCTGTGACCGCAGGCGGCGATGTTGTTGATCGTCTTGACCCAGAGATTTTGAGCGCTTAAGGGGTATAGCGTTTTAAAATGTTTAACCGTCAAATGTTTTGGTTGCATTTGGCGGTTTTATTGTGCCTTGCATGGGGGGGCTATGTTGAAAATACTATATTTTGTGCGCCATGGCCAAACCTATTGGAATGCGGCGGGACGTATGCAGGGCCAATGGGAATCGGACTTAAACGAAATTGGTATCAAGCAAGCTGAAAGTCATGGACGACTGTTGGCGCGACTTGGGGTGGATAAGGTCTATGCTTCGCCGTTGCGCCGTACAGATATGACAGCAAGAATTATCTGCAAGACGCTCGACATGGACTATGATCATGATGCGCGTCTAAAGGAATGGGACTGCGGGGATTGGTCTGGTCACTTGCGCTCAGATGTAAAAGTCAAATGGGCGCACGAATGGGCGGCTTATGAAGCTGATCGCTTTAACTATCGAGGACCAAACTGCGAGAATTTTCCCGATATGATCGCCCGCTCTCGCCCATTTTTAGAAGAGATATTGGCGCAAGAACATGAGCGTATTGCGATCGTGTCCCACGGCATGATTGCTCGCGCCATGTTATATACTTTGCTTGAGTTGCCCCAAGATGTCGTAATTAACACCAGCCAACCTAATAATGTCGTCATTCGCCTTCGTTCTGAGGGGGATGGGTATGAGGCCGATCATTTCATTAGCGGGGATGGCCCAAAGAGCGGCATTGGAAAACCGATTTCCATAACCAGTGTTTAAGTTTTGCGTTATCGCGCAATAGCGGGCCTAATATTTTCTTGATTGCGGAATAAACTGGCAAGTCGACAATCAAGCCGACAATAATGACGAATTGAACTGCGTTCTGTTATTGCGTCTGTTACACTGATCTTTAGGTTACAGATATCACCTGACCTATCATGGATCATGGACGTGTTTCACTCGGTGGGGCTAAATCCTATATGTGATCAACGCTTAGGTCCATCTTTATAATTGGTCTGCTGACCGTAATTGTAGGCAGCAGAGTCTATGCAAGATATGGAGACAATAAATGGCGCTGAAAACGAAAATTACTGAAATGCTTGGGATTGAACGCCCAATTATTCAGGGTGGTATGCACTATGTCGGGTTTGCAGAGTTGGCTGCCGCGGTATCCAATGCTGGCGGTCTTGGCGTTATCACAGGATTGACACAAAAGTCCGCTGGTGATCTTGCGAACGAAATCGCGAAATGTAAGGACATGACCGACAAGCCTTTTGGGGTGAACTTAACGTTTTTACCGACTGTAAACCAACCTGATTACCCTGGATATGTAAAATCGATTATCGAAGGCGGTGTGAAGGTTGTTGAAACAGCTGGCAGAAACCCGCAACAAGTACTTCCGTTTTTGAAAGACGCTGGCATAAAAGTCATTCACAAATGTACGAGTGTACGGCATGCCCTTAAAGCACAGTCAATTGGCTGTGATGCTGTTTCCGTTGATGGGTTTGAGTGCGGCGGTCATCCTGGTGAAGACGATATTCCAAATATGATCTTGTTGCCGCGTGCGGCGGATGAATTAGAAATTCCTTTTGTTTCATCTGGCGGTATGGCGGATGGTCGCTCACTCGTGGCCTCGCTTGCCCTCGGCGCTGAGGGAATGAATATGGGAACACGATTTATCGCCACGAAAGAAGCGCCCGTCCACGAAAATGTGAAAGCGGCTCTGGTTGCGGCGAGCGAACTTGACACGCGCCTTGTTATGCGGCCGCTGCGTAATACGGAACGTGTTTTGAGCAATGAGGCGGTTGAGCGTCTTTTGGAAAAAGAGCGCAAACTTGGCGCGGATCTAAAATTCGAAGACATCATTGAAGAAGTGGCTGGCGTTTATCCGAGAATAATGTTGGAAGGCGACATGGATGCGGGCGCGTGGTCCTGTGGGATGGTCGCCGGATTGATTGACGATATTCCGACGGTGCAAGAGCTGATGGACCGGATTATGACGCAAGCTGAAGCATTAATTGGTGAGCGACTTTTGTCATTCAAAGCGTAAATTGGCCCAGCAGAAGCGATCAGCAATAGACAAGAATGCGAGGTCAGCGTTTTTGAGACGGAGCAGCCTGTTGAGAATAGTGCAGGCATATTAGCCGGTGTTAAAGTGGTGGAGTTAGCCGGTCTTGGTCCGGCGCCATATTGCGGACAGTTGCTGGCTGATATGGGTGCTGAGGTAATTCTCGTTGATAGGCCGGGGGCGGATGTATATCTAGCGCACAACCGCGGTAAACGATCGATTGCTGTGGATCTGCGTAAGGATGGTGCGGCGAATGTTGTGCTAACCTTGATAAAAGACGCCGATATTCTGATAGAAGGATTGCGCCCCGGCGTCGCAGAGCGGCTTGGCGTCGGGCCCAAGGCTTGTCACGCGGTCAATCAGAAACTCGTTTACGGTCGCATGACAGGGTGGGGGCAAACCGGTCCGTGGGCGTCTGTTGCAGGTCACGATATCAACTACATTTCGATCACGGGCGCACTTGCGGCTATGGGCGCTGCGGACCGCACGCCGCCGCCGCCCTTAAACCTTGTTGGTGATTTTGGCGGGGGTTCCCTCTTTTTGTTGACAGGGCTGTTGGCTGGTTTGTTGAAAGCGCAAAAAACCGGAGAGGGCGAGGTGGTCGATGCTGCAATCATTGACGGCGTAAATTCAATGATGGGAATCGTTCACTCATTCGCTTCTCTAAAACAATGGTCGCCTGAGCGGCAGCGCAATCTATTGGATGGGGGCGCGCCTTATTATCGTTGTTATCGAACTGCGGATGAATTATTTATGGCGGTCGGTTGTATCGAGCCGCAATTTTTTGATGAAATGCTGAAACTTCTTCAGATTTCAACCGAGGAATATGGTGGGCAAAATGATTTTGCAAAATGGCCCGCCCAACATGAATTGCTAACGAAGACTTTCGCCGCGAAAACCCGCGATACATGGGCGGAGGTTTTTGACGGCACAGATACGTGCGTCACGCCGGTTTTGGATTATACGGAGGCTGTAAATCATCCGCAGAACATGGCGCGGCAATCATTGGTTATCAATGACGACGTCACTATGGCGGGGCAAGCCCCTGTGTTCCAGCAAAGCACGTGCACGGTTGATACACAAGTCCCGACAAAAGGTGTAGATGCGCGCCATTTGCTGCGCGAGGCGGGCGTTGGCGAAGATACGATCAGTGATTGGGTCGATACTGGTATTGTCGTTGATAACAAATGAGCGAAAAAAATATCAGAACCAGGAGTTTATATTCAAAAATCGAACGGGATGATCCGTGTCGTCATCTTAACGGGGAAGACCGCGGGATCAGCACCGACGCTGATTTAACGGAAGCTTATGGAAGACTATCTTACTGTGACTGACCACATATAGAAAGCTCACAAGCCGTTATTAAAAGCCAATAGCACAATGATTGGCGGTGCGATAAGGGATGGTGAGTGTTTGGGACGGGTTTTGACTTAGTCTTGGTCTTTAGTAACCCACGATGGTGACCGTTTTTCCATAAACGCTGTCAGGCCTTCCTTCGCTTCTCTGGTGACGCGAATTTTCGAGATTAGTCCTGCTGTATCTTCCGTGATAGCATTGTTAATCGGGTGATACGCGACTGTTCGTATCAAATCCTTAGCTGCAAGTTGTGCATTTGGGCCGCCGAGCAATAGGTTATCAATGATTTCATCAACGCTCGCATCAAGGGCGTTATCAGGCGCCCATGAGTGTAACAGCCCTAATGAAAGCGCTGTCGCCGCTGTGAATTTTTCGCCGGTCATAAAATATCTGCGTGAAGGGCGCGGGCCGATGGCGCGCACAACATAGGGGGAACTAACGGCGGGGATTACGCCGAGGCGTACTTCAGAAAGACTAAAGGTGCTGCTCTCGGCGGCGATCGCGATATCGCACGCGGCGACAAGCCCAATGCCACAGCCATAAGTGGCACCGTTCACACGTGCAATGATGGGTTTTCCGCTTTCGTATATTGCCCGCAACATATGGGCTAATCGGCGTGTGTCATCTCTATGTTGCGGGTCTTCTTCTTCTGCATATTGGCGCATCATGTTGACGTCTTCACCGGCGCAAAACGCCTCTCCTGCACCAGTGATAACAATGACGCGGATATCTTCATTGGCGTTTAGCGTCCCGATCAAGTCGCAAAGCTTGCTCACCATTTCTTCGTTAAAGGCATTACGAACGGCCGGCCGATTTAACGTAATGCGCGCGACGCCCCGATGGTCAGTGGTTAACAGAAGGCTGGTGTCGTTCATGTGTTTTCTCTTAGAAGCGCCTAACTAGTTCAGTCGCTTCTTTTTTCGCCGAATAATAAGAGTTTGACCAATCCGCTTTGGAGAATCGGTCTTTAGCATTTTATATTAAAATTGGCGCCAATGCACGACGTAATGGTTCGGGGAGGGGCTCGGCTTTGCGGGTTTGGCGGTCCACATAGACATGGACGAAATAGCCTTCTGCGGCTGGAGCGTCCTCACCGGCGACAAAAATACCGATCTCATATCGCACGGACGAGTTTCCCATATGCGCAACGCGCACCCCCCCCTCAAGATTTTGGGGAAACTCTATTGGCGCAAAATATCGGCAATTCGTTTCAACGACCAATCCAATTGTTTCGCCGTTATGAATGTCTAAAGCGCCAGCATTGATGAGATACGCGTTCACAACCGTGTCGAAATATGAATAGTACACGACGTTATTAACGTGACCATAAATATCATTATCCGCCCACCTTGTTTGTATCGGCATGAAATGGGGATAGTCAGTACGTGCTTTGGGGGCCGGTCTTGTCATTTTGTAGTCACTATACTAATTTTTAAGATCATAACACTTCATGATAAAGCCGTAAGGCGTCGTCATAGGTCATGGCGCGAGGGTTGTTTTGCAGTAGGCGGTCAATTTTCATCACATCTTTTGCCAAGCGCGGCAGGTCATTATGCGACACGCCGACATCGGTTAAACGTTGCGGTCCGCCCGCCGAAGCGCAAAGTGTTGTTAGCTTCGAAACAAAGGCGTCAGCACGTTCTTGAAACCCACCTGTTGCGTTTGCGCCGATAACATCTCCAAGTTCCGCATAGTGTTGGGCGGCGATCGGCGCGTTAAAGCGTAATACGGGCGCGAGCATTAAAGCATTAGAAAGTCCATGCGGAATATGAAAATGTGCGCCGAGCGGATAAGCCATTGCGTGCACCGCGGCGACTGGGGCATTGGAAAACGCCTGGCCAGCAAGCATCGCGCCGAGTAACATATTCTCTCTGGTTTTTATATCATCTGGTGTTTCGCAGGCGGCCAGTAAATTGTTTGACAGAAGCCTCAAAGCTTCCTTCGCTAAAGCGTTAGATATTGGATTTTTCTTTATTTTAGATGTGTAAGCTTCTATGGCGTGAACCATAGCGTCAATGCCTGTCGCCGCTGTTACGTGGCGCGGCGCAGTGAGCGTTAAGCTTGCATCTAAAATGGCTATATCAGCATACATCTTATTTGAAACGATGCCGGCTTTTTGATCATCTTGTGTGGTGACGACTGCTATAGCTGTCACCTCGGACCCGGTGCCAGCGGTGGTCGGTATCAAGATAAGTGGGGCGCGTTCTCCACTGAGTGCATCGACGCCGATCATCTCTTCAAGGGGTTGGTTTGAATTGATAAGCGCCGAAATTATCTTTGCAGTGTCCATAGACGATCCGCCGCCGAAACCAATAACGCCGTCGGCTTTATGGACGCGTGCTTTTTCTGCTGCTTTTTTGACAAGGGTGACCGGCGGGTCTGGCTCTACTTCGTCATCAATATAAACATCTAGCCCTTCGGCGCGAAGGCTCTTTATGGCGTCATTCAACAGCCCTGCAGCGAGAACACCTTTGTCGGTTACCAGAAAGGGGCGGCGCATGAGTGGTTTTACGATGTCCCCAAGGCGCGCGCTTGCACCAGTTTCAAACTGTATCTGCGGGACTGTATTGAAGCTAAATGGGGCCATGGTTTTTTGCTGCCTTCAACCGCCTTTGATGGCGTCCAACATCAAATTGGCGCCATTATGGGGGCGACACCAGCTGGTTGCGCAGTTTTGTTCGCTTTATCGAAGATGTGAGTTCAAGCCCGCATACGCATAGGGGCTTGATTTAAATAGTTAATTGCGCTGCTAAAGCCATTACAAAGGCCACTTCCATCAAGATTGTCAACGGTGCGCGCACGCCGAGATACCAGTCTGGGGCCCCGCTGCCCCGCGCCGTGGCGTTCAGGTCATCAATCAAGAGAACTGGTAAAGCCGCAGCGATCATGCAAAGACGAAGCGTGGTTCCCTCAAGAGCGAAGATCGGAATGGCGTAGGCGAGAGGGATAATTCCTCCTAGCAAACTTCGAAAGGTTGGTCCTTTCGCGTGCATAACGGCAACGCCCCAGCGAACACCGCCAAAAAACGCGATTAAAGCGCCGCCATACAGGATCATAAAATTCAGTGCGGGCCCTGCAAGAGTATCAGGACGCAATGCAACCAGCATTGCGGCGATGATAGGGGGCAGCGCGCCAGCATAGGCGAGAGCAGCAGCCGATTGAGGCAGGCCAATTACGCGGCTCGCATCTTTTTCAGGACATGGAGTTTTACTGATATTGTTAACAGCAACCCGCGCATCCATTATCATCTCTCCTATTATAGAAATCATCTATACGGAGTATGTAGGCATCGCGGGGCATTGAAAAAGAATGCTCAAGGGCGACCGGGCGCCGCATGCTCATATTAATTATTCCATCAAACACCTCCACCTTCGGTGGAGGATTGGACGCGTTCTACAGTGTAGTTAGGAGACCGCAGTTTGTCTGCGTTATCAGCTTGTTAAAATCTACAGTTGGCGGTTTTTCCTCCCTCGCTTGCGGGGGAGGTGATCCGCGCGGAAGGCGCGGATCGGAGGGGGGATGCGGTCTATGATATCATGATGGGCCTGAGTAATTTGACACAGTTTCGCCCCCTCCGCCGGCTTCGCCGACACCTCCCCCGTGAAACGGGGGAGGAAAACTGAGACGCTCGTTGATCCAAAGACCACCTCTGGCGGTCCCAAGCGAAGCGTTTCAAACCTCCACCTCTGCTGGAGGCCATGACTTAAGATGCAGGCGAGATTTCATTCGCTGAAGGATTTGCTGGAATCGCTTCCCAGGCGCTAATCTCAGCATCATAGGCCCCTTTGTCTGTGGGGCTAAGTACAGCGCCAACGCTTGCGGCTAGGGCGGCGGCTTGGCTGTCGCCATTCTGGGCTGCAAGAGCATACCAATAATATGCTTTGCCAGCGTCCTGAACGCCAGATGCATCGCCTTCCGGGCTTGGATGATATAACGCGCCAAGATTATACTGCGCGTCGATAAGGGACCGGTTCGCCGCCTGCTCGAACCAAGCAATGGCGCTTTGTAAGTCTTTCGCGCCGCCTTCGCCTTGGGCAGCCATGACGCCGACGCGGTGCATGGCAAGAATATTGCCGCCATTGGCGGCGCGCTCATACCAAAGGCGCGCTTCAACAAGCTCTTTGTCGACCCCTTGGCCGGTTTTATATAGCTCGCCAAGTTGCAATTGGGCGGGGGCGTGCCCCAGAGCGGCGGCTTTTTTCAGTTCTTTAAGAGCGCTGGCTTCTTCTTGCGGGGTTGTTGCGCTTTGTAGCGCCGCGACGCTTTCAAGATAAATATCGCGTGCGGCGATAATGGGCGCCGCCGGCACCTCAGCCAGGCCGCCAGCGAGCTCAGAATTTGGCGCCGCTTTCGGCGCAGGCGCGCCGAATAGGCTTGTGTTTTCTTTAGAAGCAAAAAGCGTGCGCGGATCAATAGTGTCTGATAAAATTAAGCCAAGGGCGCCGACTGCTAATATGATTGCGCCGCCAAGCGCATAAGTAACCGGACGTGCGCTTGATTTTAGTTGCTCGCTTTCATCATCTTGAGCTTCAAACAGATCATCGCCTAAGTCATCATTGTCATGAAGGTCAAACAGTGCGCCATCTTCGAGGGAGTCTTGTTCCTCGGAGATGTTTTGGACTTCGTCAGCCGACTGCTCCGTGTCATCTTGTACGGGGGCGGTATCCTCGGTTGGCGTTGAGGAGGATGTGTCGCCCGCGCCAGCAAATACCGTTTCGCTCGACTGTTCCTCGTCTTCATATTCATCGGCGTCTTTGCGAGAAAAGCGCGGCCTTAGGGAAGATAGAGCACTCGCAACACGTGAAGCGATGGACGGGTTAGCCCTTTCTTCTTCACTGAGAATGAGCCGTTCTAGTGTGTCGCCTTCAGATAAATTTTGAGATGAAGCCGGCGCCTGTTCTTTTTCTGTGTCTTGTTCGGCGTCATCCACGTCAGCTTCAACGGCGGTTGGCGCGTCACTTAATGGCTCATCATCTTGCTCGCGCCACGTTTCTAGTCTCTTACGGCGAATACGTGCTGCAAGTAGGGCGCGTTGCTTCGGCGTAAGATGGCGCTTGGTAAGGGGGCGATCGTCCTCCTGATCGTCTTCATCAGAAAAGGTCTGCTCCGCCTGTAGCTCATCAATCGCCGAGTCGATGCTTTGCGCTGATGGTTCCTCCTCATCATCGAAATAAGGCGTGGGGTCGCTTTCGGTTGGATGGGCCGCCGCCGCGGGCTCATCGGATAAAGCAGCAATCGCTGCGTCTAAGTCATCCTTCGGCGTTGTTTGCGTTTGCGATAAAACATCTTCCAGCGGATCGTCTTCGCTGTTGTCTTCAGCAAACTCATCATTGGTTGTTTCGTTGTCTGAAAGATCGTCACCATCGAAAGCTGATTCGTCAAAGGCCGCGTCTGCCGCGCCTTCATCTTGGCTAGGTGCTTCTAGGTCGTCCCCTTCGGATTGTTCTAGCGCTTGGCTTTCATCTGTTTGTGAATCGTCAAACGCATCATCATCACCGAAATTATCACCAAAGGCTTCGCGAACTTGCGCAAGGATCTCGTCAGTCTGGTCGTGACCAGCTTGGGAAATTGAGGTGTTTGGAGCAGCCGTTTCATCAAGGTCCACACTAAATGCGGCCTTGTTTGTCACATCATCATCTTGCCCTTCGTCAAGATCAACTTGGCTAACCTCGCTCGTTAAGCCTTCTGCTGGCGCGCCTTGTGAAATGGCTGCTTGTGCAATGCTCGTATCTACTTCGTGCTCTGAGGCGTCTTGCGTTGCTGTTGGGCGTGTATCTGGCGCCGCCAGTGGCGTGTTCTGTATTGGCTCGCTTGCTGTTGAGCTTTCGATGCGCTCAATCATGGCGTCGAAAGATTGTTGCAACGCTGCGATACGATCTTCCGTTTGTTGTGTGGCTGCGGCGACAGCTGCTTGCAGCGCTTGCTCCGTCTCGTGAGCAGCTCCATCTTCTTGAGCAAATTGGTTGCGCAGCTCAGCAATCGTGTCGGAAACCTTCTCAACCCCTTCGGCGCTGCGCCGTTCGGCGGCATCGATTTGAGAAGACAATTTGCCGACAGCAGTCTCAAGAGTGCGGATTTGATCGCCGCCTCGTTTGATTTCATCCCCAAGAACACGCAAGCGCTCGCCAGTTCGCGAGACGAATTCCGCGGACACGCCATCAGCGGCGTCGAGGTTTAATTGGGCGGTTTCCGCAGAAACTTTTTCTGCTTGGTTTAAGCGCTCGGAAAGATCTTCGACTGCTTGCGAAAGATAACTAAGGGTTGAGCTCGCCTCTCCATCATCGCCGCTGAGCGGGCCCACACTGTCTGCAAGCTCTTTCAGTTGCGCTTCATGGGCGTCTAAGCGCTCTACTGCATCATTGCGGGTCGTTTCAAATTGCAGGGCGACTTGTCCAACCGCTTTTTCAAGGGCTTTAAGCGCCTCAATCCGCTGACGGTCGCCAGATTTTTCTTCAAGACGGGCGACACGCTCTGAAAGCGTGGGGTCTTCTTCGTTAAATTTAACCCGTTCTAAGCGTTGCACACGCTCAATAGCGCCGCCGATTGTACGTGATAGCTCATCAATAGCCTCGGCGCTTTTATTTTCTTCCGCCGCAATCCGCTTGTTCAGGCCTTCAATTGCCGTGACAAGGTCATCAACTTGTAGGCCTTTGATTTCGCCGCCTGATTCCTGTGGGTCCCCTGCGCTGTAGATGATTTGGTTTAGCCAGGCGCCAACCGTCATGCCTTCGCGCTGAGCGGCCATTTTCGCCGCTTCTCGTGCGTCTCGCTCAATTCCCTTAACGCTCCATGGCGTATTTGATTTTGAAACGGTCATTAATATGTTCCAAACGCTTTAGGCCGCGCAAATTCTTGTGGGTAAGCGCTTTGTCTTTTTATAAGGTCGATTAGCGCGCAAAAGTGCGCAATTCACACCGCTAAAGTGCTTCGCCAACCCAGCAAAGGGGTTTTTTTGATTCGCCTGTGTGAAAAATACAAATGCCTTAACAAAAGGTTATCGACTAAAGGCAGGTAACAGTATTGTTCAAAAAACCTTGATAGGCGCCATTTAACTGCATCTTACACTTTACCCTTGGTTTAGGCGTCTTAAATATACTGCCAAACTAAAACAACGCAGTTGATTGTCTTATCCATCTCGCGTTTTGAAGGGATAACAGATGACTTTTTATAATGCGCCGATCAAAGATATGCAGTTCATTATCCATGACGTTTTGCAACTCTCAAAATATTCTAATTTATCTGGTTTTTCAGATGCGACCCCAGATCTTATCGATGCGATTCTGGAAGAGGGCGGAAAACTAGCCAGCAACGTGCTGCACCCCCTTAATCACATAGGCGATGAGCAAGGATGCGTGCGCCATGATGATGGGTCCGTGACGACGCCAACGGGCTTTAAAGAAGCATACGATCAGCTCAAAGAAGGCGGCTGGCAGGGCTTGTCTTTTGATCCAGAATATGGCGGCCAAGGTTTGCCTTACCTGATCGCCACTGTGTTTAACGAGATAATCTCATCTTCCAACATGGCGTTCTCCATGTATCCGGGCCTATGCGCTGGCGCCGCTGCGGCGCTTTACGCCCATGGCAGCGAGGAACAAAAGCGAACCTATTTGCCAAATATGATTTCCGGCGAATGGGGCGGCACGATGAATTTGACTGAGCCTCATTGCGGCACCGACTTGGGCATGCTGCGTACGAAGGCGGTTCCTCAAGCCGACGGCAGTTACAAGATTTCTGGCCAAAAGATCTGGATCTCAGCTGGCGAGCATGACTTGACCGACAATATTATTCATTTGGTCTTGGCGCGTATTGAAGGCGCACCGGAAGGCGTAAAGGGTATTTCTCTTTTTGTAGTGCCAAAATACATCGTCAATGAAGACGGTTCTTTGGGTGAACGCAACTCGCTTCAATGCGGCGGCCTTGAAAGTAAAATGGGCATACATGGTAATGCAACTTGCGTTATGAACTATGATGAGGCGACGGGTTGGCTTGTCGCTGAGGAAAATAAAGGCCTGGCCGCAATGTTCGTGATGATGAATGAGGCGCGTCTTGGGGTTGCGGTTCAAGGGCTGGCTCAGAGCGAAGTTTCCTATCAAAATGCGGCGGCTTATGCGAATGACCGCATCCAAGGGCGCTCTTTGACGGGGCCAAAAGCGCCTGAACAAGCGGCTGATCCTATTATCGTCCACCCAGATGTACGCCGAATGCTTATGGAGCAAAAAGCGACCATCGAAGGGGGGCGTGCATGGATGTATTGGGCTGCCTTGCAATCTGATTTGCACCAAAAGTCTGAAGATGAAGCGACCCGAACAAAGGCGGATGATTTCCTTGGCCTGATGACGCCAGCGTTAAAGACGTATTTAACGGAAAAAGGATATTGGCATGCGTCCAACGCCCAGCAAGTCCTTGGCGGTTCCGGCTACACAAAAGAGTGGGGCATGGAGCAATTTGTCCGCGATGCGCGCATCACTATGATTTATGAGGGCGCCAATGGCATTCAGGCGCTAGATCTTGTGGGCCGTAAGCTGCCAAGTAATGCGGGGCGGGCCGTTATGTCCTTCTTTGCTGAAATTGATCAGTTCGTAAAAGACAATGAAGGCATTGACGGCTTGGAACCGTATCTTGAAGGGCTGGCGAGCGCCAAGGCCGATGTCGCGGAAGCAACGCAGTGGTTTATGGCGAACGCTATGGGTAACCCTGATCATGCTGGCGCAGGTTCGATGGATTACCTGCATATGTTTTCGCTGCTCTGTCTTACCCATGGTTGGGCGCAGCTTGCAAAAGCCGCCCTTGAAAAGAAAGCGTCTGGCGACGGCGATGCTTTCTATGACAACAAGCTTATCACCGGCAAATATTTCCTTGAGCGGATCTTGCCAGACACTAAGGCCCATCTCAGTAAGATAAAAACCGGGGCGGACACGATGATGTCTATGCCAGCGGATGCATTTTAGGGATTTGTTGCATCTTTAAGCAAATAGGGCGCGTGGCTTGATCTGGCTGCGCGCTTTGTTTTTATGCGCTTGTCATTCTGGCGGCCTAATTGGCAAGGAATGCGGATCAAAGTCTTTTAAGGTGCATTCCCAAACAGTGATGACGCGCCAGCCAAGATCTTTAAGGGCTTTTTGGTTTTTGGCGTCACGTGCTTTATTGCGCGCAATTTTCTGCTCCCAATATTCTCGATTTGTTTTTGGAATGCGTGCGCCGCGTTTGCAATTGTGGCCGTGCCAAAAGCAGCCATGGATAAAAATCACGGTGCGGTGCTTTTTGAGGACAATGTCAGGTTTGCCGGGAAGGTCTTTGACATTGAGCCGATAGCGATGGCCAATCGCGAAGAGTGCTTTTCGCACAATCATTTCGGGTTTGGTGTTGGCGCCTTTTACGCGCCGCATAATCTCAGCGCGTTTTTCCTTTGAAAAGACGTCTGTTGTTGGTTCGGATGCGTCTTTAGGGGGCATGCGAATTTACGCAGCTTTCTTTCGGCCCCGAGATGGTGCTTTAAGCGCAGGGGTTAAGACCGCTTCTTCAATCCACTGGACTGCTGGAACGCAAACGCCGTCTCCGGAAAGTTTAAGGGCGGCCGTTTTGCTTTGCGGGAGGCGGTATTCTTCCGGCAGCCCCATCAGCCGGGCTGCTTCACGCGGGGTTAAAAGACGCGCGCGCGCATCACCATTGTTGATCTCTATCACATATTGCCTGGACGATCCGCCAGCTGGTGTCCTAAGGCACCCTGCAAGGCCGTCAAAGCGCGCTTCAAATCGCTGAGTTCTTTTTCCATTCTCCGACCGGATACGGCGAAAGCCCGCGCCGATATGATGTGCGCCAGAATTTTTATAGTCCTCAAGCCGCTTTTTTTGCTTTGGCGCCATTGAGGTGAATAATTTGCCTGCCTCTTTTGGGGCGAGCCAAGGTGTGTGGCTCTCTAAAATATCCCCGAGGTTGAGATTGCGCTTGTGATGGGGGCGAGGGGTTAACCATCGCCATCTTGCTAGCGTTTTGGTCGGCAATGTGCTCACCGCTTCGATTAATGTGGCGGGGGTTTCAGGGCTGACTTGCGGCGTTTCGCCAAAAAGCCAGGTCGGCGGCGACCAAAATCCAAACAAAAAAATACGCCGACGCGATTGTGGGGTGAAGGACTGTGCATCAATCATAAGGGCGCTAATCGTGTAGCCTGCCGCCGCCATTGCATCCGTAATGATGGTGAAATCGCGCCCGCCATTGGCGGTGATAAGGCCAGCGACATTTTCCAACACTAAAAGCCGGGGCGCGCGATCCTGGGACATTTGATTTTTCATTAAACGCCAAAATCCGTGAAAGGCGCCGCTTCGCGCGCCATTCAATCCTGCGCGGGCGCCAGCCAAGGAAAGATCCTGACAAGGGAAAGAGGACCAAACAAGATCCGGGGTTGAGGAAGGCAGGTCCCCGGCGCAAAGCGCATTGACGTCTTCTTCTAAAAAATGATCGGCGGAAAAATTATCACGGTACGCAGTTGCTTTTTGGGCGTCGAAGTCGTTTGCAAATTGGCATCGCCAAGTAGGGCCGAGCCCCAGGCGGGCCATACCGCCGCCGGCGAAAAATTCCCAGAATGTCTTTTCGGTCATTATTCCCCTCGTGGTATGCCCAATTTAATGGGTGGGCAAAGACGTTCCATCGTTACGTATGGCCTTTAAATAAAACTGCTTTATCTTAGTAAAACAGGGGTTTGGCCCGGGCGGCAAGGTGGCAATACCGCTTTGGGTATGGCTGAATTTTTAGGTGAGTTTTCTTAACGGGCCTCCTTGTTAAGAATTGACCTTGCGCCCGACTCTCTTAATTGTCCGCCTAAGTAGGCTTGTCTTCCAATGGGCAAGCGATTGGCAGTCAAAAAGCTTATGAGCGCCTCAACTTCATTTTCCGCATTGGCGGCTTCTACGCTCCTCATGTGTGGGGCGACAGCCGCCTATGCTCAAACTCAACCAGACACGCACAATCCTTTTGCGGCGCCATCTGAATATGCCCCCGCTAAACAAACGGCTCTCGCTGATAATAAGCTCAAAGACATTCAGGTTGGGGAAAAAGGCCGCCTTTTGCGTATCGCGATCATTTGTGAGCGAGAATGTGATTTGCGTCAGGTTGCGGGCGATGTCTTCCGCCTTGATGGGGTGACAAGGGCCCTTGATATTCCGCTCGGTGATCGCAGCAAATTGGTGCGTGCTTTGAAGTTTGAGCCAGATGTAACGGGCAGTATACTTTCTATCGATGCGAATGGCGCAATTTCTAGAGCCTCTTCAAATCCATGCGTCGTTGATGATGAAGCGGCTTGGTGTATCGACCTTGAATTTTTAGACTTTGCGTCGGTTGAACCTGTCAAATCTCCGTCTCCCAGCCAGGCAATTGAGGGTGAGACGCGCATCGCAAGTGCGCCATCGTTAAAACCACAAGCGGTACGCCATTCAGTGTCTTCATCAGGTTTGGCATTGCGGGATGGGTCAACTGGGCCGTCGCCAGTACGCAAGAAGCTGAAAACAACTGAAGCGCGGCCGGTGTTAAGACAACCAAAGGCGACGGGGCCGGGGCGGCGTATCGTTGAGGCGCCGGGGCTTCGCGATGCAACGAATAGTGATGTTTTGGCCTTTGCGCGTTTTTCACCTTTGGAACCGACAAAGACGGTTGAGCCGGTTCTAGCAGCCGCGGCGCCGCAGACTTTGCGCACAGGGCGGCAACTGGCTTTGCGTGAGCCTAGTGTCTCTGAGATTGTTTCTAAGCCCGCAAGTAATCAGCTGGAAATTGAAGTGCCCGCACCGCAAGCCGCGCCGCGTTTGGCGATGGTCAAGCCGATTGAGGCAGAGGATGCAATTTCATCGCCCAACTTGCCAAGACTACAGCAGCAACCGATTACAAGCCCGCCGCCATTCGATTTTGGCGTCGCTGCTGGTGTGATCTTAGGGGAAGCGTTTGATGAAGCGCGCTGTACGCAAGCGCGTACGCAGCTTAGTGATGATGCCTGGGCGCTTGATGCTATGGCCGCCGTTGGGTTTTGTTTAGCGAGCGAGGGCAAGTTGGCTGAGGCGGATCAGCTCTTCACTCGGTTGCTTGCTTACACGCCGGATAATTATCATGCCTGGGTTGGGCGTGCATTAATTGCGGTTGATGCTGGGGAAAAGAGCGCCGCACGCCGCTTTTTCCAAGAAGCGTTAAATGTGCCGCCGCCATTCATCGAATCTGAACGGATCATCACTGCGATTGAACGTCTGTAATAGCCTGTGCGTCATTCTTTGACGCTCTATGATTTGGTTGGGGCTTTACTCAAAATCCCTATTGAGGATTGTAATTTTCTGCCAAATTTTCCGGCTGATGCCAGCCGTTAACGTCTCGATTTCATTGACGGCGCCGGTAATTTCGCCATCATCTGTTTGTTCACCATAAAGAGCGGCGAGCTTACCAGTGAGCGAAAGCATTTCGGTGCAATAATCTAGGTATCGCGCAAGTTCAAACCTGGTCATCGTGCGTTCAGGGGATGATTCTGTGCGCGTTGCACTTCTTGAAAGTGTCACCGGGTCTTTTGTCAGCTGATGCATGTCAATGACGTGTGCGTATGAACGTAACTCGTGCAAATGTTTGAAAACGTACTGTCGTGTCGCCTTATTTTGGAAATTGGTTGCGCCTAATATACCGCCGAATATCGCCAGCATGACGGTTGCGATGGTTTCGATGGCGTTGTTTTGGCTAAGGATGCCGAGATTCGCGAGAACGGTCCGTAAGTCCAAATTCCATTCGGCGATTTCTATAAACAGGGCGGACGAAATTAGTAATGCGCCAAAGGCGCCGCCGATGAGGGCGAGGGTCCAGGTGGCTAAAAGCCATGCGCCCCCTTGATACTTCACGCGTTTGGAGCGGGTGGTTGTCTTCTCCGCCACGAGAGTCAAATCGCGGCAAACAATCGAAAGCCCCGAAGAAGGGAAGCGTTCATCAATGCGCTTATTTAAAAGCACAAGGGACTTAATAACAGTGTTCGCGTTAAGGTGCTGGCGTGGCATGTTGATTTTCCCCTGAATAATTAACGTATGTTGGAAAAGGCTTTGGGGTCAATGGCGCATTAATTGCGGGACAAATTTGATATTGATAATCATTATCAAATGAAGTAGTCCTAGATTATTATCTCTGAGCCCTTGGGCCCCTAAAAAAGCATATTGTTATGGAAGACTTTTCTCCGCCTCTGCCGTCTAGTGATGAATGCGCCATTTTTGAAAATAACGGCGGCTATACTAATGCCGTACAAGTTGGCAATGGGTATTCACCGGCGTTCATGGCGGTGGTGTTCGGTTTGCGAATGATTGTAGCGCCATGCTCGCGCCGCAAGCTACTGGCGGATGCGGGAAGCCGTGGGCCCATCCTTGCTTTGACCGATTTTTTAATGGCTGTTGATCAGGGGGCGCGCCGGCGGCTTACTTTTTTGTCCATAATGCATGCTGACGCGAGTACGGATGAAAAGTCGCTTGCCCACATAATTTCGGATGCGCAAAGGGGCTGTGACGCTGGTTGCGCTGCTCGCGCCCTTTGGTTGGTGCGGCCTGTTCATCAGTATAATGTTATTAAAACAGCGAAAACGGCAGCGGATGATTTGCGACGTGCTGGTCTTGTCTTGCCGCCGCCGCCGCAAGACATAAACGAAAAAGCCTGCAGCGGCGGACTGCAAGCTTTTGAAGTTTTTGCTTGAAATTAGCGCCCAAGAAGGGTGTCTAAGGAAATAGTGTCATCGTCTTTAAAGGCTAGCATTACAAGCGTGGCGGCAAAGACGGTTGTGGAAGGAAAGAACAGCACTTGCCGTGTTTCCTCGTTCAATAAGTACAGGCCAAATGGGTCCAAAATATATTGCCAAATTGCAAATACGCCGTATCCCAACACGACCGCTTGGATAGGGTAAAAGACTTTGCGCATAAACCCTATGATCACCAAGGCGCCCAGCGCGATTTGGGCGGCGCCGATTGGCGTCTGTAATGCTTCGGCGCTAATAAGGCCGCCATAGTAAGTGTCGGAAATACCAATCGCCGCTTTGGGCGCCATTAATTTGATCATTCCCCAGATAATTAATAGAAGCCCAGTTGTGACCCGCAAAAATAGTAAAATCAAAGCTTTCATATCATCCTCCCGATTTTTTCGTTCGTTCTGAATTTTGCGTCTGCGTTAAAATTTCGCTTTAGCCAAAATTTTTGTAAGTGATTTTTACCAAAAGAAACCTGCCCCATAAAAACCCCTTCACGGGCTAATTTCTTGCAAATTTCGGCTTTAGCAATAGAAAACATGAATAAACCAATCACAATTTTGTTAGCGCCAGCCATTTTAGCCATTTTCTCTTTGTTGTTGGCAAAAGAGGTTGAGGCCTCATCGTTCGCTAAGAGCGTATCGGGGGATAAGCTGGCTCATACGGTAGGTGTGTCAACTGATACATTCGGTGCGCGTTTGGCTGCTGCTGCATTAAAGCGAACATATTTGCCAATTAAATATGACCCCTCTTATGTCGCGCTTGCATATCCTGGCGGTGATGTTGCCGCCGACAGGGGTGTGTGTACGGATGTTGTCATCCGCACCTTGCGCGTAGAAGGGGTTGATTTGCAAAAGTGGGTGCATGAAGATATGCGCGCTAATTTTTATGCCTATCCTGCGATTTGGGGCGCGTCAGGCCCCGATTCTAATATCGATCATCGCCGGGCGCCAAATCTCGAAACATTCTTTACACGTATTGGCGCCAAATTAGTTCAAAGCAAAGACCCAAAAGCATACAAGCCGGGAGATATCGTCGCTTGGAATTTGCGCGGTGATGCGGGGTTCTTGCCGCATATTGGTATCGTGACGGAATTGAAAGGCGGCTCCGGCTGGCCGATGGTGGTGCATAATATCGGCGGCGGCCCTGTGTTAGAAGATGTTTTATTTGCATGGCCTATCACCGGGCGATATCGCTTGACGGCGGAGATGTTTGTTAAACATTAAAGGCCAAGCCGTTGGCGCAGCTCATCCGGCGTCGCCCCCGCTTCGCGCAGGGCATTTAATGTCACCGCGTGATTGCGTTTGGCGAAGCGTGCGCCATTTTCATCCGTAATAAGACGGTGATGATGATAAGCCGGTGTTGGCAGGTCCAGCAAAGCCTGCAGTAAGACATGAAGATGTGTTGCGTGAAAAAGATCTGTCCCTCGAACAATATGGGTGATGTTTTGCAATGCGTCATCATAAGTGCAAGCAAGATGATAACTTGTCGGCGTGTCCTTGCGCGCAAGAACCGGATCGGAGAAAATCTCTGGCGTTGCTTTTATGCGCCCCCTTTCCCCTTTTGGACCTTCCCCCGCTTCGGTAAAATAAAGCGCGTTAAAGCGCGGGCCCAAATATTCCGCCGCGGCGTTTATGGAAAGCCGCCAGGCGAAGGGGCGCCCTTTGTCTATCAGTGTGCGTTCTTCATTGTGGGGTAACGCTGCGCCCCGCCAAGCCGGGCCCTCTGGTCCGTCCGGGGCAAGGTGCGGCGCGCGCGCAATATCGACGGCGATATCTTTTCGGGTTTTAAAGCATCGGTACAGCACCCCGCGCGTCCGTAAAATTTCAAGCGCCGTGCGAAAATCGTCAAAATGATCCGATTGGCGGCGCACGGGCGTTCGCCATTCAAGCCCCAGCCAGGCGAGATCCTCATAGATGGCTGTTTCAAAAGCCGGCGTGCACCGGGTTTGGTCAATATCTTCAAGGCGCAAGACGAATTCGCCCCCAGCGGCGCGCGCTGCGTCAAACGCTGTCCACGCTGAAAATGCGTGGCCCAAATGCAAAAGCCCTGTGGGCGACGGCGCGAAGCGAGTGGTGAAGGCGTTGGTCATAAGATTGTATTGTAGAAGAAATGTACAATGGGCAATACAGCTCATTCGCGCGAGCAGAAGGGGAGAGGCGCATCACTCGGCTCTAGAAAACCCAACAAAACAAGAAATTGCAATGGCTTTAATCTTAAAGATTTTGGCGGGTTTTCTTCTGGCTGGCGTACTGATAATTTTGATACAGGTCTAATTGCGCAACGGACCAACATTAAAGTGCATTTGTAAAATCTAAACCATGAACACGCCAGCTCATATTTTGATTGCTGCGGCAATGCTCGCGCGGCCAGGCGGTGGGGCTAATGCACAACGGCGCAATTGGGCTGTTGCGGCGGGGGCGATTGCGCCGGATGCCACCATCTTCGTCTTTTTCATTTGGGCGCAGTTTTTCACCCCCATGGGGTGGGGTGAGATGTGGGGGGACGCCTATTGGCGGGAGCCTTGGCAAATCTTGGGCGCCATATCAAACTCCGTGCCGCTTGCTTTTTTTTTGCTTGGCCTTGCGGTTTGGCGAAAGATTGGTTTGTTGAAATTATTCGCCTTATCTTTGCTTGTCCATGCTGCTCTTGATTTTCCTTTGCATGCAGACGACGCCCACCGGCATTTTTGGCCTATAACCGATTGGCGTTTTATCTCCCCCATTTCCTATTGGGACCCAGCGCAAAATGGTATGATTGGCGCCTTGATCGAAGGGAGCGCTATTGCCACAGCTGCAATCGCCATAAGGCGGCGTTTCAGTGCGGGCTGGGTACGGTACTTAAGTTCCAGGTATGTGTTTGTTTATATCACGTTGAACATCTGGTTCTTCACCTTCGGCGATCGATACCAGATTTAAAGGCAACTAATCCTTTTAAGCCGCCTATACCCCAGCCCCGCCAACCGTCATCGCATCGATTTTGATCGTGGGCTGACCGACGCCCACGGGGACCCCTTGGCCCGCCTTGCCGCAGACGCCCACGCCTGGATCGAGGGAGAAATCATTCCCGATCATTGAAACGCGGGTTAGAACGCTTGGCCCATCGCCGATCAGGGCCACATTCTTTAAGGGCGCGCCGACAACGCCGTTTTGCACGCGGTAAGCTTCGGTGCAGTTAAAGACGAATTTGCCTGAGGTAATGTCGACCTGACCGCCGGAAAAATTAACCGCATAGATCCCGTCTTTCACAGTTTTGATAATCTCTTCAGGGTCTTTGTCGCCATTTGTCATGAACGTGTTTGTCATGCGCGGCATGGGTTGGTGGGCGAAGCTTTCGCGGCGGCCATTGCCGGTGGTGGCGACGCCCATTAAGCGGGCGTTTAACCGGTCCTGCATATAACCCTTTAAGATGCCGTCTTCGATTAGGACCGTGCGCTCTGTCGGGGCGCCTTCGTCGTCGATCGTTAAAGATCCGCGCCGGTTTGCGATGGCGCCGTCATCAATGACGGTGACGCCGGGCGCGGCGACCCGCTCGCCCAGCCGGCCCGCAAAAGCAGAGGTTTTTTTGCGGTTAAAGTCCCCTTCAAGGCCGTGGCCGACCGCTTCGTGAAGAAGAACGCCGGTCCAGCCAGGGCCAAGCACCACGGGCATTTCCCCGGCTGGCGCAGCCTCCGCTTCCAGGTTCACCAAGGCTTGGCGTAGGGCTTCTTTGACTTGGCCTTGCCAAGCCTCAGGCGTTACAAAAGCAGCGTAACCTTCGCGTCCGCCCGCGCCGTAGGACCCGGTCTCTTGCCGGTCGCCCTCCCCAGCGGTCACCGCCACATTAAGCCGGACAAGGGGGCGGAAATCGCGAACGACTTCGCCGCCGGGGCGCATAATTTCAACCGCTGACCACTCCCCAGATAAAGAGGCTGAAACCTGTCGCACGCGGGGGTCCATATCGCGGGCGAAACGATTAATTTCTTCTAGAAGGGCTGTCTTTTCTTCAAAGCCCATGCCGCCGAGCGGGTTCTCATCGCTGTATAGTTTGGCGTTGGTGCGCGACGGGCCATCGGCCAGGGCGCCAGATTGCCCAGTTTTTACCGCTTGCACAGCAGAAGCTGCGCGCTTTAACGCGTCCTCAGATAGTTCTGACGCATGGGCGTAGCCGGTCGCCTCGCCACATACGGCGCGCAGGCCAAAGCCCTGCTCAACATTATAGCTCGCATTTTTTAGGCGATTGTCATCAAAAACAAAGGCTTCCGATTGGGCGTATTCCAAATACAGTTCGCCGTCATCAGCGTCTTTTAGCGCATCATCGAGTATGCGTTGGCTGCGGGTTTCATCAAGCTCGGTGCGGGAAAAAAACAGGGATTGTGTCATATCTTTACAGTTAAGCAGCGCCAGTCCTTAAGGCAATCGGTTATCCGGCATCATTGCCTTATTCTTTCTAATAATGGGTGTCTTGGTCAGCTCGCATGGTGATGCGACTATTTTTCCGTCGTTTGGTTCATAGCTTAATCAGGCAAGGCGGACTATAACCTGCCCACCTGGACCCAAGGTGCGGCGGGAAAGCGTATTTGTTTATAAGCCGCCCTGTTCGAAAAGCTCTAAGTTTGAGCGATCTGGAAAACGGACAACCGACCATGACGCGTTTGGCGCAAGATAAAATGACTTCTCTTAAAGACGCTGTAAGCGGCGCTTTATCTAATAAAAAACGAGCTTTAACGGCGGCTGCTGCTTTGGGCGGCGCTGCGGCGATCTTTGGCGCGGCGAACGCGGCTGATTATGCTGTGGATGGCGGCATCTCTATGGTCGCGGCGAAATCGGCCGTGGCGGAGGAAGTGCACATCTTCCACAATTGGGTTTTGATGCCGATCATGACGGGTATCAGCTTGTTCGTCTTGGCGCTGCTGCTTTGGGTGATTGTGCGCTATAATTCAAAAGCGAACCCCGTTGCCCGCAAATTCAGCCACAACACATTGGTTGAAGTTTTGTGGACTGGCATTCCGATCATTATTCTTCTTTTCATCGCGCTTTTCTCGTTTGACCTTCTTTATAAAGAAGACGTTACGCCAGACGGCAAACAGGTCGTCGCCCAAGGCGGAGCATCTGAATATGCTTTTGCTAATGATTTTACTGAGCGACGTGTCGTCAAACGCCCCGATCATATCGAGGTTTTCCTTTCTGGCGCTTCTGGCGTTCGGAAGCTGGAAAACCGCAAAGATTATAAACTTGATGGACTTGGCGATCCGGAAGTCCTTGTGACGCTTACATCGCCAGCGCCAGCCGGCGATGAGGTGATCATCCGCGGCGGTCGCTCACGGGTTGGTCCAACAAAGATCTTTGGTCTTTTTGGTGAAGACAAAAGCAAGATCGCGATGGCCCCGACATTGACGTTAAAAGTCATCGGCTTCCAGTGGGGTTGGACTTACGCTTACCCTGATTTTGGCGACTTCGAATTTAACGCACTCATGCTTGAAGAAGATCAGACAACGCCAGAAAAATATCGCTTAGCAGTGGATAACCCAGTTGTTGTGCCTGTGGGCGAAACGATCCGCGTGATTACAGCGGCTCGCGATGTGATCCACTCTTGGGCGTTGCCGAACTTCGCTATCAAAATTGATGCGGTTCCTGGCCGTCTTAATGAGACTTGGTTCAGCGCTGAGGAAGAAGGCGTCTATTACGGCCAATGCTCAGAGATTTGCGGCATCAAACACTCTTTTATGCCGATTGAGGTGCATGCGGTTTCTCGCCCTGAATTCATGAAATGGGTAAACGAGCAACGTGAATTAAACGGGATGGAGCCGATTGCGGCTGGTCCTGCGGGCGGTGAAGCGAAAACACGCACCGCTGCATTGGAAAATAAATAAGCCTGACTTGGCTTGATGACGATTTGAATTGAGGAAAGGTCTCCGGATTATGGCAGACGCACACGCCACGGGCGCAGACAGCCACGATGATCACACGCCGCCATTTTGGATTCGCTGGTTTTGGTCCACGAACCACAAAGACATCGGCACGCTTTATCTGATTTTTGCGGTTCTCGCTGGTATCATCGGCGGCGGCATGTCAGGGCTTATCCGCTGGGAGCTAGCGGAACCTGGCGTGACAGTTCTTTCGAATTTTACGGGCGGTAATGTTGAGGCCGCTTACAACTTCTACAATGTCCTGATCACCTATCACGGCCTGATCATGATCTTCTTTATGGTGATGCCGGCTGTTATTGGCGGATTTGGCAACTGGTTTGTGCCGATTATGATTGGCGCGCCTGACATGGCCTTCCCGCGGATGAATAACATTTCGTTCTGGCTTTACGGTGCATCCGGCATATTGCTGACCTTGTCGCTTTTTGCACCGGGTTACGGCTCAAACCTTGGCTTTGGCGGTGGTTGGGTGCTTTATCCGCCCTTGTCCTCTACGACCGGCAGCCCTGGGCCAGCGATGGATTTATTGATCCTAGCGCTACACCTTGCTGGCGCGTCTTCAATCCTTGGCGCGATTAACTTCATCACCACGATCTTCAATATGCGCGCGCCGGGTATGACACTTCATAAAATGCCGTTATTTGCATGGTCAGTTTTGGTGACGGCATTCTTGCTTGTTCTGTCACTGCCGGTGCTAGCTGGTGCGATCACCATGCTTCTCACAGACCGTAATTTCGGCACATCTTTCTTTGACGCGTCTGGCGGCGGCGACCCAATTCTTTACCAGCACTTGTTCTGGTTCTTTGGTCACCCAGAAGTTTACATCCTGATTTTGCCTGGCTTCGGCATTGTCTCGCACATTGTTTCAACGTTCTCAAAGAAGCCGATCTTCGGGTATCTCGGCATGGCCTACGCGATGGTGGCGATTGGTTTTGTCGGCTTCATCGTTTGGGCGCACCATATGTATACGGTTGGCCTTAGCGTGAATATGAAGGCTTACTTCGTTGCAGCGACGATGGTGATCGCGGTTCCGACGGGGATTAAGATCTTCTCTTGGATCGCAACGATGTGGGGCGGGTCAATTGAGTTTAAAACGCCGATGCTTTGGGCGATTGGGTTTATCTTCCTTTTCACCGTTGGCGGCGTGACGGGCGTTCTGCTCGCGAATGCTGGCATCGACCACTATATGCATGACACATATTATGTTGTGGCTCACTTCCACTACGTTCTTTCACTGGGCGCTGTCTTCGCGATCTTTGCTGGCTGGTACTACTGGTTCGGTAAAATGTTCGGTGTGATGTATCGCGAGTGGCTGGGCGCCTTGCATTTCTGGACAATGTTTATTGGCGTGAACTTGATCTTCTTCCCACAGCATTTCTTGGGTCTACAGGGCATGCCGCGTCGATATATCGATTACCCAGAGGCCTATGCGCTTTGGAATGGCGTCTCTAGCTTTGGATATGCCGTAACGCTTGGCGCAATGTTCATTTTCCTTATTGCGATGATTGACGCCTTTTTCGTCTACCGCAAAAAAGCCGCGGCTAACCCTTGGGGCGAAGGCGCGACGACGCTGGAATGGACTTTGCCGTCTCCGCCGCCTTTCCACCAGTTCAATGAATTGCCGCGTTTTGATAAAGGCGACTCTAAAGCGTTCTAAATCGTTTTTTCGGGTCGAATTAAACCACCCGTTGCAAAAGACATCGAAAAACCCGGTCTACTAGTGCAGATCGGGTTTTTTACTATTTGTTAAGGATAGCGCCGCCTAGCGACATGGGTTAATAATCGTTAAAACTGTTGTCATCAGAGGAGCGAAACAACCGCACCGTTTAGGCGCGTGAGTTTGGGGGCTCTCAAAATACAGCTGGGGCTAACGACATGTTTGAGATGATCTTAGATGATGTTGCGGGCATTTTGCGCGGCACTTTTCTGCAAGGCGACCGAATAGGGCTTTTTATTGCTTTTAGCGCTGTGCTGGCTGCGGCATTAATGATGCGCCGGTCAAGCCAAGTTGTTTCGATGACCATTGTCGCTCTCTTGCTTTTTGTGGTTGGCGGGTTTGTTCGCGCGGTTTTCTTTGCCAGCACGATGCAAACAACGGCCGTTCAAGGCAGGCTGTTCAACCAGTTTGAGGCCAGTTGGCTGCAATTTATGAACCTGCAAGCAGGGGCGCTCCTGGCTTATTTCCTAGCATTTATGGTGTTGGTTTTCTTCCTTTACGCCATAAAGTCGGTCCTTGCGCGCGGCTAACCAACCCCGTTCCGATTACTCCCTGTGTTTACCTCGCTTGGGCGCATCAGTTTTGCGACGCCGGGTCGCGTAGCCCTGCCGTCGATTATGGTTTTCCTTGCCGTCCCTTTGCGCCATAAAGCGCTATGGAAAAAGGTATAGGCACATCCTCAACTATTCCCTCAGGCGCTGCTCCTTCCGGAGCGGATAGTACTGTTGGAAATGCTGCGAATACTGCTGGTCATGCGGTTTATGCCGGACCGCGCGACTATTTCATGCTACTCAAGCCGCGTGTGATGTCCCTTGTGATTTTCACGGCGTTTGTGGGCATGGTTTTAGCGCCAGGGGATATGAATTTTATTCTTGCCGCTGTTTCATTGTTATCCATTGCCGTCGGGGCGGGGGCGTCAGGCGCCTTAAACATGTGGTGGGACGCTGATATCGATGCGGAAATGAGCCGCACCGCTGGGCGGCCAATCCCCCAAGGCTTGATCCCTAGTGGGGAGGCCGCTGGGTTTGGGTGGTTCTTATCAGCGCTTTCAGTGGTGTTGTTATGGCTAGCCTCCAATGCGCTTGCAGCAGGTCTTCTTGCTTTTACGATTTTCTTCTACGTCGTTATTTATTCGATGTTGTTGAAGCGGCGCACGCCCCAGAACATTGTGATTGGCGGGGCGGCTGGGGCTTTGCCGCCAGTGGTCGGCTGGGCGGCCGTTAGCGGCGCCGCGCCGATAGAGGCTTGGGCTCTATTCACGATTACTTTCTTGTGGACGCCGCCGCATTTTTGGGCGCTTGCTTTATACCGGGAAGGGGATTACGCGCGGGTCGGCGTGCCGATGATGCCCAATGTTAAGGGGCCGGTTTCCACCAAGAGACAGATTTTTGCATATGCTTTGACCCTCGCGCCGATTGGCGTCGCGCCGTATTTTCTAAACACAGGGGGGCTCTTTTATCTCGCGGTGTCTAGTCTTTTGGGCGCCGGGTTTATTTGGCGCGCATGGCGAGTATTAAAAAGCGCGCGCGATGATCACGGGCCAGCAAAAGCACTTTTTGGATTTTCATTAATCTATCTGTTTGGACTATTTGCCGCCCTACTGATTGAGGCTTTGATTGCTTATGTCTGACGAAGTGAAAACACCTTCTGGCGAGCGTGGGGAAGACCAAACGCAGCCGGAAACAAAGGTCACCCAATCTATGCAACCATCCGATGGGCAAGCTTTAAACGATCAGGGCGCCGCTAGCCCCAACAACGATAGCGAGCGCCAAAGAAAGCGCCGCAATATTGCAATTGCGCTTGGCGTCGCCGGTTTTGTTCTGTTGGTCTATCTTGTGACAATCCTGCGCATTGGCGCCAGTATCACAGAAAGAAGCTTTTAAAGGTTTTGCGCCCCAAATGAAAAAAGAGCCTCAAAACACCCATCAAGAGAAAGTGCGAAAAACCGCTGCAAGCGTGGTTTTTGCCGTTGTTTTCATGGTGGGCTTATCTTTTGCTGCTGTGCCCGCCTATCGCGCCTTTTGCCAGGTAACCGGGTGGGGCGGCACGACAGGGGTCGCAGACGCAGCGCCAACCGCCACCATCGACCGTAAAATCACCATTCGTTTTGACGCAAGCATGAACGGCAACTTGCCTTGGGAGTTTAAGCCGGAGCAAGTCTCGCAGACCATCAATCTCGGCGAGTCTGGCCTGGCGTTTTATGAGGCGGAAAATTTGGCGCGAAAACCAATTTCTGGACGCGCGACGTATAATGTTTCGCCAGCGAAAGCGGGCAAATATTTTAAAAAGATAGACTGCTTTTGCTTTACCGAGCAGCAGCTTGGGGCGGGGCAAAAAGTTTCCATGCCTGTCTCTTATTTTGTCGACCCTGCAATGGCGAAGGACAAAAATATGGACGAGGTTGAAACCATCACTTTGTCCTATACTTTCTTCCGCTGGGACGATGAGGAAGATGACCGTCTTGCTGCGGCTGAATAGCGCGCGGCCTGCGGCTATCCTTCCCTTGGCGAATGGCGGCGCGCAGCCTATAGGAAACCTCTAGAATATAATAAAGACGGAGATGGCCCATGGCCGGCGCTGAAGTCAAACACGATTACCACTTAGTCAACCCATCGCCTTGGCCTTTACTTGGCTCTCTCTCGGCGACACTGATGATGGTGGGCGCGGTTGCTTGGATGCGGTCTGGTCCTGGTGAAAGTGGCCTTTTATTGGGCGGCGGCGACGGCGAAGGCCTTAAAGGCTGGTGGCTTTTCGCAGCTGGTCTTGGCGGCGTACTTTTTACCGCGGCCGCATGGTGGCGCGATGTCATCACTGAAAGCCTGAAGGGCGAGAACACTAAGACAATCATCCGTCTTGGCCTGCGCTATGGCATGGTGTTGTTCATCGCTTCTGAGGTCATGTTCTTCGCCGCATGGTTCTGGGCCTTCTTTGGCGCAGCTTTATTCCCTGGCGGCGGCGCGGAGATTATTCTCGGTGACGGCACCCAAATGACAAATCTTAATGGGGACCCTGCTTTCTTGGGTAATGATGGTCGCCAGCAAATGAGCGGCGGCGTTTTCCCGCCACCAACGGTTACACCGCTTAGCGCTTGGGGCCTTCCGTTAATAAATACGCTGGTCTTGTTGCTGTCCGGAACGACAGTGACATGGGCGCACCACGCTGTTCAACATGGTGACCAAAAGGGCCTGATCCAAGGCCTTACCGTAACCATCATCCTTGGCGTTTTCTTCACCTTCTTGCAGGGTGTTGAGTACTATGAAGCGATTGCTGGCGGCATGTTCAAGTTTGTTGACGGCGACATTTATGGTTCAACATTCTTTATGGCGACGGGCTTCCACGGCTTGCATGTCATTATAGGCACGATCTTCTTGACGGTTTGCTTGTTCCGGGCGATGCGCGGCCATTTCACGCCAGAGCGTCACTTTGGATTTGAGGCGGCGGCTTGGTATTGGCACTTTGTTGACGTCGTTTGGTTATTCCTTTTCGCGGCCGTCTATGTTCTTGGAAACCAAGGACTGCTTTCCTAGTCCCGAGCTGTTGAAGGCCGTTAAGGAAAGTAAGGCGCTGGTCACGAATTTGACGCAGCGTCTTTAACTTGCGGCATTTATTTAAAGCCCCATTTCAAACGGGACGCAGATAAATGCGTTTTGAAAGCTGATATGGGGTTCAAGCTATGAGTTATTATCCACCTTTATCTCCCTATGCGACTGGCATGGCTGGCAAGTGTCCACGGTGCGGGCAAGGTGAATTGTTTAAGGGATATCTCGGCCTGCAAGACAGCTGCAGTGTATGTGGGCTGGACTACGCAAAGGCCGATTCAGGGGATGGGCCCGCCGTTTTTGTTATTTTTATTGTCGGATTTTTTGCCGTGGTTCTCGCGATTATCGCGCGTTACGCTTGGTACGCGCCGATCTGGGCGGCTTTTTTGATTAGCTCCTTGGGGGCTGTCGCAATGATTTTTGCGATGCTGCGTCCCTTAAAGGGGGTCATGATCGCGCTGCAATTTCAGCATAAAGCGCAAGAAGGTAGGCCGGTTGAGGACAGTTTGAAGTATTAATTTTCCAGTGCGTAAAGATGCTATAACTTACGTATTTGCTGGTTACTCTTCATTTTAAAGTCCAGAAGGCCAGGTGGGGGACATGTCCTTAGACCCATTATTATCAGCGTCGTGGCATATTCAGGTCCATGCGATATCGGCAATCGGCGCTTTCTTTTTAGGCGTCATTCAGTTTTCGGCTCCGAAAGGAACACTCCCCCATCGCACTCTTGGCGTCATTTGGGTTGCGTTGATGAGTTTGGTGACAATTACATCCGTGTTTATCCAACACCCTGTGGCGCCGGGCGATCCATTTTGGGCGCGCTTCAGCCCCATCCATATCCTTACAGTACTTACAGCTGTTGGTCTTGTTAATGGGGTACGCCGCATCTTAAAGGGCGGGCGTGACTTTAAAATCCACGCACAGAACTTCAAATGGATGTTTATCGGCGGACTGATCATCGCCGGATTACTAGCGTTCACGCCTGGGCGGATTATGCACCAGGTTGTGTTTGGCTAAAGCTAGTTCTTGCTATTGCTATTTTTGTGACGGAACGAATTAGCGTTCCGTCAGTTTAAACTCAATCCGTCGGTTTTGAGCAAGCGCTGCTGCGCCAGAGCCAGCAACCAGAGGGTAGTCTGAGCCGAGCCCCGTCGCCACAAGGCGGCGAGAGGGAACGCCCTTGCTTTCCAAATAGCGTGTCACGGAAAGGGCGCGGGCTGTCGACAAACCCTTATTGTCTGTATACTTAGCTGCGCATGCGGGGCCCAGCGGCGTATTGTCGGCATGGCCGTCGACGCGTACGACCCAGTTTTGTACGGCCTGCGTGCTTTGCTCATTCTCGCGGCCAGCGATCTGCGCCTTGATGCGACGGTCAATTTCAAGAACCCCGACGGCGACTTTGTCTAGCGCCTGACGGCCAGCCAAAGAGATCGACGCATCGCATGGCGCAAAAAGCGCATCGCCGCCGATCGAAAAGCGGTCGCCATCCACTGTGACGCCTTGAAGATTTTTAAGCGCTTCGCGCATTTCTTCAAAGAACCGTGAGCGGACTTCTTGAAGCTCTTGCACTTTGCGGGCAAGCGCTGCGTTTAGGCGTTGCGATAGATTTTTAATTTGTGTTTGTTGTTCTTTGTCTTTTGCTTCCGCTGCGTCTAACGCTTCTTGAAGGCTCGCTAATTGTTTGCGAAGCGCTGCAAGTTGCGCGTTAAGCGTAGCGATTTGGCTCTTTTGATCTTCACTGAGTGCTTTTTCCGCTTCTAATTCTTCGGCGGAGGCGGCGACCGCCGCCTGGCTCGTCGCAAGGGCGGCGGCAAGGGTTGCAAGCTCAGTATCTTTTTGCGTAATCGTATCTTGAAGAGCGAGTACTTGCTGCTCAAGCGCTGCTTTTTCCGACTGCGCCAGGCCAAGCTGTTCGGCAAGGCTGTTCATGCGGGCGGTCAGTTTTGCAAGCTCACTATCTTTGAACGCAAGCTCGTCTTTAACAGATGTGAGTTTTTCGCCGAGATAGAACTGTGCGACCACAAAGATCGACAATACAAACATCAGCACAAGAAGCAATGTGGAGAGGCCATCCACAAAGCCGGGCCAGATATTGGCGTCAGCGCGAGCCTTACGACGGGGCACTGGGTCTACTCCTCGCCGCCGCCGACGCGGATCAGGGTTCGGTTTAGGGCGCGGATCTCATCGCGCAGCCCAACCGCCTGATCGGCTTGCGCCTGCATTTGTTTGTCTGTGTTTTGCGCAAGCGCCGCTTCAAGGTTGCGTACAGCATGGAGAAGGTTGCCGACCTCTTCCTGGGCAATGTCTTCACCGGCCATATTGGTCTTTGCACCGCTGTTATTGGTTGTCGCGGCTTCTGTCATGCCAGCCAGCCAATCTTCAAGATCAGTGTAGAAGCGATTTTGTGCTTGTCCTGCTTGGAGGTCCAAAAAGCCAACAATCAAGCTGCCGCCAAGGCCAAATAGGGATGATGAAAATGCAGTCCCCATGCCGCTTAGCGGCTCACGTAGATTGGTGATGAGTTGTTGCACGGCGTCTTCTGCGGCGCCTGTGGTGTTCGCCAGCCCTGCAATTGTTGCGGCTACGGCGTTAACAGTCTCTAAAAGGCCCCAGAAGGTGCCAAGAAGGCCAAGGAATACAAGAAGGTTGCCGATATAGCGGCCCATCTCCCGTCCTTCATCAATACGTGTGCCGATTGAGTCAAGGATGGATCTTGCGGCGACTGGGGTTAGGCGGCCGCCTCTTTCATCGGCGTCAAGAAGAATTCGCGCGATGGCGGAAATCAAAATCGGCGCCCGCGGTAAGCGTGCGCGGCGCGGATCGACCGTTTCGCGAAACGCCTCCATCCAACGAACCGCTGGGGAGATCACGCCAGCTTGGCGCAGGTTGTAAATAATTCCGACAAATAAAACGCCAAGGATCAATCCGTTTAACGCGACATTAGCGTTAAAGGCATCGACCAAAACATTGGTGGGCTGCGGGCTTAAAGGGGACAGATAATAGGCGACCGCTGCTACCGCTAACAAAAAGAGCAGCATGTTAAAAATATATCGTCCTGGCCGAACGAATTTTACCGCCCGTTCTAATGATCGCGCCATGCTGACCCCTCTTTTATCGCCCCAGATGCGGGCCGTCGTTCAGAAGGTGCTGTTTGCGCAGCCTTAGAACTTTCAGCCTTTGTTTCCTCTAATCCTCTTATACGAAAACATTATGTCACTTTATGGCTCATCGCAAAGAGGTCTGGTGAAGAATCCTTCAATCCAGTTGTTGGCAACAGATTAATAGCGATCAGGTTGCCCCTGGCGTGCGCCGGTATCAATAAGGATTATTTTGGAGGGGAAATAATAATGCGCACATAATGCGCTTAATTTGCGCACAAATTGCGCATTTGTCTTGACGATTTCAATGTGACAGTTTAATGACATATATCACAGTTATGTGACAGTTTGGGTTTTATCACTGAATTTGTGTGATGACGCCATGAACGTCACAAATGTCTGACGCCACCTTGAGAAAGGAAAAACAAATGAAAATGATAAAAACTATCATGGTTGGCGCTGCCGCTCTCGTCGCATTTTTTGCGAGCGTGACGGCTGCTGATTTTGGGCCAGTGCCAGCGGCCTATGAACAAGCAGTAGTAGAGTATGTAAATTCGAGGCTCGTGAACCCGCGCGCTGCGAAATACCGCTTCCAGAGTTCGCCTTATAAAGTCTATGCCGATATTGCCGGATATCAGGGTTTGCCAGCATGGGCGGTGGATATTAGTGTCCGTGCTAAACTCCAAAATGGGGGTATAGGCGGTTTTGTACCCTACACAGTCATATTCGTTGGCGGCGATCCCGTTGCTTTGAAGGGTGATTTACGGCGCTTTACAAAGCTGTAGGCTTAACCCAGCGCTTTTGACAGCCAGCAAAAGCGCTCTTTAGCCGTAAATTCGAACGGCCCACTAAAATCCTTAACAATGCAGACGCCAGTAATTGGCGTCTGCTTTTTTTTTATTCATTCAAAAACCGCCACCTTGGGTGGAGGTCATGACTTTTATTTTGTACTGATATCGAAACATTCATTGTTGTTTCGGAACTTGTCGTTCTCGCTTTGCGCATTAAAAACACTTAACGTGCGGCAAAATGAAGAGAATTTATAATCATTACTGCTTGAAGATGGGTAATGTGCTACGAACTTAACGCCCATGCTGCGTCGCAGCAATTCATATGTTTCTATGGGGATCTTCAAGAAATCCTAAGAGCTTGAATGACTTAACTAGCCTTGACGTAAGGATAGGCCTTTGTCGCTCAATGATTGGCGCCCCTTAGCGCTGTCGCGGCGATTGCTGGCGCCGATAAGGGAAAACATCGGTGAAACCAGCGAATCGGAAAAGTATTAACGATGATGCAAAAAACTGATTTTTGGGGAACGATAAAACGCAGCGCAGAACAAGCGCAAGAAGGGCCAATCGCGGCTAAATTAAAAGAAGCCGGTTGGGCCTTTGGCGCTATTTTAGTGTTTAGTTTTCTTCTCAACCTTTTGTATCTCGCCTCGCCCCTTTACATGATGCAGATCTATGACCGCGTGCTGGGCAGTGGGGAACGGGCGACTTTGTTGCTGTTATTCTTGATCGCCGTGTCCTGTGTTGGCGTTCTTGGGTTTTTGGATACTTTGCGATCGCGTCTATTGACGCGCATAAGCGCCTGGTTCCACGAAAATATCAGCGAAGATGTCGCTAAAGCGAGCTTGAAAAGCACCCTTGTGGGCCAATCCGTTGGCGCAAACCCACTGCGGGATCTATCAATTGTTCAAAATTTCGTATCGGGGCAAGGGGTAAAATCGCTGTTTGACGCCCCTTGGACGCCGATTTTTCTGCTAGCGATTTTTGCGATGCATTGGACCCTTGGGCTAGTGACGGTTATTGCGGCGGCTTTAATTCTTGTCCTTGCGGTCTTTAATGAGCGGTTGACCCGTCAGTCTTTGAAAGAAGGCGCCGGGGCCCAGGCCGGGGCCCATGATGTTGTGGAAGTATCGTTACGAAATGCTGAGGCTATCCATGCCATGGGCATGGCCCCTGCTGTTCTTGGGCGGTTCCGAAGCCAAAACAAAAGCGCACTAACGAAAACAGCGCAGGGGGAAGAGTTAGGGGCCATGGTTTCAGGCGCCACAAAAGCGCTGCGCATGACGGTTCAAATGGTTATGTTGGGCGCTGGTGCGCTTCTTGTGCTGGACGGCAAGCTAAGCGGCGGCGCGATGATCGCTGGTTCTATTCTTTTGGGGCGCGCGTTAGCACCAATTGAAAATGCTATTGGCGTTTGGAAGCAATTTGTTGCTGCGCGTGACGCGCACCAAAGATTATTGATGCTTTTGAAAGTTTACGCTGAAAACCCCAATCCAATGGAGTTGCCGGCGCCGACGGGCGAGCTGACGGTTGAAGATATTACGTTCGCCCCCCAAGACAGCGCATCCCCGATTTTAAAGAGAGTTTCGTTTGAAGTGACACCGGGGGAAGCGCTTGCCATTTTAGGTCCGTCAGCTTCGGGGAAAAGCACCTTGTGCCGGGTTATTTCCGGCGTCTGGCGCCCAACACAGGGCAGTGTACGAATTGACGGCGCTGATTTGCACCAGCGTTTAAGTGAAGATATCGGTCGGTATATCGGTTATGTTCCGCAATCGGTGGAATTATTCTCTGGGACTGTGCGCGAGAATATTGCGCGGTTAACAGAAGGGGATCCGCAAAAAATTATCAAGGCGGCAATGCGCGCAGGCGTTCATGACATGATACTGCGTTTGCCAAATGGATATGACACAGAGATTGGTCCAGGCGGCGCGCGTTTATCGGCGGGGCAACGTCAACGTCTTGCCCTGGCGCGCGCGCTCTATGGCGATCCGAAATTATTGATTATGGATGAGCCAAATTCCAACCTTGACCAGGATGGTGAGACGGCGCTCGCCTCCGCGATTGAGGCGGCCAAAAATGACGGCGCTGCGGTTATTATGGTGGCCCATCGCCCGTCAGCTCTTTCGTGTGTTGATCGTATCTTATGTCTGCGCAACGGATCGACGGATTTATATGGCCCGCGTGATGAAGTGTTAAACGCCCTAATCCAGCGTCGCCGCAAACAAGGTGACTTAACAGTGATTGGAAATGAGGCGGGCGATAAAAAAGAAAGCGAACGCCAAGTTGCTCACAAGCAATCTGGCGCGAAAAAACCTCAAGTCGCTACTAAGGCTGCGCCACAAAAAGCGCCTGCGCACAATGCCAAAGCAAAAAAGCATGGGCCTGCTGAGAAACTTAAACCGGTTGCGAGTTCTAAGACGGAGCAAGCGCCAAAAGAACAAGCCTCTAGCAATAAGAGTGATCGCCGTAATGACCCTGAAATCAAACGGGAGGCTGCGTCATGAGTGAAGAGAGCCCCAAACAGACGTCTATCGTCAAACATGTCATTGCCCAATATGAAGGCTTTGCCAGTTGGGTCGCTGGTCAAGACAAAGAAGGCGCGGCTTCTGATTTGCATCAAAGCCTACTGCCTTTGCTGCGTGTTGGCGCGGTGGTTGTATTTATCTTTTTTGGCGTTTTTGGCGGTTGGGCGGCGCTGGCGCCCTTATCGTCTGCGGCAATTGCTCCGGGTACGGTCAGCCCTGAAGGCAGTCGCCGTGTCGTTCAACACTTAGAAGGCGGCATCATCGCAGAAATTCACGCCCGCGATGGCGACAAGGTTTCAGCAGGCCAGCCTTTGATCAAGCTACAAGAAATTCAATCCTTATCGCGCCATCAGGTGTTAGTGAAAGAGCGCGCCGCGTTAAGCGCTATTCGTGTCAGGTTGACGGCGGAACAAAGCGGCTCCGACAAGCTTGTCTATCCTGACTGGCTTAATCGTGATGCTTCCTCCAGTGCTGATTTGCAGGCAATTTTAGACAACCAAAATGGGCTTTTTGAAACGCGTCAGCGCACGTATGAAAGTCAAAAGTCTATATTGCAAAAGCGGGTTGCGCAGTTGCGTGAAGAGATCAGCGGGTTTCAAGCGCAAATAGAAAGCCAGAATACGCAAAAAGATCTGCTCGAAGATGAAATAGCTGACGTTCAAACCTTGTTAGAAGAAGGCCTTGCGCGTCGGCCGCGCCTTTTGGAATTGCAGCGCCACAGCGCCCAGATCGAAGAGCGCATCGCGGCTAACAAAGCGTCCATTGCGCGGGCTAATCAGGAAATGGGCGCGGCTGAGCTTGAGATCGCGTCAATGGACTCTGCCCGTCTTGATCAAGTTGGCGAAGAGCTCGTGCGTATCTCTGCGCAGCTTGCTGAAGTCAATGAAAAATTGACGGCCACAAGTGATGTCTTGAGCCGCACGGTAATTTCGGCGCCAGCCTCGGGCACCGTTATGGCGTCGCGTTATAAGTCCGCAGGCGGCGTCATTGGGGCGGGAGAGACCATCCTTGAAATTGTGCCGGATCAAGATGAATTGATCATCGAGGCGCAAGTTTCGCCCATGGATATCGACGTTGTTCAGCCTGGCCTGACGGCGAAAGTTCTTTTCCCCGGACTAACCCAGCGTGGCTTGCCGCAATTAAAGGGCGAGGTTGTTGCGATTTCTGCTGATGTGCTTACCGACAAAGCAAGCGGCGTTTCTTATTACAGCGCGCAGGTGCGTGTCACTGATGAGGCCTATGAAAAAATGGGCTCTGTTAAACTATCCCCTGGGATGGTGGCTGATGTTCAAATTGTGACGGGCGCCCGCACGCCGTTGCAATATCTGTTGGAGCCATTAACGGGCCTATTCCGCCGCGGTTTTAAAGAAACCTAATGAGTAGTAAGGGCACGATCATTGGTGCGTACGCATAGTCGCCGTAGCGCGCTGATTGTGATAGTATTCTTTTGTGCTTCGATTAGTGGAAAGGGAAAAGGAGAATAGCGATGAGCTGGACGGATGCCCTTGACCCGGAATGCCCCGAAGCGGGCGAAAAAGAATCAATTGAAACACTGATTATCCCGCGGGCGCGGGATCTTGGCGGCTTTGAAGTGCGCCGCGCCTTGCCTTCTGCTAAGCGACAGCTTGTCGGGCCATTTATTTTTTTCGATCAAGCTGGTCCCGCGGAATTTATTAGCGGCGGCGGGATTGATGTGCGCCCACATCCGCATATTGGCCTTGCGACAGTTACATATCTGTTTGAGGGTGAGTTTCAGCACCGCGATAGCCTGGGCACCAATCAGATGATCTATCCCGGCGAGGTTAATTGGATGATCGCTGGCAAAGGCATCACGCACTCTGAACGCACCAGCCTTGAGACCCGCGCCGTCCCACACAAGCTTTTTGGTATTCAAACATGGGTGGCGCTTCCTGCTAAGGACGAAGATATGGCGCCCGCTTTTGAGCACCATGGCAAGAAGGCGCTTCCCTTCTTGGAAGGGGAAGGTAAAACACTGCGCCTTATTCTGGGCGAAGCCTATGGTGAGACTGCGCCTGTCAAAACTTTTTCTGAAATGTTTTATGCATCGGTAACGCTTGCGCCGGGCGCCATTATTCCGATGCCAGATAATCACGAAGATCGCGGTCTTTACCTAGTGCAAGGAACAATAGAGATCGCGGGTGAAAACTTTAATGCTGGTCAGATGATGGTATTTCGCCCTGGGGACGCTATTTCTGTGCGTGCGGGCGAGGGCGGTGCAAGCTTGATGCTGCTTGGCGGCGCGACACTAGAAGGGCCGCGTTATATTTCTTGGAATTTTGTTTCTTCTTCAAAAGACAAAATCGAGCAAGCCAAAGCCGATTGGCGTAAAGCTGATTGGGAAAACGGCCCATTTTCTCTTCCGCCTGATGATAAAGATGAGTTTATTCCGTTGGATTAGGGCATTAGGCTGCTTGTTGGACGCAAGGAAGCTCAAACTCAAAACGCGCCCCAAGATTGGGTTGACTGGCGACTGATATCTCGGCCTCGTGCAAATCTAGAATGCGTTTTACGATAGCAAGTCCTAGCCCTGAGGAATCTGCTTGGGCTTCCTCTCCGTTTTGGGTGCGGTAAAAACGATCAAATATTCTTGAGACATCTGCTTCTGCGATGCCTGGGCCGTTGTCTGCGACAGCAACCGATACAGCATTAATTCGTTCATTGATGGTTATTGTCACCAAGCCCCCTTGGGGAACAGCGTGGACGGCGTTTTTAACAAGATTTTCCAAGGCGCGGTGTATCATGCCAATATCGCCGATGGTCATGGGGATGCGTTCATCAACTTCGACTTCAATATTTATATTTTTTCGCTCCGAAGCGATTTTAAACTCTTGGGCGATGTCTTGCACCAGCTCAGCCATAGAAAATGCTTCTAAATTGGGCGGTGCAGTTGTGGCGTCTAATTTTGACAATTCAAAAAGGTCGTCGATCAACCCGCTTAGACGGCGCGCATGTTTTTGCGCAGCCTGTAAATACTGATCTTGTTCGTTTGTAGTTAGTGATTGGTTTTTGACGATTAGCGTTTCAATATATCCTTGCATGGCGGCCAGCGGGGTTCGCAGATCATGAGATATGTTTGATATCAGTTCACGGCGCAATCGGTCGTTTTCTGTCAATTGGCTCAGTTGACGTTTTATTTGTGCAGACATGTCTGCAAAAGCATTAGTAAGCTGATCAATTTCATCGCCATTACTGTTTGTGTTTTCCAGCGCCGGTAAGACTTGAAACTGTGATTGGGTGACGCGCTGAACCTCTCGGTTTAGGCGGTTCAGTCGGCCAGTTAGCAAGAAAAAGACAATTAATCCAATTATAGCGGTTAAAACTGTAATACTCGCCATAACAATTAAGCTTGAACGCGCAGAGTAAGCATCGCTAATTTCACCAGCAAGCGTTTCATAAGTTTGTCCGCCAAGGACAACATACAAATACCCCTCCAAGCCATTATCAGACGTGACGGGCCAGGCGGAAAATACTTTTTTGCTGTCTGCGCTGCGCGGATCGCCGCCGTATAATGGGAAGCGATTTTCGCCATCGATTAACGCCCTTATTGGGGCAAGATCAACACGCTTAGATATTGTGGTTTCATTAGGTAGGTTGTGGCCAAGGATAGCGCCCGTTTCATCGAGGAGATAAATCTCACTGGTCGGATTAATCACCATCGCATGGGCCGCCAATTCTTGAAGGCTGGTAAGGTTTGCAACACCATCTTCGATCAGTTGACGTTGCTCTGTCACATACATTGCGATCGGGGCGTTTAGTCGTTGTGAAAGCTCATCATAATAGGCTTGGCTATTGGCGCGGGCGACAAAATAAAGCGCGGCCCCCATTGTGCAAACAATCAGTAATAAAACGAGTGAGAGCCGGGTGAATAGCGTATTCACGAGGCTTGTCTCAACTGTTCGGCGAACTTATATCCAACGCCCCATACCGTAACGATCAGTTGTGGGGTGGAGGGGTCATCCTCAATCTTGGCGCGCAATCTGTTGATGTGAGAGTTTACAGTATGCTCATAGCCATCATGGCCATAGCCCCAGACGTGATCTAATAGATCGACCCGGCGAAAAACACGCCCTGGATGCCGGATAAAACAGTCTAGCAAGTCAAATTCCCGGGCAGTCAGATCGACCAGCGCGCCTGAAAGGCGGACTTGCCGTTTTTGCGGTTCAAGACTGATAGGACCGGCCGTGATCTCGGCCGAATTGGCGTTTTCATGAACGGAAGCGGTATGGCTAGCTTCCACACGGCGCAGTAAAGCGCGCACTCGGGCGGCAAGTTCTAAAACGCTAAAGGGCTTGGTGACGTAATCGTCTGCGCCAGATTCAAGGCCTAGAACGCGGTCCAGTTCCTCAGACTTCGATGTAAGCATCATAATGAATTGGCGCGCGCGCGCGATCCGTAACGCGCGGCAAATTTCAATTCCATCTGGACCCGGAAGGCGCAGATCTAAAATAACTAAAGACCATGTCTGTTCAAGGGCAAGACGCATGCCTTCATGACCATCGTGAGCGACAACAATTTCATCACACGTGTCGCGCAGGTGTAGAACGACCAGATCGGCAATGTCTGACTCATCTTCCACAAGTAGGATTCGGCGTTGAGGCATAGGCGGTATCTTAGGGCCATTCAAATCTGAGGAATAAACTCTGAATCTCATACCAATTCCATGAAAGACGCAAGGTTTAGAAGGCTAGGGTGGTAGGCGCGCCCACCACCCTCGTGCATCCGTTGACGTTAATTTGATCGGACAATCCGGATAAGAGATACAGGGTTGTCAAATCGGTGTTGGCCGGTGAGCGCTGATGTTGTTAAGCCGTCATCGGTTGTGACAACGCCTTTGTGAGCCGTGACGGCGTCTAGTCGATCATCGCGTGTCGCGTTGAAGCCTTCACCGTTAGCCGCAGGACCAGGAATGCTAGCTGCTGTCTCAGTATTTGCTTCTGTTCCAGCGTCGTAAGCATTTGTCACTAGTATCATAGATTCGTCTACAGATAAAAAAGATAGCGGCACTTGTTGCGCCCCTGTAATTGCATCATTGGTGTTGACGAGCATAGTACTTATACTAATCATTAGGTTGGCAAGATCGGTGGCTGGCACCTCGACGGTAAATGTTTCGCTATTGCCCGGCCCAATCGGAGCATCGCCGGAAATAGTGCTTATCACATTTGCGTTACCTTCCGCCTCGGCGAGCAGATCAGCATTGTCGCCTTCTTCCGCTAAGACCTCAAGACCTGCGGATGCTGGCGAGCCGATGGTGAATATCGTGTAACCATCCGTATGGGCGATAAGCGCAATAGGCGATAAGGGCTGCGCATTTGTTAGATTGGTAATTGTAACCGAAAAGCTGACCATTTCTGGCGGTGCGGGATCAGCGGGCGTGTCTATGGAAGGTTCCGGGTCATCGGAACAGGCCGCCAGAGCCGCCGCCATCAAGCTCGCCATTAAGGCAAAACGTTTATTTGTCCAAATACTCATTTCGCCCCCTTATGATACCGTAATGGTGACGCGAACAACGGGGTTCAGCCAACGATGAACGGTGCTATCTAGATCACTGGCGCCGCCTGTGGCGTCTGTGTCGCCAAGGGCGCCGCGGTGGATGTGTATTGTTGTATTTGCATCAGGGCCAGCCGCGCCGGTTCCGCCGGTTCCTGACAGGCCGCCGGGGTCAAGGGGGATGCCAGGTGCGCCAGGGGCGCCGCCGCCTGTGACAAGCTCGTCATTGGCTTCAGTGCCCGCGTCATATGCGGGAAGGTAATAGATATAAACCCCCGGTTCTGTTGGTATTTCTATTGCGTTCAGCCCAGCAAAGGCGTCGTTCGTTGGCAGCAGCATTGAAACGATGGTTAGTCGATCGTTGCTCGTGCCATCTGTGTTCATCTGAAAAGTGGTGCTGTCGGCGGGGGCGAGTATACCGCCAGCTGGGTTTGCGACGACCGTGGCGTTTATGGCGATAACATCCGCTTCAAGGCCGCTAATATCGCCGCCTTCAGCCATCGCTCTTAAATTCGCTGAAGCAGGTTGCCCCACTTCAAACAATCGCGCGCTATTTTCGTGAGCGGCCGCAAGAAATGGGGTGAAGTAAATTTCGTTTGTCAAATTGGTGATTTCAACTTCGAAGTCGATCGCATGCGCTGTCGATATCCACGTCATCGCTGCCGCTGTAAGGCCAGCTAAACCTATTTTTCTCATTCAGTCCCTCCACAAATTAGGATGATTTACCGGGCGGGACTTTTATTCGAAATTCTCACGCAAAGATCACGCAGTCATAAAATGTTTATTGAGATGATTGTTTGAACCCAGAGAAGATCCCCTTGTGTTCTTATATATTAATAAGCTAATGCGGTAACATTCGCGTGAGCGCTCATTTTTAAACGTAAAAATACGCCTTTGCGCTTTTCCATATGCGCAGCAAAATGCGATGCTCCTAGTCTGTAATCAGATGATAAAAATTGTAAACCAATTAATAATTATTCTGAATAAAGCAAAAATAGCGTAAGCTGATGGCCTTCTAAATGGGGGGAAGTGAGCATGTGGTAAACGAATTTCTAATAAACTATTTGCTACTATGGCGTGTTGATTATTATAAATAATAGCTGAAAAACGATGATTCCTGCTCCTAAACACCCGCTTGAAGCATCAAGGCTAGAGGCGCTGCGTTTCTTGCAGATCTTAGATACGCCGCCGGAAAAAGCCTTTGATGCAATTACAGCGTCAATTGCGGCGGCAACCGGTGCGCCAATTGCGCTTGTTTCAATTGTTGATGAAGGCCGACAGTGGTTTAAGTCCAAGGTCGGGCTTGACGCCCCGGAAACGCATCGTGATTTTGCCTTTTGTGCGCATGCGATTTTAAGTAAAGCGACGCTTGTCGTGAACGATTCTGAAAAAGACGAGCGTTTTGCAGATAACCCGCTTGTGACCGCAGCGCCATTTGTCAAAAGTTATGTTGGCGCCCCGATTTTTGCGAGCGAAGATCATCCTTTAGGAACACTTTGTATTATCGATAATGCTCCGCGAGAATGGACCGCTTTAGAAATCTCGCTAATAGAAAAACATGCAAGTATTGTTTCCTCACTGATGTGTCAACGCCGGGTGCAATTAGATCTTGGCCATAGTGTTGAACGCCTTACAAAAGAAGTGCAAGAAATGCACTTGCTCGTTGAAGAGATTGGTCGCCAATCAGGCGTGGGCGGCTGGACGCTGGATGTAACAACCTCTGAGGTGACTTGGAGTGATGAAACTCGCAAGATCCACGGGGTGGATGATGATTTTAAGCCAGTGCTCGAAACGGCGCTTGATTTTTATGAGCCTGAGGCTCGCCCGGTGGTTCAGTCAAGCATTGACCAGGCAATAAGCTGCGGTGACGATTGGGATTTTACACTGCCGATCATTAATGCCCAAGACCAAAAGATATGGGTGCGTGCAACAGGGCGGGCTGTAGACCGGCAGAAAAACCGCGAAAAACTCATTGGTTCTTTTCAAGATGTGACGATTCAGCGGACGCGTGAGTTAGAATTGCAAGCCGCGCGGGATGCGGCTCAAAAAGCTTGTGATGCTAAGGACGCTTTTCTGGCTAATATGAGCCATGAAATTCGTACACCGCTTAATGGATTGCTCGCCTTAATGGACGCGCTAACAAGAGGAAAGCTTGATGATCATCAGCTTCAAATACTCGACATTATGCGGACTTCGGGAAATACGCTAAACCGTATTTTGACGGACATTTTAGATTGCGCCAAAGCTGAATCCGGCTTGATCGATGTGGTGGAGCAGGAATTTGAGCTTGAGCATGTCGTTACCTCTTCTTGCTATACACATAGCGCATCGGCGCGAGAAAAGGGGTTGCACCTATCGACGGCTTTTGATGATAGCGTCAAAGGCTATTGGATCGGTGATGCAATAAGAATAAGCCAGATTGTTTCTAATCTTGTGTCTAACGCTGTGAAATTTACTGATGAAGGCTCTATCTCAGTGCATGTTGACGCCTCTCCTTGCAATGAGAGCGGGCAAAATATAATCTCTATTCAGATAGTTGATACAGGCATTGGTTTTGAGCAAGATCAAGCTGAGCGCCTTTTTGAAAAATTCGAGCAAGCGGAAACGACGACCTCTCGTCGTTTTGGGGGGACTGGGCTTGGTCTTTCTATCTGCCGAATGTTGGCCCGAAAAATGGGTGGGGACGTGATGGCGACTTCGACGCCCGGTTCCGGCAGCGTTTTTAAGGTGACTTTGCCATTGCGTGCTGTGCAAAAGGGTGCATCCTCCCAGCCTGCGCCGCAAAGCGATGTGGTTGTAAGTTCAACTGACTTCCAAAGCGTTGGCGAGAACCCGTTGCGTATACTTTTGGTGGAGGATAATCCCATTAATCAGCAAGTGGCCGCACTCGCCTTAGTTGACATCGACCATCATCTTACGATTGCCGATAATGGTCAGATAGCGGTCGATAAGGTTGAGGCTGAGGAGTTTGATATCATCTTGATGGATGTACACATGCCGGTTTTGGATGGCCTTCGTGCAACGCAATTGATTCGTGAACAGGAAGCGGAAAAGGGATTGCCACGAACGCCGATCGTGATGCTTTCGGCCGATGGGTTTGATGAGCGGATGGTCGCGTCGCGCCAAGCCGGGGCCGATGATTATCTTTTGAAGCCGATTGTTCCAATGGATTTAATCAAAAAAATCAGATCTCTCACCGGCGGCGGCGCTGAAAAAATCGCTGTTTAAATCCGAATTGCCGGATGCTGCGTTGCTTTCAATTTAATTGGTAATTTATCAGATTGTTCGCGGAGACAAATAACGGTTTGTGACGATCACGGAATCGTTATCGAGGCATCCAACCAATAATCTTGACGCCTTAGAACTATTGTTCTAATTTCTAGAATAGATATTCTAAAGCGTTAAAGTGATGGTCCGATCAAACACACAAACCTCTGCCGCGATAGCTGCTGCTCAGGAAGTATTCTGGCGCAACGGGTACGAAAAGACGTCTGTTGCTGATCTTGTCGCGGCGACCGGTTTTAATCGATATTCATTGTATAATACTTTTGGCGGTAAGCTTGAGATTTTTCTGGCCGCTCTAGACGCCTATTATTTGGAGCGAAAAGCAGTTTTTTTTAAAAGCTTTAGCGATCCTGAAAAAAAACCGATTGAAGCAATTCGTAGTGTCATTGAATACGCTATCGCTGGAATGGCTGAGCGCCAGACCGGGTGCTTTATTTGTAATGTGGCGTCAGAGGTAAGTGCTGAAGAGCCAATAGTCTTTGAGCGAATTGAAGCCTATTTGAAGGAAATTAGGGGAGCATATGAAGTTGCTCTTCAGCGGGCGGCTGAGCGAAATGAGCTAAATTCCTCAATTTTGCCGCATGAAGGTTCTAAGTTGCTTGTTACAATGATGCTCGGCATTGGTGTCTATTCAAGCCATGGCGCCTCTAAGGATGAATTACGAAACATTTTGGAAATTGGCATGAAAACGCTCAGTTAGAAATGAGCATGGGGTTGACGGCAAATGGTTGCGTTCGTCGCCGTTTGAGAGTTTTATTTGTAAAGGTGGTGGGAAAATAAAATGAAGCGTGAACAGACCAGTATTGACCGGCTTGCCGTGCTGTTGGCGGAATGGGTGCTTCGGTTACGGTGGGTTGTTATCCTGCTAGTAATAATCGGCGCTGGCTATGTGTCGACAGGTATGCAAAACCTTGCTTTTTCAAATAACTATCGGGCTTTTTTCTCTGAAGAAAACCCAGATCTTCAAAATTTTGAAGAGTTTCAATCCACCTATGTCAAAAGTGATAATTTCTTATTCGTTCTTAAGCCTAAGGACGAAACAGATATATTTACAAAAGACACCTTGCAGGCAGTCCTTGATTTGACGGATGGCGGCTGGTTATTGCCATATGCCACGCGGGTCGATTCAATCACAAATTTTCAGCATACCTATGCAGATGGGGATGAGTTAATTGTTGAAGATCTCGTCGAGAGCGTTAGCGGTTTGTCGCAAAGCGATCTTGCTAATAAACGGGCGGCCGCACTTAACGAGCCGCTTTTGCGCGAACAATTAATAACCGCCGACAGCAAAGCCACAGCAATAAATGTTGTGTTGACCTATCCTGAAAAGTCACTTTCTGAAGTGCCGGAGGCTGTCGCGGCGGCCAGGGCGTTACGCGATGCGATAAAGAACGAATACCCAAATCTTAAAATCTATCTGTCCGGTAGTTCAATGTTGAATAATGCTTTTTCGGAAGCTGTCATCGCTGATTTTGGTTCGTTAATACCGCTTATGATTGTGGTGATCATTGTTTTGACGATATTGGCTGTAAAATCTGTATCAGCGACATTGTCTACACTATTGCTCGTTATTCTATCCTCGATCATTGCGATGGGGTGGGCTGGTTTTGTCGGTATCGAGCTTGCTGGCCCATCACCAAGCGCGGTGATCGTGATACTGACGCTTGCTATTGCTGACTCTATCCACATTTTAATATCAGCCCGCGGCGCCATGCGCGCCGGAATGGAAAAACGTGACGCCATTATTGAGGCGATGCGGGTAAACTTTTTGGCCGTGTCGATTACGTCTGTTACGACGATCGTAGGGTTCATGTCTTTGAACTTTGCCGATTCTCCGCCATTCCGTGATTTTGGCAATATTTCCGCTGTTGGCATTCTGGCGGCTTGGGGGTTGTCTTTGACCTTATTGCCAGCGTTGCTTTCAATTATTCCGCTGCGCGTAAAAGCTGATCCCGCGGCGCAAAGGGGCAAAAGCTTTATGGGGCGATTTGCCGACTTTGTTATTGCGCATTATCGAAAACTGTTTGTGTTAGTGGGGGCCGGTTCAATCGCATTAATCGCCTTCATACCAAGAATTGAATATAACGATCAGTTTAGAAAGTATTTTGATCAAAGAATGGAATTCAGGAGTGATACCGATAAAATCGTAGAACATTTTGGATTTAATGCCTTAGAGTTTTCCATTAAAGCGGGAGAACCGGGCGGGGTCAGTGATCCGGAGTTTTTGCAGAAATTAGAAGCTTTTGGCGAATGGTTGCGAGCGGATGAACGCGTTACCCACGTCTATTCAATTGCTGATATTATGAAGCGATTGAATAAGAACCTTAATGGTGATGATCCTGATTTCTATCGCTTGCCGAGTGAGCGTAATCTGTCGGCGCAGTATCTATTGCTATATGAAATTTCTCTGCCATACGGTCTTGATCTGAATGATCGTATTAGTATCGACAAATCTGCCACGCGTCTGTCGGCGACATTAGCTGGTGAAGTTGATACTCGGCAAATTCGCGCCTTGATTGACGCCTCTCGTGAATGGTTTGATCAAAACGCCCCAGAACACCAGGCGCCGGCTACAGGGGTCCAGGTTATGTTTACATATATCGCCAAAAGGAACGTTGAAAGTATGGTCACCGGCACATTGATCGCAATCGCTGCAATCGCCGTGATTATGATGATTGCGTTACGCAGTTTTTCGATTGGCTTGTTAAGTATTGTGCCAAATGGCTTACCCATTTTGACAGCATTTGGCGCGTGGGCGATTTTAGTGGGGCAGGTGGGTTTATCTGTTGCTGCTGTTGCTTCCCTTTCGCTTGGCATCGTGATCGACGACACCGTACATTTCTTGACGAAATTCCTACGTGCACAGAGAGAAAAAAATTTATCATGCGCTGATTCAATTCGTTATGCGTTTGAAACGGTCGGCGGCGCTATTGTTATTAATACAGTTGTCTTAGCTGCCGGATTCATTGTCGTTGCTTTTTCTGCATTTAAGGTTAATGCAGAAATGGGTCTTTTGACGACCTTGTCGATTTGCTTTGCTCTAATTCTTGATTTCTTGTTTTTACCTGCTTTGCTAATGATGTTTTTAAATAAGCGTGCTGATGAAATGGGCGCCATTAAAGGAGAGTCTTATGCCTAAGGGTAACTTTTTAAGCCGAAAGAGTATACGCGCATTGGTGATGGCTGGCGCGCTTAGCAGTTGCGTTGCGGTGATGTATGCCAATGGCGAAGACGGCGCGTTTGTAAACGACCCAGCAGCGCGCGGTGAAACGCAAGAAGCACAAAAAGGTTATGACATATCTGCTAACAGCGATCGGAGCGATGTTGGGTTTTCCGATAGTACGGTTGATGCGCAAATGGTTTTGCGTAACGCAGCAGGGCAACAAACAACACGCGATTTATCGTTTGCAACGCTTGAAAAAGAAAACGAAAGCGTTGGTGATAAGTCATTGGTTATTTTTAATTCGCCGCGTGACGTTGAAGGAACTGCGTTGTTGTCGCATGCCAAAATCTTGGACCCCGATGACCAGTGGCTTTTCTTGCCAGCGTTAAAGCGGGTAAAAAGGATTTCTTCCGCCAATAAATCTGGGCCATTTGTCGGGTCAGAGTTCGCCTTTGAGGATTTCACGACAACTGAACTGAATAAATTTACGTATAAATATATCGGCGAGGGTGAGTTTGAAGGCATGAAAGCGGATATTGTTGAGCGTTTTCCTCGCTATGAAAAATCCGGTTACACCAAGCAAATCGCTTGGATTGATCAAGAAGTTTTTCAAACCCGGAAAGTTGAATTTTACGATCGCAAGGGTGAGCTGCTAAAAACATTGATCCTGTCTGATTATCGCGAGTATGATGGGGTTTGGCGATCCCATAAATTTTCAATGACAAACCATCAAACGAATAAAAGCACCGATATTGTTTTTGGTGATTATCGTTTCAAAACGGGCCTTGATAATAAAGACTTTCAGCAGGGTATTCTAACAAGATTGCGCTAAGTGACGTAAAAGGGGTGGGTATGAAACTTTTGATGCAGAGCGGTTTGATTGGACTAGTCAGCATAGGGGTGGCGCCGCTCGCGCCTAGTCAGGCGGGGGATTGGGATATAGGCGCTGAGATTGCTGGGGAAGTCCGCTATTTTCCAAATGACCCAGCGTTTGCAGGACAGTTGGAGCATTGGCAACCTTCGTTGTCCTTTAAGCCTGATATTCGCTGGGAAACGCAAGATCGCAAGCATCAAATCACAATCATCCCTTATTTTCGCCTTGACAGCCAAGATGAAGAACGCACGCATTTTGATCTACGTGAAGGTTATTATCGGTTTAATTCCGACGACAATTGGTCGATAACCATTGGCGCGGCCAAAATATTTTGGGGGCGTACTGAATCGCGGCACCTCGTTGACATCATCAATCAAACGGACGGTGTTGAGGATATTGACGAGGAAGATAAGCTTGGTCAGCCGATGATCAATCTTAGCATGATTAAAGATTGGGGCGTGCTGGATTTTTTCCTTATGAACGGTTTCCGTGATCGGACCTTTTCTGGCCCTGATGGGAGATTACGCTTTAGCCAGGCCGTTAATACGGATGACCCAATTTTTGAGCGCGATGCAAGGCGCGCGGCGTTTGACTACGCTGCGCGTTATTCACATTATATCGGCGCGTGGGATTTTGGCGTCTCGTTTTTTCATGGCACCTCGCGGGAGGCGCGTTTTTCCTTTTCGGCTGGCGGAGCGATAAGGCCTGTCTATGATAAAATCACGCAAGGCAGTATTGACCTACAGTATACGAATGAGGCATGGCTCTGGAAGTTAGAAGCGATTGTCCGCGAAGGGCATGGCGATGTCTTTTTCGCAAGTGTTGCAGGGGTTGAATATACGCTCTATCAGATATTTGGCGCCGCTGATTTAGGGTTGCTCGTTGAATATCAATATGACGGGCGGGATGAAGGACTGGTTCAGGAAAATTTGGGGCTAACTTTGGCCGCGCCTGTCACTGTCGCCGATAATGACATTTTTATGGGCAGTCGACTTGCGTTTAACGATCCGCAAGATACATCGGCGCTGGTTGGTTTGGTTCTGGATACAGATGATCAGTCAATGGGTATGTTTATAGAAGCAGAAAGGCGTTTGGGTCAAAACTGGACCGCTGAACTTGAAACGCGCCTTTTCTTAAATGTCGATCCGGACAATCCGCTTCTGGCTTTTGCTGAAGATGATTTTGTTACATTCAGGTTGACGCGCTATTTTTAAGGCTAAAGCATTGCCCGGGCTGTTAAAGTAAGGCAATGCTATCAAATATCATCTGAACCTTTTACTGGCTGTCTGTTGGGCATGGCAGACCGGCGGTCGTCTAAAGCGCCATCTCGTCCGCCGTTGGGCGCAGGATCTCGTACTTGATTGCAAATCGTGAGACTATCCTTGCCACGCCAAACGAATAAAAAGGATTTGGAGCTCATTCTTCCGAGAACGCCAATCGCTTTAAGATGGACGATTGGTTGTTGGTTAGTATACTAAGAAAACCCAATGGGCCGATTTTTTTACGCCAAATGGCGCTGCTGCGAGGGGCGAATGATCCGACATATATGTATAAAAATATTGGTTTTGACGGCGGTTTGCGCATGTGCGCCCGAAGCTGAGGGGCCAACTGAGCCCGCTATTCGCCCGGCAAAGTTGGTAACTGTGGAAGCGGTAAGCAATCGCACAACCATCAGCTTTCCGGCCGTGGTTCGCGCTTCCAGGTCCACGCAATTAGCGTTTGAGGTTGGCGGCAAAATCACCGAACTAAATATCATCGAAAGTACTATCGTCGAACCAGGGCAAATTTTAGCACAACTTGAAGAACGTGATTATGCAAATCGTCTGACGCAAGCGCAGTCCGAATATGACAATGCTCAATCTGCCTTCCAACGTGCTCGCCGTTTATCTGAGCAAGATGCGATTTCAAAAAGCGTCCTGGATTCTCGTCGCGCGCAACGCGATATCGCGAAGGCGGCTTTAGACACAGCGCAAAAAGCGTTCGATGACACCACGCTAAAGGCGCCCTATGGCGGCGTTATATCAGTTGTAAACGTTAAACAATTTCAAAATATACAGCCGCTAGAACCCATTGCGACAGTGCAAAGTGATGGCGTTGAGGTTTTGCTGAATGCGCCTGCTACTTTTATCGCCTATACACCGCAATTAACGCCTGTATCAGCCAAAGTGATTTTGGACGTGGCCCCAAACCAGGAATTGCCGGCGATTCTTAAGGAAGCGGGCGCAGAAGCAGATCCCGCGACGCAAACCTACGAGGTGAGTTTTAGTTTCACCCCGCCTGAAGAGCTTCTAATTCTGCCCGGCATGACAGCGACGTTGGTCGCGGAGGTAGAGATATCAGATCTTGTATTTGCTGATTTGGGCGGATTTTCCGTTCCTCGTTCTGCGATATTAGCAGAGGGCGAAGAACTGTATGTGTGGGTAGTCAGTCCGGACGATCAGAGCGTATCTAAGAAACCTGTCGCCGTTCGCGAAGGTATCGGTGAGAACTTAAGCGACAATGTAATTATCTCGTCTGGCCTTAAAGACGGCGATGTAATTGTGGCGGCGGGCGGGTCATTTTTGCACCAGGGTATGAAAGTACGCCCTTGGAAAGGCTAGATCAGTCCCCATGAACCTGTCAGAGTTTTTCATAAAAAACCCGCTTATTAGCTTCTTAGTGATCTTGTTTTCAACGGTAGGCGGTTGGTCTGCGTATCAGAATATGCCTCGCTTTGAGGATCCGGAATTTACGATACGGGTAGCGCAAGTCATCACAGACTATCCGGGTGCGTCCCCCCAAGAAGTGCTGAACGAAGTCACAGAACCATTAGAGACCGCAATTCAGCAATTGCAGGAAGTTGAATCCGTCGAATCAGTCTCTTCGGCGGGCCATTCAGAAATCAGTGTCAATATCAAATATGAATTTTCACGTTCAAAGTCTGATTTACAAGTTATTTGGAGTAAGCTTCGCAACAAAATAGAAGATGCGCAAAATAGACTGCCGCCAGGAGCTGAAACTTCCCGCGTGAACGATGATTTTGGCGATGTGTACGGCCTTTATTATATTCTGACAGGCGAGGGATATTCGCTTGCAGAGCTGTTCTCATACGCTAAGGATTTGCGCAAAGAGCTATTGCGCGTTGACAACGTAGCAAAAGTGGCAATCACTGGGGAACAAAAAGAAGTCATTTACGTTGAGGTTTCACGTGAACGCTCGGCGGCGCTTGGGGTGTCTTTAAACAAACTTTATGACACATTGGCATTGCAAAATTCGGTTGTCCCGGCAGGTGATGTGCTCTTGAACGGTGAGCGTATTATCATCAGTCCGACCGAGGAAGTAACGTCCGTAGAGGCGATTAAAAATCTGATTATTAGCGACACGGCCCACGGCGGTGTTACCCGCTTAGCCAATATTGCAACCGTAACGCGCGGCGTTGAAGAGCCCCCTTCTTTTTTCATTCGGTATGATGGTGCGCCTGCGTTGGCTATCGGTGTTTCTAATGTTTCGGGTGCGAATGTTGTAAAATTAGGCAGGGCGATTGACGAAAGACTTGCGGCTATTGAGAGCTTGCGTCCTGTCGGCGTGGAACTCCACGAATATTATCACCAGGGAAAAACCGTTGACGCGGCGGTGCAAGATTTTGCGGTCAACGTGGTGATGGCGCTGGTTATCGTATTTGCGACTTTGCTTGTTTTTATGGGGCTAAAATCGGGGTTGATCATGGGGGCTACTGTTTTGCTTACCATGGCTGCCACGCTTTTTGTGATGAACCTTAGCGGTATACCCATGCATCGCATATCGCTTGGGGCGCTCGTTATCTCATTAGGCATGCTTGTCGATAATGGTGTTGTGATAACGGACGGCATATTGGTTGGTATTAGGCAAGGCCGAAATAAATTAGAGGTTGTAAAGGAAGTTGCGCAAAAAAATATGAAGCCGCTGATCGGTGGAACGTTAGTTGGCATTATTGCGTTTGCCCCTATTGGATTTGCGCCAGGTGATACGGCAGAGTACACGGCTCATTTATTCTGGGTTGTGATGATTGCTCTTGGCTTTAGTTGGTTTTTTGCCTTCACTATAACCCCTCTGCTTTGTTATTTATGGCTTAGTGAAGGTAAGCCGGCTGAAAATAATAAGACAAAAAAAGATAATGCGTTCTACAGCATCTATAAATCGATGATTCGCAGTGCTGTAAATGCGCGCTGGATTGTGGTCGCGCTCACAATATTCGTCTTTGCAACAGCTTTATGGGGGTTTCAGTTTGTTAAGTCGGGGTTTTTTCCAGCGTCAACCTCTGCGCAAGTTGTCGTCGATTATTGGAAAGCTGAGGGTGTTGATATATCTGAAACCAATAAGGATATGAAAAGGCTTGAGACTTTTGTGCGCGGTTTGGATGGTGTGGAGCATGTACAGTCGTTGATCGGCGGCGGCACCTTGCGGTACATGCTGGTCTATAATTTTGAATCTATTAATTCTTCTTACGGACAGCTTTTAGTAAAAACCGCAGATTACAATCAAAATGATCAGATTATTGGTGAAATTGAAGCGTTTTTAGCGCAAGAGTTTCCGGATGGGCAGGGCAAGGCTTGGCGGTTTGTTTTAGGCCCTGGCGGCGGTTCAAAGATTGAGGCGGTATTTAAAGGACCGGATCCAGCGGTGCTGCGTAGTCTTGCCAACGAAGCCAAAGCGATCATGGCTGCTGATGGCGGCGCACGCTCCATTAAAAATGACTGGCACCGACCCGTTAGCGTCATAGAACCGGCCTATTCTGAGAATAAAGGCCAACGCGTCGGCATATCGCGCGAAGATTTAGCTAATGCGCTCAACACCAATTTTTCTGGCAGAAATGTTGGCGTGTACAGAGAAGGCGAGGACCTTATTCCGATTATTTCACGCGCCCCTGAAAGTGAAAGACTTGACGCCTTAAATATCGCAAATGTCCAAATACTAAGTACAGCGAGTGGTAAAACGGTTCCTTTGGTTCAGGTTATTGATGGTGTGCGAACGGTTTGGCGGGATGCTCGCTTGCTTCGTGAAGATCGTGTGCTGACAATAAAGGCGCAGTGTGACCCGATGTCAGGGCAGTTAGCGAGTGATCTGTTGGCGCGAATTCGTCCTAAGATCGAAGCTATTGAACTGCCTAATGGTTACACGCTTGAGTGGGATGGGGAAGCTGGCGATTCATCTGAGTCTCAAGGTAATCTTGCATCCACAATCCCATATGGTTTACTCGCTATGATCCTTGTCGTGGTCTTGCTGTTTAATAAAATACGTCAGCCAATTATTATTTGGTCTGTGGTGCCCTTGGCTTTGATTGGCGTGGTTGTTGGTCTTGTCTCAACTCAAATTCCATTAGAATTTGTTGGCATTCTTGGTCTGCTGTCTTTGTCGGGTTTGTTGATTCAAAACTCGCTAGTGCTCGTCGATCATACGGATAATCTAATTGCAAATGGCAGTCCCAGGTTTGATGCACTCGTTGAATCGGCGGCGAGCCGATTGCGGCCCGTGACTTTGGGCGCGTTTACAACCGTTCTTGGGGTGATCCCGCTTTATTTCGACGCTTTTTTTAAATCAATGACCGTGGTTTTAGGTTTCGGTTTAACCTTTGCGACGCTTATTACGCTCGTTATTACGCCTGTGCTATACGCCATATTTTTTAATATTCGCCGAAATGAAACAGCACCAAACTAAAGGTGGAAGGGCATTTATAGATTGATCGCGGCTGTGTTGCTGATCCAAACCCCTAAGGCGAATAACGCAATTAGTAAGACCGCCCACACGATCAAATTTATGCGTTGTGATCTCTCAGCGTTTTTTTGTTGAAGCCAACGTCTGGGGCGCACCCCCTTCCAAACAAACATAATTTGTGTCGATATTAAGACGCAAAATACATTTATTAAAACCAAAATTGCAGCCGCTAATGCATTGTTGGCGTCACCAGCGCCAAGATACATCGCCGAGGCGGCGGAGGGCGGCAACAGCGCAACGGCCACCATGACGCCGACAAGCGCGGAAGATATCCCGCTCGTCATCGACAAAGCCGCCGCCGCGCCGGAGGCAAGCGCCAACGCAATAACTTCAGGCGTAATATTGGTGCGCGCAGCAAGCTCCTGGCTTTCCAAGTTTACTGGATAAAGCAAAGCTAAAATGAAAACGGTGCCAAATCCAGCGGTTAGCCCGGCCAGCGCCGTTTTAGACGCTTTGAGCATTAGTGCGCCAGAGCCTAGGGCGGAACCAAGACTAAACCCTAAGATGGGGCCCAGCAAAGGCGCAATTACCATCGCGCCAATGACGACGGCCACATTGTCCTCATTCAACCCAATAGCAGCGACAACCGCCGATAACATGGTGAGAATGATAAAGTCGATGTTTAAGCGACTATTGCTGGAAACTTCCTCTACTAACGATTCGCGCATCGCTTGATTGGAAGATTTCTTTTTTTCGTTTTGCGCCTCGGTTTCGGCGGTGGTGTTATCAATCCGGGGCAGGGTGGCTTCAATATCCATCAGCACAAGTCGCCACTGATCTTTCGTGGCGAACATGCTCTGTACCGCATCCATTAATGCTTGGCCCTCACCATCTTCAAGAAGAATTTGTACGGTCTCGCGTGTGCCGTCTGGCTCTTCATGACGTGACCAGTCAATTGGATTTGCGTTATTGACAGCATGCTCGACGCGCTTGCGATACGAGGCGGGGTAAGCGAGCTGTATGCTTTTCATAGAACGTTCCTGATTCCAATCTCATAAGCGCAATAGCAAAAGTCGCAGTCGATTTGCAAAGGCTTATGCTACCTATCGGGCGGTCTCTTTTGGCGGGTGAATTTCCTTCAGAACACTTATTGCGTGAATTCGGCTGCTGTGAAAAAGGGGGTTGCGATTAGTGGAGCTATGGTCTTCTGTATGCTTTATTCGATAATTGTCTAGAATGAAAATCTACACGGGTGGGAAAATGCAAAAATTGTCTGCGGTGACGCCGATCCAGGCGGTGTTGTTATCTATTGTTGCGCTCCTAGTATTTGCAAGCGGCGCACACCGGCTTTCTATCAACGCTGACACGAGGGTTTTCTTTTCGCAGAATAATGATAACAGAAAAGCACTTGACTTATTTGAAAAACGTTATGCATCAAGCGTCAATCTTCTTATCGCCCTGCATGCGGAAGAAGGCTCCATATTTACAGATGAACGCTTGGCGGCACTTGAGAGATTGACCGAAAAGGCTTGGCAAATTCCATATGCGACCCGTGTCGAAAGCATCATCAATGCAACGCACATCAGTTCCGATACGGATGGGATAATCATTGCTGACACAGCCGCTTTAGAATCGGCTGGTGACGCCGCGTCTGCTGGTGAGCGCACCATGGCGGATAATTTGTTAGTGGGACGATTGATTTCTGCGGATGCAAAGACGGCGGCGATAAACGTCATTGTTCAATACCCGGCGGAATCCTCTGCGGCGGCGCGTGATATTCTTTATGCAGCAAAAGAATTAGTCGCCTCTGCTAACTTAGAAGCGATGGGCCTTAAGGCGTGGTATGGCGGACGCGTGGCCAGCAGTAACGCCTTTTCCCAAGCTAGCAAAGATGACTTGAAGACATTGCTTCCTTTGAGTTTTTTGACCTTTTTGGTCATTTTGGTCATTTTGAAGGGGTCCTTTGTGATTGGCGGGTCGCTACTGATATCGGCCAGTTTCGCCGCCGCTAGCGCGCTTGGTCTGGCGGGGTGGATTGGTATCAAAATCAACGCGGCGACCGCCCACACCCCCACTATAATCGTCGCCTTATGTGTCGCTTCATTGTCGCATTTGGCAATATCGACACGGCGCTATTTGGAAGCGGGCATGTCGCAAGATATGGCGGTCAAGTCAGCACTTGAATTGGATCGACGCCCAATAATCCTGACACTTTGCACAACTTCTGTCGGCTTTTTGACTCTGCTTGCTGCGGATGCGCCGCCTTTCCAGCAATTAGGGTTGCTTGCGTCAGTTGGCGCTTTATTTTCGCTTTTTTACGGTTTGGTGCTTTTTCCGGCATTGCTCCAACTTTTTAAGATCAAGCGCGTAAAACCCAATGGGCGCTTGAACGAACTTGTCCGTTTAGCATCGCAAATAGCTATTAACAAAAGGCGCTCCCTATTAATTGGTCTTCCTATAGTCTGCGTATTGTCGATTGGCGGCTTTCAGCACATCGTAATCGACGATAGTTTTCCTGATTATTTTGATGAACGCTTTGAATTCCGGCGCCATGCGGATTTGATCGAGACCCACTTAACTGGGCTAGAGGTCGTGGAATTCGATATTGGTTCGCCCGAAGAAAATGGAATATTCGCCTCACAATATGTTGATAAGGTTTCCCAGTTTGAAGACTGGCTGCATGACCAAGCGAAAGTTGTGCATGTTAGTTCTGTCCTAGAAATTTACCGACGCCTTAATCAGCACCTCAATGATGGTGATCCAGTGAATTATCTCATTCCCGATGATCGCGAGGCATTGGCGCAATATATGCTTCTTTACGAGATGTCACTGCCCCTTGGGTTGGAGCTTACGAACGCTGTCACGATTGACAAATCGCGCTCGCGCGTCACAGCAATTATGCACGACGCCTCGTCGTCTGAGGTGCGTCAGTTGCGCGAAAGAGCTGAAGATTGGCTGAATGAAACTAAAGCGCAAGATATCAACGGGCCGGGAACCGGTCTTGCGGTTATGTATGCTTATCTTTCATCCTTGAATGTCAAATCGATGGCGGGCGGCACGGTGCTCGCGTTAGGTATTATTTCCGCCATATTGATCTTCGGGTTTCGAAGCATCAGCTATGCGGCCATCAGTTTGTTGCCAAATTTATTCCCTGGACTGATCGCTTTTGGGGTGTGGGGGTATTTTGTTGGGGAAATTGGCGTCGCCGTTTCTGTCGTTGGGGCGATGACGTTGGGTATTATCGTTGATGACACAATCCATCTTATTTATCGCTACCGCGAAGCCAGAAACAACGGCGCTTCGCCAGAGATTGCTGTGCGTAATATGTTTGAAAAAGTGGGGGAGCCGATGTTGATCAGCACGATCGCGCTCGTATTCGGCTTTTCGTTGCTGACAATTTCGGGGTTTCATATCACCAGTAGCACCGGCGCCTTGGTGGCTGGCACAATCGCTTCGGCCTTGGTTTTAGATTGGTTCTTGCTTGCGCCCTTTTTGATCGCCTTTGACAACTGGCGATTGGCGCGCCTTAAGAACCAAACAGTGGGTGCGCTGGCCCTTAAATAATACAGCTGCTTACATGGCTAGAAAGTTAATGGCGCACCCGAGAGGATTCGAACCTCTGGCCTCTGCCTTCGGAGGGCAGCGCTCTATCCAGCTGAGCTACGGGTGCTCTTGCAAACCTTCAAGCAGGTCTGCGAGGGCTCGTTTTTGCCTGACGGCGCGCTGAAAGTCCAATCATTTGTTTTGCCAGCCCGACGTGTCGGTTTTAGTCGATTAAAGCTGACAGAGTTCTAATGAGACGGTCAAGATCCCGGGGGGTGGAGAGAGGATGGTCGCCGTCTTTTACAAGAGTGAAGTCGATATCGTCGCTTTTTATCGTTTCAATCAATCGCATTGCGTGGGCGTAGGGAACATCGGGATCTTTCGCCCCTTGCAGGATGCGAACGGGCGCCGTGATATCGAGAGGGGCGCTTAAGACCTGAATATTCTTGCCGTCTTCGATGAGCTTGGCGGTGTAAATCATGGGCTCGCCATATTGAGACGGGACAGCGAGGCGTCCTTGTTCGTTGATCGTCTTGCGTTGATCTTGCGATAAGTTTTTCCAAAGCAGCTCTTGGGTGAAATCAGGCGCTGGGGCGATAAAGAGGACGGCGTGAAGGCGGGATTTGAGTTTTGGCGCTAAAAGGCAGGTCACCCACCCCCCCATTGAAGATCCGATCAAGACCAGGGGCGCTTGTGTTTTCGCGTCTATGATGGCTTGCGCGTCAGCAGCCCATTCAGAAACGCACCCGTCTTCAAAGACGCCGTCTGATAGGCCGTGTCCGGAATAGTCAAAACGCAAAAAGCTACGTCCTTCGCGCGCGGCCCATTCATGCAGAACGGTTGCTTTTGACCCATCCATATCTGAGCGCAATCCCCCAAGCCAGACGACTGTCGGGCCTTTGCCTTGCACGCTGCGATAGGCGAGCCGTCCATTGGGGCCGTCAAAATAGTCGGGGGCGGGAAGGGACGCATTTTCTGTCATAAAATTCTCTCATTGATCGGGCAAATAAAGCCATCCATGAAGTCGGCGGTCCAGCAAATTCTTTTTTGTTGTTTTTCTTTAGTGTTTTTGAGGGTGCTCAGATAGGATGTCACCTCTTATGTCACGATCTGAGATCAATCTTACAGCAACGATCCTGCAAGTGATCCCCGCTTTAGATGCTGGCGGGGCTGAGCGCACGACGGTGGAGATCGCGCGGGCGATTGTTGAAGCTGGCGGGCGGGCGCTTGTTATCAGTTCCGGCGGGCGCCTTGAAGAAGAGATAAAGGCCGTCGGCGGCGAGGTTATGCACGCGCCTGTTCAGTCGAAAAATCCGGTTACGATTTGGCGCAATGCTGCTTTGATGGCCAGCATCATTCAGCGTGAAAAGGTTGATTTGGTCCATGTGCGTTCGCGTGCGCCTGCGTGGAGCGCTTTATGGGCAGCGCGGCGCACCGGTGTGAAGCTTGCCTCTACTTATCATGGCGCCTATGGTGCGCGTACAGCTGCAAAGCGGTTTTATAATTCTGGCCTGGTTAGGGCGGATCTTGTCATCGCGAACTCTCAGTTTACGGCTCAATCAATTCGTGACACCTATGGCGCGCCGAAAGGGATTTTAAAGACGATTCCAAGAGGAGCCGATTTGGATCGTTTCGACCCTAAAACTGTGACTAAAGATAAAGTCACTCGCTTATCTGAAGCCTGGGGCGTTGTTGCGCCGAAAGCGGGTGATGGCGTGTTGCGCATTCTGGCGCCGGGGCGGTTGACGCCGTGGAAAGGTCAACAGGACTTGATAGCCGCCTTGGCGCGCTCGGGGCTTTCCAGAAATTCATCATATGGCGGCCTCCTTTCGTCAACGGGCGGTGGCCAGGCGCGCGATCTTTATGGTAAATGCGAGCTTATCTTTTGCGGCGACGCGCAGGGGCGGGACGCATATCAGCAAGCTTTACAAGAGCAAGCGAAAGAAGATGGGGTCGAAGACGTGATCAGATTTGTTGGTCATTGCGAAGATATGCCTGTGGCTTATGCCTGGGCTGATCTGGTGATTGCGCCATCGCGCCGTCCTGAGGCTTTTGGCCGTGTTGTGGTTGAGGCGGGCGCCATGGGCAAGCCGGTGATCGCTTATGATCATGGCGGCGCGCAAGAGACGATTATCGACGGCGAAACCGGGTGCTTGACGCCGCCCCAAGATGTTGAAAGTCTTATGCGCGCCATTTTACAGTTGGCGAGCCAGCCCGCTGATCGTTTAGAAGCGATGGGCGCAGCGGCGCGACAGTTTATTACGGAGACTTTTTCTACAAAAGCCATGTGCAACAGCACGCTTCGCACTTATAAGGAGATCTTGGGGCCGTGATTTTTGGGGTGAAACATTTTTGGGGTGAAACAATGATCGGGCGCAATAATGTTTAAGCGCAAAGCCGAGCATGTGCTGGTAATTAAGACAGATGGCCTCGCCGCTTTTGTGGAGGCTGAGCCCGTATTTGAATCGATACGAGCCGCACACCCAAATGCGCAAATCAGCTTGTTAACCACGCCTGATTTGGAGCGGATCGCCCGTGCGGCGCCTTATTTTAATCAAGTGGCGGCGATGCCTAATCCGCGCCAGTCAGAAGCGCGCAAAGTTTTTATCCGTCAGTTAAAGAATGAAAACTTTTCCCACGTCTATGACCTAGCTGCTGATTCTGATGCACGCAAATTGCACGGCGCTATGGGGCCTTTTCGTCCTAAGTGGCATGGGGCCTCTCCCGCGCGACGTAAAAAGGGTAAGGCTGGGCCTGCGTTACCTTCTATGGATAAGGTTTTTTCAGGGGCTGGGCTTGATGCGCCGGCGCGTTTACCTGATTTTGAATGGGCATTAGCGGCGCGTAAAGATTCCGCCAATATGCAACCTTCTTGGTTTGGGGTGTCGGGCGCTTTTGGTCTGCTATTGCCAACGCTTGACGCGGCAAATCGCTGGTCGACGGAGCGATACGCGTCTTTAGCGCAGATGATGGCGCGCGCATCGATTATGCCGGTCTTGGCGGGTGGCAAAGACCTTCATGGCTTTGGCGATGAGGTTGCGCATATTGCACCTGAGCTGGTTGATTTATGTGGTAAAACTGACCATTTGCAACTTGCGGCGCTTGCCCAAGAAGCAAACTTCTTTGTCAGCGATTGTGCAGAAGAAGTGCATTTGGCCGTCAGCACGGGCTGTGCGGGTGTTCTTATACGTAAGGCTGACAAAAAAGGGCACACGCCAAGTGGGCGTCACGTTATGACTCTCACGGCTGACCGGGATCTGGGCGAGGTTGATTCTGATTTTGTCTGGCAATGTCTTGATAATATGGGGCTTTTGAAAGCGAAAAGCCAAGTTGACTATGCCTCCGCTTCATAACATGTCGTAAATTAAGGGCGCGAAGCTTTTGATGGTGTGTCTGTTGCGCCATTGATCACCCGCTTTTTTCGCCTATAGTCCCGAACCTTAAAGCTTTCCAAGCTGTTACGGCTTTGTCAGCAATTGTAGCGTAAAATCTGTTAATCATTATCGGTCTGAAGCAACCAAAGGAGATACGTTCATAGTACGCAAACCCATGCAAGCCGCGCCGTCGAAATCCGCCGGCCCGCGCGTCAACGATGACATTAATGTGCCGCAAGTGCTCTTAATTGATGACACAGGCGATAAACGAGGCGTGGTTGACACCGCTAAAGCGATTGAGATCGCTGCGGCCGCAGGCCTCGACCTTGTTGAGGTCTCACCTAATACTAGGCCCCCGGTCTGTAAGATCCTTGATTACGGCAAATACAAATATCAACAACAAAAGAAGAAGGCGGAAGCCAAGAAAAAACAAAAGGTTGTTGAGATCAAAGAAATCAAAATGCGTCCGAACATCGATCAACACGATTATGATGTGAAGAGCCGAGCGATGAAGCGCTTTTTCGCCGAGGGCGACAAGGTGAAGGTCACTTTGCGCTTTCGTGGGCGCGAAATGGCTCACCAGGAACGCGGCGCTGAGCTGTTAAAGCGCGTTCAGGCAGACTTCGATGAAATCGCTAAGGTCGAACAATTTCCTAAAATTGAAGGCCGCCAGATGATGATGGTCATGGCCCCACGTTAGAGGCTGTTTTTGGCCGCCTGATTAACGCGATCAGGCGGCTAAGTCGCTGGCGATTGGGCGCGGCCATTTCCTTTGCGCAGCTGGCTTACTCCTTGCACATTTAAAGCGAAGAAAAGGCGTGTCGTCGCGAATTGGGACGCGCACCGCCTGGTATGGCTGTGTGTGATGTCGAAGGCCTGGGGATAAGGCTGTGGAAAAGGCTCGAACGTAAATGAGCGGTATGGCTGAGGAGTTTTTGGCGAGTTGGGCGGCCGCTTCATGGGCCGTGATTATTGTCGCTTATGTGTTTGGTCTTTTGACAGGTTGGATTATTTGGAGCCGACAAGCCGCCGCATATGATGCTGGCGCAGATGCAAAAACCCCGTCTGATCTGGCGAGTGAGCAGAGCAATGGGGATGCGCATTCCGCCGTGGCCTTTGCGAGTGCAAAAAAATCCCGCTTCGTTGCGCCGGAAAAAGAAGGCGCCAGCGATGAACGCCCAAAAACTCAAGAAGAGATTGCGGCCGCTTTAACGGGTGAGTTGAAAAAAGCTTATGAAGCGATGGCGAGTATTGATGTCGCTCAAGCTGGGCAAAACGCTCGCCTTCACGAAATCGATCAGGCTTTAAAGCGCGCCAATGGCCGCCTAAAGCGCATTCATAGTGCGATCGAGAAAAACCAATAAGCGCCTTTTTGACCGACTATCATTGAACATTCTCTTCTTGCGCGCCTTTGTGTTAGGGTTGAGCCTTATGGGAATTTTGATGTGAGATAGCAGATCATGCCAAACCAGCCAGATCTTATGACGCAATTGTTGATTTCCGCCGGCGCTATGGCGGCCAGCGTTTTTCTGCATGTTTTGTTCGTCTCCGCTGCGGCGGCTGTCTACCGTTCTGCGACGCCGCCCGCTGGCGGGGCGATGCGGTTTGTGCGTGATGTGATCGTACTTGTGGTGCTTAGCCTTTGGCTATTGATGGCGCACCTAATTGAAATTGGTCTTTGGGCGGATATTTTTCATCGCCTCAACCATTTTGAGGACTTTGAAACGGCGCTCTATTTTTCCGCTGTTAGTTACACCACATTGGGGTTTGGGGATATTTTATTGCCTAATGAGTGGCGGCTATTGTCAGGCGCATGCGCGGCATGCGGTCTTTTGTTGTTTGGCCTTTCGGCAGCGCTGTTATTTGACGTGACCGCCAAGCTGCGCATGGGCGGCGGGCGAAATTAGCGGCGCGTGTGTGACGGGCCTTTTGTTGCGCCAACCTAACCTTATGCTGGTTCAGTGCCAGCGCTGCTGTCGGGGGATGAGGATTGATCAGGCTTGGCGACGCCTTCTTTTTGCGCCTCCTTGTTTTTCTGATTTTCTTTATCGGCTCGGCGCAGGGCGATTGAAAGCGGTAAAAAGGCTAATATCGTCAGCGTAAAGGCCAACATAAAGGGCGCGCCAGCAAAGTAGAACGGGGCCCCTTTTTCGGAAATTGTCGCGCCCAAGACGACGATTGGCGTATTGGGTTTTGTAAAAGCCGCGAAGGTTTGGGTCATAACGATTGGACCAATAATCATCGCAATACTTGATAGGGCTGCGACGGCGCCCTGAAGTTCACCTTGAGCGTTCGCTGGGGTGGTGCGCGATAAGATGCCTTTCAAAGCCGGGTCCGTCAGCCCTGAAAGGGCTGAAAGCATAATTAACGCATAGACCATGCGGCCATTATCTGCAAAAGCAAACAAGAAATAGGCGAGAGCTGCGATGCTGACGCCCAATAAGGCGGTGCGCGCTTCGCCGAGCTTTGGGATGACAATCCGCGTCAAGCCCGCTTGTATAATGCCGCCCATAAGGCCGACAAACATCAATGACCAACCGATGTGTTGCGGTGTCCAACTAAATCGTTCTTCTGCGAAGTAAGCCCAGGTAGACGGAAACGCCCAATGGGCGATTTGATAGAGCATAACGGCGCCAGCGATCGGCAGCACGACGGGATAGCGGCGAAATTGTTGAAAATTTCCAAGAGCGTTTGCGCGTTTCCAAGAAAATGGGCGCCGGTTCTCTGGCTTTAGCGTTTCTGGAAGCACAAACCATCCGTAAACGAAATTAAAGGCGCTAAGCGCCGCCACGGTGAAAAATGGCGCGCGCGGGCCAAATTGATCGCCGACAATGCCGCCAATGGCGGGGCCGATCACAAAGCCGACGCCAAAGGCCGCACCAAGAAGACCAAAATTGGCCGCTCGCTTTTCTGGTGCAGAAATATCCGCGATATATGCATTTGCTGTTGAATAAGTCGCTGCGAAAATTCCAGCGAAAATGCGCGCGAAAAGAATAAGCCCAATCGTCGGCGCCAGCGCCATCATAAGATAATCAAATGATGATGCGCCCAATGAGATCAGTAAGATGGGCCGACGGCCAAATCGGTCGGAAAGGCCCCCCATAATCGGCGCCATAAAAAATTGAGCAATCGCATAAGAGACGGTCAAATACCCGCCCCATTGCGCCGCGGCTGAAAGGCCTTCACCCGTAACATCTTTAATCAGTTGCGGCATGACCGGCATAATGATGCCAAAACCGATCATGTTGATTAAAACCGTTATGAAAATGAAGATGATCGCATGCTTGCCTGGTTCGCGGGCTGTCATGGCGTCGTCCTTTTCCCAAAGCGTTTAGCGGCTTGCCGCTTGGAAACGCATAAAAACCTATATTTAAATTTCGCTTTGCGCGATTAATCGAAAGTCTGTCATTGTCCGTCACTTTTAAGCGGAGTTATGATTGGTTGTTTGCGGCGCCGTAACTGCGGATTTCGTGCTTGCCTTTGACAAAATTGGGTCCATGGGGGTGACTTTCAAATCTGTGATCTGGTTGCGTCGTCGACGCATAATACGGAAATGACATCCGTGGAACGAGAAGGTTTGTCCCACCTCTGGTATGGTTCGTGCTTCGTGAATTACAAGCCCGGCGATTGTGACGGCTTCTTCGTCTGGCAATTTCCAGTCTAGCGCGCGGTTTAAGTCGCGGATGGTGACATTGCCATCGACGTGGATGGAACCGTCCGTCTGGGGGCGAACGCCTTGTACTGGGCTGTCATGTTCGTCTTCAATCTCGCCGACGATCTCTTCTAAAATGTCTTCAAGTGTGACAAGGCCTTGGATAGCGCCATATTCATCGACAACGAGGGCGAAGTGTTCTTGCTTTCGCTTAAAGGCATCCAATTGTTCTTGCAGGGTTGTTGTTTCCGGTACGAAGTATGTTGGTCGTGCGATCGCCGCTAAGTCGATGGCGTCAGCGTCCGGCGCCTCCCAAATGGCGCGCAGTAAGTCTTTAGCGTGCAAAACCCCGATGATGTCATCTGGGTCGCCCTGATAAAGGGGCAGGCGCGTGTGGACGCCGTTTAGGACAAGCGCGATGTTTTCTTTCGTTGGTTTGCTTAAATCCAGCATTTCGATGGACTTGCGGTGAACCATAATTTCTTCAAGGCGAATTTCATCAAGGTCCAAGGCGCCGCGAAATAAGTCGCGCACATCTTTATCAAGGCCGCCTTCAACATGGTGGAAATCAACCGCGCCGCGCAGTTCTTCAGCAGCAGAAAGTACGGCGCTGCCCTCGGTCACATTTAGGCCAATCAAATGCAAGGCGCCGCGCACGATCATCTGAACGATCCGTGTGACGGGAGCAAAAACAAAAACGACGATCCGCATAATCGGCGCAACGAACATCGCAAAACCATCGGGCCGCGCGATCGCCGCTGTCTTTGGCGCCACCTCAGCAAAGACAAGGACCAAAATTGTCATGGTGACAGTCGCTAATGCTACGCCGGACTGTCCAAAGAGCTTTAAGAAAAGACTTGTTGCAAGGGCTGAGGCAAGAATATTAACGAGGTTATTGCCCAATAAGATTGCGCCAATCAGCCGTTCGCGATCTTGGATAAGGGTGTTGACCGCCCCTGCGCGTCTGTCGCCGTCTTCTTCAAGTTTATGCATGCGCGCGCGGGAGGTGGCGGTTAGTGCTGTTTCCGATCCCGAAAAAAAGCCGGAAAGGCCAAGCAGCAAAAATATTATGCCGCCAGTGAGCACCGTCATGGAGTCAGGATCGTTCATGTTTCTATCGGGCGCCCGCCCGCCTTTCTAAAGATTGTGCTCTTGCTTAGGCCATTTTTGTACTGAGGAAAGTTTTAAGCGCACCCAGGTCCGTAGCTTTTTCAATAAAAGCCGCGCCTATGCCGCGCGCTAAAATCAATGATAAGTCCCCCGCGTCGACTTTTTTATCTTGCATCATCAGCTCAAGCATTTGGTCGGCCGTCAATGTTTTCGCGGACGGAATATCTTCAAGCCCCGCAGGAAGCCCAACATCATGAAGATGCGCTTTCAGGCGCGCCGCATCATCGGCGCTGCATAGTTGTCTATCAGCGGAGTAATCCATCGCGAGGCCCATGCCAGCGGCGACCGCTTCGCCATGCAGCAGCGTGTCGCTATATCCAAACGCGGCTTCAAGCGCATGGCCAAATGTGTGCCCAAGGTTTAACAACGCACGCTTGCCTTTTTCTGTTTCGTCTTCTTCGACAATGGCTGCTTTCATTGCGACGGAATGTTTAACCGCTTGTGATTGCGCCGTTTGATCGCCAGCAAGAATAGCGGCGCTGTTTTCTTCAAGCCAAGAAAAGAAGGTTGCATCGCCCAAAGCGCCGTATTTGACAACTTCCGCGTATCCAGCGCGCATTTCGCGCGCCGAAAGCGTTTCAAGAGCGGTAATATCGGCAAGAACGAGGGACGGTTGGTGAAAGGCGCCGATGAGGTTTTTGCCCTGCGGCGCGTTAATCGCCGTTTTACCGCCGACCGAACTGTCGACCTGCGCTAGCAGGGTTGTCGGGATTTGAACAAAACGACACCCCCGTCGTAAGATAGCCGCCGCAAATCCAGTTAAATCGCCAATGACGCCGCCGCCAAAGGCGATGATGGCGTCGCCGCGATCAACGCCAAAGTCTAATAGCTGGGCGAGAACGTCTTTTAGGATGTCAAAATCTTTTGTCGCCTCGCCTGGAGGCAGGATAATCTTTTCACTGACGATATCGGCTTTTTTCAGTCCAGCCTCCAGCCTAGCGCCTTGAGCCGCGAAGACGGTTTTGTCGGCGATAATCACTGTTTTAGGGCGGTGCAACAACCCCTGAAGTCGTTCGCCAACGTTCTCTAAGAGCCCTGGCCCTATAACAACGTCATAGGCGCGGGCGCCTAACCCGACATTAACGATTTGCTCGCTCATATGGTTTCGTCCTATTTTTTGACCGTAAGTCCCATATCCGTCAGTACAGATAAGATTTTTTTGACCGTCTCGCCATGAGAGCCGCCGCCGCAGTCGATATGTAAATCCGCTTGGGCGTAAAAGGGAGTGCGTTCTTTTGTGAGCCGTTCGATGATCTCGCGCGGGTCGCCGTCCTTTAATAATGGGCGCCCCCCGCGCAGGCTGGCGCGTGAGACCACAGTATCCGTATCGGCTTTCAGCCAGATAGAGATCGCTTTGTCCAGGACCAGTTTTCTCGTTGCATCATTAACAAAGGCGCCGCCGCCGAGGGCGAGCACAATTGGCGGCCCGCCCAGCATACGCTCGATTACTTGCGCTTCACCGCGGCGAAAACTTTCCTCGCCGTGTTTTTCAAAAAGGGCCGACACTGACATGCCAGCCGCTTTTTCCACTTCTTCATCTGCGTCGTAAAAATCAAGACCTAATTGGGGGGCGAGACGGCGCCCGATCGTTGTCTTGCCGACCCCCATCATGCCGACAAGCACAATAGTTTTCGGCCCATCTGTACGCTGCTTCGGGCGGTCTTGGGCGGCCGTTATAGGTGTATTTGTTTCCGTCATGGAAACCACAAATAGGCAATTGCTGGTGAGTGCGCCAGGTCAATCACAGATCCTGAGCAGATATTGCGCCTATGGGCCGCGGCGCGAGCTTTATTTGACAGTCGTCGTCGCTATTTGATCACGAAATCGCCGCGAATTAGATTTAGCCCACCCTGTAAGCTGGCATGCGCGCGCCAATCTTGTATGATCCCTTCTAAAGTCGCGTTCACATGCCTATTTTGGGCAAATGTCTGGTTTTTGAGTTTTAATAGGGGCCGCCATGCGCTTTTTTCTAATCCTTCTAGTGTTGGCGCTCGTCGCAATTGGCGGGCTTTATATTTATGGCGGTATGATTGAGCCGGACACGAAAGTCATCGAGATGGAGGCTGGCGGTGCTGCGGTGTCTGAATAGGTTCACATCCGTAATCGCGGCAGGACTCTGCGCTTTTGGGGGGCTTGGCGTGATGGACAGCGTCTTGGCGCAGTCATCGTTGTCGACGCCGATTGAACGAAGCGCATTAGCAAAAGATGCATTTTCGAGCGGTCCATTGTCAGAGCAACAAGGCGCTTTTCGCGCTGATCTGTGGCAGGGGGCGTCGATTGATAGCCTGGCGGTGTTATTGGATGCTGCGCCTTCTAAGCCGCAATCGCCAAGTCTTGGGGCGGTCTTGCGTAAAACACTTCTTTCCCCTGGCGTCGCGCCGGAGGGCGCGCCGATTTCCCTCGGCGGGCGAAAGCTCGTCGCGCTTGCACGGGCCGGTTTTTACGATCAGGCCGCAAGCATTGCGGCTTTGTCTGATGCGCCGAGGGGGGATCCATGGGTTAGCCGGGCGCTCGCGATTGCGGATTTGCTGCGCGATGATCATGAGCGCGCCTGTCGGCGCAGCGCTGGTTTGTCAGGCGGGCGAGATGAAGCATTTTGGTTGAAGATGCGTGTGTTTTGCTACACTAAGGCGGGGGAAAATGCGGCGGCGGATCTAACGCTTGGGTTGTTGCGCGAACAGGGCAGCCTTACGGACGCTGACGAAGTTTTCTTATCGGCTCTCGCCTTTGGGGCTGCGCCGAAAACGCCTCCTTCGCCCCAGACAGCTTTGCATTTGGCGTCGGCCAAGCGTCTAAAGCTGCCTATTTCCCCGTCGCTGTTAAAAGCGGCGGATGCGGGTGTATTAACGGCGATCGCAAAGGATAAATCCATTGATCCTGCTGCCCGCGTCACGGCTGTTCGCCGGGCTGCTGCTTTGGGGGCGGTGGGCGGCGCGGTAATAGCCTCTGTGTATGATGATATTCCGCTTGAGGATGGGGTTATTGAGCAAGCGGTTTCTTTTGCGCGCGAGCGACGCCATGAACCTTTGGCCGATGTTGTCCTTTATCGTTCTATCAAGCTGATGAGCGCACCGGAATTTTTGCGCGACAAGGCGGCGTTGATTGCAGAAGCCCTTAACGCGGCAGATGGATTTGAACGGTTTTATGCTGCGGCATCTCTTTACGAAGCGGATATGCGAGCTTTGGATGGGGCTTTGATAACCCCTGACGAGGCGATGCAGTTTGCGCGCGCGCGCATGCTTCTTGGCGACGCCCATGGCGGCGCTCAGTGGCTCTATGCGATTTTAGGCGCCGAGAGCGTTGACACCATGGATGAAAACCAAGCCATGATGTTCATTGAGACAACAAATTTCCTTAGCGTATTAGATCCTGCGCGCGCTGCTGATCTGGCTGAGGCTGCTGCGATTGAGTTATCGCCGGTCAGTTTTGGCGGAGCGAGCGACGATGTGGATCACAGCGCTTTAACAGAAATAATGCGCGCGGCGTTTTCTGCGTCCCGCGAGCGAATTGTCGGGCAGGCGGCGTTGTCGGCTCTGGCGGCGTCTAATATTGGCTCTCTTCAAAATGAGATGGTGCGCGTAATTGTTGATCAGTCGCTCATCGCTGCTGGTCTGGAAGGGATAGGCCGACGGGTCGCTTTTGAAACGGCATTGCGCGGCGCCTTTGCGGAAAATGTCCAAACCCTCTCTGTCGCAGCAGACCAGCAAGCAGGCATAGACGAGCCTAGTGGGTTTGTTCCAAGCCTAAAGCCGCCTCGAAATCAGTAACCCAGCTATTATGATCGCGGACTATGATCGATGAGCGATAAACGGGCCGCCGCAAAAGATGCGGCGAACCTTGACGTAAACAAGGATCCTAGCGATACGCTTTTAATCGAGCAGTTTTTGGAAATGCTAGCGGTTGAGCGTGCGGCGGCGGCGAACACCTTAAAAAATTATGGCCGCGATCTGATGCGGTTTTCTGCATTTATCGCCAAGCGTAAATTGAACCTGAAAACCGCTGATAGCGATACAATCGCCGCTTGGCTCGCCTGTCTTGATGGGGAAGGGCTTTCCGCGGCAACAGCGGCGCTAAAAATGTCGGCCGTGCGTCAGTTCTTTTTATTTCTTTATGGGGAAGGATTGCGCAGCGACAATCCGGCGGCAACCATCGCACGGCCGCGCGCGCCCCGTGCTCTGCCCAAGGTTTTATCTATCGAGCAAGTTGACGCCTTGCTTAATGCGGCGCGGTTGGGTGACGGGCCAAAGGCATTACGGCTCACTGCGATGGTGGAAATTCTGTATGCTGCAGGCTTGCGTGTTTCAGAATTGGTCTCCCTTCCTCTCGCCGCCGTTAGCAATAATGCGCCTTATCTTCTTATTCGCGGCAAGGGCGGTAAGGAGCGTATTGCGCCCCTTGGCGGCCCGGCGCGTGAATCGATTGATGATTATCTAAACGTTAGGAGCGTTTTTTTGAAAGGCGCGGGCGCAGATAACGCGCGATGGCTTTTCCCCTCTCGCGGGAAATTGGGGCATGTGACAACGGCGCGATTTGCACAGCTTCTAAAGGGGCTTGCAATAAGCGCGGGCGTTGATCCGGCGCTGGTCTCGCCCCATGTTTTGCGGCACGCCTTTGCCACCCATCTTTTGGACGGCGGCGCAGATCTGCGCAGTGTTCAAGAAATGCTCGGGCATGCTGATGTGACGACAACTCAGATTTACACTCATGTGGCGCAAGAGCGACTAAAAAATCTTGTTTTTGAGACCCACCCTCTCGCCAAAAAAACGAGTGTTAGGGGCGGAAAGAAAACGAAACGGTAAACCGATCTTGCGGCGCCATTGCCAGCGGGCTGAGCAACGCGTATGCCTAAAGTTGGTGTTGGAAAACGATTAAGAAGATTAAAGACCTATGCGCGCTTATCTTGAATTTGAAAAACCGATTGCTGAGCTTGAAGGACGTATTGAAGATCTACGTCAGATGGAACCTGGCGAAGGCGTCAATGTTGAAGAAGATATTTCGCGCTTACAGGAAAAAGCCGACCAACTGCTCGCGGACACATATAGTAAGCTTTCTTGCTGGGAAAAGACCTTAGTCGCTCGGCATTCGTCGCGCCCTCATTTTAGCGATTATGTCTCCAAGCTTGTAGAAGATTTCACACCGCTTGCGGGGGACCGTTCATATGGCGAGGATGCCGCGATAGTAGGCGGTCCGGCGCGTTTGCGCGGCCAGTCCGTCATGTTGATCGGACATGAAAAAGGCGCTGATACAGCAGGACGCGTGAAACATAATTTCGGTATGGCGCGGCCCGAAGGGTATCGCAAAGCAATCCGCTTGATGGAAATGGCGGAGCGTTTTGGCATCCCGGTTGTTACTCTTGTTGACACCCCTGGCGCTTATCCGGGCCGCGGGGCGGAAGAGCGCGGCCAGGCTGAGGCTATTGCGGCGTGTACAGAAAAGTGTCTTGGCCTTGGCGCGCCGTTGGTCTCCATCGTTGTTGGGGAAGGCGGTTCGGGCGGCGCTGTTGCGCTGGCGGCCGCGAACAAAGTTTTTATGCTTGAGCATTCGGTTTATTCTGTGATCTCTCCTGAGGGCTGTGCGTCAATTCTTTGGAAGGATGCAGCTGGCAAAGGCGATAATAAAGCGCCAGAGGCGGCGGATGCGATGAAAATTTCCGCCCAGGATCTTTTATCCCTTGGTGTGATTGATCAGGTTATCCCTGAACCTGTCGGCGGCGCCCATCGCGACCAAGGCTTAACGATCGAGCGGTTGGGTGATGCGGTGGAAGGCGCCTTGCAGGAGTTGCTTGCTTTAACACCTGATCAGCTACGTCGTCAGCGCCGGGAGAAATTTCTCGCGATTGGCCGGCAAGGTCTCGCTTAATTTTTCGCTAACGCCTTAAAGTCCGGCGACGGCGTCCCGAAAGCGGGCGGCTGTTTCCTTATCACATGCCAGTTGTTGATAATCCAAATAGGAAGAAGCAGCTTGCAGCCCCATATGGAGCGCAGGGCGCTTCTTCCGGCCTTTTATTTGTACAGTCGCGCTGTTTATTTTTGGCCAATAAGGCAGAACATGGCGCCTTGGGGATCAATGGCGCTAATAATAAAGTCTCCACCCGGAATTTCCATCGGCCCAGCGAAAACCTGGCCGCCATTTTCCTTAATATAGTCGGCGGCGGCGTCAATTTTGGGCACGCGGAAATAATAGGACCATAATGAAACCGGCATCTCTTGCGGTTTTTGCATCATAGCGCCAAAGGTGAAATCGCGATCAGCGCCATTGCGGAACATTTCATATTCTCCCATTGGGCCCATATCCATGCTTTCGGATTTTACCCATCCGAATAGGTCGCCGTAAAAAGATTTTGCCGCCACCGGATCGCTGGTCGCCAGTTCATTCCATGCGCAATGACCGATTTTGGGTTCATGGGTTGAAAAGCTGTGGCTCGTCTCATCTGAGCTGGAGCGCATAATGTAAAAAGGCGCGCCCTGCGGGTCTGTTACAAAACTAATGCGCCCGACATTGGGAACGTCTTGGGCGGGCATAATGACTTGGCCGCCTTTGTTTGTGATTGCTTCAGCCGCCGCGTCGACATCATCAACCTTTATATAGCCTGCCCATAATGGCTTAGCGCCATTTTGCTGCATTTCTGCGCTTAGCGGCATCATTCCACCGATGCCAGCCTCGCCATAAAACAAGATACGATAGTCCATTTCCGGTTGACCGGAATCCTTAAACTCCCAGTTGACCAGGCCGCTATAAAACTTCTCAGCAGCGTCAGGATCAGGGGTAATCAGCTCATACCAGATAAAATCGCCGTGTAGGTTCGTCATGATGTGCCTCTTGGATTAGAGTTTTGCGGATAACAGACAGGGCCATAATCAGCCTCGTACGCATGATGTCAAATTTGCGAGTGGAAAGATTGAGACTAGAAACCTAGCAAATGCTTGCCGAGAGTTTTTTGCACATGCTTATATTCTTTTAGCCGCCGCCGCTTTGGCCATAGGCGAGATTAAGCAGCTCCCGCGCGGCTTGTGCGTGATGTTGTTCGTTAAAGGGGACAGATCCGCACCCATTTGCCCATTTGGGCTCCTCCAGAACCGTGGAGGTAAGATCGATGCTCATGAGCAAAATTTGCGGATCCGACATTTTTCATTACTGTGCTGAAAGAAAGTCAACAATGATGGGAACCATCTCTTCGTGGGCTGCCTGTCTGTTTGCGCCGTCGCGATCTTCACACAGTTTAACGCCGAGCGCATCAATATCCTGATCGCATACGTCAAGAAAGATGAAGTGCCCCTCATTGCCGCCGCGCACTTCTAATTGTGCGCCAGGAATATTGTCCGCATATTTTTTAAAATGGACGTCAAAGGGAAGAGCGTCATTATTCTTCGCCCCGAAGATGAGTGTGGGGGTCGTAATCGTTTGAAGCGATGGCGCCCTCATGGCCGGTCCAACGGCGGGGTCCAGCAGGACAAATGCTTTTAAGCGCGCATCAGTCAAAGAACCATAGATGGGCAGTTCCCCATCAAGCGGGATGCCCTTTGCGTACCCGCAGGAAGCGTCCCTTGCGCCTTTCTCGGTTTGGCAATGGGCGACCATCGCGCCTAAGTCAAAGGTCGCTCCGGCGCTAAGCGCTCCCGTTGCGCCGCCGGAAGAATGGCCAATGAAAAAGACACGCTCGCTGTCAATCACATCAGACCAAGCCTTATCGGCAAGCATATAGTCGACGGTTGATGACACATCACCGACCCGTCGGTCTAAGCGGGCAACGACTTGTGGGTTTACGGTCTGTGGTCCGTAATCATAAGACTCGCCAAAGTGGGAAACGCCAGCAACGACAAATCCGCTGCGGGCCAATGCTTCGCCAATCCAGCTATAATTATTCGCTGACCCATAAGTCCCGTGTGATAAGACGACAAGGGGGTGATCAACGCCAGCCTTTGGGGCGGAACGCGCGATCGATCCAACGCTAATGCCATAGCGGTGGGGTTTTTCCGCTGCTGTTCCGGCTGGATACCAAAGGTCTATGGCGACAGGCCTTTCACCACGTTGGAAGCGCACTTGTTCGTAACCAGCGGTGTGGGTAGGCTCCAACGCGGTTTGTGCACAGGCGCTGAAGGTAAGAGCAAAAAAGACAAGAAGACATGATCGATACATCAGATAATCCTTTTGTGAATACAAAGGAAAAGTTGAAAAAATCGGCGCTTTTTAAAAGGTTCACCGCCGCCCATTCGCGAAGTTTTGGCGGCCAATTCGCGAAATTCACGGGCAATCGGCGCGAAGAGGGGGCTTCCTCTTCGATGCGCATTTTTATGAAGCGTCTAAATCGGCCTGAGCTTGCGGCGCTGTTTGGTGTGATCGTCTTCCTTACTTGGATTGGCCCCTTTGGCACCCAGCAAGACCTTTGGCTATTGCCAAGGACGGTGTATTGGGCGGGGTCAATCCTAACCGGTTCACTCGCCGCACTTTGGAGCATGGGGCGGCTATTGCCTTTTCTGCGCCGTCGATGGGGCGTGTTACCCGCTCTGTTTTGCGCATCCCTCGTGCAGACAATTATGATGGTTGCAATCGTCTGCCTTTTTGAGGCGATGATGCGCTCGCCGGTTCCAGTATCGGTGTTGCCCGGGCTTGTGCCGAACGTGCTCGCCATCACGTTTTTTATTGTGACGATGATCTGGCTGGTGCAGCGCAAGGTTGGCCAGGGTGAAGCCGCGAAAGCTCGACCAGAGGCGACGCCAGCGCCGCGCAGCTTTGGTGAGCGTCTCCCGGAACACCTGCGCGCCAGCCCGATACATGCGATGCAGGCTGAGGATCATTATATTCGTGTTTACACTGCCGCGGGGGACGCGTTGGTGCCCGGCCGGTTCACCGATTTCATCACTGAGATTGGCGTCGAGGGGTGCAAAACCCATCGTAGCTGGTGGGTCGCTGAAGGCGCGGTTGAGCGATTAACACGCTCGGGGCGAAACTGGTCCGTACAGCTTTCTGGCGGCGTAAAAGCCCCCGTCAGCCGGTCGGCTCTTGCAACTGTGCGAGATCGTGGCTGGCCGCAGGACGGGTAGTTCGCTCTTAGGTGGCGCTGGGGGCGTTGTCTTTGTTGGCTTAGATCATTGCTGATATATTTAGTATTGCCCGATTGTGATACTTGAATACAAGCGATGTAGGTTCTAAAGCTGCCGTTAAGGTTATTTGAAAATATCGAGAAATTACTAATGGAATTATTAATCGCTGCATCCGTTATTATAGGAATAGGGATACTATTATTGCGCAGCGCAAGTGGGAAAGATTTCCAACCCAATAGCGCAATTGCTAAAAGCGCCGGGCTAATTTCATCTCATATGGTTTATGAAGGTCAATGGGCGCTTGAGTATCGTGATGGGCGATTTAGGCGGTATTTAGAACCTGGGCGTCATCTCATGGTCGGGCGTGGCATTGCCCTTTTGAAATTAGAAAAGCGCTTAAGTTATATTATTGTTCCGGGTCAAGAAGTTTTAACAAAAGATAATTTGGGGCTTAAAATTAGCTTGACCGCAGAATATAAGGTGGACGATCCCAAAAAGCTTGTTGAGACCCTCGCTGTAAACGGTGACGCAGATATTGGCCATCGCTTGCACCATGATCTACAGCTCATTTTGCGCGATGTGGTCAGTACGCTTGAATTGGATGAGCTGATTGCTGAACGTAATCAGCTTTCAGATGAAATTACAACGCGCATAAAAGAATCGGCTTCAGCTTGGGGGGTGGATATTACATCGGTCTCAGTTCGGGATTTAATGCTGTCAAAGGAACTTCGCTCTGCTTATGCTGCTGTAGTGCTTTCAAAGAAAGAGGCGGAAGCAAAACTTGAGCGCGCACGCGGAGAAACGGCGGCTTTAAGGGCTTTGTCTAATGCGGCCAGGTCCCTACGGAATAATCCTGAATTGATGAAGCTGCGATTATTAGATGGCGTTCAAAGTTCCCAGGGCGCGCGCCACAATCTTTGGGTGGACTTTAAAGATGTTGAAAAAATTGTGGGTGATGACCAAAAAAATGAAGAATAGCCCGCTTCAGACTGCGGATAATTATTTCTGTTTTGTTTAGGCCAGGATTGATTTGAGCGTTAATTCAGGTTCTATTTAAGCCGCTCAGGGATAGGCAAAGTCAAAGGCATCCGCCATGACTGATCGCTTTTGGGAACTGGGCTGTTATGGTTCGACTCCATATTTTCTGTGGGTAGAAAAAAGGCTATCTGCCGCCTGCCACTAGGCGCGCCGCTTTTTGACCATGTGGGCTCCGGGCCCCCGTCATATCGCTGCGGCGGCAGGTAGCTGACCCACCATTCGTCATACTGCTAGTTTGTTTAGCGCGAACTGGCGGGGCACTTAATTTGAGAGTAAAGCCATCCCTAAATCGCGCCGTGGCAATGCTTAAATTTTTTGCCGGATCCGCATGGGCAAGGCGCGTTACGGGCGACCCGGCCCCAGGTTGTCGGGTCGTTCGGATCAATCTCGCCAGCACGTTTGCGCGCCGCCATGGTGCCGATTCCTGCTGACGTTCCGCGCGCCGTTGACTGCTCCATTTCATTTTCGCCAGTTGACGCGTCCACATGGGTTTCCGTCATGGGAATTTCACGTTTTTCCGGCATTGCTTCTTCCGGCGCTGCTAAGCGAACATGCATCAGCATTTTCGTGACGTCGCGGCGCAGCCCGTCAAGAAGGCCTTCAAAAAGGGCAAAGGCTTCGGTCTTAAACTCGTTGACAGGGTCGCGCTGCGCATGGCCGCGCATCCAGACGACCGAGCGTAAATGGTCAAGAGACTGAAGATGTTCGCGCCAGTTTTGGTCTAAAACGTGGAGGAGGAACGTCTTTTCAACTTGGCGCATCATCTCCGGGCCAACCTCAACCGCGCGGGCGGCGGCGAGCTTGTCGGTTTCCTCACGCAGACGGTCCATAATCTCAGTTTCGGCGACGCCTTCTTCCTTCGCCCATTCACTCACATTGAAGTTGTTGCCGAAGATTTCTTGTAGGTCGTTAGAAAGACCTTCAATATCCCATTGCTCCGCATAGGATTTTGCAGGAACGCGAAGCGCCACAAGGTCTTCAACCAGTTGCGCGCGCATATCGGTGATAATATCGTCAACTGTGTCGGATGACATAAATTCAATACGCTGATCAAAAATCGCTTTACGTTGATCGTTGATCACGTCATCGAACTTTAAGACGTTTTTACGCATATCGAAATTGCGCTGCTCAACTTTTTTCTGAGCTGTCTCAACCGCTTTGGTGAACCATGGGTGCTCGATTGATTCATCGGGTTGAATGCCGAAGCGTTTCAGCATTTTTTCCATGCCCGTGCCGAAGATCCGCATGAGGTCGTCTTCAAGGGATAGGAAGAATTTTGTGCCGCCGGGGTCGCCTTGACGGCCGGAACGTCCGCGCAGCTGATTGTCGATGCGTCGGCTCTCGTGGCGTTCCGTCGCCAGAACATAAAGCCCGCCGCTATCAAGGGCGGTGTTTTTTGCATCCGCGATTTGCGCTTCGATGCCCGAACGCTTCTCCGCTATTTTCGCCTCGTCATCGCTTTCTTCCAGCGACGCCATCAACGCTTTATCTACAGAGCCGCCAAGCTGAATGTCTGTGCCGCGTCCAGCCATATTGGTCGCAATCGTCACCGCGCCTGGGGCGCCCGCATCCGCCACAATCTCGGCCTCTTGCTCGTGATAACGCGCGTTTAGAACATTATGGGGCACGGGAACTTTATTTTTTGCAAGCTCTTCAAGATAGGAGGCGCGCTCCTCCATCTCTTCTTTAAGCTCGGCTTCTTTGTCTTTTAACTCGCCCGACCGCTCACGAAGGGAGCTTGCAACATCTTTGAAGAATTTCTTGTCTGAAAGGAGGCCAGAGATAAGTTCGGACTTTTCGATGGACGCCGTGCCGACAAGAACCGGTTGGCCGCGGCGGTGACAGTCAGCGATTTGCACCGCAATCGCCTTATATTTTTCCGCTGCCGTCATATAAAGCTCATCATCGGCGTCATCGCGCGCGATGGGCTTGTTGGTCGGCACCTCATAGACATTAAGGCTGTAAATATCGGCGAATTCCGCCTCTTCCGTCAGGGCTGTGCCGGTCATGCCCGCTAGTTTTTCGTAAAGCCTGAAATAGTTTTGGAAGGTGATGGAGGCTAGGGTCTGGTTCTCTGGTTGGATGGTGACTTTTTCTTTCGCCTCGACCGCTTGGTGCAACCCTTCCGACCAGCGGCGCCCTTCCATCATGCGGCCAGTAAATTCGTCAATGATAACGACCTTATCATTGCGAACGATGTAGTCTTTGTCCTTTTGGAACAGCCGGTGCGCTTTTAGCGCTTGGTTCACATGATGCACGACGGAGATATTCGCCGCATCATAAAGACTGTCCCCTTGTAGGAGGCCCCCTTCTTGAAGAAGTTCTTCAACCCGCTCATTACCCTCATCGGTTAAGATGATCGTGCGGGCCTTTTCATCGAGCTCGTAATCTTCTTCTTCGAGCTGAGGTATAAATGTATCGATGGCGAGATAAAGCTCAGATTTATCGTCCGTTGGGCCAGAGATAATCAGCGGCGTACGCGCTTCGTCGATCAGGATTGAATCCACCTCGTCAACGATCGCAAAGTGGTGGCCGCGTTGCACCATCTCTTCTAGAGAGGCTTTCATATTATCGCGCAGATAATCAAAGCCGAATTCATTATTGGTGCCGTATGTGATGTCGGCGGCATAAGCGGCGCGCCGTTCTTCATCGGACAATCCGTGAACGATACAGCCCGTTGTAAGGCCAAGGCGTTCATAGACGCGGTTCATCCATTCCGCATCACGTTTGGCGAGATAGTCGTTAACGGTAACAACATGCACGCCGCGGCTGGTTAAGGCGTTGAGATATACAGGCAGGGTCGCCACCAGGGTCTTGCCTTCCCCGGTCTTCATCTCGGCGATATCGCCGCCATGAAGGACCATGCCGCCGATTAGCTGCACATCATAGTGGCGTTGACCAAGAGCGCGTTTGGCCGCCTCTCTTACCGTTGCGAAGGCTTCTTCGAGCAACGCGTCAAGGCTTTCGCCGTTCTTGTGGCGTTCGCGCAAGCCTGGCGTGCGCGCGGCCAGCGCCTCGTCGCTTAGGCTGGCGATTTCGTCTTCAAGGGCGTTGATCGCCTCAACCCGCCGCCACATTGGTTTTAACCGGCGATCGTTAGAACTGCCGAAAATCTTCTTCGCGATATTTAGAAGCGCCATAAAGGATGCCTAAGGGTTCAAGTCCCGCCAGTCTGTCGCCATGCGGTGTGCATCGCTGTCAGCAGGGGAGACTCTTTTAACAGAGCAGCTGTGAGATAAGCAGGGGGAATTAGCCTGTCAACGAGAGCGATGACATTTGAGGATGTTTCTGATTGTTCATGAAGGGGTTATGTCGCCTGTGCGCATCGTTGCAATGCCGATCCGTTCGAGGAAATCGGGGTGTTTTGACGAGTGTGTGCGCCTAGATTTTTGCTTTTTGGTGCGACGCTTAAAACAAATTAGACCAACGCTTGATAAATATTAAAGACTGATGATCTAGGCCGTATAGCGAAGCGTTGTAAGAACGGTTTGATGTCATATCGATTCAAATGAAACATCGTTTCGTCTAAAGTTCATTTGCGCATTTTGCTGATGCGAACTGCGCAGTCGTCGCTTGGGAATGCTTTAGCCTCCTTGTGAGGCGGGATAGGATGAAGCAAATCGTGTCCGATCAAGTCGCTCACAAGAACGCGCCGAAGAAGAAACCTTCCCGCCCTCGCCAAACGATGGGCGGGGGCGCCATTGCTAAAGGTTTTTTGCGCATGATCGCGTCTGGGCTCGGCCGGTCCTTTAGCGCTTTGGCGGCGGTTTGGCGCTATATCGGCGTGCTCGATTTGGCCCTTTGGCGTGGTTTTACGCGGGCGATGTATCTGTTTTGGCGCGCCTTCGTCCATAGCCTTTACGCGTTCGTTTATATGGCGGAGGACTTAATCAACTGGCTGCCAAGCCGGGCGGGGCGCGCATATTGCGCTATGTCCGGCTTTTTCTTGTTGTTTGGGCTTTTGTGGGGCATCGACACCCTGTCAAAGCCGCCGCTACAGGCTGTTGATGAAGGCGTTGCGGAAAAACGGGCGCCGATCGATGAAAAAGACCCGATTATGGCCCGCATGGGTGGGCGCTACGTCCATTTATCACAAATCGAAGCCTCAGCGCGCGCAGCGGGCCAATTGCGGGACGAGGAAGTACTAACGGTTGAAGCGGCCTTTAAACGCGGGCTTGTCGATGCTTTTGTCCAAGAGCAACTCCTTGCCGCTATCGCAGAAGAAGAGGGGGTTGATCGGTCTAAAGACGTGACAAGGCGCCTTAAAGCGGCCCGCAACCGTATCCTCGCTTCTGCCTATCTTGAAAGTTATGTTGAGCGAATGGTGACACCTGAAGCTGTGCGTGCGTTATACCAAGCGCAATCGGATGTTACGCGCCTCGGGGATGAGGTGAAAGGGCGCCAAATTGTTGTAAAAACAAGGGAAGAGGCGGAAACCCTTTTGGCTGAGATAAAAGCGGGTGGTGACTTTGCCGCCCTTGCGCGCGCTCACTCTCTCGATAACGCGACTGCGCGATTTGGCGGCAGCATCGATTATTTCACCAAACAGATGGTGACGCGAAAATTTTCTAGGGTCGCTTTTTCAACGAAGCCGGGTGAAATTGCCCCGCTTTTCCAAACAGAATTTGGATGGCATATCTTAGAGATTACAGGGCGCCGTGCGACTGAGGGCGTGGCGTTTGAGGACGTAAAAGATAATATCGCTGAATTTTTACAAATGCGGGCGATCGAAGACATTGTTTCGACCCTTAAGGCGGCTGAAAACGTGATATTTTATGAACCTGCGCCCATCTCAGCTTCTTTGCGGGACGGGCCCTCAGCGCCGCCAGGCGCTGAGATCGGGCCAGCTATTGAGATAGAGTAGACAGTCGCAAACCGCGTTCAGTTGACGTTATCCTTAAAATGACCTTAACCGATTGAGCTAATTAAGCGACGGCTTGGATTAGCTAAGAAGTTTAAAAAGTATCTCCAAATTATTTAGGAACGCGCGTTTACCTACATCGAACGTTAAACGTCGTGGCTGCATAATAGGATTAGACAATGGTAAAGCTTTTGCTCGTCGCGGCGGGCGCTTTAATTGACAGGGATGGGCGCGTGTTGTTGGCGCGCCGACCGCCAAATGATCCCCTTGCGGGATTATGGGAATTTCCAGGCGGAAAAATTAATGAGGGCGAAACGCCTGAGGCGTGTTTGGTGAGAGAGTTGAAGGAAGAGTTGGACATTGATACGCAGGCCGCTTGTCTTGCGCCGATTGCTTTCGCCTCTCATCCGATGGAAGATTGTCATTTGTTGATGCCGCTTTTTGTTTGTCGCAAATGGTCTGGCGTCGCAAAACCTTTGACAAGTGACGAGCTGGCATGGGTGCGGATAAATGAGCTATCTCGTTATGAGATGCCGCCAGCGGATATTCCGCTTGCTGCGCAATTGAGGGACCTGCTCTAGGCTTGGCGTAAGATGGCTATGAAGACAAATCTGGTTAAACTTCAATCAAGTTTGGAACGCTTTTTTGGCAATGAAAAAGGCGCGACGGTCATTGAATATACGTTGATTGTTTCTCTAATATTTTTGGTTATTACCGCCAGCATTCGCGCATATTCGGACAGTGTGTCGGAAATGTATAGCCACATTGAAAGCGGTATGGACAAAAATTGATTTCTTGGGCGACGTGTTGCTGCGTTTGCTGTTACTCTTGAAACGCCTGGAAGCTATTTGTTAAATGCTTTGACTGCATCAGCTAATGATGTTTTGCCTTGGCCCGGCTTTAATGGTTTTGGTTGGGTAGGCGCAGGCGCCCATCCAGTAAGATAGACAATTTCAAATCGGGTTCCGCGCGCGTCTTCTGCAAAAAATTTCATCGCCATTTGTAAAACTTGACGGGTAAGCGGCGGGCCATGACGCTTTAAGACCGCCGTTTCCCCCATGGCGCGTAAATCAGCAAGCATCCTCATTGGATTTTGATATGTCACATCCACGCTATCGACATCGGTAACCGGCATTGCAAATCCGGCTCTTTGTAAGGCGGCGCCAAAATCTTTAACGCTCGCAAACGGCGCAATGCGGGGCGCGACGCCATTTTTAATGAGCGTTTCGGCCTTGTAAAATGCTTCGCGTAAGGATTTTAGTGTTTCTCCGCCGAAAACAGCAGCGATGAAAAGCCCGTCTGGTTTGAGCGCGGCGCGATATTGCGAAAGGGCGCCAATTAAATCATTTGTTGTATGAAGCGTTAGTATGCTGACAATTAGGTCTAGCGAATTTGCGCAAAGCGGCGCTGATTCTTCATCCGCCACGAAAGCTTGAGCCGCTGATGCAGGAAGGCGTTTTTCGTGAAGGTCCCCGTGAATAATCTGTTTAACGCCAGCCTTTGCGGTTAGGTGTCCACTTAGATCCCCCGCGCCATAAAATAGCCCCACGTCAAATTCGCGATTAACGCTCTCTAACCGATCGACGATGTCTTCCATCACCCGCTCGTGAAGGAAACTTGCAGTCTTCAAGCTTGTTGCGGCGCGCCCACGCCGGGCGCGATATCGGCGACGATCAAATATTTCAGGGGGGCTCTTATCATTGGTCATGGGCGTCTTTTGCGCTTGAAAGAAAGCGCCCGCAAGAGGTTTTGTAATTGGGCGATTGCCAATATGGTCAGTCTATGGGGGAACAATCAATCATAAAGGCTATGCGGTCGAGCAGCTTGAATTTGGCGCAAGCGGTTCGAAAGACAGGGTTGCACGTTCTAAATGCACTGCTTCCGCCGCTATGCCCTGTCACGAATGCTCCATTAATGGAAAATGGCTCATTAAGCGCTGAGGCTTGGGCGCAAATCCAATTTATTGATGATCCTGTTTGTGCGGGGTGCGGCGCGCCTTTTGAGCATGATTATGGCGAGGGGGCGCTTTGCGCCTTGTGCATTGCTGAGCCGCCTGCTTTTGTGAGCGCCCGGGCCGCCCTTTTATATGATGACGCAAGCCATGATTTGATTATTAGTTTTAAGCATAGTGATCGCGCGGACTTGGCGCCGTTATTTGGTAAATGGCTCGCTCATGCCGGCAAGCCGCTTGTTACAAGCAAAACAATCTTGACGCCGACGCCGCTTCACTGGCGCCGGCTTTTAAAACGCCGCTTTAATCAAGCAGGCTTAATCGCTCTAGAAGCTGCTCGTTCTCTCGGTTGTGCTTATGAGCCTTTGTTATTGAGGCGAAACCGGGCGACGCCGCCGCAAAAGGATTTATCCATTGCGGCGCGCAGACGAAATGTTGCTGGTGCTTTTATGGTGGAGGAAGAGGCGCTTACCAAAGTCCATGGGGCTCATATTGTCTTGGTGGATGACGTCTTAACGACAGGGGCCACTTTGTCTGCATGTTCACGCAGTCTTTATAGCGCGGGAGCCGCACGTGTTGACGCCCTGGTCTTGGCGCGGGTTGTCAAACATTCAAAAGACGCCATATAGCTCTCCTAATTTAAAATTCTGCGTCTATACATGCCATTCAAGGAGTGTGAGCCATGCAAAAAGTAACGGTCTATACCAAGCCAATGTGCCCTTATTGCGTGCGCGCTCTTTCGCTTTTGGCAAAGAAGGGCGTTGAGGTGGAAGATATTTCAGCCGCCTTTGACCCGGATTTGCGCAAAGAAATGCTGGCCCGCTCAAACGGTGCGAACACGTATCCGCAGATTTTTATTGGGGAGACCCATATTGGCGGCAGTGATCAATTGATGGCCCTGGAAAGGGCTGGCAAGCTGGATGCCTTGTTGCAAGGCGAACAGGCGCAATAATGGCCGAAAACAAAGCTTTTATGGCCGCCTGCGTGCAGATGCGATCGGGCGTTGACCGTGAAAGGAATATTGCAGACGCGCAAGAGCTGATTGGAGAAGCGGCGGGTAAAGGCGCGCAATTTATTGCGACGCCAGAAATGACTTCTGTGCTCGACCAGAACCCTAAAAGGCTCTTTTCTGACTTATCGGATGAAACTGGTGCGCCAGAAATAACCGCGTTTAGCGCTGCCGCAGTGCGGCATAGTGTCTGGTTATTGATCGGATCTGTCCCCATTCGGGTCGGTGAAAACAAGGCTGCGAACCGCTCGTTGATGTTTTCCCCTGATGGGAAACTGGCGGCCCGATATGATAAAATTCATATGTTTGACGTTGCGTTGCCAGACGGGGAAAGCTGGCGAGAATCGAAAGTTTATCAGGCGGGCGCTGAGGCGCTGGCCGTTGAAACCCCGCTCGCGAATTTTGGTCTTTCGATCTGTTATGATGTTCGTTTTGCACCGCTCTATCGCGCTCTCGCCCAGCAAGGCGCTGAGGTTTTTTGTACCCCGGCCGCATTTACAAAACAGACTGGCAAGGCCCATTGGGCGACCCTTATAAGAGCGCGGGCGATTGAAAATGGCGCCTTTATGATTGCCCCAGCGCAGGGGGGCCTGCATGAGGATGGACGCGAAACCTATGGTCATAGTATGATCGTTGGCCCATGGGGGGACATTCTTGCAGAGGCAAAGGATGATGCGCCAGGCGTCATTCTTGCAGAGATAGTTCCTACGCGAGCGCACAAGGCGCGCGCATCAATTCCGAATTTGGCTCTTGAACAGAGCTACAAAGTTATCAATCTTAAGGTATGATTAAATATAATCTTCTTTGCGACAGTGACCATGAGTTTGAAGGCTGGTTCCGCTCCAGCGCCGATTATGACGATCAGGCGAGGGACGGCCTTTTAGAATGCCCTATTTGCGGCTCAGATGCGGTGCGCAAGGCCGTTATGGCTCCGGCGATTGCCCGTCCTGAGGCGGCAAGCCGTGAAGAACGGCTCGCTAAAATGAGACATTCTATTGAGGCGGCGGCGGAACGCGCGCGCGATTATGTCGAAAAGAATTTCGATTATGTTGGCGACAAATTCCCCGAAGAGGCGCGGCGCATCCACTATCAGGAAACTGAGGCGCGTGGCATTTTTGGTGAGGCGACCGGCAAAGAGGTAAAAGACCTCGTCGATGAAGGCGTTAATATTGCGCCGCTCCCGGGCGCTGTGAAAAAGGTCGAAAATGACGCCGCAGGCGCGCCTTTGATTGAAAAAGCAGATAAAAAAAAGCTCAATTAACGGTTTCACCCCAGTAATTTTATCAGTTTTCTGTATTCCGTTGCGGGAGGCGGCTGGTCAGAAATATTCTGTTTACCAAGTTCACAGAATATTCTTTCTTAGCGTGTTTGGTCGTTTCACAAGACACATGCATGGCCGTCGAGATATCCTCAACGGCCGGTTAATGCATCGGCCTCATGGTTATGAAAGCAGTATTAGATCGTCTTTCCGCACTGCCGTTTTTTAGCGGCCTAAAACAGGAGACTCGCAACGCCCTCTCTGAGAAAGGGATATGGCGTTCAGTTCCTGGCGGTTGGACTTTATTCGACCAAGGCGAAGAAGGCGAAGCCCTGCATTTTCTTCTAGCGGGGCGTCTTCTTGTGGTCCGACACACGCCGACGGGGGACGAGACTATTGGATATATTCGCCCTGGTGAGCCGGTGGGGGAAATGTCTTTGTTAATGGGGGCGACGCATTCGGCTTCTGTGTATGCACTGCGGGACAGCGAAGTTCTATCGGTTGAGCGCAGCGCTTTTTCTAACTTGCTAAAATCCCATGGCGAGCTTGCGGGCGCTATTGCGCGGCTTTCATTAATGCGGGCGCGCTCTGCGCCGCAGCTTAAGCGTAAGCGCGCACCGAAAATTTTTGCTTTCATCGCCTCATCGCCGTCAATTGATATTGAGGGGTATGCGCGCCGTCTCGCGGTTGAGATCAGCGCGATTGGGGTTGCGGCTTTATCGCTTAGTGAAGAGTCTTTCGCTCAAGCCACTGACACTGGCCTCGATCTTGATCGCCTTGAAAATGAACATGATGTTTTGATTCTTCCTGCGCGTGTCGGTAATAATTCTTGGTACAGATTTGTTCTGCGCCATTGCGATAGATTTGTCGTATTTGCGCGCCAAGATGCGCGCCCGCCGCGGCCGTTTCCCATGAGTGCGCGGGCGGGGGAGCGCGCCCGCCGTTTTCGGCTTGTTGATCTTGTCATGCTGAATGAGGGAATGCGGTCTTGCGAAACTTTAGATTGGATGACGGCGCTGAAGGCCAACCGTGTTTTTCATCTGCGATCCGATCGATGCGTTGGCCGCTTAGCGCGAATTATGGCGGGCAGATCTGTCGGCCTTGTGTTGTCGGGCGGCGGCGCCCGCGCTTATGCCCATATTGGGGTTTTGCGCGCCTTGAAATCAGCGGGCATCGAAATCGATACGATTGGCGGCGCTTCGATGGGCGCAATCATCGCCGCATGTGTCGCCTCTGGTTGGGATATGGCGGAAGTAGAAGAGCGCATCAAGCAGGCCTTTGTTAAGTCGAACCCGCTGGGGGACTTTACCCTGCCCGTCGTCGCCTTAACCCGCGGCGCGCGCGTGGACCAACGTTTAAAAACTCATTTTGGGGAAACGTTGATCGAAGATCTGGCGTTGCCATTTTATTGCGTGTCGTCTGAGTTAACGCAAGGCGCCCTTGCAATTCATAAACATGGCGTGTTGCGCCAAGCGCTGCGCGCTTCGATTTCTTTACCAGGGGTGTTGCCGCCCGTGGTTTGGAATGGCGGGCTGCATGTTGATGGCGCTGTGCTTGATAATTACCCTACGGAGTTAATGGATCAGCGTCATCGCGGCGTCACCATTGGGGTGGATGTGGCGCAATCAGGCACGATAGAGGCAAACGCTTTTATAGAGCCGCCAAATTTCTTCCAATGGGTGTGGCGCAATGGTTTGCGATCTGCGCCCCCAATCGTTGGTCTATTGATGCGTTCCGCCACAGCGCGCCATGAACATGAGTCGGCATCGGCTTTTAGCCCGGATATAGAAATCACCCCGAAGGTGCGCGGCGTTGAACTGCGCGATTGGAAAAAATACGACCTCGCGGTAGAAGATGGGTACGCCACGGCTATGACGGCTTTGGAAAAACAGTGGCCGCAGCTTGAACGGGCGCTAAAAGGGGCGACATTAGGCCTATGATCCGCAATGTGTTTTTAGTGGTCTCAGCAATTTCCAGCGCCGTTGCGCTGGGGCGGAAGATGGCTGACGAGACCATTGAAAAAAAACTTGCCGATGAGATTGAGGCCGCAAAGGCCCTTGCTATTCAGGAAGTTGACCGGGAAATCGGGGCTGAGGTTGAAAAACGCCTTGGCGTATTTGCGCTGACCTTAGGGTTAAAAGCGGCTCTTGTTGGCGGCGCGTATTTCGCTTTTGCCATCGGGTGGGTGGAGCTTTCGGGCTTTCGTATGATGGTTGCGGGGCTTTTGGCGGCGTTTATCGGCCATGATGTGGTGCGCATCTCGCCATCCTTGCCCGCGATTTGGCGGTTTTTGCGGCGGTATGGATTGAATATAAAAGCGGCGATTACGGAGTATACGGCGCGTGCCGCGTTTGATCGCGCCTATAAAGCGACAATGGAAAAATTAGAGACAGGAACAACGAAAGGTGTGGTTGCGGTCTCTACTTATTCCCCCCAAGAATTATCTGAGGAAGTGGCTGGCGCGGTGGCGGAAGTTGCCGCGAGTGTTAGTTATGAACGTGCAAAGGCGCATGCAAGCATTGCAGCAGTCAAGGCCGCGGGCATGTTCACCCTATATTGCGGATTTGTGGCGCTCGCGATCTGGGCCTAAGGCGTCCAGCCGGTTTGGCCTTCGTCGTCGCTGTTTTCTGAGACAAACTGATCATCTGAAGTTTCTAGGGCCTCGCCAGCGGCGGCCTTTTGAATATCCATCATGGTTCTGAGGACCGCGCTGACCCCTTCGCTAGAAACGCCGGAGATAACACGTACCGGCGCGCCCACGGCTTTGGAAAGGGCGGCGGCTTTTTCTTTGCGCTCTTCTTCGCTTAATGCATCTGCTTTATTGAGGCAGACAATTTCGGTCTTGTCTTCCAATTCGCGGCCATAGGCGGCAAGCTCGCCGCGAACAATTCGGTAGGCCTCTGCCGGGTCATCTTGCGTGCCGTCGACAAGATGCAAGACACCTGCGCAACGTTCAACATGACCCAAGAAACGATCGCCGATCCCTGCACCTTCATGGGCGCCTTCAATAAGACCGGGAATATCGGCAAGTACAAAGCTTTCTCCTTCCCCAACGCGCACAACGCCAAGATTGGGGTGAAGCGTCGTGAACGGATAATCTGCAATCTTTGGCTTGGCGGCGCTGACGGCGGCAAGAAAGGTTGACTTGCCCGCGTTAGGCAAGCCAACAAGGCCAAAGTCTGCGATAAGTTTGAGGCGTAGCCAAACAGTGCGTTTTTCCGCCGGTTGGCCGGGGTTTGCGCGACGCGGCGCCTGGTTGGTGGCTGATTTAAAATGTGCGTTGCCAAACCCGCCATTTCCCCCTTTGGCGAGCAGCGCGCGCTCCCCCGCTCTGTCGAGATCGGCGATCAGCGTTTCTTCATCTTCTTCAAAGATTTGCGTGCCGACGGGAACCTTGATCACAAGGTCGTCACCGCCTGCGCCGGTTTTATTGGACCCCTCGCCCGGGCGACCGTTTTTTGCGCGGTGGTGTTGTTGATAGCGAAAGTCAATCAAGGTGTTTAAATTGTCGACGGCTTCAGCAAACACATGCCCGCCGCTGCCGCCGTCGCCGCCATTGGGGCCGCCAAATTCAACGAACTTCTCGCGCCGGAACGACAAACACCCAGCGCCGCCGGCGCCGCTTTCTACATAGATTTTCGTGCGATCTAAAAATTTCATGCGCTCCTATAGCGTCTTTGCGCGGCTGCGAAAAGGCGTCCTTCAGTATGGGCGTAACGGCTAGATAGGGTTAGACTTCAGCTTCATCGTTTTTGAGTGAACTCTCGCATCCTAGGGCGCGTATATGCTCTGAAAGGCAAATGCTATGATCATTGTGCACCATCTTGAAAATTCCCGCTCGCAGCGGGTCTTGTGGCTGTTGGAAGAGCTTGGCCTGGAATATGAGGTGAAACGCTATGAGCGGGATAAAACCACTTCACTTGCCCCGCCAGCTTTGAAAAAGGTCCATCCGCTTGGAAAATCGCCGATTATCGAAGATGACGGCAAGGTGCTGGCGGAAACTGGGGCCATTATCGAATATTTAGTGGAAACCTATGGCGATGGCGCGTTGATTCCGCCGGTCGGTACGCAAGAACGCCTTGATTATCGCTACTGGCTGCATTTTGCAGAAGGCTCCATCGCGCCCAATTTGGTGATGAAGCTGATATTTGTACGGATTAAAGAGACGAAGGTTCCATTCCCAATCTCTATGATTACGAAGGGTATCGCGAACCGCGTGCTCTCTAGTTTTGTTGAGCCGAATTTGCAAAGTCAAGCGGCTTTAATCGAGGATACGCTTTCCAAAAGCCCGTGGTTTGCTGGTGAGGCGTTTTCGGCCGCAGACATCCAAATGAGCTTTGCGATGGAGGCTTTCCTTTCCCGCGTGAATATCGGCAAACGTAAAAAACAAAAAAGCTACCCACAAATTGAAGACTTTGTTACGCGTATTCATGCGCGCCCAGCTTATCAAACTGCTCTAGAACGCGGCGGGCCTTATACGATCATGAGCTAAGTTTGATTGATGGTTCGCAGGCAGCCTATTGGCCAGTCTTTAACTCAACTGGGGTTAATTCGGTTGGCTTATCTGTTTCTTCAACAAAGATGCCGATATTTTCAAGGTTAAGTTCTTCTTTAGAAACCGCGGATGTCGGCGTCAGGGATGTCGCCTTTTGCGGCGCTTTTTGAACCATTGGCTTTAAGGGCGCGCTTGCTGGCGCTTGTTGTTCTTCCTGTTTCAGGACGGGCTTTGGTTTGGATGTCGGCGCAATATTTGGCGCAGGCTGACGTTTTAAATCCGTTGTTGCGTTTTGGTTATAGCTTGGCCCGCTGAAAGTCGGCGCTTCAAAATCAGACGGCGCATATTCTGACCAGTAAGCTGGCTGCGTCATCAACGAGCGGTAATACGCAATATTTTGATCCGCCGTTTGTGGGGGAAGATCGGTGCGAGCCAACCTTGATGCTTCATGCATCTCGCCTTTGATTGCGAGGACCAAAGCAAGGTTTTGGCGCATCCGCGCATCTGCGCCAGGGGCGGCTGTCGCCGTGCGCAAGGTTTGCTCAGCCAAGGATAAATCCCCGGACATCGCGTAAGATAATGCTTTGTTGTTCATGACACTGACAGCAGAAGGCTGAAGTTTTAGCGCATGGTCATATTTTTGGCGCGCCAGGTTATGCTCGCCAATATTATCAAGCGCGACGCCATAAGCGGAAAGAACGCGCCAGTCATGGGTTTTGATTGCAGCAGCGCTTTCAAGATAGCGCACAGCCTCAAAAGAACGGCCCGCTTCTACTAAGGCTTTACCAGCTTCAAAGTTTACATCAGGGTTTTGAGGGTGCTGGCCCGCGGTTTTTAGCATTACTGTGACCGCTTGTTCGTTAGACCCGATTTTGCGCAGGGCCGCTGAATAGCCGACCGCAACCTCTGGGTTGCGTTGATCGCGCGTGTAACGAGACCCCCAATAGGCCGCTGCCGCTACAGGGTCCATTCCGGCGATGTCAGCCGCTGGGTTGGCGTATGCGCCGATCGCGTTTTTGTAATCTTCCTTGCTCGGCGACGCCACGCGTTCACCACTGGTGGCGCAAGCGGACAGCGAAATAACGCTGGCAAGCAAAAGTGCAAGACGTTTAAAACGGGCGGGGCAGGTAGGGCTTTGAACGCGCAAAGACATAATCATTCCTTAACGGCGGAAACTGTTTGCCGTCATCATTGCGGAATGTGTTCAACAAAGGCTTAACTATGTTCTTAAATACATGCGCTTTCCTCCCCTTCGGATTAAGGAATACCCCCCGATGACTGCAGATTTTATAAAACCATTTGATTCCAGCACCTTAGAGGGCGCCAAGCCGATCTATGGCATTCCCCGAGGGGGGGATGCGCCTTCGGGAAATGACGAACTTGCGGCGTTAATGGCGGCAAATGGCTTTAAAGGTGAAGCAGGCGCTTTGCTTTCGGGACAATCGGGGGTCTTGCTCGGTCTTGGGGACGGGTCAGATGAGCTCGTTTTCGCGGCGGCGGGCGATCGATTGCCGGCGGGAACATATTATTTGGCCGATACTTTATCACAAAGCGACGCGCAGTTAGCCGTGTTCGCCTGGGTGCTGGGGGGCTATCGGTTTGATCGCTACAAATCTTTGTCAGCGCCATCGGCTGTTTTGATTGCGCCGCAAGGGGTGGACATAGAAGCGGCGCAGCGGGCGGCCAGGGCGACAGCTTTCGTAAGGGATCTTGTGAACACCCCCGCAGCAGATATGACCCCAGCTGCCCTCGCGGATGAGGCGCAAAATTTATCGCAGGAGTATGACGCCGACATAAAGATCATTGAGGGCGCGGCGCTCCTCGATCAGAATTTTCCAATGATCCATGCGGTTGGCCGCGCGGCGGCGGTCGCGCCAAGGCTTATTGATCTTCGATGGGGGCGTTCTGGCGCTCCAAAAATAACCCTTGTTGGTAAAGGCGTCTGTTTTGACAGCGGTGGGCTGAACATAAAAGGCGCAGGCGGCATGGGATTGATGAAGAAGGATATGGGCGGGGCGGCCCATGTTCTTGGGCTTGCGCAGATGGTGATGTCGTCGGGGCTTGATGTGAATTTGCGCGTTCTTGTTCCGGCAGTGGAAAATTCGATCTCAGCCAACGCCTTTCGGCCAAGCGATATTTTAAAAGCGCGTAACGGCCTAACGGTTGAAATCGGCAATACAGACGCTGAAGGACGATTGGTGCTGGCTGACGCGCTTGCGCTCGCCTCAGAAGATAAGCCGGATTTATTGATCTCTATGGCGACGCTAACAGGCGCTGCGCGGGTTGCTGTCGGCGCTGAGCTCGCGCCATTTTATACTGATGATGAAAATCTCGCCGCGGATCTTGCAAACCAAGCTAAGGCGCAGGCTGATCCTGCATGGCGTATGCCTTTATGGAAAGGCTATAGCTCGTTACTATCGTCATCTGTGGCGGATACGAACAATATTTCCAGCGGCGGTTTTGCGGGATCTATCACGGCGGCCTTATTTTTACAGAAGTTTGTAGATGTGGGCCAAGACACGGGGGCCGCGTGGGCGCACTTTGATATTTACGCTTGGCGGCCTAAAGCCGCCCCTGGACGCGCGGTCGGGGGAGAGGCGCAGGCCATGCGTGCGCTCTTCGCAGTTCTTAAGGAGCGTTTCGGTTAAAAGACCGCTTGCACTTTTGCGGCGAACAGTTGCAGTGTCATCAAATGTTGAGGCTGCGCCCTTTGGGTGCGATGATTGGTGAGCGATTAATCTGCAAAGAAATCGCTCTTGAAAGCGACTGTTTAAAGAAATGGCCGTTGTAGATATTTTATCAAATTGGCGGAATGTATTCGCCGACGCCGTCCGGAATGATGGTCCAGACCTGTCAATGCGCCAATGGGCGATCTTGTTGACGGTCTATCTTAATCCCGGGCGCCATACGGTTCGCGGGCTCGCGCGGGATTTAAATGTGCCGAAGCCGGCTATTTCTAGGGCCCTTGATGCGCTTTCCATTCTTGGTTTTGTGCGCAGGGTGCGTGACCCTGAAGATAAGCGCATTGTCTTAGTACAGAAGACTGAGCAAGGCTCGCTTTATGTGGATCAGTTTGCCCGCCTTGTTGAAGAGCGGTCAGATCCAACCGCCTATACGGCGATGTATGGCTAGCCTTTTACGCCGCTTTATTCTCAAAAATTAAGATATTGGCTTCATGGTAAATAGCTATAGGCCAAACTTAGTGCTTGGCGGGGCTTGAATTTTAGGCCGTCTGGCGTCAATTGTTGGTGCTTCCCGCTGTTGGGGCGCCAACAAAAGAGACGACCGTGATTGATCTGTCAAAACGAACCAAAGATGACGAAGCTGCGATTGAACGTTTAGAAGCGGCATCCCAGGTGATGCTTGCGCGCACCCTTGACTGGTCGCGCGTTAATACAGGCAGTTGGAATATTAATGGTCTGAAAGGCTTCGCGCCAACTTTGGCGGATGCTTTTTGTGAACTTGATGCAGATGTCCAGTTGGAGCCCAGTAAGCCATTTGAGATTGTGCAAAATAGCGGTGCTGTGGAAATGATTGAAACCGCGCCGGTTCTGCGTGTTCGCGCGCGGCCAGAAGCTGAGACCCAAGTCATATTTAGCGGCCACTATGACACGGTCTTTCCGCCAGGTCAGTTTGAGGAGATTGTTGATCTTGGCAACGGACGGATAAACGGGCCGGGCCTGGCGGATATGAAGGGCGGCCTAGTTGTGATGCTTGAGGCGATCAAGGCCTTTGAAGCTGGCCCTCATAAAGATGCTCTCGGCTACCAAATCGTCGTGACGCCTGATGAAGAGATCGGTAATTTTGCAAGTGAAGATGCGCTTATTGATGCGGTGAAAAGCGGCGCTCAAATCGGCATGACATATGAGCCTTGTCTGGAAACTGGCGACATGGCTGGGGGACGCAAAGGCTCTTCAGTCTATGATGTTGTTTTCCACGGAATTGCGGCCCATGCGGGCCGTGCTAAAGCTGAAGGGGCGAGCGCGCTTGAGGCGGCTGCCGCTTTTACGCTCGGGCTTGAGGCGCTGAACGGACAACGCGATGGCGTTACAGTGAATGTGGGGTCCATCGATGGCGGGGCGCCCGTTAACATAGTTCCAAACAACGCAGTTGTACGTTTCGGGGCAAGGGCGCCGGATGTTGAGGCCGCCCAGTGGATAGATCAACAGGTGCGCGCGTTGTTTGATGTTGAAATGAAACGAAGAGGCATAACTGGCCATATTCATGGCGGGTTTTATCGTCCGCCAAAGTTGCGCAATGCTGCGCAAGGGGCTTTATTCCAAGCTGTAAGCGGAACGGGCCGGGCGCTGGGGCTTGAGCTTGCATTTGTTGATACAGGCGGCGTGTGTGAAGGGAATAATATTTTTGCAGCCGGCGCCCCCAATGTTGATACGCTTGGCGTGCGCGGCGGGCGCATTCATTCCAATGAAGAATTTGTCGAGACAGACAGTTTCGCGGAGCGGGCGGCCTTGTCCACTTTAATTTTGAACCGCTTGGCTGATGGGCGCGTCAACGCAAAACAAATCAAAGCGCTGATGGGCGCTTAAAGCGAGCGCGCCGCAGTTGGTTCCAATAACCCATTTAGCGCCTATTCGCGTTGGCTCTAGATAAATGGCACTAATGGAATGCCGCGGCGGAAGCGTTTTTCGCAACGTTTCAGTTGTCGTTGATAGGTCGCCGCCATGGAAGAAACGCGCTGAGCGGCCTGGCGCACTTGCGGCTTTCTTTTATAGGTTTGGTCCGAGTAACCGCCCCAGCCTTCGTGATAGGCTAGGTATTGGCTGTAAGCGTCATTCAGCGGGATGCCGTTACGTTTTTTGCTTTGCGCGCCATACCAAGAAACAAAGTCGACAGCGTCGGAAAAGCTACGCCGGTTGGCGTCCTTGTTTCCGCTAGCGCGTTGATATTGCGCCCATGTTTGCTCAAGCGCTTGTGGGTAGCCGCGGGCGGAAGATTTCCGTGCGCCTGGGAACACAAATAAGAAGCGATTGCGTTCAGGTTTTGCGTCAGCATCAAAGCCAGATTCCTGACGAATAATCGCCAGTTGAATGTATTTAGGAAGGCCCCAGCGCTTTTCTGCGCGATGGGTTGAGCGATACCAACCGCCTTTGTCTTTAAATATCTCACACGCATCGCCAACATCATCCGGCGGGATCGAGGCGCAACCGGTCAAAAACATAGCCAATAGAGCAAAAGTCATTGAAAATCGGCGAGAAAAGGTCATGAGGGATCCTTAGGGCGCTGTCAGAATTTTGCATGATTATACCCCAGCAAAGTTGTCCGATCCACGTGAGCGGCAATTGTACGCGGCGCTTTTTTTCCGCATGAACGAAAAAAATCGGGGGGGAGAGGCGGTTGGTCGCGGTCTTGCAGCGCCTGTTAACGGCGAGTGCTAAAACCCTTGCGATTTCATTATGTTGCTATGCGGGATGTTTTTTATGCGTGGGGCTATGATGTTATTGTCCTAAAATTTTTACCGCATACGGCTTATTATACACAGTCTCGTGATGGCCTTATTTTTTCTATGCTATATAATAGATACGAATCATTAAGGCAGATCGTGTTAACCTTAATAATTCGTGAGCGCGATGTGTTAATTGCGTGTTTTACGTTTTTAACGCAAGCTGCGCCTTCGGGGCTTTTGAATCCATTTTTGATTGGCCCCATCTTTGCCGCCTGTTTTTTGGGGCCGCAAGATACAAGATGGCGGATTAAGTTGAGTTTGGGGGCGAAAAAATAAAAAGCTTGTTTCCTCGGGTCTGGAAATTGAGCTTATAATACAGGGGAACCTAGACAACAAAAGTCGCGTTCCTCTGCAATATAGCGCCGGCTGATTTGTTTTGGCGCGGTGAAAAGGCGAGAGGTCAGTAGCGTTAAAAATGCACAATGTGCGTGAAACGCAAGATGAGAAGCCTAGGCATGACGATTCTGGGCAAGCTCAGTCATGGCGGAATGGACCAGCGTTAAGCTGTGTCACGGGGTTTAAAGTTGCGCCACGTTTTTCCGCACATCTTTGTGAAGGATGGACAATGACCGCTTGCTCTGAGCGGCTTTGTCATTACATAATAAAAGTGAAGAGGAATTCGGCGCCAAAAGTATTTTGGCGCGACAAAACAGATCTGTTTCTAGCGCCACGCTCTTTATATGGAGGGCGCGCTGGATGTAACAAACGTTCGCGGCGCCCAAATTTGGGGCGCGGACGCTATAATAAGAGAATGGGCGAGGGTCGGGGCGCGACCGCTCGCCTTTTTTAATGGGCGATAAGGATTTTCGGGCGATACTAGTTTTGGCGGCAACAAAGTGAAAGTGAGCGTGAAGCGATGACTGGCGATAATTTGGACGTATTTGATCTGTTTTCGGAGAGTTACCAAAAAGTGCGGCAAGAGGCGATGTCGTTGCGCGATTATCTGCTCGCTGCGCGGGATGATCAGATGCTGTATGCGTCGCCAGCTGAACGCATGGTAAAAGCGATTGGCGAGCCGGAAATGCTCGACACGTCGAAAGACCCGCGGCTTGCACGGATCTTCTTTAATCGGACCATTCGCCGCTATGCCGCTTTCGATGGTTTTTACGGCATGGAAGACACGATTGAACGCATCGTTTCTTTCTTCCGGCATGCCGCGCAAGGCTTGGAAGAAAAGCGCCAGATCATTTATCTTCTTGGCCCCGTTGGCGGGGGTAAATCTTCGCTTGCTGAGCGTTTAAAAGATTTAATGGAAACCTATCCGATTTATGTTCTTAAAGCGGGCGATGAAATCTCGCCAGTCTTCGAAAGCCCGCTTGGCCTATTTCAAACCGAAGAGCTTTCATCGCTGCTCGAAGACAAATACGGGATTGAGCGTCGCCGCCTTTCCGGTTTGATGAGCCCATGGGCGGTTAAACGCCTTGATGAGTTCGGAGGGGATATTTCTAAATTCGAAGTGGTGCGAGTGTTCCCATCCAAGCTTCGCCAAATTGCCGTCGCCAAGACTGAGCCAGGTGATGAGAACAACCAAGACATCTCCGCATTGGTTGGCAAGGTTGATATCCGTAAGCTTGAGCATTTCAGCCAAGACGATACGGATGCTTATTCTTACTCTGGCGGGTTATGCCAGGCGAACCAAGGCATGCTTGAATTTGTTGAGATGTTTAAAGCGCCGATTAAAGTGTTGCATCCGCTTTTGACCGCGACACAAGAAGGCAATTATGTCGGCACCGAAGCCTTGGGGCCAATTCCTTTCCAAGGGGTGATCCTAGCCCACTCAAATGAAAGCGAGTGGCAGCAATTCCGTAATAACAAAAACAATGAAGCCTTCCTTGATCGAATTAATGTGATCAAGGTTCCTTATTGTTTGCGCGTGACAGAAGAACGCCATATCTATGAAAAATTGCTTGCAGGATCTGAGCTTGCTGGGTCTGATTGCGCGCCAGAGACACTGGACCTATTGGCGCGGTTCTCCGTTCTAACGCGGTTGCGTGAGCACGAGAATTCAAACCTTTATTCTAAGCTTCGTGTTTATGACGGCGATAAGCTTAAAGATACCGACCCGAAAGCAAAATCCCATCAGGAATATCGCGATGCGGCTGGCATTGATGAGGGGATGGACGGCATCTCCACCCGCTTTGCCTATAAAGTTCTTTCGGAAACATTTAATTTCGATACGGATGAGGTCGCGGCCGATCCGGTGCATTTGATGTATGTTCTTGAAAACGCCATTAAGCGCGAACAGTTTCCAGAAGAGGTTGAGAAGAAATATCTCGACTTTATTAAGTCAGAACTTTCCAAGCGATACGCGGACTTTATTGGTAATGAGATCCAAAAAGCTTACCTGGAAAGCTATTCTGAATATGGTCAAAATCTTTTTGACCGCTATATCGCTTTCGCAGACGCTTGGATTGAAGATCAAGACTTTAAGGATCCAGATACCGGCCAGCTTCTTGATCGCGCGACCTTAGACGGGGAGCTTTCGAAAATCGAAAAACCGGCTGGCATCGCCAATCCGAAGGATTTCCGAAATGAGGTCGTAAAGTTCGCCCTTCGCGCCCGCGCAAATAATGAAGGGCAGAACCCACGTTGGACCTCTTATGAGAAACTGCGCAGTGTTATCGAAAAACGCATGTTCAGCCAGGTTGAGGACTTGTTGCCGGTAATCTCATTCGACAGCAAAAAAGACAGCGATACCGCAGAAAAACACGATAATTTCGTCGCCAGAATGGAAGAGCGCGGTTATACCCCGCGCCAAGTTCGCCGCTTGGTCGAGTGGTATATGCGGGTCAATAAAGCTGGTTAATAATGATACGCTGCTGACTGTGTTCGGCAGCGTTTCGTTTTTTTGCCCTTTTAACAACTGGAGCGGGTGTTTTTTCTTTTTAATGACGCCCCTTCCCGTTACCCTCGTCATAAGAAAAAAGGGGCGGCAGGAATAGATTGCAGCATAATTAATAATATGAGCCAATTTCACTTTATAGATCGCCGTAAGAACCCAAAGGGAAAATCCCTGGGGAATCGCCAACGGTTCTTAAAGCGCGCGCGGGCGCAAATTAAAGAAGCGGTGAATAAGTCGATCCGTGGGCGTTCGGTTAAAGCCCTCGATAAGGGGGAGAAAATTACGATCCCGGCGAAATCGACGAACGAACCGCGGTTCCGCCTCGACCCGGAAAAAGGACGCCGCCAAGGGGTTCACCCAGGTAATAAGGAGTTTACCGAAGGCGACCGGATTAAAAAGCCGCCAAGGGGCGCCGGGCAGGGCCGCGGTAAAGATGCGAGCGATAGTGGTGACGGGGAAGATGATTTCGCCTTTACGCTAACCCAAGACGAATTTCTCGATATTTTCTTTGAAGACCTTGAGCTGCCGAATCTTGTAAAGCGTTCTTTGAAAGAGATTAAAGCCTACGCCTTTAAACGGGCCGGGGTGACGGTTGCGGGCTCGCCCACCAATCTTAATTTGGTTCGCACCATGCGTAATGCCCATGGGCGCCGCCTTGCGCTTGGTCGTCCGTCAACGAAGGAAATGAACGAGCTTAAGGGGAAGCTTTTTGAGTTGGAGAGGAAGTCCGAACCGACCCAAGACGAAATCGCAGAAAAGAAAGCGCTCATCACCAAGCTTGAGGAGATGGAGCGCCGCCGCCGCTGGGCGCCTTATATTGACCCGCTAGATGTGCGGTACAATGCGTTTGAGCCGACCCCGGTGGAGACAACCGCTGCGGTTATGTTCTGTTTGATGGACGTTTCCGGCTCCATGGGTGAGCGCGAGAAAGATCTTGCTAAGCGGTTTTATATGCTGCTCTATCTTTTTCTCCAACGGCGCTATGAGAAAGTTGATGTGGTCTTTATCCGTCATACACACCACGCGGAAGAAGTGGACGAAGAAACATTCTTTTATTCGCGCCAGTCCGGCGGCACGGTCGTTTCAACCGCCCTTGAAAAAATGCTTGAAGTTCAAGAAGAACGCTATCCCGCCCATGAGTGGAATATCTATGTCGCCCAAGCCTCGGACGGGTACACGCAGTCTGGGGATGCTAAGCGCTGCGTTGAAATTCTAGATGAAGCGGTTATGCCAATTTCTCAGTACTACGCTTATATTGAGATTTTGGACGAGCGCGAGCTTGAGGTCTTTTCATCAGATGATAGCGGAGCGGAGCTTTGGCGCGCTTATCGCGGTTTTGGCCCCAAATGGGACCACTTCGCCCAAACCCGCATCGCCCGGCCGCAAGACATCTTCCCCGTCTTCCGCGAGCTTTTCGCCAAGCACAATAAAGAAGCGGCGTAGGATTAATGGCGACCCATTATACCAGCGGTTCATAATATGGCTTCACAAAATAAAACCCAGCCGACGAATGTTTCCGCTCAGGATTTTGTTGCGGCGGTTGAGCCTATCCGTCGCCGCGATGACGCAATGGTATTGCTAGATGTTTTTGCAGAAGTCACAGGCTGGGAGCCTGTGATGTGGGGTCCAACGATCATTGGTTATGGCCGGTATCACTATAAATATCCCACAGGCCGCGAAGGGGATTTTCTGGCGACTGGCTTTTCGCCGCGAAAAGCCGCCCTTAGCCTTTATATTATGCCGGGATACCAGAATTATAGCGAAATTATGGGCCGTCTTGGTAAGCATAAAACAGGCAAATCATGCCTATATATAAATAAGCTGGCGGATGTGGATGTGTCCGTTTTAAAAGAACTGATTAAAATTGGCGTTGAGGATCTTTCAAAGATCTATGACGTCTTTGCGGATTAAACAGAACGCAAGAAAGTTGAAGAAAGAAGCGAGATGAGCCAAGCGACCTTAGAAACGACGCTCCTTTACGACGACAGCGAGTGGAATTTTGAGCGTCTGAAGGCCGCTTTTGATGCTATTGAAGAAATCGCGCTGCAAGATTTGAAGCTCGACGTTTATCCGAACCAGGTGGAAATCATCTCGTCTGAACAAATGCTAGACGCTTATTCAAGCCATGGCATGCCGTTGATGTATCACCATTGGTCCTTCGGTAAACATTTCGCCCACGATCAGATCAATTACCAAAAAGGCTATACGGGCCTTGCTTATGAAATCGTCATCAACTCCAATCCTTGCATCGCCTATTTGATGGAGGAGAACACAATGACCATGCAGGCCTTGGTGATGGCCCATGCAAGCTTTGGTCATAATCATTTTTTCAAGAATAATTATCTGTTCCGTCAGTGGACGGATGCAGAAGGAATTTTATCCTATCTCGATTTTGCGAAAAAATATGTCGCCAAATGCGAAGATGAATACGGCTTTGACTTGGTGGAAAAGACCCTTGATTCCGCCCATGCGTTGATGGATCAAGGCGTATTTCGGTATAAACGCCCGCCGCGATTGTCGGAAGCGGATGCGCTAGCCCGCGCCGCCGCCCGCGCGGATTATGAGCGCGAGACCTTTAATGATATCTGGCGCACCTTGCCGAATACGGAAGAATGTGACGAGGAAAAAGAAGAGCGCCAACAAGAAGTGCGCAATATCAAACTGCCAGAAGAAAATCTTCTTTATTTTATTGAAAAAGCCTCTCCCGTCTTGCAACCGTGGCAGCGCGAATTAGTACGTATCGTGCGTAATGTGGCGCAGTATTTTTATCCGCAAAAGCAAACCAAAGTGATGAATGAAGGCTGCGCAACCTTTGTCCACCACTACATTATGAACAAGCTTTACGAGGATGGGCGGATCAATGAAGGCTCCGTGATGGAGTTTTTGCATTCTCATTCATCCGTCGTCTTCCAGCCAGACTTTGATGATCCTCGTTATTCGGGCATTAATCCTTATGCGCTTGGCTTTGCAATGATGGAGGATATAAAGCGGATTTCCACTGAGCCAAAAGATGAAGACCGCGAATGGTTCCCGCATTTTGCGGGCGCTGGCGATTGGCGCGATGTCTTAAAAGATGCTTGGGAAAACTATCGTGATGAAAGTTTTATCCTGCAATTTTTATCACCGACTGTCATGCGCCAGTTCCGCATGTTTGCCTTGAACGATGATTCTAAAGAAAGCCACATTAATGTTGCGGCGATCCACGATGATAGCGGTTTCCGGCGGGTGCGTGAAACTTTGGCGGGGATGTATGATCTCGGTTCTCACGAACCGAATATCCAGGTGATGTCAGCGGATCTTGAAGGCGATCGCAAATTGGTGCTGCGCCATGAAGCCCATCATGGTCGCGCATTAGAAGCTAAGACGCGCGAGGCCGTTCTTGGGCATCTGCATTTCCTTTGGGGCCACGAGGTTGATTTGGCCTAACGTGTCTTGAACCCGTTAGTCAGACTTATCTCTTCCGAAATTCGCTTCGGCGGTTTCTTGACCGGCCTCAACAATGGCTCGGCGCAGCGCCCTTCCGCGGGCGAAAGATTTTTCTAAAGCTTCGCCATCACCCCAGCGAATAGCGCGTTGCATCACCGCAAGCTCTTCACTAAAGCGGCTTAAGACTTCAAGCACTGCGTCTTTGTTCGTTAAAAAGACATCACGCCACATAACCGGGTCAGAAGCGGCGATTCGGGTAAAGTCTCGAAATCCCCCTGCTGAGTATTTTACGATTTCCGCCTTGCGCACAGTCTCTAGGTCATCGGCGGCGCCGACAAGGGTAAAGGCGATTAAGTGTGGTAAGTGGCTGGTGACCGCAAGGGCGAGATCATGGTGGCTTGCATCCATAATCTCCACCTCAGCGCCAACGCCGCGCCATAACGCGGCGGCTTTCTCAATGGCTGCCTTATAGGCCTCATCTTCGCGGGGCAGCGGGGTTAGAATACACCAACGATTTTCAAATAGCGTTTCAAATCCTGCGTCGGGGCCTGAATTTTCCGTGCCCGCAATAGGATGACAGGGAACAGGGTTTAGGCGCGCAGGCATCGTTGCAGCGGCTTCATTTACTGCGCCCTTGACCGAGCCAACATCCATAATCAAAGCGCCATCATTGGCGGCGTCGGCTAAATCACTCATCACCGAACCAATCGCCCGCACGGGTGTTGCGACAATAATCAAATCTGCCCCTTTAACAGCCGTATCAAGACTATCGACAGCCTTATCAATAAAGCCTATTTCTTCCGCACGAGCATTGTTTTGCGGATCAGCATCAAAGCCGACGATGTTTTTTGCAAGACCCTTCGCCCGGATTGCACGTGCTAGCGAGCCGCCGATAAGACCCGCGCCAATAAGGGCCACGCGCTCAAAAAGCGGTCCAGAAGGCGTTGTTGTTTTTGTTTTCGCTGCTTTCACGGGGCTAGGCTTTCTTTTAGTAGCGCAATCAGGCGATCATTGGCTTTATGATCGCCAATCGTGATGCGCAGGGCATTTGGCAACATATAAGCGCCGACCGGGCGGACCAAAACACCACCATCGGCAAGCCTTTTCAAAATGGTTGCAGCATTACTCTGCGGCTTATCAGAAAAATGGACGAGCACGAAATTGCCAAAGCTTGGTGTAACCACAAGCCCCATTTCTTCAATAGCGGCGGTGACGCGTTCCCTTTCCGCATTGGTAAAGGCGCGATTTTTCCAAATAAAAGTCTTGTCCTCAAGAGCGGCGACGCCTGCTGCGAGGGCGGGCGCTGTCACGTTAAAGGGCGTTCTTACCCGGTTTAGCACACCGATAATATCAGCCGGGGCATAAGCCCAGCCAAGGCGTAATCCACCAAGGCCATAGGCTTTGGAAAAAGTCCGGGTCATTACAGTATTGTCGCTGTCATGGACAAGGCTTGCTGGATCGCCATAATCGTCCATCTCCATATATTCTGCATAGGCGGCGTCAATCACGAGTAAGATATCGTCTCGTAAACCTTCCCGCAGCCGCTGAAGTTCTTTGTGGGGAATATAAGTGCCTGTCGGATTGTTCGGGTTGGCGATAAAGACCGCTTTAGTTTTTTCATCTACAGCGTCAAGCATTGCGTCAACATCGGCTGTAAGGTCTTTTTCTGGCGCAAAATGCGTCTCAGCGCCCGCTGCTGAAGCAAAGAGCGTATACATCAAAAAGCCATGACGGGTTTGGACGATATTATCTCCGCGTCCCACATAACTATGGATCAGAAGCTGTAGAATCTCGTCTGATCCCGCGCCACAGATAATTCGCGCCGGGTCAAGGTTATGTGTCTCGCCGATCGCGTCGCGCAGAGCTGTCGCGTCGCCATCTGGATAAAGATGGAGGGCGTCAGCGACTTTTCGATAGCCTTCAAACGCCTTGGGGCTAGAGCCAAGAGCTGATTCATTGGCGGAAAGCTTGTAGACCTTTTCAACACCTGGCGCGCTGGCGGCGCCAGGGACATAAGCATCGATGTCTAAAATACCGGATAGGGGTTTTATAGGCATAAGAACCACTCGTTTAATAAGCTATCGCAGCCATATATAGGGCTGGTCCCGGCAAAGCTAGCTCTTCAATTCGGCGGGCGCACAGCCGTCATAGTCGCGCTCAGCAAATTTAGGGCGTTTTGCTGCGCGCTGGGCCTGGCGATGGGCGGGCCCGTGCGGCGCTTCGTTGAATGCGTAGTTTCTGCGGCGCAACCTTAGCGATCGGCGCAAGCAGTTCTTTTGATGCTTCCGCGAGTAAGACGCCGGAAAGGCCCGGCCACAGCCTTTTGCCAGAGCGCTCCCATGAGGGGGCGGTCCGCAAAAGGATCCGCGACTGAACCGGCGGGAAATAAAGTGCGCCGCTCCACCCCAGCACGGAGAAAGTGGCCTCCGACAACAGCGCCGCCAGCTGACGGCGGGAATAGGGGCGGCCGGCTGAGAACGGTGAATTATCGACCATCGACCAAAGGCCCCGGCGGTGGGCGACCGCAATAATTAAGCGCCCATCAGGGGCGAGGACGCGCCAAATCTCTCGCATTAGGCGGCGTGGATCTGTTGTCTCTTCAAGGCCATGGATTAAAAAGACGCGATCCACGCTTGCATCGGGCAGCGGCCAATGAAAATCGGCGATCATGCTGGCGCTGTTCGCGCCCGAGCTTGGCCAACGAATGACGCCTTGTGAGCCAGGGGCAAAGTTTAACCGACGTTCGGCGCTTGGAAACGCGTTGAGGTAAGGGCCTGCATAACCAAAGCCTGCAATGCGCAGCGGCTTTGGGTTTTCAATCGCCTCTTTCAGGCGTGCGCGAATAAAGCGCGCCGTCCGTCTGCCCAGCGGGCTTTCATAAAATCGGTGAAGGTCTAAAATATCAGTACGCATGGGAGCTGATGTCGTTCGTTTCTGGATCCCAGTATTGTCAAATACCTGGTGAAATAAGCCTTATGAGTTTGATGCGAAATTGTTAAAGCCTTGTTTACCAAGAATTTGAGCTATCCTGCTTGCAAAAGGACCGTAAGATGACCGTTGAAATCCGTCAATTTCCATGTCTTTCAGATAATTATGGCTATTTGGTGCGTGATACGTCCTCTGGCGCCGTGGCGAGCATAGACACGCCAGATGCGGATGCGATTAATGCTGCATTGGATGAGGCCGACTGGCGCTTAACTCATATCTTAAACACCCACTGGCATCCCGACCACGTGGGCGGAAATGACGCCTTAAAGGAGCGTTGGGGCTGCACCATCATTGGCCCGCGCGGTGAAAGCGATAAGATACCTGGATTAGATTTCGCCATAGGCGAAGGCGAGACAGTCAACCTTGGCGGCTCGACTGCAGCTGTCTTTGATACGCCGGGTCATACGAACGGCCATATTATTTATCACTTCGCAGAAGAAAAATGCGCTTTCGTAGGCGATACGATATTCGCTCTTGGGTGTGGCCGCCTTTTTGAGGGGACGCCTGATCAGATGTGGTCGTCTTTATCCAAGATCGCGGCTTGGCCAGCTGATACGAAACTCTATTGCGCTCATGAATATACCCAAGCGAATGCAGCCTTTGCGCTGACAATTGAGCCGGACAATAGCGCTCTTCAAAAACGTGTGGTTGAGATTGATGCGCTGCGTGCGGACAATAAACCCACCGTTCCGACAAGCGTTGGTGAAGAGCTTGCGACCAGCCCCTTCATGCGTGCCGACGAGCCATCGTTACAAGCCGCGATCGGTATGGCTGGCGCCGATGTGGTCGACGTGTTCGCAGAAGTACGTAAGCGGAAAGACCAGTTTTAGGGGAGCGCCCCTGATACAGGGGCTTAATATCTATGGGGCGCGAACATCACTATCGGGTGAAAGTTAAATGGACCGGTAATTTAGGCGAGGGAACGTCTGATTACCGCGCTTACAAACGCGATCATACAATTACCGCAGCCCGTAAAAAAACGCCTATTGACGGGTCGTCAGATCCGTCCTTCCTTGGTGATGAGACGCGGTGGAACCCGGAAGATTTGTTGGTGGCTTCTTTATCGGCCTGCCACAAGCTTTGGTATTTGGGGCTATGCGCTGTGTCAGGCATATCCGTCCTGGAATATATCGATGCAGCTGATGGTGTGATGGTTGAGGGGACGGACGGCGCGGGGCGTTTTACAAGTGTTACCCTTAAACCGACAATTAAGCTCGCAAGGGGCAGTGATTTAGAGCGTGCGAAATCGCTCCATCATGATGCTCATGAAAAGTGCTTTATTGCAAATTCGGTGAATTTTCCTGTGGCGTGCGCGCCGAAAATCATTTGCGAGTAGGCGCTTGTTGAGTGTTACCCTTGTCCGAGCAGCACCCAGCACATCAAGGCTGTAATCACCGCTATCAAGATATTTAAGACAACGCCTTCGCGCACCATTTGGGCGATGGTTACCCGCCCTGTGCCATAGATGATGGCGTTGGGCGCCGTCGCCGCCGGCAGCATAAACGCGCATGTGCAGGAAATGGCGGCCGGTATCATCAAAAGCTCGGGGGCGACGCCAGTTCCCACGGCGACCGCGGCGAGTAGGGGCATCAACAAATTTGCAGTCGCAGTGTTGGACGTAACCTCCGTTAAAAAGCTGACTGATATGCATAGGGCGAGCATCATCAGGAGAACAGGCGCCGCCGCAAGCCCGGAAAGCCCTTGCGCGATTACTTGATCAAGCTCGCTCGCTCGAAAACCGGCCGCGATGCAGATGCCGCCCGCAAAGAGCAGTAACAGTCCCCATGGAATATCACTGGCGGCTTTCCAATCGAGTAAGGCGCCGCCTTTGCCGTTGGGAACCAAGAACATGATGATGACTGCCGTTAAGGCGACAGTGGAATCGCCTGCGCTCGTGATGCCCAAAAGCTGCGACCAGCCGCCGAAGGGTTCGCTGCGCGTGACCCAACCAATAATCGCGAATGCAAAAACCATCAACGTGCGGGCTTCCGCCTTGCTCCAAGGGCCTGCATCAGGAAGCTCAGGGGCGTTAACCCCGGATAATCCGCGGGTCAGCCATAGGCCGATAATCGGTATTCCCACGGCAACGATCGGAATGCCAATCGTCATCCAGCGGGTGAACGAAAATTCAACGCCAGTGACTTTTTCATAAGCGTCAGCGAATATAAAATTTGGCGGTGTGCCAATTAATGTGCCCGTGCCGCCAAGTGACGCCGCATAAGCGATCCCTAAAAGCAGCGGCGCGGCTAAAGCCTTGTTATCCGTCCGTGCTAAAATCGCTAGCGCCATGGTGGACAGCATTAAGGTGGTCGCCATATTGGCGATCCACATGGAAAGTACGGCCGCTGCGAGCATAAAGCCAAAGACAAGTCGCCGGCCCGAAACGCCCACAAGGTTGATCATATAAAGGGCGAGGCGCTCGTGAACGCCAGAGCGCTCCAGCGATTTCGATAACATCAGCGACGCCATAAGCAGCAAAATAACGTGGGAGCCCATGGCTGCCGCGGCCGTTTTATGGTCCATCACCCCCAATAAAGGAAAAAGCGCAAAAGGAATGATTGAGGTTGCTGCGATTGGCATCGCCTCAGTGACCCACCAAAAACCTGTCAGCGCCGTAATTGCAATGGTCGCGACAATCGGCTGGGGCTGTCCTAAGGCATGGGCGGCATATCCAGCGCCAAGGGCGAAAAAAAGACCGGCAATCAGAACAATGGGTTTCATAGTGTTATTCCGGGATCATTCCGCAGCTGCTGGCATTTCATGCTCTGAATGCAGATAATCTGCTGAGCGCATTTCGATCAGACGCGAGGCGGTGCGCTCAAACTCAAAAGATCCATCCCCAGCCTGGTAAAGGTCATCCGGCTCGCCGTCGGCGGAACACACCAGTTTTGTGCGGGTATCGTAAATCGCGTCAATCAGGGTGACAAAGCGTTTGGCTTCATTGCGCTTCTTCAGGCCCCATAATCGGGATATGGTCAATGAACAGTGTGGAATAGCGCCGGACAATCGCTAAATAGTCATTTGCGCCAAGGGGCGTCGCGCAAAGGTCGTTAAATTCGAACCGGGCTGCGCCCCGGGCGGTGCGCGGCGCTTTTAGTTTGCGGCCCTTTATGGTCAAGGTTTCTGATTGTTCCGTTGCGCCGCAGATCAAGCGCGTCCACGCTTCATCCATCGCGGCGTCAGCGTTCGGTCCTAATGGCTGATGATAAACCGGCGCGCCCGCAAGGCGTTTCAGGCGGTAATCTTCGGCGCTTTCAAGCTCAAACACCTCAACGCGAGATTTCAAAAGCTCAATAAAGGGCAGGAATAGTTGTCTGTTCAGCCCATCCTTGTAGAGATCATTTGGGTGGCGGTTTGATGTGGCGATGACAACGACGCCATGGCTGAACAAGGCCTCAAACAAACGGCCCAAGATCATGGCGTCGGCGATGTCAGTTACTTGGAATTCATCAAAGCATAGGACTTCTGCTGCTAAGGCCAAATCATAAGCGGCGTAGGGGATGGGATCATCGGGTGCGCTTTTGTCATACGCTTTGTGGCTACGCCGGATTTTCAGATCCGCGCTGCGCCAATGGGCAATGCGGTCGTGGGCCTCAGCCATGAACTCATGGAAATGGAGGCGGCGTTTTTTGGTAACGGGCGCATTATTGAAGAAAATATCCATCAGCAGCGTCTTGCCGCGCCCCACGCCGCCCCAAAGGTAAAGCCCTTCTAATGGCGCGCTCTTTTTACCGAAAAGGCCATTTTTCTTCGGCCGGTAAGATTTTAGCGCCTCATGCAGTTTTTGCAGTTTTTCCGCAGCAATCTCTTGGGCTGGGTCCGCCTCTAGCGACCCGTCTTTAACAAGCGCGCGATATCGGTGCAGCGGTCCTTTCATGCGGCGCGCTTCTCCTCAGCGATGGCGCTGCTCTGAGACGGTGAGCCAAGCGGCGCCCCCGCTGGCGTGAAAAGCCATGCTGCGACGAAACCAGCAATAACAGCGGCGGCCAGTTGTGCGGCGATGAAGGCTGGGGCGCCCGCAGGCTCGATCCCAGCGAATGTGTCAGTGAATGTTCGTGCGATGGTGACGGCCGGGTTCGCGAAAGATGTTGAAGACGTGAACCAATACCCGGCGGTGATGAACAGGCCCACCGCGTATGCCGTCGCCTCAGGCCTAAAGCGCACGGTCCCTAAAATAGTTAAGATCAGTCCGGCGGTGGCGGTTGCTTCCCCAAGGACTTGGCCGAGCCCGGTTCGGGCTTTGGTTGATTGCTGAAGGATTTCTAGATCAAACATCCCATGGGCGAGCCAAACGCCGACCAGTCCGCTGGCGATTTGTGTGGCGATATAAGCGAGGGCGAGGGGCGGCGCAATCTGTCTTCTAAGCGCGAACACAAGGGTTACAGCTGGGTTGAAATGGGCGCCGGAAACGGGGCCGAAAATTAGGATCAAAATAACAAGGCCAGCGCCCGTTGCGATGGTATTACCAAGCAGGGCGATCGCGTCATTACCGCCCGCAAGGGCGTCCCCCATAATGCCGGAGCCAACAACAATAGCCAGCAGGAAGGCCGTACCGACCGCTTCGGCGGCAAGTTTTTGGGCTGCGCTAAAGGTCATACCGGCGTGCCCCTTAGTCCTTTAAGAAGCCGTCAATGGCTTCGCGTATGGCCGTGAAAACCGTTTCAAATTCTTCAAGTATGGCCGCGTCATCGCCGGTGGCCGCGGCTGGATCAGGAAAGCCCCAGTGAAGTTTTACCGGATCTTGCCCCGCTTTTTTTGGCCATACCGGGCAAGTTTCCGCCGCAGCGTTATCGCAAACTGTCACGACAACATCCAGCGCCTGCGCCTCTGGCGCCGCAAACTCATCCCAGCTTTTTGAGCGAGCCGGTTCAAGAAGATCAATGTTGTGATTTTGGAGCGTTTGAAGCGCAAAGGGGTTCGGTTTCCCTGTTGGCTTTGACCCGGCGGAATAGGCGCGCCATTCGCCGCGGCCCGCATGGTTCATATAGGCTTCCGCCATAATCGAGCGCGCAGAATTGCCGGTGCACAAAAAGAGGATGGTTTTCATGAGATCGCATCCTCGATTTAGGTGCGCTGATAGGGTTAATAATCGGCGCTGAGATTAGCGCTTAAGCGCTCGCTTTTCCATTCGCTTTATCGCGGGTGACCATCAATTTTTTGATTTCAGCGATCGCTTTAGCGGGGTTCAAGCCTTTGGGGCAAACCTGGGTGCAGTTCATGATGGTGTGACAGCGATAAAGTTTGAAGTCATCTTCTAAAGCGTCGAGACGCGCATCACGCTCCTCATCGCGGCTGTCAGAAATCCACCGATAGGCTTGAAGCAACGCGGCTGGGCCAAGATATTCATCTTTGCCTTCTTTATCACCATTCCACCAATAGGATGGGCATGAGGTCGAGCAGCTTGCGCACATGATGCATTCGTAAAGGCCGTCCAGCTTCTCGCGATCTTCGCGGGATTGGGTGAATTCTTTATTGGCGCCTTCTTCTTTGGAATCCGCTTGAAGATAAGGTTGGACGTAAGCGTGTTGCTCATAAAATTTTGTCAGGTCTGTGACGAGATCTTTCACCACCGGCTGGTGCGGCAGCGGGTAAATGTGAACATCCCCGTCGCCAAGTTCGTCCATACCTTTTGTGCAGGCGAGTGTATTTGCACCGTTAATATTCATCGCGCAGGACCCGCATACCCCTTCCCGGCATGAGCGACGGAATGTCAGGCTCGGGTCAATCTCGTTTTTAATCTTGATAATCGCGTCCAAGATCATTGAAACATCTGAAATATCAATCTCGTAGGAATCGACCCGGGGATTATCCGGCGTGTCTGGATCATAGCGGTAAACTTTAAAGGTCCGAAACTTTGCATCAGCGCTTTTCGCGGATTTATTCGCTGTGTGGGTGACGCCTTGTGCTGAAATCTTTGAGTTTCTCGGGAGGGTTAGCTCAACCATATCGGACCTTCTTTGACATTTGGGGCGTGTTTATCATTTTTCGCGCCAAATAAAAGGGATCTCGTGGTCGCATCTTCATGCGTTGATACGCGAATAACGGATCTACGTTTTAAAATGCGCCTTTGGATCAGCAACCTCCCCCGCGAGAACGGTAAATGGTCAACCCAAATCAGAGCCCCCGTTTAATCGGCTTTAAGTCATCATAAACAGGCGGGCGCTTTTCCATCTTGGCTGTAAAGGCCTCTTGAATATCCTCATTGCGCAGCATGGCGCTATTCCACACCAGCACATAGTCGAGTGCATCCGCTGTCGTGTGATCGCGTGCGTAATTGGCCATTTGCTTACAGCCAGCAACGGCAAGAGGCGAGTGTCCAGCAATCTTGCGGGCCTTCGCCATCACCGCGTCCATCATTTCTTCGGTGGTTTCGTAAACTTCGTTAACAAGGCCAATTGCTTGCGCTTTTTCGGCGCCCACTTTCTCAGCCGTGTAAGCCATTTCGCGCGCCCAGCCTTCGGGAATGATTTTAACTAAGCGCGGGAAAGTGCCGACATCAGCAGTCATGCCGATTTCGGTTTCCATCAACCAAAAATAGGCGTTCTTGGTTGCATAGCGGCAATCGCAAGCGGTGATCAAATCAAGCGCGCCACCAACTGCGCCGCCCTGTATGGCGACCAGAACCGGCATGCGAGCGTTTTCAAGAGCGCTAAAAGTGTCCTGCAGAGCTGTAATGTTGTGTCGCCAAACCTCCGCGCTAACCTCCCGGTTAACAGGATCTTGGCGGATGCTGTCATTCATAAAGACTGAGACATCCATGCCGGAGCTGAAGACTTTTCCTTCAGCTGAAAGAACAATCACCCTCGCCTTAGCGTTATCGGAGATGTCATTTACCGCTTCCGGCAATTCTCGCCAAAAGTCAGGGGTCATGGAATTGTTTTGGTCAGGTCGGTTCAGCCGGATATGGGCGACGGCGTCGGCGATTTCGACGGTGAAGCAGCTATAGCTCATGGCGCGCTTTCCTTTTGGGTACACTAGTTTTTTGACTAAACAGACGCTATTTGACCGCGCCGAGCAACAGAAGGTTGCAGTAAACTAGCAGTCACTGATTTGGGTCGCTCAGTATGCGATTAGGGTGATGGCAAGGTCGATCTTCATTTCCTCGCCGGGGGAGAGAATACGCGGCGGGATGTTGAGGCGCGCTAATTCTTTGGCCAAGGCCGGGTTGTTGCTGACTTTTGTAAGGTCTTCTTTGGTTAGCGCCCCGGGGGCTTGGGTAATTGGCTCCAGGCAGTAATAGTTTTCACCCGCCGGAGCATAGACATGAACGGCTGGCGCTGAAGTGCGCAGAATGAATTCCGGCGCGCTGCCTCCCGTACGAATTTGAACATCGCCTTTAAATCCTAAATAGGTGTGATCCCTATGATCCTTCGGCAAGGTTGCAAAGGCGCCAGTTCCGATCATATCCGGCAGATCGTTTGTGCTGGCCGCTCTTACAGTTGATGGTTCTATAGCTAAGGGCGGAGAATAGTATTTTGAGGCCCGAAATGAAATTTCACTTGTTTCGGTTCTCTGGAAATATGGGTGAAGGGCAAGCCCGGCGGGCATTGTCTGCGTTCCACTATTAGAAAGGGAGAGTGTTGTTGTAAGTCCATCATCATTCAGTAAAAAAGATTGACGCGCTTTAAAGGGAAACGGAAACCGCCCCTTAATGTCTGCCTTATGATGAAAGGCGCAGGTTAAAGAGGTTGTCGTTTGTGTTTCAATCTCCCAAGGCGTGATCCAGCCTTCGCCATGGGCCGCCATGTTGATGGCTGGGTGGGTGAGGTCCTGCGCCCAGCATTGCCCGTTGAACGTCAAACCGTTGTAAAGCCTGCCGAAATAGGGAACGCAAGGAAAGCAAGCTGCCATCAAGACATCACGCGCCACAGCGTCATAAGTCGACGGCCGGAATATAGGTTGGCCATGATGCGAAAACTCAAGAATTGCGCCGCCAAGGTCAGGGGCGAGCAAAAGGGAAAAGTCCTGATGCGTGAGCGTTACAGCGGCCATTTTGCGTCCTTCTTGTTGGGATCTTACGGCTTGTAGTAATCATTTTGGGCTAGCGGCCCTAATAAAGCGTGCATTTGGTGCGCACGGGGCTTTGTCACAGCTACCCGCTATCATCGCCAACTGCGATTTTTATTCTGTCCAATTGCCGTTATCGGGTATGGGAGGCAAATGGCATATTTCTAAGCCAGGGGACCAATATGGATATTAAGACAAGCGAACGACATTCGGATTTTCTCAATGAGTATATTAACGGTGATAGCCGGGCTAAAAAATGGTTTCATGAGCGGCATACTGATTTTGTGCTAACCGATTGGTCGCCGGGGCGGGTTTCTATGGTTTGGAGTATTGGCGATGAGTTTTTAGCGCCGGACGGCGTCATGTTTGGAGGGCAAATCGCCTTTGTCGCCGACCATGTATGCGCCCTGGCTGCCTATACGGTGTTAGGCGCGGAGGATGATCGTTTCCGCACTTCGCGGTTAGAGACAAATTTCTTTCGCCCGCTGACCAAATGTGACGCCCGTATCGAGGCGCAGGTCGTAAACGTCTCTAAAAATCTAATCCATATCGAGGGCGAAATCTTTAACGCACAAGATAAGTGCGCTGCGCGCATCAGCGCTGTCCAAATGCGCCGTAAAGCTTGACTTTACTAGGCGCCTGATGACCTTTCCGATACCCTATAAGAAAAAAGGGAGGACTGTTGATGCCAAAGATCTTTGGGCTAAACCTTGTTGGCGTTTTAGCGGCTAGTTTCGCTTTTTATGTTGTTGGTTTTTTGTGGTATGGATTACTATTCACCGATCCATGGATGGCGGCGCATAATCTAAACCAAGCCGACGCCCAAAGCCAAAGCCCGATTTGGATGGGGCTTGGCTTTCTCATCACATTTATGCAAGTCATTGGCATTGGAAAAGTGCTTCAGTGGAAAGGCGTCTCGTCACTTGGCGATGCGGTTATGACGACGTTAGTCCTTTGGTTTTTCCTAGGGTTTGCGTATTCGCTCTACGCATTCATATATGTACCGTCGCACAATGTTTCTTTGATGCTTGTTGATAGCAGCCACCTTCTCGTTGGGTGGATTGTGAGTGCAATTTTATTATCTGTCTTGAAATAAGCGCTAACGCCTCATAGAACCCGGCCATGCCGGATCTATTGATTGAACTTTTTTGCGAAGAAATTCCCGCGCGCATGCAAGCGCGCGCCGCCGCCGATCTTGAAAAAGCGGTGAATGACCGCTTGCTCGCGGGCGGTTATATGCCCGAAGGGGTCAAGGCGTTCGCCACGCCGCGCCGTTTGGCGCTAGTGGCGGGCGGGCTTCCCATTGCACAGCCAGATCGCCGCGAGGAACGCAAAGGCCCCCGTGTTGGCGCACCGGAAAAAGCGATTGAGGGCTTTTTGCGCGGCGCAGGCGTTACGTCCCTTGATAAGTGTGAAACGCGGGAAGACAAAAAGGGCCAATACTACGTCGCTGTGATTGAGGAAAAGGGGCGTGCGACCGCTGAGGTCATCGCCGATATGGTTCCTGAGATTATCTCCGGCTTTCCTTGGCCGAAGTCCATGCGGTGGGGTGATGGCGAGCTAAAATGGGTGCGTCCGCTGCATCATATTTTGTGCGTGTTTGACGGAGAGCCGGTTACGTTTGATTTTGCTGGCCTTCCCGTTGGCGACACGACCTATGGGCATCGGTTCCTAGCGCCTGAGGCTATTCAAACCCGAAATTTTGAAGATTATGCGGCGCGCTTAAAATCAGCGAAGGTGATCTTAGATCGTGATGAGCGCGTTGATCTCATCGCTGGCGAGGCGAAAACCCTTTGCGAGGCGCAGGGCCTTGCGCTCGTTGAAGACAACGCTTTGCTTGGTGAAGTCGCTGGCCTTGCCGAGTGGCCGGTTCCAATGATCGGGACATATGATGAGAAGTTCTTAGCGCTTCCTGATGAAGTGTTGACGGCGACAATGCGTGGGCACCAAAAATATTTCTCCGTATGCGACCCAGCAACTGGCAAGCTCGCCAATAAATTTATCTTTGTAGCGAATATTGAAGCGCCTGATGGCGGCGCGGCGATGCGCGCCGGGTATGAGCGTGTTTTAACGGCGCGCTTGTCGGATGCTTGGTATCTGTACCATCAAGATTTAAAGACGCCGCTGGAAGAGCGGGTAAGCGATCTAGACCGCATTACCTTTTTTGAAGGGCTCGGGACGGTCGGCGATAAAGTCCGCCGCATTGCGGCCCTGGCGCGCGAGATTGCGCCTGCTGTTGGCGCTGAGCCTGACGCCGCGCAAAAAGCATCCAATCTTGCCAAGTCTGATCTTGTCACTGGAATGGTCTATGAGTTCCCTGAGCTTCAAGGCTTAATGGGGCGATATTATGCCGCCGCCCAAGGCGTAGAGGCTAATGTCGCTGACGCGATTTGTGATCATTACAAGCCCCAAGGTCAGGATGATGAGATCCCGACGGCGCCGGTGTCCATAGCGGTTGCACTTGCGGACAAAATCGACACGCTGACCGCCTTCTGGGCGATCGGCAAAAAACCAACGGGTTCAAGCGACCCATTTGCGTTAAGGCGCGCAGCGCTAGGCGTCATCCAAATCGTGTTGGAAAATAAGCTGCGGCTAAAACTTCGTAAGTTTGGAGCCCCGCAGGCAAGTCTTGCCTCCTCCTGGTTGGCGCAAGGCGCGAAGGAAGCCAAAGATGCGAAAGACGGCACCCCATCAGATATTGAAAGTGTCTTGGCCGATCGCCTCTCCTTTTTCCATGACCGCTTAAAAGTCTATTTGCGTGATCAAGCTTTCCGCCACGACCAGATCGATGCCGTTTTGCGAGACCCCCAAGGGGCGCTTGAAGACGATATCGTTTTGGTGGTGGAAAAACTAAAAGCGCTTAGTGAGTTCTTGACGTCTGATGACGGCGCGAACCTCGCGGCGGGCTACAAGCGCGCGGTTAATATCTTGAAGGCTGAAGAGAAAAAAGATGGTGCGCCAGTAGGGGATAGCGTGAACCCTGAAGCGTTGAAGGCGTCAGAGGAAAAAGCGCTTTTTGAGGCGCTGACAAAAGCGCAAAGCGATGCAGACGCGTCCCTCGCTAAGGAGGATTTCGCCGCTGCGATGAAGGCTCTGGCGGGGTTGCGCGCGCCGATCGACGGTTTTTTTGAAGGGGTTATCGTCAACGACGAAGACCCCGGCCTGCGCGCCAATCGCCTCGCTTTGTTGGCGCGCTTTAGAAAAGCGACCAGCCTTGCGGCCGATTTTTCAAAACTGCAAGGCGATTAAGCGGTCCGCGTTGATTTGAGACGAGGAGCGTTGCACGAAACTTGCAGTATTCTTGCTATCACATGAGTGGGCGGCGACGATTTTAGCGAGCATTCATATTAATGACGCGCGAAAAGTGCGGTGTGTTGTCTGATCAGGTGATAAGGGACTTGGCCTCAGCTCGTTCGTAGCTTAAGCCATTTTTATTTGCGGCCGATGCGCCTCGTGCTTGTGGAACTGATCAGATCGGTGGTTTCATTGACCGATGCGCGGCGCACACGCGACATCAAAGACGCACAACGTGCGTTAGTAGTAGGACGGGATAGATTCAATGGCCAGCAACGCAGCGGGTAATCAGTGGGTTTATACATTTGGCGACGGTAAGGCTGAGGGCGACGCCTCAATGCGTAACTTGCTGGGTGGTAAGGGCGCCAATTTGGCGGAGATGTCTAATTTAGGACTTCCAGTGCCGCCTGGTTTTACAATCACGACAGACCTTTGCACCGCTTACTATAACAATGATCGCCAGTACCCCGCTGATCTTGCTGGACAGGTTGACGCCGCGCTAGAGGGCGTGGGCGCAATTGTTGGGCGTTCTTTTGGGGATATTAAAAACCCCCTTCTTGTTTCTGTACGTTCCGGCGCGCGGGCGTCAATGCCGGGTATGATGGATACAGTTCTTAACCTAGGGTTGAATGATGAAACTGTCGCCGGCCTTGCCGCCCTTTCTGGGGATGAGCGTTTCGCTTATGACAGTTATCGTCGTTTCATCCAGATGTATTCTGACGTCGTGTTGGAGGTTGACCATGACGCCTTTGAAACGATCTTAGAAGATTACAAAGAAGAGCACGACAAATTCCTTGATACTGATCTTAATGCTGACGATTGGCGTTTGATCATCGAGCAATATAAGGCCGCCGTTCAAGAAGCCCTGGGTAAGCCGTTTCCGCAAGACCCTAAAGAACAGCTTTGGGGCGCGATTGGCGCGGTGTTTGGTTCTTGGCGCAACGACCGGGCGGAGGTTTATCGCCGCCTTCATAACATTCCTGAAGAATGGGGCACAGCGGTTAACGTGCAAGCCATGGTCTTTGGCAATATGGGCGAAACGTCTGCAACAGGTGTTGCGTTCACCCGTGACCCATCAACCGGTGAGAATGCTTACTACGGTGAGTTTTTGATCAACGCGCAAGGCGAAGATGTGGTCGCTGGCATCCGTACGCCGCAAACATTGACGAAGGTCGCTCGCCTTGCGATGGAGGAAGAAAAACCCTCCATGGAAGAGGCGATGCCAACCGTCTTTGCTGAATTGACGGCGATTTTCGATAGTCTCGAAAAGCATTACGCGGATATGCAAGATATTGAGTTCACGGTGCAGGAAGGCAAGCTGTGGATGTTGCAGACTCGCGCAGGAAAACGGACTGCGAAGGCTGCGCTAAAGATAGCTGTTGATCAGTGCAATGAAGGGCTTGTAACGGAAGAACAAGCTGTGATGCGCGTTGATCCTCATTCTCTCGACCAATTATTGCACCCGTCTTTGGACCCTGATGCGCCGCGTGACCTGTTGCTAAAAGGTTTGCCTGCGTCTCCTGGTGCGGCCAGCGGTGAAGTTGTCTTTAACTCTGATGAAGCCGAACGCTTGGCCCAAGAAGGCCGCAAGGTGATCTTGGTTCGCGTTGAGACAAGCCCGGAAGATATCCACGGCATGCACGCGGCGGCGGCGATCGTCACCGCGCGCGGCGGCATGACAAGCCACGCGGCGGTTGTCGCCCGCGGGATGGGGCGGCCCTGTGTCTGCGGCGCTGGTGATCTGAAAATTAAAGGTGATGATGAGTTTACCGTTGCTGGGCGGGCCGTGAAAAAAGGCGAAATCGTCACGGTCGACGGCGCCTCTGGTGAAGTCTTTTTCGGTAAAGTTGATACGATCGAGCCTGAGCTTTCCGGTGATTTTGCAACGCTTATGGGCTGGGCGGATAAAGTGCGTCGCTTAAAAGTGCGCGCAAATGCTGAAACACCTCATGACGCGAAAGTTGCTCGCGGTTTTGGCGCAGAAGGCATTGGCCTTTGCCGAACGGAGCATATGTTCTTTGAAGCTGACCGTATTGTTGCCGTGCGCGAGATGATTCTTGCCGGCGACACGGATGGCCGTAAAGCCGCGCTTGCTAAGCTATTGCCAATGCAGCGTTCAGACTTTGAAGCGCTCTTTACAGTGATGAAGGGCTTGCCGGTTACCGTACGCTTGCTAGATCCGCCGCTTCATGAGTTCTTGCCTCATTCTGATGATGAAATTGAGGAAGTGGCCAAAGCCTCGGGCATGGATGCGTCGGCGTTGAAAGATCGCGCTCACCAGCTACAAGAATTCAATCCAATGCTGGGCCACCGTGGTTGTCGGTTGGGTGTTTCATACCCTGAGATCTATCAGATGCAGGTGCGGGCGATCATTGAGGCGGCCATAAATGTCGCTGCAAGCTCTGGCGAAACTGTTGAGCCTGAGATTATGATCCCGCTGATTGCGTCTAAGGCGGAACTTGCTCACCTTAAAAAGTTTGTCGATGAGGAAGCAGCGGCCGTCTTGAAGGAACAAGGCGCTGATATTAATTATCTTGTCGGAACGATGATTGAATTGCCGCGCGCTGCGCTTACGGCGGATGAGATCGCCGAAGAGGCGGAATTCTTCTCCTTTGGCACCAATGACCTCACCCAAACGACCTTTGGTCTATCTCGCGACGACTCCTCAGCTTTCTTGCCGGTTTATTTGCAGAACGGATTGATGGAAAATGATCCTTTCGTCACGCTGGATCCACTCGGCGTTGGTGTGCTTGTGGATATCGCGGCACAAAAGGGGCGCGCGACCCGCTCAGAGATCAAAATGGGTGTTTGCGGTGAGCATGGGGGCGACCCACAGTCCATCGCGTTTGTCGAGAAGGTTGGTTTGGACTACGTGTCTTGCTCACCTTACCGCACGCCGATTGCGCGTCTCGCTGCGGCGCAGGCGCATTTAAACACTAAGTAAGGCCATACCGATCCGATTTTGTGGGGTGGTCGCACAGGCAATTTGGAAATGTGGAGAGCTATTAAAGCCCCATGTTTCCTAGGTTGTTGTGTGTGAATTTCATACAACCAGTTTACGACACATGAATTTGTGTCACGCCCTTTCGTTCCTTAATGAGGCAAGTGGCGAAAGAAAAATATTTTTTATTTTTTTTCTTGTTGAATAATTTAGCCATACCTTGCCTCAGCGGATTGGCGATTTGGCGTGTGCGACAATTGTTATTTTTGCCCAATTGATGTGGAAAAAGTGACGCAAGGGGCTTAGGTAATACCCTTAAGTCGCAAAAAATCTAAAATTTACAGCGTATTAGGGTTTTAACCAACAAACTTAACAGAGTCTCAAAGACCGTAAGTTTTATTTGCGATTCATGGCGTCAGACGCCATATAGCGTGGGTTGGGATGCATTTCGATTTCGAAAAGGTCCTATGCCAGTTGCGGCATGCCTTCTTGGTGGAATGCAGTCTGGGTTGAGTGGAGAAAATTTGTTACCTTCTGGTAAGGATTTTGCGCTTAATCGTTACTGAGCCGGCGAAAATTAAGCGGCGATTAATGTCAGTTTTTAAGACGTTTATCGCCTTTTTGTTGTTTGCGGCTAAGCCAGCCTGATAAGGGGCTGATCATGTGGGCCGACCCGCCTTTGGGTGGTTGGTTTGATTGAGTTTGGTGGGAAGACGTTTGTATGGGCTTACATCGAATGACAAATGCGACGCAAAGCTATGAGCGCGTCAACTGGGAAGCACGTGGCCTCTTGGCGGCGGCTGGCTTAGTGATGTGCACGTTCGCCATGGCTATTAGCGCAACTGTTGCTGCCGACCGTGCTTTGGCTGAGCGCGCTGTTGAGGTTGAGGTCGCGAATGAAGCGGCTTTGGTTACGGACTTTGCTAATTTCTTGGCGGCTGAAACCGCTGATGTGCGTGCAGCTTTGGACCAACCGACCTTAAAACCTGCAAAGAGAATAGATCGTTTTGCATCTGGAAATAAGCAGATAGAAGATTTCGTCAATTTTGACTTCACGCAATTAGAGGTCGCGGCGATCAGGGCGGAAGACCGCAAATGTCTGGCGCAGGCGATTTACTATGAGGCTCGCTCAGAATCTCGCGTGGGTCAGCTTGCTGTGGCTGATGTGGTGCTAAATCGTGTTGATAGCGTCCATTATCCTGAAAGTATTTGCGAGGTGGTGTTTCAGGGATCAGAGCGCCGTACAGGCTGCCAGTTTTCATTTACATGTGATGGATCGATGAAGGCGCGGCTGAATAAACGCCTCTGGAAACAATCTGATGAGCTTGCTGGCGCGATCCTAGCGGGCCTTCGCGTGCCGGTTAGCCGAAACGCGACCCACTATCACGCTGACTATGTCGATCCGCCATGGGCGAAACGCCTAACCCCAACGGCGACCATCGGGACTCATAAATTTTATAAGTTCCCAAGTCGCCGGACTTACGCAGCAGCGCCCGGGGCGATGTAAACGGCGAAAATCCAGTACTTTTTGATCTCACGTTGAATAGCTAGCGTCTTATCCTGCAAAGGGCGCGAATTGTTGTTCGCGAAGGGTGGGCTATTACTATTGTTTGCTCACTGTATGATATTCCTCACAATCCTTTATCAGCACTCCTCGTGAGCGAGGAGAGGTTGCCTGTTTAAAGGCTCTTTTCAGAAAATAGTTTGGGGATGCCGAACAAATTGCATGTGGGTAACGAATGCTATGATGGCTCGGTGGCGAAAGGCGCCACATTGAATATACGTTGGGCTATTGCGTGAAGTGTATTCTAACCTCAAATAAATCTATAATTACTCTTCCTGCGGAGAACGTGATGACACGCCTTTAAACGCGCCTAAAGAAAGTCCATCCCTAAATCGAGGGTCGGCGCGGAGTGAGTGATCCACCCAGATGAGATGACGTCAACGCCTGTTTGTGCGATAGCCTCTACGGTGTCGACAGTAATATTGCCGGATGCTTCTAAAATGGCGGCGTTTTGGGTGAGCGCGACAGCTTTCTTAAGGTCATCAAGGCTCATATTATCAAGAAGGATAATATCAGCGCCTTCGCTTAGAACTTCTTTTAACTGATCGATTGTGTCGACTTCGATTTCTATTTTGACCGTGTGCCCGATAGCTTTTTTGACGCGCTTTAGTGCAGCGGTGATGCCGCCAGCTGCGGCAATATGATTGTCTTTAATCATGACTGCGTCATTCAGCCCAAAGCGGTGGTTTGCGCCGCCGCCGCAAAGAACGGCATGTTTTTCAAAGGCGCGAAGGCCTGGCGTCGTTTTGCGGGTGCAGGCGATTGAGGCGTTTGTGTCTTTTACTGCATCGACTAATGCGGCGGTTGCTGTTGCGACCCCGCTTAAGTGCCCTAAAAAGTTTAACGCGACCCGTTCGGCGGTCAAAATAGCGCGCGCCGGTCCGCAAAGTCGCATGACGACATCTTTTGGGACAACGCGTGCGCTGTCCCCATTTTCGATCTTGACGCTGATTGCTGGATCAACAAGGCTAAATGCCGTCTCGGCGGCGATTGCGCCAGCGATTGCGCCTGGTTTGCGTGCGGCGATCACTGCGTTGATCTCCGCGTTTTCAGGAATGCAAGCTAGTGTTGTGATATCGCCAGCGGCGCCCAGATCTTCTTCAAAGGCCCGCTTTACGGCGTCTTCGACCATAAAAGCGGGTAAAGGAAAGAGGGTCATATCGGCGCCTTTTCTAATGCTTCTAATGCGGGGGTGGGGGGCGAAAATGGACTGTCCGCCTTAAGCTCGCTGTGGCGCGCTTTATCAGCTTTATCTGGAAAATCAGTACGATGATGGGCGCCGCGGCTTTCTTCACGCGCGATGGCGCCATCGACAATCAGCGAGGCTGTGACGAGGGCGCTTTTAAGGCCGCTTGTCATATCAGAGCGTTTGTGAAGGTTGGTGATGGTCTCTTTTACGGCGCACAGGCTTTGTGCGGACCGAAGCAAAGCGCAGCCCTGCGACATGGCTTTGCGTAAAACGCTCATGACTGCGGGCGGCGCCGGTTTTGCCGGAATATTGAGGCGGTCTTGCGGCGCGCAAAGCTTTTTACCGGGCGTGATAGCCATGTCACGCAACGCGTCAGCCGCCCGCGCGCCGAACACGACCGCTTCTAAAAGGGAGTTTGAGGCCAGGCGATTAGCACCGTGAACGCCAGATGAAGCAAGCTCGCCAACCGCCCAAAGTCCTGCGACAGATGTGCGGCCATCAAGGTCTGTCTTTACCCCGCCCATATGATAATGGGCGGCGGGGGCGACTGGCATAGGCGTCGTTCGCGGATCAAGCCCCGCTTGTGCGCAAGCGCCGTATACGGTTGGAAAGCTTTCCGGGAAAGCTGCGCCGACCGCTTTTGTTGCGTCTAAATATGCGTCGCGACCGGCTTTGATTTCCGCTTCGACTGCGCGGGCGACAATATCGCGGGGGGCAAGGTCTTTATCTTTGTGGTAGTCGCCCATAAATGCGCGGCCGTCTTTATCGATCAATGTTGCGCCGACACCGCGCAGGGCTTCTGTGGCGAGTGGCGCAGGGTCAACCCCAATGTCTATGGCGGTTGGGTGAAACTGCACAAACTCCGCATCACGAATAATCGCGCCAGCGCGGGCGGCGAAGGCAAGTCCGTGGCCCTGCGCGCGTAACGGGTTTGTGGTCACGCTATATAGGCCGCCCGCACCGCCAGTGGCCAGGACAGTTTGACCCGCTGGCATGATCGTGCGTTCTTCTCTAGCGACATCATACACCAAGAGCCCTGTAACAGCGCCATCCGTCACGATTAGATCTTCAACGATGATCCGCTCTAGGATTTCGATATGATCTGCGGCGGTCGCTTTTTCAATGAGAGCGGCCATAATCGCCGCCCCTGCTTGATCGCCGGTCGCATGGATTATTCGGTCCCGCCGGTGGGCGGCTTCGCGCCCTAGCTTGTAAGTTCCGTCCGTATTGCGATCAAAGGGGGCGCCAAAACTGGCGAGGTCTTCAATTCGTGCGGGACCTTCTTCGGTTAGGACCCGCGTCGCCTCAACATCCACCAGCCCCGCGCCAGCGTTGAGTGTATCTTCAAAATGGAGTGTTGCGCTGTCATCAGGGCCAACCGCTGCGGCGATGCCCCCTTGCGCCCAAAGGCTTGCGCCGCCGCGGCCGAGCGGGCGCGCTGTTAGAACCGTGACACGGCGGGGCGCGAGTTTTAATGCTGTCAAAAGGCCCGCGACGCCAGCGCCGACGATGACAATCTCTTTATAAGGTGTGAAGTCTTTGTTGAACGTGGTTATTCCATTTTTTGTGGCGGGAACAGTTTTACCAGGCGTGTTAGTCATCCTCGTCAACCTGTTTATTTTGAAGGTCGCGAAATACTTTCGTGATGACGCCAAGAAATACGCCGAGGGCAATAATGGTGGCGATATCGCGCCAAGCAAGATCCGCAAGGCGTCCCAAGACCACTAGGGCCGCCCAAAAAGCGCAAAGGACAAGTAAATGCTTCATTAGCGGCCCATGGACCTTGCGCGGCTGGCGGCCCGTTTAGGGGCGCGCCTCAATCGCCGCGACTTCTGGCGCGTGCTGGTGATTATACATTGACTGACGCTTAAGCGGCAACGCGATCATACGCTCAATCGCTTGGCGCGCTTTATCCGCAATGGCCGGGTCGACCGTTACTTCATGTTCCCCATTAACAAGTGAATTCAAAATACCAGGAAGCGTAATGCGCTTCATATGCGGGCATAAATTACAAGGGCGAACAAAGTTTACCTTTGGATTTTCCAGCGCAACATTGTCAGACATTGAGCATTCGGTGATCAGCACAACATTTTGAGGCTGATTATCTTTCACGTAATTGCTCATGCCGCTGGTGGAGCCTGCGAAATCGGCTTCCGCTAATACATCCGGCGGGCATTCAGGGTGAGCAAGAACGACAACGCCGGGCGTGCCTTCACGCAGTTCTTGAATGTCTTCAGCTGTAAACTGTTCGTGCACCTCGCAAGAACCAGCCCAGGTAACAATTTTCACGTCCGTCATCGCGGCGACGTTCTTTGCTAGATATTGGTCTGGCAACAAAAGAACCGTGTCGGAATTCCACTTGCGCGCCGCGTATTCAACAACTTCGACAGCGTTAGAGGACGTGCAGCAGATATCCGTTTCGGCTTTAACATCGGCGGTCGTGTTCACATAGGTGACAACGGGGGCGCCTGGGTACTTTTCTTTGAGAAGGCGAATATCCGCGCCTGTAATAGAAGACGCAAGAGAGCACCCCGCATTCATATCTGGGATCAAAATCGTTTTTTGCGGGGAGAGGATCTTTGATGTCTCCGCCATAAAGTGGACGCCCGCTTGTACGATAATATCTGCGCCCGTCGCGGCCGCCTCTTTGGCGAGCTGGAGGGAATCGCCCGTAAAATCGCCGACACAGTTAAAGATTTCCGGCGTCATATAATTGTGCGCCAAGATCACGGCGTTCTTTTCCGCCTTTAGATCGTTGATCGCCGCAATGTAAGGGGCGTGCATGGGCCAAATTGTTTCAGGGATGACTTTGGAAACGCGCTCGTAAAGATGGTCGGTCTTGCGACGGACCGCGGCGTTGTAAGTTAAATCGAGCCCCTCAAAGGCGTCTAATTCGTTACCAAATGCGGGCATCATTCACCCCTTTCAAAGTTTTGCGGCCAGTCTGTCAGTCCCGTCTCATCGCCTGGGGCGATGTGTTGGGATGGTTCCGCCTTTAAAAGTCTTTGGGGTGTTACTCTTTCCCCAAAAGTCGACGGATGAACCGGACGCATATTTAATGCTCATTTCGAGCATTTCTATAATACTCATTTAGAGCATATTTGTGGTTAAAAAAAGACCCCCAGGCGGGGAATAAGCGAAAGATAGGCAATAAATGTTGAATGTCAATAAACCATCATAGAATCATGATCGCAATTTAAGTTTAGCATATTTATGCTAAATAGTGCGGGACGCAGTTATTGCCGTACAAAGTACTCGGGGGAAAGCCGCATCCTCGGTATCGTCAGGCCCCCCGCAGCGCGGTCGCGTAGGATAGATGGGGAAGCCTTAAATAGCGCTGCGGGCCTTCCGCTCTCTTGCTGGGTTGTCTCTTCGGTGCGGTCTACATAGCCGCCGCTTTCAACACTGCGCCGGAAATTTTGCTTATGAAGCTCAAATCCGATCAGGGCCTCAACGGTTTTTTGTAACATAAATAGGGTGAAACTTGGCGGTGTTAGCCGATAAATAACAGGGCGATATTTTAGCTTACCGCGCACTCGGCCGATCGCGGTCGCCAATATACGCCGGTGGTCAGAAGCCATGCTAAGCCCATTCATGCGTTGATCTATTGTATTTTCGCCATCGGTTTTGCGCGCCTTTAAATCGGATCTATCCCGGCATGCCTCAGCGACGAGACCAGCCTCATACATCAATTCATAACGATCTAGGACCCGTTCTTCCTCCCAACCTTCCTTGCCAAATGCGATACGGATGCGCGCGTGACGTCGGGCGATTTTGGCTTCATCCCGCCCGGCTTTGGCCCATTTGGCGAGTGAGGGTAAAATTATTTCAGATAGAACGGGCGGTTCGCCCCGGCGCCAATCTTCCCAAGGGAAGAACTCGTACCAATCGCGCCAAGCGGCGTCGGCGGCGGTAACCTCCGCTGGTTCCGGCGCAAGGGCAAGGTAGCCGACAGAAATAACCCGGTCGCCCGCGCCGCCGCCGTCAAAGGCCGCCGTTGGCGATTGGCGGCCCATATCGCCAAAGGTGTAAAGCTGCTCAACATATCCAAGGGTTATATGGGTTTGCCGCGTCACCCATTCCCTAAGACCAATTTCAAACGTACGATGGCGGGTCGGATCAAAGGGGCCATAGGGCAGGTTTAGCGCACGGTCTTTGCCGTAGACGCAAAGCACTTTTGGACGCTCATCCTCAACCGTCGCCAAGACGGCGTTCAAGCCAATAGTGACATCAGAGCGATTGGAAGCGTCGGAAGGTTGTTCAGTCATAAGGCTGCTATAGCCCATTTCCCTCGATATTTAGAGTGAGGGACGGCGATTTTAAGCCGCAAGAGGCAACTTTAGCAAAGGCGGTGCGATATCGGTGATCGGCGGGCAAAGATCGTCGATCGCGTCGATCATCCGCCCGTCCCGATCCAACAGTTCGTCCGCGAACTCTATCAACATGGGGCAAGGGTCCGCATGGGGCGCTGCGCTGCGCAGCATTTGAGCGAGGGCTTCCTCGTTGTCGTTAGGGCGGGTTACACAAAGGACCACATAGGCCGCCGCCATGGAGCGCGCGACCCCGCGATTGCAGTGTATTAAAACCCCCTCCGCGCCGTCCCAGTCGCCTATAAAATCAATGATCTTCTGGGCGCGATCTTTGGCGATGCCACAGATCGTGGCGGCGGAGGCGTCGCCAGCCACGCAAAGCTTTAAGTGCGCCTCATCCGCCAGGCCCTCAAACTCAGGCGCCTCTTCATTATCGGACAAAAGAGATATGACGCGGGCGGGCGCATGGGCCTTAAAGGCTGAAACCGCTTTATCTAAAGAACTAACAATCAACATGGGTGCTATTATGCGCTTTTTTCTTAATATTTATATGCTCTAGAGCCCAACAATACATTCATCAACATGGTTGAGGGTCTATGCAAGACGCTCGCTGACCAGGCGACGACGCGTTTACGGGCTTTAAAGTTAAAATATAAGAGCCTTAAACTAAATCGTCGTAGCGCCAATTAGCATCTGACTATCCACAATTTGAGCATTTGATCGGCATTTGTACAGGCTCTTAGCGATCACAGCCGCTGGAGCTCTCTAATTTGTTATCGGGTGATGGCGATTGGATAGGCGCGTCCTTCCTACAAAGCCGTGGAAAGTAATACCCGTCACTGACATTGCGATTAAGTTTTTCACCTCAATTATCAAGGACGTGAAAACCGATGACCAATGAATTTAAAGGGGCGACTTTGCAAGAAGCTGTTCGCCAGGCAACTGCTGCATACCGGCGGCCTCATCCATTTGAGCACAAAGATGTCTGCAGTGATCTTGCTGTTGAGCTATCAGACTTTAAGCGCGCCGGATTCGGGTCGGTTTACTTCGTGAGAATCTGATCTTCGATAAGATCGGGTGTTTTTGCGAAAAATGATTTTATCCGTGGTTCGACGAAATACACACTTAAGATCGCTGCTGTGATGGCGCTTATAAATCCAACAACGCCTGCTATGATCGGAAGATAATGAGATCTCGCCAACAAGTGACTGCAAACAAAGATGCTAATAATAAAGACAGCTGTGATCAGAACTATTGAGTAAAGGAAGTAAGCTATGTTGACCCACAGGACGGGGGTAATGAAAAAATCGCTTATATTATAATAAACGACCCAAATAAAAGCCGCACAGACGAACCACTGGCTTCTTTTTTTTGCAAAACGATATAGTCTCTCCCCGGTCATGGGGTGAGATTATATCGGCCTTGGTTGAATGTCTATACTGGCGCTTTTTGCGCGCGCTTCAATAAACCGTATAAGGAAAGCTAATCGCGCCGGCGACGGCCTGGCGGCGGTTTGGACAAAGGCTAGAGCTATTCGGAATTTAAAATAGTTGACAGTATTGGATTGGGTCGTCTTTGTGGGGGGAGGCATTACCGCCCTTGCGGCTGCTAATAATGCTTTGGAGGCTTATTCGGATATTCGAGAGGCAAACCGGCTTAGTAAGGCTGCGGAAAAGGAAGAGCAAACGGCGCAAGCTCTTGGGGATCAGATTAGAGCAATTACAGCAGCGTATAGAAATTCCGGATGTGCTGCGGACTCGAACCGCTTTAGTTCGTAAGTGATTGAGTTTGTGTGTTATCGGCTTCTTTTGAAATTAGAGATTTAATCTTTGGCTCAACGTAATAAAAATCTAAAGCTGCGACAGCGCCAATGCCCACAAAGCCAGCGATGAGCGGTAGGTAGTTAGATTTCGGAAAAAATCGTGCGCACAAAGCTCCACAAAAGATGAAAGCTATAATCGCGATGATTATCGTGAAAATTAGATAAAGAAGGTCAGTTCCAAAACTGCCTGATATATTGGATGTCTTAGTTGCTGAATAAATGACCCAAATAAAAGCCGCCCAGACGAACCACTGGCTTCTTTTCTTTACAAAACGATATAATCTCTCCCCGGCCATGGGGTGAGATTATATCGGCCTTGGTTGAATGTCTATACTGGCGCTTTTTGCGCGCGCTTTAATAAGCCGTATAAGGAAAACCGATCGCGTCGGCGACGGCCTGGTGGCGGATTTGCCCGTCAGCGACATTGACCCCTTCTTTAAGGTGCGGGTCGGCGCCCAACGCTTCTTTCACGCTATTTGCGAGTTTTAGAACATAGGGCAGGGTTGCGTTATTGAGCGCCATGGTGGATGTGCGCGCCACATTGCCTGGCATATTTGCGACGCAATAGTGAATTATGCCGTCTACTTCATATATTGGGTCGTCATGGGTCGTTGGGCGTGATGTTTCAAAGCATCCCCCCTGGTCGATGGCGATATCAACCAAAACGGCGCCGGGCTTCATTTCGCTTAGCATTTTGCGAGTAACGAGCTTTGGCGCCGCCGCGCCAGGGATTAAGACCGCGCCGATGACAAGGTCTGCTTCTAAAACGGCTTCGCGCAGGGCTGCGTCGGTGGAATAAGCGATTGTTGCAAATTGCCCATACTGACGGTCAAGTTCTTCGATGCGTGATAATGACAGCTCAAACAGCGTTACATCTGCGCGGGCGCCAATCGCCATTTGCAGGGCGTTTTCGCCAGCAACACCGCCGCCTAGAATAACGACTTTTGCCGGTGCAACCCCTGGCGCCCCGGCAAGTAATAATCCGCGTCCGCCGGACGCTTTTTCAAGGGCGTGTGCGCCCGCTTGAATGGACATGCGCCCGGCCACAACACTCATCGGTTGCAGTAAAGGCAAGCCGCCGCCTGGTGCGGTTACAGTTTCATATGCGATCGCCGTGCAGCCCGAGGCGCATAGCGCGCGCGCTTGGGGAATGTCAGCGGCAAGGTGAAGATAGGTGAAAAGGGTTTGTCCAGGCTTTATTTTTTCGCACTCAACAAGTTGAGGTTCTTTTACTTTGACGATCATTTCCGCCCGGTCAAAAACGATGTCGGCGTCTGGGGCGATCTCCGCGCCTGCATCGATATATTGATCATCGTTAAAGCCGACACCTGCGCCCGCATTTGTTTCCACTAAAACGGCGTGTCCGCGCTTGGTGATTTCTTGAACGCTCGCGGGCGTAAGGCCGACGCGATATTCATGGGGTTTTATCTCTTTTGGCAATCCGATCAACATGGGCGACCTCCTGTTTAATGATTAACAACAGGTTACGCGCGCCTGTGTGAAATATTTTCGATTTATGTGGCGTTAAACGAAGTTTTTGGGGTATATTGTGTAGGATAATAATAATTTTGAGAAAAATTATTCACCATGGATGGATTTGACGCAAAAATTCTTGATCTGCTGCAAAAGGATTGCAAGACACCGTTTGCAGAACTGGCGGAAGCCGTTGGACTTTCGCCATCCGCCTGTCACAAACGGCTGCGTGCAATAGAAGAGGCGGGGCTTGTCTCCGGTTATGTCGCCGTTCTGTCGGAGGAGGCGTTGGGGCTAAAGTCCAGCGTTTTTGTGCAAGTCACGCTCAAAAGCCAAAAAGAAGATATTCTGACCGCCTTTGAAAAAGAGGTGGCGCGCCATGATGAAATTATGGACTGTTATTTGATGGCGGGGGATGCTGATTACCTACTCCGTGTGCTTTGTAAAGATGCGCAGGATTATGAGCGCATTCACCATCAAATATTGACGCGACTAGAAAATGTCGACCGTGTACAGTCGAATTTTTCGATCAGAAAAGTCTTCCGGCGAACTTCCTTGCCAGAAGCGGCTTATGAGTAAGCCCAAGCTGTAAAACTTATACTTGTGCGCTTAACGCTTCGTAGCGCTCAAGATAGAGGTCTTGCGCCTCTTGTGCGGTGATAATTTTGATCTTCATTGGCGCAATGCCCCGGGGCGCGCCAAATAATTTGCGTGCTTCGGCGTCATCGAAACCCGCAAATTGTGTCGCTTCAAAAAATGCGCATGCTTGGTCCGCGCGTTTGATCGTTTTTTCAACCGTTTGCGGCAAATGGGCGGGTAAACCAAACCGCAAATGGATCGCCTCTTGCAATCGGCCTTCGATTTTTTTGTAGTCCCCGCCAAGGGCGGCTTTAAATGGGCTGATCATATCGCCGATGACGAATTCCGGCGCATCGTGAAGCAGCGCAGCAAGGCGCCATTTCGCTGGCCAATCGGGGTTAAGCTCCACACAAAAGGCTTCAACGATTACTGAATGTTGGGCAACGGAAAAGGGAAGCGGACCACTTGTTTGGCCATTCCAACGTGCGACGCGCGCAAGGCCATGGGCGATATCCTCAATTTCCACATCCATGGGCGAGGGGTCAAGCAAGTCCAGCCGACGACCGGACAGCATGCGTTGCCAAGCCCGCGGCGGGGTTTTCTTTTTGTTGGCCGAGTTCGTCATGCGCGCATTAATCAGCGCGTTTAACATATTCAATAGTCTGTGTATTAACGATAATTCTCTCGCCAGTGCTAATGAATGGCGGCACCATAACACGCAGGCCATTGTCAACGGTCGCTGGTTTGTATGATGAGGCGGCCGTCTGGCCTTTAACCGTCGGTTCGGTTTCCGTGATCTCAAGCGTCACATGCTCCGGCAGCTGAACGCCAAGGGGCGTACCCTCGTGGCTTTCAACTATGACCTGGATGCCGTCTTGTAAAAACGCGGCGCGCTCGCCGATAAGATCCTTTGGAATGTTGATCTGCTCGTAAGTTTCAACGTCCATAAAGACCAAAAAGTCACCTTCTTCATAAAGGTATGTGTGGTCTTTTTGCTCAAGGCGCACACGCTCAACCGTTTCAGAGGCGCGGAAGCGCTCGTTCAGTTTAGAACCGTTGACAAGGTTTTTCAGTTCAACCTGGGCGAAGGCGCCGCCTTTGCCGGGTTTTACCGCGTTTATTTTCACCGCAACCCAAAGGGCGTTTTGGTGCTGAATAACATTGCCAGGGCGGATTTCATTGCCGTTGATTTTCATTGGTGCGCTCAAGTGTTTAGAAGGTCAAAATTTGATTGATCAGATTAGCCCGCGATGCGTTCCATCTCTTCGTCGGAGATTTCAAAGTTTGCGTAGACATTTTGTACATCATCGCAATCTTCCAGGGCGTTCATCAGCTTAAATAATGTTTCCGCTGGGCCGCCGGAGACTTCGATGGTGTTTTGCGGCTTCCAAATAAGGTTTGCGCTCTGCGCGGCTTCAAATTTTTCTTCGAGCGCGCCAGCAACTTCAGCAAGGCTTTCAGCGGCGCAGAAAACCTCATGACTTTCCTCAGATGACTGAACGTCATCTGCGCCAGCTTCAATAGCGGCCTCTAGCATGGTTTCTTCGTCGGCTTTATCAGCGGGGTAGGTGATTGCGCCAACCCGGTCGAACATGAAAGAGACAGCGCCTGTCTCGCCCAAATTGCCGCCATTTTTTGAAAATGTTGAGCGCACCTCGCTCGCCGCGCGATTTCTGTTGTCGGTCAACGCCTCTACGATAAGGCCAATGCCGCCAGGGCCAAAGCCTTCATAGCGGATTTCTTCGTAATTAGCGCCGTCATCGGCGGTGGACTTTTTAACGGCGCGCTCAATATTGTCCTTTGGCATGGACTGGGCTTTCGCCGCTTGGATCGCAAGGCGCAAGCGCGGGTTAAATTCCGGGTCAGGGGCGCCCATTTTCGCCGCGACCGTGATCTCTTTTGAGAGTTTGGAGAACATCTTTGACCGTTTGGCGTCTTGGCGCCCTTTACGGTGTTGGATGTTGGCCCATTTGGAATGTCCCGCCATGGTTAAGTCCTCTTCATCAATCGGTAAGGGGCTCGCCCCTCATGCTGGCGTATCTTTAAGCGAGCGGTTTAAGGCGAGGAGGCGCGATTTTCAAGCACTACCTTTAATCGAAAAAATTACGCGCCTTACTCAGCATCGGGAATGGTTTGCTTTAGCTTGCCGCCGGTGCGTATCGGCTCAGCCCGGATCGCAAGGCCTGTCGTATCATCGGTTTCGACAAAAAGCCCGCTGACGGTCGCCTCGCCGCTGGCCGGGGTCATGCGCGAGCCGTTTAATTTTGTGATAAACCTATGTAAAGGCTCAGTTTTTTCCATGCCGATCACGCTATCATAGTCACCGCACATGCCGATATCTGTTTGATAAGCGGTGCCATTGGTCAGAATCTGCGTGTCAGCCGTCGGCACATGGGTGTGGGTGCCGATAACAAGGCTCGCCCGCCCATCAAGGTGGTGGCCCATGCCATATTTTTCTGATGTCGCTTCGGCGTGGAAGTCCATAATGATGGCGTTCGCCTCCCGCCCAAGCTTTACGCCTTCAAGTTCGCGGTCAACGGCGGCGAATGGGTCGTCAATCGGCATCATGCCCCGCTGACCTTGCGCATGGAGCACGAGGACGTCGTGCCCATTTTGAGAGCGAAATAGCCCTGACCCTTTCCCGGGGTTTGATGCGGGGAAGTTAGCAGGCCGCAATAGCCTTGGTTCATCATCGAACAGCGCCATTTCATCCCGCTGGTCGTAAGCATGATTACCCGTGGTCAGCACATCGGCGCCAGCATCAATGAGCTCCTCACAGATGCGGCGTGTTACCCCAAAACCGCCCGCAGAATTTTCCGCATTCACGACGACAAAATCGAGCGCAAGGCGCTTTTTCAACCGGGGAAGGGTGTCGGTCAGCGCCAAACGCCCTGCGCGCCCCATAACATCCCCAAAAATTGCGAGCCGCATGGCCGCTCCTATTTCTTCACTATTACTGGGCTCTTTGTGCGCCCTTTGGACCGAAGAACCCAGCTATCATATTTGAATAGCGCGCCGTTCGGTGACAATCCAATCCATGGGTTGGTCTAGTCTTGAGGATGGCGCGGCGTCAACTTCTTGAACCCCAAAGGCGAACCCAACGGCGATTATGGCGCCCTCAGCGCGTAATTTTTCAAGGGTTCGATCGTAAAACCCGCCGCCATAGCCTATGCGGGCGCCGGTCTTATCAAACCCTAATAGGGGAACTACGATGATATCCGGCTTAAACAAGGGCGCTGATTCTGCTGGGGTCATAATGCCGAAACGCCCCTTAATCAGCTCATCACCCCGCGCAAATTGGCGGAATATGAGCGGAGCATTCTTTTGTTCGACGACCGGTAGGCCAATCGCGCATTCTGCTTGCAATAGCGCTTCGGCAAGAGGCTTTGTATCGAGTTCATCTTTGATGGGGTGATAGAGCGCGATTTTTGCACCGGGCTTTATAGGGATCGCCGCCATAAAGTTACGCGCGGCATGGACTGGGGCATCAGGCCGATCCTTTGCCGCGATGCGCCTTTCGGCTTTTAGCTTTTCACGTAAAATATCTTTTTGGCGAAACAATCCGCCGAGTGGAACCAACATAAGGGCTCTTTTCAATGATTGGTGGCCTTGGAATAAAAAGCCGCGCCGGCCGTCGGATCGTTTATTCGCCCTGGACCCGAAAGACCAGGTGGGCGCCACGTATCTAAGACCACGGCCTCAGCAGAGGCGGCTCCCATTCAAGAGAGTAAGGCCCCGGGGAATTTTGTCCTAACGGGCCGGGCAGCTTGAACAAAGTAAGGAGCCTTGAGAGCAACGGCAAGGGGCATGCTTATAAGGACGCAATCTATGCCCCCATACTCGCCCCCTTACTCGACAAGTGGGGAAGAGTAGTTGGTTGTTATAAGCGCTAAGGGCTACCCAAATCGCAGGACCGTCACCCGTGTGTCGCCATAAAGGCGGCTATCGAGTTCTGTGAACCCCTCCGCAATCGCTGGCGTCTCGTCTTTTGCTTGCTCAATAACGGCTAAGGCGCCTTGGGTAAGCCAATCACCATTGCTGAGCTCCATAAGGGCAAGCGGCGCCAGGTCCTTGCGATAGGGGGGATCTAGGAAGGCTAGGTTAAAGGGCCCCCCAGCGCTGGCGGGGCGTTGCCCTAAACTGGTCGCTGATCGACGGTGGATGCGGGTGTGTCCAAACAGTTCAAGCGCTTCGATATTATCGCGGATAGCGCCGCGGGCGCTTGTATCTGTCTCAACAAATAATGCATAGGCCGCCCCGCGCGACAACGCTTCCAGCCCAAGAGCGCCGGACCCCGCAAACAAGTCGACAACCCGCGCATCTTGGAAAGAAAAATCCTCCCTGTGGGAAAGGATATTAAATAACGCTTCACGCGTGCGGTCTGTTGTCGGGCGGGATACATCCCCCTTGGCGGCTATAATACGCCGTCCTTTAAACGCGCCGCCAACAATCCGCATAGGGCTATTCGTCCTTTTCGTCTTGGTCAAGCTTATGGCCGTCAAGCTGGCTGGCTTTCTTGGCGTCATCTTGTTTGAGTTTTTGTTTTTCCGCTTTTGTCAGCCCGTAGCGCACGCGGTTTTCTTCGGCGCGTTTATCCTTGTCCGCTGTTTTTTTCTTTTTGCGCGCCTGGCGTAGATTGATAACCTCGCCCATTAGCCTAGTCCGATCTGGTCACAGATTTTGCGGCCCAATTGTTCTTTTAGTTGCTTGCCTGGAATTTCTTCAACGAAGTTCTTTTTCAATGAGCCGAGCTGAAATGGTCCGTAAGCGGTGCGAATAAGGCGGTTTACGTTAAGGCCAAGATGGCGCATGACATTTCTGACTTCGCGGTTTTTGCCCTCATTAATTGAGACGGTAAGCCATAGGTTGCCGCCTTGTGTGCTGTCGATGCTGGCGCGTATGGGGCGATAGTCAATGCCGTCAATCGTAACGCCATCGGCTAGGGCGTCGAGGTCCTTTTGGCTGGTGCGGCCATAGGCGCGTACGCGATAACGCCGGGTCCACCCGGTTGCCGGTAACTCTAAGGTGCGCGCAAGGCCCCCATCATTGGTTAAGAGCAACAGGCCTTCCGTCGTCAGATCAAGCCGGCCAACGGAAATCACGCGAGGCAGCCGGTCAGAAACCGCATCAAAAACGGTTTGGCGCCCTTGCGGGTCTTTGTGGGTGGTCACCAAGCCGTCCGGCTTGTGGTAACGCCACAGCCGCGGTGCGCTTGGCGCGCCGATGCGTGTGCCGTCGACGCGCACGTCCATATCTGGCGTGACTTTAAAGGCGGGGGTCGTCAGTGTTTTGCCGTCGACCGTGACAATTCCTTGGGTAATGAGGCGTTCGGCTTCCCGGCGAGAGGCGACCCCAGCCCGTGCGAGGAATTTGGCGATACGCTCTCCGTCTGAGGGCGCTTCATTATTTTTTTCCGCCATTGCTTTGGGATCCTTAATGCGATGCGCCTATTACCCTTTTGGCTTATTGGTCAGACCTTTAAAGGGGGCGCAAATAGATGTTAAAGAAGAAATCGTGTTTCGCGGCAACCCTGGCGTCAGACAAAAAGGTCGCGTAAAACTTTTTGTCTGATGGAGAATAAAACCACAACCGACCTTGCTGGTGTTGATGCGCGTCACATGGCGAAAGCGATGGATATGGCGCGCGCCGCCGCCCTCGCTGATGAGGCGCCGATCGGCGCGGTGCTGGTTGATAAAGCTGGTGTCGTAATCGCTGAGGCGGGCAACAGTCCAATCGCCAATAATGACCCAACAGCGCATGCTGAGATCAATGTGTTGCGTCTGGCGGGGGCGTTGCGCGGAAATTACCGACTGGTTGATACAACACTTTATGTCACGCTAGAGCCCTGCGTGATGTGCGCTGGCGCGATTTCACATGCGCGCGTCGCCCGGCTTGTAATCGGCGCAAAAGACCCTAAAGGCGGCGCAATTTGGCATGGCCCCCGCTTTTTTGAACAGCCGACATGCCATTGGCGGCCGGAAATTGTACAAGGTCCATACGCCGAAGAAGCGGGTGAATTGCTTAGATCTTTCTTTCGCGCCCGTCGTCGTCGATCGTAAACATGATGGACATGGCGCTAAACTGTATCGCACGCTTTCCAGTTTAGTCGTTGGGTCTATAGTTAGACCATTACGTGATCAATCAAGAAAGATGATTCCCATGGATTTCGCTTATTCCAAAACCGCCCAAGAGTATATTGCCCGCGTCAAGGATTTTATGGATGCGTATGTCTATCCAGGACAGGAGGAATATGAGCGTCAGCATGCTTCATTCGGGCCGGAAGGGCGTTGGAAAATCCCGCCAATTATAGAAGAGTTAAAAGAAAAGGCCAAATCAGAAGGCCTGTGGAATATGTTTATGCCGGATCCCAAATGGGGCCCTGGGCTTTCTAATGCTGATTACGCTCCGCTTGCTGAGATTACGGGGCGCTGTCACATCGCGCCGGAAGTTTTTAACTGCGCCGCGCCGGACACTGGCAATATGGAAGTGCTTTCCAAATACGGTACGCCCGAACAGCAAGAACAATGGTTGAAACCTTTGCTTAACGGCGATATCCGCTCTGCTTTTTTGATGACGGAGCCGCAAGTTGCTTCGTCTGATGCGACGAATATCGAAACGGATATTATCAACGATGGCGATCATTATGTTATTAACGGCCGCAAATGGTGGTCTTCTGGCGTTGGGGACCCACGTTGTAAAATTTTCATCGTTATGGGCAAAACGGATAAGAACGCCGATCGCCATGTGCAACAATCGATGATCCTTGTGCCTGCTGACACCCCTGGTGTGACGATTGAGCGACATTTGCCCGTCTTTGGTTATGATGATGCCCCGCACGGACATATGGAAGTTACGTTAAAAGACGTTCGTGTGCCTAAGGAAAATATACTTCTTGGCGAGGGGCGGGGTTTTGAAATCGCCCAAGGGCGTCTTGGGCCAGGCCGGATTCACCACTGTATGCGGACTATTGGCGCTGCTGAGGTTGCTCTTGAGAAAATGGTGAAGCGTCTTTTGACGCGCGAAGTTTTCGGAAAGCCTATCTATAAGCATTCAATCTGGGAACAGCGGGTCGCTGAAGCGCGCATTGATATCGAAATGACGAGGCTGCTTACATTAAAAGCAGCGTGGATGATGGACACGGTAGGCAATAAAACAGCGCAAGGGGAAATAGCGATGATTAAGGTCGCCGCGCCGCGGGTGGCTTTAAAAATTATCGATGACGCCATTCAAGCCCATGGCGGGGGCGGGGTCAGCGATGATTTTGGCCTGGCAAATTCCTACGCACAGCAGCGCACCTTACGATTGGCGGACGGACCAGATGAAGTGCATTGCCGTGCGATTTCAAGGTTAGAGTTTAAGAAATATTCAAACCAAGCCTAGAAAGGCTAGATTCAATGGGATCGATATTGACGCCGGTTTTATTGCTTGTTGTCTGGACGTTGATTGTCTGGGCATGGCTTTACGCTACTCGAATTCCAGCGATGAAAAAGGCGAGTATCGATCCCCAATCCGCCATTCACCCTGGCTCTTTGACGACGCTACCGGTTGGCGTTCGTGTTGTGGCGGATAATTACAACCACCTTCATGAGGCGCCGACAATTTTTTATGCGCTTACTTTTTACTCACATCTTGTTGGGGTCGCTGACGGACTAAATATTATACTTGCTTGGACTTATGTCGCCTTGCGCATCGTGCATTCGTTTATGCAGGTTGTGTTGCGCCGAGTATTGTGGCGCTTTTATACATTTACTCTGTCTACGGCCGTGTTGATCGTGATGGCCGTGCGTAATTTATATGCGTTGATGGTTTGATTTTGGCGTTTTTTATGAACATGAAACCTTTTATAGGTGGAGGTTGAGGCAATGGAAAATATTGATGTTTACTGGTCTTTTCGCAGTCCGTATTCGTATATTGCAGCGCAAAAGTTAGTTGATTTGAGTGATGAGTTTAACGCGAAGCTTTGTTTGCGAGTTGTCCTGCCTATTGCAATTCGTTCGAAAGAATTGGTCTTTAGTGCTTCAAACAAAAACAAACTCACTTACATTGTCCAAGATAGTATGCGCTTTGCGGAATATTTAGGCCTGCCTATTGCATTTCCCAAACCAGATCCAATTGTCCAAGATATGCAGTCGTTCGACGTTTCGGACGATCAACCTTATATATTCAGGCTCTCTAAACTTGGGGTTGAGGCTGAGCGGCGCGGCAAAGGGATTGAATTTGCCGCAGCAGCCTCAAAACTCATTTGGGGAGGGACGCAAAACTGGGACCAAGGCGATCATCTAGCAAAGGCCGCCGCCTCAGCAGGGTTAGACCTTGCGGCGATGGAAGCCCAAATCGAAGACGGTGATCACTTAAAAGAAGTTGATGAAAACCAATCGCGCCTTGACGCGGCTGGACATTGGGGCGTGCCAACAATGGTGGTGCGGGGGGAGCCATTTTTTGGCCAAGACCGCATAGATGTTTTAAAATGGCGGCTAGAAAAGCTAGGTCTGAAAAAAGCGAAATAGGCCCCAAACAAAACCCCTATCCCCTCTCAGCCATTCGGGGGGGGGCGAGCTGGAAAGGATAGGGGGTCGTTGGGAGGGTTGGTACACAACTTTCGGGGGGCACACCGCAAACGAAGAGGCTTTTAGGCGCGTGCTTCGTTTGCGGAATTAGTGTCGTTATTAGGGCGAGCCAATGTTTCCCGCGCAAGACGTTTCATCGTCTTTTGCAGTTTTTCAAAAGCGCGCACTTCAATCTGGCGAACACGCTCACGGCTAACATTATAAACCGTGCTCAATTCTTCCAACGTAGCAGGATTTTCCTTAAGCCGACGTTCAGTCAGAATATGTTGCTCGCGTTCGTTTAAAGTTTTTAACGCTTGGTCAAGCAGCGTCATGCGCATGTCGAATTCATCATCTTGAACAAGTTGTGCTTCAGCATCGACAGCGTTTTCATCGACGAGCCAATCTTGCCACTCGCCGCCGCCTTCAGCATCTTTGCCCATAGGCGCGTTAAGGGAAGCTTCCCCGCCGGACATGCGCCGGTTCATTGAAACAACTTCATCTTCGCTGACGCCAAGCTTGGTTGCGATGTGCTCTACTTGATCTGGATGCAGATCACCATCTTCAACGGCGTCAATCTGACTTTTCAATTTACGCAGGTTAAAGAATAATTTCTTTTGCGCGGCGGTTGTGCCGATTTTAACCAGCGACCATGACCGTAGGATATATTCTTGGATGGACGCGCGGATCCACCACATCGCATAGGTCGCAAGGCGGAAGCCTTTTTCTGGGTCAAAGCGCTTGACCGCTTGCATAAGGCCGACATTGCCTTCGGAGATTACCTCGCCGATAGGTAAGCCATAGCCGCGATATCCCATGGCGATTTTCGCCACAAGCCGCAGGTGAGAATTCACAAGCCGCTCAGCCGCTTCCGGATCTTGATGCTCAGTAAACCGGCGCGCGAGCATATATTCTTCATCTTTCGCCAACATGGGGAACTTGCGAATCTCTGACAGATAGCGCGATAGGCTGCCCTCTGGCGTCAAAGTCGTCGTTTTTGTCAGTGCGTTGCTCATATTACAACCGCCTTCCCGTTGGGTTACAAATGCTTAGCCCCAAATGGGCTTCAGCAAAACGCATCGCGAATTTGCGCTTGGCGTTTTCAAATGTGGCCTAAAAGCCCCCAGAACAGCGCCCGTGCGGCGTCGTTATGTTTGCTATATGGTTACTCTTACGCGGTTTCCAAGGGGCTTAGTTCACTTTCAGCGCCGAAAACTACGTCTATCTGATGAAAATAGACTATTATTTACAGCCAATTACCTCAAATCACGCCTCGTCACGGCAACAAACGTTTTTGTGATCAGCAAGGCGTAAGTGCGGCGAAACTAAGCCTTCACAGGCAAAATCCCTGTGACGGCGGGGTACATTACAGGTTCTGTAATCGCGCCGTCCCGCTCAGATTAATTTTCTATTGCTAACCGAATAATTCTTTTGTTTACGTGCCATATTTGCAAATTTCTGCCTTTTCTTAAAGGGTCTTCGTTTAGTTCAAAAAGCGTGTATCCCGCATAGGAAGGGCTTACGGTGTATTCAAAGCGCACACCTTGCACGACAAAAAATCCGCCCTCTCTCGCGGTCGCCTTTTCTAGTTCTTTGATTTCACCTTCAACAACTTCATATGTAGCAGCTGTATAAGCACTCATTAGGGTGCTGTATGTATTATGGGCCTTTAAAAAACTGTTGCTTGTCCAAGCAAGGTTTGTGATCAAAAAGAGCACACAAAAGATTTTTTGGCCTCTTCCATGTGGTATTGGGCCGTGAACCGGAAGGTCGACATTCATCCCTACGGATAGCACGACCAAAACAATACTAATTGCTACAAAAATCAGTCCTAAATAGGTGGGCTCAAGTACGTACTCCGCATATCGTCCATCGATATCATACACTACCCGCCAGTCCATGTTTTCCCCCACACTCTGTCGTTTCTAAGGTTCTGTCCGTGGTCAGCGTTGCCGCCACATGATGAAGGTCAATCGGTTCAACGTCTCAATGTAATTCGCGTGGTCTTGAGCTTAGCCCGCCACGGCCAATAGTGCGAGATCATTGTACCTTTTCCCGGCAGATGCGCCAAGGAAACGTCAAATCAGCTTCCGGCGAATTGGTTGACGGTTAAAGGATTAAACAGCTTTTGGTGAATATTCGAACTCCGTTCCGTCACTCCAAATGTAGTAGGCAATGAAGGCCAGCTTTAGGCCACTGCGACCGTCGCCTTTTTGCTCTCTTCTGTTCAATGCCAGTAGGCTACAGGCATTTGCGGAGAGCGGGGCGGGGCGATTACTTCTGTAATACCCTTATTTCAAAAGGGCGACGCTGCGCGGCTAAATCGCCTCAAGCGCGGACTTTAAGCGCGCATAGTCCTCGGGCGGCTCAGCTGTGAATGATAAAGATTGGCCGGAAATAGGATGGTCAAACCCTAAAGTGCGGGCGTGAAGCGCCTGTCGGCGGAATTTTTTAAGTATTTTCAGTGTCTTATCCGCCATCTCGTCGCCAGGTTTTAAGCCCGCAAGCCCCGGGCCGCGCCCGTAAAGCGGGTCGCCAATAAGGGGGCAGCCAAGGGCGCTCATATGAACGCGAATTTGGTGCGTGCGGCCAGTTTCAAGGCGGCATTCGATGGACGCAGCTAAGGCGTCGCCAGCCAGCTTGGCGCGCGCACGCCCAAAAACACTCAAAGTTTTATAATGGGTGACGGCATGGCGCAGATCCGCCCGCTCGCTATTTTCATCATAGGCGGCGAATTTTTTGCGGTCTGCGTTAGCGCGGCCGATTGGTTTGTCGATGGTTCCAACGCCTGGCCGGGGCGCGCCGATGGTCAGCGCTTCGTAAACTCGTTCCACATCATGAGCTGCAAACGCGGAGGTCATAGCCTGATGAGCCGCGTCATGTTTGGCGACGGCAAGAAGGCCGGATGTGTCTTTATCGATGCGGTGGATTATCCCTGGGCGTGCAACGCCGCCTATTCCAGAAAGGCTGTCGCCGCAATGAGCGATCAGCGCATTGACAAGGGTGCCTGTCCAATTGCCGGCGGCTGGATGGACAACCATGCCCGCCGGCTTGTTGATGACGATAACGGCGTCATCCTCGTAAGCGATTTCAAGGGGAATGTCTTCGCCTTTGGGCGTCGGCGGCGCAAGATCCGGTAGGGTCAGGAGGATTTCATCCCCCTCGCGCAGCTTATAAGAAGGGTCCGTAAATGCCACGCCATTGCGCGCAAGCGCGCCTTCTTCAATTAAGGCCTTTAAGCGGGTGCGGGTCAGGCCCTCTAACCGTTCAGACAGCCATTTATCAAGGCGTGCGCCTTGGTCTTCATTGGCGATTGTAAATGTGTAGTTACCTTCGCCTGTTTGAGGATCATCCGCCTCCATTCCCTCTTGTGTCATGGCGCGCATGATCCTCTTTTATTGTGCGTGGCGGTGTTAGGCCGCTGTCTGAACAATGGTCGTCGTCGGATAAGGAATGGAAACGCCTTCAGCGTCAAAGCGTTCTTTGACCGCTTTTGTCAGCGCCCATTTTACTGGGAAGTAGTCACCGCTATCGACCCAGACCCGGCAAATAATATCAACTGAGCTGTCACCGAGATTATCAACCTCAATCACAGGTTCCGGCGTCTTATGGGCGCGCGTCTCCTTATCCACCTCGCTTTTAATCGCTTCAATGGCTTTATTCAAATCATCGTCATAGGACACGCCAAAGACAAAATCGACCCTGCGGGTGGAATGCGCGGAATAGTTGACAATGGAATCAGCCCAGATAGCGCCATTGGGAATGATGACCTTCTTATTGTCTACGGTCGCCATTTCTGTCGTGAAGAGCGTAATCGACTTGATCGTGCCGGCGTGTCCCGCTGTCTCAACATAATCACCAATGTTAAAGGGGCGGAACGACAACAACATGACCCCTGAGGCAAGGTGGCCAAGCGTGCCTTGTAAGGCGAGGCCGATGGCAAGACCGGCGGCGCCGATGATCGCCGCTAAGCTTGTCGTCTGCACCCCGAACATGCCAAGGGTTGTCACGAGCACTAAGGTTACGGCGGCGTAGTAGATTAGACTGGCGAGAAAAGTCTCTACGGTTTCGTCAAGGTGGTCGGATTTTTCAAAGATCTTTTTAACGACGCTGCGGATCCTTCCGGCGATCCACATACCGATCATAAAGACGACGATAGCGCCGATCACGCTGGGCAAATAAGCGATGATTTGCTCCGAGAAACTTTGGATAAGGCTATAGGCTTCTTCAGCATTTGTGGGGATTTGCTTGACAAGCGGTTCTGTTGGGGTTTGTGCGGTGGCTTCAGTTGACGTGTCAGCGTCTTGCATGGCGAAAATATCCTTTTGAGAAAGGGGGCGAAACTGGCAAGGGCGCCGAAGCGCCCCTAGTGATGCTTATGCCATGATTTGTTTTATTGTCAGCGATGCGCGGGAAACGTGCGCTAAGCGTTTTCCCCCTTGGGCCTAAAAGTCAGCGCCACGCCATTATTGCAATAACGCAGCCCCGTTGGCGCGGGGCCGTCTTTAAAAACATGGCCCTGGTGGCCGCCGCAACGTGCGCAGTGATACTCTGTGCGCGGTACGACCAGTTTAAAGTCGCGCTTTGTGCCAACCCTGCCAGGGATGGGATCAAAAAAGGATGGCCAGCCGGTGCCAGAATCAAATTTTTTGTCAGACGTGAACAGATCATACCCGCAGCCAGCACATGCATAGACGCCTTCGCGCTTTTCATCGTTTAAAGGGCTTGTCCAGGGGCGCTCTGTTCCTTCTTTGCGCAAGACTTGGAATGCCTCAGGGGAAAGGCGCTCTTTCCATTCGCTCTGTGATAATTGCCATTTGTCAAAGTCGGGAATGGTTGTCGGGTCTGGTTTGGACATGGTCTCACCCTCATTGCTGGACGGTTTTTGTTTACCGCTATTTGCTGCGGTGTTGAAAGGTTTGGCGGCGATGGCCAGTCCAGCGCCAACCGCGCCTGCCATGAAAAGACGTCGGTTTGCGCTTTTAGCGCTCGGCGGTTCATTTTTTCGTGGTTTTGTCATTTCAAAGCGTCCCTTCCTTTAACTACGCAATACTAAGCTCTTTGGACTTAAGCGCTATGAAGAAAGGCTTCCAATAAAAAGGGCGAGAGCAATAATAAGCCCGCTTCCCGGTTTGATTTAAAAAGCTGCAGGCAAAGCGGGCTGTTGTCAGCATTAAATTTATATATTTGCCAAGCGAAATGGGCCCACTGGCGCGCCAAAAAGCAACAAAGTAGAAGGGGCTAAAGCCGCCCGCGACGCCCGCTAACATAAAAAGCACAACGGTTCCGGCGTAAAACATAGCAACGCCCTGGCGAACATTTGTCCCCAAGGCGCGGGCGCTCGATTTTACGCCGATCAAAGCATCGTCTTCTTTGTCTTGGCAGGCGTAGATCGTGTCGTAACCAAGGGTCCATAGGATTGATCCTGCATAGACAAGGAAAGCCGAAAGAGAAAGTTTACCGGATATGGCGGCGTAACCCAGTAACACGCCCCAATTAAAGGTAAGGCCAAGCCAGGCTTGAGGCCACCAAGTGATCCTTTTCATAAAGGGGTAAGCAGCAACCAGCACAAGCGACCCAAAGCCAAGGCCAATCGCGAATATATTGAATTGTAAAAGAATGATCAGTCCTGAAAAGCAAAGACTGATCAAAAAGATCCATGCTTGGCGCAGGGTGACTTGGCCCGACGGAATAGGGCGCAAGGCCGTACGTTCGACCTTTGCGTCAAAGTCTTTATCCACAATGTCGTTATAGGCGCAGCCAGCGCCGCGCATAATAAAGGCGCCGATTCCGCAAAGCAGAGCGTAGTAGATTAATGTTGCAACACTTATCTCAGTCCCTTGCGCGGCGGCAAGACCAAGCCCGTAAAGACAGGGAATGCCTAATAGCCATGCGCCAATAGGGCGGTCGGCGCGCATTAAGCGCAGATAGGGTATAGTAGGGGCGGGGGCAAACCGGTCGACCCAATTGTCCTTTGCGGCGTCCGCCGGCGCAGTTGTCTCTTGGCCGTTGCTATGGTGTGTCGACGTCATATCCTCTACATAACGCCGCTATGATTTTTAACAATCTGTTCCGCCCGATTTTGCACGGTTGTCACCATGATTAGGCTTTTTGTAAACGCCCCTTTAGCGAAAGGGAACGAGGCGGTTCTAACCGTTGAGCAAGCTCATTATTTGCGCAATGTAATGCGACGTGCGGAAGGGGATGAGGTCTTAGTCTTCAATGGCGATGATGGTGAGTATGTCGCAACCTTGGAGCGCCTCGGAAAGAAAGAGCGCAATAGCGCGGATTAAAGACAAAACCCGGGACGCGATTGCTGGGCCGGATATTGCCTTGCTCTTTGCCCCAATTAAACGAGGTCCCGTAGACTTTATGGTGCAAAAAGCAAGCGAGCTTGGGGTTGCGGCCCTTATGCCAGTGAAAACTGAGCGCACTAATGCGGGGCGGATTAACACTCGACCGTCTTGCTGCAATTGCGATAGAAGCCGCGGAACAGTGCGGACGTTTCGCCCCGCCGCGTGTGGACCCGCTTATCGCGATCGATAAGGTGATCGCTGATTGGCCAGAAGGGCGCGCGCTCATATTTTGTGACGAGGCCGGGGATAACCCCAGCGCTGAATGGGGCGGACGGATAGGCCGCGCTGCGCCAATGCTAGAGGCGCTTGAAAACATATCCATTGATCAGCCTTGTTCGATCTTGATTGGGCCCGAAGGCGGATTTTCCCCTAACGAGCGCGCCATGCTAAGGGATCTGTCCTTTACCCTGCCTGTCACGCTCGGTCCGCGTATTTTGCGCGCGGATACCGCGGCCATTGCGGCGCTAACATTGTGGCAGGCTGCATTAGGAGATCTAAAGACGACTTAAGCAAAGCCGATTGTCCCGGAGAAACAAGCGCACAAATTTGTGATGACAGAGAATAAGCCTGTAAAACGGCTTGGCCCAGCGCGCTGACAGGGCTACAGCTTTGCTAACTTCGTAAGTAAACATATAAGAAAATGAGAGACCAAAAACGTGAGTCTTGAAGCTGCAAAAGGCGAGCGTACGCCTATTGAAAAGATCGACCAGCTTGCCGCCTATATGGAGGAAGGCTGTAAGCCCAAAAGCGATTGGCGCATCGGCACTGAGCACGAGAAATTTGTTTATTGCCGCACGCATCTTACGCCTGTCGCTTATGAGGGGACTGGCGGTATTCGCGAAATTTTAGATAAGCTGTCCGCTCTTACTGGTTGGGCGCCCGTATTAGAAAATGGCGCGCCTATTGGTCTAAAAGGGGAAGGCGCTTCTGTTTCTTTAGAGCCTGGCGGCCAGATAGAGCTTTCCGGCGCGCCGCTTGAGAATGTTCACCAAACATGCACTGAAGTGCATCGCCACTTAGATGCGGTTAAGCAAGTTGCTGATGGCACGGGCGTTGCGTTTTTCGGTATGGGCGTCACCCCGACTTGGAAACGTGAAGAGATGCCCTTGATGCCCAAAGGGCGTTATAAGATTATGCGCCGCTATATGCCGCTGAAGGGTAATCTTGGCCTAGATATGATGCATCGTACGTGTACGGTGCAGGTGAATTTAGACTATAGCTCAGAAGCGGACATGGTCGCCAAATTCCGCACCGCCCTTGCTTTACAGCCGATTGCGACCGCTTTGTTTGCTAATTCCGGCCTATACGAGGGCGCGCCCTCTGGTTGGGCGTCTTATCGGGCAAAAATCTGGACGGACACAGACCCTGATCGCACAGGGCTTTTAGATTTTGTTTTTGAAGACGGCTTCGGATTTGAGCGGTATGCAGATTATATTCTCGATGTGCCGATGTATTTCGCCTATCGTGACGGCGAGTATAAAGACGTGGCGGGGCAATCGTTCCGTGACTTTATGAATGGCGCATTGCCGGGCCTTCCAGGGGAGCGCCCGCATATTGGTGATTTTGAAGATCATTTGTCCACCGCCTTTCCTGAAGTGCGTATGAAGCGATTTTTAGAAATGCGCGGCGCTGATTCCGGTCCTTGGTCGCGTATTTGCGCACTGCCTGCGTTTTTGGGTCGGTCTTTTATATGAAAGCGCCAGCCTTGATGCTGCGTGGGATGTTGTGAAGGATTGGTCAGCTGAAGACCGTGCAGCCTTGCGCCTTGATGCGGCGCGTCTCGGCTTTCAAGGCTGAGGTCGCGGGACGCTCCGTTAAGGACATTGCCATTGAGATTTTGGAAATTGCGCGTGAGGGGTTAAGGTTGCGCGCCCGGCCGGGTTCAGTTGATTTAGACGAAACGCCTTTCCTTGATCCCCTTCAGGAGATTGCAGAAAGCGGCGTCACCATGGGCGAACAAGTCGCGTCCCATTTTATGAATGATTTAAACGGCGATGCGCGCGCTTTGCTGAGTGAAAGCGAATACTAAAGCACTGTTTTGGAGAAACCTGATTGGAAATGATCCGTGCGCCATATTCGCCAGCGCCAGACGCGCCAAGGCCATGGGTTTTTCTTGCAGGTTCCATCGATGATGGGCTCGCCGCCCCGTGGCAGGAGCGTGTGGCGGCGGCTTATATCGACCTGCCGGGTGTTTTGTTAAATCCAAGGCGCGAAGACTGGGATCCTTCTTGGGCGAAAGCTGCGCCTGGGGAAGATGGCCCGCTGCAAGAGCAAGTCTCTTGGGAGCTGACCCACCTTGGTGCCGCTGATAAAATCATTTGTTACTTTGCTGGCGAAAGCGCTTCCCCCATTAGTTTGATGGAGCTTGGGTTATACGCCGCGTCAGGCAAAATTGATGTGATTTGTGAGCCGAATTTTTGGCGGGCCATGAATGTCACGATGACTTGCGCCTATCACAGTGCGCCGCTGTTTGAGAGTTTGGACGCCTATCTTGCGGATGAGCCACTCTTAATCGAAGAAAATATAAGCCCTCTTTTGGAAATGGAATGAATAGACTTCCACGGGGTTCTCTTCCTTTGAACGTATTTGATGATGTTTCAGCGCCTTGCGCGTGGCTGGCCGGCCGTGAACCGACCTTGGCGCGGGCGCTTGGCCCTATTGGCGCACCCTATATCCGTCGCCGGGACGGCGGGTTTGAAGGACTTTTCAGGATTATTGTGGAACAGCAAGTCTCCGTCCCTAGCGCGCAGGCGATTTGGGGGCGATGTCTAAACGCCTTGCAGCCTTTAACTGCTGAAAGAATTTTAGCGGCAGGCGAGGAAGCTTTAAAAGCATGCGGACTTTCCGCCCCAAAAGCGCGGTATGTATCTACACTTGCAAAGGCCCTTCAAAACGGCGTCCTTAATCTGGAGGCGCTTGCCGCCGCGCCAAATGATGAGGCGCTGGAGATATTGCAAAGTGTAAAAGGCATCGGCCCTTGGTCTGCTGCGATCTACCTGCTGTTTTGTGAGGGGCGGGTTGATATTTGGCCGCCCAAGGATGTGGCCCTAAAAGCGGCTTATAACGCAGCGAAACCAAGAAAGCCGCACCTTGACCAAATTACGCTGGACGAACGCTCAGTACGTTGGGCGCCGTATAGAGGGCTGGCGGCGCATATTTTGTGGACCTATTACGCGCAAATTCGCGGGCGAACGCCAATCTAAAACGGCGCCGCGATTAAGAAGTTGTTCTCTCCTGTGATCGGTGAGCGGAACGGATTATTTGGAATGTCGGCAAATGAGGTTTGGACATTTTCGATATTTCTTCACCATAATGATGATGATAAACTATTCTGTGTCTGGAGGGAGACGTCAAACAGTCATCCCTCAGTAATGGAACCTCGCAGCTGGAAGCGCGGTGTTGGACATGCGGGCAAGGTTTTTGCAGAAAAAGACTTTGATATAGAAGGCGATACAGAAAACATTACGCGGAAGTCTTCGCCCCAACGGCGTGATTATGATCAGGATGTATACAAGTGTATGGTTGGCTCTCCCATCGGCAGCGTAAATGTGCTGACCGTCAGGCGTATGTTGATTTGGTGAAGTCTCAATCAAGCGATAAATTCCAATTTATTATTAATCGCCGCGTGCGGGCTGGCTAAGGGTTCCTAGCCTCATTGCTCCTTATTTATGTTGTTTGAAACCTGTGCTGCCGCGCTAAAAGGCGTGTTGGGCGCTAAGTTCGTGTGTCTTCTTGTTGTCTTTTTTTTGGGGCTATTGCCTTGCGCTAAAAAGCTGAGGTTTAAGCAAAAGGGGCTGTTTTGAGGGGTGTTATGCAGAAAAATGCCCCTGCGGCCAAATTACCACGCAAATTGTCAAGAAGTCGTCATAGGGAATCAGCTATGGCTTATCGTAGAGAGTGACTATATATCTAATAGCGAATGGAGACGTTGAGTTCACCGTAAAGCATTTTGACATATACTCTTTAAATGCCCTGTTCGGGGAGAGTCGGTAATGCAAGTTGCGGCGCAGAATCCCGAAGGTTGCCCCGCTCTCGTTTTGAACGCCGATTTTCGGCCTCTAAGCTATTTTCCTTTATCTCTTTGGTCTTGGCAGGATGCGCTAAAAGCGGTCTTCTTAGACCGCGTTGATGTTGTCGCTCATTACGACACTGTGGTGCGCAGCCCTAGTTTTGAGATGAAGCTGCCGTCGGTTGTGTCTCTGAAAAATTATGTCAGCCACTCAAGAACGCCAGCTTTTACGCGCTTTAACGTCTTTTTGCGCGATAAATTTACATGCCAATATTGCGGCTCTCAGGACCGGGACTTGCTGACCTTTGACCATGTTATCCCCCGTTCTCGTGGTGGCCGTACGACATGGGAAAATATTGTGGCGGCTTGCAGTCCTTGTAATTTACGCAAAGGCGGGCGTATGCCGGAACAAGCGGCGATGTTCCCAGCGGTTAAACCCGTGCGGCCGAGCATGTTTGAGTTGAATGAGCGCGGACGCGCCTTCCCGCCCCATTATTTGCACGATAGCTGGCAAGATTTTCTCTATTGGGATAGTGAGCTGGAGCCGTAAACCCCGGTTATTTTGGGTTTGCGCTGTTTTTCATCTAATTTTTGTCAAAAATCTGTCCAAAGCGCGCCTTTGGGGTGCTATAGTCTTCACTCATGCAATTGGGACGCGCAAATGCGGAGGGTGCGATGGACGAGCCTAAATTCAAACTAATCGACAAAAAGGTGCACATGTCACGGCGTGAGATTTTGCAAGGTCTCGCCGCGGGCAGTGTCGTGATCCTGGCGCCAGGTTGTACGTATAATGAGGAACTAGGGCGCAGCCAGCTGTTATTTGTTTCATCCGGCCAAATGGCGCAGCTTGCTGCATCAGCATGGACGGACCTTAAAAAGAAAGAGCGTGTTTCGCGCAATCCGAAATATGTCAATCGCATGCGCCGTGTGGCGCCGCGGGTTATCCAAGCATCAGGCAATAATCCTGGTCAGTGGGAAGTGCAGGTTTTTGAATCAAAAGCACTCAACGCTTTCGCGCTACCGGGGAAGAAAATTGGTTTCTATACGGGCATTCTTGATGTGATGTCCAATGACGATCAGATCGCGACCGTTATGGGGCACGAGGTTGCTCACGTTAATTACAATCACTCCGGCGAGCGTTATAGCCAATCGACTCTGGCGCAAACCGGTTTGACAGTCGCGCAGGTGGCGACGTCCGGCAGCCGCTATAGCCCGCAATTGATGGGCATTCTCGGCCTTGGCGCAACATTCGGCGTGATTTTGCCGTTCTCCCGCCGCCACGAGCTTGAGGCGGATCGCTTCGGTCTGCGTTATATGCACCGCGCCGGGTATAATCCGGCGGAGGCGGTGCGTTTTTGGCAGAAGATGTCGGCGAAAAAATCTGGCAAGGCGCCGCCGGAATTCGCGTCAACCCATCCTTCTGACCAAACGCGGATCGCGCAGTTAAAGCGGGAAATCGCTCAGCTTGGGAACGCTTAGGAAGTTATTGCGTCGTCTAAGCGCTTTACTTTCTGGACCCCATGGTCAAGCCGTGGGGACGCGATATGGGCCGAAAGGTCTTTTGAGATATTCTCTTAGCTCCCATGGCTTGAACGTGGGAGTCATAGCTATTCAATTTTAAAAGAGGGCGTTCCCTAATCGTGTTCCCCTAACACGTTCCAATGGGATGGGGACACGGCTCTTATTTAAAATTATTTTGCGCTTGTTTTGCTGTTACCCCGCAATCGGGTCCGTGAAGCGCTTTAGTCATCCATCTTAAGCGCTTTGATAAATGCTTCTTGGGGAATTTCGACGCGTCCAAATTGGCGCATCTTTTTCTTACCCTCTTTTTGTTTTTCTAACAGCTTGCGTTTTCGTGTTGCGTCGCCGCCGTAACATTTCGCGGTGACGTCCTTGCGCATCGCGGCGATCGTTTCTCGTGCAATCACCTTGCCGCCAATCGCTGCTTGGACCGGGATCTTAAACAAATGACGGGGGATTAGGTCTTTTAACTTCTCGCACATGGCGCGTCCGCGCATCTGTGATTTGTCTCTGTGCACCACAATTGAAAGGGCGTCCACCGGCTCTTCATTTACAAGGATCTGCATCTTTACAAGATCCCCCGCCCGGTGCTCTAGCATTTGATAGTCAAAGCTTGCATAGCCCTTAGAGATAGATTTTAGGCGGTCATAAAAATCGAACACCACCTCGTTGAGCGGCAGTTCGTAGACCACCATGGCGCGGGCTCCCGCATAGGTAAGATCTACCTGAATGCCCCGACGCTCTTCGCAGAGTTTAAGGACGCCGCCCAAATGTTCATCAGGCGTCATAATGGTCGCCTTGATCCAGGGTTCTTCAAGATGATCGATTTTTACTGGATCCGGCATGTCGGCGGGGTTGTGAAGTTCCATCATCGATCCATCGGTCAGATGGATTTCATAAACAACGCTTGGCGCTGTTGTGATCAGGTCGATGTTAAATTCACGCTCTAACCGTTCACGGATGACTTCAAGGTGAAGAAGCCCAAGAAAACCGCAGCGGAAACCAAAACCAAGCGCGGCTGAGGTTTCCATTTCAAACTCAAAGCTGGCGTCGTTTAATCGTAGTTTGCCCATCGCTTCGCGCAGGTCTTCAAAATCTGCTGCGTCAACAGGGAAAATCCCGCAGAACACAACCGGTTGCGATGGCTTAAAGCCAGCTAGCATTTCTTCGGTCGGGCGACGTTCTTCCGTAATTGTATCACCGACACGGGTGTCGGCGACTTCTTTAATGGCGGCGGTGAAGTAACCAATCTCGCCGGGGCCAAGTTGTGCGACAGGGGTCTTTTTTGGCGTTGAGACGCCAACTTGGTCGATCGTATAGCTGGCGCCGGCGCTCATCATGCGAATGCGCATGCCTTTTTTCATGGCGCCGTCGATAATGCGGACGAGAACCACAACGCCAAGATAGGGGTCATACCAACTATCCACAAGAAGCGCTTTTAAGGGCGCGTCTGCATCCCCTTCCGGCGCGGGCAGGCGTTCAACGATCGCTTCTAAAACACCTTCCACCCCAATGCCAGTTTTGGCGGAAATCTCAAGGGCGTCCGTTGCATCAATGCCGATCACGTCTTCGATCTGGGCTTTTACCCGATCAGGCTCAGCCGCGGGCAGATCAATCTTGTTTAGAACCGGCACAATCTCAAGATCCACATCAATTGCTTGGTAGACATTGGCAAGCGTCTGCGCCTCGACACCCTGGCTGGCGTCCACGACGAGGAGGGCGCCTTCGCACGCCGATAGGGAACGGGAGACTTCATAGGTGAAGTCCACATGGCCCGGCGTGTCGATAAGGTTCAAGATATAAGTCTCGCCATCCTCGGCTTTATATTCAAGCCGTACAGTCTGGGCTTTGATGGTGATGCCGCGCTCACGCTCAAGCTCCATCGAGTCCAGAACCTGCTCCTTCATCTCACGGTCTGAAAGGCCGCCTGTAACCTGGATCAGTCGGTCGGCGAGGGTGGACTTGCCATGGTCGATATGGGCGACGATGGAGAAATTACGGATGTTGCTAAATTCGGTCATAAGCTAGGCGGTATAAGGCGCACGGAGCCAACCGGCAACGGCATTGGTGTCGCGAGGTCAATAAAAAACCGGCTCTGATGAGCGAGCCGGTTTTTTATTGCCGTAATGGTTGATCTTTACTTTGCTTTTAGCGCATCGCGAATTTCTTCCAGCAAGACTTCTGATTTTGGCGGGGCTGGTGGTTCGGCGGCGGCTTTTTCTTCTTCGGCTTTCTTCAGATTGTTCATGCCTTTGATCAGCAAAAACAGAACGAAGGCGACAATGCCGAAAGCGATACAGGCGTTGATGAAAAGGCCGATATTCATCGTCACGGCTTCCGCCTCGCCGCTTGCGGCCTTTAGGGTCAGCTTGATATTTGAGAAATCGACGCCGCCTAATAGCAACCCAATAGGCGGCATAACGATATCGTCGACGAGCGATTTAACGATGGTGCCAAAAGCGCCGCCCATAATGATGCCGACGGCCATATCGACCATATTGCCTTTAACGGCGAATTCTTTGAATTCATTGATAATGCCCATGATGCGTTCCTTCCATTATCGGGGTGATATGCGACGATCCGCAACCCTAGGGCGATTTGGTAAGGGCGCAAATATCAGGTCTTTTGGGCGCGTTATACAGGCTTCAAAATCAACGTTTGCAGAGCGACCGCCACTGGGCCTGACTTGTCGTGTAGAACAGAATTGGACAGACCAATGCCGGTCGTTTGCCAATAGGAAATTGTTTGCGACGCCAGAATATCTGATGCCGGTCGCCGATGAATATGAATGGTCAGATCCGCATTGATAAAGCTCATCTGTGTCGTACTTGCATTGTAAGACAGGCCATTCCCGCAATCTGCTAAAACGCATAAATTCGGAATTGGGGCGCTGGGTTCATTAGCCAGTAGGGGCGGTGTCGTCATCCAGACCGTTTTGGGGCCAATGCCAAGCTTTTCGCCCTTCGCTAATTGCACATCCACAAAATTTTGAAACGATTGCGAGTCGTGGACACTCGTCGGCAAAACGTTCGATATGCTTTGCCCATCTGGCGGTGCGATGGGGGCGATCGCAGGTGTTGGCATATGGTCGTAGGCTTTTTCAGCGACATGCAAAGACTGAGCGGTGACGCATATTTGTCCAGCCTGGTCTCGGATTTCCGCACTAGCAGTTGCAACGTTTCTTCGATTTGATCTGAGTTCAGTATGGACGCTGAACCCGGCCGCGGGAACCGGACTGTTTAACTCCAGCGTTAGCCGCGCAATCATCTTATCAGGAATGGTTTGCTCTAATGCCCGTGCGACGACGCCAGCGACAGGGCCAGCATGGCAATGTTGGGCGGACCAAGGGCCTATGGCTGGCGGGTTTGCCTGAAACATATTTGGACTGTTTTCTACGAAAAAAGCGTGCTGATTCATAATTTTGCCTATGCCCTGAACATGAAAATTAGACACCCATCGATAAATTGATTATATAGACTGATTGGTATAGTCAATGGATTTGCGCAGGAGGATCTAATGGCGAAGGTGTCCTCAAGACTGAAAATGATAAAAACAGCAGCAAAACTGATGCAACGCCAAGGGTTTCATGGGACCGGGGTAAACCAAATTGTAAATGAGTCAGGGGCGCCCAAGGGGTCGCTGTATTTTCACTTTCCAAAAGGAAAGGACCAGCTGGTCTGTGAAGCAATACAGTATTCAGGGCGCCAAACGCTGGAATTCTTAAAATTCCATCGCAATGACGAACCTGAGAAAGCCTTGAAGAACTACCTTAAGGCTATTGCCAAACTGGTAGAAAAAACGGGTTTTGCTGATGCTTGTCCTATTGCGACAGTTGTTCTCGAAATGGCGCCGTATCAAGACAATATCGCGCAGGTCTGTAACCAGGCCCTTGCTTCCTTAAGAGCAGAGCTAAAGGGTTGGTTAGTGCAGGATGGCTTTTCGGAACAAGAAGCAGATGATCGTGCATTGCTAATTTTCGCAGCTATTGAAGGCGCGCTTATATTCGCAAAAACCTCTCGTTCCCGTGAGCCGCTCGATCGGTTGGCAGGAATGATTGATTTGATGCTCGCCAAATAGAGAGCTGGCTTTAGCAGCTATCCAAAGCTGGATAAGGTAAATTAGGTGGGTCGATGTGCATAAGGCGGCGCAAGAATGCTCGCCATCAGTAACTTGGTTGAAGGCAAAGGGCGCAGCGGATTTAACTGTCGGCAATAGTTTTAGGATCACACGCCCCCATGCAATCGGCTAAAGACTGGTGCGTGGTGGAGGTTGAGCCGTCTGTTCGTTTTGTTGGGGAGGCGTCAGTGGGGCGTCAAAAATGCAAGCGAGGTATTATTTTGACAAGGAAAGTTAAAATTGTATCGCATGCAGATTAATAATTGCGCCTGCCCCAAGCCCGATTGCATATGTTCGCCCCTTGTTGTGTTCGCCCCCTTTTGGGGATGAATTTGGGGTGGGCGTTAAGTCAGGAATGCGCAGGCTTTAAAAGATTTGTGAAAAGCCTGTAAGTGCCTTCGTGGTGTCTGTCTGATTTCATCGCCAATAATTGAAATAGTAACCCAATTACCGCCTCCATTTTGAGCTGACAGAGGGGGTTTTGGTATCAACAAGAAGAAATCTGAGTTTTCAGAAACTGGGTTTTCGCATTCAAGCCCAGAACAGTTTAACTACAAGCCGATTTTGCTTGGTCTAAAGCTGCGGAGACGCCGCGCAGAGAAATCAGATAACTGGTCGCTGTTCCCCGACGAGACATGGCGCTGATGCGCATATCGGCGCCGCGGCGCATCGCGCGGATCAGCCGGGTTTCTTCGTCGGCCTTTTCAATAAAAGCTTCATTATCGGAGACATACATCTCCCACTTATCAGAGCCGACCCGTAAAGTGGGCTCCGGCGCGTCTTTAAAATTATAGCCAGCCATAATGCTGGGCTGTTCCAAGGCGGCGCCTGACTTCCAGCTGGCGATCAAGAAGAAGAAATCGCCATGTTTTACCGATGAAGGTGATTTGTCTTTGGCTTCTGTCGCTGCAAAACAGACTTTGTCGCCATTTACATCTTGTACAAAAACGCTCCAATCGCGATGGCGGGCGATCGGCTCAGGCTTGGCCGCTTCTGCGACCGAGGCGAGCACGCCAGCGCTCGTGGCGCAAACAACAAATGAACGCAAGATGGCGGCGAACGGGCGGCGCTTCATCAAGTTACTCCTTTAAAGATGGCGAATAATAAACAGCGATAAGAACTCTTAGTTGAAACCCTTATAAGGTGATTTGGCCTAACATAATATCCTTCTTGCGGCGATACGACCCCGTTTTGGATTTATTATATTCAGTGCTGCGACCCCCAGGTGAATTGCGTCTCGCGGCGCCTTGCGTCATAAGAGCGCCAACAAATTCAAACAACATTAAAGGAGAAAGAGCGTGATTCCGGGACAAGACTCGTTGAACACCAAAAAAACCTTAAGCGTCGGCGGAAAGTCCTACGCTTATTACAGCCTCAAAGCGGCTGAAGCCGCCATTGGCGATGTGTCGCGGTTGCCATTTTCCTTAAAAGTGCTCCTTGAAAACCTATTGCGGTTTGAAGATGACCGCTCGGTGAACACAGACGACATCAAAGCGTTCTCAACATGGCTGGAAAACGGCAAAACTAGTCACGAAATCGCTTACCGCCCCGCGCGTGTTCTCATGCAAGACTTTACGGGCGTTCCGGCGGTTGTTGACCTTGCGACAATGCGCGATGCGATGAAGTCTCTTGGCCAAGATCCTGAAAAAATTAACCCGCTTGCGCCGGTTGATCTTGTTATTGACCACTCAGTGATGGTTGATCATTTCGGTGATGATGGGGCATTCCAAAAGAACGTTGACCGCGAATATGAGCGTAACTCCGAGCGCTATCAGTTCCTAAAATGGGGTCAGGGCGCCTTTGATAATTTCCGCGTTGTGCCGCCAGGAACAGGCATCTGTCACCAGGTGAATTTGGAATATCTTTCACAGACAGTGTGGACCGCTGAGCATAAAGGCGAAACTTACGCTTACCCAGATACGCTCGTCGGCACAGACAGCCACACCACAATGGTCAACGGCCTTTCGGTTCTTGGCTGGGGCGTTGGCGGCATTGAGGCGGAAGCGGCGATGCTAGGTCAGCCGATCTCCATGCTGATCCCTGAAGTTATCGGCTTTAAATTAACAGGCAAATTGCCAGAAGGTGCGACAGCAACTGACCTTGTTCTTGTGATTGTTGAGATGCTTCGCAAAAAAGGCGTTGTTGGTAAGTTCGTTGAATTTTTCGGCCCTGGTCTTGACCATCTTGCGCTTGAAGATCAAGCCACGATCGCGAACATGGCGCCAGAATATGGCGCAACTTGCGGCTTCTTCCCGATTGATGCTGAAGCGATCCGTTATTTGGAATCAACGGGCCGTGATGCGGACCGCGTGGCGCTAGTTGAAGCTTATGCTAAAGAACAAGGCATGTGGCGCGACAGCGATACGCCGGACCCTGTCTTTACCGATACGCTGGAGCTTGATCTTTCAACGGTTACAACATCTTTAGCGGGACCAAAGCGTCCGCAGGACCGCGTTGTCTTGGAAGAGATGCCCCAGTGCTTTGAAACTGCTCTTGATAAAGAATATGGCATGGGCGGCCAAAACGGCAAACGCGTTTCTGTCAAAGGCGAAGATTTCGATCTCGGTCACGGTGATGTAACAATTGCTGCGATCACGTCTTGCACAAACACTTCTAACCCATCCGTCTTGATTGCCGCTGGCCTTGTGGCGCGCAATGCTCGCGCAAAAGGCCTAAACGTTAAGCCTTGGGTGAAGCCTTCGCTCGCCCCTGGCAGCCAGGTGGTGACAGACTATCTTGAGAAAGCTGGCCTTCAGGATGATTTGGACGCGCTTGGCTTTAACCTTGTTGGATATGGCTGTACGACATGTATCGGTAACTCAGGCCCATTGCCTGAGGCGATCAGCGACGCGATCAACGAAAATGACCTAGCGGTTTGTTCTGTTCTTTCCGGGAATCGGAACTTTGAAGGGCGCGTATCCCCTGATGTTCGCGCGAACTTCCTTGCGTCGCCGCCGCTCGTTGTCGCCTATGCGATTGCTGGATCTGTAAATATTAATCTGCGTACAGATGCAATTGGTCAAGATGGCGACGGCAATGACGTCTTCTTGAAAGATATCTGGCCAACAAATCAAGAGATTGCGGAATGTGTGCGCGAAAATGTGACCTCACAGATGTATGCAAGCCGATACGCCGACGTCTTTAAAGGCGACGAGCAATGGCAAGCAATTAATGTTTCGGCTGAAGAAACCTATCAATGGCCTTCATCAACATACGTTGCAAAGCCGCCTTTCTTTGAAGGCATGAAGATGGAGCCGGAAGCGGTGAAGCCAATCGATGGCGCGCGCGTATTGGCGCTGTTTGGCGAGTCAATCACGACTGACCACATTTCGCCAGCCGGTTCCATTAAAGAAGACGGCCCAGCGGGTGAGTATTTGCAATCTCACCAGGTGCCGGTTTCTGAGTTTAACTCCTACGGTTCACGCCGTGGCAATCATGACGTGATGATGCGCGGCACTTTCGCAAACATCCGTATTAAGAACCAAATGCTGCCAGGCACTGAGGGCGGCGTTACTAAATATGTTCCAACTGGTGAAGAAAAAGCGATCTATGACGCCGCCATGGCTTATAAAGATGCTGGAACGCCATTGGTTGTGATGGCTGGTGAGCAGTACGGCACAGGCTCTTCACGCGACTGGGCGGCTAAAGGCACAGTGCTTCTCGGCGTTCGCGCAGTGATCGCAAAAAGCTTTGAGCGTATCCACCGTTCAAATCTGATCGGCATGGGCGTTCTTCCGCTTCAATTCCAAGAGGGCCAGGGCTGGCAAGAGCTTGGCCTTACAGGCGATGAGGAAGTAACGATTGAAAATGTCGACGCGATTGAGCCGCGCGGTGAAGCCAAAGCGGTTATCAAATTCGCTAATGGCGATACGAAAGACATCACCTTGCGGGTGCGGATTGATACAGCTGATGAGCTTGATTACTTCCGCAATGGCGGCATCTTGCACTATGTTATCCGTAAGCTTGCGGCGTAAGAATACACTTTGGCGGCCATTCGTTTTGAATGGCTGCTAAATACTGAATAAAAAACCGCCCCATCATATGATGGGGCGGTTTTCTTTATGGAGACTGTTTTTGCCTTCGTAGTCCTCCCCCATCAACAGGGAAAACAAGGGGCTGCAGTGTAAAGACTATTGTTTTACTGGGGCGCCCCAGGCCTGATCATCTTCATATTGCTGTGGTCCGGGTTGGGGCGCAGATTGTGGGGCGTTGCTCGGCAGAGCAGGTCGGTCCAGATCGACAGGGACGTGGGCAATATTATTGCGTTCGGCAAGCGCTTTTACAGCCGCCTGAAGCGGCGTTGCGGCTGGGTTATAAGCCTTTTGGCGATAGAGAATGTCCGTTGGGGTAACCTCAGCCCGATAAAAGGCGCGGTTATAGCTATGACGGATCTTTAAGACTGCGCCTTCAAGGCTAAGGCCGCCATAAACACCGCGAGATCTTGAGAAGGCTAATATATCCGTTGTCTGTGCTTTACCGCCGCCGCCAAGGGGCCCCGCCGCGATTGAAATATCAGCGCCAAGTTTTACCGATGTCGACAATAGTTGTTCTTTGCCTCGGTTGGTCATCACCAGGAGGATAATTTCAGACTGTTCGCCGCCCGCTTGCAGTCCGAAGGAAAAAGAGCCGGTGGTCATAAAGACAGGTTGCGACCAGGTGTTGTCTACGTTGCGGGCCAGCATCACAGCGTCGCCGGCTGCCCCGCCAAAGATAAAGCCAGCACGAATAGAGCTAGGAATGATCACCATGGCCTTAGCGTCGGTGGCTAGGTCCCACATTGCGTCATAGACGTCATCTGTTGCAAAGTACTTTGCTGTTTGTTCCGCATTGGCGACGATACGTCCGGTTTTTTCCGCCTTGCCGGCCAAGGCTGGTGCGATTGCGCCTAAAATCGCAAGACTTATGGCCAAAAGGCCAGTACTTAATTGTTTTAACATCTAGAATGTCCTTTCCAGCCGATAGATTTTCGCCTCGTGCCAGCCCCTTTGGGCGGCGGTGCGCGACCATCACTAAATCCAACATTAAATATGTAAGCTGCTTCGCGCGGCTTCAAAATGACCAGAATAAGGCGCGGTGTGAATTATTGGAGAGGTTTGGCGGCGTTTTAAAGGGCAGAGGCCGCCGCATCGATGCCTTCCAGTTTCCCTTCAAATTCAAAAGCGACCGCGCCTGTCATATGGACGTGATCATTGTCAGCCCATTCAATGGCAAGGGGACCGCCGTCAAGAATAACCGTTGCTTTACGCTCCGTCAGGCGGCGGCGGTGGGCGGCGACGACGCTTGCGCAGGCGGCTGTGCCGCATGCTTTCGTAATCCCGACCCCGCGCTCCCACACGCGCAGGCGGATCATATGTTTGCCTTGCACTTCAGCCACTGAAACATTGGCCCGTTCAGGGAATAATGGGTGGTGCTCGATCATCGGCCCGAATTTGTCCAGTTCCTGGGCTTCAGCGTCTTCAACGAAAAATATGCAATGGGGGTTGCCCATATTCACTGCGGACGGCCCCCACAGCACTGGCGCATCAATGGGTCCAAGTTTTACGTCAATAAACCGGGTGTCATCCATTTGCTCCGCAAGGGGAATTTCTTGCCAGTGAAGGCGCGGCGGGCCCATATCCACCGTTACCCGCTCAGCACCAGCGCGGCGAGCGGCCATCTGGCCAGCAAGGGTTGAAAAGCGCACGGCCTCAGCGTTTTTTTCTTCCATCAACAACCAGCCCACACAGCGCGCAGCGTTTCCGCATGCTTCAACCGCGCCGCCATCAGCGTTCCAGATGCCCATAAAGGCGCCTTGGCGATTTTCGATGGAAATAACTTGATCACAGCCTATACCGTTTTCTCGGTCAGCAATCGCGGCTGCGGCGGCGGGGGTGATTTTCGCTTTTGTGGCGCGCAGATCCAGAATGACAAAATCATTGCCAAGCCCGTTCATTTTTAAAAACGGCAATCCGTCGAGAGAGGTGTTTTCTGCGGTCATCGCAATTCATCCACAAGCGTCAAAATAAGCAGGCGGCATAGCAGATTGCGTTGCGCCCTAAAACCCCCGACTGCAACGTTACTTAGGGGCCGCCTTTAGGGACAACAAGGTGCGTGTGCGTGCTGTGGCGGCTTCTTCGCTTAAAATATGGTCTGTTTTTTCCCAATAATGCGGCTTGTAAGTTAATTGCCACAGGGCGATCAACGCTGCAAAGCTTGATAAGACCCAATATAATGGCGCGAGCAACGCGTAAGGGCAAAGGCTGCTCCAGCCGCGTTTTAAAGGCGCCGCGGCAAGCAGGCTTATAAAGAGCAAATTGCCGATTAGAAAAGTTGCGATGTTAAGTTCTAATAAGATGGAAGGGAAAAGAGCTTTTACAAAGTCCGGTGCAATGATCGATATGGCGGCTATGCCCCATAGAATAAGATTTAGAGCGGCGCTGAACACAGTTCCGGCTAGAAAAATTTGCGTTGATAAGAAACCACGCCAACCGGCGGCGCGATAAAATCGCACTGGATCGCGCATATGGACGATCCATGTTTGGACAAAACCCTTCATCCATCGCGAGCGTTGACGCATCCAATTTTTTACTTTCGAATTGGCTTCTTCATAAGTCGTGGCGTTCGCCATGGTGGTCCGATAACCACAGCGCGCAAGGCGCATGCCGAGATCAGCATCTTCCGTTACATTATAGGGATCCCATCCGCCAATATTGCGTAAAATATTGGTACGGAAGAAATTTGATGTGCCCCCAAGCGGGATGGGGGCGCCAATTTTTTCAAGGGCAGGCAATAAACTGTCAAACCACAAAGCATATTCAAGGGCAAAAAGGCGGGTCAGCCAATTTTCCTCCGCATTATAATAATTTAACCGGGCCTGTACGCAGGCGACATTGTGATCGCTAGCCGCAAAAATTTCTGCAGCTTGACGCAGCTGATGAGTTTCCGGCATGTCTTCTGCATCATAAATGACGATGAGCGACCCGCGGGCCCGGGCAAGGCCATAATTACATGCTTTTGGTTTAGTGCGCGGATCCGACGGGGGCAGAATAATGACGTCATATTTATCCATGAGATTTAAGGCGGTAGCGGCTTTGAGAGTTTTGTCATCATCCTCTTCAAGTAGAAGTTTTACATCGACTTTTGCAGTGGGATAATCAAGCTGGTCGATCGCAGCACTGAGGCCTTTTAAAGCGGCTGCTTCATCATAGAGTGGCAGGAGGATGGTGATGGTTGGCAATTCTTCCTCTCGCAAAGACGTCTTTGTCGGTCCGCTGCCAGGGTTGATCGGGGCGGAGACGATCATCAGATAAACGCGAAAGCCAATCACTAAGATGAAATAGATCGCAAGGGTGATGTTGAGTGAGATTAAAGCGCTAGCAGGCGCAGCGGCGAAATACAAAGCCGTTATAAAGCATAGAAGAAGCCCTAATAGTTGGGCGCGGGGGGATAATAACTTATAGGCGGAGAAATTGGAGAAGCGGTTCCTAAGCCAGATGGGGTCCGGCCGCCAGGCGTCCGTCAACGCAGTGTCCCTATCGCGAGATCGACGTTTTAGAGCCCCATAAAATGAATGGCTTAGAGGGCGGCGCGGCGCATGTTCGTCTGTATTAAGATTGGGGGAAGGTTTTCGAAAAGCGCCAGGGGCGCGTGTGCGTGCGTGTTTTCCCATATGCGTTTCCAGTTAAAAGGACGACCAAAGACCGATAAAGAACGTGTTGCCAAGAGCTAAGTCGCGGCCTGCGAATTCGTGGGTGACGCCGCCTTGTAGCGCCCATCGGGGCGTCATCCGCCAAACGATTGAAGGTTGGACTTTATAGGCGTCAAAGTCGGCGCCATTTTGGTTTTCATTGCGTAGCGATACGGTGTTGAAGCTTTCAAGAAGGAAAAGCCAACGCCTTGAAGGCTCATATCCAAAGCGGGCGTCGAATATAATTTGATCAGCTGCAGCGCCGAAATTTTTATGGAAAGCGGCCTCAGAGGCTACAAATAGATTTCCGTTACCGACGCCAAATGAACGACCATACAAAAAGCGGATTTCTGCGCCTGCGCCGTCATTTGCGATGTCTGGGCGTGCTCCTGCGCCTAGTCCCTGTGGGGCGGCGCCCAATATCTGCACTGCGCCCACAGTTCTTCCCATTTGCAGTACTTGGTATTGTATGAATGCTTCGATTTGCGAAAAGCCGCTGCCTGCGCTGGTCTCGAATTGGTTCGAAATTGAACTCGTTCCGTATACAACTTTTCCGCCTAGGGTGGTGCGCCGTGCTAATCCAAATTCAAAATAGGTGTGATTTTCAATTCGTTGAAAAAGGTCCGATTCCTGGGAGGAGGAAAGAAACTCGCCTTCAGCCCGAAAGTAATCTGCGCGTGAAAGTAAAAAAAAGTCGTTTTCGCCGCGTCCCCAAGGCGAAGCGACGGCAGATGAAAATAAAGTACAAATAAAGGCCGCAAATATTGCAGCGCGGCCCCTTGGATGTAGGCTCCCCACAAGTTCTCCCCCGAAAATAGTTAATGCAACCTATCTGAAGAAGCTGACGTCACGCCAGCAATCATTGCGGGTGGGTGTTGGAATTTGGCTCGCATAGGCTGTCTTTTGTGGGGCTGGAAATAACGTCCTTTTGATTTTTTGCATGGAGATGAGCGCTTGAGGTTTGCGTTGCTGTAAGACATTGTGTTTGCTTGGTTTCGTCTGTTTTAATGAGTCATCCCATGCCCGAAGGTTTTTACCGCAGTCTTGAGGCGCGCGCGCCAGACTATGCAGAGAGTGCATCCGGTTTACGTGCCGGGAAGTTTTGTGATCCTAAGCGGACAAGTGATGGCTCTCAGCGGGCTAACGTCGCCTTTGATCACCTCGAAACGCTTTGGATCAATACAGGCACACAGTGCAATATTGAATGTGCGCATTGTTATATTGAATCAAGTCCGAAAAACGATCGGCTTTCGTATGTTACGGTTGATGACGTTCAACCATTTCTTGATGAAGCCTTGCAAATGAACGCCGACGAGATTGGGCTTACCGGCGGTGAGCCATTCTTAAATCCAGCGACGCCTAAGATTATAGAAGAGGCGTTAGTGCGCGGGTTTTCAGTGCTCGTTTTAACGAATGCGATGCGGCCGCTCATGCGCCCTAAAGTACAAGACGAAATCCGGCGGCTGATTAAGTCTTACGGCTCGAGACTAAAATTTCGGGTCAGTCTCGACCATTATACAGCCCAAGGTCACGATGAAGAGCGGGGCCCTGGCGCTTTTAAGGCCGCACTGGAAGGAATTCACTGGTTAAACCGGGAAGGGGCGGCGTTTTCTATCGCGGGGCGCCAGGCTTTTTGTGAAAACGAAGAAAAAGCGCGTAATGGTTATGGCGGACTGTTAAACAGCCAAGGGCTCGCTCTGGATGTATACAACCCTGCTGCGCTCGTGCTTTTTCCTGAGATGTCTGAGACGGCCGATCCGCCAGAAATAACACAGACTTGTTGGGAAATTTTAGAAAAAGACCCCCGCGATGTTATGTGTGCGTCCAGCCGCATGGTCATTAAGCGCAAAGGCGCAGCGACCGCAACTGTTACAGCGTGCACGTTAATTGCGTATGAGGAAGATTTTGAATTGGGTACGAACCTGGCGGAAGCTACCCGTCAGCCTGTTGTGCTTAACCACCAGTCTTGCGCGTCTTTTTGTGTGCTTGGCGGGGCGTCTTGTTCTGTTTAAGCAGACCTTGCTTTTCTACTTAAAGGCTGGAAAGAAAGCTTATGGCAGATAAAAAAGAAATTGCGCTGGAGGCGCGCGATATTGAAGGCGCGCGATTATTCTCCCCGTCTGCGGCGCGCAATCGTGATGTCATCCGGGACGTGTTTTTAGCTCACGGGCCTACAAAAGGAGCAATTTTGGAGGTCGGGTCCGGCACTGGCGAACACGCGGCTCATATTGCGGGCGAGTTGCCAAATGTTACGTGGATGCCCGGAGACCCGGACGCCGCCTCGCGCGCGTCTATCGCGGCATGGGCGCAAACGCTGAAGCTGAAAAATATTGCGCCGCCCCATGATTTTGATGTTAGCGTTGATGATTGGGACGGTGACTGGACGCCAGCAAATGGTGAAACGTTGCGTGCTGTTGTTTCGATCAATATGATCCATATTGCGCCTTTTGAAGCCGCCAAGGGGTTGATAGCTGGCGCTGGGCGGCGCTTAAGCACAGGCGGTATATTATTTTTATACGGCCCGTTTGCCCGTGATGGGCGCCATATCTCTCTGTCAAACAAAGAATTTGACGCAAGCCTAAAGGCGCGCGATCCCCGCTGGGGGGTAAGAGATTTAGAGCGTGATATTATTCCGCTCGCGAGTGAGGCCGGGTTTATTCTGGGGGCGGTTATTGATATGCCCGCCAATAATTTCAGCGTTATACTTCGAAAGAACGCCCCTAAATTACTTTAAAATGCTTGGAGAGCTTTAAGCCTTGTCCTTGATAATTTGAGGCGAGATCTTCTCCATAAAGTTTATCTGGCGCTTGTAACATTGTCTCATAGACGAGGCGGGCCACAAGTTGGCCATCGTCTAGAACAAAAGGCGCGTCGTGGCTTCTGACTTCTAAAACGCCGCGGCTTGTTGGCTTTGCTGCGCCTTCACGCCAGCCAAAGCCTGGGTCGAAAAAGCCTGCATAGTGAACACGAAATTCCCCAAGCCCAGGACTGATCGGCGTCATTTCCGCGGCAAACCCTGGCGGGGTGACAAGGCGCTCTTTTGAGGCGAGAATATAAAACTCATCCGGGTCAAGAATAAGACCGCCACTTCGGGGGCGCTCAATTGGTGCAAAATAATCAAAGGGGTTTAGCGCACCGCGCTTGTCAATATCGATAAGGCCCGCATGGCGCCGCGCGCGCCAGCCAACGACGCCTTCTTCATTCGGTGACAAATCGATGCGCAGCCCCAGCCCGCCATCAATATCCGCTTTAGCGTCAAGCAGCGGGGTTTTGGCGTTTAGCGCAATAAGCGCCGCATCATCCAGCTGCGGGCGGCCTTGTTTGAAACGGATTTGGTTAAGGCTAGAGCCCTGACGCGCCACGATAGAGAATGTGCGCGGGCTCACCTCCACATATAAGGGGCCGCTATATCCCGCTGGCGCTTCATCAAAGCGGGCGCCATTGTCCACTACAAGGCGTACAAAAACGTCAATCCGCCCGGTAGAGCTTTTGGGGTTGGCGGCGGCATAGACAGTTTCCGGCAGATTGAGGCGCTCATTAACCTCCACCAGATAGACACAGCCTTTCTCAAATACCGCCCCTTCGCTGATGTCAATCTCATGCATCAACAGCCCATCATCAAGGCGAGAAAGGGCTGTGTGTTGCGGCGAGGGTAGAAAACTGGCGCGTACCCGCCAGGCTCGGCGTCCAAGGGTTAAGTCCAAGCTCGCCGGTTGCAATTGCCCGGCCTGAAACCCGTCATTAGCGTCGCAAGACGTGGTGATTGCGTCTTTTTCAATAAGGGCGCGGATCGCCCGATCCGGCAAAACGCCTGTTTTAAGGTGGCTATCAGTCATAGGAAATTCCGTGGATCGGGCGGCGATATGTTTTTTCGACTATCAAATAAGCACCATAAACAGAAGGTTATGCATCACATACGGCTGTCGCCGTCATCGCTAAAAATCCCATATGAGGCAGATTCGCGTGATGGTGGGATCTGTAAACTACATGAATTGGAGAATAAAGGTTTGGCGAGCGGGCGAGAGATTAGTATATTTCAAAATTGTTATCGGCGACGATAAACACTCCCATTGGGTTCCGGTGAAAAGCAGACGACTTTCCAAACGGAACTGGGGTTGGAGTGCGAGGCGGTAAAGGTTTGGAGTTGCGCCATGTATGAACAGATTACGAGAGGCATTCGGGTCAGTGTTGAGCCGAATTATTTAGAAAACCAGTCAGACCCCGAAGACGGGCGTTTTGTATGGTCCTATACCGTTCGGATCGATAATGGCTCCCATGAGATTGTTCGTCTGCGCACGCGCCATTGGCGGATTATTGACGCCCTCGGTGTGACTGAGGAAGTCGACGGCGAAGGCGTTGTGGGCGAGCAGCCAGTTTTGCGCCCAGGTGAAGGTTTTGAATATACTTCTGGCGCGCCTTTACCCACGCCGTCGGGGCTTATGCATGGTTGTTATGGGATGGAGACTGCTGAAGGGGAGATCTTTGAAGTTGAAATCCCAGCCTTCTCTCTCGACAGTCCGCACGAAATGCGTCAAATCCACTAGAGTTTCCGCGTCTTTTTAACCTTGTGAAATAGGTCGCTAGGTCTTAGCGAGGGACTTTTCGCAAATCTAACAAAAGGCACATGCTTAATCTGCGCCCTGTCATATTGGTCATTGGCGCCCTCGTCGCAGCGTTGGGGGTGTTAATGATTTTTCCGATCGTCGCGAATTTGCTGGCTGAAACGCCAGGCCATCGCGCTGATTGGGAAGCCTTCGCCACGTCCGCTGTTATTTGCTGTTTCGTTGGCGGCGGGGCGGTTGCGGCGAGTTGGGGGCCGATCGAGGCGGTTTCAATTCGTCAGGGTTTTTTGTTAACGGCCATGAGCTGGTTAGCGCTCTGCGCGTTTGCGGCGTTGCCCTTTGTTTTTGGAACCCTAGAGCTGAGTTACACTGACGCTTTCTTTGAGGCGACCTCAGGCATTACGACAACAGGGTCCACCATTTTGACAGGGCTTGATTTTGCGCCCCCTGGCGTTTTGTTGTGGCGTTCAATGCTGCAATGGATCGGGGGGGTCGGCATCATCATTATGGCTTTTGCTGTTCTGCCGGTCCTGCGTGTTGGGGGTATGCAGATCTTTAAGAGTGAAGCATGGGACGCCAGCGATAAATTTATTGCGAATGCGGCGCAATACTCACTCGCGCTTACTGGCATCTATGCATTCTTCACTGTGCTGTGCTTCTTGATTTTGTGGGCCTTTGGCATGCCGGTGTTCGACGCTTTTAATCATGCGATGACGACGGTGGCGACAGGCGGCTATTCAACTAAAGATGCCTCGCTCGGCGCTTTTTTGTCGGTTAGTGATGCGCCGCTAGATCTTATCGTGAGTGTTTTTATGATTGTCGGCAGCCTGCCTTTTGGGTTGTTTTTTGCGATGCTGTTACGCGGCGACATTGAAAAATTCACAAATGACAGCCAGGTCCGTTTCTTTTTCTTTGTTCTTTTTGGACTAATCGCCGTGATGTTTCTTCATGTTTTCGTGAATTTCGAAACGGATGCCTTCACAGCTTTTCGCCTAGCAGCGTTTAACGTTATCTCAATCTTGACGGGCACAGGCTACGCCACGGCTGATTATGGCGCATGGGGACCGTTTGCGATTGGTTTTTTCTTTTGCATTATGTTTATTGGCGGATGCGCTGGCTCCACTTCTTGCGGGTTAAAGATCTTCCGCTTCCAAGTGGCTCTTGCGGCGCTTAATTTGTATTCGCGGCGTTTGGCGCATCCGCATGGCGTATTTGTCGCTCATTATAATGGCAGGCCGTTGACGAACGACGTCTTCGTATCCGTTTTAACGTTCTTCTTTATTTATTTTGCCTCTTTTGCAACGATTGCTGTTCTTCTGTCTGCGTTTGAACTAGATCCGCTAACAGCGATTTCCGCCGCAGGGACCGCGATTGCGAATGTTGGTCCAGGACTTGGCGATATTGTTGGGCCAGCCGGTAATTTTTCGTCGCTTCCAGACGCGTGTAAATGGATTATGTCGGCGGGCATGCTTTTCGGCCGGCTGGAATTTTTTACCTTACTTGTGCTTTTTTCCCCTTCTTTTTGGCGGGCCTAACCCAACATAAGGCTCTGTTTCAATCTTTAATGGCGAAAAATTTTGGGGCCATGATCGCTTCGCGCTATTGGTTGAGGCCGTGCAAAAAGCAACTTAGTTTGTGCCGAATGCGCCTAAAGGTGTGCGGGCTTTTTGCGCCGAAAGCCATCAATAATTGCCGGTGTTTCATATAGAGCGCGGCGCGCAACGCCCGCACCGATTAACACCACGCATGGGAAACCATAAGCGATAGGGGCAAACGGCGCTGTGCCTGGCAGCGCCATTGGCGCGATAAAAGCAAGCGCCGCCCAGGTTTGTTCGCCCTTTAGCCATCCAGTTTCCACAGCACGCTGAGCGATCAGCGCCACGGGTAAGGCAAGGATGATAAGCTCGTAATAATATCCGTAAGGGGCGGCGAAAAAGACGCCGGCGATGAGTGCCGATGCGCGCAAATTTTGATCACTTGATTTGCGCCATATTTGTATAATGAACATTGCAACGCCAATAGCGATAACGCCATGGATGAACAAGGCGATACTAGACGAAACGCCAAGCAGCATCAGCCACGAATATAACGTTGTCATTTTATAAAGCGGCATTATGCCGGCTGCGAGATTGGAAGAAACCGTTTGCCCGCCTTCTATCAAAGCGCTCCAGATTTCAAAGCCGAAAATTCCTGTCGTGATGGCTGCGAGCATGATGCTTGCGAGTGCAGCAACGCCAAAGGCGCGCCAACATCCGCCTGCGGCGTATGCTAACGGGATTAATAGCCCTAATTGCGGCTTAACCGTTAACAGCGCCGCTGCGCAGCCAGCAAGAAGCGGGCGCTTGTCCGGATAGAGCGCTGCAATTGCCAGCAGGCTAGCGGTTAAAAAGCCGTTTTGGCCGGTTATAACGGCATGAAAAGTCGAAGGCGCAGCCATAATGACGCCTAGGAAAAACCAGGGCAGACCTGCCCTTTTTAGGACCGTGAAAAACAGCGCTAAAGTTCCCCCCGTCCATAAAAAATACCCCAATAAAAAGGGTGTCAGGGCAAGGGGCGCAATTACTAAATAATAGGTGGGCGGATATTGCCAGGTTAGGCCATAACTTTTTAGCGGCGGGCCTTGTGCGCGCAAATGTTCTTGGAAGACATCAGCATCATATATGCCTGCTGCGGCGCCGCTCTGCGCCGCTTTAGCTGCGGTGAAAAAGGCGACATAGTCTCCCCCCACAGGTGTCCCGGCAGGAAAGACATTGTCGCGCGCACCAGCGTGTTGAGCGGCGGCGACCCCGACCGAGATGGACAACAATATGGCGCAAATCGCTGCTACGCGTAGGCGCGTCAGACGATAGCGCGTCCAGTCAATTGCGAGAAATCGCGCAAAAAGCGGTGCAAAAATTTCAAGTTTTAGGAAACCGTTCATGCCTAGACTTTAGCGTGAAGGTTTAAAAAAACGCTTAGCCGCCAGACCCGTAAATAGCCTAAATATCGCGGAGTAGCGGCGCATCCGTGAAGGCGGCTCATGTCGACACATTTAACGGCAGACGTTTCAGAAACCGTATCCCTTGAGCCCCGCAAGGAGGTGCGGCCGAATTTATTGTCGATAGTATGTCCCGCTTACAACGAGGCGGCGGGTCTGGCCTCATTCCATCGGGCTGTGCGCAAGGCAATGAAAGCGATTGAGCAGCCCTTTGAAGTCGTCTTTGTCAATGACGGCTCATCGGATGATACATTCGGCATCATGCAAGCGTTAAGAGCCCGCCATGCGAACACCACAATCATTAATCTTAGCCGTAATTTCGGGAAAGAAATTGCTTTAACAGCGGGGCTCGACGCTGCCAAAGGCGATGCGGTTGTTGTGATTGATGCTGACTTGCAAGACCCGCCAAGCATCATTGCAGAGCTTATTGCCGGGTGGCGGGAAGGTTATGATGTCGTCTATGCAAAGCGCCGGGTTCGTCATGGCGAAAGCTGGTTAAAAAAGGCGACAGCCGCTGCCTTCTATAAATTGATGCGCCGGGTGGGCGAGCGACCTTTACCGGAAAATGTAGGCGATTTTCGCTTAATGAGCCGCAGAGCGGTAGATGCGGTCTGCGCCTTGCGCGAGCGTCACCGCTTTATGAAAGGGGTTTTCGCCTGGGTCGGGTTCCCGTCAAAGGCCGTATTATATGATCGTGCGCCCCGTGAAGCTGGCGAGACGAAGTGGAATTATTGGCGCCTTTGGAACCTTTCGATTGACGGGATCACGTCATCAACCTTAGCGCCGCTAAAAATCTCAACTTATATTGGGTTCTTAACGGCGGCGTTCGCCTTTGTCGCTGGCGTTTTTTACGCAGCCAAAACAATATTTTTTGGCGATTCGGTCGCCGGTTTTCCGACCCTTATTGTTGTCATGTTGTTTCTAGGCGGGGTTCAGCTTTGCGTTTTGGGCGTGATTGGGGAATATTTAGGCCGCATGTTTAATGAAACAAAAAATCGGCCTCTCTATCTCGTTGCTGACGCGCTCTATGCGCAAAATCAAGAAAACGAAGCGCAGCAGGAAATTGAAAAAGGGGCCCCCAAGCATGGGGAGGACGTCTTGGAACACTCAAATCATAACCCACAAAATGAGCAAGCTCGCTTTGCATCATGAAGCCGCATGAAGCTCGAAGTGAGTGGGGAAGTGAAGACTCCCAAAAAATAAAGGTTTTAGGCGGGCGCCACTCACGTCAGGCAGCGCGTTTTGGCTTTGTTGGCGTTTTGTCGGCCCTCACAGACTTTGGCGTTTTTGCTTGGTTGGTCAGTGCTGATATTCACCCATTGGCGGCCAATTTCTGCGCTTTTATGGTCGCGAACCTGCAAGGATATTTTCTGAACGGTTGGATCACATTCCGCAGTAATGGCCAGCGCAGTCGCTTCTCGCTAGCCAATTACCGGCGTTTCTTATCGGTTTATCTGCTTGGTTTTGCGTTATCTATGACGATCATCGGTTTGTTAGCGCCCTCTACTGGGCCTTTTATCGCAAAATTTGTCGCCATGATCGTCTCTGCGATCTCAAACTATACGCTTAGCGCCTTTTTGGTCTTTCGCCCTCCGCAAAACGAGGGATAAGTTTGCGGTTAAAGCGCCGTCTGGTTTTGCGAATCGACCTAGCGTCCCTGACATGATCGATCAATTATTGAATGAAGCGCCCCGCGCCGCGCAAGCGCCAGGCGCTTTACCGCTGAGTGCGATGTTTTCAGAGCCGCTTTTTTGGATTGCCGCCACGGCGGGGGCTGTCGCCGTTTATGCGCTGGTGCAGGCCCGCAAGCACAATGAGAGGGCGGCAGGGCTTCGCGATCGCTTAGAACAAACCCGTGTGAAACTCGCCGCCGCGGAAACCCGGGCGCAAACCGCTATTGAGCTTGGTGAGCAACTGGCTGAGGCGAACGAGGTGCGCGCGGCGTTGGAGGCCCAGAACGCCGCCGCTGAAGTACGCTTGGCGGAACGCGAAAAAGCCTTGGAAAACTTAAAGAAACGCATGGATGTCGACTTCCGCGCGGCCGCTTCAAAAATGCTCGATGATGCTAATAAAAGCTTTCTTCAGCGCGCCGATGAAACATTCGCCCGTCATCGCGAGACGGCAAAGTCAGAAGCCGAAAAGCGCCGCACGGCGATGGACGATCTGTTAAAACCCATGCGCGACAGCCTTGTACGGTATGAGGCAGGATTAAAAGAGATGCGCGAAGAACAGCAAAAAGCTCGTGGCGCATTGGGGGAACAGATCGGCGCGCTCGCCCAATCAAATGCGACCGTTAGCCAGGAAGCGCAAAAGCTTTCAGCCGCTTTAAGAGCGGGGCCAAAAGTTCGCGGCCGTTGGGGTGAGGCGCAATTGCGCAATGTGGTCGAACTTTCTGGGATGAGCGCGTATACGGATTTTGAGGAGCAAGCGCAAGTCGATGATGGAGATAAGCGCAAATATCCGGACATGGTGGTTTCCTTACCTGGGGGGCGCAAAATTGCAGTTGACGCTAAAGTTTCGATCAATGCTTATCTTGATGCGGTGGAGGCGGAGAATGACGCTCTTCGCGCTCAACATCTTGAGCGGCACGCGAATGACTTGCGCAATCACGTAAAATCGCTCGCTAGCAAAGATTATGCGCTTGCGCTTCAGCAGTCTTTAGACTTTGTTGTTATGTTCGTGCCCGGCGAAAATTATTTCGCCGCCGCGTTGGAGACGCGCCCGGACTTGTTTCAAGAAGCGTTCGATAAAAAGATTATTATTGCAACCCCGACAACATTGGTGGCGATTTTAAAGTCCGCTGCATATGGCTGGCGTCAGGAAAAAGCGGAGCAAAACGCCGTCGCCGTCGCTGCTATGGCGAAAGATCTTTACGAAAGCCTGCGTAAAATGGGTGAGCATCTTGGCGGGCTTGGAAGGTCGCTTGATGGCGCCGTTAAGAAGTATAATGATCTTTTAGGCGGGATTGAGCGCCGGGTAATGCCGCGGGCGCGAAAGTTCGCTGAATATGAGCTGCCCGGCCTTGATGCTTCTTTGGAAACGCCCGACGGTCTTGAGCGTACGCCCCAGCTGCCTCGCGCGGACCGCGATCTTTTGTTATCCGCGGAGGAAACGCCGAAAGATAAATCAGCGGCATAACAGATTAGCGCACGTTGCTTGGTTAGCTGACGCTTCTTGCTGCGTCGGCGATTTCTTGTTGTTTTTTATCCTCCGCGACAGGATCTTGTGAGGGCGTATCCGTTTTGGGCCCATCGTCGTCCGCTTTGCCTGTATTCGGTTTTTGATCTTTGTCCGGATTACTGTCTTTTGCGGCGTAATCCTTTGCCGGGCTTGGTTCGTTGTCTGGGGTAACAGCGGTTTTGACGCTGCTGCTTTGGGGCGCGGTTCCTTCCGCGTTTTCCTCTATAGCGGTATCGATTGGTTCTTCAGTTTTTATCGCTTTTGGCGGCGGCGCGAGCAATTTAATTTCATCAAGGCTAAGACCGCGGGGGTCGTCTTCTAGCGGCGGCGGCGCCAAGCGATCATGGTCCATATATTCGCGCACAAGACGGGCCCAGCCTTCGCGGGTGAAATGGAAGGCGCCGTCAGCGCCTGGCGTTGGGTCCCGCGGCGCCTCAGCGGCTTGGGCGAGCCAAACTTTAGCGGCCTCATCACCATGAGCGCCAGCGACAGCATCGGCCATGGCGGCGGTTTCTTTGGCGGTCGCTTTTTCCATCAACATTGGTTCTAAGATTGTAATGGCGTCGGCATATTCCTTTAGCAAAATATGACGGCGGGCAAAGGCAAGCTTCGCCTCGCGGGAGGTTGGGTTGCGGTCTGCGATCTTTTTCATTTGCTCGGCGCGCTCCGTCTCAGAGCTTTCCGCATAGAGCGCATTATGGCGGTGGATTAGCGCCGGGTGGGGCGCAGCGGCAAAAGCGGTCTGTAGGATTTTCGCAGCGCGCGCCTTTTTGCCGCCTTCTTGATGGCGTTCAGCGGCAAGCGCGGCAGCAGGCGCGAAACCAGGTTGTAGCTTTAAGGCTGCCTCAGCCTCCTGCAAGGCGAGGGAATTGTCACCGGTCAGTGCGGCGGCATAGGCGTCGGCTGTCAATAACGCCGCTTCGGCGCGACGTGCGCCGGTCGGGTCGACGATTTTATTTTTAACCGCTGTTGTCAGCGCTGCGCGTGTTTCCCCCCATGCGCCCCGATCGAGACCAAGGTCAAAAACAGACTGGAAGGCCCACAGCGCATTAGGGCGCAGCCGGAAGGCGCGGTCGGCATATCCTTGCGCAGCAGCGGTGTCACCTTCGCGTTTTGCTTTTAAGTATAGACCGCGCAGACCCAAAAATTCTGTTTCCGGCGCTTCAAGCATCGCGGTGAAATTTTCGCCCGCCGCCTTGTCGTCGCCGGCTAGTTCAGCCGCTTGAACCGTCAAAAGACGTGTTAGCGCAACGTCTTCTAAATTACGGCGCGCAACGCGTGCATGGTGTTGGGCGTCGCTGGCGTCGCCCACTGCGACGGCTTCAAGACCGCGTGTTAAGGCGGCAATACCGCGGGCGCGCTTGGCTTCGCGCTCGCGGGCTTTCATTTTTCCTGGAAGGGCCGCAAGATCTTTAAACCAGCTTGTGAAAAAGATCACGAGGCCAAGTAAAACGAACGCCGCCGTAATCGCGGCGCCCGCATGCATGTCGTATTTAAGTCCAAAGGCTTCTGCTTCGATCCGTCCTTGCATCCCGGCGAAGTAAGTGACCACGCCCGCTAAGAGAATCACCCAAAGGATAAAGATTAAAGTACGGATCATAAAGCAGAAAGCCTAATTCGTATGTCTAGTTCGTTTTGTAGTCGTCTAGGAACGCAGCGTTAAGCGCTTCAATAGCATTCGTTGCAACAAGACGTTGGTCGGCGGCGACGAGCCAGTCGGTGAAAGCATCGCTGGCTTTGCCGTCTAAAGAACGCAGTTCTTCAGCCGCTTTTTGCAAATCATCTTTTTCAAGGTTTGCTTCAGCGCGTGAGATGACCGCTTGCGGGCTGGCGCCAGCTTGCGGTGTTGCTGGTCGAACGCTAATCAAACTTTGCATCCGCGACCAGAAACTATTTGGGTTCTCGCCCGCTTCCGGCGCGGCGAGCGCTTGGCGAACAGCTGGGGTGAACTGTGATTTTAGGGAAGCGAGCGTTGGGGCGCCATTTTCAGCGCTTGCCTTTAATTCGCCCACCGCTGCAGCATCCGGCGCTAAGCGAGCGAGCAGTTCAAGTTCTTCAGTGTATGCCTCACCCTCGTTAACTTTGCGCTGCAGCGCCAAAAGGGCGAGAGAGGCGGCGGCGCGGCGGCTTGCCGGCGCATTGTCGCCTTCCGTGCGGATTTTGTCCAGCTGCGCTCGCAAAGATGCAATCTCTGCATTTGCGCGTTCATCACGTTCCGCAATGGCTTGCTCTAAGCTTTCACGTAACTCAGTGATACGTGTTGATTGTTGCTCTGTTAATTCACGGCCAGCCGCGACGGCTTCACTCAGCGCTTTTGTTTCGTTGCTGAGTTGTAGTTTTAGCGCTTCAATCTGAGTTGCGATTTGTGCGCTGTCTTCTGAGGCGGCGACTGAAGAAGCAGCGCCCACAGCAACAGGGTTCGCGATTTTTTCGTCGTTGACGACAGAAACTTGACTTGCAGTTTCATCAGCAGCAAGAGCGGTTTCGCCTTGGCCAGCTTCATCCTCAGCCTCAGCGACTTTGTCTGCCGCCTCTTCAACGGCTACTGTTTCTGCTGGCGTTTCAGTTTCGGTTGCTGTGTCTGTTGTATTTTCTTCTGTGACATCGGCTGAAGCTGAAGGGGCTTCATTGGCCTCAGCATTGGCGTCAGCTACTTCTTTTGGCTCGTCAAACGCGTCCGCGGCGACTTCGTTCGTTAGTTCATCAGCGAGTTCTTGGGCTGTCTTGCTTGCCGCTTCAGCTTCGTCGCCAGCGGCTTGTGTTTCATCCGCAATTTCAGCCGCTGCTGTTTCAACAGTTTCCTCTACTTTTTCACCAGCTTCATCTAATTGCGCTTGTGTTTGCGCTTCGACTTCACTTGCCGCTTCTTCGATCACTTCAGAGGCGTCAGCGAGAGAGCTTTCTACAGTCTCTGTTGTTTCCTCAGCCTGCGTCCCAATGGCTTGACCTTCTTCAATCGTCTCTGCCACGGCTTCTTCAGCTTCTGCAATAGCGGCTTGTGCTGTATCTGTAGCTGAGTCAGCTGCAGCTGAGTCATCTCCAGTTGAGTCGGTGGCCGTTTCTACGACTTCAGATGTTTCGGCTTCAAGCTCTTCAGCTAGCCGCGCCTCATTTTCTTGCTGTAGCGCATCAATCGCAGCTTTTGCGTCAACTGGCTCAGCGGCCGGGTTTGTTTCTTCTTGTGTGACCGCTTCATCCGCTGCGGTTAGAGCGGCGGTGTCGCCAAGGGGCGGCGCCTCCGCGGTTTCTTCGATGGGCGCATAACTTGGCGCCGTTTTACGCCCGCTCATTTGGAAAAGGGCGACAACCGCCAGGGCGGCGATAATAAAAAATGCAAACAAGACAAGACCGGGTGAGCGTCCATCATCGCCCGCCGCATCTTGGCCTTGCGCAGGTTCTTCCGCGCTATCGTGATCGCCTTGTGCCGCCTCAATCTGCGTTTCCTCAGCGCTGAGCGGCTCAAGGACATCACTGTCTTTGGCGTCTTCGCCTTTTTCATCTGCGTCCTTGTCGGCGGAGGTTACAACCTCGGCGTCAACCTCAGGCGCGGCGGCGCCATTTGCACTTTCTGGCGCAGCGGACTTTTCATCCGTTGCGTCTTTTTCCGGGGCGTCATCTGAGGGGGCTTCGGGCTTTTTTTCATCAGCCATTGCGGTCACTCCATTAAGCGTTCACTGCGCTGCAAAATTCGACGCTTCCTCCTTACGCAACCGACTATGATTGCTCAAGGGCGCAAGGCGCATAGGTCACGTATAGTTTATATAAATCCTTTTAGGCGGGTGGTCTCTCATGAGTAATGAGGTCAATAAGGTCCTTGGTAATAGGCGTTTTTGCTATCTTAATGCTTTTAAAAGACGCGCCTTTAAGTCGCGCAGCCACAGCTTCGCTTAGACATGCGGCATTAACGTGACAGAGCGCTTCGCTAAGTTCGGCCGTCTCAATCTGCTTAAGGAAAATGTCAGCTGTCCGCGGCGAAAATAGGGCGACCCATAAAGCGTGGTCAGCATTGGAAGTGCGCGCCTGGCTCTTGATCGCGTGTTCAGCGCCTGTGGTCAGAGTGTCGTTGGCCTGGGCTTTATAAAGCACGACACGCTCTGCGTTTATTCCTTGATCATGAAGGGCTTTGATAAGATCGCCAGCCCTGTCGCTACCAGCGATATGGATGATCGGCCCTTGTTTGCGTGAGCCCTGTTTGCTCAAGCTTTTGGCGATTAGGGCCGTCAGGGATGAAAGCTCGCCCCCGCCTGTGTGAATGCCTCTAAACCCCGCCCGCTCTGCTGCGTCTGCTGTTGCTTGTCCAACCGCATAGACAGGCAGGTCGCGGAAACTTTTTGCGCTGCCGTTTTGTAAGAAAAGCGCCTCAAACGCGCGCACCCCGTTGGCGGAGGTGAAAGCAAGACCCACCGCATCGTGGCTAAGCGGGCGGGCCTGAGCGGCGGACAGCCATTCAATTTGCATCGCTGGGCATATAATTGGGGCAAGCCCGCGTTCTGTTAGGCGCGCCGCAAGCTCGGCGGCGTCTTGCGGGGGACGGGTGACGATGACGCGGATAGGCTCATGGGGAGCTTCATTTTCAGCAGAGGAAGACAATTCTATCGCGGTCCTATTGCATTTTTCATTCGCTGCAGCTCCAACGCCCCAGCTGGTTAGTTGTGGGGGATTAGGATTTGTTCATAGAACCCTATATGGGACAACTATGACTATGCAGAAGATAGGGCTCAGAAAAATAGGCTATTAAATAAGGATGAGTTTTACGAAGGAACAAATCAATTCACCAGCGCTTGGTGATGAGACCCTGGTTTTAGGGATAGAAACCAGCTGCGATGATACGGCCGCTGGGGTCGTGCGTCGGCGTCCAGATGGCGGCTGCGATATTTTATCGAATGAGGTTTGGGATCAACATGACGACCATCGCCTCTATGGCGGGGTGGTGCCGGAGATCGCCGCACGCTCTCATGTTGAGCGCGTTGATGTTGTGATCGACAAGGCGATGAAAACTGCTGGGCTGGAGTATGACCAGCTTAATGCGGTTGCCGCAACTGGTGGGCCGGGGCTGATTGGCGGCGTTATGGTGGGGCTCACCGCAGGGAAGGCGATTGCGATTGCGCACGATAAACCCTTGATTCCTTTAAATCATTTAGAGGGACATGCGCTTTCCGCGCGGATGACGGAGGCCATACCGGCGCGGTTCTTGTTACTCTTAATTTCCGGCGGCCATACCCAATTAATCGCCGTGGACGGGGTTGGGAACTACCGCCGACTTGGTACGACCATCGATGACGCTGTGGGTGAGGCTTTCGATAAAACCGCAAAATTGTTAGGGCTTGGCCAGCCTGGCGGGCCGAAGGTTGAGAGCGCGGCGGTCGGCGGCATAGCGGCCCGATTTGATTTTCCAAGGCCTCTTTTAAAGCGGGCTGGCTGTGATTTTTCTCTGTCTGGTTTGAAGACAGCGGTGCGGCTTGCGGCCGAAGCAATTGAAACACCAACGGGGCAAGATATCGCTGATCTTGCCGCCGCGTTTCAGCAAGCCATCGCCGATCATCTGACCCGCCGCACCAGCCGGGCAATGGATATGATGAAACCCGGTGATGAGGGGGTGGCTCAATATCTTGTGGTGGCTGGGGGGGCGGCGGCCAATTGCACTATTAAAGCGGCGCTTTCAGACCTATGCCGCGCAAAGGGGTGGCGTCTTGCTGCGCCGCCGCCGAAATATTGCACAGACAATGGGGCGATGATCGCTTGGGCTGGCGCAGAAAGACTAGCGGCGCATGCGCAAGAACCTGGGGCGAATTTAGTCCCTGTATTTGACGACGCCCTTGCATTTGCCCCCCGGGCGCGTTGGCCCCTGGCGGAACCGCCTGAAGGCGCGGCTTTTGGCGGCGGCAAAAAGGGGCCCAAAGCTTAAGTTTGTACCGGTTATTCACAGTGGATGAGGAAAGAGATAATCGCGCCATGTCGGCGAGTCGGGTATCATCTATAAAAACTTGACCGAGTTAATAGGAAAGAAGGCAGGCATGTCAGAAAAAATCATCAATGACGAAGCGCTCGATATTATTTTTCGTTCAGCGCGGACGCATAATGCATGGGAAGATCGCCCGGTTTCTCAAACTTTGCTTCAGGCGGTTTATGATTTGATGAAATGGGGCCCGACCTCCGCCAATTGTTTCCCGGCGCGGTTTGTTTTTGTCACGTCTGAGGAAGGTAAGTCCAAGCTAAAGCCCCATCTGTCTGAAGGTAATTTAGACAAGACGATGTCTGCATCGTGTTGTGTGATTTTGGGGCAGGACTTAGCATTCTGCGATAAACTGCCTGAGCTTTTCCCTCATGCTGACGCAAAAAGCTGGTTTGCTGGCAATGATGCGTTGATTGAGGAAACGGCGATGCGTAATGGGTCGCTACAGGGTGCGTATTTTATGATCGCAGCCCGCGCCCTCGGGCTTGATTGCGGGCCGATGTCCGGTTTTGATAAAGCTGGCGTGGATGAGGCGTTCTTCAGCGGAACAACTATTAAGTCAAATTTCCTTTGTAATATTGGTTATGGCCGCGACGAAGGGCTGTTCCCGCGTTTGCCGCGCCCTGATTTTGATGAGGTTTGCCAGTTTGTTTAACGCGTTCTTTGATCTTTATCTTAAGCTCACTAAGGCGAAAAGATGCGCGTTCTAAGCATCGACACTGCACTCCAGCGTTGCTCAGTCGCGCTCATGAAGGGGGATGCGGTTTTAGCGATGCGCACCGAGCCTCTTGAAAAGGGGCATGCTGAATATTTAGCCCCAATGGCGGCTGAAATTTTCCGTGATGCGGGCGTCAAGCCTGCTGAGCTTGATCGTGTCGGCGTTGTGATTGGTCCTGGCGGCTTTGCCGGTGTGCGCGTGGGGCTTGCTTTTGCGCGTGCGCTGGCTCTGGTGACAAAAATAGACTGCGTGGGGGTTGTCAGCCTCCAAGCCATCGCAAGCGGGGATCGCACCGCGCCGCCAGCGGCCTTGCGCGCCCCGATAATCGACGCAAGGCGCGGACAGGTTTATAGCGCCCTTTATCAAGCGGATGGCGTTGAGCTGGTTGCGCCCTTTGTGGCTAGCCCGCAGGACGCTGTAAGCCAACTGGCTAATGCGGCGCAATCTAGGGCGATCAGTCTTTCGGGTAATGGCGCTATGCTAGCATTAGCCGCAGCTGAAGGGGCGCATACTTCCTCTCAAGAATGGATTGTTTCGAAGGCGGATCAACAAATTGACCCAATTGTTGTGGCGCAATTGACGATGACGGCTTGCGTTTCGCCGGGACCGCCATCCCCCCTTTATTTACGACCGCCGGATGCGAAGCCCCCTGTTGGCGGATCGATCTTTTCGGGATTGCCGATTTCTGAGTAATGCTATTGTTAAGCATGACGGGCCGCAAAATGAATAATAATTCTCCGCCACAAACGCTGAACGGTTTTTCTGTACGGCCCGCATCGTTAGCTGATGCGGAAATGATTGCGGAAATTGAAGCCGTTGCTTTTGAGCCGATGCTCGACCGTTTATGGGGGGCTGAGGCGGTTAAGGCGCATCTTGGCGCCGGTAAGGGGCTTATCGGCGTTTGTGAGGGAGAGGTCGCAGCGTATGCGCTGTGGCGTGTTGCAGCCGATGAAGCGGAGCTATTAAAAATAGCAACGAGCCCCAAATGGCGAAGACGCGGCTTTTGTGCGATACTTTTGAATATGGTTTTGAAAGAAGGGCGCACTCTTGGCGCCGCCTCTTTCTTTCTTGAGGTCCGTGAAATGAACGCGCCGGCGCGCGCACTCTATAAAAAGGCCGGTTTTGTCGATGTGGGACTTCGGCGCAATTATTATGAAAGCGGGCATGACGCTGCGGTGATGCAGCTAGACCTTTGCTAAATCGGCTATTTTTTGTGTATGACACTCTTGTCTGGGGCTTTGGGAAAGAGCGGGCGCGCTGGGATTCGAATCGTTACATCTTCAGGCGCGAAAACTATTCGTTGCAGCGGTGATGAGAACGTTTACTGCTGCAGGGGCGTAACTATAGAAAGGAAGCTTTGATGGATCGGCTTGAGAAAATCTGCATAGCAAAAGGCATGCGTATGACGGATCAACGCCGTGTGATCGCTCGCGTTCTTTCTTTAGCGAATGACCATCCGGACGTTGAAGAAATACACCGCCGTGCGATGGAGATTGATTCGCGTATTTCTGTCGCAACTGTTTACCGCACCATGCGCTTGTTCGAAGAAGCAGGCGTTGTTGAGCGCCATGACTTCCAAGACGGTCGTTCACGCTATGAAGAAGCGTCTGATGACCACCATGACCACTTAATTGATTTGCGCTCCGGCAACGTGATCGAGTTTGTTAACGAGGAAATTGAAGCGCTTCAACATAAGATTGCGGAAGAATATGGCTATAAGCTGCTTTCCCACCGCTTAGAGCTTTATGGCGTTCCCCTTGAGGAAAAAGAGAAAGACTAGGGTTGATACTCAATTAAAAGACAGATTTTGGCCCTTACTTGCCGTTTAAATACGCGCCGTAATAGGGCAAATTCATCGCGCAATTCAGAATTATAGATTCCGATACTCACGGTGCAGTAGTCGTGCTTCGTAAAGGGGCGTACTATTTTTCACTCACCGAAAACAACTGAGGTTCTACGATGCCGTCTTCTTTAATATGATATGTAGCGCCTTTGTCATTAATCTGATTACGAATTTTAAAAATAATAATCTTCTCGCATAATGGAACCGCCCACCGCTCGATCCATGATGGTTGCGGATTAGATAACTTCGAGCTATCCGCCACCTCCCGATCATAAAAAATCATAGGCTGGTCTTTGAGTGCTGTGCAATTCTCTCGGTCTGCAATGACAGTTTTCAGATTTGCGTAGATGGCTTCAGCTATATCTTTTTGCAATTGTGGATCGCTGATCGTTTTGCCTGGACCAAACAAAGCGATCTGCGCGAGGTTGTCATCTTTGGAATTGAAAACAAGCCCCTTAAAAGTCGAACGACCGCATTTTTCAACGAAAACCTCCAAACGCCATACGCTCTTTGCATCTATTGATTTGCGTAAATTTTGCGAAAATTGGCTTAGTGCCGGACGGTTTATATCGGCATCAATGCTGAACCGTTCTGCGCATGGTCCGCCAACTCTTTTCTCGTACTCAACCATGAGCTTTGCGAGTGTTGGCATGAAAGAGTTGTAGTCAAACCATCCAGACCATAACGCGGGATACACGTCCTCGGGCATTTCAAAACCACTGCTCTCTTCCTGCGCGGAAGCTCTATAACTTATAATAAACAAGGAGGCTACTAAAGCGAATTTGACTAATAATCTATGATGCATATCAATGCCTCGTTTTCATGCTAAACTAGCAATATAACAATTCACCTCTATAGGAATCGGCATTGGGATTGAATATCCGATAAAAAAAATTATCAGCCTATCGAATGGCGAATGTACTGCTCAAATCAGACCTTAAACCGCGAAATGACAATGTCCACTTTTGGCGAATTCCGGTCGTTTTAATTGAGTATGGAGACTAGTCACAATGTTTGTTGTTCTAGTTCGAAGCGATTGGTTTGACGCGCGATTTATTTAAAATTGCGCGTTTTTTCTTTTTTTCTTGTTAGTCTATTGTTTTTGTTGGAGTTTTTCTGGGAGCGATTAAGAATATTTGAACCATAGCAGGGATAAAAACAGGGCCAGTGTGAGTAGGAGCTAGGTCCGATGTCTATCCGTGAGATATATGCAATCCCGCAAGTCGATTCTTGCTGGACAGTTCCCCAAAATTTCGAAGCAGTCTTTGATTGGGAGTATGATGAGGGCCGTGACCAGTTGATCCGCCTTTACCAAAAAGGCAAGGACATGCAGTGGGACGCCCTCAATCGGATTGATTGGACGCTCGATCTAGATCCCGAAAATCCAATGCAGACCCCTGATGAAACAATGGGTATCTTCCATACATCTCACTGGGCGAAGATGAACAATAATGAACGCATCGAGTTGCGGCGCCATTTGCAAGGGTGGACCACCTCTCAATTTTTGCAGGGCGAGCAAGCCGCGATGCTGTGTTCAGCGAAAATCGTTCAGCAAGTGCCGGATATGGACGCAAAACTTTATGCGTGTACGCAAGTCATGGACGAAGCACGGCATGTTGAAGCCTTTAAAAAGCTCCAAGAATTATTTGGCGTTGCGTACCCAATGTCTTCGCCACTGCAGACATTGATCGATCAAGCGTTACGAGATTCGCGCTGGGACATGACGTACCTAGCGATGCAAGTTGTGATTGAGGGGCTTGCACTTTCTGCGTTTGGCAATATGCGCGATATTTCAAGAAATAAACTAGCCCAACAAGTCAACGCCTATGTGATGCAAGATGAAGCGCGTCATGTGGCCTTTGGCCGGTTGGCGCTAAAGGATTTTTATCCGCAGTTAACGCAAAAAGAACGCGACGAACGCGAAGAATTTTTGATTGAAGCCAGCTATTTTATGCGCGATCGGTTCGAGGCGAAGGAAGTCTATGAATGCCTTGGCATGCCTGTCGCTGAGATCGTAGAATTGGAGCGCCAATCACAGTTTCAAGTGATGTTCCGCAAAATGCTGTTCCAACGCATTGTGCCGATTGTGCATGATATAGGTCTTTGGTCTGAGAAAATTCAAAAAGCCTATGCGGATATGGGCGTTATAGATTTCGCGAATTTCCAATATGATATATTGACGGAGCATGATGAAAACCGTGCGCGCGCGCTTGATGACGAAACGCGAGAGCGCCGAGAAAGTTATGTACGCGAGGTCGCTGAGCTCGGCAAAACTGGGTAACGCGTAAACTTGGGTTTTAGACGCTTTTTGTGTGTAAGGTAAAATAGTAACCTTACGGACAATATTGCGCAGCCCGCAGCGGCCCTTGGCCTTCTTCATGGATCAGTATTGCGCATCCCATGCCGCTTGCGGGCGCTGGGCGAATGGTCGGCGTCTCGTTTAGGGGTAGCGTTTCAACCTGATAGACGACATTGGCGTCTACAAAATTAACGCCGTGGTTCAGCCCTTTTTGTATGACTGTTTCAGTTGCTTTTTGGAAATAAACAAGCCGCGCTTCGAGCCCTTCTTTGTTAGGGGTGAGGTTTATTGTCAGCTCATTACCTGATTTTGCAACTTCTATTATCGCTTCTTCTAAAGCAATAGCGCTTGCTTTCGCCAAGGCTTTGTCGACGGACCCCATATTTTTAGCGATGACGCTTTTTTCACCGTTAATCACCGCTTGCGGCGTGAAATTGCGCGGGCGACCACGAATATTGTCGTTGTACTGTGTTTGTCGCTCAGTGAATTCTGCTTTTGCAAAAGGGTCGGCCCAGCGCCCTTTTTTAGGATCCTGCAAATTATCCCAATAGTCTACATGCCAAGAAAGGGTGATAACATCATTTCGGTTGGCGAGCATTTTTGCATCTTTGGCAACGGCTGGACAGGCCGGACAGGATTGCGACAAGAAAAACTCAATCACGATGGGCGCGCTGTTATCTGCGTCGATGGTTGTCGCCAGGGCGAGGGTTGGTTCGCTTTCGTTTGGGTTAACAAGCAGGCCAGCATCTGCGTTGCTTGCCGCGTAAAACGACATAACCAACGCTAAAAGGCCAGCAATAAAAGCCGCCGAAAGGGCAAAAGGAACGGAACACATTTTTCTCATAGATATCAGATGTCAAAAAAGAGCGATGAATTCAATGGGGCCGCCTTCAAGATCTTGTTAGATTGGCGTGAGTTCTTGATTTTTCTCGCTCTTGCTTTGCGAACCTTGCTGCCCCATAGAGTGGCGCTCGGCGCTGCGCTATAAAGGCGTGAGGGTTTTTTGGATAGAGGTCATGGCGGAACAGGATAAAGCACAGGAAAAATCAGTTTTCATCCGCACTTACGGGTGTCAGATGAATGTCTATGATTCTGAACGCATGGCGGGGCTGTTAAAGCCCATGGGGTATCGCACGGCGGAAAGCCCAGATGGCGCGGATCTGGTGATTTTGAACACATGCCATATCCGTGAGAAAGCTGCTGAAAAAGTCTATTCTGAACTTGGACGGCTAAAGAAGCTGAAAGAGCAAAAGGCGAAATCTGGCGGCAAGATGACCCTGGCGGTGGCTGGCTGTGTGGCGCAGGCCGAAGGGGCGGAGATTAACGCCCGCGCGCCGCAAGTGGATATGGTGTTTGGTCCTCAGGCTTATCACCGCCTGCCGGAGATGCTGGCGAAAGCCGCGCGCGCGTCCGGCGAGATTTTAGAGACTGACTTTGCGGTCGAAGAAAAATTTGATGTGCTCCAAGCGCGAGAGGTTACGGGTCCTTCAGCCTTTTTAACCATCCAGGAAGGATGTGATAAATTCTGCACTTTCTGTGTGGTGCCCTATACGCGCGGCGCTGAAGTTTCCCGCAGCGTTGATGCGGTAACTGCGGAGGCGCGTTCTTTGGCGGCGGCGGGTGTGAAAGAAATCACGCTACTTGGTCAAAATGTGAATGCTTGGACGAGCCCGCCGCCAGCGGGCGACAAAAGGGGAGACGGCTCGATTATCGCGAACGATGATGGCGGTTGGGGCCTCGGGCAACTTTGCCGGCATTTAGCGCAGATTGATGGGCTAGAACGGATCCGTTTTACCACATCCCATCCCCGTGACATGGATGATGGGTTGATCGTGGCCCTTGGCGAAGAAGAAAAGCTGATGCCTTATCTTCATTTGCCGGTTCAGGCGGGCTCTGACCGGATTTTAAAGGCGATGAACCGCGGCCATACTGCGGCCGAATATGAGGCGTTGATAGCGCGTATTCGCGCCGCGCGGTCTGATATCGCCCTTTCTGGTGACTTCATCGTTGGTTTTCCTGGCGAAACGAATGAGGACTTTGAAGACACATTGGCCCTTGTCGAGCGTGTCGGATATGGCAGCGCATACTCATTTAAATATTCTCGTCGCCCTGGCACGCCAGGGGCGGCAATGCCAAAACAAGTGGCAGAGGGTGAAAAAGATGAACGCTTAGCCCGCTTGCAAGCGCTTTTAGAGGAGCAAAAACAGGCTTTTAATATTGCGCAGACAGGGAAGGAATTACCCGTCTTATTTGAAAAACCCGGCCGTCATGAGGGGCAATTAGTGGGCCGTTCGCCATATTTGCAAAGCGTTCACGTATCTGCTCCACAATCTATGATAGGATTAATTGCGCCCGTTATGATTGAGGGCGTGACAGCAAATGCGCTTTCTGGGCGAGTGATTGACCTTTAAAATTTGGGCTCATTTAGCGTAAGTTGAATAGGATTGGTATTTTAGGTTGGCTCCTAATCCTCATAAGGTTTCGATCTGAAGGATCTGGGATTTAGGACGGCGTGGATAGAAGGCGAAAGCTTGGCACATCAAAAAACTGCGAAAGTTAATAAAGACGCATCCAAAGGCATGCCGGGTGAGGCAGCAATAAACGTCGATACTCCTACTTCCGCCGCCATCGACCAGCTGAGTTTTGACGATAATCGGTTTCTCGCCGAATTGGCGGGTGAGCACGATGCTCATTTCGTCATTCTAGAGCAAGCCCTTGGGGTCCGTATTGATCCGCGTGGAAATCGTCTGTCAGTGAGCGGATCTGAGGACGCGCGCGCAAAAGCGGTTTCGGCGCTTTGCAGCCTTTATGAACGGATCGAAAAAGGCCAGCCAGTTACCCCGGCGGAGGTGCGGGCAGCAGGGCGATTAGCCAAAGATCGTGCGGACAAGCAAACAGCCCCTGACGCTGTCGCGATTAAGACGCCTAAGCGAATGATTGCGCCGCGCACAGCTAATCAAGCTTCTTATTTAAGGGCGCTGCAGAACCATGAATTGACCTTTGGCGTGGGGCCGGCCGGTACGGGCAAAACCTATCTTGCGGTCGCCCAAGCCGTGCAGCTTTACACCAGCGGTGCGGTGGAACGAATCATTCTTTCCCGGCCAGCGGTTGAGGCGGGTGAGCAAATTGGCTTTCTGCCTGGTGATATGAAAGATAAGGTCGACCCGTATATGCGCCCGCTTTATGATGCGCTTTATGATATGTTATCGGTGGACTATGTAGAGCGACGATTACAATCAGGTGAGATTGAAATCGCTCCGCTCGCCTTTATGCGTGGACGCACTTTGGCCCGCGCTGCTGTCATATTAGATGAGTCTCAAAACGCGACCGTCGCCCAGATGAAAATGTTTCTAACGCGCCTTGGCGAAGGCTCGCATATGGCGATTACCGGGGATCCGACGCAGTCTGATTTAAAGCCTGGCGAGATTTCTGGTCTTGCTGATGCGCTGGGGCTTTTGGATGGCGTAGAGGGTGTGAAAGTCATACGATTCCAAGCTGGTGACGTTGTGCGACATGCTCTGGTTTCCCGCATTATCAAGGCCTATGATCGAAGAGCTGCGCAGCAGGGGGATCGTGAAGAGCATCATGCGCGAGATTGAGACTGTGATAGAAGCTGATCACTGGCATACTTCTTTGCCGGACGCCGAAGATCTTGCAAATATTGTTCACAAGGCGGCGCGCAAACGGGTTAACGCTCTTGATGGGGGCGTTGCTCTGTTGCTTACCGACAATGACCGCGTGCAGTCTTTAAATCGCGATTTTCGCAATAAGGATAAGCCGACAAATGTGTTGTCTTTTCCCTCTGGCGAGGCGGCTCCCTCGTTTTTGGGCGATATTGCACTTGGCTATAGCATATGCTTGCGCGAAGCTGACGAGGCGCGCATAACACTTCATGATCATGCCGCCCATTTGATCTTGCATGGGCTTTTACATCTGGTTGGTTACGATCACCAAACTGATGAAGAAGCGGATGAAATGGAACGTATGGAGACCGAGATTTTGGCGACGATCGGCGTTGCTGATCCTTATAGCAGAGAACTTAAATGAATGGGGTAAAGACTAAAAAAGGTTTTTGGAAAAAAATTCAAAACCTTTGGGGGGACGATGAAAAAAACGTCCTGACTAACGAGTTATCAAATAGCGTTGCCAGCGCCGTCGGGCTTCCCCGTGACAAACGCGAAATGATCGAGCGCGTTATTGCGTTTGATGAAAAACGCGTGCGTGATGTGATGGCGCCGCGCGCTGATATTATTGCTGTTGATCTCGATACCCCAATGGATGAGCTTGTAAAAGCGTTTGCTGAAGCGGGGCATTCCCGCTTGCCGGTGTATCGCCATGATCTCGATGATCCGGTTGGCATGGTTCATATTAAAGATGTTGTTGCACAATTAGCGGAGACTGGCGCTGAAAGTGATGCTGGTCTTAAAAAATTACGCCGTGATGTTCTGTATGCGCCGCCATCCATGCGGATTACGGATTTGCTATTGCGTATGCAAGCCTCGCGCATCCATATGGCGCTTGTTATCGACGAATTTGGCGGTACTGACGGCTTGTTGACAATCGAAGATTTGGTTGAGCAAATTGTCGGCGACATTAATGATGAGCATGATGACGAAGAAGCGCCCATGGTGATCGCGGCGAGCGGCGGCGGCTGGGAAGCTGACGCTCGTGTCGAGTTACAAGACTTCACTGAAGCGACTGGTGTTGAGCTAGAAGGGCTCGGTGAAGAAGAAGAAGTGGATACGGTTGGCGGATGGGTGTTTTCTATAGCAGGGCGGGTTCCCCAACGCGGAGAGGTCATCAACACTGAGGCGGGGCTGATCTTTGAAGTTATGGAGGCGGATGCGCGCACCATACGGAAAGTTCGAATTTGTCCGGCTAAAGAAAATACTAATCATGAAACTGATAATGCTGATCGAAAAAGCAAAGGTGGAGATACGCCGCGGTTGAGCGCTGTGCGTCCTGCCGCTGCAGAACCGGCAAAAGCAGCTGAATAGATCTGGGGATGGGTGATGAGTGAGATTGGAGCGCGAGCCGAGCGTATTTTAGCGCATGTGGCTGATTTAATGAGCTCCCTAAGTCCGTGGCGTCGCCGCGGGGCTGCCTTTGGCGCCGGCGCCGTTCTCGCCCTTTCATTTGCCCCATTTAATTGGTTTTTTTTTGCGCCAATTGGTTTTTCTGTCTTTATCTGGTTGCTTGATTGGGCGGATCGCGATCAGCGCCCCATGCGTGCTGCTGCTTCGCTAGGGTGGTGGTTTGGGTTTGGCCATTTTCTTGTCGGCATTTATTGGATGGCGTTTTCGTTTCTTGTACAGGCGGAGCAATTTGCCTGGATGGCGCCATTTGCGATGCTTGGGATGCCAGCCTTTTTGGCTTTGTTTTGCGCCGGTGCGGCGGCCCTTGCGGTAAAGTTTTGGTCGCAAAAGTGGACGCGTATTCTCGTTTTTACCGTTTCTTGGTGTGTGTTTGAGTATGTGCGCGGGCACATTCTTACAGGCCTGCCGTGGAACTTATCTGGACAAGCTCTCGCTTTTAGTGCGCTGAGCGCGCAAACGGCCGCTTGGTGGGGTGTTTACGGGTTAAGTATTTTTGTTGTTGGATTAAGCGCGGCGCCAGCCGCTTTTTGCGTATCAATGATTGGTGCAGAAAAAGGGATTGGCGCAGAAAAAGGCGCCGGGTCTCAGCGAACCGTTTTAAAAGGCGTGTTTGTAACATTGATCGGCGGATTAATTATTATCGGGTTAGGCGGTGTCCGACTAAGTCTTATTAATCCTGGCATACATGAAAATGTGTTTGTACGTATTGTGCAGCCAAACATTCCACAGCGCGAGAAAATTGATGCGTCCCTCTGGGGGCGGAATTTAAGACGCCATCTAGAGTTGTCTGATGGATTAAACGCCAGTGATGGGCGAGTGTATGTGATTTGGCCGGAAAATAGCGCCCCATTAATTGATGAGGTAAAAGACGCCTTATCTGAAGTATCCCGCACGTTGCCAAAGAATGCGGTTTTAATTGCTGGTGCGGTGCGCCGTGATTTTAAAGAGGATGCTGCTGATCCAGCGCGTGCTTGGCGATATTATAATTCGCTTGCGGTGATCGCGGAAACTCAGGCCGGGCGCCGCGCAATCTTACACTATGACAAGCATCATCTGGTTCCTTTTGGCGAATATTTGCCCTTAAGCGGACTTTTGCGGGCGATAGGTTTGGCGCAATTGGCGCCCTTTGAAGAAGGATTTGCAAAGGGGGAGGGGCCGCGCACTTTATCAGCGGGCGGGCCGTCTTTTGCTCCTCTAATTTGCTATGAAGCGATTTTTCCTGGCGCTATTTATCCGCCAGCAGAGCGCCCAGAATGGTTATTGGCCGTGACAAATGATGCTTGGTTTGGCGATACGTCCGGACCAAGACAACACCTTGACCAAGCGCGTCTTAGAACAATTGAAACCGGCTTGCCCATGGCGCGTTCGGCCAACACGGGTATATCCGCGCTTATTGACGCACGTGGTGTTTATGTGCGGCGTTTGCCACTTTATGAGCAAGGCGTGATCGACGCGTCGTTACCGCGTGCGGCGCGGGCCACACTCTATTCCCAAATCGGCGATTTGCTATTTTTTGTGATACTAGGGCTATTATTTCTAATCAACTTTCATACGCGTCTAAGGGCGTGACCATATAGCTTGGTGCTGGGGTTACTAAAACTTCACTGTCACAGGAAACTACCCTATAACAGCATTTGGGAGAGTCTTTGGCGCATATTGGGCGCGCTTAATTTTAAGTTTTGGGACGACTACGACTAATGGACAAAAATAAAACTCCGCACCCCATCGATATACACGTTGGGGCGCGCGTAAAGCTGCGACGTACGCTGCTAGGGATGAGCCAAGATAAACTTGGCGAGGCCTTAGGATTGACCTTCCAACAAGTTCAAAAGTACGAAAAAGGCGTGAACCGTATTGGGGCAAGCAGAATTTTCGAAATTTCAAGAATTCTGGATGTGCCGATACAATATCTATTTGATGACTTCAGTGGTGAAAAAGCCGAAGCCATGGGCTTTGCTGAACGCGGCGAGGGGGATGTTTCTTTTATGGAAATGTTAAATACTCCCGATGGCGTCCAGCTGTGTCGCTATTATGCTGACATCCAAGATCCTAAGGTTCGTAAGGGCGTACTTGATCTTGTCAAAGCGATCGCTGAGGGGGCGACAAGGCTTTAAAGCCTTGTTTGTTGTTTACCTTTCATGGGGCTTAGATTGCCTGCGCCGTCTTGTTGCTAAATAGATCAAGGCGGACAGTCAGTTAGGCGTAGACAGAGTGTGTCCCTTTCGCTAAGAGCTTTAGGGAACACATAAACTTTTCTTTATATGAGGGAAGGCGTCTCCCATGGCCCGCCAATCTTACCAATTTACCAGTGAAAGCGTTTCCGAAGGTCACCCCGACAAAGTTTGTGACCGCATTTCAGATGAAATCGTCGATCTTATTTATCGTGAAGCGCTAAGCTCCGGGATGGAGCCTTGGGATGTACGCGTTGCGTGCGAGACCTTAACCACGACCAATAAGGTTGTTATTGCAGGGGAAGTTCGGGCGCCGGCCCATTTGATGGGCGATGGCGGTCTTGTAAAAGCCGAGCCATTCGAAGCGGTTGCACGTGAAGCGATAAAGAGCATTGGTTATGAGCAAGATGGGTTCCATTGGCGGAATGCTGATGTGGATGTATTGCTCCACGGCCAATCATCAGATATCGCCCAGGGGGTGGATAAAGCTGCTGATGCTAATGCGGAAGGCGCTGGCGATCAGGGGATTATGTTCGGCTATGCTTGCCGTGAGACAGATGGCTTAATGCCTGCGCCCATCTATTACAGCCATAAGATTTTGAAGCTTTTGGCGGATGCGCGCCACGCCGGTAAAGGGGATGCTGGTCTATTAGGGCCAGATGCGAAAAGCCAGGTTACTGTGCGTTATGAAAATGGGCGCCCACATTCTGTCACGAGCCTCGTTCTTTCTACACAACATATGGATGAAAGCTGGGATCCAGCAAAAGTGCGTAGTGTCGTTGAACCTTATATCCGTGATGCTTTGGATGGCTTGCCGATTGCAGATGATTGCGCCTGGCATGTGAACCCAACCGGGAAATTTGTTATCGGCGGACCTGATGGCGACGCTGGTTTGACCGGCCGCAAGATTATCGTCGACACCTATGGCGGCGCCGCGCCTCATGGCGGGGGTGCGTTTTCGGGTAAAGACACAACAAAAGTGGACCGGTCTGCGGCCTATGCGGCGCGGTATCTTGCTAAAAACGTTGTTGCGGCTGGTGTGGCTGAGCGCTGCACCATCCAGCTTTCTTACGCCATTGGTGTTGCCCGTCCGCTCTCGATCTATGTGGATCAGCATGGCGGCGGTCAGTTTAGCGATGATGCTGTTGAGAAGGTTCTCGACGAGGTGATGGATCTTTCACCGTCCGGCATCCGTCGTCATTTGGATTTGAACAAGCCAATTTACGCGCGCACAGCGGCTTACGGTCATTTCGGCCGCGAAGCGGATGCGGATGGCGGCTTTTCTTGGGAGAAGACGGATCTCGCTGATGCGATCAAGAAAGCACTCGGCGCATAGCTGACGGCGTTGATTAGCAAGAAACCCAGCGGCGCCGAAAACCTTTTCCTGGCGCCGCCATTTTGTATTTAAGATTTGACTGAAGAAAGCGCCTATATTCCTCGCCTCTACGGACGGCGTCAGGACAAAGCGTTAAAACCGCGCCAAGCACGGTTAATGGAAAGCGCTTTGCCGGGGCTTAGTGTGCCTTTTGAGCCTGGCAAGGTCGTTGACTTAGAAGCCTTATTTCCAGATCAAAATGAGTATTGGATGGAGGTTGGCTTCGGCGGCGGCGAGCATTTAGCGTGGCAGGCCGTCCATTCGCCAGATATCGGTATGATTGGTGCTGAGCCCTTTGTAAATGGCGTTGCAAAGCTCGTTTGTCAGATTGAAGACGAGAAGTTATCAAATATTCGACTGCATCATGGTGACGCCCGTCCGATGATGGAGGCGCTGCCGGATGGCTGTTTGTCACGTTTTTTTGTCTTACACCCTGATCCTTGGCCGAAGAAGCGCCATCATAAACGCCGTATCGTCTCGCCTTGGTTTTTTGAAGAGGCGGCCAGGCTAATCAAGCCCGGGGGGATATTGCGCATAGCATCAGATATTCCGGGTTATATTGAGTGGAGCTTGATGCACGCGCAAAACGCGCCAGCCTTCGTATGGGTAGCTGAGTGCGCAGATGATTGGCGCATTAGGCCCGATGATTGGCCGCAAACCCGATATGAAGCAAAAGCGATTAAAGAGGGGCGTAACCCCGCTTATCTGATGTTTGAGCGCGTTTAATTTCACGACATCGTTATCGAGTGAACGATATAATGATTGCGAGATCGATTATATATCTCATGTGAAGCGAAACTGCCGATAACGGCGAGACAGGAGGTTTCGGCGCGTGGGGTTTATTCGATTATGCGCATTGGTAGGCGCGTTACTTCTTCTTAGCGGTTGCGTCCGATTGACTATGGCCTGGGCGGACTTATCCCCTAGGGGGCCCATAGCAAGCCCAGCGGTGCTGGATGCGATGGGTGGGATTGACGCTGTTACGACGGCTCAGCAATGGACGACAAAACGTGCGCCCGCACTACGCCGTGCATTTGAAGCGCACATCTACGGCGTATTGCCTGAACAATCATCAACAATGATTGTCGAAAAGCGCACGCTTGATAAGGCGGCGATTGAAGGGGCGGCGCGCCTTGAGGAATATGTTTTACGGTCTAAAGCAACGTTCAGCGGGGTGGAGCGGGAAACCCCAAATTACATCATGAATGTTCTTTACCCAAATGATGCAACAGGCCCCGCCCCTGTAATAATGATGGAAAGCTTTTGCCCGCGCTGGTCAACTATTCCCCATGAGGCGGTGGCGCGCCCAGAAGGGGCAGGCGGGTGCGGCGGCGGGTCTTTCATGGCTGGCGCTATAAAATACGTCTTTGGACGATATATTGCAACACCGCCGTTAAAGATGATTTTGGAGCGCGGATATGCGTTTGCGACGATTTATCCAAGCGAGATTGTACCGGATCAGGGTGAGGCGGGGCTCGCCGCCCTTGAACGGCTTGCTGCTGGCCACAAGGATGAAAACACAAGATGGGGCGCTATCGCTGCGTGGGGCTGGGCGTTTTCTCGGATGAGTGATGTACTGCTTAGTGATGAGCGCATTGATAGTGATGGGGTCATTGCTTATGGCCATTCGCGTTATGGCAAGGCGGCGCTGTTGGCGGCGGCGTATGATGAGCGTATAGACGGCGCCATCGCGCACCAATCCGGTACAGGCGGCGCTTCTTTAAACCGCTTCAAAAAAGGTGAAAGTATTAAGCAGATAACGGACAGCTTTCCCCATTGGTTTTCTAAAACATATGCGGGTTATGCCGGGCGCGAAGAAGAAATCCCGGTGGACCAGCATCAATTAATTGCGTTGGTTGCGCCGCGACCATTGTTGCTAGGTAATGCGCGGCGTGATGTTTGGTCTGACCCGAACGGCGCTTTTCGCGCCGCGATGGGGGCTGATGCGGTCTACGAACTTTTCGGCGGTGAGGGATTGGCGCAGGAGCGCGGGGATGCTTTTAACCCCGCCGCACAGCTTTCCTTTTGGATGCGCCCTGGCACCCACGGCGTTGTCGAAGAAGACTGGCCCGCTTTTTTAGAGTTTTTGGATGCGCATTTTAAAGGCGGCGCCGCTTTGCAGCAGCCTTAGCTATTCAAAGCGTGGGGTCATTACTTCTTGCGGCGCCATCCAGCTGCACAAACACACCCGACCCTGTAAAGTCATTGACCTCCACCAGAGGTGGAGGTTTTTGATGGAATAAAAAAGCCCCGCTTCAAGCGGGGCTTTTTGAATTTATCTGCCAAAAAAATTAGGCTTCGTCTTTGATGATTTCCTTGCCTGTCTCCTGATCAACGACTTTCATGGAAAGGCGAACCTTGCCGCGATCGTCCATGCCGAGGAGCTTAACAAAAACCTCGTCGCCTTCTTTCACCACATCGGTGGTTTTTTCTGGGCGACCGTCATTAAGCTGAGAAATATGGACAAGGCCGTCGCGAGCGCCAAAGAAATTGACGAAGGCGCCAAAGTCCATGGTTTTAACGACTTTGCCTTTATAGATCTCGCCGACTTCTGGTTCCGCAACGATGGAGTGGATCCATTTGCGGGCTGCTTCGATGCTTTCTTTATCGGAAGAGGCAATCTTAATAAGGCCTTCATCGTTGATGTCGACTTTTGCGCCGGTTTCTTCAACGATTTGGCGGATAACTTTACCGCCTGTACCGATCACTTCGCGGATCTTATCGGTTGAGATTTGCATGGTCTCAATACGCGGTGCGTATTCGCCAAGATCGTCGCGTGCGCCTTCAAGGGCTTTGGACATCTCGCCAAGGATGTGCATGCGCCCATCTTTAGCTTGATCAAGGGCTTGCTCCATAATCTCTTTGGTGATGCCAGCGATTTTGATATCCATCTGAAGGGATGTGACGCCGGCTTCTGTGCCCGCGACTTTAAAGTCCATATCCCCTAAGTGATCTTCATCACCCAGAATATCGGAAAGAACCGCAAAGCGCTCGCCTTCCAAGATAAGGCCCATCGCGATGCCAGCAACAGGGCGTTTGACAGGAACACCAGCATCCATCATCGCTAGGGATGAGCCGCAGACCGTCGCCATAGAAGACGACCCGTTTGACTCCGTGATCTCAGAAACAAGACGGATCACATAAGGAAACTCTTCCTGTGACGGAAGAACCGCGCGAACCGCACGCCAAGCAAGCTTGCCGTGACCAATTTCGCGGCGGCCCGCGCCGCCCATGCGGCCCACTTCCCCAACAGAATAAGGGGGAAAGTTATAATGCAGCATGAAATTTTCTTTATACGTGCCCGTAAGCGCGTCGATTAGCTGTTCGTCTTCGCCTGTGCCAAGGGTTGCAACCACAAGCGCTTGGGTTTCCCCGCGGGTAAATAGGGCCGAACCGTGGGTGCGCGGAAGAACGCCCGCTTCGGCCAAAATTGGGCGGACGGTTTTTGTATCGCGGCCGTCAATACGCTCGCCAGTGTCTAAGATGCCGCCGCGCACGATATCGGACTCGATCGATTTAAACAGGCCGCCGACAACGCCGTTATCAAGGGCGTTTTCGTCTTCTTCGCTACACAAAGCTTCTATTGCTTTGGCTTTTGCCGCCGCAATTTTTTCTTGGCGTGTTTGTTTGATCTGCTCCTGATAAGCGGCTTTTAGGTCCGCTTCAACAAGCTCGCGCACTTTGCCAGCATGTTCAGAATGATCTGGCGGTGTAAAGTCCCAAGGGTCTTTCGCCGCGTCTTCTGCGAAATCGATGATGAAGTTAATCGCTTCTTTTGCAGCCTCGTGGCCCGCCATAACAGCGCCGAGCATAACTTCTTCTGAAAGCTCGCTCGCTTCTGATTCAACCATCATCACAGCTTCGTCTGTGCCAGCCATAACAAGATCAAGCTCGCTGCCTTCAAGCTCGTCAATGGTTGGGTTGATCAAAAAGCCGCCATCCTTATAGCCGACGCGCGCAGCGCCAATTGGGCCAAGGAATGGGATGCCTGAAATTGTCAGCGCCGCAGATACGGCAATCATTGCAACGATATCTGGATCATTTTCAAGATCATGGGAGACGACTTGCGCGACAACGAGGACTTCGTTTTTAAAGCCCTTCACAAACAGCGGACGGATCGGACGGTCAATAAGGCGCGAGGTTAGCGTCTCTTTTTCCGTTGGACGACCTTCGCGTTTGAAATACCCCCCAGGAACTCGGCCTGTTGCGTAGTATTTTTCTTGGTAGTGAACGGTTAATGGGAAAAAATCGAAAGCTGGGTTTGCTTCCTTTGCGCCGACGACGGTCGCCAATACTGTTGTTTCGCCATAGGTGGCAAGGACTGAGCCGTCAGCCTGACGAGCGATACGGCCAGTTTCAAGGGTTAGCGTATGCGCGCCCCATTGCATTGATTTTTTGGTGATATTGAACATCTTATTTTCTTCTTTCGTGAACGCCGTCGCCGGATTGCGGCGGCGTGGGTCGTCTGCCCATAACGCTGGGCCTGCGTAGAATTAAAAGGCCAAGAGGCGGCCTATTAACGTGGTTGCATGCGAATGGCGCCGTCGATACGTACGGTTTCGCCATTCATCATGGTGTTGCGGCAAATTTCGATCGCCATAGAGGCGTACTCAGACGGTTTGCCAAGCCGTTTAGGGAACGGCACCATTGCGCCGAGCCCGTCGATTACCTTTTGGTCCATACCCATCATCATTGGTGTAAAGAATGTACCCGGTGCGATGGTGTTGCAACGGATGCCAGCGTTCATCAAATCGCGGGCGATGGGAAGGGTCATGGCGACAACGCCGCCTTTTGAAGCGGAATAAGCCGCCTGGCCCATTTGCCCTTCATATGCAGCGACAGAGGCGGTGTTGATGATAACGCCGCGTTCACCATCCTCGTTAAGTGGCTCTAAGTTTTGTGCTTGTTCTGCAAACAGACGGATGCAGTTGAAGGAGCCAACAAGGTTTACGTTGATGACCTTGCTGAAATTATCAAGAACATGGGGGCCTTTTTTGCCAACTGTTTTTTCGCCAATAGCGATACCGGCGCAATTGATCAAAATGCGTGGCGCGCCGATTTCTTGTGTCGTAGCGACAAGGGCGCTTTTGACGCTTTCTTCGTCACTGACGTTTACCTTGCAAAAAACGCCGCCAAGCTTGGCGGCGTGTTCTTGTCCTTGTTCTTCATTTAAGTCCCAAATGGCGACTTTTGCACCAGCTGCTGCAAGAGCTTCGGCGGTCGCCCCGCCAAGGCCCGACGCGCCGCCGGTGATGATAGCTGGTTGGCCTTTTAGTTCCATAAAAAGCAAATTCCCTAATTGTAACTGAGTAAGTGGTTTGGGCGGGCGCGCGAGGCGCTATTCAAAGCGCCAGGCACGGTTAAACCCGATTAACGGCGCAGACCGAGCCGTTCGATAAGCGACTTGTAGCGCTCTTCGTTTTTGCCGCGGACATAGTCAAGCAAGCGGCGGCGTTGAGAAACCATCTTCAAAAGACCGCGGCGGGAGTGGTTGTCCTTTTTGTGGCCTTTAAAATGTTCAGTAAGGTTGGATATGCGCTCAGAAAGGATTGCGACTTGAACTTCAGGGGAGCCGGTGTCGCCTTCTTTTACGCCATACTCGGAAATCAGCGCAGCTTTGCGCTCTGGGGTAATAGACATGTTTTTCTCCGCAGCGTCTTTCGGGTTAACCTAAGCCAGGACGCCGTCCAGCAAAGGCTGTCAAAGCGGGGGTTATGGGGGAAAAACAGCCTATGTGCAAGCGTTTTGATCGGCCCTAGCAGAGCATCCAACTCGCCCTAAATCGAAGTCGCTCTAAGGGGCTTGGCTAGGGACGATATGGGTTAAGTTCTCCAGGGCTGTTTGTTCAAGCTGACCGTAGGAAACGTTAAATTTGGAAATCCCCGATGAGCCAATAGGGTTTACGACTAGATTAGTATCTAACCCGCCTTCCAACCCCAGAAAGCCAAGGGCGCCGTCGCTGAGTGTTTCCTTGCTCAGGTCCATAGAGACATTGGTTCCCGCGACTGGCTGAAGAGCGCCCATAATGCGCTCAAGGTCACCAAAAAACAAACCCAATAAAAAAGCGATATGATGGGGGGTCACCCCCTCATTGAGATATATTTTTGTGCCGACAATCCCGAATTGGGCGTTCATGATCCCAACAACAGAGACTTTGGTGTGTTTCAGATTAAGGACATTCAACTGTTGCGGGGTGACGCTTTGGGCTGGAAACAATCCGTAAGGTTGGACCAAAGAACACTGGGCTGTTTGGGTCGCGCCATTACATTTGCGCAGCATGATATAAACGGCGCCAGCATCAGGTTTGCCTTGGGGGGCTACTTCTAACTGAACGCTGGTGGCTGTAAGCGAGCTAAAGGTTGAGACAAACCCAAGAGACGAAAAAAGGGACGCCATCTCATTTGCAGAAACGGCGGCGACTAAGGGCCTTGATTGGCTTTGCTGTGGAAGGGGCAGCGAATTGGCCTGGGCTTGCGCTTGTCCGGTCATTGAGGCGAACATTACGCCAACGCTCAGGGCGATCGAACAGCCAGTTAAGGCAAGACGCTTGATTAGCGGGTTAAAAAGGCACTTCATAACAACACTCCCGCCACATGCGACAAAAATTCAGTGTAGCTGGGCGAGGAGGCGCTGTCAGCCTTAAAGATTAAAGACCCTGGAGGGTTTTAGCTTTAGCCCCTCAAGCGCGCAGATCGCGACAGGCGCGCCGTGAAGGCTGGCCAGCACTTCTTCAATATCGCCGACCCGGTCGCCGCGTAGGCCTTTTGCGCTCGCTGGTGAGATAATCGCGGCTTGGCCGCGGCGTAATCGTTCCGCTTCCGGTCCCCCAATGCTGGTTTGGGGCATAGCGCTTAACGCTGCTTCGACCCCTTCTAAAAAGCTGTCGCGCCCTTCGACTTCTTGCGTTGCTTCTACATCTGTAAGACTGATCGCGCGGGCCGCGTCAAACGGGCCGACCGCTGTACGCCGCAGGGCGCTGACATGGCCTTCGGTTCCTAAGGCTTTGGCAAGGTCTCTTACAATTGCGCGTACATATGCGCCTTTGCCGGTGACAGCCTCGAAAACAGCATGATCAGCATCCGGCACATCAACAAGGCGCAGCTCGTAAATCATAACCTGGCGCGAGGGGATTGCGACTTCTTCCCCTTCGCGGGCGATGTCATAGGCGCGCTCTCCATCAATCTTGATGGCGGAAAACTGTGGCGGTGTCTGATCAATTTCACCGATGAATTGGCCCAAAGCCGTCTCGATCGCTGCTTTGTCAGGGCGGTGGTCTGATTTGGCGATAATTTCGCCTTCCACGTCATCGGTTGTCGTGGCCGCGCCCCAGCGGGCGGTGAATTCATAGCGTTTCTTCGCGTCCATAATATAGGGAACGGTCTTGGTCGCTTCGCCAAAGGCGATTGGCAAAACACCGGTTGCTAACGGATCGAGCGTACCCGCATGCCCAGCTTTTTGCGCCTGGAACAGCCAGCGCGCTTTTGATACCGTTTCCGTTGAGCCCATGTCATAGGCCTTATCGACCACCAACCAGCCTGAAACCGGGCGGCCCTTTTTGCGTCGTCTACCCATTGGTTTACCTTTTACTCGTCCCTATCAGGAATAAGGTCGCGCTTTACTTCTGGGCTCGCCAGTAATTCGTCGATTTTCCGCGCTTCGTTGATTGCATCATCACGTTTAAACGAAAGGGCAGGCGTAAATTTTAGCTCAATCCGCTTGCCTAACAATGTGCGCACATAGGGGGAAATGCGGTTCAGCGCATCCATGATAGTGGAGATTTCCGCATCACCCTCGGGCGTTGCGGTATTGATCGACGCGCCAAGGGGCGCGCAGAAGACCGTCGCATTTTTTAAATCCGGCGAAGGACGCACTTCGCTGACGGTGATAGAAACGCCCTTAAGCGCAGGATCACGCAGATCCTCGCGTTGGAAAATTTCCGACAAAGCATGCCGGATCAATTCGCCCGCGCGCAATTGGCGCTGGGAAGGGCCGGAAGATTTTGCAAAACGTTTAGCCATGGGCGTTCAACCTTACGCACAACAGCAGAATGGATAGTTGGCATGCTTACAAAGAGCGCGCCACTTTCTCCACTGCAAAGCATTCGATCACATCGCCAGCGCGAAGGTCCTCGTAATTGGCAAAGCTCATGCCGCATTCTTGGCCGGTCGCAACTTCTTGGACATCATCCTTAAAGCGCTTAAGCTGGGACAGTTCGCCTTCGTGGATAACAGTGTCGTCGCGAATAAGGCGGACTTTGGCGCCGCGGCGCACGCTGCCTTCCGTCACACGGCAGCCAGCGACTTTGCGCTTGCCTTCGCGGCTGATCGTAAAGACTTCCAAAATCTCAGCGTTGCCAAGGAATGTTTCGCGAAGTTCCGGATCAAGCATACCGGAAAGAACACCCTTCACATCATCAATCAGATCATAGATGACAGAGTAATAGCGGATTTCGATCTCTTGGCGCTCTGCTTCTTCGCGCACTTTTTTATTGGCGCGAACATTAAAGCCAACCACTGGCGCGCCAGACGCCGCCGCCAAGATAATGTCGCTTTCCGTCACGCCGCCAACACCAGTATGAAGCACCTTAACGCGCACTTCATCAGTGGACATCTTTTCTAGAGAGCTGACAATCGCTTCAACTGAGCCTTGCACGTCGCCTTTAATGACGATTGGCATTTCTTTAATCTCAGAATCTTGCAGCTGCGCCATCATTTGTTCAAGCGATGTGCCGGAAGAGCGAGCAGCGGCTTTTTCTTTGCGCTTGCGTTGGCGGAAATCAGCAATCTCGCGCGCCCGCGCTTCACTGTCGACGACGGCGAACTGATCACCAGGCTCGGGCACGCCGTTAAGGCCTAAAACCTCAACCGGCAGGGCGGGCCCAGCCTCTTTTAAGGTCATGCCTTTATCGTCAGTTAGCGCGCGCACTTTACCCCATTCAGAACCGACAACAACAATGTCGCCGCGTTTTAGGGTGCCGCGTTGGATTAAGAATGTGGAAACCGGGCCGCGTCCTTTATCAAGGCGCGCTTCAACAACCGCGCCCTCTGCGATACGGTCTGGATTGGCCTTCAGTTCCAAAAGCTCTGACTGCAGAAGGACAGCTTCAAGCAATCCATCAAGGTTCATTTTCTTAAGCGCGGAAACCTCAACGTCTTGGATTTCACCGCCCATGGATTCAACTTGAATTTCATGCTGCAAAAGGTCCGTGCGAACGCGCATTGCGTCAGCATCCGGCTTATCGATCTTGTTAATGGCGACGATAATCGGCGCGCCAGCTGCTTTAGCGTGGCTAATCGCTTCCACCGTTTGCGGCATGATGGAGTCATCGGCCGCAACCACAAGCACAACAATATCGGTCACTTCTGCGCCGCGTGCGCGCATCGCAGTAAAGGCAGCGTGGCCCGGCGTATCAAGGAAGGTGATTTTGTTTTTATTTTCACCAGCCTCAATCTGATAGGCGCCGATATGTTGGGTGATGCCACCGGCTTCCCCGTCCACCACATTGGCTTGGCGAAGCGCATCAAGCAGAGAGGTTTTGCCGTGATCGACATGGCCCATAATCGTCACAACTGGTGGACGCGAGGTCATTTCATCGTCACTATCGGCAACGCCAAACAGGCCTTCTTCAACATCGGCTTCAGCGACGCGTTTCACCTCGTGACCAAGTTCGGAAACGATCAGTTCCGCCGTATCCGCATCAAGGGTTTCATTGGCGGTGACCATCTGACCTTGCTTCATCATCTCTTTAACAAGATCGACAGCACGCATCGCCATCCGAGAGGCAAGCTCCTGGACCGTAATAGTTTCCGGGATCACCACTTCGCGGGTGATTTTTTGGGTTTCGCCGCGTGCCTGGCGAGCCGCCTTTTCGCGTTCGCGAGCGCGCTTAACCGAAGCCAGCGAACGTTGACGCTCATCATCATCAAGCGCATTTGCGATCGTCAACTTGCCAGTGCGCCGGCGCGGTGAGTCTTTGGCCTTATTGGCGTCATTGCGACTATCAAGATTTTTGCGCTTCGTTTTTAAACGGCCGCCTAGTTTTGCAAGCGGATTGTCAGGGTCGACAGGATCTGCGGCTTTTTCTTCAACCGCGGGCGCTGTGTCTTTTGATTTTGCACGGGCAGCTTTTTCTTCGCTGCGCTTTTTGCGCTCGCGTTCTTCTTCTTCTAGAAGGCGCCTGGCTTCTTCTTCAGCTTTTTTGCGCTCTTCTGCTTCTTTTAAACGGCGAGCCTCTTCTTCGGCCTGGCGCTGACGCTCTTCTTCAAGGCGTGTGCGTTCGGCTGCTTCGCGCTCTTCACGGGCGCGACGTTCGGCTTCTTCACGCTTGCGGCGTTCTTCACCATCTTTGCGCGCCTTTAAAAGGGCTGCGGCGCGCGCGTTTTTCTCATCTTCTGAAAGCGTGCGTAATACAGCGCCGCTTTTTCCGCCGCCTTTGCCGGGGGCAGGGCGTTGCGTGCGTTTTTGTTGACCCGCTTTTAGGGTCCTTGTTTTTGCGGGCGCGGTTTTCGCAGGTGCGGTTTTTGCGGGGGCCTCAGGCTTCTTTTCAGCCTGTTTCGGCGGCGGGGCTGCGGGAGCCTCTTTTGCGGTTTTCTCCGCTTCTTCACCCGCAGCTGGCGCTTCGCCAGGCTTTTTCGCAGTCAGCACCCGACGCCGTTTCGTTTCAACGACCACGGTCTTTGTGCGCCCATGGGAGAAGCTTTGCTTCACGGCGCCAGTCTCCGTCCGTCTTAAAGACAGCGGTTTGCGCTCGGGCTTTTTGTCCTGACCGGCTTTCGTTTCGACGTCTTCGCTCATTCAAACTCCGTTTCGCCGCGACAGGCGGCGGGGGTTAGCCTGCAAGGGACATACAGTTCCTTAAGGGCGTGGTCCATAGATAGTTGTGCACGCTTTAGGGCGTGCGTTAATTTAAATCTCACTGCGGCGTCTGCGCGTCGCTTGTTTGTTTCGTCTCGCTCACAGCAAACGCCGCGAACTTTAAAATATCCTGGCGTAAGCCAATCGTCTCAAGGCGATCAGCAATTGCGACGTGGCGTACGCCGCTTGACCCTAGGGCCGCCGACAACTCCGCCACATCAAAGTTGCGAACAACAGCAATATCACGTGCGAGCCGCGCCAGTTTTTGCGCCCCATCCGCAGCAGCGTCATGCGCGGTAAGGAGCAACCCGGCCTTCTTCTCTTTCAGCAGTGCTTTGGCTTGGTCAAAACCAGCCGCCGCGCCGCCAGCGCGCCTTGCAAGCCCGATGGCTTTTAGCGCGCGCTTTTTTAATCCTGTAAAAACAATCGCCGCAAGATCTTCGTCAGCTTGGCAAGAACCGCGAAAGGCGCGTTTAAAAACGCCGCTTTTCGCTGCCTTAGCGATCAGCTTCGGGTCCGCTGTGACCCAAGCGCCGCGCCCTGGCAATTTGCCAGCCAGATCAGCCGTAACCACGCCACTTGGGTCGAGGACGAAACGGATTAATTCCATCGGCGCAGTTACCTGGCCTGTCATAATACATTTTCGCTCGTTTGTCCCTTTCTTTGAAGAAGCTGTTTTATTTAGCGAAGCCTCTTCGGGGGGTATTGGAGCGGAATGTTTTACCGGGCCCTGGTCTTGCATCTGATCAGACCTGTTCTCAGGATTATGAGAGGATGTTTGCAGTCGCCGTCTCCTCTTCTTCTTGTTCGCCTTCCTCAGCCGCTTTTTGTGCGTCCAATTCTTCTTGCGTCACCCAGCCAGCGGCCAGACGCGCGCGCATGATCAAATCTTCCGCTAGTTCTGGCGAAATATTGTAGCTTTCTAAGATGCCATCATAATGCTTACGCTCGCCATCCACCCGTTCCGTCCAACCGGTTAGGTCATCCGTGGCGCAGCCCGCAAGGTCTTCCATGTTTTTGACGTCGTTTTCCCCAAGGGTGACAATCATTTTCAGTGTCAGGCCTTCAAGCGCAACGACATCATCCGTCACGCCCAGTTCGACGCGTTTTGCATCAAGCGCTTTTGCTTCTGCTTCAAGGAAGTCGTTGGCGCGCGCTTGCAGTTCTTGCGCGGTCTCCTCGTCAAAGCCGTCGATTTCCATCAATTCTTCAACTGCAACGAAGGCGATTTCTTCAACCTTGGCGAACCCTTCTGATACAAGAAGGCCAGCCATAATATCGTCAACGTCAAGCGCCGTCATAAATAGTTCAGAACGCTGACGGAATTCTTCTTGGCGTTTGGCGCTTTCTTCTTCCTCGGTCATGATATCGATTTCAAAACCTGAAAGCTGAGAGGCAAGGCGCACATTCTGGCCGCGCCGGCCAATCGCGAGCGATAATTGTTCGGTTGGCACGACAACGTCGATGCGCTCCATTTCCTCGTCAAGGACGACTTTAGCAACCTCAGCCGGAGCAAGGGCGTTAACAACAAAAGTCGCTTGGTCCTCAGACCACGGTACGATATCGATTTTCTCGCCGCCAAGTTCGTTTACGACCGCTTGCACGCGGCTGCCGCGCATGCCGACACAGGCGCCGACCGGGTCGATGCTGGCGTCTTTAGAGAATACGCCAATCTTCGCGCGGCTGCCGGGGTCGCGTGCAACAGCTTTGATCTCAATAACGCTGTCATAGACTTCAGGCACTTCTTGTTCAAAGAGCTTAGCCATAAATTGCGGGTGTGAGCGCGATAGAAAAATCTGTGGGCCCCGCTGTTCCCGGCGGACATCCATAATAAGGGCGCGCACCCGGTCGCCATTGCGATAGGCTTCGCGCGGCAATTGTTGGTCGCGGCGGATCACAGCCTCAGCGCGCCCTAGATCAACAATGGCATGGCCATATTCAACGCGCTTAACGATGCCGTTGGTGATTTCGCCAATGCGGTCTTTGTAATCTTCATACTGACGGTCACGTTCAGCTTCGCGAACCTTTTGCGTGATGACTTGTTTAGCGGCCATCGCGGCGACGCGGCCAAAATCAATCGGCGGCAGTGGGTCGGATATAAAGTCGCCGACATTTGCCGCTGGGTTTTTATAACGCGCGTCTTCTAATAAAATTTGGGCGGAATCGTTTTCAACTTCTTCCACGACTTCCATTAAGCGCCACAATTTTGTCTCGCCTGTTTTCGGATCAATCTCGGCCTTGACGAGTGTTTCATGGCCGTAACGTGAGCGCGCGGCGCGCGCCAGCGCGTCCTCCATCGCTTCGATGACAAGCGATTTGTCGATCGATTTTTCACGCGCGACAGCGTCGGCGATCTGAATTAGCTCCAGCTTATTAGCGCTGACGGCGGTCATTGCGTATCTCCGTTCGCGGAAGGCGTCATGGCGGAAGTCTCCATAGGTTGTGAAACATCAGTTTGCGGCTCATTGGCCGCGGCTTCTTTTTTCGCCGCTTTTAAGCTGTCGGCGATCAGCTGATCAGTCAGGACGAGTTTTGCTTCAGTGATCCAAGCAAAAGGAATAAGGGCGGTGTCCTCTTCGCCTTCAATATCAAGGCAGACATCTTCATCATCAATGCCAGCAAGAACGCCGCGAAAGCGTTTGCGGCCTTCGACAAGGCGATCAAGCTCGATCTTAGCCTCGTACCCTTGCCAGTCGTTATAATGTTTAAGGCGGGTCAGCGGGCGATCAATCCCTGGTGAAGAAACCTCAAGCGTATAAGCTCCGGCGATCGGGTCCGCCGCTTCAAAAACAGGCGATAGCGCACGGGATAATTTTGCGCAGTCTTGTGCGGTCATAGTTTTATCCGGCCGCTCTGCCATGATCTGAAGGGTTTGCGTTCTGCCGCCCTTTAGTTTGAGGCGCACAAGTTCAAACCCCTCCGCTGTGATAACGGGTTCCGCCAAGGCTAAAATGGCTTCTTCAACTGGGGTCAAACTGCGTTGTTCCTCAATGATCGTCTCTATCGCCCCTCATTGGGCGCTTGTTCGTCTCGCTTGCCGGTTTTGGAAAAAAGCCGGTTTTGGATAAAAAAAGCGGGCCCGGTGGGGCCCGCTTTCGAAAATTCCGATTGCGATGAAGGCTATATAAGGCGCCAATTGGGTTTTGTCATCTTAATTTCTTATTTTAGGGGAGGAAAAATCCATAGATTTCCCATGTTTTTTTCCGCAAAATGCCTTCTGGGTGTTTTGGGGACACAGAACTGGAGGGGTTTTATGTTTGGTCGGTTTATCGCAGTGATTATGGGGCTTGTTGGTGCGGCGGGCGGCACGCAGGCGCCAGGTTTTACCTTACAATATATGCAGAATTTAGAAGGGCGCCTTGATGAGCTGCGCCCCATTGTGCGCCAATTTGATGAAAATGTTGGCAAATATGGATATTCGCGCGTTCAGGCCTTGCTTGAATGCGGCACGGCGCAAGGTCTTTTAGACGCCCTTTGTGAGGGCTATGAAACGACGATCCTGCGCTATGAAGAATTATCCGCCCATATGGAAACTTTGGCGAGCGCCTCTGATATTCAACGCCCGCTCGTGCTTGCGCGGGAAGTCAAGCGAGATATCGCCGAAAGTGTGATGGAGCAGTTTGAGCCAACCGTGACCGTTTCAACGGCTGGTGCGGCCTATGCGGGCGGCGGTTTTGCAGCGCTTTGGGGCGGGCTTTCCTTCATTTTCGGGCTGTTTGGCGCGATGTTCGGCACAGAGCGGCGTTACGTTTAACTGATGCATTAATCCGTTTCGTCGGCGTTTGCTTTCAGGGTAAGCGCCGCGAAATCCCACATGCGTTCATCAGCAAGGTGACTGGGGCGCACGGTTTGCAGCGCCCGGAACATCACTTCGCGCTGACCGGGGCGTTTGGCTTCCCACTCATCGAGCATTCTTTTCATCGCGACCCTTTGCAGGCCGTCTTGGGAGCCGCAAAGATTGCAAGGGATTATCGGGAATCCCATGGCGTTGGAGAATTTCTCGATATCATTTTCTGCGCACTGAATAAGGGGGCGCAGAACAAATAAATCTCCCTCGTCATTAACAAGCTTTGGGGGCATCGCCGCAAGGCGAGCACCATGGAACAGGTTCAGCATGAATGTTTCAAGGGAATCGTCGCGGTGGTGGCCGAGCACCACAGCGTTGCACCCTTGCTCGCGCGCGATGCGATATAAAATGCCCCGACGCAGACGCGAGCATAGCGCACAGTAAGTTTTTCCTTCTGGCACTTTGTCGGTGACAATCGAATATGTGTCCTGGCGGATAATATGATGGGGAACGCCAAGCCCGTCTAAATAGTCCGGCAAAATATGGGGGGGAAAGCCCGGTTGTCCTTGGTCCAAATTACAAGCGAGCAACTCGGCCTTTAGCGCCCCTTGCCATTTTAAGTCGAGCAATGCTGCCAGCATCGTATAACTGTCCTTACCCCCAGAAAGGCATACAAGCCATTTGGCTGGCTTGCCGTCCGCTTGGGGCTGGTCCATGCCAAAGCGGACAATGGAATCTTGTGTCTGGCGTAAAATCCGCTTGCGCAATTTTTTGAACGAGACCGATGAGGGCGCATTTGCGTACACCTTCGGCAAGGTTTCGGGGACGTGGGACGCGCCTTTGTCATTGGCTTCTGGCGTCGTTGTTCTCTCGTCCAGGGAAAAAGGGGCGTCGGTCATAACTATATAATGGCTTTTTATAAATCCGATAGGTCTTATAGATCTCGCCGCCCATATCCGTCAGCATGTTGAGCATGGCGGGGTTCGTCTCTAAAATCCAAGAAAGTTCAGAGCGCTCAACCCCTTTTTCGATATTGGCGGAATTGACCATGTCGATGATTTTATAGGCGAGCGCCGCGCCAAGGGGCTTGCCCTGGAGCTTCTTAACAACCCCCATCAAGGGCATGCGGGCGCTTTTTAAGCCTTTTACTTTAAGACGCCATAAAAGTTTCGCCCAGTTAAAGGGGAGGAGCTTTCCGTTAAAGTCGGCAATTGCTTCATTGATATTGGGCAGGACAAGCCCCATCGCTACAGGCTCGCCTTTAGAAAAGCAAAGCACCACATTTTCCTTAGTGATGATCGGGCGCAGTTCCCCCGCCATATGGTCAGCTTGTTCATCTGTAAAGGGAATAAATCCCCAATTTTCATGCCAGGCGTCGTTAAAAACCTCGGTGATAATTTTAATATCATCTTTGTAGGTTTTAAAATTGAGATTACGGATTTCGACTTTCTTACTCGCCAAGACCTTGTTGACAAAGTCGATTCGCTTTTCAGGAATGAAATCTTTTTCATTGCGATAAGAAAGCGCATGCATATCTTGCGCCTTTTCATAGCCAAGCGCCTCCAATCGGGCCGGATAATAGCGCCGTCCATGGCCCATCATAACATAGGGGGGCGTATCGAACCCATCCACAAGCACGCCGCATACTTCGTTAACGGAAAAATCAAAGGGACCGGCAATATGCTTCGCGCCGCGATCGCGCAGCCAGTCTTCCGCCGTTTTCATAAGGGCGGCGAAAATTTCTGCGTCGTCAACCGCATCCAAAAATCCAAAATGGCCGGTGTCGTCTTTGTGGCGGTCCAAATGTAACGGATTTAAAATAGCGCTGATGCGCCCCTTGGGCCTACCGTCGCGATAGGCGATCCACAATTGATGGGTCGCTTGCGCCAAAATTGGGTTGGATTTTGGGTTTAGGCGTGCGGCGACTTCAAATTCTAATGGCGGGACAAAAGCGGGATCATTTTGATAGATCGCATAAGGCGTGCGGATAAAGGCTGTACGCTCCTTAGCAGAAGCGACGGGGCGGATTTCTATCATTGCTGACGAAGAAGCCGCGTTAGAAGCGGCGTCAAAGGCGAGGGGCGACGTTGTCATAGCGGGCCTTTAAGGCTTCCCCAGGGGGGAGGTTGTGAAAATTCCGGCGCCCGGCCCAAAGCGCCGAGAACCGCTAATTATTTTTTAGCTTGATTTCCACATTCGCCCCCTCGCTGGCAACACTAAAAAGAGTTTCAGTGATTTTTGGGGCAGAAAAACGGATTTTTGGATCGTTTGAAAGTCCAAAAGGCTCGTTAGGAATACCAAAGGGGCCGCGATCTAAGGTGCGGTTCGCGTTTTTATCGTGGTAGAGCGCAATTGCATAGCTGCCTGGGCCTTGTTCTTGGGTGGGCGCTTTCATGCAAAAACGGCTATATGGCGCTTTAGCGGCGAACCGAACCTGTTGGACGCGCCCTTTGCGATTTAAAAAACCTTCTTCGTCATTGCGGTACAGGTCCGCAACAATAAGCCCCACGCTTTTCTTGACGTCTTTTACAACGATGCGGATTTCACCTGGCGCGCCAGTACAGCTGACATGCTCAAAAGAAAACAGCTCATTAGCGACTTTTTTGTTTTTGCTGTCATCACTGCGATCATCAGCTGTGACGGGCATCGCGGCAAAGGCGCTGGCGATCAATAATACGGGGAGGCTAGCGCGGATATTCGGCAAGTTTTTCATGCTCACACATCTCTTACGAAAGCTAAAGGATACGCCTAGTTTGGGGCGCAGCTAAAAATGTAATAAACCAAAATCTAATGGTTAATTTCCACTTAGCCCTTATAAACGACCAAAAAGAGGCGAAGCCAAGAAGAAAAATAGGCTTCGGCCCTCTTTATTGTGGCTTATCCTTGGTCGCTCCCGCATGCCGAGCATTCTACCCGCATTGGGGTATGGAGCGTGTGATTTAAGCTTTTACCGCAGCTGGCGCAAACTGAGCGGCCATCGCTTTGTAAGCGCTTAAAATCTGATCAACATCATCATCGGTATGAGCGGCAGAAACAGCCAGCCGCAACAGGGATGTTGAATTTGGCGTTCCTGGCGGGATCGCCATATTTACATAAACGCCGTTTTGTAAAAGGAAGTCCCACGCGGCAAAGGCGGTTTCGCGATCAGGCAGCAATACCGAAATAACAGGCGCTGGCGGCGCCGCAAGGGTTAGGCCAAAGCCTGTAATATTCTCGTGCAAGCGCGCCACATTATCCCACAAGCGTTTCCGCAAGGAAGGGGTGGTCGTAATTGCATCAAGAGCGGCCTGGGCCGTCGCAATGCTCGCTGGCGAGGGGGAGGCGGTATACATATACGGACGCGAAGAAAAGCGCAGATAATCAAGCTCTTTGTGCCGTGAGGCGACAAATCCGCCAATCGCCGCCAGGCTTTTTGAAAAAGTGCCCGTGTAAAAATCAATTTGGTCCATCGCGTCTTCCGCTTCGGACAATCCGCGTCCATTCTCGCCGTAAACGCCAAAAGAATGGGCTTCGTCAACGAGTATTTGAGCGCCATGTTTGTGAGAAACTTCGGCAAACTCTTTGATCGGCGCGATATCGCCGAACATTGAGTACATCCCCTCGATGCAAACGAGCTTTCCCTTAACGGAAGGGTCAAGGCGGGATAAGCGTTTGTCCAAACTTTCCGGGTCATTATGCCGGAAGCGGACAGTTTCTGCGCCAGATAGTTGACAGCCGTCATAAATACAAGCGTGACAATCAGCGTCGATTAAGATCACATCTTCGCCCGCCTTAGCCAGGGCGGAAACAGCGCCAAGATTAGCTTGGTATCCAGTTGAGAAAACGATACAGCTTTCAAGGCCTAAAAAATTCGCCAGGGCGTCTTCTAATGCGCGGTGTGGGGTGTACGTGCCATTCGCGAAGCGAGAGCCTGTTGTGCCCGTACCATAAGCGGCGAGTGCGTCTTGCCCTGCTTTTATGGATTCTTCTTCAAAGGTTAGGCCAAGATAATTATGGGTGCCGGCAAGAACGGTTTCGCGCTGTTTAATACGCGCGCGGGTCGGGCTAGTGAATTCTTCCATCACTACCGTGAACGGATTTTTGCCCATCGCGGACAGTCCATTATACATAACCGCTGTTGGTTCAAATTTTTCAAATAAGCTCATTTGTAGGGCCTAATCTAATACGAGTTCGTTTTACAAGAGTTGCGTGGCGCGCGCCCAAAAGGGGGCTTTAGCCTTGATCTTGTTTTAGTTTGTGAATGACGTCCACAAGCTCGCCGATGGTTTTGGTTTCCGATAAAGAATTAACTGGGATCGAGATATCATAGGCGTCTTCGACCTCCATCACGATATCAAGGACGGAAACGCTGTCGATCTCTAGATCCGCGATCAGGTCTGTTTCGCGTGTCATTTTCACATCTTTGTGATTGAGCGGCTCTAAAAGAGAGCAGATCTTATGAAAGACGAGATCATCGTCTTCTTGAATATTTGGCGCGTTGCTGTCTGCCATAAGGTGGATTTCCTTTTTTAGCCGGCGCTTCGTCTAAAGGTAGCCGTGTTCTCGATACCATGCTGTCGTTTTCGCAAACCCTTGCGCTAAAGTAAATTGCGGGCGCCAGGGCGTTGCGTCGCAAAAAAGATTGTTTTGCGCCACCCAATTTGGATGAAAAAACTCGTTAATCTGCCCAGTTCGCACAGAAGGCTGGCGATTGAAGGCGCGAGAAAGCTTAAGAGAGAGACCATAATAGGCCGAAAGCACCGCGCGCGGTATTTTGATTGCGCGCACAGGGCGGTCCATCGTCTTGCTTAAGCTTTGTCCAATTTCGTCCCAGGAATATCCGTTTTCGCGGTCGTCACCGACTTCATACACGCCAGTTTTTGGGGGATTGGCGACTGCTGCGATAATGCTGCGGGCGGCGTCTTCTACAAACAGAATTGAAACGCGCATCTCTTCTTTTGAGGCGGGTTGAGGCGCCACGCCGCTTTTGACGAGTTTAAAAAACGGCAGCGTCACCATATCCCTAGGGCCATAGATTGCAGGAAGGCGCAACGCTATAGCGGATGTCGCCGACCCTGCTGCGGTTAAGACGGCGTCTTCACTGGCCCTTTTTGAGGCGGCATAAGGGGACAAATGCGGTTCGCGCGCAGACATGGAGGATAGATGAACGATCCGCGCGCCCGTTTTGGCCGCGGCGTTTGCGACAGCGGCGGCGCCATCTACATTAACGGTTGTATATTCTTGATCGTTTCGAGCGAGAACTAATCCGGCGCCATGGATAACAGCTTCTGCGCCCTCAGTAAGGGCGGAGAGGGCCGCATGGTCTGACAAGTCACCCTTGATCGCAATTAAGCGGCCACCGCGGATCGCCTCGCCAAATTGCGGGGCAAGTTTATCGGGCGACCTGGCAAGAGCTTTGATGGTAAAACCTTCGTCAAGCAGTAAGTCAATGAGGGCCGCGCCGATGAAGCCCGTCCCGCCTGTTAAAGCGATTTGTCGTGTCACAAGCGGGCTTCGGCAAGAAGATGAGGCGCGCTTGCCGTACTTACGTCAAAAGCGCCGTCCAGGTATTTAGCTTTTACTTTTGCGCGCGAAAGCTTGCCAGAAGACGTTAAGACCATAGAGTGAGGACGGGCGAGCACCACTTTAGCCGGTGCGCCAGCGGCGCTTTGAATGACGCCCGCAACCTCGCGGCGCAAGCTTTCTTCGGCTTCGCTATCCATACCGCGCCGCTCGGCGACGACCACAATGCTTTCGCCCGAACCGTCGTCAACGGAAAAGGCGGCGACCCCGCCTTGGCGGATGCCGTCTACTTTCTCAACAGCCCATTCAATATCTTGCGGCCAGATATTACGGCCATTGATAATGATCAGATCTTTGGCGCGCCCGGTGATGTAGGTTTGGCCATCTAAGGTGTAACCCATATCACCTGTGTTCAGCCATTCACCATCAAACATCGCCTTTGAAGCGCCCGCGTCGGAATAGTAACCGGGAGTAATGCTTGGCCCTTTAATAAATACACGGCCAACGACCCGCTCTTCTGTAATGGCTGCGCCCTTATCGTTGCGGATTTCGATTGCATGGCCAGGCAAGGCGCGGCCGCACGCAACAAAATTACGAAGATGTTGTGGAGAGGTTACCGCTGACGCAGGTTGCGCAACACCAGACCGAGTATAGTGGCGCATATCGACCGCATCGATGATAAGCGGGTCATCGATATTGGTGAAGGAAATTGCCAACGTGGCTTCCGCCAGGCCATAGCTTGGCAAAAAGGCTTTCTGATCAAAACCAAACTTGCCAAATGCGTTTGTGAATTCCGCAAGTCCCTCGGCGCGAACCATATCGCCGCCAATTCCGGCGATGCGAAGATTGCTGAGGTCGATCGTGCCTTCTTCGGCCCGGGCTGCGCGTTTGGCGCTAAGCTCATATCCGAAGGACGGGCTGTAGGTAATTGTGGCTTTATTTTTCGTCATCATACGCATCCACAAAAGCGGACGGCGGACAAAATCCGACGTGGCGATATAGTCGACGCTGCATTGAGCGAACATTGGCGACAGGGCGAAACCAATCAGTCCCATGTCATGATAGAGAGGCAGCCAGCTAGACGCCCGGTCCCCAAGCTTTAAGCATAGCCCGTGTTTTGTAATCGCGTGCAGATTGCTGGTGACTGAAAATTGTGTGCCTATAACGCCCTTTGGCGCGCTAGTAGAGCCAGAAGAGTATTGGATATAGCAAGGCTCGTCCGGGCTGAAGCGCTCAGCAACTTTGCCATTACCTGGCAGAGCCTTTAGCTCGTCAAAACTGTAAACAGCAACGTCGTCTAAGCCTTCCGTCGCTTCTTCTAGGAAATCTTTAAGGGTTGCAGGCCCAACAGCGCAGCTAGCGCCGGATCCTTCAACCATCAGGCGGATTTGAAGAATATATCCTTCCTTACCGCCAAGATTGACAGGCAAAGGCATTGGCGCCGGGATCATGCCAGCATATTGGCAGGCGAAGAATACGCGCAGGAAGTCCGGGCTGGTTTCAGCCACAACAGCAATGCGCGAGCCGCGTTCAAAACGGGCCGCTAGGCGGTGCGCGAGAACAAGCGCCTCATCGCGCAGAACGCCATATCTTGCGCTATGGGATAGCTCGCCCCGAAGATTATAAAAATTAACGCCTGTCTCGCCTTCGGCGGCGTAGTCAAGGGCGTCGCAAAGCGTTTCGAAACGCTCTAACTTAAAAGGCAAACTATCGTTACGCGTCGGCGTTGGGTTGACCATCATCGACCCTTTTTGGTCTTTATCTGCACTCAAGGACATTAAGCCCCCCGCAACTGCGCCGACATAAAGACCCCAGCATGGTCCAGTCGACAATTAGAACACAACTTGAAGACAGGATCGGAAAAATCCTGCCTGTCCGCCTTTAGGCAAAAGATGTGCCTGACGACGGACCAAATTACATCACACGCTCAAAAGCTAAGCTGCAGCGATGTTTGTACCGCATCCAACCGCTAAGCGCTATGCCCCCAGAGAACCGTCTGAGCTGACCACTAAAGGTGTGATACTGCAACTGCGAACCGTCCATGAGAATTTTGTTCGGATACATGGTTTGCGGTCAACGGGCAAGTAACTGAAAAAGCGGCGAAAAGCCCGAATTTGTGGTATTAACCGCAAAGCGGCGCAAATGCTGGTGCGTAAAGGCCACAGATGGGGCGCCTTTTTAAGGCGCGTGTCTCACCGGGCTGACGTGTCGCGCTGATTGTCTGCGCGTTCGGTTTACTTAAAGATATGAGTTTTTTTAAAAGTGATTTTGTGCTGGTCGCATATGTCGTGTTTGTATTTGTATGCGCGCGTCCAGCAAAACCCTTTTTGTGCGAGGCGGGGACGCTTAATTGTACGAATGGCCCAACCAACCGGAGTGGTGATCGATGAAGTTGTTTATCGGCTATAAGGCGTGGAAAGAAGAAGAATACCTTCTTAACCGGATGACGTTTAATGATCTGGTGCGCGCCTATGTGACGTATCCCGCGATACAAGTATACGCGGTGCTGATTTTGATTACATTTTTTGTTGGATTGTTTGCAACTGACTCATTGTTACGGTTCGCCCTTGCGCTTGGCGCTGGCGCTTTGCTGTTTCCCATTGGTTGGTATGTTATTCACCGTTTTGTGCTGCATGGATCGTGGATGTACAAAAGCCCCCAATTAGCAAAGCTCTGGAAACGGGTTCACTACGACCATCACCGTTATCCAAATGATCTGTCGGTGTTGTTCGGCGGGTTACATACAACTTTGCCGACAATCCTTCTTGTGGCTGCGCCTGCCGGGTGGATGATTGATGGCCTTGTTGGCGTTTGCGGCGCGGTCGCTGGCACCCTTTTTATGACAGCGCTGACAGAATTTTGGCACGCGGGCGAGCATTTGGCTTTTGAACCAAAATCGGCTTTTTGGAAGCGTGTGAAAAAACTGCACCTTGATCACCATTTCCACAATGAAAATGGGAATTTCGGCATTGGTGAGTTCTTTTGGGACCGTATGTTTGGGACTTTGTATGAAGAAACAACAGACCGTCCGCGCAGCGCCACAGCGCGTAATCTTGGTTACACAAACGAAATGGCCGTTAAGTATCCTTGGGTTAAGCAGCTTACGGATGAAGAAGAGCTCACACGCCGGGGTGCACAGACGCCTTCCGCCTAAAGCAGCCTTAATAATTAAGATTTTAGATAAAGCGCCAGCAGTTTTACTGGCGCTTTATTTTTGTCTTATTGCTGCAGTGCAGCGTTGAAGGTAGTGGTTCTTTTTTATTGATTTTCAGGTCCGGCTTTGCGAACCTCCTATTTAAGTCTGAGGAGTCGGTTGAAGCGCATGCGCCTTGGCGCGCGGCGGCCATGTCGGCGTCAAATTTTTTGTCCTAACCAACAACATCCAAAGGCCTTACTCACCAGAAATCAAATAAGCCAAAATTTAATAGATTAAATCTCAAAGGTTAAACCTAATAGATTTAAGGGAAGGAGTTCCATGAGTATGAGCATCCTGCTCGTTGTGGGGGCTGGTCTGCTAGCTATCCTCTATGGCGTTTTCACAATTCAATCAGTGATGTCATTGCCGACTGGCAATGATCGCATGAAAGAGATCGCGGCTGCGATCCAAGAAGGCGCGACCGCCTATCTGAATAGACAGTACACCACGATTGCGATCGTGGGCTCAGTTGTGTTCGTTGTTTTGTTAATTGCGTTTGGTTTGAACTGGATCCCTGCTGTTGGGTTTGCGCTCGGCGCTATTTTATCCGGCGCGGCTGGGTTCATCGGCATGTTGGTTTCTGTGCGCGCCAATGTTCGCACTACTGAAGCGGCGAGCCAAAGTCTTGAAAAAGGGTTGTCCGTTGCGTTCCGTGCTGGCGCGGTTACGGGGATGCTTGTTGCTGGCCTCGCGCTTTTAGGGCTTGTTGTTTACTACTGGTTGCTGACGGGCCCAGCGGGTAATGCGCCGGAAAGCCGAAATGTTGTGAATGGTCTTGTCGCGCTTTCTCTTGGCGCCTCACTGATCTCAGTTTTTGCGCGTCTTGGCGGCGGCATCTTCACAAAAGGCGCGGATGTCGGCGGCGACTTGGTCGGTAAAGTTGAAGCGGGCATTCCTGAGGATGATCCACGCAACCCCGCGACCATTGCGGATAATGTGGGTGACAATGTCGGTGATTGTGCCGGGATGGCGGCGGACCTTTTTGAAACCTATGTGGTTACTGTTGCAGCGACCATGGTGCTTGGTTCGATCATCTATACGGCGGATGCGGCGAAATTCATGTTTTACCCGCTCGCAATTGGCGGGGTTTGCATTTTAACGTCCATTGCTGGAACGTTCTTTGTGCGCCTTTCCAAAGGGTCGACTAATATTATGGGCGCTCTTTATAAGGGCTTAATTGCGACGGGCGTTTTATCGGCTGGCGCGCTTGCAGTCGTCACGGGACAAATTTTCGGATTTTCCGCTGAGGTTGCGCCTGGCGCAGGTTATACCGGCATGGGCTTGTTTATCTGTGGGCTTATCGGGCTTGCGGTTACCGGCGTGATTGTGTGGATCACAGAGTATTATACGGGCACGGATTTCCGTCCGGTGCGGTCTGTTGCGGCGGCGTCGGAATCTGGGCATGGCACGAATGTGATTCAGGGCCTTGCTGTTTCAATGGAAGCGACCGCATTACCAGCGCTGGTGATTGTGGTGGCGATTATCGCGACATTCCAAGTCGCAGGCCTTTATGGCATTGCGACAGCGGTGACGACTATGCTGGCCCTTGCGGGTATGATTGTTGCGCTCGATGCCTTCGGCCCTGTGACCGATAATGCGGGCGGTATTGCGGAAATGGCAGGTCTTGAAGGGTCAGTCCGGGATACGACAGACGCGCTTGACGCTGTTGGAAACACCACAAAAGCGGTGACAAAGGGCTATGCGATTGGGTCCGCTGGACTTGGCGCACTTGTCTTATTTGCTGCGTACACAGAAGATATTAAGCATTTCGTCAGCCACCCAGACAAATATCCCTGGTTTGCTGATGTTTCTGTTAATTTCTCTTTGTCAGACCCTTATGTGATCGCCGGCCTATTCATTGGCGGTTTGTTGCCGTTCTTGTTTGGCGGCATCGCAATGCAGGCGGTGGGCCGCGCAGCGGGCGCGATCGTTGAAGAGGTGCGTCGCCAATTCCAGGAAAAACCAGGCATTATGCAAGGAACGGATAAGCCTGATTACGCCAGGGCGGTGAATATGCTCACCGGCGCGGCGATTAAGGAAATGGTGGTGCCCTCTATGTTGCCGATCCTTTCGCCGATCGTCTTGTACTTTGCGGTGGGTGTTGTTGCGGATAAGTCTGCTGCACTTTCCGCTGTGGGCGCGATGTTAATCGGTGTGATTCTCACGGGGCTCTTTGTGGCGCTTTCTATGACAGCAGGCGGCGGCGCATGGGACAACGCGAAGAAGTATATCGAAGACGGGAACCATGGCGGCAAGGGCTCCGACGCGCACAAGGCTGCTGTAACCGGCGATACAGTTGGTGATCCGTATAAGGATACGGCGGGACCAGCGGTTAACCCCATGATTAAGATCACTAACATTGTAGCGTTGTTGCTGCTTGCTGTTTTGGCGGGCCTCAACTAATCTTGACGTTGTGATATTTTTTGTAAAACCCCGGATGGCGACATCCGGGGTTTTTCTTTATTAAGTGACGCAAGCGGCGATATGCTGTTTTCAAGGAAGTGAACCTTTATAAAGGCTTGGATATGTTTTCAGCGGTGATTTTCGATTGCGACGGCGTTTTGGTCGATTCTGAAATTCTCGGTCTTGATGACAGCGCCACTTATCTGCAAAGCTATGGCTTAAATTGGTCGCCAGCTGATTTGGTTCGGCTTTTTACCGGCTATCGTATGGATGTCTTTGGCGCGAAATTGACTGAGGCTTATCGCAAGGTTCATGAGGCTGATCCGCCAGCTGATTTTTTTGATGGGTTGGTCGAGCAAAGGCGGAAGAATAAAGATAAGTTAAAGCCTGTTGCGGGCGCTGAGGGCGCAATCAAGGCCGCTCGTGATCGCTTTGGCATCGGCGTCGCTTCATCCTCGCAAACGGTCTTTCTTGAAGCAAAATTGCAGCGCACTGGATTATGGGACTTAGTGGCGCCCCATGTATACTCTGCTGACTTGGTGAGGCATGGGAAGCCCGCGCCAGATGTTTTTCTGTATACTGCAGAAAAATTGAGCGTGGCCCCATCAAAATGCATTGTTATTGAAGATAGCGCAAACGGAGTAAAGGCGGGCGTTGCGGCCGGAATGGAAGTGTGGGGTTTTACTGGCGGCGGTCATTGTTTTGACGGCCACAGCGATCAACTGATCGCGGCGGGCGCGTCTCGTATCGTCGAAGATTTTGCATCTCTAGCGGTGATGTTTGATCAGTCTAAGATTGATTAGACCCAGCCCGCAATCTCGCGGCGCGTAATCGTCTCTAACATCGCCAACATCTCAGGCTCATCATTTAAGCAAGGCACAGCGCTGAATTTCTCGCCGCCCAGGCCCACAAACTGTTCCTTTGCGGCGATGGCGATTTCTTCCAATGTTTCAATACAATCACTGACAAAGCCAGGCGTTATAACCGCGAGGCGTCTAACGCCCACTTTGGCGAGGTCGTCTATCATATCCGTCGTTGCCGGCTCCAACCACTTATCCCGGCCAAATTTGGACTGGAAGGCGAGGGGCGCTTGGTTCGCGGTCCAGCCCATTTTCTCGCGGAGCAATCGAGCGGTTTTTTGACAATGGCAATGATAAGGGTCGCCCGCCTTGAAATAGCGCTCAGGCAATCCGTGGAAGGATAAAATAATCCGTTCAGGTGTCCAGCCAAGACTGTCAAGATGTCGTTGGGTGACGGCGGCTAGCGCGTCAATATAGGCGCTTTCATCGTGAAAGGCGGGGGCGATGCGCAATGCCGGCTGCCAGCGCATGTCTTTGACAGCATCAAAAACCGCATCATGTACGCTGCCTGTCGTGGTTGCGGAATATTGTGGATATAGTGGCAACACGAATATTCGATCACAGCCTTGTTCTTTTAAGGCGTTCATACGATCGGCAATAGAGGGGGCGCCATAACGCATCGCCCAATCAACAATGATGTTGTCGAGCCCCGAAAAGGACTTGCTAAGGCCCGCGCTCTGCTTGCGTGTATAGTAACGAAGGGGCGATTCGTTTTGGTCTTTTAACCAGATGGACGCGTATGCTTTCGCCGTCGCCGCGGGGCGCACCGTTAAGACCACCCCATAAAGAATGGGCAGCCATAAAGCACGGGGCAGCTCAACAATGCGCTTATCGCTCAAAAACTCACGCAGATAACGACGCACGGCTGTGGGGGTCGCTTCATCCGGGGTTCCTAGATTTACGGTTAAAACGCCAATTTTACCATGGCTAACGGGCGCATGGCTGTCTGGCAAATGCGCATCACTCAAAGCGTTCATAAGTTTTTATTCCGCGGCCTTTTTGATGTCGTCTTGTTGGTTGACGCCTTTGCTGGGCGATGTCGCTTGTGCGCCATCTTCTATACGCGGATTCGTCTGTGGCTGATCACTATGCTCATTTGGGGGTGGCCCGGCTTCCTGGCCGTTAGTTTCGCCGATAGCCTCATCGTCGTTGGGGGGCGGTATTGGCGTATCGTCGCTTAAAGGGGCTGTATATTCTGATGAAGCGCTTGTTTCTTCCTTAGTGGTTTCTTCTTCTTGTGGCCCTTCAGCCATTGTGGGATCTTCCAACGGCGTTGAGGCGGGGGCCTCGCTTGGCGCAAGCTGCGCTTTGGCGAGCGCTGTGATCTGTCCATAGTTTAGTTTGCCGGAACCCAGGACAGGCACTTCATCGACATGGACAATTTTTTTCGGGATCGCGATTTCAGCCACCCCGTGGGTTTGCGACCAGGTTAGTAATTGATCGCGAGTTGCATCTTTATTATCCGTAACAAGAACAATTTGCTCGCCTTTGCGTTTGTCCGGTAAAATTGCAGCCGCATGGGTATGGTTCGGCCAAACGGCGCTGGCGCAATTTTCAACGACGGTAAGCGAGACCATCTCGCCGCCGATTTTCGCAAAGCGCTTTAACCGACCGCGAACGGTTAGGTAGCCTTCATCGCTGATGCTGACAACGTCGCCCGTGTCATGCCAGCCGTCAGGCGGGGGTTGAATTTCACCGGGCGTTTCTGCGAGCAAATACCCCTTCATCACATTGGGGCCGCGCACAACTAGGCGCCCAGCATCGCTTAACCCTTCAACAGGCTCCAGGCGGGCTTCAACAGCGGGCAAAAGCTTGCCAATTGTTCCGGCGCGAATATCACCCGGCTGGTTTGCGGCAAGCACTGGCGTGCATTCGGTGACGCCATAGCCTTCTAAAACTTCGAATGAAAAGCGCCGCTCCGCCATTTGGCGGGTTTCCTCGCGCACGCGTTCGGCGCCGCAAACGGCAATTCTGAGCGAGCTCATGCCGCCATCGGGACTGGCGCGCATATATTGCTGTAAAAAAGTATCGGTCGCAAACAGCACTGTCGAGCCTGTTTCAAAAATTCGTTTAGCGATGATTTTTGTTTGCAAGGGCGATGGATGTAAAACGGATGGGTATCCCGTAATCAGCGGCCACAGCGTTCCTGCGGTCAATCCATAGCAATGAAACGCAGGCAGAGGATTAAAAAAGATATCGCCCGGCATCATTTCGACATGGGCGTAGATTTGTTCGATATTGGCTATAACATTAGTGTGGCTAAGGGCGACGCCTTTGGGCGAACCTTCTGTGCCGGATGTAAACAGAATGACGGCCGTGTCTTGCGGATTAGGTCTTGCAGCAAATAAAGAAGGAAGGATCGGACCTAAAACGGCGCGCACTTTGTCGCTTTTTTTAATCTCTTCACGTAGCTCCTCAAGATAGAGAAATTCCACACTTTCTTTTAGCTCATCGATAAGGCTTTCAAGGCCCGCCTTTTCTATAAAGGCATGGGCGGTGACCACTTTCGTAACCTTCGCCACGGCGCAGGCGGCTTTAATATTGGCCGCGCCCGCTGTGAAGTTCAGCATGGTCGGCGTGCGGCCGCTGACATGCATGGCGAACATCGAAAGCACAACCCCGATGCCCGTTGGCAACAAGATGCCAAGGGCTTCTTTCTTTTCGGTTTTCCGGCCAATGGGGCCAGCGAGCGCGAAGGAAGCGCGCGTAATGTCTTCATAGGTGAATTTGCGGCCGTCGCCGTCAATAATTGCTTTGGCCTTGCCGCCTTTTCTGCGGGCGGTTGCAAGATAAGCATGAAAGATTGGCCGGTTGGCCTTTTTTAAGATCTGTTTTGTTTGGTCGCCCATGGTTGATCGCCTGCTGCAACGGCGCTCCTAACTTGTGCGTTTAAAAATTTTCCCTACTCATCCCGCTTTTTGCGGGGCTCACTCTACAACGGTTGAAGGCTGTCAGGTCGAATGACGCCTTCGCGTAAGTGGTGAGAGCCGCATATTGCGTCAAGGCGCCCCAATTTAAAAGGGTAAACGCTCAATTTGATAATTTTGGGGCTATGCGCTGGCGGATTGCCTTAGCCAATAGCGCTTTCAATCTCATTCAGGATTGTCTGCGCCGCTTCTTTTGGGGCTGGTGCTTTTGTGATAGGGCGTCCCACCACTAGGTGGTCGCTCCCCGCTTTGATCGCGTTATATGGCGTGACCACTCTTGCTTGGTCATCTTTGCTCGCGCCTTGTGGGCGCACCCCAGGGGTGACAATGATAAGCGCGTCGCCAAATCTTGCGCGCACCGCTGCTGCTTCTTTGGCTGAGGCGACGATCCCGTCCGCGCCGCCTTTAAGGGCGAACTCAGCCCGGCGCAAAACTACGTCTTCCAAAGGTATGTTGATACCTGATTGTGTCAACGCAGCTTGATCCAGACTGGTCAACACTGTCACCGCAAGGATCTTTAATCGCGGGTCGTCACCGCGACCTTCGGCGGCGGCGGCGATCACATCAGGTTCTGCATGCACAGTTAAAAAATCGCCCCCAAGTTGTCGCACGCTTGCGGTTCCTTTTTCGACGGTCGCGCCGATATCGTGAAATTTAAAATCGAGGAAGACTTTTTTTCCCGCGTTGGATAATTCTTTTGCCAGCGCAATGCCGCCAATTGGCATTAATTGATAACCGATCTTATAAAACGTTCCCGCCTCGCCGACAGCGCTTACGATCCCTTTTGCCTCTTCGATGCTTGGCGTATCGAGGGGAATAATCAACCGGTCATTGAGTGAGATCATTTGGCGCTAGCTTTCTTGGTGCTTTGAGTTTTTGTTGATGGCTTTTTCGTCGCCTTCTTTTTTGTGGTTTTTTTGCGCGCTATTTTTTTTGTGGCCTCGCGCAATTTAGGTGTGGTTGTAAGTTTTTTTGTTGCTTTCTTTGGCGTTGGTTTTTGGGTTTCGTCTTCTGTGATTTTATCTTTGTAGAGACAAATATCGGTAAGCATGCATTTAGGACAGTCCGGCTTGCGCGCCTTACAAATATAACGGCCATGCAAAATTAGCCAGTGATGGGCGTCGTGGGCGTAAAGGTCCGGCGTTATTTTCTCCAACCCTTTTTCGACTTCAAGCGGGTTTTTGCCGGGCGCAAGGCCTGTGCGGTTTGAGACTCGGAAAATATGAGTGTCGACGGCAATTGTAGGCTGACCAAAAGCCACGTTGCACACGACGTTCGCCGTTTTGCGCCCCACCCCTGGAAGACGCTCTAGCGCATCGCGATCTTCTGGCACCACGCCGTCGAACTCATCGATCAGCATTTGAGACAAAGCGATCACATTCTTTGCTTTGTTTCGCCATAAGCCGATTGTTTTGATGTAGTCGCCAAGGCATTCTACGCCAAGGGCGACCATTTTTTCAGGCGTGTCAGCGATCTCAAACAGTTTTGCGGTCGCCTTGTTAACCCCGACATCAGTTGCTTGGGCTGAAAGGGCGACGGCGACGACCAGAGTATACGGATCTTTATAGTTCAGTTCTGTTTGCGGCGCGGGGGCGTCCGCTGATAAGCGCTCATAAAGAGTGGTCGCAGCAGCGCGGGTCAGCTTGCGCGGCATGGGCGAGATCTCCTTTCGAGCATGATGATTGATGGCGTTGCCTTAACGCTCATTGGCGGTGCGCTTCAGCGGGGCCTGTTCAGAAATGGGAGGCTCTGTTTGCACTGATTCCTGAAGAGCGGTGGTATTTTGGTCGATAGCTCCTGGCGGATTGTCCCCTTGATTTTCAGCGCTATCGGCCGCCGTAGGCGAGGAGACCCCACGGCGCACAATGTAAGCAAAAATGGCGGCGGAGCCAGCAACAAAAATGGCGGAGGCTAAAAATGGGGCGCCGACGAAATATAGGTGGTCAGGCCGTGTGAAATAAGAAAAAAGCTGAGTCATCAACAAAGGACCGATGACAACGGTGACCGCAAGGGTCGAGGCGATAGCCCCCTGCAGGGCGCCCTGGGCATTGGCTGGTGCTGCGCGGGTCATCAGGCTTTGCATGGAAGGCGTGGCAAACCCGCCAAAGGCGTTCAAAAAGATGAACGCATAGATCATCCAGCCTGTGCTCGCGATCGATAATAACAGATAGGTTGCGCCCCCGGCAGCAAGGCCCAGAAAGACCGCTTTGATTTCACCAAATTTTTTAACTGTTGGGCCGGTCAATCCGCCTTGGATGATCGCTAGGCAAACCCCGTAAAAAGTGGTCGCAAGGCCAATTTCTAACGGCGACCAATCTAAAAGCTCTTTAGCGAAGAATGGCGCAATATGCGCGATCGATTGGTTCGCGATATGCATCACAAACAGGGCCGCCAAAATCCCCAACACCATTGGGTAAGTTCTGACTTGAATAATACCGCCAACCGGGTTGGCGCGCCGCCATTCAAAATTACGCTTGTTTTCTGATTTGACCGTTTCCGGCAGCACAAACCAGCCATAGATGCAGTTGGCCGCGGCCATGAATGCTGCCGCGTAGAACGGCGCTCGTGGGTCGATTGAACCGAGCATGCCGCCAACTGCTGGGCCCAGGACGAGACCTACCGCGCCCGCAGCTGACACAATGCCGAAATTTTTCGCGCGATTTTCAAAATTACTGACATCAGCGATATAGGCGTTTGCAACCGCCCAGGTGGACCCGGCGAGGCCGGCCAGCATGCGCCCGACAAACAGCATCCACAGCGTCGGCGCCACCGCCATAATCAGATAATCTATCGACAGCCCTGCCAAAGCGATGAGCAAAACAGGGCGGCGGCCAAATCTGTCGCCGAGATTGCCAGCAATAGGCGCGCAGAAAAATTGCATCGCGGCGAATGAGAATACCAGCCAACCCGCAATTCCCGCCGCCGCGCCAACTGACATTGAAGGGGCTAAGTCGCGTATAAGATCAGGCATCACCGGCAGAATGAGGCCAACGCCCGCCATATCGATCCCCATGGTGATGGCGATAAAGACGATCGCATTTTTACCTGGAGACTTAGCGTTCATAGCAGCGGTATTCCTTCACCGATTCTTAAAGCGCGGCTATCAAGGCGCGCATGTTAAAGCTTAATGTGAGCTGGCCTATGCCGGTAGGGGGCTTGAACCTACTCGTTCTTACAATTCGTTCGTGCAATCCGTCGCGAATTCTATGTTTGGCGTTCCTAAAGCGAGAGGCTATGGTTACGCAATGGGCCGCGTCAGTATTATTGAGGATATGCCGCCATTCGCCAAAGGTCGCGCTGGCGAGTTGGCAAAGGTTAGGCGCCAATGAAATTGGCGCGCAAGCGCCTGTTGAATACCAAAATGATGGCGCCTTTGAAGCGGTTTTATACCCCAACCGATCTCTCCCTAATTTAGGTTTTGCGTTAGTCATGAGCGTCGTGATTATTGCTAATCTATTGTTTGGCCTTTATTTCTTCGCCATTGGCGCATGGCCGGTGATTGGGTTTTGCGGTCTGGATGTGGCGTTAGTATGGCTGGCGTTCAAAATTAGTTATCGCCAAGGCCGCCTGCATGAGCGCGTGCGCATAACGCCGGACATGGTTTGGGTTTCCAGGGTGTTGCCTTCCGGCCATGAGACAAGATGGCGTATGCAGACCTACTGGACCCATGTGATTATTGATGACCCGGTTCGTCATGAGAGCCAATTACAATTGCGCTCAAAAGGCCGCACTTTAGTCATTGGCGCCTTTTTGTCCCCTGGCGAGCGCGGGGAGCTCGCAGCAGCGTTGCAAAAAGCGATGACGCGTTTACATCAACCTAAGCACTCTTCTTGAGAGACTTTGAATGATTGTTTTTTTTGCAATTGCGTTTTTTGCGCTCGCTATTCTTGGCGGGCTCTATGTCGTTTGGATGCGCAGGGTAGAGCGTGAGGTTGTCCAAGGCGCTGCTTTGGAGTGGGCTTTGTTAAAGGAAAAAGAGCCCGAACTCATAAAAGGCTATGACGAGGCGCGTTTTACAGAGATTTATCGCCGGGTGCATACGCCCCGTTTCCCTGCTTATGTGCTGACCGCGCTTGCCGCTTATGCTTTATCGCTTCCGGCAATATTTGCTGCACTAAGCGCTCTAATTTGGATTGCTGAAAAAACGGGCTTAAAGCCAGAACCGGCGGCGCTTGCGAAATATGTCCCGCTAGAAATTGATGAGGCGGGGGAAGCCAACGAGGAAATGGCGCTTTATCTTGCACAGGACTTTGCCGGTTTTTACTTTTTCTTTGGGGTGATCTTCGTTTGGGTCGGCATGTTCTTTTTGTTTATGCGTCACTACCACAAGAATCGTCCTGGTTTTTTGCGGGATGAGTTGTTGCTTGGGCGTGAAGAAAACGCAACCGCATAAGATTATCTAACAACATCCGGAGTTTTGATATGGAATATCTACACACCATGGTGCGCGTTCGGGATTTGGATGCATCCTTAGATTTTTACTGCAATAAACTCGGTCTGATTGAAACGAACCGTTACGAGAGTGACAAGGGGCGTTTTACTTTGGTTTTCCTTGCTGCGCCTGGCGATGTTGACCGTGCAAAGGCGGATAGCGCGCCCCTTGTTGAACTTACTTATAACTGGGACCCGGAAGAATACGACGGCGGCCGAAATTTTGGGCATTTGGCATATCGAGTCGATGACATCTATGCGATTTGCGACGCCCTGCAATCAAACGGCGTAACGATTAATCGTCCTCCGCGGGACGGGCATATGGCGTTTGTGCGTTCGCCAGATGGAATCTCAATTGAGCTCTTGCAAAAGGGCGATGCGCTTGAACCCGCTGAACCTTGGGCCAGTATGGAAAACACAGGGACCTGGTAAGTTGGGGCTGTCCGCAGTTTGAGGATCAAGTAATAAGGCTTTCACCCTTCCTCTTATTGTTTTTTTAAAGGGGCGCCCGCATATATTAATGCTTGAGCGGGGCCCGTTTGATGTCGCAACCAATTTTAACGCTTGATAGCGTTCATAAAAGTTTTGGCGGTTTTGCCGCTGTGCAGGACTTATCCTTCCAGCTTGAGCAGGGGGAGATCTTTGGTTTTCTAGGGCCTAACGGCGCTGGTAAAACGACAACCCTGCGTATGATCCTGGATATTATTCAGCCATCAGGTGGTAGTATTTCCATTTTGGGCGCGTCGTCCGCGATTGATGTGCGTCAACGCATTGGTTATTTGCCGGAAGAGCGCGGGCTATACCGTAAAATGCGCGCCGCCGACACCATTGCGTATTTTGCGCGGCTGCGCGGCGTTCCAAATCGTCAGGCAAAACGCGGGGCGATGGAGCTTTTATCGCGTTTCGGTCTAGAGCCGTTCGCCCGCGCAAAGAACGAAACTCTTTCCAAAGGCATGGCGCAGAAAGTCCAATTGCTTTCAACCATCGCCCATGACCCTGAATTTTTGATTTTGGACGAGCCGTTTTCCGGCCTTGATCCGATCAATCAAAAGACCTTAGAAGATTTAATCCTGTCACTGAGGGAGGAAGGGCGCACCATTATTTTCTCCACCCATGTTATGGAGCATGCGGAGCGCCTTTGTGATCGGTTTTTAATTATGGCGCGCGGACGCAAGCGATTTGAAGGCACCCTTGAAGAAGCGCGGGCGAAATTGCCCCAGCGGATTGTGATGGGGATTGTTGGCTCCGCAGCGGCGCTTGAAGCCTGTCCCGGTGTTGCTCAGGTGACCCCTCATCAAAATGGCGGGGAAAAAGAGGATGAGGCAGCGGCCCGCCTATATGATGTTGATCTTGCCCCCGGCGGCGATCCGCAGATTATTTTAAAAGCGGCGCTCGCGGCGGGCTTGCGCGTTACAAAGTTTGAACAAGGCGGCGCGAGATTGCATGATATTTTCGTTGCGACCGCTGGTGATAAGGCAACCCGCGGCGACGCGCAGGAAGATAAAGAAACGGGGGCGGCGGCATGACCCAAATCTTTCTCATCGCATGGCGTGAATATAAGCAATATGTCTTATCCCGCGGGTTTTTGCTTTTTTTAGTACTGTTTCCGTTGGGGTTTATCGTAGGCGGCGCAGCGATTGGCTTTGCTGAACAGGCAAAGCCCGCCCGTCATTTTGTCGTTTTTGATCAGACATCTGGAAATTATGCGCAAGCAATCGATCAAGAGATCGAAAACATCCGTATGCGCGAAGATATTGGCGCTTGGAACGTTTATCTAAAGTTTTCTGTTGAGCCTTCTGCTTTAGAAGATGAGTTAATCCCCGCGCCCTTCGCGCCGGCGCCGGTAACACGGGCCCGCGTTGACGCCTTTTGGGCGGCGGGTGGTTTTGAGGCGGCCCAAAAAGCCGCCGGCCCCTATTTGAAGGAGGGCGCACCTGCTTTTATTGCTGGACGTAATTCACTGATACGCATTGATACCCCAAGCGAGGTTGCCGCGGCGAAGAGCCTTGAAGAATCGGCGAATTTGCTACGCCCTTATCTTTTGGGGAATGAACAGCTCTCAGGGCCTGATGGGCCGGTGGATTTATTCGCTGCGTTGCTTATTCCGCAAGGTTTTGGGAAGGCCTCTCCGTCTTCGCAAAAGCCAATTGAAGCGGAATATTGGAGCCGAAATATAACTGACGGTTCGCTGCGAGTTGCGGTTGCAACCGCTCTCGATGCAACATTGAAGCGTCAATTTATTTCCGATTACGGTCTGGCGGAAACCACATTAGACGATATTCAAGATGTTTTCGCGCCGATAAGCGATTACCGCCCGGATCGCGAAGAAGACGCCGCTGAACTGGGACTGCGTGATCAGGTGGAGATCTTTCTTCCCGCTGCTCTGACCTATATGCTGGTGGTGATCATTTTTGGTGTTGGTAATTTATTGCTGACCAACACAATTGAAGAGCGCTCTAATAAGATTGTAGAAGTCTTATTGTCATCGGTCACGGCGGACCAATTGATGCTCGGAAAATTGATCGGTATCGGTGCTGTAGGACTTACCTTGCCGAGCGCCTTTTTGATCGGCGGGTCGATTGCAGCATTGGCCGTGCCAGCGAGCGCTGAGTTAATGGGCGGGGTTGTGCAAACCCTTTTTGCAACGCCCTTATTTGCGATTTATCTGTTCTATTTCTTTTGCGCTTACGCCATTTTCGCCATGATCTTCTTAGCGATTGGCGCAATTTCAAATTCTATGCAGGATGCGCAAAGCTATATGGGCCCAGTGACGTTGTTGATGTTTGCGCCATTGCCATTCGTAATGATGGTCTATCAAAATCCTAATGGCGTTGTTGCAAGCGTTTTAACTTGGATTCCCATTTATACGCCCTATGCGGTGTTAATGCGCGCTGCGTCTGATCCGCCGTTGTGGGAAATTGTGGGCGCGACCGCCTTTATGTTGGTGTTCACGTGGGCGCTTGCGCGTGTCATGGGCCGTATTTTCCGCCGCTCCTTGCTCCAGGCGTCGCCGCCTAAAGCAAAGGATATTTTGAAATTGGCCGTGCGCCGCGGGGATTGATTTAGGCTTTTGCCTTTTCCGGGTCGTATATGAATTTGCGATCGCAGTAAGCGCATACGGCCTGGCCATCGACTAAGGAATAATAGACTTTGGGGTGGCCAAGCGCGCCGCCGCCGCCGTCACATGCGACGCGGCGATCGCTGACATAGATAATTTCAGATGGAGGAATGGTCGCTGCAGAAGAGTCCATCATGGGGCGTAAAACCTTTAAAGCTTAGTCCTGTTTAAATCTTGAAATGCGCCAGGCGCAACCGTCTCGTCAAGAGGCGTCTTTTAATTATTGGCCCTAATTCGCCCGCTTCATTGCAAGCGCATTAAAAGCGTGGGATAGAACAATCATCGCCTGGGCATGATATCGCCCCAAAAGTTTTAGAAAACTATGACCATTCTCACTGAAACCGCGCCCTCAGACCACGCAATTGTTGCGAAAAATCTGCAGAAAACTTATGCCTCGACGAAAAAGTCGCCTGCAAAACGCGCGCTTAACGGCGTCGATTTAACGATTAAACGCGGATCCATCTTTGGGCTATTGGGACCGAATGGCGCGGGAAAATCGACTTTCATCAATATTCTAGCGGGGCTCGTTAAAAAATCCGGCGGCAGCGCCAGCGTTTGGGGCTTTGATATTGATAAGAACCCACGCCAGGCGCGCGCGGCGATGGGGGTAGTGCCCCAGGAGTTGACGACAGACGTTTTTTTTACGCCGAAAGAAGCGTTGGAATTACACGCAGGCTTCTACGGTGTTCCCAAAAAAGAGCGGCGCACGATGGAGATTTTGGAAGCTCTTGGCCTTGGCGATAAGGCCGACGCTTATGTGCGACAGCTGTCTGGCGGCATGAAACGGCGGCTTTTAGTGGCGAAAGCCATGGTTCATAATCCGCCGATTTTGATTCTTGACGAGCCAACAGCCGGGGTTGATATCGAGCTGCGTCGTCAACTTTGGGAATATGTTCAAGGGTTGCATGATCTTGGCGCCACGATTGTTCTGACCACGCATTACCTGGAAGAAGCGCAGGAGTTATGCGATACAATCGGCATTATCAACAAGGGCGAACTGGTCGCATGTGAGCCGACGGAAAAGCTGATCGCTTCTTTGGATCGCAAGACTTTGTTGATCACACCGATAGAACCTTTGCAAAGCGCGCCAGAGCTTGGGCCGTTTAAGGCAAGCCTTGCAAGCGATGGCCGGTTGGCGGTTCCATACCGGCCGAGCGAGGCGAAAGTCGCGCAGATCTTAGATCGGCTCTCCGCCACGGGGGTCAAAGTGAAAGATTTGTCCACCGTTGAGGCCGATCTGGAAGATGTCTTCTTAGAGCTAACTTACCGCCAAGCGTCCTAGGCTAGGGTGGTTTCGGTCTTTGAGGCTGTGCTAATTGGCGACTTAAAAGGGGCGCCGTTTGGAACATTTGTAACCGCATGTTCTTGCAGTGTTGCTGTTACTTCGGCTGGATCCCCTTGAAGGTCTTCAGGCGGAATAATATCCCCAAAAGTAATATCAAAGGTTTTACCCTTTTTATTGAGCAGTTCATGAAACAGCGTGATATCGCGTAGTTCTTCATTCAGTTTCCAAAACCAGTAATAAAGCCAGGAATTCCGCGCGCGCATGTGCGTCGGCACGATGGGGACGTTATATTTACGGGCAAGGATCGACACGGTCGGTTGCCACTCGCGTTCCGTCAGAACCTTGTTCTCATCCATATAAGCAAGCCGTCCGGACGGGAATAATATGACACAGCGCTCTTCTTTAAAGGCTTGTTTAGTGGCAAGCAGCGTTTCGCGAGAGCGGGTGCGGGAGCGTTTTTCCTCCAACCATTCAACAGGAATGATCACGTCCGCCAATTGAGGGGCCGCGCGAACGGCGTCACGGTTTGCAAAAAAGATCATATCGGGCCGGCGCTCGCGTAGCGCTTGCCAAATCGCCACCCCATCGGCGATGCCGGTTGGATGGGTCGGCGCCACTAAAATGGGCCCCTTTTCCGGAATGTTTTCTAAGGTGGTGACGTTTGGTTGCATGGATAGTAAATTACTGACGTAATCCATTGCACCTTGAGCGGATAAATTTGCAACCTCATTCGCCATGCGCACTGCAGCGCCTTTGTTCAATAGAGGGTAAAGCCCAGCGCGTAAAAGAGGCCAAAAAATTGACTTGCGCAGTTTCGTGCAACGCTCCTCAATCAGCACTTCAATAATATGCTTGCCATTTTCATGGGGAGCAGCAACAGCGTAACGTGGGGATATCAAACTCTCAGTGACCATTGGCTGAATTGGGGACCATCTCATCGCCCATAACTTTTTATGGACCGCTTTCATCTAAAAGCCAAATTTACAAAAAATCTCTTTCTTTGCGGCCAAAACCCTAAAAAATTCATTTTGAGTAGGAAATGGCGCCCGCGAGTTCTTGGCGTCGTTAATCGGAAGAATATTTAAGGCGTTTCGCCCCAAATGTCCCATGACGGTGTGAATGATAACCGCGTTTTAAGCGTTTTTCAAAGGTGAAGGGTTTGAGATTGTTTTTGTTTCCTTAGCGGGCGCACTAGCCGGACGCCGCTTTTTAACCATTGAATCATACCAAGCGCCTCTTTCGACCGCCATAATCAAATGTGCGACCCTTAGATCGATAAAGTCTTTCGCTTTCGACTTGTTGCTGCGGAAGAATTTACGCATTTTATTGCGCGCAGAATGATCAGTTTTTTGGCAGTCAAAGTACGTTGACATCGTCATCGCAGAAAAATCAGTGTCAAAGGTTCTTCTAAACACTTCTATAAAATTTGGCCCCTGCGCACCGGCGATGCCAAGGTCTGCGGTTAAAAAATGGCTTGGCTTAACCTCTCCTTCTGCTTGAACATAATCGCGAATAAAAGCGCAAATGCCCGTCGCAGAGGGGGCGTAGCGGGGGCGGGATATTGCACTTAAGGCTTGTCGCCCGACACCCTTTTCAAAAATCCCTTCCTGGGGCGCTGGTGCTTGTTGTACGGATGAATGCGTTATGCTGTGCGAAGATTTGTTGTAAAATTCAGCAAACTGAACAAATTTATCTTGCGCCGCATCGAAAACCTCAATGGCGCCGCTTTTAATGTCATAAACCCAGCCATGCAGGCTGATTTCGTCCGTCGCTAGCCTTGAAGCGACGCATGGATGTGTTTTGAGATGAGATATTTGCAACAAAACATTTGCACGAACCGTTAGTTTTAATTGTTCTTTTGGGTCGGTGGCGCTGACGTTCTTTGCCGCAGCTGAAAAAGCCAGCCAGTCTTTTACAAGCGGCATCTTCTCGATGCTTTCTGGGTTTAGCACACCTTGCATCGCGCCACATTCGTTATGGCCGCATATAATGATGTGGCGAATGCCAAGGGCGCTTACGCCATATTCGATCGATGCTGCTATGCCATTGGTTTGGTGGGAGTGTGGTGGGACAATATTGCCTGCATTTCGGCAAACGAATAAATCGCCTGGATTGGTGGACGTAATTAAATTTGGGTCGACACGGCTGTCGGCGCACGTAATGAACAAAGCTTCCGGGGCCTGCCCGCCCGCCAATTCATTAAAGGCAGCTTGGCGTTTTGGCTGTTCTTTTTGTTGGAAAGTCAGTACCCCTTTAATGATTTTATCCATCGCTAGATTCTCCAACTTTTCAACGCGCGCGCCCGCTTCAATGGCAATTCTACCATAGCGAAAGGGGCGCTTTTAAGACATATATCAAGCGGTTTAAGTCAAGTTAAGCCCGCTTCATTAACCATAATCCATACAAAGCGATCTCGTGATCAAGATTATGATTTTTTGGATGGCGCCTAAGCGGCCTCAAAAATCGCCATTTGACGCTCTGTCAATGCGGCGCACCCCTTTTTGGCCAAGCCTAAAAGCGCCATAAATTGTTCTTCAGAAAAGGGTGCGCCTTCAGCAGTACCCTGAATTTCAACAAGGCCGCCCGCGCCCGTGATGACGAAATTAGCGTCAGTGTCGGCGGTGGAATCTTCTTCATAGTCGAGATCAAGCGCTGGCGCGCCTTTCACAAGGCCGCAGGAGATTGCGCTAACAGAGTCGGTCAGGGGGTCGGTCGTAATAATTCCTTGCTCTTGGGCCCAATCAATACACTGTTTAAGGGCGATCCAAGCCCCTGATATTGCGGCTGTGCGGGTGCCGCCATCAGCTTGAAGCACGTCACAATCGATAAGGATTTGTCGCTCGCCAAGGGCTTTCATATCGACCACAGCGCGCAGTGAACGCCCAATAAGCCTTTGAATTTCCTGGGTTCGCCCGGATTGTCCCTTTTTCGCTTCCCGCTTCATGCGGTCATGGGTGGAACGCGGCAGCATGCCGTATTCAGCCGTGACCCATCCCGCATTTGAACCGCGCAGCCATGGCGGCGTGGTTTCATCCCAGGAAGCTGTGCACAAAACATGGGTATCGCCAAATTTTACCAGGCATGAGCCTTCTGCATGTTTGGTAACGCTTGTTTCAAAGCTCACAGCCCGTAATTCGTCGAATGAGCGTCCCGATGTGCGCATGCTTGGCCCTTTTCCATGGATAGTAGTGTGGTTAATGTTGGCTTTTTAAAGCCTGCGCCGATGCCCTTGTCGAGAGCATAATCGTCTCATAAGTCCCTAAGTTGTGGCGCTAGCTGCGATTTTTTTCGCGATTGCGACATTTCGGTTGCTCTACCCTAAATTGGCTGCGCTTAGGTTGTAAAAATAAACCCATTGTTCGGGCAGGGAAATCACCTACTTTATATTTTACACAATGCCGCCGAGACCGAAGCCTGCTTTGGCTAACAAACGTCTGATTATCTGTTTTCTAAGCGTTTTGAGGGATAGTCTTGCTCACTCTGGCGGGTAAATGGATATGAGTGCTTTTTATGGGCGGTTTAACCGAGATCGATGCGCGCGCGCGTGAAGTTTTCCGCAAAATTGTGGAGGCTTACCTTGAAACTGGTGAGCCTGTGGGATCGCGAACGCTTAGCCGTGATGAAGCGCTGAATGTATCGGCGGCGACTATCCGAAACGTTATGTCAGATTTAACTGATCTGGGTCTGTTACATGCGCCCCATATATCAGCCGGACGCTTGCCGACCCAAACAGGCATTCGCCTCTTTGTCGATAGTCTTTTGCAGATTGGCGATCTATCTCCGGATGAGCGCCGGGCAATCGAAGAAAACGCTTATGAGACGGGCGCGCGCGATGCCGGGGTTTCCGATGTGCTTGAAGATGTTGCTTCGCGCCTGTCTGGACTTACCCAAAGCGCCAGCCTGGTGCTTGCAAATACCTCTGAACCGCCTTTGCGTCACATAGAATTTATTGCGACGGCCCCGGGGGAGGCATTGGTCATTTTGGTGTCGGAAGACGGCAGTGTTGAGAACCGTGTCATTAAAACGCCATTAGACCTGCCCCCATCGGCCCTAACGATGGCCGGGAATTATTTGGCGGCAAGGCTACGCGGGCGAACCATGTCCGAAGCGCGCGACCACATTCTAACTGAGCTTGAAAATGAGCAGGCGGAATTGGATGCGCTGACTTCCAAGCTTGTGCGCGAAGGGGTGGCGGAGATCGCCCAGGGCAATGAACAGTCCCTGATCGTTCGCGGGCGTGCGCACCTATTGGATGAAAACACAGAGCAAGATCTTGAGCGCGTGCGTATGTTGTTCGACGATCTTGAGCGTAAACAAGAGCTAATCGACCTGATGAATGCTTCCATTGAAGGCGAGGGGGTCAAGATTTTTATTGGATCTGAAAATCGTTTGTTCTCGCTATCGGGCTCCTCGATGATTGTCGCCCCATATCGCGATCAGTCAAAACGCGTTGTTGGGGTGCTTGGGGTCATCGGTCCGACGCGGCTCAATTATGCAAAAGTGATCCCGATTGTCGATTATACTGCAGAAGCGGTATCAAGACTGTTGAAATAAAGCGCGCGCGCACGTAAATGCTGTTCGCTCAGTAAAAATTCCTGGTTGAAAGAAACGTTATTATGAGCCAGTCCGATTTTCCTCAAGATGACAACCTTAGCGATGATGAGATAGCGGCGGAGATCGCCGCATCGCAAGAAGACGGTGAAGAAGAAGGTAATGATGCGGTTGCTGAAGCCGCAGCGCTTAAAGACCAATTGATGCGGATGGCGGCGGAGCTTGAAAATACCCGCCGCCGGGCCGAACGTGAAAAAGTGGATGCTGGCCGATACGCGATCGCCAATTTTGCCCGCGATCTTTTAAGCGTCACCGATAATTTTGAGCGTGCTTTGGACGCCTTCCCAGAAGAAGCCTCGGCCCAAACACCAGAGGGCCTTTCTGGATTGATGACCGGGCTTCGAATGACTGATAAGGAGCTTCATTCGGTTCTTGAGCGTCATGGCGTGAAGAAAATCGATCCGCAAGGGGAGAAGTTTGATCCAAACCAGCATCAGGCTGTTGCACAAGCGCCAAGTGATGTGCCTTCGGGATATGTCGCTAATGTTGCTCAAACAGGCTTTATGATTGGCGACCGCGTTTTGCGTGCTGCGATGGTGGTTGTTTCCACTGGCGGCGGTTCTGGCGAGGCTGGGGCGGCTAGCCCAGAAGCAGCTGGCCAATATGGCGCCGCTAGCGGGCTTGATGCGCCGTCAAACCTAGATAAAAAAGTGTAAGTCCAATTGGCCGCGATAATTTGAATAGAAAAAACCCCGCGAACATTTCGCGGGGTTTTTTGAAAGCGCTAATAAATGCGGCGCCTAAACCTTGGGCGCTGCTTCTTTAACGGCGTCTGAGACGTGCGCCTCAAACACTTTAAAGTTTTCATTGAACATGCCGGCGAGTTTTTCGGCCTGCGCGTCAAAGTCCGCGGCGTTTGCCCATGTATTGCGCGGCGACAGGATTGTCTCGTCAACGCCAGGAACTGCTTGCGGTACAGTGAAGCCGAAAATCGGATCGGTCTTCATTGGCGCGTCTTTGAGCGAGCCGTCAAGGGCGGCGGCGAGCAATGCGCGTGTTTCCTTGATTGGCATGCGTTTGCCGACACCGAACGGACCGCCGGTCCAGCCGGTGGAGACCATCCAGCAATCGGCATCGTGTTTTTCGATTAATGCGCCAAGCAAAGCGCCATATTCCGACGGATGGCGAGGCATAAACGGCGCGCCAAAGCAGGTAGAGAATGTCGCTTGAGGTTCGTTGCCGAGGCCTTTTTCCGTGCCGGCGACTTTTGCTGTATAGCCGGAAAGGAACATATACATTGCTTGCTCTGCGGTCAGCTTAGCGATCGGGGGCATTACGCCAAACGCATCACATGTCAGCATAATGATGTTTTTCGGGTTTGGTGCGCGCCCATCAAGACTGGCGTTTGGAATATAGTGGATTGGGTATGCGCCGCGGGAATTCTCCGCCAATGTGGCGTCGTCTAAATCAAGGGTGCGGGTCTGAGGGTCCATCACCACATTTTCTAAAACAGTACCGAACCGTTTTGTCGTGGCGTAAATTTCTGGTTCGGCTTCTTCAGAAAGGCGGATCATCTTTGCGTAGCAGCCGCCTTCAAAGTTAAATAAGCCGTTTGGTCCCCACCCGTGCTCGTCATCGCCGATAAGCGTGCGGTCTGGGTCAGCGGAAAGAGTTGTCTTGCCCGTGCCGGAAAGACCAAAAAATACGGCAGCGTCATCATTGTCGCCGACATTGACTGAGCAATGCATGGGCATAATTGATTTTGGCGGCAATAGGTAATTTAAGATAGAAAAGACGGACTTTTTCATCTCACCCGCGTAAGACGTTCCGCCGATCAGTACTTTACGGCGAGCAAAGTCAACCGCGATTACCGTTTTGGTGCGGCAGCCATGGCGCTCTGGATCAGCCTCAAAGCCCGGTAAGTCGACAATTGTGAAGTCTGGCGCTGCTTGACGGTCCGCCATATCGGGTCGGATGAGCAAGTGTTGAATAAAAAGTCCGTGCCAAGCATATTGTGTGTAAACGCGCACCTTAATGTGGTGGTCAGGGTCTGCGCCGCCTCTAAGGTCTTGGGCGATTAGTTCAAGATCCCCAGCATGGGCCAGCATATCTTCTTCCAGGGCGGCGAACTGGTCGCTTGTCATTGACTTATTGGCGTCCCACCAAATCGTTTCATCGGTTTCGTCGTCACGGACGATAAACTTGTCCTGGGCGGAACGGCCCGTATGTTCCCCTGTCTTTACGACTAGAGGGCCATCGGCCGCGATCTGGCCTTCGCCGCGTGCAACGGCGAGCTCATAAAGAGCTGATGCGCTTAAGTTACGTAAATGTTGCGGTGCAATGTCGTCGAAACTATTAATCTGGTTGCTGATTTTAGTCGCTGTCGAACTCATGTATTGTTACCTCCCAAAAGTAAGTAAGGCCAATGCCCGGCCCATAAAGTTCGCGTTTTCGCGCTGTCGCCCTGTCGAAGTGCGGCGTTAATAAAGTGAGCCGGCGCCGTGCGGTCTAACAATGCAAGCCCTAAGCCAAATCTTGGTTTTTGGTTAAGATTATTATCAGCGCTGCAATTTCGCGCCGCGCTTTCCAGTAAATGCATAGCACTACCTGGTAATAAAGGGTCTAATGACTTGCGTTGCATTGATCGCTTTTTAGCGATGCTCCCTTAAAAAAAGTCCCACGAATATCTTGTTACAGAAGATTTGTAGGCGAGTCGATGCTCGTCAAAATTGATAGCGCTACCAATTCTGCGATCTTGCGTCGCGGTTATAATATACAACCTTTTGGCGGCTTAGTTCTTCTCACAAAAGCCTAGCAAAACTGTGATTGGCGGTTCAGGGGGGAGGCTGTATAGTGACGTCAGGGCTGTGTTTGGGGTTTGATCGGGAGAAGGAAAATGACGCCTCTAAAGTGGTTATCGCGCGCTAAGATGCGCCGCAATGCATTGTTGGCGGTTTTGGGGATGGTTGTTGTCAGCGCATGTGCAACATCAACCCCTTATGCGCCAGCAAAAGACGAGCGAAGCTATGGCTTCTCGGAACAAAAAATCGAAGAAAATCGCTATCGAATTACATTTCGTGGCAACTCGTTGACCAACAGAGAGACGGTTGAGAATTTCTTGCTTTACCGTGCTGGCGAGCTGACAAAGCAAAACGGCTATGATTATTTTATCGTTGTAGAAGGCGATACTGAATCTAAGACCAGCTACACCACTTCAAGTTATTATGGCGGGCCTGCATTCTTTGGGCGTTATGGTTATGGCCATCCACGCCGGTTTTATGCTTTCCCATACTATGCATACGGTTTTGGCTGGGGCCATCCATATGATGGCGGTGTAACAAGAGAAGTAACGCGGTATTCCGCGATCGCGTTTGTAACAATGCATAAAGGCGAGAAGCCGGAGGATAATCCCCAAGCTTTTGATGCAGGCAGTGTGCTGAAGAATTTGCAGCCTGTTGTAACCGCCAGTCAGCTGAGCGCGGCGTCGTAAATACAACAGAATTTAACTGTTTTTCGAAGGTATAGAAAAGCCCGGCGACATGCCGGGCTTTTCATGATTGGGGTTAAATTTAAGGATGGCGCAGGTAGATGACTTAGATAGCCCGTAAATGGGAGGTTGCGTCCTGGGCGTCTGTGTTTTGCTTTTCTTTTTCTAATTGATCCACATAAGCGACGACAAAGCCACGCGGCGTATGGCGTAATACAACGCCTTTCGAGCGCCCCACATTCATTGGCGTTCCAATTGGCGGTTTGCGTTCGGCGTCGACGGAGATGCCTTCAACGCTTTGGTCGATTAGTTTGGCGAATAATGATGTGCCGTCTGGCAAGCGGCAAACGAGCCTTTTGCCGATATTGGGGTGGCGCGGCGTGCGGCGTCGGTCTTCCAAATCTCTTGCGTGGTTTTTGTTGATGATGATCATCAACTTTTCAGTAAGGATCCGGCGGCGCTTGCGCGATAGCATAAAGGAAACCGCAAACCCGCCTGGGAAAATACGCGCAACACGGCCCTCAACAATATCGAGGTCTTTAACCGCGATGACGACGGCGTCGCCGCACAGAACATCTGCTTTCACTTCAATGGCCATACTGCCAGGTGAAATGTTGATGAGTTTACCTTCATAGTCATCCATCGCGTTAACCGTTATTTGCGCCGGCAAATCCAAGGCGACACGATGAAAACGGCGATGCTCACGAGATGACATGGGTGGTTCCCTATAACTAGTGCGGTGCAAGTTTACGGGGCGGATCATCAAGCTTTTCATAACTCGTTGTTTACATTTTTATCAGTTTGGCCATTTCTTCGCCGAAATAGCCTTTCAAGCTGTAAAAAGGATCACAGCAAATCTGGCGCCAGGGCTTGCGTTTTGCGCCAATGCTTGAGAGCTTCTCACGAACGATCATGGCGTGCGTGTAGGGTTGTGCGTTTTGGCCGCCGTGAACTAGGAAATGCGCCTCATTGCAGGACACAATTCGGGGACCAAAAGGGGGCTTAAATGTCTTGGTGGTTTGAGATCAAATTATGGAAGCGGGTATTATTAGGGCTCGTGCTTGGGGTCGCCTTTGGTTTGGCGGTGACCCAATCGATGGGGCCGGAAGCTGGTGAGGCTCTGCTTGCTAAGGTCAAGATTATTGGCGATGTGTTCATCCGTTTAATTCGAATGATCGTTGTACCCCTTGTGTTTTTAACACTTGTTGCTGGCATTTATGCGATGGGGGACCCCAAAAAACTCGGAACAATCGGGCTGAAAGCCTTTCTTCTCTATATCGCTACGACGTTTTTCGCGAACATTCTGGGGCTTGGGATGGGGCTTTTATTCAAGCCGGGAATGGGGGTTGATCTTGGAGATGCCGCGCCAAGTGCGATCGCACAGGCAGAGCCGATTGGTGAACGACTAATGGGCATTATCCCCCAAAACCCTTTCGCTGCCTTGGTTGAAGGTGATATTTTAGCGGTGATCTTCTTCGCCTTGCTGTTGGGCGTTGGCTTGTTAATGGCCCGCGAGCAGGGGGAACCGGCTGGCCGCTTTTTTGAATCCGCCGCGGAGGGGATTTTAAAAGCAACCCATTTGATTATGGAGCTTGCGCCATTTGGGGTTTTTGGTCTGATCGCATATGTGGCGGGCACAAAAGGCGTTGAGACATTTACCGCGATCTTGTCGCTTACCTTGGCGGTTTATGTCGGCGCATTTCTACATATGGCCATAGTCTATGGCGGGTTGGTTCGTATCTTCCTTGGTTTGCCATTTGTCGGCTTTTTCCGCGGCATCCTAGATGCGCAGATGGTTGCCTTCTCGACGTCTTCCTCATCAGCCACTTTGCCTGTGACAATCAAGGCAGTGTCTGAAAATCTTGGGGTGCAAAAGTCCGTTGCCGGTTCGGTGTTACCACTTGGCGCAACGATCAATATGGACGGCACCTCGCTTTATCTTGGCATTTTGGCGTTGTTCACCGCGCAAGCCTTTGGGTATCAGCTAGAGGTTCAACACTATTTCCTAATTGCGCTGACAGCTTCGCTTGCATCAATCGGGACAGCTGGCGTGCCTTCGGCTTCTCTTTTCCTTTTGGCGATGGTGCTGGATGTGTTTGGCGTATCGCCGGAGCATACAGCGCTGGTTATTGGCTTTATTTTCCCATTTGACCGGCTTCTCGATATGATGCGCACAACCGTTAACGTCACGGGTGACGCGGCTGTCGCAACCGCGATTGCAAAGTGGGAAGGCGAGCTTGATGAGGAAACATTCCGCGCCCGGCCAGAGCAATAGCGCCTAATTTGGAGACCTGCTAATGCCTTACGTTAATGTGCAAATCACGAAGGGGGCGGATCGCTCCCAAAAAGCACAAATTGTGAAAGATATAACCGATAGCTTGGTCAGTACGCTTGGGAAGAAGCCGGAACATATCCATATTGTCATTCAAGAAATTGAACAGGAAGATTGGGGCTTTTCAGGCCAGTTGACAGACGATTGGAAAAAGCAAAAATCTTGACGTTGTGGGCGACGAGCCTTGTCATCCATATGCTGCGTCTCGACGTATAGGTGGCATGATGTTACTGCGAATTTTAATTGGGCTGCTCGCCGTGCTCTTAATCGCCGCTATTATCTGGGCCTGGGGCGCTGATGATCGCGGGTTAGGGCCCGTGCTGGCGGAGATGGTCCGCGAACCATGGACTGTGGTCACGCTCATTGACCTTTATCTTGGCTTTGTCATCACTGCGACGATCATCATTGCGTTTGAAGACCGCCTGTGGAAAGGCGTGTTATTGGCTGCGCCAACCTTTGTTTTAGGCAATTTTTGGCCTGCCGCCTGGTTGATTTTTCGTTTGCCAACATTGATCCGTAAGCTTCGGGCAGGCTGAAGTTTTTTAAAAGCCGAACTTCACGGATGCTTTAAACAGTTTATCGACATTCACCCGATCCGCAGGCGGATTGGTTTCATAGCGTACATGGAAGGAAAGCGCCGTTGATAGGGTGTCGGTTAGGCTCGTGCTTAATGCTGTAAGGGAAGTGATGGTTGAGGTTGGCGCCGTCCAAGTACCATTGAGGCTTTGTTCAAAAAGAACGCCCTTACGAATGAGCCAGTCGATTTCTGTTTCTGTATACAACGCGATTTCAGACTCAATTTCTCGATTATCGTCGATCGGGGAGAAGCGATAACCAGGACCTCCTTCCAGCTTCCAGCTAAAAGGTTCGCTTTGGTTTATATAGTGACCAAGACCGCCGCCGCCAAAAAGGCGATAGTCGAAACCTGAAAAGGCGTCTTCTTCATAGGCAAAGCGAGCATAGGCATATGTTTTATCAGAAATGGTCGTGTCAAGTTGGTAATCTGCATGCCAACGTTGTTGCGTGCGTGCGCCGTCCGCCGAGGCATAGTCAATCCCTGTCTTAATATTATGCGTGAAAAAAACTGAACTGCGTTTGACGTCAATCGCCAGGCCTGCTGCGATATTGTCTGAATTCCCAGAGGCGATCGTTGAGCCTATCGTAATGGCGCCGTCCCAAGGAGCGATGGAAAAAACGCCCTTGCTCGGCGTGGGCTCAGTTTCGCTCTGGGCTGGCGGGACTTCATTTTCCTTATTCAGCAGCTCTATATCTTTTGGGGCTGTTTTTGAGGGGCGGCTATCGCTCTCTTCTCTAGGGGGCGTTTCTTGTGGTTTTAAGTCTGCAATATAGGTGGCTGCAGCCTGATTGATCGCAGCTTCGGCGCCAATAAAAACGGCTTTTAAGGCATCAGCGACGGCGTCGATGTCATCTGCCTCCCCAGTTTCCGCCGCCGCATCAAGCATTGCGCGCGCAAGATCTGGCAGGGGGTCATTGGCGAGCAATGCATCAGAAGAAAGAAGAATTACACTGGCGCTAAATCCAGCGGCAAAGGGCTTAAAATGATGGGGCTTTAAAAATGAATACGCCATAACAATACCGAGATGAAAATTAGAGGTTGCATCACGGTATGGTTAACGGGATGTTAATTACTAACTAAACCAACTCCACATCCGTAATGACCTCTACTAAAGAAGGTCCTTTATGTGAGATAGCGCGGGTAAGGGCGCTTTGAAGATCAGCTGTTTGTTCTACTCGAAGGCCAAGCCCGCCGCAACTGTTTGCAAAGGCGGCAAAGTCAGGATTTGTTAAATCTGTTTGCCAAACGCGCCATTCGCCCGCTCTTTGTTCTTTTGAGATTTTGCCAAGCTCGCTGTTGTTCATCAATATATGGGTGATATTCATATTATAATGGACGGCGGTGGTAAACTCCATCGCATACTGACCAAATCCGCCATCGCCAGAGATTGAAATCACTTTTCGCCCCGCATGTTCCGCGAAATCTTGGGTCGCTGCATAAGCGCCCATCGCCGCAGGAAACGCGAACCCGATTGACCCAAGATAGCCGGACATTAAAACGCTCTGGCCGCAGGGTTCAAAGTAACGCCCAAATGAATAGGCGTTATTGCCCACATCAACCGGCATAATCGCGTTTGCCGGCGCAACTTTGGTAAGCGCCGCAAAAAGGGAGGCGGCGGAAATGCCGCGGCCGCGATCATCGCTGAGGCGGCTTTCTTTCTCGCGGCGCCAAATCGCCCAACGGTCCTTTATCTCGCCCCGTTGATCTTGCGCATTAAGGCTTGCGGGCATTTGGCTTGCCATCAGCTCAAGCGTATAGCCGATTTCGCCCCAGACTGGGGTTGCCACCGGATGACTTTTGCCGAGATGCATGCGATCGAAATCGATCTGTACAATGTCCTTCTTCGGTTCAATCCCGGTATGGTGAGAAAAAGAAGAGCCAAGGGAAATAATCAAATCGCTCTCATTCATAAACCAGCTCGCGATGGGCGTGCCGGACCGGCCGAGAACGCCAGCCGCGTGGGGGTGTGTGTCGGGGATTTGGCCCTTGCCTTTAAAGGTTGTCAGCACTGGGCATTTAAGACGTTCAGCAAGACGGATAACTTCAGCCATTGCCTCGCGCGCACCATAGCCCGCTATGATAATGGGACGGCGTGCATTTTTGATTTTGTCGATCGCTGCGGCAATGGATGCTTCATCCGGCGCCATTCGGGTGGTGGTCATGCGTCCTTGGGGGCCGCCGATTTTGCCCGCCGGTTTGGGCAGGGTTTGGACATCATCGGGAAAGACAAGATGCGCCACGTCTCGTTCAACCAATGCTGTCTTCATCGCAAGATTTGTAAGTTCGCCATGATTGGAATCGGCCAAAACCATGTGGCTGAACGCCGCCACCGGTTTAAAGGCGCCAAGAAGGTCAATGTCTTGGAAGGCGAAGGGCGAAAAGACCTGGGTTTGTACTTGACCTGTGCAGGCGATAACCGGGGCACGGTCGACTTTTGCGTCCCAAAGGCCCGTTAAAAGATTGGTCGCGCCGGGCCCAGCAATAGAAAGACACGCCGCTGGCTTGCCTGACAATTTGGCGTAACCGGAGCAGGCAAATGAAGCCGCCCCTTCATGGCGGATGCCGACATAGCTGATGTCGCCTGATTGTTCTTTTTTGCGGAATGCTTCTGCTAGGCCGAGGTTTGAATGGCCCACCATGCCGAAGACGCGTTTTACCCCCCAATTGACCATCGTAGAGACGATAACGTCTGAAACATCTTGCTCGTGTTCAGTTTCTTCGTGAACGCCGACATAGATGCCGTCTTTGCGCACTTCAACGGGATACATTTCTTGGCCAGTATCTTCATGGCCGCCTGGCGGTTTGCCGGTTAACGGGTCAAAGTCCCACCCATGCCATGGACAGCGCAGCCAACACTGTCCGCCTTCGCCTTTTTCGATCGAGCCTTCGCCAAGGGGGCCGCCTTGGTGGGGGCAGCGATTGTCCATCGCCGCATATTGGCCTTGAAAGTGGGTCAGCGCTAAAGTCTTTACGCCCGCCGTGACTGACATCACGCGCGACTCTGGCAGTTGGTCGAGCTCCGCCACTTTGTGCCAGCTTAAAGGGCCTTGATTAGTTGGGGGCGTTTGCGATGACGCCATGATGGTTTCTCCTGCGGATCGGGGGGATGGTGCTGCTGTGTCGGCGCTTATTCTATCATGGATTTGGGGCGCGTCAGATTGCAAATTATCTTTGTGCGCGCGCTGTGTTCTGCCGAATAATCGTGTGATCAGTCGAAACGTCATTATTGACCCCAATGCAACAAATGCTCCCCAAGGTGTGAAAAAGAGTGTGTTTTGCTTTCTTGCGAAGGGCAAATCACAATCTTTCAAGCGATAAAGCGAAAAACGTGAATAGCCGTTTGGGCCAGTCTGGCCTAAACTAATCGCCAAGGGGACAGATAACGGGCGAGAGGGGCGGATGACAATTGAAACAGCGGCCATGATTTGGGGCGGTATCGGCCTATATTTCGGAGTGGGGCTAATTTTTGGCCTTGGCTTCGTTTTTTTGGGCGTCCAACGAATTGATCATGCGGCGGATGGAACGGGCGTGCTGTTTCGTTTGATCATCCTGCCTGGCGTTATTGCGTTGTGGCCTTTTATGATTGGCCGGCTTTTATCCTTCCGAAAAATAAATGCGCCAATTGCTGGGCATGAGGGGGGAGAAGCGTCATGAGGAAACCGCTGCGCCGATTACACCTTCTTTGGTGGCTTGCCCTTGCCCCTTTGACATTGGTCTTCGCCTTTGGCGCGCTAAAACGGGCGCCGGAAAATCCTGTTTATTCGCCGTTGCCGGAAGCTGCTGTGGGGGAGGTTGAATAATGGGACATCGATATCAAGTAGTTCAATGGAATGCGAATAAACGTCAGTATGACCTTTATTTCCTTTTGGGCCTTGCGATCTTTTTGGTCGTTTTTGTTTTGGTCGGGCTTATGCCTCATACAAGCGGCCATACGGCGGACCCGGTGGTTTTGGTGATCCGCGCTTTGGGTACAGCGGCCTTCACTTTGCTGACAGGCATATTATTGATCGGCCCATTGGCGCGGATCACGCCGCGTATGAATTGGTTTTTATACAATCGCCGCCACCTTGGGGTGCTTACTTTTTTTGTGGCGCTTGCGCATTTTGGGTTGGCGCTACTGTGGTATCATGGGGGCGGGCCAATTAATCCGTTTGTGTCGCTTTTTGTCAGCAATGGGCCTTACGACGCTATCCCTGGCTTCCCGTTTGAGATATTCGGTCTTATCGCTTTTACGATATTATTTTTAATGGCGGCGACCAGTCATGATTTTTGGCTCAACAATTTGTCGGCGCCCGTGTGGAAATTGCTGCACATGCTGGTTTATCCGGCCTATGCGGCGCTGATTTTTCATATAGTTCTTGGCGCGCTTTACACTGAAAAAGCATCGATCTATCCGATTTTGACCTTTGGCGCTTTTGTGGTTGTTTCTGGTCTTCATCTTTATACTGCTTTTCGGGAATTTTCGGCCGATGGCGGTATGGCGAAGTTGAAGGAAAAGGGATGGGTTGAGGTTTGTGCACCGCAGGATATCCCCGAAGATCGCGCCGTTATTGCGCCCTTGCCAGGCGGAGAGCGCGTGGCGGTCTTTCGCTATGACGGCAAGGTCTCAGCGGTGACAAATGTTTGTCGTCATCAAAACGGCCCGCTAGGCGAGGGGCGCGTGGTTGATGGTTGCATCACCTGTCCATGGCATGGCTGGCAATATCGGCCAGATGACGGCGTATCGCCGCCGCCTTTTACTGAGAAAATCGCAACATACAATGTACGGATTGAAGAAGGGGTGATCATGGTTGATCCGAAACCTAACAAGCCCGGAACAAAGGCTGCGCCCGCTCTCATCGCTGCTGGCGGAATGCAGGAGGGGGCGGCATGAGCTTAAATAAAGGCGTATGGCGCCCTTCTGAAAAAAACGATGGCGATGAAATGTTCATCGGTTGGGCGAAGACCCCGGCGGTGGACCGACGTTTCTTGCTTGGCGCGCTGCCTGTTGGTCTTGCGATCATGGGCGGGACAGCGTACGGCGTTGCATCGAACTTATCCGATCCTGGCGCCGGGGCGTGGTTGACGAATGCCACTCATCAGGTGACAGGGGTGTTATCGCGTGCGCCCTATCCGATGATCCGCCTGGCTGATCCTGATGCGCCATTTGGGATGCGCACCGTATTAGTGGTCGCGCAAGGAAAATGCACTTCAGGCCTTGATCTTGAAGCGGCGGAAGGGCGTGCTGTTACAGCTGACGGCGTTCTTATTCAGCGTAAAGACCGCCAGATGTTGGAAGTGCCATTGCTCCTCGATCAATGGCTTACCGACGCCGCTGATTTTTCGGGCGATATCGCCTCACTCGCCGCGCCTACGCCGCAAAGCCTTGGACCCGCGCGCCTTAAGGGCACAATCATGGACAGCAAATGCTTTTTTGGCGTGATGCGCCCTGGGCGCGGGGCCACTCACAAGGCCTGCGCCAGTCTTTGTATTCGCGGTGGCATCCCGCCGAGCTTTTGGGCGCGCGCCGAAGATGGGCGCGAGGTTGTTTTGCTCATGACTGACGCCGGTGGCAACGCTATTTCCGACAGTATCTTACCGCTAGTGGCTGATCCGGTGGAAGCGGAAGGCGAGCTTGTGCGTGTTGGCGATATCGTCCAGTTTCGCGCTGAGGTTAGCGCGTTTAGCCGCATTTGAGGGCGGCTAACTTATTCCGCTGGGACCAAAGGGCGGTTGACGCCAATTTCTGCGGATGGTTTTGAGCCCGGGACCAGACCTTCAACGCGTGCGCCGGAAGCGATAAGCGCTGGGCGATATTGCCGGTAAAAATCCGGATAACGATAAAAGGGCAGTCCTGGAAATAAATGGTGGAGCAAGTGCATATTGTTCCACCACATAAAAAGGGTGACGCCAGGCGCAAAGAAAAGGCGCGTGCCGGTAAACTGATCACCTTCCTTGTAAGGTTGATGTGGCGCCCACACGATAAAAATACTTAATATCATAAAGCCTATCCGGCCTGGCGCGAGCCAGAGCAAAAACCACTCAAGGCCGTAGCCAGACAAAATACATGCAAGACCGACCAAGCTTTGCGCCCAACCAAGCGCGTCATGGATGCGCCAAATCTTGGGCGGCAGGTCGGTACGGAATTTCTTTAGCGTTTCCCCGCCGATGATGCTTTCACGGATGCTTGGGGGGAAGGCATTTAAAAAGATACTGACGATGGAGCCTATCACCAGTTTTTTAAATGTGCCACGCGCAAGAAGGGCGTCGGGGTCATCCGGCCCATTAAGGTGGGCGTGATGCATCAAATGTACATGCTTCAATTGGGGATAGGTGGAGATAAGCGTCGTCGCGCCTATCCACCCGAAAATATTTTCCAGAAAGGCGAGTTTCGGCTGGCCAGGGAAGATATTGTTGTGAATAGACTCATGGACATAAATGAAATGGCAATAGACAAGATACCCCAGCACGGGCGTCGCCGCGAGAAGTGGGATTTCACCTGTGACCGCCAACGCAATAATCCCCGCCGTGACGAAAGGCAGGGTGAGGGCCATGACCAGCGTTGGCCACGCGATCGCTGGCGTTAACGCGCGTACAGATGCTCGCATCTCGCGAAAGCTTTGGATTGTATGTGGCGAATTCTCCGCCATTATCATCACACCCTTTGGGCAGCTCTATATTAGTTTACCGTTTCATAGCATCTGCAAAAGGGGCTTGATAGAGGTTTGCATCGGACGCGCTTGATGTTTTTTGCGGCCGTTATTCTTGAGAATAAAAATGGGGCTTCGGTTTGAGGGGCGAAACAATTTCGCGCTCTCTTAGTGACTGTTCCTAAATGTGACTGTTCCTAGTCGCGCACTTTATCCCGCGGTGTCCAGCCAGGCTTGCCGAAAATATACATCCAAAGTTCGCCAATTGATTTGGCGCTTTTTATATCGCGCCAAAAACCCGGCAGCTCTGAAAAGCAAACTGAAAAGGGGTTCACGCTGTTATAATCGCGCTTAAGGCCATAGTTTGGCTTTTCTTCCTCGCGTTGATAAGTGCCGAATAGGCGATCCCAAATAATCAGAATGCCGCCATAATTTTTATCGATATATTTATCGTCACAGCCATGGTGAACGCGGTGATTGGCGGGGGTGTTTAAAACGCTGTCCAACGGTCCAAGCTTGCCAATAAGCTCCGTATGGATCCATGTTTGATAAGCCAAGACAATGATAATCCCGACAAAAATAACCTCTGGCGGGAACCCTAAGAAGACCAAAGGCAGATGCGCGATGACAGAGATCAACCCTTCCATCGGCCCGAAGCGCACGCCAACCGTTATGTTCATAAAACGTGACGAGTGATGGACGGCATGTTGTGTCCAAAACACGCGCAGCTCATGGGCCAAACGATGTTCCCAATAATAAACAAAGTCACAAGCCAAGACGGCGAGCGCCGCGGTCGACAGCGTCAAGGGAAGCCCCCAAGTGACATAATTGTCCGCTAAAAGAGAATATCCGATATAAGCAAAGGAAAGCACCGCTGCTTCAAATATTAAAAAGGGAATTTGCGTTGCAATGTTGGTGGCCATATCAAGAAAACCGCGCCAGCGATACGCTTTTAAAAACAGCCCCCGTATGATTTCTATGATAAGTAGAGCCCCGCCGATGAGGAAAAAAACATTGTCAAATTGTTGACCGAATAGCTGAAAGCTTTCTAACGTCATATTAGGCTCCTACCCCTTTTGTAAGTGTCCGCCATGCTAAACAAGCGGCTTGTGAGGGCGTCGCCTCTTTGGTGTAAACACTCTCCCAGCCAGCATAAATAAGATGGTCGAAAGCTTGTGCGATCCATGTCGTCGGTGCGTCTTGCGCCAAGGCGCCTTCGCTTTTCGCCGCGTCGATTAGATCGCGGGTCTCCTGCATTTGTCGTTCATAATGCGCATTGAGTTCTTGGTCGCCCGTGTCTAATGCGCTGGCTAAGAAACCATAGCGATTGCCTAAGGGGATGACCGCTTGAAGGATTAGGCGCAAAGCATCGGCATTGCTTGTGGCTTGCTCGACAGCTTCTTCAGCGGCGCCATCTAATTCTTTGATGGCCCGAAGGCAAAGAGCGCGGATAAGATCGTCTCGGCTCGAGAAGTGTCGATGTAATGTGGCGCGCCCAACGCCGGCGCGGCTGGCTATTTCGGCGATTGACGCATTGGGCGTGCGGTTTAATACGTCAAAAGCCGCTTGAATAATGGCTTCTTCGGTTGTAGGGCGTACAGGTTCTGTCATGAGACAATGATGTCTCATTTGGGCCTGTGATGTCAAGGGGCTATTTTTAAGCCGCCGCGTGCGCCTGGTCGCCACAAATGTAAGAAGCGACCTGGTCGTCTGTTACGAGAATATCGATCCAACCGCCGCGCAAAGCGCCAAGGATCGCTTCGCTTTTGCGCATACCCCCAGCAATCGCAATTGTTGTGTTGACTTTTTTAAGCTGTTCTAGCGTAACGCCAATTACATGCTCGTTCAGATCGGTGTCTGCTAGGGCGCCATCTTTATTGAAGTACCGAAGGCAAATGTTTCCTACAGCGCCGCTGTTTCTTAAACGGGCAAGGCTCTCTTCGGGGAACGCATTGCCGCTCTTTGCAAGCAGGGGGGAAGGCTCAAGCGTGCCAATGCCGACAAGAGCGATTGTAACATCATCAAACAAATCCAAAGCTTGTTTCGCATAAGGCTGCGCCATTAATACGTCACGAGCGTTCGCATTGGGGACGATGCCTGGCGTGCCTAAAAGCACGGGGGCGCCATCGGTCAGTTGGGCGAATTGCTTGGTCAGGTGGGTCGCATTCATTTCAGCGGTTGGGCTGCCGACGCCGCCAAGAATTTGAACGACTTTAGCCGCCGTGACTTCCCTTGGGCGCAAGGATTGAGCCATGGCGACCAGTGAGGATGACCAAGAAGATATGCCTATGGTATCGGTTGGTTTTAGGATCGAGCGCAAGCATGAAGCGGCGGCGGAGCCGATGCGCGATGTTAATTCAAACTCAGACGGTGTTGAATCGACTATAATCGCTTGTTTTAAGCCGTATGTTTCTTCAAGTGACGATTCAAGATGTGGGTAAAAGCCAGTTGGATAATTTACCGACACCTTCACGATGCCTTCTTTTTCAGCCTTCTTCAGTAGGCGGGATATAGAGGACTGGTGAACGCCGAGACGGGCGGAAATCTCCGCCTGCTTCATACCTTGATTATAATAAAGGTCGGCAACTTTCGCCATTATTCTAAGGTCATCGCGGGGCATAAGTCATACCTTCTTATTCGTGCGGTGCTGGTTGTTACTTGCGGCGCAATTTCTTTTGCATTAGCTTTAAATGCATATATATGCAGCCATGATATTTAATGTACATGAAATTTTGGCTTTTGGCTAGTTTACTTTGTTGTTTTGTTTGCGAGAGGTCATGCAAAGGACGGTTAAGGCGCAGCTGCGCTTATGATCGACTTGTTATTTGGGGAGGGAGAGGCTGATCACTAATTGAGTATGCGCCCGCTAGCGAGGCGGCGAGTGACTTAAAGGGGTGGGGGGCGTACGGCGCAAGTAATAAGGGTGCTGGGCTTGAGTGAAGCAACATTCACTCGAAATAACGCATCTTAATCTTAGGGCTTGAAAGTACAGATATGCTTGGTCAGCAAATCAAACAAAGAACTTCATCGTCTATGAATTTTGACTATAGAAAATTTCGGCGCCTTTTATTAAAAGGCGCCGAATAGCCAGGCTGGTATTCTAGATCGCGAGCCAAAACATTGTATAGAAAAATATATTGGTGCTGTGCAGATATTGTTAAGTGAGTTTTAGGGGCTTTGGGGGTGATACTGAATATTCAATCACAATTCAGTGAGTTTCATACGGTATGAGCAGCAGAGTAAATAATTTTGCTAGCTTATTATATGATGTGGGTTAACCAAAAAGCTGCTTTCATGTTGTTTAAAAAAGTACTTTCCTTTTTGTGGCCTTCGGGCAATGACGCTGATTATCATGAAATCGCTGGGCGTCGTGCTTTAAATCTGTTCTTTTTAATGGCGGGGCTGACAGGCCTTGTTATGACGGCAATTAACTTGCCGATCCTAAGCGACGAACCATTGGTTGTATCGGGCGGTTTTTTCGCTTCGTTATGTTCCTTGCTCGGCCCATTCTATATGTACAAGGCTAAGAGCTTTAAAAAAGCGGCGCGCATTGTGTGTATTGCTGGCGGCGGCGTTTTGGTGATGATTGCATTTGACAATGGCCACTATCTATCATCTTCGCTCACCTTGTTGCCGAGCTTGTTGGTCGTAACCACGCTGGCATTAGGCATGCGCACCGGACTGGTGATAGTCGGGGTAATGGCGGCGCTTTATGGGGCGATTTATATATTTCATCATGCCAATTATGATGGGCCAACCCCTGGGATTTATGCGACCCTAAATTGGACTGAAGTTTTAATTGCCCATTGCTTAAGTCTTGTCTTGTTGATTATCGGCGCATCCATCTTTCAATATGAGATGATGCGGGCGACCGAAAGCTTAAAAGCAGCCCATGATAAGGCAAAACAGGCTAGTCAGGCGAAATCTGATTTTCTTGCCAATATGAGCCATGAAATTCGCACCCCTATGAACGGTGTGCTTGGCATGGCGGAAGTTTTAAAGAGAACTGGTCTTACTGAAAACCAATCATTATACGTGGATACAATAAATCGATCTGGAAACGCATTGCTGACCATCATCAATGATGTTTTGGATTTTTCCAAAATTGAGGCTGGTAAGCTGACCATTACCCCAAGGGCTGCAAATTTTAAAAGCGCTGTTGTGGAAGTCAAAACCTTATTGGGCGTGGCGGCCCAACAAAAGAAAATCGAGCTGTCTCTTGAGTGTGGTGATGATCTGCCCGAAAATGTGGAGATTGATATCGGGCGGTTACGTCAGATACTGACTAACCTTGTTGGTAACGCCATTAAGTTTACCGATAACGGGGCCGTCACTATTCGCCTTTCTGCGAAGGTGGAGGGGAATGAAGCAAACTGGTGTTTAGAAGTTGAAGATACGGGAATTGGTATCGCCGAAGAAAAGCTGGGCTTAGTTTTTAGCCAGTTTGAGCAGGCTGAAAATTCATCGAAACGCGCCTATTCTGGCACCGGCCTTGGTTTGACGATCTCGCGGCGACTAGTTGAAGCGATGGGCGGAAAGATTGGTGTTCGCTCGCAATTAGGTGTCGGCTCTGTTTTTTGGGTTCAGCTGAAAACGCCTATTGTCAATGATGGGGGCGTCGCAATGAAAACACTAACTGGTGAAAATAAGGCGAGTTCGCCAGTTAGTGAGCAGGCTGATTTGTTGGGGCATTTGGCCCAAAATCAAGATCAATCATACCCAAATGAATTATCGCAGAGCAAAGAACAAACGGCTAATCAATGTGTAAAAGTCTTGGTTGCAGAAGATAATATGGTCAATCGATTAGTTGTTAAAAATTTGATTGACCCAAACGCGTTCTCGCTGGTGTTTGCAGAAAATGGCCGCGAGGCGCTGGATAAATTTAAGCAAGAGCAATTTGATCTCGTTTTGATGGATATTTCTATGCCCGTCATGGACGGCATTGAGGCTGCTAACGCGATCCGCTCTTTTGAAAACGAAGCAGGGAAAAAACATACGCCAATCATCGCTTTAACAGCCCATGCGCTTAGTGGTGATAAAGAACGTTTTTTGCAAGAGAATATTGATGACTATCTGACCAAACCGATCAAGCAAGAGTTATTGACCGCGATGCTCAATAAATGGGTTTCACAGGGCGGCGCTGAAATGGATGTTGCTTGAGGGTAGTTTGATTGAGTGCGCAACACTTAATCGAAACTTGTTTACGTTAGATATAACGGCGCGATACGCGTTGACCAAGTCCCGTTAGAATTTCATATGAAATTGTGTTCGACCAAGCGGCGAATTGGTCCAGGCTTGTTTTGCCGATAAGTTCCACGGGCTGGCCAAGAGAGTATGGTTCATGATCATGATTTGATAGATCGACCATAAGAAGATCCATCGACATTCTGCCCAGAACCGAACAGGACACGCCGTCAATATGGAAAACGGCGTCTTTGTTTAAAGCGCGCGGTGCGCCATCTGCGTAGCCAAAGCCAACCGCGCCGATCGTCATATCTTTGGGCGCGGTATATAGCCCATCATACCCGACTGTATCACCTGCTTTTAAATAGCGTTTTTGCAATAAAGGCGCGGTAAGCCGTACCGTCTGGCGCATCGGGTTTTTTTGATCCGAATAAGGAGAGCCGCCATAAATGGCGATCCCTGGACGTGCAAGATCACCGCAATATTTTAGCCCATTTAAGATGCCTGCGGAATTTGCGATGCTCGTTTCTAACATTGGGAATGCATCTGTAAACGTAGCAAAGCGCGCCAGTTGTTGGTCGTTTTCTGGCGCGTTCACACAACTTGCATGGGAAAGGTGGGTCATGATTTTCGTAACGCCAGCGCCGTCAAGCAGCGAAGGTGTGGTGACCAATTTTTGCGCTTCTATCGGATCGAGGCCGAGGCGATTCATCCCCGTATCAATATGCAATATGGCGCCAGCGGGCGGGTGAACCTTGCGCCATTTTTCAATCGCATCAATGGAATTTAAAACAGGCAGGAGCCGGCCATCAATGAAATCTTCTTCTTCCCCTGGCAAGGCGCCGGAAAAAACATAGATTTCGATGTTCGGAAAATGTTGGCGAAGGTCGAAGCCTTCTTTTTTTGTGCCGACAAAAAAGTGAGTGCACCCCGATTTAATAAGAGTACGCGTTACTTCTATTGCGCCAAGTCCGTACGCATCGGCTTTTACGGTTGCACCGCATTCGCCAGGGCACGCCTTACGCAACATGTTATAGTTTTCAGCGATGGCCGAAAGGTCCACATGAAGCGTAGGGTCGTTTTTTGTCATACACAGCGCTGCTTACATTATATTAGGTCCGTTGGGTGCGCTTTTTGATCGGCGTCCCAACAGTCCTTTTTGTGTTACCCAACTTTTTAAGGTGGTATGTCTTAAAAAGAGGTAATTCCAATCGTACTCAGGCGCTGGTCCTTTACTGTTGTGCAGCCATCGCCTGTTGGAAGTTTTCGTCAACTTTTTCTAGGAAGCCAGTTGTCGATAACCATTGTTGGTCTTCACCGATTAATAGCGCCAAGTCTTTTGTCATTGAGCCTTTTTCAACGGTCTTGATGATCGTTTGTTCAAGGGTTTGGGCAAAATTGATTAAGGCGTCATTACCGTCAAGCTTGCCGCGGTGGGCAAGGCCGCGCGTCCATGCATAGATGGAGGCGATAGAGTTTGTTGACGTTTCTTCGCCGCGCTGATGCGCGCGGTAGTGACGCGTGACGGTGCCGTGCGCAGCTTCCGCCTCGACAGTGCGTCCGTCAGGGCTCATCAATACTGATGTCATAAGACCAAGTGAGCCAAAGCCTTGTGCGACGGTGTCTGATTGAACGTCGCCATCGTAGTTTTTACACGCCCAAACATAGCCGCCAGACCATTTCATGCAACAAGCGACCATATCGTCGATTAGGCGGTGCTCATAAAGTCCGCCAAACGCTTCAAATTTTTCCTTGAATTCTTTTTCGTAGACTTCCTGGAAGATATCTTTGAAACGGCCGTCATACTTCTTCAAAATTGTATTCTTTGTAGACAGATAAACAGGATATTTGCGTTGCAGTCCGTAGTTCATGCAGGCGCGTGCAAAATCTGCGATTGATTCGTCCAGGTTATACATGCCCATGTAAATACCGGAATTGGGGGCCTCAAAAACGTCTTGTTCGATGACTTCGCCGTTTTCGCCTTCCCATTTCATGGAAAGTTTGCCTTTGCCAGGGAATAAGAAATCTGTGGCGCGATATTGGTCGCCGAATGCGTGACGGCCAATCACGATTGGCTGTGTCCAGCCAGGTACAAGGCGCGGTACGTTGCGAATGATAATTGGCTCACGGAAGACAACGCCGCCAAGAATGTTACGGATAGTGCCGTTTGGCGAGCGCCACATTTTCTTTAGGCCAAATTCCTCAACCCGTGCTTCATCAGGGGTGATGGTGGCGCATTTTACAGCAACGCCGTGTTTCTTTGTCGCCTCAGCCGCATCGATCGTGATTTGGTCATCGGTGCTGTCGCGCGATTCCATGCCGAGGTCGTAATACTTTAGGTCAATATCAAGATATGGGTGGATGAGCTTGTCTTTGATCATCTTCCAGATGATGCGGGTCATCTCATCGCCGTCCATTTCAACGACTGGGTTTTCAACTTTGATTTTTTGCATGGAATTTCCTACCGGATTAGTGAACAGAGCCAGACAGAAGGCTTCAATTGCCCTGCTAGCGTGATAATGCTGCCACGCTAATAGCACCAGGCGCGCGTTGCGCAAAGGGCGAACGGCTAAAATATACCCTAAATGAGCGACCATGTACTAAGGAGGCGCGAATGGAACAAAACCTAGGACCAGGAAATCGCATCAGCCGCCGCGAAGGAATGTCCACTTTACGCGCCGCCCCCGTTTTTGTGCTGGTTGAGCCGCAAATGGGGGAGAATATTGGCGCAGCAGCCCGGGCAATGTTGAATTTTGGCGTTTCCGCCTTGCGAATTGTGAACCCGCGTGATGGTTGGCCCAACCCCAAAGCTGGCGCTATGGCGGCCGGGGCCTCCATCGTGATCGATCGGGCTGAGGTTTTTGACACTCTAGAAGCGGCGTTGGCCGATTGCCATTATGTCTTAGCGACGACGGCGCGGGCGCGTGAATTACTGCTGCCGGTCTATGACCCTGCGGGTGCGGCGACGGCGATAAAGCCGAAAATCGATGCGGGTGAAAAGTGCGCAATTCTTTTCGGGGGCGAACGGGCCGGGCTTTCCAATAATGATTTGGTGTTTGCGGATGGGCTTGTCTCGATACCGGTAAACCCTGCTTTTGCCTCACTAAATTTGGCGCAGGCGGTTTTGGTTCTGGCATATGAATGGGCCGCGGCGGATGCGCGTGAGACCTATCCAAGCGCCCTTGATGAGGCGACGCCCGCCCCGAAGGAAGATATGGCCCGATTTTTTGATCACCTAGAAGAAGCCCTTGAAAGGGCCGGATATTTCTATCCCCCTGAAAAGCGTGAGGTGATGAGCCGGAATATACGGGTTGGTTTGGCGCGCGCGCATTTTACTGATAACGAGCTGCGAACCTTGCGCGGTGTCGTGAAGGCGCTGGAGGAAGGGCGCGGAACAGCGCGGCGCGGCGCCTAGACGAGATGATTTCGCGCGATCATATGGGTCCGGTGACGAGCTTGTTACAAATATATTGGGGTATTTAAGGAGAATTCAGATACGCTCTGAGGCAACACTTTAGGCATTCTGCGTCAACTGTGTGGGGGCGCCTGTTGAATCAGAGTGGGGATATCTTCTAAGACAAAGACTAATGCGCCGCGCTTGACGCGCGTCTTAAGTTTTAATGATGGGATCAGATCAAATGACGAATGCGCCTTCTTCACCAATTGAGCGCACTGATGCTGGCGGCATGTCGGGTCATCGGTTTCGTTATTATGATTTTGCAATGGCTGCTTTTGTTGCGGTTCTTATTTGTTCAAACCTTATTGGCGCGGCGAAGCTCGTCCAGTTTTTCGACTGGAAAATTGGTCCGTTCGAGGTTGGCATATTCGGGGCGGGGGTTTTGTTTTTCCCGTTATCTTATGTGCTCGGCGACGTACTAACCGAGGTTTACGGCTACGCCCGGGCGCGCCGTGTGGTGTGGACAGGGTTCGCCGCCGTTGGCTTTATGGCTTTTATGTCCTTTGTGGTTGTTAAAATGCCCCCGGCCCCAGGGTGGGACGGACAAGCGGCTTACGAAGCGGTCTTTGGCTTGACCCCGCGGATCGTTCTCGCCTCCATGCTCGCCTTTTGGGCTGGCGAGCTTGCTAATGCATTCGTCATGGCGAAGATGAAAATCATCACCAAAGGCAAGCATTTATGGTCGCGCACCATTGGCTCCACCGTTGTGGGGCAGGGCGTTGACAGCATCGTCTTTTATCCGGTCGCTTTCTTAGGGATCTGGACGCCCAGCCAAGTTGTGACCGTGATGATCACCAACTATTTGGTGAAGGTCTTGTGGGAGGCGATGTTGACCCCTGTTACATATCGTATCGTCAATGGTCTGAAAAAGGCCGAAGGGGTTGATATTTATGACAATGACACCAATTTCTCCCCTTTCTCTGTAAAGGCTTAGGGCCCTTAAAAGCGGCTTTTGCAGATAACATTAAAGAGCACCAATTGGCTGATGGACTTTCAACGGCTGGCTCCCAAAAGCGCGGGGACCAAAAAACGATGATTACGCATGAAAACAAAACGGAGACCGAAGGCGCGCGGGCTGGCCCGCGCATCGCGATTATCGGGACCGGGTTTTCCGGCGTTGCAATGGGGGCGATGCTAAAGCGCGCTGGGTTCAGTAACTTTACCCTCTATGAAAAAGCGCAAGAAATTGGCGGCACCTGGCGGGAAAATACATATCCCGGTGTTGCGTGTGACGTGCCGTCTCATCTTTATTCTTTGTCTTTTGCGCCCAATCCAAATTGGTCGAAGCGTTTCGCTCCGGGGGCGGAGATATTAGAGTACGTTAAAGGCATTGCGCGCGATCATGACTTATATAGCCGCACGCAGTTTGGCAAAGAGGTGCGGTCGGCGAAACATAATGGACGCTGCTGGCGTCTTACGTTTGGTGATGGCGAGACGGTGGAATGCGATGTTTTTATCAGCGCTGTCGGCGGTCTGCATCATCCAAACATGCCAGTGTTTGAAGGGCAGGATGATTACAAAGGGCCGATAGTCCACACCGCCAAGTGGCGCGATGATATCGACTTTGCGGGTAAAAAGGTTGGGGTGATCGGCACGGCGGCGAGCGCTGTGCAAATCATCCCTGAGCTAGCGAAAACCGCGGCGCAGGTAAATGTTTATCAGCGTACGCCCGGATGGATCATGCCGCGGGCTGACTATACTTACCCGGCATTAGCGAAGAAAATTTTCGCCGCATTTCCCTTTTTGGCGCGGGCTTATCGCGGTTTTTACTTTGCTTTTTTGGAATGGCGTTTCGGCGCCTTTCAAAACAAAGACAACAGCGCCAAACGTTATGTGCGCGCCGCCTTTGAAAAACACATGGCGCGCACCGTGCCAGATCTTGATTTTCGCGCCAAGATAACCCCTGATTATGATGTTGGGTGCAAGCGCGCGCTTAGTTCTGATGATTATCTTCCCGCCCTGCAAAGGGATAATGTTGAGCTGATCACGGACCCGATTGATCGGTTTACCGCGGATGGCGTTAAAACCCGTGATGGCGGCGTGCGCGCGCTGGACGTGATTATTCTCGCCACGGGCTTTAAGCCCTTCCATGTCGGCGACGGCATGGGGATTGAAAACGCCGACGGCCTTTCGATTGATGATTATTGGGCGGACGGCGTGCGCGCTTATAAAACGGTGGCGACGCCGGGCTTTCAAAACCTATTCTTTTTGTTGGGACCCAATTCCGGATTGGGGCATAATTCCGTACTCCTCATGATTGAGGCGCAGGCGAATTATATCTTGAAAGTCATCGATAAAATCGCCCGCGGCGAAGCGGACCTTATTGCGCCAAAGGCGCAGGCCGGGCGCAACTATGACGCCGCCATGCAGGCTGGCCTTAACGAGATGGTCTGGTCCAGCGGCTGTAACAGCTGGTACCTAGATGCGAAGGGCCGCAACTACACCCTCTATCGCGGTTCAGTCCGCGCTTTTCGCGAAGACCTCAAAGAACCCGACTGGGACGACTTTGAACAGTCTTTCGTAAAGGGGGAGTGAGGCGTCTTATCTCGGACGGTGCTGGATTTTTAGAACGAGAGCGTAAACGTCACGAACATCTTTGATACGGCTAGTGACATAAATCCTAGCCACAAGAGTGAAAAGGGAATGTAGCAAAGGTCGTTGCCCCTTAACACTAGCCCCTTAATACTAGCCCTTGCCACGGACGGCCTGTCCAAAGGACTTCCTCAGTTAGTCCTAAATAGTCTTGAAATTTTTCTTGCATGGCTTCCCCCTCACAAAGCTACGCGCTTTTACCAGACGAAGGCCAAGCCGCCAATCTGTTTGACATTCTGGTTCAAGCGCCATGGCAAACCGCTGCTTCTTCCTCCGTTTGAAATTGGATAAAAGGGCTCGCTCATCCAGGCCCCCGCGATTGTCAGGGTTTTGGTCAAAAGCAGACATTTTAGCGATCATGGGAAAGTTCGTGAAATGGCTTTCTAATGCTGAAGGCCATTTTGAAAAGGCTATAACGCGGACGATTGTGAAGTATGGACCGTCATCGGCAAAAGCCTCAACCTTTCACGCTATCGCAATGCAAAACCTTCTACGTCGCCGCTAACTGTGAACCAGAATGATCAGAAAATTTATTAATCTTGAGGAGATCCTGGTGAAACATTCCCCTCTTCGTTGCCTTTGTCATTGCGATCTTTCCGCGCAACGGATCTAATAGTTTCTATGGCAGCCACTAGACCTTCGGTAATGGTAATAGCATTTGTGTAAGTATTATAGCCAAACCCCTGTGCATCGACATAGTTAGACCAATAGGCCTCGAACTGAGCGACGATATGTCGGTATCGATGATTAATTTCCCGATACTTAAGCGTGCCTCCAGAAAAATCGTAAAATGAATCCATCGACTCGCAAACAGAGTAGCGGTTAGGGAAACAAAAACTGCAAAATGTACCCATCCTTCATCATCTGTAACTTGTCCCGCTACGTTCGCGAAAGCCACACCAGAGGTAAGAAGTATTAAAAGAGTTTTGAAGCGCCCACGCCATACTGAGTTAAAACGCTCTTTCTGCGAAGTTTGTTTTATTAAGTAGCGGCAATCGGCAAGTTGTTCATCGAAGACCTCTTTGATTGCGTCTATTTTTTCAGATTGACCATCTTTGAGAGACTCCCACTCTTTGTCTGTGAGCGGCTTTAAATCAAGCGGTCTAAATAGGTTCCGGATATCCTCTGGCGACTCGCTCATGATAAGTTCCGCTAAGCGATGCTCACACAACCACAAATCAGATGGCCATTGTCATCCTTCATTTCTTTGCACCGGTGTCCTTCTGGACAGCCGAAATGCTTACAGGGTGCGTATGCGCGCCTTGGCTTAAAGGTGGTCGACTTTTTTGACGGAGCTTTTGGAAACAGCTTCAACTTTGGTTTCCTCGCGCCGGGGCATTCTTCTTTGGGTGCCGTTAGAAGAGCCTTCTCAGCATTCCATTTCTGGTCGTCCAAAAAGGTATTTGAATACGACAAATGCTCTCGTCGGATATATGCTCTCGCGTCATCAAGCTCGTTTTCCGTAAATATGATATATCTTCCTTCGCCAAATGATATGAACAAAGAATACGATTTATGTTCCGGTTGGCGACCGTTCTTAAGAATTACTTCAGTTGGCATAATATACCCCCAATTGCTTGAATTAAGATGCGTAATAAGGGTCGAGAGGTCAATAGCAAGCAGCCAGGCCTAAGCGGTAATTTTGAGGAAATTGATGCATTCGAAACCTGTATCGGCCTCGGAGTACCGATCTATAATCTGCATTGATAAGGCGGTCGTCCGTTGAGGGTTTTATAAATCTGTCCGCACTGAACACGTTAGTGGTTCTGGAGTTCACCAGCCTTACTCAATTAGGCCTTACAAAGCCGAAGAGTGCATTGCTCAGCCTAGGATGCGAACCAGTCCCAGAGACGCGACTAGATTAATCCGTATGCAAATCACCTTTCGGTCTATAGCCCAAACCATCCCCGGGGTAGCTTGTCACGGAAGTAAAGGTTAGGTGATCGGTCCTCTGTAGTAACTATTACTAGAATAGCTCCCTTTCGTGAGGATGAACACTATCTGCCACAATGCGTCGTCTCCTGTTTATGAGTTTATGGCAGGTCTAGCCCAAACGAGTTCCGACTTATCCTCGACAAGCGGCTAAAATCCGTGGCGAAACCGGCTCTCTCTATCCGTAATTCTGGATCGGCCCCAGCTTCAGTAACATCCTGATAATCTCCTCCCGCCCTTGCATAATAGCAAGCGTGTAAAGGAGTTATTCCAGTCTCGTCTACAGCAATAGAAATCAACATCACCAACTTGCGGTATTCAGCTCTGAGACCACATCTATGAGGATTTTCTTCCGTTATGGCCTTTGAAAGTCGCTAACTGTACATCCACTGCTCAGACCTCCTTTTGATCTTAACGTTATACTTTCAGCCCAACTATCTGAATTCTTAACCAGGAAATAGTGAGCGGCTTTACGACACGCCTTCCACGAGCTTTACTTCACTCACTAACGCGAGTGCAAAGGTCATGCGTTTGTTATTTTAACACCGCTTAGAGAATATAGAGTTGGTGATTTGGCATTATTGTCGATCCGCGAATTCCGGCCGAGAGCGCCGAAATGTTGGCGCTTTTCGAAAAATAGATGGTTTGAACCCGACGATGTTTCCCCTGGTAGTTCATAAACGCTTCAAAATGTGCCAAGAATAAAGGATAGGTTTCGAGTTCGGGAAATGCCAGATCCTGCGCGGTCATTCCTTTCGTACAGAATGTGTGTAAAGGATACGCCCGCTTCTGGCGAGCCATAACCCTCCATAAGCCCTTTCGAATTGATATAGTCCCAAACCGCTAATTGGTTTGACATTCCAGTTCAGATGGCCTAGCAAAGCCGACTTTCACGGGTAGGCGCGTGGACCGCCGTTTTTATCGCCTGGAAGATAGGCTTCCAGGCCGGGCCGCGCCGCAAAGAGGATACGCATGTCAAAACGCATTAGTGCGAAGTACAAGCTCGACCGCCGGGTCGGGGAAAATGTCTGGGGCCGCCCCAAATCTCCTATTAATAAGCGCGACTACGGTCCTGGCATGCACGGCCAGCGCCGCAAGGGCAAGCTTTCTGACTTTGGTCTTCAGTTGATGGCCAAGCAAAAGCTGAAGGGCTATTACGGCAATATCAGCGAAAAACAGTTTGAGCGCACCTATAACGAAGCTGTGCGCCGCAAGGGCAACACGGCTGAGAACCTTATTGGTCTTCTTGAAAGCCGCTTGGACGCGATTGTTTACCGCGCGAAGTTTGTGCCGACTGTATTTGCTGCGCGTCAGTTCGTTAATCACGGCCACGTAAAGGTCAACGGCGTTAAGACGAACATTCCGTCATTCCGCTGTAAGCCCGGTGATGTGATTGAAGTGAAAGAAAAATCTCGCAATATGGCGTTGGTTCTTGAGGCGCTGCAAAGCGCGGAACGCGATATTCCTGAATATGTTGATGTCGATCCAAAGAAAATGACGGCGACTTATGTTCGTGCGCCCGAGTTTGCTGAGGTTCCTTACGCTTGCACGATGGAGCCTAACCTCGTGGTCGAATATTACTCCTCATAATTGGGGCGATGATAGAAATGCAAAAAGCCGCGGCATGATCCGCGGCTTTTTTAATGGGCGCTTTAGTTTGTTTAGCCGACTTTGCTCTTCAGCTGTGCAATCAGCGCATCAACGCCGCGCGCGCCGCCGCCATTATTGGCGATGATGTTTTTGAACGTATCCTGCATGCCGACGGCGAGAAGGGCGCCGGCCGCGCCCGCGTCAATAATCGAAAGGCCGGACTTATCACTGTGATAAACCCGCCAAGTAACAACCAGATCCGCAAATTGGCTGGCGGGGTTTGCGACCTTTGAATTAACATCCGTGATCCGTTTTGAGCGTATGATCGCATTTGTCGGCGTTAGCGTTTCGCTTGAGTAATCCGCCAAAATCTTCCGATAGACGCGGCGCGCATATTCCTCAAACAGCGGATAGTAAGTCGTATACTGCGCATCGCTGATCTGGCGGGCATATTGGCCCAAAACAAAGCGGCTGACATAGCGTTTATTGACATATTGGTCCACAAGCTCGTCAATGCGTTTAAAGCGAACCGTATCATCAAGCGCATTGATTGCATTGGCCTTGTCTAATATTCCGCTGACATAGGTGAAAGCTTTGGTTTGTTGCGCGTCATTTGCATGCCCTAGGCCAGGCAGGGTAACGGCGGTCAGGGCCGCCGGGCCAAAGGCCAGGGCGCGCCGACGGGTAACGATGGTCTTCGATTGAAAAAGGGGCGTGTGCAAATTGTTAACGATAGGGCGCATTGCCTTATGTTCCTCTAACTTGGTGTTCCTCTAATTTGGCTAAAGTGGGCTGTGAAGGTTAAAAATCCTCGTCGCCGAAATCTTCTTCGCTGTCTTCGAAATCGTCAAAATCTTCGAATTCTTCAAAGCTCTCAAACTCGTCGAATGCGTCCTCATCCGTTTCGCCGTTTGCGATTTGCTGCGCACGGTTTTGCAGATAGAAACTGCGCATGGAGGAGTAGTAATCGAGTGAGTTGTCGCGAATATCTTGTATCGGATCTAAGAACTGCTCGCGCGTTGATACAAGACCAACGCCAGCTTGGGTGTAGCGTGCAATTTCCGCTGCGTCGGTTTGGATATAGACGAGCGGGTTAAGGGCGATCTGGCCTATGCTGCCGGCGCCGCTACGAACGGTGCCGGGCCCGAAAAACGGTAAGACCGTATAAGGACCAGATGGCAAGCCCCATACTGCGAGGGTTTGGCCGAAGTCTTCGGAATGTTTCTCAAGGCCAAGCCCGGCGGCTGGGTCCGCAAAACCGCCAGCGCCAAGGGTTGAGTTGATCACGAAGCGGGACAAAGTCGTGCCCGCGCGCTTAAACTCCCCCTGCAAAAGGTCGTTCACAAAAATACCCGGGCTGCGCACATTGGCGAGGAACTTGCGGATGCCGCGCCGTGCGATAGGCGGCGTTGTGGCCCGATAGCCCTTGGCGACGGGGGTCATGAAGTTGTCGTCGAGGAAGATGTTCAGCGCAAACATCTTACGGTTGAAGCTCTCCCAAGGATCAATGTTAGGATCGACGCCCGTCTCGTCTGTTGTTTCTGGCGCGGCTTCATCGAGGGGGAGCAAGATTTCAGCCGTATCATCCGCCGGGGAAGGGATCATAGCGTCTGTATTTGGTTCCGCGCTTGTCGTTTCTTGCGCTAATGCTAGTGGGGCGCTTAGGGCCATGCTTACGGTAATAAAAACACCGGCTATAAGCGCGCGGCCGCTAAAAAGCTTTTTACAAACAAGGTCTCGCATTCTTTTCGGTATCCCCTGGGCCGGATGCCCTTGAACTCACTTCAAACCCAATTATGCACAATATAGCGATAAAGGATCGCTAGTTTATATGGCCTATTTAAGACTCAATTTTTATTTTGTAATTGCTGCTAAAGAAATTTAGACCGCATTTTAATACTAACGACAGACCGTTTTGTCCCCAAAAACAATATTGCGTGATTTTCTAAATGAGCGAAGGGGTTTGTTGTATTTTTTCAACATCTGACATCGGCGGAATTTACAGAATTATAAACCATTAGGGCGACAAATATCGATTGATTGCCACATAAGGATATGTTTATATCTTTTACGGCAGGGCTCGTGGATGTTGGATTCGACCTTAAATATTTTTCGCGCAATTGGTGAAGAGACGCGCTTACGGATCATGGTCCTATTATCCAGGGGCGAATTGACCGTAACCGAGCTCACCCAAATTCTTGGCCAGAGCCAACCGCGGGTTTCCCGTCACTTAAAAATACTGTCTGACGCTGGCATGGTGGAACGATACCGTGAGGGCTCGTGGGTCTTTTATCGCTCGGCAGATAACGCGGCAGTTGGTGAAACTGCGCAAGCTGGCGTCGAAGCGGTGGATGCGATGTTGGCGTCTTTGAGAGGCTCGAAGGATCGCATCATCGCTCGCGATGGCGATCGCTTTGAGCAAAGTCGACATGCGCGCGCCGCCGCCGCGGAAGCCTATTTTGAAGCGAATGCTGCGGAGTGGGACCAGGTGCGCCGCCTCCATTTGCCTGATTCTGATATTGAAGAGAAAATGGGCGCGCTTTTGGGGGATGAGGCGGTTGATCTGTTTGTCGATATCGGCGTCGGGTCGGGGCGTATGCTTGTTCTGTTTGCTGACCTTTATCGACAAGGGATTGGTTTTGACACCTCGCGGGAGATGTTGTCCGTCGCACGTGCAGCGTTGGAGCGTGAGGGGGTGGCGCATGCACAGGTGCGGTATGGTGATTTATTTTCACTGCCGATCGATGCTGGCACTGCTGATATCGTTTGCATCCATCAGGTATTGCACTTTCTGGCGGATCCTGGGGCGGCTGTGCGCGAAACCGCGAAATTACTGCGTCCTGGCGGGCGTTTGCTGCTCTCTGATTTTGCACCACATGAGCTTGAGTTCCTGCGCGAGGCGCATGCGCATCGCCGGTTAGGGTTTGCAGATGACGAGGTGCGCAGCTGGTGCAATGCGAGCGGTCTTACGATGCGCGAGGTTGTGACGTTGTCGCCGGGTGCGAAAGATACTGAACAGCTAACTGTGAAAATATGGCTTTGCGAGGCGCCTCAAAAAGTGCGCGCTCTTGATGCAACACTGATTGCTTAAGGAATTTACTTATGAATGACTTAAAGGTTTCTTTTGAATTTTTCCCGCCCAAAACGGAAAAAATGCAAAGCCAACTTTGGGGGGCGGTTGAAAAATTATCGCCTTTGGGCCCCGATTTCGTGTCGGTGACATATGGCGCTGGCGGTTCAACGCGAGAGCGCACCCATGACACGTTGGTGCAAATTCTTAAAGATACGGATGTTCCGGTTGCTGCGCATTTAACGTGTGTCGCCTCAACGAAAGACGAGGTAGATGACGTTTTAAGATCTTATTGGGACGCGGGGGTCCGGCATATTGTAGCCCTTCGCGGTGATCCGCCGGGGGGGATTGGCGAGGCTTATGTGCCCCATCCGGGCGGTTATGCGAATGCGGCTGAACTTGCCGGGGGTGCAAAAGCCATTCACGATTTTGAGATTTCCGTTGGTTGTTATCCTGAAAAGCATCCTGAATCAGCGTCTTTCCATGACGATATTGAGATGCTTAAACGCAAAATCGACAATGGCGCCTCTCGCGGCATCACGCAGTTCTTTTATGATAACGAGGTGTATTTCCGTTATATGGACCGGGTTATGGCGGCTGGTATCGAAATACCGATTGTTCCAGGCATTATGCCGGTGACAAAATTTAATGGCTTGAAGAAGATGGCGGGAATGTGCGGGGCGTCGATCCCGACCCGCCTTGCAACATTGTTTGAAAATTTAGATGACGACCCACAAACGCGGCAGCTTGTGGCGGCGACAGTGGCGGCGGAGCAATGTTTGGCGCTGGCGGAGCAGGGGGTGGAGCACTTCCACTTTTATACGCTTAATCGTGATGAAATGGCCTATGCATTATGTCATATGTTGGGACTTAGAACGAAAGCATAAAAAAGCGGGTATCGCGGCAACTCAATTATGGGTGAGGGCATCGACGGATAGCGGAAAAAGCGCTATCGGATCGGCAAACTATCACTCGACAGCTTAGAGGGGGGGTCCCCTCCGGCTGAGGCGGATCGGAAAGAATAAAATGACGCAAATGGATGCTGAAGCGGGACAAGCTGTTTTTATTAATGTCGGTGAGCGTACAAATGTCACAGGTTCGGCAAAGTTTCGTAAACTGATTAAAGAGGATCGCTACGAAGAAGCGCTCGCCGTGGCGCGCCAACAAGTGGAAAACGGCGCCCAGATCATTGATGTGAATATGGATGAGGGCATGCTAGACGGCGTGGCCGCAATGACGCATTTTTTGCGCCTTATTGCTGGTGAGCCGGATATTTCGCGCGTGCCGATAATGATCGATAGCTCCAAATGGGAGGTAATCGAGGCGGGCCTTAAAAACGTTCAAGGCAAGGCGGTGGTGAATTCCATCTCTTTAAAAGAGGGGGAGGCGCCATTCCTGGACTATGCTAAAAAGGTCATGCGCTATGGCGCGGCGGTCGTGGTTATGGCCTTCGATGAAACGGGGCAAGCAGACACCGCAGATCGTAAGGTGGAGATCTGTAAGCGCTCTTATGATTTGTTGACGAGTAAACTAGGCTTTCCGCCTCAAGACATTATTTTTGATCCCAATATCTTCGCTGTTGCGACTGGTATTGAAGAGCATGATAATTACGCCATTGATTTTATTGAAGCGACGCGCCGAATTAAGGAGCTTTGTCCCGGCGCCAAAATTTCTGGCGGCGTTTCTAATATTTCCTTTTCTTTCCGCGGGAATGAGCCTGTGCGCGAGGCGATGCATTCCGTATTTTTATATCACGCCATTAAGGCGGGTATGGATATGGGTATTGTAAACGCGGGGCAACTTGCGATTTATGATGATATTCCTGACGAGCTGCGTGAACCAGTTGAAGACGTCATTCTCAATCGTCGTGCCGATGCGACGGAACGATTACTAGAAGTTGCGGAACGTTACCGCGGTGAGGGCGGGAAGAAAAAGCAAGCGGATCTTACCTGGCGTGAGGGGCCGGTTGAGGAACGTCTGCGACATGCGCTTGTTCAGGGAATCAACAAATTCATTGTTGAGGATACGGAAGAAGCCCGCCTTAAGCTCGGACGGCCTTTATATGTAATTGAAGGCCCGTTAATGGATGGCATGAATGTTGTCGGCGACCTGTTTGGCGCTGGTAAAATGTTCTTACCGCAAGTTGTCAAATCTGCGCGGGTGATGAAACAGGCGGTTGCCCACCTTACCCCTTTCATGGAAAAGGAAAAAGAAGAGGCGGGCCTTGAGCAAGGGGAAGCGAACGGTAAAATTCTGATGGCGACCGTTAAGGGGGACGTTCATGATATTGGTAAAAATATTGTTGGCGTTGTTCTTCAGTGTAATAACTATGAGGTGATTGACCTTGGGGTTATGGTTCCAACAGCGAAAATTTTGGAAGAAGCCAAGGCCCATAATGTTGATATTATTGGTCTTTCGGGGCTGATTACGCCTAGCCTTGATGAAATGCGCCATGTCGCTGCTGAGATGAAACGAGAGGGGATGAACATTCCGCTCTTGATTGGCGGCGCCACGACAAGCCGTGCGCACACAGCGGTTAAGATTGAGCCCAATTATGATCATGGCGTCATTTATGTTACTGACGCCAGCCGCGCGGTTGGGGTCGCGGGCGCCCTTGTGTCTAAAGAAAAGCGCGGCGATTACCTAAAAGAAATCAGCGAAGATTATGAAAAGATCAGAGCGCAATATGCAAAAGGACAAAAGCGTAATCCGCGCCTTCCAATTGCTGAGGCGCGTGCGAAAAAACCGGTGATTGATTGGGGTGCGTATGAGCCGCCTAAGCCGTCTTATCTTGGCGTAAAGGCCTTTCGCGATTACGATCTAAAGACCCTTGTTGAGTATATTGACTGGACGCCGTTCTTTTCTTCGTGGGAGCTTGCTGGGAAGTATCCCCAAATTCTTGAAGATAAAATTGTGGGCGAGCCAGCGCGTGCGCTTTATAGTGATGCGCAAAAGATGCTGAATGAAATCGTTGCGGAAAAGAAATTGACGGCTCATGGCGTTTGTGGCTTTTGGCCCGCTAATAGCGATGGCGACGATGTCATTCTTTATAAAGATGAAAATCGTAATGAACAGCTTGCGCGTTTTCATGGGCTGCGTCAGCAAATAGCGAAGCGTGACGGGGCGTCGGCTAATTATTGTATTGCTGATTTTGTGGCGCCCATCGACAGCGGTAAAGCAGATTATGTTGGGGCGTTTGCGGTGACGGCTGGGGTTGGCGAAGAAGCGCTCGCCCAGTCCTATGATGACGCCCACGATAATTATTCCGCGATTATGTCAAAAGCTTTGGCGGACCGTTTGGCTGAGGCTTTTGCGGAGCATTTGCATGCGCGGGTGCGGCGAGAGTTATGGGGGTATGCAAATGATGAGGCGCTCGATAATGAGGCGCTGATCGCGGAAAGCTACCAGGGTATTCGCCCAGCGCCGGGGTATCCGGCCCAGCCGGATCATACGGAAAAAGAAACACTCTTTGCTTTGCTCGAGGCGACGAAAAACGCTCAAATGAATATAACGGAGAGCTTTGCGATGACCCCGCCAGCATCGGTCAGCGGTCTATATTTCGCGCATCCCCAATCACTCTATTTCGGTGTTGGCAAAATTGACCGGGACCAGGTGGAAGATTACGCCGCGCGTAAAGGCTGGTCGGTCGAAAAGGCTGAAAGGTGGTTATCGCCCATCTTGGCCTATGACGCCTAAAAGAATGATGTTGTTTGAAAAATAAGGGGTATGCCAGCCCTACGAAGGGCGGCCATTATGTCTGACGGTTTAGCCTGCGAGCGAGGCGCCCATTAAGCCAGCGACGACAAGGGCAATAAACATAAAAGACGCGCCGCACAGAAGTCCGCCAATGATAACGCGCAATTGTTGCGACATAGTGGGTTTCCTGAGGGGAGGATTTCCCCATAGTGATTTGATGACAGTATTCTGACGGTTTTATGGAGATTATGCAAAAAAAATCTGAGGGTTAGAGCGCAAATTTTGCGCAATTTGGATCGCTTTGGTAAACACATCTAAAAGTTTTTATCCCCGCACTTTCCACATGTTTCCCCCAGGAAATTCCCCGTAACACCCCTAAGTCTCTGATTTATTTAATGTAATAACATCACGCTATTTGCCTGATGATGCGCGGGCAAAATTCTTTGTCTGACTTAGTGTGACGTAACGGCGCATAGTGTGCGCATTCGTAATGTAGGCGTTAAGGCGCGCTGTGTTCGCCAAACAGTTGAATGGCTTTTCAGGCGGAGCGTTCGCCGCGGCACTTTTTCCCAACAATTTGCTGGCGTGTTTGATTTGCATGAGATAAACGCGGCGAATGTCACTTTGGTCGATCTTCCAAACTCTTTTAAACGAAACCCACAAGCGAACGCTTGGGGCGGTTCTTGATGCGCTTGTTGAACATCGCAGTAAGAGAGAAGAAGCCGCGTTTTCGATTGCCCTCATTGCTTTGTCAGCAAAATTGGCAAAGGCTGATGGGATTGTGACCGATGATGAAATTGCTGCGTTTCAGGACTTTTTTCAATTCGAAGAACGAGACGCTGAAAAAGTTCGCACTGTTTACAATCTGGCGCAGAAAGATGTCGCTGGCTTCAGCCATTATTTGGCGCAGGTGAAAAAGATCTTTGAAGATGAAGAAAGCATTCTAGAGGATGTTTTAGACTGCCTATTTCATATTGCTGCGGCTGATGGCGTGGCGCATCCGCGTGAAATTGAAATGCTCGAACAAGCGGCTGAGGTTTTTGAAATCTGCCCAAGCGCCGTTCGACGGATGCGGGCCCGACATCTGGGCCTGGGTGAGGATGACCCATATCTAATCTTGGGAGTTGAGCCGAGTATTGATGAGGCGGGCCTTAAGGCCGCGTACCATAATCTTGTAAAAGCCCACCACCCTGATGTTTTGGCTGGCCGTAATGAGCCGCCTGGGCTGATTAAGATGGCTGAAGATCGTCTTGCAGCGATTAATGCTGCTTATGAGCAAATATCAGGGCAAGTGGCCCAATAAAACGGCGATTTTCGCTTAAATGGGTTTTTAGCAAGCAAGATTCCCGTTTTTGTGGATTAACTTCTTGCAATGTTGGATTCGCGCTCTATGTCTAAAATGTGTTATATTATCCTGTAAAGGCGGGATAAAGTAGATCGTGCGGGAAAATGCTGCATTTGCGAAGTGGTTGCTAAGGGCGTAATTTCCGTGAATTAGCGGGTAGACCAATTCGTGAATGTTTGATTACATGGCGTACCCAGTAGAATAAATTTGCTCTGCATCGGTGGTGCAGTTCTAAATGAAAATAGAATAAGAATCGCAGTATTTGTTTACTGTCAAAAACTGCGGCATTGTACAATAAAACGTTCTCAGCGGCTATTAAATGAGTAAAAGTAAGACGTTTTATGGGGGGGAGCGAGACTGAAGCAATAAGGCCAATGACTATGATAGATCGGATAAAGACAATTTTTGACTTTTTGTTGTTTGTCGCAACGGCGATAATGTCCTGTATCATGGTCGCCTGTCTAGCTTTGGCGGTTCCGTTCTTATTTCTTTATTCATTTCTACTCGATCTTTTCTATACTCGGCGTGAGCGGTCGAGCTGGCGTTTGAGTGCAGTGTCCCAAAACGCCAATTAATTTTCCAATAAATGCAATTAGAACTTATCTGAGCCATATTTGCCTTGTGGCGGTCTTGGGATGGGCTCTATTTTGAGATGAAAAGCTTTTGTTGAGGCTGGGCCATATAATCATATAAGGACATTTTCCGTGACCATCATTGATGCGCCATCGCCCAATTTTGATGCTCGAGGCCGTAAGATTGATACGGTGATCTTGCACTACACGGGTATGCGCACCGGCAAACAAGCGCTGGATCGGCTTTGCGATGATAAAGCCAAAGTCAGCGCACATTATCTTGTGGAAGAAGACGGCCGGATCTTTCGCCTAGTGGCGGAGGAAGAACGCGCGTGGCATGCGGGCGTTTCTTCTTGGAAGGGAGAAGCAGACATAAACGCAAGGTCCGTAGGTATCGAGATTGTCAATCCTGGCCACGAATGGGGGTATCGGACTTTTCCAGGTGAGCAGATTTCATCGGTTATTCAGTTGCTATCCAAAGTGATCACACGTTGGTCTGTCCCGCTAAACCGTGTATTGGCCCATAGTGATGTCGCCCCATTACGAAAAGAAGACCCGGGGGAGAAGTTTCCGTGGGAACAATTAGCCAGAGAGGGGCTTGCTGTTGGACCTTATAGTGGGGAGCCAGATGAGGAAATTTCGTATGAAGCGGCGTTGTCAGCCCTTGGCGAGATTGGGTACGCAGTGCCCGGCGAAGGGCATGGCGCTTCTTTAGTGGCGTTTCAGCGACGGTTCTGTCCGCAAGCCTTAGGGCAAGGTTTTAGCCCCCTAACGAAGGCGGCGTTAGTCGCCATCGCTAGGGAGATGAAGCAGGCTGGGTGAGCCGAAAATTAAGGCCTATGCAGCTAGGTCAAACAACAAAAACTCAGTATCTGTGGTTGCCTTGATCGCAATATCTGCAACATCGCTAATTGCGGCCCCGTCGCCAGCGGACAAGGCTTCGCCGTTAATTTCGATTGTACCTTTCGCCACTTGCAGCCAGCCATGGCGAGTTGACGCAAAGCGGTGCGAGACTTGTTCACCTTCTTCTAAGATGGATGCATAAAGATCCGTATCTTGATGGATGGTTAGGGAGCCTTCACGACCATCTTTTGAGGCGGTGAGCCGAAGGCGGCCTTTGCGCTCATCGCCAAAAGATTTTTGCTCATATCCAGGCTCAAGGCCTCTTTCATCCGGCATAATCCAGATTTGTAAGAAATGAACAGGCTTGTCATTTGACGCGTTAAACTCGCTATGGCGAATGCCGCTTCCTGCGCTCATCCTTTGAACATCGCCAGGTTGGATAGTTGATCCCGTGCCAAGGCTATCCTTATGGGCTAAGGCGCCGTCTAAGACATAGGAAATAATTTCCATATCGGCGTGGCCATGCTCGCCAAACCCTGCGCCTGGGGTGACAATATCTTCGTTGATGACGCGAAGATCTTTAAACCCCATAAATTGCGGGTCATGATAGCCGCCAAAGGAAAAGCTGTGGCGGGAGGATAGCCAGCCAAATTCTGCGCTTCCTCTGCTATCTGATTTTCTAATGCTGATCATTGTCGGCCTCCTTTCGGGTGTTATGAGTTGTGGTTGATTGTGATCTCGGCGACGAGGGCGTCAATTTGCGCTCTTGCTTGTGCTAATGCCTCATCCGCATTCTTTGCTTGGCCTTCGGCGGCGATAATCGTTATATCTGTGACGCCAATAAAACTAAGAGCATGTTTTAGGTAATTTGTAGAGAAATCAAATTCCGAGCCTACGCTTACCCCGCCTGTCGCTATGACAAGAACAGCATGCTTGTCTTTCAACAACCCTTGTGGGCCATTGGCCGTATAGGCAAAGGTTCGCCGTGCCCGGGTGATTTGATCGATCCAAGCCTTCAACGAAGCCGGGATCGAGAAATTATACATCGGCGCCCCAATAATAATGAGGTCAGACGCTTCGATTTCTTCGATTAAGCTTTCAGAAAAATTTAAAGCCGCGGTTTGGCTGGCGGTTCTTTCTTCCTGCGGGGTGAAGTTGGCGTCGATCCAAGGACCGTCGACAAAGGGCATGCCATTAGCAAGGTCGCGGTCTATCACTGATGCGCTCAAATTTTCTCCCTTAATGGCTGCAATTAACTCCGCGCTTAAGGTACGCGTGGATGAGGTTTTTGTCTGGCCGCTAGATTGGACAGAAAGAATGGAAATCTCAGATTTTGCGGTGCTCATGGCGTTAATTCCTCTATTTCATTTGGCGACTAAGGCGCCGCCGACTTGATGAGGGGAATGTAGCTGCTGCTGATAATTCCGGTAGTGGCTAGTTTTTCAAATAATTGTTCCATATATTGGAACAATGAGCCAATTGGATGAATTAGAGACTTTTGTCGCCATCGCACGAGCTGGGTCAATAAGCCGGGCGGCGGCGCAAATGCGGACGGCTAAGTCTATCGTTAGCCGCCGCTTGTCTGCGCTGGAGGCTCGCCTAGGCGGGCAACTGATCAACCGAACAACAAGGCGTTTAAGCCTGACAGAGGTGGGCGTGCGGTTTTTAAAGAGAGCCGAGGCGATCTTAGATGATCTCGCCGAGGCTGAGGCGGTTGTTCGCGCGGGGCAAACCTCACTTACGGGGAAGTTAAGAGTGGCCGCGCCTTTGTCATTTGGCGTTACGCATCTTCAGCCTGTCGTGTCTCGCTTTATTCAGGAAAATCAGGATTTGGACGTTGAGGTCGATTTTTCCGATCGCCAAGTTGATCTGGTGGAAGAGCGGTTCGACCTTGCGGTGCGAATAGGCGTGCTAACGGATTCAACGCTTATTGCACGAAAAGTTGGGCCAATTGGATTGACCGTTGCCGCAGCGCCGACTTTTTGGCAGGCCCACGGAAAACCGAAAACCCCGCAAGACTTAGAGCCGCTTCCTTGTCTTCAATATCTTTATTTGAAAAGACCAGATTCAATCACCTATTGGGGGGAAGGCGGAAAAAAAGGCCTTATTCGTCCGCCCGTACGTATGTTAGCTGGCAATGGGGAGTTTATTGCCGCGACAGCGGCGGACGGATGCGGTTTTGTGGTTTTGCCAAGTTTTATTCTAGCGCCATTTTTGCGTGAGGGCCGGCTGGAGGCCGTGTTGGAGGACTATGTCTGGTCTGATTTGAACCTTTATATCGTCTACCCCCCGACACGCCGCATTAGCGCCCGCGCACGCGCCTTTTCCGACGCCGTCATTCGCCGTTTTGAGGGGGCGCTGGTGTGATAACAACCCTGTTGACTTTGCGGTGTCGCATCCCCAAAGGATTAGAACGCCAGACGGTTGGACGGCCGCGGGCGCTTTGATGCGCGCGAGGAAAGTCCGGGCTCCAAGAAGGCATGGCGCCGGGTAACGCCCGGCCGCTCATTTTAATGGGTGAGGGAAAGCGCCACAGAGACGATACCGCCTGTCATTGACGGGTAAGGGTGAAAAGGTGCGGTAAGAGCGCACCGCCATCCCAGTAATGGGGTGGGCTGGGCAAGCCCCGCCAGGAGCAAAACCGAATAGGGATGGCATATTCTCATCTTTGTGATGGGGAGGGCGCGTCTTCTCGCCTGCTATCCGGGTTGGTTGCTTGAAGCGGCGTGCAAGCGTCGTTCTAGATGAATGGTCGTCACTGCAAGGATTATTTCTAAGCGGTACAGAACCCGGCTTATAGACCGTCTGGCGTATTTTAAAAGGGCTAGCGAAGAATGACCGTCTTTTGACCGTTCAGTAAAATTCGGCGTTCCGTATACCACCTTACGGCTTGTGCAAGGGTGCGCCGCTCTACATCCCGGCCGATACGGATTAAATCATCAGGCGTCATCGCATGATCGACACGAGCTGATTCCTGTTCGATAATGGGGCCTTCATCAAGGTCGCTCGTTACAAAATGGGCAGTTGCGCCAATAAGTTTAACGCCGCGCTGATGGGCTTGGTGATAGGGTTTTGCGCCTTTAAAGCTCGGTAAAAATGAGTGGTGAATGTTGATGGCGCGCCCGGCTAATTTTTCGCATGCCTCGTTCGTTAAAACCTGCATATAGCGCGCGAGGATCACTAGCTCTACATCTTCATGGGCGCAAAGTTCTAGCAGTTGGCGTTCTTGATCCGCTTTTGTTTCTTTCGTCACCGGTAAATAATGAAACGGAACCCCGTGATGATCGGCTATACGTTTGGGCGCTTCATGGTTAGAGCCGATAAAAGCGACATCCAAGCAAAGTTCTTTACGATCGACGCGTTGCATTAAATCGAGCAGGCAATGGTCTGGCTTTGAGACTAAGATTGCCGTTCGAACGGGAGCGTTGGCCGCAAATATCCGCCAATCCATTTGAAACTTTGCTCCCAAAGGGGCAAAGGCGGTCTCGATCGCAGATTGATCGGCGCCTGTGGGAAGGCTAAAGCGCACGCGCATAAAAAATCGATCTGCTGTTTCATCGGCATATTGAGCGCTTTGTACAATATTGCATCCAAAAGTAGAAAGGAGGCTAGACACAGCCGCGACAATCCCATGCTGGTCAGGGCATTGTAAAAGTAGGATTACATAGTTGGCGGGGGCGGTATGAGCAGGCATGAATATTTATCCAAACTGTATTCGTAATCTTGCATATGGTTAACGCTTTTATGGGGCTGCGGGCCCCTGCCGCAGGCTGTAGCGCTGGCGCAGATGCTTGTTCAAGAGTAAAGAACCATTTTTAATAGAATCTCAAGCGTGGAGGGCGTCATGGCGCGTTTAGCATTAATCCGGCATGGTCAAAGTGAATGGAATTTGGCTAATCGGTTTACTGGGTGGGTAGATGTAAACCTAACCGACCAAGGCGTAAGCGAGGCGCGCAAGGCGGGCGCTCTTTTGCGTGAAACGGGCGTTGAGTTTTCTGCCGCTTATACCTCTGTGCTAAAGCGAGCGATTAAGACACTCTTTTTGTCTCTAGAAGAGTTAGATCGTGTCTGGCTGCCTGTTACAAAAGATTGGCGTCTTAACGAGCGCCACTATGGCGGGCTGACTGGTCTGAATAAGCAAGAGACAGCTGACAAGCATGGCCCAGATCAGGTGAAAATCTGGCGGCGCAGCTATGATATTCCGCCGCCTGAAATGGCTGACGATAGCGAGCATAACCCAGCGCGTGATTTGCGCTATGCAGGCTTAGACCCTAAAGTTATTCCGAATACGGAGTCACTAAAAACGACTTTGGACCGGGTGACGCCAATGTGGGAAGCTGAAATTGCACCGCGTCTAAAGGCTGGTGAAAGTTTAATTATCGCCGCACACGGCAACTCGCTGCGCGCGATCGTTAAGTTGCTTTTTGATGTTTCAGATGAAGATATCGTTTCAGTTGAAATCCCAACCGGCAACCCGCTTTTGCTTGACCTTAAAGAGGGGACTGTCACGCCAACGAGCGCAAAATATCTTGATACTGAGCGCGCTGCTGCGTTGCCAGGTCTTTCTTAATTTTTTTTAGCTCAGATTGAGTTAGAATAGATTTTATTACTTAAGCGGCGCTGGTAGATGGCGCCGTTTTTGTATCTTTACTGTTGTCCATTGGATCCCATTCCCGACAGATCGCGGCGAAAAGATGATCAAGCGCTTCTTTGTCGCCTGAAAATTTGGCTCTATTTTCGGCTTCGCTTCTATCGATTTCATGGCGCATCGCCATCAAAAGCGATGCAACATTTATTGAGACAGATGCAATGGTTGGCGCGTCGGTGTTGCGTTTGATTATGGTTTCGCAGTTCATATGGTAAACAGTATAAAGATTACCTTCAATCTCAAGACGTGCTGTGTAATTGGACGGCTTTGATGGGTTTAGGTTTGCATAAATTTCTATAAGCAAAGCAGTTGAATCGGGGGCTAGGTTGTTCGTCTTTATGCATGCTTTCATGTGGGCCGGGGCTTCATCACGGTAAAAATACCTAATCCCCCAACGCATTATGTCTCTGACAACTGGGCGAATAGCTTCACCAGTGCGGGTTAAACGATATGAAGAGCCCCGTTCACCGTCCGGGCCTTCGATGATGCCGCCTTCTTCCAATTCGCGCAGTCGCTTTGTCAGCAGGTTGGCGCCAATGCCCGGTAATCCTGTCTGCAAGTCGCCAAAGCGCTGGGGGCCAAGCATAAGCTCGCGACAAAGCAATAATGTCCAGCGCTCTCCTAAAATATCGAGAGAACCAGCAAGGGGGCATGCCTGGTTATAAATACGAGCCATAAACGAAGCCTCCAATTCTTCTTGTTCTTGGACATCTTGGCAAGGCGCCGGAGGTCTGTGGACAGTTTAGCATAGTGTCAATTTCATAAAAATACCATTGACACTTTAAAAATATATAGTAATAAATAACATATTAAATTTCAAAATCTACAAATTTTGAAGTATGGAGAGATGGGACATGAGCTTACGTAAGAATGGGTTGTCTTTGTCGGCAGCCGCTATTTTGTTAGGAACAAGCATGGTTGCGTTAACGCCAACCGCTAGTGCTGCTGAAAGCGTTGATGATCGGATCAATGCATGCGTTTCAGCGCTTGATGCTGGGGGAAAGATTAAAGCGGCGGATTATCGTGCTCGATTTAAAGGAGAGCGTGGCGGTCGTCTTAAGCAATTGACGATTTTGTTGCTGCCGGTTGCAGATGGCGCGAGCAAACTAAGCGCGACTTGCAAAATCAAAAAAGGCGAAGTGGTCGAATACTCCCTTAATTCCTAGCTGGTTTGACAAAATTCCATTTGGTAAAGCCTTCTAGGTGAGCATGAAGCTCTTATTTTTAACGCCCTTGTACTTGCATGGGCGTTTTTTTGTATTCCTGGCGCCATTTACGACCCGATAGGCTTGCAACGGGCGTGTATTGTCGACTAGGAAACCTTTCCCCAACATATTGCTTGGGAGGCATGTCGCGCCAGCGCATTAATAAGCGGGTGCGTTGGGACTTTTTTACTTGCCGTTGTCATAATGGGCTCGATTTCATAGGCGCGGTTATTGGAGTGGGTTATGGAATGGAAACCGCAAAGCTGGCGTGAAAAGAAAGCTCTTCATATTCCTCAGGATTACCCTGATTTGGATGCATTGGGCGCCGTAGAGGCGGAGCTTGCAGACTACCCGCCGCTTGTATTTGCTGGTGAGGTGCGTCGTTTAAAGAGTTCCTTGGCAAAAGTCGCTCATGGCGAGGCTTTTTTGCTGCAAGGCGGCGATTGCGCGGAGAGTTTCAAAGAATTTCACCCTGATAATATTCGCGACACGTTTCGGGTGCTTTTGCAGATGGCGGTTGCGCTGACCTTTGGCGCGGCAATGCCGGTTGTAAAAGTCGGCCGTATCGCCGGACAATTTGCAAAGCCGCGTTCTTCCCCTGTTGAGACCATCGATGGCGTTGAGTTGCCAAGCTATCGCGGCGATATCATCAACGGCATGGCCTTTACCGAAGAGGCGCGCCGCCCTGACCCTGCGCGCCTTTTGCAGGCTTATGGCCAAGCAGCCTCCACGCTCAATTTGATCCGTGCGTTTGCCAGCGGCGGTTATGCCGACCTTAACAACGTGCATCAATGGAATTTGGAGTTTGTTTCAAACAACCCGCAAGAGGGCGCCTATCGTGAGATGGCGGATAAGATTTCAGAAGCCATCAAGTTCATGGAAGCTTGCGGTGTAACGGGACGTGAAGTGCGTGCGATCCGTGAGGTGAATTTCTACACAAGCCACGAGGCGTTGTTGCTTGGCTATGAACAGGCGATGGCTCGTATCGATTCAACCTCTGGCGATTGGTATGATACATCCGCACACATGCTGTGGATCGGCGACCGGACACGCCAGCCTGACGGCGCCCATGTTGAATTCTGTCGCGGCGTTAAAAATCCGATTGGGATTAAGTGTGGCCCTAGTCTGAAGCCGGACGAGTTGCTCCAGCTTTTGGATATCTTAAATCCGGAAAATGAGGCGGGGCGGATTGTTTTGATTGCTCGCTTTGGCGCGGACAATGTTGGCGACGGCCTGCCGCCGTTGGTTCGTGCAGTTCAGGAGGCTGGGCGCATTGTTGTTTGGTCCAGCGATCCGATGCATGGGAACATTACCAAGGCGGATTCTGGTTACAAAACCCGCCATTTCGATGCGATATTAAAAGAGGTTCGTTCTTTCTTTGATGTTTGCCGCTCAGAAGGCGCTTATCCCGGCGGTGTTCACTTTGAGATGACTGGCCAAAATGTGACGGAGTGCTTGGGCGGTTCGCAAGAGATTTCAGAAGAGGATTTGTCTTCGCGATATCATACGCACTGTGACCCGCGTTTAAATGCAAGCCAGGCGTTAGAGCTTGCCTTCATCTTGGCGGATCAATTCCGGGCGGCGCGCGACCGCTAAAGAGGCGTTTGTCTAGGCTGGCTTTGTGAATGGGTATCGTGCAGCGTCGGCCTTGTTACTTCTCCTAATCTTAGGATGGGCGAAGATTTCACTGCATGTGAAATAGCCCGAAATATACTTTGATCAACGGGGCGACTTTCCGTCATGTTGCGTTGATCTAACACTCCTATATCTCCAAATGGAGCTTATTCTTGTTTGATAATGGGTGTGTGAGTGGACGATAAGCACAAATTTCGGGCGGGCGTCGTCCCAAAGCCTGGCGTTGCATTAAAAGCCGGCATTGCATTAAAAGCTGGCGTTGCATTAAAAGCTGGCGTTGCATTAAAAGCTGGCGTTGCCGGGGCGGGGGTCTTTGGCGGGTATCATGCTAGTAAATACTCATCATATGTCAGCGATGATGTCGAAGTTCATCTTGGTGCGGTCTATGATGTTGACTTAGGCCGTGCACAAATTTTGGCGGATAAGCATCACGCTGACGCTTACGATGATTATGATGCTTTTTTAGAATCGATTGATGTGCTGACGATTTCGTCGCCTGCGTCAACCCATGCTGATTTGGCGGTTGCGGCCATCAAAGCCGGTAAGCATTGTCTTATCGAAAAACCGATCGCCTTAAATGTTGAGGATGGGCGTAAAATTGCAGCGCTCGCACAGCAACACGGCGTCGCCGTGCAAATTGGCCATCAAGAGCGTTTTGTCGCCGACGCGCAAGGGCTGTTTTCGATGAAAGATCAAGTGTGCGAGGTTGCTTTCATGCGTTGCGGGCCTGCTTCGGGGACGGGGCGCTGCGAAGATGTCTCCGCTGTTTTTGACCTAATGATCCATGACTTAGATCTAGCGCATCAATTTGGATTTGGCGCCCCCGACAAGGTTGAGGCAGCAGGGGACGAGCACAGTGTCACTGCTGAATTAGGTTTTAGCGATGGGCGGAAATTAACGTTTGTTGCAAGCCGACGGTCACAAAAACGCGCCCGCTCGATAACTTTGAAGACTGTCGATGGCGCGGTTGCCTTTGATTTTCTTGGCCGCACAGTGACGAATGACGCAAAGACCGTCCTAGCGCCAGCTTTAGGCGGACAAGAGGCTGAAGCCGCGATGGCCGATCCATTAGGTTATGGGGTTGCACGATTTTTGCGAGCGGCGGCTGGCCTCCGTTCTGTTGGGGTGTCCGCTAGTGATGGGGTGGGCGCATTGGAATGGGCGTGTATGATTGAAGATGCGCGCCTTCATAATCCCGGGCGGTAAGTGTTGCTCTTTGTTGCGGCGACGCAATGTGTTGAGAGTTCAGCAGAATAGTTCGCTCACAATCTATTATTGGTCTTTTTGCTTTGTCTAACCTGTTGTGGCTTTTGGGGCGATGAAATTGCATTTGGGCGGCTTAAAACCTTCTATAAAAAATCTGCTTAAAGATTAAGTGAACATTTCCGCTTCTTTGCGCTGGCGTTAGGAGTGCGGATTTGCAATCATTGCGTACTTTGTGCGCTTTGCTTAGGCTTGCGCAGCGTTTTTTTTAAGAGTCGGCTAAGGCGGCTATTTTGAAGTTAATTGAAAAAAATTCCCCGCGTGGTTGTTTTACCACACTTCACCACAATTCTATATGGCATGCTATCTGCGTTGATATAACACTGATATAACAAAAAGACTTCTATTTGAGTCACAGGGAGAGCTAAATGTCGCCATTTGATGAGGGAGAACCACGTCATCAGCCTGTCCGATTGACGAAAAATGAACAACTAGTTTGGAGCATGCTTAGCGCGTCACGTCATCCACTAAAGGCGTATGAAATTTTGGACCTTTTAAAGGAGCAAGGTGTACGCGCGCCCATGACGGTGTATCGCGCTTTAGATGGCCTGGAGCACAAAGGCTACATTCACAAATTAGAGGGGCTGAACGCTTTTGTGCCGTGTAATCACGACGGCCCCCATGCGGTGCAAGCATTTTTGGTTTGTGATCAGTGCCCCGTTGTTCAAGAGATTGATATTGTTGATATCGCCAAAAATATGGAGCCTGTGATTGAACAAGCTGGTTTTGAGATGCACCTTGCGCGATTGGAAGTGCGCGGCAAATGCCGCGATTGTGCTCAAAAAGTCGCGGACGGTAATCGAATCATTGACAGTTGAGACAAGGCTTTTAAGGTCACGACTATAGCATTTTATCGTGATGCGGGAGAGATTGGTCGAACCATTCTAGATTGGTTTGATCAGCGCCGAAGGAGCAACCGCCCCGGAAACTCTCAGGCAAAAGGACCGCTTACGAAGGACTAAGGCTGGAAAGAACGCGGGATTAAAGTTGATCTGCGTGTTCACCGAAGGAGTAAGCAGTCTCGTGATTTAAGCGAGTACTGTGAAATCTCTCAGGTCCCATGACAGCCGGGGCGCTGCGTATGATGCGCGGCCCTTAATTATCATGGGACGAGTAATGACTGATCAAAATAATAATCTTGAGAATAATGCTGGAGCGTTATTAAAGACGCCCCTCCACGCTTTGCATGGTGTTCTTGGCGCAACAATGGCGCCTTTTGCTGGTTATGAGCTGCCAGTAAATTTTGATGCAGGGGTATTAAAAGAGCACCTTCACACTCGCGAGCATGCTGGGTTGTTTGATGTTTCTCATATGGGCCAGGCCGTATTACGTGGTGCTGACCATGAAACAACGGCGGCGGCGCTTGAGATGGTGACGCCAGGCGATCTGATCGCCCTGAAGCCAGGCGCGATGCGCTATACGCTCTTGCTAAATGAACAAGGCGGCGTTCTTGATGATTTAATCGTGACGCGTGATTTTGAAGATGGTGTCCTTAAGCTGGTCGTCAATGCAGCGTGCAAATATAGTGATTACGACTATTTGAATTCCCGCCTGCCTCTCAACATTGCATTAGAACCGCTTGAAGATCTGGCGCTGTTGGCCATGCAAGGCCCCGCGGCGGCGGAGGTTTTGGCGAAATATGCGCCAGACGCGTCTAAACTAAAGTTTATGACGTCTGCGGATGCTGAAATTGAAGGCGTGAACGTTCGCATTAGCCGTTGCGGATATACCGGAGAAGATGGATTTGAAATCTCATTACCCGCATCTAAGGCGGAACGCTTGGCGCAACTGCTTTTATCAGACGGCCGTGTCGCGCCGATAGGGCTAGGGGCTAGGGACTCTTTACGCCTTGAGGCGGGGCTTTGTTTGTATGGAAATGAATTAACCCCGTCAATCTCTCCTGTTGAGGCGGGGCTTGAATTCGCGATCGGTAAAAGGCGGCGATTAGGACGTGATTTTGCGGGGGCGGAACGAATATTAAGAGAGCTTGAAGAGGGGGCGGCGCGGCGTCTCGTCGGGATTCGTCCGCAGGGGCGTGCGCCGGCGCGCGCTGGTGTTGCAATACAAAACCAAGACGGCGAAAAAATTGGGGAAGTAACATCAGGTGGGTTTGGGCCGAGTGTAAATGGGCCAATCTCAATCGGCTATGTTGCGGCGTCGCACAGTGATATTGGCGTCAAAGTCAATTTGATCATACGAGGAAAATCGGTGGTGGGAGAGATCGTCAATCTTCCATTTGCGCCGCATAGATACTATCGCGGATAGGAGGGGTTATGACGGTTAAATATACAAAAGATCATGAATGGGTGCTTGTTGAAGGGGATGTCGCGACCGTTGGCATTACCGACCATGCTGCTGAACAGCTTGGTGACGTTGTGTTTGTTGAGCTTCCAGAAGTTGGCGCTGCGTTCTCTCAAGATGACGATATGGCTGTGGTGGAATCCGTGAAGGCGGCGTCCGACGTTTATGCGCCAATTAGCGGTGAGATCATTGAAGTGAATAGTTCCATTGTTGAAGAGCCTGCGAAAGTCAATGAGGACCCAGCTGGCGCTGCATGGTTTGTAAAGATGAGGCCTAGCGATTTGTCCCAGCTTGACGGTTTAATGGATGAGGCGGCGTATAAAGATTTAATAAGTTAGTCGAAAGACTTTAAAGCGACTTTCGCCGATAGGAAGAATGGCGCTTAAAGTTTTTAATTGGGTGTTTGCCCAGAAATTAGCTTTGTTCTCGTTTTTTTTGACCAGTCTTACTTAGACGATAACCAGTCTCTCTTCGACGATAAATTGTGGACACCTTTTTGTAACGCTTAAGGCGGAGTAGTATATGCGGTATCTTCCTTTGTCGCCAGCGGATCGCGCGTCAATGTTAAAGACCATTGGTGTCGATCACATTGACGATTTATTTGCTGATGTTCCTAGCGATGCGCTTGGCGTCAGTCTTGATTTGCCGAAAGCTCAAAGTGAGATGTCGGTCGAGCGAACGCTTGGCGCCATGGCGGGGAAAAATCAGGCCGCGGGCGCTGGTCCCTTTTTTGTCGGCGCGGGGGCGTATAAACACCACGTGCCGGCCAGCGTTGATCACATTATTCAACGTTCTGAGTTTCTAACTTCCTACACCCCCTATCAGCCAGAAATCGCCCAAGGCACCTTGCAATATCTTTTTGAATTCCAAACGCAAGTCGCGGCGCTGACGGGGATGGAGGTTGCAAACGCCTCCATGTATGACGGATCAACCTCCTGCGCGGAAGCAGCGTTGATGGCGCGGCGTGTTACTAGGAAAGATAAGGTGATCTTATCTGGCGGCTTGCACCCGCACTATGCATCGGTAACGCGGTTGAATAGCGAGCTCGTGGGGGCTGAAGTCAAACGATTGGCGGCTGATATTACGGGTGCAGAGGATATAGCATCATCGATTGATGATAATACCGCATGTGTTGTTGTCCAAAACCCTGATGTTTTTGGAAGGGTCCGTGATTTGTCGCCAATTGCGGCGGCGGCCCATGAAAAAGGCGCGCTACTCATTGCGGTGGTGACAGAGACCATCTCGCTAGGGGCAATTAAAAGCCCAGGTGAGATGGGGGCGGATATCGTCGCGGCTGAGGGACAGTCCATCGGCAACAGCCTTAACTTTGGCGGCCCCTATGTTGGCTTGTTTGCAGCGAGACAAAAAAATGTTCGCCAGATGCCGGGGCGGCTATGTGGGGAAACAACGGATGCCGACGGAAAGCGTGGCTATGTCTTGACGCTCTCGACACGGGAGCAACACATACGCCGGGATAAGGCGACATCGAATATCTGCACCAATTCTGGCCTGTGTGCGCTTGCATTTTCTGCGCATATGACATTGCTGGGCGAGGCGGGGCTGCGCCGGCTTGCAATGCTCAATCATGAGGCGGCGTGTAAAACTGCGGATGCGCTGAGTGCAATTGACGGCGTAACCGTCTTAAATGACGCTTTCTTTAATGAGTTTACGGTGCGGTTGCCACGGGCGGCGGGTGAGGTTGTTGAAACTCTTGCCGCTAAAGGTGTCCTTGCGGGCGTTCCCGGGGAACGATTATGGCCCTATGAGACGGAGGCTGAGAATTTGCTTGTTGTCGCTGCAACTGAATGCGTTACGGAAAATGATATCGACCAATTGCAAAATTCGCTGAAAGCGGCGTTATAGGAAGGCGCAGTAAAATGACCATGAATAATACTGGCCGTCCAACAAGTCCGTCACCAGATGTTTCGCAAGCTCGTGATACGCTGCAAACCTTTACTGGCAATAAGGGCCTTCAAATTGAAGAACCATTGATCTTTGAACGTGATCGGTTTGGGCGCACAGGCGTTGATTTACCGGAACCAGCGGCTCGCTCTAATCGGTTTGGCGGTCTTGCCAGAGAAGAAGAAATCGGCTTGCCAGGTCTATCTGAGCCGGAAGCCATGCGCCACTATGTGCGTTTAAGCCAAAAGAATTATGCGATTGATATGGGGCCCTTTCCCCTTGGCTCTTGTACGATGAAGCATAATCCGCGCCTTAATGAAAAAATGGCGCGATTGCCAGGTTTTGCAGACATCCACCCCTTACAGCCACAATCGACCGTGCAAGGGGCGCTTGAACTGATTGATGAGCTGGCCCATTGGCTGAAAGAGATGACGGGGATGGACGCGGTGGCGATGTCCCCCAAAGCGGGCGCCCATGGTGAGTTATGTGGCATGCTCGCGATCCGCGCGGCGATACAAGCACGGGGCGAGGTTGCGACGCGCACGCGTGTGCTGGCGCCAGAATCTGCCCACGGAACGAACCCCGCGACCGCGGCGCAATGCGGTTTTAAGGTTGATGCGATCCCCGCGGATGAGACAGGCAGAGTTGACTTAGCAGCCTATAAAGAAAAGCTTGGGCCTGACGTCGCCGCTATTATGGTCACCAACCCAAATACTTGCGGGCTTTTTGAGGGTGATATCCGCGAAATTGCGGATGCTGTTCATGAAGTCGGCGGCTATTTTTATTGCGACGGCGCTAATTTCAATGCAATCGCTGGCAAGGTAAAGCCCGGCGAATTGGGCGTTGATGCTATGCATATTAATCTGCATAAGACCTTTTCAACGCCTCACGGCGGCGGCGGCCCGGGGGCTGGCCCGACAGTGTTATCTGCCGTGCTTGCGCCCTTCGCCCCTGTGCCCACGATCGTAAAGGATGATGACGGCTATCGATTATTAGAAAACCGTGCAGCTATAAAAGCCAATGATGACGCCGCGGACAGTTTTGGGCGCATGTGCGCTTTCCACGGACAAATGGGTATGTTTGTGCGTGCGCTAAGTTATATGTTGAGCCATGGATCAGATGGAGTCGCCCAAGCTTCAGAGGATGCGGTGATAAACGCCAACTATGTGCTGGCGCGCTTAAAGACGGAGATGACGCCTGCCTTTGATGGTTATTGTATGCATGAAGCTTTATTTGATGATCGCTTTTTGGAAAATACCGGCGTTGAAACGATTGATTTCGCCAAAGCAATGATTGATGAAGGTTATCATCCGATGACGATGTATTTTCCGCTTGTGGTAAAGGGCGCGATGTTAATCGAGCCGACGGAATCAGAGTCAAAGCAAGAGCTCGATCAATTTTGCGATGCGCTACTTGGGCTTGCTCGCGCAGCAAAGGCGGGCGAGAAAGATCGCTTTAGCGCCGCGCCGCGTCTTGCGCCCATGCGCCGGCTTGATGAAACCGCAGCGGCGCGCAAGCCAATTTTACGCTGGACCTCGCCCGAACCCGCGAACAGCGCGGAGTAGGCTGCCCACTAAGCGCCTGCTTTTTTTGCGTGGGACCAAGCAAGCTGAGCAAGGGGCTCTACGGTTTTTCCAAGGGAAATACCTTTTTCAGAGGAGGCGTTGCCTTGCAGCGCGCGGGCGTAAACGCCCTGGATAATGGCGGCAAGGCGGAACATGTTATAGGCCAAGCAATAATCAAGGTTTGGCAAGCTTTCTTGGCCGGTTTTTGCGCAATATCGTTCCACAACTTCATCTAGAGTTGGGATATTAAGCTGGTCGAGGTCCTGCCCCGCGAGCCCGCCGCGCATACCAGGCGGGAAGTTCCAAGTCATTAGATAATAGGTGAAGTCCGCCATCGGATGGCCAAGGGTTGATAATTCCCAATCTAAAACAGCAAGGGCACGAGGCTCGGACGGGTGGACAATCATATTGTCCAAACGGAAATCGCCATGGACAATGCTTGTTTGGTCGCTGGCCGGGACTGCGGTTGGCAGGAAGCTAATCAAATCATTCATCGCTTTGATGTCGTCTGTAGCGCTATTTTGGTATTGTTTTGACCACCGACCAATCTGACGTTCAAAGTAGCTGCCTTCCTTGCCGAAATCTTGTAACCCCGCTTTTTTATAGTCCGTGGTGTGTAGCAAGGCGAGGGTGTCGACAGCCGCTTCATAAATGGGGCGACGTTGTTCGCGCGCCACATCATTTAGGGTTGAGTCCCAAAAAATACGTCCCTCAACAAAATCCATGACGTAAAAAGCGGTGCCGATAATGGCGTCGTCTTCACACAGGGCGTATGTTTTGGGCGCAGGAAACCCGGTATCATGAAGGGCAGTCATGACCTTATATTCGCGATCGACCGCATGGGCTGAAGGGAGCAGTTTGCCAGGCGGTTTGCGCCGCAGAACATATTTCTGTCCGGGCGTTTCCAACAGATAAGTTGGATTAGACTGTCCCCCTTTAAATTTCTGTACGGATAAGGGGCCAGCATACCCATCCACATTCTCTAAAAGGTAAGCATGCAGTGATGCCTCGTCGAACATTAAGTGCTCAGGCGTATCGCTTAGTCCGGTGAAATCTTTTGTGTCTTGATCTGTCATGTCGCTCCCTTTACAGCCGTGATAATTACGATCTTTTTAAGGCTCTATGCGCGATATCGTTACGATAAAAGCCGTCCGGCCAATCGATCGTCTTTACGCCTTGATAGGCTTTTGCGACCGCGTCTTCTAAAGTTGCGCCAAGCGCTGTTACATTCAAAACGCGCCCGCCATTGGCGACAACTTTGCCGTCCTTTTCATCCGTACCAGCATGGAACACGACGACATCTTCGATCGCGTTTGCGTCGTCTATACCGTTTATGAGCGTGCCTTTTTCGTAGGCGCCAGGATATCCCTTGGCGGCCATCACGACGAGGGCGCTTGGTTCATCGCGCCATGCAAGCGTTTGTTCTTTTAGTTGCCCTTTGGCTGCATCAAACAGAATGGGTAACAAATCGCTTTCAAGACGGCGCATAAGAATTTGGCACTCTGGGTCGCCAAAGCGGGCGTTAAATTCGACGACACGCGCGGCGCCGTTTTCGATCATCAATCCTACATAAAGAACACCGCAATAGGGTGTTCCTCGTTTGTGCATTTCCTCGATGACGGGCTTTGCAATTTGGTTGATGGTTTGTTCTTCGACCGCGTCGGTGAAGATCGGGGCAGGGGAATAAGCCCCCATACCGCCCGTATTAGGTCCCTGATCTCCGTCAAAGGCGCGCTTGTGGTCCTGCGCGGCGGCGAGGGGGACGAGCTGGCGCCCATCGGTGATTGCGAAAAAGCTAGCCTCTTCCCCGGTCATAAACTCTTCGATGACGATTGAGGCGCCAGCCTCGCCGAAGCGCCCGCCGAGCATGTCGTCGATCGCCGCATCCGCATCTTCGATCGTCTCAGCGATCACAACCCCTTTACCAGCGGCCAGCCCATCCGCTTTGATAACGTAGGGGGCTGTCTGATTGCGCAAAAATTCTTTTGCGGCGTCTGCTTGCTCAAAACGACCATAGGCGGCAGTTGGGGCGCCAGCGGCTTCACATATTTCTTTGGCGAATGCTTTTGAGCTTTCTAGCTGGGCTGCTTGTTTTGTGGGGCCGAAACAAGGGATGCCAGCGGCCTGAAACAGATCTGTCAGGCCAGCCGCCAAAGGCGCTTCTGGACCGATAATCACAAGGTCAATTGCTTTTTGCCTTGCTTCCGCCGTAATCGCGTCTAGATCATCAGGGGAAGCTTTGAAACGCTCGCCGAGTTGGTCTAAGGCCGCGCCGCCCGGGCACACAAAAAGGTTTGACAAAAGCGGGCTTTGCGCGATTTTCCACGCCAGGGCGTGTTCGCGTCCGCCGCCGCCAATAAGCAGGACTTGCACTTGTTATTCTCCGTTTTCACTGACCATTACGCCCGGAGCTGGATTTGATCAATGTCGCGTAGCACAAAACCTTCCGGCCCTGGCAAATCAGCGGTTGCGGGGCTTGGTCCTGCGCGAACGCCAAATCGCGGGCGCCGGTTGCCTAGCTGGCTTAAGCCCCTTTCGCGTTGGGGCAGCCGCATCACGGCCCGGATTGATTCGCTTGCAGGAAATGAAAGACGGCGCTTTTTAACGTCTTTCCTATTGGCGGTGTTTGTGAACGGTGTCGTTCTAACAGCGCTGTCTATATTTGGAGAGGTGCGGATTTGGGCGCCAAACCGCCCGTCGACCACAATCAATATCGTGTTTGCGGATTTGACCGTTGAACCTGTGCAGCCGGAGCTTATCGAACCTGAAGCCATTAAGGACCCGGATCCTGAGCCAGAAATCATTGAAGAACCTGAATTGGAAGAAGAGCCGGCGCCAGATCCGGCGCCTGAAGAGGCTGAGCCTGAACCCGAGCCAGAGCCTGAACCCGAGCCAGAGCCAGAGCCGGTTATTGATCTAACCCCGGAAGCGGTGGCGGAGCCCTTAAGAAAAGAAGAAAGCAACCTTGAGGCGGAGGGAGCCGACGGCCAAGGCGAGCAAGAGAGCTCCCCTATTGAGGCGGGTGACGAAGGGCAAGACCCTGAAACAGAACAAGAAGTAGCCGACCAAGGCGATGAACAATCCCCGGGTGAAGAAGAGCTTGCTGAAACCGTTGCCGAAGAGGATGCCGATCTGGTTGAGGAGGTTGGAGCTGACGAAATTGGCGGCGATGAGGGTATGGATATCGCCGAGCAAGAAGGGGAAGAAGAGGGCGAAGTCGCTCTTGGAGAAGATATCCCTGGGGAAGATGAACAAGAGCTTCCGTTCGACGATGACTTCTTTGATCAATCTGCGACCCGCCGTTTTATAAAACCGCGTTTTGCGTTGCCCCTACCGGGTGTCAGCCTGCCGGAGACTGCATTGCCTGAAGGGGACGAAGCCGCATTGCCAGGTCGTTCTGGCGTTGTTGCTATTTTGTGTCCTGAGGAATTTACCGACGAGGAAAAACAAAAAGAATGCGCAGGGCGCCCCGAAATCAGATCCGGCTGGCGCCCTGGCGCAAGCGGGGAAGATTTCTCTAGAGCGGCGCGGTTGCTGCGCGGAGATCGCGCTCAAGGGGGCAGCGGCGCCGGCGGCGGACTGCGCGGCGCCCCAGCGGGAGGGTTGCCGACTGAGCGCGTCTTTGGGCCAGATGTCGCGCGCCGCCTAGAACGCGAAGAGCGTGAGCGGCTTGCTGAACAGGCGCGGCAAGGCGTGGGCGGTGAGCAGGATGATCTTGCCGGGCAAGCCGACGCTCTTGGCAACGCCTTGTCCCGGCCGGACGTTGGAACGGGCGAGGCGGTTCCCAGTTGGGCGCGGCGCGATGATGCGCCCCTCGACCGCGGTGAAATCGAAGAGCTTGAAAAGGCGCTTGACGACGCGGCTCGTGCTCAGGGGGCTGAGTAGTCGTATTATAGGAACCTAGTTATGGACTATGGCCAGCTGACAGAACGCTTGATGGGGATGAGCGATGAAACCTGGAAGCGCCATGCCAATCCATGGAGCGGTTGGACACGTTTCTCCGCGATGCCCTTGTTAACGGCAGCCATATGGAGCCGTCTTTGGCTCGGTTGGGGCGCCTTAGTCCCATTAGCACTGGTGGTTATCTTTATATGGATTAATCCGCGCATGTTTCCAGCCCCGAAAACGACGGGTCATTGGATGTCGCGCGGCGTGCTAGGAGAAAGGGTCTGGCTTAACAGAAAAAACATTCCCATCCCCGATCGCTATGAATGGCAAGCGCAAATATTAAACCTATGCGCTGGAATAGGGCTTATTCCTTATGCTTACGGATTATGGCGATTGGAGGTTGTTCCGACAGTTTTGGGGATGGTATTGATTATTGGCTTTAAAACCTGGTTTCTCGCCCGAATGGTCTGTCTTTATGATGAGATGAAAGATAAAGACCCGCAATACGCCTCTTGGTTCTACTAAGAAAAAACCTAAATCGCCAGCGCCATTTGATAGCTGGCGGCCAATAATAAACCGTCTTCCCGGAAAAGGCGGGTTTCTTGGTTAAACAGGCTATGGCTGACGGCGGCGCTATCGGCGACGACATGTAGCGGGGCATTGCCGACTTTTGAAATTTCTTCTTTGGACGCCATAATATGGGTTGCTAGTGAAAGCGATGCTGGCGCAGTCGGTTCCTTTTGCAAGAGAAAGGTGCGGGGCAAAGGCGTGTCCATTATGGCGGCGATGCCTTTTGCATCTAGGGGGCGTCCATCGCGTTCTTTAAGATAGGTAACAGTTTGAGCGTCGTTGTTCTTAGAAAAAGGAACCCCCCTTGCTATATATTGTTCATAGGCTTTCAGCCAGACGGGCGTCATTGCTGAGTGGCCAAATTCAATGCTGTCTTCAAGTGATTTAAAGTCTGGCTTTGGCGCATTGTAGACGAGTTTACTTTCGCGGCGTTGCCCTGTGATTAAGTCCGCGGTGAACAGTACTTTTTCACCCGCTGGTGCATCACGGCCGGTAACGCGCCAAAAGTCCATCGTGCGTTTGGCGGAAACATTTTCAACTTCAAGGAAGATTTTTTCCGCACTGACGGCTGAGACAAAATTGATGTTCAGAGAAAAGAGCTCCCCTCGATATCCTGCGGACTGCTCAACCCCGTTGACAATGCCAGCGCAAATCCACCCGCCAAAGGCGCTGGTGTAATTCCAATAAAGCTTGCTGCTTGTCAAAATGAATTGGCCGTCATCCATTTGTTCAAGCGCGATTGCGTCATCAAGGGCGTACATAATTTTTCCTCTAGTGTTTGACCTAATATATAAGGGGTATTGGATTGATGGCTTGCCTTCTTTGCAGTTCAAACTGCTTTTTTGTTAGGTAAGTCGTTGGGGCTGTTTTGCTGCGGACGCGAGTTGTGCTTTAACATTTGTTATGACTGAGATCCTTGGTAATTTGCCTGAATACACTGTGACGGAGCTTTCAAGCGCCGTAAAACGCAGCATCGAAGACGGCTTTGCGTTTGTTCGTGTGCGCGGAGAGCTTGGTCGGGTCAGTCGTCCGCAATCTGGCCATTTATATTTGGACTTAAAAGATGATCGCGCCGTTTTAAGCGGCGTGATTTGGAAAGGCGTTGCAAGCCGGCTGCGGATACAACCCGAACAGGGCATGGAGGTTATCGCCACCGGCAAGCTGACGACCTTTCCCGGTCAGTCGCGCTATCAAATTGTGATCGACAGTTTGGAGCCGGCGGGTGTTGGGGCCTTGATGGCCCTTTATGAGGAGCGCAAGAAAAAGCTCGCCGCTGAAGGGCTATTTGCGCCAGAGCGTAAGCAAGAATTGCCGTTCCTGCCAAAGGTGATTGGCGTTGTGACCTCGCCTTCCGGGGCGGTAATTCGCGATATTTTACACCGCTTGCGCGACCGTTTTCCGAGCCACGTTTTGGTGTGGCCGACCTTAGTTCAAGGCAAAGGGGCGGAAGATAAAATCGCCGCTGCGATTGAAGGGTTCAACGCCTTGCCGGAAGGGGGCGAAATTCCGCGGCCTGATTTGTTGATTGTGGCGCGGGGCGGCGGTTCCCTTGAAGATCTGTGGTGTTTTAACGAAGAGGTTGTGGCGCGCGCCGCGGCGGCAAGCGCTATTCCGCTTATTTCGGCGGTTGGTCATGAGACTGATACGACGTTGATAGACTATGCGTCTGATCGCCGTGCGCCGACGCCGACCGCGGCGGCCGAAATGGCGACGCCGGTGCGTTCAGAGCTTTTGACCGAGCTTTTGAACAAAGAACGGCGAATGATTGCGGCTGTCAGCCAGGGGTTCGATCGTCGGCGTACGGCGCTTGTTTCAGCGGGGCGCGGCCTTGGTCGTCCGACTGATTTGCTGGGACCAAGCACACAGCGACTTGATCGGGTTGGGGATCAGCTGCGCGCGGCCCTGCGGGCGCGATTGGATAGGGCGGCGGCGCGCCTTGCCGGTGCGCGGCTTTCCCCGCAAGCGTTGCGTCAACGTCAAACCCAAGATCATGTTCGTCTCCAGCATTTGGGGAGCCGCCTTAGCGCCTCCTTGTCTGTCCGCGTGAATACGGCTGTTGCGAAGGTGGTGAGTTTAAGGTTGCCCCATGCCGGGTTGCGCCGCCGTGCGGATGAGGCGCGGTCAGTCGTGTCGGAGCGTTGGCGGCGACTTCACCAAGCGGGCCTTGCTGCTAATCAAGTGCGGTCCCGGCGTATTGCGGCGACGGGGCAATTATTGCAGTCCTTGTCCTATGAGAATGTTTTAAAGCGCGGCTATGCAATCATTCGTGATGAAGCCGGCGGCGTTGTTCGCAGCGCCGCTGAGGGGAGCGAGGGGGCGGGGATTGCGATCCGTTTTGCCGACGGGGAGCGCGCCGCCATTTTAGGATCGGCTTTAAAGGGGAGAGCGACCGTTCCCCCCAATGCTGGCCCAGATGTCGCTAACACGGCAACGCCAGCGAGAAAGAAGAAAATCCCGCCCAAAACAAGCCGGGAAAAGGGTGTTCAAAAATCACTTTTTGATTAAGTTTTTGTTTGAAAGTGATTTGCGCGACGAAATTTACCTCTCGTCGTAAAATAGGGTATATATACACGCTAAGCATGTCGGAATTTTCAGCGCCAATCCGCAATAATTTTTTTCTATTCTGGATTGGAGCAGACACGTGTCCGCCCACGGCGTGGCGAGGTCTGTATGGGCGCCCATACAGCTTAGAATATTGAATGAGGAAACAATGAACCCGTTGGACGGTTTTGCAGCTCGGACTGAGGCGATTTTAGAATATCTTGATGCTGATTATAGCATCATTAAACCTGGTGATTATGTCCGATGTGCGGTCACAGGAACACAAATTCCGATTGAACATTTGCGGTACTGGAATGTGGATAAGCAAGAAGCTTATGTTGACGCGATTGCAGCGATGCGTGGGTTTGGCATTAAAGACGCTTAAAGGACGGGGGCCTTCTTAGCATGCAAAGTGGATTTTTCTCAATTGTTTTCGCGGCAGGGGCATTATCCGCCTCTTTAATGACCTCGTGTGCGGTGACGCCAGTTGACGATGACATAGCGGCCCTAGGGACGAGTGTTGAGGCGTCCTCAAAACAAACCGCTGAAGCACCGGTCGTTTTAAACCAAGCACCGCTGAAGCATGTCCAGCTTTCTGAGGCCGCAACGAATGCTGGCGCTGCGCCGGTCGTTATTGAACCCACCACTGCTGTTCTGACTGATAATGAGAGGGCTGCGCGCCAAGCGGCGTTTGCTGAAGCGTCTGCTCTTGTTGAGGAGCGTCAAACGGTTTTTCAAGATAAGGGCGCCTCTTTCTCCCTTGATGGAGACTTTACCCAAGGCGGACTTATTTTTGGACAGACCGCGCCAGGCGCACGTGTCGCCTTAGACGGCGCGAATGTTATGGTCGGGGCGGATGGCCGTTTTGTTTTTGGGTTTGGCCGCGACAGTGCGCTAACCGCATTACTGACAGTCACAGCGCTAGACGGAACGGTTGAGCGTAAGGCGCTTAAGATTGAAGATCGGGTTTTTAAAGTGCAGCGCATTGATGGGCTCGACCAATCTAAAGTGTCTGGTTTTACCGAAGCGCAACTTAAAAAAATTGGCGAGGACCGTGTTAAAAAGCGCGCGGCGCGCGCCACCACCAACCCAACTGCTTATTGGGCGAGCGGGTTTGATTGGCCGTTAACAGGCCGGATCAGCGGTGTTTTTGGCTCGCAGCGTATTTTGAATGGGGAGGCTAAGCGCCCCCATTCCGGCCTTGATATTGCGCGGCCCACAGGAACGCCCGTGCGTGCGCCAGCGGACGGGGTCATTACCTTGGCTGAAACTGATATGTACTTTGAAGGCGGGCTTTTATTGATCGACCATGGTCATTGGCTGGAAAGCGCCTTCTTGCATTTGTCCCGCCTTGATGTTGCGCCAGGCACATTCGTGAAAAAAGGCGATATTGTCGGCGCTGTTGGCTCAACAGGGCGTTCAACTGGGCCGCATCTTCATTGGAGCGTGAAATGGGCCGGGCGGCTTGTCGACCCCCGGCTTTTGCTGGGCGAGATGCCGACTGAAGATGTAACACCCCCGAAAGCGGCGGAAAATTAAAGACTGCTACAATTTTTCCACTAATTTTAGCGGAATCGTAATTGACAATCATTCTTAATAGGTCCATGTAGAGAATGCGAGTAAGTCGCAAATGCATGGTCGGCGCTGCGTATTTGGCGCCGAACATGAAACAGGACCTATTATGTACGTTTGTATTTGCAACGCTTTAAAAGACAAGCAATTGACGGCCGCCGCTGGCGACGCCTCTAATGTTGCGCAGGTTTTTAATCGTTGCGGTGCGCGTCCTCAATGCGGAAAGTGCTTGCCTGACGTCGCTAAAATCATCGAGGACACACGTGATGATGCAAGCGGTCAATTTGTGGCGGCCGAATAAGGTTTAAAGCGACGCGCAATCGATTTTTGCGTCTAACGATCGACATTTCCCCAATTGAAATTAATAGCTCTTTTCATTCGCAAAGAAATATCCGCAATTGAGAATTGCTTGCGAAGATTATCCTTGTACTGAGGCGAAAAACCCATAATTTTAGCCACACGTTATGGCCGATCGCAGTGAATGTTTGTTCGTCAAATAAAACGGCTATCGGTTTTTGTTTCTAGGCGAAACCGGATGCGAAAACCGCGTCTCATTGTTTCGCTAGTTTTGCTAGGTCAAGGAGCATATTGTGAAGGGCGATCCCAAAGTCATTGAATATCTTAACAAAGCGCTAAAGTTGGAGCTGACGACAGTCAACCAATATTTTCTCCATTCGCGCATGTTCGGCGATTGGGGATTTGCGCGCTTGGAAAAGATCGAATATGAAGAATCGATCGATGAAATGAAGCATGCGGATGAGTTGATCAAGCGCATCCTATTTCTCGAAGGACTTCCTAATCTTCAAGATCTCGACAAGCTTTATATCGGTGAGACGGTAAAAGAATGTCTTGAATGTGATTTGAAAGCCGAGCAACGTGCGCATCCGCTCTACATCGAGGCTATTGAATATTTCGAAAGCGTCAAAGACTATGTAAGCCGGGCATTGTTGACGGATATCTTGCAATCTGAAGAAGAGCATATCGACCATCTGGAAACTGAACTTGGCCTGATCGAGAAAATCGGCGAGGAGCGGTATATGCAATCTCAGATCAAAAAGGGAGATGAGTAACGCATGCACAGGCTAGGGGGAACATTGCGAAGTATTGTGATGTTCACCCTTGGTGTGCTCTTGTTTTGCTGCGATGGAGCAAATGAAGTTGGGGTGGGGAAGTCCGCAACGCCAAACCTTGATTTAGAGCTAGCTGAAAGAATGCAGCAATTGGGTTCCGGCTGCGACGGTGTATCTAAAGACACGGCTCCGGAACCTGAAGCCTGTACATTAGAGTATAGCCCCGTCTGTAGTTGTTCAGGCCTGACATACGCTAATGCTTGTGTTGCTGCGAGCAATGGTAAAGCTGTTGCCTACAGTGGCCCTTGTAAAGAAAAGCAATAAGCTTTGGCTAGCTCGCTAGGATTTCTTCATCTTACCCCATCGCCGATGAAGCCACAGCCATTGATCCGGCGTTTCACGGATACCTTCTTCCAGCGCTTTGTTCATCAAAGTCGTAAGCGCAAGCGTATCAGCTTCCAAATCGCCAGTTGGCGTATAAGCGATCGGTTCTTTCACCACGATCGTATAGCGCTGATCTTTTTCCCTTTTCATCTGTACTGGGACAAGCGGTGTATTGAATTTCAAAGAAAGCCGCGCGGCGGCTGGCGTCGTCATGGCGGGGCGTCCCATAAATGGCGCTTCTACGCCATCATTTAGTTTTTGATCAACAAGCATGGCAAGGGATCGGCCGGCCTTAAGATTTTCAACGAGTTCTCTTGCGCCCCGTCGGCCCTTTGGAATTTGACGGCGGGACATTGCCTTGGCACGTTCAGATATAATCAGCTCATCAATTAATGGATTGTTAGCTGGCCTATAAACAATTCCATAGTCGACGCCAGCGCTTTTTAGAGCGACAGGCAACAATTCCCAGTTCGCCGAATGGCTAGAGACGAAGATGACCGGGTCTTCCCCTTGGATAATCTTCTCGAACCGTTCTTTGTTGACTATCGTGACGGCGCCGTCCTCAACCGCGTTGATGAATTTTTCAATGTGCGCAAATTCCGCGGCCATCCGTCCTAAGTTTTCCCAAACGCCTTTTAGGGTCTCGTCGATTTGTTCTTGGCTCCAGTCGGGATAAATTTCCCGCAAATTATCTTCGCCGCGCGTTTGGATGCTTTTTAGCCGTGGTCCGACGGTTTTGCAAAACGCGCCCGCAATTTTTGAAGATCGCTTCAAACCCATTAGTCGAAATCCGGCAAACATTCCGCGCACAATTCCGTATTCGATTTGGTGGGCAAGGGTGATCGGACGATTAGACCGACGGTTGGGCAGTTTGATTGTCTCTTCAGTTTGACTGTCTATGGCTGCGCTTTCGCTCATGGCGTATTAAATATCTTTGCCAGGATAATTCCTGATCAATTGCTTGATGGTTGAGGTCGCGTGATTGCAATCATTAATTCGCATTTTAACGGGTAAGGTTAAAATTGTCTGCCCTTCTTCAGGGGAAAGGCGCATTTTATCCTTTTCGGTTGTGATCAAGGGGGCGTCAGCGGCTTTTGCTTTGGCTTTAAGGCGCATAATATCGGCTTGGGTAAAGACGTGATGGTCAGGAAAAGCAATCTGTTCTTCTAGTTTTACGCCTGAACGCTTTAAGCTTTCGAAAAAACGTGTTGGCCTGCCGATACCGCAAAAAGCAACGGCGCGTTTCGGCAAGTTTGTGGTGTCGGGCTCAAGCCAGGCTTTGAATACTGGGCGGTCTGTTGTCTTTGCTAAAAGTTCGGGCCTGATGGGTTCATTTTCGTCTTGTACAATGAATACAAGAGCGCTCGCGCGGGAAAGGGCGTCGGCAAAAGGTTCGCGCATTGGGCCAGCTGGAAAAATTCGGCCATTCCCAAACGGATCGTGATTATCCACCAAAAGAAACGAGAAAGTCTTTTCAAGAGAAGGGTTTTGAAACCCATCATCCATGATGATCAGTTGCGCGCCTTGCTGTTCGGCTAGCGCTGCGCCCGCCGGACGGTCGCGCGATACGATGCATGATCCGTAGGCGGCAAGTAATAAGGCTTCATCCCCAACCTCTATCGCTGTGTGGGAGGGGGGGGTGACCAGCATTGGCCCTTGCGCGGCGCCGCCATAGCCGCGTGTTAAAAAGCTCGCCAAAATATTTTCTTCTTTCAGCAATTGATGGAGCATCAGGGCAAAAGGGGTTTTGCCGACCCCCCCTAAAGTGGCATTTCCTATACAGATAACAGGAATTGTGGCGGGGGTTGGTTTTGTGAAGCGGTGTTTTAATCGCTGAGCAAGCGTATAAACGCCGCCAAGGGGGTAAAGGCTTGCGCCGACCATTTTTGCAGCAAGGCTTTCCTCCCGCCAGAACCAAGGTTCACGGATCAATTGGACGGCGCCTTTTGAGGTAAATGTTTCAATAATAATTCGCTGACTTCGCGCAATACCCGCTCAGCGCTAGCTTCCGCGGTACTGCGCGCCGTATCGGACATAGCCACGCGTGTCTTTTCATCAGCGAGCAAACGGCGAATGGCGGTTGCTAATTCGCGGTCATTGCGGACTAGGGCAGCGCCGCCGGCGCCGCGCATTTCTTCATAAGTTTCAGAAAAATTAAAAATGTGGGGCCCATGTAAAATTGCGCCGCCAAGGCGTGCAGGTTCGAGGGGGTTATGCCCCCCTTTTTCTGTTAAGCTGCCACCAACAAAGGAAATGTCGCTAATGTGATAAAAAAGGCCTAGTTCCCCTAGCGTGTCAGCAATGTAAACGTCTGTTTGCGGCGTAATGTTGGTCGGGGCGTCACCTTCTTGAGAGCGACGCACGCCGATTAGCCCCTCGCTCTCAATATGCGCCGCGATAGCATCGCCTCTTTGGGGGTGTCGGGGGGCAAGAATCGTTAAAAGGTCGGGGAAACGTTCTTTTAAAATTTTGTGGGCGGCGACGATCATTTCTTCTTCGCCAGGGTGCGTGCTGGCGGCAAGCCAAATAGACCGTCCGTTTACAGCGGTTTTTAAATTGTTGAGGGCGTTGTTTTCAATCGGCAGTGCAGGGGCGGCGTGCTTCAGATTGCCAAAGGTCAAAACATCGCGTTCGGATAATGTAGTAAGCCGTTCCGCATTTTTTTTGTCTTGTGCGATGATGACGTCGAAAGCTGATAACATAAACTGAATCGCCCGTTTTTTCTTTCGCCAATCGTCGAAAGATTTGGGCGACACGCGGCCATTGACAATCGCCATAAAGGGAATGCGTTCGCGCGCTTTTAAAATCAAATTCGGCCAGAACTCTGATTCCACAAATAAGGCGGCGTCTGGCCGCCAATGGTCAAGAAAACTTGCGACATAGGCGGGATGGTCGATTGGGATAAACTGGTGAATAGCCTCTTGCGGCAGGCGCTCCGCCATTAAATCGGCTGAAGTGACGGTGCCGGTCGTGACTAAAAAGCGTAAATCGGATCGATGTTCATTCAGCCGTTTTACAAGTGGCAGAATAGAAAGAGATTCCCCGACGCTGGCGCCGTGGATCCAAATCAAGGGGCGTTCAGGGCGGGATTTTTGGGTAATTCCGCGGCGTTCATTGATACGAGCAGGGTCTTCTTTTCCCGCCTTTAGGCGTTCTTTAAGAATATAGGACGCAATAGGACCAGCAACACCGCTTAACGCGCGATACAACTTCAATCCGACAGGTTCTTCCACAACGCTATGGATGCCCGCAGGCGTCGAGGATGTTGGGGCAATGTCTTTATGGTCCGTCATGGTGCGTAGATCTAACCTGTTTGGCCAATTTCTGGTAGGCGGCCCACGGCTTGTTCGGCCGTCAACATGACGCGGTTAAGGGCCGCTTCAAGGTCGTGTCTGTACTGGGCGATAGTTTCTGGGGTGTTTTCTTGGGGCGGATATAAAGGCGCGCCAGCAGCAAAGGCGCCTTTTGAAAAGGGGGCGGCGAGCCAAAAGCGATCCCAGGTGCCAAGCGCTGAACCGCGGGACGTTGCATAAGCCATGGGAAGAATAGGGGCGTTTGCCATTATCGAAAGCCGCACCGTGCCTGGTTGGGCCTTTTGGCGCGGGCCGCGCGGGCCATCTGGGGTCATGCCGACAATGGAGCCCTCTTTAAGGGCTGCGATCATTTGGGTTAGCGCAGGGGCGCCGCTTTTGTCTTTATTTTTCTTTTTGACGTTGGCGCCTGACCCTCGAATAAACTCAATACCAAACGGCTTTACGCCGTTGACGATGATCTCCCCATCCCGGTGGAGAGATACGAGCATATAGACCTTTCGGTTCGTTTCCTGGCGTACTGTTGGAACCATTAAGAGCCGAGAATGCCAAAAAGCTAAGATGAAGCCTTGATCCTTGTTTTCTTCAAGCGCCGCAAGGTGTTCGCGTCCAATGATTTGCCAGGATGTTGTGATGCGCACCAGGCGGATATATGAAGCGATGCTTCCGCTCGCTAATCCCTGAATGACTGGGTTTTTTAAGAGTGATTTAGGGGCGAAGGCGCCGCTCATACGAAGGGTCCAAATTTTTCTTTCGCCACAACGGCTTGCTTCATAACGCGGGGCTAACCAAGATGAAAGCAAAAGATTGTAGAGTAAAAATTGCATGCGGGGAAACTGCACGCAATGCTTAGCGGCGTAAGGGCTCGATAGCGAATTATAATGACTTCATCGACATCTCAATTTTCTTTTCTTTCATCAGATGAGACGCAAAAGGCCCGCACGACCCTTTTTCTTATGAAGCGGTTATGGCGTGATTATTTGGTGCGCTATCGTGGCCTGTTGATCTGGTCGCTGGCGGCCATGGGCGTCTACGCTGCTTCTTCGACGGCTATTCCTATCGGGCTTGAGTGGATTTATTCGGCTTTTTCAGGGGAAGCAGACCGTTTTCAAGCCACGGCGCGTGATGTTGTCTTTTGGGGCCCGGTCTTAGTCATTGGTCTTGCAGGCGTAAACGCTGGGGCGCTTTATTTGCAAACCCGTTGGTCGGTTATAATCGCGCTTAGCGTTCTTAAAGATTTGCAACAAGGAATGTATCGCCGATTAATGATCGCCGATTTTGCTCAATTAAGCGCTGAAACCTCTGGTCAGATGGTCTCTAGGTTTTCAAATGATCCTTTGGTGTTGCGTGAGAGCTTGACCCGGATAGCGCGGGCTGTGCGGGATGCTTTTACTTTTCTTGGTTACTGTGCGGTGATGCTCTATTACGACTGGGTGTTGTTCGCTGTTGTCGTGGTTGTCTACGGCGTTGTTGTTTGGCCCGTATCGGAAATTGGCAGGCGCCTGCGTAAGGGATCTGCGCAAACTCAGGCGCAAGCAGGGGACGTTGCTTCTTTTGTCAGCGAGACGGTTGCAGGGGCAAGGCTGATAAAAACCTATCAATTGGAAGAACGGCAAAACGCAAAAGCTGACGACGCCTTACTTGAGCGCTATTCCCTCTTAAAAAAACTTGGGTTTATCCGTGCGATTAACGAGCCGCTGGTGTTTTTTGTCGGTGCGATTGCAGTTGGCATTGTGGTGGCGGTTGCCGCCTTGCGGATCATGGATGGCGCGCTCAACGGGCCGCAATTTATCGCCTTTATTGTTGCGTTATTGATGTTGTCTCAGCCAGCGCGGGGGCTTTCCACACTTAACGCCGTTATGCAGGAAGGCTTTGCCGCATTGGAGCGTATGCTGAGCGTAATCGACCTTAAGCCTGCGATCGAGGATCATGCCAATGCGATAGACTTAAAGGTGACCGATGGCGCCATCGCCTTTAACGATGTCAGTTTTTCGTATCGCGCAGACGCTAGGGCCTTGGAAGGTTTGTCGCTTGCTGTGCCAGCGGGCGCGCGCGTCGCGCTTGTTGGGGAATCTGGCGCCGGTAAGTCAACATTGTTTCACCTCCTGCCGCGGCTTTATGAGGCTGATAGCGGCGCCATTAAAATCGATGGACAGAATATCGCTGAGGTAAAAGGGCATTCTCTGCGCAAAGCGATAGCAGTCGTCAGCCAAGACGCATTTTTGTTTGATGATGATATTCGCGCCAATATCGCCCTTGGCGACCCTTCAGCGGATGAGGATCAGATCACCGCCGCGGCCAAGGCGGCGGCGGCCCACGAGTTTATTTTAGAGCAACCAGATGGTTATAACACCCGGGTTGGGGAGGGCGGCGCTCAGCTTTCCGGCGGTCAGCGGCAACGGATCGCACTTGCGCGGGCTTTCTTAAAGGATGCGCCGATCCTTCTATTGGACGAGGCGACGGCGGCGTTGGACGCTGAATCAGAAGCAAAAGTGCAAGCAGCTTTGCAAGCGTTAACAAAGGGGCGCACGACGCTTATTATTGCGCACCGGCTTTCCACCATTCATGATGCGGATCTTATCGCTGTGATGGAAAATGGCCGCTTGGTGGAGCAAGGAACGCATGAGGAATTGCTTGATGCTAATGGCGCCTATGCGCGGCTGAATTCGTTACAGTTACTCGGGCGGGATTAAGGAGGTTACTCCCTCCTCAAAATACGCTCCGTTAACAGATTTCCCCACCAGGAGCCCAGAAATTCCTCTTTCGTTGCCTTGGGGTCATAGACATTGTCGACCCAATCAAGAAAATCTTCGATTGAAGCTAAGTCTTTTCCATTTTTCTTCGCATGGGCAATATACTTCTCAAAGGCGTAATCGATCACGCCGGTCTTCCCCTGGCGTATATGGCCATAGCGAAACGAAAGCTGTTCCATCGCATCGGGGAGGGACTTGCCCATGCGGAAGAATATATAAAGCGTTGACATTAGGCCCGCGCGGTCTGCCCCAGATTTGCAATGCATAATCGCGGGGTAGGTGATTTTTTCAAAAAGGGCTTTAGCCCCGTGCAAAGCCTCTTTCGAGGGGGCGTCGCGGGAGAATACGCGGAAGGTGACAAGCTCAAGCCCCAATTTTTCGCATGCCTCTTCTTCTAAGAAATAAAAGCCGCTTGGTTTGTTCCCGCGCAGATTGATCACGGTGCGCACGCCCAGTTTATCTCGCCATTTTTTGAGCTTATCGGGGCTTGGCTGATAAGAACGCCACATTTTGCCCGGATCAATTTCGCGCGTGTTATCGTAAAGCATGCGCAAGGCGCCATGATCGCCAAGCATCAACGCGTTCCAAGCGCGCTTGCGGCCCTCTTTCGTTTGGAACTCTTCTTTCGTGATGCGTGGGCCTGCCATGGGAGCGGGACTTAATTTCCGGCAATCGTCATTTCAGGGATTAAAATGCTTGGCGCGTTTTTTGCGCCGCGAAACTCTAAATTATCCGCGGGGACAAGGCTGGCGAACATTTCCAGCAAATTACCAGCAATCGTAATCTCGCTCACCGGATAGGAAACAGCCCCCCCTTCAATCCAGAAACCTGAACAGCCCACGGAATAATCCCCCGTGTCGGAATTGACCTGCGGGCCAAACATATCCGTGAGCAATAGGCCTTTTCCTGCCTTTGCGATTAATTCGTCAACACTTACCGCGCCAGCTGGCATATACATATTGGTTGCGCCAGCGCCCGGTCCGCCGCCAACGCCGCGGGTGGCGCGCGCATTAGATTCAAGACCAAGCTGGCGACCATGGGCGCTGTTCATAATCCAGTTCGTTAAAAAGCCGTCCTTGATAATCTCAAGCTTTTCTGGCTGTAAGCCTTCGCCGTCAAAGGGTTTTGAGCCCGCGCCGCGTTTCATAAATGGGTCATCGATTATGGTGATATTTGCAGGGAAAAGCTGTTCGCCTAATTTATCTTTTAAAAAGCTGACGCCGCGGGCGATTGCGCCGCCATTGATCGCCCCGGCGAGGTGACCAAGGATTGAGGCGGAAAGGCGGCTGTCAAAAATAACCGCAGCTGTCTGACTGTCTGCTTTTTTGGGAGAGAGCCGGGCGATCGTGCGTTCCGCCGCCTCAGCGCCAATTTCCTCCGGGCTGCGCATATCAGCTAGGTGGGTTTTGCTGTCATAATCATAATCGCGCTCCATCCCGTTTTCGTCTTGGGCGAGAACGCTGACGGAAAGGGAGTGGCCAGCCCCGCCGGATGTTCCGAAAAAGCCGTCAGAGGTGGCGAACCATTTCGCCCCTTCGCTATAGCTGGCGTTTGCGCCGCTGGAATTGGCGATCCCTTTTACAGCGAGAGCGGCTTCTTCGCATTTTGCGGCGCGTTCTTTCAGTTGTTGTGTGCTTGGCTCTAAAAAGTCTCCCAGTTCCAAGTCCGGAAAGGGGGCTTTGGCCAGGCGGTCTTTCGGCCCAAGACCGCAATAGGGATCTTCCGGCGCTGCTTTGGCCATTGCGGCGCAGCGGCTCGCCAGTTCCTTTAAACCTTCTTTTGAAATGTCGGTGGTGGAAACATTTGCTTGGCGCTGTCCAACCATCACCCGAAGGCCCAGATCTAAGCCTTCTGAACGTTCAACATCCTCCAGCGCCCCCATGCGCCAAGATACGCCATGGGAAACAGCATTGTATAAAACTGCGTCCGCCGCATCGGCGCCAGCGCGCTTGGCATTTTCTAACAGACTGCTGAGTAAGTCTTCTGCTTTTTGATTATCCATGTGTTGATCCCTAAAGGGTTGCGCGCGCGCGGGCAAGAAATCTATCGGCGCTCATGGCCTGAAATGATGCGCCCAAACATTTCGGACAATTAGCTATTGTATTACCGAGCGGCGCTTTTAAAAAATTCACCGATCCAACGGGCTATCGCGTCACGATCACTGCGCCCTTTTAGGGACGCGAGAGCGATTTCACTGGTCTCTTGCGGCATGCGTTTTAGACGAGACCGCAGCAAATCTTCCGCAAAATCGTGGCCGAATTCAGGGTGCATTTGAAAAGATATCGCGGGGCCTTGGGCATAGGAAAGAGCGCCGTATTCACAAAAATCTGATCCCGCAAGGCGCTTGGCGCCCGCTGGCGCTTCCATGACTTGGTCTTGGTGAGTGACCGCGCACGAGATTTCTTTTAAGGACGGCGTCATCCAATGCGCCCCTTCCAAGACGTCATAGCGGTGAACGCCAACACCCCAACCTTTGTCTGACTTCTCAACACGGCCGCCAAAGGCTTGCGCCATTAATTGATGGCCAAAGCAGATACCGACTTGGGGTTTGCCCATTTGGGCAGCATTGCGAACGATGTCTTCTGATACGGGGATCCATTGACGATCTTCATAAACACCAGCTGGCGAGCCGGTTATTAATAAACCATCAAACTCATTGATTGGCGGCGGCGCGGCGTCTTCGTAAATCTTAAAACTCGTGCAATGAAACTCGCCAGCGGATGAGAGCATTCGTTCAAACATCTCACCATAAGACCCATAAGTTTTATCTAAAGGGCTTGGCGCGACGCCAGTTTCTAGAATTAAAAGGCGCATGAAAAACCTCAAGAAGAATAAATTGTGTGATTATGCTTGGTCGCGGTTAGACTGATTTATCCATTCATCGAGGAATGGGCAATCGCTCATCACGTTTATTCAGCTGTGGTGACAGGGTGTGTTTTGTCGATAGTCTTGCGAATAACGGGCGGAAAATGATCTCTGTACCGCAGCAAAGACTTATCGAGATTCGGCCATTTGGCGCGCATCTTTTGAACAAGACGCTGAATTTGGGGGATATAAGGAGCTAAAAGAGCCAGGCCGATCGTTAGCAAGATCAACCCAAAAGGGATCGGAAGCGGCAGGATGATAAGCCCTGTAAATACGAAAAAACCGCCAAGTATTTGATGTACTATCGGCAACATGCCGAGAACGTCTCCTCTATCTTCCCGTTGATCATGCAATTTGGGACCACAAGCTTCGTGATCGTCAGGTCTGTTACGCATAACCCCTACGCTTTACGTAAAGAGGTCTAGCATAATCAAGGGAGTGTAAGTGTAAAGCGCGGTCCGGCAAAATTTGGTTAAACCTTTTGTGAGGATACCAAATTACATATTAACGCCCCGTCGAACAAACAAGCCTTCTTGAAAGCAAAAAGCTTAATGTTTTCCGACATCACGCAACTTTTTTGTTTTGGCGTTAGTCAAAATTACAATCGCAGGATGTGGTTTGGAGCGGTTCTCGTGCGACATTACGTCAGCGAAAAACGTCCCTATGATGGGTTGGGTTGAACGCCGAAAACGCGAGAAATCACCCATTCTACTCTTTTAAAGAATCGAATCTGCTCCAAAACCGGGTTTACGTAGTCTGTCATCGCGCAAAAATTAGTATCTTTCGCACCGCGGTGATGCCGCCAGTGATGGGCGTTCGACTGGATGACGCCCAACCTCTGTAGGCTGAGGATAAGTTTGTTCTTCTGGGCTGGGCTGCGATGCGCCCAGTAATGGATTTCTGTGGGCAGCACGGCCGACATAAGTATAAAGGATACGGTAAAAACGTTCACCGCATCAAAAATGATAAAGATCAAAGCCAAGATAAAAGCGGTCACAAAACTTGGCCAATTACGTTCGATAAAATTACACCGGGTGAAGTCCTTGGGGTCCGCATGATGGATGGCGGCCGGTTCGGCAAAGGCCGGCCCTAAGACTGGCCAATGGCGCTGGCAATAGCGATCTTGGAACCAATGCAAAACCCCTGACATAAAATCAGTGAATAACCAGGCGGCAATTATATTTAGGCATATCCATAATGCCTGTAACGCAATTGCACTATTCGCCATGACGCTCTCCCTACGTTTGGCTGGAATACAATTTAGTTTTGAGATTACCATAGCACTAAGTGCGCGGGAAAAACATCCTCGCTTTTAGGGGAATGGTGCTTGTGCGCCTGGGCATAGCTGATAGAGCTTATGTCCTGACGAAAGCGCCTCCTAAGAAAGCGCCCCCTAAGAAAGCGCCCCCTAAGAAAGCGATAGGAATGTCTTACAGATCACTCCGCGAATTCCTTGAAAAGTTAGACGCCGCCGGCGAGCTTAAAAGGGTCTCAACGCCTGTTTCCACTGTTCTTGAAATGACGGAGATTCAAACGCGGCTTCTCGCTGAAGGGGGCCCGGCTGTTATCTTTGAAAAACCGGTGCTGGCTGATGGTACGGTTTCTCCTATCCCTGTGCTCGTCAATCTGTTTGGAACTGTCAAACGTGTGGCCATGGGGGTCACCCTTGGCGGGGAGGAACGCCATGACGCGGCTTCTTTAAGAGCGGTTGGGCAGACCCTTGCCTTTTTGCGCCAGCCTGAACCGCCCGGTGGCCTTAAAGACGCCGTTGAGCTGTTGCCGCTCGCTAAGACGGTTTTATCGATGCGCCCGTCAACGCGAAACTCGGGCGCGCCTTGCCAAGAGGTTGTGTTAGAGGGGGATGATATTGATCTTGACGCCTTGCCTATTCAAACCTGTTGGCCGGGGGAGCCAGCGCCCTTGATCACGTGGCCATTGATTGTCACGAAAGGCCCTTCAAAGGCGAAAGAAGATGACTTCAACCTTGGCGTCTATCGGATGCAGAAGCTGTCGAAGAACAAGACTATCATGCGATGGCTCGCGCATCGCGGCGGCGCGCAACAATATGCACGTTGGAAAAATGACAAGCGCGAGCCCTTGCCGGCGGCGGCCGTTTTGGGCGCAGATCCCGGCGTTATCCTCGCCGCTGTCACGCCTGTTCCTGACACATTATCCGAATATCATTTTGCGGGTCTTATGCGCGGGCAAAAGGCTGAGCTGGTTTCTTGCAAGACTGTGCCGTTGAAGGTTCCAGCCGAAGCGGAAATTGTGCTGGAAGGCTATGTCTCTCTTGATGAGTATGCAGATGAAGGCCCTTACGGCGATCATACGGGGTATTATAATTCAGTGGAACAATTCCCTGTGTTCACTGTCACCGCGATCACCATGCGGCGCGAGCCGATTTATCTTTCAACATTTACAGGCCGCCCGCCGGATGAGCCAAGCGTTCTTGGTGAAGCGCTGAACGAAGTCTTTATTCCCTTATTGCAACAGCAATTTCCAGAGATTGTGGATTTCTGGTTGCCGCCGGAAGGGTGTTCTTATCGGATTGCCGTTATCTCGATGAAGAAAGCTTATGCTGGTCATGCAAAGCGCGTAATGATGGGGGCTTGGTCCTATTTGCGTCAGTTTATGTATACCAAATGGATCATCGTTGTTGATGATGATATCAACGCGAGAGATTGGAAGGACGTCATGTGGGCCTTGTCGACCCGGATGGACCCGGCGCGGGATATAACTGTGATCGAGAACACGCCGATCGATTATCTCGACTTCGCCTCGCCCCAATCTGGCCTCGGTTCCAAAATTGGTCTTGATGCCACGAATAAGTTTCCGCCCGAAACGTCGCGGGAATGGGGGGAGGAGATCCGTATGGATGATGATGTTATCAAACGGGTCGATGCAATGTGGGATGGGCTGGGCCTTCCTGGGGGCGGCAAATCGATCTGGAAGTAGTAAGGCATTGCTTGTGCAATCATTTGGTGTGATGGTTTTGTTCCGCAACCGGATATAGTCTTGCCCTTATGGCGCCGCCCGCGTAAGTTCATATAGTAAATCGCATCTTTATTTGATCGATTTGAATAAATTGTCCTGTGGGGGGAGCGAGACGGTGGCATTTTTACACATTTTTACTGCAGTCGGTATTTCCTTTCTTTTGGGCGCTGGATTTTGGAGCGGCTATCTGAGCGGCGCTGGGTTAGATCTTTCTAATTTTATGGCGTTTAGCAGTCCCTTGGGGGAAGCGGCGGCGATCACCGGTGATACCCAAGGCAACAGTGTTCTAGGGAACGGTGCGCAAAAAGATGGGCCTTTGGCGATTTTTTCGAACGGGCGTGTTTTGGCTTTCGCCAGTATAGGCGCGGTATTGGTGATTATGGCCTTGCTGACCCGCGCGGTGATGACGACCAAACGGCTGCACGGATCATCCCTTTTTAACCGGCTTTTTATCATTGTCGCGGTCACGTCGGCATTTTTTAGCGGGGTTAGTTCGGCTATCGGTTTTGGGCTGATCACCTCGCAAGAGAGTACAGATTTCTTCCGTAATGTGATTTTACCGCCAGCTTTTGGGGTTTTCGTTTTCTTTGTCACCGTTGCGATTTGGGTCGGGGGATCAGAGCTTGTACGCAATCGCGATTGGTTCCGCCATCTTGATGGGGAAGATAGTAACAGCTTTTTGGGCGTTATGGTGTTCTTTGTTGAGCGCTGTGTGAAGCTGTTTTTGGTTATTCCGGTTTTAGCGGTGATTTTGTTTTTTATTTCCACCTGGACCAGTGTGGTCGGCATCGCCGGGGTGGATTCGGTGCGTTACACTTATACTAATGAGCTTAACCGTCTTCAGGCGGAATGTAATGGCATTGTCCGTTTCCGACAGGAAGATTTTTTGTTCCTAGATGACTTAAGCCTTGCGGTGGGGGATGTGCGCCGTGCGGCCCGTAATGAACGTCTTTCGGGAGGGCAAACGGGGCTTCCGGGGCGCGGTGCGGCGACAGACTATATTGATGGGGTCGCCGATTGGCTTGCGGCCTTGGAAGGAAGCGCCCGGACAATCATCTATGGTGACGCTGAAGGGGGAAAGCCAGGCGGCGACAGCAAGGCCAGCTTAAAAGACAGCCCTTATGATCCTTCCATCTGTGCGTCGAAAGTTGACGGGTTACGTGCAAAGTTAAGCCGCAATGCCTTTGAAAACTATGATCTTTGGGCGCGGGAATTTGAAACCGAATATGAGGAGTTTCGCTTAAAGCTCAATCGTTGGCGGCTTGATCGACGCCTCGTCAATTTGATGGATCAGCAGCTTAATAACTTCGATAGGGCTAACCCGAAACCATATTTCAGTCCGAACTCTCAGCGCGGGAAACTGCAAAATGCGGTTATCGACCGATATTCAACGCAGGTGACAGACGCTTTGAAGTCACTTGTCCGTAAACAGAAATTGCGCAAACCCCCTGTGCCATTGCCATCCGAGGCCGAGCTGTCGCCAGCGCGGGGCCTTGCAATTTTCGCGACCGTCTTTGAACCTGCGCCGGAGCGTGATCTTGACGATCAGGGCCGGCGCAAGCGACGCACACAGGCGGAAGTTGAGGCGGAATATATCCCCGGCCTGTCAACGATAACGCCGCGAGACGCTGTTTTGAAAAATTTCAATATCTTTTCAGATGTGTGGCTTTTGGCGATGAGCTGGGATTACGCAAGTTATATCTTATTGCTGGCTTATTTATTGTTCCCAAGCGCTGAGCGCGCGGCGTTTTATAAAGATCCGTAGGGGACTTCTTTAGCGTTGGAAGGCGTAACGCATAGAGCGGTTTGGTTTAGCCCGCTTTTGCATTGGCCGTTGAAGATGGGCTGAGTTGATGTTCACCCAGCCATTCTTTTAAAACCGCGGCCACTTTATTTTGCGTGATGGGCTTAGACATATAATCGTCCATCCCAGCATCAATAAAGCGTTCCTTATCGCCTTCCATAACATGAGCGGTTAAGGCAATGATTGGCGAGCGTTCCTTGTTTTGAGCTTGCTCAAATGCGCGGATCGTTTTTGTCGCCGTTGCGCCGTCCATAATCGGCATTGAAATATCCATTAGGACGATATCAAAGGCGCTGTTCTTATAAGCGCTAACAGCTTGCTCGCCATTTTCGGCAAATGTCACCGCGCATTTATAGGGCTCTAACATGCGCTCAATCACCATGCGATTGACCATATTGTCTTCCGCCACCAGAATTTGGGGCGCGTCGTCGTAGTTTGGCGAGGTGCTCGTGTTTTGTTTTGTGGGCTCCGCCGCCTTTGATGGCGCTGTCGGCGCTGCTGCGTCTTTCGATAAAGAATGTTCTTTTAGCGCCTTAATTTTTTGATCAAGCAGGGCTTCGCTGATTGTATGAATGAGTATTTTGGTTTGCGCAGGTTTCTTTAACACCGCATGCACATGGTTTTGCATCAGAAGTTTTTGCGCGCCGTCGTTTTCTTCAGACGACAACATGATGATCCTTACGTTGGAAAGATCAGGGTCAGCTTTAATTATTTCGGTCAGTTCTAACCCGTCGATCCCTGGCATGTTAACGTCAATGAGGGCCAGCTCAAAAGGCGCACCGCGTAAATAGGCGTTTTTTAATTCTGCGATCGCTTCGTCAGCATTTTGCGCAAGTACTGGCGCTGCGCCCCAATGTTTTAGCTGTTCTTTTAGGATACGGCGATTAACGACTAAGTCGTCGACAACCAAAATCGGTGCTCCTTCAAAGGCGACGATTTTATCCTTCGGCATCGCTTCTTTTTGGGAAATCGGAAGGGTCAGTTTTACGGTGAAGACCGAGCCTTTACCGAGTTCAGATTGAACGTCAATGTCGCCGTTCATGGCTTTTACAAGGGTTTTCGAAATCGAAAGACCTAACCCCGTACCGCCAAATCTTTGGGTTGTATCTGTATCTGCTTGAGTGAATTGTTCAAAGATATGGGTGATTTTCTCGTCGGCGATGCCGATGCCTGTATCTTCTATTCTGATTTCAAGATTTGCATGTTGGTCATTTAGCTCTACGGACGTATCGATCAGTACATACCCTTTTTCTGTGAACTTAACAGCGTTGCCCGCAAGATTGGTTAGGATTTGACGAATGCGCCCGCTGTCGCCATCAATGCTGCGCGGCATATCGGGGGCGCAGCGTACGATTACTTCAACGCCCTTTTGTCGTGCGGATGGGCCGAGCAAAGCGGCGATCTCTTCTACAGTGGCGCGCAAATCAAATGGGGCAGGCGTAAGTTGTAGCTTGCCAGCTTCGATTTTAGAAAAATCGAGTATATCGTTAATAATCGTCAAGAGTGCTGACCCGGAGCGGTGGATCGTCTCTACATAAACTTTTTGTTTTTCGTCGAGCGCAGTTTCTTGCAATAGCTCAGACATGCCAAGAACGCCATTCATAGGCGTTCTGATCTCATGGCTCATATTGGCTAGGAATTCTGTTTTCGCCTTGCTGGCGTTCAATGCTTTTTCATGGCTATCGACAAGCCGGCGAATATGTCGCTTTTGGTCCAGTATAGCCACAATGCCGAGCGCCAGTAAAAAATAAGGCAATGCAATCATCACGTTTGGTAAGAATAAAGCGTTTGAATCAACAGTTTGTAACATCGCTTCGTGGGGGCGCCCGCTTTGCGACTCTACGGCCAACGCTGCGTTTGAGAAGACCGCGCTCAGCGTCATCGTCACGCAAAGCGTGGCTATGAGTATCGATTTGCGTTTCATTGCACCCAGGTGTTTAACGAGGCGGCATCGTCGTTGCGCCGATTTCCTCTGCGTCAAGCTATCTAGGCAAGGTGGATTATTGCTTAATGCTCTTGCGAAAAATGCAACCTTTGTTGCGATCGTTTAGACGCTCGGTAAGTGTTGATTAATCATGCAAATAAGTTATCCGCTTGATGCTAAAGGGAATATCCAAAGAATTTATGTGGCCGTAAGCGGCGGTTTCACTCACGCTTACACCTGATGCGGCGACTCGTCGCGGCATTGAGGTTAAAGAACGATGAAAATGCATTAGTGGATGTGCGGGCAAAATTTGATAGAAATAAGCGTAAAGCGTCTAACCACTTTATAAACCTAAATTTCTCAGTCATTGTGCGCCCTTAAAGGCGGATATTTTCAAAAATAAAGGTTCCCATGATCGATTATAAGCGTGGAAAGCCAATCGCAGTATTGGGCATGTCTGGGGTCGGGAAGACGCATGTCGCCACCTTAATGCGCAACCAAGCAGGGTGGTTTCATTATTCCGTCGATTACCGCATTGGCACGCGCTATATGGACGAAGAGATCGTTGATAATTTTAAGCGCGAAGCGACCAAGGTTCCGCTGCTGCGTGAGCTTTTACTGTCGGATTCAATTTATATCTCCTCTAATATTACGTTTGATAATCTTGATCCTTTATCTAGCTATCTTGGTAAGCCTGGCGATACGACAAAAGGCGGTATTCCGTTTTCAGAATATGTGCGCCGTCAGCGCCGCCATCGGGAGGCGGAGATAAGCGCGTTATTAGACACGCCAGCGTTTGTTGAAAAAGCGCGCGATATTTATGGGTATCAGCATTTTATTTGCGACACAGGCGGATCCATTTGTGAAGTTGTCGATCCTAATGACCCGAAAGATCTTGTCTTAAGAACATTAAGCGAAACCTGCTTGATTACGTATATTGAAGGTGATGAGGCGCATGCGGAAGCCTTGAAGCAGCGTTTCGATAAAAGTCCAAAGCCAATGTACTATAACGAAGATTTCTTACGCATGGTGTGGAAGGAATATCTGGAAAAAACTGGCGCCAGCGAAGAGGCGGTGGATCCAGATGACTTTATTCGTTGGGGGTATGCGCGTTTGATTGATTGGCGCCGCCCGCGATATGAGACGATTGCAGATAATTGGGGAATACGGATCAAGGCGCAAGATCTTGAGCATGTCGGCGCCCCTGATGAATTTTTAGATGTTATTGATGAAGCCTGGGAGGCGCGAGTGAAGGCATAGGCGGCTTTAAAAAGCGCTGAAGGCGCGCCCGCCGCTTAGCACTTCTTCTTAGCCCTTCTTTGGCGCGCAAAGGCCAAGCTTTCAATTATGAGAGCTTAAAGTGGCGGCAATCCGCCAGTTTCTACTGTTCCTGATGGGGCGGCGAGTTCTAGCTCCACCAACAAGCTCGTTTGACCGGGAATAAGTCGGTAACGTTTGGCGTCATAGCCCGCTTTGGCCACTGTCGCCATGACAGGACCCCGCAGTTGAATACGGCAAGGGGTTTCGCACTCGCCATAGCCAGCGACTGTTACCGTTGCTCCTTTAGGGGCGGACTTGATAGAGATGATGTCCCCTGCGCAGGCGCCAAGCAAGATCGCCATCGTCGTTGCAGCTATTGATTTCATCCGTTTTATCCCTCTTGATCAAATTGCTTGCGGTTTAGGGGCTTTTAACCGTCCGCTTCTTTAGCCGCTGCCATGGCGGCAAAAGCATTCTCCAAATCATTGGTCAAATCATCGATATCTTCAAGGCCTACATGGAAACGAAAAACCGGGCCGTCTTCTTCCCATGTCGTGGCGGTGCGCGATTGTTCGGGACGCACAGGAATGCACAGGCTTTCATAACCGCCCCAAGAATAGCCAAGGCCAAAAAGTTTTAAGGCATTGAAAAAGGCTCTTTCACCCGCCGGTCCAACCGGTTTTAAAATCACGCTAAAAAGGCTTGCTGCGCCGGAAAAGTCGCGTTTCCATAAGGCGTGGCCAGGACAGCTTTTAAAAGCTGGGTGCAATAACTTATCCACTTCGGGGCGTTTTGCGAGCCAGCGCGCGAGTTTCAGGCCGGCTTCTTCATGCACGGCCAGGCGTGCAGTCAGAGTGCGCAGCCCGCGTAAGGCAAGCCATGCGTCATCAGCGGACGTGTGGATGCCCAAATAACGACGTGTCTTTTCGATCGCTCTTGCGCATTCTTCATTGCGCGAACTGATTGTGCCTATAAGGCAGTCCGCATGGCCGACGATATATTTCGTTGCTGCCTGAACACTGACATCAGCGCCAAGCGACAAAGGTTTTAAGAAATAGCCAGCGCCCCAAGTATTATCGACGATAAGCTTAGCGCCGCCAGCATGGGCCGCATCTGCTATCGCCGGCAAGTCTTGGACTTCAAAGGTAAGGGAACCGGGGGATTCGGCAAAAACAACTTTTGTCTTTGGCGTCATTAAGTCGGCGACGCCTTCGCCAATCATCGGGTCGTAATACGTCGTCGCGACGCCCATGCGTTTGAGGAAGGTGTCGCAAAAACTGCGCGTTGGGCCATAGGTGGTGTCGGTCATTAAGATGTGATCACCTTCCTCAACAAAGGCGAGGATAGGTAGGATGCAAGCTTGCAAACCCGAAGAAGTAAGGATCGTATCAAACCCGCCTTCTAAGATTGTTACCGCTTCCTCAAGATTGCGGTGGTTCGGTCCGCCATGGCGGCCGTAATTCACCGGTTGATTGCCCGAAATGAAATCTTCATAGGTGGGGAAGAGGTAGGTTGAGGCGCGCTCGACCGCTTGGTTCACAGGATGCGATTGGCGCAGGTGAGGCCGACCGGCCGTGACGATCTGAGTAGGCTTTTTCATCAATTATTCTTTCGATGTCGTAATGGTCTAGTTAGCATCAGGCAGTTCTATTTGACCTTTGCGTTGGTCAAATACGGTAAACCCCTGCTTCTGGTAAAGGGGTAGCGCTGCCGGATGGTCGAGATTGCAGGTTTCCAGCACCACTTTTTCGGGGCCCATCGCCCAAATAAGACGTAATGTCTCGCCTAGAAAATATCGCCCAAGGCTCATGCCCGTAAAATCAGGGGAGAGGCCAAAAAAGATTAGTTGGATTTCAACCGAATTACTTGCATCGATTTCAGCAAAGCCTGCTGGTGCGCCATCCACATACAGGACATAGATATGGATCTCTGGTCGGTGGATAAGGGCAGCCAGCTCGCTATCGTTTAGGCTTTTGCGACTAATCCATTGGTGGGGGCCGCCAATTTGACTATAAAGATAGCGGTAAAAAGCCAAAGGCGGGTTTTGCGCCCGCATTAAGGCCAATTTTACCCCCGAGGGCGGGGCGTGGTTGGCGACAGCTGGCGGGGCCGTTTGCTCTAAATACGTTATGACGACATCAGTTATCTTCGGCATGGCCTCATTCAATTTGGTTGTTTGTTCTAGACTGATCAGCGCCAAGTCTATCCCTGCTTGCTTTTGGAAACGACCGGAAAAAGCCCACGGTCATTTTCGGCGCGTCCCCACTCAGCCCATGAGCCGTCGTAAATACGCCATTCATGGCGGGGCCCGCCAGAGCTTGCAATGTGTTCTAACCCAAATGCGAGTATCGCCGCAGTCACGCCAGACCCGCAACTGGTGATTACATCAGTGTTTGCCAACAGGCCCGCTTCGGCAAAAATTTCAGCAAGTGTCTGGACATTCTTTAATCGTCCGTCTTCGTCAATGAGGGCGCTTGCCGGAAGGTTAAGCGCCCCCGGCATGGCGCCGCTCATAAGTCCAGCGCGTGGTTCACCTGCCTCTCCGTTAAAACGCGGGGCAGGGCGCGCATCAAAAATTTGGGTGTTTTCGCTCCGTGAGCGAACGTCGTCCGCCGTGGCTAACAAGCCAACATGAACGGCGATGTAATCCGTTGGTGATTGTACGGATTGTTCAGCCGTCACCTCGCCGCCCGTTGCACGCCAGGCGGCAAGGCCCCCATCAAGAATGCTGACATTTTGATGACCCATGGCCTTAAACATCCACCAAACGCGCGGCGATGAAAACAATCCCCCTTGTTCATAGATGATGATTGTATCATCTTGGCTAAGGCCCATGGCGCCGACCAGATGTGCAAAGATTGCTGGGCAAGGAAGCATATGGGGCAGGTCGCTTTTTTTGTCAGCGATTTCATCAATGTTGAAAAAGACAGCGCCGGGAATATGCGCGTGCTTGTAGGCTTGGTGCAATTCTTCAACTTTTTGATCCAGCCGCCAACTGCCATCAATGGTTTTGACGTCTTGCCTTTTGATATTCTCAATTAGCCAATCAGCGCTAACAAGCGGGTAAGGCGCTCTTTTTTCAGCAGTAGGCGGATTGCTGGACAAAGTTTCATTCACGGCGTCAGTCCTGTGAAAATTATTTTGGGGCGCTTGATAGCGCGCCCGTTGCGGCGATGGCCCAACCGGCGAGTAAACACAAGCCCCCTAAAGGAGTAATGGCGCCAAACCATCGCGGGGCGCCAAGCGCCATAGCATATAAAGTCCCGGAAAAGATCAACACACCGGCCGTCATGATCCAGCCGCCATTGGCGAAAAGTGGTTTGCCGCCCTGGGCCGATGCGCCATAGGCGCTTAACGCTAGGATTGCAACTGCGTGGACAAGCGCATATAGCGTCGCTGTTTCCCACCAACCAAGCGCTTCAGCTGTCAAACGGCTTTTCAAGCCGTGGGCGCCGAAAGCGCCAAGGGCGACACCGAGAAATCCTAAAATACAGGCGGTTCCGGCAAGCAAGTGCATAGGCTAGCTCTCTTGTGTCTCGGCCTATGCCGCCATCCAAGGCGGCGTCGGCAAGCCTTTTGACGTTAAAAACTCAGGATTAAAAAGCTTCGACGCATAGCGATTGCCATAGTCGCAAAGCATCGTCACGATTGTGTGGCCGGGGCCCATTTCTTTGGCGAGTTTAATAGCGCCAGCCACATTAATGCCCGCTGATCCGCCAACGCACATGCCTTCTTCCTGAATAAGCTGGTATATGACGCCCAACGCTTCTTCGTCCGTGGCGCGATAGGCGTCGTCAAGCGTAAGGCCTTCCAAATTGCCCGTGACGCGGCTTTGGCCGATGCCTTCGGTTATAGAATCCCCTTCGCTTTCAAACGCGCCAGTTTTAACCCAGCTGAACATTTTTGCGCCCATCGGATCAGTTAAAACACAGCGTACGTCTTTATTACGTTCTTTTAGGGCTGCTGTGACGCCCGCCAACGTTCCGCCAGAACCAACAGCGCAGGTAAAACCGTCAACTTTGCCTTCAGTTTGCTCCCAAATCTCAACGCCTGTGGTGTTGTAGTGCGTATCCCGGTTCGCGGTGTTGTCAAACTGGTTCGCCCACAGAACGCCATTCGGCTCGGTTTTATTGAGCTCCTCAGCCAGGGCGCCAGAATAGCGGATATAGTTATTGGGGTTCGCGTAGGGGACAGCATCCACTTCAATAAGCTCTGCGCCAAGAAGGCGGATTGCTTGTTTTTTCTCCTCGCTTTGGGTGCGCGGGAAAACAATCTTCACCTTATAGCCAAGAATTGCGCCGACCATCGCAAGGCCAATGCCTGTATTACCGGCTGTGCCCTCTACGATTGTGCCGCCTGGGTTAATGGCGCCGCGCTTTTCTGCGTCGCGAATAATGCCAAGCGCCGCGCGGTCTTTAACCGATTGGCCAGGGTTTAAAAATTCGGCTTTGCCAAGGATCGTGCAACCGGTCTCTTCTGACGCGCGTTTTAATTTGATGAGCGGCGTGTTGCCGATTTGGTGAAGGACATTGTCGTGGTAATTCATAAGTCTTTTTCCAACTGTTGCACGTCTTATTCTTGGCTGCATTGCTTTTTTAAGCTGGACGGTATTGAGGGCTTAAAAGCCCCCTTGGCAATATGCAAACAGCACGGCCATTGCACATCGGTTTTACCGAAGCCCTTTAAAGCATTCTTTTTCGTAAGACGCACGGCCCTAGTGCGCAAGCAAAAGCTTCCGCAAAAACTTCACATCCAACTGAAGGGTTTAGCTGCGCGCTAGCGAGACTTGCATCACATCAGTGGTTTTTGCGCGAAAGCCCGCCTCGCAATAAGCGAGATAAAACCGCCATAATTTCTTGAAATGGTCGTTAAAGCCCAGGGAGGCGATATCGTCCCAAGCGTCCAAGAAGCGGATGCGCCACTCGTTTAGGGTGCGGGCGTAATCTTGACCAAAGGCTTGAGCGTCCCGCCAGGCAAGGCCCGCGCTTGCGACTTGGTCTTGCAAGACCGCGGGACTCGCCAGCATACCGCCTGGGAAGACATAGCGTTGGATAAAGTCGGGTGAACGGCGGTAATGGTCAAAAAAACGGTCGGCGATGGTAATGATTTGAAGGCCCGCAAGCCCGCCCGGTTTTAAAGAGGCGCGCACCTTGTCAAAATAAGCGGGCCAATATTCTTTTCCGACAGCCTCAAACATTTCAATGGAGGCGATTTTGTCGAACTGGCCTTCAAATGTCCGGTAGTCTTGAAGGCGGAAGGAGGCTTTTTCGCCCAATTGCTGTTTTTGGATGCGTTTTTGCGCATAGTCCAGTTGAGCTTCAGAAATCGTAAGCCCTGTGACGGAGGCGCCGTATTCTTTCGCGGCAAATTCTGCAAAGCCGCCCCAGCCGCTTCCGATCTCAAGGACTTTTTCGCCCGGTTTAAGATCGATCGCTTGTGCGAGGGTCCGATATTTATTGGTTTGCGCGTCTTCTAAAGCGGCGCCGTCGGTTGGGTAACGTGCGGATGAATAGGTCATGGTCTCGTCGAGCCATTTTTCATAAAACGCATTACCAAGATCATAATGGGCCATAATATTGCGTTTAGAGCCGGTGATCGTATTCTTGTTCAGCGCATGGCGGATTTTTTCAATCCACGCAATAAGAGCGGAGCTCTCGAACGCTTTAGAGACATAGTCGGCATTGCGCGCGAATATATAAAGACATGCGGTCAGGTCTGGCGTGTCCCATTGTCCGTCTGCGTAACTTTCAAAGAATCCGATGTCGCCGTTCAATAGGGCGCGGCGTGCAAAATCAAAATTGTGGACAATGATGACGCCTTGGCTTTCTATTTCTTCAACGCCCACAAATTTTAGCGTTCGTCCATCTGGTAACACTAAAATCAGTGATCCGTAGTGAAGCCGTTGCGCGATCTTGGTCGCTAATCGGAATAAGAACGGCAGACCGGCAAGGGCCTTGTCGCGGTTTTCTTTTGTTACGACCGTGACAGCGCTTTCGTTCAGGCTTGAACGATGATTTGACATTGAAGAAGTATTGGTTGACGGCGTTTTGATAAGCGTCATCTGAGTACTCTCTTTCCCCTTACCTTTAACTATAGGTCTTTTTTTTCGTCATTTCAAAGGCGGCGAGGGCTCTTTTTCGCGCTGCAGCATGATCGACGATTGGGCTGGGATAATTCTCCCCTAGGCGCAGGGTCGGCGAAAGGGCTAATTTTTCCGCCGCCTCCCAGGGGCGCTGCAAATATTTGCCTTTTATGTTGCTAAGTTCAGGGACATAGCGAGTTGTATAAACACCGTCCGGGTCAAATTTTTCCCCCTGGGTGATGGGGTTGAAGATCCGAAAATAAGGCGCCGCATCAGCGCCGCAGCCTGCTGTCCACTGCCAGCTTGCCGGGTTATTCGCAGGGTCAGCGTCCACAAGGGTGTCCCAAAACCATTTTTCTCCTTCTTGCCAAGGAAGTAAAAGATGTTTCACTAAAAAACTTGCGGTAATCATACGTACACGGTTATGCATCCACCCGGTGCGCCATAATTCGCGCATGCCCGCGTCCACGATGGGGTAACCCGTTCGCCCTTTTTGCCACGCCTTTAAATCACTGTTGTCGTCGCGCCAAGGGAATGCCTGAAACGCGGGGCGGATCGGCGTCTCGCTTAGGTCTTCAAAATGATAAAGAAGGCCATAAGAAAACTCCCGCCATGCTATTTCGGAAAGAAACTTTGTTGCTTGATTAAGATCAATATCGCCTGCTTCAACCCGCGCATAGGTTGCTTGCCAAATTTGAAGGGGGCCAATCTCTCCAAAGGCAAGGTGCGGCGAAAGCTTTGAGGTCGCTTCTATATCGGGGCGATTGCGGTCATCTTCGTACGAACGGGCGCCGCTATCTAAGAACTTTGTTAAGCTGTCCATTGCGCCGGTTTCACCTGGCGTCCAACTATCGGCAAACTCCTGGGCCCAATTTGGCTTTGTGGGGCGCAACCCCCAGTCGTTTAGTTTATCTGAGGGCGGTTTTTTCCTTGGGCGCTTTATTTCGGGTGGCCCGTCATAGAGCGCGCTTCGGGCTGGCCCTTCTTTTTGTAAAGCGCGCCAAAAGGGGGTGAAGACTTTATAAAACGCGCCGCCGCCAGTTTTTAACTCCCACGGTTCACGCAGAAGCGTTGCATTAAACGATTGCACGTCGACGCCTTCTTTTTTCAGCGTCGCCATGATTTTTTTGTCAACGGCAATTTGTTGCGGTGCGTACCGGCGGTTCCAATAAACGGCATGCGCGCCAGTTTGTTGGGCAAGGTCTTTGACACATTGCGCCTCATCCCCGCGCCTTAAAATTAGCTTTCCCCCGATCGCGTTCAAGTCATCGCTAAGAGATTTTAAACAATGGTGCAGCCACCAACGGGCGGCGGCGCCCGGCGCAAAGGCTGCGTTATCATCATAGATGTAAACGGGCAGCACTGCCGCGCCCGATTTGACCGCTTCGCTTAGGGCGGGGTTATCATGGATCCTTAGATCACGGCGCAGCCATACGATGATAAGAGTCTGATTCATACTGCTTAATACGCTTTCAGCGGTTAGGCGGATTTTGTCGAACCAGTAATTTACCCCCTAATGAGAGGGCGGGGATAAGTATTTTAAAAAAATATAGCCCTGCAGGCTGTAAAGCCGCCCCATAAGGGGGCGCAGGGGTCAGCTTGTTTCCGCTAAGAACGATAATTGTTCAATCATAGCGTTTCGCTCACTCTCTTTTTGATCGAGCAGGCGGGTGGGGTAATCCCCAGTAAAACAGTGATCGGTAAAGGCTGGCGCATCTTGATCGCGCGGGCCTTTATCCATAGCGGTATATAATCCGTCTAGTGATAAAAAGGCTAGGCTGTCACATTGGATGAGCGCGCGCATTTGTTCAACGCTTTTTTCTGTCGCGAGCAATTCTTCTCGTGAAGGCGTGTCGATACCGTAATAATCAGGATAAACAATCGGCGGGCAGGCGATACGCAAATGCACCTCACGCGCGCCGGCGTTACGGAGCATTGCTGTAATTTTTCGCGCCGTTGTGCCGCGCACGATGGAATCGTCAATTAGGACAATGCTTTTGCCTTTTACTATGCCGCGATTGGGGGAGTGTTTGCGCGCGACACCTGCCTCGCGGACTTTTTGAGACGGTTCAATAAATGTCCGTCCTACAAAGTGGGAGCGGATTAGGCCCATTTCATAGGGGCGCCCGGTTCCTCTGGCGTATCCGATAGCCGCAGCAACGCCGCTGTCAGGAATGGGGGAGACGATATCAGCGTCACAGGGCGCTTCTTTGGCGAGTTGCGTACCAAGATTTTGACGCAGCCTATAAACGCTTTTGCCGTCAACGATCGAATCGGGGCGCGCGAAATAGATCAGCTCAAAGATACAGGGTCTTGCCGGTGCTGCTTTTACGCTGAAGCGGCGGCTTTCAACATTGCCGTCGGCGGTGCAGATAACAACTTCGCCGGGAGCGACATCTCTGACAAATTGCGCGCCGATAATATCAAGGGCGCATGTTTCCGACGCCAGGATTGGTTTTCCGTCAAGCTCGCCAAGGATCAACGGGCGGATGCCAACCGGGTCGCGCGCGCCGATTAACGCGTCTGGCGTTAGAACGGTCAGCGCAAAAGCCCCTTCCACCTGTTTTAAGCTGTCGATCAACTTATGAACGATATCCGGTTGGGAGGAGCGCGCTGTTAATTGAAGAAATAGTTCGGAGTCGGACGTTGACTGGAAGATACACCCGTCTTTTACGAGGTCAGCGCGTAGAGATTTGGCGTTCGTTAAATTACCATTATGGGCGATGGCGATGCCGCCGCGGGAAAGGTCAGCGTAAAGCGGTTGAACGTTCCGCATCACCGTCTCGCCCTGGGTGGAATAGCGCGTATGGCCAATTGCCGATTGTCCGGTCAAGCGGCCCAGTGTTTTTTCTTCAGAAAAGTGATCAGCGACAAGGCCAAGTTGACGTTCGGTGTGGAAATGCTCGCCGTCATAAGATGCGATGCCAGCTGCTTCTTGCCCGCGATGTTGAAGGGCGTGCAGCCCCAACGCCGCGTGGGCGCCGGCGTCTTCAACGCCAATAATGCCGAACACGCCGCATTCTTCATGCAAAGCGCGCGTCACTGGAAGGGCGCTATTGCGGCGGCGGGCGGTCTTAATTTTTGTTGCTATTCGGGCGCGGTCTAACTTTGTCGCTGTATCTGTGATCATTCGGGAGGGCTTAGTAATCACCAGCCGTGTCCTCACTTAAAATATCGGCGATACCATCAAACTCATCTTCATCAGATTCGTCAGCGTTGTCTCCCGCGTCGCTGGTTGAATTTGTGTCTAAGATATCCGCCAAATCATCTTCTTGGCTAGCGCCAGGGGCGCCAGTTGTGGTTGTTGTCGTTACAATTTCGCTTAAGGCTTCGCGATCACCGCGGGCGTAGCCGTCGCTGGCCGCATTAATCTTGTCATCAAGTTCATCGGCTGAAAGGACTTTTTGCGAGTCATAGACCGGGGCGAAGCCCTCAAAAAACTTTGCTGATCCTTGCGCGACAGGCAGCAATAAAGCGCTGTTCACCGCTTCGGGGCGCCGTGGTTCATCCAAATAATAAGCATACCCTAGAAAGCTAAGACCAATAAGCGCTAGGCCGCGCGCCAGGCCGAAAACACCGCCGCCAATCCGGTCGGCGCGAGCCATGTCGGGGCTCAGCTCTAAGCGCTGCAATCCGAAGTGAAAAGCGACGTAAAGTAAAAGAAAGAAGACGCCAAGCAGCACGCCAGCCAGCGCCACCATCCCAAAGAAAGAACCGGCAAGGCCAAGGGCGCTAAGCAATGGATTAAAAGCGAGGAAGGAAAGCAACGCACTGCCGCCGACAGCGGCCAGGGTCGCAATTTCCCGAACGGCGCCGCGAATAACCGCAAAGCCAATCGACAGGATCAAAACCCCAATTAACAGCACATCAAACCACGTCATCGCACCACACCTTCGATATCAGTAGCCGCTCGTTACCCAGCATCATCCATTACAATGCGTCATCAGGTATCAAAGCGTCGTCGTATAACAAAGCCTCGCTATACAGCAATGCCCGTTTCGCCGCCATGACGCCGCACAGACAAGCGATATTGCTGGTCCGCCCCACTATGCGCCCCTTTTTCGGCGAAACGAAGGCCATAACGAAACCTTCGCGATATTAGTCTCAAGAATTATACCAAGCCCTTATCTTAAGCCCCTTATACTACGCATTGGGGCGGTTCTGATAGCGGGTGAAAGGCTTTTAATGTGCCCGATCTGTAAAATTTTCAGCTTGACCTTTCGGGCGATTTTTAGGTCTTCGCGCTTTAGGACGACTTTATCCATTGAACGAGGTCATAAAGCGTTTCAGCACTGCGCAGCTGGACACCGTCGGGGGTGGTCTCGCTGGCGCGTTTTCCGCCTGCGGGGGCCATCGCGCCGACAAAGCCGAGCTTTTGGGTCTCCTTCAGCCGGGCGTCAGGCTGGTTAACCGGGCGGATCGCGCCGGAAAGGGCGACCTCCCCAAAGACGGTCCAATCCGCGGGAAGGGCGGTGTCAAAAAGGGACGAACAAAGCGCGGCGGCGGCGGCAAGATCCGCCGCGGGCTCGCTAATGCGAATGCCCCCGGCGACGTTTAAGAAAACATCCCGCCTTCCAAAATCAAGGCCGCAGCGCGCGTCTAAAACCGCCAACAACATCGAAAGCCGTGCGCTGTCCCACCCGACGACAGCCCGGCGGGGAGAGGCGAGGGACGAAGGGGAGACCAGCGCCTGGATCTCAAGCAGTACAGGGCGTGTCCCCTCAACGCCCGCAAAGACGGCGGCGCCGGGCGCGCGGGCGCCATCAGTTAAAAAGAGCTCCGACGGGTTGGAAACTTCCGCAAGGCCTGCGCCCGTCATTTCAAAAACGCCGATTTCATGGGCCGCGCCAAAGCGGTTTTTAACGGCGCGCAGCAAACGGAAAGCACGCCCTTGCTCGCTTTCAAAATAAAGGACCGCGTCCACCATATGCTCAACGACGCGGGGCCCCGCTAGCTGGCCGTCTTTCGTCACATGGCCGACAAGCACCAAAATCGTGCCGGAGCTTTTAGCAAAGCGGATCAATTCTTGGGCGCAGGCGCGCACCTGGGTCACCGTTCCGGGCGCAGCGGGCAGGGCGTCGGACCAAAGCGTTTGGATCGAGTCGATAATCACTAGATCCGGCTTTTCCGCCTTTAGGGTCGATAAGATATCCCGCAACGCGGTGGCGGAGGCGAGGCCCACCGGCGCGTCCTGAAGTTTCAGCCGCGCGGCGCGCAGGCGGATTTGCGCAATCGCTTCCTCGCCTGAGATATAGGCGACCTTGTGCCCCGTATTGGCGACGGATCCCGCGATTTGGAGGAGCAGGGTGGATTTGCCGATCCCTGGGTCGCCGCCAATCAACAGAGCCGACCCAATGGCAAGGCCGCCGCCGCAGGCGCGATCAAACTCCCCATTGCCGGTCGTGATCCGCGGCTCGCGCGTCATATCCCCTTTAAGGGACGTAAGATCGAGGACTTTACCTTTGCCGCCGGATGATTTGCTGGCCAGCGCCCCGGGGGGGGCTTCGCTTTCTTCCAGTGCGATGGTGTTCCATTCCCCACAGGCCTCGCACCGGCCGGCCCATTTGCCGTAAACCGCCCCGCAAGACTGACACACAAAGGTTTGGGATTGACGGGCCAAAAAATGTTCTCCGATTGTTCTTTGGTGTGTATGCGCGATTCACAAGGCGGGAGCAAGGCGGGGAGGCATGTGCTGTATGGGGAAACTTGCGTGTGTCTTCCTCCCCCGTTTATCGGGGGAGGAAGACACACCGTATAGGGCGTCACCCGTTTCACATCCTTCTAGGTCCTTTCGGGACCCCTCAGGATGAGGATCTTCGTGATGCGGTAATTCCCTCATCCTGAGGTGCTCGACGAAGTCGAGCCTCGAAGGATGTGCGATTCAAAGGTGCCGTACACGGTGGCGAGGCGGGGCTCTAAACAGCCCCCATCGACCGCTGCGCGGCCACTTCCCCCGCGGGGCGGGGGAAGGTAAGACCCACATCTATCTCTCAGCCAGGGGCGCGCCTTCGCGTTCAATCCAATCGCAAAGGCTTTGTGAAATTTGCGCCCTTGGAAAGTCCAGATTTTTAAAGTGAAGCTCAACATAGTTGAAAAATAAGAAGTGCTTCTTTGCAATGGAGATATCGCCAAGGGGGACAGCGAAGGGCGGGTGGCCCGGTCTGAATAGAAACAATACGGAGAATTGCAAATGAGTGGGGTTTACTGTGTATGTTACGATGCTGCTGTAACTTACGCAGAGAGGGTAGGTTGAGCCGAGCGTCATTGACGCAAATGATTTACTCACTCCTGTGATTAACGGTATGTCCGTATAGTTCCTTTTTAAATTTCGCCAGCCTCCGAAGAGGCTAAGCAAATAGGATATCCCACACCATAGGGCTGGAAAAACGATTGCAAAAGGAATTTCGGAAAGAAAATCTTGTTCTATTTTTCACCCCCAACAAGTAGTTTCTACCCAGCCTTCTTCCAGACGCTTGCGCGGCGCAGGACATTGGCGACCTTGCCGGTGCGTTTGCCGTTTGTCGCGTGTGCGTCCCAGAATGCTGTGTCGTATGGCGTTGCGCTTTCTTCGCGGTAGATTACGCCAAGCGCCATCGGGAATTGATCCTTAGGCATTGTAAGCAACAGCTGCGCGATCACCGGGTTCGTCTCATCATGGACGAGAAGCTCGCTCTCCGCCGCGCCGCCTTCGCCGACGGCAACGGTCTCCAGCTTTAAAGTCTGAGGGTTCAAGCGGATGCCTTTTGTCCCCTTGCTGAACACAAGCGGCTTGCCGTGTTCCACGTGAATTTGTGTGTCGGCGGCGGTTTTCTTTTCCGTAAAGTCTGCAAAAACGTCTTTGTTATAGACGATGCAGTTTTGGAAGATCTCAACAAATGACGCGCCTTTAAAAGCGTGGGCGGCCTTAAGGGTTACGGCGAGGTTCTTCGCATCCGTATCAACGCCGCGCGCGATAAATTTTGCGCCAGACCCAAGCGCGAAGGCGCCAGCGGTGACAGGTTCATCAACGGAGCCCTTTGGGCTAGACGGCGAGCGGGTGCCCGGCCGCGATGTGGGTGAGTACTGACCTTTTGTGAGGCCATAAATCTCATTGTTAAAGAGTAGAATTTGCATATCCACATTGCGGCGCAGGACATGCATCATATGATTGCCGCCGATGGAAAACCCATCGCCGTCGCCGGTCACCATCCAAACGTCAAGGTCCGGCTGGGCAAGCTTAAGCCCTGTTGCAAAGGCGGGCGCACGCCCATGGATCGTATGGAAACCATAGGTGTTCATATAATAGGGAAAGCGCGAGGAGCAGCCAATGCCGGAAACGAACGCGGTCTTGTCTGGGTTCGCGCCAATATCGGCCATAACCTTTTGTACGCATTTCAAAATCGCATAGTCGCCGCAGCCTGGGCACCAGCGCACTTCTTGATCGGTGGCGAAGTCTTTTGCGGTTAGGGGAGCATTCATGGTGGGGCTACTCTCTTGCTCTTAAACTCTTTGGTTAAATTCCAAGCGCGTCATTCAACGCATTATATTCAACGATGGGCAGTTTTCGTACGACAAAGCCGTTTAAGGCGTCATCTTGCATATAAATTTCTTCGCGGGTGTAGATCGCCTGACATTGGGTGATGCCATTGTCGACGAACGTGATGGTGACCGCCGATTGCGGCCAAATTGATGACGGGGTGCGCCAGCCTTCATCCATTGCTTGCAGCGCGGTGAGGATTTTTTCTTTGTCCGGCGTTGGCGTAACCGGTGTCGGGTTTGGGTCAAGCGGGTTCGGCTTGTCCCACCCCACATCAATCTTAAAGCGCAGATTTTCCGTAAACTCCTTATCAACGCACAGGCCCCGCGCTTCGGCTTGTGAGGCGAAAGCGGTAAAGGCGGCGATGATCGAAAGTACGGCAGTGCGCATGATATGTTGTTCCCTATTCAGCGGCGGCCTGATTTGCGGGTGTTTGGGCGGCGGGTGCAACCGCCTCTTTAATTGCGTCGACAATTTCGCCGATCTTAAAGGGCTGACCGGAGACTTTGTTGAGCGGGATTACGTCAACCTCTAGCTTATCACGAAGCAAGGTTGCGCATTGGCCCATATTCATTTCCGGCAGCAAGATGCGCTCATAACCGCGTAACAGCTCGGCTAGATTTTCCGGCAACGGATTTAAATAGCGCAGGTGAATTTGCGCAACATCAATGCCCGCGGCTCTGGCTTGTTCAACCGCGCGCCAGATAACGCCGTGGGTTGAGCCCCAGCCAACGACGACAAGCGGGCCGCTTTCGCCCCCTTGTTCAACCGCTTGTGGTGGAATAAAGCGCGCGACATTGTCGACTTTTTGTTGACGCAGCTCGCTCATCGCCTGGTGGTTGTCGGCGTCATATGAAATGTCGCCGGTCGCGATGTCTTTTTCAATCCCGCCGATGCGGTGGGCGAACCCTTGCGTACCCGCTGGAATCCATGCGCGCCCAAGGCTTTGTGGATCGCGCGCCCACACGGCGCGTTTTAGATCTGTCGCGTCGTCGCTTTGCGGTTTTTCAGGGATCGGGTTTATCGTGATCGGGTCATAGCTGTCCATATCGGGGATCGCCCAAGGGCCCGCCGCATTAGCGATATAACCGTCGGTCAGCAAGAACACTGGCGTCATATGGCGCAGTGCGATGCGTGTCGCCTCGATAGCGACGTCGAAACAATCGCCAGGCCCGCTCGCCGCGATGACCGGCATCGGCGCATCCGCGTTACGGCCATAGACCGCTTGATAAAGGTCGGACTGTTCCGTCTTGGTTGGCAGGCCAGTAGAAGGGCCGCCCCGTTGGGAATTCACAATCACAAGCGGCAATTCCGTCGCCATCGCCAGACCGATCGCTTCCGTTTTCAGCGCAATGCCTGGTCCTGAAGAAGACGTGACGCCGATATGCCCGCCATAGCTCGCGCCTATGGCGGCGCAACAAGCGGCGATTTCATCTTCGGCTTGGAAGGTTGAGACCCCAAGATCGCCCATCCGCGAAAGATGGTGCAAGAGGGGAGAGGCTGGCGTGATCGGGTAAGAGCAGAACATCACCGGCATGTCGGCAAGCTCGCCCGCCGCCGCAAGGCCAAGGGATAATGCCTCCGCCCCAGTGATTGAGCGATAATCGCCCGCTTCCATCGGGGCTTCGCCAATAGAAAATTGCGGGATTTCCGCTGAAAGTTCCGCCGTTTCCGCATAGGCATGGCCAGCGTTTAGGGCGGCGAGGTTGCCGTCTAACACATTGCCTTTACCCGCGAATTTCTTTTCGATCCACTCACCAATCGGCGCACGGTCGCGGCCGAACATCCACAGAACAGCGCCAAGCGCCCAGAAGTTTTTGCACCGGTCCGCGTCGCGTTTGCCGAGACCGGTGGGTTTCACCGCCTCTTCGGTTTGGGTGGTGATGTCGATCTCAATAATTTGGAAATCACTAAGCTCACCAGTTTCGCGGGGATCTTTTTCAATATTAGCTTTTGTAAAGTTCCGATCCGTAAAGCTGTCGGTGTTCAGAATGATCAACGCGCCTTTTGGTAAAAGCGGCAGGTTCACCTTTAACGCGGCTGGGTTCAGCGCGACCAAGACGTCCGGCGCATCGCCAGAGGTTGCAATTCGGCGCGCGCCCAAATTGATCTGAAACGCCGACACGCCAAACGTCGTGCCAACTGGCGCGCGAATTTCCGCCGGGAAGTCAGGGAAGGTTGTAAAGTCTGAGCCAGCGAGCGCGGTTGATTGCGCAAATTGCGAGCCGAGCAATTGAACGCCGTCGCCGGAATCCCCGGCAAAGCGTACGACGATGGAAGTTTGTTCTGTTGCTGTCATCGTTTCATATCTACTTTGAAGGCGCCCAGTTCTACTTTGAAGGCGCCAAGTCCGCCTGTTCAGCGTTCCTGGTTATTCATTCTCGCGGTCGCTTTTTCGCAGTCAATTTGTCCGCGCCAGCGGCGCCCGCGCCATTTATTTGATCCTATATAGGGCGCCTTTTTCGATTTGCGCGCTATTTTTTCTAAAGTCATCAATCGTTTGGCTAAAGCACCATAGCGATAGCCCATCAAGAGACGGTTTTGAATCACGATGGACCTTTATCGATATGCCGATACGAGGCCCCAAGTTTGAACCGCCCTTTTTACCAGAGCGCGATCATATCTCAATCTTAAGGAACGACAACAAGCCTAATTGGATATCTATGACCCGAATATTGGGGGATCTGTTGTCGCAGTGGGCTGGGTGAAGAGTTTCAACGCAAACCGCTTATATTGCGAAAACGCTTTTAAGGACCAGGTTTTACCGCCTGTTGTCGCTTTTGGGTAACGCTCACGACTTCGTGTTTGGCTTGTCACAGTTGCTTCACGCCAGAGAATTAAAAACGTCATGCTCCACCGTTAGGCGATGAATAACGTATTCATTACTGGGGTTATTCATGAAAAAAGCACTTCTTGGCGCAACTGCGCTGTCTGCGGCGTTTATGGCGTCCGCTTCCTTTGCTCAAACGGCTGCTCAAACAGACGATAATGGCGAAAATGACGTTATTGTCGTTTACACCCAAAAACGCGCCCAGGCGCTGACGGATGTTCCAATCGCCGTGACGGCTTACACGTCAGAGCAGCTTAAAGACCTTGGTGTGCAACAGTTTGACGATCTAGCTGATTTTATCCCTGGTCTTGAAGTGCAAGAGCAAAGCCCGAACAACCCAGGCTTTGTGATTCGCGGCATTACATCAGACAGCGGCGAAGCAACCACAGAGCCACGCGTTACGATCTTCCAAGACGGCGTCTCGATCTCTCGTTCTCGTGGTTCTTTCGTTGAATTATTCGATGCAAATGTTGAGGTCGCGCGCGGCCCGCAATCAACCTTGTTTGGCCGTTCCGCCCTTATCGGCGCCATCAACATTATCCAGAACAAGCCGACTTATGAATATGACGCTGAAATTCGCGCCGCGCTCGGTAATTACGACTATCAGCTTTATGATGGCTTCGTAAATGTGCCGCTGATTGATGACACGCTCGCCTTGCGCGGCGCTGCGCGTTACAAAAAACGCGACGGCTATATTGAAAACGGCCTTGGCGGCACGGATTTCCAAGGTGTTGAACTTGCAGCCTTCCGCGGTTCTTTGCGTTTTGATCCGGCGGAAAATCTCCGTGCGGATGTTATCTTCAACTATCAAAGCGATAACAACACCGGCTCTTCGTTTAAGTCTGGCACATTCATCCCATCCGGTGGTGACATTAACCCAAGCGCTGCGGCGGATTTAAATACCTTCGGCGGCTTTGAAGGCGGCACAGAGCTTGGCATTGAGCGGGAACTTTGGTCCGTCACCGGTTTGATTGAGTATCAACTCAATGACGCAATCACCATTAACTCAGTTACCGGCTATCGCGATTTCGACAGTCTTGAGGTTTTTGATCCTGATGGTTTCGGCCTGCCGCTTTTTGTTTTTGCTGAAGACGCACAAGGCGATCAGTTCAGCCAGGAAATTCGCGTGCGCTATGATGATGGCGGCATGATTTCTGGCTTTGCTGGCGTTTCATATTTCCATGAGGATGGTTTCCAGCGCGTGCCGTTGCAGTTTGATGAGCGCTTAACGGCGGCTTTGTTAAGTGGCGATATTTTTGCTGGCGGATTTCCAGGTCAACCACAACCTACATTGCCTTTAGCGGTCTTTACCGACCCTAGCGTTAACCCGCTTCTGCCTGCGTCAATTGCGTTGCTAAGCCCGGCGCATGCGGAGGAGTTTACGAATTTCGGTGAAACGGACGCCTATGATTTCTTCGCTGACGTGACGATTAAGCCGGCTGATCGCTTAGAGATCATTGTTGGCGCCCGGTACACGACGGAAGATAAACGCAGCGGGTTCAGCGCTGGTCTTATCAGCGGACCAAGCCTTTTGGCTCTTAGCAGCACTGGATCACCTGGGTTGTTATTGGGTGATCTTGCTAATCTTAATTTTTCCGAGCTTTCGACTAAGGATAGTTTTGACGGCTTTACGTGGCGGGGCGTTATTAATTACGAAGTGAACGATGATGTCGATGTTTACTTTAATTATGGCCGCGGTCGTCGCCCAGAAGTGGTGGATTTTGATGAAACAGCAGGCGTATTCGATACACTGCCGGCTGAGATTGTTTCTTCTTATGAAGGTGGTTTAAAAGCGCGTTTGTTTGATAATCGTTTATCGGTTGACGGCGCCCTTTATTATTACACTTACACAAATTTCCAATCGTCTCGTGTGGTCGGCGGGTTTCCGGTCACTTTTAACGCCGGTAACGCAGACTCCATTGGTTTTGAAACTGCGATTGTTGGACAGCCGACGGAATGGGCGCGTTTATTTGCGACTTACACATATAACCACACACGCTTTGAAGATTTCGGCGATGATGGCGAGCCGCAAGCTTTCGCTGGTAATCAGTTTCGCTTAAATCCAGACCATGCGTTGACGGTGGGCGGCGCGTTTACAAAAGATTGTGACTACGGCTCTTTGACTTTGATGCCGACATATACATACAAAACGAAAATCTTCTTCGATAATGACAATGATTTTGCTGTGAACCCACGTAACGGCGCCATCTTGCAAGAGGCTGATTTCTTCCAAGATGAGTTTCAAGAAGCTTACGGGATCTTTGATCTGCGTTTGCGCTTTGATGACAAAGACGAGCGTTTTTCTGCAGAGCTATTTGTCGAAAATCTCTTTGACAAAGAGTTCATCATCGATGCGGGTAACACGGGCGATGCTTTCGGCATTCCAACCTTTATTGGCGGCGCGCCGCGTTTCTTTGGCGGCTCAATCACTGTTCGCTACTAATCATTAGTTCAAAAACTTAGCAAAAAGCCGGCGGAACCTTCCGCCGGCTTTTTTGTATCAGCTTCACAAATCTCGATGAGTGGGCTAGGCAGGGGGCATGAGCTATATTTTTGATCCTGCGCCGGTTACGGCGATGCGCATTATTGGGGGCGGTCTGTTTCCCGTGCGCCGAATATTTTGCATTGGTAAGAACTACGCCGCCCATGTGGCGGAGCTTGGGGGCGATCCCACGAAAGATGCGCCGGTGTTTTTTACAAAACCCGCTGATGCTGCGGTTCAGCAGGTGGTCATTCCATTTCCGCCGGGGACTGAAAACCTGCATTTTGAGGGCGAGCTTGTAGTGGCCTTAAAAGGGGGCGGGGCGGCCCTGTCCCCCAAGGATGCGAAAGATGCGATTTTTGGGTTTGCTGCTGGCTGCGATTTAACGCGCCGGGATTTGCAAAATCTATCTAAAAATGCTGGAACCCCGTGGGACACAGCCAAGGGGTTTGATTTTTCCGCCCCATTGGGCGAGATAACCCCGGCGAATAGTGCGGGCGATATGACAAGCGCCAATCTTGTCACTGAAGTGAATGGAGAAATCCGTCAGAATGCGCCGCTTTCACAAATGATTTGGTCAATCGAAGATATCATCGTCGCGCTGTCTGGCCTATTTACCCTGAAGGCGGGGGATCTGATTTTTACAGGTACGCCGGAAGGGGTTGGTCCGCTTCAAACGGGTGATCAGGTGAAAATTACGATCGGTGATCTATCACCGCTTGATTTTAAACTGCGCTATTAATTTTTGTTCTCTAGTAAATAAAGTGGGCACGGATCATGCTTTTCCTGTCCGCTGGCATATCCAATATAGTCAAACGCGGCAGAATGGTTTTCCATCGTTGCAGCGTTCGCGAAAAGATCACTCGCATAGATTTTGCCTAACGCGGTTGTCGGGCGACATGAGGCGGTGAGGAATTGGCTGCGTATTATGGCGCCGTCGCCAAGGTCTTGCAGCGTGTCTGATGCAAAAACTCCGACGTCTAACCAGCTGCGTGTCTTACTGTTGAGGGGGCTTGCGGCGATAAGATGTGCGGCGCTGATTGCATCTTTTGCGGTCTTGAACAGAAAGGCGCCGCCAGCCGACGGCTGTTCTTTTGGCGTACGTCCTTTGTTGTCTGCAAAAAGCGGGATTGCAGCGAGCGTAGAGGCGCCTTTCAGCATGCTGCTTACTTGTTCAAACGTGGCGGGGGCGCTTTCAGTGAATTCAAAAATCGACGCATAAATGACGGCGCTGTCGTTTTCATCAACCGCCTCTGGGCGGGCGGCCCATACAGCGCTTTGGCTGGCGTAAGAAAATCCGCGCGTGCGCCATGTCCCCAAAAGTGCTTCGCTCAGCGTGTCGCCATCGCTAATTTTGGGAAGAGCGAAAAATGCCTCCGGCGTTGTCTCAAGCCCTTGTGCTTGCCTTAAAGTTTTGCCCATGGCGACATGGGCGCCGAGTGCATAAGCAGCGCCTGTGGGTTCAGCGCGCGGGTTCCATTCGACGGAAGTCGCGGCGCGCATGCAAGCGGCGAAACGGTCCGGCCATTCTTCGCCAAAGGGCGCGATAGAGGTTTTAAAAAACAGGCTCGGCTCCAGCGGAAGGCACACATGCAACTGTGCGCCTTCTTCGAGCAGGGTCTCAGCGATGGCGATGTCGGCGCCAGCGGCAAGTGCGCCGCAGGCCCATTCAATATGTGCTGTGCGCGCCCATTTTTGCACGGCTTGTTTTACGGTCTTTAGCGCGTCCACGTCGGCCGCCCCATCGCGGGAGATGGGGCCAGCAAAGAAAGCTGTGCGCCCTTGGGGGACTGCGCCGGTGATCCAGTCCATGTCGATATTCGCCGCTTCGCGCAGGCGGATTAACTGACGGCGGGTCGTCGATTTTTTGCCAGCGGTGACGTCCGGCGCTGTGCTTGCTTCACGAAATAAGCCTGCGGCCGCGACTTTATCGCCTTTCAATAAGGCGCATTCCGCTAAGCTTGCGCGCAGCCAGTAGGCGTCTTCATCCTCATCAAGATCTTTTAGATCTATTTGTGCGATTTTTTCGACGTCTTCAGCAATCCGTTTTGCTTGGGCGGCGTCGCCAGCCATCGCGTAACTTGAGGCGGCGTTGACGCCTGAATAATGTGTCTGGCAAGCTTTAAAGACATTCTCGTAATCTGTCGCGGCGTCTTTGAGCAGGGCCGTTCGTTCAGTCTTTGCGTTTAGGGTAAAAGCCTTGTCTCTCAAAAGGCGTGGGCGCAAGCACGCTGTCTCTTCATCGGACGGGTTCGCAGACAGATTAAATTCATCGATTAGATCAAACGCCTCTTCCATCGCGCCAGAACGCGCGGCGGACAGAACCGCACGGTGACGGAAAACAATATCGCGGGGCGCGCGCTTGGCCGCCTCCACTGCGAGATCAAACGCGCTCTGGTTCAGCCCTAAATCGAGACAAGCGTCAATTTCCCGTAACCATTCATGGTCTTTGTTCTTTTTGCTTTGTGCGGCGGCATTTTCATCGCTTGCGATGGCGCGCAATCTTTTGCGGTTATGGATAATGATCTCGCCCGATTTATTTTGAAAGACGAGGCCCGATTTCTCCCACATGGTGAGGGTACGGTTTATATGCTCACGCGAGACGCCGAGCATATCGGCGATAAAACTTTGCGATAAGCGTCCGATCATTGCGGATGGGCGCCAGTCATCTTGAACCAGTTTTTCGCTAAGCTGGGACAAGAATTTTGCTAAACGCAGTTCTAACGGGCGGCTCAAACTTTCCGCCATGCGCGCGGCGGTCTCTTGGGTTTGCGCGGCAAGGGCCTCCATCAGGGCGACAGAAAAATTAGGGGAGCGCCGGGCAATTCTAAGAATATCCGCCACGCTAAGCGTGAGTGCGGAGACATCGCTCAAGCTTTGTAGTGTGCTGAGCGGCGCCATTGCTTGCGTGTTTTGGTGCAGGACTGCTTCAAGACCGCAAATCGACCCTGGCCCTAACAGGGCGGTAAGGACAGGTTTTGCGCCTTCATGATCACTTTTAAGGACCGCTGCGGCGCCGCTTTGGATAAAAAAGATATTGTTTTGCGCGCCAGGTTTAAAAGCACGGCCCCGTAAAATAGCCGAAGGACTGGCGATACGGGCAAGCTCCTCAAGGTCGGCAGGATCAAGGACGGAAAATACATCGCCTACGCTTAAGGCGCGGGCTTTATAGGCGGCTTCGCTCATGTTTCGCTGATTGTTCAATTTATTGGCCCTCCAAACACAGCGTTGAGAGGCTGGGTGCGGGTGCTGCGCTTGAAGGGCCGAGTTTAGACCGGATCTTTGCAAATGTTGACTAGCGGTCTGTTTGCAATGTGATCGGCCAAACCAAAATGTTAAAAATCTAGTCGATAATCGTGGTTAGCGTTCGTTAGTCCGGTTGTTTTGGGCCTGTCTGGCGAAAAGGGCGCCGCCATAAAAAGGCGCGCTTTTGTTTCGCCGCAAAGCGCTTCAGCCCCTTGTTCATACTCATCCCCAAGGTCCGTGCTAGTAAGAGCGCTTTTCGCATTGGCCGCTTTCAACCGCGCTGAAGGGTGAAGAAGCTGCTTGCTGCTAGGCCAGCGCTCATGACCATCATGCCGCCAAGTGCTACCGTCAAAACCATTAAAATCGCCATTTTCTCTCTCCTTTTGTCGGGGGCTGTTTGCGTGTTCGCCTGTCCGACAAGGAGAGAATAGGCCAGCTAGGATGCGCAGACTGTTATCTGCGTCACACTTTGACCCGGTCTTTCAAATTCTTTTTAAATTCATTTAAAAACAGTGCTTTATGCCTGTTTTGCAGCTGTGGCAGGGGGCTTTTCAGCAAAAAGTGCGCGATCTAGTCCCTTATCAGTGCCCATTAGCTGGTCCCAAAACCGGAAATAGAGGGCGAAATTCGCCTCGTAATCACGGTGGTGGACATTGTGGTGGCTGGCGGTGATGAAGAAATCACCCAATGGCCCTTTTAGCCAGCTTTTGGGAAAGATCTCCCACCCAGCGTGATTGATGACGCTACACACCGTCATGAAAATCAATAACGCCATTACAAGACCAGCGTGGATGGGCACGAAAAACGTCGCCAAGGGCAAAAGCCATGCGGAAAGCGCCGCCTCGTATGGATGAAAGGAAAACGCCGCCCAAGGGGTTGGCTGGCGGGATCGATGATGGGTTAAGTGGGTCGCGTGAAACAGTTTCGGGTGATGCATCGCCCGGTGCGTCCAATAAAAATAGGTGTCATGTAAAAAGAGATAAAACCCCGCGCTGATGGGTAGATAGAGCCAACCCATTAGGCCGTTTATATCGGTGTAAATCGCTGTGCCCCCGGCTTTATAGGCCTCCAAAACAATTGCGCCCGGAAGGGCGTAAATCGCAGAAGAAACCAGGGACATTTTTATCTCATGGACAATTACGCCGCGCTGCGGCGCCTGCGATGCTAAGCGCGTTGCTTGCACTTTTTCCGCCGGGCGCATCCACAATAGGTAATAAAACAGACCAGCAACCAGAAAATAGCGCGCCCAAATAATCAGGCTTAAAGCGAGATAGGTCTGAAAAAGAGCTTCGGGCATTTCGGGGACTGCTTTATACTTGGCGCACTCGTTTACTAGTTCTATGGCGCTTAGCTGATCTTGTCACCGCTTGATCACGTATCGCTTCCATAAGATTGTTTCTTACAAGGGTTTTGGACTAACAGTGTCGGACAGAAGCCATAACCCGGTTGCACCTGGCGTGCTTGATATCGCCATTGCTGGCGGCGGCCTTGCGGGGTCATTAATCGCGTGGCGCTTAAAGCAACTGCGTCCCGACCTTAACGTTGTTTTGTTTGAAGCGGGGCAAACCCTTGGCGGAAACCACACATGGTCATTCCACGATACGGACCTTTGCAAGGAAGACCGCTGTTGGATCGAGCCTTTGGTCGCGTATTGCTGGCAAGGCCAAGATGTTGCTTTCCCCGGTTTTGAGCGCAGCTTATCAACCTCCTACGGATCAATATTATCGACGCGCCTCCATGAAGTTGTCGCGCCCGAACTTGGGGATGGTATTGTTTTAAGCACGCCGGTTGAAGCCCTTGATAAGGCTAGCGTGACCTTAAAAAGCGGAGAAAAAATTTCCGCGCGCGCGGTCATTGATTGCCGCGGCGATCAGCGAAGTTCGCATATAAAACTTGGGTTTCAAAAATTCGTGGGCCAGACGATAAGGTTTTCGCAACCCCATGGGTTAACAAGGCCGATCATCATGGACGCCTGTGTTGAACAAAAAGACGGCTATCGTTTTGTCTATGTTCTTCCCTTTAATCCTTATACCGCATTGATTGAAGACACGCGCTATGCTGATGGGGCGGAACTAAGCCACGAGGCGTTAAGCCAAGATATTGCTGACTACGCCGCTTTAAAAAATTGGCGTGTGGAAGATGTCGTGCATGAAGAAGCGGGTGTGTTGCCAATTGCGCTTGCGGGGGACATTGACGCTTTTTGGGATGATGGGCCCGCTGGCGTCGCCCGCGCTGGAATGCGCGCCGGGTTGTTTCACCCATTGACGGGCTATTCCTTGCCGGATGCTGTGGCGTTGGCAAGTGCAATCGCGGCGAGTGAAGACTTAAGCGGGCCTGCGCTTTATCAGTTGACGCGTTTATATTCAACCGCGCGCTGGCGTGAGCGAGGGTTTTATCGGCTTCTTTGCCGCATGCTTTATAAAGCGGCCGAGCCGCAAAACCGCTATAAACTGCTCGCGCGGTTTTACAAAATGCCGCAACCACTGATCGAACGGTTCTATGCGGGCGTATCGCCTTTGAGGGATCGCGCGCGTATTTTGATTGGAAAGCCGCCGGTGCCGATCGGCAAAGCGCTATTATGTTTAAGGGAAGAAGCTCTATGAAAAAGGCGGCGGTTATCGGTTCGGGGTTTGGCGGGCTGGCGCTTGCTATTAGGCTGCAATCAGCGGGTGTTCAAACAACGGTCTTTGAAAAGCGCGATAAACCCGGCGGGCGGGCGTATGTTTACGAGCAAGACGGGTTCACTTTTGACGCTGGGCCGACGGTTATTACCGACCCGACCGCGCTTGAAGAGCTTTGGGCGCTGACAGGGCGCAAACTTTCCGACTATGTTGAGCTTTTAAATGTTGATCCGTTCTATCGTTTGCTTTGGGAAGATGGGTATACGTTTGATTATTGCAGTGACGAGGAACGACTGCTTGAGCAAATTCGCGCGAAAAATCCCGCCGACGCGGAAGGGTATTTGAAATTCCACAAATATTCAGAAGTTCTGTATCGTGAGGGGTATGAAAAATTAGGCGCTGTGCCGTTCTTAAATTTTTGGTCGATGATCCGCGCCGCGCCGGAGTTGATTGGATTGCAAAGCTATCGCAGCGTTTACAGCCGCTTAAGCGACTTCGTTAAAGATCCGCAATTGCGACAGGGCTTTAGTTTCCACACGCTTCTTGTTGGTGGCGACCCATTTAAGACGTCGGCGATTTACGCGTTGATTCACGCGCTTGAGCGTAAATGGGGCGTCTGGTTCCCCCGCGGTGGAACGGGCGCGCTTGTAAACGGCATGGCCAAGCTTTTCCAAGATCTTGGAGGAGAGCTCAAATTAAGCGCCGCCGTGGCGGAGATTACACAAGAAAACGGCCAAGTGGCTGAAATCATCACGCAAGACGGTGCGCGTGAACGCTTTGATGCGATTGGGTCGAATGCGGATATTGTACATTCTTACGAAAAATTACTTGGCCGTTCGGCCCGCGGCGTCCAAATGAGCAAGAGCCTTAAGGGCAAGCGTTTTTCAAATTCATTGTTTGTCGCTTATTTCGGCCTAAAACGCCGTCATGACAACGTCGCCCACCACTCGATCATTTTTGGGCCGCGATATCGTGAGTTAATTGCCGAAATTTTCCAGGGCCCTAAATTGCCAGATGATTTCTCGCTCTATTTACACCGCCCGACGGCAAGCGATCCCGCCCTCGCGCCGGAAGGGTGCGATGGGTATTACGTTCTGGCGCCGGTGCCGAACCTTCATAAAGCCAAGATTGATTGGGCGAGCGAAGGGCCGAAATACCGTGACCGGATTTTCCAATATTTAGAAGAACGCTACATACCGGGGCTGCGGGATGATCTTGTGACCTCTCGGATTTTTACGCCAGCTGATTTTGAAACGGAACTAAACGCTTATGCGGGATCGGCCTTTTCGATTGAGCCGATTTTAACGCAATCGGCTTATTTCCGCGTTCATAATCGGGACGATAAGATTCCAAATTTCTACATTGTTGGCGCTGGCGCGCATCCGGGCGCGGGCATCCCCGGCGTTGTTGGCTCCGCCAAAGCGACGGCGGGATTGATGATTGAAGATTTCGGTATTACTCAGCAGGCGGCTGAGTAAGGGGCTTTTATGTCAAATGCGTCGGCGCAGGCTGAGCTAGCGGCTCATGGCCGTGAAGCGATCACCAAGGGATCGAAAAGCTTTGCGCTTGCCTCTCGTGTTTTCGGCGAGCAGATGCAGGCGGATGTGCAAATGCTCTATGCTTGGTGCCGCCACTGCGATGATGTGATTGACGGACAGACCCTGGGCGGTGATGCGCCGAATGCGGATTTAAGCGTAGAAGAACAAGCACGGCGCCTTGAAAGTTTAACGCGGGACACCAAACGGGTTTTAAGCGGCGAGGTTATTGGCGTTCCTGCTTTTGATGGATTTGGCGCGGTGGCGCGCCGCCACAAAATTCCCGAATGCTATCCGATGGATTTGCTTGCTGGCTTCGCGATGGATGTGGAGGGGCGCAGTTATGAGACATTCGATGATGCGCTTTCATATTGCTACGGCGTCGCGGGGGTTGTTGGGGTGATGATGGCGATTGTGATGGGCGTTCCCCATGATGATGACGCTACGCTGGATCGGGCCTGTGACCTTGGGCTTGGTTTTCAGCTGACCAATATTTGCCGTGATATTATTGATGATGCTAAAGCGAGGCGTATTTATCTGCCTCTCGCGCTGTTAAGGGCGTATGGTGTTGATCCAAGTCCCGAAGGGGTGCTTGCGCGCGAGAATAGGGGCGCGCTTTCTGGCGCGGCGCGTGCGGTGCTGGGGACGGCGGATCTATATTATGCTTCCGCCACGATCGGGCTTAGGCGCCTGCCGCTGCGGGCGGCGGCGGCTATCTGTGCGGCGCGCAACATCTACCGCGATATCGGGCGGATTGTTGAGACTCGCGGCGCCAAGGCTTGGGATGAGCGGGCGCACACATCAACCACGCGCAAAATTCAGCTCGCCCTAAGTGGCTTTATAACAGGGGTTCCGCAAGCCGTCTTGCTGCGATCCGTGGAAGGATCACCCCGCGCCGAAGGGTTATGGCGACGACCGCAAGGGACTAGGCGTTAAGTGGTTTGACTTGTCGGCGCGCGCAGCTTTGCTTCTTGTGTTGTTTTTAACATCGCTTTTAGGCGTTGCGGCGAAGGGGCGAAAATAAAGCCAAACGAAACGCAGCCCCCTCTCGATTCAACGGCATGATGCAGCCGGTGTGCTTGAACAATGCGCGCTAAATATCCCTTCTTAGGGCGTAGCGGCGTTTCAATCCGTTTGTGCACCAAGATATCATGGAGGAAGAAATAAATAAGGCCGTAACCCAATATGCCAATGCCCGCTGATAGGGCAGGCGGCCAATAATGCACCCCGATAAACATCAGCGCCATCGAGGGAAGACTAAAGAAAACACCAAACCAGTCGTTTTTTTCAAAGGCGCCCGTGCGCGGTTCGTGATGAGATTTGTGTAGTGACCACAGCCAGCCATGCATGATGTATTTGTGGGAAACCCAAGCAACCCCTTCCATCAGCAAAATAAAGCCGATGACAATCAAAATATGAATAGCAATATCGATCATGTTCTGTGTGCGACTTGGTAACTATTCGCTTCCCGCTGTCATAGACTTAAAGCTGAGCCCAACAACGCGCGCCAAATCGCTTAACGGCGCATTTGTTGTTTGGCTTGCCTCAAGGCCCGCTTGCGCGGCGTAAGCGATCCAGCGATCGGCGGAAAGTTGCGCTTCGTTATTGCCAAGGACGGTTGCTATCGTCGACTTGTTTTGGTCCTGGTTTGCGTCTTTACCTGTTATTTGCTCTGTGCACGCCTTATCGATAACATCGTCAAACGCTTGATAGGCAAGGCCAAGATACTGGCCATAATCATAAAGGCTTTGGATTGTTTCTTCATCAGCGCTCGCCAATTCCCCGCCGATTGCGGCGGCGGCGGCGAAAAGAGCGCCAGTTTTTTGGTGATGGCGTTCTTGCATATCATGCAAACAATCAGGATTTTCATAGGATGGCATAGATGCGGCAAGATCGCGATCTTGCCCTCCCACCAGCCCGTCCAGCCCGACGGCTTTTGTTAAATGCTCAAGCGCTCGCAAATTTGCCTCTGGCGGACAATGGGAGCAAGCCGTCACAAGCCGATACGACTCGTTTAAAAGCGCGACTGTCGCAAGCATTGCGGCGCTTTCGCCATAGGCCGCGTGTGTCGTCGGGGCGCCGCGCCTTGTGCGCGCATTATCCATGGCGGGTAAGTCATCCATGATTAACGATGCGGCGTGGACCATTTCAATGGCGCAGGCGGCATCCAACGCCATATGATCGCCGCCGCCAGATTGACGACAGGCTAACAAGGTAATGAGTGGCCGGATGCGTTTTCCCGGCGATAAAAGACTATGGCGGATCGCTGTGGTCAGCGTGCAAGCGGGTTTTTTTTCCGGAAAATGGGCCGCCAGGCGTTTATCAATCTGCGCGCGCAGATCAGCGATCTCAGAGGCCATGAGCTCAGGTAAAAAGCGGGCTGCGTCGTGGTCCGCATAATGCAAATGTTGCGACATTCTCACCCGCCATTACTTACTGAGTAAGCTTACCGTGTTTTTTGTGAAAAGAAACAGCCATATTGATTGTTTCAATTTATTTACGTTTTGCGCTCTTTGTGGATCAGTGCTTATAAAAAAGCGCAGCGTTTATCGCACGCTGCGCTATATTATGTCCCTTAAATAAATAACCAATCTTGGCGATCGCCAGCCTAAATTATGCGGGCGATAAAAACAGATCGCGCTCTTTTTCGCGGCGGTGGGTTAAGTGTTCTAAGACATTACCACCAGCTTTATTGTGGTTTAAGAAGGCGTTTGCTGCGCCTTTCTTGTCGCCTGCGTTAAACTTGGCGGGCACCAGTGACTTTTTGAAGTTGCCCAGCCCCAAATTATAGGCGAGCGAGACCATTGCGGAAAATTCGTTCTCATTGGCTTTTCGCGTCAAGAGTTTTCTTACGCCGTTTTCGGCGACTTTGACATCTTGGCGCAGTAAGGCGTCGGCTTGTTTTTCGGTGATTTTGCTAGGCTCGCCAGGCTGCATCTGGTGGCCGTACCCGATATAGGAGCGTCCGCCTGCAGAATACGCTTCTAAGCGCAAGCCCTCGCTTTCCTTAATAATATCAAGGCCAGCGTCATTAATTTTTAGAGAGGCGTTTTCAGCGACGCCAGCATCACCGCTAGTAGAGCCGACGTCGCTGTTGTCTGAAGAAGAAGTATCTTCTTTAGATATTAGTTTTTTTTTTCGTCAGCATCCGACGCGTCTTCCTCAGAAGCAACGCCAATTTTGCTTTCGACAGCTTCAAATGCTGGAGAAACAGCACCAGAAACTAGAGCTGGCGCACCGTAACGGTCACCAACCAAAACACCAAGGCCGATTAAAATCAGCCAAAATACTAGAGTAAGAACAAATCTCATTTGTACGCCCCTCAACCATATCCAACGATTTTCCCCCCGACCGACGATATTAACCTTTACGACAGCCAGGGCAAGCGCTTCTTAACGATGTTACGCGACAGATTTTTGACGAGTTCACTATTTTTTGCGATGCAACAAGTATGTCGCGCTAGCCCTCGCAACTCTAGCATGTGACTTGATTAAGCTCTTCTCTTCAGTGGGTTAGTTCTGCCGACCATAGCACGCGTGTTGCTCAAGAACGTACTGGTTTCGCGAAATGCTCGATCGCACTTGCAACAATGCGTTGTAGGCAATAAGTCGAAGGACTTAAAAGATTTTAGGAAAAATCATGACGGACCACGGTAAAAACGAATTTCCAACCAATGCTCTATTGAAAGCCCGGCGGGAACAAGCAATCCCAAACGGAGCCCCAACAAAATCAGGGGTTTATGCTGCTCGCGCTGAGGGTGCTGAGCTTTGGGACGTTGAGGACAAGCGATATATCGACTTCCTTGGCGGTATCGGGGTTCTAAATGTTGGTCACCGACACCCGAAAGTTGTGAAAGCCATCAAGAAACAAGCTGATGCGTTTTTGCACACTGCTTTCGGTATTGCGCAGTATGAAGTCTATGTGGAGTTGTGTGAGCGGCTAAATGCCCTTGCCCCAGGTTCCAGCCCGAAAAAGACGATCCTTTTTAATTCTGGCGCTGAAGCGGTTGAAAATGCAGTGAAGTTTGCCCGCCGTATTACAGGGCGCCCCGGGATTATTGCCTTTGAGGGCGGGTTCCATGGGCGCACGCTGTTGGCGACGACGCTGACCGGTAAAACCAAGCCCTATAAGGTCGGTTTTGGACCACTGGTGCCTGATATTTATCATGCGCCGTATCCGGATCTTTATCACGGTGTATCCAGTCAAGGCGCTCTTAAATGCCTGGATCATATTTTTAAAACCGCCATTGCGGCTGATAATGTCGCGGCGATGATCATTGAACCGGTGCAAGGTGAGGGCGGATTTAATCCGGCCCCGGCGGAATTTTTGCAAGGGTTGCGCAAACTCTGTGATGAGCATGGAATTTTACTGATTGCGGACGAGATCCAATCGGGTATGGGGCGAACCGGTAAAATGTTCGCTTTTGAATGGGCGGATGTGGAGCCGGATCTTCTATGTGTTGCAAAGTCCATTGCTGCTGGTCTTCCTTTGTCAGCGCTGACAGGCAAGGCGGAATTGGTTGACCAGATTGGCCCGGGGGCCATGGGGTCGACCTATGGCGGCAATCCGGTTGCGTGTGCGGCGGCGCTTGCCGTTCTTGATGTTATGGAAGAAGAAGGCCTTCTTCAGCGTGCGGTGGAAATTGGCGCCAAGATCGAGGCGCGCTGGAAGGCGCTACAAGAAGGACCGGCCAAGGGGCTGTTTGGCGATATCCGCTGTGTGGGCGCGATGACCGCGGTGGAGATGGTGCAAGAGGGTGATGCGAATAAGCCTAATGCACAGCTTGCAGGGAAAATTTTGGCCAGCGCGTGGGAGCGTGGGTTGATCATGACCTCCGCTGGCGCCTATGGCCACTGCGTGCGCGCGCTTGTGCCACTAGTTGCGAGCGATGCGCTTATTGATGAAGGGCTTGATATCTTTGAAGCCTCGACCCTTGCCGCGATTAAAGAGCTGTAAGCCGTCTTTATTTTAAAGGGTTTATAGCGCGGCCGCGGTTCAGAATTTCATAATGAAGATGAACCGCGGTGGCGTTGCCCGTGCGGCCTGTTTTAGCAATGACTGCGCCAGCGCGTACCCGCGCGCCCTTCTTTAAGCCTGCGGCATAGGAAGATAAGTGCGCATAGCGCGTTTCGACCCCGTTTGCATGGCGAATTAAAATCGTGCGCCCAAAACCGCGTAGGGACCCAATTTGCGCGACGCGGCCGCCAGCCGCCGCATGCACCGCGCGCGGGCGACCCGTATAAATATCAATCCCTTTATGGATGGACCCCGCCCCCCCTCGGCGCGGGCCAAAGCCGGAAGACAAGCACCCAATGACAGGCGCGCGCATCAGGGCGACGCCGCGGACTGTCTTATAAGGCGTAAATTCACGGATCTTACCGCGGCGGTCTTTTGACGGCGCGTTAGAAACGCGTGTGCCGCTGCAAACCTCTAGGCTTGCGGGCGCGTCCGCAAACCCGCCGCTGGAAGGGGGCGTGGCGCACCCCACAAGCAGGGCGAGCAGAGCAAAGCTTATCGCCTTTGCTAGTTTGCGCGTGCATAGCTGTTGAATGAGGTGACGCATACCAGCGCTATTATAGAGCGCAAATTATGAAGTGGGGATGAAAGAATTACACGTCAGGACTGACCGATCGACGCCTTATGTGATCTTGGGCGTTTTATGAGGGGGGTGTTTCACACACATCGCATTGAAAAAATAGACCAGTAGTCTAATATTAGTGAGGCGGAGGAATGTATGGCGCTTCAAAACCAGCGGTTTGTCGCTTTAGACAAGCAGCAAAAAGCGCGGATTTTGGATCCGGCGGAAAGGGAATTTGCGGCCCGCGGCTTTGAGCGCGCATCCATGAACAGGATTTTAGCCGAAGCGGGGATGAGTAAGGGGCAGGCTTATTATTATATTACGGGTAAGGGTGATCTTTATGCTCATGTTTTTACGCGCGCCTTTGCGCCCCTTGTTCACTCGTTGCATATGGATGAGGCGGTGATCGTTGATAAAGACCAGTTTTGGCGCTGGGTTGCGCAGTCATTTCGCGTGACATCTGTTTTCTTTTTGGAGCACCCTTCTTTAGCGGCCCTGGGGCGGACGGCCTATGAAAGCGCGGCTGCGCTTAACGCGCTCTCGATTTCAGAACAAAAATTACAACAAACCTTCCATCAAATTATCTGCCATGGCCAGACGTTGGGCGCAATTCGAAATGATTTGCCATCTGATTTTATGTCGTCGCTGCTCTTTTCGGTCATACGTGAAATTGACCGATGGTTCGCGCTGAATAGTGACGCCCATGATCCCAAATCTTTATCTAGCATTGAAAGCAAAGCGCTTGGTATTTTAAGGAGAGCGGCAACTGACGGATAAACTCCAACAAATCGGACCTGAACTTTGGATGATTGATGGCGCATGCGTTGATTTTTATGGATTTGACTATTCCACACGTTCTGTCGTTGCTCGCTTTGGCGGTAATGAATTATGGTTTTGGTCGCCGATTGCGTTCGATCCTGGCCTAAAAGCACAGCTTGATGCGTTGGGGGAGGTTAGGCATCTTGTAAGCCCTAATAAAATCCACCATTTGTTTTTGAGTGACTGGGTGCGCGCCTATCCGTATGCAAAGTTATGGGGGCCGCAGACCACGATCAAAAAAAGATCTGATTTACTTTTTCAGCCCCCTTTAAAAGAAGACGCCCCTGATCTTTGGAAGGGGGAGATTGAGCAAATATGGGTGCGTGGTTCGCCATTTATGGATGAGATGGTCTTCTTCCATCAAAAATCACGCACCCTGATTATGGCGGATCTGTCGGAACACTTTAGCGAAGAATTCATCAAACAGCATTGGTCTTTCTGGCAACGGCAAATCGCCAGGGTCTGGGGCATTGTTGAAGGAAGGGGGTATGCGCCGTTGGAATGGCGACTTTCTTTCCTAAACCGTCGCCCCCTAAAACGTGCAAAGGCGCGGTTTTTAGAACTCGACCCGCTAAACGTGGTCATGGCCCACGGCGAGTGGCGCCGGGGGGAGGGGCGCGCCTTTATCAAGCAAGCGTTTAGTTGGGTTTAGGTGAGTGCATAAGAATGCATAATCTGATTTTCGCAGGGAAATGGTAGCGCTATCAAAAAAAGTGTGCCTAAGTTTTCTTAAAAACTGTGAGGAAAGTCAGATGAGCGTCACCCCCATCGCGGAAAGTCAAAGCGCAAACATGCCGCGTCGCTATGACCTTGATTGGTTGCGCGTCGGGGCGTTTGCTGTGTTGATCCTTTATCATGTCGGCATGTTCTATGTGACATGGGGGTGGCACATAAAAAGCGTCTATGCCCAAGCCTGGGCGGAGCCGATTATGAGCCTCGTCAATCCATGGCGCTTGGGGCTGCTATTTTTTATATCCGGCGTTTCTATCCGTTTTGCGACTGACAAGATGCAATCGAGCCTGCGTTTCGCAAGCTCTCGGTTGTACAGGCTTGGACTGCCCATTTTAGGGGGGATGGTGGTTATCGTGGCGCCGCAATCATATTTTGAGTTGCGCCAGTCTGGGGTGATTGAAGGGGATTATCTAAGTTTTTGGGGAAGGTACCTCAATTCAGATCCGTTATTACCGATCGCGACCCCAACCTGGAACCATTTGTGGTACGTGATTTATCTACTCGTTTACATCCTTATCTTAGCGCCATTCCTGCCATTGCTGCGCCGTTTCGCGAATGGCGCGGGCGGTAAGGCTTTGCAATTTGTCTCGGCAAATCCGTTTACGCTTTTGACCTTGGTCGCTGTTCCGTTTGTGGCTTATTCACTGTTATTGGCGGATCGTTTTCCTGTAACCCATGATTTGGTCAATGATTGGCAAAATCATGCGCATCGTTTCACCATCTTATTGCTAGGGTATTTTGCGGCGAAACATAGGGGATTTTGGAAAACCGTTGATAGCGCGTTGCCGCTAGCAGCAATTTTGACCGTCAGCCTGGGGCCGGTACGAGTGCTGCTTGAACAAGCGGGTGTATTGCCCCCGCTCTTCGGGATGGCGCCATTCGTCTACACTCTACTGCTAACGCTTTACGCGTGGAGCTTTATTGTGCTGCTCCTTGGGATAGGACAGCGTTATCTAAACCGTCCGTCTAAAGCGTTAAAATATCTAACTGGCGCAGTCTTTTGTTATTACATCCTTCACCAGACAATAACGATCACGGCGGGGTACTACCTCACTCAGCTTTCACTGGGTGTCCAGGCGGAAGTGCTGCTTGTTACGCTTATTACATTCGCCGGATGCGCCATCGGGTATGAGGCCGCGCGCCGTTTTCCGCCAGTGCGCCCATGGCTTGGGATTAAGGGGTAGGGACTAAGAAGCTTCCGCAGCGACTTATTGCCCGCCTTTACAAGAAGCAAATGCATAGACCCCGTCGAACTCATCGCGGGGCATATTGATATAGCCTGAGAAAGAAGGATACGGCCCGTCCACGCACACTTGTTTTGTCTTGCGGTTAAGATCAACCGGCCAGAGGACCCGGTGACGGGGCGAAAGCGCATTATGGGACGTTAGCTCAAGCTTATACTGCCAAGAGCGCCCTTGGTTTGACCCGGGTTGTTTTGTGAGGACAAGGCCGTCACCCAATCTTTGTCCGTCCACCGCGTCATAGGTCCAAAGGCCCACGGTTTCCCATTCTGATAAAGCTGTTGTCTTGTCAGAAACAGTCCTTGCAGAGGAGGCGGCGGTGGGTGCTTGTGATTGTTTTGTAAGGGGACGGGGCGCATTTTCAAGCGAGAGCTGATCAAAATTGATCTGCCGGGCGTTAAGGTTGGTGAGTTTAATCTTAAGCTTACCTGCGGCCGGTGTTTTAATTGGATCGGTTTGATAGGAAAGAGATTTTTCAACAAATATGCCGGGCGTTGGGCTGGGAAAAATCTCTTTTGCTAAAAGCGTTTCTCCGGCGTAAAGCTCCGCCATATAGTTGCCGCCTTTAGCGAAATTTTGATCTTGGCGCACCCCAACCATAAAACGGAGCGTATATTGACGGTCCGCCGCCAATGATAGGTTCGTTACCTGTTCCATCCAAGAATCTTTGAAAGAAAGAAATGCGACATTCCTGCCATGAGGGGCTTTAGCCGAGGAAAAATGCGCCGGTGATGACACGCGCATAATGCCCTGGCGATAGCCGTGCCAGTCTTTCATCGCAAAATGCCAAGATTGTCCCTGGCCGCCATTATCGGTAAGGGGATCTTTTTCAAAACTAGCATTGCGGATGAGCGTTTGGTTATCGCTAGGTGCGGCTGTTGCGCAACTAGAGATAAAGACGAGCGCGCTGGCGAATAGGATGAATTTTTGATGCTGCATAATTCCCCTTTTAAGGGGGATACTAACACATTTTCTGATGCAACCCAAGGTCAAGCATTGACGACATGGCGTGCTTGAAAAAAAAGACGAGCACGCCTTTTGTTTGTTGCGAAGATGGGGGGGCTTACTCTGCCCCTTCTTCGCTTGCCGCTACGGCTTTCTTTGTTGCTTTTTTCTTTGTGGCTTTCTTGGTTGTTTTTTTCGTGGCGGCTTTTTTTGTCGTTTTCTTCGTCGCCTTTTTGGTGGTGGCTTTCTTCTTCGTTGCTTTTTTCTTCGTGGCTTTCTTTTTGGTCGGTTTTTTCTTTTCCCGCTCGACGATTAGGACGAGGGCCTCTTCAAGCGTGATTTTCTCCGGATCAAGACCTTTCGTTATGGTGGCGTTGGTCTTTTGGTGTTTAACGTAAGGGCCGTAACGCCCGTCCATTACATTAACCGGATCACCGGTTTCCGGGTGGGCGCCAAGCTCGCGCAGTGGTTTTGCGGTTTGTCCCCGCCCGGCGCGAGGGTTAGCGCGTTTTTCTTCGATCAGCGTGACGGCGCGGTTAAGGCCGACTTCAAAGACTTCTTCGACGTTGGGAAGGTTCGCATAGATCTTGCCGTGTTTAACGAAAGGCCCAAAGCGGCCAATGGCGGCGGTAATCATCTCCCCATCTTCCGGGTGGGGACCAACATCGCGCGGCAGCGCGAGAAGCATTAAGGCTTTTTCTAAGGTCGCCTCGTCCGGGGCCCAGCCTTTGGGAAGACCAGCGCGTTTTGGCTTTTCTTTGCTTTCCTTGTCTTCCTCGCCAAGCTGGAAGTATGGGCCGAACCGGCCCACCCGTAAAAAGACTTCAAGCCCTGTTTCCGGGTCCATGCCTAAGGATTTATCGCTGGTGTCAGCGCCCTGGTCATTGCCGCCAAGCTGGCGTGTGAACTTACATTCTGGGTAATTCGTGCACCCAATAAAAGCGCCATAACGACCAGTCTTAAGGGAAAGCTCCCCATCATCACAGGCCGGGCAAGAGCGCGGTGGCTTGCCGTCGCCGCGATCGGGGAAGATATGGGGCGCCAGCGCATCATTCAGCGCGTTTAGAACATCGGTAATGCGAAGCTCGCCAATATCTTCAACAGCGGCGTGGAACTCTTTCCAGAAGTGGTGCAGGAACGCCCGCCAATCCGCATCGCCGTTTGAGATTTCATCCAGCGTGCCTTCAAGGTCCGCGGTGAAATCATACTCCACATATTTTTTGAAGTAGTTCTCCAAAAACGCGGTCACGATCCGCCCTTTAGAGGCGGGAATGAACCGATTGCGGTCCATCTCAACATAATCGCGGTCACGCAAGGTGGCGAGGGTTGAAGCATAGGTTGATGGGCGCCCGATCCCCAACTCTTCCATGCGTTTGACAAGGCTCGCTTCGGTATAGCGCGGCGGGGGCTGGGTGAAGTGCTGGTCAGCCTTTGGATTATTAACTGTGGCGTCGGCGCCTTGGCTTACTTTGGGCAAGACTTTTGAGTTCTGATCATCATCAGCATCATCGCGGCCTTCTTCATAAAGTTTCAAAAAGCCATCAAATAGGATGACGGACCCGGTTGCGCGAAGGCCCGTTTGCTTATCTTTTGAGACGATATCGATCGTCGTCGTCTCGAGGCGCGCTGATTCCATTTGCGAGGCCATCGCCCGCTTCCAAATCAGTTCATAAAGTTTAAATTGATCCTGGTCGAGACGTTTTAACATCGCTGGCGTGCGCGAGAAGGAGGTCGGGCGAATACATTCGTGCGCCTCCTGGGTGTTTTTCGCCTTACTTTTATAAAAGCGCGGCTTTTCCGGCACGTAGCTGTCTGCGAATTCGCTTTCAATCGTTTTGCGAGCGTTGTTGATCGCCTCCGGCGCCATATCAAGGCCGTCGGTCCGCATATAGGTGATAAGGCCTGTTGTCTCGCCACCTATGTCGATGCCTTCATAAAGGCTCTGTGCGACGCGCATGGTGCGTTGGGCGTTAAAGCCGAGCTTCCTTGCCGCCTCTTGCTGCATGGTGGAGGTGGTGAAGGGCGGGGGCGGGTTGCGTCTTGCCGGCTTTGCTTCAACCGCGTCTATGGCGAAGCTAGACGTTTCTACGGCCGTTTTGGCGGCCATCGCCGCTTCTTCGTTATTAAGGGTGAATTTTTTCAGCTTCTCGCCCTGATGGGTGACAAGGCGCGCTTCAAAAGACGGTCCCCCGGATGCAGTCTCCGCGACCACGGTCCAATATTCTTGGGGCTCAAACTTTTCGATCTCAAGCTCACGCTCACAGATCAGGCGTAGGGAGACTGACTGAACCCGTCCCGCAGAGCGAGAGCCTGGAAGCTTACGCCAAAGCACAGGTGAGAGTGTAAAGCCAACAAGATAGTCGAGGGCCCGGCGCGCGAGATAGGCGTCAACCAGATCCTGATCAATCTCGCGCGGGTTCGCCATCGCTTCTTGGACAGCTTTTTTCGTGATTGCATTAAAAGCGACCCGGTCGACCCGAAGATCTTTCAGCACTTTTTTAGCGGCTAAAACTTCTATGATGTGCCATGAAATCGCTTCTCCTTCCCTATCCGGGTCGGTGGCGAGCACTAACCGGTCGGCGCCTTTTACGGCGCTCGCGATATCGCTGATTCGTTTTTTAGAGGCGGTATCGACCTCCCAAACCATGTCGAAATCTTTGTTGGGGTCGACCGAACCGTCCTTTGAGGGCAGGTCACGGATGTGCCCATAAGAGGCTAAGACTTTGAAATCAGAGCCTAAATACTTATTAATGGTTTTCGCCTTGGAGGGCGATTCGACGATTACGACCTGCATATGACGCGACTTCCCGCTTGGTGATGAAGGCGTATACATGGCAGGGCCGCGCATTACACCTTATTGGCGCGGGAAATTGGTCATAGCGGGCCGTCATGTCAACCGTTGGGATAATTGCAACTATAGGTGTATTTTGTTGAATATGCTCGACATGGTTGTAATGACTTGTTAGGATCTATTTTGCGAACAGGGGAGAGTGATTACTGTGTCCGACTCAGTCGAGCAAAAGACTGCTGAAGCGGCTTCTCAACAAACACATGTTGAAGGTGTAAATGCCGCAAAATTTTCTAAAGTTGAATTGGTCGGTTATATCGCCGATATGGCTCTGCAGCTTTCCCAGATGGCGCAGGAAAATAATCTTCCCGCTCTTCAGGCGCGATTGATGGATGTTTACACCGAAGCTTCTAACGATACTCAGATAAGCCCGCCTTAATGATTGGCCAATGTGCGCCGTTTGCCTGATGAGTGCTGTTTGTCTAATAAATCAGTAGGCAAATTAAATCTTACCCTATGCTTCATCCGTAAACAGCGTGAAACGCCCGCCATCGCATTCTTCCGCCTTTCCAGCTAGAATAAGCGACAACAGCGCATCCATAATAAGCCCGGGCGGCTCGTCGATCTCTTTTAACAGATCATCACTGTGTATTGGCGTGAAACTTAAAAGGCTTAAGACACGCGCTTCTAAGTCCTTATCAGCGGTAAGGGGGAAGGCGTCTGCGCCCCTAACATCTTCGCCCCCGCTTTCCTTGTCCCCGCTTTTCTGGCCCCCGCTTTCCTCGCCAAAGGCCTTGTCGGCCCAGCCGAATAGATTGTCGCGGTCCGTTGAGCGAAGGCCGCCAGCAAGCCCTTGAAGGGCTGTAATGATATCATCCGCGTTCTGTACAAGATGCGCGCCGTCACGGATCAATGCATTGGCTCCTTGGCAGCGGGGATCAAGGGGGGAGCCTGGGACGGCGAAAACTTCGCGCCCTTGTTCTGCGGCAAAGCGCGCGGTGATTAAGGTGCCTGACTTGGCCGAAGCTTCCACCACCACGACGCCGAGGGAAAGCCCCGAGATAAGTCGGTTGCGCTTTGGGAAATCGCGCGCTGTGGGGCGCTTGCTAATGGGTTGTTCCGACATAACGACGCCTTGGTTCGCTAATGCCTCAGTCAGCGCCTGGTGCTCGGGTGGATAGATAATATCAACGCCTCCCGCGACCACGGCGATGGCGCCCGTTTGCAACGTGGCGCTGTGGGCTGCGCCGTCGACGCCGCGCGCTAGGCCGGAAACAACCGCATAGCCCGCAGCGCCAAGATCACCCGCCAACTCACGCGCCATTTTAAGACCGACACCAGAAGCATTGCGCGCACCGACAATTGCGACCGCCGGTTTTTGGAAGAGGCTTTCATGGCCTTGCGCAAATATCAGCGGCGGCGGGTCGGCTATTTCTCGCATAAGATGCGGATAGTCCGGTTCAGGAAAAGCAATCACGCGCACATTTAATTCTTGGGCGTGGGCGAATTCCGCTTCTGCCTGTCCCCTTGGCGCGGGCCGCATCGGTTTGGTGCGTCCAGCTTTTTTTGAAAGGTCGGGCAGCGCTTCCAGCGCTTTTTTGGCGGAGCCGTATTTTTTTAATAGCCGGTGGAACGTAATCGGTCCAATTTGGTCCGTACGGATTAATTGAAGCCAGTCCAGCTTTTCCGTTTCGCTAAGCGTCGGCATAGGCGCGAATTCTCTCCCCCTAAAATATACGCGTTACAAGTTCATGTAATTTAGTCACCTGTTTGGCTGAGTGTTTTTCACACTATCACAGTCGTCGAAAAAAAATGATCCGTCACCAGCGATTAGGCTTGAACAAGCAGATTTTAAGCGCTTTGTTGCGAGACTTTATCATCGCCAGCTTTTTTCTTGTCTCCGATCTTAGGCTCCACGCCCTTTAAAATGCGAATGATATTCGCTTGGTGACGAATAAATATCATAATCGCCATAAACAAACCGGCGATGGCGAAACTCGCTTTTCCCATAGAGAATAAAAACAGCGGCGTCGCCGCGGCCGCCGACAATGCCCCAAGGGAAGAGATGCGGGTTACAAAAGCAGCCAGCAACCAAGTGGCGCAGGCCATAAGCCCCGCTGGCAGCCAAAGCGCTAAGACCGTGCCCAGAAAAGTTGCAACGCCTTTGCCGCCTTTAAACTTTAGCCAAACCGGAAAACAGTGGCCAAGAAAAGCCGCCGCCCCAGCGATTTCAGGACGCATGCCGAGGGTGTAGGCGACCAGAACCGCAATAGCGCCTTTACCGCTATCAAGAATTAAGGTTGCGGCTGCGAGGTCTTTACGGCCGGTGCGCAAGACATTCGTTGCGCCGATATTGCCAGACCCGATTTTACGGATATCGCCAAGGCCAGCCAGCCGTGTCAGGACAAGGCCGAAGGGAACTGACCCTAAAAGATAGCTAAGAGCAAATGTAATGATGAGTGTCATCACGAGGTGTTCCTTTAAGCGCTCGACTATACGCCTATAACGCGCCCTTTGTCGTTAAGGCGTCTAGCACAGCCATGCGTACGGGCACGCCATAAAAAACTTGTTTTAAGATAAGCGATAATTCTGGATCGTCAGCAAGGGCGCCGTCAATTTCAACGCCGCGATTCATCGGGCCTGGGTGCATAATTTTCGCGCCTGGTTTTGCGAGTTTGATGCTTTGATGGGTAAGCCCGAAACGTTGAAAATAACCCTCGGCGGCGTCAGCCGCGCCTTCGCCCATCCGCTCAAACTGCATGCGAAGGCACATAACGATATCTGCATCCGCAAGCCCTTCTTCTAAGTTGTTATATCGCTCAATATCAACGTCGGCTTGATCTTCCGGCATAAGGTGTTCAGGTCCGACAAAGCGAACCTGTGCGCCGAGGCGGCGCAGCAATCGTGCGTCTGAACCTGCGACACGAGAGTGCCGAACATCCCCGCAGATTGTGACGACTTTGCCTTCAATCTCACCGAGGGTGCTGCGAATAGTGGCGGCGTCAAGCAGAGCTTGGGTCGGGTGCTCAGCAACCCCGTCGCCCGCATTGATAATCGGGCAGTCAATGCGCCGCGCAAGGCTTTGATGCACCCCCGGCTCGTTGTGACGGACGATCAGTGCTTGCGCGCCCATGGCGGCCACCGTTTGTGTGGTATCGATGAGCGTTTCGCCCTTATTCACCGACGAAGCGGCGACCGGGATGTTCAACACATCCGCGCCAAGCTTTTTACCGGCAAGTTCGAAAGAAAGGTTCGTGCGCGTTGAATCTTCAAAAAACAGATTGATTTGCGTCTTACCCGAAAGGCGCTGGGGCGGGCGCTCCTCGCGCTTTAGAAATTGCGCATAATAGTCCGACAGGTCTAAAATATATTGGATCTCCTCAGGCGTTAAATCGTCAATGCTGAGGAGGTTTTGAGCGCCCCATCCGGCATCGGGGGCTTGTGGGCGAGTGTGATTTTCCATCGCTATGGTTCTATAAGGGGCTTTAAGTGCAGGCGCAACAAAAGGCTTTTCACAGGCCTGTTAGCTGAGGGGGCATAGCGCGATTTTCTGCGCTGGGCGTTAGCTGCGCAATCGATCAATGGCGCCTTGCAGGATGAACGCCGCGGCCGCAGCGTCGATCTTAGCGGCGCGTTTGGCGCGCGATTCATCAAGGGCGATCATATCCCTCTCGACCGCGACGCTTGAAAGCCGCTCGTCCCAAAAGGCGACGGGCAGGGGCAAGATCTTTTCCAAATTCCGCGCAAACGCCTTGGTCGATTGCACTCTAGGGCCGTTGGTGCCGTCCATATTGAGGGGCAGACCAAGGACAATCCCCACAACGCTGCGAGGCTCAGCGATTGCCTTAAGGGCTTCAGCGTCGATCGTGAATTTTTTGCGCCGGATGGTTTCAATAGGCGTCGCCACAACACGATCTGGATCGCATATCGCAACCCCTATGGTCTTATCGCCAAGGTCGAGGCCCATAAGGGCGCCGTGACCACCGAAGGAAGCGGCTTGCTGTTCAAAGGAATTGTCCATAGCCTTCCCCTAACATGAATTGTACGGCCCTTAGCAAGGGCGTTCGCTTTCCGGGTGAGATTAAAAATTGCGTGAAGTGAGTATCAGCTTTGGTTGTGGCTTGGGGCGGTCTTTTGGCGGGGCGTTTTATGCTGCTTTTGTTGCGGCGCTTTGTTGTTTGTATTTTGGCTTTTCTGCATCGCTCGCCAAAGCTGAGGCGAAAAGCCAGGACGTCTGGCCCCATGACGCACATATCGAAATCGAGCAACTTGAAGAGGGGCGTTGGCGGGTTTCCTATCGCTTATCGCGTTCCGTTGAATATCTTGATTTAGGATCTAGCCTCGGCGGGTTTCGCAAACAGGATTGGCAAATCGTCGGGCCAGAGGCTGGTTATGTTTCGATCATAAGCCGCGGCGGTAAAGATTATCTGCAAGCAAAAAGCAGCGCCGCGTTTGATAGACTGACCCTGATTGTTACAGCGCGACTGCGCGGCTTTGCCAAAAACTATGAACCAATCCGGCCCATGGGAACAAATGGCGCGCTTGTTTATACGGGTCATTTTTGGCCGTTTAGAGAGGCGGGCGGGCGGATCAACGCGGTTTTCTTTTTTCGCCCACGCGCCGGGTTTGAAGCGGCCGCCTTTGGCCAGCGCGCGCCAGTACTCGACGCGTGGCGCAGTCCGCATAATCATCCGGCTTTTGTCTATCTTGGCCCGCTTGCGCCAATTTCCCTTGGCGGCGCAGCGGCGATCATAGATCCCGCAATGCCCTTATGGGCGCAGGACGAAATACGCGCGATTGCACCGTCGATGCTCTCAGCGATGAGCGCAGCGTTCGGCCGACCGCTAAACATTACGCCGAATATTTTTATCAGCTTCACCAAAGGTGGGCCCGCTGGGTTTGTGCGCTATCGGGGGGATGCGCTGCCAGGGCAGTTTCAACTCGCGCTTTATGGCGGCAAATGGCGCACAAAGACCGCTCTGGGCCAGGAAATGTTGCGCCGGGCCCTCGCCCATGAGGCGACGCATTTATGGCAATCGTCCACCGTGCCGATGCATGCAGGCGTTCCCGGGTGGATCCATGAAGGATCGGCCGATGCGATTGCCGCTGAAATCTTGGTGCAGATAGGCGTGTGGTCACAATCAGATAAGCGCAAAGATTTTAATGCAGCCCAGCAAGAATGCACAAAACATTTACAAGGCGGCTCTTTGAACAGCGCTGAGCAGCGCGCCGCCATTCGCGCGCTTTATGCCTGTGGCCATGTTTTAACGGTTCTGGCGGCGCAACTTTACAGTGATGAAGGCTCAGCCTTGGCGTTTTGGAACGCCTTCGCCCAGCGCGCCAGGGCGATGGGTGGGTATGATGATGCGCTGTTTTTCCAAATGGTTGAGGAGGCTGGCGGCGAAAGTGTGGCCCGCGAGATGGCCCGCTTTACGCGAACACCCTTTGCAAAGCCGGGCAATGCGCTTGCGGCTCTTTCAGCGCGGGTACATGCGGCGCGGTCAGGCGTCGATGGACGACATTAAATATTCGGAATTTCAACCCCTTCAAGGCTTTGCGTGCGAAGCGCCTCAAGGTGAGGAAGTCGATGATCTGAAGCCGAAACCTGCATACTGAAGCGGCCCATAGGGCCCACGAAGGATGAGCAATTCTGATTCGGTATGGTCATCTGGCGCTCAAGTTAGGCATTTCTCCATCTTCGCTCTTGAATGCGGCGCGCAGCATTGTTAGGCCATGCCGATTGATGAAAAGGATATGCCCGCATGTCGATTGACAAAGATACAGTGCGCAAAGTTGCGCATCTTGCACGGATCGCGGAGCCTGAAGAACGTCTTGAGTCCCTCGCCGGTGAACTCAACGGTATTCTCGGCTGGATTGAACAGCTCAACGCGGTGGATGTTGACGGGGTTGAAGCCATGGCGTCAGCCTCCGATATGGCGTTGCCCATGCGCGATGATATCGCTGCAACGGGTCCAACAGGCGGCGGTCAACCGGATAATATCGTTGCGAATGCGCCGAAGACGGAAGATCACTTTTTCATTGTGCCAAAAGTGGTGGAATAGGCATGACGACAATTACAGATTTGACCTTGGCTGGCCTGTTAAAAGGCTTGGAAGCAAAAGAATTTACCGCGCTTGAGGCGACAGACGCGTATCTTGGGCGGATTGAAAATGCGCACGCGATTAACGCCTTTATCTCCGTTACCGCTGACAAAGCACGCGCAATGGCGAGCGCCAGCGATGAACGCCGCGCCAAAGGCGATGCGGGGCCGCTAGAAGGCGCGCCGCTTGGCATAAAAGATTTGTTCTGCACCGAAGGGGTGCAAACAACAGCGGCGTCAAAAATTTTGGGCGAGTTTATCCCCCCATATGAAAGCACGGTTTCGTCAAATCTTTGGCGGGACGGCGCTGTTATGCTGGGTAAGCTTAATCTTGATGAATTCGCCATGGGTTCTTCAAACGAGACAAGCGCTTTTGGCCCTGTCGTTAATCCGTGGAAACGAGAGGGGGATGACGCCTCTTTAAGTCCGGGCGGGTCTTCTGGCGGTTCATCCGCAGCGGTGGCGGGCCGGCTTTGCGCTGGCGCAACGGCGACTGACACGGGTGGGTCAATCCGGCAACCAGCCTCGCTAACGGGCACGGTCGGCGTCAAGCCCACCTATGGTCGTTGCTCGCGCTGGGGGATTGTGGCCTTCGCGTCCTCCCTCGATCAAGCCGGGCCAATCGCCCATGATGTGCGTGATGCGGCGATTATGATGCGATCTATGGCGGGGTATGATGAAAAAGATTCTACGAGCGTAAACCGTCCGGTCCCTGATTATGAAGCAGCTCTTGGCCAATCGTTAAAAGGCTTAAAAGTCGGCATTCCGAAAGAATACCGGATTGACGGCATGCCCGGCGAAATTGAAAGCCTTTGGGGCAAGGGCGCTGAATGGCTAAAAGACGCGGGCTGTGAGATGGTTGATATCTCCTTGCCGCTAACGGAATATGCATTGCCAGTATATTACATTGTAGCCCCGGCTGAGGCGTCATCGAACTTAGCGCGCTATGACGGTGTGCGCTATGGCCATCGCGCGGCTGCTTTTGACGATATTAAAGATCTTTATGAGAATTCGCGTGCGGAAGGATTTGGCGAGGAGGTCAAGCGCCGGATTTTAATCGGCACGTATGTTTTGTCCGCCGGATATTATGACGCTTATTATCTGCGTGCACAAAAGGTTCGTAAAAAGATCTTTGATGAGTTTACGCAAGCCTTTAACAAGGTAGACCTTATCTTAACGCCGTCTTCGCCCTGTTCTGCTTTTGCGCTTGGCGAAAAAAACGCTGATCCGGTGCAAATGTATCTCAATGACGTCTTTACCGTGACGGCGAATTTGGCGGGGCTTCCTGGCGTTTCTGTACCAGCGGGCTTGGATGAAAAAGGCCTGCCGCTTGGGTTGCAATTGTTGGCGCGTCCCTTTGATGAGGAGACTTTGTTTACCGGCGCCCATGCCCTTGAACAGGCGGCGGGCTTTGCCGCGAAGCCAAAAGATTGGTGGGTTTAAAGGATGCAACCGCGCGCGGTTCCGACGATTGAAGCGTTTGAGTATGAGGCGCCGCTGGCGGCGCCTTTGACGATCGACGCTTACCGCGCGCCAGCGCCAGACGCCGCGTGGCGACTCGTTGTCTTTCCGGGCACCCCCTGTCGCAAACAGCTTTTCTATCGGTTTTTACGCCTCGCGCCTAAAGATCTGGAAGTGGTTGTCATGACCAGGCCAGGTTTTGCAAAAGATCATCCAGAACCGGTTCTTTGCTTTGATGAACAGATTAAAGCAGCTCGCCCATTTTTGGGAGATAAGAAAGTCATCACCCTCGGCGTCAGCTATGGAGGGGCGTTAGCGCTGAAGACAGCTCTTGAAAACCCTGATGAGGTGTACGGCGCTGTCACAGTGGCGATGCTCGTCACGGAACCGCGTACGATCGTGCGCGAGTTTGTTGACTGGGGCGGGCGGTCCGGCGCTGTTAAATATGTGCCGCGTAAAATGCGCGTTGCGCAAGCGGAAGTAACGGGGCGCCGTCCGCAAATCGGTCCGCTTCTTGATCGGCTAGAGGGGCTGAAAAAACCGGTTGAAATTCTGCATGGGGATTTTGATAATCTTGTTCCCCTGTCAGATGCTGAGCTTTTGCACAGCCGTCTTGCCGGTCACGGCGCATTTGAGAAGATTCCGGGCGGGACGCATTATTTAGAAATTCAGTATCCCAAAAAGCTTTACGCCGCGGTTGAACGGGTGATGGCGCGGGCGATGTCGCCTGATTTTGGGGACAAGGTGAATTGATCCCTTAGTGGATCGTTGAGATAAGAAGGACGAGCAAGATGGGCGCGGAACCAAGAAAATTCCTCCAAGGTGAAACCGGCGACTGGGAAGTTGTGATCGGGTTGGAAGTACATGCCCAGGTTTCTTCTGTGGCGAAGTTGTTTTCCGGCGCGTCCGCCGCTTATGGCGCGGGACCCAATGAAAATGTTTCGTTGGTTGATGCCGCGATGCCAGGCATGTTGCCGGTTATCAACAAATTCTGTGTTGAACAGGCTGTGCGCACCGGTCTTGGCCTTAATGCTGAAATCAATCTTTGGTCGCGCTTTGACCGCAAGAATTATTTTTATCCAGATTTGCCGCAAGGATACCAGATTTCTCAGTATAAAGATCCTATTGTCGGTGAGGGCGAAATTGAAGTCGAGCTTGATGACGGCGAAGTTGTCGCCATTGGGGTCGAGCGATTGCATCTGGAGCAAGATGCGGGCAAGTCCATCCATGACCTGGCGCCGAAGGAATCCTATGTTGATTTAAACAGGGCGGGCGTTGCTTTGATGGAGATTGTCTCTAAGCCGGATATGCGCTCAGCGGCGGAGGCGTCGGCCTATTTTTCTAAGTTGCGCACGATCCTGCGCTATCTTGGCACCTGTGATGGAAATATGGAGGAAGGCTCCATGCGCGCTGACGTCAATGTATCTGTGCGCAAGCCGGGGGAGCCTTTGGGCACCCGTACTGAAACGAAGAATGTGAATTCCATCCGCTATGTCCGCCAAGTGGTGGATTATGAAGCGCGCCGCCAAATCGAAGTCTTAGAAGCGGGCGGAACGATCGATCAAGAAACGCGCTTGTTTGATGTGGCGACCGGCGAAACGCGGACGATGCGCTCTAAAGAAGACGCCCATGATTATCGCTATTTCCCTGACCCTGACCTGTTACCGTTAGAGCTTGATGCTGCCTGGGTGGAAGAAATCCGCGCGAGCCTGCCGGAACTGCCTGATGCAAAGAAAAAGCGCTTTATCGATGATTACGGCCTATCAGCCTATGATGCATCCGTGCTTGCGATGGATAAGGAAAAGGCGAGTTTCTTTGAAGAGGTTGCGAAGGGGCGCGATGGCAAGCTGGCGTCCAACTGGGTGACGACGGAGCTTTTTGGCGCCCTGAACAAAGCGAACCTTGAGATTGACGCTTCTCCCGTCAGCGCCGCTAAGCTTGGGGCGTTGATCGATTTGATCGCGGATGACACCATTTCTGGCCGGATCGCAAAGCAAGTTTTTGAGATTATGTTCAAAACCGGCGATGACCCGCAAAAGATTGTGGAAGAACAAGGCTTGAAGCAGGTCACAGATAGCGGCGCTATTGAAGCGGTGATTGATGAGATTATTGCGGCTAACCCCGCCCAGGTTGAGCAAGTAAAGGAAAAGCCAAAAACTTTCGGCTGGTTTGTCGGTCAAGTGATGAAACAAACAGGCGGCAAGGCTAATCCCAAAAGTGTGAACGAGATTTTGAAGAAAAAACTTGGCGTTTAGGGCTTGAAATCCGTATTCTATTCCCTGGGCAGGGGAATAGGAGACGTTTCAATGAGAAATCACGTTTTATTGCCGATTATCGGGGCCGCGACATTCGGCTTTGGTTCCATGCTCGCCCACGCTGAGGAAGAAGCAGGCCCGCTTGGCGGATTTGTTCGCACCGGTGAGACCCAAAATTGCCTTAGCCTTGTGGCTATCAATCAAATTAAACCGCTGACAGATGAATTGTTCTTAGTGCGTGTCGGTGTGAGTAAGTATTATTTGAATGAAGTTTCTGGGTCATGTAACGGTGCAACCAGCAGTTTTAATCGCCTGCAATATAAAGTGTCGACTTCTTCCCTATGTCGCAATGAGATTATTCGTATTGTCGATAATAGTCAGGGATTTACCGTCGGTTCTTGCGGGCTTGGGTCTTTTGAGCGTCTTGAGGCGAAACCTGCGGATGCATCTAAAGACGGCTAATTATTGCTCTAATGAGGGACTTTTAAGCGGCGGATCATAACTGATCGTCCGTCGCTCTGGCGTTCATGCTCAAATTATTCCAATCTGCAAACCCTAAAATCACATGGGCATGCAGCGGGCGGGGCGCAATATGATCAATCAAGAAACGTCAAGCGATCAAGGCGCCTTTCCGTCATGGTTCGATCAGCTCGCTTCTTGGCGGGGCGTATTGTTGGTTTTTAGTATCTATGGGCTAGCGCATAGCCTTATTGCATTGCTTGCCGGACCATCGCTCGCCCTGGATGACGGCAAGCTTAATGTTGTCACCCAATCTCTTCGCGCCGGGTATATGCCTTCTAACCCCCCACTTTTTGAGTGGTTATTGATTGGGGTACAGCAAATTACGGGGCCCGTCTTAGTCAGCTTTTTAGTTGTAAAATATGCATTGATGGCGCTTATCGGGCTTTGTGTTTACGGCGGGGCGAAAGCGGCCGGGGCATCTCGTTCATGGGCGGCTTTAACAGCGTTTTCTTTGGTTCTGTTTTTTCAATTCGGTTGGCGTTATCACCAGGCGTTCACGCATAGTCTCGTTTTAATAGGTGCTGCCTATTTTTTTTGGTTTTCGCTATTAAGGCTCTTTCAGCATCGCCGCCTGGCGGATTTCCTTTTGTTCGGAACGTCTATCGGGTTAGGCGTTTTGTCAAAGTACAGCTTTTTAGCCGTCTTGGCCGCTGCCTTGATTGCCGCCTTATTGCGCCCAGCATCCCGTAGGGTCGTGTTTTTCCCTGGGGGCGGGACATATTTCGCAGCAGCATTGGTTGTCGCTGGAATAATAGCATTGCCCCATGTGATGTGGCTGATAAGCGAAAATGCTGGGGCGGCTGCCCAAACGCTTGAGCGGTTGCAAGATGCTGAAATGCCATATTGGCGGCGCCTAGCGGATGGTCTGCCCATGGCGGTATGGGCGATTTTTTCATTTTTTTTGCCGTTTGGGTTTATCGTTGCAATTTTGTTTTTGCGACAAGGGGACGCTAAAGGGGGGCTTCTTCACAGGCAATTTTCTGTCTCTCCGCTTTTTAGTCGCGAGCTAGGGGAAGGCGTTATTCTAGCGCGTAACGCCGCTCTTATTGGCGCGCTGTTTTTGATTGGCGGGGTTTTCTTGCTTGGCATGACGTCAATGCAAGAGCGGTACGCTATTGGTTTTTTGGCGCCCTTTGTGTTTTGGATTTTGGCCGCGGCGGCGGAAAACGCACCGACGCACCGCCAGTTGGCAGGGTACTTAATGGGTCTTTTGGGGGTTGTGAGTATTTTAGGTGGTATACGGATTGCTCAGGCCTTGGCGCCGGGGAAGCCATTTTGTAAAGCTTGCCGTCAGTGGATACCTTATGGGCCCGTTAAAGATCACTTGATTTTAGCTGGATTTGACGGCGCGGGAACGCTTGTTGGTTTTTCAGATAATACAGCGGGAAATCTACGGCGCTTGTTTCCTAAGGCGCGTGTGATTGCTGGAAATATGCCTTTTTATTCACCGCCCATACCCGCTGAAGGGGGGGCGTGTTTCTTTGTTTGGTCAGATGAAGAGGCGCCAAATGTTGCGGCTTTATTGGGTGAAAATTTTGATGTGACGTCAGTGATCCAGTTTAAAGCGCAGTGGCGTCATATTTTGAAACCAGATGATTGGCGGTATACGGAATGGTCTATCGTGAAGGGAACTGATTTGAAAGATGCAAGGCCGCCATATTGTGGCTCGTAGAGTGGGCGGTTTTGCCTTGGCACCCCCATCGTAAAGATCTGTAAAATTTTCTTAAAATTCCCTTTATATTCCGTAAACAAATTATTAATGCGATGTTTACGCAATATTAGCCTATATCCTTACATCTTCTCCATATGGATTGACGCGGTCGTCGGCATAAGAATCGGCGGGGCTATCAAAGGGAAAAGAGCAAGATGTCTGCACAGTCAAGTCTGTTGGTAAATCTATTAGAGGAGCCGGGCATGGAGTTTGTCGTGGAAAAAAACGACGCGCCTGCCGAAAGTGAAGAGCAACCAATGTCAGGTGAAGCGCTATATCGTTTAGGGCTTGAGGCGTCTGTCGGAGAAGACGGCGAAGGGTTTGACCTTATCTCGGCCCACAAATGGTTTAACTTAGCAGCGATGCGCGGCAATCAAGAAGCGCGTGCATATCGTGCTGAATTGGCCAAAGAGATGACAACGGAAGAGATTGCTGAGGCGCAACGCCTTGCGCGCGAATATCTCGCTGTTCACAAGCCTCGCGCTCACGGCTAACGCCAGCAGTATCCAAGCGGCGTTCTCTTTGTTAGGGGGGCGCAGTCTGCCGCCTATTCTTAATCTCTAGGCGACAAGCGGCGTGCAATTTATCGCCTTTTCTAATCGGCTTCTGCGGCCGGTGCGACGCGGCGAAGATTAGAGCGCGTGTTCTCGATTATTTGGCGCACTTTAATTGGCCCATCAACCGCCGGCAGTTCAATCACGCCAACGCCTGTGCCGCGCAAAATTAGCTGGCCATAGCCGAACAAGCGCCCCCAGACAGATTGTTGAAGCGTAATTTCCTCAATTTTATTGAGGCTGACTTCCTGGGTGGAACGCGAAATCAATCCTTGCTTATAAACGAAGCGGAATGTGGTGACGACGATTTCTGTTGTCCACAGATGAATGGCGTGCAAGATAGCAATCAGCAAACCAGTAATGGCGCCGCCTACGGTGAACCACCAGGCGACGGTAAGATCGCTTGCGGGAACGCCGCGCGTAAACTGTGCATAGGACAGCAAAACGATCGGCGACAAGCCCGTTAAAAACCACATCACCGGCCCGAAGCTATAGGTCCAATTGAAATTGGCCCGATAGATGATCTCTTCATCCGCCGCTAAAGTCTGTTGTACATATCCCGTCATGGCCAAGGCCCCCGAATGAGAATTGATTTATTCTATATATAGTGCATCGGAGCCTGTGGAAAACGCTCCAATACGTTGAATCGACACCCCAAGCGCGCTAAGACGCGCCTTCTTTGTTTTATTAGCCACGGGACGATAAGTCGACCGCGAAATTGAAGGGCGAGACGCGCTGATGGCGAGCTATCAATATATCTATTTTATGCAAGGGCTGTCCAAAACCTATACGGGCGGCAAAAAAGTTTTAGAAAACATACACTTGCAGTTTTATCCAGACGCCAAAATTGGCATTGTCGGCCCTAACGGGGCCGGTAAATCGACGCTTTTGCGGATCATGGCAGGGATCGACAAGGAATTTAACGGCGAGGCTTATGCGGCCGACGGCGCAAAAGTCGGCTTTCTGCCGCAAGAGCCTGAGCTCGACCCATCAAAAAATGTTTTCGAAAATGTGATGACCGGGGTTGGCCCGATTAAAGATAAAATCGATGAATTCAATGCGGTTTCTGCTGAACTTGGTGAAAATTACACCGACGAGCTGATGGAGAAGATGTCCGCTCTTCAAGAAGAGATTGACGCCGCCGACGGGTGGGACATTGAATCTAAGGTTGAAATGGCGATGGAGGCGCTGCGCTGTCCCCCTGGCGATTGGGCGGTGGATAACCTTTCCGGCGGTGAAAAGCGCCGTGTGGCGCTGGCGGCGTTGTTATTGTCGAAACCAGACCTTTTGCTCCTCGACGAGCCCACCAACCACTTGGACGCGGAATCTGTCGCCTGGCTTGAGCATCATTTGCGAGATTTTGCGGGCGCGGTGGTGCTGGTCACCCACGATCGCTATTTCCTTGATAATGTCACGGGCTGGATTTTGGAGATCGACCGCGGCAAGGGCCTTCCCTATGAAGGCAACTATTCTTCCTGGCTGCAACAGAAACAAAAACGCCTAGAACAAGAGTCGCGCGAGGAAGCCAACCGCCAGAAAACCCTGGGCCGCGAACTTGAGTGGATTAACGCAAGCCCCAAAGCGCGCCAGGCAAAGTCCAAAGCGCGGATCAATGCTTATGACGAGCTGCTTGCGAATGCGGGCAAAGAAGAGGTGGGGCAAGCCCAGATCCAGATCCCGCCGGGCCCCCGTCTTGGCGGCGTTGTGATCGAGGCGGACAACCTGCGCAAAGCGTATGGCGAAAAGCTTCTGTTTGATGATCTCAGCTTCCAATTACCGCCGGGCGGCATTGTCGGTGTTATCGGCCCGAACGGCGCCGGTAAGACGACGCTGTTTAAGCTTTTGACCGAACAAGAACAGCCGGACGAGGGCGCGCTTCGCGTTGGCGACACGGTTCAACTTGGCTATGTCGATCAGACCCGTGAAGATCTTGATCCCAATAAAAATGTTTGGGAGGAAATTTCCGGTGGTCTCGATATTATCGCCCTTGGTAAGCGCGAGGTTCCGTCCCGTGCTTATGTCAGCTGGTTCAATTTTAAAGGCGGCGATCAACAAAAAAAGGTCGGCGTTCTTTCCGGCGGGGAGCGTAATCGCGTTCAGCTCGCTAAAATGCTGACGGAGGGCGCGAACCTGCTCCTCCTCGACGAGCCGACCAACGACCTTGATGTCGACACGTTGCGCGAACTTGAAGGCGCGCTGGAAGAGTTCGCCGGCTGTGCGGTCATCATCTCCCACGACCGTTGGTTTCTTGACCGGATCGCGACCCATATCCTCGCCTTTGAAGGCGACAGCCACGTTGAATGGTTCGAGGGCAGTTTTTCTGACTATATGGAAGATAAAAAACGACGCCTCGGCCCCGACGCGGATGTCCCCAAACGGATTAAATATAAGCCGCTGACGCGGTAGGGTGTTGTGGGGAGCAGATCAAGCCTTTGAAGGGAATAGAAATCTGTGAAGCATATACCTTGTATACTTATTTTTGAACGGTGCTCATTATTGTTGAGGGGGGTATAAAGTTTGTATTTGGGAAAAGAATCTTGGTATAAAGGGGTAGTAATGTGGGGTTCTTTTTGTGGCAAATCGAGGCTTGAGTGATGAAGAGATTGCGCTAGCGAAAGGCATGATTGCCTTGCGTATGAAGCGCGACGTCGTTCATTCATTTTTTGTTTCACCTGGCCGGCCTATAACGCCTGCATTTGTCTCAGAGATACAAACTGGAAAAATCGGCAAAGATATAAAGCCAGCAAATGAAGAAGTAACTAGGGCATATATAAGCTCAAGAGTAGCTTTTAGTAATTCGGTCACGACAAGATCAGATCGACAATTTGATCTTTTTGGGGATTTACCAGATGATAAGCTTGCGCCCCATCGGTTTAACTGGGCAGGCACAAAGCTTGTTCATGATACTTATCTCAATTATTCAGTACGTGGTAACAAACGCTTAGAGTTATTGCATGTTGAAGCGGTAACAGAGGTTTTGCAAGTTGTTGAAGACTCGGCTGTTGCAAATCATCCAAGATTCCGCAGGCGAGTAAGCAAGCTTCTTGAAGCTTTGCCGAAGCAGTTAGAAGTTGTAGACCCCATAAAAGCAGGCATGAGGGCTAAAGGGGTTATGAATAGTCTTCAAGTGTCTGGCGAAGATTTTAGTGCAGAGTTTATAGGTGAGGTTACGGCTGCAGTTAGTTCGGTTTTTATGTTTGTGTCGCATTATGAGGAATGGAGGGAATTCGAATTAACAGTTGCCTCTACCGAGCTCGCCAAATCCGAATTATTTGTTCCTAGTGCATTAAAACTGGTTGAGGAATTATCAGGCCTTCCCAATGAATTAGTTGATAGTGAGGTCGTTGAGAGTCTTGGAGAGTTTTTGCAAACGGTTGGCTCCCAAGCCTGCAATGCAAGGAGGTCATAGATATGATCCTGTCGCTAATATTGGGCAGATTGATACAAGCTTAAAAGCAAGCTTAAATTATTCGGCAATAGCAACTATTAATCAGTTTGCGTCTATCTTAATACGTACAATTAGAGATGCGGGCAGTCGAGCAAGTCAAACAGCGGTTGCTATCGCCAAGGCAATTAGATCTGGAGCATTGGAAGGGCTCAAGGTAAGTTCAACGGTTATAACATCATCCGTGATTTTATACTTCACGATTACGCATTTAAGAGCTATTGCTGAGGTGAATCAAGGAACTTTAGGATGGTTGATTCCGTTTACTGATAGGTTGGACGATATATTTGCACAAAACGATCAAAATTAAACGTACCCCCCTCCGTCGCCTTTGGCGACACCTCCCCCGCAAGCGGGGGAGGATATCTAGAACTCAGGGACTCTAGTAACTCAGGAATAGGGGAGCGCTGAGCAAAGAAATTTGCGGCAATTTTCTTCCCCTGCTTGCGGGGGAAGTGCCCGAAGGGCGAAGGGGGGCGCTACTGGGACTACCTTGCGGGGATCGAGGGGGCGGCTCCCCTAACAACACGCCCCTGAAACAGACGCCTCCGGCGAAGCGTCGCCAAAGGGCACGGGCGTGCCGCAGCCGGGGAAGATGCCGTAATGGGTCGACCAATCGCCAATAAACTCAAAATATGGCGCAAAGCGCGATTCGCTCAGCATGCGGTATGTATTGCCGCAGACGGGAAAGATCCGTCCCTGTTCAACCATATGGTGGTTGTCTAGGGCGAAAGTCTTCTCGCTGTTTTCTAGCCCGCCCTTGTAAATCACCGCCTGGCCATAATCTTCACACGCGGGCTCAAGCCCATCGATTTTGAAGAGCCGGTAAGTCGCGGAATAAAAGGATGCGGGCGCAAGCAGGTCTTTAAGGTCGGCGCTGCCAATGGCAAGCGGGCGGTCCGTCACTAGGCGCGGATCCGCAAAGCCGCTCGCTTTGGCAAGGTTTAAAAAGTCATTCCAATAAAGCGCGCCGGAAAGGCATTCGCCATGGGCTTTTGGGTGATTGCGCAGCGCTTCCGGCACGCGGCGGTCGGCGTATACATCGGAGAAATACATCTCCCCGCCGGGCTTTAGTAAGTCGCGCGCCGCTTTAAAGACGGCTTTTTTATCTGTACAAAGATTAATAACGCAGTTTGAGACGATGACGTCAAAACTGCCCGCTTCTAGCCCCAGGGCGGGAAGGTTCTCGATATCGCCTTCCAAAAATTCCACATTGGGTTTGGCGTAGCCATAGCGCTCTGCGTGCCAGTCTTGGTGCTTGCGAGCGACGGCGAGCTGCTCGGCGGTCATATCAACGCCGGTGACAAAGCCGCTTTCCCCCACCAAGCGGGAAAGGGCGTAAGCGTCTTGCCCTGCGCCAGCACCAAGGTCCAAAACCCGCGCGCCTTCCAACGCAAGCGGCGCGATAAGGCCGCAGCCGTAATAGCGCGACGTCACCTCCGGGTGGATATCAGCCATGAGCGCGCGGATGTGGGGCGGCGTCGCATCCAAAGTGCAGCAGGCGTCGGTCGCCAAATCAGCGGAAGATTGCAGGGTTTTCCCGTAATATTCTTGCACATTTTGTTGGGCGGCGTTTTGTTGGGCTGTGTTTGGTTTACTCTGAACGGCGCCGGTAACTTTGGAATCGTGAATATTCATGCGGGGAAGCTTTCTTATTGGGCCCATTGAGGGCCTTGCGCCTTATTTTTATGCGATAAAAACAAGCTCTTACCCTGTAAGAATTGCGCCCAGCGCGCAACGGCTATATGCAAGGCGCACAGCATTGTGAATAGTTCGATGGCGATGGCTTAACCCGGTGATATTGAAGAAAGATGTCTTAAAGCGTGGCGCAGTTTGGTTTTTTGCGCTTAGTGTTTTGGGGCTCTTTTGGTCTCAGATGCGCGAAGCTGGGTATTTGAGAACGCAATATCGAATTGATAGGTGTTTGGATCTCGGCGGCCGTTGGGACGGGCGAAATCAATGTTGCGAGCATATTGAACAGTTATCTTGTGGGCCTTTATTAAATGACCGAAATCACCCCTGAAATTGTCGCCGAACACGGCTTAAGCGCTGAAGAATATGAGCAGATCAAAAGCCATATTGGGCGCGAGCCGAACTTGCTTGAGCTTGGGGTCTTCTCCGTTATGTGGTCGGAGCATTGTTCCTATAAATCTTCGCGCCGGCATCTGGCGAAACTGCCCACCAGCGCCCCTTGGGTGATCCAAGGGCCGGGGGAAAACGCCGGGGTGATTGATATTGGGGAAGATAAAGATGGCGTGCCGCTGGCGGCGATCTTCAAAATGGAAAGCCACAACCACCCTTCTTTCATTGAACCCTATCAGGGCGCGGCGACGGGTGTCGGCGGCATTATGCGCGATGTTTTCACCATGGGCGCGCGGCCCGTGGCGAATTTGAATGCGCTGCGTTTTGGGGACCTTGATCACCCAAAGACGCGCCATTTGGTCAGCGGCGTGGTCTCCGGCATTGGCGGCTATGGCAATTGCATGGGCGTGCCCACGGTGGGGGGGGAGACGAATTTCCACCCTGGCTATAATGGCAATATCCTCGTCAATGCGATGACGGTTGGGGTTGCTGAAAAGCACAAAATTTTTTACTCCGCCGCCCGCGGCGTCGGCAACCCGGTGGTTTATGTGGGATCAAAAACTGGGCGCGACGGTATTCACGGCGCGACCATGGCCTCAGCCGAATTTGACGACCAGTCAGAAGAAAAACGCCCCACGGTCCAAGTTGGCGATCCGTTTACGGAAAAGCTGTTGCTTGAAGCGTGTTTGGAATTGATGAACAGCGACGCGATTGTCGCTATTCAAGATATGGGCGCGGCGGGCTTAACGTCGTCTTCCGTTGAGATGGCGGCGAAGGGCGGGCGCGGGTTTGATCTGAACCTTGACGAGGTGCCCCAACGCGAAGAAGGCATGACCGCTTATGAGATGATGCTCTCAGAAAGCCAGGAACGCATGCTGATGATATTGCGCCCCGGCAAAGAAGATGAAGCGCGCGCAATCTTTGACAAATGGGGGGTTGATTTTGCGGTCATTGGCGAGACGACGGATACAGGCCATTTGGTTATTCGTCATAAGGGGGAGGTGTGTGCGGACCTTCCGGTGAAACCCCTTGCCGATGCGGCGCCGAATTATGATCGGCCAACAGTACCTTTGGATAAACCAGAACCGCTAGAAGACCCAATTGTCACCATCCGCGAGGCGCAGATTACGCTTAGCGCAAAAGATAAGTCCGATGAGGAGATGGCGACCCTCGTCGAAGCCTTTATCGAGGACCGCTTGGCGGGCCTTGAAGGCGCAGAAGCGGGCGGGTGGAGCCTTAATGGCGGCGAAGCGACCCTTTATGTGCGCTTTGCACCAAATGCGGTTCCAGATATTCAGGCCCTTGAAGCGGCGGGGGACAATCTTAAATCCGCAGGGATGATCGAAGCGGCAAAACTTGAAACCCATGACGAGGAAGTCAACCTTGCTAACCAGCCGGGCGCCAACTCCATGTTAACGGCGCTTTCTGTGCTGATCGAAAGTCCTGATCTTTGCTCACGCCGCTGGATATGGGAGCAATATGACCACTCTGTCATGGGCGACACTGTGATCGCTCCCGGTGGTGACGCAGCGCTTGTGCGCGTGCACGGATCAAACCGGGCGCTAGCGATTTCAACAGATGTAACCCCGCGCTATGTGAAGGCAGACCCCCATGAAGGGGGAAAGCAAGCGGTGGCGGAAACCTATCGCAATATCTGTGCGACCGGCGCGGCGCCGCTCGCCATAACCAACTGTTTGAATTTCGGCAATCCTGAACGCCCTGAAATTATGGCGCAATTTGTTGGCGCGATTGAAGGCATGGCGGAAGCCTGCGAAGCGCTGAACTATCCGGTCGTTTCAGGCAATGTCTCGCTCTATAATGAAACCAATGGGGCGGCTATCCCGCCAACGCCGGCGATTGGCGGGGTCGGCGTTCTGGATGATGTTGGCCAGGCGGTGCGTGTTGGCGGCGCATTGGCGGGCGATGAGTTAATCGCGATTGGCGTCACTAGGGGGCATTTAGGCCAAACGCTTTATTTGCGTGAATTATTTGGCCGCGAAGAAGGCGCGCCCCCGTCCGTTGATCTTGAGGCCGAGCGGCGTAATGGCGGACTTATCCGCAAGCTGATCGATGAAGGTCTTATCACCGCGTGTCACGATGTTTCTGATGGCGGCTTGCTCGTCGCTGCAGCCGAAATGGCGATGGCGAGCGGCGAAGGGCTTGAGCTGACAACACCTGTAAAGCAACGCGCTGCTGCGTTCTGGTTTGGGGAAGATCAGGGCCGATATTTAATCGCCGCGGCGCCGGGGGCGGCTGATACGCTGTTGCTAAAAGCCGCGATGGAGGGCGTGCAGGCGGCAAAGATTGGCCGGTTCGGCGGGCAGTTCCTGCGCCTAGATGCCGGTGACAGCATTGGCCTTCTTGATCTTGCCCAATTGTCTGAGAGCGCACTGCCAGATTATATGACTGCTAACCTTGCAACGGAGAACAACGCGATGCCGATGGCTGCTGACGATATTAAATCCATGATCTTAGAAGCGATGCCAGATGCAGAAGTGCAAATCGAGGATCTTGCTGGCGATGGTGATCACTACCGTGCGCATATCATCTCTGAAGCATTTAACGGCAAAACCCGTGTGCAACAGCACCAGCTTGTCTATCGTGCGCTTAAGGGCAAAATGGGCGGCGAGCTGCATGCGCTAGCGTTAGAAACTGAGGCGAGGGAGTAAAGCGTCTTACTGCTCGTCTTCTAAGGTTTCTTGCGGCTCCATTGGATAGGATAGCATCCGTTCAACGCTTTCGAGAACAACAACATCATAGTCGTTAAGGTCCAATGCGCTTAAAGGCGGGCGACCGGTGCGATGATGAACATAAGTCACAGTGCTGAATGATTCGCGAAGATATGGCGCTAGGGCGTTGAAAAAAGAGTCTCCAATAACAAGCAGATTGGGGCGCGTGTCTGTTCCCTCACTTGTTTCAAGCTTTGTCGTCCAAGTTTTTGCTTTAAACGCATTGAAATCAAATTCGGAGTGTTCGGTGACGGATGTCGTCGGCGAGGGCGCGTTAAGCCTATATCTTGAAATAGTTTCGGGTATTGGGTTTTCCTCCCCAAGAAGGCCGAATATATCGCCAGTATGTTGACTATTAGGAATTTCTTTCAATTGAGCTTGTGAAACGACGGGCGTATTTATGCCTGCGGCTGTAATTGATTGCATAAGGTTTTGATAACCAACAAATGCGCCATACGCAGTCCAATGGGTGTCGGTTTTATAATAAAGCGCAGCGTTTTGTTTGTGCTCTAAAAGCTTAGTTAGCGGATTGATGATGGTGACGCCTTTTGAAGACGCATGAGCTTGCAGCTCGTTGATCCGGCTCATGCCTGCAACGCGAATAGGGTGGCCGGGCAGATTTTCGGGATAGACGCTTATCTTATTAGGGGGGATCAGGATGAAAAATTTAGCGCCTTTTTCCTCAGCCGCTTTTTTTATCTTCACAGCGCCGTCCAGCCAGGCTTCAGCTTCACCAGGACCAAAAGGCGCCAGGCCTTGATGCATGGCCATGGCTTTGTTGACTGTTGTGAAAAGCCATCCGTTTATCCCGCGCAAGGCGTTGCGTTTTTCTTCAAGATCTAGCTCTCTGCGCAATTTATGATGCAAAAGGATTAAGTCGCGGCGAAAGCCAAAGCGGTCATTCATCCAAGCATTTAACGCTTTTGTATAGCCTGGCCAGTCGGTTAAAGCTTGCGAGAGGGCCGGAGCGCTGGCTAGCGCGCGCCGTTCATTCTGGCTGACTTTATCTTTTTCGCCAAATAAAAAATGCGTGGCCATTGGCGCTATGATAATGACGAGGAACACAATACTCGTAAGGTGCGCGCGCCGTTCAATAAGATTTGATAAGGGGTTTCTTATTTGCATTGTGTACAGATTTTTAAAATCGGAAATATATAAATGGGTTATATGCGCCCGCGGCCAGGCTTGAGGCCGCGATGATCAGCAGCGCGCCAAGCGCAATTTCCGTTGCCCCGGCGCTGGCCCACCTTAGGGGCTGATGGCGCTGTGTATGATTTTGCAACCACGCATGGATCGGCGAAAAGGCGGGCCATAAAGCGGCTATCGCGCCGATCAGAAATACCCAGCTCATCCCCTCCAGAGCGATATCGCTAAGGTTATGGCTCGGCGTGTCATTCAGACCCGCCATTGCAGCATAATATTGTAAGGCTTCGCCCATGTCTTCGGTGCGGAATGGAACCCAACCGATGGCCGCGGCCAATAATAAATAAACGCGCCGCAGTAAAATAGGTGTCTTTTCCAACCAGTTCGCTAAGAACTGTCGTTCAATTACCAGCAAAGCGCCATGATAGGCGCCCCAAAACACAAAAGCGATGGCGGCGCCATGCCAAAGCCCGCACAGGATAAAGACAATCCATAGGTTTCGATATGTTTTAAGGGCGCCGCCGCGATTGCCGCCGAGGGGAATGTATAGATAATCGCGGAACCAATTGGAAAGCGTCATATGCCAGCGCCGCCAAAACTCTGTGATGGAAAGGCTGGCATACGGAAAATTGAAATTTCGAGGCAAATGAAATCCCATCATCAGCCCCATGCCGATCGCCATATTCGAATAACCGGCAAAGTCGAAATAGATTTGGAAGCTATAAGCGCCAAGGCCCGCCCATGCTGCGCCCGCACTAAGCGCGCTCGCGCCTGCTTGGGTAAAAGCCGCGTCGGCGGTTTCGGCAAATATATTAGCTAATAGGGTTTTTTGCGCCAGGCCTAAGACAAAGACTCGCGCGCCGGCGGAAAACTTCTCAAGGCTATGGGTGCGATTTTGAATTTCATCGGCGATCGTTTTGTAGCGTACGATCGGTCCGGCAATCAATTGTGGGAACATTGCGATGTAAAGCGCTGTATCGGTAAAGCGCTGTGGCGGCGGCGCATCTTTACGATATTGGTCAATCAAAAAACTAATTGCTTGGAATGTGTAAAATGAAATTCCAAGAGGAAGGGTGATGTCAGGGACGCTCGGCGCCGGCAGGCCAAAGATCGACAACGCCGCCCCGACGCCGCTTAGAGCAAAGCCCGCATATTTAGCCACGCCTAAGATGAGTAGATTAACGCCCACGCCAAGAAACAGCCATTGGCGGCTGCTTGTCTTTGCGACCGTGACGCCAATTCCATGATTGATCGCAATCGAGGCGAGTAGAAGAAAAATATAAAATGGTTCGCCCCAAGCATAAAAGATCAAACTTGCTCCCAGTAAAGCCAAATTACGGCCCGTATTGCCTTTGGGGCTGGCGAAATAGGCCGCTAAGAATAAAGGAAAGAAATAGAACAAGAACGGAATGGAGCTAAAGGTCATGAGGCCCGTTGAGTCTTTTGAAGGTTGTTTATAGACTAAAGCATCTTCTGCGTCATGGGCATTTTTGATGACTTGCCCCTCACCTAAATCGTCTAAAATAACAGATGGCCGGGTGGGCGATTGGCGGGGCGATGCAGGTTTCGTCGCGACCTTTGCTTGATGTCCAATCACAGATATGAAAGAGAGTGGTAATGTTCACGCCGCAAGCCCAAAAAGTTTTTGATGAATATGAAAAGCGCCGTTCTAGTGAAGACCTGTCGGCGATTACCGAAGAAAATCGCGACGCGTTTTTGTTGCCGATTGGCCAGAAGGCCGGTGTTTTTCTCCATTCCCTTATTGTTGCTGGCGACGCTCAAATAATCGTTGAGTTGGGCACCAGCTATGGCTATTCCACATTGTTCCTTGCTGATGCGGCGCGGCGCACGGGCGGGCGCGTTATCACGATGGACCTTGATGAGCGCAAACAGGCTTATGCTCGTGAGAAATTGCATGAAGCTGAGTTGTTGGAGTTTGTGGAATTTCAATGCGGCGATGCGATCGCGCTGATTGGCGAGATTGAAGCCGATATCGACTTTGTGTTGGTTGATATCTGGAAAGATCTTTATGCGCCTTGTTTTAAGGCGTTCTATCCTAAATTATCGCAAGAGGCTGTCATTGCGGCTGACAATATGATCCATCCAAAATCTGCACGCGAGGAGGTTCGTCAATATCGCGCGTTGGTGCGTGAAAAGAAAGATCTGCAATCGATGTTGCTGCCTGTTGGTAATGGGCTTGAATTGTCGTGCAGATGGTCCGTAGACAGCGATAAACTTTAATCGTGCGTTCGGTTCGATCTTTCTTATTGGGTGTCCTTCAAAAACCGTGTTTGATACGCATTAACGATTTGTGCAAGCGTTGAAATCGCTAAGGTTTCCGGATCACGGGTGGAAGGAATAAGGCCGATCGGCGCGATGATGCGCTCTATTGTATTTTTGTTGGCGCCAAGGCTTTGCAAAATATCAATACGGTTGGCGTGGGTTTTTCGACTGCCCATGGCGCCGATGAAAAAGCTGTCGCGAGATAGCGCCCCCATTAGCAATGCCGGCTCCCAGTCATGGTCATGGAATAAAAAGACTTCCGCAGTCCATCGGTCTAGCGATGTTCCGACCACGGCCTCAGGCGATGTTAACCGCTTGACTGAAACTTGTTTCTTCTCTAGCCGCTCAGCAATCGTATCATCGGGGGTGAAAACGACAGTGTCGGCGCCATATGTGTTCGCGATGCTGTGCAAAGCTTCAACATTGGCGCCATGTCCAAAGATCGCAAGGCGTAGCGCAGGGGCATAGGTCAGCTCCACAAATGTTTCGCTGACATGAATGCGCGCTTCTTGGCCGCCATCAAAAAGCAAAGGCGCACCCGATTTGCGAGGCAGGCGCACAGAAGTCGGGCGGCGGTCTTTTAAGCTTTGGCGGGTTTCATTGGCAAAGGCCCCGTCAACAAGCGGCGTGATAAGAAGGTCAAGACTGCCCCCGCAGGGCAGGCGGATATCAAGATAGGGTGATCCCGCGCCGAAACGCACTTCACGAATGGTGTTCTTTTTAATGCAATCCTGTGCTTCCGCGACGACAGCGGCTTCGATGCACCCGCCAGAAAGGGAGCCAGCATAAGCGCCATCTTCTGATACCGCCATATGGGCGCCCGCCGGCCGACTTGATGCGCCGCTTACCCCAATTATTGTGATAAGCGCAGTTCTTTGCCCCGATGCGTTCGGGTTAGCTAGGAATTCATAGATCGACTGTGTGTTGTGCACTGCTGTGATGTGCTTTCTTTGGCGTTTTAAGGCTTCAACTCAGCCCCTTTCGTTACGTCATTTCCCCTATGCTAGTCACGACAAGTAGGTGATATTTGAACCCAAAGGGCGCAGATGGTTGATTTTTGCGGGTTTTTTCACATTACACGCTCCATGTGTGTCTGAAAAATATTTTTAAAAACAATAAGATAGCGGGTATTCGCATCGCTCTGGACAAAATTTCTCCATAAACCTATAAAACCTTAAGGATATTAAGTTTATCAAGGACCCCTAGGACCTTGAGTCCCTTATGGATTAGCCTTATATTTAGGATGTATGTTTTAGGAGGCGATTTTATGCGTTGGGATTTTTCCGATCTGCCTATTGGTGAAAATGGACTCGACGAGACGGTGGTCGAAGATATTTGGCAATCGTTTAGCGCCTCTTTTGATCGCAAAGGCCTTCAAGAGTTACGTGAAGAGCAGACAATTGTTATTGAAAAAGCCAAGCACAGCTTGGCCGGAACCGTAATTACTGAGCATAAAAAACCGGTGGCGATGGTGTTGCCCATGGAATTTTCGAAAGTTGCGCTCGCGTTGGTGCATTTGGCTGAAAATGCGCGGGCACGCGCAGCGTTGGTTGAGGCGAAATCTGCGGCTGGCGGCAAGAGTGCCGGCAAGACTCTGGAAGAGCTTTGGAAACAAGAATTGGGGGAAGACATGCCTGACGGCGCCGGGGTTAATAGTCTTGCATCTGGTTGATGGTCTACGAAGTAAAGATCGAACCATCAGCGGAAGTCATTTTACCTGGACTATCAAATGAGCAAAAAGAAGCGCTTTTTCGCGGATGTCTTCTCGAGCTAAGGGCGGACCCGCGATCGAAGGCATTTGCGATTAAAATTGATCCAGATGCGGAGTGGTATCGCGCCCAATCAGGCGGCGGGCTAACGGTCGTTTATGAAATTGATGACGCACAAAATTTGGTGCTGGTCTGGAGAATTTTAAGGGATGAGGCGGACGGACTATCCCCAGCGGATTTAACCGATCTTATCCGCCGCGCTGTTGGTTTGTAAATGTTCCGGCTCCAACAGGGTCAGTTTTACGTGATCCTGAAAATCATTTTCGCCAGAAAAGTGAAGCGTTACAGTTATCAGGACCTTTTTACCATTATGTTGATCAGTTGTAAGATAGCCAGTCAAAAGCAATGTGGACGACTGACCAGACGGTAAATCCCGGTTAACAAAAACGCCGCTCTCATTGTTAAAGCGGGCGCTGGCGTCAAGCGCCCCTGTTCCTGACAAAGAGACAGACTGTAAGTGGATGAAATCGTCTGATCGGTTGCGGCAATCATATTTGATGGAAAAGCGGCGGCGATTCGGCTGCGTTTCAAGGGGGGCGGGGGTTGCGGTAAGGGCGGTTCGGTGGCGTTCGATTTTGAAAACGCCGCTATTGGTATTGATTGTCTCGCTTTTATTGATCACCATACGGTCGACCAAGACAAGCGCGGCGCCGATCATCAGTACGATAAGATACACCCAATCGGCGGCGGCGCTTTCGATTACAAGGGTGATGCTGTTGGTCTCTCCACTGCGATTTACGCTGTTCAAGCTTGCGGTAACGCCGAGCCCTAGTCCGATGAGGGCGCCGCTGACGCAGACGACGCCAATGCGCAAGCAGATATATCGCGGGTTAAGGCAAGCGGTGGTAATCCCCGCGCTAATTGCCAACAGAACAGACGCCTTTAACCTGGCGAAGGGAACGGGGTTGATCCATAGTGATAATAAAAAGGCGAGCACAACAGCGCCGATGATAACGATGGACCATTTTAGCTGCCCTTTATCATCGTGGAGTTTAAACATGCATCCCCCCCCCTCCAGAAATTGGATTTAACGGCTTTTTACGCTGATTCAATTTCCAATGGCTAACCGGCATGATGGGGGACGGCATTTTAGAACGCGCGGTAATGTGATAGTCAAAACCAGTGGAAGATCAATCGTATAAGTTTTGCGTCGCGCCGATGATGGACGGGACGGACCGTCACTGTCGGTATTTTCACCGGCTGATGAGCCGTCACGCGCGGCTCTATACAGAAATGGTGACGGCTGATGCGGTGATCCATGGAGATCGGGAGCGTCTTATTGGTTTTGATCCGGTTGAACATCCCTTAGCGCTACAGCTTGGCGGGTCTGAGCCGGAAAAGCTGCGTCAGGCAGCGCGCATTGGCGCTGATGCGGGGTTTGATGAGGTCAACCTTAATGTCGGCTGTCCTTCTGACCGGGTGCAGTCCGGCGCCTTTGGCGCGTGTTTGATGAAGACCCCCGATCTGGTGGCGGAGTGTGTTGCAGCGATGCGCGCAGTTGTCGATATTCCTGTGACGGTTAAATGCCGTATTGGGGTTGACGACCAAGACCCGAAGGAAAGTCTTTATACGCTCGTTGAAAAAAGCACGTCGGCGGGCTGTGATGTTTTTATTGTCCACGCGCGCAAAGCCTGGCTTCAAGGTTTGAGTCCGAAAGAAAACCGGGAAGTGCCGCCCCTTGACTATCCGCTTGTCGCCCAGCTGAAAAGGGATTTTCCAGATTTAACGATTGTCCTAAATGGCGGCATAACAACAATTGAAGCGTGCAAGGAGCATTTGAATATTTTTGACGGCGTTATGCTGGGGCGCGCCGCATATGGGGAGCCATATATTTTGTCGATGGTGGATCGTGAGCTTTTCGGCGATGGGGCGGCGGTCTTGCCACGCGAAGAGGTTGCGCTGGGGATGGTCAGCTATATTGCCCAGCTCGCCGCGCAAGGGGGCAAGCCCCATCACGCAACCCGCCACATGCTTGGGCTTTTTCACGGGGCGCCTGGCGCGCGAACCTGGCGGCGTGTTCTTTGTGCGGATGGCGCTAGCGCTGGCCCAGATGCGATTGAGCGTGCGCTCGCCGCGATGAAGGAGGGGATGGCGGCGGATCGTACAGCGATGATGATCGCCGCTGACGAACCAATCTAAAGGGGGGGGCTATTGATGCTCTTTGAGCCGCCAGGCGATCTGATAAAAGACCTTCAAGAAAGATATGCAGAGCCTCAGCGGGCATACCATACATGGGCGCATATTGAAGCATTGCTTCGACATTTTGAGGCTTTTGGCTCTTTAATGGCGCAGCCGACACGCGTCCTATGGGCGCTTTATTGGCATGATGCAGTCTACGACCCTAAGTCGCCTGATAATGAGGTAAAAAGCGCCGCCCTTTTGCGGGAGCAGGCAGAGGGGCGCTTGACTGCAGATATCGTTGATGGCGCGGCGCTTATCATAGAGGCGACGGCGACGCATGAGGTTCCTGAAGGGCTCGAAGCTACTCTTGAGGCTGATTTAAAATTCTTCTTAGATATCGATCTATCAATCTTAGGACAGCCCGCAGACATTTTTCAGGCATATGAAGAAGCTGTTCGTATTGAATATTCTTTTGTTGACTGGGGTTTCTATAAAAAGGCCCGCCAAAGAGTTTTAGAGGGATTTTTAGCCCGCGACCAAATCTATTTCTGTGAAGAATTTAGGCGGATCTGGGAGGCGGCGGCGCGGACGAACCTTGCTCGTTCTATTAAGGGATTACAAGGTTGATAAATCAGCATTGCGCAGTTTCTACTGCACCCGCTCAACGCGAAAGCCGCGATCTTTTAATTGTGCGACGACACTGTTATCGCCGACAAGGTGCCCCGCGCCGACGGTGATAAAATAATCGCCTTCGCCGTTCATGAGCTTATCGATCTGACCCACCCAATTGGCGTTGCGTTGATCAAACAGAATGTCAAAAGCGGTGGGTGACGCCTCGCGCAAGGGCTCCAGAATATTTTCTTCAAGCCGCTTTTCGTCGCCAGCGCGCCAGGCGGTCAACATCTGTTTAGTCATGTCCTCAAATTCTTTAAGCTGATCAATACTTGCGTCAAAATTGCCGATCATGTCTGCGCCGTCTAGGCTCGCCAACGCTTCGATCTGAAAGGCCGCGGTTTCAAGATGGGCGATGGCGTCGCCTTCAGCCGCTGCTTGGCTAAGGACGGCGGCTTCAACACCGGCGCTGGCGTCAAAGCCCGCGGTTTGAAAGGCGCGTTGGGTTAGCGTTAATGTCGCCAGCCAAGGGCGCATGGGCTCAAGTGCGGCCATCGGCACATTATATTGCTCGGCCAAGGCGCGGATGCGTTTAGCGCGTTTTTTGCCAACAGTCTCGCTTAGCGTAACATCTGCCGGGTTAAGGCCGTGGGTTTGCACGGCGGTGCGGATCGTGTCGATTGCGGCGGCGCTGGTCGTATCCGCTTCGGTGATTGTTGTGGCGGAACGCGCCATCGCTTCGTCATAGGCTTTCGTACGCCATGTAAGATCCGGGGGCAGAAGGTGGAAGGCGCCAAATAAAAAAATCGTCGTGTCTGTATCGCTGACGCGCCACATGGCGGGGGCGGGCCGCCCCTTGCCCACTTTATCGGCGATAGAAACCGGTTCTTTAAAGATGCTGGCCGCCTCATCGGCTTTTTTGTCTCCGGCGCATCCGACTGCGAGACCGATTGATAACGCAATGGCGAGAAGGTGGTTTTTGGGAAGGTTCAAGCGAGGCATAGGCAGTCCCTCTAAGCGGTCTGTCAGGTGGGCGGCGGATTAAGTAAATCTCGCCAAATATTCAGGCATTTTTTAGGCTGGATTGTGGGGCTTGCCTATGGCGGCGCGCAATAAAAAACGCCCCCCTTGGGGAGGGAGGCGTTTTACACATATTTACTATGTGGGCAGGTGCAGGGACTAAGCTACTGAAGCTGCTTTTTCTTCTGCTGGGTCGCGCAAGACATAGCCGCGGCCCCAGACAGTTTCGATATAATGATCGCCAGTTGTGGCGGCGGCGAGCTTTTTGCGAAGCTTACAGATGAACACGTCGATAATTTTCAACTCTGGTTCATCCATTCCGCCGTAAAGGTGATTGAGGAACATTTCCTTCGTCAAGGTTGTGCCCTTGCGCAAGGATAAAAGTTCCAGCATTTGGTATTCTTTGCCCGTTAAGTGGACGCGCTGGCCAGCAACATCGACCGTTTTTGCGTCGAGGTTTACAACCAAGTCGCCAGTGGTGATCACTGATTGAGAGTGACCTTTTGAGCGGCGAACGATCGCGTGAATGCGGGCGACAAGCTCGTCTTTATGGAACGGTTTTGTCATGTAATCGTCTGCGCCAAACCCAAGGCCGCGGACTTTCGTTTCAATGTCGCCTTGGCCTGTCAAAATCAGGATCGGCGTATTTACTTTAGAAACACGCAGGCTCTTTAGAACGTCAAACCCCGTCATATCCGGCAGGTTAAGGTCAAGAAGGATAATGTCGTAATCATATACCTTGCCAAGATCGACGCCTTCTTCGCCGAGATCGGTTGTGTATACATTAAATCCGTCAGATTTGAGCATCAATTCGATGCTTTGCGCGGTGGCCCCGTCGTCTTCGATCAGCAAAACCCGCATCGAGCAAGTCTCCTATTTGCATGGGCGCGCCCAAAGTCTTTCGATGCGCGCAATTATTACGTCTAATGGCTTAACGATCTTATGGTTGATTTCATTTCATAAAGGTTAACGCGATTTGCTTTATTTCCAGCTTTTTCTCGACTTTTTTAATCGCTACGCAACTTTCATGAATTTCTCGCCCTGAAAAACCAGGGGTGCACCGATAATGTGTTAAGTTACTTACGCCCTGTGTGTGCGATCGTGTTTACTTGTCCTAATCGGCAATGGGTGGCGGGATGTTAAGATATTCGCCGTGTAGGAAGTGTTGTCGCACTAAAAGCGTTTATCAATCTGCGCATGATTTGCCTATGAGCGACAAGTCTTAATAGCGTGTAAAAATCTAATATTGTTGGAAAAGTCAGCGGTTTGCTTTGGTTGTTTGCCAAGATCTTGAAGAGTTCTTAACGGTGATTTTGCAAAATCCAGCCATGCCTTGTCCCTTCTGGTTGGCATGTCTTGCTGGCTGATCCGGGCCGATAGGTCGGATCATTATAAGGATTTCAAAAATGGCTCATGGCTGCCGCTCCTATGATCGCATTCAAGCGTTGCTGCAAACCGCCAAAGCGTCTGCAGAGGCGGAGCGGCGACGTCTGTGCGATCTTGAGGTCTCGCGCGCATCCGCCGTGACAGAGCTTGAGTGGCTGGGTCAATCAGAGCGCGCCAAAGGAGGAGAGGCGGCGACCCAAGCCGCTGGCGGTGTTCTGACGGGTTCGGTGAATAAGCGCGCGGTCCTGGCTGCGACTATCAACACGCTTTTAGAGGAAATCACTGCTTGCAGCGAGGCGCTGGCCGCCTGTGAGTGGGAGGCGACTAAGCTTGTCAGCTTATTACAGCGTTTTGAGGCGGATGAAGATGAGCCTGAAAAGCCAGCGGCGGAGGCTTTGGCCGGAAATTCACGTGCGGGCGCCGCGTAAGAGATTTTTCAAGTCGCTTTTGTTGAAAAAAACGCGCCCGCTGATGCGGGCATTTTCATACATCACGGCCGACTTATAAGTCTTTGAAAGTAAGGCTTTATTAAGGGTTGTCCCCAAACAATTAATTGCCAGGCTTAGCGCTATAATTGTTCCAGAGCAGAAACCATCACGACAGATTCTGCTTTTAGGGCAAGATTTTCTTTGACGTCCCGTATTGGCCCGTGATATCCCGGTTTGTGGCGGATTGATCCGTTTCTGTCGGTTTGCGCCCAATTTTGATGGTGCGTGATTGGTGACGGAAGTTGATAACGGCGAAAGAGGGATGGGCGCATGTTGCGGTCGGCGGAAGTCCTTTTTATGGGCTCCCACACCAAGAACATCGACGCGAAGGGGCGCATTGCGACCCCTGCTGATTTCCGTAAAGCGCTGGATCTGGACGCCTTCAATGGGTTCGTGTGCGTGCCTTCTTTAACGGGGCCGTTTCTCGATTGTGGAGGATTTGACCTTTTGGCGAGGCTTCAAGCGCGCATAGATCAGCTGGATCCTTATGATCCTGACCGTGATGCGATGGAGATCGCGCTGATGGGGCGTGCGCGCAAGCTTCCGTTTGACAAGGACGGCCGGGCGGTTTTGCCAAAACCTTTAATGGAGCATGCGGGTCTTAAGGGCGAGGCGTGTTTTGTCGGGCGCGGCGCTTATTTTCAAATCTGGAATGCTGAAGATGTGAACGAGCGTTTTGCGCAAGCAGAAAAACGCGCCAAGGAGGCGCGCTTTGCCATGCGCGCTGGTGCGGCGAATGCGTCGACCAAAGACGGGGGGGCGTCTTGATGTTTGCAAATCATGCCCCCGTTATGGAAGAAGAAGCGGTCGCTGCGCTTTCGCCTATCAATCACGGCGCTTTTGTTGATGCGACGTTTGGCGGCGGCGGTTATACGCGCGCGATTTTGGGTTCCGCTAATTGCACAGTTTACGGATTTGACCGCGATGTGTCAGCGATTGAGCGGGCTGAGCCGTGGTCTAAGGCTTATGCGGGGCGGTTAACCTTAATCAACCGTCCCTTTGCTGAAATGGCCGACGCTCTTGAGGAATTAAATGTTTCCTCTGTAAACGGCGTGGTGTTTGATCTTGGCGTTTCGTCAATGCAACTTGATGAAGCTGATCGCGGGTTTTCATTTCGACATGATGGCCCGCTTTCCATGCGAATGGATGGTGCTCGTCCTGATGCGCGTGATGTTGTGAATGACGGTGAAATTGCTGATCTGGCGTTGATTTTTAAAGCATATGGTGAAGAGCGGCATGCAAAAAAAATTGCGCGCGCTATTGTTGCGGCGCGCGAAAGCGCGCCAATTGAAACAACTGGGCGGCTTGCAGAGATTATCGCCGCCGCAGCGCCCGGGCGTCCAACGGATAGGATCCATCCTGCAACACGTGTGTTCCAGGCGCTAAGAATTTTTGTAAACGATGAATTGGGCCAGTTAGTCCGCGGGCTGGTCGCCGCTGAAAAGTTATTGGCGCCAGCGGGGCGGCTTGTTGTTGTAACGTTCCATTCCTTAGAGGACAGGATCGTTAAGCGCTTTTTTGCAGACCGCAGCGGCGCTGTTGGCGCGCCGTCGCGCCATGCGCCTCAGCTTGCGACCTCAGCGCCTATAACCTTTCGCCGTTTAACATCAAAAGCGCAATCGCCCAGTGAAGAAGAGATCGCCGAAAACCCGCGAGCGCGATCTGCAAAACTGCGCGTCGGCGTGCGGCTTGATGCGCTAGCGCTTGACCCTACGCATAAAGATTTTTTATCGGGCTTTGCGCCCGCGCCGTTAAAATTGTCAAAAGCATTAAGTAAGTGGAATGTTGCTTTATGATCCGTGTTACTATGATCTTTCTTTGCCTTATTCTCGCTGCTGCGGCGGCAGGCCGCTATCAAGCGGAGGTCAGGGTTAAGGAAAAAAGGGAACAGCTTCGCACATTAGAAAGCCTAAAGGCGAAAGAGATCGCAGAAATCAAACTCTTGCGCGCAGAGATTGCGTATCTGGAGAGCCCTAACCGGCTCGCTGTTATTGCAGAAAAGGCGACGACATTAAAACCTTTAACCGGCGCCCAATTGCTGACGGCGGATGATTTTGCCGTGGCGTTTGGCGAGCCACAAGAAGAGCGCGGCGACGAGCAAAAAGACAACTTTGTAAAAGAAACATTATCCGTGGCGGACGCCTCCCTTTAAGTAATGCGATGATAATATGGGCATTTTAAAGAGAAAAAATAAAGCGCGCGCTTTTGTAATCGATGAAGAGGCTGAACCAACATTGCCCGAGGGCGAACGCGTGAGCGTTGCGGGCTCTCACGCGCGGCTTGTCAGGCGATCGCGCAACCGTATTGGTCTTTGTGCGGTTGTATTTTGTGTCGCTTTTGGCGTTCTTGCCATGCGTTTGTCGTATCTTTCCATTGACATGGGCGGGGCTTTTGCGGCGCATGCTAGCCATGGCAAAGGTGCGGGGCTTGCGGGCAAAGGTGCGGGGCTTGCGGGCAAAGCGCTTGGCATGCGGGGTGAGCGAGAAGAAATTTTCGATCGTAACGGTGTTATTCTTGCCACAAACTTACCCATGATCACCTTAGAAATCGCAGGCAACGAGGTGTGGGATGCGGGCGAATCTGTACAAAAACTTAGCGAGATCATAGAGGGGCTTGATGTCGCATCGTTAGAAAAGAAATTGTCGGCGGGGCGGTATGTTCAAATCAACAAAGCATTGACCCCAGCCAAACAAGCAGCGGTTTTTGATTTGGGCCTTCCTGGCGTGCGGTTTCAGTCACGGCCGCGCCGATATTATCCACAGCGCGATCTCGCCGCCCATGTGGTTGGCCACACCACGCCGGGGGAAGGCGGCGTTTTGCAAGGCGCAATGGGGCTTGAGGCTTTTTTGGAAACAGCGCCGAAGAAGCTGACGAAAAACAAAGAGGGCTTAGTTTCTTCCATCGATATCAGCGCGCAGCAAATTATAGAGATCGAGCTGAATGACGCGATTGAAAAATATCACGCAAAAGCTGGCTGGGCTGGTGTTTTGGATGTCACGACCGGTGAGGTGATTGCGATTGCCAGCCTGCCAGATTTTGATCCTAATAATCCGGGGGCTGTTGAACCTGATTGGCGGCGCAATCGTGCGACGTATGATCGATATGAACTTGGGTCAGCATTTAAGGCGATTACGGCCGCTTCTATTCTTGATGCGGGCATTGCAACCGAGATTACGCCCTATGATGCGCGGGGCGCTTATAAAATTGGCGGCAAGCGTATCGGGGATTTTCATGGTAAAAACCGGGTGTTAACGCTCGCTGAAGTTATTCAGTATTCATCTAATATCGGTATTGCAAAAGCGGTGGCTGATTTAGGGGTGGAGCGTCAAAAAGCGGCGCTTGAGGCGGTGGGCTTGTTTGAGGCTCTTCCGATAGAGCTTCAAGAAAATCGCGCCCCTCAATTGCCGCAACAATGGGGCCCGGTTGAAGCCGCGACTGTCTCATATGGTCACGGCATTTCCGTTACGCCATTGCATTTACTTACCGCTTTTGCCGCCGTTGTGAATGGCGGGGTCTATCAAACACCAACCTTTTTAAAGGTGGAAGGCGAGGCGCCGAAAGGGGCCCGGGTTTTTTCTGAGCAAACCAGCGCAACAATGCGGCGTATCTTGCGCGGTGTGATTACGGATGGCACCGCCCGGTATGCAGAGGCGGAGGGATATTACCCTATCGGAAAAACAGCGACAGCGGACAAACCGGCGGCTGGGGGATATGATCGCTCAACCCGCATTGCAAGTTTTGTCGGCGCTTTTCCAGGGCATAAACCGCGCTATGCGATAATAGTTTCCCTTGATGAGCCGCAGGTGATTCCTGAAACAAAAGGCTATGCGACAGCAGGCTGGAATGCCGCGCCCACTTTTGCGCGCATGGTCGCCCGATTAGCGCCTACTTTAGGGGCGATGCCAGCCAGTGAAGATCAAGCGCTAGCGGCTTTTTGGGGGGCGAGTGGTTTAAACGGGCCAAGGGCCCAATAATGACGCCCGGTTTTAGACGGGTTGCAGTGGATATATGAAAGGACGCATGGGGCGTGAAACTCTCAGCGCTTATCGGCGGTGCGGTTGATCCAGACCCGGAAATTACCGGTCTGACTGCTGATAGTCGCGCTGTAGAAGAAGGGTTTTTGTTCGCTGCGCTAAGCGGTGTCAAGCAGGACGGCGCTGTATATATTCCCGATGCGCTCAAAAAAGGCGCTGCCGCTGTTCTTGCTGGGCCGCAAGCAAGCTCGCTTTTTGAAATTCCCCTGATAAAAGATGATGAACCGCGTCGCCGATTGGCGCAGTTAGCCGCTCGTTTTTATGAAGCTCAGCCTAAACTAATGGCGGCAATCACGGGCACCAACGGTAAGACGTCTACGGCGCGCTTTATTGCTGATCTATGGGTCGCCCTTGGCGCCAGCGCAGGAAGTCTTGGAACATTAGGCGCCAATTACAAAACCCAGGGCGTTGGCGGGCACGAGAAGACTTTAGGTCTTGGACATACGACCCCGGACCCAGTGACATTACATCAAGCGCTAAACGCGATGGCGCAAGTTGGCGTTACCCATGCGGTGATGGAGGTTTCGAGCCATGGCCTTGCGCAATATCGCGCAGATGGCGTTGCTTATAAAATAGCGGCGTTTACCAATATTTCCCAAGACCACCTTGATTACCATGCGGACTTTGAAGATTATTTCGCAGCGAAGGCGCGCCTTTTTACGGAGCTTTTGCCAAATGATGAAACCGCTGTTGTCAATATGGATGGCGAAGGCGCGCAAATGATTGTTGATCTGGTTCGCGCGCGCGGCGGTAAGTTGATGACCACAGGGCGGGCCGGGGAAGACGTAAAGCTTGTCGGCGTGGCGCTGCGCGGCGATGGGCTTGACCTTACGGTCGAAGCCGAAGGATCACTCTTTGCGGTGGCCTTGCCTTTGATCGGCGCTTTTCAAGCGGAAAACGCCGCACTGGCGGCTGGCGTTGCTATTGCCTCCGGTTTTGACGCTGCGGCGGTTATGGGGGCGCTTCCTCAATTAAATGCCGTACCAGGACGGATGGAGCGCGCTGGAATGTTGCGCGGGGCGGGGGTTTATGTTGACTACGCTCATACCCCTGCGGCGATAGAGGCTGCCATTGCGGCGGCGCGGCCCCATGCGGCGGGCAAGGTTGTTATTATTGTCGGCGCGGGCGGTGACCGGGATCAGGCGAAGCGCCCCTTAATGGGCGCGGCGGCGGCGCGGGCCGACCGGATTATTGTAACGGATGATAATCCGCGCAGTGAAGACCCTGCGCTGATCCGTCAAGCGGTCCTGAAGGGCGCAAGGAAAGCGCTAGGCGCGATGGATGATGCGCGTGTTGTCGAAATCGGCGCGCGGGATGCGGCGATTTATGAGGGGGTCGGTTCCTTGCAGGACGGTGATGTCTTGCTGATCGCCGGCAAGGGGCATGAAACAGGTCAAATTATTGGGGATCAGGTGACGCCGTTTGATGATCGCGAAGTCGCAAAAGCGGCGATCGCGTCGTTAAAAGCCGGTGAAGGTGGGACCGAAGGGACTAAGCTATGACAGATCATTTATGGACAGCTTATGAAGCAGCGGCGGCGACCGGGGGCGCGTTGTGTGCGCGCGGCGGCGATCCGTCACGTTGGGTTGCTGAAGAATGGGCGGCGCGGGGTGTTTCTATCGATACGCGCACCTTGCAGCCCGGAGAGATTTTTGTCGCCATTCAAGATGCGCGCGACGGCCATGAGTTTTTAAAAAGCGCCTTTGACCGCGGCGCGGCGGCGGCGCTGGTGGCGCGCGCGCCAGAAAATGCGCCTGAGGGCGCGCCCCTACTTGTTGTTGGCGACACGCTGGCGGGGCTTTCTGATCTGGCGCGGGCCGCGCGTCAACGGAATTTTGGCAAACGTATTGCGGTCACCGGCAGTGTCGGCAAGACCAGTGTAAAGGAAATGCTGCGCACGGCGTTAAGCGCGTGCGGCGCGGTTCACGCGGCGGATAAAAGTTTTAATAATCACTGGGGCGTGCCGTTAACCTTGGCGTCGCTCCCGATGCGCAGCGCCTATGGCGTTTTTGAAATCGGCATGAACCACGCCGGTGAGATTACGCCGCTGACGAAACTCGTGGCGCCCCACGCCGCCATTATTACGACAGTGGCGCCGGCGCATTTGGAATTCTTTGATAGTGTTGCTGATATTGCGGAAGCAAAAGCGGAGATTTTCGCGGGCGTTCAGCCTGGCGGCGCAGCGGTCTTGCCCTTTGATAATGCGCATTATCCGCTGCTGCGCCAGCGCGCGGAAGAAGCAGGGATAGAGCGTTTGGTGACGTTCGGCGAAAAAGAGGGCGCTGATTTCCGTCTGATCGAGGCGACGCCGAATGGGGGAGTGACTTGTGTTAAGGCGGAAATCAATGGCGCGCCTTTTACTTTTAACTTAGGCGCGCCTGGACGCCACCAGGCGCTCAATGCGCTTTGCGTATTAGCGGCGATTGATGCGGTGGGCGCAGATCAGAACGCCGCGGCGCAGGCGCTTGCGGTTTTTTCCGCCGGCGCCGGACGCGGGGCCCGTCGTTCCTTAAAAATCGGGGATAGGACCCTGACCCTGATTGACGAGAGCTATAATGCCAATCCTGCATCCATGGCCGCATCAATCGCTTTGCTTGGCGAGGCGCCGGTTCGCGAAGGTGGACGCCGGGTCGCGGTTTTGGGCGAAATGCTGGAGTTGGGGGAAGATAGCGCCGCTTTCCACGCTGGTCTTGCTGGGCCATTGAGCGCTGCGGGCGTTGATAAGGTTTATATGGCTGGCGCTTTGATGGAAAATTTGTGGTCGGCGCTCGATGATCAGATGAAAGGCGCACATAGCGCCGCTGTTAATGACATTACGGTGAATTTACTCGATGACATTTGCGATGGCGACGTAATCCTGGTGAAAGGATCCAATGCTTCAAAAGTAAGTCGGGTCATTTCCCTTCTTGAAAATGCTGCGGAACAGAGCGAACCATAAGGAACCCCCCGGCTTAATAAGATAACGGCTCGTAAAGTCTATCTGCGCCTTCTAGGAATATTATGTTTTATCACTTACTCACACCGCTCGCTGAAGATTTTCAGCTCTTTAATGTGTTTCGTTATCTCACATTCCGATCCGGCGGCGCCGTTATGACGGCGATGTTGATTTCATTTTACTTCGGACCGTCGATGATCCGCTGGATGCGCCGCAAACAAGGGCGTGGCCAGCCAATCCGTGAAGACGGGCCGCAAAGTCACATCATTGAAAAAGCGGGAACGCCGACAATGGGCGGTGTTCTGATATTGCTGTCTTTGACGATCTCTACACTTTTGTGGGCGCGGCTCGATAATCCGTATGTTTGGGTTGTGATGGGGGTGACCCTGTCTTTCGGCGTTTTGGGTTTTATTGATGACTATCTAAAAGTCACCAAACAAACAGCAAGCGGCGTGGTTGGCAGCTTTAAGCTTGCGGTGCAATTCGCCGTGGCCTTGCTGGCTGGGTATTATTGCATGAAAACCCTAGGCTCAGCCCCTGATGCGCCAGCCAATTTAGCGACATCGGTGCCTTTGCCGTTTTTCAAAAACCTATTTATTCCGCTTAGTTTTATGTTTGTGCCGTTCGCGGCTTTTGTGATTGTGGGCGCGTCGAACACAGTCAATCTAACCGATGGCCTTGATGGTCTCGCCACCGTGCCGGTGATGATCGCCGCTGCAACCTACGCCATTATCGCCTACCTCGTCGGCAACGCAATTTATGCGGAATACCTACAGGTGCCATATGTGCCGGGGGTCGGCGAGTTGGCGGTTATCTGTGCGGCGATTATTGGCGCCGGACTTGGGTTTTTATGGTTTAACGCCCCGCCCGCAGCAATTTTTATGGGGGACACAGGCTCGCTCGCCCTTGGCGGCGCGATTGGTGCGATTGCGGTGGCGTCAAAGCACGAGATTGTTCTAGCGATCGTCGGCGGTCTTTTCGTCCTTGAAGGGTTGTCGGTGATGATACAGATCGCCTCGTTCAAACTGACGGGAAAGCGCGTTTTTCGCATGGCGCCCATTCATCACCATTTTGAACAACTCGGGTGGAAAGAATCCACCATCGTCATTCGTTTTTGGATCATCGCTGTCATTTTGGCGCTGATCGGCCTTTCGACGTTAAAACTGCGATAGATATTTGAAGATAGGAGCCTAGCTCATGATCCTCCCGCCGGATCTGAAAAACCAAAAAACAGCTGTTTTCGGCCTTGGCGCGACGGGCCTTGCGACCGCGGAAGCGCTTGCCGCCGCTGGGGCGCAGGTCTTCACCTGGGATGAAAACGCCGCCGCGCGGGAGAAGGCCAAGAACACCCGGTATGATCCTACCCATCCCAAAAACTGGCCGTGGGCGGAACTGCAATTTCTGGCCCTTAGCCCTGGGGTGCCGCTGACCCATCCAAAGCCTCATGCCATCGTGCGCAAAGCAAAGGCGGCCAAGGTGCGTATTGTGGGCGATACGGAGCTTTTTGCGATGGCGGTGAATGAACTGCCAGCGCGTGAGCGGCCGCAGGTTATCACGATCACAGGCTCGAACGGCAAATCGACGACCGCCGCATTAATCGCCCATATTTTAAAAGACACAGGGCGTGATGTCGCCCTTGGCGGAAATATTGGCGCGCCGATATTAAGCCTAGACCCCATTGAGAAGCAGCGCACCTATGTGTTGGAGCTGTCGTCTTTTCAGCTGGACCTGACCGAAAGTTTGCGCGCCAATGCGGCGATATTGCTGAACATTACGCCGGACCATTTGGATCGTCATGGTGACATGGACGGCTACGCAGCCGCGAAGGAGCGTATATTCCGTAATCAAACCGGTGAAGATCTTGCGATCCTTGGCGTTGATGATGTTTACTCCCAGGGGATATGCGCCAAGATCTCAGCTGGCGGTCCGTCGAGCGAGCGGGCGCGGGTTTGTCCGATTTCTGTTGAAGGGGCTTTGGGCCACGGGGTCTATGTTCTCGGCGGACGGCTTTATTATGATTTTGGCGACAAAAGCGGGGAAGCCGGGTCGGTTGATCACATTGCTTCCCTGCAGGGCGCTCATAATTGGCAAAATATTGCTGCTGCTTTAGCCGCGACCAGCGCGGTTGGGGTTGCGCCTTCTGTTGCGATTAAGTCGATGGAGCGTTTTGAGGGGCTTGCCCATCGGATGGAAAAAATCACCCAAATCGGCGATGTCGCTTATATCAATGATTCCAAAGCCACCAACGCTGAAGCGGCGGCGGCGGCGCTTGGCGCTTTTGAAGAAATCTTTTGGATTGCTGGCGGCGCGGTGAAGAAGGGTGGGGTGGAGCTTTTAAAGCCGCTGATGGATCGAGTGCGCGGCGCTTATCTTATCGGCGATGGCGCGGCTGAGATTGAAGCGTCTTTGGCGGGGCTCGCGCCTTGCGTGCAAAGCGGTAATCTTGCAGCGGCGGTTGCGCGCGCGAGCCGTGACGCGCAGCAAAGCGGGCTTAAGTCGCCGGTTGTGCTGCTCTCGCCAGCATGTGCGTCCTATGATCAGTTTGCGAATTTTGAAGACCGAGGCGACACATTCCGACGGCTCGTTTTAGATATTGCCGCCGCGCAAGACGATGATGCGCCTAATGGCGACCCACGGGGCGCTAATGGAGCCGCCGCGTGAAGTTTCCTTCAAGACTAGATCCCTCGCCGCTCGCCCGTTGGTGGTGGTCAATCGACCGGGTAAGCCTTGTTTTGGTGACGGCAATTATGGTGATTGGCTTTGTGTTGTTGCTGGCTGCTGGGCCTTCGGCGGCGGCGCGCATGGGAATTGGAGATGATTTTCATTTTCCCATTCGGCAAGTGATTTTTTTGGCGCCCGCCTTGGCGCTTATGGCGGGGGCGTCGCTTTTGTCGCCGCTTAACGCACGCCGCTTGGGGGCTTTTGTCTTGATTGGGGCGTTGTTGGTGATGGTGTTCGCCCTTTTTTTTGGGGCGGAGATTAATGGCGCGAAACGCTGGGTTTCTTTTGGGCCTTTTTCTCTTCAGCCATCGGAGTTTTTAAAGCCAGGGTTTATTATCGCCTCGGCTTGGATGCTTGCAGAAGGGGCGAGAACACCCTCTTTTCCCGGTGCAATGATCGCGATGGGGCTTTATTTTGTTTGCGCAGGCCTGTTGGTGATGCAGCCCGATTACGGGCAAGCAGCGCTTTTAACGGCGATATGGATGATCATGTTTTTTATCGCTGGGTGGAACTGGCTTTGGATCGGCGGGCTTGGCGCTGTCGGTGTTGGCGCTTTAAGCGCGGCCTATGCGTTTTCCCCCCATGTTGCACGGCGCATTGATGGGTATATGAAGCCTGAGACAACAGAAACCTATCAGGTCGATGTGGCTGAAAAGGCGGTGCAAAATGGCGGCCTTTTTGGGCGCGGGGTTGATGATCCGACGATCAAACATCATTTGCCTGACGCCCATACAGATTTTATTTTTGCCGTCGCCGCTGAAGAGTTTGGTTTTTTCTTTTGTTTGCTCATTTTAGGCCTCTTCACCGCCTTAGTTGTGCGGTTCTTTATGAAAGCCTTTGCTTTAAAAAGCTTATTTGCCCAATGCGCAGTGTGTGGTCTTGCGGCGATGGTTGGTTTGCAAAGTTTTATTAATATAGGGGTAAGCCTGCGTGCTTTACCGGCCAAGGGCATGACGCTGCCGTTTATTTCTTACGGCGGCTCTTCGCTTTTGGCGAGCGGGCTCGCTTTTGGGTTGTTGCTCGCGTTAACGCGCACGCCGCGCACCGCATGGCGGCGCAAGGAGATTATGCCATGAGCGCGCTTATTGCTTTGGCGGCAGGCGGCACCGGCGGGCATTTGTTCCCGGCTGAAGCCCTAGCGCAAGAATTAAAGCGCCGGGGCAATCGCGTGCTGCTTGTTACAGACGCGCGCGGCGCTAGGTTCGCGGCGGATTTTCCTTGTGATGAGCGGTTTGAGATTTCTGCCGCCACGCCAAATGTGGGGGGGATTGGCGCGAAGATTTTTGCGGCGTTCTCTATGGCTGGGGGGCTTATCACGGCGCTTTCTCAGTTCAAGCAGAGAAAACCAGCCGCCGCCGTTGGGTTTGGGGGGTATCCTTCCTTGCCGGCGATGAAGGCGGCTGAGTTGATGAAAATCCCCTACGGCGTGCACGAACAAAATGGGGTATTGGGGCGCTCAAACCGGATGCTCGTTAAGGGCTCAAGTTTTACGGCGCACGCTTTTTCAATTTTAGACAAGGCGCCCGCAGGGGCGGACCCGAAACTAAAAGAGGTTGGCAATCCGGTGCGCGACGCGGTCAAAGCGCTGTCGGCTGCGCCCTATCAAGCGCCGGGCCAAGATGCGCCCATCAATATTTTGATCTTTGGGGGCAGTCAGGGCGCATCGCTGTTTTCAAAGGCGCCGCCGAAAGCGTTGGCGAGCCTTGATAGCGCCGTGCGGGCACGCCTTAATGTCGTCCATCAGGCGCGGGAAGCTGAGGCCGCATCTGTCGAGGCGATTTATCAAGAAGCCGGAATTGCGCATGAAGTCGCGCCCTTTTTTAAAGACTTACCGACACGAATGGCGAACGCTCACATCATTATTGGGCGTTCTGGCGCATCAACAGTAACTGAGCTTTCAACGATTGGTCGCCCCTCAATCCTTGTGCCCCTGGCGATCGCGATGGATGATCATCAGACCGGTAACGCCCGCGTCTTAGCGGAAGCAGGCGGGGCTGAGATCTTATCTGAAAAAGAATTCACTGAAACAGCGCTTAAAAATGCATTAAGCCCTTTGCTCTTAGATCCTTCTCGTCCAGAAGACTCAAGGCTTGCCTCTATGGCAAAGGCGGCGCAAGGATGTGTGCGGGCGGGCGCTGCTGCCGCGCTCGCTGATTTAGTAGAAGAAATCGCCGTTTAAAACGGTATTTGTTAAGTACATGAACGACCCGCGTAAAATTCAAATCAGACTGCCCTTTGAAGTGGGCGTGGTGCACCTTGTCGGCATTGGCGGTATTGGCATGTCCGGTATTGCGTCGGTTATGCACAATCTAGGCTATAAGGTGCGCGGGTCTGATATTGCTGAAGGCCCGAATGTCCAAGCGCTGCGCGATAAGGGCATTGATGTGATGATCGGTCATAACCCGGACAATGTCATCGGCGCTGAGGCGGTTGTGGTTTCGACCGCGATTAAAAAGGACAACCCGGAAGTAAGAGCCGCGCGTGCGCGACATATTCCGGTTGTTAAACGTGCTGATATGCTCGCCGAATTAATGCGGTTGAAGTGGACGGTTTCTATTGCTGGCGCACACGGAAAAACAACGACGACGACAATGGTCGCCGCGCTGCTTGATGAAGCGGGCCTTGACCCGACGGTGATTAATGGCGGCGTTATTAATGCTTATGGTGCGAACGCCCGTGTTGGCGAGGGCGACTGGATGGTGGTTGAGGCGGATGAATCAGACGGTTCTTTTTTGCGCCTGCCGACAACGGTGGCCGTGGTCACCAATATCGACCCTGAGCATTTAGACTATTGGGGCGATTTTGAAAGCCTGCGCCGGGCGTTCGATAATTTCATTGAAAATACGCCCTTTTATGGCTTTGGGGTTGTGTGCCTTGATCATCCGGAAGTCCAAGCGCTTGTCGGGCGGGTCACGGACCGTAAGCTTATCACGTATGGGGAAAATCCGCAGGCGGATGTACGCGCTGAAAATATCGTCTTTGAAGACGGTCTGGCGCGGTATGATATTATCCTTCGCAGGAATGGCTCTGAGCGCACGCGGATAAAAGGTGTTACATTGCCAATGCCGGGCGTTCATAATGTTTTGAATTCTCTGGCCGCAGCGATTGTTGCGCTGGAACTTGGGGCGGACGAGGCGGCCATAAAAAATGGGTTTGCCCGGTTTGCCGGCGTTAAGCGGCGCTTTTCTAAAGTGGGCGCATGGAACGGCGCGACGATCATTGATGATTATGGCCACCACCCGGTGGAGATTGCCGCTGCTCTGCGCGCGGCGCGTCAAGTTGCAAGTGGGAAGATTATCGCTGTTGTGCAGCCGCACCGTTATTCACGGCTGCAAAGTTTGTTTGATGATTTTTGCGCTTGTTTAAATGACGCGGAAACTGTCTTTATCGCTGATGTTTATGCGGCGGGCGAGACGCCGATCGCGGGCTTTGACCGGGATGGATATGTTGCTGGCGCGGCTAGCCATGGCCACAAAGATGTGCGCGCCCTTGAAAACCTTGATGCGTTGCCATCGGCCCTAGCGGGTGAGATTGGTCCGGGGGATTACGTTGTTCTTCTTGGCGCTGGGGACATTACCAAACACGCAAACCGTCTTCCTGAAGCCTTAGCGGCTCTCAATTCGGGGAAGGCCTGATGAACGCAGCGGTGACCTTAAATGATCTTCCTGCCGTACGCGGAAAATTAACCGCCGATGCGGCGCTTTCGGAAATTACTTGGTTCCGTGTGGGCGGCCCGGCGGATGTTCTGTTTACCCCGGCGGACGAGGAAGACTTAAGGGCGTTTTTGAAAGACTTGGACCCTAAAATCCCAGTTTTTCCGATGGGGGTGGGGTCAAACTTATTGGTGCGCGACGGCGGTATGCGCGGCGTTGTTATTCGCCTTGGGGGCCCCTTCAACAAGATCGAAATTGACGGCATGTGCGTTGTGGCGGGTGCGGCGGCGCTTGATGCACAGCTCGCAAAACGGGCTGGTGCGGCGGGCATTGCCGGGCTTGAATTTTACCGCGGCGTCCCGGGAACCATCGGCGGCGCCCTGCGCATGAATGCGGGCGCTTATGGCGGTGAAACGAAAGATATTCTAATTGAAGCGGTCGGTTATGACCGCACCGGCGCGCGGCGGGTTTTTTCTAATGCTGATATGGGCTTTTCCTATCGCCATTGCGGCGTCGCAGAGGACGTGATCTTTACCAGCGCCGTATTTGAGGGCCAGCCTGGGGACCCCGCTGAGATTGAAGCGCGGATGGCGGAAATTATGCGTGCGCGCGAGGAGAGCCAGCCCATCAAAGAACGCACGGGCGGATCAACATTCGCAAATCCCGACCTTGAACAGTCCGGTGGGCGCAAATCTTGGCAGTTAATAGATGGCGTCGGCGGCCGTGGGCGGGTTGTTGGCGACGCACAAGTTTCCGAGCGGCACTGTAATTTCTTGATTAATCGGGGTTCAGCGACAGCCGCAGACCTTGAGGCGCTGGGCGAATCCTTGCGAGCTGACGTCAAAAGAGATTTCGGCGTTGATTTGCGCTGGGAGATTAAACGGGTAGGAGCGCCATAATGGCGAATAAAGGCAAGCGCGTTGCAGTCTTAAAAGGCGGTTGGTCGCCGGAGCGGGAAGTTTCCCTTGTCTCTGGCGCGGCGGCGGCCGCGGCTCTACGAGACGCCGGCTATGACGCGATTGAGATCGATGTCGATAAAAACATTGCTGCGGTCTTGGCTGAAACGGCGCCGGATGTTGTTTTTAACGCGTTGCACGGCCAATGGGGTGAAGATGGCTGCGTTCAGGGGATGCTGGAAGTTATGGGGCTTGCTTACACCCATTCTGGCGTCCTTGCGTCTTCACTCGCGATGGATAAGCAAAAAGCCAAAGCGGTTATGGAATTGGCTGGCGTCCCCGCGCCAATGGGCAAGATTATTCCCCGTGAAGAAGCGGCGCGCGGCGACGCCCTTGTCAGGCCCTATGTGGTCAAGCCGAATAACCAGGGCTCGTCCGTCGGGGTTTTTATCTTCCGTGAGGGCGAGAATAAAGGCGCTGAGGCTCTGCGCGGCGATAGCTGGGATCTTGGCGAGACCGTATTGGTTGAGCAGTTTATTCCCGGCCGCGAATTGACCGTCACCGTAATGGGGGAACGGACCCTTGGCGTAACCGAAATTGTGGCGGCGACGGAGTTTTATGATTACGAAGCGAAATACGCTGAAGGTGGTTCGCGCCATATTCTGCCAGCGCCGATCCCCGCGGATGTTGCGGCGCGCGCAGAAGCGCTCGCCTTAAAAGCACATCAGGCTCTTGGCTGTCGCGGTGTGACCCGGGCTGATTTTCGTTATCACGAAGAAGCGTCGGGTGAGACGCTTTATTGCCTTGAAGTGAACACTCAGCCTGGCCTGACGCCAACTTCTCTTTCCCCTGAACAAGCCGCGCACCTAGGAATTACATTCCCCGAATTTTGCGCATGGATGGTGGAGGACGCCTCATGCCAAAGGTAAAGGGCGCAAAAGCCGCCAGCGGCAAGAAGGCGAAAGCCGCCGCAAAAAAAAAGCCGGCGAAACGACAAACGCGTAAAGCGCCGAATAAATCTGCGAGCGATGGTGGTTTTTTTGGCTTTGATTTCGTTGGACAGGCGCGGCAATTATCGATTGCGGGCGCTGCTGGGGCGGGGATTTTACTGGTTGGATTTATCGCTGCGTTTTGGGCGGGCGGTTATGTTGGCCTGTTAACGGAGCGGGTTGATCGCGCCTTTCGGGGAACGTTGGTTTCCGCGGGTCTTGATATCGAGCGATTGACCCTAAAAGGGCGCCGGGATACGGCGATGGAGGATATTGAAGCTGCGGTTGGCCCCGTCATCGGTTCATCGTTGCTGCACTTTGATCTTGACGCCGCGCGTGCCCGGGTTGAGGGGCTTGGCTGGGTGCGCTCAGCCGCTGTTATGCGGCTTTATCCGGATACGGTGCACGTTTCAATCCGCGAGCGTGTGCCGGCAGCCGTTTGGCAATTGACCGGTAATTTGCATCTGATTGATGATAATGGGGTGATTATCCGCCAGGTCGGCGCCTATGAATATTCTTCATTGCCCCTAATTGTCGGCGCCGGGGCGCCGCAGGCGGCTTCTAATGTCCTTAAGGCCTTAGCGGGTCATGAGGAAATAGAAGAGAAAGTCGCAGCCTTGGTGCGGGTCGGCGAACGGCGTTGGAATTTGCGACTGCGCAATAAACTAGATGTAAAGCTTCCCGAAGAAGGGCTGGAAGACGCCCTTGAAGCATTAGCAATTATTCAGGCGGCGCACGGAACGCTTGACCAGGATCTCGAATATATCGATCTTCGGGACCGCGAAAGGGTGATTGTTCGCCCGCGTAAAGGAGCAGCGGGCCAGCTTGCGCCCAACGCACCAGCATAAAGGGGCGCCAGCATAGCGTTCATATTTGATAGCTTTGCTTGTTTTTTTGAGCGCTCATAACATTTTGCGGCGTTATGACGGTTCGCAACAAAGCGGTTGGGTTACAAAAGATAAGGAACAACGCCCTTGGCGACGGCAACGGCATCCCAGACGAAAAAAAATTCTCGCTTATATGATGAGCGGTTTCAGGGGCGCAAATCGTCAACACGCAGCTCGCGCGGAAGACGGCTACAAAATCAGGGGTTGATTGGGGCAATTGATATTGGCGCGGCGAAGACGTCCTGTGTTATCGCGGTTCGTTCACCCGGCTCTGAAATGCGTGATGTGGAAGTTATCGGTGTCGGCCAATGCGGCGCGCCGCCCCAACAATCACGCAAACATGTCTTATCGACGAGTGAGGGCGCTATTCGCACAGCTGTTGAGGCGGCTGAGCGCATGGCGGGAGAGCGCATTGAAAAAGTGCGTGTGAGCGTCAGCGGTCGACATTTGCTCTCAAGGCGGATTGGCGTTGATCTAGATTTGGCTGGCGGCGCTGTAACACGCGAAGATATGATAGACTGCCTAAAACAGGGCAGCGTTATTGCTTCTAAAGAAGGGGCGGAAGCTATTCATGCTCTTCCGATTAGTTATGGCGTGGACGGAGAGGGCGTGGGCGCTGACCCATCCGGACTGATTGGCGGCGCTTTGACTTTAGAAATGTTGGGCCTTGGGATCCGCGGTGGGTTTGACGCTAATTTAAAGAGTCTTCTTGCGCGTTGTGATTTAGAGGTGGAGCGCTTTTACGCATCGCCAATGGCGGCGGCTGAAGCTGTGTTAATTGAAGATGAAAAGGAACTAGGCGCCCTGATCATCGATATTGGCGCGCGCACTTGCGATTACGCTGTGTTTGAAGACGGCGCCCTAGTCGCATGCGGGGCGGCGCCGGTGGGCGGGGAACATATCACCCGTGACATCGCACAAATTTTTGGATGCTCCATTTCTTTTGCGGAACGTATCAAGGCCTTGCATGGGTCTTCTTTAATTGGCGGCGGCGATGATCATCAGATTATCAATATTCCGCAAATGCCAAATCAATCAGACTTTATACAAGTCACTAGGGCTGAGCTTAGTGCTGTTATTGCGCCCCGGTTTGAAGAGATGTTGACCCTAACCATGGAGGACGCCGTTAAAACCCTTGCAAAGCGGACGCGCGGCGCGGCGGGTTTGCGCCGCGCGGTTTTAACAGGCGGCGGAAGTTTGCTTGCAGGCGCGCGCGAAACAGCTGAAAGCATATTGGGCGTCGCGGTAAGGTTGGGACGGCCCATGCCAGTAAGCGGCGCGCCGGATGTGGCGAGTATGCCGCATTTTGCAGCTCTCATCGGAGGGCTTTGGGATTTTGATGATGATGTTTACCAGATACAAAACCAAAATGGACCTTCAAGCGGTTTTGGAAGCGCGGGCGGGGGGCATGGTCTCCTCGGCGGTGTTGCAAGCTGGCTTAAAGTAAATTTTTAGTTTCAATCAGGGTGGGCGTTAACCTTTTGGTAAGGGTTCTGAACGAATCTTTAATATACATCTGACAGCGGACATAGCCGGTTCTCGCCCAACCGGCGATAGGCGATAAACGGAGTAAGCCATGCCTTTAAATTTGAGCGTGCCTGAGATGACAGAGCTAAAACCACGCATTTCAGTGATCGGCGTTGGTGGCGCTGGCGGGAACGCGGTCAACAATATGATCGAAAGCGCGCTTGAGGGTGTGGAATTCATTGTCGCCAATACTGATGCTCAAGCGTTGGGCTTGGCCAAGGCGGACCGACGCATTCAGCTTGGCGCTGCGACGACCCAAGGGCTTGGCGCAGGCTCTATTCCGGATGTTGGGCGTGCCGCGGCTGAGGAATCTTTAGAAGAGATTATGGAGCATGTGGGCAATAGCCACATGGTCTTTGTGACCGCGGGCATGGGCGGCGGCACCGGTACGGGCGCGGCGCCAGTAATCGCAAAGGCGGCGAAAGAAAAAGACATTCTCACCGTTGGCGTCGTGACAAAGCCCTTCCACTTTGAGGGCGCGCGGCGGATGAAAATTGCGATGGCGGGCATTGAAGAGCTGCAGCAGCATGTTGATACGCTCCTTATTATTCCGAACCAAAATTTGTTCTCGATTGCAAATGAACGCACAACTTTCCACGAGGCTTTTGCGCTTGCTGACCAAGTGCTTCACTCCGGCGTGCGCGGCATCACAGATTTGATGGTCATGCCAGGGCTTATCAACCTGGACTTTAATGATGTGCGCACCGTGATGAGTGAAATGGGCAAAGCCATGATGGGCACAGGCGAAGCATCTGGCGAGCGGCGCGCGATTGAAGCTGCCGAAGCTGCTATCTCCAACCCACTATTGGATGAAGTCTCAATGAAGGGCGCACGCGGCGTTCTTATCAATATCACTGGTTCGATGGATATGACTTTGTTTGAAGTCGATGAGGCGGCGAACCGAATTCGTGATGAAGTTGATCCGGACGCCAATATTATTGTCGGCTCCACTTTCAACCAGGACCTTGAAGGCAAGGTTCGCGTTTCTGTTGTGGCGACGGGTATTGATGCGAAAGACAAAGAGATGCGTCCGCCAGAAGTTAAAACGGCGGCGCCCGCCGCAAAACCTTGGCGTGAAGACGCGCAGCCGGTTGCAGCGGCTGCTGGCGGCGCCTTTCCCCAACCAACATTAAGCGCGACGCCTCAGACGGGCGGTTCGTATCAAATGGGTGTTCCCACGCAACAACGAGCGCCAGCACAAGAAGCGCAGGCTGCTCCCGCGCCGCTTGAGCAGCCGGTCGCTGCTAACCCAGTGGCGGATGTTCACGAGCGGATTAAGCGCATGTTAACAGAAGGGGAAGGCAATACGGCTGCGCCGCGCGCGCAAGGTTCTGTGCCGCAAACGCTTCCGACTGCTGGTTCAAGCGCCCAAACACCCCGTAATCCTTTCCGAGGCGCGGGCGCGATTGGCAAAAACTCTCTTGGCGCCGCGGTGGATATGCTCAAATCAATTGGCGCAAATAATACAGCCAAACATAGTGAGCCGCCTGTGCGTGCTCCGGAGGCGGCAAAACCAGCGCCGGTTATCCGCGACGATTTGTTCGACGGCGATGAAGAGGACGCCGAACTAGAGATTCCGTCCTTCTTGCGAAAAAAGAAAATGGGCTAAACCAAGCGTTTTTCTCGTTGATCTAAGCATTGGGACATTGTTAGGGCTGTCTGTGTGGCGACGTGGCGGCTCTCCCGTAAAACAATTTGCAACAAAGCTTTATTTGCCTGAAGGCGTTTGGCAACTAAGGCTACACTCTTAGGGGTGTACTTGTTGTTGTATTGTTTCTCGGCTAGCCTCACCTCAAAGGGGGGTCCTTTATGTTTATGCGTCACGGCCGTCAGGCCACAGTAGCCAGTAAAATCGAATTCGATGGTGTGGGGGTGCATTCTGGTAAACCAGTTTGTATGACTGTCTATCCGGGGGCCGTAGGCAGCGGAATTCGTTTTGAGCGTTTAGATTTAAAAGCGGCGGCGGTTGATCATATCGTTCCCGCGCAAGCGCCCCTTGTTTCAGAATGTTCTTTTGGCACATCAATCTGTAATGACGACGGTGTAAGCGTTCATACAATTGAGCATTTGCTTGCGGCTTTTGCGATTTGCGGCGTATCAAACGCCCATGTTGTCATTACAAGTGCTGAACTTCCGATCATGGATGGCAGCGCGGCGCCATTCGCTGCTGCGATTAGCCAGGTTGGGGTGGCTGACCAAAAAGCGGCGCTTCCCATTATTTCGCTGGACGCTCCCCTTGAAGTGCGTGATGAAGAGCGTGTTATTCGTATTGAGCCTGGTGATGAACGCCTTATCGATATCATTATCGATTTTCCGGATAAGGCCATTGGCCGGCAGGCTGAAACTCTTGATTTACAAGATGAAATCGCATTGCTTGAGCGCTTAGCGCCAGCAAGGACCTTTTGCCGACTAGACGATATAGAGCCGCTGCGCGCTGCAGGGTTTTGTTTAGGCGGTTCGCTCGAAAACGCTGTTGTCGTTGGCGCTGATAGGGTTATCAACGAAGAAGGGCTGCGTGATCCAAGCGAGTTTGTTCTACACAAGGCTTTGGATCTGATCGGTGATTTGTTTTTAGTTGGCGGTCTCGTTTTCGGACGGATTACGGCTTATAAGCCCGGGCACGACCTTAATACGAAAATGGCGAAGCTATTGGCCGAAATGTGCGCGCAAAAGTTGGTGGCTGCGCCTAAGGTTATGCAAGCGACAGCTTGAGTATCCTCATTTATTGCGTGTTTTCGCGGTAGTTTCCTGCAGGCGCGGGCAATGTCTAGTTTGACCTAACGGGCGGCGGGCGCTAGGTTACGAACGCCTTAACCATGTCATATTTGGCCATTATAGCTGTATTGTGATGAGGTTGAGCGTAAGACCGATAAAGGCAGGTTTGGCGTTAGCCGCGAGTTAAATCGAGCAAAGATTTTTTATGCGTTTTAAGCTTTTTCCCACCGTCAAGCTTCTTGCCCTGGCGGCTTTGGCCGTTTTGGCGGCGTGTTCTTCTAATAAGAAAAAAGAGAAATTCGCTTATGTCGAGCGGCCGGTTGAGGTGCTCTATAGCAACGCAACGGATTACATAAAAAAACGACGTTACGACGAGGCGGTCGCCCTATTTGAAGAGGTTGAACGCCAACACCCTTATTCCGCCTGGGCGCGCCGCGCGATGTTAATGAAGGCGTTTTCATATTATCAGTCTAACGATTATGACGAAACCGTGACTGCCGTTGATCAATTTATTGCACTTCACCCAGGCAATAAAGATGTGCCTTATGCCTTATATCTGAAGGCGATGGCATATTATGAGCGCATCAGAGATGTTGGCCGCGACCAAGATTTCACGAAAAATGCGGTTAACGCCCTCAATGATGTCATTCGCCGCTATCCGCAAACGGAGTATGCGCGTGATTCACGGTTAAAGCTTGACCTGACCCAAGATCACTTAGCCGGTAAAGAAATGTATGTTGGCCGCTTTTATATGAAGGCCAATAAGCATATTGCCGCCATTAATCGATTTAAATATGTGATCAATAATTATCAGCGCACAGCGCACACGCCTGAAGCGCTGCACCGGTTGGTGGAAGCTTACCTGCAAGTTGGTATTGAGACAGAAGCACGGGCCGCCGCGGCCGTATTAGCCTTTAATTATCCAGGCAGTGATTGGTATGGCGATACCTATAAGCTGTTGAAAAGTAATGGCTTAGTGGAAAAATGGGCGGCGATCGACGCTTCGCAAAAGGTATTGCCGCGCCCCACTAAGTCAGCCAGCAAAGCGGTTGATCCGGCTGACCAAGGCGGCATTATCGCACCACCTGAGGCGCAAGCTGAAGGTGATGAAAGCTCGGCGTTATAATCACTTCGGTTTGTTAAGGCGAATGGTAAGCTTTAGGGCCTCGCGTGGCGCGATAGCTTTGGCGACGCCCATGCAAAATATTCTACAATAGAGTAAAATTTATCTCGAACACCGATTCGAATGTGCGGCCTGATAAATGCCGCCGCGCCGATATTTTAGAAGCACCCATGTTGACAGCGATCCATATCCAGGACTTTGTGCTCGTACGCCAGGCTTCTTTGCCGCTTGCGCAAGGCTTAACCGCGTTGACGGGTGAGACTGGCGCAGGCAAGTCGATCTTGCTTGACGCATTAGGGCTGGCCGGCGGCGCAAGAGCCGCGCGCGGCGCGGTGCGTCAAGGGGCGAAGCAAGGGGTGGTCTCGGCTGTCTTTGAGCCAAGCGCAGATCATGAGGCTTGGTCGCTTTTGACTGAGAACGGCATCGATGCGGAAGATGACCAAATCATCCTAAAGCGCTTACAGCTTGAAAACGGAAAAACCCGCGCTTTTATCAATGACTGTCCCGTAAGTGTTACTTTGCTGCGAAAAATTGGCGGATCTCTCTTAGAGGTTCATGGCCAACATGATGGCCAAGGGTTTTTATCCTCCGCAACCCACCGCAAGATGTTGGATGCATTTGGTGGGTTGGAAGGTGATGTTCGTGCTCTTGGCGGCCTGTGGCGAGAATGGTGTGATGCGCAAACGGCTTTGGAAGAGCGTCAGGCGGCGCTAGAGAAGAATGCGGCGGAGGCGGATTATTTACGCCACGTTGTTAACGAGTTAGAACGACTTGATCCACAAGAAGGTGAAGAAGATGAGCTCGCCGCGCGCCGTTCTGATTTAATGGCGGCTGAAAAAGCACGCGAAGATTTGGATGTGGCCGTGCGTGCGTTATCTGAAGACGGAATGGAAGGCGCCCTTGCCGCCTCGGCGCGCCGGCTCGCGCACGCTAGTGAGGCGTTTGATGGTGAGCAGACATTTTTAACGCATGCGGCTGAGCGTCTTGATTCTGCTTTAAGCGAAATAATGGAAGCCCGCAGCGCTGTTGAGGACGCTGCGAACGCATTGGACTTTAACGCAGAAGAGTTGGAGAAAACTGAAGAACGACTTTTTGCATTGCGGGCGGCTGCGCGTAAACACGGTATCAGTGTCGCAAGACTGCCAGAAGCCTTAAAAAACGCCCAAGTCGCTCTAGAAGATATTGACCAAGGGGCTGCGGATCTAAGCGTTTTGACTGAGGCTTCAAAGGCTGCGCGCAAGGCATACGAAAAAGGCGCGCGGTCACTTTCCGGCGCTCGTGCTGCGGCGGCGGAAAAGCTTGACCAGGCTGTCGCCTTAGAACTCATTCCGCTAAAACTTGATAAAGCGCGGTTTTTTACAGAAATAAAGACCGATGTAAATGATGCGGGTGCAGCGGGTCTTGATACTGTTGAATTTATGGTGGCGACAAACCCAGGCGCCCCCCCGGGGCCGTTAAAAACCATTGCTTCAGGCGGTGAGCTTTCGCGATTTGTGCTTGCTATGAAGGCGGCTTTAGCGGCAAAAGAAAGCCGTACAGTGATAATCTTTGATGAAGTTGATGCTGGCGTCGGCGGCGCTGTGGCGGATGCGGTTGGCGCGCGGCTTGCGCGACTAGCGATGGATGCACAAGTTCTGGTCGTCACCCACAGCCCACAAGTGGCCGCACGCGCAAACTGGCACTGGCGGGTAAGTAAAGATCAAACCAACTCTCAAACGCAAACAAATGTATCCGCCCTTGATGGGCCCGGACGTGTTGAGGAAATTGCGCGTATGCTTTCCGGCGCAGATATTACCGATGAAGCGCGCGCCGCAGCGATAAAATTGCTCGCAACACCCCAGAAAGGCAAGCAGCAAAAAAGCAAGTCAACCAGCTCGAGAGCTTCGTCCAAAAACAATTCAGGCGCGCCCAGAAAAGCGCGTTCAAAAGCTGGTGAAAAGAGCCCAGCACGCCGGACGAAATCTGCGTAAAGATAATTATCATTATGCCCTCTAAAATTGAGAAAAAACCGATTAAGGATTTAACGTCCGAGGAAGCTTTGGCCGAACTGCAACGCTTAGACGTATTGTTGGGGGACGCGGATAAGGCCTATCACCAAGATGATGCGCCGGTCATTAGTGATGCGGCCTATGACGCGGCTAGGCGGCGTTATGCGTTAATTGATCGTGCTTTTCCAAAACTTGATTATCAGCCAAAAGCTTTTTCGAAAGTGGGCGCAGCGCCTTCAACGAAGTTTGAAAAGGTCCTCCACGAAAAACCGATGTTGTCGCTAGACAATGCTTTTTCTGATGAGGATGTGGCGGAGTTCGATACGCGCATTCGTCGGTTTTTGGGACTAAAAGCCGAGGATGAATTGGCGTTTACCGCTGAGCCTAAAATCGACGGTCTTTCTTTAAGTCTGCGCTATGAAAATGGGGTTTTAACCCAAGCGGCGACCCGCGGCGATGGGGCAGAAGGCGAAAATGTCACCGCTAACGCTCTAACGATTTCGGATATTCCCAAAGCGCTTAAAGGCGCACCCGAAATTCTAGAAGTTCGCGGTGAGGTTTATATCTCTCCGGATGAATTTCAAGCGCTTAATATCTCTCTTGAAGAGGCGGGTGAAAAGGTATTTGCTAATCCGCGTAACGGTGCTGCGGGTTCCCTTCGCCAATTAGATGCGGCGGTGACGGCGTCGCGACCTTTGCGTTTTTTTGCTTATAGTTGGGGTGCGCTGAGTGAGCCGATTGCTGAACGGCAATTCGATGCAATCAAAAAATTTAAAGAATGGGGTTTTTCAGTTAATCCTTTAACGGATCGGTTTGATAAAATTGAAGACCTTATCGCCCATTACCGCAAAATTGAACAAGGGCGACCAAAGTTAGATTATGATATTGACGGCGTGGTCTATAAAGTTGACCGCATCGATTATCAAGAACGCCTTGGTTTTGTTGGGCGTGCGCCGCGATGGGCGATCGCCCATAAACTACCAGCAGAGCAAGCCGTAACGGTTCTAGAAGATATTGATATCCAAGTGGGCCGCACTGGGGCGCTTACGCCGGTGGCGCGATTAAAACCTGTCACGGTGGGCGGCGTTGTTGTATCAAACGCCACCCTTCACAATGCGGATGAAATAGCGCGCAAAGATATTCGCATCGGTGATACGGTTGTTATTCAGCGAGCTGGGGACGTTATCCCGCAAATTGTTTGTGTGGTTACGGAAGAGCGCAAAAAAGGCGTAAAGCCTTATGAATTTCCGACGGTCTGCCCCGTTTGCGGCAGTCATGCGGTTAATGAGGTTAATCCCAATACGGGTAAAGAAGATGTGGTGCGGCGCTGTACGGGCGGCCTTATCTGCGCCGCGCAGGTGGTGGAGCGATTAAAACATTTCGTTTCCCGCGGCGCTTACGATATTGAGGGGCTGGGTGTAAAGCAAGTCGAAGGTTTTTTTGACCAAGGGCATGTGAAGGAACCGGCTGATATCTTTACGCTTCAAACTCGGCAAGAAACGGGTGAACTTGATCTTTACACCTACAAGACAAAAGCTGACGGCTCGCTTGCTATGAAAGATGGCGCGCCGCAGCCGACAAATAAAAAGTCAGTTGAAAACCTTTTTGAGGGGATTAATCAGCGCCGTACAGTCTCACTTGATCGTTTTATTAACGCCCTTGGCATGCGCCATATTGGCGAGACGAATGCGCGGTTGTTCGCCAGCGCCTATGGAACATTCGATGCGTTTCAGACGGCGGCGATAGCGGCGGGCTCAAAAAGTGAAGATGCGCAAAACGCTCGCGAAGAAATGCTCGCCATTGACGGGGTTGGCGCTCTGGTGGCTGAGGGGGTGATTGAGTTCTTTAGTGAACAGCACAATCGTGAGGCTGTTGCGCGGCTTTTAGAGCAAGTAACGCCGCAAGAAGCGGTACAGGTCGCGTCGGAGAGTCCGGTGTCGGGCAAGACGGTCGTCTTTACCGGCAAGCTTGAAAAATTAACCCGGGACGAAGCAAAGGCCGGGGCCCAGCGATTGGGCGCCAAAGTCGCCGGGTCTGTTTCGGCCAAAACGGATTTGCTGGTCGCAGGGCCTGGCGCTGGTTCAAAACTAAAAAAAGCGACCGAACTCGGCGTAAAGACGTTGACGGAAGATGAGTGGTTGACGCTGATCAGCGCTTAAATGGACCGTGTTTCGTGGGCGAGCCAAAGCTTCACATCCTCCGGCAACAGAGGGTTTAAAGTTTGCCGCACGCGTGCATGATATTTATTGAGCCAATGGCGCTCGCTTTCGCTTAAAATAGCGGGCTTGATCAGGTCAAGACTAATGGGCGCGAGCGTAATCGTCTCAAACCCCATCATAGCGCGTTCGGCGCCATCATGTGTTTCTGGGGGGCTGACGATAATAAGATTTTCGATGCGTATGCCATATGCGCCCGTTTTATAGTAACCAGGCTCGTTGGAAAGGATCATGCCTGGTTTTAGCGCTGCGCCGCGCGCCGCCTTGCTAATCCCCTGGGGGCCTTCATGAACGCCTAGAAAACTGCCCACCCCGTGGCCGGTTCCATGGTCATAATCGAGACCCACATCCCACAAAGGTTTACGGGCGACAGCATCAAGCTGTGCGCCGGTGGTTCCTTCCGGAAATCGCATCTGGGCGAGGGCGATATGTCCCTTTAAGACACGGGTGAAGCGGTCTTTCATTTCATCGCTGGGGCCGCCGATTGCGACGGTGCGCGTAATATCAGTCGTTCCATCCTTGTACTGACCGCCAGAATCAATCAAATAAAGGGATGAAGGTTCAAGTGTCGCGTTCGTTTCCGTCGTCACCCGGTAATGGACAATCGCGCCATTTGCGCCAGCGCCGGAAATGGAGTCGAAGCTGATATCGACAAGGGCATTTGTCTCGTGGCGGAATTCTTCTAGTTTTTTAGCGGCTGTGATCTCATCCGCTTCACCTGATTGGGCTTTGGTTGCAAGCCAATGCAGAAAGCGGGTTACGGCCGCGCCATCGCGAATATGGGCCGTGCGGGCGCCTTCAAGTTCAACCTCGTTTTTGCAAGCCCGGGGGAGCGCGCAAGGGTCTGACGCTTCTATAATGTTTGCGCCTTTTTCACGAAGAAGGGTCTCATAAAAAACCGGCGTCAACATTGGATCTAGACTGATCGTTTTTTTAGCCCCGCCTAGTTTTGCTAAAACCTCCGTTAAGGCATCTTCACCATGAAGGCGCACATTTTCGCCTAAATGGGCGCGCAGCGCATCGTCTGCCTTTTGCGGTGCGATAAAAAGATCAGCTGATCCATCAGCATAGAGAATAGCGCGAGACAGCGGCAAAGGTGTTCTTGCGACATCGCTTCCACGAATATTGAAGGCCCAAGCAACAGAGGGCGGCGCGGTGATTAGCGCAGCATCAGCTTTGGTGGATTTTAATGTCTGGGCTATTTTCGCCCGTTTATCTTCAGCGCTTTGTCCTGATAATGACAATGCATGAGGATAAGCGGGCGTCATAGGCGGCGAGGGTTGATCGGTCCACGCCACATCAACGGGGTTTTTCTCAACAGCGATTAGCTCAAAGCCAGATTTTTCCGCGCTGGCTTTAAGGGCCTTTACACCTGCAACCGTGTGGAGCATCGGGTCATAGCCAATGCGGTCACCGCGGCTCGCTTGTGCTGCTAACCAATCACGCGGCGGGCGGGCTGAAATATCTTCATAAGAAAAGTGCGCCTCATCCACCTGCGCGCGGGCTTGCAAGGTGTAACGACCATCAACGAAGATAACCGCGCGATTTTGCATCACAATGGCGGCGCCGGCTGAGCCAGAAAAGCCGCTTGCCCACATGAGCCGCTCTGAATAGGCGGGAATGTACTCATTTTGGTATTCATCATCATGGGGAATGATGAAGCCGTCCAAATTTTGCGCCTTTAGTGCTCTTCGCAATTTGGGAAGGTGCTTGCCAGCAAAGCTTTTATCAGAAACGGGCTCATAGGTTTGGAACATTCAATTGTCTCTTCAGTTTATTTTTCTGGCGTGAATTCGCGATAATAGCCATAAATATCTAGGTCTAACACCAAGCCGCTTTCAATTATTATTCGTAGTGTTTCACCCCAAAATGTTATGGATGCAGCGGTTTTATGCAACGCAGGCATCTAACCCTCTCTTACTAGCAACAAGACCGGCCACGTCTCATGATCAAGACGGTTGATCAGGCGGAAGCCAGCCGCGTTATAGGCCTCAACCACCCCTTCTTCTTGTTCCGCCATCAGCCCGGCGAGCATCACGCGGCCATTCTTTTTAATATGGGCCGCCATGTCTTCGGCAAGCTCTTTTAACGGCCCCGCCAAAATATTGGCGAACACAAAGTCAAAAGGCGCGCTTTCAGTGATCTTGTCATGGGCGAACCCAGCCGCTTCCACAAGGGTTAAGCGGTCCGCGGTATCGTTCAGCGCCGCGTTTTCCTTGGCGATTTCAATGCTAGTCGCATCAATGTCAGACGCAAGAACATCACGGCCCCATAATTTCGCCGCGGCGATTGCAAGGATCGCCGAGCCGCAGCCAAGGTCGAAAACTGATTTCGGCGCAAAGCCCGCAAAGCGATCGAGTAAGGTCAGGCAGCCCGCTGTTGTCGGATGGTGGCCTGTGCCAAAGGCTTGGTTCGCGTCAATGCGAATGGGGATATCGTTGTCGCCGACATCAATTTTATCAGCATCGTGAACGCCATAGAGAATAAACCGGCCAGCGCGAACGACCCCAAGACCGGAAAGCGCATGCGCGACCCAATCTTTGTCGGGCAGTTCTTCTCGTTTTGGCGATTGTGAAACCCCAGAGGCCGCCAACAGTTCGCCTATTTCATTTAGCGCTGGCTCTTCGGTGAAATAGGCTTCAAGACGCCAAGTCGTCATTGTATCTTCAGCCGCTGCGTCGTCTTTAATCAAGCTGACAGCGTTTGCAGGAGGCCACAAAACCTCTGTGAGGGCAATCTGCGCTTGCTCAAGAGCGCTTTTCGGGCCGGTCCAGATCCATTTATAGGATGTATGCATATTATTACGCCTCTAGGGGTTGACGAGTTGAGCTAGTGATCGCGCCGTGGAATGGTGTTCTTGCCAACACAACCATACATGTTGCGCCCATTCACGCACCATCGCGCAATGATCGTTCGCGGATGTTGTATTTTTAATGTCATTAATCGTGATTTTATAATCAGATGGGGAGGGAGGCTGTAGCTCAAAAAACTTGTCCTTGTGGCTATTGGCAAGGGTTTTTAACGAATTGATCGCGGTTTGGTAGTCCGCCTGTTCTTCAATTAACAAATATAGAGCGGTCAAATGAATGTTTACTGACTGGCGCGCGCGGCGATCGGATTGGTCGCCAGGATGTTGCGTTGTGTAAGCGTCGACAGTCAGTCTGTGAACGGCGAAATAAGCAGGGTCTTGAAACTCCCGTGCAAGAACCTCATTAAATGCATTCCAGCATGAAGGAGAGCCACCTAGGTATTTATGAGTAGGGCCGTCTATTGCGGGGAATGTAACGCCGCAATCCGGGCAAGTTTCATTCATTGGGTATACTCTACATATTGTATAATCTTTTAAGTCGCTTCCACAAAGGTGTCGATGACCTTTTTCGGACCGGAATGCTCAAAATCAACGGTTAGCTTTTGCCCCTCAATAGCGGTGACTTTTCCGTAACCAAACTTTTGGTGGAAGACCCGTTCGCCTTTTTTGAATTTTGACTTGCCCGGCGCGCTAACAGAGACAGCCTCAGCGCGTCCTTCGAGCAAAGGCGGTGCTGTCTGTTTACGGCTAGTGGCGCTTCGCGCCCGCCGCCAGCCAGGATTGTCGTAGTAAGCGTCTTCCTTCAGCTTCGCGCCGTCAAAACTGTTGTGACTAGCAAGGCTTGAAGCGGCATTGCCATAAAGACCGGGTTCAGAAACCACCTCGACATGTTCCTCCGGCAGCTCATCAATAAAGCGGGAGGGGATTGCGGTCTGCCACCGGCCGTATACTTGCCGGTTAGCGGCGAATGAGATGAGGCAAGTTTCTTCTGCGCGCGTAATGCCGACATAGGCGAGGCGGCGCTCTTCTTCCAGGGCTGTTGTGCCGCCCTCATCTAAGGAGCGTTGAGATGGGAATATTCCTTCCTCCCACCCGGGAAGAAAGACAATGGGAAATTCAAGTCCCTTTGCGGCGTGCAGGGTCATAAGCCAAACCTGTCCGTCGGGGGAGGCTTCGTTATGTTCGGCAACGAGCGCCACGTGATCAAGATAGGCTTCCAGGGTGTCAAACTCGCTGACGGCTTGCACGACTTCTTTTAAGTTATCGAGCTTAGAAGCGGCTTTCGGTGATTTTGAGTTCTTCCATAGGTCGATATACCCGCTTTCCTCCAAGACAAGCTCTGTAAGGTCGCGGGGAGAGAAATTCGCCGCCTCGTTCGTCCATCGGTCCACCATCTCAATAAATTTCCTTAGCGCGTTTCGTCCAACGCCCGCCAGGTCATCCGTCTCCAACAGCATACGGCTCGCCGACATAAGGGAGGTTCCGCGCGCCCGCGCAAAGGCGTGGATTTTCTGCATCGTCTGCCCGCCAAGCTTGCGCGCGGGCTTATTGGCGATACGATCAAAAGCAAGATCGTCTTCATTGCTTCGTATAAGGCGTAAATAGGAAAGCGCGTCACGGGTTTCTTCGCGTTCGTAAAAGCGAGGGCCGCCAACAACGCGATAAGAAAGCCCGACCGTGTTAAAACGCTCCTCAAATGCGCGCATTTGGAAAGAGGCGCGCACCAAAACAGCCATATCGCTAAGGGGGCGCCCGCCTAGTTGCTGGGCTTCAATATCGTCGCTAATCAGGCGCGCTTCTTCATCGCCGTCCCATACGCCGCGAATTTTTACCGGGTCGTCATCGCTGCGCTCCGTCCACAGGGTTTTACCGAGGCGATCTTTGTTGGCCGAGATAAGCCCAGAGGCGGCGGCCAAAATCGCCGGGCTAGAGCGATAGTTTTGTTCAAGGCGAATAACCGAGGCGCCCGGAAAATCCTTTTCAAAGCGCAGAATATTTTCAACCTCCGCCCCGCGCCAACCATAAATCGACTGGTCGTCATCGCCCACGCAACAGATGTTTTTGTGCTTTTGGGCAAGCAGGCGCAGCCACAAATATTGCGCCACATTGGTGTCTTGATATTCGTCCACCATCATATAGCGGAAGCGGGATTGGTAGTTTTCTAAAACGTCCGCATTGTTTTGGAAGATTGTTAGATTGTGAACCAGAAGATCGCCAAAGTCCGCCGCGTTGAGCGTCTTTAAACGTTCTTGATATGCTGAATAGAGTGCTATCCCTTTGCCTTCGGCGAAGTGGTAAGCCTCGTTCGCGGGGACTTTGTCTGGCGTCAGACCGCGGTTTTTCCACCCATCAATCATGGCGGCGAGGCCCCGGCCAGTCCAGCGTTTTTCGTCCAAGCCTTGGTCAGTGATCACTTGTTTGGCAAGGCGGATTTGGTCATCCATATCCAGAATGGTGAAATTGGATTTTAAATCCACCAATTCTGCATGGCGGCGAAGGATTTGCGCGGCAATTGAGTGGAAGGTGCCGAGCCATTGCATTCCTTCGACGCTATCACCGATCAGATTGCGAATCCGCTCTTTCATCTCCCGTGCGGCTTTATTGGTGAAGGTCACCGCTAAGATCGCCCAGGGCTGGGCGGCGCCGGTAAACAACAAATGCGCAAGGCGTGTCGTCAACGCCCGCGTTTTGCCGGTGCCCGCGCCCGCAAGCAGCAGCAGTGGGCCGTCGATGGTAAGGACGGCTTGCTTTTGTTCTGCGTTCAAGCCCTCAACATACGGGGGCTCGCCACTTATTCCGGCGCCAGGAGCTGGGTTTTGGCTCTGCGCCGCCGCCATCGCTCTTTCAGAAATCGATAATTTTGCACTCATCGATCTAATGTAGCGAAGGCGAAACGATTCTGGAATGTTTTTGGCGGCTCGAAACTTGGCCCAAAGCCAGAGGTTTTCCCCTAGATGGGCCCTGGGAAAGGCTTGACGAAGTGGCGTTAAGCCTTTATTCCACCTCTTTTTTAACAACCGGGCGATAGAAACCGGGGCGAAAAAGGACATTGCGGCGTTTATGACAAGCGCCCAGGAGTCGGACATATGTATGCAGTCGTAAAGACTGGCGGCAAGCAATATCGCGTCGCCAAAGATGATATCATTAAAATTGAACGCCTTACAGGCGAAGCAGGCGAGGTTATCACGCTTGATGACGTTCTTATGGTTGGCGAAGGTGACAACATTACTGTTGGCGCCCCGCTTGTTGAGGGCGCATCTGTTGCGGGTGAGATTTTGGAGCAGGGCCGCGGGCCAAAGATTATCGTCTTCAAAAAGCGTCGCCGCCAAAACTATCGCCGTAAAAAAGGCCACCGTCAGGATCTGACGGTTCTGAAAGTCACTGAAATTTTAACCGGCGGTGCTAAGCCGAGTGCTGCTGCTAAAACAGCGGCGCCAAAGAAGACTGATGCGCCTGCTGCGGAAGCTGCGCCAGCGGCAGAGGGCGGCGATGATCTGAAGAAATTGTCCGGTGTTGGGCCGGCCCTTGAAAAGAAATTGCATGATGCGGGCGTCACAAGTTTTGCTCAGATTGCAGCTTGGGGCCCTGAAGACATCGCAGCGTTTGACGAGAAGCTTTCTTTTAAAGGTCGCATCGAGCGTGAAAATTGGATAGAGCAAGCCAAAGAATTGGCTAAAGGCTAACAACAAGCAGGCGTTAAATTAAAGGAGTAGATCATGGCTCATAAAAAAGCAGGCGGTTCATCCCGTAATGGTCGCGATAGCGCCGGTCGGCGTTTAGGCGTGAAGAAATTTGGCGGGGAAGCTGTTATCCCTGGCAACATTATCGTTCGTCAACGCGGCACGAAATTTCATCCGGGCGCAAATGTCGGCCTTGGCAAAGACCACACGATCTTTGCGTTGACTGAGGGCCGCGTTCAGTTCGCCACTAAGAAAAACAAGCGTCAGTTTGTTTCTGTGGTGACAGAAGAAGCGTAAGCTCTTTGATAATTGAATAATGAAAGGCCAGCGTTTATGGAGCGCTGGCCTTTTTTTGTGTTTGTACGGAAAAGCCGGAAATCGCCGACCATCCTTCGAAGGCAATCACGATGTGATTGCGCCTCAGGATGAGGTCATTCATTTGCTGAAAGGAAAAAGATCCTCATCCTGAGGCGCTGAGTAAAGCGAAGCCTCGACGGATGGGCCGCAAGTATGCAATTCAAAATTTGTAGAGAAACTCATGGCGGCGCCAAATTTTTTGGCTTGTGGAGAAACGCGCGTTGACGTTCCTTCTTCAACTAGGCCTTAAGTTCCTAAAGTGAAAGTTACTATCCAGCGCTTAGTGCAGTTTACTGCGCAGCTCGTCGATTGCTTTTTCAATCACTGCTGATTGTGCGCCTTGGTCAAGGCGGGATTTGATCGTTGCTTCCGCCATTTCGATCGCAAGGTCAGCCGTCTGGCTGCGCACTTCGCTAAGGGCCTGTGCCTCTGCGCGGGCGATCTTTTCTTCAGCTGCCTTTGCGCGGCGGGCGATCTGTTCATTGATCTTGTCGCGGGCTTCATCAGCGATGCGCTGTGCGTCTTTCTTGGCTTGATCAATAATCGCCTCAGCTTCGCTTTCAGCCTCGCGTTGACGGCGCTGATATTGCGCCAGGATCTCCTGGGCTTCCTCACGCATGCGGCGTGCTTGGTCTAGCTCGTCAGCGATTTTCTGCGCCCGGCCATCAAGGGCGCCAGCGATGGATTTCGGTACGCCCATCATTAAGAAAAGACCGATAACAACCAAAAAGCCAAAGCTGACCCATACGGATGTGTCTTTCCAAAGCGGCGTGTCGTGACCGCCGCCGGCCGCAAGAGCGGCGCCTGTAACGGTAAAGCCCGCGAAGGCGAGGGCGGTTAGGGTTTTAACAGCGCTATTCATAGCGAATTCCTTTAACTGAGCGCCTTAAGTAAGGCCAGTCTTTGGTTAGGCGTGTCTTTAAAAGCGAGCCTAGAAGGCCATGGGGCGAACCCCAAAGGCCTCTATTGAGCTGGGACCGCCGAGGCAATCACATTCCCGTCCAGCCGCTCGTCGATCAAGGTTTCAACGATCGTACGCGCCGTTTCAACAGCAGCTTCGCGAACCTTTTCCGCCGCTTGCGCTTTCATCTCGCTGATGCGCGCCTCTGCCGCTTCAACGTCTGCGGCGGCTTTTGCGTTTGCTTCAGCTTGTAGCTCAGCAATCTCAGCATCAACCGTTTCGCGGGTTTCAGCAGCAATCGCTTGGGCTTTCGCCTTTGCATCACTTAATGCCTGGTTGTAAGCGGTTTCAGCTTCTTCAGCCTGGCGCTTAAATTCCGCCGCTTGATCAAGGTCGTCGGCGATACGGTCACGACGCTCCTCAATGACCCCGCCGAGTTTTGGCAAGATAAAAGCGGACATGACCCAGTACATGAAACCAAAGGTGACAAACAGCCAAAACACCTGGCTAGGGAACGTGGTAAGGTCGAGTTGCGGAAGACCGCCGCTCGACTCACCGCCGGCCGCTTTACCAGCTGCTTCAGCCGCTGCTATGGCTGTAATTTCAAGGATCGACATGGCGTCGCTTCCTTTCAAGTAAAAAGTTGCTGCTGATTAGAATACGAACAAAATCAACATGGCAACCACGAAGCCCAATAGGCCCGTGAATTCTGTCAGTGCGAAGGCGAGAAGCAATGTTTGCTGATTCGCTGCAGCAGCTGATGGGTTGCGGAATGCGCCAGAAAGGAAGTTGCCAAAGATAATGCCAAGACCAACGCCTGCGCCTGCAAGCGGAAGGGCGGCGATACCTGCGCCAATGAGTTTCGCAGCTTCTGCGTCCATTTTTAACTCCTAAAGTTAAGTTGTGTGAGCCGTTGCTCCCGTCGTGTCGCGGTTGGCCCCCGTGCCGCAACGGGAAATCGTTAATGGTTAGTGGTGTCCTACATGAACCGCATCATTGAGGTAGATGCAGGTGAGAATGGCGAATACATATGCTTGAAGAAAAGCAACTAGAATTTCAAGCAAGGTGATGGCGATTGTTCCCAAGAATGGGAAGATTGAAATAACACTGACTATTCCGCCAGCGCTGATCAGTGAAATGATAAAGCCCGCAAAAACTTTCAAGATGATGTGGCCAGCGAGCATATTGGCGAAAAGCCGGATGGCGAGACTTAATGGTCTTGAGAGGAAAGAAACAAACTCAATCAGGACAATAAGGGGTAAAAGCCATGCCGGAACGCCAGACGGCACAAATAACTTTAAAAATCCAAGACCGTTTTTGTAAAAGCCATAAATCACGACGATGGAGATCGTGAGCATCGCAAGGCTGAGCGTTACAGCAATATGGCTAGTCGTTGTAAAAGTGTGCCAAAGGCCTGGAACAGATGGGAAAAGGCCAAGCAAATTCGCCATCAAAATATAGATGAAGAGGCTGAATACATAAGGGAAAAACTTCATTCCCTCCGGTCCGATTGCGCCGCGCACCATGTCGGAGACGAATTCGTAAAAAACTTCCGCTGTTGATTGTAAGCGCCCTGGGATTAAAGAACCCGCCCGTGCGCCCGCCGCGAAGAATAGGATCGCAACGCCGACGCCAAGGCACATCCAAAGAGATGAGTTCGTAAACGAAATATCGAGATTGCCGAATGACAGAGGAATAAGTTGAACAATTTCAAATTGTTCCATCGGGCCAGCGGCTCTTTGCTCGATTATCATCTCTCGCGCCTTAATGGGGCGAACCCGCCCCGGTTAGTTATTTATCTGCACTGTTGCCGTTCGCATCGCTGTCACCAGCATTTTCTTTTGCGTCATCAGCATCAGCGCCAGCGGTTTTAAACGCCGCTATTGCATTTCGAAGGCCGGCTGAGAACCCAATAAAAATACCGGCCAATAACCCCCACGGAGAGGTGTTTGCAACCGCATCTATACCCATCCCCAAAAGGATCCCAACGATCATTGCAGCCAAAAGCTCCGAAGCGAGACGAAATCCACGCCCTAAGCTTTGCCCGCGCCCACCAGATTTATCATTTTCTGTATCATTTGCGCTGCTTTTTCGTGCAGCATCCAAACGGTCAGAAAATTCGTCTAGTGAAGACGGGTCTTGATTGCCGGTATTATCCGCCATCTTTTTCCGCCCTTTTAGCCGACATGGGTCCTTTAAAAGATGAGCGTTCGCGAATGCGGCGCCCTCATAGGAATCGGGCGGAACTTAACCAGGGGGGTGCAACGCGTCAAGCGGCCAAAATGCCGCTCAAAGCCTTGTTCTATCTAGAAAAAATGGCCGCCGCGTCGAGACGACGCGGGATGAGATAAGAAATTATTGCAGCTATTCTTAAGATCACTGACGGGAAAGTGAATAAGAATCGAAAAACAGCAATTCTAAAGGCCCGTGAACCTATTGAGAAAGCGGGTTTCATGAGCCAAAATGCAAAGTCTTTTAAAGGGCTTTGTGTTCTTTTTATCCATTAGATAAGCCCCATTTTGTTACACGATTTATCTAACATTCACTCTGGCTCCTGGCGCATTTCTTGGCGCTTACATTCGAGGCACCCATGACCAAAAAATTCGACAATATTCTTCAAACGATTGGAAACACGCCAATTGTGCGAATCAATAAGCTTGCGCCAGAAGGGGTGAACCTTTTTGTTAAGGTTGAGGCCTTTAACCCGCTTGGTTCTGTTAAAGACCGTCTTGCCCTTGGGGTCATCGAAGCGGCGGAAGCAGCAGGCTCTTTGAAGCCTGGTCAAACCGTTGTTGAAGCGACAAGCGGCAACACTGGTATTGGACTTGCCATGGTCTGTGCGCAAAAGGGTTATCCGCTTGTTGTCACCATGGCGGAGAGTTTTAGCGTAGAACGCAGAAAGCTAATGCGCTTTTTAGGGGCAAAGGTTGTGTTGACACCAGCGCCCCAAAAAGGCACGGGCATGGTCAATAAAGCGCGAGAGCTTGCCGAAGCGAATGGGTGGTTTATGACCCGCCAGTTTGAGAACGAGGCGAACCCCGATTATCACGAAAAAACCACAGGACGCGAAATTGTCGAAGCGTTCAAAGGCGAGAAGTTAGATTATTGGGTCACGGGCTATGGCACTGGCGGCACCCTAACAGGGGTTTCGCGCGTTCTGTGCAAAGAAAGCCCTGAGACAAAAATTATTGTTAGCGAGCCGGATGTTGCCCCCTTGATGAGTGACGGCTCAGCGCAAAGCCGCAATGCGGATGGTTCGCCAGCGGAAAGCCACCCCGCTTGGACGCCGCACCCCATTCAAGGCTGGACCCCCGATTTTGTCCCGCAAATCGCTGATGAAGCGATTGAAGGCGGCGTCATTCATGAAGTTAAAAAGATTGCTGGCGCAGAGGGCATGAAGTGGTCAAAGACGCTCGCCCAAAAAGAGGGGATCTTCGTCGGTATCTCTAGCGGGTCGACCTTTGCGACGGCGATGGAAGTGGCTGAAGCGGCCGAGCCGGGTTCAAATATCCTGTGCATGTTGCCGGATACGGGGGAGCGTTATCTTTCAACGCCTTTATTTGGCGATATCGAAGCGGAGATGAACGCCGATGAGGTTGCCCTTTCCCAATCGACGCCTGGATATCAGCTCGGTTAGGTGAGCATTCCATTATTTAAAAGCCGGTGATGAAAATCGCCGGTTTTTTTTTGTTATTCCATCAAAAACCTCCACCTTCGGTGGAGGATTGGACGCGTTCTAGATTGTAGGTAGGAGACCGCAGTTTGTCTGCGTTATCAGCTTGTTAAAATCTACAGTAGGCGGTTTTTCCTCCCTCGCTTGCGGGGGAGGTGATCCGCGCGGAAGGCGCGGATCGGAGGGGGGATGCGGTCTATGCTATCATGATGGGCCTGAGTAAGTTGACGCAGTTTCGCCCCCTCCGCCGGCTTCGCCGACACCTCCCCCGTGAAACGGGGGAGGAGAACTGAGACGCTCGTTGATCCAAAGACCGCCTTTGGCGGTCCCAGATCCAAAGACCGCCTCTGGCGGTTCAAGGTCCAAAGACCGCCTCTGGCGGTCCCAAGCGAAGCGTTTCAAACCTCCACCTCTGGTGGAGGTCAATGACTTGCATATAGTTTGATATCAAGTTATATAATTTGATATTAAACTAGTTTTGGTGGTTCAAATCTCAGACACATGTTGAGGCGCAAAATGACGACCAGAAGAAATGTACTGACAATTATTGGCGGTGTTGGCGTTACTGCCGCGATAGGCGCTGGCGGTTTTATTGCGACTAATGGCGTTTCGCGATCGGCTCGATTGCCCTGGCGCGAGGCAGGGGCTGAAACAGAGTATCGACGGCGCGCTTTGTCTTATGCGCTGCTCGCGCCCAATCCCCATAATCGTCAGCCATGGTTGGTAAAGTTAGAGGGGGAAGATGCGCTCACCCTTTATTGCGATAATGATCGCAAGCTCCCTGAAACCGACCCTTATGATCGTCAGATTACGATCGGGTGCGGCGCCTTTTTAGAACTTATGTCGATGGCTGCCGCTGAAGATGGATACAATGCTAAGATCATACCCTTTCATGACGGGGAGGATATGGCCAAACTTGACGACCGACCCGTCGCAAGGGTTGAATTTACCAAAGGGACGGGGGCGCCTGATCCGTTATTTGCTCACGTTTTAGATCGCCGCACTAACCGTGAAAGATATGAGCCAAAGTCTGTTGAAGACGGCTTGCTCCGCCAGCTGACGGAAGCAGCGGCTAAGTATGGTCTTAAAGCCGATTACGCAGCGGATGATGAGCTTACCGCTAAGCTGCGTGACCTAACGTGGCGGGCCCATGAGCGGGAAGCCCTGACCCCAGCCGTGCACCATGAAAGCGTTAATCTGTTTCGGATTGGCGCTAAAGAGGTCAAAGAAAACCCTGACGGCATCGCTCTTGATGGACCGATAATTGCGGCTGGAAAACTTTTTGGCGCCGTTAACACAGCAACGCTGGCGGACCCAAATTCCAGCGCATTTCGCCAAGGGCTGACAATGTTTCATGAAAGGGCGATGTCAGCCAAAGCCTTTGCATGGATTTCTAATGATAATAAGACCCGAACGGATCAATTAAATGCTGGGCGGTCCTATTTAAGGCTCAATCTACAAGCGACTGCGCTTGGGCTTGCTATTCATCCGTGGAGCCAAGCGCTACAGGAATATTCTTCTATGTCCGATCTATATGACGAGGTTCATAAAATGATCGCGGGCGGAAGAACTTTGCAAATGTTGGTGCGTGTTGGTTATGCCCGGCCGGTAGGCCCCGCACCACGATGGGGGCTGGAGAATATGGTTGTCTAAATCAGAAGGGCCAACACGACCCCTGGAAGGCGAGGCGCTTTTCTTCCAGCTTTTTAATGAGATCGGCATCATTAACCAACTGGCGTCGACAATGTTTGAACGGTCTTTGCCCCATGGGTTGACCATGGCGCAATTTACCGTGCTAAACCACTGCGTTCGATTGGGGGACGGTCAAACCCCCGCGGCCCTGGCGTCTGCTTTTCAGCTTACGCGCGGAACCTTAACCTCTACCTTAAAACGGTTAGAGGCAAAAGACTTTATTGAACTGGCGCGTGATCCAGAAGACGGGCGTTCGAAAAGGGTATTTATAACGAAAGCGGGGCGAGCCGCCCGCGAAGAAAGCATTCTCGCGGCGTTTCCATTGCTAGCGCGCGTCAAAGATGGCTTTGGTGAGGAACGCACAAAGCAAATGCTGCCAGCGTTGGCGGCTTTGCGACAATGGTTAGATGGTAACCGCCAACTTTAGCAGCGATTACTCCGCCGCCATTTGCGCCGCCCGCTGAAGGTCAACGGACACAAGCTGGCTGACCCCGCGCTCAATCATCGTGACGCCAAACAGGCGGTCCATCCGCGACATGGATAGCGCATGGTGTGTGATAACGATAAAGCGGGTTTCCGTTTCTTGCGCCATTTCATGAAGAAGGCGGCAGAAACGCTCAGTGTTTGCATCATCAAGCGGGGCGTCAACCTCGTCCAAAACACAGACAGGGGCTGGGTTCGCCATAAAGACGGCGAAGATGAGGGCTGTGGCGGTCAAGGCTTGCTCTCCGCCGGACATCAGTGACATTGATGCGAGCTTTTTACCGGGCGGGGAGGCGAATATTTCAAGTCCAGCTTCTAACACATCATCTGATTCAATAAGGCGCAATTCCGCCTGGCCGCCATTGAATAGGCGCGTAAATAGCTTGCCGAAATTGGCATTGACCTGATCAAACGCCTCTTTCAGGCGCGTGCGCGCTTCGCGGTTCAATCCGCCAATCGCGGTGCGCAATTTGCGGATCGCGGCTTCACAGTCTTCGCGTTCAGTCCCAATTTCTTCAAGGCGCCCAGCGATCTCATTAAGTTCTTCGTCAGCACGCAGATTAACACCGCCTAAATTTTCACGCTCGCGCTTGTAGCGTTCCAGCTTGCGATCAATATCAGCGCGGGCGGGAAGCTCTTTGCCTTCTTTGTGCTCTGCAATGCCAAGCAGGGCTTCTGGTTCTGCGTTACATGTCTCGCGCGCCAATGATGCGGCTTCTTCCACGCGCGCGATTGAGCTTTCATTTTGTGCGTCTAAGCGCGCGCGTGCTTCGCGGGCTTCGCTCGCGGCTGTTTCTGCTTCTTTTGCGGTTTTATCAGCGTCGCTCGACTGTTGTGTTGCGGCGGCAAGGGCGTCGGCTTTTGCGTTGCGCGTTTCTTCAGCCGCGCCAATTTGGTCGAGCAGGGCGACTTTTTTCTCCTCGATCGTATCGGGCGCTGCTTCTGCGGTTTGTTTTTCAGTACGCACCGCACCCAGTCTTTGAGACAGATCGCCAAGGCGTCCTTGTGCTGTTTCGCGCCGGGTTGTCCAAACGCCCCGCTCGCGCGCCAGCTCCTCAAGGCGCGCCTCGCGCATTTGCGCCTCTCGGGCAAGGTCATTATGGGCGGCGCGCGCCTCGCTTGCTTCGCCGCGGGCGTGGGCGGACTTTTCTTTAGCTTCAGCGAGTTTGCGTGATGAGACTTCCGCTGGGGGTAAGGCCGCAACGTCCTGCTCTGTTTGTTGGTGCTTGCCTTGCGCCTCGCGTAACTCTTCATTGAGGCTTGCAAGATTGTCTGTGATTGTTTGCAAGCGATCTTTCGCTCGCTCTTGGGCGCGCTCTTTGGCGCTAAGGGCGCTCCTGGTTCTATCCACTTGCTTACCCGCATCTTTCAAAAGCGTGCGAGCATCGCGCGATATTGTGTTATAGCGCGCCACTTCCTGTTGGGCGCGGTCATGGGCTTGGCGGGCTTCACTGCGGGCTTTGCTGGCGCGCTCAAGGTCAGCAGACAGAGCGTTTAAGCGATTGCGTTGCTCAAGGCGAATAGCGGCGGCTGTTTTTGCTTCCGCGCGCGCGGAAAAACCATCCCAGCGCCATAAATCCCCTTCGCGCGAGACAAGACGTGCGCCCGGCGTAAGCTCGCTTTGCAGCCTTGAGCCTTGTTCCTGAGCGATAAGTCCAATTGATTGGAGGCGGCGGGTAAGACGCGCGGGGCCTTTCACAAACCGGGAAAGGGGCGCAACACCATTTGGCAGAGTATTGGTGGCTGGCGCGTCAAGTGTTGCTGACTGCAGTGGCTGGGCGCCAATATTGGTCCACGCCATTGGCGCAGCTTCGTCAAGAGCAGCGTTTAAATCATCCCCAAGGGCGGCGGCAAGCGCGGTTTCATATCCAGGCTCCACCTCAATTTGTTCAATCAGAGAGGGCCAATCGCCTTCCTGACCAGCCGCCAGAACACGTTTTAGCGCGTCACACTCAGCTGTTAATTCAGACAAAGATTGTTCCGCTTTTTGGCGGGGCGCCCGCAGTTCGTTTTCTTGCGCTTCAGCGGCGACGCGATTATCTTCAGCCGTTTGCGCCGCAAGCTCAGCGGCGCGGGCGGCTTCTTCGGCGGCTGTAAAGGCGGCGGTCGCCTCTTCTAGAGCGCGGCGTTCTTCTTCGCTAAGGGCCGTTTGTTCGCGCTCCCTTTCTAGCGAGCTTATGCGCCCACTGATTTTTTCCACCTGGCGGGCGGCTTCTTGTAAGGCGCTAGCGGCGGCGCGGCGGCGGGCGTCAATTTCAGCTGCGGCGGCGCTTTCCGCTTCGAACGCTTTTTCCGCATCTTCAAGGCGCGCAGCGGTTTCTTTCATCGCAGCAGCAGCAGCGGTAAGGCGTTCAGCCTCCCGCTCTTTGCGGGAAGTCAGCCCTTCTTCTTCACGAGCAAGAGCTTCAATCGCTTCCTGGGCGTCTTTTAAGAGTTCGCCTTCGCGGGTCTCGTCATTGTTGAGGCGTTCGATCTCAGCGGTCAGGCGTTCTAGGGTTGCGCGGGCGCGGGCGGCTTCTTCATCCAAGGTCTCGCGAGCGACCGTTAATCGGTGCAGACCCGCTGCGGCCTCCGCCTCTTCCAGGCGCAATGGCTCAAGCGCTTCATGGGCGGCGGTCTGGGCGACGCCAGCAGCGGCTGCAGCGCGTGCTGTTTCTTCCGTAAGGGAATTGACGCCTTGCAAAGCGCTCGCCGCTTCTTCCATTGCCTCGACGGCTTCGGCCCAGCGCAGATAACCTGCCATTGCTTCGGCCCGACGGATATCTCCGGAAAGGTTGCGATAGCGGGTCGCTTGGCGGGCTTGGCGGGCGAGTGTCGTCTTTTGGCTTTCAAGCTCGCCAGTCACATCATCCAGGCGCTCAAGATTGGTTTCCGCGGCGCGCAGGCGCAATTCCGCCTCGTGGCGTCTGGTGTGCAGGCCAGTTACGCCTGCAGCTTCTTCAAGCAAGCGACGGCGGTTTTCTGGTTTTGCGTTGATCAGCTCCGCCACTTGGCCCTGACGCACAAGAGAAGGGGAGTTCGCGCCGCTAGATGCGTCTGCAAATAAAAGCTGAATATCCTTCGCGCGGACCTCTTTGGCGTTGATCCGATAGATCGACTGCGTCCCGCCTTCTTTGTTCAAGATCTTGCGGGAAACTTCCAGCACTGGCTCGTCATTATATTCAGCCGGGGCGGAGCGGTCAGAATTATCAAGGGTAAGGGTAACTTCCGCCCAATTGCGCGCAGGGCGCATACTCGTACCTGCGAAGATAACATCACCCATTCCAGAGCCACGCAAGGCTTTGGCGGATGTCGCCCCCATCACCCAACGCATCGCTTCAAGCAGGTTTGATTTTCCACACCCATTTGGCCCAACAATGCCGGTTAGGCCTTCACGGATTTCAAAATCGGTGGTTTCAACAAAAGACTTGAAACCTGTGATGCGCAGATTGGTGAATTTCACGCCGGACCATCCGAATTATCGCCAAAAAGGCGGCAGCGGCGCCAATCAAGGCTGCGGATCAGCACTCGATTTGCCGCTGTCCCTATCATCGCCGATTCTTGGCGCCCGGCAACAAAGGCGCGTTTATGTGGAAAACCAACCACAATATTCGCCCCTTTTATGACGGATATCGCGTTATTGTGCGCCTTCTTCATGGGCGGCGAGCGCTTTATCGATCGCTTCTGGCAATTTCGTCTCGTAATCGCTGATATAGCCGTTGGTTTCGACAAGAGCGCCATTGATGTAAACAGATGGCGTGCCGGGAACTTTAAACTCGTTGCTCGCTTCTTCGACATTTGCGTCGATAATAGCGATGAGGTCTTCGCGTTCGATGCAGGCGTTAAACTCTTCTTCGTTGATATTGACCTGACTTGCCGCCTTTAGAAAAAACGGCAAAGCAGGAGATTGGCCTGTCCGCCATTCGCCGAATGTGTTGAATAACCAGCCCACAACAGAAAAGAACGCTTCCGGATTATCATTTTTCTCCGCCGCACAGCGGGCGAAAGCTGAGCCGCGTTTTGAAAGTTCTGTGGCGCCGCCATAAATGGGGAATTCACGTAGCACAAGCTTGAGTTTGCCCGTATCGACATAGTCTTTCTTGATTGCAGGGATAATTTTTTTGTGGAAATCAGCGCACCCGCCACAAGTTAGGGAGGCGTATTCCACCATCGTCACAGGTGCGTTTGGATCGCCGAGCACCATGTCTGTCTCTTTAATCGTGTTGATTTTCGAAGTGAGGCCGGTGATGGGCTTGGCTTTTTTTGAAGGCGCTGCCGATTGCGAGCTTTCAGCCTCATTTGTTGGGGCCGCATCGCCGCCACAAGCAGCAAGCGTTAAAGCGCAAAGCGGGGCGAGAAGATGACGAAGCTTCGATGTCATAACAGTACCTTTAAGAGATTGAGGATTAGGTGAACGGGAACTTGGAACAGCTGTAATTTCGTCGGGATCTTATCGATTTTTCGGCCCATTGGCCATGGATGGGATTTAGCCTTTTCTAAACCGCGAAAGGCCCATAGGCGTTGTTTTGCCAGTGGTTTTGGGATGATGGGGCTGGGCAGACTTTTCCGTAGGTTGACCCCCAGCGCTCTGACTGTGTTTGATTGAAAGCCGCGCCACTGTCTCTGGCCCCAAAAAGGCGTTTACGGCCTGGCGCAGGCGTTCCTCGTCAAATTGAAGGCGGGCGGCGGCGGCGCTGTTAATAGCGTGAATCTCTAAAACCGCATGCCGTCTGCCGCCTAGTAAGCGTCCTGGCCGGCAAAGCGATGCTGAGCTGGCGCCGACAATCTGGCTCCAGTCAGCGGCCAAGCGTGGATCAACGTAATTTGTGCGCTTGGCGAGGTTCGCCAAGATTTCGCTAGAATAGCGACGCACATGCGGGGGCGCGGATCGCGCAGGCTTAGTCTTTGCTGAAGGCCAGCGGGCCATAGCGGCTCCATAAAACATTACAATTAGTTTTGCCTTTTTAGGCGCAGCCCATCATAAGCGCTACTGTATGGCGAAAAAAAGGACCAAAAAACTCAGCATCCCAGATGCGCTGCTCGGCTGGTACGATCAAAATGCAAGGGCGCTTCCTTGGCGCGTCGGGCCTGAGGATCGTGCGCGGGGCGTCAAACCTGATCCATACAGCGTGTGGCTTTCTGAGATCATGTTGCAGCAAACGACAGTTGCGACCGTTGGGCCGCGTTTTGCGCAGTTTTTGGCGGAGTGGCCGCGACTTGAGGACCTTGCCGCTGCGCCCTTAGATGATGTGCTATCGGCCTGGGCGGGGCTTGGGTATTATGCGCGGGCCCGCAACCTGCATAAATGTGCGGTGGTTCTGGCCAATGAATATGACGGTGTATTTCCGCAAACTGAGGAAGAGTTATTAAACCTGCCAGGTGTGGGCGCATACACGGCTGCTGCGGTCGCCGCCATCGCATTTGACGAGCCGGCGGTGGTTGTGGACGGCAATGTTGAACGGGTCGTCTCGCGTCTGTATGCGATTGAAACGCCCCTGCCAAAATCGAAAGCTGAGATCAAAGAGGCGGCGGCGGAATTCTGGCCTGACGCGCGCAGCGGCGATTTCGCCCAAGCGCTGATGGACCTTGGCGCAGGGGTGTGTACGCCCCGCAACCCGTCATGCGATTTTTGTCCGCTTTCGTCCTTTTGTGCTGCAACCAAAGAAGAAACCGCCGAGAGCTTCCCGCGCAAGGCGCCAAAGAAAGCAAAACCAACACGCACCGGCGCATGTTACGCGGCGTTTTCAAAGGATGGGTCTTTATTGGTGGAGCGGCGGCCAGAAAAAGGCCTCCTTGGCGGCATGCTTGGCCTGCCTGGTGATCCGTGGGCGGAGGGGGTGTTGCAAGATCGCAATCACGCCAACGCTCCTATAAAAGCTAAATGGCGTCGTGCGGGGGAGGCGACACACACGTTCACCCATTTTCATTTAAAGCTAGAAGTTTTTATAACCGATGGAATTGCTAAGCGCGCCTATAAAGACTTTGAATGGCGCGCCCTTGACGAAACGCGTTTTCCAACCGTCATGGCGAAGGTGGTAAAGGTTGCGCACGACGCGCGCGTAAATGCAACTTTGTTTGATTAAAACACAAGACGTTTTATTTTGCGACGATGGTCGCGAATGTTGGCATAAAGCCTAAATATCCTTCGATCTCTTTTAGTTTTGGTTCGAAGTCTAATACCTTTTCATAGGACCAAATCGCATTCTCATACGTCTTGTCGCCGACCGTCAGGGTAAAATAGATTGCCTTGCCTTTAAGGGGGCAATAGGTGGTGTGATCCGTTTGGGTTAGGTCGCCTTGCAGGATGGCGTCCTGTGGGAAATAGAGGACTGGATCGTAAATGCTCTTTGCAACCTCGCGCACAATGAGTGCGGTGTTTGATTGGGCGACCAAAATTCCTTCAATTTCAACGCTTGCTGGTGATGTGCTTTGTTCTATTGTCATGAAGTGACGCGGCTCATCAGGGCGCTGAATAATCCCTTTGACAAGTGTAATTTCGTCTTCTGAAAATTGGGGCATTGTCTAATCTCTTAAGGGGTTTGAATAACCTGACGGATTGTCTGGAGATTTCAATGCCAATGGTTTCACGTTTCAGTGATGGAAAGGCTTTGTCATGTTCCAAGTGAAATAGCTTTTTTAGTTTGTTGAGGCTAAAAAAACGTCTTTGGCATTTCAGTGTGTTCAACCACCGGCGGTTCGACAAAAAATTCACCGACAAGGCCTCGCCATTGCTGAAACTCTTCAGAGTTGCGAAAATCCACCATATGGGCGTCAACGCTTTCCCATTGCACGCGCAGCTGATATGAGCCGGGCGTTTCGATGATTTGCGACAAGCTCATCCCATGACACCCCTTTGCGGCCTGGAAAAATGGCGCGGCTTTGGCGACCGCTTGTTCAAACGCTTCTTTTTGGGCGGGATCAATTTTTAAATAGGCGATTTCAAAAATCATGATGGGCTCAATTGTGGTTTAATGCATCCGATGTTTTTACATAAAAAAGAAGGGGGCTTAAAGCCCCCGTTCGATTTAAGATTTTTTATGCGCCCATTTTGGCTTTAAACTCCAGACGTTTTGCATGGAGTATCGGCTCTGTATAACCGCTTGGTTGTTCGCGGCCTTTAAAGACAAGATCACAAGCTGCTTCAAATGCAATGCTGTCTGCAAAGTTTGGCGCCATAGGGCGATAGTTCGGGTCGCCCGCATTTTGCTGATCAACGACAGCGGCCATCTTTTCCATAACGGCGCGGACTTGCGCTTGTGTACAGACGCCATGATGCAGCCAGTTAGCAATATGCTGGCTTGAAATTCTTAAGGTCGCGCGATCTTCCATCAAGCCGACATTGTTGATATCCGGTACTTTGGAGCAGCCAACCCCTTGCTCGACCCAGCGCACAACATAGCCAAGAATGCCTTGAGCATTGTTTTCTAGCTCGTTTTGAATTTCTTCTTCTGACCAGTTTGGGCGGTCTGCAAGCGGAATAGTTAGAATGTCCGTCAAAGCGGCGCGCTCACGAGACTTTAACTCAGCCTGACGGCCTTTAACGTCTACGTGGTGATAGTGGGTTGCGTGCAATGTCGCCGCAGTGGGGGAGGGCGCCCAAGCGGTGTTTGCGCCAGATTGCGGGTGCGCGATTTTTTGCTCTAGCATCGCCGCCATCAGATCCGGCATCGCCCACATGCCTTTGCCGATTTGTGCCTTACCGGGAAGGCCAGCGGCAAGGCCAACATCGACGTTAGAGTTTTCATAAGCCCCAATCCAAGTAGAGCCTTTAATTTCGTTTTTACGGATGACGGGCCCCGCCTCTATTGAGGTGTGGATCTCATCCCCGGTGCGATCAAGGAAGCCTGTATTGATAAAGATAACGCGTTCCTTGGCGGCGCGAATACATTCAGTAAGGTTCACTGTCGTGCGGCGTTCCTCGTCCATAATGCCAATTTTCATGGTATTGCGCGCAAGGCCGAGGGCGTCTTCTACGCGGCCAAATGTTTCAACAGCAAAGGCGACTTCTTCTGGCCCATGCATTTTGGGCTTCACGATATTGACGGAACCAGCCCGGCTATTGCGGAATGGGCCGTTTCCTTTCAGGTCGTGAATAGCGATCAGTGTCGTGATCATCGCGTCGAGAAGACCTTCTGGCGCTTCCTCGCCGTTTGGCAACAAGATTGCGCCATTAGTCATCAAGTGGCCGACATTCCGCACCAACATAAGGCTGCGCCCTGGAAGGGTAAGCTCGGCCCCTTTGGGGTCAGTATAAACGCGATCTGGGTTCAGCGTGCGCTCAACTTGTTTGCCGCCTTTAACAAATGCGTCTTTTAAGTCGCCTTTCATTAGGCCAAGCCAATTGCGATAGACCTGAATTTTGTCTTCCGCATCGACAGCAGCGACGCTGTCTTCTGCGTCCATGATCGTTGTGACGGCGGATTCGATTAAAATGTCAGAAACGTTCGCCATATCGCCGGCGCCGATTGGGTGGTCAGCGTTAATTTGAATTTCAGCGTAAAGACTGTTGTTTTTTAACAAGACAGCTTTTGGCCCGTTCGTGTCCCCTTGATAACCTGCAAATTGCGCTGGGTCTTTTAAGGCGGTCTCATTGCCGCCCAAATCCGCAACAAGGGCGCCGTCTTTTATTTGATAGGCCGTTACGTCTTTGTGGGAGCCGCCAGCCAGGGGCGCGGCCTCATCTAAGAACGCGCGTCCGAACGCGATTACTTTTTCACCGCGCACGGGGTTATAAGCGCCGCCTTTTTCTGCGCCGCCATCTTCTGAGATAGCGTCCGTTCCATAAAGCGCATCATAAAGGCTGCCCCAGCGGGCATTGGCGGCGTTTAAGGCATAGCGGGCATTCATGACGGGCACCACAAGCTGGGGTCCGGGCTTGTTGGCGAGTTCTTCGTCTACATTTGCGGTTTCAATTTGGAATGCGGGGCCTTCTTCTTGAAGGTAGCCGATGTCTTTCAAGAACGCTTGGTATTCGCCTTGATCGAGCGCTTGGCCTTTGCGTTCGCGGTGCCAGGCGTCTATCTGCGTTTGGAGGGCTTCGCGTTTAGCCAGCAGGTCTTTGTTTTTCGGTGCTAAATCAACCAAAATGTTTTCAAAAGCGGACCAAAAGGCGCCTTGGTCCACCCCGGTGCCTGGAAGCGCTTCTTCGTTGATAAAATCATAAAGCGTTTTTGCGACCTGCAACGCGCCGCTTTCAATTCGTTCGCTCATTGGCTGAAATCCTGTGTTTAAGTCGTTTGTTATGACCGGCGCCTTTAAAGGAGCTCCCTTCGCCAGTTATTTATGCAGGCTTATAAGGATTGTGTGCCGCGGTGCAAACTCTTCGGGCAGCAAAATTAGAGATGCGCAGATAAGCTAACGCAGATTTGTATAGGAAGCCCCTAAGATATAAGGTAATTCTTTTCTAGCTGGGGTACGTAAAAATACATACCAACCTATTTGATCATTGATATGCGTTCTTTGCAAATTTTGGTGTTCCGATAGGCGCTTTGAATGAATTTAGACGGTAAAACCGTTTACTGGGGTGTTTGCCCCATTGGTTCTAGTGGGAGGTCCAATAGATGCTGCAAACAAAATTTGTATTCGCTTCATATATAGCTCTGGCGGCTAGTTTGAACATCGCCCCCGCCGCGGCCCAAAGCGAGCCCTTTGAGGTTACCGGGACTGACGGTGTTCAGCTTAACGCTGAGCCGCTGGGCGCTTTTGATTCGCCTTGGGCCATGACTTTTTTGCCCGATGGCAAGATGGTCGTTAGTGAAAAAACTGGAAGCCTTATTATTCTTGAGGCTGATGGAAAACGCATTGGTAAAATCACAGGCGTTCCAAAAACGAAGGTGAGCGGACAAGGCGGTTTTGGCGATGTTATTTTGCATCCAGATTTCGAAAATAATAGCTTTGTTTATATCTCCTATGTTGAGTGGGATGGGAAAAAGTCTGGCGCTGTCGTTGACCAAGCTGAGCTACGTTTCACTGCCCTTGGGGGCGCTTTAATCAACAAAAAGCGTATCTGGACGCAAACGCCTAAAGCTGACACCTCCCGCCATTATAGCCATCGGCTTGTCTTTGGCCCGGAAGGGCATCTTTATATCACCTCTGGTGATCGGGGTAAGCAAAAGCCTGCTCAAGATATGTCAGGGGCTCTTGGAAAAATTATTCGTCTCAAGGATGATGGATCCATCCCTGAAGACAATCCTTTTGCAACACAAGGCGGGTTGCAAGGACAATTCTGGTCCATTGGCCATCGCAATATGCTGGGTGCTGATTTTGATGCAAATGGGCAGCTTTGGGCTCATGAAATGGGGCCGCGGCATGGGGATGAGCTTAACAAAATTCAAAAAGGCGCCAATTATGGTTGGCCTGTTGTATCTGATGGAAAAAATTATTCAGGTCTTAATATACCTGATCATGAAACAAGCGACCTTTATGAAAAACCGGCGATTTCTTGGGTCCCTTCAATCGCGCCATCCAGCTTAGTCATATATGATGGGGCGGAATTTGAAGATTGGAAGGGGAACGCTTTTATCGGTGGGCTGAGGAGCACGGCGATCATTCGCGTATCATTAGAGGGCGATAAAGGTGTTGAAAAGGCGCGTTATTCCTGGGACATGCGGGTGCGTGAAATTGAGCAGGGACCTGACGGCGCTTTATATGTTTTGGAGGATGGCCCGGATGGCCGTCTGCTTCGTATTACGCAGAAATAATTACGCATAAATTATGGGCGTCTCATAAACTAGAGACGCCCCTTAAGAATTTATCGTGTTGTAATTTCAGCAAGCTGGTCAAAATCGATCTGATCAATGATCGTTCGGGTTTCAGCGTCTGAAACTTTTGTCCCCGTAAAGCGAACGAGCGTTTGTGTATTGGGGATGATTGTATAAATGACCCTTGGGTCGCCATCATCAATATCTTCAATTTTAGTGGCAGGCTGATCGTTAACGGTCAGTACCTCACCACCTTCTGGGATGCGTCCGTTTTGTGCGGCCCAAATGGTGTTGCCGGCGATCATTGATTGGGCGACATGATAGATGTTGATTTCAATATGGGGTTGCTTCCAAGGGGCGGAATACACCTCGCCGTCATCTTTCATATAATAGACCGTATAGATTTGATCACCGCCGGAGGTTTGCCAAACGGACCCTCGCGTATTTGGGTGTTCAATCGTCCAGCCATCTGATGGCGTTGGCAAAAGTCCATCGAAGTCTTGCTTCTTAGCCGCGTTTCGCTGTTTTCGCGCCGCTTGGATATCATTCATCGTATCGAAGTCCGCGGCCTGTTGCGCTTCTTTTAGCTTCTTGGTTTCGGCCTGAAGTTCTGCAGATGGGACCCCGCCGTCAGGGATGACAAGTCCCTGCTGTTTTGAACTCTTGTTAGTGGCAGTGTCCGCCTGTTCGATCGCTTTGTCGGCTTTTTCATTGATTGCGTCTTCAGCGGAAGGGTCGTGACTGCCGCCGCAAGCAGTTAAGGCGATGGCCGCGATACTGCTTAAAAATAAAGAAATCCGCATAATGTTTCTCCCTAAAAATTTTATTGATTTTAAGCCGAGTAAGAGCGCAGAGGATGGATATTATTCTTCTGATTGCGCGGCGGCGTCGATTTTTCGCTCATAGGCGGCGACGAGGGTTTGATAAGGGTTCACTTTCGTGAAAAGGGGATCGTCTTCTTCAGACGAGACATAGTTTTCATACATCTCAAAATGAAGGTGGATCGTTGTCGCCACTGATGTGCCGTCGGATTTGTAAAAATCGTTTGAGACAAGGCCAATACGCTGACCCTGCGCCACATTTTGTCCTTCGGTGACTTCCAAGGCTGACATGTTAAGGTGCAGATAATTATAGATCGTGCCATTGTCTGTTTGCAGCGTCACCCAGTGGCGCTGGATATCTGTTACACGCGCATCTTCGACGGCAACCGCCCAGTGTACAGATTTTTCACAAGTCGCCGGGCGGATATCAAGCCCCTCATGCCCGCCATCTGGGCAAAGATCTTGTGAGCGGGAACGGGTTTCGCAAAAGGTGTCCTGCCAAGGATAGGCGTAATTGGCCACATTACATTGACCGCCTTCCATATCATTGACATAGCCGTAATAGCCGCCATAGCGGTAAACTTGGCTATTCAAAAAGGCGCGTCCTTCAAGCGGGAATTCGATGTTATCCCTGTAAACAGTTGCATCCGCAAACCCAGGGCCGCTTTCGGGCAGTAAATCGCCCACAGGTAAGAAAGAGAAGGCCGAGCCTGTTTCATCATTTAGCTCTTGTGTGAGAGCGGGCGACCAAGAGAGAAACGTAATTGTGGAGACAGATGCTATCAGTGTACGATTTAGTGACATGATGCGGCTCATTATTTCTTTAAGAAAGATCGTGGACTTGGCGGGCGGTTTATAAGGCCAAGGGCGGCGGCGAGATTTTTTATATATTGATCTTCGTTGCAACGCTCATCGGTCTGCGGATCATCACAGATGACACTTAATACATATCCTGCTTTAAATAGCGAAAATGATAAGTCCGTTGAGGAGTGACTGCGCGTAATGACATAAGGCGCGCCAAGCTTAGGCAGGGGCGGGCGGCGACCGCGAACAATATTTAAACGGGCAAGCCGTTCCGGTGGGCGTTCAAGCCGTAATTGCTTTTTAGTCCCTGAAACTCTGGCGATAATGCCGTCTTCTAGCTCAGTTGCGCTGAAATACGCATTTTCTTGTCCATAAAGCTTCAGGTTCTTTAAAGCTTCAGGCTGGTTCACAACAAGAATGGGTAATTGGGGGCGAGAAATTTCTTCTGCCGCTGCTTTTACTGCAAGGGCGGGGTTAACGAGCCGGAGCCGCGGGCTGGCGCCGTCTTTCGCGAGAGGTCGCGCAGCTATTTGGTTTCTTACCGCTTCCCAATCTATTTCTGGGCTAAGTTCTTGAAGTGTAGGCCGTTTGTTGTTTTCGGTTTGTTCGGCGTGGGCCTTTGTTCCCAATGATGCCGTGCTAAAGGTCATGACGAGTAGGCTCGTAAGCCAAACAAAGTATTTGCGTCTATTCCACATTCGAAAAGCCCCACCCAAAGTTTCCCCTAATTATCTTTAATACGCGGGAAAGGAGTGTTTCGTCAATTTTACTGGGTTTTGCGCGGGGTATTTTTATGAGACGCCGATTAAGGGGCCGATTAAGGCTATGTAAGGCCGCCCATTTTTTTATAAATATACAGTGAGCTGATGACCAAGCCCAGGCGTTCGAAACTTATCGGTCCGGTGGTAAATTGCCGGGTGTGCCCGTTATGCGCGCCGAAATTCCGCCTCTCAAGATAGGGTGGGGTTGGGGCATTAAAGATGTGTTTGCGATACCAAGCGATTTTTGCAGTGCGTGCGGAGGGAAGGCCATGCTTGCAATCACGACGATATTAGCAGATTAAATGCCCTAAATTAGCTGTCTTCAAAGTTGCCGTATAAAAAGGATACCAAAAAAAAATGAGCCAGAACATTGTAATCGTTGGGGCGGGACAAGCGAGCGCGCAAGCGGCTGTTTCTTTACGGCAAGGCGGATATGAGGGAAGTATTACAATAATAGGCGACGAACCGGCGCCGCCATATCAGCGTCCGCCCCTTTCAAAAGCGTATTTAAAGGGTGAAATGGTCGAAGAGCGGCTTTATTTGCGCGCGCCTGAATTTTATGAAAAACAAAGTGTTTGCCTTCACCTTGGTGATGCGGCGCATGAGATCGACCGCGATGCTAAAAAGGTTGTGACGAAAGGCGGCGAGACTTTTTCTTACGACCGCTTATTGCTTGCGACGGGGGCGCCGCCACGCCAGTTAGGGGCGCCTGGTGCTGATTTGCCTGGAATTTTTTATCTAAGATCGCTTGCTGATTCGGATGCCCTGCGCACGATTTTGTCGGCGAATGGCCGTGTTGTGATTGTCGGGGCTGGTTATATCGGGCTTGAAGTCGCCGCCGTCGCGAAAGCGGCGGGCCGCGATGTGACCGTTCTTGAAATGGCGGACCGGGTTTTGGCGCGGGTCGCCAGCCAACCGGTGTCAGAATTCTTTGGCAAGCTCCATAAAGACGCTGGCGTCGATCTTCGCCTTGGCGCCGCCCTTGAAGGTTTTGAAGGCGATAAGGCGATATCGGGCGCCAAGCTTACTGGCGGCGAGGTGATTGAGTGCGCCGCCGCCCTGGTCGGCATTGGCGCCGTGCCGGCGGTTTCATTAGCTAAAGCGGCAGGGCTTAACGTTGATAATGGCATCGTTGTTGATGAATACGCACGAACAAGCGACCCCAACATTTGGGCGGCTGGTGATTGTACGAATTTCCCATCACCGCGCTATGGTCGGCGGATGCGTCTTGAGTCCGTTCCAAATGCGATTGAACAGGGCAAGGTTGCTGCGGCGAATATGGCTGGCGGTGAAGTTGTTTATGATGCTCTGCCTTGGTTTTGGTCGGATCAATATGACGTCAAGCTACAAACGGTCGGTCTTGGCGAAGGGGCTGAAGAGATCGCGTTGCGCGGTGATCCGGACACAAAGAAATTTTCCGCTTGGTACCTAAAAGATGGTGAGGTTCTTGCGGTTGATGCGATTAATGACCCAGCCTCTTTCGCGATGGGTAAAAGGCTTATAATGGCGAATACGAAAGTTGACGTCGCCACGCTGGAAGATGTTTCGGTCAACTTAAAAGAACTGCTTTGAGGTCCATTGTCTGTTGCCTCAAAATAAGGGGGGAGAGTCAATATGGGCATAGGGAAATGGTTATTTATAGCCTTCAAAGTTGTTGTCGCCGCGTTCTACATGGTGGGCGGGCTCGTCTTTTTAGGCGGCGCGATTGTGGGTGGAGAACACCAGGGATGCTGTTATTGAGTTTTGTTAGGCGTCTTTAGCGGGCAGAGTTAAAGCGCTCTCCAAAAAAGTCACCGTCCAGCCAGTGGGGGGCTTTATCATCATCTGCGATGGCTCGGGCGATCTCATAGTTAAGTGTCGCAAAGCGAGCCGCCGCCGCATAGTCAATTGGCAAATCAGGTTGATCAGATGGCTGATGATAGTGGTTCGCCATATAATCGCCGAATACACTGTCACCGCCATTGCCTTGACCTAGGAATAAAAAAACAGACGGTACGCCCTGTTCCACAAAGCGGTAGTGATCTGACCTTGTAAAGATTCCTTGATCTGGGAAAGGATCTGGGACAAGGGCGATATTCATCTTGCTTGCTGCTTGGCGTACCGTTTCACCAAGGCTAGAGCGTTCCGCGCCAAAAGCGATGATGTCGTTAAAGTCATACAACGTTAGCGGCATGTCTAAATTTACATTGGCGACAATGCGCGATCCTTTGGGAAGGGAGGGGTAGTGGGCGAAATAGTCCGACCCAATCAGTCCTTTTTCTTCAGCGGTTACGGCTAGAAAGAGTATGCTGCGCTTAGGCGCGCTGGTTTGAGAAAATTGTTTGGCTGCTTCCAACATGGCGGCGACGCCCATTGCGTTATCAAGCGCACCATTGTTGATGTAATCTGACTTATCCGGATCACTTTGCTGTTTTGTGCTTTTGAATGTCGGTTCTGATACGCCAACATGATCAAGGTGAGCGCTTAATACCACTATTTCCTTTTTAAGCTTGGGGTCGCTGCCAGGAAGAAATCCGGCCACATTAGGGCTTGTCGTCTCCTCAAAGATGGAGGCCCCTTTTAAGGCGACTGTCTTATTAAGGGAGAAGCCTTTAAAAGATCCGTTATTTTCAACAATTTCCTGTAATTCGTCGAAGGACTTATCAGCCTCGCTAAATAACTTATCGGCGCCGCTAGGGCTTAAAGAGGCGGTGGCCTTTATGGCGTGAGCGGAAATTTCAGCCATCCCATCTGGATGCAACCAGGTCATAGACTTTTGTTTGGCGCCCGCGGCCCGGCGCGCCCATGAATAACGTTTTAAGTCGGCTTTAGTTGGTATCGCGATAAACCCGATTGCACCATTTGCGGCGGCGGTTTTTAGTTTGTAATCATAGCTGCGATAAAAGGCGCGTTCTTCACTGTTAAAAGAAACGGGGGCGTCATTAAAAGCGACGACGATTTTCCCGCGAACATCAAGGCCCGCATAATCATCGTGGTTTTGGTTGCGGGCTGAAACGCCATAGCCGACAAATGTGACAGGCGCGCTTAAACTAAACTGCGCCTGGGCCATTGATTGGCCGATGATAAAATCATCAAGCGGGATTAGGGTGGTATTGACGTTTTTTTCGGTTGTGATTGTGATGCTGGCCGCTTCAATATCGCGCCTTGCTGCACGCAGTGGAACCTGTTGGAACCAGGAACCATTGATGCCGGGCTTTAGCCCGACTTGTTGAAACCGCGCGGCTACATATCCAGCTGCCGCTTTATAGCCAGCGGTACCGGCTTCACGGCCAGAAAGCGTGTCACCCGCAAGATAAGCAACATCTGTCTCAATTCGGTCTGCGGGCCGTTCGGCGGTTAACGCCCGTTCCAACGTCGTCCAGGCTTCTTTCGTGCGGACAAGGGGCGTTTCTTCGCTTTGGTTATTTGCAGTTTCGTTGTCGGAAGATGCTGAACAGGCGCTTAATGCAAGGATTTGAAATGCGGCGCATGAAAGACCCAATAACAAACGCGCAATAGACATCAAAATCTCCTTTGGGAGCAAATAGCGTAGCCTTTGCATTCCGTGGGCGCCATTGAAACAGCGTTTTAGCGACAAAGCATTGCGTTGGCGCTTGCCTTGAAAGCTCCTCAAAAGCAAGCGGTTTCCGCCATGCCTTTTTAGGGTCGGCGACTTACTACCGTATTACAAAAGCGCTTAATTTTGAGAAAATAATTGAGCTTAGAGGACTTTATCAATGGCGTTGTCGTCATCCATTAATACAACCGTTGGTTTGTAATTGCGCGCCTCTTCAGCTGGCAGTTGCCCATAGGCGGCAATAATCACTTTGTCGCCAACCGTTGCTTTGCGCGCCGCCGCGCCGTTTAGCATAAATTCACGCGAACCACGCACCCCAGCAAGCGCGTAAGTCGTCAGCCGCTCACCATTGGTGATGTTCCATACATCGACTTGCTCGTGCGGCAAGATGTTGGCGGCTTCCAAAATATCCTCGTCTATGGCGATGGACCCTTCATAGTGAAGGTCTGTCATCGTCAACGTGGCGCGATGTATTTTCGCTTTTAGCATGGTTAAAAGCACGTCTGGCCCTCCTGAGCCTTTTTTTGCAGTGCAAACCTTTTATGGAAAAGCTTTCCACTTTTCCAGATATAATATCAAGTAAGCGGTTAATCCTTGTTTTGCATCTGCAAAAAAGAAATATTTTTGCGAAAATCAAGCATGCGATATCTAACAATCATAAGTTGTTGAAACTGCTCGCATATAATAGCGGTTGGCGAATGCCGCCCCCTCGTGGTACATTAACCATAAAGTGGGGATTTGATATGATGGCGCATTTTTTTTCACGTGATCGTGTTTTTTCAGCGACGTATTGCAAGGGCTTTGCCGGGGCTTTTCCAAAGCTTTTGGTCGTTGGCGCAAGTGTAATTTCCATCGGCTTATCGGATGCTTCAGCTCATCCAGGTACGCCTCAGGGGCCAGCTACGTCTCAGGGAGATGGGAAGGCGTATAATCATGCCCCTAATGCCACGGGGCGCGGCGCATATGCCGGTGACCAAACGTCCTCTGACGACACGAATTATGATCAGGAAGACGAAGCAACCTCAGCCACAGCCCCCTATCACGACCCGACATCGCCAGTGGTCTCTGGCAATGGGCTTGGTGCTGATCCGGATGGTGATACCAATCCTGTAACTAATACGCGCAAGATTTCCCGTATTGGCGATGCTGCTGAGGCGGCGTTTGATCCGCCTTATAAAGTTGTGACTTTTGAAGAAAACGGCGCCAAGCATAATCAAAAAATTGAGAAAGCTTTCAAAGCAGACTTTGGCGTGACCTTTAGCAAGGGGCTTCGCCGTCAGATCTGTAAAGGTCAGCGCTATTATCAATATAATTCCCATTGTACTTATCGCCGCGCGCCAAGCGGTAAGTTTGCCGCCCTTTATGATGCTGATGAACGTTTTGGCGCCCCTTTAGCGTTGTCTTTTGAGGCGCCTGTTTGCGCCGCTGCTATGGCTATTTATCCAACCGGCGGCAAGGAAGGGGAGCGCTATGAGGTTACCTTAAAGGGAACCGCAGCGGGCGGCGCTGTTAGTCCGGTCAAAGCGAGTTTTAACTGGACCAAAGACACGTTTCGTTGGCGACATATGGCTGGGGCTTATTTTATGGATAAGCCGATTGATAAATTAGAGGTCAGCATCAAGAGCAAGGACGCGCCAGCGAAAGTCGTCCGGTTTTTGATTGATGATGTCGCTTTTGTCACTGATTCCTGTGATGAGGTTTTTAGCGCCAACGCTAATGACGGCGTTTAAAAAATTTGACTGTTTCTTACTTGTTTTGAAAGTTTTGGCATAAAAAAAGCCGCGTGAAATTTCACGCAGCTTTTTTGTGGTTGATGCGGAAAATTTTAGTCGGTTTGATCATCCACGGCCGCATCGGGCGCCGTTCTCAAAACGCTTTGAATGCCGTTTTTGCAGGATGCTTCGCTCTCATAAGCTTGCGACTTGCCAATGACCTGGTGATTAGCCGCCTTTAAAACGAAGTATGGTTTGCCGTTGGATTGCTCTTTAATCTCATAACGCGCCTCATCACCAGCGTTTTTCTTGACTGACTCAATGCCGTTTTCAGCGCCGCTTTTCGCATTATAGCTTTCACTGGCGAGGATGTTTTCGCCATTGCCAGCTTTTAAGCGGAAACGAAATTCACCCGCTTTGTCTTTATAGAGCTCAAATTTTCCAGCCATCAGGCATCTCCTGTTATAGGTTGTTTGACAAGTCTAGCGTGTTGCGTTCTTGACTATCTTTTCCAAACATTAAGGCGATTCCATGTTGGACAGATGGAATAGCGCCCTCGGGCCGAGCTCGTGCGCACAAAACGTTTTATGCTTTCATGCGCGCCCGCATTTTTTCCCGCAAAAAGTCAATCGGCTTCAGGCCTGTTTTTTCTTCATAATGCCAATAGGTCCAGCCATTACAAGCTTGCGCCTTTTGGACATGAGCGCCCATTTTATGAATGGAGCCTTGGAGCGTTGCGCCGTCTTGACCCTTTATAGCGATAGACCCGTCCGCGCGCACATGGGCGGTATGTTTGCGGCGCGGCGCATAAAGCGCGGATCCTGGCTCCAGTAAGCCTTGCTCAACAACGGCGCCAAAGGGCACCCTTGGGGCTGAGCGTTTAGACGGCGTGAGGGCGACGTCTTCTGCTTTTGCTGGGGTTACTTCTGCAATACGAGCCGTCGCGGCGGCGATATAACTTTCTTCGCGTTCGATGCCGATATAGTTGCGTCCCAGATATTTGGCGACTGCGCCTGTTGTGCCGGAGCCAAAAAAGGGGTCTAGCACGATGTCGCCAGGATTGGTCGCGGCGATTAGCACGCGGTGCAAAAGCGCTTCCGGTTTTTGCGTTGGGTGGGTTTTGGCGCCGTCTTCGTCTTTTAAACGCTCAGCGCCCGTGCAAATCGGTATGGACCAGTCAGAACGCATTTGCAAATCGTCATTGGCCGTTTTGAGGGCGGCGTAATTAAAGACGTATCGTGATTTTTCTGACCGCGCCGCCCAGATTAATGTTTCATGGGCGTTGGTAAAGCGTGTGCCGCGAAAATTCGGCATCGGGTTCGTTTTGTTCCAGATGATATCGTTTAAGATCCAAAAGCCTTCATCTTGAAGGGTGGCGCCGACACGGAAAATATTGTGATACGAACCAATGACCCAAATGGCGCCGTCGGGCTTTAAGATGCGCCGCGCTTCGTGTAGCCAGCTGCGGGTAAACTCATCATAAGCGGCGAAGGATGAAAACTTATCCCATTCATCATCAACGCCGTCGACGCGGCTGTCGTCTGGGCGACGCAGCTCGCCGCTTAACTGCAAATTGTAGGGCGGATCGGCGAAGACTAGATTGACGCACGCATCCGGCAATCCTTTCATGATCTCGATGGTATCGCCTTTTTGTATGGTGTTAAGTCGCGCGCTAATTTCTTGATGCGTTTGGTCAGCTTCAGATTGCGCAGGTGTGTTTTCGCGCGCGTCATTCATAGCGCCGTCTGTTTTTGTTTCTTTTACGCCTTGTTTGTCCCGCGCCGACACCTTGTCCGCCTCCCAATTAAACGCTGCAGTGATCAGCGAGGGCGCAGTCTGATTCGGCGAGGGCCCGCCGTCAAGTCCTGATAGGCGGCCTTTGCGAAAAAAGGCTATAAAAATAGCCGCCTGAAAGACTTCGTTAAGGAAGCTTAAGGGAATGTAAATTTAAACCAGTGCTGCGCTAGAGTCCGCATGCAGCACATTGCGCACCGGCGCGAAGGACCGTCGGTGATGGGGCGTTGCGCCGAATGTTTGTAATGCGGCTTTATGGGCTGGTGCGCCGTACCCTTTATTACTGTCCCAGGCGTATTCGGGAAAGTCGCGCGCTAATTCACGCATCATACGGTCGCGCGTAGTTTTCGCGATAATCGAGGCGGCGGCGATAGAAAGTGATTTTCCATCCCCTTTTACAACTGTATAGGCAGGGCAGGCCAAACGCGGCTTTAAGTTTCCGTCGACGATACAGACCTTAGGCGCTGTGGGAAGGTTGGCGACGGCGCGCGCCATGGCGAGCAAGGTCGCTTGGGCGATGTTAAGCCTGTCGATTTCCTCAACGTTTGCGACGCCGACGCCAATGCGCGCCGTTTGCCATAGCGCGTTCGCCAGCTCGCGCCGACGTTTTTCAGTAAGGGTTTTGGAATCGCGCAGGCCCGCGGGGGTCGACTGGCGGTTAAGGATGACAGCGCTGGCGACCACGGGTCCCGCCCATGGGCCGCGCCCGGCCTCATCAACCCCCGCCACCAGGCCGTCAAATTCGTCTTCAATTTCGAAAGTCGGGGTTGGGGCGGGCATAAAACCAAAATCGCAGCTGAAAGAATTAATAATAAATTAACCATAATTACTCTTCCGATTCGTCAAAGAGAGATAGTTGGGAAGGTCCGTCTGTGGGGCGGCGGAACTTTGTTAAATCCAGGGCAAGACGCTCTTGGTTAAGGCCATAACGGCGCACCGCCGCGCCAAAACGCTGGGAAATGAGTTTGGCGTATGGCGCTTTTATTTCGCCGCCGCGTGACCAGTGCGGGTCGTAATCGCGCCCGCCATTATTATCGCGAATATGGCGCATGATCCGGTTGGCGCGATCGGGCGCATAAGCTTCCAACCATTCTTGAAACAGGGGGGAAACTTCCAAGGGCAGGCGGATGACAGTGTGGGCGGCGAATGTGGCGCCAAGGGCAGCGGCCTTTTCTAAGATCGTTTCCATCTCGTCATCATTCAGTCCAGGGATCATTGGGCCAGTCATGATCCCAGTTTGCACGCCCGTTTCAGCAAGTCTTCTTATGGCTTCAAAACGCTTTGGCGGGGCTGAGGCCCGAGGCTCCATCGAGCGGGCGAGCGCGCGGTCCGCGGTGGTGATGGAGACCATGGCTCGGGTTAAATCCCGTTCCGCCATTGGCCCTAAAATATCAAGGTCACGGGTGATCAGCGCCGATTTTGTTAAGATCGTTACTGGGTGGTGAAAGCGGGAAAAAACCGTCAAGATACCGCGCATAATCCGAAAGGTGCGTTCAATCGGTTGATACGGGTCCGTATTCGTGCCCATGGCGATAACCCGGGGTTGATAATTGGGCGACGCCAGTTCTTTTTCTAATAGATCGGGGCCGGATGGTTTTGCGAAAAGCCGAGTTTCAAAGTCAAGCCCGGGTGATAAGCCCATATAAGCGTGCGTGGGCCTTGCAAAACAATAGATGCAACCATGTTCACAGCCGCGATAAGGATTGATCGAGCTGTCAAACCCGACATAGGGGGACTTGTTCGCCGTGATGATTTTACGCGGGGTTTCAACCGTGATCTCTGTACGAAGCGGCGGCAGTTCTTCATCGGGCTCCCAACCATCGTCAATCGTTTCTCGCTTTTCCACCTCATATCGGCCGGAGCTATTGGAGCACGCGCCGCGCCCCTTCTCCCTCTCGGGCGGACGGCCCTCTTGGCGGCGGTGAGGGCGGTGGGGAAGATGCGCAGCGCGTGCCATGACCCGACGCTAAAACAACAATTAGAACAAAACAAGAACATTTTTTCCCATATCGCAAATTTATCTCATGGCGTTGTTAATGGGGTAATGGTTGAGCGAGAGGGCCGATCGCCCTATGCGATAGGCTATGAAACAACCTTCCAAAACCATTCCAAAAGATCCCAAGATCTCAATCGTGATCCCAACGCTTAATGCTGAAGGACGGCTCGCTGCATGCCTTGAGGCTTTGGCGGCTGGCGCCTTAGAGGGGGTGGTAAAGGAAGCAATTGTCGCCGATGCAGGTTCAGCCGATAGAACCCGGCTTATCGCAGATGACGCCGGGGCGCGGATCATTACTGCGCCAATGGGCCGGGGCGCGCAATTACGGGCGGGCGCGCAAGCAGCGCGCGGCGACTTTTTGCTATTTCTCCATGGGGATACGGTGCTTGATCCCACATGGATCGATGAAGCGCGCCAATTTATGGGGCGCGAAGGGATTGATAGTGAAAAACTTGGCGTTTTTAAACTCCGTTTTGATACGGATGATTGGCGCGCATCTATAGTTGCGAGAGGGGCGATGGCGCGCACCAAGCTGTTTTCACTGCCCTATGGCGATCAGGGCATGCTGATTTCCCGTTCATTTTATGAGCGCCTGGGCGGCTATGCGCTGCTGCCCCTTTTTGAGGATGTCGACTTTATTGAGCGCGCCATAAAAGAAAAAGGGCGCGGTGTTTTGCATGTCTTTAAAACTTGCGCTGTGACATCGCCAGAACGGTACGAGAAAAAAGGTTACGCCCGCCAGGTGATTTCTAATCTGATGCGATTGGCGCGATATAAGCGCGGCGCATCGGTTGCAAAATTAGCGCGGGAGTATCGTCGATGAGCCAGGGTTCTTTAGTCATCTTTATAAAAGAGCCTGTCGCAGGAAGGGTAAAGACGCGCCTTGGCCGTTCTGTCGGTTTCGCTCGCGCTGCAGTGCTTGCTCGCATTATGGCGGGGCGCACAATTGTTCGGGCAAGGCAGGGGCCATGGCGAACAATCTTGGCGATTGATCCGCCAACAGCGCTTTTTCGTCTGGGGTTTTGTGCGCGGGGGCTTTGGCGAACGCCGCAAGTTAAAGGCGACTTAGGTAAGCGGATGGCCCATGTTTTTGCCGCAGCGCGGGCTGGGCCCGTGGTCATTATTGGCGCGGACGCCCCAGGGCTGCGTGCGGCGCATATTCACCAAGCTTTTGAAAAACTTAAGGGTGCCGATGCCGTGTTTGGGCCGGCGGAAGATGGGGGCTTTTGGTTGATGGGCCTTGCACGGCGACGGGGCGCGCCGAATTTATTCCAGGGTGTGCGTTGGTCAAGCGAGGCAGCTTTAACCGATACCCTTCAAAGCTTGCCTACGGATTTTCGCATCGCGTATCTGGAACGTCTTTATGATATTGATGAGGCGCAAGACATTGAGAGGCTAGGCCACCTTTCAACCGCTTAATACGCGTGGGATTAAGGAGCGCGATTAGTAGACCGACTCAACTTCTTCGATCTTCGCGACTTCAGAACCGCCGCAAATCACAGTGATCGACTTTGGGCCGTCTGCGATCACGGGCTCGCTATAGCGGGCTTCAAACGGCGCCCCGGCGGCGGCGGGGCATTGTTCATCCGCCTCAAGATTTAATATAATCTCGCCTGCGTTTGCGCCTTTGGCGTTGTCTATGGGTTTAAGGTCAGGACAGGCCGCGCCAGGTTCGCCTAAAAGGCGTAGAACCACGTGGAATTTTGTTCTCTCAGATATGCTAGGCATTCGATTGATCCAGGCGGCGGCTTCGGTCACGTCATAAGGACAAATGGCGGCGGGTTTCTGGCTCACGGGTTCAGCAGTTGGCTGCGTTCCATTCGCGCAACTGGCCGCGCCAATTATCGCCCCTGTTAATACTGCCGCGTGTGATAACGTGCTGAGGTTTATTGGGCGGTGTCCCATAATGGCGCTTCCTTTCAAGTAAAATCACTTAGGCAAGCTTAATATATTTTTATCGCCTCCCAAATGGTCGTTGCAAGGCGATTTTGTGGCGGCCAGGAATGTCTCATTTTTGCGCTTTCACGATGGCGCCAAAGTCGCATGTCGCAATAAGCCGCGCCCTTAAAGCGCGTTGAGGTCTAATGTGTGGACGGGAGTATGCTATGTTCAATGTCGGGTGTCTTGCGCACGGGGAAGCTAACATGCCGTTAGATACGATTGGCCAAGAAATTCGAAATTGGATGTTTGAAGATGCGCTCCCTTTTTGGGCGCAAAATGGGGTCGATCATGCGCATGGCGGCTTTATTGAAGAGTTGGCCTTTTCCGGGGCGGATGCGGCGCTTGACTATAAGCGTACGCGCGTAACCTGTCGCCAAATGTATGTTTTCGCCCATGCCAAAATGCTCGGCTGGGCTGACGGGGCAGAGCTTATCGCGCGCGGGGCTGAATATCTTGCTGAAAAAGCGTGGCAGGGCGAGGGCGGCGGTTTTGCGCGGCGCTTAAATCGGGACGGTACAGTTCTGGACCCAACCCCCGATCTATATGATCACGCTTTTGCGCTATTTGGGTTTGCGTGGGGTTACCGCGCGACTGGCGAGCAAAGTTATCGCAGTTGGGCAAATAAAACCCTTGATTGGATCGAGGCGCATTTGCGTCACCCAAGCAGCGCTGGATTTATGCATGAAAAGCCCATGCAAGGGCCACGATTGCAAAACCCGCATATGCATTTGTTGGAGGCGACTTTGGCGGCCTATGATGCGACGGGCGACGTGCGGTTTCGTGATCGGGCCCATGAAATTGCGGGCCTGTTTCGAACGGCTTTTTTTAATCGTCAAACCGGCTCCCTGGCTGAATATTTCAAGGATGATTTGTCTATCCTTGATGGCGACAAGGGCCGGATCGCGGAGCCAGGGCATCAACTAGAATGGGCGTGGATCCTGCAAAATTGTTTAAGCGTGCTCGGCATTGATACGATGAACGAAATCCGCACGCTTGTTCGGTTCTCTGAAAAGCATGGGATGAACCCCAAAACAGGCGCGGTGATGAACGCTGTGCGTGATGATGGCGCGATATTAGACGGCGGCTCCCGCACATGGCCAAACACGGAGCGGTTAAAAGCTGCGGTCGCGCTATATGAGCTTGATGATATTGACCCCGCGCCGGTCGTTACAGCTACTAGCCGGGTCTTACTGGACCACTATTTGTCTTCCGGCGCCGGTATCGAAATTCCGCGTGGTGGGTGGATTGATGCGTTTGATATTGACGGCAAGCCAACGGCGAAAACAATGCCAGCGTCGACGTTTTATCATGTATTCCTTGCTTTTGCTGAAGTATTGCGGATTGAGGCTGATACCGCCATTTGCCCATTAAAGGCTGGATGAGGGAACGCAATTGGGTTGTTTTATAAAGACCCGTTCCCCAAATCTCGCCCCTTTCATTAATGTGTGATGGCTGCGGCCAACCGGCCCGGCTTTTTTGCTTGAATTTTAAGGTTTACGCCGTTAAAACCGCATCCCAACGGAATAGATCCGAATTTTGAGTTCCTATTTTAGTGATGATGGCGATGACGCAGAATAACCAAAATATAGAGAAACGCTTGATTAGCGTGCTCGTGGTGGATGTGCTTCTTCTCCTTGTGAACAGGGCGGAGGGTTAGCGGCTACCTAAAATTTCAAATAGATCGCTGATACCAACCGCCCGCTCCCGAAACACCGGATAGCGGGCTTTTCTTTTTTCTGCGTGATCTATATCAGTGGGCCCTCTCAACAACAGATTAACTGAGCAAAGCGAAGCAAACGAGATTTATTAGGATTTTTTCATGACGGCTGATCAGACAAAACGCTCCGATGCGATCACCAAAGGGCCAGCAAAAGCGCCAGCGCGCGCGATGTTGCGGGCCGTTGGGTATGACGACAAAGACTTCGCCCAACCGATGATTGCTGTCGTGAACACGTGGTCGACAGTGACGCCTTGCAACATGCACTTGGCTGATTTGGCCGAGCCGGTTCGCCAAGGTGTTCGTGCGGGCGGGGCGACGCCGATTGACTTTAATACAATTGTTGTTTCCGACGGTATTACGATGGGCGGCGAGGGCATGCGCGCCTCTCTTATCTCCCGTGAGGTGATCGCCGATTCAATTGAGCTTGCTGTGCGGGGCCACTCCCTCGATGCTGCGATTATCCTTGTTGGGTGTGATAAGACATTGCCTGCTGCGGCGATGGCCCTTGCGCGGATGGATATTCCAGGGGCGATCTTTTATGGCGGCACGATCATGCCTGGTAATTGTCAGGGGAAAGATCTTTCGATCCAAGATGTTTTTGAGGCGGTTGGCTCCCATGCACGCGGTGACATTAATGACGCTGAGCTAAATGAGATTGAGCGCACGGCTTGTCCTGGCGCTGGCGCTTGTGGTGGTCAGTTTACGGCGAACACGATGGCGATGGCGCTCGCCTTTTTGGGATTGGCGCCAATGGGCGCAGGCGACCCCCCTGCTGTTGACGATGCAAAGCTTGCAGAAGGCGAACGGTGCGGGCGATTGGTTGCGGAGCTTGCAAAAACTAAAGCCAATGCGCGCCAGTTCATTACGGAAGCCTCGTTGCGCAATGCGGCGACGGCGGTGGTCGCAAGCGGCGGTTCAACAAACGCTGTTTTACACCTTGCTGCGATTGCATCAGAAGCGGGCGTGCCTTTTTCCATCGATCTTTTTGACGAGCTGTCACGGTCTACGCCGGTGATCACCGACTTAAAGCCTGGCGGGCGCTTTTTGGCGAAAGATTTGTTCGCCGCTGGCGGCATGCGCTTGTTTGGTAAGCGGCTTATGGAAGGGGGCAAGCTTCAAGACGCGCCAACGGCAAGCGGGCGCTCGCTTTTTGATGAATTGAATGAAGCTGAAGAGAGTGCTGGCCAACAAGTTGTTCGCACCGTTGCAGAACCCGTAAAAGAAACTGGCGGCTTGCGTGTTCTTTATGGTGATTTGGCCCCTGAGGGCGCAGTTTTGAAAACAGCTGGGTATGCGGATGGATCCTTTAAAGGGCGCGCCAGGGTTTTTGACTGTGAGGAAGACGCCTTCGCAGCTGTTATGGCCCTTGAGATTAAAGAAGGCGACGTCATTGTCATCCGTTATGAAGGGCCCAAGGGCGGGCCTGGCATGCGTGAAATGTTGGCGGTGACAGCGGCTGTCGCCGGCCAAGGACTGGCGGGTAAAGTTGCGTTGATGACAGACGGGCGTTTCTCCGGCGCCTCCCACGGGTTTGTTATTGGTCATGTTGCGCCGGAAGCGGCGAATGGTGGGCCTATCGGCCTTATTCAGGAGGGAGACGAAATTACCATCGATATTGAACAACGTCGCATTGACGCGGATATCGATTGGGACGCTCGGCGCGCGGCGTTTACGCCAAAGCCAGCAAATTCTATGGGCGGGGCCTTTGATAAGTTTGCTCGCCTTGTTTCATCGGCTGCGTATGGCGCAGTCACAAGTAAACCGATCCAAAGCTAAGAGGTAAAACTGATGCAGGTTTATACAGACAATGACGTCAATCCGGCGGCGTTTAAACAGAGTAAAGTCGCTATTATCGGTTATGGCAGCCAAGGTCGCGCCCATGCGTTGAACTTGAAAAATTCAGGTTGCGATGTTGTTGTTGGCGTTCGTCCTGGCGGTAAGGGTGAAAAGCAAGCCCAAGAAGATGGTTTAGCCACAGCAACCGTGCGGGAAGCAGCGGAAGCGGCAAATATCATTGCGATCTTAACCCCGGATATGAGCCACGAAGAAATCTTCAAAAACGACATTGAGCCTGGTTTGAAAGAAGGCGACGCCATTTCTTTCGCACACGGCTTTACGGTGCTTTACGGCCGCGTTAAGCCGCCAGCTTTTGTTGATGTAATCATGGTTGCGCCAAAGGGGCCAGGTGATCTTGTTCGCCGCGAATATGAGCGTGGCCGCGGTGTTCCGTGTCTTATCGCTATTCATCAGGATGCGTCAGGCAATGCGAAAGAACGTGCGTTGTCTTATGCGAACCTGATTGGCGGCACGACAGCTGGTGCGTTGGAAACAACATTCCGTGAAGAAACTGAAACCGATCTATTTGGCGAGCAAGCTGTTCTTTGCGGCGGCGCTTCTGAATTGGTGATTGCTGGTTTTGAAACATTAACAGAAGCAGGCTATGCGCCAGAAATTGCATATTATGAGTGTCTGCATGAGCTGAAGCTTATTGTTGATCTGTTCTACGAGGGCGGCATTTCGAAAATGCACGACTTTATTTCTGAGACTGCGAAGTGGGGCGACTTGGTGTCTGGTCCGCGCGTAATCAACGAAGAAACAAAAGAACGCATGCGCGAAGTCCTAAAAGATATTCAAGATGGCAAATTCGCTCATGAATGGATCTTAGAAAATAAAGCTGGAAAAGTCCGTTATCAGCAATTGCTTGATAAAGATCTCGAGCATCCGATTGAGAAAACAGGCAAAGAGCTACGTTCACGTATGACGTGGTTGCAGCCTGGAGCCAACACGAAAGACGACTAAGCAAAACCTGACCAGTAAAGGTCAATCATAATAGGGAATAAATCCATGACGGCGCCTGTTCAACAGACCGAAAAAACCAAAACCGCCAGTGCTTTAAAAGCTGGGGCTGAGCTTGTGCTCGATGCTCTGCAAGAGCAAGGCGTGGAAGTGGTGTTCGGTTATCCGGGCGGCGCCGTCTTGCCTATTTATGATGCGATCTTTGAGCGGGAAGGCATTCAGCATATCTTAGTCCGTCACGAGCAGGGCGCCGCCCATGCGGCGGAAGGCTATGCGCGCGCCACAGGTAAGCCGGGGGTTGTTCTTGTCACCTCCGGTCCTGGGGCCACCAATGCGGTTACCGGACTAACGGATGCGTTGCTTGATTCTATTCCAATCGTTTGCATCACAGGCCAGGTTGCAAGGCCCTTGATTGGCACCGATGCGTTCCAGGAATGTGATACGGTCGGCATTACCCGTTCGTGTACAAAGCATAATTATCTTGCCATGTCTGCGGAACAATTGCCGGGGATTGTTCATGAGGCTTTTCATGTTGCGACAAGCGGACGGCCAGGGCCCGTTGTTATTGATATTCCAAAAGACGTTCAGTTTGAAAAGGCGGCTTATGTTACGCGTAATGCGGCGCGTAAACGCACTTATCTAACGACGCCGGAGCCTGGCAAGCATGATGTTGCGCAAGCTGTTGCGATGATGCGCGCAGCGCGCCGACCCATTTTATATACCGGCGGCGGTATTATTAATGCAGGACCGCAGGCAAGCCAAACATTACGCGCGCTTGCCAAGGCGACCGGCTTTCCCGTGACTTCAACATTGATGGGGCTCGGTGCTTTTCCGGCCTCTGATGGGCAATGGCTTGGTATGCTCGGCATGCATGGCAGCTATGAAGCGAATAAAGCCATGCATGATTGCGACTTGATGGTTTGTTTGGGCGCGCGGTTTGATGACCGCGTGACAGGGCGCTTAGACGCCTTTTCACCAGCGTCTAAAAAAATTCACGTTGATATCGATGTCTCATCCATCAATAAAAATGTCATGGTTGACCTTGGCATCGTCGGCGATGTTGGCGCGGTTATGGCCGCCATGTTGGAAGAGTGGAACGCGGCGGCGCAAAAGGCGCCCCTAGATGACGCGCGCTTGGATGATTGGCGCGCTGAGATTACAAAATGGCGGGCTAAAAAGTCTTTCACTTATCAGAAATCAGACAAAGCTATTAAGCCGCAATATGCGATTGAACGTCTTTATGAGTTAACGAAGGACAAAGACGTCTATGTCACGACAGAAGTTGGGCAACATCAGATGTGGGCGGCCCAGCATTTTCATTTTGATGAGCCAAACCGTTGGATGACATCCGGCGGGCTTGGCACCATGGGTTATGGTTTGCCGGCGGCGCTTGGTGTGCAAGCGGCGTTCCCCGATGCGCTCGTGATTGATATTGCGGGCGATGCATCGGTTCAAATGACAATTCAAGAAATGTCAGCGGCGGTTCAGCATCGCTTGCCGATCAAAATCTTTATTCTGAACAACGAGTACCTTGGCATGGTGCGTCAGTGGCAAGAATTGCTGCATGATGGCCGTTATTCACATTCTTACTCAGCCTCTTTGCCTGATTTCGTAAAATTGGGGGAAGCTTATGGCGGGCTTGGCCTTCGCGCTGAAACGCCGGGTGAGTTGGATGATAAAATCATTGAAATGATCGAAAGCGACAAGCCGGTCTTGTTTGACTGCCGTGTTACCAAGGAAGAAAACGTCTTCCCGATGATCCCATCCGGTGCGGCCCATGATGAAATGTTGCTTGGCGGCGCTGTGACTGGCGATGAAATTGGCGAGGAAGGGCGTAAGCTCGTTTAACGAGATGTGTGAATGATGGAAGATCTTATGACCAAAGGAAATCCTCAGTCGGTTTATCCTGTAACTTCCAAACCGGAAGTTGTTGGTGAGCGCATTATCGCCGTTATCGTTGATAATGAGCCTGGCGTCTTGGGCCGGGTTGTCGGTCTCATCTCAGCGCGCGGTTATAATATTGAAAGCTTAACCGTCGCGGAAACAGATGTTGAAAAGCACCGTTCACGCATCACTATTGTGACGAGCGGCACGCCTTCTAAGATTGAGCAAATAAAGCTTCAGCTCGCGCGGATCGTACCGGTGCGCCGGGTTATTGACGTCAGCGAAGAAACGGACGCTATCGAGCGTGAATTGGCCCTCGTCAAAGTCAGCAGCAGCGGCGAGCACCGGGTTGAAGCGATGCGGCTAGCGGATATTTTTCGCGCTAAAGCGCTTGATACAACCCATACGTCCTTTGTTTTTGAGGTGACGGGCGCGCGTGATAAGATTAACGCCTTTATCGATTTAATGCGCCCCTTAGGGCTTATTGAAATTTCTCGCACCGGGGTTTTATCAATCCGCCGCGGCGTGGAAGTAGACTAAGTACAAACATATAACGACGGTTCTAGACAGAAAGGAGCAAACCATGTCCCACATAGACTTGACGACTTACGCGATCGGAAGTGGTCTGCTCCTGCTTGGCCTTTTCGTTTTTACTCAAAAAAAACAAGCTATACCTGTTAAGAAAAAGGCCGTGCGTCATGTCAATAACAACCGATAAATCATCTGTAAGCGCTGCAAAAGATCGCGTTAAGATCTTTGACACCACATTGCGGGATGGCGAGCAAGCCCCAGGGTTTTCCATGTCCGTTGATGGCAAGCTTATGCTCGCGCGCCAATTGAAGGCTTTAAATGTCGACATCATGGAAGCCGGGTTCGCCGCAGCGTCACCGGGCGATGCGGCCGCGATCAGCGCGGTGGCGTCTGAGATCGAAGGCGTTACGATCTGTTCTTTAGCGCGCCTTAACGAGCGCGATATTGATGCCGCGGCAAAAGCTTTGGCGCCAGCTAAGTTAAAACGCATTCATACTTTCATCGGCACCAGCCCGTTACACCGTGACGTAAAGCTGAAGATGTCGAAAGCTGAGATTATAAAAAGTATTGAAAAGTGTGTCGCCCATGCGCGGTCTTTAAGTGAGGATGTTGAATTTTCAACCGAAGATGCGATGCGTACTGAGCGGGAATATCTTGTCGAAGCGCTAAATGCTGCTGTCGCTGCTGGGGCGACGACGCTCAATATTCCAGATACGGTCGGTTATACGACGCCGGAGGAAATTCAGGATCTTTTTGAGTATTTGGTCGCGAATGTGACGAATTCTGACAAAGTAACGTTCAGCGCCCATTGCCATGATGACCTTGGCATGGCGGTCGCCAACAGCTTGGCCGCTGTGCGCGGCGGCGCACGGCAAATTGAATGCGCCATCAACGGCATTGGCGAGCGCGCCGGTAACTGTTCCCTAGAAGAGGCGGTGATGGCGCTTAAGACGCGCCATGATCATTTTGGTTTGTCGACCCGAATTGAGACGACAGAAATTTATCCCACCAGTCTTACCTTGGCGCGGGTGACACATAACCCCATTCCGCGCAACAAGGCGGTGGTTGGCAAAAACGCTTTCGCCCATGAGGCGGGTATTCACCAGCATGGTGTTTTGCTTGATCGGCGCACCTATGAAATTATGGATGCTGAATCCGTTGGCATGCCGTCAAACTCGATCGTTTTGGGCAAGCATTCTGGCAAACATGCTTTGAAGTCGCGTATCGATGCGTTGGAACTTGATATTGATGATCAGCGCCTTGATGAAGTGTTTGTTAAATTCAAGCGCGTTGCTGACGCCCAGCGTGAGGTGACCGACGGTGATGTCGTGCGTCTGGTCACAGGCTCCAATGATCGGCCTGGGCGAGGCGGGCCCTGGCGGTTGCGCAATGTGGAACTTCGCGCTGAATATGATGAAAACACCCAGCCTTATGCGCGTATTTCTATGGAACATGAAAATGGCGAGCGGCGTACAATCACCTGTGAAGGCGAAGGGCCGTTTGATGCTGCGCTAAACGCTGTATGCGCCATAATGGGCGCTAAAGCCTATATCAAAACCCTTGATATTCACCACATCGCCGATGTGGATGACGGTATCGTGCGGGCTGAAGCCTTGCTTGATGTTGGGGGCGAGGAGATCCTTGGCATTTCCCGCGAGGTTGATGTGGCCCATGCGGCGGTAAGCGCTTATGTCATTGCCCTTAATCAAGCGACTACCCGCGGTGTCAGCGTCAATGATGCTGATGCGTCACAAGCTGTAAATGTATAAAGTTTAGGAATAACAAGCGTCATGACTGAAGCATTGACTCTGTATGAAAAATTGTGGCGTCGCCACCTCGTTGTGGAAGAACAACCGGACAGCCCGGGGGTAATGTTTATTGACCTCCACTTGATCCACGAGGTGACAACGCCTCAGGCTTTTACCGAGATTGAAAGCCGCGGCCTTAAAGTGCGCCGCCCCGACCTAACGATTGGCACGATGGATCATTCGACGCCAACGCTTCCGGCGGGACCGGATGGTGATCTTCCTTACGCGACGCAAGAAGCCCGCTCTCAGGTGGAGACGCTGAAAAAGAATTGCCAAACCCATAGTATCGAGCTTTTTGACATGGGCGATGCGCGCCGCGGTATTGTTCACGTGATTGGGCCGGAGCAAGGTTTAACCCAGCCGGGAAAGACCATCGTTTGTGGTGACAGTCACACATCCACCCATGGCGCTTTTGGAGCCCTAGCGTTCGGGATTGGTACGACAGAAGTTGGGCATGTTCTTGCAACGCAATGCCTTTTGCAGCGGAAAGCCAAAACAATGCGTATTTGGTTTGAGGGCGAACTTTCCCCTGGCGTTACAGCGAAAGATATGGCGCTCGCGATGATCGCGAAAATCGGCGCCGACGGCGGGCAAGGCTATGCGTTGGAGTTTGCGGGCCCTGCGGTTGAGGCGCTTTCAATGGAAGGGCGCATGACCCTTTGTAATATGTCGATTGAGGCAGGCGGCCGTATGGGTATGGTCGCGCCGGATGATACGACATTTGATTTCTTGAAAGGCCGCGATCGCGCGCCAACTGGTGATGCGTGGGATGCGGCTGTTGCCGACTGGCGCACGCTGCCAAGTGACGAGGGCGCGGTATTTGATAAGGAAGTGACCATTGATGCGGCCGCAATTGCACCGATGATCACGTATGGCGTCTCGCCCGATGCTGCAGCGCCAGCGGCGAGCAGCCATCCAGCCATTGACAATGATGGCGCGCGCGCTGCGGCCGATTATATGGGCATGGAAGCGGGCGTTGCATTTGAAAAAGTCAAAGTCGACCGGGTTTTCATCGGCAGCTGCACCAATTCACGCTTATCTGATTTGCGCGCGGCGGCTGAATTGATGAAAGGGCGCAAAGTCGCTGATCATGTCATCATGTTAGTTGCGCCGGGATCGGAGCAAATCAAAAAAGACGCCGAAGCCGAAGGTCTTGATAAGATCTTCGTTGAGGCAGGCGCGCAATGGCGCGAGCCTGGGTGCTCCATGTGTATCGGTATGAACGGCGATATCGGCGCGCCGGGGGACTTGGTTGTCTCCACATCAAATCGAAATTTCAAAGGCCGCCAGGGCAAGGATGTGCGCACGGTTTTAGCAAGCCCCGCAACAGCCGCAGCCTCCGCCCTTGCCGGACATATCGCCGATCCACGTAATTATACTGAAGGAGCCGTGCAGTAATGTCTTTTGACCCTTTCCACACGCTCACATCTCGCACTGTCGTATTGTCAACGAATGATATTGATACCGATCAAATAATCCCGGCGCGATTCTTAACAACGACAAGCCGCCAAGGACTAGGTAAAGCGGCGTTTTATGATTGGCGTTATGATGCGAATGGCGCGCCATTAAACTCCAGCCCTCTAAATGGCGTTGACACCAGCACTCATAAAATTTTGGTTGCCGGATCTAACTTTGCTTGCGGTTCGTCGCGCGAGCATGCCCCTTGGGCGCTATTGGATTATGGCTTTCGCGCTGTTATCAGTTCCGATGTTGCGGATATTTTTAAAAGCAATGCATTAAAAAATGGCCTGTTGCCGGTTGAGGTAGATGCTGAAACCCATGCGGCTTTGCTCGCTGCGCCGGGGGCGGAAGTGACAATAGACCTTGAGAAAAATACTGTAGAATTTACAGGCGGTTCAGCTGCGTTTCTGGTGGAGCCATTTGCACGGCGGTGCCTTCTTGACGGGGTTGACCCTCTCGGGCATCTCATCAACCAAATGGATGCAATCGAAGCTTACGAAGCGAATAGATAGGGTAAGACAGCCATGAGTTATAATATCGTATTGTTGCCGGGGGACGGCATCGGGCCGGAGGTAACGGCGGGTGCGCGCCTGGCGATGGAGCGAGCGGCAAGCGTTCATGGCATTGACCTTACCTTTGAGACTTTCTCCTTTGGCGGCGAAGCGATCGATATGCATGGTGATCCTTTGCCAGCGGAAACGCTGCAAGCCTGTCTTGATGCGGATGCTGTCTTTTTAGGGGCGGTGGGCGGTCCGAAATGGGATGATGCGCCGCGGCGCCCGGAAAAAGGATTGTTGGAACTTCGTCAGAAAATGCAAGTGTTCGCCAACCTTAGACCAATGAAGGTTCTAAACGGGATGGAGCCTTTATCACCTTTAAAAGACGACTTGGTGAAAGGCGCTGATTGCTTGATTATCCGCGAACTTACCGGCGGTGTTTATTTTGGGGCGCGTGAAGAAGGGCGTGATCGCGCATCTGATCTATGCGAATATTCCCGTGAAGAAGTTATACGTATCGCGCGGATCGCTTTTGAGGCGGCGCGCGGTCGTCGCAATATTGTGACCTCAGTTGATAAAGCCAATGTGCTGGCGACAAGCCGTATGTGGCGCGCTGCTGTTACGGAGCTGCACCGGGAAGAATATTCTGATGTTGAGCTGCACCATCAATTAGTGGATTCAATGGCGATGAAGCTGATTACTCACCCTAAGGATTTCGATGTCATCCTGACAGAGAATATGTTTGGCGATATTTTAAGTGACGAGGCTTCGGTAATTGCAGGGTCCATTGGTCTGTCGCCATCCGCCTCAGTGGGGGCGAGCGGGCCAGGACTTTTTGAGCCGATCCATGGCTCTGCGCCAGATATTGCCGGGCAAGATAAAGCCAACCCAATTAGCGCGATTTTAAGCTCGGCTATGCTTTTCCGTCACAGCTTAAAATTAGAAGATCTTGCAAAGACAATTGAAACGGCAGTTGAAACGGCTATTCAAAACGGTCTGCGCACGGGCGACCTCGGCGGAACGGTTGGGTGCGCTGAAGCGGCTGAGACGATTGCAGATGAAATTTCGGGTTCTTAACCGATCTTGAAATTTAACCGTCCCGTTTCAACGCCCACTCGGGACGGAAAAAGTGACAGGTATATCCGTTCGGGAACTTTTCTAAATAGTCCTGGTGGCCTTCTTCTGCATCATAGAAGGGGCCAGCTGGCGCTACGTCTGTCGTAATTTCGCTGGGCCAAATTTCTTGGGAATTTAGCGCGGCGATAAGGTCGCGCGCCGTTTCTGATTGGTCATCAGATAGGGTAAAGATCGCAGATCGGTATTGCGAGCCAACGTCATTGCCCTGACGGTTTAGTGTCGTCGGGTCATGAATTTGGAAGAAAAATTGAAGCAGTGTTTCATAAGATAGTTGCGCCGGGTCAAAGACGATCTTTATCGCTTCTGCGTGTCCTGACGCGCCGGTTTTAACATCATCATAGGTGGCGTTTTCGACAGTGCCGCCCGTATAGCCGACACTGGTGTCAATAATGCCGGGCAGTTTGCGGATTAGGTCTTGCATGCCCCAAAAGCACCCGCCTGCTAGGATTGCAATTTCTTGATCCGCCATGCCTTAGCCTCCTGAAATAGTTTACTACCCTTAGCCCGCGGTTTCCTCCGCCGCGAGCAGTTTTTCAACCTCAAGCGCCGCCATGCAGCCCATGCCAGCGGCCGTAACCGCTTGACGATAGATGTCATCGGTGACATCGCCCGCGGCGAATACACCTTTGATTTCGGTTGCAGTGGAATCTGGTGCTGTAATCAAATAGCCGTGGTCTTTCATTGGCAATTTTCCAACAAATAGATCTGTGGACGGTTTATGGCCGATTGCAACAAAGACGCCGTCAACATTGATGTCTTGTGTCTCACTATTATTGACGTTTTTAACCCTTGCGCCTGTCACGCCAAGGGGGTCGCTATCGCCAAGAATATCAACAAGTTCATGATCCCAAAGGATGTTGACGTTCTCTTTCGCGAAAAGTCGCTCTTGAAGGATTTTCTCAGCCCTTAAGCTATCGCGCCGGTGTATAAGGGTGACGGACTTTGCAAGCCCCGCAAGATAAAGCGCTTCTTCAACGGCGGTATTGCCGCCGCCGATGACAGCAACGTCTTTGCCACGATAGAAAAAGCCGTCACACGTGGCGCAAGCTGAAACCCCAAACCCTTGGAACTTTTGCTCCCCTTCAAGACCAAGCCATTTTGCTTGGGCGCCGGTCGCGATGATCAGGGCGTCGGTCTCATAAACCTCGCCGCTATCGCCCTTTAGTTTGAAAGGCCTCTCAGAAAGGTCGGCATCGACGATCAAATCGGTGATAAATTCAGTGCCAACGTGCTCGGCCTGCTTTTGCATTTGTTCCATCAGCCACGGGCCTTGAATGACATCAGCAAAACCCGGGTAGTTTTCAACATCCGTAGTAATAGTCATTTGGCCGCCGGGTTGCAGCCCATGGACAAGAACCGGTTTCAAGCCAGCGCGCGCCGCATAAATCGCCGCTGTTAAGCCAGCTGGGCCTGATCCTAAAATAAGCAAACGAGTTTTCATGACCATAATTCTCCGATGAAGCCCAAAAGTCGCCCTGGGCCAGCTGGCCGTCTAGGCAGCCCGCATCATTTGGTTCTTTCGCCCAAAAATACAAGAGGCGAGGTGGTTGTGACGATGCTCATCACTAAGGCGTTACCGCTTCAATTGGGTGGGGTGAAGGCGGCGAAAAGCCGTCAGGTGAGCTGTATTAAGCTCTGTTGTGACGATAAACGGCGCCTATTTCAACCACAACTGCGGTGAAATAAGGCGCCTTCGGGAGAAATACTTTACAGTATCCAAAACCATAAAAAATCAGGAGAGCAAAAATGTCTCTTGTTCGTGCTTGGGCTGCGGATGGTCCCAAAAAGCATTTTAGGCCTTTTGAATATGAACTTGGCCCTATCGGCGCTGATGAGGTTGATATTGCGGTTGAAAATTGTGGCCTTTGCCACTCAGACCATTCGATGTGGATTGATGAATGGGGAATGACGCAATACCCCTTTGTTGGCGGTCATGAAGTGATTGGGCGCATAAAAGCAAAAGGCGACCATGTCCAAAATCTTGAAATCGGGCAAAAAGTTGGACTTGGCTGGTTCTCGCGCAGTGATTTGCTGACGCCGCAATCTTTGGCGGGTGATCATAATCTTTCGCTGGGCAATGAAACTACCATTGTGGGGCGTCACGGAGGGTTCGCCGATACGGTGCGTTGTCAAGGGTTTTGGGCGATCCCATTGCCTGATGATTTAGATGCGCAAAGCGCTGGCCCTTTATTTTGCGGCGGTGTGACGGTTTTCAATCCTATTGTTGAGTTTGATATTAAGCCCACAGATAAAGTCGCCGTCCTTGGCATTGGGGGGCTTGGGCACTTAGCGCTGCAGTTTTTAAACAAATGGGGGTGTGACGTCACTGCGTTTACATCCAGCCCAGAAAAAGCTGAGGAGGCTAAAAGCTTTGGCGCTCGCCATATTATCAGTTCACGTAATAAAGAAGAGTGGAAAGCCGCGCGAGGAAAGTTTGATTTAATTTTATCGACAGTGGCGGTGGATTTAGATTGGGAGGGCATTGTCAAAATGCTGAATTCGAAGGGGCGGCTTCATATGGTCGGCGCCGTTCCCAACCCAGTCTCGCTTCGCGTATCATCATTACTTTATCAGCAAAGGTCTTTTTCTGCTTCCCCCGTTGGCGGGGCGGCCGTGACCCTTAAAATGCTTGAATTTTGTGGGCGGCACGATATTGCCCCGCAAATAGAGATTTTTCCTATGTCAAAATTGAATGAAGCCATGGCTCACTTGGAAGCTGGAAAAGCACGTTATCGGATTGTTTTGGAAAACGATTATTCATAACCATGATTTCGTAAGTGATGGGGCTTTATAAAATGCGTTTTGTGCTCGTTTGTTGTATGAGTGTTTCGTGATTTTTTAGGAGCGAGCATGGTTAGTCTGCGTGCAAAATTGGTGAATCTGTATTTTCGTAAGACGCTAAAACCCGTTCTCCTCCATCAAAGGGATCCGCAAGAGGTCCGCGACAGGACGGAGCGCAGCGCAATAGGGTTTCTACCCAAAGAGGTCACACTAAAGGCGCAACAGGCGCCCATAAAAGGGGAGTGGAACACGCGCTCTACGCCAACGGATGACGGCGAAATACTAAAAGATTCACAAAGCAAACGAGTGATTTTGTATTTGCATGGTGGCGGATATGTTTTTGGCTCCCCGAAAACCCATCGCTCCCTTACCCATGCGCTTTGTCTTCAGGCTGATGCAACGGTCTTTTCTCTCGATTATCGATTGGCGCCGGAACACAAGTGCCCGGCGGCTTTGGAAGATGCTCTAGCGGCTTATCAATGGCTGTTGAATGGCGGCGCGGCGCCGGAAAACCTGGTCATCGCGGGGGATTCTGCTGGCGGCGGCTTGGCGCTTGCGACGCTTCAAGCTTTGCGTGATCAGGGATTGCCCCTGCCTGCTTGTGCTATTCTTTATTCGCCTTATGCAGATCTCGCAATGACCGGCCGTTCAATATTTGCCAATAAAGAGCGTGATGCGATGTTCAATCTGGAAACGATGTTGAACTCGGGAAAGTTTTACGCTGGTGATTTACCATTGAACGATCTGCGCTGTTCGCCGTTATATGGCGATATGGCTGGACTGCCGCCAATGAAAGTGTTCGCTTCAAGTGATGAGATGCTGTTTGATGATGCGGTTCGCATTGTCGAGAAAGTAAAGACGCAGGGTGGTCAAGCAACCCTCGTCAGCGAAGCGGGGATCGTTCACGCGTGGCCTGTTTTCTACGCTCTAATGCCGGAGGCTAAAAAGACTGTGGCCGACAGCGGCGCTTTTATTCGGCAATGCACCGCTGTCTAAAAAAGCGTGGGCGCTATAGATTATACCGAAAAATCCGTATTGGTTTCTCGGTATAATAAGCAAGAAAATAGAACGCTATCGCCGTGCAATCCCCGCACTCGCAGCAAAGCCTTAATATCCGTAGTTGTTCTTGCGATGGCGCTTTTTGCCGTAGCGTCTAAAGGACCCGTCATCCCAATAAGTGTCGCCGTAATGGGGGTCTTGGTAATAATACCGGCTCTGGCGTTGATCATAATAGCGCCGACCATGATTGCGCGCGCGTCCCCAGCAGGTTCCAGCCCGTGAGCACCCCTCATAAGCGCCAATAGCGGCCCCGATGAGGGCGCCATAAGCGGCCCCGCGGCCCGGGCGACCGGCTAAAATTTCCCCAGCAATGGCGCCGCCTGCGGCGCCGACCCCGGCGCCGTAAAGAGCGCCTTCGCCCGTTGACTGGCAGCCCGCGGCGGCCAAACCAAGAGCGACGGTTCCAATGGCAAGCATCTTCATCTTGCGTCTCCTATTATTTTTGCGCTTCCGTTATTGGAAAGCATGTCGGAATGGCGCGGTGAAACTGAACATTTGAGCGATGGCGCTGGCATTAAGCACTGCGCCTTAAGCAACTGCTCTGATTGTTAAGAGCATCAAAGGCGACAATAGGGCGAGGAGGTGGCGAAAAAGGCGCGTTTAAGGCGTGGGGCTGAAATTATGTTGGCAAGTGCTTAGGTATGGGGGTTTTTCTGTTCAGCGACGACGCTGTGCAAAATTCTATGACGAAAACACCTGGTCCTGCTTGACGTGTTGACGCCTGTGGCTTACACCGCCTGTCTTACAGATCGCGGCGCATAGCTGCTCGATCTGGACGCACATTGCGGGTGTAGCTCAGTTGGTTAGAGCGCCGGCCTGTCACGCCGGAGGTCGCGGGTTCGAGTCCCGTCACTCGCGCCATTTATGCCTAAAAGCCACGTTCAAAAATTTTAGCCTGATAGTATGCGCGTTATTAGCTTATGGCGACTATGTTTGTTCGGTGTGTTTGTTGAGTGTGTTTGCACTATCAGGCGCAAGTTTCCAGTTCGCCGTTGGTGCAAATTTGAATGCGATCGGTTCCAGATAGCGTTCTGCAGACAATCTATTGGCTATTGGCTATTGGCTATTGGCTCTGGCGCCCGTTTATTTCCGAATTAGGCGGCTTCTTCCCGGACGCCAATTTCTTCCAATATATGACCACCCAATACTATTTTTTTTGAGAATTTTTTTGCCAAAAAAAGCCAGTGTTGGCCTGAGATTTAGCCTTTAGTGTTTTCAAATAATCGCGCGCGATCAAGAATGCGTTTTGCGCCTGTGACATGGGGGGCGTCCACCATCTTACCATTGATCTGCAGAACGCCCGCGTCAGGGTTCGCTTCGAATGCTTCAATGATTAAACTTGCGTGTGCAATTTCTTGCGATGTCGGCGTGAAGGCTTTGTTGATCGTTTCGCACTGTGTGGGATGGATCGCCATCATGGCTGTAAAACCATCGCGCCGCCCGCGCGCGGCATAGGCGGCGAGGCCTTTGTCATCCTTAATACTGGGATAGACCGTTTCAACCGCTGGAACGCTGGCGGCATGGGCTGCAAATAAAAGACTGCTGCGCACCCATTGATATGGGGGCGTATAAGAACCATCCGCCTCGCGTGAGGTTGATGCGCCAATCGCTGCTGGCAAGTCTTCTGCACCCCAAGTCAGGCCGGCCAGGTATTGGCTGACTATATGATATGTGCCCAATCCAAAGACAGCCTGGGCCGTCTCTGTTGCGATCGGAAGAATGGGGATAGGCGTATCATTCATCAAGGATACAAGCTCTTTGATGTCGCTAGCGCTTTGTGATTTCGGTAACACAATGCCATCAGGGCGGTTGGCGCCATCAGGGCGATTGGCGATGATTGCTGCAAGGTCCCCCTTCATTCTGCCAGATGTTTTAGGGTTTAGTCTGATGAATACGGGTTTTGCGTGGGAAGCGTTAAGGTAGTTCGTCGCATGTTGGCGTGCTGCGTCTTTATTGGCAGGGGCGACAGAATCTTCAAGATCGATGATAAGCGCATCGGCGGCGCTCGCCATTGCCTTTTCAAATCGCTCAGGACGATCACCGGGTACAAAGAGGAGGGAGCGAAACTGCATTTAACGAGGCTTGCGTTGGATAAGCGCCATGCGAAGACATTCGCATACAACTTCATCGCGTTGGTTTAGCATCTGATGTTTAAAGGTGACGATACCAGCATTGGGGCGAGAGCGACTCTCACGTAGCTCAGCGACTTGCGTTTCGCAGCGCAGTGTGTCGCCGATAAAAACAGGTTTCGGCATCACCAGTTTGTCATAGCCAAGATTAGCGACAAGGGTCCCAAGGGTCGTCTCGCCGACGCTAACGCCGACCATAAGTCCGAAAGTAAAGACCCCATTCACAATGATCTGCCCAAATTCGCTTGCCTCAGCGTATTCTTTGTCGAGATGTAAAGGCTGCGGGTTATGGGTTAACGCGCAGGTCATGAGATTATCGGCTTCGGTCACGGTGCGACGCAAAGCGTGCTCGATCCGATCACCGACTTTCCATTCGTCAAAATATCGCCCGCTCATTTGCTGTCTTCCTCACTTTGAGAAATCTTCAATAATAAAAAGCCTTCGTCAACCTGTGCGTCTGGTTTTGCGGCAAGGTCCGTGACCGTGCCGTCAAAGGGGGCAGTTAGAACATGTTCCATTTTCATCGCCTCAAGGGTGACGAGGGGCTGGCCTTCGGTAACGGTTTCGCCCTCAACTACATTGACGGTGATTATCTGGCCCGGCATTGGCGAAGCGATCGCACCGTCAGACGCCGCGCCCTCTGATTGGGCGTCATGGCGGGCCGGGGCGATATGGTAAGGCCACCCTTCCTGCACCAGAACAGCGCCGTCACCCAGATGATATAAATGTGCATCGTAAGCGGAGGGGTTAGTCTGTGCGGGTAGGGTAATATCTGTGATCTTTGCGTCGAGTAAAATTTGCGCATCCAAATCAGTCGGGCCGCCCGCGCGAAACCCTCGTAAAATCGTCCATGGCGTTTGCCCTTCAATATTTGACTGCAACAGCTGGTCTGCGGCTTGCGACAATGCTGTTTCAGACAGCGCTGGCGGGCAAACCAGTTCGTCCTGGTGAGCATCAATAAAAGCGGTTGTTATATTGAAAGCTGCAAATAACTCATGGCTTAAAAGGCGTGATAAAAAGCCCGCATTGTTGTGCACTGGCCAGGTTGAAACGCCATCACAGGCTTTTGCAAGGGCAAGTCGCGCCTCATCGCGGGTTTGTCCATGGGTGATCAGTTTTGCGATCATGGGGTCATAAAAGGGGGAGACCTCATCGCCTGGCGCAACCCCAGTATCGACCCGTGTTGGCGCCGGGGGAAGCGCCAATACCTTCAGGGCGCCAATAGAAGGCAAGAAGCCCGATGCGGGGTTTTCAGCATATAAACGCGCTTCCATCGCCCATCCATTGATGGATAATTCATCTTGGGTTTTGGGCAGCGGTTCGCCAGATGCAACGCGTAGCTGCCATTCCACAAGGTCTTGGCCTGTAATCATTTCTGTCACGGGGTGCTCGACTTGAAGGCGCGTATTCATTTCCATGAACCATATGCGATTAGCGTCAAGGCCATCTGATCCGTCTGCAATAAACTCAACAGTGCCAGCGCCCACATAATCCACCGCCTTTGCCGCGCGCACCGCGGCGGCGCAAACCGCTTGGCGGGTCTCATTACTCATGCCTGGGGCGGGGGCTTCTTCAATGACTTTCTGGTGACGGCGTTGCAGGGTGCAGTCACGTTCAAATAAATGCACGACATTGCCATGGCTATCGCCAAAGATTTGCACTTCTATGTGGCGCGGATCGGTGATCCATTTTTCCAATAAGACGCGGTCGTCGCCAAAGGAGGACTTTGCCTCCCGCTGGCAGGAAGCGAGGGCGTCTTTAAAGGCTGCGGCGCTATCAACTTTGCGCATGCCCTTGCCGCCGCCGCCCGCGACCGCTTTGATTAATACCGGATAACCAATGGCGTCTGCTTGTGATTGTAAACGTTCCGGTGATTGATTTTCGCCGAGATAGCCAGGCGTTGTGGGCACGCCCGCATTTTGCATAAGGGATTTTGCGGCGTCTTTAAGGCCCATCGCGTTGATGCTATCAGGGTTCGGACCAACCCAGATCAGGCCAGCCTTAGCCACGGCCTCAGCAAATGCGGCGTTCTCTGATAAAAAGCCATAACCGGGATGTATCGCTTGTGCGCCGGTTTGTTTTGCGGCGGCGATAATATTGTCGCCGATAAGATAGCTTTGCGCCGCTGGGGAAGGGCCGATATGCACAGCCTGATCAGCCATTCGCACATGCAGGGCGTTTGCATCCGCATCGGAATAAACTGCAACAGTACGAATGCCGAGCCGTTTTGCTGTGCGCATAACACGGCAGGCGATTTCGCCGCGATTGGCGATGAGAAGGGATTTGATCATCTCGGTTACATCCTGAAGACGCCGAACTGAGCGCGTTCGGGGATCGGTGCGTTCAGCGTTGCAGCAAAGGCGAGGCCTAACACGTCACGCGTTTGGGCCGGGTCGATAATTCCGTCGTCCCACAGCCGGGCGGTTGCGTACCACGGGTTGCCCTCGCGCTCATATTTTTCGCGGATTGGTGTTTTAAAGTTTTCGGTTTCTTCTTTTGACCATTTGTCAGCATCGCGGTGAACGGTTGCAAGTACGCTCGCGGCTTGTTCGCCGCCCATCACTGAAATACGGCTGTTTGGCCAGGTAAATAAAAAACGAGGCTGATACGCGCGCCCGCACATGCCGTAATTACCGGCGCCGAAACTGCCGCCGATAAGGACGGTGACTTTTGGCGTTTGTGCTGTGGCGACAGCGGTCACAAGTTTGGCGCCATGTTTGGCGATCCCTTCGGCTTCATACTTGCCGCCGACCATAAAGCCGGAAATATTCTGTAAAAAGAGCAGTGGGATGCGCCGTTGACAGGCAAGCTCAACAAAATGGGCGCCTTTTTGCGCGCTTTCAGAATAAAGAACGCCGTTATTGGCAAGGATCGCCACCGGCATGCCCCATATATGGGCGAAACCGCAAACCAGGGTTGTTCCATAAAGCGCTTTAAACTCATGGAATTCAGAGCCATCGACGAGCCGGGCAATAACCTCTTTGACATTAAATGGCGTGCGCAAGTCGGGCGGCAAGATGCCGTAAATATCGTCCGCCGGATAGAGCGGAGCGCGTACCGGTTGCATGTTAATGTCTGGCGTGCGCGGCGGCTGCAGTGTTGAGATGATGTCGCGTACAATGGTTAGGGCGTGCTCGTCATTTTCGGCAAGGTGATCCGTTACGCCGGACTTTCGTGCATGGGTGTCGCCGCCGCCGAGTTCCTCAGCCGTAATAACCTCGCCCGTTGCTGCTTTTACAAGGGGCGGTCCCGCCAAAAAGATTGTGCCTTGTTCGCGCACGATAATAGTTTCATCACACATCGCCGGCACATAGGCGCCGCCCGCTGTGCAGCTTCCCATAACGCAAGCGATTTGCGGAATGCCCTGTGCAGACAGGTTCGCCTGATTATAGAATATACGCCCAAAATGATCCTTATCGGGAAAAACTTCATCCTGATGGGGCAGGTTCGCGCCGCCTGAATCGACAAGATAGATGCAGGGCAGGCGGTTTTCTAACGCGATTTCCTGGGCGCGAAGGTGTTTCTTCACCGTCATCGGAAAATAGGTGCCGCCCTTTACCGTGGCGTCATTGGCGGCGATCATCACCTCGCGCCCGCAAACCCGGCCTATACCTGCGATTATTCCCGCGGCGGCGATGTCATCGTCATACATCCCATTAGCGGCAAGTTGGCCAAGCTCTAAAAAAGGCGCGCCAGGGTCAAGCAGGCGCCGAACGCGATCACGGGGAAGTAGCTTGCCGCGTGAAACATGGCGTTGTCTTGCCTTTTCGCTGCCGCCGCGTGCGGTTGCGCTAATATCCCCGCGCAGTTTTTCGCAAAGGGCTGTATTGTGTTCTTTGTTCGCAGTAAAGGCGGGATCTGTTTGATTGATCCGGCTGTTCAGGACTGGGGCGCTCATCCTTTCATCAGCTCCCGGCCAATAAGGAAGCGACGGATTTCGTTGGTGCCCGCACCAATATCGTAAAGCTTGGCGTCACGCAGGAACCGTTCAACCGGCCACTCGCGCGTATAGCCAGCCCCGCCAAGAGCCTGAATAGCTTCAAGCGATGTTTTAACCGCGTTTTCACTCGACATTAAGATTGCGCCCGCCGCATCAAAACGGGTGGTGCGTCCTTCATCGCATGCTTTGGCGACAGCGTAGACATAGGCGCGTGAAGAGTTGAGGGCGACATACATATCAGCAAGCTTTGCCTGCATCAGTTGGAAATCGCCAATGGGTTTGCCGAACTGTTTACGTTCGCGCACATAAGGTAACACCGTGTCGATACACGCTTGCATAATCCCGATTGGGCCGCCGGACAGAACCGTCCGCTCATAGTCAAGCCCGCTCATTAAGATCGCCGCGCCTTGACCAGCCGCGCCCATGACATTTTCATCTGGAACGAAACAATCTTCAAAAACCAGCTCCCCCGTGTATGAGCCGCGCATGCCCATTTTGTCGAGCTTGCGGCTGACTGAGAAGCCTTCAAAACCTTTCTCAACTAAGAATGTCGTCAGGCTTTTTGAGCCAGCACAAGCGTCTGATTTTGCATAGATCACTAAAGTGTCCGCGATCGGTCCGTTCGTAATCCAAAATTTCGTCCCATTTAACCGGAAGCCGCCGTCAACTTTTTCCGCCTTTAACGTCATGCTCATGACGTCCGATCCGGCGCCAGCTTCCGACATGGCCAGGGCGCCGACATGTTCACCAGATATTAGTTTCGGCAGATAGCGCGCTTTTTGTTCTTTTGTCGCCCAACGACGGATTTGGTTAATGCACAGATTGGAATGAGCCCCATAAGACAAACCGATCGAAGCGGATGCGCGGGAAATTTCCTCCATCGCGATAACGTGGTGCAGATAGCCAAGGCCAAGGCCGCCCTGTTCTTCTTCGACGGTAATGCCGTGAAGGCCAAGGTCGCCCATCTCCTTCCAGATCCAGCGGGGGGCTTCATCGGACCGATCGAGCTCTTCAGCGATTGGCGCTAGGCGGTCTTGGGCAAAGCGTGCGCAGGATTCGCGGATCATGTCGGCGGTTTCGCCATGAGAAAAGTCAAACATCATAGTCGAGCCTCATAAGAATCGATTTTCGAGCTAGATTATCATACCTGACATTATAGATAAAATTGCATTTCCTCAAAGAACTTTATAATTTAAAGTTATGATAGATCGAAGTTTGATCCGCTATTTTCTGGCCGTGGTGGACAGCGGCGCCTTTTCACGCGCGGCTGAGCGCGTACATGTTTCCCAACCCGCATTGTCCGTTGGAATTGCAAAGCTTGAAAAGAATTTGGATGCACAGCTATTCCACCGTTCCAATCGGCGCATCCATCTCACGGACGCGGGCGCACGTTTTTTGCCCTATGCCCGCAGAATAGAAAGTGAGTTCAATAGGGCCGAAACATCCCTTCAAGATATACAGCCCGTTAAAGTGCTGCGGTTGGGCATCCTCAACACAATCTCTTCCAATGTTGTGGGCCCGGCCATTCAATCTTTGTTGACGTCCGACGGGGGAACCCGTGTTGAAATTGTCGAAGGCTCAGAGCGCGAGCTTGTGAACCAAATCGCCCGTGAAAGATTGGATGTCGCTTTAACATTGGTCGACCGGGGCGGCGATCGTTTCGGAGAGCAAGTTTTATATGAGGAGGGGTATGGCGCTGCGCTTCCCCAATCACACCCTTGCGCAGGGGCGGAAATTGTCAGCGCGGAAGATCTCGCCGATAGCGTGATGATGGTTCGCCGTCATTGCGAAGTGCTATCTCAAACAAGCCATTATTTCACGGAGCGCGGGGTGCGGCCCTTTTTTGCTTTCCGTTCTTCCAACGATGACCGGGTGATGGCGATGGTTTCGGCGGGGGTTGGCCTGACTGTCGCGCCCATGTCTTATTCTCGTTCTGGTATTTGGCTGGCTTCCATGAGTGGGTTTGACCATCGCCGAAAGGTTGGGCTCGTCTTTGCCGCCGCGGCGGAGCGCGAAGAGATTGAGGCATTGCCTGGTTTTAACGCATTTAAACAAGCAATATGTGATGCGGGGTGATCAGCGATGGTCGATATTTTGTCCGTCCTGACGGGCGATAACCGAAATAAGCGAATGCGGCGTCGTTTACCGTTGCGTGCGGACGCGGAAGTCCTTAGTTTCCGTCCAAATTCTATAGGACTGACCCTTTTGGCCTAGGAGGCCCATTCCCGTGGCGACCCCCGATTTTCTTCTCGACTATCTGCCCATTGTCGTTTTTCTCGGCATTGCGGTGGCTCTTTCATTAGCGTTCTTGTTGTTGCCGATTGTTATCGCGCCTGCAGAGCCGGATCCGGAAAAGAACTCGATCTATGAGTGCGGCTTTAACGCCTTTGATGATGCGCGTATGAAGTTTGACGTGCAATTTTATATCGTCGCGATCCTGTTTATTATTGTGGATCTCGATGTTGCATTCTTATTCCCCTGGGCGGTGGCGCTTTTTAATCCTGAATTGGGGATGGATCGTGGTTTCCAGATTTACGCCTTCTGGTCGATGTTTGTATTTTTAGCGGTCTTTGCCATCGGCTTTCTTTATGAGTGGAAGAAGGGAGCTCTAGAATGGCGATAGAAGATGTAAAGCCGCCGCATGCGAATCCCGTAGCTGGCGCCCCTGATTTTTCAAATTTTGATGGGCCGGTTTATTCGCCGACAGCCAAGGACCCGTTTTACTCAGAACTTTCTGACCAGCTTGCCGATCGTGGTTTTTTCACTGCGCCAGCTGATGCGCTTATTAATTGGGCGCGTACCGGCTCTTTGATGTGGATGACCTTTGGTCTTGCTTGCTGCGCTGTGGAGATGATGCAGGCTTCAATGCCGCGCTATGACCTTGAGCGGTTTGGCGTTGCGCCGCGCGCGTCCCCCCGTCAGTCGGACGTTATGATTGTTGCGGGCACCTTGACCAATAAAATGGCGCCGGCGCTGCGTAAGGTTTACGACCAAATGCCAAACCCGCGCTATGTCATCTCCATGGGGTCATGCGCCAATGGCGGCGGTTATTATCACTACTCTTATGCGGTCGTGCGCGGCTGTGACCGTGTGGTGCCGGTGGATATTTATATCCCTGGGTGCCCGCCAACAGCAGAAGCGCTGGTCTATGGCATTTTACAGCTGCAAAAGAAGATCCGCCGCGAAGGATCAATTATCCGATAAGCACGGCGCGTTTTAATAAGGCGGCGTTTCATCTGGGTATCGCACAATATAAAGTGAATGCGAAATGAGCGAAGAATTACAGGAACTTAAAGAGCATATCGAAGGCGCTATCTCAGAAGATTTGAGCGGGGCGGAGATTGCTTTTGGCGAGCTTACATTAACGGCGCGCGCATCTCGTATCACCCAAGTTTTAAAATTCCTGCGTGATGATGCGCTCTGCCGTTTTATTCAGCTGATTGATCTATGTGGTGTCGACTATCCAGAACGCACAAAGCGTTTTGAGGTCGTTTATCACCTCTTGTCGCTTCATAATAATGTACGGGTTCGGGTGAAAATCGCGACGGGTGAAGACGAGGCGATTGCGTCGATTAGAGATGTCTTCCCCTGCGCTGATTGGTTCGAACGCGAAGCGTTTGACATGTATGGCATTGTCTTTACCGGCAATCCGGATATGCGGCGGTTGCTCACCGATTATGGGTTTGAGGGCTATCCTTTGCGTAAGGACTTCCCGCTGACGGGCCATAAAGAAGTGCGCTATGATGATGAGCAAAAAGCCGTGGTTTATGAGCCGGTGAGCCTGGTCCAAGAATACCGCAATTTCGACTATCTAAGTCCCTGGGAAGGCGCGCAATATGTTTTGCCGGGCGATGAAAAGGCCGAGGACAAGGCGTAATGACTGAGCAGACCGGTCAGTGCTTATGCGGCGCCATTAAATTTAAAGCGGTCCCTGTGGAACGGCATATGGATGCCTGTCACTGCCGGATGTGCAGACGCTGCATAGGCGGTCCGTTATTCAGCGTGAATTGTCAGGAACCGGTTTTGGTGCAAGGTGAGGCGGAACTAGGCGTTTACGCTTCATCTGAATGGGCTGAACGGTGCTTTTGCAAGCGTTGCGGTTCTTTCTTGTTCTGGCGCATGAGGGACAAATCTTTCTGTTCGATTAGCGCTGGCGCCTTCGATGATCTTTCAGGCATGAAGTTTACGAAGGAAATTTTTATCGATGAAAAGCCTGACTACTATGATTTTCAGCAGGACACTCAAAAGCTAACCGGCGCACAGGTGATTGAAATGTTCGCAGGCGGGCAGGAGAATTCTTAAATGGCCGACGGCACACAAACAATTACGATTGAAGACAGCGCATCAAGCGCCTCGTCAGACCGTAATTTTACGATCAATTTTGGGCCTCAGCATCCGGCCGCCCACGGCGTTTTGCGTCTGGTGGTTGAGCTTGATGGCGAGGTGGTTGAGCGGATCGATCCCCATATCGGGCTTTTACACCGGGGCACGGAAAAGCTGATCGAATATAAGACCTATCTTCAGGCTATTCCGTATTTTGATCGCCTTGATTATGTGGCGCCAATGAACCAGGAGCATGCGTTCTGTCTCGCGGCGGAACGCCTTCTCGGCATTGAAGCGCCGCGCCGCGCCCAACATATCCGTGTGCTTTTCAGCGAGATTGGGCGAATCCTGTCCCACATATTGAACGTGACCACGCAAGCGATGGATGTCGGCGCGTTGACGCCGCCGCTTTGGGGCTTTGAAGAGCGGGAAAAACTGATGGTGTTTTATGAGCGGGCCTCCGGCTCGCGCATGCACGCGGCGTATTTCCGTGTCGGCGGCGTCCACCAGGACTTGCCGCCAGAGTTGATCGATGACCTCGACCAGTGGTGTGAACAGTTCCCGAAAACGCTTGATGATATTGAAACACTGCTGACCGACAACCGGATCTTTAAACAGCGCAATGTCGATATTGGCGTTGTCAGCCAAGATAATGCGTTCGCCTGGGGCTTTTCCGGTGTGATGGTGCGCGGATCGGGCATCGCTTGGGATCTGCGTAAGAGTCAACCGTATGAGACTTACGCGGAATACGATTTCGACATTCCCCTCGGCAAAAATGGCGATTGCTATGACCGGTATCTGTGCCGGATGGAGGAGATGCGCCAGTCCGTTTCCATTATGCGCCAAGCGATCGCGAAATTGCGCGATGAAGGGCCGGGCCCGGTAATGACGACGGACGGCAAGGTCGCGCCGCCGCGGCGGGGCAAGATGAAAGAATCGATGGAAGCGCTTATCCATCACTTTAAGCTTTATACGGAGGGCTTTCATGTGCCGGCGGGCGAAGTCTACGCCGCCGTGGAAGCGCCGAAGGGCGAGTTCGGGGTCTATCTCGTCTCCGATGGGTCGAACAAGCCTTACCGCTGTAAAATCCGCGCGCCAGGGTTCCCGCATCTGCAAGCGATGGACTGGCTCAATCGCGGGCACTTGCTGGCGGACGTCTCCGCCGTGCTCGGCTCTCTCGATATCGTGTTCGGAGAAATTGATCGGTAAACTCATCAAGCTAGGGGGGGAATGATGAAATATTTCGCAGTTTTTCTAGCAGCTGTCGGGGCAATCGCATCGACCGCGCTTGCGTATTTTATTTGGTCGCAAACGCCGCCATCGCCGTCTTATGAAGTCATCCGCACGGAGCGGATAGATAACTGTAAGCTGTTACTAAGTAATTTTGGTGAGGTGGAGCGCATTTTTTCACGGCGTGAAGGCTTTGTAGAGCGAACAGTTTTAAACTTAAAAGAAGATAGAAAGTTGTACCCTGATGATTATTATGATGCGAAAGAGCTAACTGAAGAAGCTTATGAGGAGCAGGCAAAACAGCAGTTGCTTTACGACTTTTTCAATCCAGCATCGAAATTACAGCAATTTCTAGATGTCGGTGTCTTTTTCTTTGATCAGCAAGAAAACAATCAAATAGGAGTGGATCAGATAAAGGCTGCGGTAAGTGGTATTAATCGATACGCATATTATACTTCTAGCGAGCGAATACCTTTTGAAGACCGGCTTGCACTTTTTGAAAAAGTCGTCGCAAACAGCGAGAATGTAAAGCGGCTTTGCGCTCCTATTCTTCGTGGTGAAGATCGCTGATTATACTTCCATCCTTCGAGGCTCGCTTGCGCTCGCACCTCAGGATGAAGATCTTTTTTCTGGCCACATCCTCTTAACCTCATCCTGAGGCGGCCCGAAGGGCCCTCGAAGGATGGGTGTGATGTAAGGTGTTTAAAATCTAAAAAATCTCGGAACTGTCCCAATGTCGCAACCAACGGCTTTCGTTTATATCCTTCGATGCGCAGGCGGATCATATTATGTGGGCTCTCATCGCGGTGATGACGTTGCAACAAGGGTGGCTGAACACCAAAATGGCAAATACCGAGCCGCCTACACATTCAGCCGCCGCCCTGTAAAGTTGGTGTGGACTGAGTGGTTTTCTCGATTTGATGATGCAGCCGTCTTTGAGCGGAAGGTCAAGGGTTGGAGCCGCGCAAAGAAAGAAGCGTTAATTAAAGGCGATTTTGATCAATTAAAATGGATGGCGAAAAGACCTGGCGCGCGAGAAAGACGTAGATCTGCATCCTGAGGCGCTATTACGCGGTAAAAGCCGCGGACGATGGCGTTTATGGCAAAAGATCCCTTTCCATCCTTCGAGGGCCCTTCGGGCCGCCTCAGGATGAGGATCTTTTGTTGTGGCCAGACCCTTTTGATATTGTATTCGGGGCAATTGATCGGTAAATTCATCAAGCAAGGGGGGGAGCTTATGCGTTATCTGAAATTGCCTGTTTTGTTACTGACTTATTGGTTGACGTTTGTTTCGTCGGCGTTTGCTGATGAGGTTAAGTCGATGGGGACTAAGTTTGTCTACACAAATCCAGAAAACTACACATCTGACAAAAAGTATTCTTGTCCGGCCAAAAGCAAACTAAAGGATAGCAAAGGTGCGACATTTGGTGAGCCCGAGGTACGTTATCATTGTCGGCCATTTTTCCCTAAAGATTGCGTAGAGACTGCCCAAGAGCGCCAAATCTTTGATGTTATTTATGACGTAAAGCCTGATGGCGTGCCATCAAATGTACGACTGCTTTCTTCAACTAATGAGTGTTTGAACGCCACCGTTATTATGTCTGTGTTTATGTCTCGGTACAAAAAGAGCGCTGAAGGCGCTTTGGCTGTAAACAGGCAAGTAGTTATTGATGCAGCTGACTTTGGTGTAGTCATATATGATGAACCCGTTGCAATTAATTTCAAAAATATACCCAAGTGTGGGTGGTTAAGCCGGGCGCCGAAGGTGGATGATGGCGCTAATGGCCCCAAGCTTTTGTCGAGATGCGAGCCTACTTATCCCTCAAAATGTATGCCTAATTCTGGTGGACGTACTGATGTTGTAACTGTTTTGTTTGATGTAAACGGTGAGGGTGGGACGGAAAATTTCCGCGTCACGAGAACTACTAACCCATGTTTAAACAATTCAGCAGCGATTGCGGTTGCTAATTGGAAATATGATGCTGCCGGGGAGACGACTTCCAATTTAACCACTCGGTTTACATATGAGCTTGAATAGTTGCTCCGCCACTAGTGTTGCCGACAGCTTGCCAAGCTAAGGATTGATAACTTCGCTTCTTGAGGTTACAGCCAGGTCGTAACGCCGCCTATTCCCCCATACGTCCCGTCAGGCTAATCTTTCCAGCAACAAGCCTGAAGATGTAAGGAAACCGCGATGGCGCTGGTTGCAATTGAACACCGTAAAGGCGCGGTTTGGCTAAGGCTGAACCGGGCGGAGCGTCATAACGCGCTTGTACCGGAACTGCTGACCGATTTGCGCGGTGCTATTGAGGCGGCGGCGGGTGAGGCGACGACCGCGAAAGGCCCGGCGGCGTTGGTGCTAACCGGCAATGGCCGCAGTTTTTCAACCGGCGGCGATATCGCTGGGTTTTTGGCCCATGCGGGCTCGCAACAAGAGCTTGTTCAATACGCGGATCAAGTCGTCAGCACCCTTCATGACGCCATCTTAGATCTTTTGGCGTTTCCCGCGCCTGTGCTTTGCGCGCTCAATGGTCCGCTCACCGGCGGTTCAACCGGTTTGATGTTGGCGGCGGATATGGTCGCCATGGCGCAAGACGCTTTTATCCAACCTTTTTATGCGGAAGTGGGCTTTGGCCCCGATGGCGGTTGGACAGCGCTGTTGCCAGAGCGGATTGGCGCCGCCAAGGCTTTACAGATCCAGTATCTAAATAAGCGGATCAGTTCTGAACAAGCGGTTGACCTCGGCCTTGCTTCGGCAAGTCTGCCCGCTGCTCAGATCCAAGCGCAAATCGATCATTGGGTGGAAGAGATCGCCAAACGTTCCGCCAATACCCACAAAGCGACCCGCGCTCATGTATGGGACGACGCCCGCCGAGGTTTCGTGCGACAAAGACTTGATCAAGAAAAGGCGCGCTTTTTGGACCTCATCGCCCTGCCGGAAACAATTGAGCGTATGCGGGAATTTACTTCAAAGCGCGGTTAGGATAGGGGGACAGCTTGCGCGAATAAGGTCAGTATTCTTACGCGACCAGCAAAACAAAAAGAACGATCAATGACCCAAATCACCTGCGGGACCCACGGCAAGCAAGAAGAGACTTTCGTTTGTCGCCATATCATTGAGACAGTTAAGGACGGCGAACCGCGGGGCTTTCACTGGAACCGCACCGAAGAAGGGTTCGAGGCGATCTGTAGCGAGTGCAATGAGTTGAGCGAGAAAGCCTTTGCAAGCCAGGTGGAAGATCTGATCCGCCCTTTGTGTTTTGGGTGTTTTCAAGATGCTGCGTCGATCAACGGCATTGAGATTGTTTAATTTCCGATATTTGGTATGAACCTGCTCACGGCGCTTGTTTTTTGAATTAGAATTGAGCGCGCAGTATCGGCGTTTCCCGGAACGCCCCTTTAGATTTGAATAGACGAGGACGCGCATGGCGGCGAGAAAACCTGCAAAACACCAGCCCGAATCATTTGCTTGGTCTAGCGAGAACGCGGCCTGGTGCCAGGAGCAGATCAAGAAGTTTCCTGATGGGCGCCAAGCCTCCTGCGTCATTCCATTTTTGTGGCGCGGCCAAAAGCAGGAAGGGTGGATCTCCATCCCCATGATGGAAACGATCGCGCGCCAGCTGGAGATGCCTTATATCCGCGTTTACGAGGTGGCGACGTTCTACACCATGTTTAACCTCGCGCCGGTGGGGGATTATTTCGTACAAGTTTGCGGCACGACCCCTTGCATGCTGCGCGGCTCGGACGGCCTGCGCGATGTTTGTAAAAAAGTGATTGGGCCGGAAAACCATATTTCTGACGACGGCAAACTTTCTTGGCTTGAAGTTGAATGTCTTGGCGCATGCGTTAACGCGCCGATGATCCAGATCTCCACGAAAGAGGGGGATCATTATTACGAGGATCTGACGCCGGAAGTTTTTGAAGAAATGCTCGGCAAATTACGCCGCGGCGAAGAAGTGAAAATCGGAACAGCCAATCCGCGCCGCCATACGTCGGACCCGGAAGGGGAAAACACAACCCTTATCGATCCGTCTTTATATGATGGGTCTGCGGCGGCGCCGATTACTGAGCTGCCAAACTCCCGCGCGCCGGAACCAGCGGAGTAGCCTAAAAGTACCGGCGAAGTAGCGTACCGGCGGAGTAGTCCAGAAAATCTAGCTTTGTAGGGGGCCCCATCCAATCCCCCACCCTCAGCGGGCGGGGAGCGTGAGCCGCCGCAGCTTGTTCATGGGGGCTGGGCCTTTGTGAACCTTCATCCTTGAGGCGCGCCACGAAGCGGCGCCTTGTAAGATGGCGGCTAAAACATTTCCGGCAAGTTTTTTCACTTCATCAAAAATGCGGGAAACGTTTTCCCCCCAATCGCAACGCACCTTATAATTCTCATCTTCAAAGTGAGAATGACAAAAGGGAGAATGGCGCGCATGGCGGAGGATCCAAAAAACTATAAAAGCCGCACCGTCGCTGGGCGAGATCTCGCGCCAGAGACGTTGATGATGGGCTACGGTTTTTCACCTTCTTTGTCAGAAGGCTCGCTTAAGCCCCCGATTTTCCAGACTTCTACCTTTGTCTTTCAGTCAGCAGAAGAGGGCAAAGCCTTCTTTGAACTCGCTTATGGTCTGCGCGAAAAAGAAGACGCTGAAGAAATCGGCCTGATCTATTCGCGCATCAACAACCCGAATTTAGAAGTATTGGAAGATCGCCTCGCCGTGTGGGACAAGGCGGAAAAGAGCCTGGTCTTCGCATCTGGCATGGCGGCGATCTCAACTTCGCTTTTAGCGTTTTTGCGGCCCGGTGATGTTCTTATTTATTCAGAGCCGATCTATGGCGGCAGTGAATATCTGGTCCACAATATTTTGCCGGAATTTGGGGTGACGGGCGTTGCTTTTAATGCGGAGCGCGGCGGCGATGGGCTTAAAAAGGCTTTCGCGACGGCGCGCGCTGAGGCCGCGAAGTCAAAGACCCGCATCGCCGCGGTGTTTTTGGAAACCCCAGCGAACCCAACCAACGGCCTCATTGATATTGCGCTCGCCAAAAAAGAAGCTGATGCGATTGGCGAAGGCGGCGGCCATCGTCCGCCCATTTTGGTGGACAACACTTTCCTTGGTCCCTTGTGGCAGACACCGTTGGCGCTTGGCGCTGATCTTACCCTCACATCGCTTACCAAATATGTGGGCGGTCATTCCGATTTGATCGCGGGCGCCTGTTCCGGCGCGCAAGAATGGATCGCCCCGGTTCAGGTAATGCGCACTATTCTTGGCACAATGGCGGACCCGCAAACCGCATGGATGCTGTTACGCTCGCTTGAAACGCTGAAGCTCAGGATGGAAGCGTCGCAAAAAGGGGCGGAACGGGTTGCGGCTTTTTTACGCGACCACGCAAAAGTGGACGCGGTTTGGTACTTAGAAGACTTGCCGAAAGATCATCCGGACCGTCCGATTTATGAGCGACAGTGCCGCGCCGCCGGATCAACTTTTTCTTTTGAGGTGAAGGGCGGCGAGCAGGAAGCTTTCCGCGTTCTCAATAATTTGCAGGTGATTAAGCTCGCGGTCAGTCTTGGCGGCACAGAAACTTTAGCCTCACACCCCGCCGCCATGACCCATAGTGATGTGCCGCCGGATGAACGAGCGCGATTGGGTATTAAAGATTCTATGATACGGCTGTCGATTGGGATAGAAGATCCCCAAGATCTGATTGCAGACTTGGCGCAAGCCCTTGAAACGATTTAAAAGCCTTTCCATAAAGGCGCGAACGATTTTGCCTTACCGCAACCCCTTCACTGGAACTGAGACCAGCCATGCTACAAGATAAAGACCGCATTTTCACAAACCTTTACGGCCTGCAAGATTGGCGGCTTGAGGCGGCGAAAGCCCGCGGCGCGTGGAATGGCACAGCCGACATCATCGCTATGGGGCATGATTGGGTCATCGATCAGGTGAAAGAATCAGGCTTGCGCGGTCGCGGCGGCGCCGGTTTCCCAACGGGTTTGAAGTGGTCCTTTATGCCGAAAGAGGTAAAGGATCGCCCGCACTATCTTGTTGTGAACGCTGATGAATCTGAACCTGGCACCTGTAAAGACCGGGATATCATGCGCCATGATCCGCATCTTTTCATCGAAGGCTGTTTGGTCGCCTCTTTCGCGATGCGTGCTCATGCTTGTTATGTTTATTTGCGCGGCGAATATGTGGACGAGCGCATTCAGCTTCAGGCCGCGATTGATGAGGCTTACGCTGCGGGCTTGCTCGGTAAAAACGCCGCTGGCTCAGGCTGGGATTTTGACCTTTATCTCGCCCACGGCGCGGGCGCTTATATATGCGGGGAAGAAACCGCGCTTCTTGAGAGCCTTGAAGGCAAAAAGGGTCAGCCGCGTTTGAAGCCGCCTTTTCCAGCGGGGGCCGGGCTTTATGGCTGTCCAACGACAGTGAACAACGTCGAATCAATCGCCGTTGCGCCAACTATTATTCGCCGCGGCGCCGGGTGGTTTAAAAAATTCGGCCGGGAAAATAATGCGGGCACGAAGGTTTTTTGCGTTTCGGGTCATGTTGAGCGCCCTTGTAATGTTGAAGAGGAGATGTCGATCCCGCTAAAGACACTGATCAATGAACATTGCGGCGGCGTCGTTGGCGGATGGGACAATCTGAAGGCGATTATCCCTGGCGGCTCATCTGTGCCGCTTTTGCCCCGCGAGATTTGCGACGACGTGTTGATGGACTTTGACGCCTTGCGCGAGGTTCGTTCGGGCCTAGGAACAGCTGCCGTCATCGTCATGGATAAATCTACCGATATTGTGCGTGCGATTGCGCGGATTTCTTATTTCTACAAGCATGAAAGTTGTGGTCAGTGCACGCCGTGCCGAGAAGGCACCGGATGGATGTGGCGCGTGCTTGAGCGCATGGCGGTGGGCGATTCATCGACGCAAGAGATTGATAAACTTCTTGATGTTGCTGGCCAAATTGAAGGTCACACAATCTGTGCTTTGGGGGATGCGGCGGCCTGGCCGGTGCAAGGCCTTATTCGCCATTTCCGCGGCGAAATAGAAGAGCGAATTAATAACTATCGCAACGACCGTCCGCATGTTGCGGTGGCCGCTGCTGAGTAAAACCTTTCATTGCTCTCAACTGTTGGCTTCAGTAACGAGGCAAGACGAAACAAGCAGACCAAGTGTCTGCCTCAAACGTCTGTTCGCGCTTGTCGGGTGATGAGGCGCTATGCTGGATGATTACCCAACGTTCTTCATTTGAGTAATTTAGCTCGCCCAGAATAACCTTTTCACCATCAGGACCAGCATCTTTGTCCACCAATAAAACATCGCCCCCAATAACGGGGGGGCGAGCGGGATCGATCCAGACGATTTCACCAGTTTTAAAGCGCGGAGCCATTACGTCATCTGGGGCGTAAAAGCCAAATACTTTTGCGGCGTTTTCAAAGTGTGGCGCGCGTTGTTTGCGGTCAATGGAGGGCATATTGCGAAACAGCATCCAAGAGCCGTCAGAAATCGCCTCAGCATCATAGATCGGGGCCCCGTCAACCGTGCCGCCGTCGCCATAGCTATGGTCTTTTTCCGAGGCGCCATCGCGCCTAATGGCCTCGGAAAGGGGCGGCGTAATTTCAAGATAGGCGGCGATCTTCGACGCTTCGTGAAATTTCAGCTGTCTTTCTCCCGCCAATAGGCGAGTGATTGCAGATTTATCAATGTTTAGGGCGCGCGCCATTCCTGCGCGCGTTTTTGTCGGGTCGCTTTGTAAGGCGCGGATAATCCAGGTAATATCAGTAGACATGTTGCGATCAACATGTCGTGCATTCCGTTTAAAATCGATGGATAAAACCGCAACTTGGCAAAAAAATATTGTAAATATGGCAATTTTGCTCGCATAGAGCGCTATTGCAAAATTTTGCGCGCATAAATATGGGGCGGGCGGAGGGCTGCTTGTGATTTGATTTGCTTGTCAAATTTAATTTTATCCTAAGCTTTGTTTTGATCAGATAGCTGATGTTGCTAGTTGATGCGGCGGCTTTTAGATCATCTCGACTAGCCGAAACCCATTGGGCCGTGTGCTGCGTCACGAGCGGCGATTTTTCGGCGAGAGGGGTTTTTGCGGGACAAGCGCGACAATCGAGACCTTAGCGTGAACTTGGGCAGGACTGGAAACCTGTGAAAAATACGGCTACATCGGCGTGACGTACAAACACGCCAACCGATCAGAGGCGAAATATATGAGCGATACACGGGTCATCAAAGTCAATGGCGAGGAAGTCGAAGTTCCATCGAACCTGACATTGCTCCAGGCGTGTGAGGCTGCGGGGGAAGAAATTCCGCGGTTTTGTTATCATGAACGCCTTTCTGTCGCAGGCAATTGTCGGATGTGCCTTATTGAAGTGAAGGGCGGGCCGCCAAAGCCGGTTGCTTCTTGTGCGCAGAATGTCCGTGATTTGCGCCCCGGCCCCGAAGGGGCGCCGCCGGAAATTTTCACCAATACGCCAATGGTGAAAAAGGCCCGCGAAGGGGTGATGGAATTTTTGCTGATCAACCATCCGCTCGATTGCCCGATTTGTGACCAAGGCGGCGAGTGTGATTTGCAAGATCAGGCGGTTGCTTATGGCCGCGATGGGTCGCGGTTTGCTGAAAATAAACGCGCTGTTGAAGAAAAGCACATGGGTCCATTGATCAAGACAATCATGACCCGCTGTATCCAGTGCACACGCTGTGTGCGCTTTGCGACCGAAGTCGCGGGCGTTGACGATCTGGGGCTTGTTAATCGCGGCGAGAATGCCGAGATCACGACCTATCTTGAAAAAGCAGTGGAGAGCGAGCTTGTCGGAAACTTGATCGACGTTTGCCCCGTTGGCGCGCTGACCTCGAAGCCTTACGCCTTTAATGCGCGTCCTTGGGAGCTAACGAAAACCGAAACCATCGATGTAATGGATGCGGTTGGATCAAACATCCGCGTTGACACGCGGGGGCGTGAAGTGTTGCGCATTCTGCCCCGGCTTCATGAAGACGTAAATGAAGAGTGGATCTCTGATAAGACGCGCTTCATTTGGGATGGGCTTAAAAGCCAGCGCCTAGACAAGCCGTATATCCGCGAGAATGGCAAGCTGCGCCCAGCCCGTTGGGATGAGGCGCTTGAATTTGCGGCGGAAAAAATTAAAGCGACTGCGCCTGAAAAGATTGCGGGCATAGCTGGCGACCTTGTCAGCGTCGAGGCGATGAAGGCGCTAAAAGATTTGCTCGGTGCGCTTGGAACCCCTCATATGGACGGTCGCCAAGACGGCGCCCTGCTCGGTGGTGAGCGCAGCTCATATCTTTTCAATTCAGGTATTGCCGGTATCGAAGAGGCGGATGCTGTTCTTCTAATTGGAACGAACCCGCGTCTGGAAGCGCCGTTGATCAATGCGCGACTTCGCAAAAGTTGGCTTGAAAACCTTAATCTTAAAGTTGGCCTTATTGGGGAAGAAGCGGACCTTACTTATGAGGCGGCTTATCTTGGTGCTGGCGCGCAAACACTTGCTTCGCTTGCGCGCGGAGAAGGTGAATTCTTTGAGGCTCTTAAAAATGCAGAACGACCAGCGCTGATCATCGGTATGGGCGCGTTAGCCCGTGAAGACGGCGCGGCGGTGCTTGCTGAAGCGGCGAAGCTCGCCTCTCAAATCGGCGCTGTTAAAGAAGGCTGGAACGGCTTTAACATATTGCACAATGCTGCGGCGCGTGTGGGTGCGCTTGATATTGGATTTTTACCAGGTGAGGGCGGGAAAGATTTCGCCGGTATCTTAAAAGCCGCGCAAGATCGCGAGATCGAAGTGATCTACAATCTTGGCGCCGATGAAATCGCGCCAGCTTCCCTCGGCGGCGCGTTTATGATTTATCAAGGCCATCATGGGGATGTGGGCGCTAAGCATGCGGATGTAATATTCCCAAGTGCAGCCTACACCGAACAGAACGGCACTTTCGTCAATACTGAAGGCCGCGTGCAAATGACCCGCCGCGCGCACTTCCCGCCTGGTGACGCCCGTGAGGATTGGGCGATCTTACGCGCGCTATCGGCGCGGGTTGGCAAAACACTGCCCTATGATGATCTATTTGCGCTTCGCCAAGCCATGATTGAAGAGGCGCCGCATCTTGGTCGCCTTGATCAAGGACCGAGCGTAGAGGATAGCGCTTTAGATTTTGGTTCTCTTGGCCAAGTGGGCTCTTTAAGCGATGCGCCTTTTGTATCTTCGTCGAAAGATTTCTATTTCACTAATCCGATTGCACGGGCCTCAAAGACGATGGCTGAATGCGCCGCAGTTGCCAAAGCTGCGAAAATAGCGGCTGAATAGGTCGTTCAAGTTATCTTTAAGGGAGCCCCAACCGAGATATAGGGTAGCATACCCGTTATCCCTTAATCTGTATGTGTATCCTCTGCGCCATTTGCGAGTGAGTTTCAAATGGCGCGCTTATGTTTGAAATTAACCTAGCCCGCGACTGATTTTCCCACCAAAAATGGGTGACGCCGGGCGCATTCCGCTTTAAGACCGCCCATCATGGAAGCTATTTGGACTTATATATCGTCGCGCCCTACGGATGCTGGTTGGATCAATTGGCTAGCGCCGGTCACTATTCAGGCCTTGGCCGTTATTTTGACCCTTTTGGTGGCTCAGGCCTTTTTGATGTATTTCGACCGTAAAGTTTGGGCCGCGGTGCAGATGCGCAAGGGGCCGAACGTTGTTGGTCCTTTTGGACTGCTGCAGTCCTTTGCTGACCTGTTCAAATTTGTCTTTAAAGAAATGATCATCCCAGCTGGGGTGAATAAGTCTGTCTTTATCCTCGCGCCGATTATCACGTTTATTTTGGCGCTGATCGGATGGGCGGTTATTCCCGTCGGACCGGGGCTTGTCGGCGCGGATATTAATGTCGGTGTTCTCTATCTTTTCGCGGTTTCTTCCCTTGGGGTTTACGGCGTGATTATGGGCGGGTGGGCCTCAAATTCTAAATATGCCTTTTTGGGATCATTAAGATCCGCCGCCCAGATGGTTTCATATGAAGTTGCGATCGGCCTGACCATTCTTGCCGTGGTCTTGGTGGTTGGTTCTGTGAACTTGACAGAAATCGTTGACAGTCAAATGCGCGCTGGCGGCGGCTTTTGGAACTGGAACTTCGTCACGTTGTTCCCAATGTTTGTGGTTTTCTTTGTGGCGGCCCTTGCTGAAACGAACCGGCCGCCCTTTGATTTGCCTGAAGCGGAATCAGAACTCGTCGCTGGGTATCAGGTTGAATACTCATCCACGCTGTTTTTGATGTTTATGATCGGTGAGCTTGCCAATATCGTCTTAATGTGCGCGATGTTGACGATCTTATTCTTTGGCGGTTGGCATTCGCCCTTGCCACATGATTGGGCGCCATTCCTTAATGCGGTGCCGGTTTTCTGGTTCTGCATGAAGATTATTTTCTTCTTCTTCCTGTTCGCAATGGTGAAGGCGATTGTGCCGCGTTACCGCTATGACCAGCTTATGCGTATTGGCTGGAAGATCTTCTTGCCGTTTTGCTTGGTTTATCTTGTCCTCGTGGCTGGGATCCAGGTTATGATCCCTGACGTTGCTGATTACTACCAAAGCTGGAGGGGGTAAGCCATGTCGCGTGTCGCCCAGGCCGTAAAAGGATTTATGCTCACCGATTTTATCGGCGCGTTTATCTTGGCGATGAAATATTATTTCCGTCCAAAACCGACGGTGAACTATCCTTTTGAAAAGGGGCCTTTGTCCCCGCGTTTTCGCGGCGAGCATGCGTTGCGGCGATATCCCAATGGCGAAGAACGTTGCATTGCTTGCAAACTTTGCGAAGCGGTTTGCCCCGCACAGGCGATCACGATTGAGGCTGAGCCTCGTGATGATGGGTCACGCCGTACGACTAAATACGATATCGACATGACCAAGTGCATCTATTGCGGTTTCTGCCAAGAGGCGTGCCCGGTGGATGCGATCGTTGAGGGGCCGAATTTTGAGTTCGCGACGGAAACGCGCGAAGAGTTATTCTATGACAAGGATCGGTTGCTGTTGAATGGCGATCGGTGGGAAAGAGAGATCGCAAAGAACTTGGAGCTTGACGCGCCGTACCGGTAATGGCGCGCTGAGATTGAGATGTATCGTAACCCTCCTTTTGCGTGAAGCCCTATGTCTTGGGCCATTGCGCTTTCGGAAGATAAAAATAGACCCTGATTGCCGCAACCTAAGCGGTGGTTGTATGACGAGCCCTAAATTGCGCCTGGCTGGCGCTGATTAAAAAACTGGCCAAGCCCTGGCCGAGAAATGGAAAGCGATATGATCGCTGCATTTGCATTTTATATCTTCGCTATTGCCGCTATCGCCTCGGCGGTGATGGTTGTGGCGTCGAAGAATCCGGTGCATTCCGTCTTGTTTTTGATTAGCGCGTTTATTTCTGTTGCTGGCCTGTTTGTTTTGATGGGCGCTGAATATCTCGCGATGCTTTTGATCGTAGTTTATGTCGGGGCTGTCGCCGTCTTGTTCCTATTCGTGGTGATGATGCTCGACGTTGACTTTGTTGAACTTAAGCAAGGTTTTTTGAAGTATTTGCCGATTGGCGGCGCGATTGCGGCCCTCGTGGTTGCTGAGCTTATTATGGTCGTCAGTGTTTGGGTTTTCCCAACTGACGCCACATTGGCGCGCGCCCACCCGTCGCCGACCGCTGGTGAAACGGTGACGAAATCAGAAGGGCCAAACAATATTGAAGAGTTTGGGGTCGTTCTTTATACGGATTATATTCATTATTTCCAGATCGCCGGCATCATCCTGTTGGTGGCGATGATTGGCGCTATTGTTTTGACCTTCCGCTCGCGTGCAGGCTTAAAGAGCCAAAACCCGCTTGATCAAGTGGCGCGCAAACGCGAAGACGCGGTTGAGGTTGTTAAGGTCCCGACGGGCCAAGGTATTTAGTGAGTTTTTGGGACGCATAAGGCGAACAAGAGGAGCAAGCGAAAATGGCCGCTATTGGACTTGGACATTATCTGTCTGTCGCTGCGATTCTATTCGCGATCGGCATGGCGGGAATTTTTCTTAACCGCAAAAACGTCATCATTATCTTGATGTCGATTGAGTTGATGTTGCTTGCCGTGAACATCAATCTTGTTGCGTTTTCGCAATTTTTGGGTGACCTCGTCGGTCAAGTCTTCGCCTTTATGGTCCTAACCGTTGCGGCGGCTGAGGCGGCGATTGGTCTTGCGATTTTGGTCGCATATTTCCGTAATCGCGGTGATATCGCCGTCGAAGACGCTAACTTTATGAAGAATTAGAAGGCCCGATATCCTATGGAGTCCTTTGTTGTCTTATTGCCCTTATTCGGCGCGATGCTCGCAATGCCGGTGGGGCGTTTATCGGGTCCGACCGGCGCCCAGCTAGTCACCACGTCATTCCTTGGTTTGGCGATGATCTACGCTTGGGTGTTGTTTTTCGATGTAACAGGCGGCAACGCCCGCACCATTGAATTGTTTGAGTGGATTGTTTCGGGTGATTTCCGTGCGGCGTGGGCGGTTCGCCTCGATAGCTTATCAGCGGTTATGCTGGTGGTGATCAACACCGTTTCCTTCCTCGTCCATGTTTATTCCATGGGCTATATGAAGGACTATGGTGAGCAGTCGCGTTTCTTTGCTTACCTCTCGCTGTTTACATTTGCGATGTTGATGTTGGTGACGGCGGACAATTTCGTTCAGCTCTTCTTCGGCTGGGAAGGGGTGGGTCTTGCTTCATACCTCCTCATTGGGTTTTGGTTTAAGAAAAAGTCAGCCAATGATGCGGCGATTAAAGCCTTTGTTGTTAACCGGGTTGGTGACTTTGGCTTCGCGCTTGGCATCTTTGCAATTTTTTACGTCTTCGGCTCCGTTGAATTCGATACCGTCTTTGCGATTGTCGCTTCTAACGCTGAGGTTGTTCCGTTCAATGCCGTCATTGGCGCGCCTGTCCGTGATCTGACGATCAACTTCCTCGGCCAAGACTGGCATGCGCTGACGGTGATTGCGGTGCTGTTGTTCATCGGCGCGATGGGTAAGTCGGCGCAGTTCCTATTGCACACTTGGTTGCCAGATGCGATGGAAGGCCCAACCCCTGTTTCTGCGCTTATTCACGCGGCGACCATGGTGACCGCGGGCGTATTTCTTGTCTGCCGATGCTCTGTGATTTTTGAATATGCGCCAAATGCTAGCGCATTGGTGACGCTTGTCGGCGCCACGACAGCGTTCTTCGCGGCGACGGTTGGGCTTTTGCAAGACGACATTAAAAAGGTTGTTGCTTATTCAACCTGTTCCCAGCTTGGTTATATGTTCTTTGCAGCGGGCGTCGGCGCTTATGGCGCGGCGATGTTCCACTTATTTACACACGCCTTTTTTAAAGCCCTTCTTTTCTTAGGCTCCGGCGCAGTCATTATCGGCATGCATCACGAGCAAGACATGAAGAAGATGGGCGGTGTTCAGCATCTCATGCCTTTCACCCACTTGTTGATGTTGATTGGTACGATCGCGATTACTGGCGTGGGCATTCCCGGCACAAAAATCGGTACTGCTGGCTTCTTATCTAAAGACTATATCATTGAAAGCGCCTATGCGGCGGGCGAGGCGGGGCTTCCCTTCGGTAATTATGCGTTTGTGATGGGGCTTGTTGCGGCGGTTTTCACGGCGTTCTACTCCTGGCGGTTGATCTTCTTAACATTCTGGGGCAAGTCGCGCGCGCCGGAACAGGTTCGTAAACACCCACATGCGGTGCCGGATACAATGATGGCGCCGCTGGCGCCGCTAGCGATCGGCGCATTATTTGCGGGCATGGTTTTCTACGGCGATTTTGTCGGCGACAAGTCAGACAAATTCTGGAATGGCGCGCTATATTACGCGGAAAAAGCGGACCATGGCGGCGCGCATGCTGATGACGCCCACCACGAAGATGGGCATGCAAAAGCCGCCCATGCGGATGATCATGGCGAAAAGCATGCTGATGCGGGCCACCATAAAGATGAAAGCCATGGCGGCGCGGCCCATGGCGAAGATGAGCATGCAGATGAACACCATGGCGACGAGCACCACGGGGGTGGGCATCACGATTTCCCAACATGGGTCTTGTGGGCGCCGTTTATTGCCATGCTCATTGGATCAAGCCTTTCAGCGATGCATTATCTAGGCGGGGATCCATTGCGCCCTGGCCTTATTCGCGAAGGCGGCATGATCTACGGGTTCTTGAAAAATAAGTGGTACTTCGATGAGCTTTATGACTTCTTATTTGTAAAGCCAGCGATCGCCTTTGGCCGATTCCTTTGGAAAGACGGGGATGGTAAAACCATTGATGGTGTTGGACCTGACGGCATTGCGGCGACGGTTGCTGCTGGCGCGCGCCGTATCGTACGAATGCAGACCGGGCTTATTTATCACTACGCTTTTGTGATGCTCGTCGGCATCGCCTTATTCCTTACTTATATCTTGATGCGTTCGGGGAGCTAACAATGACGGAAAGTTTAGCGCAAAACCCCTGGCTTAGCCTTCTAACCTTTTTGCCGCTTATTGGCGTCTTAGGGATCATCGTGCGCCGTATGACGGCGCGTACGGATCAAAACGGCGTTATTGACCCAGCCGAGCAAGAGCAGATTGATAACGTTGCGCGCCGTGTCGCTTTGTTTTTCACCGGCGGCGTCTTCCTTGTTTCGATCTTTGTCTATCTTGCTTATTACGATCCAAGCCTTGGCGGCTATCAGCTCGTTGAAAACGCTAAATGGCTCGGCGGCGGCATTAGCTATAAAATGGGTGTTGATGGCATTTCGATTTTATTCGTTCTGCTGACAACCTTTATTATGCCGATTTGTATTATTGCGTCTTGGACCTCCATTAAGGAGCGGGTCGCTGATTACATGATCGCCTTTTTGGTGCTTGAGACACTGATTATCGGTGTGTTCTGCGCGCTCGATTTGTTCTTATTCTATATTTTCTTTGAAGGCAGCTTGATCCCTATGTTCCTCATTATTGGGGTGTGGGGCTCTAAGGGCGTAAAAAGTTTTGCTGGCATTGAAATGCCAAGCCGGGTTTATGCGGCCGTAAAGTTCTTCCTTTATACACTGCTCGGGTCTGTGCTGCTGCTGATCGCCATGGCGTGGATGTACATGACCGCTGGCACCACGGATATTCCGACATTGCAGCAATTTGCTTTCCCGGCGGGCGCACAGACGTGGTTGTGGCTGGCGTTTTTTGCTTCCTTTGCGGTGAAAATGCCGATGTGGCCTGTGCATACTTGGTTGCCGGATGCGCACGTTCAGGCGCCGACTGCTGGTTCTGTCGTCTTGGCGGCGATATTGCTTAAAATGGGCGGCTACGGATTTTTGCGGTTCTCACTACCGATGTTTCCGATCGCCAGTGCTGATTTCGCCCCGCTTGTTTATGCTCTGTCGATTGTTGCGATTATCTACACCTCTCTTGTTGCGCTTGCGCAGGAGGATATGAAAAAGTTGATCGCTTATTCTTCTGTCGCCCATATGGGCTTTGTTACGATGGGAATTTTCACCGGCACACAGCAGGGGATTGAGGGCGCATTATTCCAGATGCTTTCCCACGGATTTATCTCCGGCGCGTTATTCTTGTGTGTGGGCGTTGTTTATGACCGGATACACACGCGCGAGATTGCCGCTTATGGCGGGCTCGTGCACCGTATGCCGTTTTATGCGTTCTTCTTTTTGTTTTTCACCATGGGGAACGTTGGTCTGCCGGGCATTTCGGGTTTCGTCGGTGAATTTTTGACCATGGCCGGCGCCTTTAAAGTAAACGGATGGATTGCTTTCTTTGCGGCGACGGGCGTTATTCTTTCTGCTGCTTATGGCCTGCGGCTCTTCCGCGAGGTGATGTATGGCAAGCTTGAAAAAGAAAAACTAATGGAAATCTCGGATGTCAATTTCCGGGAAGGGGCATTGCTGGTCTCTTTGGTGGCCTTTGCTCTTTACCTTGGTATTTATCCTTCCGCGGCGCTTGATGTTTTTGCCCCAGCGGTTGATGTGATCATGACTTATTATAATGCGGCGCCGCTTGACTCAGTCTCGGGCCAGCTGGCGGGAGCGCTCTAAAGATGGGCATTTTCGAAACCCTTACCTATGCTGTTCCAGAATTAATGCTCGCCGTTGGCGCGATGGTGTTGTTGATGGTTGGCGTTTTTGGCGGGCCACGCATTGGACCGTTCATCGCCTCTTCAAGCATCGCCCTTTTAATCGCCGCGCTGATCGTTACGACGATGGCCGCGGGACCCGCGCAGTCGATCTTTGACGGCGCCTATCGCATTGATGCATTTGCGGCGTTCTGTAAGGTGATCATTTTCGCGGCTGCGGCTTTCGCGATCATTATGTCGAACCGCTTTATTGGCGCGGAGGAGCTATCGCGGTTTGAGTATCCAATCCTGATTGTGCTTGCCGCTTTTGGCATGTCTTTGATGGTCTCATCATCGGATTTGATCTCGCTCTATATGGGGATCGAAACACAAAGCTTGGCGCTCTATGTGCTCGCCGCGTTTAATCGCGATAGTCGCCGTTCGACTGAGGCGGGGCTTAAATATTTCGTTCTGGGCGCGCTTTCGTCATGCATGTTGTTATATGGCGCGTCGCTTATTTACGGCTTTACCGGCGCGACCTCGTTTGAGGCGATTGCGGCTGCGGCGCGTGCTGAAGACAATAATGTTGGTCTGATTATCGGGCTTGTCTTCTTAATCTCAGGCCTCGCGTTTAAAGTTTCCGCCGCGCCATTCCATATGTGGACCCCGGATGTTTATGAAGGTTCTCCTACGCCTGTGACGGCGTTCTTCGCCGCCGCGCCAAAACTTGCCGCGATAGCGTTATTCGCCCGCGCGATGGTCGTTGGTTTTGGCGATGTGGTCGAGGATTGGAGCCCGATCCTCGCGATGATCGCCGTTGCTTCCATGGCGGTTGGCGCATTTTCCGCGATCGTTCAGACAAACATTAAGCGCCTAATGGCTTACTCATCGATTGGTCATATGGGGTATGCGTTGATCGGCTTGGCGGCTGGCGGCGATCAGGGCGTTAGCGCCGTGCTGATTTATATGAGCATCTATGTGGCGATGACCATCGGGACGTTCGCTTGTATTTTGATGATGCGTCGCCGTGGCGGCATGACGGAAAATATTAGCGACCTTGCAGGGCTTAAGCATACAAATATGCCGCTCGCCTTGTTGTTCACAGTGTTGTTCTTCTCACTTGCGGGTATTCCGCCGACGGCTGGATTTTTAGGCAAATGGTTTGTCTTCTTCGCGGCTGTTGACGCTGGCATGTTGCCGCTTGCCCTGATCGGCGCGGTTATGAGCGTTGTCTCAGCGTTCTACTATCTCAAAGTTATTTGGGTGATTTGGTTTGATGCGCCTGCGCCAGCGTTTGAGCGTGATGTAAGTTTTGGGCTGAACTTAACTGCGGGCCTCTTCGCATTCATGGTGTTCCCAATTTTATTTGTCTTTATTGGACCTTTGCGGGCCGCGGCGGATGCGGCGGCGGCGGCGCTGTTTTAATTGGCGAGCACCCCTAAAATCCAAACCCCCATACAAGTCTTTGACAGTCTTGATTCGACCTCGTCTGAGGCGCGCCGGTTGATTGAAATCGGCGGCGCAAGCAGGCAGTGGATTATCGCCCTTGAACAAACGGCCGGCTACGGGCGGCGCGGCGCGGGATGGCGACACGGCGTTGGTGATGTTGCCGCAAGTTTGATCTTCCCTGTTGAGGGGGCGCTTAGCGCAGTCGGACAACTTTCCTTTGTTGCGGCTTTAGCAGCGGCGGACACTATTTTGGCTTTTGCCCCCGCAGCACCGATTACATTGAAGTGGCCGAATGATATTTTACTAAACGGCGCCAAAGCCGCAGGCCTATTGATGGAGCAAATCACCCCATCGAATAAGGGTGGTTCATCTCAAAAAACAAAATGGGTCGTATGGGGAATTGGCGTCAATATTGTCTCAAAGCCTGAAAATCTTCCCTATCCGACAGCGCGGCTGATGGACTGGATTACTGAGGCGCCGCCGTCGCCTGAGGCTTTTATCGGAAAATTAGACACCGCGTTTGAAGAGCATTATCGAGTTTGGCGTGAACAAGGCTTTGCGCCGATTCGATCAACCTGGACGGCACGTGCTCAGGGTATTGGCAGGCAAGTGACAGTACGCCTTACCAATCAGGAGAAAAGCGGTGTTTTTGCCGGAATTGATGAGGACGGCGCGCTAATCTTAAAGACTAAGCTCGGCGAAGAGCGTATTGCTGCCGGAGCGGTTTTCTTCGAACAATAGGCGGTTGGTTGAGCTTGGTGGGAAAAGGGGCGAGAATGCCTCGGTGTTGGAGGCATGTCGGCGACGTTATCTTTCACCTGTGTTTAAAGTCTTGTCCTTAGCCATCTTCGTATATAGTGCGGTGACGAGAATAAGATGGCGCTCTTGTTTGGAAAAATATCATACGATATCAGAAGCTTACGCTTTGGTGGCGCGTTATGAATAATAGTCTAAAGGGATAGGATCCAATTCATGCTGCTAGCGATTGATGTGGGCAACACCAATTCGGTAATCGCCTTATATGAAGAAGATAAATGCGTTGCGCAGTGGCGTACATCGACATCGGCTACACGAACTGCGGATGAGTATGCGGTTTGGCTGTCTCAGTTAATGACGTTACAAAACCTGTCCATGGACAAGGTGGATGATTGCATTATCTCGAATGTGGTGCCGCAATCTCTTTTTCACCTGCGAAATTTATCAAGGCGTTACTTTAATTGCGAGCCCTTTGTTGTCGGACCGGACAATATTCCGGGAGTCGAGGTGCGCATTCCAAAACCTTCTGAAGCTGGGGCAGACCGTTTGGTGAATGCGGTTGGCGCTTTCGCAGCTCATGGGGGACCTTTGGTTGTTGTTGATTCTGGTACGGCGACGAACCTTGATATTGTCGGCGCTGACGGGGCCTTTGAAGGGGGCGTTATTGCGCCGGGGATTAATTTGTCGATGCAAGCCTTACATGAGGCGGCGGCGCGTCTTCCCCGTATTGCTATCCAACAACCTGAAAAAATAATCGGTACAGATACTGTTGGCGCAATGCAGAGCGGCGTTTTTTGGGGCTATATCGGTTTGATTGACGGGCTCGTTCGCCGGGTAAAAGAAGAATATAAGGCGCCGATGAGGGTGGTTGCGACAGGCGGCGTCGCCTCGTTATTTGACGGCGCTTCCGAAACGATTGATATTTTTGACACAAGCTTGACCATTCGTGGGCTGCTTGAAATTCATCGCCGCATAAACGGCAAGCGGAAAAACGCGCCGGCAGACAAGGGCGATTACAAAGCGAGCAATGAATGAGTGCAAGCGAGTTAGTATTTTTACCGCTGGGTGGTTCCGGCGAAATCGGCATGAACATGAACCTTTACGGGATCGGTCCTGAGGACGACCGTGAATGGATCATGATTGACTGCGGCGTAACCTTTGGTGATCACACGACGCCTGGCATTGATCTTATTTGTCCTGATCCTGCCTATATTCTGGAGTATAAGGATAACTTAAAAGCCCTTATTCTTACTCATGGCCATGAAGATCATATCGGTGCTGTCGCATTGCTTGCGCCTTTGTTGGAATGCCCTGTCTATGCAACGCCATTTACAGCAGCGCTCGTAAGGCGAAAACTTGAAGAACGGGGCGTCGACCTTCAAGTCCTGAATATACTTGATATGAGCGCTCGTTTCCAAATTGGCGGGTTTGATCTTGAATATGTGACGCTGACCCATTCGATACCAGAGCCTTGCGGCGTGGTTATTCGCACTGAGTTTGGGACTGTGCTTCATACTGGTGATTGGAAGATCGATCCAGAACCGACCCTTGGTCCGGTAACGGATGATAGCGTTCTTCGGGCTCTTGGTGATGAGGGCGTTTTAGCAATGGTGTGTGATTCCACCAATGTTTTATCTAAGGGTGAATCCGGGTCAGAGGCGCGGGTAAAAGAACAGCTAATCCGTGTCGTCGGCGAGCAAAAAGCCCGGGTGGCGGTGACGACATTTGCGTCCAATGTGGGCCGCGTGGTGTCCGTGTGCGAGGCAGCCTACGCAAATGACCGCAGCGTGTGTCTTATCGGTCGGTCGATGCATCGCATGGTTGATGTCGCCCGGGAAGTTGGAATGCTGCCAGGTAATATCAAATTTATTGATGCGAAAGAGGCCGGTCATGTGCCAGAGCGGCATGTGCTCTATTTATGCACTGGCTCGCAAGGGGAGGCGCGGGCGGCGCTTGCGCGGATCGCGCGCGACGATCACCCTGACCTTGTTTTGAACGAAGGGGATACAGTCTTATTTTCGTCAAAGATTATTCCGGGCAATGAGCGCGAAATATACGATCTGCAAAATGCATTGGTTGAACTTGGCGTTGAAATTATAACAGAAAAAGACGAATTTATCCACGTTTCAGGTCATCCCTGTCAAGATGAATTACGTTTGATGTATGAATGGGCGCGTCCTGAGATTGCTATTCCTGTCCATGGGGAGGCCCGCCACCTTGAGGCGCATGCGGAGTTTGCAAACGCCCTCGGCGTAAAAGAGGCGTTAGCGCCGCGCAATGGCGATCTTATTCGATTGGCGCCCGCAGGACCGCTTATCATTGATGAGGTTCCTTCGGGGCGGCTCTACCTTGATGGGGAACAGCTCGTGTCAGATGGTGCGAGCGCGATGCGCGAAAGGCGCAAGGTTAGTTTTTCTGGGTCTGTGACCGTCTCGATAGCCCTCAATAAAAAGGGAAAATTGGCGGATGCGCCGATTGTTGCGCTTCTTGGGGTTCCTGAGGAAACCGAAGATGGTGAGGATTTTGCGCTCATTCTTGAGGAGGCTGTGGCCAATACTATTGCAAGCCTGCGGGGCAGTAATAGTGAAGATCTGATTGAGCAAGCCATTCGAAAATCGGTTCGTTCACATATCAACAGATTATGGGGAAAGCGCCCAGCATTAGGCGTCTTAATCCATCAGGTGGAAAAATGAACATTGGCGGCGCAATCGTAATTTATGTCATTGTTTGGTGGCTGGTGTTTTTCGCTTTGTTGCCGATGGGCGTTGTTTCACGGCTTGAGGCGGGTGAGGATGACGTGAAAGGCGCCGAGCCCGGCGCGCCCGTTAATCCCGATCTGAAACGAAAAGCGTTAAGGGCTAGCATTATTGCGCTCGTGATCAGCGCCATAATTTGCGGTATTATCATCAGCGGCGCTATTGATTTTCGCCAATAATCGACATGCTTGGTAATTGGGCCGTGTTTTTGTGGGAATTGCGTGTGAACGCTTGAAACCCTTATGCGGCCCGGTTTAGGAATAATCTGTCAGATGCGGGGATTTAGGGACGCATGTTGGGCCTAAAGCTCTATCGCTTGCGCCCATCCGTTAACGGATGGAGCGGGTATTCTTGAAAGAAGTCGTCATGAGTGACCTAAAGACCGTCAATGAGGATGAGCAGCGCCCAGCTTCGCGCCCGCAATCTCATGGCGGGACCTCTCTTGAGGGGGCGCAGGGTGGCGACGTTCAAGAAGGCCTTGTTTCGTCTGATAGCGAGAAGCAGGCTGATCAATTTAGCGAAGATCGAACCTTATCTGGCCGTTTTGTTCGCTCTGTTACCGAAGCGATCGAAAATAACGATGCGGCTCGTGCAAAAGCTTTGTGCGACGGCCTGCACCCAGCGGACTTTGCTGACCTATTAGGGCTTTTGGGCGAGGATGAGCGCCGACGCCTGGTAGAACTTTATGATGGCGAGCTTGAACCTGAGGTGCTTGCCGAACTTGAGTCGGACCTTACAGAAGACATCGTTGAAGCGATGGAACCTGAAAAGGTCGCGGAAGCCGTCGCAGAGATGGACACCGATGACGCGGCGTTCGTTCTTGAAGGCCTCGACGAAGAAAAGCGCGCTGAGATTTTGGCTGAAGTGCCAGCGACAGACCGCTTGGCGTTGCATGCCGCGCTTGATTACGCGGAGGATAGCGCGGGCCGCTTAATGCAGCGCCAGGTCTTTGCTGCGCCTGCCTATTGGACCGTTGGACAGATCATCGACCTTCTACGACAAGAGCAGAACCTACCGGACCGCTTTTTTGAAGTTTTTGTCGTCGACCCATCCTTTAAGCCTATTGGAGAGGTGCCGCTCTCCACTTTGCTCCGTGCACAGCGTGATGTAGTAATTAAGGACATTATTCCTGAGATGGAGATGCGGCGCATCCCTGTTGAAATGGATCAGGAAGAAGTCGCCTATCTGTTTGAACAGTATAATCTCATCTCCGCGCCGGTCATTGATGAAAGCGAGCGGCTTGTGGGCATGATCACGGTGGATGATGTTGTGGAAATCGTTCACGAAGAAACCCATGAGGATATGCTCGCGCTTGCTGGTGTTGAAGCTGACACGGGGCTTTCTGATACTGTCGTTGAAACGGTTCGTTCTCGTTTCTCCTGGCTCGCGATTAATCTTGGCACGGCGATCCTTGCTTCTTTAGTGATTTCGCTTTTCGATGCGGCGATCGCTCAGGTTGTGGCGCTTGCGGTCTTAATGCCGATTGTCGCCAGTATGGGCGGCAATGCAGGTACGCAAACATTAACGGTGGCGGTGCGCTCGCTTGCGACGAAAGACTTAACCCCCTCAAACGCAGCGCGCATAGTGCTGCGCGAAGTATTGGTGGGCGGATTTAACGGCGCTCTGTTTGCGGTGATAATGGGGGGGCTTGCTGGCGTATGGTATTTTGCAACGACAGGTCTTGAGACCGAAGCGGTAAGGCTTGGCGCTGTCGTCGGCGCCGCCATGATTATCAACTTACTGGCTGCGGGGTTGGCGGGGATCCTCATTCCACTTGGTTTGCAAAGGGTTGGGGCTGATCCCGCGGTGTCATCGGCTGTCTTTGTGACGACTGTCACCGATATTGTCGGCTTTTTCGTGTTTTTGGGGCTGGCTGCGATTTTTCTTTTATAATCTAACAATGATGCATCAATTTTGATGAGCCCCATAAAAAGCACCGGCCGATGGTGGACTATCGACCGATGCTATGGGGGAGCTTTTATATAAGCTTCTAGTGAAGCTCTTAGGCTTTTGGCTTCTTACGAAGCGCCGTCCAGCTTAATAGCGCAGCAAATATGCTAAGCCCTAAAGTGCCGGGGCCAGGAACGTCGACGGGTGGATCGACTGGCGGTTCGACAGGCGGCTCCACTGGTGGTTCCACGGGCGGCTCAACTGGCGGTTCAATTGGTGGTTCTGGCGTTTCGTCGCAGTCTTCAACTGTTGGGTCACAACTAGGCGGCGGCACAACAATCACGGGCGGCGGTGTAAATCCGGTCGGCGGCTTAAAGAATGGCACATCTGGCGGGAAGGCCGGTGCAATCGGCGCATCAGCAACCTCTCGCGGCGGTTGGCTTAACGGCGTCGTGTTGGGCTCAATCTCTAAAAGGTCTAGGTTAGCCCGCCGCGCTTCAGCTGGAATGCCGGGATTGTAACCGGCCAAGCGTGCTGGAACGGGGCGGGCGTCTAAAAAGAACCGCCGCTGGCCCTCCGCTGGCCGCCTTCGCCGCAACATCCGCAATTGACAACGATGTCATTGCGAATATCGCCGACAGCGCGTGCATGCCATTGTGCAAACTCTTCTTCGCTCATGCGGTCTTTGTTATTCCCCGAAAAACCGCCGGTCCAAGTTATTGCGCCCGCTACAATGAGCGCAGCAATAATATTCGCTAGACCATTTCCCATGTCTCTCACCATTTTCCCGCCCTGCATTGGGCGTTTGAGGTCCTAAACGCAGCTTTTTGGGGTAGCCGCCCTTGGCGAGTATCCTCCAAGTTTTATGCCAGGGCTGGTGACGGCTTTTTTCAGGCTTAAACCTGCGAAAACGATACAATCATGGGGAGAATTGGGGACATCTGTGACGTGCGGCACAATAATAAACATGGCTGTGTGCCATATTGGGAACGCCTAGAGACGAGACGACGCCTACACAAGGAGCGATTCTCATGCTAAAAATAACCTTAATCGACTTCGTTAATGACTGTCAGCGCGCTTGTTGGAGATTAATGACCGAAGCAGCGCGTCACCGACAAGTCAGACGTTTTCGGTGAAGTCTTACCTTGGTGTGGGGTAAGTAATTGTTTAGGCCTGATTTTTTGGGCTTGGAATTTTGCGGGGACGTCCTTCAAGGGGTGTGTGACCCAAAAGGGGTTTGTGGGTTGTGATGAAAACAGGCGAAACAGGGCTGAACCTTATTAAGGGTTATGAAGGCCTACGCATGTCGGCGCATTATGCGCCGAGCGAGCAGTGGACAGTTGGTTACGGCCACACATCGACCGCGCGTCATGGTATGAGCGTGACCGAAGGCGATGCGGAACGTCTCTTAAAGGACGATATTACACCGATTGAGAGCCTTATTGGCGATACGGTGCGCGCGCCCCTTAATCAAAATGAGCATGACGCAATAGTTTCTTTGGTCTTCAACATTGGTGAAGATAATTGGCGGCGCTCTTCCGTGCTTCGTAAATTGAACGAGGGCGATAAATTAGCGGCGGCCCAGGCTTTTGAGATGTGGACGAAGGCCCATGTCAATGGGGAGTTGGTGACGCTTGATGGTTTGGTGCGGCGCCGAGCGGCGGAAAAGTCATTATTTTTGATGCCAGCGGACGCTTCTTTGGTCGTGCCTACCTCTGACGTACAGCCTGCTTCAGAATGTGAGCTTGATTATGTTTCTGACGCTGAATTGAAAGCGGCGCCTGTTGTCGACTTTGATATTGTCAAAGAAGAAGCCGGGCAGAGCCTTTCAGCGGAAGAAAAAGCGGCGCGTTCGCGGGCGTTATTTTCTGCAACACAGTCTTTATCTGGCGACCCGACCAAAATGATCATTTCCAAAGCGGAAGAACATGCTGACCTTGGTGTTACTGTTGGCGCCGCTTTGGCCGGTGTTCTTGCGTTAATGCTGACGGGTGTTGGCGCTGTCTTGCTGGTCGGCCAACAATTCCCGGCGATTGCGGCCGCTGCTGGTCTTAGCTATGAGCGGTTTGCCTTATTGTTTGAGAATCTGCCGATCTGGCTTGCCTCAACAGGTGCGGCGATGAGCTATTTTATCTTGTATGTCTTAGTCAAACGGGTTGCCCGTCATGACCTTAAGCGCCAGCGGGCGCGAGAACTGGCGCGACTGCGCCTTGCTGAATAGTTTTTACCAACATGGCAACAAAGGCGCGCGGCGTTAAGGCCGGCGGGCCTGGAGCAGTTAATCTCATAAAATTATGTGTGGGCGCAGATTCCATCGAGGATCTGGCCGACTGGGTTAAAATCCGCGCCACTGAGAATAAGGAGCGCGGGTTAGGCCCGGTTCATGATCATGTAACCCGCATGTTTCCAAAACGCCGCGAAGCGTTATTGGATGGCGGTTCTCTTTATTGGGTGATCAAGGGCGTCGTGCGGGCGCGTCAGCAAATCGTTGATTTGAAGCCAGTCACAGGCGCAGATGGCATATCGCGATGTGCAATCCTGCTTGCGCCGCGCCTCATGGAAACAGAAAGTCAGCCCCGACGTGCGTTTCAAGGGTGGAGATACCTTGATCATGGGGACGCGCCGGGCGATCTTACTGATAGTGCGAAGGGGACGCCGCCAGCGTTAAAAGCGGCGCTAGCAGAATTGGGGCTGTTATGAAGCGAACGACATCACGGGCGATGATTACTGGCCTAGGCGGGACCGGCGTTGCAGGGGCGGCGATCTTGGCGCTGTTTGGCCTTGGCGCGAATACTATAATCCCTGATGGAGATGCGCCCATTCCTGAAATTATTGATGAGGCTTTGCCTGGCTCCTTAAAAAAAGCGCCTGGAAAACTTTTACAAAAGGACGAGGAAATTTGTCTGCAGACGGATGCGCCGTTCTTTGAAGGCGCTAAGGCGGGATGTTTTGGTAAAGATGCCCTTTCAAAATGGGGCGAGGCCCATGTGTTGGATAATCGCGGGCGCGCTGTGACATTGAATCTAGCGCACCCAACAGATTTTCTGGCTGAGCTAGAGGTGGTTCGCAATTGCAGCGCCTATCAAAAGCTGACCAAGGAAGGTTGGTATGCGGCGTCAACGCGGGAGATGCGGCGCGAGGCGTATTTTAACCGCGCCTGCGGAACGCTTGGTTACCTTCAAAAAGCGGGGAAGCCTGAAAAGGGATATTTCAAAGAGAATGGACTGAGCTTTGAAGATACGAAATCTTTAATGGAAGTCCCGCCTTTTCGTATTGTGGAAGACCCAGTGAAATCTGTCAGCGCCGAGAGCGCGGAAGTAACGAAGAACCTAAAACCTTTTAAGGATATAGATCCTGATAAGAAACTTAAGTTGCTGGAGAGTGAGGTCTCTGAGGCTATTGTGAAGAGTGAGGTAGGGGTTTGGTCATTGGAAGCCAGCGGCCAAAAAGCGCGCGTCCAAGAACTCGCTTACGCCGACTTTAATGCTGATGGTGTGGGCGATATTTTAGTCTTTATTCAGATTAGCGCAGTTGAGGCGACGGCCAGTATCGGTCAGGTGGGCTATCTAGAAAAGAAATCAGAAGATAGCCCTGTGCGTTTCCGACGGTAGGAATTTTTCTTTGATTTCGATCGCTTCCTCCCCCTGAGGCGTTCGACTAAGTCGAACCTCGAAGGGGAGCAAAGTGGCTCAAGCTAGTCTTGCGATGATCTAATCAACCTTCAACGCTGACTCATCGGGCATGCCGACCATATGGAAACCGCCATCGACATGGTGTGTTTCGCCGGTGCAAGAGGCGCCAAGCTCTGACAACAAGTAAAGCGCCGCGCCAGCAACACCTTTAGGGTCTGTATCATCGCGCATGGGGGAGGCGGCGCGATTGAAGGAGAACATGTGCCGCCCAGAGGAGATGCCCGCCGCCGCCAAAGTTTTAATGGGCCCGGCTGAAATGGCGTTCACGCGAATATTACGTGGGCCAAGGTCGCGGGCGATATAGCGTGTTGAAGCCTCCAATGCGGCTTTGGCGACACCCATTACGTTATAGTTCGGAATTGTCCGCTCACTGCCGAGATAGGTAAGTGTAATCATTGAGCCGCCATCTGGCATCAATTTCGCCGCACGGTTTGCTGAATCAACGAATGAAAACGCTGAAATATCCATTGTGTCTTTAAAGTTTTGACGGGTCGTATTTTCAACAAACGATCCTTCAAGGGCCGCCTTGTCGGTAAAAGCGATGGAGTGAACGAGGAAGTCTAAAGAACCCCATGTGTCGGCGATGGTTTTAAAGGCGCTATCCATCTCATCATCGCTTGTCACATCGCAAGGAACAATCAGTTCTGCGCCAATGCTTTCCGCAAGGGGTCGCACCCGCCGCTCCATTGCTTCATTCACATAAGTGAAAGCAAGTTCAGCGCCTTGCGCCTTTAATTGTTGGGCGATGTACCACGCGATGGAATTTTTATTGGCGACCCCCATGATCAGGCCGCGTTTACCCTTCATCAGATCGCCGCTCGGAAAGTCGCTCATGTGGTTTCCTTTCGTCAGTATATGGAAAACTTAAGGGCGCCGCTTTTTATGCCGCGCCGCGCTGTAACATTATTATTAGCGTGAAATAGGCGAGCCATACAGCGGCGTAAACACCCCAGCGCAAATTCTGTGATTGTCGTAACAACCAATCTTTTAAAACCATGCGGAACCAGTACAGACCCGCGAGCGAGATAAGCGCGGCGACAATGTAAAAAGCGATTCCATCTGCCATAGTTAGTTATCGCAGCGGGCTACGACGAGGCAGCCATTTGTGCCGCCAAAGCCAAAAGAGTTGGTGAGGAAGCTATCAATCTTGGCGTTGTCAATCCGTTCACGCACGATTGGCAAGCCTTCAAATTCAGGATCCAAATTCTCAATATGCGCTGACTCACAAATGAAACGCTCTTTCATCATCAATAGAGAATAAATCGTTTCTTGCACGCCCGTCGCGCCGAGCGAGTGACCGGTCAATGACTTTGTGGAGCTAAAGGGCGGAATCTCACCTTCAAAGACTTCGCGAATGGCGCCGGTTTCACGGATGTCGCCGATCGGCGTAGAGGTGCCATGGGTGTTGATATAATCGATTGGCTGTTTAACAGTTTCTAGCGCCATGCGCATGCACCGCACAGCGCCTTCGCCAGATGGTTGGACCATATCGTAGCCGTCTGAATTTGCACCATATCCAACGACTTCGCCATAGATCGATGCGCCGCGCGCTTTAGCGCGTTCATATTCTTCTAAGATGACAACGCCAGCGCCGCCCGCGATCACAAATCCGTCGCGGGTTACGTCATACGCACGACTTGCAGTCGGGGCATTGTCATTATGTTTGGTGCTCATGGCGCCCATGGCATCGAACAAATTCGACATCGTCCAATGCAGTTCCTCGCCGCCGCCAGCGAACATAATGTCTTGTTTGCCAAATTGGATTTGCTCAACTGCCGCGCCAAGGCAATGAACCGATGTCGCGCATGCTGAGGAAATAGAATAGTTGACGCCTAAGATTTTGTAAGGAACGGCAAGGGTCGCCGAGTTTGTCGAAGACATTGCTTTGGGAACTTGTGTCGGGCCAATCTTTTTTGTGCTGCCCGTGTCGCGGGTTTTATCGGCCGCCGCCACCACCGCCTCAGTTGAAGGGCCGCCAGAGCCCATGATTATGCCTGTCTTTGGATGAGAGATCTCATCCTCTGCAAGGCCAGCATCGGCAATGGCTTGTTGCATCGCAAAGTAATTCCACGAAGCGCCTTCGCCCATAAAACGGCGTGTCTTGCGATCAAGAATTTCTGTGATGTCTATTTTAGGGCGCGCCCAAACCTGACAGCGAAAGCCCTTTTCAGCGAAGTCCTCCGAGAAAGTAATCCCAGATTTCGCGTGTTTCAGCGAATTGGTTACTTCCTCAGCGTTTGCACCGATCGGGGAGACAATTCCAAGGCCAGTGATTACGACGCGTCGCATAAGCATCCTTTATTATTAAGAGGCGGTTTTAAACCGCTTCTCCGGCGAGTTGTTCTGGTGAAAACAAGCCAACTCTAAGATCGTTTGCTTGGTAGATTTCTTTACCATCACAGATTAGTCGGCCATCCGCGATGCCTAATTTCAGGCTACGGTTCATTACCCGGCGTATGTTTATTTCATAACGAACAAGTTTCGCCGTTGGGAAGACCATGCCGGAGAACTTAACTTCCTTAGCGCCAAGCGCTCTTCCCTTTCCGGGTAGGCCGCTCCATGTCAGATAAAATCCCACCAGCTGCCATAAAGCATCTAAGCCAAGGCAACCTGGCATTACCGGATCGCCAGGAAAGTGGCAGCTGAAGAACCATAAGTCAGGGTTGATATCCAATTCAGCGATCGCATATCCCTTACCGAAATCGCCGCCTTCATCGCTCATATCAACGACACGGTCGAACATTAACATCGGGGGGACAGGCAGTTGCGCTGTGCCAGGGCCATTAAGCCCATTATACCCGCACTCTAGTAACTGTTCGCGGGTAAAGCTGTCTTGCTTGGCCATAAGCACCTTAAGGTTACGAAATTTATTGCAATTAACCGTGTTTAAAACGCGATCAAGTGTTCGTAGCGGGCCGCGTGCTTAAGGTCAATTGCTGGAGGTATTTTGTAAAGCGCTTCCTCGTAAACCCCATAGGGCGCTATCTTCCATCCAGCCCCTCATCACGCCGGTATTTACCCGGGTCCAGCCGTCCTTTGTTGTTTCCACGGTGACAAGCGCATTTTGGGCGAGATGCGCGCGGACTTTCGAGGTTGAGTTCGGTTTGACGCGGATTACGGCTTGCTTGGTTACAAAAGCCTTTCGCGGGGCTTTTAGGACCATTTTGTGCGCCCAGCATTCATCACCCTCACGATCGCGCAGCTTTCGCCAATGGTCAACGGTCTCAGCGATGACCAACACCGGCGCATCTTTTTGAATAAATGTGTAGCGGACCTGGTGGGAAAAGGATGGGCCGGACCGGCAGTATGTCTTTTTATTTTTTAGGCTGACAAAGCGCGGTACGGGCAGGCCTGATGGGGTGTCAGTGCGCAGCCGCAATGAAGAATGGTCAATATTTGTAGGCGTCTCCGCCGCCGCGTGAAAAGACATCAGGGACGTGAAAAATGTAAGGCTGGATAAAATAAAGTTGCGAATTTTCATGCGATAGACTCGACGAACCCATGCGGCGAGGATTAACAAACCCTTTCAATCGCAAACACGCGTTAATACAAAGTAAAGTATGTTTGTCTTCGCCGTTAATCAGGCGCAAAGCACCTTTGCTAATCTGAGTGAAGGTCCAAAATAAACTTAGGGCTGGAAAAAATGTCGGTCAGTGAGATACTAAATAATATACAGGAATAACGACTTTTATGGGCTCGGATAAGATCAAGGTTACTTTGACAGCAAAGCTGCCGGACGTTGTTGAAAAACGTCTCGCTGATCTGTTTGACACCCAGCTGTATTTATCTGACACGCCGCCAACGCCGGAAGCGCTTTTAGCCATGGCGCGTGAAACTGATGTTTTAGCCTCAAATCTGGCCGATCGATTGGACGAAGCTTTTTTTGCACAAGCAGGCGATCGATTGCGGCTTGTCGCCAACTTTGGCGCCGGCATCGATCATATCGATGTCGCCGCCGCGACTGAGCGCGGCGTGACGGTCACAAACACACCATCCGTTCTTACCGAAGATGCTGCGGATATGGCGATGGCGCTGATGCTTGCAGTGCCGCGCCGCTTGGTTGAGGGCGTAAAAGCCATTGAAGCGGGGAAGTTTACCGGATGGTCCCCAACTTGGATGCTGGGGCATCGCGTCGGCGGTAAAAAGCTTGGCGTAATTGGGCTTGGCCGGGTGGGCCAAGCGATTGCACGGCGCGCGCGCGCCTTTGGATTATCGATACATTACCATAATCGCAGCCGGATTAATCCCCATATCGCTGAAGAGCTTGAGGCGACCTATTGGGAGAGCCTTGATCAAATGCTCGCCCATGTGGACATTATCTCAGTGAACTGTCCGCACACCCCGGCGACATATCATTTGCTGTCTCGTCGCCGATTAGCGCTGCTTCAGCCCCACGCCTATATCGTCAACGTCTCAAGGGGTGAAATTATTGACGAGCAAGCGATGACGGACCTGATCGATGAGGGGAAAATCGCCGGTGCGGGGCTTGATGTCTTTGAAAAAGACCATAAGCCCAGCGACAAGCTAATGTCTGCCCCGAATGTTGTTTTACTGCCCCATATGGCCTCAGCCACCCAAGAGAGCCGGATCGAGATGGGGGAGCGGATGATGATCAACATAAAAATGTTCTCTGACGGCCATAAACCGCCGGACCGCATAATTTTAGGATTGCGTTAACCTTATCCCTTTTGTGTGTCATCTGGGGCGGCCAGATGCGATTGTTGTGGCTTGCCGGCCACGACGCATCACCATTCCGTTAGATATCCGTTTTGCATCGCATTTTGCCCTTGTCGCGTTCTGTTTTTGATTGTTTTTAGGCGCTGAGAGCCAAAATAAAATGAAGTCGGGGGAGGGCTTCAGCGCCATGATTGGGCGCCAATAAGAAGGGTTTTGCGCCATGATGAATTTTCGCGCGCGAATAAAAGAACAAAGCCCCGTTTGCCTTCCGCACTGGAAGCGCACATTGGGGGCGACGGTATTACTGCTTAGCTTAAGCGCTGGCGCAAATGCGGCGGACCGCCAAGATATTTCAGCGCAGGCTGTAACCGACCCAAAAGGGGTCGTGCTGTCGGTGCAAACGCCCTTCGCGCCTATTGAAAAACAAGACGAAAATGACGAGCGCGGCCATGTACGCCTTACCGTCTATGACAGCAAAGAAAATTTCTTAGAAAAGCCGTTTTTAAAGTCCACCGCGCCGGTTAATGAACGCGGGGAGGCGGTCTTATCCCTCGGCCCGCTGCCTGAGGGGGAATATGCTTTTGTCGCGTATTACGATGAGAACGGCGACCGCAAATTAAACCGCAGTTTTATTGGTCGCCCTAAAGAACCTTTTGCGTTTTCAAACGGCGTGCGCCCCAAACTGCGTAAGCCGAAATTTAAGCGCACCAAGGTGAATGTCGTTCCCGGCGATGTGATCGTTATTCGGATAAAAGATTAGGTTGATTTTTAATCGGCGGGATCACCTTAAGAGATAGAGAGCTGTCGACTAGACCGCAGTGCAGACTTGCTTTGTAGGCCTCACCATCTTTTTTAAAGTATGCTGCTTTTCTTGATCCGATAACTTCATTGTTATTCAAATCAATGACTTCTTCCCCATCAAGATTGAAAGAAAAATTTGGGACACTTATTCGCTTAGCTGAGGTTCTCTGGATTTTATATTTAGCCGTGTAAGAAGGAATTTCAACGACTACTGCGCACATACCCGGCGGAACGTACCGTTCAAATGAAGCTCGATATCGCTCTTCGGTGTTCTCAATAAATTCGAGCCAAAAGTTACATTTAGGGGAAGAGGTTTGTGCGAATGAAACTCGATACTTAGTTTGTGATCGAATTTTTACTTTACTTCTTCTATCGATATAGTGATTCTTAAACTCAACGAATTGATAACCTTCGGAGAGGGCGCGCAGCGCACAATTTATGTTGTTGCACGTCTCATCGGTATATCCTTTCACTGGTACGGTTTTCACGACAGCGGGTGGCAAGTTTTTCTCGCAAAAGTCCAACATGCCGTCGATCTCGGATGGATATTCATATCCTGTAAGCGTTGTGAAGGCGTCTTTTTCTTTGTCCGTTAGCGCGCCGCTTTGTGAATCGCCAGTACTAGCCGTGGGCCCGGCACTATCAAGCGCTGTGGTTTGGCAGGCGGCCAGGTTAGCTCCAAACGCGAGTAAAAGTGTTGAAAAAACAAGCTTTTTCATGACGGTCCCCCAATATTGTCCCTAGAAACTCAAAATTGTCCCTAGAAACTCAAAATTGTCCCTAGAAACTCAACTTCCTCCACCTTAACACAATTGGTGCAATTAGGAAGTCTCGCCTACATAGAGATCGGATTACAGCATTGAATTTAGGCGCAAATTGGGCGGGCGTGGGTTTACTCCCGTTCAAACTCCGCTTCGATTTCAATGGTGACGTTATTGCCGACGACACCAGCGAAGCGGTCAACGCCGAACGCCGTGCGGTCAAATGTTCCGACAGCTGAGAAACCAACCACATAAGCGCCGCGCAGGATATCGCGATCGCCGCCATTAAAGGTCACGTCAAGAGTTACCGGGGCTGTAACGCCTTTCAGGGTAAAATCGCCGGTCATGCGGCCTTTATTCTCGCCCGTCACTTCTATGCCGGTTGAGCGGAAAACCGCTTGCGGGTGAGCGGCGGCGTCAAACCAATCTGGACCCAGTAATGTTTGAGCGAAGTCATCATTCGCGATATCAAGGGAGACCATATCAACAATCGCTTCAACGCGGGCGGCCGTCGGGTCGTCAGCATCAAAATCAAGGCTCGCGTCGAATTTTTCAAACCGCCCAATATAGGTTGAAAAACCAAGATGATCGATTTTGAACAAAATTGACGCGTGGGATTGATCGAGCGCATAGGCGCCCGGTTTTAACGCGGCGGCCTCGCTTGTCGGGCGCGGCGCGACTAGAGAGGCGCAACCGGCTGCTAAGAAAAGTGACGCTATTAGGGTAGGGAGTAACTTAAGCTTTTGCATCTGTCGTCTCCTAATTTTCAGTCTTTATTGCAGCCTTTATTGTGATGTCCAACCACCATCAGTGGGCAGCGCCGCGCCGGTGACCGACGCCGCCCCATCGGAACATAAAAACAGCGCCAGAGCAGCCACTTCTTCGACTTGAACGAACCGTTTTGTCGGTTGTGCGGCCAGCAAGACATCGCGTACGACTTCTTCCTCTGTTATGCCGCGGGATTTTGCTTGATCGGGGATTTGCGCCTCAACAAGCGGTGTTTTCACATAGCCGGGGCAGATCGCATTTACGGTCACGCCATATTGTGCGCCTTCAAGGGCGAGGGTTTTCGTCATGCCCAAAACCCCGTGTTTCGCCGCAACATAGGCGGACTTAAAAGGGGAGGCGACCAGGGCGTGCGCCGATGCGATATTAATAATCCGGCCCCACCCTTTTTCTTTCATGTCTGAAAATACAGCTTTTGAGGTGTGAAAAGCCGAATTCAAATTAATGGCGATAATCGCATCCCACTTGTCTTCGGGAAATTCTTCTACCGGGGCGACATATTGGATGCCCGCATTATTAACAAGGACGTCAAGCCCGCCAAAGGCTTCTTTTGCTTCTACTATCATCGCTCTGATTTGTTCAGGCTTCGTCATATCAGAGGGGGAGTAGAGGACCTTAACGCCGGTCTCTTTTTCCAGGCTGGCGCGGAGCCTTTCGATTTCATCCGCGTCGCCGAACCCGTTTAACATCACATTCATGCCGGCGCGGGCCATGGCTTGCGCGACGCCGAGGCCAATGCCGCTTGTGCTGCCTGTGATGAGGGCGCTTCGTCCTTTTGTCATGATGTTTCTCCCGTTGTTTTAGCTTGGTGTAAGACGCCGCAATCTGCGCATTCTGGGTCCGCAGGCAGGGTGACACGGCGCATGCGCCCGCCAAGACCATCATAAAGCAGAATTGACCCTGCAAGGGTGTCGCCTAGGCCTATTATTTCTTTTAATGCTTCCATCGCCGCTAATGTTCCGATTACGCCGGTAAGGGCGCCGATCACCCCTTCTTCAGCGCAGTTAACTTGTGCGTCAAGCGGCGGCGGTTCTGGCGTAAAACACCGGTAACAAGGAAGGCGCCCAGGGTCTTGGAATGGTTTAAACAGCGCTAGCTGCCCATCAAAGCGGCCAACCGCGGCGGATAATAAAGGCTTTTGCGCCTTTATCGCGGCGCTGTTTAAAATATATCGTGCGTCGAACGTGTCGACGCCTTCTACGATCAAGTCATAATCTTTGATAATGGCGTCAGCATTCGTTTTGTCAATTTTTTCCTTATGGGGAATAAATTCTACATCAGGGTTTAGCTTGACGACAACCTCTTGCGCTTTGTCGATTTTCGCGGCGCCAACATCGTCAGTGCGATAGAGAATTTGACGTTGCAGATTAGATAGAGCGACGGCGTCATTATCGGCGACGCCGAGTGTTCCAACCCCGGCGGCGGCGAGGTATTGAATGATTGGTGCGCCAAGCCCGCCAGCGCCGACAACCAACACCCGTGCGTCTAACAATTTTTGTTGGCCCTGGCCCCCCACTTCTTTCAGCAGGAGATGACGGGCGTATCGGTCAATTTGGTCATCACGAAGCGACATAACGTATTTTGCCTAACCTACATGGGATGTCACCCATGCATCCTCGCTTTGTTGCGGGCGGGCGCTTGCCCTTGCCAATCTGCGATACGCAATCGCAGATCGGTCCTAAATCTTTTACGGGGGGAATGAGCGCTTGGAAAGGCCGGGCTTTAAAATCGCATGCAGTATGAACGATTTAGACGCCTGTCGAGCCGAAACCGCCTTCGCCGCGCTCCGTTTCGTCCAAGCTTTCTGTTTCTTTGAAACGTGCTTGATAAACTGGTGCGATCACCATCTGTCCAATGCGGTCGCCGCGGTTGATGATAAAGTCATCCGTTCCATGATTGATAAGGATGACCTTCACTTCACCGCGATAGTCTGCATCAATGGTGCCGGGGGCGTTCAGACACGTGACGCCTTTTTTGGCGGCAAGGCCAGAGCGTGGGCGCATCTGCGCCTCCCACCCTTCGGGCAGAGCGATGGCGATGCCTGTTGGCGTCATACAACGCTCGCCAGGGCGAATGGTCATCGGTTCATTTTCCGGGACGGCGGCGCGGATATCTGCGCCAGCCGCTAGGGCCGTTTCATAAGAAGGCAGTTCCAGTCCGGCCCCGTGGCTTAATCGCTTGACCTTTATGATTGGGTTCGCGGGGCGATTATCGTCAAACATATTTTGCGGCTCCATAAGAATCAGACGTGCAGATCGAGATTATAGCAACCACAACAGCTTATCGGTGCGACAGCAGCCGCCTTGGGGAAAAGCAATTTCCAATAAAACCGGTGAGCTCATTCGGTCGACGCAACGCTTTGTGCTTCACTTACCCTCCCGCGAGCACATCAGCGTAAGCAATAACAATTATTCCTATCAACGGTAACAAAATAAATACCCAGCCGAGCGCCCGGCGTCGGGTCGCGTATGCTGCACCTAATGAAATCAAATAGATTGGAAGAAATCCGAACCAACCCAATCTAGCAATAACAGCCGCAACTTCATGTCCAATATCATATTGGCTCATAAGCATGACGGGTGAAAACAATGCAATTGGACCAAGGATTAGCACTAATGCCCATAATGCAAGTTTTCTAAAAAATGAGGTTTTCCTAGATGTAAGTTCTTCCATAGACGCTCCAGTCATTTAGCTAGTGAGAGCAACCATCTCCGTAAGCAGTTTTGCTCTTGCTTCGCGTCACCCCTTGCCGTCGATACACATGTTAAACCTTTCAAAATGTGTTTGAAAGCTCAGTATTTTTCTAGGCCTCTCATTCATCTGGCGAGCGGCTTGGTTGAGTTTGGCTTGTGAATGCACAGCGATATTAGTGCCCTTGGGAAAATGCTGCCGTAATAGCCTGTTTGTGTTTTCATTTGAGCCAAGTTGCCATGGGCTGCTCGGATCACAGAAAAATGCGCCAACATTGGTCGCAACTGTAAACTTCCGGTGCGCTGCAAGCTCAAGTCCCCAGTCCCATTTCAGCGATTTTATGAGATGGTTCGGCAGTTTATTTAATTGCTTTATAAGGTCAGCGCTAACTTTGACCGTTCGCTGCTCCGGCGTAAAAACTCGTCTCGCACGTCGACCCATTTTGCAACCGCTCCTTCTTCTCTTTCCAACAATAAGCGTTGCGTCGACCGATTGAGCTCACCCCAGCATGTGGAAAAAGCGGAGGAAATTTTGGGGAAAAAGGCCCTGTCCCTAATTAGATTGGGCAATTGTCGATCAAACGCGTGCGTCCAACCATGGCGGCGACAAAAAGACGAGACGGTTTGTCGATTGGTCCTGGCGGGGCTGGGGTTAGGTCTTCCGCGCTGCGTACTTCCAGGTAATCGAGATTGTCAAAACCTTCTTCTTCGAGGCGGTTGCGGCCTTTTTGAAGTGTTTGTTCTACGGGCGCCCCTTCCGCCAGAGCCTGCGCCAATTCGGCAAGTGTCTTGTTCAGACGGCCCGCAATTTTGCGTTCCTGATCTGATAAATAGGCGTTGCGTGATGACATGGCGAGGCCGTCCGCCTCCCGGATGATTGGCGCGCCGATAATCTCCACATCAATATCAAGATCGCGGGCCATTCGCCGAATGATAAGTAACTGTTGGAAATCTTTCTCACCAAAGACCGCAAAATCCGGACGGCACTGGTTTAATAGTTTGCAGACGACTGTTGCGACGCCGCCGAAAAAGTGTGGGCGCGAAGTGCTGCATAACCCTTCAGCAAGATCAGGCACGGTGACGCTGGTTTGATAGCCTGACGGGTACATTTCCTGCGGCGTTGGCGTGTAGCCAAGGTGGCACCCCTCAGCGGCTAAGAGGCTTAAATCTTTTTCTTCATCTCGCGGATAAGTCGAAAAGTCTTCCCCTTCAGCGAACTGGGTTGGGTTCACAAATATGCTGGCGACAATGCGGTCGGCGTGTTTGTTTGCTTCTCTTACCAGTGATAAATGCCCGGCATGTAGAGCGCCCATCGTCGGTACGAGAGCGACTTTGTGTCCTGCGCTTTTCCAGGCGTCGACGCGCGCGCGTAAAGCGCGTATAGTACTTACGGTTTCTATGTTCGAATCAGTCATGATGCTCGGCGCATAGTGTTTTTCGGTGCTGAGACGGATTATACCGCCACGAACACGGATTTTTTAGGATGACAAATTTTTTTGACGGCACTGGTTTATCTAGCGCTTACTTGGGGGGCCCTTTATTAGGCGTCAACCTTTTATATAGCTGCGAGCGGTAACGCCAATGCGACATCAAACGACATATGCTGATATAAACGCCAATGCGACAAGCGCCGCCCATATGGACGGGCCGTTATTGGACAATCTGAGCCTCTTGAACACGGTTTCAATGCGTTCCTTCAATAAAACCATCTGCGTTATTGGCATCTTGTTCGGCATTTCTGGCTGTTCCCTCGTGGAAAGCATCCGCGGGGAGCCTGATTTAACAACGGATCACGCAAGTGAAGTTACTTGGAATATGGCGCAAATGACCGAGCTAAAGGCTGAGGTTGAGGAGCTGCGTGATGAGAACGAAGCCCTTAAAGTCAGCCTTGCTGAAGCTGAAGAAGAAAAAGAGACCTTAAAGACGCGACTTGCCAAGTTAGAAGAAACGGATGTTGGGCTTGCTGTGCCTGCTCTTTCATCTGTTTTACTTGATGATACCCAGGTAACCGCGCCATCGAACGCCGTTGTCTCTGCGGCTGAGGCTAAGCAAGCGCTTGGCGATGCCCCGCCGCCGGTGGAGGCCTCGCCGCGTCTGGTGCAACCCTCTTTTTCCGATGAAAAGCAGGTTTTCCGCAACGAGGCGACCGCCAGCGATATTCAGCTTTCGAGCATTATGTTTGGGGTCCATCTCGCTTCATATCGTCAAGTTGACCAAGCCCGCGATGGCTGGCGGCGTTTGCAGCGGGAAAACCCTGAGGAGCTGGGCCTTTTGGAGCCGCGTTTAGAAAAGATCACCCTTGAGCGAGATGGTGATTTTGTGCGTTTGATTGGCGGTGGGTTTACTTCCCAACAAAAAGCATCCGCCCTATGCCAAAGATTGGCGAGCAAGGGGCTTTATTGTGACGTTGCAGGTTTTAGCGGTGAACGGCTTACCTTTAGCGAAGGCCCTGGTTCAGGAAGCTAGGCGCATTCTTGGCTGTTTGACAGTGTTCTGGCCAAGATTACTGTTTAAAAAGCCTTATTCCGGGGCCGGGATGTCGAACGATCGTTCGTCAAACACATCGCCGGAAAATTCTGCTTCGCCTTCATAGCGCAGGGTCAATACTCCTGCGGGCAGGAACTCAACGTTTAGTGGGACCGCAAAACGACGCTGCTTAGCTTCTAAATAGCCAGCGACATTGGAAAGCCTAGCTATTTGTTTTGCGCCATCTGGCAGATGCAGCGCCCCGGGCAATGGTAAGCCCCCAAGGGGGTCCGCCGGATCATTGGCGACGAAATAAACAACCAAAGCCCCATAAGATGAAAAATCACCTTTTGGTACAATGGTCGTTTCTAATTGTAGAAGGCCAGCTTCATCTCTGGTGAGTTTCGTGTCGCTAAGCTCAGCCCCGGCGTCGCCAACATTCCCCCTTAAAACAACAGGCGTTGACAGGCCAAGATCAATATCTAAGGGCAAGCTTGCGTTTGCTTTGTGCAGCGGGGTGCGCGGGGCGTGGCTTTCTATTAATAAGTGGGACCGTCGCTCGCCATTTAAGATTGGCAGCGGTCTACGTAACGTTACAGAAACGAGTCCCTGTTCCCCTGGGGCCAAGTCCAAAAAAGAAGGAGAGACAATAAGGAACGGCGAGGCGCTTAAGTTTTTCCTAAGCTCTGCATCTGCTCTTTCATAGCCTTGCTCCAATGCCCGTAGATCAACCCAAGCCACGCTGGCCTGTGCGCGCCGCGTTGAGGCGTTGGTTATGACATAAATCGCCTCTGGGGCATCCAAAGTTACTACGTGGCGCACTGGGGATAATAATAGCTGTGCTTGCGCCGTTGTGCAGCAAATGTAGAAAAACGCCAATAAGAATGCGAATAGGCGCTGCACAATTGCTATCTTGGCTATCGAGAATCGGCCCATATTTCCTCCAGAATAAAGGACATTAAGGTAAATCTCTTGCTGCTTTGTTTCTTTAGTGGTCAAAAATCGTGTTTTCGCTGGCCTGTTTTGGCGGCGCTGAAAGTGGCGTCATGTACGCAAAACAAAAGAGGGAAAACAAAAGATTAACGCCGCTTGCGACTCGCGTCTTTTTTGGGGCAGCGTTCTAGTGACGTATTGAAAATAAACGGCCGCGTATTAACGCTTTGGCCAAGGCTATCGGCGGTGTGGCAATACTATGACCCATGTTATTGTTCTTGGTAATGAAAAAGGCGGTTCGGGAAAGTCAACCGCCGCAATGCATATTATCATAGCGCTGATGAAAAGCGGCTTTAAAGTGGCGGCTATTGACCTTGATATGCGACAGCGCAGTCTTGTGCGGTATTTAGAAAATCGCGCTCAATATGCTCAAAATCGCGAAATTGAAATGGTCATGCCCTATGTGCCGGTGTTGGAGGCCTCGCAAATTGATAGCCGCGAGGCGGCCCGGGCAGCGGAATTACAGGCCTTTACAGAAGTTTTAAGTGGTCTTGGGGCGTATGATTACGTCGTAATCGATTGTCCCGGGGCGGATTCTTACTTTTCTCGTATTGCCCACGATCATGCCGATACCATTGTGACGCCGTTGAATGATAGTTTTGTTGATTTCGATTTGTTGGCGAAATTGGACCCCAAAACGGGCGAAATTCTAGCGCCAAGCATCTACAGTGAGATGGTGTGGACGGCGCGCAAAAGACGGGCGATGTCCGGCGTTCCGGGCGGCATTGATTGGGTGGTGATGCGCAACCGCGTTTCAGCAACAAGGGCGAACAACAAAAAACGGATGGGGGAAAAGCTAGAAGCTCTTTCCGCGCGTATCGGCTTTCGCCTTTCCCGCGGGTTTGGCGACCGTGTAATCTATCGCGAATTATTTCCGATGGGGCTTACCTTATTAGACCTTGGCGGCGCCAATGCGCCTATTCGTTTGTCGACGATGAGCCACGTCACGGCCCGGCTTGAAATTCGTTCGTTGATCGCCGCGCTTAATTTGCCGAAGAAAACTGTTGAAACCGCTGATGCATCAATGGCGGCGATAAATGAAAAGGCGCCTGGCACGGAAGCGGCCGCATAAAATTGCGGCGAAGGCGCTCCAAATACAAATGCCTGCCATCAATACTCATAGAGCCATGTTCTTTTGCGCTTTTATCGGATCTTGGGCGCTCTTGATTGAAAAGTCGCGCTTAAACGTCTATACGCGCAACGTTATAGCAAAATAGCAAAATTCTTAGATCTAGGCTGTGTCTCATAGGCTGAGCGTAAGGGCTGGGTGCGAGTGGTATGAACGAACCGTCAAAGACAATAAAAAAACTCTTAGTCGCCAATCGTAGCGAGATTGCGATACGCGTTATGCGGGCTGCGGCTGAGCTTAGTATTGGGACGGTTGCGATTTACGCCGAAGAAGACAAACTCGCTCTTCACCGCTTTAAAGCGGATGAAAGCTATCGCGTTGGCGCTGATAAAGGTCCGGTCAAGGCATATCTAGATATTGAAGACATTATTCGCATCGCCAAGAAGGCAGGGGTTGATGCTATTCATCCTGGTTACGGCTTTTTGTCAGAAAGCCCAGAATTTGCGGCCCGTTGCGCCGAGGAAGGTATTATCTTTGTCGGGCCGTCGCCTGAGATTATGCGCGGTTTCGGGGACAAAGTTTCAGCCCGTGAAATTGCTATCAAGGCTGGGGTGCCTGTTGTGCCAGCGACGGACGTGTTGCCCAGCGATGGCGCTGCTGTTTTAGAAGCTGCTCGCAAAGTTGGTTTTCCATTAATGCTAAAGGCCAGCTGGGGCGGCGGTGGGCGCGGCATGCGCGTGGTCGAGAAGGAAGAAGACTTGCTCGCTGCCGTTGAAACGGGCCGCAACGAGGCGCGCGCCGCCTTTGGCAAGGATGATGTTTATCTTGAAAAATTTGTCGCCCGCGCCCGCCATGTCGAAGTGCAACTTATCGGTGACAAACATGGCGGGCTTGTGCATCTGTTTGAACGGGATTGCTCCGTACAAAGACGCCACCAAAAGGTTGTTGAGCGTGCGCCAGCGGCTTACTTAAATGACGAACAGCGTGAAGCGCTTTGTGCGGCGGCTGTAAAACTGGGGCGCGCTGTTGGTTATAATAATGCGGGCACGGTCGAGTTCTTGATGGACGCAGACAGCCATGAGTTTTATTTTATTGAGGTAAACCCCCGCGTCCAAGTCGAGCATACGGTCACGGAGGTTGTCACTGGCATCGACATTGTTAAGGCCCAGCTTAAAATTGCTGAAGGCTACAAAATTGGATCAGTTGAGACAGGTGTGCCAGAGCAGGGCGATATTCGCCTTAACGGTTATGCTTTACAGTGCCGGGTGACGACAGAAAATCCTGAAGAAAACTTTATTCCTGATTACGGGCGGATCCTTGCTTATCGCGGCGCAACCGGGTTTGGCATACGTCTTGACGGCGGCACCGCATATGCTGGCGCGCAAGTGACACGGTTTTATGATTCGTTGCTTGAAAAAGTGACGGCCTGGGCGCCGATGCCGGATGAAGCGATCAATCGCATGTCGCGCGCGTTGCGGGAATTTCGGATCCGCGGTGTGGCGACGAATTTGACTTTCCTGGATAATCTTATCAATCATCCAAAATTTCGCGCTGATGATTACACGACGCGGTTTATCGATAACACCCCTGAGCTATTTGATTTTCCAAAGCGGCGGGACCGGGCGACAAAGCTGTTGAGTTTTATCGCGGACGTCAATGTCAATGGAAATCCGCAAGTTGCTGGGCGGCCAGAGCCGGCGCGGCATGTTGATCCTGTGTTGCCGGATGTCAGCGGCGCCCCGATCCCACAGGGTTTGCGTGATAAGCTAAAATCTCTTGGTCCGGAAGGGTTTGCACAATGGCTTCGCAATGAGGAAAAAGTCTTCTTAACCGATACAACCATGCGGGACGCACACCAATCATTGCTGGCAACGCGCATGCGGTCTTATGATATGGTGTTAGCGGCGCCCCATTATGCGCGCAATTTGCCGGAATTATTATCGCTGGAATGCTGGGGCGGGGCGACTTTTGATGTCGCTATGCGGTTTCTTAACGAGGACCCATGGCGGCGGCTTGAGCAAATTCGCGAAGCGACGCCAAATATTCCTTTGCAAATGTTGCTGCGGGCATCCAATGCGGTGGGGTATACGAATTACCCAGATAATGTCGTTGAATATTTCGTTGAGCGTGCAACGGACACAGGCATGGACATCTATCGCGTTTTTGATTCGCTTAATTGGGCGGACAATATGTATATTGCGATGGATGCGGTGTTAAAAAGCGGCGCCCTTTGTGAAGCGACGGTTTGCTATACGGGGGATCTAACGAATCCGTCGGAAACGAAATTTACGCTGGATTATTACGTCGATCTCGCCAAAAAGCTTGAGGCGCATGGCGCCCATATGATCGCCATTAAAGATATGGCTGGGGTGTGTAAACCGCGTGCTGTGAGCGCATTGGTGAAAGCCCTTCGTGAAGAGACGAAGCTTCCCATACATTTTCATACCCATGACACCAGCGGCGCATCGGCAGGTTCAGTGTTGGCGGCGATCGATGCAGGGGTTGATGCGGCGGATGCGGCGATGGATGCGCTAAGCGGTCTGACCTCTCAGCCGCCTCTTGGCTCAATTGTGCAGGCCTTAAAAGGCGGGCCGCGAGACCCAGGTCTTGATGACAAATCCATACGCGAGATGTCATTTTATTGGGAGGCTGTGCGTGATCTTTATGCAGCTTTTGAAAGCGATGTGCGTTCTGGCGCGTCTGAAGTTTATCTTCACGCAATGCCTGGCGGTCAGTTCACGAATTTAAGGGAGCAAGCGCGTTCTTTAGGGATTGAAGGGGAGCGTTGGCATGAGGTTGCGGAAGCGTATGCCGCTGTCAACGAACTATTCGGTGATATTGTAAAGGTGACCCCAAGCTCTAAAGTTGTGGGTGATATGGCGCTTTCAATGGTCGCTGGCGGCTATACGCCTGAGGATATCAAAGATCCAAAGAAAGAGATTTCATTCCCTGATTCAGTTGTTTCATTCTTTATGGGGGATCTTGGTCAACCTTATGGCGGGTTCCCGAAAGATCTTCAACAGAAGGTCTTAAAAGGGGAAACACCTATTAGTGAGCGGCCTGGCGCTTTAATGTCCGCGATTGATCTTGAGGCAGAGCAGGAAAAAATTTCCGAAACGCTGGGCGGCGAGATAAGCGAAAATGACCTGGCATCGCATCTTCTTTATCCAAAAGTGTTTTCTGACTTCTTTAAGTTTAGAAGCGAATTTGGCGATACAAGCGTTCTGCCAACGGATGAATATTTTTACGGTCTTCCGGTGGGGAGAGAAATTTCAGTTGATATTGATCCTGGCAAAACACTTGTTATCCAGTGTCAGTCCATATCGGAACCTGATGAAGAGGGCGGCGTTAAAGTATTTTTCGCCCTAAATGGCCAGCCGCGTGTGATTCGTGTGCGTGACAAGTCACGGGAAGATTTATTACAGGACCGCGAAAAAGCCCTTGGCGATGATCCGAAACAAATCGGCGCGCCAATGCCAGGCGTTGTGACGGAGATTCGTGTCGCCATAGGTGAGGCCGTGAAGGCGGGCGACACTGTTGCTACACTTGAAGCGATGAAAATGGAGGTGAAAATCTCCGCTGAAGCTGATGGAACGGTCGAACGCATACCGGTTAGCGTCGGCATGCAGGTCGATACAAAAGACTTGGTCGCTGCGTTAAAGTAAATCAACATACTATGGGTTGAGTTTAACCCACACCTAATATCTATCGATCTTATATACGTAAAATCACTGATGTGGGTTTTTTTGCCTCCGTGTTAGGGAGGGCGTTGAAGCAACTCGCTTTTGTGCGTTTACATCACTGTCACGACAATTTCCTATAAACCCATAGGAATACATGTCGCTAAGAATGATTAGGGTTGGGGCATTTCATGTTAACTAGGTTTTTTGGCCGGCGCCGTAAATTGCGCCCCTATAAGCAGTTTTTCGCCGATGCACCGGCGCCGCACGACCGCGCACTCAATGACGAGGCGATGGACTATCATCGCCGTCAACCTGCGGGCAAAATCGCCATTACGGCGACCAAGCCACTGGAAACCCAACATGAGCTGTCTCTTGCTTACTCTCCCGGTGTCGCTGCGGCATGCCGCGCGATTGCAACCAATCCTGACCAGGCGGCGGAACTAACGGCGCGGTCAAATCTAGTGGCGGTTGTCACCAATGGTACAGCGGTGCTTGGCCTTGGCGATATTGGCCCCTTGGCCGCCAAGCCGGTGATGGAAGGGAAGGCGGTTTTGTTTAAACGCTTTGCTGAAATCGACGCTATCGACTTAGAAATCAATGAAACGCATCCGGAAAAGCTGGCAGAGACGATTATAAAATTAGAACCGTCTTTTGGCGGTATCAATCTAGAAGACATTAAAGCGCCCGATTGTTTTTTGGTTGAAGAAATTTGCCGCCGGGAAATGAATATTCCTGTCTTCCATGATGATCAGCATGGCACGGCGATTTGTATTGCGGCGGCTTTGGAAAACGCCTTATTTTTAACGGACCGCCGCTTGAAAGATGTGAAGCTAGTTTGCTCTGGCGCAGGGGCCGCGGCGATCGCAACATTGAACCTGTTATTTGAAATGGGGCTGGCGCGCGAAAACGTTATCGTTCTAGATCAGGCGGGTGTGATTTATAAAGGCCGCCGTGAACGGATGACCTCTGCGAAGGAAACGGTGGCGGTTCGTACAAAAGCGCGGAATCTTGAGCAAGCCCTAAAGGGGGCGGATGTTTTCCTTGGACTTTCAAGGGGCGGCTTGCTTGATCCCGAATGGGTGAAACAGATGACGAAGCGCCCGGTTATTTTGGCGCTCGCTAATCCGGACCCGGAGATATGGCCCGATCATGCCTATGCTGTAGCGCCAGAGGCTATTGTTGGCACAGGGCGCTCGGATCTTCCCAACCAAGTCAACAACGTCTTGTGTTTTCCGTATATGTTTCGCGGCGCTTTTGATGCTGGTGCGCGTGAGATTACGCGACCCATGATGATTGCGGCGGCTAAGTCAATCGCGCAAGTGGGGCGTATGGAGATGGTTGAAGAACTTGCGGACGCTTATGGCGGTGAAACTTTTTCTTTCGGGCCAAGCTCCATTATGCCTCAAGTTTTTGATCCGCGTTTGCGTGAGTTCGTTCCGAAAGCGATCGCGGAGGCCGTGACAAATTCATAGACTAGGATTGATCAGTGTTTATTGGGGGTAAGCGCGCAATGGGTAAATGCTGGCTTGCTTCAGGGCGCCGTCAAATGACGCTTCAAGGGCTTTCCCCCCATAAGATAGCCTGGTAAGAAGTCGTCACAGATGATTATGGAGCATTCGTGATGGCGAAAATATGGAATGTTTATCTTTCCGGCGAAATTCACACTGATTGGCGCGAACAGATTGAGGCTTATGCAAAATCTGCTGATTTGCCCATCGAGTTTACATCGCCTGTAACGAATCATGAAGCGTCTGATGATTGCGGTGTAAAAATCCTTGGTGCGGAAGAAGATAAGTTCTGGTATGACCGCAAAGGCGCCCAGGTGAATGCTATCCGTACAAGGACGCTCATTGAAGATGCCGATGTGGTCGTCGTTCGTTTTGGAGAGAAATACCGCCAGTGGAATGCTGCTTTTGATGCTGGATACGCGGCGGCTTTAGGCAAGCCTTATATTGTCCTTCATCCAGAAGAATTTGGCCACGCGCTGAAGGAGGTTGATGGCGCCGCGCTAGCTGTAGCGGAAAGACCGGAACAAGTGGGGCAAATTCTTGATTATGTTATTACGGCGCGTTTGCCCGGCGCTTCTTGAGCTTTTGCTCGCGACTTCATTTTCTAAAATCATCCGGGAAGCAAGCCAATTATTACACCGCTAGCCGAAGAAGCGATAATGATGTACGCGGTTAGTCCCATTATTTTTGAATTGCTGCTTCTCGGTTCCACGGCATTGCGCCAAGTAAGGCCGCCATGCCGCACCAACCGCTGACGCCAGCAAAAACAAGCCCCGCGCCAATGAAAGCGGAGAGCGCTAGAAAATTTATATGTACAAACGTCCCAAGAAGGAGGCCGATTAGTACCAACGCTCCCGCTGTGATTTGAACTTGCCGCATAATTTCGATTGGCGCTGATTTATCGGACACAACCGGGAACCCCATTTTCTTCCAGGCTTCCAGGCCGCCATCCATTATATATGCTTCACCATCAACTATTGGGGCGAGTTTTCTACAATTACTCTTTGTACGTGCGCCTGACCGGCAATGAAAAACCGCTGCTTGTTTTGGGTGCAGCTCGACCTTTGCGCCCTTTAATTGCGAGAGCGGCAGGGAAATGGCGCCCTTAATGTGCTCGCGCGCATATTCATCTTTTTCGCGAATATCGATCAATATTATCTCATCATTTGCGAGCATTTTTTCTGTGCTGTGTACGTCGATATTTTTAAGTTCTGTCATTTTAACATTTCCGGGCAATAAATTGAAACAAGTGTCTTGATCACTTCGACGGCGGCAGGATCGCGAATTGAGTAATAAATAGACTGACTCTCGCGGCGAGTTTGGACGAGGCCGTCCTGTCTAAGTCGGGCAAGATGTTGCGACAAAGCAGACTGAGAAAGGTCTATCTCCACGGCTAAATTTTGTACGCTGCGCTCTCCGGTCGCCAATCGGCACATAATCATCAAGCGTTTTTCGTTGGACAGTAGGCGCAATAAGTTAGCCGCCTTGGCGGCTTTTTCGGCGAATTTCTTCGGTTCAAACTGGTCAGCATCAAACATGCTTCATTGTATATTAGATATTTCTAAATTAGCAAGTGCTAATATTTAATGAAGAGGTAAACAAGCGATGTTGCAAAAGGGCAATCGATATCTCTTGCTATTTGAGTAATTGTTTCGCCTGTTGAGCCAAGGCCGCATGGTCTGCTTTCCCTGATGGTAAAAAGGGAAAATCCTTTGCGTTTATAAATGCCTTTGGAATTTTATAGTTGGCTAATTTTTCTCTCAAGGCTGATTGTAGGTTTGCGCTCATGTTTGGACGGAGGCCGGAAGGTAAGACAACCGCTGTGCCGAATTCTTTTGGATAGATATTATAACCGCCAGACTTATTCAACGACAGATGCAAGTTTAAATTCTGTGTACCGCGGATTAAGCCCTAGACATACAGCGCTTGGATCTGCGACACCAAGAAAGAAACAACATTCAACTGCCAAACGCAATAACCAGAGAGGAGAGTTCCTTAAAAGTGCGTATTTAATTGCCAACTTACGTTGACAAAATGTCAGTATGATATCAATGTTATATCAAGATATTATCAAAACGCCATGCTAAGTAACGTGAGATAACGCTAATGAGCGCCAATACTAGCGATAAAACAGACAACAAATGGGAATTCTGGATCGATCGCGGCGGCACCTTCACCGATGTTGTTGCCAAATCCCCCCAGGGAGAACTTCTGACCAAGAAATTGCTGTCGGAAAATCCGGAAGCCTATGACGATGCGGCGTTGCACGGGATCCGCAGTTTTTTGGGCCTAGATAAGAAGGCGCATATTCCGCTGTCCGACGTGGCCGCTATTAAGATGGGCACTACCGTCGCCACGAATGCGTTGTTGGAAAGAAAAGGCGATGACACCGTACTCGCGATAACGCGCGGGTTCCGTGATGCGATAGAGATTGGTTATCAGGCGCGTCCTGACACGTTCGCGCTCGATATTCGAAAACCTGCGTTACTATATGGCGACGTCATTGAAATCGAAGAGCGCATTCTCGAGATGGGCGAAGTGGAAACGCCGCTATGCTGTGACAAATCAAAGGTGGCTTTTCAAAAGGCGTTTGACGATGGGTATCGATCAATCGCCATCGTGCTGATGCATGCCTTCAAATATCCCCAGCACGAACGTGCGCTGACCCGGATCGCTGAGGAGATTGGGTTCACGCAAATTTCCGCCAGCCATGACGTAAGCCCGCTCCCAAAACTTGTATCAAGGGGCGAAACGACGATTGTCGATGCCTATCTAACACCGATTTTACGCCGCTACGTCGACAAGATTTCCGATGCGATGGGTCATGAACAAGCGCCAGGGCAGTTGTTGTTTATGCAGTCATCGGGCGGCTTGATAGACGCCAGTAAGTTTCGCGGTCGGGACGCTATACTGTCGGGGCCTGCGGGCGGAATTGTTGGCTGCGTACATACGGCGAAACTGGCTGGATGCGATAAAGTCATTGGCTTTGATATGGGCGGAACGTCTACAGACGTTTCTCATTATGCCGGCGAATTCGAAAAGGCTTATGAGACCGAAGTTGCCGGCGTGCGTATGCGCGTTCCGATGATGTATATCCATACAGTGGCTGCGGGTGGTGGTTCTCTTTTGAAATTCGATGATGGGCGCTTTAGAGTAGGGCCGGATTCCGCCGGCGCTAATCCCGGGCCAATTTGTTACCGGCGCAATGGCCAACTTGCCGTTACAGACATCAATGTGTGTCTTGGTAAGTTGCAGCCTGAATTTTTTCCACAAATTTTTGGTCCGGACCAAAATCTCCCACTTGACCAGTCCGCTGTACATGCAGGGTTTGAAGAAATCGCCGCGCAGGTCGGAGATGGCCGGTCCGCCGAAGACGTTGCGGAGGGGTACTTAGAAATCGCTGTTGAGCATATGGCTCAAGCGATCAAAAAGATTTCTGTTTCCCGAGGGTATGACGTCAAAGATTACATGATGAATTGCTTTGGCGGGGCCGGCGGTCAGCATGCTTGTCTTGTGGCTGAACGATTGGGAATAACGAAAATCTTGCTACATCCATTTTCCGGCGTGCTATCGGCATACGGAATGGGTCTTGCAAATGTTCAAAAAGAGCGTCAAAGCGTTGTGGATGCTATTCTCAGCGACGAGCTCATTTCAGAAATGGAAAACACAATCATCCGTCTCGAGACGTTGAACAGAAACGACCTTAAAGAACAAGGGATTAAGGGGGCGGCGCTTACGCACCGAGCCTCGGCCCTGATGCGGTATAAAGGAACAGACACGACAATTAAAGTTCCTGTCGCCGATATAGAAACAATGCGGAAAGCGTTTGAAACCGCCCATAAGCGTCAGTTTGGGTTTGCCGCCGATAAAGCTATTCTGCTTGATACGCTCACGGTGGAAACGGAAGAAACTTCCGTAGGGTATGAGGAATTCCCTGCGGAGGTTGCTGATGGCGATGTTCCATCACCCATGGCGATCAGGCGGATTTACAAAGCTGGCAACTGGCTTTCCACGCCCATCTATGATGTGAGCGACTTAGCGTATGGCCACGAAATATATGGTCCCGCAATTATTGTTGAACCAACGGGCACAATTGTCATTGAACCCGGTTGGACCGGGGCGATTAATAAGTTCGGACACCTTATTCTCGATCATGCAACCGCAAAAAGCGCTACAACCGCGGTCGCGTCTACTTGTGACCCGGTTACGCTTGAAATTTTTAATAACCTATACATGTCGATCGCTGAACAGATGGGCATTGTCCTTCGCAATACGTCGCAGTCGGTCAATGTAAAAGAGCGGCTCGATTTTTCTTGTGCGATTTTCGACCAAGACGGCAATCTTGTCGCCAATGCCCCACATGTTCCGGTTCATCTCGGATCAATGGATTCGAGCGTTAAGGTGATTATCGATAGCAACCAAAAAATCAATCCAGGCGACGTATTTGTTCAAAACAATCCGTTTAATGGCGGCTCACACCTTCCGGATATTACGGTCGTTTCACCGGTATTTGATGACCACACGGACGAAATCATATTCTACGTCGCTTCGCGTGCGCATCACGAAGATGTCGGCGGCATTTCGCCGGGGTCGATGTCGCCGCGCGGCAAAACAATATATGAAGAGGGCGTGATCCTCGACAATATCAAACTCGTCGAGAATAGCGTTTTCATGATCGATCGTATGACAAAAGCTTTTAGCGCCGGCCCTTATCCTGCGCGCAATATCGATCAAAATATCGCCGATCTGATGGCGCAAGTCGCAGCGAATGCTACGGGCGCCGCTGAATTGAAAAAGCTGGTCAAGAATTACGGGCTTGAGACTGTGCACGCCTATATGGGCTATATTCAACAAAGCGCCGAAAAAGCCGTTCGTCGGGTGATAGCAAATATTGAGGACGGCTCTTTCAAATTCGAGCTCGATTTCGGCGCCGTTATTCAGGTGGCGGTGAAAACCGACAAAACCACTGGACGTGCAATCATTGACTTTTCCGGTACAAGCCCTCAGCTCACGAATAATTTCAACGCCCCCTGCGCCATCACTCATGCGGCGGTTTTATATGTGTTTCGATGCCTTGTGGATGATGACATACCGCTCAATGCTGGGTGCATGAAGCCGCTTGATATGATCATTCCGGAAGGGTCGATGTTAAATCCGAAATTTCCAGCGGCCGTCGTCGCTGGCAATGTTGAAACAAGTCAAGCTGTCACCAATGTGCTATTTGCAGCATTGCATGCATTAGGGGCGAGCCAAGGAACGATGAATAACTTGACGTTCGGCAATGATCAGTATCAGTATTACGAAACGATTTGTTCAGGCGCGCCTGCCGGGCCGGGTTTTAACGGCGCCGCCGCCGTTCATACGCATATGACGAACACCCGAATGACAGATCCGGAAATTCTTGAACATCGCTATCCGGTCATTCTTGACAAGTTCGAAATAGACCGAGGTTCCGGCGGTCGCGGCAGATGGAATGCCGGCGATGGAATCACTCGCACAATCCGTTTTCGGGAAACCATGGAATGCTCCATTTTATCGGGACACAGAGCTGTTGCACCCTTTGGACTTGATGGTGGTGAAAAAGGGCGGAGGGGTCGCAACTGGATTGAACGAATGGATGGAAGCATTGAAGAGTTAAGCGGCTGCGCCCATACGATCGTTCAGGATGGCGACCGTATCAGTATTCAAACGCCAACAGGTGGCGGTTATGGCGCATGTGACGAGCTGCTCTAAAAAATCCGGTATGAGCGTTTGAAAGACCTATTCCCATTACATTCGAGCTGTAATGGCAGTCTGGTCTGAGGACAGAGCGGAATTACGTTGACTAAACGCATGCATAATATAAGAAATTTTACTGCATTTCATCCAAGTCTTGTTGCTTTAAATTATCATTACACTCAGCTGGGAGTTTCTTGTGGCGGAAAAGATCAAAAAGAGTCGTAAGATTGTCTCATCCAGACATCTCGCTACACCGGAGGGCTGGCCGTTGTCGGAGGTCGAATTTGGCCTCACGGTCGTCTATAACGCTTTTCAAAAATGGATTGTCCGATGCGCGGCCGCCGCGGGACAAAGCGAAATGAATGCGATAGATGTCCTCGTCATACACAACATAAACCATCGGGATAGTGAAAAACGGCGTGTTGATATTTCATTCATGCTCAATATTGAAGACACGCATACGGTCAATTACGCGCTGAAGAAACTTGTCACTTTAGGGCTTGTCGACAAAGAAAAGCGTGGCAAGGAAATTTTCTACACAACGTCGGGTGCGGGCAAAAAGTTTTGTGAAGAATACCGCAATGTTCGCGAACAGTGCCTGATACCGTGCACTAAGTCACTCGAACATGAGGCAAACGAACTATCAAAGCACGCAGAAGTTTTGCGTACATTATCTGGCCTTTACGACCAAGCCTCAAGAGCTGCTGCGTCGCTTTGAGAAACACTATGTCTGGAAAGCCCAGGCCTTGATTATAAGTGCTTTCGGCTATGTAAAATGACGCTTTTTTCGTCGACGTATTCCACTGTCACGCCGACATTGGGCAGGGCTTCTAATAGCGTATCGACATCACCGATTCTAAAAACGCCGCCAAAATTTACATCGTTTAGAGCGGGATCCGCGATCGAAATCTGTAGTGTCGTATGGCGACCTACCTCGCGGACGACGTCCGGAAGCGGCGTATTGGAAAAATCAAATAATCCTTCCGTCCAGGATAGTCTGCGCTGCTGCGTGTCACCTTGCAGTCTGGTTGGATGAACTGGTCCGTCGGTGATACTGGACGATATGTGATGCCCTTCGCTTACAAGTACGGGACTATCGGAGTTCGCCTCGGAGACAGCGCCGTTTTGGTCGGGTAACGCTATTCTGTTTGTGGCAACTTCATTGGGGTGCAAATTGGCAAATGCAACTTTGCCTTCGGTGACGATCAACTCTGTTCCGCTTTCGTAAAGTCTCAGTGAAAAAGCCGTTCCGACAGCTTGCGCTAGCGTATCGCCAGCGTACACTACAAATGGTCGCGATGCGTTGGTGACAACGTCGAAATAGGCTTCCCCCTTAGCAAGCCGAATTTCACGCCTTTTTTTGCTGAATGTTACTTCAATAGTGGTGGCAGTGTTGAGTTTAGCAATAGAACCGTCTGCAAGCTCTATTGTTTGATATTCTCCAATACCAGTAGCATAGAATTCTCGGCTGGTGCCTACTTGGAAAAACTGGGCGTATACCAAAACGCTAATCGCGACCATGACGGACAATGCAGCAATTGGAGCGGCAACAACCTGGAAAAAAGGACGCCTCGGTTTGGGCGGTGCTTCGGTCAACAACGGCTCAAACAATTCGTTGAGGACATCAAGGTCATCAGATAATGCGACAACTGTCTTAAACTCCGCGGCATGACGAGGGCTGCGGTTTATCCATTCTCTAAACGCAGCCCGATCGGCGGATGAAAGGTTGCCCGTGTCGAGTTGAGCAAACCAAGCATAGGCCTCAGAGGCTACTTGCTGTCCTTTTTTTATTTCAAATGAATTTGACATAACTCGTGTCACTTAGTCTCTTTGGTTTCGTCAAAAATATACTTTATTTCGCTTCCGGCGGACTGATTGTTCAAAGCATTTAGCATTTCTCGCCGACAGGCCTTCATTCCGGCTGCCACATGTTTTTCTACTGTACTCACCGAAATTCCTAATCGCACGGCGATTTCCTTGTGCGGTGCTCCTTGCACGTGTTTTAGCAGAAACACGCGTCGACATTGTGGCGGCAAGTTCGAAATTGCCTGAACAAAAAGCCGCAATTTTTCACGTGAATCCAACGCCGCTTCTGCAGTTGGCTCGTCTAATGGGTGATTCTCGAGCAGAGATTCCTCTACTAGCTCGTTCATTTTTCGGGCCCGACGTCGGATTTCCTCGCGCGCAACGTTTTTTGCGATCGATATAAGGAATTGCTTTGGGTGCCGGATATGGGTTTTTTGCCGCGCCTCAAGCGCCCGCAGCAGCGTCTCCTGGGAGATATCCTCGATATCGGTCGCGCTTAGGGAAAAGCGCCGCAATATTTTCTGAATGAGAAAGCGGTTCTTCTTCCAAAGATTATATAAAAAAAGACCGTCGTGTACTTCTCGTTCTGAAGATTTTTTGAGCCTACTCATATATAAACGACCACCGGCAATCTCGCTCCGAATAGGAGAGCGGATGTGTTTTCCTATACTCGACTCAGCCGAAAAATCGAAAAAACCTAGAAATTTAATTGTCCTCAATAGAGGATCGGTTTCGGCTGGATCACTTATTTGTAGGTTGCCGGAGAAGCAGTTACCTTGGTGATGGTATGCCGAGGGGAAAGACAGTGCAAGCAGTACGGTGCGTAATCGCATCGATAATTTTTGTTTTCGCCTGCGTGGAAGGAGCTTTCGCGCAGGATGGCGCCGCTCGTTCTCATTTTGCGGTGCCGGAGCTCGATGCTGAGCGAGCGATTAAGAAAATTGCTGCAAGATCTAATCGTTCTGTTCTTTTCCGTACGGAAAATATCGCTGATGTAAGAGCGAACGCCATAGATGGCTATTTTTCAATTCAAGAAGCGCTAGACGCACTTCTGATTGAGACGCCGCTTCAATGCACCCTGACCGAAAGTGGAGCGATTACTGTTGCGCTCCGAACATCAAAAGGAATGCCGAGAGGGAATGGCGAAATGAAGAAGTCTAAATTTTTAGTATCAACGATATTGTCGGGTGCGGCCGCGACAATAGCGAGTGCGTTTGGGGGCAACACTGCGCTCGCGCAAGAAGAGCGCGCATCAAAACTTCTCGATACCATCACAGTCGTCGCGCAGAAGCGCGAAGAAAACTCGCAGGATGTCGGCATTGCGATTAAAACGTTAAGCGGCGACCAAATCGAGGCGTTTGGCTTTAATGAAAGCACCGACGTCGTTCTCCAAACACCCGGCGTTACCGTTGGTGGATCGATCGCGGGACAATTTCTAACCGTCAACATTCGCGGTGTAAGTCAAAATGATTTTGCCGACCATGTTGAAGCGCCAAATGCTGTTTATGTGGACGATACTTATATCTCGTTTCCACAATTTCAAAAATTCGCCTTGTTCGACACGGAGCGCGTCGAAATTTTGAAAGGACCGCAGGGAACGCTTTTCGGTCGCAACGCAACGGGCGGGTTAGTTCACTACATTTCACGTCGCCCAACCGATGAATTTGAAGCCAGTACGAAATTTACCTACGGGTCTTACAATCAGGCGCGTGGCGAGGGCTTTGTGAGCGGGCCCCTTGGCGATGGTTTGAAGGCGCGAGCATCGCTCCTATACAATTACCATGATGACGTACACGACAACCTAATCGGGGAAGATGAGTGGAACGACAATACGATCGTCGGCCGTGGGCAGCTTGAATACGACAATGATAGTGATCTAAACATATTGTTGACGTTCTTTGGCGGCAGAACCGTTACCTCGGCCGGTCCTTACCAAAATCGTCCACTGATCGCCGAATTTGATGCGGACGGCACAGTCATCAACACCTTCCGCGTTGAGCCAGGCGAAACCCGTGCCGGCATTGGACCTGGCGGCGTTGACGCGTGTCCTGGCTGCTTTTTCACTGGCCCACGACCGACTCCAGGCGGTGATGGCTTTGGCTATCTTGATCCAGACGGTGAAGGTCTCACAGTTGAGAAAGATTTTTTCGACGACGACGGAACAACCTATCGGATCTTTAGCGGTACGGCAAATATCAACTATGATCTGTCGGACTCTGTTACGATTACGTCCATCACAGACTATAAAGACATGGTCAAAGACAACGTTCTTCTAGACGTTGACGCGAGCCCAACAAACGCCTTGATCTTCCACGCTGATGCAGACAGCAAGCAATTCTCGCAAGAGTTGCGCTTGGCTGGAGATTTTGAAGACTTCCGTTGGGTTCTAGGCGGTTATTACCTCGACATTGATGTTCTTAGTGAACAAGGGGTCGGCGGACCGCCTACGATTAGCGGTAACAACATTTTTGCCGCGTTTGATAGTGTAGACTATGTAAACACCGTTAATATGGACACGCAATCGATTTCTGCGTTTGGACAGTTCGAATACGATCTTTCTGATCAACTGACGCTAATCGCAGGCGCCCGTGTAATTTGGGAAGACAAAGACTTCACCCATAGTGCAGCGATTTTTGAATCGTTATCACCGGAGAATTTCCGCGGCGCGTTTATCGCGGACCTTCCCGATGGCGGGGTGCCGCTCCTTAATGACCAGGATTTGAGCTCTAGCGATACACTCTGGTCCGGCAAAGCCCAGCTCAATTGGACGCCAACTGATGGCCTCCTGATTTACGCTGGCGTCAACCGCGGCGTTAAAGCAGGTGGTTTCAACCAACAATTGGGCGGCGTTTTCGGCATTACTCAATTTGCCTACGATCCAGAAATCCTGACTGCTTATGAAGGCGGCTTTAAATCGGATCTATTTGGCAACACGCGTATTAATGCTGCAGTCTACTATTATGACTATGATGACTATCAAGCTTTCCGTGTAAATGGCTTGAGCTTTACCGTTATAAACACCGATGCGGAGTATTATGGCGCTGAAATCGACATCATCACAAACCTGTTTGAGGGTTTCGATATTGGTCTAAGTGCGTCCTATATCGATGCGACCGTCAAAGACGTACCGTTCGCATCCGGACCGGGCGGAACCGAAACCACGCTCCGGGATCGCAAGCCCACATTTACGCCTGACTTCCAGTTGTCTGGTATTGCGCGATATGAATGGCCATTAGGCACAGGGCTGATGGCGCTACAGGGCGATTTTAGTTACTCATCAGAGTCATTTTATAATCTGACGAATTTCGACGGCTCAATTTTAGATGCGAACGTCATCGGCAACGCTCGACTGAGCTACGTTAGCGCGGGTGATCGTTGGGGCATTGATGCGTTTGTCAAAAATATCTCCGATACGCGCGTTGATCTTGTAGGTTTTGATTTCTCGACCTTCTGTGGCTGTCAACAAGCTGGGTTTAGTGCGCCGCGATGGTGGGGCGTAAGCTTCAAGTACAATTGGGGATCGTAGTGTTCATCTGAGAGTTCCAAAGCGTATTAAATCGGGCTGCGCGCGCATACATACCCAGGCGCGCAGCCCGAATTCATTCTGTAAACCAGAGAGAATAGATCACAGCGAACAAAGTTTAGCTTTCCCGGAGAATGGAGCGGGGATGTCAAGGGTACAAAAAAAAACAAGGGCTAGTGCTAAATCCAGTTTGGTCGATTGGACAACATCGATATTTTCAATGAGGAAGAAGCGAGGGATGTCAGCTCACAAACGTGTTCTTGAAATTGAAAAAGATGTGCGCCTAAGTTACGTTCGTTGTGGTGTTGGCCGGCCCATGATTTTCATCCCCGGGTGGACAATGACAGCGGGCTTTTTTAGCCATCAAATTGAATACTTTTCCAAAGATTACGACGTTATTTCTCTTAACCCTCGAAGCCATGGCGATTCTTCGGATATGGGGCACGGAAACAACTACAAACAACATGGAAGAGATCTGCAAAAATTCCTCGAGGCTTTAAAACTCACAGACGTTATTCTTGTCGGTTGGTCGTTCGGCGTATTAGATATCTATTCGTATATAGAGCAATTTGGCGATGAGAATGTGAGGGCATTGGTTCTGATTGATCAGGGCCCAGCTTCATTGCCGGACAAAGATTATGGCTGGGCGTTAGGCGATACGTCGGACTTGCAAGGGTTTGCGGAGGCGTTACGCGAAGATCGCACCGGTTTTGTTGAGCAATTTTTAAAGTCTTGTTTCTCTACTGCGCCAACGAAGAAAGACCTTCGCTGGATGTTGAATGAATCATTGAGAACTCCTGATAATGTGGCGATCGAACTAATTTATGATGGATGGTTGAGAGATTACCGCAAGACTGCAAACTGCATTACTGTTCCAGTATTGAATATTGTTAGAGAGTCGTGGGGGCAGGATGCCGCCTCATATCTTTCCTCAGCAATGTCTAATTCGGAACTTTTCGTTCTTGGTCAGCATCTAATGTTTTGGGAATTCAAGGACGAATTAAATGCGAGATTGTCTAAATTTATGGACGCTCTTTAGATGAAAAAGTGTAACCGGCGCAAAACGCTCTACCTTGAACCAGGCAGGCCATGGGGTTAGAGCTGGATAGGGGCGAACGGGTATAATGAAACATTCAAGGTTAAATTGCGTGGTGAAAGCTTGAAAGCAGAGCTCCGCAATCATTTACCGGAAGCTAAAGTCATAATTGAGCAGCGGCGACGCCAGTACAGTATAATCCGTCCCCGCACATCTTTAGGCTACAAACCTCCAGCCCCTGAAACTGTTGAAAGTATACTTGCAACCCCGGCCGATCTGGCCTCTGCTGTATGGAGGCTCCAACCAGATCGGCCTATCATCAAAAGCAAACTCATGGATACGGAGAATGTGGCTGCGCCATTGGGGTTTCCTCAACGCCCCTCTCGCGAGCGCTCGATTCCTAGCAGAACGGTATCGTGCATGAGTTGGGGGTTCGTCTCCATTAGCTAAACGTTCATCTGATGTTGGCCGAGAGACGTCCCATAAAGATCATCAGCTTCGACCATGGCGGCGTGTCTAACGAGAGCGATTTCGAGCGAGGATATTTTTTACGAGCAATTGGAATGCGAACGCGCGTCGAATTCTTTACAGGCGACGTGAACTTTTCGAAAATAATGCCAGTGACCGTTTCGACTACCGAGATACTGAATAAGCGACAACATAATAATCATAAGGCATCCCACAGCGATACCCATTTGGATAACCAAAATGGGTAGAAATTTGAGGTTTGATGAGGGTTCTCGGCAAAAAGCTGAGTTCCATAAGATCTTTAGTCGTTGCAGATGGTGCCTAGGGGCGGAATCGAACCACCGACACGCGGATTTTCAGTCCGCTGCTCTACCAACTGAGCTACCTAGGCATTTGGGTTAAACGGTTAATGCGCCCAACGCCAAATTGAAGGAGGCTTATAGGCGATAAAAACTGCGCTTGTCTATAGTGTATAAGCGGCGGCGGCGGGAATTTTTGCCTTAATATGGGGGCTGTCTTTTCTGTGAGGCTTGTGGTTGCTAATTGCTAAGGCTTCTTGGTTGCAGATTGCGCTCGTGGTAAGGGGGCGCGCTAAACCAAGCGATAGGCAACAGCGCACTAAGGGCGTTGACCGAAAGAAATGAACCACGATGACAAAAAAGAAAACGCCCGTAAAAACAGCGACGAAGAAGAAGGCGTCAGCAAAGAAAGCCAACAGGGTTACTCCTGCGAAGTCTCACAGTAAGTCGGCGCCAGTAACGGACCCTGGCGCTGCTTTAGGGTTAACGCAGTTGGGCGTGCTATCGGAAGCTGCGGCTGGGCCCGATGAGGCAGAGTTAGAGGTCGTACCCAATCCAAAAGCTGGGGTGCTTTATAATGCCCGTTTTGTGTGTCCTGAATTTACATCTGTATGCCCTGTGACCGGGCAACCAGATTTTGCTCATTTGGTGGTGGATTATGCGCCAGGTGATTGGCTGATTGAGTCCAAATCTTTCAAGCTCTATTTAACATCGTTCCGCAATCACGGCGCTTTTCATGAGGACTGCACAGTTACGATCGCAGAGCGCATTATTGAGGCGGCTAGCCCCCAATGGTTGCGCATTGCGGGGTATTGGTATCCACGCGGCGGCATCCCGATTGATGTTTTTTATCAAACTGGCGAGCCGCCGAAGGGCTTATGGCTGCCGGATCCGGGGGTTGCCCCCTATCGCGGGCGTGGTTAACTCTGCGGATCGTTTTGCTAAATGCTAAGGCGAGGGTGTGAGCGAGAAAAAATTTCCATATTCTAATGGGCCTTGGTCCATTGAGGATGAGCGCGTGGTGTTCGAAAATCCTTGGATCCGCGTTACAGATCATGCGGTCAAGAACCCGAATGGCGTAGCCGGGGAATATGGCGTCGTACATTTTAAAAATCGCGCAATTGGTGTGTTGGCGATTGATCATGATGGGCGCACGCCTTTGGTCGGCCAATATCGTTTTCCGCTAAAAGCGTATAGCTGGGAGCTGCCGGAAGGGGGCGGGCCGTTGGATGAGCCGCCGATCGAAGCCGCCAAACGTGAGCTGGCGGAAGAAACAGGTTTTTCCGCGGGGACATGGATCAAGCTTACCGAATTTGATCTGTCAAATTCAGTAACGGATGAGGCGTCTGTTTGTTTTTTGGCGACGGATTTAACCCCCGGTGAAACAGCGCCCGATCCAACCGAAGACCTTGATCACCAGTTTGTGACGTTTGGCAAACTCTTTAATCTTGTTTTGGCGGGTGAGATAAGGGACTCATTGACCATCATTATAGTTCTTGCGGCCTACACTAAGGCCTTGCGGGGAGAGTTGCCTGCACCTATTTGTCAGTCAATCTTGAGCACCGTTGATCAAGCGGATCAAGCGGATCAAAAAGCGCAAAACGGTGCTGGGTGAGACGAAAGCGAGGCGAGGAGAATAGATATGTCGGCTCAACAGGGTTCTAAGGTCGTCAAATTATCCACCGATCAGACTTGGTCTCGCATGCGCTTGGAGGCGGCGACGGCTGCGGCGGCTGAGCCGTATCTCGCGACGTTTCTTCATGCGATGGTGTTAAACCACGACAGTTTTGAGGGCGCTTTGTCGTATAGACTGGCGCAAAAACTCTCTGATTCGGAAATGAATCCGATGCTGTGGCGTGAGGTCTGCCTTGAGGCCTATACCGATGAGTCGCAGATTGTCGAGGCGGGCCTGGCTGATGTTCTTGCTGTGTTTGAAAGAGATCCGGCTTGTTTTGAATATGTGCAGCCGTTTTTGTATTTTAAGGGTTATTTATCCTTGCAGGCCCACCGTGTCGCAAATTGGCTGTGGCGCAATAATCGCCGGGCCCTAGCGCTGTTTTTGCAAAGCCGGCTGTCTGAAAAATTCCAGGTCGATATTCACCCAGCGACACAGATCGGCAAAGGCGTCTTTATCGATCACGCAACAGGGGTGGTGATTGGCGAGACAGCCCTGATTGAGGACGATGTTTCCATCCTTCAAAATGTAACCCTGGGCGGCACAGGCAAAGAGATTGGCGACAGGCATCCCAAAATACGCAAAGGGGCGCTAATCAGCGTTGGGGCGAAGGTGCTTGGCAACATCGAAGTGGGCGAGGGAGCGAAAGTCGCGGCTGGCAGTGTCGTGCTGCACCCTGTTGCGCCCTATTGCACGGTCGCAGGCGTGCCAGCGAAAGTGGTTGGCGATTGCGCCAAGCCATCCGGCAAGACCATGGACCACACGATTGATTAATTATAAAATTGTGGGTCTTTAGCGGCCCACACCCTCCTGTACAATTTAAGGGCTAAAACCCCCAGTCGCTTTCTCGCGCTGCGGCATGATCTGTGCATGGGATTGCATGATCTGCTGATGCGGATGCTTTTTTGCAATCTAAAAGGATCGCTAAATGGCTGATAAGGCCGAAAGGCGATTGTGAAAGAAAGGCTGGGGACGTTTTGTGTGCCGTATGTGGATTAGCAAATCCATAGCGTGGTTAGATTTTGGTAGGCGATGACAATCAAAACGGTTTAATTGCGAAGCGGTTGATTGGCGTCATTAAGCCAATCACTTATAGGCTTAAGCTGCAAACTACATGATGCTTATCAAGGTAAAAGAACAAAACGACAAAGGTGATTGCAATGGATGCAACCGAAATTCAGCGGGTTCAAAACTATCTGCGCGGCAAATTTAGCGCGCCAGCAATTGAGTTACGCGCTCGTAGCAACAAAGATGACAGTGTGGAGGTCTATCTTGGTGATGAGTTTTTGGGCGTGATTTTTAAAGACCTAGAAGATGACGAGCTTGTCTATCAGTTTAATATGGCGATCCTCGACATCGATTTGGCGGAATTTGAAGGGTAGAGTATGAAGAGCCAAGGAGCGGTTTGGGGTATGGAACGTCCTAGTGTGTTAGGGGATATTGCAGCAAACAGGCCGTTGTTAATGTCGGTGTTGTTCGCATTCGGCATCGCTGCTCTGTCTGTGATTAGTTTGACGAACATCCAAAATGGCTCTCTTGCTGCGGGCGTTGCGCATTTTGTTATGAATGGCATGATCGCTATCGCTGCGCCGCTGGCAATCGCGGCGATCGCGCCGCTCTCTGTAAAATCCCGGTTGATGACGGCGATATTTGTGCCGGCTTGCTTTGTTGGGTTGAATTTTCTTATCCCGCTTTACGCGCCGGCCTTTATCAGTGCTTATCTGGCGCCCGGGGCTTTACTGGCGGCTGCGGGACTTAGTTTTTGGTTTATATTGTTAAAGCCTGCATTTGGCGGCGTTATTCGTCTTGCTGGCGCTGCGCCAACAGCTGCTTTCCTCGGCGCGCTTGGTGCTGCGGCGTTGATTTCTGTTGAAATGGGCGCTCCGATGGGGATTGTTGGTGTTGTAACGATTTTTGGCTTTGCCGCGGCTTGCCTTGTTGGCGTTGGCGTTGCGGCTGATTTCGCTCAAATTTTCGCCAAAGGTCAAAGTGCTCATGAGGCGGCGGCAGGGGCGGCGCATCGCGGTCTGGCGACGGCGTGCCATGGCGTAATATTGATGATTGTTTTGCTCAGTGGGCAGATGCTCTTACTGGAGCCACAAGGGGCGTGGTTGACGAGCGTTCTGTTTACTGGCGGCGCAGGCGCTGTCGTCGCCGTGGCGGCAGGGCTTTTTGTAACGACAGGCGCGCTGTCGTTGAACCGGACAACCGATCTTGCTGCGGTTACGGAAAATTACCGGCTTCGTGATTTCCGTGAAAATTGGCGCCCTGTGCGTGCGGCGCTTCCTCCCAGTGCTTGTCTTGCGATTGCGGCGATGCTGTGTGTTGCGGCGGTGGCTGCGCTGTTTGAAGCACCGAACGGATTAGCGACAGTAAAGCTTGCTGCTGCGTCAACGGCGGGGCTTGCGGCGGCATTGTCTTACGTTTCCATGCGCGGCGGTATTTTTGTGTTTGCTATGCTGTTTTTAAGCATGGTGCTTGCGGATTGGGGCTTCGCGATTGCTGGCGCTTCGGTAATCAGCCTGCAGGCGCAAATCTTAGCGATTACCCTTGCGGGATTGTTATTTGGAGTGTTGTCGCTTTCTTGGCGCGAGGCGCGGGATGTGCGCCGTAAACCGCATGAAGCGACAGAGCGGGGTATGGCGGATGGTCTGCACCGTTATTTGTTTGGTTCGGCGATTGCGATCGCAGCGCTTTTTATGGGCGGCGCTACTGGTCTATGGCCGCAAGCGGCTGAGGCGGGTGTCTATCTTACGGTGCTTTGTGTCTTTGGCCTATTGATCGCAGCGCCGGTCTTAACAGCGATGGGCGCCATTCTTGGCGGTGACTGATTGATAGGGCTTAACGTCTGATCAAAGACACTATTGAGCGGCCGGTGTAGTCTCTGTGTGGATGAGTAAATCAGCCACAAATTCGCGAACCCGCGCATCAATCGTACGCCATTCCGGCATATAAGGCCGCTTATAACGATAGGTGACGCTAAGGGTTGGCGATAATTCATATTCCCGCCAGCACTCTGGGCTTTTCAACGTTTCAAGCTCTTTAAAGCACACAAGCGCCATAATTTCCTCATCCGTCGTTTCCCCGAGGAACAGCTCAGTCCCATCATATCCGTTTGTCGGAACGCTCGAGCGTTGCTCGGCGAATTCATATTTGACAAGTTGATAGGGCGTGCGCACGCCGCGCTTATCGATTGTTTGCGGCATGTATAATAGTTCTACGCGGTCTTCTTCCCCATAAGGTGAGGTGCGGGGGGTGATTAAAATATCGATCCGTCTAGAATCTGGCGAGTTTTCAACAAACGCAGCGCGTCTAGCTGGGGAATAGCCCGCCATTGTCGGCCACAATGCGTAAAGCCAAACTTCGTCGCGGTCGCCGCCGCGGCGATCTCTCGGGAAAACGGTGTAATTAGTCGGCACACTGAAAGGTTGACCTGCTATGCTAAAGCCAACGGGCTCGTCACTAATAGCGGGGCTCGGCTCGTTTCCACTTAACTCATCCACACTTGGTCCGACGTAATAATAAAGGAACACCGCGCAAAGAACGAGGGTGGCGAAAAAGATCCCTAAGGGGTAACGCCAACTAGACTCTTCGCGAACTTCATCCCCGCCGAAGCCATATCCATTACTCATAAACCGACCCTATGCATTATCGTGCGCTGGAACAGCGCCGCCAATATAATGTGACCACCAGATTTTGGTCAAAAGCCCACGGAATGAGGCAGTAACTTGCCTCATATCATGGTGCGACGGCCAAACAAAGGGGTGAGTGACAAAGGGCGCAAAATAGGCGGTTGGATCTAAAGAACCTCGATCATATCGGCGACTAAGGGGTGGCGCACAACGTCTTGCTTTTGGAATCGTATGACGCCGATATTGTCCATATTTTCAAGGCGTTCGGTTACAGTTTGCAGCCCTGAAAGCTCTGGCAGTAAGTCGCTCTGGGCGGGATCGCCGGTTACCACCATGGTTGAGTTCCATCCCAACCGGGTCAGCAGCATTTTCAGCTGGGCGTAGGTACAGTTTTGCGCCTCGTCGATAACCACAAAAGCGTTGTTGAGGGTTCGCCCGCGCATATAGGCGATCGGCGCGATCTCAATGACGCCTTCAGCTGTTAGCGCTTTTAGGCGTTTTGCCGAAAGTCGGTCGCACAGTGCGTCATATAAGGGCCGTAGATAAGGGGATAATTTATCTTCCATACCGCCGGGTAAGAAGCCAAGGTTTTCGCCCGCTTCTATAGCGGGCCGGGAAAGTACGATGCGGCTGACCTGGCCTGTTTCTAGCGCTTCAACAGCTTTCGCGACGGCGACATATGTTTTGCCTGTGCCAGCAGCGCCAGCCGCAAAGACAAGGGAACATGCGTCAATTTTATCCATCAGTATACGTTGAGTATCATTCTGTGGGCGTATGTTTTTTCGATATTTTTGGTCGCGAGAGTCTCTTGAATGGTTGGGGTTGGGTCGGTTGGCGTGTTTTGGGCTTTCGTCGTCTAGTGGAGACCAGTTTTGTTCATCAAAAAGCGCGGTTACATTATCAGCTTCATATTTTGCATACTGATCAGCTAGGTGCTTGTTATTACGGCGCGCGGAACGTTTGCCCATTACACAGTCTCCTGAAGAAAGGCTGACAGCCTTTAGGTTTCGGATTGAGGAAGATGGAAGAAAGAAGCGGTCGGTTGGCCCGCCCATTTGGGGGAGGGGGCCTAAAAAGCTTAAAAAGCACAACGACCGTATGCATTCACTCGCCTTTGACAACGCGAATCAACAATGATCACAACACTACCGTGCTTCGTTTCAATGATCGAGGGGGGTAGGCGGAATTTTGTAAAAACGTCGCAAAGGTTAGCAAAACGTTACAGGCTGGTGACGTTAAATACTCGGTGCGCGTGTTCTTGCGCGCATTAATGTAAATCCGTTTTTGCGACCGAAGTATGACAGAACCAGCGCTGCTTACGCTGCGTTGTTCCAAGCGGCGGAAATTTTAGATTGGACTTCTGGACCGAAATTACTCCAGGATGAATTTTGTCGGTTCGCTTCGACCACGAAAATGCTCTCGTGACGCTGGAGATGGGGGGCAAGGGCGTTGTGTACGCCGTTTGCGGTAAGCGCGGTGGTGATGTGCCAAACATTGTCGCCTATACGGAATGCTGGGCCAAGTCGGTTGATTGCTGGCGCTAGCCGGCCTGCAGCGCCGCTGACAAAATCAAAGATTACAACATATTTCTTGTCGTTCTGCGTCACTGGAAATGTTTCATTGTTCGTGGCCCCAGTGTTCGTGGCGGCTGTGTTCGTGGCCGCAGTTTTTGAAGATGCGGTTGAACTCGGCGCTTCTTGAAGGGTGGCGTCGGCGCGTCGGCCAAATGCGCGCGCACCGGCGGCGCTATGTGCTGGATCAGCTTTGCAATCGATATTTTGAAAAAAAGAAGCAAAGGCGCGTTCGTCTTTTGCCTTGCACCACTTGCTAAGGCCCTTGCGTGAAACAAGCGACCAGGCGGCTAAGCGTCCTTCGCGTGCGAATTGGCTCAGTTCCTGCGCCTTGTAGGGACCATAAACTCGGTCGTTAACTTTGATGCACCACTCTTCGCTTACTGGCATAACGTCCCATTTCCCGTTCAAATGAGTAATTGCTCTTTTGAGGGGAATTAATGCAAACAGCGCGCCAAACGCGGGCGGTCAAAGTGGGATGTCGTAAGATCAAAGATTAGGGCTTTTTTGTATCGTTGTAGACCCGCTCTAAGCGTTTATCGACAATTTCAAAGGTCACAACGACGCCTTTAGGGTGATGGCGAAGCACTTTCGCCTTCATTTTGCCTAAGGTTAAAAGCGTGCCCACTTCTGGACGGTCCGACATTTCTAAAGATGCGCCAGTTAGGGACATATCTGAAATAGAACAATTAAGTTCGCGGCCGTCTTCTAAAATTGCTGTCGCCTCATTGCCTGTTTTGATTCGTAACGCTTTACGGCGATCAAAGGGGCGTCCGACAAAATGAATCGCTTGCATCAGCGCATCGGCTGCGCGGCTTGTCTTGGCTCGGCTGCTTTTAAAGTTAACGGCGAATGTGTGTTCGTCGGATCGCACAACACCGCCTGGAAAGCGCCCGACATCTTCAATGTATAAGATAACGTTGCTGTCTTTGGGGGGCGGATTGTCGGCCCGTAAAAGTGCGCCTGCGGCTGAAACGTTAATGACTTTACAATCCGCTTCTTCTCCATCTGGGCCGAGGTAGCGCGCGGCAAGTTGGACGCTTTTGCGAATATAGCGACGACGCTCATCCCCTTTTGGGTCTGCTGGCGCGCTATCAGAAGATGGCGCATCGTGGGTGTCTGGCGTGTTTGGGGCGGGCTCGTTTTCGTGTGCCATAGTATGAATCTAAATTTTGAACGTGTTTCGGGTCCTATTGATCATCAAAATAGTTGGTTAACGTGAATAAAGGCTTGCGATTGCGCGATTTCGATCAAATTTATGCTAATATTAGTTTTCTTGCGGCGTTGGTAATGGTGACGCGCTTCTGCCTGTCTTTTCGCCAATATGTATCGTTCGTTTTATTTAAGGTAACTGCTCTCACGTGACCCACCCTGAACGCCGCCCAGATCGATATTCTGAAGATCGCACCAATAATACCGGGGGTGATTCGTTTCGCCGGCGCGGCTCGCAAAGAGGGTCATTTGGCGGTGGCGGGACTCCGATTTTCAATGCGCCATCCGTTGTAATGTGGACGATTGCGATTATTGCGGCGACCACAATTATTGTGTGGGGCGCCCCTCAGCCGCTTGGTTATCAGTTGGAGATTGCTGGCGCTGTTTCGCCATTGCGTCTTTTATCTGGGCCAGAGGCGAATGGCGGCGTTTTGGGTATGATCGCGCCGTTATTTGCTCATATGGGGCTTCATGGCGACTTCATGCATCTGGCGTTCAACTGCTTTTGGCTTTTGGCGCTGGGTTCGCCCGTCGCGCGTAGTTTTGGCGTAGGTCGGCGCCATTCGGGTGAGAGAGGGCGGACCTTACCATCCAGCATTTTTATCAGTTTTTTCGCCCTGTCCGGCGCGGCGGGGGCGCTGTTTTATGTTGCGCTTAATCCGAATGAAAACGTCTTGTTAATTGGCGCTTCAGGCGGCGTCTCCGGACTGTTAGGCGCCATTATTCGCTTCGCTTTACAGCCGCCAGCTTTATTCGCACAAAGCGCCCCGCGATTCGTGGCGTTGACCGATAGCCGCGTTTTGGCGGCGTCTGCGGTGATTATTGGCTCCAATATATTGGTCGCCTTTTATGGTTCGGGGCCTTTGACCGGAAATGGATCGCAAATCGCTTGGGAAGCCCATATTGGCGGCTATCTTTTTGGGGTTATTGCTTATCCGTTATTTAGAAAGCTCAGCGATTAACCATCACCGGCTTGTTGTTGGCGCCAAAATGTCGCACACTAAAAAGCTAAACAGTTACAGACTGTAAGCAGCAACAAGGAGGCGGCGATGAAGGTTTCTGAAATCCTTCAAGTCAAAGGGGCGGATGTATTCGCCATATCGACAACATCATCTATTAGCGATGCGGTTGATATCTTGGGACAACAAAACATCGGTGCGGTCGTTGTTAAGAACGAGAGCGACAAGTTAGCGGGCATCTTATCGGAGCGCGATATAGTGCGCTTTATCCATCAAAAGGGGGTTGAAGCCGTTGCGGCGCCAGTTTCATCTTGTATGACGCCTGATCCGTTTTGTTGTTCGCTCAATACTACGGTTGATGAGTTGATGGCGGAGATGACCACAAAGCGTATTCGCCATATGCCGGTTATAGAAGGCGGCAAGCTCGCGGGAATGATTTCCATCGGCGACGTTGTTAAGCGCAAAATTGAAGAAACCGAAAAAGAAGCCGCTGCCTTGAAGGAGTATATCGCCTCTTAGTCTTTATGCGTGTTGTTCATCTTTATGCGAGTTGTTCAAGGGCAGTGTCGATTTCGGGCATGGCGTCGTCAATGGCGTCGCGTCCAAGTGTTATCAGCTCGTCTGCGCGGTCGAAGTCCAAAAGCGGCACATGGCCGACTTTTGGCAGGATAAGCACATCGGCCGGATCGCCAGCCAGGCGAGAGCGCGTGGTGCGGTCCATAATGATATTAAAGGCGGCCATCATAACCGAACCAATGCCTGGCGTGGTGTCGCTTGGTTGAAACATTTTGCGCAGCATTAGTTTTTCCGCGTTGATCAATTTTTTATTTTGATCGATGTCGTCAAGTTCGTCCTGGCTTTCTTGTTCATATCTTTCGCGGCGATTAACAGCGGCGCGCCCGAACGCGTCAGCATGCAAACCAATAGCAATCACAAGCCTTGCGCCAAGAGCGCGGCATACTGATACCGGTAAAGGATTTACCAAAGCGCCGTCAATGAGCCAGCGCCCGTTAACGTTGCGTGGCGGGAAGACGCCAGGCAGGGCGTAGGCTGCTTCAATTGCATCTGAAAGATCGCCCTCAGTCAGCCAAGTTTCATGCCCGGTCGACATTTCGGCTGTAATGGCGACAAATTTTTGCGGCAAATCTTCAATGCGGGTGTCTTGTAGATATCCGCGCATGGTTTTTTGGAGGCGTTTGCCGCCCATCAGCCCGCTGCCATTGAGCATAATGTCAAAATAGCTCAGCATACGCCTTTTATTGAGGGCGCGCGTCCACTCTTCTAGGGCGGGCAGATTCCCGGAAAGCCAAAAGCCGCCGACAAGCGCGCCGACGGAGGTGCCGCATATGACGTCCGGTTTGACGCCAAGTTCTTCAAGGCGTTGGACGGCGCCAATGTGGGCCCATCCGCGGGCGACCCCGCCGCCTAGCGCTATGCCGATT
>OZ253669.1:0-2682500 GCA_965263375.1 Parvularculaceae bacterium | reverse complement strand
ATCCAAGCCTAAGTACTCGCGTCTGACCGATAGTGAACTAGTACCGTGAGGGAAAGGTGAAAAGCACCCCGACAAGGGGAGTGAAACAGACCTGAAACTGAACGCTTACAAGCAGTCGGAGGGGGCTTGTCCCCTGACGGCGTACCTTTTGTATAATGGGTCAGCGACTTAGTCTTACTAGCAAGCTTAAGCCGATAGGTGTAGGCGCAGGGAAACCGAGTCTGAATAGGGCGTTTAGTTAGTGGGATTAGACCCGAAACCCGGTGATCTAGATATGAGCAGGTTGAAGGTGCGGTAACGCGCACTGGAGGACCGAACCCGTTCCTGTTGAAAAAGGTTGGGATGACTTGTGTCTAGGGGTGAAAGGCCAATCAAACCGGGAGATAGCTGGTTCTCCGCGAAATCTATTTAGGTAGAGCGTCGCACGAATACCTCAGGGGGTAGAGCACTGGATGGGCTATGGGGCCCCAACGGCTTACTGATCCTAACCAAACTCCGAATACCTGAGAGTAATATGCGGCAGACACACTGCGGGTGCTAAGGTCCGTAGTGGAAAGGGAAACAGCCCTGACCAACAGCTAAGGTCCCTAAATCATCGTTAAGTGGGAAAGGATGTAGGAATCCCAAAACAACCAGGAGGTTGGCTTAGAAGCAGCCATCCTTTAAAGAAAGCGTAACAGCTCACTGGTCTAAATAAGGGTTCCCGCGCCGAAAATGTAACGGGGCTTAAACGATGTACCGAAGCTTTGGGCTTGCTTTTGCAAGCGGTAGCGGAGCGTTCCGTGATCAAATTTTACCTTTCGTGATCTGAACATTTTAGTCGATGTGTTGACTCGCATCGGCGGCCGGTATTGATCGCCGGCTTGTCAGTAATGTGATGATCTCGTGATCTGAACCTTGAAGTAATTTGGGTGTTCAGGTCACGGAAGGTGAGATTTTCTGTGAAGCCTGGCCGTGAGGCAACAGGTGGAGAGATCGGAAGTGAGAATGCTGACACGAGTAGCGATAAAGAGTGTGAGAGACACTCTCGCCGAAAGTCCAAGGGTTCCTGCGTAAAGCTAATCTGCGCAGGGTTAGCCGGCCCCTAAGGCGAGGCCGAAAGGCGTAGTCGATGGGAACACAGTTAATATTCTGTGGCCAGAGGATGTGTGACGGATTTCGTAAGTAGTTCAATCTTATTGGATTGATTGGGCTGCGAAGAAGTCCCTGGAAATAGCCTCCTTATAGACCGTACCCTAAACCGACACAGGTGGACTGGTAGAGCATACCAAGGCGCTTGAGAGAACTATGTTGAAGGAACTCTGCAAATTACTCCCGTAAGTTCGCGAGAAGGGAGCCCGGTTAGAAGGCAACTTTTAGCCGGGGACACAAACCAGGTGGTAACGACTGTTTACTAAAAACACAGGGCTCTGCGAAGTCGCAAGACGACGTATAGGGTCTGACGCCTGCCCGGTGCTTGAAGGTTAAATGGAGGGGTGAGAGCTCCGAAATGAAGCCCAAGTAAACGGCGGCCGTAACTATAACGGTCCTAAGGTAGCGAAATTCCTTGTCGGGTAAGTTCCGACCTGCACGAATGGCGTAACGATTTCCACACTGTCTCCAACATAGACTCAGCGAAACTGAATTCTCCGTGAAGATGCGGAGTACCCGCGGTTAGACGGAAAGACCCCGTGCACCTTTACTACAGCTTTGCAGTGGCATTAGCGTCAACATGTGTAGGATAGGCGGGAGGCTTTGATGTTCGGGCGCCAGTTCGAACGGAGCCGTTGGTGAAATACCGCCCTTGTTGTCGCTGATGTCTAACCGCGAACCGTTATCCGGTTCCGGGACCCTGCATGGTGGGTAGTTTGACTGGGGCGGTCGCCTCCCAAATGGTAACGGAGGCGCGCGATAGGTGGGCTCAGAGCGGTCGGAAATCGCTCGTTGAGTGCAATGGCATAAGCCCGCTAGACTGCGAGACTGACAAGTCGAGCAGAGACGAAAGTCGGCCATAGTGATCCGGTGGTTCTTCGTGTGAGGGCCATCGCTCAACGGATAAAAGGTACGCCGGGGATAACAGGCTGATGATGCCCAAGAGTCCATATCGACGGCATTGTTTGGCACCTCGATGTCGGCTCATCGCATCCTGGGGCTGGAGCAGGTCCCAAGGGTTTGGCTGTTCGCCAATTAAAGCGGTACGTGAGCTGGGTTTAGAACGTCGTGAGACAGTTCGGTCCCTATCTGCCGTGGGTGTAGGAATATTGAGAGGAGCTGTCCTTAGTACGAGAGGACCGGGATGGACATACCTCTGGTGGACCAGTTGTCGCGCCAGCGGCACAGCTGGGTAGCTATGTATTGAACGGATAACCGCTGAAAGCATCTAAGCGGGAAGCCGGCCTCAAAACAAGTATTCCCTTGAGAACCGTGGAAGACCACCACGTTGATAGGCTAGGTGTGGAAGCCCTGTGAAGGGTGAAGCTAACTAGTACTAATTGTTCGATCGGCTTGATTGTTCTCATGCAGTTGATTGCTTTTATCAACTTCATGGGCTCTTATGCGCGGCGGACGTTTCGTGTGCAGTTATCTGCATTCGGATCATCCTAGCGCTGAACGTTTTGACTTATTTACATGTCTTTTGATGCTGGCTTAGCCAGCTTTGGAGGATGATGGTTGCATCTTGAATATTGGATGCTTAGCACTCTCGCATATTAAAATCGGCTTCGCCGGCCCGGTGGTTATTGCGGGGAGCCTCCACCCGATCCCATCCCGAACTCGGTCGTTAAAGTCCCCAGCGCTGATGGTACTACGTCTTAAGGCGTGGGAGAGTAAGTCGCCGCCAGGCCTGCCAAGCTGATTTTAAAAGCCCTTCTTTTTATAAAACGCCCCGTGCTGAATAAGCCGGGGCGTTTTTTATGGCCTCACCATTTCTAACTAAGTCTATGAATGAGTTGGAACATTAGCTGGACATCTCTGAACGATAGCCTCAGCCTATTAAACGCGCTTCCTACAAAGTGGGGGATGTTTTTCCGCCCCCTTCAAACTCGACCTATTGTTCGCCATGAAGCATTTGACAGGTGAGACGTGACGAATAGTAATGAGTTTAAAGGAACCACCCTTGCGGAAGCGGTGCGAAAAGCGACGGCGGCTTACAAGGGCTATGAATATAAAGACCAGCGAGTTTGTAATAGCCTTCTAAGACAATATGTGGTGCTTCAATCAGAAGCTAATTCTGTAGCGTCAAAAGCGGATCAATTAAAACGAGAAGCGGATCGTTTGCGTGGTAATGCCAGGGATTTGGCGATTATGAGCGCTTTTTCGGCTTTAGGCGGTGTGGTCGCGGCATTGAAAGGGATGAGCGCTGCGATTCGAATTATTCAGAGAAAGTCCTTGAAAAATCTTACTCGAAGCGAGCTTGATCGTATCGTGACATCAGCAGGTACTGCTGGGGCTGCGTTTGGGGTAGTACGTGCGCTGCAAGACTATGATAAGGCCGATGATCTCGTCGATGAGGCCGAGGATGTGGCGATAGAGGCGATCAGTTTGGCGGGAAGCGCGCAGGAAGCATTGGATGCGTTCGATGATGCAGGTTGCAATGTTTCTGGCGGTTTTGGTGTTTAATCTGAAATTTTTTGGTTTTTATTATTGGAACTTTGATCAGCGCTTATTTTATCGGCAAGATTTTCCGCCCAATCCGTCACCCAGAGCATAAAAAATACAGCCAGAACAAAACTTGCGATGGGGGCTATAAGAAGCGTTTTCTTGGGGCGCTCATCTGCAAAGTATAAAATCTCACGCGGAAGCTTTTTGTGGATGTATTTCGGCAGATAAACCATTATGAGGGCGGCGGCAATGAGCAGCCCCTCGTAAAAAGCAATATCTGCAAGAGCGTGATTAAATATAGGCATGCGCAAAGCGAGCCAGGCAAAAGCGCTCAGCGTAATGACAGCGCCTATTGCACCGCTTGGCGAAATTTTTAGCCTATTGCCCGTGATGTGGTCTTCGTTCTCTCCACCCATAGAAGGAGCATAGAGTTTTTTAAGGGGATGTTCAAACGGCGATGGATGGGGGATAAGGTTTGACGGGGCGCACCCCTTATTGGCGCCTTTTTTAGTCGCCATACCCCTTTGGGTTGTTGCTTTGCCAGGCCCAATGGTCGGCGCACATTTGGTCAAGGTCCTTCTCCGCGCGCCAGCCGAGAAGCTCTTTGGCTTTGTCCGGTTTTGCATAAATTTCAGCGATATCACCATCACGGCGCGGAGCGATATCATAGGGGATGTCTCGGTTAGAGGCGCGTTTGAATGAGCTAACCGCTTCCAGCACTGAGTATCCAACGCCGGCGCCTAAATTAATATTCTCTGCACCGCCTTCTGTGCGTCGGCCCAAATAATCTAGAGCATCTACATGGCCTTGGGCGAGATCGCAAACATGGATATAATCGCGGACGCCAGTACCGTCACTAGTCGGATAATCGTCACCAAAGACGCTAAGCTTTTCGCGGCGGCCAACGGCGACTTGCGCGATATAAGGGAATAAATTGTTGGGCGGGCCGTCTGGGTCTTCGCCGATCTTGCCCGAAGGGTGGGCGCCCACCGGATTGAAATACCGAAGATTTACGATCCGCCACTCTGGATTAGCGATCACATGGTCGCGCAGCATTTCTTCGATAAAGTATTTTGTCCGGCCATAGGGGTTGGTAGGGCCTAATGTGCCGCTTTCATCCACCGGGCTTGTATTATGGTCCCCATATACAGTGGCGGAGGAAGAAAACACCAACGTATGGGCGCCGACTTTTTCCATAGCTTGCAACAGCGTAAAGGTCGCGTTGAGGTTATTTTGGTAATAGCGCAGCGGCTCAGCAACTGACTCACCAACGGCCTTAAGGCCAGCCAGATGGATCGCGCCGTTGGCGCCAAAGCTTTGTACGGCGGCTTCAATACGGGCTTGATCTTTTGGGTCTGCTAGGTCCGCTTCAATAGCATCAAAGGAATAGCCAGTGATTTCTTTGATACGATCAAGCGCCACGGGGGAGGAATTATCGAAATTATCAATGACAAGAATATCGTGCCCCGCCTCCAATAAGGAAACGCAAACATGAGAACCGATATAACCAGCGCCGCCGGTCACAAGGATTTTCTTTGCCATCATTATAAGCCCTTCTGAGGTATTACCTCGATTTGCTTTCCCTAAAGCAGATCGTCGCGGTCTGACTTCTTTAATCGTTCTACCACGGCTTTGACTTCTTGCGCACGTTCACGCGGGGCAATCAAAACAGCGTCTTTAGAGGCGACAACGATCATATCTTTCAACCCAATCGCGCCAACGAAGACGCCATCGCTGCGAATGAGCGTATTCTCACAGTCTATTGCGGCGGTGATCTCTTCGTCACAAACGTCAGTTGGTAGGGCAGTCCATGATCCAATGTCAGACCAACCAACATCAACCGGCGCGACGACGGCGGCTTTATCGGTCTTTTCCATTACTGCATAGTCAATAGAATCGGAGCGGCACTTGGAAAATTCATCTTTATCGAGACTAATAAGCACGTCGTCTATGGTTGCTGCGGTAAAAGCTGCTTGCGCTTGTTGCAAAATATCGTCTGCATGCTCTTTTAGGGCGTTCAGCATGGCGGCGGCGCTAAACAGAAAGATGCCTGAATTCCAAAAATATCCCCCATCGGCGAGATAAGATTTCGCCGTATCAAGGTCAGGCTTTTCGCGGAAGGATGTGATGTTGTATACGCTATCCATTACCTTCTCCCCCGCTTCAATATACCCAAATCCAGTATGGGGCTCGCTCGCTCGAATGCCGAAGGTGACGATTGAACCGTCTTTGGCGGCTTGCGCGCCTTTTAAAGCGGCGGTCCGAAAGCCCTCGGCGTCGGCTATATGGTGGTCAGCTGGGGTTAACAGAACTAAAGCATCTGGATTTTCCCTTGCGGTCCAGAGTGCAGCGATGGCCGCGACTGCGGCTGTGTTGCGCGGCGCGGGTTCCGTGATAATTGCGCTGGGCTCCATATCTAGGGATGCGAGTTGTTGTTTGATATAGGTTGCATGAGCCGCCCCGCATATGGCGGTCGGGGCAAGAAATACGTTGTCTGTATCCTTTAAGCGCAGCGCCGTTTCTTGAAACATCGTCTTATCGGTGACGAGAGGCAGAAATTGTTTTGGGCGCGCCTTGCGCGACAGGGGCCAAAGTCTGGTGCCTGCGCCGCCAGACATTATGATTGGTTGGATGCGAATGTCTGTCACGTTTCTTTCATCCTCTTCGTTTTTCCCTGCATTGTATTAGCGCTGTCGACTAAAAGAGCAAAATGATGATTTAACTTGTAAGCCTTACAGGCCAGGCATGGTTGTACTAGCCAATAAGATAAACGTGCAAATTTTGTTCCATTATAAAAAAACAATGTGCAACTAATTTTACGGCATGCTTTTTCCGAAGGGTTACATAAAATCGGCGCAAAATTATGTCTGAATACCCATTCATGGGTCAGCTTTGCTTGTGGCGGTGCTATGTTAATGTGCAACCAATTTCTGGTAAGCGTCGCTAATTATGTAGCAGATATCATGAAAAATGATCTGTATAAATGCTTTATAAAATTGTGAATTCCTTTTTGACGAAATTTACAAGCAAAATCATGTAAACCTCGCTATCTGACCCTGTCCACAGCTCCTTGCGGTTGTGAAAACTAGGCTTTGAAAAACAACAGCTTCGCATTACTTGCGATGGCTTCGTGGAATGTAGCGCCGCTTTGTTGAATACGGGCAAGCTCGTTTTTTATGAATTGAGTGATGATCGGCTTGCTTATTACACCTAACCGGCTATTCGGCCTTCTGATCAATGGACCCTTCTTTATCGTTACGTGAGCATGAAACAAATGCGTGGTCTGACGCCGCCGCGAGCTGTTAATTCTACGCGCATCTTGCTGCGACAGATGCAACTGCGGCGTGATGCTGTTGGGATCATCTCTGAACATGATTATCTGAAACATGCCAAAGACAGTCCTCGCATCAAAGTCTTGGCGATGTTTTATGCCTCGGGCTAGGGATGAATAGTGACGAAACCCCGATGGCGCAGCCACCTTCTATGCAACCATACTATTGCTTTCGATGGAAGGCCGGTCTGGCGGGAGCTGCCAAATAGCGGGAGCCAGATCGGCCGGGTTTAATGTTTCCGGCGCTGGCGGTTTGTACTGCAAGGCTGAATGCGGACGGATTGTGTTGTATCGGACACGCCATTGCTCAATGATGATTTTGGCCTCCATCAAATTATTGAAAAGCTCCACGTTTAAGCACTCGTCACGCAATCGGCCATTGAAAGATTCATTGTATCCGTTTTCCCATGGCGAACCCGGTTCTATGTAAAGGGTTTTCACGCCGACTTTGCCGAGTAGTTTCTGTACCGCTTTGGCCCGGAATTCGCCGCCGTTATCTGAACGAATGTGATCGGGGACGCCGCGCGTCGTCATCAGATCGGCCAGAACATCAAGAACGTCCTGACTGTTCAGCCGCCGTGCGACAGTAATTGCCAGACATTCGCGGGTGAACTCATCAATGACGGTGAGCATGCGGAACTTCTTCCCGTCGCGGGTTTTATCCTGCACGAAATCATAACTCCAAACATGGTTGCGGTGTTGCGGCCGCAAGCGAACGCACGACCCGCCATTCAGCCATAGCCTGCCGCGTTTGGGCTGTTTTTTCGGAACTTTCAGGCCTTCACGCTTCCAGATACGCGCCACGCGTTTGTGGTTCACATGCCAGCCAATTGCTTTCAGCAACGCCGTAATCCGCTTGTAGCCATAGCGGCCATAGATGCTCGCCAGCTCAATAATGGCGATGGTCAGCGCATCTTCATCGTCAACTTTTTGCGGTTTACGCCACTGCGTTGAACGATGTTGCTTGAGCAGGCGACAAGCCCGGCGTTCTGAGACGCCGAGCTTATCGCAAGCATGTTCAATAAAGTCGCGTTTGCGTGAAGGCCCTACCGTGATTGAATTCAATCACCCCGACGCGGCTTCCTTGAGGATCGCTTTATCGAGTTCGGCGTCAGCCAGAAGACGCTTCAACCGGCCATTTTCTTTTTCCAGTTCCTTCAGCCGTTTCGCCTGTTCGACTTTCATGCCGCCAAACTCTCGGCGCCACCTGTAGTAAGTCACTTTATTCACACCGAGCTGACGGATCACTTCGCCAACTGTTTTACCCTGGCCCAACAGAATATCGGCTTCACGTAATTTGTTGATGGCCTCTTCCGGCCCGTATCTCTTCCCAGACATTGAACGTCTCCTTTGCTAATTTGTACTACTTCAAATCGGCTGCGTTCAAAGGGGTCGGGTCAGCAAGCGGTCAGGATGAAATTACAATAAACTGATCTTAATATTTATCGGTGTGAAGATCGCCTGTGAATGCATAAACGGGCGAAGGCTGCAAAGGCGGCGCAGGTTCCTGCTTTTACGCTTCTAGGTCGCATGCAAGAATTTGCGTCGAACAAAATTTTTTATGTTGCCAATTGCTCTCGGTTTGGAGATGCAAAAAAGCACTTAATATCAAATTCTTAGATAGTTAATTTAATATTTGGTGGGCCCGGAGGGACTCGAACCCCCAACCTAGCGGTTATGAGCCGCCAGCTCTAACCAATTGAGCTACAGGCCCTTTGGGAAGGGCCGTTGATAGCACATTTTCTCGTGATGTCACTATGCTCCCGGTTAAATTGTCGTGTATTAGGCGCCTATTATCTCCTTTCATTTATACGTCCATTGCGCCGCGTTGTCGTCTGGGGCGATTTGGGTTAACTCCTCCTTTGAATAGGTTAATCGGCGCAGTTTTTGGGCAAACGACGGCTTAAAGCCAGCGCAAGGAGACGAAACATGACGGGAAAACTCGCGGTTGTATTTGGCGGATCTGGCTTTGTTGGCCGCAATGTGGTGCGTGAGCTGGCAAAGCGTGGCTGGCGGGTGCGCGTTGCGGTGCGTCGCCCCCATCATGCTCAGTTTTTGCGGCCCATGGGCGCCGTTGGGCAAATCCAGCTGACCCAAGCGAATGTGCGTTTCCGTCCCTCGATTGCTGAGGCCCTTAAGGGGGCGGATGCGGTGGTGAATTTGGTTGGGTTGCTTTCCCAAACGGGGTCTCAGCGATTTGCGTCCGTCCAAGCGGGCGGGGCGGCGGCGATCGCAGAACTCGCCGCGAAAGAGGGCGTGACTAATTTCGTGCAAATATCCGCCATTGGCGCTGACGAGGAAAGCGAAAGCCTATACGCGAAAACAAAAGCGCTGGCAGAAAAGGCCGTTTACGCCGCGATGCCAAGTGCAGCGATCTTGCGCCCATCCATCGTTTTTGGGCCGGAGGATGATTTCTTTAATCGCTTTGCAGCGATGGCTGGCCTGTCGCCTGCGTTGCCTTTAATTGGCGGCGGTAAGACGAAGTTTCAGCCTGTTTATGTAGATAACGTAGCTGATGCGGTTTGCGCCGCGTTGGAAAGCCCAGAGGCCGCAGGCAAGACATATGAACTTGGGGGGCCAACCGTCTATACTTTTAAAGAGCTTTTGGAATTGATGCTGAAAGAGACTTGTCAAAAGCGGTTCTTCGCGCCGGTGCCGTTTGCGGTTGCGCCCATGATGGGCCTTGTCGGTGAGATCGTGGGCATCTTACCATTTGTTGATGCGCCGATCACCCGCGATCAGATCTTGCTGTTGAAGAAAGATAACGTCGTTGCGCAGGAGGGCGTTGGAACCTTGGCCGATCTTGGCGTAACGCCGACGGCCTTGGAAACGATCTTGCCGGATTATATGGTGCGTTTCCGTAAATATGGTCAGTTCACCGAGCAAGAGGCGACGTAATTACTTTATTTTGGGGGCGATAGAAGCCGCGCGGAAAAATACATAGAACTTGTTCATGGTCTCTGAAAACCCTCCCGAAACTCTTATGGCTGAGAATCCAAATGCCTTTGGCCCAGCTGAGAATGTATTGGGTTTTCCTGGAATTAAGACGGGCAAAGATTACTTTTTCATGCTAAACAATTCATGGTTCAATCAAATTTGAACTACACCTTTGAAGAAGGTTACAAGGTTCGACCTATCGATGGCCTTGCTTGCGATCAAATGGATTTAATGTTTTAGGCCATGGGGCTTGTTAGTAAGCAAAGCTATAATGCTGTACGGCATAAGGGCCTTATTATTTCACTTGTTCAAAGCCACCTCTCCGAAACCGGAAAAGAAGCAACTTCTAATATCATTGATGCAATTGAGATAGATTGGTCAACAGATGCTAAGTGGTTGATAAAAATTCTGTTTTCCAGCACCAAATAAATAAAAACGCCGCATTCAAGCGGCGCTTTTGAATAGTTTATCGGCAGATATATAGTGAAGCTTTCTCACTGACAGGCGAGGCATTCCTCATAGTCCGTCTTGGCGGCGTTTTTAAGGTTTGCCTCAATCGCTTCATCAAGGGTTTTGTCTGACCCGTCAGAGCCCGCAAAGCCAGCACGCTGAACTGATTTGGAGCGGCAATAATAAAGCGACTTCACGCCTTTTTCCCACGCTGTCCAATGCAGCATGTGAAGGTCCCACTTATCGATATCGCCTGGCAAGAAGACGTTCACAGACTGGCCTTGGCAAATATAAGGGGAACGGTCAGCGGCAAGGTCAACCACCCAGCGTTGGTCAAGTTCAAAGGCTGTTTTGAAAATGTCTTTTTCGTCTTGCTCAAGACAATCAAGATGCTGCACGGAGCCTTCGTGTTCTAAGACTGACACCCAAACATCATCCGTGTTCTTACCCTTTTGTTCGAGCAAAGCCTCAAGAGCGCTGTTCTTCACGGTGAAGGAACCGGAAAGGGTCTTGTGTACATAAACATTGGCTGGGATCGGCTCAATGCAAGGGCTTGCGCCGCCGCAGATGATGGAGATGGAAGCGGTGGGCGCAATCGCTAGCTTGTGAGAAAAGCGTTGCTTAATACCGCGCTCTTCCGCATCCGGACAAGCGCCGCGCTCTTCAGCGAGAACGACGGATGCCGCGTCCGCGCCCATACGGATATGTTTAAACAGGCGGATGTTCCAAGACTTCGCCATGGCGCTTTCAAAGGGAATCTTTTGTGACTGAAGGAATGAGTGGAAACCCATAAGCCCCAAGCCAACCGAACGCTCGCGCATGGCGGAGTAACGCGCTTGCGCCATGGAATCCGGCGCGTTGTCGATAAAGTCTTGAAGGACATTATCAAGGAAGCGCATAATATCTTCGATAAAGCGGGGCTCGTCTTTCCATTCCCAATATTTTTCCGCGTTCACAGAAGACAAACAGCAAACGGCGGTGCGTTCTTCGCCAAGGTGGTCGACGCCCGTGTGCAACATAATTTCAGAGCACAGATTTGATGTGGATACTTTAAGGCCGAGGTCCCGCTGGTGTTTCGCCATCTGGCGGTTCACCGTGTCGGAGAAGATAAGGTAGGGCTCGCCGGTCTGTAGGCGGATCTCCAAGATCTTCTGCCAAATATGGCGCGCGCTAACGGAACGGATCGGTTCGCCAGATTTTGGGCTAAGAAGATCAAAGTCTTTGTCTTCCATCACCGCTTCCATAAAGGCGTCTGTGATATTGATGCCATGGTGCAGGTTCAGCGATTTACGGTTGAAGTCGCCGGAAGGTTTGCGGATTTCTAGGAACTCTTCAATCTCAGGGTGATGTACGTCCAGATAGACCGCCGCTGACCCGCGACGCAGGGAGCCCTGGCTGATCGCGAGCGTTAGCGAGTCCATAACGCGGATGAAAGGAATAATGCCGGAGGTTTGGCCCGCGCCTTTCACTCTCTCTCCGATGGAGCGCACATTGCCCCAATAGGTGCCAATGCCGCCGCCATTTGAGGCAAGGTGTACATTTTCGTTCCAAGTGCTGACGATATCTTCAAGGGAATCGCCAACCCCGTTCAAAAAGCAAGAGATCGGCAAGCCCCGCTCAGCGCCGCCATTTGATAAGATCGGCGTCGCAGGCATGAACCACAACTTTGAGATATAGTCGTAAATTCGCTGAGCGTGATCAGCATTATCGCCATAATGGCGGGCGACACGAGCGAACATGTCTTGGAAAGATTCGCCCGGCAACAAATAGCGGTCTTCCATTGTGGTTTTGCCGAAATCTGTCAGCAAAGCATCGCGGCTGTGGTCAATTTCAATGTCGCGTACGACTTTAAAGGCTGGTTTGGGGGAAGCTTGTTCAGGTTGCGCCGGCGCGTGAATGGGGTCCATCGCGGCGGTAAGATCTTTTTTCGACGCAGCTTCTGAAAACGACATTGTTATTTCCCTTATTTGCCCGTGCGGTCCATCTTGCGCCTGTGGTCGTCGTGAATTTCCAATTTTGGCGCGCAAAGACCCAATCGTGAAATCGAATATTTTGATTTCACGTCCTTAGCAGCGCCTAAATTGTCGTCATGACAGGCGGTGTTTTTTTGAGATGTCGACTTAAACCATCATGGCCTCACCCGACACAAGATATAGTGATAGAGCCGCGCTTAAACGTCAATATGAAGTTGGCGAACGGGGAGAACTTTTTGGTTAACTAGACCTTAACGCAGCGCACTATGTGCGCAAAATCAGTTAATTGCGGTGGTCTGTTTTGAAGGAGAAGAGGCTTCGTTTCGCCCCCGATCTTCGGGAAATATTTTTTCCATCAAGGTCTAGATGAGGGTCCGCTCGCCATGATTGAGGGGCCGATTGAAAGCCTGGATCGACGAATCGAGGGGCCTCTTTAGGTCGCCGCCAGGCGGGAACCTCATCATTGGAAAAAGAGGCGGACCCCACATCTTGGGTCTGATTATCATGACCGCTGTGATGTGACCTGCCGCCGCCATTTGAAGTTGCCGATAGGCGAGCTTTTAGGATCTCTGAGATATTTTCCACATGATCGATAATATCATCTGGTGTCGGCGCTTCAGCGGCGAAAAAGGCGCTGCGTATAGCGTCTAGCGCATCAGCCGTTCCTTTTGACAGCATCCCTTGCGGGCCTAAAAGCGCCCCGAGACTGTTAGAGAACAGTCCCGCAAATGCGTAGCCGATAAGGCTTGTTAAAAATAGAATATCGATCAGAGCGTAACCGCTTATTGAAAAGTTGGGTCCCGCAAGCAGTTTAGATAACAACGCTTCGCTGCCAGGGGAGAACAACAAATAGCCAAGCCCGGTGCCCATGGCTAAGCCGAGTAGGGATAGGAACATCGAGACGAAAAGAACGCCGCCGGAACTATTTGATGCTTGCGTAACATAAGAGCTGAAACCGTTTCGGGCTTGTTCTTCATCGCGCATGGTCAAAAAATCAATTGGTTGGAATAATAGCTTAGCCTCAAGAGCGGTGAGATGGGCACGGGAAACATTCGCGATCATTGAATCAGGCGTTTGGCTGTCGCTGGTTATTTGCTCTTTATAAGTACGCAGCTCCCCATCAATTGAACGTGATAAGTCCGCCAGTAATTCACCAAAATCGCGGCTATGATTTTGCAGGCGGTTATTATCAACCATGCCGCGCATGCGCAAAGCGATTGAAAAGACAAGCGCGCCGATGCCGCCAGCAAGGCCAATGATTAAAAATAATCGAGATAAAGAGCCAATATCTTGCAGCGGTAAGCCAGCAATCATTTGCATATTTTGGGCGGCGGCTGTCAGGCCGGTAATCCCCAGTAATATCCCAGCTGTCAGCCAGAGGGCGGCGATAAGACCGCGCAGGCGCTGGGTTAGAAGAGAGATGTCGCCGCGCCAGCGCCGTTCAAACTCGTTGATAAGCTCTCGGCGCGCGTTGTTCAGCGTGTTTTTACGGCTGTCAATATTGCTAAGGCTGTTATCAAGAAGCGGCGCAAGGCGCCTTGAAGCAGGGCGCTCGCTGGAAAGAGATGCACTTGTGTCATTCAAAGAGGACGACATTAAAGAAAGATCGAAGGAAGGCGCACTGTCATCGCCCCCGTCTTTAGCAACCTTTGGGGTCGCACCGTTCTTTGCGCCGCTGTTCTTTGCGCCGCTGTTCTTTGCGCCACCGTTCTTTTCGCCCAAGAATAGACTTTTAAACTGTTGGAAAGCCCCAATCATTCTTACTTCTTCCCGAAAAACCCCTAATGGGTAAGTTATAGCGTAAAACACCCTTCGCGCCCATATTATCTTATACATTGAAAAAGGGGTGCGTGCATATAAGTCGCCCTAAAGGGCGCTTTATTGACTTTGCGACATGGGGCATTGTGGCCCTCGTAATTGCAGGATCTATCTTATGTCTCTGGCAATCCTTGCTATTTTTTGTGCTGGTGCAGGCGCCATCTGGTTGCTTATGCGTATGGCGCGGTCAAACCCTGGTGCGGGTGAGGCCAATAATGTCACCATCTTTAAGGCGGTTGTATTCCTAGGGCTTGTGGCGGCGTTGTTCGCTGCAAAGCTATGGCCGTTAGCCTTTATGACACTGCTTGCGGCCGGGGCCGTAACGGGGATTGAAATGTGGCGCGCCCGCGCCACCATGACGGATATTGAGGGGGCGCCGCCGTCTCAACCAACCCGCGCCGCGTTAAAAATTGATGAGGCTGCCTCAGTTTTGGGTGTTGAGGTTGAAGCAGATGCAGGCGCTATTAAAGCTGCACATAAAAAACTGATCAGCCAGCTTCACCCGGATAAGGGGGGGACCGATTATCTGGCCGCCCAAATTAATGAGGCGCGCGCAGTTTTGTTGAGGGCGGCTGAGACGCGCGGGGAAGAAAAGCCTAATGAGGCAGGGGACAACGAGAAGTCGGATCATTCTGAAGAGGGGGATTCGCCATAGGGCGATGCTCAACAAACTCTTTAGACCCTAATAGTATAGTTACAATTATTATGAAAATCGGCACCCGATCTAGCGTAATGGCGCTAGCGCAAACAAATGATATTATTAGGCAACTGGGCGTTGTGGCGCCGACCCTTGATGGTGTTGAGGCGGTGCGTTTCAAGCCCGAGGGCGACCGTGATCAAACGTCGAAACTCGCGCGCCATGGCGGCAAAGGCGGCGCTTTTGTCGGTGAAATCCGTGATGCCGTGCGCGCTGGCGATCTTGATGCGGCGATGCATTCCTTAAAGGACGTGCCCGGTGATGAAGAAGCGCAAGGCCTTGTTCTTGCGGCCTATCTAAAGCGTGAAGCTGTGGAGGATGCGCTTGTTCTGCACCCGGATTTATCGCTGAACCAATTCGAACAAGAGGGCGGACGCGGGTTTAAAATCGGCACAAACTCTGTTCGCCGCGCCGCTTATATGAAAAGGCTGTATCCTGAGTGTGAGATTATTCACTATCGTGGGGCGGCTGATACGCGTTTGAAAAAGCTCGATGAGCGCGTCATGCAGCAGATGGTTGAGGGGCCGGCGGTGGGGCCGGCTGATGGGCTGCTCATGGCGAAAAGCGGTCTTCAGCGCATCGGGTTAAGCGCGCGCGTTTCGAAATTATTCTCCCCGCAGGAGATGTTACCAGCGGTTGGACAAGGGATCGTCACCGTTGAATGCGCTGAGCAAGATTGGTCAACGCGCGAGCAGCTCGCAAAGATTGACCATGGGCCAACCCGATTGCAAGCTTTAGCCGAACGCGAATTATTGTGGTTGTTGGACGGTCACTGTAATACGCCCATTGGCGGATATGCTGAAATTGAGGGCGAGACATTACGCCTTCGCGCGTCGGTTTTAAGTCTTGATGGGCAAGTGATACTTGAGGCGGTTGCCACTGGTTCTAAAGATGAACCGCGGGCGGTGGGGCGGAATGCGGCGCGGGATTTGCTGGAACAGGGCGCAGCAAAGCTGATCGCCGCTGAGGCGTGATGCGCCCGCTTTTCCCGAAAGCGCCATCTTCAAAAAACACGTAAAAACACACATAAAAACAATGACTAACCAACAGTCAATCTGATCGAGGGGCTTATTCGCCACATGCGGGTGTTCTGTGGCTATTTTCTCGGTGTGACCTAGCTCACTTGGTTAGGCATATTAATGGCGTGTGCGATGACGCGAGTGTTGCCGCACAGGTGATTTACCGTTAATAATTATAGTTACTGAGGCGGCTGGGGTTTTTCCGTTTCAATAGTTTTGGGCAGATGTTCAATATATTCGGGGCGCGTCTTGCTCAGTTAGCGCAGGGCGCGGCGCGGCGATTTACGGGGTTCGCCATGCGGCATATTCTTGTTGTTTTTTCGATCTTACTTTTTTCCGCGATTACATTCGGGGCCCAATTTGGCCTGTGGGAGCGTTCGGCGGCTTTCTTGGGGCAAACCCAATCAGTTGTGGCTGAGCAATGGGCGCGAATTCGCGGGGCGGAAAAAGATATCGCGCATCTTCAAAATGTTGAGGTTGAAACTGGCGCCGACAAGACGGTCACTAATTCTAGTAATCGGAATGAAAGCGTTCTTGTTCGGATAAATGACACCGCAGCTAAATCGAGAGGCGAAGATGAAAATGAGCTTCCTGAAGAAAGCGCGTTTAGAAAACTAAAAGAAGATTTGCGCACGCGTTGGTCAGAGAAAAAGAGCGCCGCTGAAAAATTGGAACCTGATGTCAACAAAATCAAAGATTTTGACGAAAAGTTACAGGAAAATGTCGATCTTTGGGACGAGTATAAAGCGGAGTTCCAAACCGATCAATTGATCAGGGCACTGAAGCCTAAAAGCGGGCCAGAGGCTACAATCGACGCCATCGGTTCAACATGGGCGCGGTTAGAACAAGCCATTCGTACGACTTCGAATGATGAAGAATTTTATGCAAAATTGCCAACTTATCGGGCAGATGCGAGACTATTATTGCCGCATGTCGATTTTGCAGAAGACAGCCAAAATGGTTCAAGCGCCGCTTTAACCGCTGTTGATAATACTTTGCGTGACGCAAATAATATTCGTTCGCCAAGGTTACTGAAAGGCGATGTACGTGATCTTTTAAAACGCATCGGCGTCCTCGGTGATTTTGATCGTCTGCGCTTAAAGACAGATTCTAGCTTCTCATTCTCAAGGCTCGTTACAAAAGATATAGATTTAAGTAATAGCACGCCCAGCTGGAGTGCGTGTAGCTCGCTAGATTCGATCTTGATGGAAATCTCAAGACGGCAAAAAACGGATTGGCACTCCTATTCTAAATCGCGGCTCAATGCTTATCGATCCTGCATACAAGATTTAGAAAAATACTACGCCAGCAGTGATGATCAGACAGTTAGCTACGATAATGAAGCCATCGCTAAGTTACAAAAAGCGGTTACCGAGGTTATTTCTCAAGACTACGAAGATCTTGTAAAGGCGTTTAAGGATGCGACGGAAGATTTGCGTGCGCAGCTAGAGATGCTGAAAGAAGATGAAGCTGAACTCTACGCTCTCCTTAATGTCGAATTTGAAACGATCGAAACTCTTTTGTCTGATCGGCGGGATGCGAAAGAGGCGGAAAATCTTCTTTTACAGGTCTTGATTGCATGGGGTGGACTGATCGCCATTGTGGCCTTGACGATTTACTTTATCGCTCGGTCTCACCGAGGGGTCAGCCGTCAGTTTGAATATGCAATTTTCTTGGAGATCATTACGGTCTTTATTTTGTCGGCGAGTATTTTGATCCTCGGTATTACAAAGAACCTAGAACAAGACACGGTTGCTGCATTGCTCGGCGGTATCTCCGGTTATGTGCTGGGACGTATGTCGATGGAACGTCAAATGGGCGGGGCGGGTAAGTCCTCTGGCGGGGTGGAAGCCCTCTCGCCAGTCGATATGGAAATCAAGGGTTAATTTGGAGCTTTAGGGGAACCTTTTATGACTCCGCGTAGAAACACATCCCTATTGGTCGTCCACTGCTCTGACACGAAACCGTCGATGGATCATGTGGACGCCGCGCTTATTAATAAGTGGCACATTGAGGATAATGGCTGGTCCGCCATCGGTTATCATTATGTGATTAAGCGTGACGGGATGCTTGAAAAAGGGCGAGACGAGCATGTGCGCGGCGCCCATGCGCGTGAGGTCAATCATTCTTCTGTCGGTATTTGCCTTGTGGGAGGGATGGCTGAAAGCGGCGGCCCTGAAGCGAATTTCACTGACGGACAGTACGAGACCTTGCAAGAGCTTCTGACGGATCTTTGCGCCCGTTATCCAGGCGTGAGCGTTGTTGGGCACCGGGATGTGGATAGCGCCGGCAAAAAATGCCCCTGTTTTGATGTTAGCGCGTGGTGGGCGGCGCACTCCAATGGCTTGCCTGCGCGGACTGCGCCCTATTGGCGTTCAGATGCTTGGCTTCATATTCGTCAAGGCCCCGGCAAGGGAAATGCCCCGTTAAGAGAATCGCCGCTTGCGCCTGGCGATGTCGTGACCGCGGCGAATCTCGATTCATACTCGAGTGATAATTGGACTCAGGTGCGCGTTGTTCAATCTCGCAATGGCCGGTTAAAGGGGGCTGTGGGTTGGGTTAATGCATCATATATCTCTGCTCTGCATTAATTGTTTGAACGAACAGTGGCGCTGGTTTTTAAACCGTAATAACGAAAATCGACTTTCAAGCGTCATCTCAGGCTATTGCGAATGCCGTACAGGCTTGTTTTTGCGCCGATAATCTTTGATTATTGAGGCCTTACAGCGCCTCCACTGAGTTCAGCGGCGCAAAAGGATAATAACAGTCATGTTGCGCGACCAGTTTGGCCGGGAAATCACTTATTTAAGACTGTCTGTAACGGACCGATGCGATCTTCGCTGCGCTTATTGTATGGCGGAGGATATGACCTTCGTTCCGAAAAAGGATCTCTTGACATTTGAAGAGCTGGATCAGGTTTGCCGCGCATTTATTTCGCGCGGTGTGCGCAAGATCCGCATATCGGGCGGCGAACCCCTTGTGCGTCGGGATGTGCGGCGACTGTTTAAAGCGGTTTCCAGTCATTTAGGTGAAGGCTTGGACGAGCTGACGCTCACCACAAATGGAACGCAGCTCCCCCAATTTGCAAGCGATCTTAAAGCCATGGGCGTTGAGCGTATAAACGTGTCGCTTGATACGTTGGACGATGAAAAATTTGCGCGTCTGACCCGGCGGGCGATGCTTTCACGGGTTCTTGAAGGGCTGGATGCGGCGCAAGCGGCTGGGCTTAAAGTAAAGATCAATACCGTTGCGATGAAAGGCTTTAACGATCAAGAAATTCCTAGTCTGATCGCGTGGGCGCATGGCCGCGGGATGGACATGACCCTTATTGAAGTCATGCCCTTGGGCGAAATAGACATGGACCGGGTCGATCAATATCTACCGTTAACGGAGGTTTTGGACAATCTTTCCGCAAGATGGACCTTAACGCCGTTAACAATGCGCACTGGCGGCCCGGCGCGATATCACCGCATTGAAGAAACGGGCGGCGTTTTAGGTTTGATTACACCGCTTACGAATAATTTTTGCGATGGGTGCAATCGGGTTCGCGTGACATGCGAAGGACAGATATACATGTGCTTAGGACAAAGCGATCGCGTGGACCTTCGCGCCGCGCTAAGAGGGCCGACCCCTGAGGCTTCGTTAGGCGAAGCTATAGATGAGGCGATGATGAGAAAGCCTAAACGTCATGAGTTCGACATCTCCAAGCGCGGCGCCGCGCCAGCGGTGCCGCGTCATATGTCTGTGACTGGAGGGTAGCGTGGCGCAGCTTTTGTTCTTTGGGAAATTGGCGGATTTTGCCGGAGGGCGACAGCGGGACTTTCCATTAACAGATGCGGCCAGATCCGTCGGCGAGCTTATTCAAGCTTTGTCGTCAGAAAACCCAGCGCTTGGCGCCGCGCTCGCTGAGTTGAAAGTGCGTTTTCTTGTGAATGAGGAAATGGTTGGGAAAGATGCGGCCGTAAACGACAGCGATGAGATCGCTTTTCTGCCGCCGGTTAGCGGTGGATAAGTTCCATGATCCGAATCGATGAGACGCCATTTGACCCCATTAAAGAATTAGATGTCTTTGCAGAGACAACGGCGCACTCTGGCGGCGTAACAAGTTTTATCGGGAATGTCCGATCCGAAACCGCGCGTAAAGACGATGGCGTGAAAAGCCTTTATCTTGAGCATTATCCAGGCGCAACGGAACGCTCGATTTTAAAAATCGCCGAAGATGCTAAGTCTCGCTTTGAACTGGATGCTTATCTAATTATCCATCGTGTGGGCGATCTTGCGCCGGGGGAGCCGATTGTGCTTGTCGCGGCCGCCGCTGCTCACCGGCGCGAGGCCTTTGAGGCGGTTGATTTCATCATGGACTACTTGAAAACTAAGGCGCTTTTTTGGAAGAAAGAAAAGCGCGTCAACAGCGAAGAGTGGATTGAGCCGCGCGCAGCAGACTATGAAGATGCTGCGCGGTGGTGATTATTGTGCTGGGCTGCGCCGATCAGAATGTGAACGACCGCCCAATAGGACCCAGGAGAATACCCAATGCATGGGATTAATGAGAGTTTAGAATTTAAACCTGTGCGCATCGCGATCTTGACGGTTAGCGATACGCGCACGCAAGCAGACGACACGTCTGGCGATATTCTCGTGGCGCGCCTTGAAGAGGCTGGCCACACGCTTGCTGACCGTAAAATCCTGCGGGATGACCGTGCACTGATCGCTTCTACGGTCTCAGCATGGATCGCCGCGCCGGAAGTTGATGTGGTTATCTCGACGGGGGGCACAGGGCTAACGGGGCGCGATGTTACGCCAGAGGCGATCCGCCCCCTCTTTGAAAAAGAGATCGATGGGTTTTCGGTGATCTTTCACAAGGTTAGTTATGAGAGCGTTGGACTTTCCACACTGCAATCACGTGCGGTTGCGGGGCTTGCTAACAGCACCTTTATCTTTGCGCTGCCCGGATCGAACGGCGCCGTGAAGGACGGGTGGGATAAAGTCATCAGATTGCAGCTCGACTCCCGTCATCGCCCTTGTAATTTGGTGGAGCTGATGCCGCGTCTCCAAGAAGTATAATGTCCAAACTGACCCATTTTGATGAAGCGGGCCGTCCACGAATGGTGGATGTCTCTGAAAAACCTGCCACAAGCCGTGAGGCTATAGCTGAGGGCCGTGTGCGTTTTGGCGAGGCTGCGTATAAACAAATCCGTGCGCAGGGCGTGAAAAAGGGGGATATTGCCTCTATCGCTGAGCTCGCAGGCATTATGGGGGCAAAGAAAACAGCTGACCTTATTCCGCTATGTCATCCATTACCGATTTCTGGTCTGAAGCTAACGGTTGAGCCAAATGATAACGCGTGCGCTTTTATTGTCACGGCGCGTGTCAAAACCACGGGACAAACCGGTGTTGAGATGGAGGCGCTAACCGCCGTTTCTACTGCTTGTTTAACGATCTATGATATGGCTAAGGCGCTCGATAAATCTATGGTGATTGACGATATTAGATTGCTGCAAAAATCGGGCGGCCAGTCGGGAAATTATTCCCGCAAAGAATAAATATAGCATCAAGGAAATAGAAAGCCATGCGAAGCGTTGAAGCGGCGTTAAAAGAACTACTGGCGGGCGCTGCAAGTCTAGAGGCGGAGCGGGTGGGGCTTGTCAATATCAAGGGGCGGGTCCTTGCAAAAGATGCTATAGCCGCAATCACCCAGCCCCCTTTTTCCGCGTCAGCGATGGACGGCTATGCGGTGCGGTTTTCAGATCTTGAGCAGGAGATAGGCGTTCAACTGATGGTTATCGGCGAGGCGCCTGCGGGGGCGCCTTTTGACGGTGTCGTTGGGCAAGGCCAAGCTGTTCGTATTTTTACTGGCGGGGTTGTGCCTGAAGGCGCTGACCATGTTGTTATCCAAGAAGAGGTTGAATGTGATGGTCATCAAATCACTATAAAAGCCCCTCAAAATGAACCCCGTAATATTCGCCCCGCAGGCGTGGATTTTGTCGCCGGTGATGTGCTCGCTTCAGCTGGAACCGAGCTGCATGCCGTGCACGGATCGATATTCGCCGCAGCGAATTTAGGGGCGATTGATGTGGTGCGCAAGCCAAGGGTTGGATTATTTTCAAACGGTGATGAGTTGCGCGAGCCCGGGGCGATTTTGAACGCTGGCGAGATTATCAACTCAAATCACTATGCTTTGGCTGAGATGATCATGGATTGGGGCGGGGAGCCAGATTATCTCGGTTGTGCGCCCGATGACGAGGCGGCGCTAAAGTCGTTTTTTGAACGCGCAAAAGACTATGATATCCTGACGCCAATCGGCGGCGCGTCTGTTGGGGACTATGACTATGTTAAGTCAGCTTTTGCGGCAGTCGGCGGTGAAATCGTATTTGAAAAAGTCGCCGTTCGCCCCGGAAAACCATTGTGGTATGGCCGCCTTGGAAACGCTCATGTTATTGGCCTTCCTGGTAATCCCGCCTCAGCGATCGTAACGGCGGCTTTATTCATTAAACCGGTCGTGAAACGCCTTGCGGGATTGGTTGATGAAGTCTCGTCAGTCTTTGAAAAAGGGCAGTTGCAAACGTCCATAAAGGCAAATGGGCGGCGGGAGGCGTATCTGCGCGGGCGGGCTGTAATTTGTGACGGTGTTTTGGGTGTAACCCCCGCCGGTAATCAAGACAGTTCACTATTGGCGCCTTTTTGTGAGGCTAATGTTTTGATTCGTCGCCCTGTTGATGCACCAGCCGCCTTAGTGGGGGATGATGTTGAGATTGTACGTATTCGTTAGGGTAAGCAAATGGGCTCAAATCCCAAAATGATAAAGCCACGAGTTGTTGTCATTTTGGCGGGCGGCCGTGGGGAGCGTTTGGGGGGAGTGGACAAGGGCGCTGTTCTGTTAAATGACCAGCCTTTGATTGATCACGTATTGGCGCGGGTCAAGCCGCAGGCGGACGAAGTTTTTATTTCTGGCCATCAAAATTATGGGACGGGATTAAAGGTTATTCGCGATCTTTTGGATGGCCCTTTGGGGCCAGCAGCTGGTCTGTGGGCTGCTGTTACATGGCTTCAACAAAATCGGCCTCACATAAAAGGCTTTTTTACGGTCCCTGTTGACGCCCCGTTTGTAAGTACTGAATTGCTCGATAAGCTTTATCAAGAAAATGGTAGCGCTATCATAAATACTGGCGAGAGGCTTCATCCAACGTTCGCCTATTGGCGCTGCGCCGATCTATCGCCTGTACTCACCTCTTTGGGCAAGGATGGTTTCCCGCTAAGACAAGTGGCGGGCCTCGTTGGGGCGGTACATGTTGCTTTTGAGGGTGATAGCGCCGCTTTCACGAATATAAATACGCCAGAACAGTTGCGAATGGCGAAAAATATTCTCTGTAAGAAGTAATTTGCATCATTCCCTTATGTTGAAGCTGCGGTTTTGATTCTAAATGCGTCTCCGCTTTGTGGGTTGTGAATTTTGTATATATTTCAGCGGGTTGTGGCGTTTTTTTGTGATTGGGTCTTTGGCGTGGTTCAAAGTTGGGCCTATGTGCGGATTGTTGCACGCCAATTTGCGGATTTTCACACAACAACTGGTGGGGCTTTGTGCTAAATCCTCAAAACATCAAAGTATTTTTATTGATATAAGGACCGTCGGTTTTTGTTGCCCTTCTTGGCGTGGAGGTCTAAGACCATACAAAATACCCTCCCGCCTTACCGTTTTCGGAGAAGTCAATGTCTATTCTCATCAATAAAGATACAAAAGTTATTTGCCAGGGCCTAACCGGCAGCCAAGGTACGTTCCATACAGAGCAAGCCATTGGCTATGGAACAAAAATGGTCGGCGGTGTGACGCCCGGTAAAGGCGGTCAAACCTGGAAGGCGACACAAGCTGCGCCAGATAATGCTAAAGAAGCTGAACTGCCTGTTTTCGATACGGTGGCTGAGGCGCGTGATAAAGTGGGTGTTGATGCTTCTGTGATTTATGTGCCGCCGCCCTTTGCGGCAGACTCAATCCTAGAGGCGATTGAAGCAGAAGTGCCGTTGATCGTTTGCATCACCGAAGGCATTCCTGTTCAAGATATGGTCAAAGTTAATCGCGCCCTTGATGGTTCGGCTTCTCGTTTGGTCGGCCCAAACTGCCCAGGTGTGATTACGCCGGATGAATGCAAGATTGGTATTATGCCTGGCCATATTCACCGAAGGGGTAATGTTGGGGTGGTCTCGCGCTCTGGTACTTTGACTTATGAGGCGGTTCACCAAACAACCACCGCGGGCTTGGGCCAGTCTACTTGTGTCGGCATTGGCGGCGACCCAGTGAAAGGCACCGATTTTATCGACGTGTTGGAGCTTTTCCTCGCGGACGATGAAACCCACTCCATTATTATGATTGGTGAAATTGGCGGTTCGGCTGAGGCTGATGCGGCTCAATTCTTGGCGGATAACAAAGTTAAAAAACCGACGGTTGGTTTTATTGCTGGCGTTACCGCGCCTCCTGGTCGCCGGATGGGCCATGCTGGCGCGATTGTTTCCGGCGGTGATGATACCGCGGCGGCGAAGATCGAAGCGATGAACCGCGCTGGCATTGCGGTCTCTCCAACCCCGGCTGCTATGGGGCGGACATTGTTGGAAATTTTGAAAAAATAAAGATTTTGGGATTATGTTAACCATCTTGCCCATTTTAGCTGATTGATAATGGGCTAATCGCGATGGAATGATTGAATATAAAGATCTGGGAATAAATTAATGGCCAAGGATGGCGACGCCCCCGTAACACCAGCTGATCAACTTAGCACCGGCATCGGGGGAATTGTCGGCGAAGACCCGCAAACCGCTCTTTCTGGAGCGAATGCGCTCTATCTTGAAGCGCAATATGAGCGATTTTTAGAAAATCCGAACACTGTATCTGAGGCTTGGCGGGACTATTTTGTGCGGTTGCAAAATGGTTCTGGTGAGGTTGCCTCAACAGAGGGACCGAGTTGGCGGCGGACAGATTGGCCGCCTAAGCCAAATGGCGAACTAACGGCGGCGCTTGACGGGAACTGGTCCGAGGTTGAGGCGGTTCTTGAGAAAAAAATTGCTAAACGCAGTGTGTCGACTGGCGCTTCGTCTGATCCTGAGCAATTGCGTCAAGCAACAAAGGATTCTCTACGCGCTTTAATGCTTATTCGCGCCTATCGAATCCGCGGCCATTTGATGGCGGATCTTGATCCGCTAGGTTTGCAAAAAGAAGAAGTTCACCCTGAGCTCGATCCACTAACTCTTGGCTTTTCAGAAGCTGACATGGATCGTGAGATCTTTATTGATCACGTCTTGGGTCTTGAAACAGCAACCCTGCGTCAAATTTTAGAAATCGTGAAGCGGACTTATTGCGGCGCCTTTGCTGTTGAGTTTATGCATATCACGGACCCCGACCAAAAGTCGTGGCTTCAACAGCGCATCGAGGGACCAGACAAAGATATTACTTTTACCGATGAAGGTAAAAAGGCGATCCTTAAAAAGTTGATCGAAGCAGAGGGTTTTGAAAACTTTTTAAATATTAAATATACGGGTACGAAGCGTTTTGGCCTTGATGGCGCTGAGGGGATGGTGCCGGCGCTTGAGCAAATCATCAAGCGCGGCGGTGCGCTTGGTGTTCAAGAGATTATTGTCGGCATGCCGCACCGTGGTCGGCTGAATGTGCTTGCTGCGGTGATGGGCAAGCCATACCACCATATCTTCCACGAATTTCAAGGCGGATCGGTGACGCCCGATGACGTCGGCGGTTCTGGCGATGTGAAGTATCACCTTGGCGCTTCTTCTGATCGTGCTTTTGATGGGAATAAGGTGCATTTGTCATTGACGGCGAACCCTTCTCATTTGGAGGCGGTGAACCCTGTTGTGCTTGGCAAGGCACGCGCAAAACAAGACCGTTTGCGTAAAGAAGATGCATCCCTTGAGCGAGGATGCGTCGCGCCATTACTGCTTCATGGTGATGCGGCTTTTGCTGGGCAAGGTATTGTTGCTGAAGGGTTTGGTCTATCCGGTCTGCGTGGGTACAATACGGCGGGTACTGTTCATTTTATCGTAAACAACCAAATTGGTTTCACGACAAGTCCGCAATTTTCACGCTCTTCGCCATATCCTTCTGATGTTGCGAAAATGGTTGAAGCGCCGATCTTCCATGTTAACGGCGATGACCCTGAGGCGGTGGTTTACGCGGCTAAGGTTGCAACCGAATTCCGTCAGTTTTTCGGGGCGGATGTTGTGATCGATATGTTCTGTTATCGTCGTTACGGCCACAATGAAGGCGATGAACCTGGCTTCACTCAGCCATTAATGTATAAAAAAATCCGTAGCCACCAAACGGTTGGATCAATTTACGCTAAGCGATTGGTTGAACAAGGCGTTATTGATAGTGAGTGGGAGGCCCGTGAACGGGAAAAATTCCGTTCTTTCCTTGATAGTGAGTTTAGCGCGGCGGAAGCTTTTAAACCCAATAAAGCTGATTGGCTTGATGGTCAGTGGTCGGGCTTTGTTCCGCCGGTCGATGATGATCGCCGGGGCGATACGGCTGTTGAAATAGATGAACTTCGCGAAATTGGTATGGTGACCGCGTCTTACCCAGACGGTTTTCCGGTTCACCGAACCTTAAAGCGCGTTCTTGAACAGAAGAAAAAAGCGTTTGAGAGCGGCGAAGGCATCGATTGGGCGAGCGCCGAGGCGTTAGCTTTCGGCGCCCTAACACGCGAAGGATTTGGTGTTCGCCTTTCTGGTCAAGATTCGCGGCGCGGTACATTCTCGCAGCGTCATGCTGTCTTTATTAATCAAGAAACTGAAGACACTTATATCCCGCTTCAAAATTTGCCTGGTGCAACAGGGGATTTTGAGGTCCACGATTCCAACTTGTCTGAATTTGGCGTGATGGGGTTTGAATACGGTTACTCTCTTGCAAATCCAAAATATCTTGTGATGTGGGAAGGGCAGTTCGGGGATTTTGTTAACGGCGCGCAGATAATTATCGATCAGTTTTTGACTTCTGGGGAGCGTAAATGGCTTCGTATGTCTGGCCTGGTCTTGTTATTGCCGCATGGGTATGAAGGGCAGGGGCCGGAGCATTCATCGGCGCGATTAGAGCGCTTCCTGCAGATGTGCGCGCAAGACAATATCCAGGTTGCGAACTGTACGACGCCTGCCAATTATTTTCATATTTTGCGCCGCCAAATGCGCCGTAATTTCCGCAAGCCGCTTGTCTTGATGACGCCAAAGTCGTTGCTGCGTCACAAGCGGTGTGTGTCTTCGCTTGAGGAAATGGGCCCCGGTTCTTCCTTCCATAGGGTCTTGTGGGATGATGCTGAGTATAAGCCCGGCTCCACAGTTGTGTTGGCGGAAGATAAAAAGATCCGCCGGGTGATTATGTGCTCTGGCAAGGTCTATTATGATCTGCTTGAAGAGCGTGAGAAGCGAGACATCAATGATGTCTATATTCTGCGTGTTGAGCAATTTTATCCGTTCCCGGCGCACTCAATTATTGATGAGCTTCAGCGTTTTCGTGGCGCGGAGATGGTGTGGTGCCAGGAAGAGCCGAAAAATATGGGCGCGTGGTTCTTTATGGAGCCTAATATTGAGTGGGTTCTTGGGCGCATCAAAGCTAAGCATCCGCGGGCGCGTTATGTGGGGCGGGCGGCTTCGGCCTCTCCGGCGACAGGCCTGATGAGCCGGCATAAAAAAGAATTAGAAGAGTTTTTGGATGAGGCGTTCGCTAAATAAGGCGAGGTCTTACACCTAGTTTAAAGAATACGGAGAAAAACATGGCGGTTGATATTCGCGTTCCCACCCTGGGCGAATCAGTGACCGAGGCGACCATTGGGCGTTGGCTGAAAGCGAAAGGTGATGCTGTCGCGGCTGACGAACCGGTGGTCGAGCTGGAAACCGATAAAGTCTCAGTTGAAGTGCCGGCCCCTGTTGCTGGCGTCTTGGCGGAAATCGCCGCGGAAGAAGGGGCCACGGTTGAGCTTGACGCCTTGCTTGGCGCTATTGAAGAGGGGGCGAGCGCCTCTGCGGCGCCAGCTTCATCCGCGCCCGCAGTCGCTGCGCCAGCGAGCTCTGGAACTGGCGAAGAAATCGAAGTTGTTGTGCCGGAAGGTGGGGAATCTGTCACCGAGGCCGACATTGGCGAATGGCTGAAAAAAGAGGGCGATGCGGTCGCCCTTGACGAGGCGATCGTCAGCTTGGAAACCGATAAAGCGGCAATGGATGTCGCGGCGCCAAAGGCGGGGGTCATTAAAAAGATTTTCGGCGAAGAAGGCGACACAGTAGAAGTTGGGGAGGTGCTCGCTATTATTTCCGTCGGCGCGTCTGCTTCTAGTTCTGCTTCGAATGGCGCGGTCCCTGCGGCCGCTCCTGCGCCTGTGCAATCAACCGCTGCTGCTTCAAATGATTTGTCCCCTGCGCCTCGCCGCGTCGTCGCTGAGCGCGGCATTGATCCGGCCGGTATTGCAGGAACAGGCAAAGGCGGCCGCGTTACCAAAGGTGATGCGCTTTCTGCATCTTCAGCAAAACCTGCGTCCCCTGCGCAGCCGCGTGACCTTGGCGCCAGTGAGGAGCGGGTGAAAATGTCCCGTCTGCGCCAGACCATTGCGCGCCGCTTGAAAGAAGCCCAAGACACAAGCGCAATGCTCACCACTTTTAATGACGTGGATATGAGCGCAGTGATGGCGTTGCGCGCTGAGTATAAAGATCTCTTCGCTAAAAAACACGGCATTAAGCTAGGGTTTATGGCGCTCTTCGTGAAGGCGTGCATCCACGCTCTTAAAGAGGTGCCAGAGGTGAACGCTGAGATTGACGGAACCGATATAATCTACAAAAACCACTATGATATTGGTGTTGCGGTGGGAACGGACAAAGGCCTAGTTGTGCCGGTTGTGCGCGATGCGGATCTGATGTCGTTTGCGGATATTGAGTTGGCGATTGCTGACTTTGGCGTTCGTGCGCGTGACGGTGAGCTTGGCATTGAAGAGATGCAAGGCGGCACTTTTACAATTTCAAATGGCGGAGTTTACGGCTCGCTCATGTCGACGCCTATTTTAAACATGCCGCAATCCGGCATTCTCGGTATGCACCGTATCGAAAAACGACCTGTCGTCATTGATAATCAGGTTGTGGTGCGCCCCATGATGTATTTGGCGCTTTCTTACGACCACCGTATCGTTGATGGTAAGGGCGCGGTGACTTTCCTTGTGCGCGTTAAAGAAAATCTAGAAGATCCGCGCCGGTTGCTTTTAGACCTTTAAAGTCCTTAGCGCCGTAACGCATCTATGTTTGCGGCGCATTCCTTTTAAGCTCGCTGACGAGCATTCTATCGATAAGGTTTTATCTCTCATGGCTGAACAATATGATATCGTCGTTATCGGCGCTGGCCCCGGCGGATATAACGCCGCCATTCGTGCAGGTCAGCTTGGCCTGAAGACGGCGATCATTGAAAAGCGTGAGTCCGGAAAGCTTGGCGGCACATGTTTGAATGTCGGCTGTATCCCCTCTAAAGCCTTGTTGCACGCGTCAGAGCTTTATGAGGCTGCGGCCAATAACTTTGCCAGCCTTGGCATAAAAACTGGCAAGGTCTCCTTAGATTTACCGCAAATGTTGGCGCAAAAGTCCGACGCGGTTAGTGGATTGACCAATGGCGTTGAGTTTCTAATGAAAAAGAACAAGGCGGATGTCTTCCTTGGCGCTGGCGAAATTGTAGCGCCCGGCAAGGTAAAGGTGACATCTGCTGATGGTTCTGTGCAAGAGCTTGAAACCAAGAACGTCATTATCGCGACCGGGTCGGAAGTTACCCCATTGCCGGGCGTTGAGATTGACGAGAAGCAAATCGTTTCTTCAACCGGTGCTCTTGAGCTTCCATCTGTACCAAAACATTTGGTTGTGATTGGCGGCGGTGTCATTGGGTTAGAGCTTGGCTCCGTCTGGCGCCGCCTTGGCGCACAAGTGACCGTGGTCGAGTTTCTGGATAAAATCCTGCCGACGATGGACGGTGAGGTGTCTAAAAATTTCCAGCGTATCCTCAAAAAACAAGGCATTGAATTCAAGCTTTCCTCCAAAGTGACGGGTGCTGAGAAGCTGAAGACAAAAGTGAAGTTGACTGTCGAACCCGCCGCGGGCGGTGATGCGGAAACGATTGATGCTGACGTGGTTCTTGTCGCTATTGGCCGCCGTCCGCATACTGTTGGCCTCGGCCTTGAAAGCGTTGGTGTTCAGATGGACCAGCGCGGCTTTATCGTTACGGATCATTTCCGCACCAATGTTGAGGGCGTGTGGGCGATTGGTGATTGCATCCACGGGCCTATGCTCGCCCATAAAGCGGAAGATGACGCGGTCGCGTGTGTTGAGCTGATTGCTGGCAAGGCGGGGCATGTCAATTATGACTTTGTGCCTAATGTTGTCTACACCTATCCTGAAGTTGCTTCGGTCGGTAAGACAGAAGAGCAACTGAAAGAAGCGGGCGTCGACTATAAAGTCGGAAAATTTATGAACGCCGCCAATAGCCGCGCAAAAACTAATCATGAGACAGACGGTTTTGTGAAGGTTTTAGCAGACGCAAAGACCGATAAGCTTCTCGGCTGTCATATCGTCGGCGTCGGCGCTGGCGAGTTGATCGCCGAAGCCGTCAGCGTGCTGGAATTTGGCGGCGCATCGGAAGATATCGCGCGAACATGCCACGCCCACCCAACACGCTCAGAAGCGGTCCGCCAGGCCGCCATGGCCGTCGAAGGTTGGACGATGCAGTCTTAGAAGTTCCTCTAACTCTTCTAGGGCCATGCTGTTTAAAGACGCTGATTGCCTCTTTCAATGCCTTGAGTTCAAGCGCATGACAAATAAGATGAACTCTCCCATGTTAAATAGGGGATATCTGTGCGTAAGCCAGAAGCATGATTGCTATGTTCAGCCTTCTGCCATTTTGTTATCCCTTCACTATAACCCGGCGGGGCTTCGCGGCGATTTGCCAACCATCTTGGTAGATAACGTTTCCAGGACTTGCGGTTTTTACGCAGTCGACCCAAACGCCATATTCTTCCAATAAGAGTTTGATTGACCAAATTCGTTTTAATGGTTCGTGGGCGGTGTCTTTAAACCAGCAAATAGCTCTGTAATGCTCTGCACGTTCTAAAATAGTTGGTTCGGCTAGATGTGTTTCGAGCCAGGTTAAATTTTTACGCAACTCTTTGTCGTGATGCATCGTGGTTTGAGCGGCATATTTCAGTTCATAAGCCAGCTGAAAAATACCGACTTTGCTTGAACAGCCCTCAATAAGTTGTCGCCCTTGAAAACGAACATATTTCATAACGCCCTCCAATTTAGGGAACGGGCAGCACTGAGTGAGCCGTTAGCAAACTGCTTTAAACACAAGCAAATTTAACGGTTGGCGTTCAGCAACGCGCCCTGAATGAAGTAAATTTTGGGATTTAAAAGAACCCGTGCGGGTTTAAACGCCTGTTGTAAGGCGTGAAGTATAAGGCTAACTAAAATATATAAATGTGGTATGCATAATAAAAAAACGCATATTCGATTTATGAGCTTTTTGTCAACTGTAAAAAATGCAAACATCATTGCTGATTTAACAGTTGTAGCCCCTATGAGCCCAATTTAAAATTATAAGGGGCTGTCCTAAAAGTTATTGTATCATTGGGTTATTGATGGACGCATTGTGTCGTGCCGTTCAGTCTTCGTTCTTATTGCTAGGGTGCGATATTTTCCTTACTCAGACTTCTTACAGATCAAAAAGACTGCCATTGATTTTTCGGGTCGCCAATTAGTTTCAATCGTAAAGCCAGCGTCTGTCATAAAGGCGAGGAGGTCTGGCTCTTTAAATATGTTAAGATAAGGCATCTTCCCAAAGGCTTGACCAATTGGCGCAATAAATTTCATCCAGCCCATTTTATCGCCGATGCAGGCTGTGCTGGTCACAAAGACGCCGCCGGGTTTTAGCCAGCGATGGGCGCGCTTTGAAATTTCCGCCGGGTCGCGCACTAAGTGTAAAATGCTCAGCCCAAGGATCGCGTCATAGCTTTGCGGGGCGGTGTCAAAATCGGCGATGTCGCCGCGTTTAAAGTCGACGTTCTCAACGCCTTGTTCCGCCGCTTGGCGCCGTGCGATTTCGAGCATGGGTTCTGAGATATCCATCGCCTCGATATGGCGTACATGGGGGGCGTGTTTGATCGCCGTGCCGCCAGTGCCGCATCCAAACTCTAACAGATCCATATCACTGTTTAGATGTTGCCGGGTCAGGCGCAGTTTTTCTTCATAGGCGGCGGGGTTATCGATTGGCCTTTCATAGTATTTTTTAGCAATACGGTCCCAAAATTTGCTGTCATGCGTCGTCATATGTCTCGGCCAATATGTTGAAGCGAAAAAGGAAGGGTGTGCGGATGCCGCCGCCATCATTAGCGCTGAGGCGGCTGTGTTCAACGGTTTTCTTGCGCGTATTAAGGGTTGCGAAAGGGGACTGAACGCCTGATTAAGCGAGATGCATTACAAAGTCTTAAGCAAAATCAAAGCGTTAACACTTTGAGCATGGCTGTTAACAGATTGTGAAACATTTCACCTTATACGTGTCCTTATGAGTAGCGTAGGTGTCATATCGGCCGGAGCGACTCAGTCGTTTGCACTGGCCCCCCAAGCCCCTTCCGCGCGCCCGCCGGAAAGGGCAGAGCCTGTTGCTACGCCGCCGCCACAGCCCAGTGACAAGTCTGATGGCGGTTTGAGCGATGAAGCTCGCCAAGAAATCGCCCAATTAAAAGCGCGTGATTTAGAGGTTCGCACCCACGAACAGGCCCATAAATCCGTTGGCGGGCCTTATGCCGGGTCGATTTCATATGAGTATGTAACGGGCCCTGATCGGCGCCAATATGCGGTCGGCGGCGAAGTGCCGATTGACGCTTCACCGATTGACGGCGACCCGGAAGCCACCATCCGCAAGATGGAAATTGTTTACGCCGCAGCGCTAGCGCCAGCTGAGCCATCTCCGCAGGACCGTTCCGTCGCTCGCCTGGCGCAATCGCAAATGAATTCAGCGCAGGCGGAACTCGCGCTAGAGCGCCGCGAACAGCGCACAGCATTATTAGAAGAAGGCGATAGCGGCTCGCCCGCCAATTTCATGGAAACCTTTGGCCAATTACAAGAGCCAAACCCTTATGCTGCGTTCGATAATGCCTTTAGTGAAGATCAAGCGCGGATTCTTGAACGGACAGTCTAAAGGCTGGCGTTTCCCTCAAATCGTCGCAATAGATTACCCTTCCCCAAAATCTCATTAATAATGCGCGTCGATTAACCGTGCAAAAGTACTTTTGGGCCCGTCAAAAATAGTCTAGCCATAGCTTTCATGATCGGGCGGATCTTTGGTCCGCCGCTTGTTCGATTGATGGTTTTGGAGGACTTATGAGCGAAGCCCCAACTGCGCCGGGCGCCCTGGGCGCAACCGCGCAAACTGGTGAGAAGACAATTTTGGGCCATCCGCGCGGCCTCGTGATCCTCTTTTTAACAGAGATGTGGGAGCGGTTTTCCTATTACGGAATGCGCGCGCTTTTGATTTTCTATTTGACCCAGCATTTCCTTTTCTCTGACGAGCGCTCTTCGCTCATTTATGGGGCGTATGTTTCGCTTGTTTACGTAATGACCATCGTTGGGGGCACCCTCGCGGACCGTTATTTAGGCCAACGAAAAGCGGTCGCATTTGGGGCGATCTTGCTGGTGTTTGGCCATTTTGGAATGGCGTTTGAAGGCTCTGGCTCAAAAGAATATCTATTAGTAGACGGACGAGAACTTCAATTAACCCATGAGGGGCGAGGGGATAACCGAAAGCTGTTTGTTGAATTTGAAGATGAACAAAGAAGACTAGTCTTTCAAACAGACCGCTTTGCGCTTTTGGAAGGACCAAACGGAGACGAACGACGGCTAACCCCGCTTGGTGAAAATGGCGCGGGCGATTACGTAATCGTTAACCAAACGCGATCTTTAGGGCAAAATATCTGTAAGCTGTTTGGTCTTGCTTGCCGCGGCGAAGATCCCAAGACGATCTTAAAATTAAGTGATGGCGTCCAAGGCGTCATTACAAAGGTTGAAGGCCCGAAAGGCGGTTACGAGGTTGCAGAAATCGACGGCGCCAAACGGCGTTTCTCTCAACAATCGCAAACGGATTTAGTAGTCCTCCAATCTGCGGATAAAGCTGATGAACCGCTGGCCGTTGAGCTTAAACGTTTCAGCGAAGGCGCTTACAAGACACGCGTTGAGCAGGAAGCGTTGTATTTGAATATTTTATATCTTTCGCTGGCGCTGATCATTGCTGGCGTTGGTTTTTTGAAAGCGAATATCTCAACGATCGTTGGGGCGCTTTATAATGTCGGGGATAAGCGCCGCGATGGCGGGTTCACCATCTTTTATATGGGTATTAATCTCGGCGCCTTTATGTCATCGATTTTGTGCGGCTGGCTTGGTTTCGCCTATGGCTGGAAATATGGCTTTGGCCTTGCGGGTATCGGCATGCTGGCGGGGTTATTGATTTTCCTAAGGTATCAGCCTTGGCTAGAGGGACGGGCGGAGCCGCCGCATCCGGAAAAACTTAAAGAAAAAGTGCTTGGTCCTCTTAATGTTGAGCAAACTTGTTACCTAACCGGAGTAATGATGGTCGCCCTTTCGATGGGGCTTGTTATGAATGAAGACCTTGTCGGCGGACTTTTGACGCCGATCGGCATTGCGATGTTGGTCTTCTTGATCGGTTATGCTTGGGTTAAGTTGCAAGGGGTTGAGCGTGACCGAATGCTTGTCGCGATCTATGTGACCCTCGCCCAGATCCCTTTTTGGGCGTTGTTTGAGCAAGCGGGCTCCTCTCTTAACCTGTTTACGGACCGCTTGGTGGATCGCACTGCCTTTGGCTTTGAAGTGCCTGCGCCTATATTCCAGTCGCTGAACGCTGGCTTTATTATCATCTTTGCACCGATCATTGCCTGGGTGTGGGGAGCGTTATATAAGCGAGGCTTGGAGCCGACAACGCCAGTGAAAATGGCCTTTGGCGTCTTTATGGCTGGCCTTGGCTTTTTGGCGCTAGTTGCGGGCATGCAAGCAAGCGGGTCGAGCGGCCTGACAGCGGTTTATTTTATTTTCCTTATCTATTGGATCCATACAATGGGTGAGTTGATGCTCTCACCTGTGGGACTTTCTGCGGTAACGAAACTTGCGCCAGCGCGAGTCGTGGGGATGACAATGGGGGCGTGGTTTTTGTTCTCTGGCTTTTCAAACTTCCTAGCTGGCGTCATTGCCCGCACGACTGGCGCTGAGACCATTGGCGGACAGATTGTTGACGCGGCGACAGCAAAAGCCGGCTATATGCAGGTTTATTCCAATGTCGGCTATGTCGCGATGGCGATAGCATTCGTGATGCTCGCGATTGCGCCCCAGCTTAAAAAGATGATGCACGGCGCTGATTAGTAAAGGCTATTGATGGTGAATAAAAAGACCAATCGACTGACGAAGATCGTCACACGCGGCGGAGACAAGGGCGAGACTAGCCTTGGCGATGGATCGCGCGTGGCGAAGACAGACCCGCGCATTGGGCTTATCGGTGATGTCGATGAGTTGAACAGCTTTATCGGCGTTGTTTTATCTTTGCGGCCAGGCGCTGAAATCAACGCTGTTCTCATTGGCGTACAGCATGATCTTTTTGACCTTGGCGGCGCGCTTTGCTTTCCAGGGGCGCCCCTATTAAGCGAGGCGCATGTTGCGCGTCTTGATGAGGCTGCGGCGGCGATGAATGAGAATTTGCCGCCATTGAAAGAATTTATCTTGCCGGGCGGCGCGCCTTTGATTGCACAGCTTCACGTCGCGCGCACTGTTACGCGCCGGGTGGAGCGGGCCGCTGTCGCTTTCGCGGTTGAGCTTGAGCAAGATCAACCCCAAAGTTTTTTACAGCCCTATCTTAACCGCTTGTCGGATTTCCTTTTCATCGCTTCGCGGGCCGAAGCCCAGCGCTTAGGGATAAAAGAAGTCTATTGGAGAAAAGAACACAGCGTCCAAAGCGAGTAGCTGTGATGATGCGGTTAAATTGATCTTTTGCGCCTATGGGCGTAAAACCTGCTGCTTATTATTTGGAGTTGTTTGGAGAATAAGACGTGTCATCCCCTATCGTCATCGCCGCATTTTACCACTTTACGGATTTGCCGAGTTTTGCAGATTACCGTGAGGCTTTGACGCAAGCTTGTGAAGCGCAAGATGTTAAGGGGACAATCTTGTTGGCGAGCGAAGGCGTTAACGGCACAATTGCTGGCCCGCAAACGGGCATCGAAGATATCTTGGCGCGATTGCGCGCGCTGCCGGGTTGCGCCGGGTTAGAACACAAATGCTCATTTGCAGATGAAAACCCATTTTATCGCGCCAAAGTGCGCCTTAAAAAAGAGATTGTGACCATGGGGGTCCCTGGGGTTAACCCGGCGAATGGGGTTGGAACATATGTGGACCCAAAAGACTGGAACGCGGTTATTAGCGATCCTGATATGGTGGTTATTGATACGCGCAATGACTATGAAGTAGCGATAGGCACCTTTGAAGGCGCGATCGATCCGCATACGGCGTCTTTTCGCGATTTTCCTGACTGGTTCGAAAAATTCCGCGCAGAAAACCCAAATAAGAAATATGCGATGTTTTGCACTGGAGGCATTCGCTGTGAAAAGGCGACGGCTTATCTGAAAAGTGAGGGCGTTGAAGATGTGCGCCATTTAAAGGGCGGCATTTTAAAATATCTTGAAACGGTGCCTCAAGAAGAAAGCATGTGGAATGGGGAGTGTTTCGTCTTTGATAACCGGGTTTCTGTAAACCATGCTTTAGAGCCTGGGACTTATGACATGTGTCATGCTTGTCGGCGCCCGCTTGATGATGCGGCCAAGGCGTCACCCCATTTTGTGCAGGGTGTTTCCTGTCCATATTGTATTGATGAGCATAATGATGAAAAACGCGCAAATTTTGCTGAACGGCAAAAGCAAATTACCCTCGCGAAAAAGCGCGGTGAAGCCCATATTGGCGCGCGTCGTAACGATAACCATAAGCCCCTAAAGGATGTGGGCTGAGTGTCTCGCCCGGTTTTATATTCTTTCCGTCGCTGTCCTTACGCCATGCGGGCCCGCATGGGTATTGCGATTAGTGGTGCACAGGTACGGTTAAGAGAGATCCTTCTGCGCGATAAGCCAGAAGAGATGATTGCGCTTTCCCCAAAAGGGACGGTGCCGGTTTTAGAGGTGGCCGATGGCGCCGTTATCGATGAAAGTCTTGATGTTATGATTTGGGCTCTTGCCCAACATGACCCAGAGGGGTGGCTTGACGCAGATTCCAAAGACCGTGAAGCCATGAAGGCGTTGATCGATCAAAATGACGGGCCCTTTAAACAAGATCTTGATCGTTATAAATACGCGGCACGTTATGAAGACGCGGAGCCTGAAAAACATCGCGCGGGCGGGATGGAATTTCTAAACGCGCTTGAAGAGCGGTTAGCGATACACCCATTCTTATTTGGCCAGAGCCGTTGTTTTGCTGATGTTGCGATTTTTCCTTTTGTTCGCCAGTTCCGCATCGCTGATCCGGTTTGGTTTGACAAACAAGCGCTTCCTGGTGTGCAAGGTTGGCTTGCCATGCACCTTGAGTGGCCCGTTTTTCAAAGTGTGATGAAAAAGTACCCTTTATGGAAAGAAACTGGGGATGAAATAGATTTTCCACATAGTTAAAATTCTATTATGTGGAAAATTTTCATTGTTGCAGTCGCGAATCAGGGAACAGATAAACCTTTATATATTCATGGCGAGAAAGGCATGAATATGCGCCTTTTCGGCGTGTAATATATGATTGTTCAACTATTTGGTGCAAAAAGGCGGCTTTTTTAAAGCATTCGCGACAGCATTGTGACGAACATTTGTGAAGCGATGCGTTGATGCAACATGGTTAATCGTATATGAGCGGTTAGGCGCAAATTATAGAAAAATGCCTGTTCGTTTTGGGGCAACTTCGCTATTCATAGGGCTTACGGCTGAGTAACCGAAGCCCGCACAGTTTATCTTATCTATCCAATTTCACCTGAGGAGGGGAAGGAAGAATGAAATTACAAGCTACTCTATTAGCGGGCGTTGCGTCTTTCGCAGTCGCTTCTGCTGCAAACGCTGGTGAAGGCTATTATGGCGCTGTTGGCGCTGGCCTTACATACATCCAGCCTGATCGCGATTTCGAAAGCGATATTTCGGGTTGGGACGGTGAAGCCGATTACGATCCAGGCATCGGCATCTACGTTGCTTTAGGTCGTTACTTGGTCGACAACGAAGAATATCGCGCTGAGCTTGAATATTCTTACCGCCGCAGCGACACCCGCCACATCGCTATTGATACAGCTGGGTTTGAGAACTTTGGCTCTTCAGCGCTTTCTACTGGCGAGCTTGCTTCTCACTCAATTTTCGCGAACTTGATCCGTGACTTTGACTTTACTGATGTTGAAGGTCTAACGCCTTACATCGGCGGCGGCGTTGGTGTTTCATTTGTTGATGTTAAAGCGATTGGTGCTGCTCCTGGCGGGACAACAATTGGCATTAACGAAGATCGCACAGCTTTCGCTTACCAAGGTATCGCTGGTGTTGCATACGAACTTGCTGAAGACTTAGCGATTGATCTTTCTTACCGCTATATGGGCAACACAAAAGAAGCCTATTCCGGCACATTCAATGGCGCAAACACAGAAGTGAACACTTCTACAGATTCACACAACCTGTTTGCAGGCCTTCGCTGGAGCTTCGGCGGCAGTTCAGCTGTTGAGTACAAAGATTGCTGGGACGGTTCTAGCGTTCCTGTTTCTGCTGAGTGCCCAGCGCAACTTGTTGAAGCTCAAGCGGCCGTTGCAGATCCTGCAAATGTTGTTGTTTACTTTGACTATAACAAGTCAAACCTAACGCCTGAAGCTGCAAACCTAATTCGTGAGTTTTCTGCTAACGCGCTGCAAAACGACATCGATACAGTTGTTGTAACAGGTAACACAGACACATCTGGTTCTTCAGCATACAACCAAGCGCTTTCTGAGCGTCGTGCTCAAGCTGTTGTAAGCGCACTTGTTGCAAATGGCATCTCAGCTGATGCGATCCAAACTCAAGCGCTAGGTGAAACAAACCTTGCTAAATCGACACCAGACGGCACTCGTGAGCCTCTTAACCGTCGCGCTGAAGTAACGATCTCTTTCCAGTAAGACCTGGGACTAAGACTGATTAAAGAAAACCGGCGCTTTTAGCGCCGGTTTTTTTGTGTCTAATTTGGGCGTTTTGAAAACACTATTTCTTTGCGGATGTAATCTGCAGTAGAGCGCGGATCAATAAGTCTTGCTCAAAAAGCCTAGGACCTAGGCGCCATGCTGATGGGGCCATCGGCGCGACCATGGACAAACTGATCGACCATCGGGTTGCCGCTGTCATAAATCTGATCAGGGGATCCTGACCAAATGATCCGCCCCTCATACAGCATTGCAATTTGATCGGCTGTTTTTTGCGCCGAGACCATATCGTGAGTGATCGAGATGGCTGTTGCGCCTAGCGCCTTTACGCGATCGACAATAAGATTATTGATGACATCAGCGGTAATCGGGTCAAGACCTGTAGTGGGTTCATCAAAAAACAAAATTGATGGATCCGCGGCGATTGCGCGTGCAAGGGCCACGCGTTTTTGCATACCCCCTGAAAGGGCGGACGGGAATAAATCGCCAACGCCTGGCGCCAGGCCAACCTGGGCTAAACAATCAAGCGCATGTGGTTTGGGCGCTGAATGTTTCTTTTCTCGTTCACCGTAAATCAGTCGGAAGGCGACATTTTCCCAAACTGAAAAGCTATCAAAAAGCGCGGCTCCTTGAAAAAGCATGCCGATTTGGCGGGTCGCTCTTTCACGCTGGCTTGGGGATGCTTTAAGGATGCATTGGCCATCAATTTCGATAGATCCGGCGTCTGGCTGAATAAGTCCTAGGATGCATTTCAGCAGAACAGACTTGCCTGTGCCTGAGCCGCCAATCACGACAAGGGAGCTGCCTTCTTCAATGGTTAAGTCAAGTCCTTGCAATACATGGCGGTCGCCAAAGGACTTTTTAAGGCCGGTAATTTTAATTTTCGGCGGACGCGCGCTCATAAAATCAGCCCTTATATGCCAACGAGAAGCGAGGTTAGGATGTAATTGGATGCAAAGATCGCCACAGCTGAGGCGACAACCGCAGAACGCGTTGCCGCGCCAACCCCTTGAGCGCCGCCTGTGCTGTGATAGCCGTAATAACAACCCATCACTGAAATTAGAAAGCCGAAGACGCCGGCCTTGATAAGACCCATCACAACATCTTCCGCAGTCAGAAATTGCTCGATGTTACGAATGTAAATTGCGCCTTCAAAATCAAGGGCGTATACGGCCGTTAAGTAACCGCCATAAATACCAATTATGTCTGCAACTAATACAAGCAGCGGCAAGATCAGCGTGGTTGCCATAATGCGCGGTGTGACAAGATATTTAAAGGGATCGACCGCAAGGGTTGATAAGGCGTCTATTTGATCGGAGACCCGCATCGAGCCAAGTTCCGCCGCCATGGCGGACGAGGCGCGGCCCGCCACCATCAGCGCTGCGAAACCAGGTCCAAGCTCGCGCACAATTGAAACGCTTAAAATCTGGGGCAAAAAGGTTTCAGCGTTAAAGCGCGCCGAGCCATCATAGATGTTGAGGGCCAAAGCCGCGCCCGTGAAGATGGCTGTTAAGCCAACAACTGGAAGGGAGTTAAAGCCAATCTTCAACACCATCGAGAAAAAAGCGCGCCAATAGATCGGCCCGCCAATCCAGGCTGTGCCGCCACGAACGGCGAAAATGCTCATCCGGCCGACTTCGCGGAATACGAGCATGGTGATAGCACCGATCCATGTGAAGGCGGTCATGGAATATCCCCTTTTACGCGGCCTTTTTCTGGCGCAGCCCAAATAATGGCCGACTAAACTTAACGCCTTTAATCAGAACAATCTTAATACCCGATTGCAAGCGCTCCGTCACCGCCTTGGTTGTCAACAATAGTTACGCGAATTCTTAGGGGTTCGTTTGGTGTATGAAATGTCTTGACAGATAGGCGCGTCATAACTACGCCTCACGGCCCTTGCATGTGTTGTCGAGAAGCGTATAGCGCTGTGGGAATAATCAAAAATACTAAGAGTATTTGGGTGCATAATGCGCGATCAAGCGAGCATTAAAGACAGTAATAGCGGTTCAACTGTACGCAGGGCGGACCGGCGCGCCTTATGGCGAAAAGAGCTTGTTGCGTTACTGGCTCTTGGCGTGCCGATGGCGTTAACCCAGCTTGTACAGTTTTCTATCAACACGGTTGATGTGTTGATGATCGGCCGGCTCGGAGCGGATGCGCTCGCGGGATCAGCGCTTGGGCTTGTCTTTTTTTATATTGCGTTTTTGTTTGGTTTAGGGCCTGCCATGGCTGTTTTGCCCATGGTTTCTCAAGCCTTGGGACGTGATGGCGACGACACCCGTGATACACGCCGTTCTGTCCGGATGGGATTGTGGATCCTTGGGTGTATGTTCCCTGCAATCTTGTTGCTATTTGCCTTCTCGCGCGAGCTTGGTTTGTGGCTCGGTCAGTCAGAAGATCTAATGGCGTTTGCCCACCCTTATGTGCTTGCGCTTGCGCCCGGCTGGCCCTTTATGTTGGGCGTTGTGGTGCTGAGGAATTTTCTGGCGGCGATTGATCGAACAACTGCGCCTTTGATCATAATTGTTATCACCACAATTTTTAATGCATTTATGAATTACGTTTTGATCTTTGGGGCCTTTGGTGCGCCAAGGCTTGAATTAGTGGGGGCGGGGCTTGCCTCATCACTTTCCCATATGGTCGGGTTCTTTTTGCTGGTTGCTTACATTCAATATGAAAAGTCAGCGAGCCGATTTAATTTGTTTCAACGCATTTGGCGCCCCGATTGGGAGCGTTTTCGCGAAATCATTCGTTTAGGATGGCCAATTGGCGTCACAATTGGTTTTGAGGCGTTGTTATTTAACGCCAGCACGTTTGTAATGGGGCGCATTAGCGTTGATGCCGTTGCCGCCTATCAGATTGCGCTGAATTTGGCGGCGCTTGCCTTTATGATTCCGCTCGGTTTATCGATGGGCGGCGCCGCGCGGGTAGGGCTGGCAAAAGGCGCGGGGGACCATGATGGTGTTATTCGCGCTTCTATCGTCACGCTCGTTGTTTGCGCCGCGTTTATGGCTTTGTGCGCCATTGTGGTGCTCGCCGCACCGACGAGCATTGCGGGGTTATATTTGGATGCTGAAAACCCAGAGAACGCGGCCGTGTTGGCTTTAGTGACGCCTTTTTTTCGGATGGCCGCAGCCTTTATGGTGTTTGACGCTATTCAGGTTGCTGCGAACCAATGTTTACGGGGCTTAAAAGACGTCAATGCGCCAATGGTATTAACCGGCATTAGTTATTGGGTGGTTGGCTTCACGCTTAGTGTTTATCTTGGGCTTTACTCGCCCTTAGGCGCCATTGGCGTTTGGTGGGGGCTGCTCGTTGCGCTTGGCGTCGCAGCCGTCTTATTAAGCGCACGTTTGTGGCAGGTTACACGAAGACCTTAAGCCGTCCGGCTTACATACCCTCATTCATATGGCTGTCGAACCGTCCGCGGTCGAGATTACCAAATTTGGTCAGGTTTTCTTTAAAGGATAAATCAACCTTGCCAATTGGGCCGTGACGTTGCTTGCCGATAATAACTTCCGCAGTGCCAGCGACAGAGCCAAGGCGCTCCTGCCATTCTTGGTGTTCCGTTGTACCCTCGCGAGGCTCTTGACGTTTTAGATAGTATTCTTCTCTGTACACAAATAAAACGGCGTCCGCGTCTTGTTCGATCGACCCTGATTCACGCAAGTCAGAAAGCTGCGGGCGTTTGTCGTCTCGCGCCTCGACTTGCCGTGAAAGCTGGGAGAGAGCCATAATCGGAATATTTAGCTCTTTTGCGAGGGCCTTAAGTCCGATCGAAATCTCTGTGATTTCTTGGACCCGATTGTCGCTTTTACGGCTTGATCCGCTTAGAAGTTGCAAATAGTCAACCACCAAAAAGCCAAGGCCATGTTGGCGTTTTAGGCGGCGTGCTCGCGCCGCCAGCTGGGCAATAGAAAGGCCCCCCGTGTCATCGATATGAAGGGGGAGGGACTCAAGCTCTCTGGCTGTGTGATATATTGCGTCGAATTGCTCTGGCGTAACTGTGCCGCGGCGGATTTCATTGGAGGGTACTTGCGATTGTTCTGAAATGATCCGTGTTGCGATTTGATCGGCCGACATTTCAAGAGAGAAAAGCCCAACAACGGCGCCTTCAACCACCTTTTGCGATCCGTCGTCTTGTTGTTCGGTGCGGTAAGCGGCGGCCGCGTTAACAGCGATGTTAACAGCAAGGGACGTTTTACCCATTGAGGGACGACCTGCAAGGATAATCAAATCAGAAGGGTGAAGACCGCCCATCATATTATCAAGATCAAGAAGGCCCGTGGATGTGCCCGCAAGGCCCCCGTCGCGTTTAATAGCGGCGTCAGCGATTTCAATGGCTTCTAGGGCGGCGGAGCGGAATGATTTAAAACCGGTGCCGTATTTGCCTGTTTCAGCTAATCCGTAGAGGGATTTCTCCGCATCCTCAAGTTGCTGAACAGGGGGGTCTTCTAGAGCCGCCGTGCGCGCGCGCTCAGTAATCTCAGAGCCAATGGCGATAAGCCCGCGGCAGGTGGAAAGATCAAAGACCAGGCGTGCGTAATCATGGGCGCTTGCCGTGGCGGGAACATTGGCGGCCAGCTGTTCAAGATATCGCCGTGCGCCCCCCTCGCCAAAGCTTGCTGAACTCGCCAAAAAAGTATCAATAATTGTCGGCGACGCAAGCCGCCCCTGACCAATGAGAGTGCCGCATGTTTCAAAAATCAATTGGTGGGCAGGGTCGAAAAAGTGTTCAGGTTTAAGGTAAGCCGAGACGCGATAAAAAATTTCGTTGTCAAAAAGAATGGCGCCCAAAATGGCTTGTTCAGCTTCATGGCTGAACGGCATTTTCCCATCTGTGAGCGGAGTATCGCTAACCCCGTTAGCCGATAAACCATTGCCACCAGACGAAGAGGGGCTGGATGGAGCAGATGAGGGATCGGATGGAGGTATATTCGCGCCGTCGGCCATGGCCGTAATGTGCATGAAAAAAGCCCGGTCGCCAAGCGACCGAGCTTTGAAAATTGCAGGCTACGAGCCTTATTTTTCCTAGCGCACTGATTGCGTTAGAAAAAAGCGATGAATTATTCTTCCACAGCTTCTTGCGATTCTTCTTCTTCAGTATTTGCGTCTTCATCAAAGAATTCAGCACTCTGATCGACGTCATCTTCTGTCTCGTCAATGTCGTCAGTTTGCGCCAGCACATTTTCACCGCGCGCTTGACGTTCAGCTTCTTCCATTGAACGCGCAACATTGATTTCAATCGTTGCATCCACTTCAGGATGCAGGCGAAGACGAACCGACGTAATGCCTAAAGCTTTAATCGGCTTATCAAGGCGCACTTGATTTCGGTCAATCGCAACACCTTCTTCGCTTGCGCAAGAGGCTATGTCACGGGTCGAAACGGATCCGTAAAGAAGCCCGGTTTCAGAGGCTTGGCGAATGATTGCAAAGCTGCGTCCATCGATTTTCTCGGCGACGGCTTGTGCTTCGTTCTTGCGCTCTAAGTTACGCGCCTCAAGGTCAGCGCGCTGGGTTTCGAAGACCGCTTTATTAGAGTCATTGGCAACAAGCGCCTTTTTTTGCGGAAGCAAAAAGTTCCGCGCATAACCAGCTTTTACGGTGACGATGTCGCCCATTTGGCCGAGATTATCGACACGCTCAAGTAAGATAAGTTCCATGACGACTACTCCGCGGCGTATGGCAGAAGCGCAATAAAGCGCGCCCGCTTAATGGCTTGGGCCAACTCGCGCTGTTTTTTCGCCGATACGGCTGAAATACGAGATGGTACGATTTTGCCGCGTTCTGAAACGTAGCGCTGCAGCAATTTCGGGTCTTTGTAATCAATTTTGGGCGCTTTATCGCCGGAGAAGGGACAGGTTTTACGGCGCCGCATAAAGGGTTTTGACATGATTTAATCCTTTCGCGTCCTATCGGTTTTCTCTGTCGCCGCGATCACCACGATCACCACGATCTCCGCGGTCACCACGGTCACCACGATCTCCCCGGTCACCACGATCTCCGCGGTTTCTGTCGCCGCGATCACCGCGGTCACGGTCGCCTCTATCACGGCGCGATAGCACGGGTGAAGGGGAAGCGTCGAGTTCATCAACACGAATAGTGAGTGAGCGCAGGACGTCTTCGTTCAGTTTTTCTTGGCGTTCAAGCTCCTGGACCGCCGCCGCAGGGGCGTCGATATTAAAGAGGCTGTAGTGGCCTTTGCGGTTTTTCTTAATCTTATACTGCAGACTGCGAAGGCCCCAATATTCAGACTTTTCAATAGATCCGCCATTGTCTTTAATGATGTTGGCGAGGGTTTCGGTCATCGCCTCGACCTGCGCGGGGGAGATATCTTGGCGCGCAATAAAGATATGCTCGTAATACGGCATTATGCAGCTCCTAAAGACGGCGGAGATTTATTGAGCTAGCTGAAGCCCGTAACAAACCTTCGGCTCAACGTCCCTCGGGCCCATCCCGATACTTCCAATAGTGGTGTGACACCCATTCAATAATGTGTAACACCCATTAGAAGCGACGCCGACCGCCGCTCGAAGGCGGGGTGGTACTCTATGAGCCCATGAAAATCAAGCACTGATTAGGCTTTATTATATACTTACGCGACCAATTCTCGGAAGGCGTTGCCCTCATAGCGCGAGCGCGCTATCGAAAGCTTTTAAAAGATGAGGGAGGAGTTCCGGTTATGGCGCGCGCATATGTTTTTCCAGGTCAAGGCAGTCAAGTCGTTGGAATGGGCCAGGCGCTCGCAGAGGCTTTTCCCATCGCCCGTGAAGTCTTTGAAGAGGTTGATGATGCTCTTGGTCGCAAGCTCTTTGACATTATGAAGAACGGTCCGATTGAGACGCTCACGCAAACCGCAAACGCACAGCCTGCATTGATGGCTCATTCTGTTGCCGCGCTGCGGGTTCTTGAAAAAGAGGCGGGGTTAGAAATCGCCAACGCCATGTTTGTTGCAGGCCATTCCCTTGGAGAATATTCTGCGCTGTGCGCAGCGCGCTCTCTTAGCCTTAGTGAAACGGCAAAGTTACTGCGTGAGCGGGGCGAAGCGATGCAATCGGCTGCAGAGGCAAGCGAAGGAGGCATGGCGGCGCTAATTGGTGTTGATGCAGAGGCCGCGCAAGCCGCCATAGATGGCGTTGACGGTGCTTGGGGCGATAACGAGGTGTGCCAGATCGCGAATGATAATGCGCCTGGTCAAATCGTTATTTCCGGTTCTAAGGTCCGGGTGGAAGCTGTGGCTGGCGCTGCAAAAGAATATGGGGCCAAAATGGCGAAATTACTGCCAGTTTCTGGGGCTTTTCATTCTGAATTGATGGCGCCTGCTGCGGTTGTTATGCGTGAAGCTCTTGTAAAAGCTGAAGTAAGTGCGCCGCTCACGCCTGTTGTCGCCAATGTTAGTGCCCAACCGACGTCGTCCCCAGAAGAGATCCGAAGGCAATTAGGCGACCAGATAACAGGCCGCGTACGTTGGACGGAAAGTGTACAGTATATGGTTGAGCAGGGCTGTACGGAATTTGTGGAGATTGGCGCCGGCAAAGTGCTAAGCGGGTTAATAAAGCGCATTCAAAAAGACGCGGCTATTATTAATGTCGGTGCGCCAGATGATGTCGATGCGTTCGTAGCATTCTAGTTCACTTTATTTGCACGAGACTTTCATCCCGTCAGACTGGTGACCGCGACTCCTGTATAAAAGCGGGCTTTTATTTGGGCGATATATCAAGAAGGATTTTCAAATGTTTGATTTTACAGGAAAAAAAGCGCTGGTGACTGGTGCGACTGGTGGCATCGGCGGCGCAATCGCCAGCGCCCTTCATGCGCAGGGCGCTCAGGTTGCTTTATCTGGAACGCGCGAGGAAAAACTAAAGGAAGTCGCTGGCGCATTGGGAGAGCGCGCCTTTATCTGTCCATGTAACTTATCTGATTTGGAGGCTGTTGACGCCTTGCCAAAACAGGCGAGCGAAGCAATGGAAGGCCTTGATATTGTTGTCTCTAATGCGGGCGTTACGCGCGATACATTAATGATGATGATGAAGCCTGACATGTGGGACGAGGTTTTAAAGATCAACCTAACCGCTTATTTTCGCTTAGCCAAAGCGTCCTTGCGGGGCATGACAAAGCAACGTTTCGGCCGGATCATTGGTGTTGCGTCAGTGGTTGGCGTTACCGGTAATGCAGGCCAAGCGAATTACGCCGCCTCAAAAGCGGGCATGATTGGCATGACGAAATCTCTTGCCCAGGAAGTTGCGTCTCGGAATGTAACCGTAAACGCTATTGCGCCAGGGTTTATCGCAACCGCCATGACGGACGCGCTGAATGAGGGGCAGCAAGAAGCAATTTTGGGAAAAATTCCCGCTGGCGCTATGGGAACGCCTGAAGATATTGCTGCTGCGGCTGTTTATCTTGCTTCAAACGAGGGGGGGTATGTCACCGGGCAAACGCTTCACGTGAATGGCGGGATGGCGATGTTATAAGGGCGAGGAGAATGCTTTAAGGCATATTTTTGCATGGATGGTTGTGCTTTGTTGCTTTTTCAACCGCGGCAAAAGGGCTAAGATACGCGATCTAAAGGCTTTTCGGCGCTAGGGCTCGTTTAAAGCGTTGCAAGAAGGTTCAATATGCCGTAATCGCCTGTGACGAAGTCCATCATGAAAGGGTAGGCGGCGCGCCGTTCGCCCGATCAAACAAATAATCTGTTTATCAAAGAAAATATCAAAGTTAGATACGAAGAAGGAGTGGCGCATGTCCGATCTTGCTGAACGAGTTAAGAAAATCGTCGTTGAGCACCTTGATGTCGATCCTGGCAAAGTGGATCCAAAAGCGAGCTTCATTGACGATTTGGGTGCGGACAGTCTCGACATTGTTGAACTCGTGATGGCGTTCGAAGAAGAATTCGACGTTGAGATTCCTGATGATGCAGCTGAGACTATCCAAACTGTTGGCGACGCTATCAGCTTCATCGACGCGCAAAAATAACTGCTTTTAAGATCATTTTAGGGCGTCGTTCCTGGTTCCGTTCGACGCCTTTGAAATGAAGTCTTGAGGGCTGAATTAAAGGCGGGCTGCTTACTTTTGTCCGCCTCTGCGCAATGTACCACCCATTTATGATACGGTGGGTCATGGTTTGCGTGATTTGGTTGGTTTTGCGCAATCGCGCTGGCGGTGACCATAAGCTTCTGTTTTCCCCTTTATACCTGCCTATCATGCGGATAATGCGTTTGACCAAACACGTTGGCCCTAGAGGCGGCGCTTGATTAAATAGCGTTGCGATTGGTTGCATTTTTATCCGGCTCTAGCGTTCTTTAACGTGTTGGGTTTTGTGCTAAGAAGCGCTTCAAGATAGGGAGATAGCCTTATGCGGCGTGCGGTGGTAACGGGATTAGGATTGGTGACACCCCTTGGAGGATCATTAGAGCCTTCATGGAAGCGGTTGTTGGATGGTGTTTCCGGCGCTGGGCGGATCGAGAAATTTGATGTTTCAGATCTTCCTTGCCAAATCGGCTGTGAAGTCCCGCGCATAGATGGTTATGGCGGCGGTGGGGAACAAGGCGTTGTTCCGTTTAACGCTGACGATTGGGTAAGCGTAAAAGATCGCCGGCGCATGGACGATTTTATCCTGTATGGTATTGCCGCAGCGCAAATGGCCTTTGATGACAGTGGTCTTTCTTTTACGACGGATGAAGAACGCGCGCGGGCGGGCATTAGTGTTGGCGCTGGCATTGGCGGCCTGCCAGAAATTGAGCGCTCAGTTACGACCCTTAATGAAAAGGGGCCGCGCAAGGTTTCGCCATTCTTTATCACTAGCAGTTTGATCAATTTGGTTTCTGGTCAAGTTTCAATCCGATTAGGCCTTAAGGGGCCCAACCATTCCGTCGTGACGGCATGCTCATCCGGCGCTCACTCAATTGGTGATGCGGCGCGAATGGTTATGCTCGATGATGCGGATGTTATGCTTGCTGGCGGGGCCGAGTCCTCAATCTGCCGAATTGGATTTGCTGGATTTGCTGCCTGTAAAGCGCTGTCGACTGGCTTCAACGATACGCCGAAAAAGGCCTCGCGCCCTTATGACCGCGACCGTGATGGTTTTGTCATGGGGGAAGGATCTGGCGTTGTCGTCATTGAGGAATATGAGCGCGCTAAAGCCCGGGGCGCGAAAATCTATGCTGAAATTATCGGCTATGGGCTTTCGGGTGATGCTTATCATGTTACAGCGCCGGCTGATGACGGAGATGGCGGCTATCGTGCGATGAAGGCAGCCTTAAAGCGTTCAGGACTGCAGCCGGAAGATATCGATTACATCAACGCTCACGGCACCTCGACGCCTTTAGGGGATGAGATTGAGCTGCGCGCTGTGGAGCGGTTATTTGGCGATGCGTCGGATGGACTTGTAATGTCGTCCACTAAGTCAGCGACGGGCCACCTTTTGGGCGCCGCTGGCGCCATTGAAGCTGTTTTTTCGATCCTCGCGATCAGAGATAATGTCGCGCCGCCGACAATTAATCTTGATAACCCTTCTGTCGATACGCGAATAAATTTAGCGCCAAACAAAGCTGTGCAAAAACCTATTAACGCAGTTCTGTCAAACTCCTTCGGGTTCGGCGGTACAAATGCAAGTTTGGTGATGCGCCGCGTTGACGATTAGTCTTAAGAAAATTTGTGGAAAAGTAGGTTCAGATTTAACGGGGGACTTTTTCGCAAATGTTAGGGTAAGCTACGCCCAATCAGGGGTAGGGAGAAACGCTAGATGCGACAGGGCTTAAGCCTTAAAAACGCCAAGAGCCAGACGGTTCATCGGCGAGTAAAAAGGCAAAAGGGCGGGGCGGTTAAGTCCTTTTTAGTATTTTTTGTTGTGGTGCTGGTTCTGTCTGCCGTGGCGGTTGGAACTGGCGGATATTTCGCTTATCGCGAGGCGGCGCGTCCGGGCCCTCTTGCGGAAGAAAAGATCATTCTTTTAAAGCCAGGGATGTCTGTTTCTGCAATCGGGAAATCCCTTGCTGATGCCGGGGCTGTGCGTCATCAAGAATTGTTTAATGTCACAGTTCGTGTGCGCCGTGTTGAAGCCCAGCTTAAGGCTGGCGAATATGCAGTGCCAGCCGCCGCTAGCGTGATGGAGATTATTGATCTTCTGGTCGCAGGCAAAAGCATTTTGCATTATTTTACCGCGGCGGAAGGGCTAACCACAGCGCAAATATTAAGACTGTTAGAACAACAAGCCGTTTTGACGGGCGAGATTACCCTTCAGCCTAAGGAAGGCGCATTGCTGCCTGAAACCTATGCGTTGACCCGCGGTGAGACACGCAACCAGCTCATCAAGCGGATGGAAAAAGCGCAAGCGCAAACGATGGACGATTTATGGGACCAGCGCGCCTTAGAGCTCCCTTTTACCACGCGCGAAGAAGCGATCATTTTGGCGTCGATTGTTGAAAAAGAAACGGCGCTTGCCGAAGAGCGGCCCCGGGTCGCTTCTGTATTTGTTAATCGATTGCGTCGCGGGATGCGCCTTGAATCAGATCCCACCATTATTTACGGCTTAACAAAAGGGGAGCCTTTAGGCCGAGGGCTAAGACAGAGCGAGTTGCGCAAGGCAACGCCTTATAACACCTATGTCATTTTTGGTCTGCCGCCGACGCCGATTGCAAACCCTGGGGCTGATGCGATTGCTGCGGTTTTAAATCCAGCGGAAACGGATGATATTTTCTTCGTTGCGGATGGTAATGGGGGCCATGCTTTTGCTTCAACATTGCGCGAGCATAATGCGAATGTCGCGAAATGGCGCCGCATCGAACGCGCAAGAAAGCAACAATAAAATATGTCAGTTGACGCTTCCGCCAATCAAGATCTTCAAAACAATGCTGTCGATGGCGCTGTTGCGTCCATGACCGGTTTTGCCCGTGCGGCGGGCCGAAGTGACCATGGGCAATGGAATTGGGAAGTAAAAAGCGTCAATGGCCGCGGGCTTGAAGTGCGTTTTCGCCTGCCGACGGGATTTGATGAGCTTGAACCCGATTTACGTAAGACCTTAAGCCGGTTGCTTAAGCGTGGTTCGATTAATGCGTCGTTATATTTTAGACCGGATGAGCGCGAAGCCGGATATACGCTTAATGAGGTGTTGTTAGAGAAAGTTTTTACTCTGACTAAACAGATTAGCGAGCGCTTTGACTGTGATAAGCCGCGCCCTGAAAATATCTTGGCGGTCCGCGGTGTTATTGAGCAAAATGATAATGGTTTTGATGAAGAGGCTCGCAGCGAGCTTTTGGCGGGGATGAAGGCGAGTTTTGAGCAAGCCGTGCAGTCCCTTGCAAAGGACCGCACTGGTGAAGGCGGCGTAATCGCGGCGACTTTGAAAGCGCAGCTTCAAGAAATTTCAGATTTGACAGAAAAAGCACGAAAGGGCGCGGAAGCAGCGCCGGAGGCGATCCGCGAAAAACTCAGCTTAAGTCTTAAAGATTTGATGTTGGATGAAAAGCTGCCCGCTGACCGATTAGCCCATGAAGTTGCGTTGCTGGCGGTTAAAGCCGATATCCGCGAGGAGCTTGATCGTCTCGACGCACATGTTGAGGCGGCGAGTGTTTTGTTGGCGACTGGCGGCGTTGTGGGGCGGCGGCTTGATTTTTTATCGCAAGAGTTTAACCGTGAAGCCAATACGCTTTGCTCTAAAGCGGCGACGATGGATCTAAAACAAATCGGTCTCGACTTAAAATCTGTGATCGATCAAATGCGTGAGCAAGTGCAGAATATTGAATAGGGCGGACAAATGAGTGAGTCCAAACCGACAATTAAACGGCGGGGATTAATGTTCATCCTATCCAGCCCTTCTGGCGCTGGAAAAACGACCCTAGCGGACCGCTTGCTTAAAAATGATGCAGGCGTTGTCTTGTCGGTTTCTGCTACCACCCGTCCGCGCCGATCTAGCGAAACCCATGGCGAGGATTATTATTTCGTCTCTGAAGAAGAGTTCCTTGCCATGCGCGAGCGGGACGAATTTTTAGAATCAGCGAGCGTTTTTGGGAATTATTACGGTACGCCGCGGGCTAAAGTTGAAGAAGTGCTGCAGGACGGCACGGATGTCTTGTTCGATATTGATTGGCAAGGCGCTCAGCAACTTGACCAGGTGGTGGGCGAGGATGTGGTGAAAGTCTTTATTTTGCCACCATCGCGCGCTGAGCTGGAGACGCGTTTGCGCAAGCGCGCCCAAGATCCAGAAGATGTTGTTCAAAAGCGGATGGCCAAGGCTGATGCGGAGATCTCTCACTGGGCGGAGTATGATTATGTTATCATCAACCATGATGTCGACGTTTCACTTGCACAATTGACTGCGATATTAACCGCGGAACGTTTGCGCCGTCGTCGTCAGACGGGTCTGTCGCCCTTTGTTCAGAGTATAACCGAAGGCGACTAGTTTTGGCGTGCGCTTGGATTTTAAGCTCACAAAAGAAATCAATGACCTCAACCGCTTAATGGCGTAAAGTAACGTCTATAGGGCGGTGTTTGCCCCCTTGCGCCCAGCTTTTCGCAACGCCTTCTATGAACGCCTTCAATGTAAGAGGAAACAATCATGAGCGGATTTTGGATTTTTTTAGCTATTCTGGCCGCCATCGGCTTTTTCGTCGTTACGATCTATAACCGCATGGTCGCCCTTAATCAGCGTGCAGACCAGGCCTTCGCGGATGTCGATGTGCAATTGAAGCTTCGTCATGATTTGGTGCCGAATTTGGTGGAGACGGTGAAGGGTTACGCTGCGCATGAAAAAGAGACCCTGGATGCTGTAATATCAGCGCGCAATAATGCTGTTTCTGCGAATGGACCAGCAGCGCAAGGCCAGGCGGAGGGCGTTTTGGGCGCGGCGCTGGGGCGCTTATTTGCGCTATCTGAGGCTTATCCTGATCTTAAGGCCAATCAGAACTTTCTTGCGCTGCAGACTGAGCTTGCGGATATTGAAAATAAAATCGCAGCGGCCCGGCGTTTCTTTAACAATGCCGTACAAGAATTTAATACGATCATCCAACAAATTCCTGGTAATTTCATTGCGCCAATGGGCGGCTTTTCCAAGCGCGATTTCTTTGAATTGCCAGAAGCAAGTCGAGCAACGATCGAGCAAGCGCCGGATGTTTCTTTCTCTTAGTTTAGGCCAATTACGGGGCGTCACATGAAACGCATCGGACTTGTTGGCGGGGTTAGCCCTGAAAGCACCGCAATATATTATCGCTATTTAAATGAAGCGGCCAATGTGCGCTATGGCGGTGATCGTTCTGCGGAAATACTTATTTATTCGTTAGATTTTGGACGAATGGTGGGGCTGTATACAAATGCTGATTGGGATGAATTTGGTCAAAATATTGTTGAAGCCGCGCGCATTCTGGACAACGCTGGCAGTCAGGTAATCGCGATTGCATCGAATACGTGCAATTTGGCGGGCGCTAAAGTCGAAAGCGCGGTTAGTGCGCAATTCATATCACTGCTAGATGCGCTTTGTGAAGCGATGGCAAAGCAGAACGTATTAAGACCTTTATTGCTTGGAACGCCGTTTGTGATGGAGGGGCATTTCTATCGTCCAACGCTAAAAGAGCAATATGGCATAGAGGCTGTAATTCCCAATCAGGAAGAACGGGAAATCGTTCGCCGCGTGATATTCGACGAATTGGTCAAGGGGGAAGTAAGGCAATCATCGCGGCAAGACTATCTTGATATCATTCACCGCTATGAAGGGGAGACTGACGCAGTTATACTCGGATGCACTGAGATTGGTATGCTGATCGAACAATCTCACACCAAAGTTCCAGCGTTCGATACAACACGTATCCATGCGGCTGCTATTGCTGACGCTGCGTTTGCGGGTGAGCTGGCCTAATGGGCGCGTTTGGTCTTCAAACCCACATATGGAATAATAATTTCAAGTCCGTTTTACTGTTGGCGGGCTTTCCCGTTTTGCTCTTGATTTTGCTTTACGGGCTTTGCCTTATTGGTGTGACTTTCAACACATATCCAAGCCCCGCTTTACAGGAAGGTCTTGTTCTTGCTTTTGAACAAATGGGGGCGATATGGCCATTTGCTTTTTTGGGCGCGTTTGTTTGGTTTTGCATAGCATGGTACGCCAATCAATCGATTATACGCCTTGCGTCAGGCGCGAAGAGCCTGAAGCGCAAAGATGCGCCCGAGCTTTACAATATGCTCGAAAATTTGTGTATCTCCCGCGGTCTGCAAACGCCAAAATTCAATATTATTGAAACCCCTGCGTTAAACGCTTTCGCGAGCGGCATAGATGACAGTACTTATACAATCACCGTGACGCGCGGTTTGATTGACCGCCTTGAGCCTGATGAGATTGAGGCGGTCCTCGCCCACGAGCTGACACACATTATGAATAAAGATGTCCGCTTGCTCGTGGTTGCGGTTATCTTTGTGGGAATTTTTTCCTTTTTTGCGGAGCTTTTGTTCCGCGGCTTTTTTCATTCAGGCGTCCGCGTAGGTGGCCATACAAGGTCGCGCAAAGGCGACAGCCGCGGCGGGGGCATGCTGATCTTAATTGCGATTGCGATGATCATCATAGCTTATGTGCTGGCCATCGTTATTCGCTTTTCACTATCGCGAAAACGCGAATATCTTGCGGATGCAGGCGCTGTGGAGCTTACGAAAAACCCAGACGCCATGATCTGCGCCTTGCAAAAAATTTCTGGCAACAGCCAATTTAAAGCGCCAGCGGATGTGCGCCAAATGATGGTTGAAAATACCCAGCCCTTTGCGGGCGTGTTTATGACCCACCCGCGTATCGATAAGAGGATTGAGGCGCTGAAAACCTTCGCTGGCGGCGCTTCTTAAATCTTCTTATCAGTTATATAGCACCCCGGGGAGCCAGGTCGCCAAAGCCGGGAAGAGCGCAATCAAGCTCAGTGCGAGCATTTGGATCACGATAAAGGGAATTGCGCCTTGATAAATCTGAGAGGTTTTGACGCTGTCCGGCGCCACGCCCCGCAAGTAAAAGAGCGCAAATCCAAAGGGCGGTGTTAAAAATGATGTCTGCAGATTAATCGCCATCATAACCCCTAACCAGACGGGGTCGAGGCCCATGGCTAGAAGCGGTGGGCCGACAAGCGGCACCACGACAAGGGTAATCTCTAGAAAATCCAAAAAGAAACCGAGGATGAACATCACGACCATCACCATAACCATGGCGCCAAAGACACCGCCGGGGGTCGCCTCAAGCGCGGTGCGTACAGTTTCATCACCGCCAAGCCCGCGGAAGACGAGGGAGAAAAGCGTCGCCCCGATTAGGATTGTGAAGACCATGGTTGTCACGCGGGTGGTCTGATCCGCGATGGAAAATAATAGCTTTTCACGGACGAGCCTGATCAAACTGGCGCCAACCCCAAGGGGGATGATTGCAAAAAGCGCAAAGGCGATAATGATCCCCATCGCCTCAAGCCCAGTTGTAGTCTCTCGCCCAAGTCGCAGATCCATAACGCCGCCAAGCGCGATAAGAGCAGGCGCAGCAAGAGCGGCGGCGTATACGGCCGGTCTGCCCGTAAATATTCCTTTAGGCGGACAAAGCCGTGCCCCAGCAATGAGGAGTGCGCCAAGAGCGCCAACGGATGCCGCTTCGGTTGGCGTGGCCACGCCTAATAGGATTGATCCGAGAACGGCGATAATCAAGACAAGCGGTGCAGCGAGCGTGCGCAGGGCGGCGCGCCAAACGGCGCCGTGACCGACCGTCCGCTCTTCAGCTGGCATGGCGGGGGCCTTATGGGGTTGGGTAATGGCGACAATAATCTGCCAAAGAAGATAAAGCCCGACCAGCATTAACCCTGGGATCAGCGCGCCGGCAAATAAATCACCGACGGAAACAGTTTCCGGTGCAAACACGCCTTGTTCTAACTGTGCTTTTTGATAGGCGTTTGAGATAACGTCGCCAAGCAAGATAAGAACAATCGATGGCGGAATAATCTGGCCTAATGTACCGGCCGCGGCGATGGAGCCCGCAGCAAAAGCGGGATCATAACCGCGCCGTAACATCGTCGGCAGGCTGAGCAGGCCCATCGTCACAACCGTTGCGCCGACAATGCCAGTCGAGGCGGCCAATAAAGCCCCAACAAGTGTGACGGAGATGCCAAGGCCGCCCCTAAGCGAGCCAAACAGACGCGCCATCTCGTCCAGTAATTCTTCAGCGATCTTTGCTTTTTCCAAGATCACGCCCATCAAGATAAACATGGGCACCGCGACCAAGGTGGGGTTTACCATCGTCCCAAATATTCGTTGGGGCAGGGGGCGTATAAAGCTGAGGTCAAAAACGCCAAAAGCAAAACCAATGATTGCGTAAATTATTGCCACCCCAGCCAAGCTGAACGCAGCGGGGTATCCGGCCAGCAACAATGCACAAAGGGTCGCCACCATAGCGATGTCGAGCCAGCCAGCGAGATGACAAACGCAAAAAGCTTCAAAGGCTTCGATCATAACGCACCGCCTTTCAGTGTCTTAACGGCGCGGGTAGCCGCAGTGAAACCGGCGAGTGATAAAAGCAGTGCAAAGGTAGGTATCAATGATTTTAAAAGATAAACGATTTGCAGGCCCGTAGCCTCGGTTGATCCTTCGCCGACGCGCCAGGCATTTGCGACATAAGGGCTCGATGTCCACAAGATGAGCAAAGTAAATGGAAACAAAAAGAAATAAGCGCCCAGGAAGTTTACCCACGCCTTTTGTTTTTCTGGCGCGCTGCGATAAAAAATATCAACGCGGACGTGATCATTCGTCAGAAGGGCGTACCCAGCGGCAACAAGAAATAGCGCGGCGTGCATATAGGTAACGCTTTCTTGCAGCCAGATAAAATTCACGCCAAAAATATACCGTAAGATGACAAGTGCAAACTGGACAAGCGCCATGGCGATGGCAAAACCGGCGATGCCATAGCCTGCAAATTTATTGACTTTCTCAAAGGCGTTGCTGAGGCGATTTGCGGCATTATTTGCGCCGCCAAGCAGAATAGAAGCCGCCCCTATCGATGATAGCGAAAGGAATGACCATATTAACATGCTCTGTGTGGAGATTGTTACTTTCAGGTCAACGGCCAAGTGGCAAAAGAGCGTAATCGCGCCTGCACAGCCAAAAACGAGGGCTACCCACAAAGGAAGAGCTGTATGGGGGCTTCTTCCTGCCAATAAAGCCGCAGCAGGTAAAAATAGGATTGGGAATAGAACCGTCGTTGCGCCCCATACCCAAATTTGTCCAAAAAAATCAGTCATAGCAAACGCGCTCATTATAAGGAGAATAATCGGCGCCGCGCGCCCATATAAGCTTCTTCTGATATACGGCCCCAGTTTTGGGCGCGTTCAAGCGCTTGTTTATAACTTTGAAAAATTTCACGGCTCAAAGCGTCGTCATCATTTTCAAATTCCCTAAGGACTTCCTTTGAAGCCTCGGCAAGCGCTGCCATTACATCCTGCGGCATTTGACTAAGAATAACGCCGTGTTTTTCTAACAATTGGGTAAGGGCTGTGCCGTTGAAATGCGCATATTCTGCAATTGAGACATGATTTGCTTGATGACAAGCGCCGCGGATAATCGCTTGATGGGTGGGGGATAGAGTGTTCCAGACATCAAGGTTCACCCCAGTTGCAAGTTGGGCGCCGGGTTCGTGAAAGCCGGGCCAATAATAATACTTCGCTTCACGATAAAAACCAAAGGCCAGGTCATTCCATGGGCCGACCCATTCCGTGCCGTCGATCGCGCCGGATTGCAGAGCTTGATAGATTTCTGAACCAGACAGCGTAACCGCTGATGCGCCGACACGGCGCAGAACTTCGCCGCCGATACCAGGCATGCGGACTTTCATCCCGCGCAGATCTTCTAAGGAGTTAATAGGACGCTTAAACCATCCACCCATTTGGTGGCCAGTATTACCAGCCGCAAAGGGCTTGATATTGAACCTTGCGGCAAGTTTGTCCCAAAGCTCCTGTCCGCCGCCAAATTCTGTCCACCCCATTATTTCTTGCGCCGTCATTCCAAAAGGGACAGCGGTGAAAAACGAATAAGCACGTGCTTTTCCGGTCCAGTAATACTCGGCGCCGTGATATAAGTCCGCCGCGCCGCTAGAAACAGCGTCGAATGCTTCAAAAGCTGGAACCAATTCACCTGCCGCATATATTTCAATGTGCAAAGAACCGCCGCTCATCTCGTTGATAAACTGGGCTGTGCGTTCCGCCATAGAACCAAGGCCAGGAAAATCTTTTGGCCAGGTTGTGACCATTTTTAATTTGCGGGGCGCACCTTTAGGCGCATCGCCCGATTGGACGCCGCCTTCAGTATTTATCGTGAGATGATCACCGCAATCACATCCCGTTGCGAGTGCCGCAGCGCCTAGCGCGCCACCGGTTAAAAAACGCCGTCTTTTCATGAAGTTTTCCGCCCGACTGTATGATCCGTTTATTTTTGCTCGCCACTAGGCACGAACATTCGTGGATTGAAGATGTAACGGATTTTACATTGAAAAACGAGCGCTGGGCGGAAATTGTACGCTGATCTTGTTTTTAAGGTTAGATAAGCCGCGGGCGCGCTTATTTGTCCTGAACGATGGTCCAGCCATCCTTGGTCAGATGCTCAAGCGGCGCGTAATCTTTTTTATATGCCATTTTGCTCGAACCGGCGACCCAATAACCAAGATACACATATGGTAATGATAATTCTGCGGCCAGGGCCACATGATCAAGTATCATATACCTTCCCAAACTGCGTTCGGCGAAATCTGGCTCAAAAAAGCTATACACCATCGACAAACCGTCATTGAGCCGGTCGCTGAGCGCACAAGCAACAAGTGTTTCTTCGCCATATTTATTGCGCAGTGAATATTCCACAATAAAAGTATCAACGGCGGTTTGTTCGACCATCGATGCGTAATCGAGCACAGTCATTTCGGCCATGCCGCCATCGTGGTGCCGGGTGTCGAGATAGCCGCGAAGGACTGAGAACTGTTCGGATGTCGCTTGAGGCGCGCGGATGCGGCGAATTAGGTCCCCATTTTTATTGAGGACGCGCCGGCGTGATTTTGTGCTTTTAAAATCATCAACAACAATGCGGACCGGCACGCAGGCCTGACAGGTTTCGCAGGCGGGAACATAGATAATATTCTGCGAACGACGAAAACCACGCTGTGTTAAGACGGAGTTGATCAGCGTTGCCGAAGCGCCGCCGAGATAGGAGAAGATCTTACGCTCTTTAGCGCCCTTTATGTAAGGGCACGGGGCCGGGGCCGTGACATAATAATCGCCGCCTTCTAAGCCAAGCCGCCGTTTGATATCTTCGTTACGCATAAATCCACCTTAAGCCCATAACACTAACGAGCGATGTACTGATCGGCAATGGGCAAACTTCGTCATGTGTTACATCAACCCTAAGAACGAAAAATAAATCGGCGCAATGATCGTATAGGCAACCCAAATTATTAAAATTAGGGGACCGCCAACCACCAAAAAGTCTTTGAATTTATAGTGGCCGGGCGTCATGACAAGCAAATTCGTCTGATAGGCGACTGGTGTGGCGAAAGAACAATTTGCCGCAAAAATAATGGTTAAAACCAACACATGCGGATCAATGTCGGCGCGTTCCGCCGCGCTGACAGCGATTGGCGTGAATAAAACGGCGGTGGCGTTATTTGACAGCACATTGGTGAGCGCCGCGCAAATAATAAAGAAAAGCGATATTAGCACGACCGGTCCAAAATTCAGGGCCGCCAGCGCAAGGCCTTCGCCTAAAAGCTGCGCCCCGCCTGTTTTTTGCAACGCTGCGCCCATGGCCAAGCTTGCCCCAATAAGCAGATAAATACGCCGATCAATTGCGCGCGCCGCTTGTCGGATATTGAGGCAGCCTGCGCCCACCATAAAGGCGGCGCCGGCAATAGCCGCGACAGCAACGGGTAGTATGCCGCTCGCCGCTGAGCCGACAACGCAAGCAAAAATCAGCGCCGCAACGCGGGCGTTTTGCGGGTCCGGTAAGCCTTGCATCGATTGTTCTAACAGAAGGATATTTCGTTCTGCGCGCAGATTTCGAATGTCGGCGATATCACCTAAGATCAACAGCACATCGCCTGCTTCCAAACGGATCGAGTTCATGCGTGTTCGGATCATTCGACTGCGGCGCTCAATACCAAGGATGACAGTATTTGTTTTGAAGTGAAAACCAATCTGAGCAATGGATTGGCCTATGAAACGAGAGCCGGGGGCGACGACTGCCTCCACCAGGGTTAGTTGCACACGCTGGGTGCGCCCCTCCATCTCTTCAAGTTCGATTTCAGAGGTTAAGCCGTCTAGAATTTCTGGCTTTGACTTTAAAAGATTGGTCAGCGCCTGGCGTGTCGCAGCGATAATGACAACGTCGCCGCGGCGGAATTTAAAGTCATCAAATGGCGGCAAGATCGCCTCATCACGACGTTGCACCATGCGGACGGTGATTTCCGGCAGCTGAGGAAAAAGCCCCGCCACAGGGCCTTCACCGATTAAGGGGTGTCCGCGGTTTATTTCAAATTGCGCGATAAACTGCTTGCCTTCGCGTTCGGCTTCGGCGCTCTCCCCTGGGCTTTTGCGGCGAGGCAGTAGGCGTCGGCCAATCGTAAACAGATAGAGCGCGCCAATCCCTGCTAGGACTAGCCCAATAGGCGTTAACTCAAAGAAGGCAATATCGTTGCCTGGGGCGAGGCTACGGTAGGACTCAACCGCAAGTAAATTGGTTGACGATCCGATGCTGGTTGTCATGCCGCCGAAGATGGACAGGAATGAAAGCGGCATCATTAACCGCGAGGCGGGGATCTTACTTTGCGCCGCCATTGCCGCAACAATTGGAATAAACATCACCACAACTGGTGTATTGTTCAAAAAGGCGCTGACCACCATGACAAAAAGAAACACAATCATAACGGTGCGGCGCGGTCTTTTATCATAAGCGCGCAAGAGATATTCGGTTGGGTGTTCCATCGCTCCCGACTGGAACATTCCTTGGCCGATGATAAGTAGACCAATAATAGAAAATAAGGCGGGGCTGGCGAAGCCTGCAAGCAGTCCTTCGGTTGTCAGTAGAACCGCACCTTCCTCATCAGTTAGGGGCGCTAGGTGAAAAACAAAAAGCAGCGCCAATAGCGCGCCCGCGGAAACCAATTCCAAGGTGAAACGCTCAAGGGTATAGCCCAAGATCGCTATGAAAATCACAGCGAAGGTCATCCACATATGCCAAGGGGCATTGGCGGCAAGTTCTAGCACGTTAAAACTCTTATCTCTGTTTGTTTGCGCAACTACGAGGCGTGCAAGCCCGTAATTGTGCAGGAGGTCTAAAAATTATTATTGGTTTTCTAATGCTTTAGGTGGTCTTGTTTATTAAACAACAAACGGATTTATCGTTCAGGTTTTCCAGCAAAGCAATCATTTCCGACGTTTTGTCTGAAAATCATGTAATAGGCGATTTTGCTACCGTAATTCAGTCCCCTTTAGGGACAAAAATTGGGATTATTGAAAGAGGTTTTAATGCGCTTAACTTTTCTTGGTCTTGGGGTCATGGGTTTTCCAATGGCGGGCCATTTGGCCGCTAAAGGGTATGAGCTTAGCGTTTACAACCGCACTGGGGAAAAAGCTGCGTTATGGGTGCAAACCCATAAGGGCCAAGCTGAATCTCAGCCAGAGATTGCCGTTAAACAGGCTGATTTTATCTTTATGTGCCTTGGGGATGATCCTGATGTCCTTGAGATGGTTGAAAAGATTAAGCCTTCCTTAAAAGCTGGCGCAGTTGTTGTGGATCATACAACCGCTTCGCCTGAACTTGCCCGTCGTCTTGCGCAAGAACTTCAAAATGTCGATGTCGGTTTTGTTGATGCGCCGGTTTCCGGCGGTCAGGCAGGGGCGGAAGCTGGCAAGCTTGCCATAATGTGCGGCGGCGAGGGAGATGATTTTGCCGCCATTGCACCCATCATGGATGCTTATGCTGCTCGATCTGTTCATATCGGTCCGGCTGGCCACGGGCAGCTTTGCAAGGCGGTCAATCAAATTTGTATAGCGGGTCTATTACAGGGGCTTTCAGAAGGAATGCACTTTGCGGGCAAGGCAGGGCTGGACACAGAAAAAGTGATCGATGCAATTTCGGGCGGCGCTGCGCAAAGTTGGCAAATGAACAACCGTGCAACAACGATGGTTGCGGATGAGTTTGACTTTGGCTTCGCCGTTGATTGGATGCGAAAAGATCTGCGGATCGCATTATCTGAGGCGCGTTTGAATGGTTCGCGCCTTCCCGTCTCTGCTCTGGTTGATCAGTTCTACGCGGATGTTCAAGCCATGGGCGGCGGCCGGTGGGATACCTCTAGTCTTATTCGCCGCTTAAATCGGGATAAATAGAGTGCATATAATGCGCAATATGACGTTTGTTAACTATTGAATGTTGCTAAGCCTCGGTTTTGCCTTGGTTTTGTCTCAATAGGTTAATTTCGCCACATTTTCGCCACATTTTGTAACTATATAACGTTAGCCGGGGAGCGTTTTACACTTTATGCGTGTTTTGGCATTGGCGCCAAACATGCGTGGGTACAACACAGTGTGCCATATCTTGGATATTTGAGACTGTGGGTATAAGGGTCGGAATGCTTTCACTGACAGCAACTATCGGACTAGCGAGCTTTAGCGCTCTTCTTCTTATATTGTTTGGAATATTACGTCAGCTAGGCGCCTCGGAAGTGGCGAAAGGCTTGATGATATTTACGGGCGTTGCTGTTCTTGCAGCGTTTGCCATCACGTATTTGCCAGGGCTTTTACTTCCTTAATCCTCTTCAATTGTTGTTTGGGAAAAATAGTTGTTTCCGGGCAAGCTTGGCTCTTGCTTAGTGCGGTTTGACTGCTATGACTCTCTCTTCGCTATCGCGCAGTTAGAGCGTGATTGTCATCACTCTTGGTGATGCCCAAGCGGGTATAGTACAATGGTAGTACAACAGCCTTCCAAGCTGAGGATGCCGGTTCGATCCCGGCTACCCGCTCCAATCGAATAAGCCTCTGAAAACCAAAAGAATTTTATATAGTGTTCCCTAGTTTTCTGTGCCCACTGGGTGCAAAAGAAGCGGTATTCCGCAAGATGGTTTCAGAACTCCGAAAGCCCGCAAACCGAAAGCACTAACAGGTCCGGATTAGGATCAGCGACGATCGCGTTGTCCAGATTCTAAGGGTAAGAAACCTTGGACGAATAGTGCTGGGGTCTCTAATTGCGCGAGACCATCCCGCGCATCTTTCTTAAGCCGCTCAGCCGACGATCGACTGATCCCGAGACTCCTCGCGAGATTGGTAATTCTCATTCTAATTAGTTCGCAAGAGGGCCCTGAAGGGGGGGGGCTGGCGAACCCTGTCCAAAATTATAATCTGTATATATACTATTATACTGATGGAATTAAGATGCTTTGTCGGCCGCAAGAACGCGCGGAAAGTAAACATCGGTTGATGCCTGTTTGCAGGGGGGCTAAACACTAGCCAGTATTTATTGTGAAATTTGAAAAATCCCATCGACCTCCACGGCTGCATTCAATGGTAGGGACGGGGCGCCAATTGCTGCGCGTGAATGTCGTCCAATATCGCCGAAGACTTCGACCATTAGATCCGATGCGCCATTGATGACTTTGGGATGATCGTAAAATTCAGGACCGCATTGCACAAAACCGCCTAGGCGCACAACGCGTGAAACACGTGAAAGATTGCCCTTCGTCGCCGCGTTGACTTGTGCGATCAAACTTATCGCGCACATTCTTGCAGCAAAGACGGCCTGGTCAATGTCGATATTTGTTCCGACGGCGCCGGTGATGATATCGCCATTATCGAATGGCAATTGCCCCGAAACATAGACCATTTCGCCACTTACTACGTATGGAATGTAATTTGCAGCCGGAGCCGCAGGATCAGGCAATGTAATTCCTAGCTCTGATAATTTTTTTGCGATGGGATCCATTTGGTTTTATCCTCTTAGTTGCGGAGCAGGTGGTTTTGCAGTGTGATAGGGCGGGGAAGGATCAATTTAAGTCCTTACTTTAGAAAATTGAATTTATTGCGTTAAAGCCGACGAATGTGACTGCTGTGCGCTGGGGGCCACAAATCACAGATGCTATGCTGATTATGATTGTGAAGTATGTGATTTCCCTAGCTGTCTAGCGGCGGAAAATATTACCCTGTGTCCGCTTCCTTGACTGCATAGTCGGCATTTTGGTTCTATGTATTTTTCCGCCATAAAATACAGAGAGTAAGGAAAAACGATTTTCCCTAGGTGTTGAGGGAAAAATTTAATTTTTGAAAATGCTATGCTCTAGGCTTTATGGCATGTTAATCTAAGGGGTCCCTTACATTATATTTTGCGACTGCTTTTTGCTGCGCGCTATTTGCAAATGTTGGGTATTGCCGTTTTGAGGAGGCTTTCGCAGATAGAAGACGCACTGATGTAATGTCCAAAATACTGAATGTTTTTCTGGAAAATGAAAAAGCCTTAAGGCGTTATTTATCCCGTTTGGTTGACACTCGGCATGATGTGGATGACTCGGTGCAGGAGACTTTTCTGAGGGGGTTTGCTTCAGAATTAAAGCGCGACATTCTTGATCCCAAGGCCTATTTATTCCGTATTGCAAAAAACATCGCTTTGGAGAAACTTCGAAAAAAAGGAAATTTTCCAACCGAATCAACTGGGGATTCTGACGGTATTGAACTCATTGTGGATGAGCAGCAGCCGCCAATTGACCAACATTTGGATGGTCGATTGAAGCTAGCTGTATTGTTAGAGGCGATTGAAGGGTTGCCGCCGCGTTGTAAGGAAGCTTTTATTTTGCGCCATGTTGAAGGTCTGCAATACGCACAAATTGCTGATAGAATGCAGATAAGTATTAAGGCGGTTGAGCATCATTTGTCTGCTGGGCTTACAAAGTGTCGGGAGTATCTTTGTGATCAAGGGTATGAGCCGTCAGAATTCAGCGCAGCAAAGGCAACAGCAAAGATAAGGGAACCACAAAAACGCGTTGTAAAAATAGTTGATGGTTTCAAATCAGAGGCCGTGATCGACGATGAATGAAAAACAAGAAAATGTTATTAGATTAGCGCGCGGGGCGGAAATAGAGGCCCAGGCGGCGGCTTGGGTGACGGCCTTGGAGCGTGAGGACGTTTCGGCGGAAGAGCTGGCTGCGTTCAAGGACTGGGTTACTGAGAGTGATCGCAATCGTGCGGCTTTTGATGAATTGTTCGCATTCAGAAAGCAGCTCTCTATGCTGAGTGAGCTAAACGGTCACCTTGATGTTGAAACGAAAGCTGTACGTAATTCGCCAAAGGATGATGTATCTTTCAGTCGTCGGCGTTTTGTCGCTGTTGCTGCTTCCATTGCGGTTGCTTTTTTTAGTGGCGTTTGGTTTTATAATAACACTCAATGGTTTGGGAAAGCAATTATATATGAAACTGTAGTTGGTGAACAGAAGGACTACCTTCTAAAGGATGGTTCTGTAATGGTTCTTAATACTGACAGTAGGGTCCGGATAGAATTTTCCGCTAAGGAGCGGGTAATACATTTGATGCAGGGCGAGGCTTATTTTGAGGTCGTTTCAGACAAGAATAGGCCCTTTTTGGTTTATGCGGCTGGTGGCGCAGTTAAGGCGTTGGGTACTGCTTTTTCGGTTCGTGTTCGAGAGGGGGCGGCAATTGAAGTGGCTGTTGAGGAAGGGCGTGTTGCTTTGGAATCGTTACTTCCCCTGGAAAGTCAAAGCTCAGAAAGAAGCGATGAGGCCGACTCCGTTGAGCGTGCGCAAATTGGCGAATTGGCGGCGGGTCAGATTGCTGTTTTTGATGATAGTGTAAAAAAAATTGGCGATGTCACGCATAATCACATGAAAAGAAAACTTGCTTGGCGTCAGGGGATGGTGGCGTATTCGGGTGATTCTCTGGGGTATGTAATCGACGATATAAGTCGCTACACTGAGGTGGCGATTGAAATCGCTGACCCTGCTTTAAGGGAAATGGAAGTTTCTGGTTACTTCCGTGCAGGGGAAATTGAGACAGTTCTTGCCTCATTCGAATTGAACCTTGGTATACGTGTTGTTCGTGTAAATGATAAATACGTAAAGCTTTATGCCGCATCATAACTCCAAGCATGCGCAAACAGAGGGGTATTTAATTGCGGGGAAAAGCGAAAATTTCAAAAAAAATTCATTTTTGGCCTGGGGGGAAAAGTGGGCCGCGCATCTTACCTTATGAGGCCGACGTATATTATAAAGATACTGATCGTTGCGTTTGCTCTTGGGGAAAGACATATAAGAGGACGTTGATAGCTTGCGCGGGTATTGTTTTTTCTACTTTGTTTGTGCAGAATGGATTTGCTCAGACTAGTGATAAAATCTATACTTTCAATGTTCAAAAAGATACTCTTGGTGGTGCGCTTGATGCTATTGTTCAAGAGACGAGTGCTGTAGTCTTTTACCCGCACTCGCTTGCGGGAAAAACCGGGGTTAACCCAGTTGTTGGTCAGTATACTTTAGGAAAAGCGCTAGAGCTGCTTTTTCATAACACAGAACTATCCGGCGGTCTCTCGGAGGGTGGGGTTGTATATATCTCTGTCTCCGATCGACAGGTGCAACCAATGGAGGGTAATGTGTTAAGTTTAAAAGCTTCGAAACTTGCGGCGGCTGCTTCGTCTATGGCGATTGCGGCAACTGGCGCTGGCGGCGTCCAGGCTAATGATGATGCTGCTGCAAATAGTGCGGCGCAAGATACTATATTAGTTACTGCACGGAAAAGGGAGGAAAATCTCCAAGAAATTCCTGATGCTATTACAGCTTTTACATCAACGAAAATTGAGGCGGCTGGTATTGATAGCATTGGCGATTTTACAGCCCAGGTGCCTAACATAAATTTTCGCGACGACCGGGCTTTCCGCAGCGGTGTGTTCTTTATGAGTGTGCGCGGTGTCGGAAACGGACAACAGGGTTGGCCAGCTGTCACATACACAGTTGATGGCGTGGCTGCTGATTCGTTGGATGCAATTAATGCGGGATCTCTCGTCGATGTGGAGCGCATTGAAGTTTTGCGTGGGCCGCAAAGCGCACTTTACGGCGCCGGCGCCATTGCGGGGGCGGTAAACGTCATTACAAAGCAGCCTACTAACGATACTGAATTGCGCGTAATGGGCGGCTATGGCAAGGGGGATGATTGGACAGCCAAAGCCTTGCTTTCCGGCGCGTTAATTGAAGACAAGCTATTGTTCCGCACTAGTTTTGCTTTTAGAAGTTGGGATGGGTTGATTGATAGCGCCAGCACGGTAGGGCCTGGCGCGGGTATTGATCTTGACTTTGAGCGTTACAAGCAGCTCAATCAATTAATCGTCTTTAAGCCAACTGATGATTTATCTATTGATCTGCGCTATCGTTATCTTTGGGAGCGCAATGGCTCAACTTACCAAGATAAATTGGCGAGCGCGGACCTGATTGATGTCTTCGATAATTCTACACGCGCGCGCAGACGCTTTGCTGGGGAAGACAATCGGCGATTCCATACTGGGTCGTTGAAGATAGATTATGATCTCGATTTTGCATCGTTTACGTCAACAACCGCTTACAATAATGTGAAGCAAAACGTCTATTCAAGCGTGTGTTGGGATGACCCTGATGATCCTGCGGTTGATGCGGATCTTCTAACGCCGGGCGTTCAGCCGGGCTGTTTCAATGAGCCTGCGTTGGGGTCACTTGCTGGGCCCGGTGAAATCGTTGATAGTATTTTTGATAGCGCTGATGATTTTGAGACCGTTACGCATGATAGCCGATTGGTTTCTAATTCTGACAGTCGTTTTCGCTGGCTTATTGGTGCGCAAATCTTAGATCGTAAAACGCGGACGGGTTTCAATGTCGGGCCTACTGTTGGGCCACTAGAGATTTTTGACCCGGCTAATTTCACTTTTGTACGCTGGGATGAGCGCGAAGATTTTTGGTGGGGGGTCTATGGTCAAGCCTCATACGACCTTACCGATCGTGTTGAAGTGACAGTTGCTGGCCGTTACGATCATACGACGAATAAAAACACCCAATATGATAATGAAGCGCTCGACAACATTGTACAGAACCTTGACCTTACAGGGACGCCAGTAGATACGCGGGTGCGCAAGAACGATAGTTTCCAACCAAAAGTTTCCATCAATTATGATATCACTGATAATTTGATGGTTTATGCGACTTGGGCGAAAGGTTTTAGGTCTGGTTTCTTTAATACTGGCAGTTATACGCTTCCTGAGGATACGACCAATTATGAAGGCGGTTTTAAGGCGACTCTATTTGGTAGCCGCGTTCTATTTAATGCCGCTGGTTTTCATATTGACTATTCAGACCAGCAATTTTCGTTTCTCGTGAATACGCCGCCATTTAGATCAACCACAACTATTCCTGAGACCGATATTTACGGTGGGGAGTTTGAGACAACTTGGTTTGCTGCTGAGGGTCTTCAATTTGGGGCAGGGCTTGGTTATCTAAGGTCCCAACAAGCGGATGGCTTCCGTTCGCCGCTTACGCCAGAGTGGACATTTAATCTCAATGCAGATTATTCAGTGCCGTTGAATAATGATTGGGATGCGGTCGCTCATGTAGATTATCGCTATAACGACTCAATGTTTTTGGGATTGAATGAAACCGCTGAAATTCCATCCAAGAATTTCGTTAATATCCGAACTGGAATTGAGAAAGAGAACGTACGTATTACCTTTTGGATGAGGAACGCGCTGAATACGCGTGAAACTACGGCTGAGTTACCGCCTCTAGGTGGCGGGTTTATACGACCTCAAAATCGGCCTAGAAGCTATGGCGTCGAACTTGAGTATTCATTTTATTAAACAGTATAGTGAGTAATTAATGCAGTAAGCAAATCGGCGCCGCCTTCCGCGACGAAGGCGGCGCATGATGCTTCGGGATAGCTTTGCCGTTGTTGAGGAGTAATCTCAAGGGAGACTTGGTGTTAAGGCTAAGTGTTGCGACGGCAACTATAATAATGTGATCACCTTAAGGAAAAGAAAATGACTTTGCGAATTGGCGTCGATATAGGCGGGACATTTACCGATTTGATTGCCTATGACGAGGAAACTGGAAAGACGGTGTTTGGGAAGGTTCCCACAACCCCTGCTAACCCGGACATTGGATGTTTGCGGGCTATCACCGACACCCTGTCTAAGGCGGAAATTGATAAGGCTTCTTACTTTCTGCACGGTACAACCGTTGGGCTGAATTCACTTCTTGAACGCCGGGGCGCTAAGGTCGGCCTTTTAGTGACAAAAGGCATGCGTGATATATTGGAAATTCGGCGCGGTGATAGAGCGGAGGCTTACAACATTTTTTGGAAAGCTTCACCTCACCTTGTGCCGCGTTCTTTATGTCAACCAATCACCGGGCGAATTAAATTTGATGGAAGCGTCCACGAGGAGTTTGTGGAAGAAGATGTCAAATTGGCCTTGGAAATTTTCAATAACGAAGGTGTAGACACCATTGCTGTCGCCTTTATGAATTCCTACGCTAATGGTGAGCACGAAATTCGCGCGGAAAAGGTTTTAAGGCAAAACGGTTTTCAGGGCGGAATTTCTTTATCGCACCGGATCTCAGGTGAGTACAGAGAATATGAGCGTACGACAACGACTATAGTGGACGCATATGTTCGCAATCGCATGGTTAATTATCTTTCTATCTTAGAAAGCGGCTTGGAAGAAATTGGTCTTGACTCGACCTGTTTGATTACACGTTGTGGCGGCGGGTCCATGACTTTCAGCGAGGCGAAAGACCGTTCCTTTGAAACTATTATGTCTGGCCCCGTTGCCGGGGCTGAAGGGTCGGGTGAACTTTCTCGAATATTTGATCTTGGTAATCTTATTTCGGCGGATGTTGGCGGAACCAGTTTTGATACTGCTGTCATCATTGATGGACGCCCGAAATTAAAATATGAAGGCGAAATAATTGGTCTTCCGCTTCAAACGTCATTCGTTGATGTGCGAACTATAGGCAGTGGAGGCGGTTCAATAGCTTACATTGACGAAGGGGGCTTGTTAAAGGTTGGTCCTGAAAGCGCGGGCGCCGCGCCCGGGCCCGCATGCTATGGTAATGGCGGTGAACGTCCCACGACAACTGATGCTGCATTTTATTTAGGCATGCTAGGTGAAGGGGTCCTTGCTTCCGGCCTTAAGTTAAGTCGTGAAAAAGCTGAAGACGCCTTGCAAACTGTGGCGGAGCCTCTTGATGAAAGCTGTGAGGCGATTGCAAGCGGTATTTTGGCGATTGCTGGCGCCAAGATGGCTAATGCAATTCGTGAGATTACTGTTGAGCAGGGGCTTGATCCGCGTTCATTTAAGTTACTTGCCTATGGTGGTGCGGGGCCATTGATGGCGGGATTAATGGCGGATGAGCTGTCGATCAATCATATTATTGTACCGCCGTTTGCGGGGAATTTTTCTGCTTTTGGCATGCTTGGCGCCGATATGACGCTCTCAAAAGCTAGGACTTATATTTCTTTATTGTCTAAAGACAGTATAGAGACGGCTAAGGATATTCTTGATGAATTGTTTACAGAAATTTTGGAGACTGCGGGGTCCCACAATACAGGCGAAGAGGTAAGAAAAGAAGCCTACTTTGAAATGCGTTATGAAGGCCAAGAGCATGCTCTTAGCATTCCAATTAGACTGGATGGTCTAGATCAAATTACACAAAGTATAGCGGAAATAGCGAGTTTGTTTCATAGTGCATATACGACATCATTTGGCGTTGAAATTGATGATCCAATTGAAATTTCTGCTGTTCGAGCGGGTTACGTTAGACCTTTGCCAAAGCGTAGTCTCAAAGGATCTGATCAATCAAAAGATCAGCCTAGCGAAGTAAATCCGAAGTCACATGAAATGTACTCATTTGCGAATAAGCGCATGATGGATGGGGTCATTGTTGAACGTGACAGCTTAAATTCTGAAGAACGTTATGTTGGACCGGCGGTAATACTTGAGCCAACAGCGACAACATATGTTGACGCAAATTTTGAATATTATGTCGACACGCATGATCTGCTGCATTTGGTGAGAACTTAGGAGGGCGCATTGTATGACTGATACAATTTTAAAAAAACGAATAGCGGAAACATCCGCCAATAATTGTGATACTGGAAAGATTGTTGTCACTTCAGCCCTCCCTGGTCGCAAGCCGGAAGAAGCAGTTGATGGTGTCACGACAGAAATTGTTCGCAGTGCGATAGCATCAGCGGCAAACCAAATGAAGCGCGCGCTGTGTCGAACTGCATATTCGCCGATTATATATGAGGTTCTTGATTTTGCTGGTGGTCTTTATGACAAAGATTTCCGATTGTTAGGCCAAGCGCCTAGCTTACCGCATTTCATGGGTACATTGAGCTTTTGTATTGAAGAGGCTGTGAACAGCGCCGGGGGCCCTGAAGTGTTGAACCCTGGCGATATTCTCATTTACAATTGGCCATATGGCACCGGCTCTCACGCGAATGACGTGGCCTTGATCATGCCGATTTTTTATGACGATAAGTTATTCGCCTACAGTGCGATTAAAGGCCATTGGTTAGATGTAGGGGCGACCTATCCATACTGCACAAATACGACTGACGTGTATCAGGAAGGCACCTTCTTTAGGGGGATTAAGCTTTTTAATAAGGGCGAACTCGATCAGAATATTTATAGAATTCTTCTTGATAACTCGCGTATTCCAAAAGCGCTGCATGGTGATATGCATGCGCAAGCCATTGGGTTACGCGCTGGTGATAAAGCGCTTCGTGAGCTAGTTGACCGTTTTGGTTTGAAAACTTTTGAGGCGGCGGTTGAGCAAATTTTTGACCATGGCGAAGCTATGGTGCGGCGGTTTTACGAGAAAATACCGGACGGCCGATACGTAGGCAGGGGGGTAATGGATAATGACGGCATCAATGATGATAAAATCGAATTTGATGTCTATTTTGAGGTCGATGGTTCATCAGTACGCGTTGACTATTCCGGGTTGCCTGATGCGCTAGAGGGGCCATTTAATTCGCCCCTGCCGGAGACCGTGGCCTCAACGCGGGTTGCTTTAGCCATGCTCGCTGGCGGCGGTGAGGCGACTACAGAGGGACATTTTCGTGCTCTGGAAGTTGTTACAAGAGTGGGGTCGATGTTACATCCTGAGCCGCCAGCCCCGTGCTTCATGTATGTGTGGCCAGCCCTTCAAGCGGCCGATACCATTTTTCGAGCCATCGGATCCGTCAGTCCCTCTTTAGTGCCTGCTGATCCGGGGACAGATGTTCCGGGCGCCGTTTGGTGGGGGTATCGTGAAAAAACCGGCGAGGCTTGGGGGGATGGCCACCCATTTCCCGTTGGCTTGGGCGGCCACGCATCTGGGGATGGCGGAACAGCGATGTGCTTTGGCCAATCTGCCGCTCGTCTTGCTCCGTTAGAGGTTTGGGAGGCGAAGTCTCCGCGTCTTATTGAGAAGGCGGAATTTAGACCTGATAGCGGCGGCGCTGGAAAATTCAGAGGGGGGCCAGGGGTTGAATATGTGATAGATGTGCAGGAGGACTGTTACATCACAACAATCTCTGAGCGTACAAAAACACCGCCGCCAGGTTTGGCGGGCGGGTTTGATGCCGATCCAGTAAGCATACACGTTATTGATACAAATGGGGAAACCAAGCCGTGTAATAAAGAAAGCGGCTACTTCCTCGAAAAGGGGACACGCATTTGTTTCTTTTCTGGCGGCGGCGGCGGATGGGGCCCCGCATCAGAGCGTTCACCTGAAGACGTACGAGGCGACATAAAAGAAGGGTTTATAACTGAAGAGCACGCTCGTAAGTATTATCCGCATGCATTTAATTCATGAGCAGTATACCTTTTGCTAATGTGATTATAAAAAATTCCGTCTCTTAACAGAGACGGAATTGATCTTAGTTGTGTGCCCTTTGTCGATTTGGCTGTCATATTAGTTGGAGCAGGGTCGCACCTAAACGCGGCTATCAAGCCCATTATTCTTGATACTCATGTTAAATTTGGGAGCGGATCAAATTATTTCGGCCGAGCTTCTTTTTATTGAGTGTGTGGCGGGCGCTATCGCATCGTTAGGGTTAGCGGTGCGAGTGAATGTCTGGGAAAAGAAATTGAGCGAAAGAAATGAGTTTAACCGATAGCCAGAAAAATTGTTGTATCGACGCACATTAGGAGTTCACGAGGATATGAGCATCAGCCCTTCATTTTCAGCAGCGACGGTTTCCTCAACCTACAAATCATTAGTTGATAGGGCGATCTTGTGGGAAAATCACGCCTGTATGCCGCTTCGTCCTGGGGAGTATGACTTTCTCGATCAGCTACAGCAGTATCGTCATATTGGCGCGTCATTCGTCAGTTTAAACGTTAATTTTGATATGATGCCCTGGCACCTTGCCATTAAGATGTTGGCGACTTTTCGTCATTGGATTAGAGAGCATGCTGATGAGTACGTATTGGCGCTTTCTACAGATGACGTTTTAAAGGCCAAGCGAGAAAACAAGCTTGCTATCGGGTTTGATATTGAAGGGGGGGCTTCAATTGATGATTTGCCGGAACTTGTTGAGCCATACTACGCCCTAGGTGTTCGCTGGATGCTAATTGCTTATAATAAAAATAACAGGCTAGGGGGCGGCTGCATGGATGATGATTCGGGTCTAACTGCATTTGGCCGGCGCGTCATTGATGAAATGCAACGTGTGGGTATGGTTCTGTGTTGTAGTCACACAGGGTATCGGACGGCTCGTGAGGCGATAGAATATTCGCAAAATCCTACAATATTCTCCCACTCTAATCCGCGACAAATTTATGATCATGAGCGTAATATTCCTGATGATCTGATTGATCTTTGCGCAGCCAGCGGGGGGGTGGTTAACCTAAATGGGCTTGGCGTATTTCTAGGCGACAATGATAATTCAACGGAAACGATGGTTCGCCACATCGACTATATCGCTTCTCGCGTTGGGTCTGAACATGTCGGTCTTGGTTTGGATTATCCATTTGACGAGAGTGAGTTAGAGGACTTTGTGGCGAGTAACCCTGAATTTTTCCCGCCAGATAAGTTTGCAAAGGGAATTCGACTTGTTGAGCCGACGCGGATACCGGAAGTGATTGACAGATTACAGCAAATGGGGTGGCCGGATGACGCCCTAATTAACCTAATGGGGGGCAATAATTTTCGGGTCGCCCAACAGGTATGGAAATAAAATCTACCAATTAACGACCATGTGCTGTCGCTTAAATTAGAGTTTGTTTCGGTTGGGTTCTGTACATTTGGGGTAAATACGAGCATTTTGCCGTGCATTATTGGCCTTAAATGTAAAGGGCGAAGATGAGCGGACGAACAAAAGTGCCTGAACGGGGGCGCCGTGTTGGTAAAGATGCGTGGGTTGAAGCTGCGCGTGATGCCTTGATCCAAGGAGGATTGGAAGCGGTTAAAGTCGATCGAATCGCTAAAACGATTGGAGCCAAAAGAACAGGCTTTTATTGGCACTTTGAAAGCCGTGAACAATTGTTGACGGCGCTTGTTGATCATTGGCAGGACGCAAGCACGAAAGCTTATGCTGGGTTTGTCGCTTCAGGCAACCGAAATGGAGAAGCTGGGTTAGAAACGATCATTAATCTTTGGCGAGATGATAAGGATTTTGATCCCTTGTTCGATGCTGCGATGCGCGATTGGGCGCGGGTTAGCGCTGATGTTGCTAAAGTTGTTAAGCAGGTGGATCGTCGGCGGATCGAAGCATTGCAGCTGATGTTTTCCGACCTTGGCTATGATAAAGAAGAATCTTTAGTGCGTGCCCGTATCGCGTTTATGCACCAGGTTGGTTACTACACAATGGGATTTAAAGAAAGCGCTAAACGCCGCCGAGAGCTTGCGCCGCTTTACCTGAAGGTGCTGCTTGGTCGATAGCGGCACGCCCGTAATTTATTCTTAATTTTTAATAGTCGTCTCGTTGGTTTTTTTTATACGGAGTCGACAAATAACTTTGACAGTTATGTCTAAGTATGATTACATGGACATATCTGTCCATGTTTCTATTTTTTGAGACGCAATAGGTTAAGGGCGCGATGAACCGTTATTCTTTTCTTTCTCTTGCTAAAGCTGCAATAAAGGGGCCCCAATCTTGGTCGCCTGCTTGGCGGCGTGCCACCCCTAAGAAAAGCTATGATGTGGTTGTCATTGGCGGCGGCGGGCATGGGCTCGCATGCGCCTATTACCTCGCTAAATCCTATGGTGTTGGGCGTGTCGCCTTGCTTGAAAAGGGTTGGGTCGGCGGCGGTAATACTGGCCGCAATACGCAATTGGTTAGATCAAACTATTTCTACCCTGAAAGTGCGGCGCTTTATGATCATTCATTGAAGCTTTATGAAGGGCTTACGCAAGATCTTAACTTCAACATCATGATGAGCCAGCGCGGAAATATCATTCTCGCCCATAGTGAACATGATTTAGAGCTTGCGCGCCGCACTGTAAACGCCATTCTTTTAAATGGTATTGATGTGGATGAGTTAACGCCAGCTGACGTCAGTAGAATTGAGCCGACGATTAATCTCAATGCGAGATACCCCGTAATGGGTGGTTTTTTACAAAAGAGAGGCGGTATCGTGCGACACGACGCGGTTGCGTGGGGGTATGCGCGGGCGGCGAGCGATGCTGGTGTCGATATCATCGAAAATTGTACCGTAACCGGATTTCAAATGGAAAACGGACGAGTTACTGGGGTGAACACGACATTGGGAGAAATTAAAACCGGTGCTGTTGGTGTTGCCGTTGCTGGGCATTCCAGTGAATTGGCGAAGCTTGCAGGGTTTCGTTTGCCGCTTATATCGATGGCGCTCCAGGCGATGGTGACTGAGCCTGTAAAGCCAATATTGAGATCATCTATTTTATCACCGTCAATTCATATGTATGTAAGTCAGTCTGATCGGGGTGAAATTGTGCTGGGCGGTGGCGCTGATGTTTACAATTCTTATGCGCAGCGTGGCGGCACCCCAACGATTGAGAATGTTGTGGCGGCCTTTTTAGAGCTATTTCCTCAATTTAGTCGCATGAAGTTAAATCGTCAGTGGGCGGGGATTGTTGATATTTCGCCCGACACTAGTCCTATTATTGGGGAGACCCCTGTAAAAGGTCTTTATATCAACTGTGGATGGGGAACCGGCGGGTTTAAAGCGATTCCTGCGGGCGGCGACACGCTTGCTTATACCATTGCAAATGGCGCACCGCACCCTCTAGTCACTTCATTTGGGTTAGATCGGTTTGCGTCAGGCGCCCTCATCGATGAAAGTGCGGCGTCTGGCGTCGATCATTAATTACGGAATGTGGGAAGATCAATGTTACAGATATATTGTCCGTATTGCGGCTTAAGAGATGAAAAGGAATTCGCCTTTGGCGGCGAGGCGCACTTAATTCGGCCAGTCGATCCTTCAACCTTATCTGATGAAGCTTGGGCCGATTATGTTCATTTTCGTGACAATCCGAAAGGGCTTCATTTGGAACGGTGGCGTCATATTCATGGCTGTGGTCAATGGTTCAACGTGGCGCGGGACACGGTAAGCCATGAAATATTGAAAACCTACAAAATGGGGACCCAGAAGCCGAATTTCGAAAAGGATGCATTATGAACGTGATGTCACAGCCTTATCGCCTAAGCTCAGGCGGGAAAATAGACAGAATACGTCCTATTCCCTTTAAGTTTAACGGTCGTTCTTATCAAGGGTTCGAAGGCGATACGCTGGCCTCAGCATTGCTGGCGAATGGAGTGCGTGTTGTTGGGCGTAGTATGAAATTGCACCGCCCACGCGGTATTCTATCTGCGGGGGTGGAAGAGCCAAACGCTCTAGTCAGTGTGGGAGAAGCCTCGCGCGTTGAACCTAATGTGCGCGCCACTATGCAGCCGCTTTATGAAGGGCTTGTTGCTAATAGTCAAAATTGCTGGCCTAGCGTTGACTATGATGTTCAGGGTGTGCTCGCTTGGTTTAGTGCGTTTTGGTCAGCCGGCTTCTACAATAAAACATTCATGTGGCCTAATTGGTCTTGGTATGAAGACGCTGTAAGGGCTGTGGCTGGTATTGGTAAAGCGCCAACGACAAATGATCCTGACACCTATTTTCATAAGAATGTGCATTGCGACGTGCTTGTCTGTGGTGGCGGTGCTGCTGGTGTGGCTGCGGCGTCTGTTGCTAGTGCTTCGGGCGCGCGGGTTTTCTTGCTTGAGCAAGATAACGTACTTGGCCATTCTATTTTCAATAGAGTGACAGATGATCAGGATACGAAATATATTTGGCTAAAGGATACGATTAAGGAATTGTATGCCGCGCCTAATGTAACTGTGCTGACTCAAACCACTGCGAGCGGCGTATTTGACCATCGTGTTGTGGCCGCTGTTGAGCGCGTGCACCAGCGTCATGACGCCCCTATAAATGCAAGGCAACTTTTCTGGCGCATTAGGGCGAAAAAAATCATTTTCGCAACAGGTGCAATTGAACAGCCGCTTGTTTTTCCAAATAATGACCGGCCCGGTGTTATGTTGGCGTCGGCCGTAGTTGAATATGTCAATCGGTATGCTGTTTGTCCGGGAAAAAAGGTCGTCATAGCGACCAATAATGATAGTGCTTATAGCGTTGCGCTCGCTTTGAAAGAGGCTGATTGCAATATTGTCGCATTGTTAGATAGTCGTTCGGTCAATCAAAGTACTAAAATTGCTCAGACAATTACGCAGGCCGGGGTGGCCGTTCATCATAATTCAACGGTGATTGATGCTGATGGGGCCAAAGGCCTTAGGCGGATAAAGCTTGGCGATGCTAATGGCCACTTTAACCCAATGTTGGGTAATAACGGAATAATAGAATGTGATTGCCTTGCGATGTCAGGCGGTTGGCAACCAACTGCGCATTTATTTAGCCATGCACGCGGGGCGTTGCAATATGATCATGAGATCGCGGGTTTTGCGCCCAAAATATCTCCCGAGGGGGTGTATGTTGCTGGCGCCGTCAATGGCGCCTTCGATTTTGAGCGCGCACGAAAAGATGGCGCTAGAGCGGGAGGTGAGGCGGTTCAAGCCCTGGGTTTGAAAGGCGGCTCTATTGCACCAGAACGCCGCGGCGAAAAAAATACGCTTAAAACCCACCGTAACATACCATCAGTGAAGCCAGGTAAACAGTGGATTGACTTCCAGCATGATGTGACGTTGCGCGATATTGATGTTGCTGTGCGTGAAGACTACGTGTCCGTCGAACATTTGAAACGTTATACAACGAACGGAATGTCCGTTGACCAGGGAAAAACAAGCAACTTAAACGCCATTCATGCGCTTGCTGAGCGGACTAATCGTTCAATTGACGAAGTGGGCGTAACAACCTATCGACCTTTTTATACCCCGGTAACGCTTGGTGCTATCGCTGGTCGCCGACGCGGCGAGTTATATGCGCCAACGCGTTATAGTCCGCTTCATGATCTTTTAGATGCGGCCGGAGGCGAATTTTGGGATTACGGCCAATGGAAGCGACCAGCGGCTTATCCAACAACTGGTGAAAGTTTGTACCAGGCCATGCAGCGTGAGGCTAAGGCCGTTAGGCGATCGGTGGGGCTATACGACGGATCCCCGCTTGGCAAGATCGAGGTGCGCGGGGCAGATGCCGCGGCTTTCTTAAACAAGTTCTACATTAATAATGTTTTGTCTTTAAAGATTGGGCGAGCCCGTTACGGGATCATGCTCAATGAAAAGGGCATTGTACTGGATGATGGTATTTTTGCTCGACTTGGAGAGGCGCACTTCCTAGTGCACACCACAAGTGCAAATGCTGCACGTATTCTGGCTTGGATGGAAGAATGGCGGCAGTGCGAATGGTTCGATATGGATGTTCTTATTCGATCCGTGACGCCAGCATGGGCGAATGTGACAATATCTGGTCCAAACGCACGCGAGGTATTACAGGCGATTGGAACTGATATTGATCTAAGTAATGATGCATTTCCTCATATGAGTATTCGCGAAGGAACAATTGGCGGCGAGCATGTTCCTGTACGTATTATGCGTGCTAGCTTTACGGGAGAGCTTGGGTATGAGGTTAACGTTCCCGCACGTTTTGGGGCTGCGCTATGGCGGAATCTTATGGTCTCGGGTAGAACGTATGAAATTACGCCATATGGTCTTGAAACGTTGATGACCTTGCGGTCTGAAAAAGGATACTTGCATATTGGCGCCGATACGGATGGGGCAACAGTACCAGATGACATCGGATGGGGCGGGCCAGCGTCTAAAAAGAAAGGGGATTTTATTGGTAAGCGATCTTTATTGCTACCAGAAAATACCCGCCAGGATCGGCGACAATTTGTTGGTATCGAGCCCTTGGAAGGGCAACGCCGGTTTATGGCTGGCGCACATATAATTAATGCTGATAAAACCCAAGGGCCAAGCGAGGGATATGTGACATCGGCCTTTTACAGCCCTCACCTTAGTCGCTGGTTGGGGCTGGCCCTTGTCACTGGCGGTCGCAATCGAGTTGGGGAAACGATTAATTTATATGACCGTGGTTCGTTACAGGCTGCTCGGCTCGTTGAACCAACGGCGCAATTTGATGCGGATGGGGAGAGGCTTCATGTTTAATTGGGCTCCAGCTTCAGTTTTAGATTCGAATAAAGAATATTCGATAAATGTTAGTCAGAAAGATAGGGCTATAGCATTGTCGCTCGACAATGAAGTGGGTCGTCGGATTTTTCATATTCAAGCATCGCCAGATGCAAATATAAGCGCATCTTTATCGGCGGAGCTCGGTACTACGCTTCCGCTATCTTCGTCTGTTGTATCTGATTCATCATTAGCAGCTCTCTGGACAGGGCCGAATGAATGGCTGGTCTTTTGCGATCATGACGTTGACGCGGTGAACTTGAAAAATGCTTGGTCCTCGCCAAGAGAAGATGGCTCGGTCATTACTGAATTGACCGACTATTACGCTATATTTCATTTATCAGGTGAGCAAGCAATTGATCTGTTACAGGAGGGCTGCGGAGCTGATTTACAGTCAGATGCTTTTCATCCGGGCGCCTTTATAATTACTTTATTATTCGATGTTACCGTACTGATTTATTATGAAGAAAAGCGGACGGGATATACAATTTATGTAGATCGCAGTCTTGCGCGTCATCTATGGCTATGGCTTAGCAGCCACAAAAGATTCAATGCAATAGATAATAAAACGCAAAAATCCATTTCAGGAGATGGAAATGCCGTCTGAAGCTCGGTTCATATTGACTTTATCTTGTGATGACCGGCCGGGGATTGTTGCGGCTGTTTCAAAATTCTTACGGGATGAGGACTGTACGATCATTGATGCAGCGCAATTTGGTGATCCACAGACAGAGAAATTTTTCTTTCGCTGTGAATTCAAGCGTATCGGTTGTGGTAAAAACGATGATATCGATACGCTGACGGAAGGGTTTAGGCCGGTTGGCGATATTTTTGGGTTGGAATGGCGAATTGTTGATGTGGCGGATAAGCCGAAAATTATGATCGCGGTTTCAAAATTTGGTCATTGTTTAAATGATCTGTTATATCGCTGGCGGACGGGCGCCTTGCACGTAGATATTGCAGCAGTTGTGTCAAATCATGAAACTATGAGAGATCTGGTGGAATGGCACGGTCTTGACTACCATCATTTACCCATAACGAAAGAAACTAAGCCAGAGCAAGAGGCTGAAATTCTAAACTTGATGACCCAGTATGATGTGGAGCTTTTGGTTCTTGCGCGATACATGCAAATTTTATCGGACGATTTGTGTCGGTCCCTGAGTGAGCGCTGTATAAATATCCACCACTCATTTCTTCCAAGCTTTAAGGGCGCGCGTCCTTATCATGCAGCTCATGGAAGAGGGGTGAAGCTTGTTGGGGCGACTGCGCATTTTGTCACGACGGATCTCGATGAAGGACCAATAATCGAACAAGACGTTATTCGTATCCGCCATAGTGACACTGCTGAATTATGTGTCGCAAAGGGAAGGGATGTAGAAGCGCAAGTGCTTGCGCGGGCTGTGCAATGGTGGACTGAACGCCGCGTCATGTTAAATGGGGACAGGACTGTCGTTTTATAACGATCGACTAACAAGGATTTCACATATTAGGAAATTGACCTAGGGGGTTAGCGATAATCCACCCTTGTGAAAATTATTCGGCAGCATCATCGGGCCAAGATTTGACACTGTCGGTGCTTACGGGACGGTGACGTGCAGGGTATACGACTTTGTCATTTTCTATAATAAGTCGCCCACCAATTATTACCGTTTCGACATTTCGTAAGTCATCGAGATTTTGGTCCGGAATGCCCGAAACTACAATAATATCAGCGAGCTTATCGACTTCAACTGTGCCAAGATATTTGTCTTTGCCAAGAATTTTTGCGCTTGTGTGCGTAGCAGCGATTAATGCGTCTGTTGGTGAATACCCAAGGCGACTAAAATTCTTTAGTTCTTGAATATAGGGCTGTGGCAGAAGTTTATACCAGTCTAGAATCAGATCGGTTCCCACACCAAATATAATACCTGCCTCCTTCATCTTGCGGCCTTGTTCGAAAATAACCTCTTCTGTTAGTGTAAAGCGACGAGATGTTGACCCAAAATATCCGCCTTGGTCTTGCAACACTTTTTGGTATGGAAAAAAGGTGGGAACTGATGATACGCTTTTCCGAGACATTTTCCGGATAGTTTCTTTGGTGCCAGGTAATGGGTGCTCGACACAGTCAACGCCAGCATCAATAGCAATTTCTGTGAAAATAGTTTCTGAATCGGTCGTAACGCGAAGCCCTAATCGATGTGCTTCATCAATAGCTGCTTTCGCTTCGGCCGGGGAATAGTGACTGCTGATCTTAATCCAATCAGCACCGCGTTTAAATTGTTCACGTACTGCTTCAGCCCAGTCGTCTGCGCCTGATGCTTCACGGATCATAGAGTGCGGATCTTTTGGTGATGTGCCCCACACAAACCCTTCCGTAGCATGTCCGCCCGTACCTGTGATCATTTGTCCTGAAGCAAAAATTCGGGGGCCAATGATACGGCCTTCGGCGACCCATTTTTTTAATGTGAACGGGGCCATACCATGAGACGCGACATCGCGAATACTTGTGATGCCGACCTCTGCATAAACGCGCAACCGGTCAACACCCCGTAATGCAGAGTCAGCAGGGTTTTCAATAGTAAGCTTTGCTGTATCAAAAAAGCTCTCCATATAAGTGATATGAGTATGAAGATCTATCAATCCCGGCATAACTGTTTTGCCACTTGCATTGATGATTTTAGTATTTGGGGGAGCTTTAAGGTCAGCTGCTATGGCGCTAATTCTTTTGCCATCAATAAGAATGTCGACGTCTTCGACCACTTCTCCGGTGCCAACAAATAACCGTGCATTGGTTATTAGAATCTGCCCGTCTGGCGCGTTAGTATCTAGCGGGCGCGGTAATTGACGTAAATCATCACTCAGTTCTTGCTCACTTGAAAAATATTCAGTGCGATCAAACAGGGGGGTGGCTTCGTCTGCGAAAACCGACGAATTGATAAAACCACTTAAAAAAAATACCCACACGAACATTAAAACTTTTATCATGATAAAATTATCACCCTAAAGTAAGCGCAAATTCTTTAGAATTATGTGGAAGGGTTCTTATTTTTTGGCTTATTGCCCTTATGGCGCATTCAAACGGTGAAATCCTTTTTCTGATTAATTTGTGTGCATTTAAGTTAGCAATAAATTTTCATCGATGATCATGGTTTGCATTTGTGCTTCTATGGAGGCCACTTCGCTCTCGATAAAAAATTTTGTTAATTTTAGGTGTTCTTCAAACACGGCGCTATCAATAACGTCATCGTGTTCGATTGAACATGCATACCCCATAAGGACGGCGCCAAGAATAGTTCCAAAGATGTTTAGATAAGACCTCGCTCCGCTCAGCGCATCGTTCAATTGCCCTTGATTGAGTTTATTGCGTAGAGTTTGCGTAGATTTCTCAAGACTGTCGACAGCTGTAACGAGGCGGGGTAAAAAAGATGTGCATACATTCGTAGAGCAATCTTCGATCTGATCGCACATTCTTTTTAGATCCGCGATTAGATCCGCCATAGCCTGACCATCTTTAGACGTAATTTTTCGCAAAACAAGATCAATGGCTTGAATGCCATTGGCGCCTTCGTAAATTGCTGTGACGCGCACGTCCCGCCAAAGTTGAGAAATGCCGGTATCTTCGATATAACCTGCGCCCCCAAAAACTTGTATGGCGTCATCTGCTGCGCATATACCTATGTCTGTACCCCAAGCTTTTACTATTGGTGTTAAAAGGGCTTCGCGTGCTTGTAACTGGGGGGTATCAGAAGAAGCAATCGTAGCCGTATAGTAACTAAGCAAGCGCGCGGCCACGATCTTAGCCTTCATCCTTGTCAACATACGCCTTATGTCAATGTGGTGAATGAGGGGAACGGATTTTCCATCAACAGAACTCCGCCCTTGCTCACGGGTCTGTGCGTAATCACGCGCGGTTTGATAGGCTTTTTCTGCAATTGCGATGCCAGCAAGGCCGGTTGTTATGCGTGAGCTGTTCATCATTGTGAACATGCATTTTAAGCCTTGTCCTTCTTCACCGACGAGAAAGCCCTTGGCGCCGTCATTTTCGCCAAGCTTCATCGTGCATGTTGGACTTCCATGTAGGCCTAACTTATGTTCTAGGCCAATTGGGTATACATCATTTCGGATGCGGGCGCCGTCTTCGTCCAGCCATTTCGGTACAATAAATAAGGACAGTCCCTTAGCGCCAGGCGGGGCGTTTTCCGTTCGGGCAAGAACAAGGTGGATTATATTTTCCGCCATATCGTGATCGCCCCAGGTGATAAATATTTTCGTACCAAAGAGTTTATAGCCACCATCTGGTGATTTCTTTGCCAAGGATGTGATGCGCCCAAGGTCTGAACCGGCTTGGGGTTCGGTCATCATCATTGTTCCCGCGCTGGCGCCCGATATAAGGTCTGGAATATAAGCGGCTTGTTGATCCGCATCACCATGTTCTAAAATAGCCTCGACAACTCCGCCTGATAGTACGCCGCACAAGCTTAGGGCTAAATTAGCAGAAGCCCAAATTTCATGTGCGCACCCCCAATATAACATTGGCAGTTCTTGGCCCCCGAATTTTTCTGGAAAGGCCAACCCGACCCAGCCGGATTGGGCATAGCTTTTAAAGGCTTCAGAAAAGCCAGGTGAGGCGATAACGGCGTTCTCTTTCAAAATTGCGCCATGATGGTCGCCGATAACATCTATGGGAGCAAAGCTCGTTTCCGCCATCTTCCCAGCTTCGTGTGTGATGAGTCGAAATGTATCAAAATCGAAATCGGGAGTATTATACTCATTATTGATCATCGCCGCCTTGTGGACCGTATAGGCCGCTAAGGTCATTTCAGATAGCGGTGTGCTGTAAATTGTCATATTTTATCATCTATTCTTGTGCCGCATGAACTCTAATGTCGTTTCAACAAACGCTTGCACGCCAATTGGCAGCGCGCGTTCGTCGGCATAAAAGTATGGGGAGTGGTTAGGGTGTATTTTTTCGGGATCGTCAGATGCAGCGCCAAGGAAGAAGAAGACACCAGGCGTTATTTTTTGGTACGCTGAAAAATCTTCAGAAGCCGTCAAAAGTGGTTCTATAGAGACTTTTTCACCGGCGGTGCGATGGAAAGCTGGCGCCACTATTTTTGTCAGTTCTGGATCATTTGTGGTGACGCCGTAATTCATATCAAACTTTATTTTAGCGTGCCCACCTCCGCTTTCCGCAATATGCTGGGCTGTGTGCGCCACTTTTTTTCGTAACTGAACCCGAACTTTAGGGTCAAATGTTCGTATCGTGCCGATCATTTTCACCTCCTGTGGGATAATATTATGGCGTATGCCGCCATTGATGGCTCCAACAGTTATGATAGAAGGAGATAAGGGGAGGTTTGTTTGGCGCGACACAATTGTTTGGAGGCCTGTCACAATTTGGCTTGATAGGACAATCGGATCGACGCCTTCCCATGGAATTGCACCGTGTGTTTGTTTACCTGTGACTGTTATCATGAAAGTATCCTCTGACGCCATTGTCGGGCCAGCACGATAAGTGATTGAGCCAAGTGGATTTGGCACGACATGAAGGCCAAAAATGGCGTCGACTTTCGGATCTGAAAGCACGTTTTGAGCGATCATCATCTCAGCGCCGCCCTCCTCGCCTTCTGGGGGGCCTTCCTCAGCAGGTTGAAAAATAAAAACTATCGTACCACTGAGCAGTTTTTTATAGCTGCTTAATATTTCCGCCGCACCCATCAGGATGGCGACGTGCATGTCATGGCCACAGGCATGCATTACACCAACGGTTTTACCATTGTAGGACGTTTTTACTTTTGATCTAAAGGGTACGTCTGTAAGTTCGGTAATCGGTAATGCGTCCATATCAGCCCTAAGAGCAATTACAGGCCCTGGCTTGTATCCTCGTAAGACGCCAACTACTCCCGTATGTGCTATTCCTGTACGGACCTCTAAGCCAAGATCACGTAAGTGCTTTGCAACAAACTTTGACGTTTGCAATTCACGATTGCTAAGTTCTGGGTTCTGGTGAATATGTCGCCGCCATGTCACAAGTTTAGGATTAACATCCATAATGTCCTGTTTAATACGGTCACTTGTAAGCTCTTGTGAGGCTCTGCTAGTGCATGTGGAAAAAATACACACACATGTCAATGGCAGAATTAAACAGCTTCGAAAAAAAGCTCGCATAAGCTTTTCCTGTCACGAAATAGCGGTTCTAAAAAATAATTGGGGTTCGTAGGTTCTGCTTGCCCTAGATTAGATTCGTCATAATTGATTTTTCTTGCATGAAACTCTTTAGCACGTCGGCCCCAAGTTCGAATCCAAATCCGGATTGTTTTGCACCTCCTAAGTGCACAAGGGGAGAAAGATTTAAATGTTGGTTAATCCAAATTGTTCCAGCTTGAATCTCTTTGGCTAGGGATTGGGCGTGTTTAACATTTGTTGACCAAATTGAGGCTGCAAGGCCAAATTTTGAATTATTAATTGTTTTTATGACTTCATTTTCAGAAGTAAACGGAATAACGGGTAATATTGGGCCGAATTGTTCGTCAATAACTAGAGGGCAGTTTGGGGCAATATTTGCAACGATTGTTGGTTCAATGAAATAGCCCTCGTCTGAAGGAATAGGGGCGGATGCGATCCGTGCTTCAGGACCAATCGATTCGGCCATCAATTGGCGAATTTTTTCGTATTGAGCTTTATTTTGTATGGGACCAATAGTGGTTTGCGATTCCAAGCCATCACCCACGACAGCTGTATCAATCAACTTGGCGAGCGCTAGGAATAATGGTTCAAAAAGGGTTTCATGAACATATACGCGTTTAATTGCGATACATGTTTGCCCGGCATTCATAAAAGCCGCCCTGAATATGCCTTCCGCCGTAATAGCGATATCGGCGTCATCTAAAACAACGGCGGGATCATTTCCCCCTAACTCCAAAGTAAGTCGAGTGATGTTAGAAGCAGCCGCCGCCATCACTTTTTTACCTGTTGTCGTTGAGCCGGTAAACGCAATTTTGTGAATGTCTTCACTGTGCGTCATTTCTGCGCCGATCTCATTGCCGCCTGTAATGACGTTCAATACGCCGGGCGGAAATATTTCACTCCCCAGCTCAGCAATACGTAATGTTGTAAGAGGAGTAGTCGGCGCCGTTTTTAAGATGACACAGTTTCCCGATACAAGTGCGGGCCCTAGCTTGAAGGATGATAACAGGATCGGAAAATTCCAAGGCACAATTGCGCCGATAACGCCTAATGGCTCAAAAGCAACCTCGACATGATTATTTTCAACGCCCTCAATAAATTCATGAGGTAGAGGAAGGGAAGCGAAATATTCCAAAAACATTGCTGATAAGGCAATTTCTTGCTGTGCTTGTTCTAAAGGCTTGCCTTGCTCCCAGGTGAGTAGTGTTGCTAGCTCGCTGATATTCTCGTTTATAACATCTGCAAGGCTTTTAAGGGCGTTTTGGCGATCGCCATGCGATAGCGCGCGCCAAAGTGGAAAAGCGGTGTTTGCAGACGAAACCGCTTGGATCAGTTGTTGCTTAGAGGCGCATGGTGCTTGTGCAAATACTGCTCCGGTTGCAGGGTTGACCACGTTGATTTTTTCTTCGCCATCAACGTAACTTCCACCGATTAATAGCTTAAAATCATGATTTTCAGCAAAACTCATCGATTGCTCTTTTCTAATTAATCAATTGCTCTAGTGCGCTTCGCCAGGAAGTGGCGGCATGCCTTTAAATTGAGGAATGTTCTCATCAAAAATGAACCAAGATGGAGCTTTGTCTGTGTACATATATAGCTCAGGCTTGAAAATTTCAGGATTTTTGAGCGTGCCAACGCGAAAAATGACGAGATCTGGCATTTCATCACATAATCCGTATACACGACTGCCGCATTTTTCACAAAAATAGGCATGCATATGTGTTCCGCGATCGGATGTATAGTCCCTTGATTTTGCCTCGCCGATGATTTCAACAGCTGCTTTAGGGACTGAAAAAATTGGAGCCCCTTCTGTACCACCAGAAATTTGGCAATTTCTACAAAAACAAAATGCGGAAACGAGGGTTTCAGCTTCAGCGATTTCGTATCGTACTGCTCCGCATGCGCAACCACCTTTTTGGTGTGAAACGTCGTAAGGCATGAAGCTCCTCCATGCTAAAAATGAATATATAATTCAATTTTGGATAATTATATGGAAATGTCAATATTATTCACTCGTGATGCACGTCAACTATGGGGGCAGTCTGCACAAATGCACTACGTTAGGCATGAAAATCTCTAACGCGTTGCGCGGTCGAAGGGGAGGCTAGCGGCTTGCAGCTCTAGCGACGTTCTGTCTGTAGTTTGTTGCCGCCAGAAGTAGAAACCCTATGCCAATAATATTAAATATAAGGATGGTTTCCAAAGCACGCCCTAAAGGGTTAGGGGCGTCTAAGGCTGCAAAATAATCGCTCAAGGCGCCAGTAACCCAGGGACCAAAACCAATTCCTACTAATGTAATGCATAGCAGCGTAAAAGCAGAAGCAACGGCGCGCATTCTGATCATGACTAATTCTTGCGAAGCAGTATAGGCAATGCCAGCATAGATAAGCCCAAAAAAACAAGTTGGAGCATAAAAAATATAAGCGCTAAGAGGGGTCGAAGCGCGAAGAAAAAGAAAAAAGAAGGGAAGCGATAAGGCTGATGTGATCGCTACAATCCATGGGCGCCAACGTTGGTCCCTTTTGGAAAGCTTATCGCACAATCGGCCCATAATTACAGCGCCGATACTGCTTAAGCCGCCCAATAGAAGCCCAAGAGGAATGGCGACGTCGCCTGGAGACAGATCGAAGTTTCGTTGCAGGTAGCTTGGGATAAAAACTAAAAAAGAGCTTAAACATATGCTGATGCATAGGCAGCCAACTAGCAGTAACAAATATGAAGACTGACCTTTAATAAAGGCAAGGGTCTCTTTGACGCTTGGCGCTTGTGTTTTTGTCGCTTCATCCGCCTGTCCACGTTCAGGCTCCGGTACTGTATATCGTATAATGACGGCTAGTATTAGTCCTGGAACACCGGCGGCGAAAAACGCCACTCGCCAACCGTAAATTTGGTTGATAATGCCGCCTAGTGCAAACCCGACAAGGATGCCCAAGCCAACGCCTGTCGTGTAGATGCCAAGCGCCGTTGCTCGTTCTTCGGGACGATAAAGATCCGCTATCATACTTGTTGAGGGGGGGGTGCCACCCGCTTCTCCGATTCCAACACCGATGCGAGCGGCTAACAGGTGCCAAAAATTTTGCGCAAAACCGGATAGAACAGTCATGCCAGACCACGTGCTTAAGGCGAGAGCGATAATATTTCGGCGATTACTTCGATCCGCCCATATGGCGACTGGGATTCCAAGGGTTGAATAAAATGCCGCAAAGGCCAGGCCGGTTAATAGTCCAAGCTGTGTGTCGCTTAAACCCATATCGTTTTTGATTGGTTCGAGTAATATAATCAGTATCTGACGGTCGACATTATTCATCATGTAAACCAACGTCAGCATAAATAACGTCCAAGATCGGTTCTTCGTTATAGAAGTCCAATTTAATTGGCCATGTAACTTAGATTTTAGCGTGGTCAATGTATCTCTCTGGCGTTAGCGAAACGCTTATTTTGTTTGCTCAGATTTCATGTCATTCGGGCCTAATGAAATGTTTACGCGCAATGCACATGTTGATTAAAACACATAAATGAATGTACTATTTATTATTGTTTATGCGGATGTGCATGTCAACTTTTAGGATTGCGCGTGATGCTTAGCCCAGGGGGAAGGTTGCTCAGATCGGTTTTCCTCAATGGCTCTATCCTTAAAGCCAGCGCTCTGTGGTTAACGTTTTACTCTCTCAAAAGGGCAGAAAGAAAAATTTTATGAATACTGTCTTGTATCTCACCCAACGCCTTCTTCAGTATAACACGGTTAATCCTCCAGGTTTTGAGAGCGATATTTCTAAGTATATTGCTGAAAAGCTTGAGGAAAGCGGTTTAAAGGTGGGAGTTCAAACCTTTGGTCCGGGGCGGGAGAATGTATGTGCATTACTTGAAGGCAGTGACGCTGAATTAGAACCGCTTGTTTTCACTGGGCACATGGACACTGTCCCGCTGGGAGATACGCCATGGAAACGATCACCCTTTGACGGCGAAATTGAAAACGGAAAGCTATATGGACGCGGATCGTCAGATATGAAAGCGGGCGTCGCTGCAATGATGGAGGCTGTCTGTGGATTTGCAAGAAAAGGCGCAAAAAGGCCCACTCGCGGCATAAGCCTTATCCTGACCGGGGGGGAAGAAACCGGTTGTCACGGCGCCCGTCATTTTATGTTAGCGCCGGGCCCCTACCTTAAATCGGAAAGCGCCATTGTCGTTGGGGAGCCTACTTCTAACCGGTGCGCTGTGGGGCATAAAGGAGCCTTATTCCTCAAAGCTACATCGACGGGTGTAACAGCTCATTCGTCGATGCCGGAAAAAGGAAAGAATGCAATCTACGAAACAGCGCGTGCAATTTGTCGGTTAGCAGACAATCATGTTGAGGCGCCGCAAGATGACGTCCTGGGCGCGGTGACGCAAAATGTTGGCATGGTGTCCGGTGGCCTAAACATTAATTCTGTTCCAGATCTTGCGAGTTTTACAATAGATATAAGGTCTAATTCATGTGTTACGCATAATGATCTTTTAGTTCAGCTTCAAAAAAGGCTTGGTAATGATGTTAAAGTCGAGGTTATGGCTGATTTACCAGCTGTGTTAACAGCCTGTGATGATCCTTTTGTATTTTTAGCCAGTGAGATAGCCGCCAATGTTACGGGTGAAAGTAGTGATAGAGCGCCTTATGCGCTTCCTTTTTTCACCGATGCATCAGTATTCCAGGGAGATGCAGGGCGCCCTACTATTATTTTAGGGCCGGGCGAGCCTGAAATGGCGCATCAAACGGATGAGTATTGCCTTATTGAACGCCTTGGTCAAGCATTTAATATTTATACTGAAATTATAGACCGTTGGTGTTGCTGATGGTTTTAAATTTTAGCGGCGTTAAGATGACCCACGAAGCGGTTTTGGTGGATCGAATTAACGCCGCTAGCTGATGAAAATTAGAAGAACTATCAATTATCTATTTTTCGATGGCTTCAAACCAACGTTTGACATGTGTGTAAGTGTCTTCATCGTTTAATAGGCTGTTGTGGTTGTGGTCAGGTAAGACAATTGTTTCCCCGTCGCTGTTAGCGCTTACCAATCCTTCATAAGCTTCGGCAACAAAAGCCTCGTCTTCAGCGCCAACGATTAGTAGTAGCGGTTTTTTAATTGATTGTAGCGCGATCGGTACTGATTGCGGCGGTGAAGGTTGTGCTGTTGCTGCTGCCTTATAGCTATAAGCGGGCATTTCTGGCGGTGCATTGAGGAAGATGACTGGTAAATGGTTCAACGCTTTCACGCCGGTTATGTTTAGCATGATTAGGCCTATTAGGCGGGTGTTGTTAAACGCCATAATCGGCTTAACTTCCGCATTTGGATCAATCGGCCTTTGGGTCGGGCCAGATCCAAAATTAGGTGCAAAGAGAAGATATCCTTCTATGGCGGGAGCGTCCGCTTTTAAGGGGTAGCGTAATGTGATGCCGCCGCCCATAGAATGTCCGGCAAGGAATATTCTTCTATCTGCACGTTCTTTGAGCATGGTTGAGGCAATATCAGCGATGTCATCTTCATACTGCCCGATATAATCTAGATCATATCGCTTGCCCTCAGAGGCGCCGTGGCCGCGTAAATCAAAAGCAATAACTTCGGCCCCGGTACTTTTTGATAATAAACCTGCAGGCCTGTTCCAGCGCTCTCCAGGGGAGGCGATGCCATGAACTAGGATGAATGCGTCGCGTGCTTCTTTAGGGCCATAACGACGAGCCGATAGTTTTGTTCCATCTCGTGCGGTAAAAATCTGCGATCGATAGGGGGTTTCTTGGCTAAAATTTACGCCAATTGATTCTTCAAAAATTCTATATTGCTCTGCCGTCATTTCAGAATCTTTGAAATATGGCTTGGTCGGAAAAAAAATAAGTCCGAGTGCGATTACAAAATATAGGCAAATGATGGTGATGAGGCCGGCAGCAGTCCATAATGCAATTTTCATCGTTAATACAGCCTTTCAAAGATTTGGGCGGTTTAAAGAGGGTGAAGGGCGCGGGGCGCGCGTCTTTAAATTATAGTTCCAGGGCGGTCTTTACATATACTTGCGCGCAAGTTCTTGCACCTCATCTAAGGTGGCGCTTAGGGCCTCGACGATGAAATCAATTTCGTTGCGGGATATTGTAAGTGGTGGTGCGCAGAAGAGGCATTCATTCATCGCGCGAGCGATAAGACCATGTTCGGCCGCAACATTTTGTGCAATATAAGCGATCCGAAGGTCCGCGGGGAAGGGGTTGTTAGTCGTTTTGTCTCGAACAATCTCAAGCGCGGCCATGGAGCCCACACCCCGCGTCTCACCTACAATCGGATGATCGCTAAGCGTTGCGAAGCGTTCTTGCAGGTAAGGGCCAATATCGTCCCGCACGCGTTCGACTAACTTTTCACTCTTAATAATATCGATGTTTTTTAAGGCGGCTACGGCTGCCACGGGGTGTCCAGAGTATGTAAATCCATGGGTTAGGTACCCGCCGTCTTGTTGGATGGTTTCCGCAACTTTGTCGCCTAACCCGACAGCGCCCATAGGGATGTAGCCTGAGGTTAAGCCTTTAGCTAAGGTTAAAAAATCGGGGTCAATATCATAGTGTTGACTGGCGAACCATTCGCCAACACGACCAAACCCCGTGATCACCTCATCTGCGCATACAAGTATATCATGTTTTCTGCAGATTTCTTGAACCTCAGCCCAGTAATTTTCTGGTGGCGGAATGACGCCGCCAGCACCATACACTGGTTCCGCCATGAAAGCGGCGATGTTATCGGCTCCAAGCTCCAAGATACGTTTTTCGACGGCTTGTGCGCACATGGAGCCAAATGCAACATCATCCATATCCTGGCCGTGAAGGAATTTGTATGGTCCCAGAACATGTGTGTTGATGCTGTCTAAAGGGTATCCCCATTGTGGATGCATCATTGCTAATCCGGACAGGCTTGTCGAAACGCCCGAAACGCCATGATACGCATGATGGCGTGTTATAAAGAGTTTTTTACTTGGTTTGCCTTTTGCAGTCCAATAGTGGCGAGCTAGCTTGTAAATGGTGTCGTTCGACTCAGAGCCTGAGTTTGTGAAAAAGAAAGTGTTGACATTTTTCGGAGCCACTTGCGCTAGCCTTGCGGACAATTCGATTGTCACATCAGGTGCGTTTCCGAAGAAGGAGTTGTAGTAAGGTAGTTGCTCAATCTGGTGGGCAATGGCTTCCGACATTTCTGGGCGGTTATATCCAATATGCACACACCACAAGCCAGCCATGCCGTCGAGCAGTTTTTGCCCTTCTTTGGTGTAGACATAAACGCCATCAGCTTTTGATATAATGCGGGCGCCGCCTTTTGCTGCAATGGTTTTGCTATCGGTGAAAGGATGCAAATAATGAGCAGCGCCAAGCGCTTTTAAGGCAGATGCTGATAATTCAGTCAATTCAAAACCCCTTTATCTAGGCTAGTCGATGTTGGTGGAATAGCCTGCCCTTGCGTATAGCGAGGCGAATTACATATGGCGCTATTCGCCGCTGCATTTGTTTTCAAGAGCGGTTTTTTTTCTGTTCGTGCGCCTCGTTATTAACAGCTGTTATCACGCTTTAAGGCTATGCAATTCTGTATAAAGAAATAATCGGCGTGTGTTCTTATACCCTCTAAAACGAATGCATTTCAGCGACGCATTGCAAAACATACAGACAGTATGTATTATAAAAATTCTCCAGTCAACTCTTTTGTCTCGGGGCGCGTGAGGGCCAGTGCAGACGCGCAGACAAGGGCGCACCACTACATTTCAAAGAAGGCGAATAAAATGGAAGCTTATAAAAAAGCACCGTTTCGATCTGCTGGTTTTATAAACCGGTCGATTGACATGCACCGATCAGGGCACGCAATCTATATAAAATCGGGCCATAATCTGCATGTTCAGGTTAGCAACATTGTAGAGTGGTTAGCATACTGGGCGGCTGTTAAGCCCAATGAATTGTTATTGGCTGAACGCATTGATGATTCAAATTGGCGTCAAGTAAGTTATCGATCGGGTTATGAGCGGGTGGGGGCGTTAGCGGCTTATTTACTGGGCCGTGATGCTCCTCAAGAGCCAATTGCCCTGGCGGCTGAAAATAGCATTGCGTGTGCGCTGTTTACATGGGCTGCTCACTTGGCTGGCGCACCTGTAATTGTTTTTAATCCGCGTCATTGTTTGTCCACACATCATCAAAAATCGATTTTCAAGTTTATGAAATCGATAGGCGCGAACTTGCTGGTCGTTGATAATGACAAAGGTTTTGAAGAGTTATTGGGCGATAATAACGAGCTTCAGGCAATAACTTTGCGGGCGTTAGAGGACAATGCAGCGCTTGAGCCGCCCATACATGCCGGTTCGATTGATCCTTGGTTAGTTGAGCGCTTACCGAGTGGAGATCATATTGCCAAGTATCTTTTCACCTCGGGCTCTTCTGGCAAGCCGAAATGTGTACCGATGACGCATAAAATGTTGGCGGCGGCGCAAGCCGCTGTGTGTAGTTTACAACCTTCAACGGGTGCGCCTGTTAGGACGCTTGATTGGCTGCCATGGCACCATGTTATGGGAGCAAATGTCAGTCTTGCCCGTACATTATTAAAAGGGGGAACATTTTACATTGACGATGGAAGGCCTGTACCCGGACAATTTGAGGGGACGCTTCGAAATATCTATGATGTTCAGCCAACATTGTTTTCCGCCGTTCCAGCTGTGTATGAGATGTTGACACCCGCTTTGGAAGAAAACCCAGAGCTTGCAAAACGATTTTTTTCGCCAATAAGTAACTTAACTTATGGTGGCGCGCCTTTATCCGAAGATATTCATCAAAGATTGCTCAAGGTAAGCGTATTAGCCACTGGTGAGCGGATTTCTATCACTTCAGGTTATGGGGCTACTGAAGTTTGTGGCCCAGGGTTGACCGTCTATTGGGAGGGGGCGCCCGTTAATACCCTTGGGCTGCCTTATGCGGGAGGAACAGCAAAATTGACGCCCACAGAGGATGGAGCATTCGATTTGGCGCTAAAAAGTCCCTCCGTATTTACCGGGTATTTGATGGACGAAGCTGAATTTGACGAAGAGGGGTATTATCGAACTGGTGACCGTGTTTCATTCCTCGATCCAGAGCGGCCCGAAGAAGGGTTACGGTTTGAAGGACGAAGTGCAGAAATGTTCAAGCTTGCTAGCGGCACATGGGTGCGCGTAGAATCTGTTCGCGATAGCCTTGCCGCGGCGTTCCCAAACCTTTTTAAGCATATTGTGATTTGTGGTGAAGGACGGCAATCTGCGGCCGCTCTTGTTTGGCCTCAAGTTCCCAGTGTTGACCAACAGGCTAGTCTAGAGACAAGGCTAAAGGTTTTTAATCAAGGCCGGTCCAGCTCTGAGAAGGTTGAGCGCATTATGATTATGAAAACACCTCCTAGCGCAAAAACAGGTGAAATAACTGACAAGGGGGGGGTAAATGTCAGGGCGCTTCGCCGTCTTCACCATAAAAATATTGAGCGCCTTTATGGTGCTGCGGATGTGATTATCAATCACGAATTTCCTATAATATGATAGGATATGCAATAAACCGTGGAGACGAGGTTGGTTCTTCTTGCCATGAGTGTGTAATGGTAAAGCGTTTGTGTAGAACACCAACATTTGTGTTTCTTGCTAGGTTATCAGATTTGTCTAGAGGTATAATAAAGTGCAGAATATTTTGAAATCTCCGAAAGAAGGGCTTCAAAAGCGGCGAAAACGCCCTGCGACAAAAAACGAACAATTTTTAGAAACACGGTCTGATTTGGTTGCTGCGGCGCGGAACATCTTTGCCGAGCACGGATTTTCTGGAAGCAGTACTGAGCAAATTGTAGCGTCGGCCCAAACGACACGTGGCGCTTTGTATTATCACTTCAAAGACAAAAGAGATATTTTTAGAGCGATTTTTGAAGATGTCTCTCGAGAAATTGCTTCATACGTCTCAAGCCGTAAAGTTGAGAAAGAACCGTTAGCAAATTTGTTAGTAGGGTGTGAGGCATTTCTGACCAAATGCATGGAACCGTCTATTATGCGGATTTATCTGTTAGAGGCGCCCTCCGTCTTGGGATGGCGACAATGGAGGGAGATAGATTATGCTTATGCCGCCAGCTCATTAGAGACTTCAATTTCAAAAATTGTTGGAGAAGGTGATGCGATCCGGCTGCAAATTTTAAAGTCAGCTATTTCTGGTATGTTGAATGAGCTTGCATTTATGGCTTGTGAAGAGGGCGCTCATATCGACCAAGCTGCAATCATAAATGAAATGAGGCGCATGGTAAAAAGCGTGCTAGTTTAACGCAGTTTACCTGGCTTGGCTGAATTGTTGGTTTTACTGGGCGATAGCGTCAGCTTCTTTATTGGGCGCACGCGAGAAAAAGTACGCCAAGGCGGTGCCGGTGATAAGCATTGTCGGCAGATATAGTATTCCTGGTGCTAATAAACGCACATCATCAAGGAATACCAAAACAATCACTTCGACTAGCGCGTAGTTTTGTATTCCAACCTCAAGTGCGAGCGTTCTTTGTTGCTGGTGGGGAAGGCGCGTCAGTTTTCCTAGTGTGAAGCCTATGCAAATCATCGTTATGTTTAAGACAATTGCGGAAGCTGATCCTAGTAGGTCCTTGCCAAAGAAAATGTTTGTATAACGGAAAAGTATTTCTATTGACGGTAGAAGGATCGAAAGAAGGGCAATGTAAAAAATCGGTTTTTGTACTTTTTGCGCAATTGAGGTTGCCATTGCCCTGACGATCATGCCGACAAGCACCGGTAGGGCTGTGGTCATGAAGACGCGCATTGCGGTTTCTACAAAGGAAAGTTGGATGTCGCCGCCACCATAGCCTATATATGATATCGATAAATTTATCACGAACGGTATCGTTGCAAAGGCAAAAATGCTGGAAAAGGCGGTTAAAGTTATCGAAAGCGCGACATCGCCTTTCGCTAAAAAACTAAATGCGTTCGATGTTGATCCTCCGGGACAAGCAGCAATGATCATTAGGCCTAAAGCAATGTAATCAGTCAGCCCAAAGATTTTTGCGATCGTAAAGGCTACGAGCGGAAGAAGTATAATTTGGCCAAACAGTCCAATAATAACTGGCGTGGGAAATCGTACACTGCGGGTGAAGTCCGAAGTGGTAAGGCTTAGCCCCATCGAGAACATAAGCCCCGTAACGCCTAGAATGGCGAGGTCATCCGCCCAATTACTGAAATCGTACATTACGCTAACTATCGCCCCCCCTGGGTATGCGAGGAATAAGGTCGTAAATCCCACGGATAATATTATTTGAAATTATATTTCACTATGCGAAAGGCTATGTCAACACATTGTCATTCTCGACGATCGTGTTTGACGGTCCTGCATGCGCCCAGTCTTGTTGGATCAAATCCGCCGTTAGAGCGAGCCGAGGGCCTACTTCCTCAAAAACCCTGTTGGCTGATAGGTCTGCGGCTGGCGCTGTGGCGCTTAAGACAAAGTATGCCCGTTGGTCGGGGGATAAGAGCGGGGTTGCAACACAGTTTATGCCGCGTTGAACCAGACCAAGGCCTGCAAAAAAACCACGATCTTGAATATCTACTGCGGCCTGACGCATAAGGTCACTGACGTTTTCTATAATTCCTGCGCCTCGTTCAGTAATCGCAGACATTATGTAATTGCACTCATCTTGGCCAATAGCCGCCAGGTAAGTCAGACCAATTGCGGATGCATCAATCGGCAGGCGAGATCCGATATCAAACTTCAAAGGCAGAACAGATGGGCCGCGTTCAACATCAATATATACAATATGAAGCCCATCGCGTGCGCCAAGCGCAATAGATAAATCCAATTGTCCCGCTATAGCTTTTAAGTGTGGTGAAGCTAGTTCGCGAAGTCGGTACGATTTTAAAAACGAAAAGCCTAGAGCTAGGATACCCGGACCGAGTTGATATTTGGACCAACGGGGTAAGAATTCAAGATATCCCAGTTTAGTCAGCGTATAGGTTATTCGCGAGACCGTAGGTTTAGGGATCCCAGTGCGCGATGCGATTTCTTGATTGCCTAAAGGTCCATCGCCATTCCCAAAGGCGCGCAAAACGTCGAAACCTTTTGCAATTGAATTGTTGAATTGGCGGTCGGCCTCATCAACTTCCCATAGATCTGCAAACGAAGATGGCAGATTGCTTCTTGTTCTCATGGCTGTGCTACTCCATTCGCAAAAATCTGTTGGCTATAAAATAAAGCTATTTATGCGCTGTTTGCGAACAAATTCGAACAATTCCTTGTGTGCTACTCTTAAACTTCACCGGGACGCAATGAATCTGAAGGAGGCCTGAAGCTCTTCATTTTGTTTGTTATACGATAAAAATAGGTGAGCTTTTACCTCTTAATGGTTTGCTAGGCCTAACGGGCTTTGGGAAATGGGGATGTGTTTCAGTTTTCAACCAGGTTGGCTAATTGAGCTGAAATAATTTCCTCAGCCTCGCGCATAATTCTATCTAACAATGCCTGACAAGTGGGAATGTCATTGATTAAGCCTGCTACCATGCCACATGACCAGCCGCCAGCGTCCATTTCCCCATCGATCATAATTTTAGGATAGACGCCTGCCACCTCTGGCCGGATGTCATCAAAAGTTATGGCGGAGCCTATGCGCTCTTCCTTTTCAAGGAGCCGTTCGACAGCTGCGTTCGTCAACACACGCTCGGTGTTTCGTAGGGGCCTCATGATCAAGCGTGTATCCAGTTCTGTGGCTTTCAAAATTGCTTGTTTAACATTTTCATGTACTTGAGCTTCTTTTGTCGCCAAAAACCGGGTGCCCATATTCATCCCTTGGGCGCCAAGGGCCATTGCGGCGACGAGAGAACGACCATCGGCCATGCCCCCTGATGCGATAAATGGGATGTCCAATTCGTCCGCTGCTCTGGCTAGTAGAATAAAATTTGGCACATCATCTTCGCCGGGGTGTCCGCCGCATTCAAATCCATCAACTGAGACTGCATCGCACCCAATTTCTTGTGCTTTTAAAGCATGGCGAACTGACGTGCATTTATGGATGACCTTTACGCCAGCTTCTTTTAGTCGGGGTAAGTATTTTGATGGATTATTGCCTGCTGTCTCCACAATTTTCACACCGGACTTGATGATGGCGTCAATAAATCCTGGATAATCGGGCGGGTTGACAGATGGTAAAAAGGTAAGATTTACGCCTATCGGATTTGTTGTCATTTCCTGACAGCGTCTAATCTCCTCATATAGTTTCGCGCCATCGCCGACTGAGTGAGAGGTGATAACACCCAATCCGCCTGCATTTGAAACTGCTGCTGCCAAATCAGCAAATCCAACCATGTGCATTCCACCTTGAATGATTGGATGCTTTATTCCGAATAATTCAGTTATCGCAGTCTTCATGTCTTGCTGGTCTTCCGTTTCTAAGGCCGCTTGGCGAAACAATGTCTTTTTTGCAGTTCCAGTGGTACAACATGATATTTTGAATTGCAAAATATAATTTTGAATATTAAAACCTAGATCATATCCGTAGCCGCTAAGCGCCGGCTGCGCAGCTTTGGTTAGACTGTAGGTGCGTTCAGTCGTCAGTTGTTTGTGTATTTGAAGTTTAGAGAACCAGAACAGAGCGATATGACAGACCCCCTTTCATTGCTAAGCGATGGTGCAACTATTCTTGTTGGCGGTTTTGGCGATCGCGGTATTCCTTATGAACTAATTAATCAAGTCATTGATACGGGCGTGCGGAATTTGTGCGCAGTATCTGTCAACGCCGGCAGTGGTGATATAGGTATGGCAAAACTCATCGCGGAAGGGCGCGTTGAGAAAATTGTTTGCTCCTTTCCTCGAACGTCAGGGTCGGTTCATTTTGAAGAGGCTTATGCGGATGGCCGTATCGCGCTTGAATTAGTTCCTATGGGTACTCTTGTGGCGCGCCTGCAAGCAGCTGCGTCTGGTACGCCTGCATTTTTTTCGTCTGTTGGTGCTCATTCTAGTCTGGCGCAGGGAAAAGAGCGCCGCTTTTTTAATGGTAAAGAACATGTTCTCGAATATGCCCTTTCAGGTGATTTGGGTCTCGTTCGCGCTCATGCCGCGGACCCTTGGCATAACCTACTATATCGTGGGACTGACAGAAATCTAAATCCACTAGTCGCCCGCGCTGCGACGGTGTCTGTGGCGGAGGTCGACGATCTGTTAGATGATCCAATGCACCCTGAAAGAGTTGAAACGCCAGGGGTCTACATCGCGAACGTCGTTAAGACGACGAAGGGTGCACAATGAAGCAAGAACAGTCTATGCGCGAAGCAGCACGGCGTCTTGCTTCAGAGTTACCGCTTAGAGGTCTGGTGAATCTTGGTCGTGGGCTGCCGACGTTAACAGCTGATTATCTGCCTCAGGAAAGTAATATCCAATTTCAGTCGGAAAATGGCGTTATTGGAGTGGGGGCTTCAGCGCCTTGCGATAATTTGGATTATAGCCTAACTGACGCGAGTAAACGTCCAATTACCCTGGCTCCTGGCGCATCAGTGTTTGACCTTGGCGCCTCATTTGACATGATTAGGGGGGGGCGTATTGATATCGCTATATTGGGTGCTTTTGAAGTCTCTGAAGAAGGAGACCTTGCCAATTATGCGTCTAATGATGGAAACCTTCCGCCCGCTGTTGGCGGTGCAATGGACTTGGCCGTTGGGGCTAAACGGGTATGGGTCATTACGCGCCACCTGTCTAAAAGCGGCCGGCCCAAAATTGTCCCTCGCTGCACCTTACCTTTGACGGCGCCTGGCGTTGTAGAGCGTATCTATACTGATGTTGCCACTTTTAGCGTCATCAAAGATCGCGGGCTATTAGTTGAGTGGATATCGCCTAATTACTCGCGAGAAGACGTGTCTAATGTTACACCAGCAAGGCATGCTTTTGAATTAGTTGATCTGTAACAATCCTATCTAAAATTATTCACAATACCAAGAAGTGAAAACGGTAATGTTAAATACTAAAGCTTATATTTGTGATGGAATACGCACCCCAATTGGTCGATATGGCGGTGGGTTATCTAGTGTTCGTCCTGATGATCTTGCCGCCTTGGTTTTAAAGGAATTGACCATACGCAACCCAAGACTGGATACAGATGAGATAGACGATGTAATTTTGGGCTGTGCGAACCAGGCGGGAGAAGACAATCGTAACATTGCTCGCATGTCAGCTTTGCTTGCCGGGTTGCCGGAAACGACACCAGGAGTAACGGTCAATAGACTTTGTGCAAGCGGACTGCAAGCCGTCGGTGACGCCGCCCGTGCAATACGATCGGGTGATGCGTCTATTATATTGGCTGGCGGTGTGGAGAGCATGAGCCGCGCGCCTTTTGTCTTATCGAAGTCAGAAAAAGCGTGGAGCAGGGGGCACGAACTTTTTGATACAACAATTGGGTGGCGGTTTGTAAATCCCCATTTGAAGGCGATTTATGGCGTCGATTCAATGCCTGAGACGGCTGAAAATGTAGCTAATGATTTTAAAATTTCTCGCGCGGATCAAGATGCTTTTGCTGCAGCAAGTCATCAAAAAGCAGAAGTGAATAGAGGCTTTATCAGTAAAGAGCTCACTTCGGTTGAAATACGTGAAAAGAATGGTGTAAGGATTATCGAATCTGACGAGCACATTCGCCCAGGCACGACAGCAAACAAGCTCGCTCATTTAAAACCTGTCGTGACCCCTAATGGAACGATAACAGCGGGAAACTCTTCGGGAATAAACGATGGTGCGGCGGCTTTGCTTTTAGCTTCCGAAGAGGCGGCGGTTAGAAATGGCCTAACGCTTCGCGGAGAAGTCGTGGCTATGTCTGCCATGGGAATTGCGCCGCGCATTATGGGCATTGGCCCTGTAGGCGCGGTGCGGTCTGTATTGGCGAAAGCCAATTGGACGCTTGAAGATGTTGAAGTTTTGGAACTAAATGAGGCTTTTGCGGCGCAAGCATTAGCGGTTACTCGCGAACTTGGGATCGCTGATAATGATCCGCGTGTTAATCCTAATGGCGGCGCCATCGCCTATGGCCACCCACTTGGAATGTCAGGGGCCAGATTGGTGCTTACACTTTTACGGCAAATGGAACGTACAGGCGCCCAGCGCGGTATTGCAACGTTATGCGTCGGTGTTGGTCAAGGTCTGGCGCTAGCTTTACGGCGCGTATAAGGAAAGAACTATGTCTACAAGAGATAAACTAGTTAGTGAAATAGAAAAGCGCGGCCAGGTTGGCATTATTTGGATTGATAACCCTCCTGTCAACGCTATCGGTGTTGATGTCCGAAAAGCCATTATAGCTGGGGTTGAGGATTTAGTACAAGACGAGGATATTCGTGTTGGTATTCTTGCTTGCCGGGGTCAGACTTTTTTTTCAGGTGCAGACATAAAAGAATTCGGGGGCCCGCGCCCGGCACCGTCATTACATGAAGTAACGGCGGTGATAGAAAGTTCCACCAAACCAATCATTGCTGCAATGTTTGGAACGATCCTGGGCGGCGGTTTTGAAGTTGCGCTGGCTTGTTCACACCGAGTAGCGAGTCGCGACGCTAAGGTGGGCTTACCTGAGGTGAAACTTGGTATTTTGCCCGGTTGTGGCGGAACGCAACGTTTGCCGAGATTAATCGGGGTCCAAAAGGCATTTGATCTTATTTTGACAGGAAAGCCAGTCGCTGCCAAAGATCCTTTGGCGGAGAAAATATTTGATAGAATTACGAATAGTGATATCGTTGAATCCGCTTGGCAACTAGCTGAGGAATTAGCCGTTTCTGGTGAAAAACCCCGCCGGATCGCAGACATGCCTATTCCTTCTGATAGTTATGACAAAGACTTTCTTGAAAATGCCGCCCGGATGGTTTCTAAGAAGTACCCTGGACAATTCGCGCCAGCTCGTATCGTCGAGTGTTTTGAAACGCTTCTTCGTGATCCCTTTGACATAGCCCTTGCAAATGAAAGGGCGCTTTTCAACCAATGCTTAAAAAATCCACAATCGGCTGCTTTGCGTCATGTTTTTTTCGCTGAACGCTTGGCAAGAAAGGCGCCTGGGTTGGAGAATTTAAGTTCTGATAGAACGGTTGAAAGCGTTTGCGTCATTGGCGCAGGAACCATGGGCGTTGGTATTGCCGCTGAGTTTGTCGCCCGCGGTTTTTCTACTTGTTTAATTGATCAGTCACCAGATGCCTTGAAAAGGGGACGCAAAAGAATTGAGGAAATTTTTGCGCGTGATATAGAAAAAGGGCGGAGAACTGAAGAACAGGGCAGGGCGCTTCTCTCAAAATTAACAACCCAGACGGATGTTGAAAGCGCTAGTTTTTCGGATCTATTCGTCGAAGCAGTATTTGAAGATTATGAAGTGAAAAGGGAGGTGTTTGCGAAATTGGATGAAATCGCTAAGCCTGGCGCTATCCTCGCAACGAATACTTCTTATATCTCAGTTGATAAAATTGCTTCAGCTACAAAACGCCCAAAAGATGTCATCGGACTACACTTTTTTTCTCCTGCGAACATTATGCGCCTGTGTGAGGTGGTGCGTGGGCCGCGAACTAGCGAAAACACTTTATCCGTTGCTCTTGATGCGACAAAAAAATTAGGAAAGCTTAGCGTGATATCTGGTGACGCAGATGGATTTATTGGAAACCGTATGCTCGCTGACTATCGCCTGGCTGCTATGCAGCTTGCTTATGAAGGCGCTAAGCCTTCTCAAATTGATTCAGCATTGACGGATTTTGGCTTTGCGATGGGACCGTTTGCAGTGGGGGATCTTGCTGGTCTTGATATTGGGTATCGCAATCGTAAAGGCCGCCCAGCGGAAGCAGTGGATCCACGTGAAGGTTATGTTGCGGATCGCCTGGTTGAACAGGGGCGCCTGGGGCAAAAAACTGGCGGCGGGTACTATGATTACCCAGATGGAGGGCGAAATCCTATAGAACGAGAGGAGACGCTGCACTTGTTTGAGGAAGGAGCAAGGGCGTTAGGGATAGCTAGGCGCGTTGGTATTGACGATGCTGAAATCTTGGAGCGTTGTCTAAATGCGCTTGCCGACTGCGGGGAAATGTTGCTGAAAAATGAGGTTGCCTTGCGCTCAAGTGATATAGATTTGGTTTATATTAATGGGTACGGTTTTCCGGCTTACAAAGGCGGCCCCATGTATTGGCGAGAGCATGGAGATTCAAAATAACTTTGTACTCACGCTAGCCAATAGAGGGGGCGGTGGTGATCTTCTATCTCTGGCTCAGCCTTAAAGTGAACGAGCGATCAGCAATTTCATGATTTCATTTGTGCCGCCGTAAATTCGTTGAACGCGTGAGTCGGCATACATACGGCTGATAGGATATTCGCTCATATACCCGTATCCGCCAAATAACTGTAGGCACTCATCAATAATTTCATTTTCTAGTTCTGTTAGGACAAGTTTGGCCATCGATGCGGTTGTTGTATCTAATGAACCTGCTATCAATTGCTCTGTACAGTGATCGACAAAAACACGCGCCATAGTGGCTTTTGCTTTGCATTCAGCCAGTTTAAATTGTGTGTTTTGGAAAGATATAAGCGGTTTTTTAAAGGCGTGCCTTTCTTTAACATATTCAACCGTTAAATCGAGAGCTCTTTCTATATTCGCAATGCCCTTTACGGCGAGTTGGTGACGCTCTTGTGGTAATTGTTGCATGAGTTGGGCAAAACCTTGTTCTTCCTCGCCGCCCAAGAGATTTTCAATGGGGACACGTACATTATTAAAGAACAATTCTGAGGTATCTTGTGCTTTGTTACCCATCTTTTCGAGGTTGCGGCCTCGCTCAAACCCATCTACCTCATCGGTTTCAATAACGATAAGGGATACGCCTTTCGCGCCTTCTTGTGGGTTGGTCTTTACCATGAGTACTATAATGTTCGCGTTTTGGCCATTTGTAATAAAGGTTTTTTGGCCATTGACGATATAGTCGTCACCTTGCTTGACCGCCGTTGTTCGTATGGCTTGAAGGTCTGATCCCGCTTCTGGTTCTGTTAACCCAAGGGCGCCAATTAGCTCGCCTTGCGCCATGCGGGGAAGCCATCTTTTCTTCTGCTCTTCGGTGCCATAGCGTAAAATATAAGGCGCAACGACACAGTTGTGGAACGCAGCGCCAAAACCTTCGATACCGGCGCGAATTTGCTGTTCTATAAATACTTGTTCGTGAGCGAATGTTCCACCAGCGCCGCCATATTCTTCCGGAATGGAAATACATAATAGGCCGTTTTGCCCAGTTTTTTCCCAAGCCCAGCGGTCTATCCGCCCTTGTTTACGCCAAGCCGACATATGAGGGGCGAGCTCTCGATAAAAGAATTTAAAGGCTTGCTCTTCAAATAACTCAACTTCGCTTGTTTTCCAGGAAGGTTTAACTGTGTTTACGACTGACATAACGCTCATCCTTTACGGTCAAAGGAGTAGGTCAACTAACCCCCCTTCGCAGTTCGGCTCAATGATCTTGCGAAGGTGTGATTTGTCATCTTCGCTGCGAAAAAACGCCCAAGACTTTTGGGTTGAACGAAGATCATTCGCCGTGCGTAAACTACCACATTAATTTTGAAGAGCAAAATATAGTTTTGCAGTTGTAACAGGATGTCGCGCTTAAGTCGCCTCTATTTCTTTGTGCGCGTGTCGTCGTTTTGAAGGCTGGATGTTATGGGTGGAGCGCGTCTCATTTTGAGCAAGCGCATTGGTTAGAAGTGCGTTTAAGCCAGCTATCTGGTATGCCCAAAAGGCTTCAAGTCTGCGGGTGATAATAGCTGGGTCATCCGTAGACGATAAAATTGTGACAATTGCGTTGATGGTGTTTTCGAAAATTACGTTAAGCAACAATTTAGCGTCACGGGTTCGCAAATTGCCCAATAGCGAGGGCTCAACTTTTTCTATATAAGCGAATGTCATCCTAGACAATTCATGAATAACGCGCGAACGGAAGTCTTCATATGCGGACCCTCTTGCGCCGCTTAGAATAATGATGGCTTTAAGCCGGTGTTCTAACCAAAAAACTAAAAGTTCATTTGCGATAGACTGCGCTTTAAGGCTGCCATCCGATAAAACCTTTCCTCGTAATGAGCGCACTCGCTTGCGGAGGAGTTTTAAGAAATCTGCGGCAAAAGCACGGTCGACTATCGTATGAAATAAGTCTTCTTTGTTTGCGAAATATCGATATAAGTTACCGCTCGACAAACCTGATTGCGCAGCAATATCAGACATTTTTGCATCCATATAACCGCGTTCAGCAAAAACTTTCAGCGCTGCGCCTTCAATCGCTGTTCGCACTTCTTCCTTTAAGTATTGCGCCATATTCTGCTCTCTAAAATAAGTGTTCTCTTGGTGCGGCGGCACAAACGCAGCTGTGTTAACGCCTTGCGCTTGATTAGGACCTTGATGAACCGTTTAAGCACATAGACACTGACATGCAAAGCGTTCAAGTAACACGCCACTGGACAAGCGCATATTGAGCATCGTCAGATTCATTGATCTCAAACGTCGCCTTTACACGCGCTCCGATTTCTGGCGGATCAAGAGGGTTGCCGAGAAGATTGCCGATCATTCTGACGCCCCCTGCATGTGGGAGTTCTACGACCGCGACGCAATATGGCGTCGCCTCTTTGAGTATGGGATGTGCGGGATGCCAAACCCGCTCATAGGCATAGAGTGTGCCTTCCGGGGCAACTGGTTCGTAAAAAGAGGAAAAACTGTGACAATGTGGGCAAATCCATTCAGGACCCCATCGCCAAGTTTTGCAATCTGAGCATCGCTGGATAACTAGCTGTCCTTGAGCGGCGGCTTGCCAAAATTCCGCATCCAGCCCGTAAGGCTCTGGTTTGGGTGGTGGCAATGAGGAGGGAAGGTAGGTTTGATTACTCATAAAAGATCATGTCCTGCAAAAATTGCACTGCTAACCGGCGCAATTAAAGGACCACCAGTCACGAGACATGATTTTGCATTTGGTGATTGGTTAACGGATTGGCCCCGTATTTGCCGTACGGCCTCTACGCAAAGGTTCATCCCTTGAACATAGGCTTCAGCTAGGTGGCCACCAGACGTGTTAAGCGGTGCGATTCCATTTGGAGCCGTTAGGTTAGGCAGAGTAAAAAACGCCTCAGCCTCATCAGCAGGACAAAGACCATGTTCAATTAAACTCATCAAAACGCCGCCGGTAAAATTTTCATAACTTTGTATGACATCTATATCGCTTGGAGTAATTTGCGCCTTCTCAAACAGGCGTTTCGCCACTGGCTTGAAATTCGCTGATGCGAAGTCAGGCGCATTTAGGATTGAGGCTGCTGCCCGTCCCTCCATCCCGCTCGATGCGGCAAGTAGATAGCAAGGCGGTTGTTTAAACTCGTCTTTTCTCTCCGCGGCAACCAAGATGAGCGCAGCAGCACCGTCTGTCTCTAAGCAACAATCGTACAACTTCAAAGGATCTACGATAGGGCGTGCGTCATCATACATTTCCTCAGTGAGAGGACGCTTATACATTACGGCTTTTGGGTTATTTTGAGCATGTTGATAACTCGCTAAGGCGATATTCCGCATCGGCGCCGGGCTTATGCCATTATCAATCAAGAATTTATTGATCTTTAGCGAATACAATTGCGCCGGTGTAAAAACACCATACGGTGCTATATGGGCGAATTCTGGGGCCATATCTTCATACCCCCCCGCTTGGCCATAGCGCTTTCCAGGTGGTTGTGAAATAGACCGAAAAACGACAACACATCGCGCCTGACCAGTTGCGATTGCGCAGGCTGCGTTTTCAATTGCCCCGCATATTCCACCACCTCCGCCGCCCCAAAAAAGACTAGCGTGACGTAATTCACGTATGCCAAGAGCAGCCGCAAGGCGGGATGGTTCGCTTTTTTCATCGCTATACGATGCAAAGCCGTCGATTTCATGAGGATCTATTTCGGCGTCTTTACACGCTGCCAAAATTGCGGTGAGGGCCATTTTAAACGGAGCCTGGGCGGACTTACCCCGCTTGGTGTAGATACTTTCACCAACGCCGCAGACCATAGTACTGCCACGAATTTTATGGGAATGAGATGCGATATGAACCATATCTAATAATATATCTCTACGGTAACTATTTTATCATTCAGCTTACTTCGCACTCATATTTTTCTTTCAGCTGATTTTTAAGTACTTTTCCTAATGCATTTCTAGGGAATTCATCTTTGAAAATGCGTACGTCGTGAAGTCTCTGGGTTTTGGTTAGCTGTTCATTCGCCCAGGCTAAAATGGTTTCTTCACTAAGAGTTATATCTGTAGGCGTTTTAATATAAGCGACCGGAGATTCTCCCCATTTTTCATCGGAGATCCCAAAAACAGCGGCATCGATAATATGGTCATGTTTTAATAATGTGGCTTCTATATCAATAGGAAATACATTGAACCCACCTGAAATGATCATGTCTTTTTTTCGACCGCGGATCCATAAATACCCGTCATTATCGCACTCGCCCAAATCGCCAGTACGAAGATACGGCACGCCACATTCATCTTTCCAAACAACGCTCTCATTTGCGTCGGGCCTGTTGTGATAACCGTCCATCATCATTAACGATCTTCCGACGATCTCTCCAATGCCTGTCACCACTTCTTTATCTTCATCGTCAATAAATCGAATGTGGTTGCCTGGCGCCACACGGCCGACAGAACCCATGTGTTCCAACATTTCATCCGGTGAAATGATGGCGCCGATCCCTTCGGTTAACCCCCAAAGTTCAGAAAGTATAGGACCGACAAGGTCAATAACTTGTAATCGTAATGGCATTGGCATTGGCGCGCCCGCCGTTACAAGCGTCGTGAAACAAGACCAATCGATGGATTTGCTTCGTGGGTTTTGGACTATCCCCTGGAACTGGGTTGGTACGAGAAAAGCATGCGTTGGTCGATGTTCTTCGACGAGGTCAAGAAAACCATCAACACAGAAAGACGGCATCACAATATTACAACCGCCTCTAAAAAGAGCTGGAAGCATACATAAGTTTGTGCCGTTGGAGTAAGGCGGTGTTGATAGAATTACAGTTGAATTTTCGGTGATATTAAACCGTACCCCAAGTTCATAGCAGAACCATAAACGCGCCAAATGAGAGTGTATAATGCCTTTAGGGACGCCAGTCGTTCCAGAGCTATAGATTAAGCTATAGGGGGCTGTGATTGGCGTTTGCCTATTTGGGAAAGTATCAGGCGTATTTGCGAATAGATCGAGGGTCTCTGTTTGATAGAATTCTTGTAGTTTTGGACAATCAACGGACATTTCCTTGTAAAGGTCCTCTTGTCCAGCGCCAACAAATAATGCGCCAATGTTGGCGTCAAGCGCTAGTTGAGCCGCAATCTCCGGACGCAGCATCGTGGAAAGCGGCGCGGCAATGTGCCCGGAACGTATAACCCCAAAAAAAATCGCATAACTCCAAATAGAGTTTCCAGCAAGTAAACCAATGGCATGGTCATCGCTCAGGCCTAGCGAGGAAATTTTATTCGCAATGCGACTCAAAGAACTATCAAACTCCCGCCAGGTAAGAACAACATCGCCTTCAATAAATGCCGGCTTATTCGGTTTTGTTTTTCCGTATGAATATATGATGTCAGATATCGTCATATCGATACCGGCATGTGGGTCAGTAGAAAAGGGTCTGTCGTATCGCGTTGCGAAGTTGCGTGGGTTGCTCATTGTCTAGTTGTAAAGCTTATCTAGTGTTTGGGGTTGTTACAGTTGCATAAAATGATTATACAATTCACTATTGTGGATCGCGTTGCACATGTCAAATTTTTCTGGAAATTAGCCCGCTGCAGATTGTGTTCATGTTCTGACATTATTACTTCTACGCTAATGATTACTGCTGCGATAATGCGCGATTCTAAAGAACGGATAGAAAGTTAATTATGAATATTTTTGCAGAGAAAATTTTAAAGGACAAACATGCTGTAATATCCGGTGGTACAAGCGGTATTAACCAAAAGATTGCGTCAACCTTTGCCTCTGCAGGCGCTAAAGTTTCTGTATTTGGTCGGGACGCACAAAAAGCGAAAGCTGCGTCTTTGAGCATTGCACAAGAAGCGGGTGTTAACGAAACATCTGTCTTGGGTTTTAGCGCTGATGTTCGTAATTATGAATCCGTACAGAAAGTGGTGCAGCAATCTTATGAGCAATTTGGCGCCGTAGATATTGTTGTCGCTGGTGCGGCTGGTAATTTTCCGGCGCCTGCATTGGATATATCACCTAATGGATTTAAAGCTGTTGTTGATATTGATCTACTTGGAACATTCCATTTGTTTCGCGCCGCATATGATTACGTGAAAGATGAGGGCGCTAGTTTTATTGCGATTTCAGCTGAACAGGCCACTGTGCCTCATCCTTTGCAAGCCCATGTTTGCGCCGCGAAAGCTGGGGTGAATATGGTTGTGAAGGTTCTTGCAATGGAGTGGGCTCCGGTGGGGGTTCGCGTAAATGCGATTGTGCCTGGTCCCATTAATGATACGGAAGGTATGACGCGTTTAGCGCCGACTCAAGAGGCGCGCGCTGCAATTGAGGCGCGAATCCCGTTGCAACGATATGGAAATAAGGGGGAGGTCGCAGATTTAGCGCTGTTCCTATGCAGTGATGCGGCGCAATATATAAATGGCGTTATTCTTGAGTGTGATGGCGGCGCCCACCTCGGTGGGCTTGCTGCATCATTTTTAGGCTGTGCACGGACCTAAGTGTTGACTATAATGATAAGATAAAGGCCCTTTTAATATTTTAAAGGGCCTTTTGTTTTGATGGCTGATAGGTTCGGCGCTTACTGCTAAAAAATATCTTTTAGTCTACAAAGCGATTGCAGGCCATTTTTCCGCCCATGGCTTTGTTTCCTCTAGCTGGTAAGCAAGCGCAAAAAGCAACGCTTCTTGTCCATGCTGGGCGGCGAAATGACTGCCCACGGGAAGGCCGTCATCTGTCCAAAAAAGTGGAACTGACATTGCTGGCACGCCTGCTTGATTATGAATGGGCGTGTACCCTGCAAAGGCTTCTAAGCGATTTGTAATTTCTTCAAAGCCTAATTTTTGCTCGAAATGACCTAGTGGCCTTGCGGTAACGGGTAGGGTCGGGCATAGGCACACATCATAATCGGATAGAAAGGAAGAGACTATTTTAGCGCTATTTTCTATTGAAACCATAGCTTTTTCAACAGCATCTTTAGGCTGACTTCTATACCATTCAATTAAAGAAAGAACATAAGGCTCCAACATGGATTCATCTACTCTACGACCGATGTTTTGGCTGACAAGTGTTTCCAACGCGCTCATCTGATGGCCCGCCAGTATATAAAACGTATCCCCTATCTCTTGCGCATCAACATTTGGCGGCGGGCATGGGATGATCTCATGCCCAAGGTCTGCGCAGAGAGCAGCTGTTTGCTCTACCGCTCTTAATACGTCCGCCTCCGGTGCGGCGCCTGATAATGTCGTTGTATAAAAACCAATTCGTAAGGGGCGGTTGATAGGAGCGTTTACAAACCCCACAGGCGGTAAAATTGCATCGCTTCCTTTTCGTTCGGTAATATGAAGGTATTGTGCGCTGTCGCGTACGCTGCGTGAAATGCAATGCTGAGCGACGATGTTTTGCAATGGGCCATATTTAATATCATTTGGCGTGTCTGATACATTACGCCCGCTGCTTGGCTTAAAGCCGAACAATCCTGTAACGCATGAAGGGATGCGGATCGATCCTCCGCCATCTGACGCATGGGCAATTGGAACAGCCCCTGAGGCTACTGCTGCTGCCGAACCGCCTGAGGACCCGGCTGGAGAACGATCAAGATCCCATGGATTTTTCGTCACTCCTTCTAAGGCTGTTTCCACGGAACCTAACATGGCAAATTCTGAGGTTGTACTCTTGCCAATTGTTATAAGGCCAGATTTGTCGAGGCGGTCGGTATAGTCGGACCCTTCTTCGGCTATTCGTTTTGAAAAAATCCGTGACCCCATGGAATAGCGTAATCCCGGGTAGGATATCGTGTCTTTTAACAGAGTGGGCACACCAGAAAATGGGCCCTCGCTTGTGTGGGTTTTTGCAATTGACAGCGCTTTATCAAAGTCATAACCGGCAAGAAAATTCAAAACAGGGTTGAGTTTTTCTATCCGGTTGAGTGTCGTTTCCATTAATTCAAAAGCGCTCAGTTCGCCAGATTTAACAAGATTTGCCTGCGCTGTCGCATCTAGCTTGTATAGCGGGTCCGTTAGGGACGGAATGGATTCTTCTTCAGTCATTTCCGGGTCAGAATTTAGTGTATTGTCGGTATTATCAGGAGCGCACCTGGTTACACCGATACCACCTGCAAGGGCCATCGATGTTGACACTGTCCCTTTTAGGAAGCGCCGTTTTGCTATGTCTATCTTGTCAGAAATATTCATATTTTGTATCCTGATAGTGTTTAGATACCGTATTAAGTGGTTTTTCTTCTTGGCTTTGCTGACTGTACCTTCTTTTTAGGTGAGTATGTCCGTTGTGGATATCTCTTCCCATAAACGGGAAAAAGAGGGTGGATTTATACGGGTGAACGCTGATCAAAAGTGGGTGCGCGTTTTTCTAGGTGCGCGGCAAGTCCTTCTTTAACTTCGTCGCCGGCAAAGCCTAAAAATTCTAAAGCAAGCGACGCATCGAAAATAGGACCGGCCTGTCTTAGCCAATTATTCATTGCATGTTTTGTCCACCGTAAGGCTGTTGGTGCGCCTTGTGCTAGCTTTATTGCAACGTCTAATGATCTTTGTTCCAAGTCTTCATCCTCTACAGTCAGGGCAACAAGGCCGAGACGTTCCGCCTCTTCGCCCGTGAGTGCTTCGCAGAGAAAAAGGTAGTATTTAGCCTTTGCCATACCGCATAGAAGGGGCCAGATAATGGCTGCATGATCTCCCGCGGCGACGCCAAGCCTGGTATGTCCATCAACAAGTTTTGCCGTTTTTGTTGCAATTGGGATATCGGCAAGCAGGCCCGCCGTTAATCCTGCGCCCGCTGCAGGGCCGCGGATTGCGCTAATGATGGGTTTGGGGCAGTCAATCATATTGAAAACAAGCTCGCGAGACTGTTTCCAACGCTCGGCGCGTTTAAATGGATCGGCGATGTTTTCTTTTAGCATCTCAAAATCACCGCCCGCAGAAAACGCCTTTCCGGCTCCCGTCAGTATTATAGAAGAGATGCTGTCATCAGCCTCAAGATCCTTCCAAACCTGCGCGAGCTCGCGATGTAAGATTTCGTCTGTCGCATTAAGTCGCTCGGGGCGGTTCATTTCTACTTTTATAACGCCTTTGTGGGGGCGGCTGAAAAGCAAGTTTTCATAGCTTTTGTCTTCTATGATCATAAGTCACCTAATTTTCTAAGTCGCGCCACAGTGAAACCCGACTGTTCGCAAGTGTATTATACAAAAGCAGCTGTTTGCATCGCTGAAACTTTGTCTTCATCTTGTGTGATATTTAAGTCGCTGTCTTTTATGCTGCACTACGTCAACGGTGCTAATTGCTCTCGAATTTTGACACGCAAGGGTTTGCCCTTGTTTAGGAGCGATTCTCGCTTTGTTGAGGCTAAATTCAACACATGACCAACACATGAGCAAGGACTATTAATGAATTAATTATTCACTAATAGTCCTCCGTACCGGTTGAGTCAATTAAGATTTTTTTCGATCTTACATTATTTTGCTGTGTAAGACTTGACAGTTCTGTACAAAAAGTCATCATAAATGAATAGAAAGTTCATTTAATGAATGGCGTGTTCAGTTAGAGTTCATACGGTAAGTTTCGTTCTGGCGGTCGATCCAACATGTATCGTTCGCATCTAAGGGAAAGTCATGACTATAATCGGTTTGGGTCGTGTATTAACGAGGTGCTGTTGATGCAGCTTCAGTCCAATCACAATGCTGGGCATGACCTATTCATTAAGAACGCTCTGATTTATACGTGCGATGATAATGATTCTGTTGCCGATAGCCTTCTAATAAGGGACGGCAAAATTCAATACGTTGGACGAGAGACGGAACTTTGTGATAATGCAGGCGGCGCGAGTGTATTGGACGCGCGCGGTGGTGTGATTCTTCCAGGGTTGATCGATACCCACCCACATCTCCTGCACTATGGGTCCTTAGAAGAACCTTTGGTGGATTTATTAGACGCCCGTTCGCATGCGGAGATTGTTCACCGCTTAGCTAAGCGTGCGATAGATACGCCTGAGGCGGAGTGGATTATGGCGACTCCAGTTGGGGAGCCATATTTCTTTATTCGGTCCAATTATAAAAGCCAGCTTTTAGAAGGTGAAATGCCGACTCGCGAGGTTTTGGATCGGGCTTCAGATAAACATCCAATCGTTATCCAGTCTTGGGCGCCAACTTTGCCAAGTGTTATTGCCTTTAATAGTGTGGCGCTTGACAAACTTGGCCTGGATTCAAGTTTGCCTGATAGGGTCGGTAATGTTTGGATTGAGAAAGACGCCAACGGAGAGTTAACGGGGCGGCTAACTGGTTCTGTTACCAATTACTATAACAACGACGAATTCGCCAATTCGTTGTGGTTAAAAATTCCGTTCCTTGAATATAAAAATCTTGTCCCTGGGTTAAAATCGGCGATCAATCGATACCATAAAATGGGAATCACGTCCGTCTATGAAAACCATATGATGGATAAAGTATTAATCGATGCTTACCGAGAGTTAGATGCAACAAATGAACTGGGCTTACGCGCCATGTGCGCCCAGGAAGCTGAAGCATACGGAATGCCTTGGAGTAAGCCAAGAGATATGCCCGACTTTGTGCGACGGCTTGAGCAAGCTGGTGATAGCATATCGTTACAGGGTGACAACTTTCGTTTTAACGGCATCACGATCATGTGGGATGGAAATTGTAATCCCGGCGGAAACATGATGAAAGAGCATTATTGCAACCCATACGGTGAGGAGACAAAGGGGTATTACCACATCACGCCTGAAAAGGCGGAGTATGTAATGCGGTTTTGCGCTGAAAGACGTATACGGTTGAATACGATGTGTATGGGGACACAAGCAAGCGAAGAAAATTTAGAGCTGCTTGAAAAGATAGACCGTGAGTATGATATTAAACCACTTAAGTGGATAATCGTACACGCCATCTTTATCGAACCAGAGCAGGTTCGGCGCTACAAAGCTTTGAACATGGACTTTTCCACTTCCATGGCTTTTTGTTGGGGCAAAGGCGATATGATCCGCAAGCGCTATCCCAATAATCAGGAAATGCTTAATGATTTCATGCCCGTTAAAAGGTTTTTCCGTGAAGGATTTAATGTGGCTGGCGCTAGTGACTGGGGGCCTAAAAGCGCATTTGAGCAAATGCAAATTGCAATAACGCATGAATTTGCGGGGTCCGGATATCGTAATAACGGCCCTGATCAGTCTGTGTCGCGTGAAGAAGCAATTCGTATGTGGACAAAGGATGCCTCTCGCGTGATGCAATGGGACGGTATCGGTCAAATTAAACCTGGAGCACATGGTGATCTTGTATTTACGGATCGTGACCCTTTTAAATGCTCTTTGGAAGATTTGGCTGGAACAAAGGTATTAAGGACTATTTTCAATGGAAAGGTGGTCCATGAAAGTTTTTAACGGCGAAGGAAGATATTTTTTGTTGGCTATTTGAAACTAGCGATCACGAATTTTTGACTTCGAGGGGAATTGGTCAAATCAGGGAGGAAAAAATCATGTACGACCAAAACTTTAATAAACTTAAGCCTAAATCTAAATTGCTTGCTTGTGTTGCTTCGATTGCGTTGGTGACGCCGTTTGGCGGTGTGCTAGCGCAGGAGCAAGAAGAGGTGATTACAGATCAAATTGTTGTTACTGCCACAGGGCGTGAGCAGAACATTCAAGATATTCCAGTTGCTGTTACAGCTATTGGAGGGGAAGAAATTAAGGCGCGTGGGATCTATGATCTTATTGACCTGGCCCAGGTTGCACCAAGTTTGTCTACGGAGGCTTCTGCTGGTGTTCGTTTTACCACACTATATGTTCGCGGTATCGGCACAACGGCATTAAACCCAGGTTTTGAAGGAGCGGTTGGCACATTTATTGATGGTGTTTATCGTAGCCGTAGTGGTCATGCGAACTCTGATCTTTCGGATGTAAATCGTGTTGAAGTTCTGCGCGGGCCTCAAGGCACTTTGTTTGGTAAAAATACATCTGCGGGCGTGATTAATATTATCACAAATAAGCCAGAGTTCGATTTTTCTGGCGGCACAAGGCTTTCTGTTGGCAATTATAATCTATTTAGATCAGAAAGCTTTGTAACAGGACCAATCACTGACGAGCTTGCATTCCGTATTTCAGCGACGACAAACAACCGTGGCGGCGTTGTGGAAGACATCAATACAGGCGATAACTATAATGATCGCAACCGTTGGTCCGCTAAAGGTCAACTTCTTTGGGAGCCAAATGATGACCTAGACTTGCGCTTAATCGGTGATTATCGGTACGCTGATGAATCATGTTGTGTTGCCGTGTTTGATGAGGTTCCTGCTGGGTTTACCTCTGGTGTCTTAGCGGGTGCGTTGGGTGCATATCAACCTGTTGGTGTTGAGGACCATGCATCGTTAAATATTGGAGCTTACAACACGGCGCCGACCGAGGCGGTGGAAGACTACGGGCTGTCCTTAGAGGCGAATTGGGAGACTGACCTTGGAAAGTTGACATCCATTACAGCGTTTCGCAGAAACGTTCTTGATGGCGCCGTCGATCCTGATCACAGTGACGCAGATATCCTAGCGCCACTCGCTGAGTTTGAACGTTATAATACCTTTACGCAAGAAGTGCGTTTTTCTGGCGCATTTGGAAAACTTGATTGGTTGATTGGCGGGTTTTTCTTTGATGAAAGCCTTCGTCGGGGAAGCGACCTTGGTTATGCTTCTCAAACAGGTCAGTATGTCAGCATTCTTTCACCGGCTTTTCAATTAGGGCCTGTCGATCCATCGTTGTTCGGTCCTCAAATTGCTGCTGCTGAGAGATCTCAACAGGACAGCGATGGCTGGGCGTTTTTTACGCATAACATCGTGGATGTTACTGATCGCCTAACGTTGACGCTTGGCGCCCGTTATCTAAAAGAAAACAAAGAAGCTACAGTTATTGTAAATGATGCGCCAATTGATTCATTTGTTAACCAACCTTTGTGTGGAACCGTTTTCGCCATAGTCGCTCTTGATGTTGTCTGCGGTAATGTGAGCTGGAACCAACAGCGCTCTGAAGATGCGGTCACGGGAACCGCTGCTCTAAGTTACGCTATTACTGACAACCATAATCTTTATGCCAGTTACTCGCGTGGTTACAAGGCGGGCGGCTTTAATCTAGATCGACAGGGCGTGCAGTCTATACCGACGCAAGGCGGCGCGATCGTTGATTCTGCGCAGTTCGAAGAAGAGGAGGCTGACTCATACGAAATCGGTCTCAAATCAGTCATTGGCGATGATTTTGGAACCGTCAATGTTGCCTTGTTCTATACAGACTTTAGCGGTTACCAACTGTTTAACTTCTCTGATGATGGACTTCGTTTCTTCGTCGATAATCTTGATAAGGTTGTTTCAAAAGGCGTTGAGGTTGAGACTTCTTTCGACATAGCCGAAGGGGTTAATATTTATGGTGGCGCAACATATTCACAAACAGAATTTGGCAAGGATCTAACGCCAAGCAATATCGTTTTCCCAGGAGAGCAAGTGCTGTCTGCGCCAAAATGGCAAGGGTCAGCAGGGTTTGCCGTCGATCGCCAGATTTTGCCGGGTGCTCGTGGGTTGGCGAATGTAAATGTGTTCTTCCAAGGGCCGACAATCTTAGATCGTACGCCTGCAGTGCAAGATTTATATGCGGTCGTTAACGCGCAAGTCGGTATCGCCAATTTGGATGACACGTTGCGGGTATCTTTTTGGGTGCGCAATGCGTTTGATGAATTTGCTGCTTTTAGACGTATTGCGACGCCATTCGAATTTGGCAATTTTAGTGCTTACGGAATTGATCCGCGTACGTTTGGCGCCACGTTAGAAACTCGTTTTTAGCCTACTCTCCCTCCTTAGCGACGCAATGTGTTTCCGCATTGCGTCGTTTTTTTTTATTCTAATTTTTAAGGATCTGACTATGCGTGAGTGTGTAATTGTTTCGACGGCGCGAACTCCTATTGGTAAGGCATATCGTGGGGCGTTTAATAATACTTCGCCTCAGACGTTAGGAGCTCATGTGGTCAGTGAAGCGATAAAGCGCGCTGGAATAGAACCTAGCTGCATAGAAGATTTCGTGCTTGGGGTCTCTCTACAGCAAGGCGGCCAATCTGGTAATGTTGCACGACAGATTATTTTACGCGCTGGGCTTCCTGTATCTATATCCGCTATGTCGCTTGACCGTATGTGCGCATCCGGACTTGTTGCTATGGGGGTGGCGGCAAAACAAATTATTGTCGATAATATGGACATTGTTTTGACCGCAGGACTTGAGAGTATTTCGAAAGTTCAGACCAACGCTATGTTCATCGAAAAGGATGAATGGTTACTGGAGCATAAGCCAGATATCTATTTGTCTATGCTTGATACAGCGGAAGTTGTTGCTAACCGGTATGGCATTTCAAGAGCACGTCAAGATAGTTATGCATTAGAAAGTCAACGCCGTACAGCTGCCGCCCAAATGGCGGGTCGGTTCGATGACGAGATTGCCCCACTTCCTTCAGTGAAATTGGTTAAGAATAAAGAGACAGGTGAAATATCACACCAGGAAGTTTTGCTTACGAAAGATGAGGGGAATCGCCCTGAGACAACTATAGAAGGATTAGCATCTTTAAAACCTGTTGTCAGCGAGAATGGTTTTATCACGGCCGGTAATGCATCCCAGCTTTCTGACGGCGCGTCTGCCTCGATTATGATGGAAGCAAGCTATGCGGAACGTTTGGGGCTAGAACCGCTTGGATATTATCGGGGGGTTGTAACTGCTGGTGTCGAGCCTGATGAAATGGGGATTGGGCCAGTGAAAGCTATCCCGCTATTGCTGCAAAAGCATAATCTTAAAGTGGACGATATCGGACTTTGGGAATTAAACGAAGCTTTTGCCGTACAGGTTTTATATTGTCAGGATGTTGTTGGAATACCTTCTGAGTTAATGAACGTGAACGGTGGCGCCATTTCTATCGGTCACCCATATGGAATGTCTGGTGCACGCCTTGCTGCTCACGCGCTGATCGAAGGGAAAAGGCGTGGGGTCAAATATGTCGTTTGTACCATGTGTGTTGGTGGAGGGCAGGGAGCAGCGGGCTTATTTGAAGTTGCTTAGCTGCTAAGTTAATAATTATTTGCAATAAAAATTTCAATTTAGAATTCTAAATGGGTATTATTCAATCAGTATAGAGAATGAATAATACCGCAAAAGTTTATGGTTGTTGCGGTGAGTCCGGCCTTATTTCTGGGTGTGAGCGTTCAAATGCCTCTATTTTTGAGCACTCGCTCGCAATTTCATTTAGTATTTTAAACTGACTTGTGTCCACGCCGAATTTTTGAGCAGAGTAAAGCTGTGGTATAAGATAAATGTCAGCCATCGTGATCTGATCACCATAACAATAACGACCTCTTGTCTTTTTAATTAGCTGTTCGGCGGAGTGCATAGCGCCTGCGACCCATTGGTTTAGCCATTCATTTATCGCTTGGTCGTCGAGATTATAATTTTGACGTAAAAAAGTTTGTATTCTCATGTTTTGGAATGGTTGGGCTTCGCAAGCAATAATATTAGAAATTTCGCGTACGCGCATCTGTTCTAATGGAACTGCTGGATAAAGTGACGGCTTGTTGTAGGTTTGTTCAATATACTCAAGCATTGCTGGGGATTGTATGAGAATGTTTCCATCCGCCAGATCTAATGCCGGGACTAAGCGTTGAGGGTGAATCTTTGCATATTTATCAGATTTTTGTTCATTCTCGCGCAAGTTGATCGGAATATAATCAAATTTTACGCCCTTAATTGTTAGCGCAAGGTATACGCGATATGTAGCGCTAGATCGCCAAAAGCCATAAAGTTTCATGCTAAAGTTCCCTTACTTGATATTATTGGCATAAGGATAATATAGGTGCATATCAAATTAAATTCCATAGATATTTTCTAGTGATATGAGTTCCGCGGTTGAGTTAACAGATATAGTATCTGCGCTTTTTATGGGAGAGCGAATATGCTGTGTATTATCAAGCGTAGATTAAGTGGTTTGCGTAAGCCTATATTATAGGGGCTTTTTAGGAATCGTTGAGGAACGAAATATCGCTTCGGGCAGGATGATTTATCATGTCCTGGCTTTTATCGCCTGGTGACATGGCGGCAAAGGCAATTAGGCAATAAACTTAACAAGTTCGCAAAATACCATAATAACTGGATGCAAATCGGAGGGAATGAACAATTGAGGCGCAGGTCAGCACCAATGTGAAAGTGGTCCAGCCTCATTGTTAGTTTTCAGCGTTGCCCGGGGGGGGGGCAAACCCACAGTTAATTTGTGATGGAACAAGCAAAAGATCAAAAACAATCTATGGACAGGTGAAGTATTGGACTATGCAACCTATAACACCAAATTAGTGAAATCTGAATTCGTTTCGATGTGCAGTTCTTAATGATTATTTGCGGCGGAAAGATAGGGGGCTTCATTCTGTGTCATTGAGGAAGGATCACTATTCTGATTAATGACTGATTGCATGGCATCGTATAATTGATCTTGTACAACAGGCTTTGCGACATAATCATTCATGCCCATTGATAAGTAGCGTTCGCGGTCACCGCTCATTGCGTCTGCTGTTAAGGCGATAACAGGCACGGTGCGCCATTCTTCATTGGAAGCGCGTATATGTTTGATGGTTTCTATACCATCCATGTTCGGCATATTGATGTCTAGCAAGACGACATCAAAAGTATTATTTTTGAGAGCGTCCAGCGCGCCATATCCGTCAGAGGCTTCGACAATGTCAACGCCTTTTGAGGCGAGAAAGACGCGTGCAACCTGCCGGTTTACGACATTATCGTCAACAACCAGCACGCTTATGTTTTCAAAACAGTTATTGCTGTGGTTTTTACCTTGCTTATTTGCATTAAGGGCGCTGACCTTGTGCTCTTCAGTCTGAATAGAGAGCGTAAATGTTGAACCCTGTCCAAGCTCGCTTTCAACGGTAATGTCACCGCCCATCAATTGAGCTAATTTTCTTGAAATTGCTAGGCCCAATCCAGTACCGTGATAGTGCCGGGTGGAAGACGTATCAACTTGTGTGAACGCGGAAAATAGGGTTTTTTGGTTTTCTTCAGAAATACCGATGCCGGTGTCGGTGACTGAGATCATTAACTTATACTTGTCGTCCCTTTCTAGGGGTGCGACCGACGCATCTATGCTGACTCTGCCAGATTCGCTAAACTTTGCTGCGTTCGACAATAAATTGGAAAGACATTGGCGAATTCTTAATTGGTCTAGAATAAGAGATCTGGGTACGTCCTGTGCGATGGTTAATTTAAATTCGATCCCCTTTTCGCAAAGGGTTGGTTCAAAGACTTTGCTGACCTGGTTAAGACAGTTTTTGATATCACAGGGGCCTGGTTTTATCTCGAATTTACCAGCCTCTATTTTCGATAAGTCCAAAATATCGTTCAAAATCGCAAGAAGCGTATCGCCGGCCGCTGATATCGTATTGACCATGTCGCGTTGGCGTTCATTAAGTGTTTCTTGGCTTAATGCTTGCGTCATTCCAAGAACCCCATTCATAGGGGTACGGATCTCATGGCTCATATTGGCGAGAAAGTCAGTTTTAGCGCGGTTTGCGCTTTCGGCGTTTTCTTTTGCAACTCGTAATTCGTCTGTACGTTTTTCAACACGTTGCTCAAGCTCCAAAAGCGCTGTTTTTAACGCGGACATTTTGCCGGTTCTAAACACAAAAGCAATGAGTCCGCAAAGCAAAACGGTGGAAAGAATGGCAAGCAGTAAATTCAGTTGGTTGGCGCGCTCATACCTTGCTGCTTCAATCTGAGAATATATGTTATAGATATTTTCTGTTAAAACAGGCATGGGCGAATTAAGTATCGCCTCTAAATGATCCGCCATTTGGGCTTTTGCGTTGGCGGCGATATTAACATGTAGATGTAGGTTGTTGACTGTTTCTAGTAATTGGGCGTGTTCTTGGGAGGTGGGCTGAGAAAGCGCCGCGATAATCATTTTTACTTCATTTTGATCTGCTGGCGTATTATCAAAAAGCTTTAATAAAAGTGAGCTTTCTAGTGAAAGCAACTTCTCACATTCAGTCAAGGGAACTGCCGCCGCGTCAACCTGATCTGAAAAACTACGTAGCAAATGTAACGAAAATGATTTGCTATTTCTCAAAATTGAGTGTTCAGACTTAAAGTCTTCAATTGCTCTGGCTCGTTTATATGATTCAGATTGATACTGATTTAATGTATTTTTTAATTCGGTGTTATTCCAGAAATAATTTTTTTTAGCTTGCGCATAGAAGGTATTGTATAACGCTTCGATTTGCTGCTCATAATTTGCTATTCTGGTATAGCTCCAATAAGCGCCATTTTCGACGATTAGCGTTTCGCGGGAAAGTTCCGCTTCTCGCATCATTAGTAAGTTTAAGTTGGGTAATATTGGGTCGTGGTTATTGGGCGATCTTTCGGTGGCGAAAGATATTAATATGCCCCCTATTAGCATTGCAATAACGGAAAAGAGTAAACCTGTGCGCATTATTCGTCGCCGCTTTTCTGCAATTTCGTTTGAAACTGCTCATCAGATAACGCTCTTAAAAAAGCGACTAATTTCACCCGGTCGTCATGTGATAATTTTCGGCCCAGTTGATGAAGCGCCATCATATCAACAGCGCCTTCGAGCGTGGGAATTGAGCCATCATGGAAATACGGCGCGGTTTCAGCGACATTTCTCAACGATGGGACTTTGAAAAAATATTTGTCGCGTTCGTTTTTTGTAACGTTATAGCGCCCTAAGTCCGCATCTTCACGGGCGCCGTAGTACGTTTTGAAAACGCCAATCTTTTGGTACATATTTGCGCCCAGTAACGGGCCTTGATGACATGAGACGCACCCGAAAGAGATAAAACGTTGTGCTCCTGCACGGGCTTGGAGCGACATGGCATCTGTATCGCCATCCAAAAATTTGTCGAATGCGGAGTTTGTGAACACTAAAGTTCTTTCAAACTCAGCGATGGCGTTCCTGATTGCGGTGCGGTTAGGAGGCGCGCCATAAATTTTCTTAAAAAGCGGCGCATACTCTGAATGCGCTCTAAGTCGGTTTTCTATTATATCCCAATTACTGCCCATTTCATCTGGGTGCAGAATAGGGCCGTCGACTTGTTCTTCAAGTGTTGCAACACGGCCATCCCAAAATTGTGCAATATGGAAAGCGGCGTAAATTACGGTTGGGCTGTTCCTTGATGTCGGGTGTCCAGATACGCCAAATGAACTGGGAAGGTTGTCGTCTCCACCGCTTGTTAGAATATGACAGCTGGCGCAGCTCACTCTTCTCGAAACGGATAACATAGGATCGTGAAAAAGCCGTTTTCCGAGAGCGGCTTTTTGCTTATCGTATGACGGAGCTTTTAGTCTGGGTAAAAAGTAGGGTGCAATCTCACTGGGGGAGACTAATAAGTCACTATTGGAGAGCGCCTGAGGGGCAATGACAATTCGGCTGTCTTCGCTGTGACTTACACTGGCGAAAAAAGTGGTCACCAGAAAAGCAAGCGTCCTTATTTGCTTGGCTTTTGCGTGACGATATGTGCTTGTTGGGCTCATATAGCGCTCACTTATATAAGACTGCCAAGTGTCTAATTTATTGGTAAAATATCGATTAAGTAATTGCCACTTTGGGTTGTGAGCATGGGAAGTTGATTGTGTTTAGGCTCACTTTCGTGGTTTAGGCTGGCATGATGATATGTCACACCGTCAATCTAATCGCAAAAAATACTATATGTCTTTGTAATTAAACGGCATTTTTGTGAGGGTAAGGTAAGCCGAGATAAAATCCAAAATTGCGATTGATTATCAATTAAAATACCGCTAACAAACCTGCAATTCATTATCAATTGTAGTTAGTAGTAGGCGGGGCCATGAAACACACAGCATCACTAATCGCGTTAATGACAGCAACTGCGTTCTCAACGTCGGCATATTCAGCAGACGAAGCAGATACGATCGTCGTACAGGGGCAATATCTTTCCATTGATCAAATTAATGCGGTGAAAACGCCGACGCCGATCATTGATGTGCCGCAAAGTCTTTCAATCATAACTGAGGACCAAATCGCGCAGCGTGGTTTCACAAGCATTGGCGACATCATTAATTACACCCCTGGCGTTAACACGTCTCAAGGCGAGGGACATCGTGATGCGGTTGTATTTCGCGGCGTTCGGTCGACAGCGGATTTTTACATTGATGGCGTGCGTGATGACGTTCAGTATTATCGCCCGCTTTATAACCTTGAACAGGTCGAAATCCTCCGTGGTCCAAACGCTTTGTTATTTGGGCGCGGCGGCACAGGCGGCATCTTAAACCGCGTCACGAAAAAAGGCGTTTTGGGTGAGATCTTCACCGGCTACCAAGCAAGCGTTGATACGTTCGGCGGTTATGGTTTTCAATTCGATACAAATTACTCTACGGGCGGTAATGCGGCTTTCCGCTTAAACGCGATGTATGAGGGGCTAGACAACCACCGTGATTTTTACGATGGGGATCGTTTCGGCATTAACCCAACAGCGAAATTTGTTTTTGGTTCTGCGACAGTGCTTGATGTGTCCTATGAATATGTAAACCATGAGCGGTTTATCGATCGCGGCATTCCAACGGGTGCGAGTGGAACACCAGTCGACGCCTTTAAAGATATTGTCTTCGGCGATCCTGAATTAAACAAAACTGAGCTTGAAGCGCATTTGATCCGTGCATCACTGCAGCATGAATTTTCTGAGAACTTAAAAGGGAACTTTAACGCCTTTTACGGCGATTATGATAAGCTGTACCAAAACTTTTATGCGTCAGCTTATGATCAAGACGTCACGCCAGATGAAGTAACCCTTGATGGGTACGTTGACACAACGGATCGTCAAAACTTGGTCTTGTCAGGAAATTTAGTTGGCGAATTCGACACAAGCGGTATAGGCCATACAATCGTTTTCGGCGGCGAGTATATCAACACATCATCTGACCAAGATCGTTACAATGCGGCTTGGGATACAACGTCTACATCGGACGTTCCAGAAGATAACGAAGTTTTTCTTATTACCCGTCCCCTTAATCTGAGCGGCGGTGTTGGCGTTAATTCATCAGGCGCGACAACAACAAATGATTTCACGATCGACCTTAATGATGATACGCGCGTCGATATTGATACTTTTTCTATCTATTTCCAGGATCAGATCGCTGTTACCGAATGGTTGGATATCGTCGCGGGCGTTCGTTTTGACAGTTTTGATATTGAAGTTTTCAATGTCGTTGCAAATGAAACTCGGACCCGTAAGGACGAAGAATTCTCCCCGCGCGGCGGCGTCATCATTAAGCCTGAAGAAAATGTTTCTCTTTACGCGAGCTATAGCGAATCATTCCTTCCGCGCAGTGGCGAGCAGTTTGCTAATATTAATGGCGACAATGACGATTTAGATCCGGATGTTTTTGAGAATTTTGAATTTGGATTGAAGTGGGATTTTGCCGAAGCGCTAAGTCTTACAGCAGCGTATTTCTTTGTTGAGCAAACTCGCGCTGAAAGAGATGATGTTACCGGTGAGGCCTTTGAAGTGAGGGGGCTTGAAGTTGATGGGTTCGAGGTTCAGCTACAAGGGATGATCACGGAAAAGCTGTTTGTGACAGGCGGGTATAGCTATCTTGACGGTGAAACTAGCACAGGTGCTACGCCGCGTGAATTGCCGGAGCATACATTCTCACTTTGGACGAACTACCAAGTCACGGATCAATTTGGCTTTGGTCTTGGTGTAACTCACCAGGGTGAAACACTCATAAGAGACGGAAGAAATGAAAGGCTGCCAGGGTATACCCGAGTTGACGCGGCGGCCTACTATCAAGTTTCGGAAAAAATCCGTGTACAAGTTAATATCGAGAATATTGGCGATACGGTTTACTATCCCAATGCGCACAGCACTCATCAGGCCACTGTTGGTGAGCCGATCAATGCGCGGTTTGCGATTTCCGGTACGCTCTAAAGACAGAATAAATACGCCAAGCCAAATGGCTTAAACTCATTACGGCTTGGCGTTGGAATGATATTCTTATTCCGCCCAATAATTATGCCTCATCGCATTTTTGCGGTGGGGCTTTTTTTGCGCGGGGCTAGTTCTTTTCAAAGGCGAGCATGTACGCCTCAGACAGCCCTTCGACCTTGACGACGGCGATTTGCTTAAAGCCAAAACTTTCAATCTCTTGCGCCAGCGCTTCCTTACCAACGCGGATATGCGCGCTTTTCGGGTGGTCAGGTGTCAAGTCCAGATCAACAATATAAAGCCGCCCGTTTGAGGAGAGAGCCTCGTGAACAGTTCTCATCATTGCTTCGGGTTCATTAAAGTAATTATACGTGTCGCATATAAAGGCGATATCAACAGCCTTTGGCGGTAGCGTGATCGATGTCTCGCGGCTTAAAACAGCGGTTATATTGGTAAGATCAAGATCGGAGCTTCTTTGATTGATGAGCTTTAAAAATCGCGGTTCGATATCAACGGCGAAGACCGCGCCCTCAGCGCCGACTTTTTCCGCCATCAACAACGTATAAACCCCGGTTCCAGCGCCGATATCGGCTACGCGATCTCCGATATTCAGGGATAGGGCGTCGACAACGGCGTTACGGGCGGCATAAAGCTCACGGCTGTTTACTTCCAACCGGTCCAGCCATAATTCGATGTTCGCTTCTTCTTTATCATCGGCCGCTGCCTGCTGATCGGCTTCATTTACAGAGGCGCTGCCGCACGAGGCTAGGGCCAGTAACATAAAAGGCGCTAGGGCGCGCCGTGTGCGCAAACTTAGGGCTCGTGGGGAAGAACGCAAAGAAAAAGGCATAGTATCACCCATTTGACGACAAATTACTTTAAGGCTTCGCGCTGTGTTGATCCACCCTTAAGCGTCTAAGGGTATATAAATAAGCATATCGCGAATTTTACTCCCGTTGCGCCGTGAGGGACATCTCTCATGCAAAGTGGACTGGTTTTATGGCGGATTTAGAAACGTTTGATGTTTTGGTGATTGGCGGCGGGGTCAATGGTGCTGGCGTGGCGGTGGACGCCGCTTCGCGCGGCTTGTCCGTCTGTTTGGTGGAAATGCATGACCTTGCGTCAGCGACATCATCGGCCAGCAGTAAACTTATTCATGGGGGCCTGCGTTATCTTGAACATTATGAATTTCGCCTGGTGCGTGAGGCGCTAAAAGAGCGTGAAGTGCTCTTAAAAAATGCGCCCCATATTATGTGGCCATTGCGGTTCCAGCTTCCCCATGCGCCCCATTTAAGACCCTATTGGATGATCCGGGCGGGTTTGTTTTTGTACGATCATTTAGCCCCGCGCGTGACGTTAAAGGGGACAAAAAGCGTATATTATGATGGGGAGGGCGCCTTAAACCCACGTTTTAAAAAAGGCTTTGAATATTCCGACGGCTGGGTGGACGATGCGCGCCTGGTTGTCCTAACCGCTAAAGCTGCGGCTGAGCGGGGGGCAAAAATTATGACGCGTACACGCTGTATAGGCATGCGGCGCGAGGATGGGGTTTGGTGCGCGCAATTGCAACCTGTTCCTTTCGCCAATGATGAGGGGGTGTCGTCCGCGCCAGGTTTTGAGATGGCAGCAAGGTCGGTTGTGAATGCGGCCGGTCCGTGGGTTAATGAGGCGCTGGGCATTGCCGGCGTGAATGCGCAAAAGAGCATGCGCCTGGTGAAGGGCAGTCATTTGGTGATGCCCCGGATAGAGGCAGGCGAGCATGCTTATATTCTCCAAAATGAAGATGGCCGGATCGTTTTTGTTATTCCTTATGAAGATCAGTTTTCTCTAGTCGGCACCACGGATGTTGATTACGAAGGCGATCCTGGCGCTGTTTCCATTAGCGCCGATGAAGTCGACTATCTGCTCGGGGTTTTGCGGGAGAATTTTAAGGGCGATTTCACGAAAGACCAGATCGTGCATACCTATTCGGGGGTGCGCCCGCTGCTTAGCGATGAAAGCGATGATCCGCAAGCTGTGACGCGTGATTATGCCGTCGATGTCTTTGACGACGCTGGGGCCGCGCCAATCGTGTCTATTTTTGGCGGAAAAATAACAACCTATCGAACGCTCGCGGCTAATGTTGTTGATAAACTAATGAATTATTTTGAAAATTTGGGTGAGAGCAAGACGCAAAATCTTGTTTTGCCTGGTGGTCAGTTTCAAGATCCGGGTGAGCTTCGGCTGCGCCTTAAACAAACGGCGCCATGGTTAGAGGACAGCATTGTCGATCGGTATGCGCGATCTTATGGCCTATCGGCGCTTTGCTTTCTGGAAGGCAAAGGGTCCATTCAAGAGATGGGCGAGGATTTTGGCGGGGGCCTTTTTGCGGCCGAGGTCGCTTATCTGATTGATGAAGAATGGGCGCGCACGAGTGACGATGTGCTTTGGCGGCGTTCGAAAAGGGGGCTGGCAATCGATAAAGACAGTGTTGATCGTCTTAGACGTTATATCGTCCATTATCTTGATGGCGATAAGTCTAAAGGGTGGGCGAACGGTCACAGTTTGCTGAAAAAGAAGCAAGTCTGAGATGCTCGCGGGCGCTTTTTATTGCTTGATAAACGCTCGTGCCTTAATAGCTTTGCCTCCACCTTAACTGTCCAGCGATCGATTTTCCGGACGGAACATTCTAATATTCTAATATGACGAGCCAAAGCGATCTAATCGCCGGTACTGCGGTCGGCATAGCCTTAGATGAGGCGGGGCCGCTTTGCGGTATTTTATTTATTGGGCCTTCTGGCTGCGGTAAATCATCGATTGCGCTGGAAATTGTGGAAACTTGCCCTTGGCGGCGTTCCCGGTTGGTCGGGGATGATCATGTGCTGGCTGAGACGCGGGATAATGCGCCTTGGGCTTTAAGTCCGCCGCATATAGCCGGGATGATCGAGGTGCGCGGGTTTGGGCCTGCACCCATCGCCTCTTGTGACAGCGCCAAGCTAGCGGCGACTTTCGATCTGGGGGCTAATGCTGACCGATTGCCAGAGCCTGGCGCGTATCTCTTTGGCGGTCACCGTGTGCCGTTGTGGCCATTGCCGCCCAGTTTTCAATCTCCGGGGCGTTTGCGTGTCATGTTACGCGCGATTATTGCTGGACAAACGCCGTGACACGGCCCTCAATGTAATTATGGAAGTATGGAGCTAAGACGTTGATAGGAATCGTCATTGTCACCCACGGCAGACTAGCCGAAGAATTTGTCGCTGCAACAGAACATGTTGTTGGCGCGCAAGAGCGCATAAAGGCTGTTTGTATTGGCCCCGATGATGATATGGAAAAACGTCGGGCGGATATTCTAACCGCCGCGCAAGAAGTTGATGCAGGTGATGGGGTTGTTATCTTGACGGATATGTTTGGCGGCACGCCGTCGAACTTAGCAATATCTGTGATGGAAAAGGCCAAGGCGGAAGTTATTGCTGGGGTCAATCTTCCCATGCTGATCAAGCTTGCTTCTATTCGCACTGAAAAAGATCTTGCCGATTCGGTTGCTGCTGCACATGAGGCTGGTCGCAAATATATAAATGTCGCCTCATGGGTTTTGGCGGGTGAGAGCGCCGATTCGTAATGAGTGACTTGCTAAGTGAAACGGTCCGCATCGTGAATAAGCGTGGCCTGCACGCTCGTGCGTCTGCAAAATTTTGCGCGCTTGCTGGTTCTTGGGAGGCGACTATTCGCGTCCAAAAAGATGGTATGGATGTCGGCGGGTGTTCGATAATGGGGCTTTTAACGCTGGGCGCGGGGCCAGGATCAGAGGTGGTGATCACCGCGACGGGCCCGCAAGCAAGTGAAGCTTTATCTTCTCTTGTGGAGCTAGTGAATCAAAAATTCGGGGAAACTGTTTAAGTACCTAGAATGAACACAGATGTATTCATAAAATTTAACTTATAAACACTCCAAATACTGAAGCAATGTGTTTGTATAGGCGTTGTTTTAAACCGCGGAACAGAAAAAACGCCAGCTGCCATCAGGCGCCGGCGTTTTCAATTTTAAAAGGGCAAGAATTCTATTCTACGCGAAGATCTGTGGCAGCTGTTTTGCCGCGCTCTTCTTTCAATTCGTAAAAAATCCGTTGGCCGTCATTTAGGCTTTTAAGCCCAGCCGTTTGCACTGCTGTGATGTGTACGAAAACGTCTTTGCCGCCCTCGTCAGGGGTAATAAAACCGTACCCCTTGGTTTCGTTAAACCATTTTACTGTACCGCTCGCCATGTTCGTGTCTCCTGAGTAAGCGTAGTAGCCGTATAATCGATATGCGGCTTGTTTAAGGCAACCAGCATCGGGAATAGCGCGGATCGGCGAACCGGATACACAGTACGAAAAAGCGTTGGCCCAAATAAAGTCACCAACGCCAATAGAGCCTGCACAACCGCGCGCGTCAAGGATTATTCCCCAATTATACAGGAGGTTGAGAAAGGTCATACCGCTTTTCCAGGTAGGGCCCAAGTTGGGGTTAATTATGCGAAAATTATAGATCCGTGATCGTATCGATGGGCGCACTTTGAGCACAATTAGACTCTTATCGGCTTAGCGAATTAGGGAAAAAGCGCCGCCACTCTTATTTTCGATGGTATTGTTTTGTAGTTCCGGGCGGAGTGAAGACGCCCCGTTGCGTAAAAAATAGCCATTGCGCCTAAAATTTATAACTTGATTGTTATTAATTCTTAGCTGTGTTGCTTTTCCGCCGCGCGATAAATCGTAATTTATCATAACCGCGTTATCCGCATCCGCCGCCTGAATAAATTTATTGTCGAAAATTGTCACGGCGCCGCCCTTTGATACATCAATTGCGTAGCTTGTTTGTCCATCGGCGTCGTCAAGAATGGTCTTAGAAACGCTCGTCGCCCTAGCTAAGCTTTTAATGTGATGGCCAATCTTGGTGCCTTTAAAAAGGCTTTTCGTGATTGTTAGTGTGTCGCCGCTTGAAAGATAAATTCCGTGGGAGTAGCCATCGCCATGACCATTGGCGATAAAAGATGCATTTGAAATTGCGATGACGCCTTCATCATTGCCGGTGGCGAGAACGCCATTTTCATTATTGATGAATTTGCAGCTGATGATGGTGAGGTCGCGTCCGTCATGGCGAATGCCAGCGCCGTTAAGGTCTGGCGAACGTGCGCCGTAGAATGTTATATTTTCAACCGTTAAAGAGACGCCGGGCAGGGGGTTTAAGATGCCCTTCGCTGTGTTCTTTGAGGAAAAAAGAACAACATTTCCCATCCCTTTTAGGGTCAGAGAACGTCGTATTTTTATATCTGTGACGTCATATACCCCCTCTGGCACGATAAGGGTTGCATTTTCGCTGGCGTTAGAAATCCGGGCGGCGAGGCGCGCGCCATCAGAGCTGGTGTTATTTGTCGCACTAGGCTGAATAAATTCTGCTTCGTGGGGCGCCTCTATCGAAGCGCTTGAGGACGGTGCTGCACTATTGGCGGTTTCGGCGCCGCATGCCGCGGCCAAACCTAAGATTCCAGCGGAAAAAAAGCCTAAAGTGCGATGTGATAATGTCATATCCCAAAGTTAAGGCGAAATAGCGATTGAACCGTTAAGTTTGGGAAAAAGCTTATGGCGCATTTCTATTGCCTGAGCGCGCGTTTTGGTCAATAACATGCGGCTCTAGGGCCGTGAGAGGCAGTGGAAGGCTTTAAAGTTTCAATTCTTTATGGCTGTTCCAAGTGTTTGATATCGCCCTTATTATAAGCCGCCTTAGCTCAGTTGGTTAGAGCGCTTGATTGTGGATCAAGAGGTCGGTGGTTCGAATCCACCAGGCGGTACCATTCAAAAAAAGCTAAACAGATAAAGCAGCGCGAATTTGTTTGCGCGCTGGCATCACACAAGACTTATTTTCACTATTAAAGATCCGTATAGGGTTGGTTGCAACAAAGCCCTAGTGGTGCATAAACAGCCGCAATTATAGATTATGTGGGCTTTCTTTTTTATCTACGGTTGGTCCGCATATTGATCAAAAATGCATCCTAATTAGGAACGAAGTACTCCTCTTTGAGCTGCAATCAGCGTAATCGCTCAGTCAGTAATCGAAAATTCGGCATTGACGCCGCCTGTTGACACAGGCGATCGGCGCGCTTAGGCGGAGCGCTAATATCGCTCTTACAACAGAGCGATCTGGGTTTTGGGAAAGTTGCGTTTTTCGCTACGGTCGCTTGGGTGCGGCCTTATTAATGTGCTGGGAGCTTTTAAAATGGCAGATCTTGAAACGCTTATAGTCGAGCGACAGGGCCGTATCGCTATTATTACGCTAAACCGCCCCAATGATTTAAATGCATTAAATCAGCAGGTTATGAAGGAAGTGGCCAACGCCATCGTTGAGATCGATCGGGATCCGGCAATCGCGGTAAGTATCATTACTGGCGACGGTAAAGCGTTTGCCGCGGGCGCTGATATAAAAGAAATGCAAAATGTTAGTTTTGTCGACATGTACGCCCAGGATTGGTTTGCGGAGTGGGACAGATTTGCCGAAGCGCGTAAGCCAATTATTGCTGCTGTTAATGGTTTTGCCCTTGGCGGTGGGTGCGAGCTTGCAATGATGTGCGATATCATTATTGCCTCAGAAAACGCTAAGTTCGGCCAACCAGAAATCAAGCTGGGCGTTATTCCGGGTATGGGCGGCTCTCAGCGTTTAACGAAAGCTGTTGGGAAGGCGAAAGCCATGGATATGGTGCTTACTGGCCGCATGATTGATGCTGCAGAAGCCGATAAAATAGGCCTGATCAGCCGTGTGGTCCCGCATGCGTCTTTAATGGAGAACGCCTTAGAGGCGGCGCAAGCGATTGCGGGGTACTCTTTGCCATCGATTATGGCGGCAAAAGAAGCCACCGCGCGCGCATTGGAGCTTTCCACGACAGAGGGTGTGAAATTCGAGCGACGGTTGTTCCAGTCTCTGTTCAGCACGCATGACCAGAAAGAAGGCATGACCGCCTTCGTCGAAAAACGAAAAGCGAATTTTAAAGACGAGTAACGCAAGGTATGTTCGGGCGGGACGCTGGGGCGCCATAATGTCGCCGTGGTTTTACTTCTTGCGCAATATGTTTAAAAAGTAAGATCATTGCGTCGGATAAGGTGATGGGCGGCGCGATTGGGCATGAAAATCGACAAGCCGCGTATTTACGTTCGGTGTTTGACGAGGAAGGTGCAGCTTTTTTAAAGTTAGTGCTCGACGCTATGCGGGGCTTTTTCGTTACTGCATGAGGAGTGTAGGGGGAGTAGTTGGGTGAAGTTTGCGGGATGCGAAAAAGGGACAGTTGAATGAAAATAGCGGTTTTGGGCGGCGATGGGTTTGTTGGGTGGCCGACGAGTTTGCATCTGTCAGATTTGGGTCACGAAGTACACATTGTTGATAATTTAAGCCGTCGCTGGATTGATACTGAGCTTGGCGTGCAGTCTCTGACGCCGATGGAGTCTATTCAGGAGCGCACCCGCATTTGGAAAAACGAAAGCGGTAAGACAATCAATTTTCATCTGATTGATATCGCGCGTGACTATGATCTTTTAAAAAACTGGTTGTCTGATAATCGCCCTGACGCGGTAATTCATTTCGCCGAACAGCGCGCAGCTCCTTATTCAATGATTAGCGACCGCCATAAAAACTATACGGTCAACAATAATGTCAGCGCTACGCACAATTTGCTGAATGCTATGGTTGAAACCGGCGTTGATGCTCATTTGGTGCATCTTGGCACGATGGGCGTCTATGGTTATTCCACAGTTGGCGCGGCTATTCCGGAAGGGTATTTACCGGTTCAGATTGAAACCATGGATGGCGCTAATGCAGAGCAAGAGATCTTGTATCCGGCTAACCCAGGGTCGATCTATCACATGACGAAGTGTCTGGATCAACTTTTGTTCCAGTTTTACGCTAAAAATGACAATCTTCGTATTACAGACTTGCACCAAGGAATTGTTTGGGGAACTCACACCAAGCAAACGCGCTTGCACGAACAGCTGATCAATCGTTTTGATTATGATGGCGATTACGGCACGGTGCTCAATCGCTTCTTAATCCAGGCTGCGATTAATTATCCGTTGACGGTGCATGGTACCGGCGGGCAAACGCGCGCCTTTATCCACATTCAAGATTCTGTGCGTTGTATTGAGCTTGCGCTTAATGATGCGCCAAAGGCTGGCGAGCGGGTGAAGATCTTCAATCAAATGACAGAAACGCACCGGGTTCGTGATCTGGCGCAAATGATTTCTGATATGACAGGTGTTGAAATCAACTACGTCACAAACCCACGCAAGGAAGCGGCGGAAAATGAACTTGTCGTCAAGAATGATCAGTTTATCGCTCTCGGTCTTAAGCCGATTACCTTAAAAGAAGGCTTGCTTGAAGAGATCGTCGATGTTGCGAAAAAGTATGAGTACAGATTAGATCGCAGTCACGTTCCGGCGACGTCGGCTTGGACGAAAGAAATCGCGAATGAAATAAAAGATAGCGCCGAGCATCCTCACCTTAAATCGGTGAAGTAAGGCTTTGCTGGAAGAATTTTAGCTCGTTATCTATCTGATGAGCTAAAATTCAACTGTTGAGCAATATGCTTCCAGCCATTCGTTTAGTCTCGGCTATATAAGTCTCTTGCGACCAGCCGCACTCATACCGTAATCGTTCCCAGCTTTCGACTGATAATAACGTCCACAAAATATCGGTTGCTTGGCGTTTCGTGAAGTGTACGGAAAGATCGCCGTCGTTGTGTAACGCTTCTACCGCCGCCTCGCAGCCATGACGGACTGCTTGCATACGGTCATTCCAGGCCGCCGCTGCTGCGTCGTCTGTCGCTTTCATCGCCATAAAGGCGCGGCAAACGCCGTGGACTTCTGGCATGTAATTGCCCCAAGCCTCAATATAAGCCGATAGCCTTTCCCTGCCGGTTTTTGCTGTTCGGCTTGCGGCCAGGCGTTCATCCACAGTTTTTACTTCATCAAGATAGCGCGCTGTTGCGATCAATAGGTCTGCGCGGGCGGGAAAGTGCCCGTAAAGCGCTTGCCTGCTTATTCCAGCGGCTTTGGCGATATCGCTCATGCGTACTTCTTCGCTTGGGGCTTCTTCTAGCAGGCGCCATGCGGCCGTTAAGATTTTTTCGCGGGTGTTCAGATTTTTTCTTGACATGGTGTCAAGATAGCATTAATTGACACCATGTCAACTTTACACGGTGTCAAGAAGGAGAAAGCATTATGTCCCGTAAAGTTTTTATCTGGGTCGCCCATCCAAAGGCTGGTTCTTTGAGCGAGGGCATTGCCGACGCGTATCAAGCTGGGGTTGAGGGGAATGGCGGCGTTGTGCGCCGAATGAACCTTGCCGAGATGAAGTTTTCATCTGAGTTTTCAGGATATGATAATGCGTCTGAATTGGAGCCCGATTTACTCGCGTGGCAAGAAGCGGTTGCGTGGGCCGATCATATCATGATCATTCACCCTTATTGGTGGGGCGCCATGCCGACGCAAGCCAAAGCTGTGCTTGACCGTGCTTTAACGCCTGGCTTTGCTTATAAATATCATGCCCGCGGTGTTAAGTGGGATAAATTGCTGGCTGGCCGCACAGCGGACGCGATTATCACATCCGATACGCCGCCTTTAATTGATACACTGATTTACCTGCGCCCTGCACGCCGTGTCATCAAAAACCAGGTTTTAGGCTTTTGCGGCATAAAGGCCAAAAACATTGTGCAATTTGGCTCCGTTAAACTTGCTAGCGCCAGTAAGATCAAAAACTGGCTTAAGCGCGCTCAAAAAATGGGCGCCGCGGCTGTTGCCTAGGCAGCGAATGTAATGCGTCAAATTGGGTTTTGCGCTTTAGGTGCAATTGTAAACTGTTTTAACCTTACCAGGAGCAAACCTAAGCGGCCCTGCGAGGCCGGTTTGAAGGACGTCTTTTCGGCCGCGTGGGTTTGCTCGTATTGTTCGGGGAGTTGGAATTTGGTTTCTTTCCCTGAACCTTTTTCTGGGCCGCGCCAGAAGCGTTATTGCTCTGCGGTTTAGGACGACGCTTTAATTTAGCGCCTTCTTCAGGTGTTGATGTAGATTGTTGCGATTGATTGGATTTGTGCAAAGACGAATTTTGCACCTTGCGGCGCGCAGGCTTTCCAGCTTCTCGTTCAGTGCGATTTTTAGTATTTCGTTCAGTATTTTTTTGCTTACGGTTGGCTGAGTTTTCATTGACGGGCTTAGTGTCTAAGCTTTCGTCCAAATTGGCTTTGTGCTTAAAGCGACGAGGCGGTCTTGACCGGCTCTTACGCTGCTTTGGCTTGCCGGTTCGCTGGGGGGGATCGACATGAAATTCATGATCTGCGTCGATTTTAATCGTCTGCTTAAGAAGCCTTTCGATGTCGCGTAAAAGCCCAATATCCTCGGGCGGGCAAAGCGATAGCGCGACGCCCGTCGCGCCATTTCGTCCGGTTCGTCCGACGCGGTGGACGTAAGATTCAGGCTCAAGCGGAAGGTCAAAGTTAATCACACGCGCGATGCCAGGAACATCTATACCGCGCGCCGCGACATCGGTTGCGATTAGAATATCAACCGATCCATTTCGAAATCGGCTAAGTGTACGCTGACGCTGGCGTTGATTTCTGTCTCCGTGGATTGCGTCCGTTTTTAAACCCGCTTTTGTAAGATCTCGTGATAAACGGTCGGCGCCACGTTTTGTTTTGGTAAAGATGATTGTTTGACCGGTCTGATCGTCAAGCAATACTTTTTTAAGGAGTGTTTTTTTATCTTCTAAAGAAAGGTGCATAACGCAGTGCTTAACTTGTTCCGATACGCTTGCCTTGCGGGCAAGATCTACGCGCACTGGTTCGGTCAGCAGGATTTTTGTCAGCCCTTCAACGGATTTGTTGATCGTCGCAGAAAACAGCACTGTTTGATGCGGAACTGGCAGGGCCTTGGAAATTGCTTTTACATCATTCACGAAGCCCATATCGAGCATGCGATCGGCTTCGTCGAGAATAAATATTTCGGTTTCGTCAAAACGTACTGAGCCGCGCCTTACGTGATCCATCAGTCGTCCGGGTGTTGCGATAAGCACATCAACACCCGCTTTTAATCTGGCGAGCTGTTTATTCATTGCAGCGCCGCCATAGATTACAGTGGACTTCAACGAACCGCCGCTAGACAGGAGGGAGAGCGCATCTCCGATTTGTGAGGCAAGTTCACGGGTCGGCGCGAGCACTAAAGCACGCGGTGCGCCAGATTTAGGAGAAACGGCTTTTGCTTGCAGCCGGTCGATCATCGGTAATAAAAAAGCGGCTGTTTTACCTGTGCCAGTCTCAGCCAGACCAATCAGATCGTGCCCCTTTAATAGCGGCGGAATTGCGCCAGCTTGGATATCTGTGGGTGTATTAAATTGATGCCTTTCAAGCGCGCGCAAAATAGGCGCGCTCAAACCGAGCGCTTCAAACTTCGTCATTGCCTGGTCCTTCAACCGGTCGCCCCGCTAACCATTTTAGCGGGTATGCTTTTTCCGGCAGATAACGCGAACGGATACGCTTCGCATGGACCGGGCGCAGCGGTTCTATGGTGCGCTGCGAAAACACAAGGACCGAGCGTATGGATGATGTTTATGCTTTGGTCAAGCGTTTTTGCTTGTGCGTAAGCCTTCTTAAAACGCCATTGCGGCTTTTACGGCGCGGCTCCAGTCATCGAGGCGTGTTTGCCGCGTTGCGGCGTTCATTGAAGGTTCGAAGCGTTTGTCGCGTCGCCACTTTTGGGTGATTTCGTCAAAAGATCCGTAAACCCCCGATTTTTGACCGGCAAGATAGGCTGCGCCCAGGGCCGTTGTTTCCATGATAACCGGCCGGTCGACAGGAAGATCTAAGATATCAGACAAGAAACCACACAACCAATCATTAGCGACCATGCCGCCGTCAACTTTTAGGGCGGCGGGTTTAACACCGTCATTCGCCATTGCATCTAAAAGGTCTTTCGTCTGATAACAGACAGATTCCAAGACTGCGCGTGTGACGGCTGCGTCGCCGCTCCCACGCGTCAGACCAAATATAGCGCCCCGCACATCCGGGCGCCAATGGGGCGCGCCAAGTCCGGTAAATGCTGGAACAACATAAACGCCATGATCGTCTCCAGCGGCGTGCGCCAGTTCTTCCGTTTGTGCGGCATTATCAACAACGCCCAATTCATCGCGCAGCCATTGAACGCCTGCGCCAGCGATAAAGATCGAGCCTTCAAGCGCATAATTAACTGCGCCGTCAAGTTGATAGGCAATGGTGGACAGTAGGCGGTTTTTGGAATGCAGCAATAAAGATCCTGTATTTAGGACGACAAAACATCCCGTGCCATATGTGCTTTTGATATCGCCAGCGCCAAAACAAGCTTGGCCGATCACGGCGGCTTGTTGATCCCCCGCGACGCCTAAAATCGGCAGCGCCTCGCCAAATAAAGCCGGATCAGTTGCGCCAAAATCTCCGTTACAATCGCGCACATCCGGCAATAGAGAGGCGGGGATATCGAACAGTGATAAAAGATCAGTATCCCAACACGATTTTTCTATATTATAGAGGCTAGTGCGGCTGGCGTTTGTGGCGTCGGTGGCGTGTGTCTTTCCGCCCGTCAGTCGCCAAATCAAAAATGTATCGACTGTGCCAAAGGCTAATTTGCCTTGATTAGCCTTTAAACGGGCGCCTTCCACATTATCCAAGATCCATCGAATTTTTGAAGCGGAAAAATAAGGATCAAGCAAAAGCCCCGTACGTTGTTGCACGTCGCTTTCAGCGCCATTGTCTTTTAGTGCAGTGCAAAAATCCGCAGTGCGCCGATCTTGCCAGACAATAGCGTTGTAAATGGGTTCTCCAGTGTCCCGATCCCAAATGAGTGTTGTCTCTCTTTGGTTCGTGACGCCAATGGCCGCGATTACGCCGCCATTTGATTTTGCTTTTGCTAGCGCGCTTTTGCAAACTGAAACGGTGGTTTCCCAAATTGCATCACATTCATGTTCGACCCAACCATTTTGAGGATAAATTTGTGAGAATTCTTGCTGTGCAACTGCACAAATTTCTCCGTTTGCGTCAAATACAATTGCCCGGCTGGAAGTAGTGCCTTGATCAATTGCCAGAATGCAGGGATTCGTGATCATAAATTTTCCTATTTATTAGAAATTTTGTAATCCGGGTGCGAAATTTTGTGTTTTAACTGTCTTCAGACTGCGTAATATTGCGGTATGACACAAAAAAAGGCAATTGAGCTGCATTCAGCATTTGATTTGGCGTAGGTTTTGCTTTTATACTGAGTGCCTGGCGGACATTGCCAAGTGTGAGACCATCTCCCCCTGTCTTACGCAACGCTTTGTTCGCCAGGTGCTTTCTTTTCACGCAATATTTTACTCTTCATAATTATGCCCAGTGTTACTTGCAGCGGATTTTCGTTCGCTTAAAGAATTTGTGCGATGCACCATTGCTTCTTATCGTAAATATATACAGTTAACGCTTCTTTCGGGATCGTTTTTTGGAAGCGCCTTTTGGTTTTGACAAAATATTAGAGACAGTTCCCTCTGATTTCGTGATGCGGCCTGAGGAGGCTTCTTCGACACGCGCCTCGACGGTGCTTTGCCGTGCCAGAGGGTCATCGGCGATGGCAAGTTCTGTTTCTTGTAGCCGTTTGATTTCATCGCGCAACCGCGCAGCGGTTTCAAACTCAAGGTTCGCCGCCGCCTCGCGCATTTCTTTTTCAAGATGGTCAATATGTTTTTGCATATTGTGGCCAGGGCCAGGCAGGAATTCCGCACCGTCTTCGCCAAATGCGCCGGGCCGCGCTGCGGAAACGCCGCGATGGCCGACAAAAGTTTGCCCAGCGGCGGCTTTGGCGCCTTCATCGTTGCTTTCAGCGATATCGGCGATGGCGGCTTTTACGGTTGCTGGGGTAATGCCATGTGCTTCGTTATGGGCAAGCTGTTTTGTTCGGCGCCGTTCCGTTTCGCCGATCGCCCGCTCCATGGAGCCGGTCATATTATCGGCATAAAGAATAACGCGGCCGTCAACATTCCGCGCGGCCCGGCCGATGGTTTGAATGAGGGAGGTTTCAGACCGCAAGAACCCTTCTTTGTCCGCATCCAAAATCGCAACCAGGCGGCATTCAGGAATATCAAGCCCCTCGCGCAACAGGTTTATGCCGACCAACACATCAAACGCCCCAAGGCGCAGATCGCGGATTATCTCAATGCGCTCCAGCGTATCAATGTCAGAGTGCATATAGCGCACGCGCACCCCTTGCTCATGCATATATTCGGTTAGGTCTTCGGCCATGCGTTTTGTTAGGGTGGTGACAAGAACGCGCCCGCCGGCTTTCGCGACCGCCTGGCACTCGGCGATCACATCATCAACCTGGTTCGACTTGTCGCCGCTCACGGGGCGGATTTCAACCTCAGGATCAACAAGGCCGGTGGGGCGAATAACCTGTTCGGTGAAAACACCGCCGGTCCGCTCCAGCTCCCACCCGCCGGGGGTGGCGGAAACATGCACCGTCTGTGGGCGCATTTTTTCCCACTCTTCAAACTTTAAGGGGCGGTTGTCCATACAGGACGGCAGGCGGAACCCATATTCAGCCAAAGTCCGCTTACGGTTAAAGTCGCCTTTAAACATTGCGCCGATTTGCGGCACGCTGACATGGCTTTCATCACAGAAGATCAACGCATTTTCAGGAAGGTATTCAAACAGGGTCGGGGGCGGCTCCCCCGGTTTGCGGCCCGTTAAATAGCGCGAGTAATTTTCAATCCCCGCGCAGGCCCCGGTGGCCTGCATCATCTCCAGGTCAAACTGCACCCGCTGGTCAAGCCGCTGCGCTTCGAGCAGTTTTCCCTCCTCGCGCATTTTCGGCAGGGTTTGCTCAAGCTCTTCTTGGATGGAGGTCATCGCTTGGTTCAGCGTTGGGCGCGGGGTGACATAGTGGCTGTTGGCGTAGACGGTGACTTGCTCCAAATCGCTGGACTTTTGCCCCGTCAGCGGATCAAACTCGGTAATCGTCTCAACCTCATCGCCGAACATAGAAACCCGCCAGGCCCGATCCTCATAGTGGGCGGGGAAAATCTCTATCACATCGCCGCGCGCGCGAAAGGCGCCGCGGGCAAAACCCGCATCGGCGCGTTTAAATTGAAGCGCCACAAGATCGCCCAGCAATTGTTTGCGCTCAATTTGTTGGCCGACTTTGAGGGTAAATGTCATCGCCGTATAGGTCTCGACCGAGCCGATGCCGTAAATACAAGAAACGGAGGCGACGATGATGACATCATCGCGTTCCAACAGGGCGCGGGTGGCGGCGTGGCGCATCCGGTCAATCTGTTCGTTGACGGAGCTTTCTTTTTCAATATAGGTGTCCGTGCGCGGCACATAGGCTTCCGGCTGGTAATAGTCATAGTAAGAAACGAAATATTCAACCGCATTATCGGGGAAAAACGCTTTAAACTCCCCATAAAGCTGGGCGGCCAGCGTCTTGTTCGGCGCGAGGATCAGCGCGGGGCGCTGGGCGGCCTCAATCACCTTCGCCATGGTAAAGGTCTTGCCGGTGCCCGTCGCGCCCAGCAACACTTGATCCCATTCCCCTTCTTTTAGGCCCGCCGTCAGCTCTTTAATTGCTTCGGGTTGGTCGCCAGCGGGGGAATATTCTGAAACAACGCGCAAGGGCCGCGACAGCGCCGCGGCGGTCGGCGGACGTTCCGGCCGGTGGGGCGCCCACTCGCTCGGCGCGTGCTGGGCGTGATAGGCCGCCATCGCCTCGCTAAACCCGCCGGGGCTAAGCGACTCAACCGGGGTTGTCGGCTGCGCGGTCGGTTTCTTGCGCGCCGTTTTTTTCGTCGCGGTTTTCTTCTTCGGGGCGGATCGGGAAGCGGTCTTTGACATGGGGCTAAGATAGGCGATGAGAACGGAAAGGGAAGTTTGAATTTCCCCACAACAGCGCCCATATTATGACAAATCAATCGGGGGAGAGTTCCGATCTTGGGTTTATTTACATTTTGCGGCGAAGCGCTAGGTGAGACTGGTATTGGCGCGATTGCGCGCGGGGCCAGCGGCGCCTTAAAAGCGCGCCTTGATCCGTTGTTGCCGGTTTTTGCGGAGGAAAATGCGCATATTGAGCGGGCGGCAAGGCTTGCTCATTTGCGCGCTTGTCGGTTCCTGTTGCAAGACTTGCAAAAAGATCTGCTGAATGCCGCCATCGAAAAACAATTTTCAGCGCAAGCTTTTACAGGGCGGGACCCTGAGCTGATCAACGCGATCACTTATTTCCGGCGCGCGCAAGGGGCTTGTGAACACAATGAAAAATCCGCTGAAGCATTTGAAAATGATCACGCTCCGGCCAAACACTGGCGTAGTGATGTCAAGCGCGCCCGCCCCCTGGTTGAGCAGGCGTTAAATGGCCTGCTTAACGATGGTGGGAAAAGAGAAGACAAATCAATACCGGTATTTGTAACCGCCGCAATTGCTGAGGTAACGGCGGCGGGGTGGCCAGGCGTCCAATATGGCGACGCCATAACAATGATCACTGAGCGTTTTCGTAACCCTAAAAATGGTTATGTCACCGCTTATGAAAGCTTTCTGGCGGCTGAATTTAAAAAACCGCAATCTCCATTGCGTGAAATTTGGACGGCTCTTGAACTGGCTGAACTGAAGGAGCATGCGCGATTTACCGTTGAAGCCCTAGATCAGCTGAGCACTAAGCTCGATAAACACCACGAAGAAAATCTGGACGAGCATAAAGAGACACGCGCACTTATTCAGCAGCTCATCGATGCACAGGCCGCGAAAGCCCAGGCGGCTGGTGATGCGCCGGTTCAGCTCGACCCGAGTTCTGAAGAGGCTTTAATCGAAACGATTGAAGGGCTTTTGCACGCGGGCGATGGCGCGCGTAAACGCGCGGGCGAAAAATTGACCGCGACGCCGCCTGACCCCAGCGGGGCTTTGGCGGAACTAAAACAGCTTGCCGCGCAGCAGGAGGCGCCCGTCGCCGACGCTGCCCAAACCTATCGCGAAATCGGCTCCATTGCGTTTCTGTCTAACACAGAAGAAGCCCTTGACGCATGGAAGCGGGTGACGGAACTCGCCCCCAATGACGCTGACGCCCACAACCAACTCGGTCACCTTTACGATCGCGTCGGAGACATTGATCGCGCCCGCGCCGCCTATCAGCGGGTGTTGGATTTTGGTAATCAGACCTCGGATAAAATTTGGCTGGCGGTCGCTTTCGGCAATCTCGGGAACATTTTGGAGATATTACCCGCGGCAATCTTGATGGGGCGGAATCTTGGGGGCGGAGGGATATTATAAGCAGAGATTAATGAGGCGCTTGGAGATTGTAAGGAGGGGATGGCAATCTCGGGCTTTTGGAGCAGACCCGCGGCAATCTTGATGGGGCGGAGGAGGCAGGCCTTAGAGATTAATGAGGCGCTTGGCCGTAAGGAGGGGATGGCGAACCAATACGGCAATCTCGGGAATTTGGAGCAGACCCGCGGCAATCTTGATGCGGCGGAAGGGTATTATAAGCAGTCGCTGGAGATTGAAAAGGCGCTTGGCCGTAAAGAAGGGATGGCCCAAGATTACGGCAATCTCGGGATTTTGGAGCAGACCCGCGGCAATCTTGATGGGGCGGAGGGTATTATAAGCAGGCCTTAGAGATTAATGAGGCGCTTGGCCGTAAGGAGGGGATGGCGAAGCAATACGGCAATCTCGGGATTTTGGAGCAGACCCGCGGCAATCTTGATGGGGCGGAGGGATATTATAAGCAGGCCTTAGAGATTAATGAGGCGCTTGGCCGTAAGGAGGGGATGGCGAATCTCGGGATTTTGGAGCAGCAATACGATTCATGAGGCGCTTGCAATCTCGGGGGGGCGGAGCGGATTTTGCAGGCCTTAGGAGAGGCCCTTGGCCGGGAGGGGATGGCAATCTTGAGGAGGGCGGCAATCTTGATGGGGCGATCGCCATTGGCGGCGGTCTTTAGCGCTCTTTAAAACGATTGGCATGCCCCATATGGTGGAGAAGGTTTCCGCCTGGTTGCGGGACGCTGGGGTGGACCCTGATGAAATTATTGATGAGGCGGATGATTAGGGCGGCTGATAGTTTGTTGCTATTTTAAATGCCCCCTCCGCGGCGTGCAGGGGGGCTTTCGCCGCTACACCGCAAGGCCTTTGGCGACTTTATCAAAGACGGAAATATCCTCTAACGTTCGTGTTAGGATCATCGCGCCCTCTAGGGTTGAAAGGGTGGTGAGTGCTTTTTCATATGCCGCAGGTTCTGACGCTGGCGTGGCGGTTTGATCGCCCGCATAGGCGGCGGTCAGCCAGGCGATGTTATCTTCAAAGAACCGACGGGCCTCGACCGCGACAGCGGGGGGCAGGGCCGCAATCTCCGCCCCAAAGACGCCGCACAGACACATGAGGCCGTCATCCACCAGCGCGCTGCGGCAAGCGTGGGCATAGGCCTTGATCGCCGCTTCGGGGGTGGCGTATGCGTCCGCTTTGCCAAGGGCGGCCAAGAAATTTTCCGTATACCGGGCGGCGATGGCGGCGCCCAGGGCTTCTTTCGTCGCGAAATGGTAATGGACGCTGGCGGATTTAACGCCAACCTCCTTTGCGATTTCGCGGAAGCTGAAATTGTTATACCCCCCCTGGCGGGCCATGCGTTCGGCGACGCCCATGATCTCTTCCGCCTTATCGGTTTTGCCGGTTTTGCCAGTTGTTTTGCTGGCGGCTGGGCCTTTTGGGGCGGCGGGGCCTTTTGGAGTGGCGGGGTTAGCGGTGGTGGTTTCGGGTTTTCCCGTTACTTTCCCCATATTTTTCCCCTTTTGCTTTTAAATTGGCCCAGTTAGTTTGGCTCTCACTATTTGGTTCTGACTATTTGGCTCTGGCAAATTGGTTTCGGCCTGATGGTCCGCCGATTTTATACCGGTTCGCGTTTTAATCGCACTTCGTTCTAATCATTTGTTTTTCTATCATTTTTAAGGCCCGCATTCTTCACCCCATTCACGAGGGCGTGAGGCTGCCTATCACCTGATAGATAGATATTGACGGGCGGTCTGGCAAGTCTATGTTTGTTTTATCGTTATCTATCTATCGATAGGTAAATAAATAGAGAATGCTCACCATTATGCAGTTGGGCCCTGACGCGGGGCCGCGAAGAAGGAGAATAAACGATGACAAACACAGCTAATCAAAACCCGCTTGCCCTTATCATTGGCGGTTCCAGCGGCATGGGGCTCGCGACCGCGGCGCGGCTTCGTCAGCGCGGGGTTGATGTGCTGCTTGCCTCCAGCAACCGGGATAAACTGAACGCCGCGCGCGAGACATTGGCGCAAAATGGCTCTGGCGATATTACGTTGGTGCAAGTTAATTTATATAATGAAGAAAGTGTTGACGCCTTTATCGGACATGTCGACCAAATTGATCGGCCTATCACGTACCTGGTCAATGCGGCGGGGGTTTTTAAGCCGGTTCCGTTTCTTGATCATGATAAGGATGAATTCGATAAATATCATGCGCTAAACCGGGCGACATTCTTTATTACCCAAGCCGTGGCGCGCAATATGAAGGAAAATGGCGGCGGGTCGATCGTCACAATCGGCTCCATGTGGGCGAAGCAAGCGATTAAAGCAACCCCGTCATCGGCTTATTCCATGGCGAAGGCGGGGCTGCATGCTTTGACCCAGCACTTAGCGATGGAGCTTGGGGACTTTAACATTCGCGCGAATGCTATCTCTCCGGCGATTGTTGTGACGACTATTTTCGGCGCCTTTATTGACGAGAACGCGATAGAAGATACGTTGACGGAGAATTTTAGCGCTTTTCACCCCATTGGCCGTGTTGGTCGTGTGGAGGATATTGCGAAAGCTGCTGATTACTTATTGGGTGACGACAGCACTTGGGTCACCGGCACGGTATTGGATGTTGATGGCGGTGTGATGGCTGGCCGGAATTAGGGCGCTAAAACTATGGAATACAAAAACCGTCGGGCTAGCCCCGGCGGTTTTTTTATAGATCGCGTATTAAAGCGTCTCTATCGCCTGCGGTTTACAGTCTGACGGGCTGGGGCAATCTTGGATCGGTAAGATTTCATCTAACAGACGAGAACATTGCTCCGGCTGACCCTGGCAACAATCATGAACGAGATAGCTAATCAGTGCACGGATCTTGTCAAAATCCGCCGCGTGATAGATTTTGCGCCCATCGCGCCGGGTGGTGGTGACCCCAGCGTTCGACAGCACCCTTAGGTGGGTGGACATCAGGTTTTGGCGCACGCCAATCTTCTCGGCGATTTCCGTCGCGGGCATGCCTTCTGGCCCTTGCTCCATCAGCAAGCGAAAAACCTTCATGCGGCTTTCTTGCGCAAGCGCGCCAAAAGCGGTAATGGCTGTTGATAAATCCATAGTTCTTGATTAATTGATTTTCCCTATCGATAACAAGAGGGGAATTGGGGAAAACGCATCCGATATGGGAAAAAATTGGGAAAAACAACCTTTTCTGGTGGTTTTCGGGCTTTTGGCTATGGGGACGGCGCTTTTCTCAACGGCATCAGCGGGGGATGAACCGTGGCGGCTGGATGAGGCGATTGGCGCGCCGGACTGGCTTTCGATTTCCGGCGAGAGCCGAGCGCGATATGAAAGTCTGAGCGGGCAATTTCGCGCGAACCTGGATGGCGACGATCAGGCGCTGTTCTTTCGCACGCTGCTTCATATCAAAGTGGATGCTGGTGCGGTTGATTTTGGCGTCGAGTTTCAAGACAGCCGCGGATATTTTACCGACAGCGGCACGCCTTTGTCATCCAGCTTTGTGAACCCCTTTGATGTGCTGCAAGCCTATGTCAAATTTGATGCGCCAAGGGGGCTGGGCGAAGGCGGACGGTCTGAGATTATTCTCGGGCGTCAAACCGTCAGCATTGGATCGAAACGTCAGATCGAACGGGTCAGTTACGCTAATGTTATTAAGGGCTATACGGGCCTGCATGCTATTTCATACTCAGCGCGCGGGGACGAGCTGCACCTTCTGGCGGTCTCGCCGATTAACCGGCGACCATCGGCGCGTGCTGAAATTGATGAAAATGTTTTAGAATTCGACCGCGAGCAATTTGGACGGCGCATTTGGGGCGTCCACTATCGACGGGCGGATTTCTTTCCAGCACTCGCCAAAGATATTTGGGGGGAGGCTTTTGTTTACGGATTGCATGAAAGCGATCGCAAGAACGCGCAGACGCCTAATCGGCGCTATATTGCTCCTGGGTTCCGTCTGTTTCGAAAGCCGCAACGAAATGCTTGGGATATGGATGTTGAGGGCGTGTTGCGTTTTGGTTCCCGCCGGGCGACAAGCGCTGTAACGGATACGGAAGACCTTGATGTTGACGCTTCCATGTTGTTGGCGCGGTTTGGCTATACATTTGATGCGCCCTGGCGTCCGCGTATTGCGCTTCAATATTATTGGGCGAGCGGGGATAATAATCCGAATGATAACCGATTTGATCAGTATGAGCGGCTTTTTGGCTCACGCCGGACGGATCTTAACAATACCTCAATCCACGGGCCATTAACGCCCGCGAATCTTTCCGCGCCAGGGGTGCGATTTGATATTAAACCGAACAAACGGATGGATGCGCGGCTGCATTATTCTGCAGCTTCCCTGGCGTCAGATACGGACCAATGGGTCATTGCAAAACTTCGCGATGAGACGGGCGATTCTGGAGACTTCATCGGCCACACCCTTGATGCGCGGGCGCGATATTGGCTGATCCCTGGCAATGTGCTTCTCGATGTTGGGGCGTCGGCTTTGTTCTTTGGGGAATTTGCAAAAGACGTTCCCGGCGGCCCACAGGGTAAGCGCACGCTTGCCGGATATGCACAGGCCGTTATTCGCTTTTAAGCCGTTATTTGATTGAGGCTATCGTAAAATTGACTAGCGTTAGGCCCATCAGGCAGCTACCCTAAAGCGATCAACAGGGGATGTTGCGTAGAAAAGATTGGCGGGGCCGACTATGTGGGAAAATATCATGCAGTTGCTGGAATTAGTGTTCAGCAATTTTTTGACCGTTATCATTATCTTCCTAATATTAATGCCGATTTTAACGCGCCAACAGCGTCACGGCGATTTGGTGCAGGCTTTTTCTAAGCTGCAAAAAAAGCGGAAGTCCCAGATTATAACCTTGGTCCACCGAATTGAGTCCATGGGCTTTTTGGGAATTCCCCGGTTTGGCTATATCGACCTTAATGATGCGGAAGAAGTAATCGCCGCCATTCGTGCGACCCCCGCTGACAAGCCGCTGGAGATTATGATGCACACGCCGGGCGGTCTTGTGCTTGCCTCGCTTCAAATCGCACGGGCTGTTAAGGCGCACCCCGGGCCGACACGCGTTTTTATCCCTCATTTTGCTATGTCTGGCGGCACCATGGTCGCGCTTGCCGCCGATGAGATTGTTATGACGGACCACGCGATTATGGGCCCTATAGACCCACAGATTGATGGCTGGCCTGCGGCGGCTTTTGTTCGTATCCGGGATGCAAAGTCAATCGATGCGACAAGCGACGATACCTTGCTGCTTGCTGATATGAGCGAAATGGCGATTAACCAAGTTAAGGACGCCGCGCGCGAGCTGTTGTCCGGCACCGTCTCAGACAACGCCGCCAACTCCATTGCGGAGCAACTCGCCACTGGCAAATGGACTCATGATTACCCGATTTATGCTCATGAGGCGCAGTCACTAGGGCTGAATGTCACCACGAACATGCCTCAGGACTTTATGGAGCTAATGGCGCTGTTTCCGAATACTATGCGTAACCGTTCCGGTGTCAGATATTTGGTGTCAAGACTATTTGGCGGGCGTCAAGGTCAAGCTATCCGCGCTCCTCATGCGAATGGGAATAGCGCGCAAGGCGGCGGCCCACAATTTGGTGGCGGCCAGGGCGGCGTTCCGTTGGGCGGCGGCGCGTCATTGCCAAGTAATATCGTTGCGCGCGGTCGCGGCGGCCGTCAGATCAGCTTTGGTCCATGGAACCCTAATGACGTCGAGACAACAGGGCAAATTCCGCCACTTGACAACAGTCAGCGCGCTGGTCGTCGTAAGGGCTAGCAGCCCGCCCATGAGAGCTTGGCGTGAGTGCGCCGCCTATTAAGGTGGTATGTCGTTGTTTTCGCCACACTTTGCTTTGAAATGACACAATCACTAACAAAGTCCGTGTTAACAAGTCCTGGCGTCTGGTTCACCTTACTGATAGTGTTGGCGGTAGGGGAAGGCCCTAATTCTCATATAGCAGCACCATGATCAGTTTCCTACGCGATAACGCCCGCTGGATTTGCGGCGGCTTTTTGTTGACCTTTTTTTCTTCATTTGGACAGACCTTTTTTATCGGCCTTTCCGGTGAGGAATTACGCGCAAAATTTGACCTTTCAGATGGTCAGTTTGGCGGAATTTATATGATCGCCACGATTTGCAGTGCGCTGACCCTGCCATTTCTGGGTCGAACTTTGGACCATATGCCCGGATGGAAAGTCGCTCGGTTTGCTATTCCTGCTCTCGCATGCGCATGCATACTGATCGCTTTTGCACCGAACATATTTATGCTGATTGGTGCGCTTTACATGTTGCGCCTATTTGGCCAAGGCATGCTAACCCATACCGCTTTTACGGAGATTGGACGTTGGTTCGTCGCCAATCGCGGGCGGGCGACTTCATTGATTGTGCCCGGTCATCAATTGGGAGAGGCTGTGTTTCCGATCTCTTTTACCGCTATCGCTGTCACACTCGGGTGGCAGGCGGGGTGGATAATAGCGGCGGGATTATTACTGACGTTGGCTTTACCCGTTATCACCAAACTATGGAGCGTAGAGCGTGTGCCGCAATCTAGCGATCCTAAGGTGAATGAGGCCCGTGTCGGACGAGATATGACTGTTAAACAGGTTCTCGCCGATCCAGTGTTTTATGCATTGTTAACCGGTGTTCTGGCGCCGCCTTTTATCGGGACGACGATTTTTTTCCACCAAGATTATTTGGTGGAGCTGCGCGGATATAATGAGCTTACCTTTGCGGGCGCCTTTCCCATTATGGCTGGCACGACTTTAGTGTTTTCATTAATCAGTGGGCATCTTATTGACAGATTTGGCGCGATACGCCTTCTGCCCTTTTTCTTAATCCCTTTGGCTGTTGCGTCTTTTGCGGTGGGCGCGATGGCCCAAATATGGGGCGTTTTTGTGTTTATGTTCCTGCTTGGTTTAAGCTCCGGCTTTACGGCGACGCTGCTTGGCGCCTTGTGGCCTGAGGTTTATGGTCTGCGGAACCTTGGTGCGGTGCGCGCGATTGCTGTTGCGGCGATGGTCGCTGCGACCGCCATTGGTCCTGGGCTTTCTGGGCTTTTCATAGACCGCGGCATCTCGCTTCCTACGCAAATGCTTTATATGAGCGGCTGGTGTATAGCGGCGTGTTTCTGTCTTGCCTTCACCGCCCCCTATCTTTTAAAGCGCAATGAAGGGGCGCTTTAAATGCAGGTTAGACTTAAAACCAGGGTTCATCGCATCCAGTTTGCTGTAATTTATAGGCTGCAAGGTTTTTATCTTTTTCGTCTTCGAACACATCGTCTAGATATTCAATTGTCTGAATGCGGTCTAAGCGGAAATTTCGAAAATCATTTCGTTTTTCACACCAACTAGCGAGCAGCCAAGTGGGCCCAAAAAATAACAGCGCCAAAGGTCTAATAACACGGGCTGTTTCGCGTTTTTGTTCGTCGGTGTATTTGAGGTAAATCTTTCGTCTTGCGCGTATGCATTCGCGTAGATCAGAAAAGCTAACTCTCCAGGGTATCTCGCTTTTGCCTAGAACGGCATATGTTGTGACCTGCTGGAATTCGTTTTGAAGGGCGGCGGGCAGGGCCGCTTGAATTTTTTCAAATGCACTATGAGCTTTTTTTGCAAAATTTTCATCAGTCCATTGCCTGATTACGCTGATGCCTAAGCCAATAGCTTCTAACTCTTCGATGTCAAATGTGACTGGGGGGAGATAGTAATCTTTATCGATGAGGTAGCCGACACCAGCTTCGCCTGAAATTGGCACGCCAGAATCGATAAGATCTCGAACATCGCGATAGACTGTCCGTGTGCAAATTTCAAATTCTTCGGCAATGCGTTGCGCGGTGACGGCGCGCCGCCGCCGCCTTAAAAAGTGGACGATCCTTATTAATCTATCTGCGCGTCTCATCCTGCCTCTCTTTTTTGTGAAAACAAAGCATACCCTACTGCAACACTACTGACACCATGCTGTCAGTAGGTTTCTGATACCCAGCATTCACAATCGCTGAACACAGGAGAGCTTGATGATTGGATATGTAACGCTTGGAACGAATGATCTGCCGCGTGCATGCGCATTTTATGACGCCCTTTTTGGATCAATCAATATTGGTCGTTTTATGGAGGAAGAAAATTACTTCGTTGCTTGGGCGTCAGGGCCAGAAGCACCATCGGTCGCTGTTTCTGTTCCGTTCAATAAGCAAGAAGCAACGGTCGGCAATGGCGTTATGGTGGCCCTAGCACGCCAATCCCGTGAGGAAGTTGACGCGCTTTATAATAAAGCGATCGAGCTTGGTGCGACGGATGAGGGGAAACCCGGTTTCAGACCAGAGGGCAGTGACAGCGGCTTTTACGCTGGATATTTCCGCGACCTTGACGGCAATAAACTAAACGCTTTTTGCATGGTCGAATAATTGATGCAGCCCTTGAGTCGGCTTTGCCGGCTCAAGGCGGTGATGCCGCCGAAAAATAATCATTGCATTGATCACTGGAAGACCTTGCTTATTTTGTGGGCGGGACAGCATTATTTCTACCATCGCTAAAAAAAAGCCTGGTGCGTGTTGCAAATATCCCTTTGATTTTATTCTGTTGCAATTTGGGTGAACGGCATGAACGGATCAAACTTCTCGTCCCCAATTTCGCATTGCATGAATAATCGGCCGCATTTTGCGACCTTTTGAAGTGAGGTGGTATTCTGATCTTGGCGGATGGCTATCGTAAATTTTGCGGGTTATGACACCATGGTCTTCGAGCATTTTTAGCCGATTAGACAACGTGTTGGGGGTGATGCCTGGCAGAGCTGCTTCGAAATCACTGAACCGGCGTGTTGCATGGTTCACAAGCTCCTGAATGATTTCGCTGGTCCAGCGAGAGCCAATGATAAGCGCCGTTCGTGAAACGGGGCATAAAGGTAGATTTTTTTTTTGCATCCCGATTCCATATTTAAACTACTTGACATATGCTTGTAACTATAAAAAAGATAGTTACTGACAAAATAAAAGGTGTCGACATGACGTTTGAGTTAGTGACGTTAGTATGGGCTGTGGGAGTATTATTAATATTACTCATGTTCCAAGGGGCGTTGGTTCCAATTGTTCACGGATTAGGTTGGGGGCTTGGAAGTCGCGATGCGCCGCGTGATCTATCGGTTATGCAAGGCCGGGCTGCGCGGACGGTGGCAAATCATATGGAGAGTCTCGCGATGTTTGCGCCGATCGTTATTGTTGCAAATCTAAGTGGCGTTTCGTCGTCATTGACAGTTTGGGGCGCTGGCTTGTTTGCTGTTGCACGTTTGGCATTTGCGATTTTTTATCTTGCCGGTGTTCCTTATTTGCGGTCCGCTGCTTGGGGCTTAAGTATCATCGGACTATTGATGATAGCCGCTGAGGTTATTCAAAAGGCCCTTTAAATTTTTAAGTTTCTAAGACAAGAGAAGGCGTCTTGTGTTCGAGGCGAAATACATATCTGAATAGTCAGTATATTGCAAAGGAGCCAAATTTTAGCGCTGGGCAATTGTGCAAAATCATGTTCGCAAAATCATATTCTATGCCGCTTTGGCTAGTAATGCGCGTGAGCGGATGAAGAAACTTAACAAACCTACCCCTTCTTCAGCTCAAAGACCAATAGAAGCGTTTTTTGCAGCATGTCGTAATTGTCGTCTGAAATGATATAGAGGAGGTCGCGGCCTTCATCGTCTTTGTGGGCGGCGATCGCTTCCATGTTATCGAGGATGTAAACTCCGCCAAGGGCTATCAACTCCTCGCCTTCAACAACAGCGCCTGGTTGTATAGCGCCAGGATCAACGGCGGAGATTCGCATGCGCACGCCGCGTAGGGGGGAATATGCCCGCTCAAGCACCAGCAGGCGCCCATCGGCGAGCTGCGTCATATCTGTTACACTGAAGTCTTGCTTGTTTTTATAGTAAAATTTTTCATTAGACCCATCTTTGTCAAGAATATATCCGATGGAACCGTTTTCAGCTTCGGTTTGTGACAAGGCGATTAGCTTGTTGTCTATCCGTGCAAGGGCCTCGATCCCCTCATTGCGGATCAGTGGTTCGTCCGAAAGATCAATAATACGCTCTTTAAACGAAATAATGCCGTCTTCACCTTTTGTGTAGGCGTCAATACGGTCTCGGCGTTCAAAGCCTAAAATAAATTCGTCGCCATTTTGGGCGAGGCTTTCAATATCGCCTCTAAGGCCATAAAGATGCTTACCGTCAGCGCCCATGATAGCGGCCATTTCAGCGCTGGCAACGCCTGTTGGCCGGCCTGCATCATCAAAAGTAATCTTGCCCCTTAACCACTGACCCCGGTCAGAGGCGGCGATAAAGTTGCTGCCGTTGGCTTGGAGTGAGAGGGCGGAAAGACCGCCGAAAAGACGATCATTTGAATTTAAGACAAGCCCGCCGCGATAAATGGCGCCGTTCACTTCAATTGGTTCATTGGGCTCTTTATCGCCGCGAAATTGGTGGGGCTTGGCGGTAATTTCAATCGAGCGCCATTCAGGCAATTGATGCGCCGGGCGCTTCATGGCGAGGGCGTCAGCGGAAAGTATAAAACCTGCGGCTAGCCCTAGGGCTGAAAGCCCTGCGAGCAATTGCGTCTTCCCTTTATTAATCTTGGCCATAACCCCTCAAAATCCCCATTTACCATGAATGCTAATGCTGACCACGCTGCGCGGGATCTTCGTCGAATAACTCCGCAAGCTTATCAATAATGGCTCCGCCCAATTGTTCAACATCTATGATGGTTAATGCGCGCCGATAATAGCGCGTCACATCATGACCGATGCCGATTGCGAGCAATTCAACCGGAGAGCGATTTTCGATAAAGGCAATGACTTCACGCAAATGCCGTTCCAAATAAGCGCCGCCATTGGTTGATGAGGTCGTATCGTCAACCGGCGCCCCGTCGGAGATCACCATTAAGATCCGTCGCGCTTCGGGGCGGCCGAGTAGGCGTTGATGCGCCCATATCAGAGCCTCGCCATCAATGTTTTCTTTTAACAGGCCTTCTTTCATCATCAGGCCAAGATAAGTGCGCGCGCGCCGCCAAGGGGCGTCCGCCGCTTTATAAATAACGTGACGTAAATCATTGAGACGGCCAGGGGTTTGGGGTCGCCCGTCTTCCACCCATTTTTCGCGGGACTTGCCGCCCTTCCACGCACGGGTGGTGAAGCCGAGTATTTCAACCTTAACGTTACACCGCTCTAACGTGCGCGCAAGAATATCGGCGCAGATAGCGGCGATCGTTATTGGGCGTCCACGCATGGAGCCGGAGTTATCAATCAGTAGAGTGACGACCGTATCGCGGAATTCTTGTTCGCGCTCTTGTTTGAACGATAAGGGTTGCATCGGATCAGCAACAACACGGGCAAGGCGGGCCGCGTCTAAAACCCCTTCGTCAAGGTCAAAATCCCAATGACGGTTTTGCTGGGCGAGAAGCTTGCGCTGCAGTTTATTAGCGAGGCGCGAGACCACATTGTGGAAATTTTCAAGTTGGTGATCAAGGGTTCGCCGTAACCGTGCAAGCTCTTCTTCGTCGCTAAGGTCAAGGGCGGAGACAATCTCGTCAAACTCCGTCGTATACGGCTGATAGGCGCCGCCATTATCGCCTTTTAGGTTGGGGCGTTGGGTGGACGACTGTGCGTTTTCCGCCGCGCCGTCATCTTCTTGCATCAAGTCATCAAGATCTTGTTCGGAAAGTTCAGCTTCGCCTTCTGCGGCGTCACTCATATCTGGTGTTTGGTCGTCTGGAAGCTCCGGCAGATCATTCTCACCCTCATCGCCAGATTGATTGTCGTCCTCCGCGTCGTCTTCGGCGTCATCCGGCTCGGTCTCATTTTCTTGATCGCCTTGATCAGGGTCATCAAGGTCAAGATCACGAATGACGGACCGGGCAAGGGACCCAAACGCTTCCTGATCATCAAGGTCTGCGGCGGCGGCAAGTGCGTCAAGGGATTTGCCGGCAAGCTGTTCGATGTCGTTGGCGCAGGCTTCCATAATGCTCTTGGCGGCGTCTGGCGCCGGGCGGCCCGTTAACCGTTCGCGTAATAATAAAGATGCGACATCAGCAAAAGGCATTGCGTCTTTTGCGTTTAGGCTCTGAAAGCCTTTTTCGGAAAGAGACTTTTCCAAGGCTGCGCCGATATTATCGCCGACACCCTTAAGGGCCCGTGCGCCAATCGCCTCAACCCGGGTTGCTTCCAACGCGTCAAACACCGCTTGGCCGAGACCGTTTTTAGGCATATTGCGCGCATGCACTGCTTCATTATGGTGTGCGATGCGCAGTGCAGCGTAATCAGCCTCGCCGCGTGCGATCGCGGCGCTGTCAGGGTCTAAGACGCGTGCGGGCAAGGGTATGCGGGCGCGCTTGCCGGAGACATTTGCTTTGTCGCCGCCAAAAGCGACATCTGTTTCTTGCTCAGCGCTTAGCGCGCGGGTTGTTTGCAACAACGCACGTTTGAAATCTTCGCGTATTTTTTCTTTAATCGTCATGGGCTCAACCTAATCATGGTTCCCTTTTAAGCCAAGGATTTAGGGGAGTGGGATTTGGCGTAGTTTCACGATGCGGGGCCTTGTGTGGGATAGACCTTTGCTCGGTTGCGTTAAGAGACTTGACGCAAGGACGACGGGCGGCTAAACGCCGTCGTTCAAAGTTTTTCCAAAGGCGCTCAGAGCGAGCGACTTTCGTTAAGAGGATTTAATCCATGGCACGCCGCTGCGAATTTACCGGCACTGGACCGAGAGCAGGAAATAACGTTTCTCACGCGAAAAATCGCACTAAGAGACGGTTTTTGCCCAATCTTTGCAAGGTGACCTTGCATAGCGAGAAGCTGGATCGCTCGTTTAAGTTTCGCATCACGGCGTCAGCCCTTCGTTCGGTTGACCATGTTGGCGGACTAGACGCTTTCTTGAACAAAGCCAAGGAAGCGCATTTGTCGCCAAATGCCTTGAAAGTGAAGCGCGAACTAGCCAAAGCTTCTGCTTAAAACGCGTCGCGCGCATTCATTTTGTCGCTCGACGCTAAGTCGATGGGCGTAAGCAAGGCGAATGCATATGAGCGATGAAAAAAAATCTCAAAATGAGACTGCAGACGGCGCGTCTATAAAAGCCGTAGTGACAGGCGCAGAGCAAGCTGGCGATCCCTCGCTTTTCACCGATGACCTGCCAATTTTACCCCATGATCAGGGGCGTGCGGCTTTGCGTGCTGTTGAGCGGCGGGCCGAGCAAGAAACGCCAATGCAAAAATTGCAGCGGCGTTTGAAAGCCTTTTCCATCGCTTTTATGCGCACACTGGTGCTTAGTCTGGTCCTGACCCCGGTGTTATTACTCTCCTTTTTGACAGTCGATTTACCGCTGCACACATTTGACCACTACTTTTTCGAGCCAGCCTTAAAACCGAGCCAATGGTTAAGTTGGGGCTATCTCATCATGGGGTTTGCTCCTGCGATTGTTGTCTTGTTTGCGCGGCGCTATGGCGGGGAAGAAGCTTCTAAAGCCGTGACGGCATCGTGGGCGATTGCCGCTTTGATCGTGTTTGCTGAGATTGCGTATTTAGCGCCTGAGCTTGGGGCGGCTGATTACCCGGCGCCGAAATTTGTGATTGCATTTGTCGCCGCGGCGATGGCTGGGCAATATATTGCCGCTGGTGTTTATGATGTAACCCGCGGGGGCGGGCGTTGGTGGCGCGCCCCTCTTTATTCGGTGATGGCGGGTTACACGATGCAAGGCGTCATTTATTTCACATCGCTTTACTGGGGAACGGGCGCCCCTTGGGCGAATTGGATAGTCTCTGATTTGGCTGTGAAGTTTGCAATTGCTCTTGGTTTTCTCGGCGCCTACCGGGTGTTGCGCGAGCCTTTGCGGCCCCGCGGCGGATTTGGCGGCGCTTAACAAGCGCGTTTATTTTCTAGCGCGTTGTTTTTCTAGGGTCTTTGCTTCCATCCAGAGCGCCTCCATCTCATCAAGGGAGGCGCCTTCAAGGGTCCCGCCGTCTTCTTTTACCCGCTCTTCGATATGAGCGAAGCGGCGCGCAAATTTTGCATTTGTTCCGCGTAAGGCGTGCTCTGGGTCGACCTGCAAATGTCTCGCAAGATTAGCGATCACAAACAGTAGATCGCCGAATTCTTCTTCGACTTCCGCTTGGGATTTATTGTCCATCGCGTCCACAATCTCTGTCGTCTCTTCATGGACTTTTGAAAGAATGGCGCGCGCTTCGGTCCAATCAAAACCGACCCGTGCGGCGCGTTTTTGCAGTTTCACGGCGCGGGTCATGGCGGGGAGGCCAATTGGTACGTCGTCAAGCAACCCTTGTGCGCCTTTTGCGGCTCTCTCAGCGGCCTTTTGCGCTTCCCATGATTGGGTTTGCTCATCGGCTGTGCGCGTATTGTCATCGCCAAAGACATGAGGGTGACGACGGATCATTTTATCGCTGATGGCGCGGGCGACGTCTGCAAAGTCAAAGGCGCCTTCTTCTTTGGCCATTTGCGCATGGAAAACCGACTGGAACAGCAAGTCGCCAAGCTCATCGCGCAAGGCGGTTTTGTCCTCCTGCTCAATAGCGTCAGCCACCTCATAGGCTTCTTCAACCGTATAGGGAGCGATCGTGGCGAAATTTTGCTCAAGGTCCCATGGGCAGCCGCCATCAGGGTCTCTTAGCTTCGCCATGATTGTCAGTAGGCGCTCTATCTCAGCGCCTGCGCCTTTATGTTCGTCTTGGTCGCTCACGGCCTCGTCCTTATCGATCTGACTGTTGGTGAGGTTGGTTGAAACTTCGATTAATCTAACATAAACTATTTTATAGGGGACCAGGGGACACTAATGAAAATTTGTGTTTTTAGTTTGGCGTCTGACATGTCTGCAACAGTGTCTTAGTTGGGCGGTTTTTCATAGATATGATCTACCTGAAAAATCAGCCCTTTGTGTTGGGTGCTTAAAATAGCTTTACGGGCGTGTTTGCCCTGTGCCTAGAACGACGTTTTTGTAGGTCGTCAGCTCCTCAAGGCCAACGGGGCCGCGTGCGTGAAGCTTGCCGGTGGCGATACCGATTTCTGCGCCTAGGCCAAATTCGCCGCCATCAGCAAATTGCGTCGACGCATTGTGCATCACGATGGCGCTATCGACGCCTGCGAGAAACTGGCCAGCGGCTTCAGCGTTTTCTGTTATGATCGCATCTGTATGGTTTGACCCATAATTTGCAATATGCGCCGTCGCGCCATTGACGCCGTCGACTGCTGCGATGGAAAGGATTGGCTCAAGATATTCTGTGTGGAAATCCTCATCCGTCGCCGCCGTAAGTGACCCGTCAACAGACCGCGCGGCGTCGTCGCCGCGAAGCTCGCAGCCGGCTTCTTTCAGCGCGGCAGCAATTGGCGGTAAGAAGTCGCCCAAAACCGCTTTGTCGATTAGCAGGGTTTCAGCTGCGCCGCATATGCCTGGACGGCGCATTTTTGCATTCACCGTAACGTCGACTGCTTTTTGCAGATCTGCGTCTTTGTCAACATAGACATGGCAGATGCCGTCTAAATGGCTCAAGACTGGTGCGCGCGCTTCTTCTTGTACCCGTGCGACGAGGGATTTGCCGCCGCGCGGGATGATCAAATCTATCGCGCCGCCAAGGCCAGCCAGCATTGCGCCGACAATCGCGCGGTCCGCGCTAGGGGCTAGCTGTACGGATCCTTCCGGTAAATTTGCAGCGCGCATCCCCTCTGCCATGCAGGCATGGAGCGCTTTGGACGAGGCAAGCGCTTCTGAGCCGCCGCGTAAAAATGCGGCGTTGCCAGATTTTAAGCACAGCGCGCCAGCGTCGATCGTCACATTGGGGCGGCTTTCATAAATCACGCCGATCACCCCGATGGGGGATCTTACGCGCGTGATGGTAAGCCCGTTAGGGCGCTCGTTGCGCCAAATTTCCGCACCGACAGGGTCAGGCAGGTCGATAATATCCGCCAAGGACTGACGAATTCCAGCAAGGCGATCTGGGTTTAGCACCAATCGGTCGACCATCGCGCCGGAAAGGCCATTCGCTTTTCCCGCAGCGACGTCTTTTTCATTCGCATGTAAAATTTCGTCTTTGTTTTGCGCAATCGCATCGCTCGTTGCGGCTAGCGCAGCGTTTTTTTGTTCCGTCGGTGCTTGGCGTAAAACGGCGGCGGCGTCACGTGCGGCGGCGCCCATTTCAGCGACGAGTTTATCAAGGGCGTCTTTTGTCAGCGTGTCAGTCACGACTAATCCTTTTTATCTTAAGCGAGCGCGAGATCATCGCGGTGGATCACGGCGGCGCGTCGATAGCCAAGCTTTGCTCCGGCTTCATCAGAGCGCAAGCCCATTATTTCGCGCACTTCACGACTTTCATAGGCGGCAAGGCCCCGGCCGACAAGCGCGCCGTCCGGTGCGTATAGGGCGACGGCGTCTCCTTTATCAAATGCGCCTTTCACGCCAGTGATCCCCGCGGGCAAAAGGCTGGCGCCGCCTTTTAGGGCCTTGCATGCGCCTTCATCGATGGTGAGCGATCCGGCTGTGGTGAGACCGCCGGAAATCCACGCTTGGCGTGCTTTTGCCGGCGTCGCACTTGGAACGAACAGGGTTGAGCGCGCGTCTTTATTAAGGGCGGCGATGGGCTGGTTTTCTGCACCTTTGGCGATCACAGCGGCGCATCCTGCGCCATTTGCAATCTTGGCCGCATCGATTTTTGTTTTCATGCCGCCGCTGCCTAAGGCCCGTTCTGCATTAGGGCCCCCCGCAAGAGCCTCGATCGCGCTATCTATGCCATTCACCACAGGAATATGCGACGCCGAAGGGTCTTGCCGTGGATCAGCGGTGTATAGCCCATCAACATCAGATAAGATTAAAAGCAGGTCTGCTTCCACCATCTGTGCGATGCGCGCGGCCAGGCGATCATTATCGCCATAGCGAATTTCGTCCGTCGCGATGGTGTCATTTTCATTGACGATCGGGGCCGCGCGAAGGCTGAGCAGCGTTGTCAGGGTTGAGCGCGCATTCAAATAGCGTCGCCGGTTTTCCGTATCTGGAAGCGTCAGAAGAACTTGCGCGGCAGTAATCCCTTTAGGTTCAAGGGATCGGCGCCAGGCGTCCATTAAAAGGCTCTGTCCAGCGGCGGCGGCGGCTTGTTTTTCTTCAAGTTTCAGTTTGCCGCCAAGATCTAAAACGCGTCTTCCTAACCCAACGGCGCCGGAACTGACGATCACAACCTCAGCGCCATTGGCCCGAAAGGCGACGATGTCATTCGCCAAACCGTCTAGCCAATCATGCGCGACAGCTCCCTCATCATCAAAGAGTAGGGCAGAGCCCACCTTAATAACAAGGCGCTTGCTTGATCTCAGTCGTTCTTTGACGCTTGTTGTGTCTTTATTTGCGCTCATTTTATTCATTCTGGCTTCTTTAGCCGCCACCTATAGCGTGGTTTTACCAAATCCCTAGCCCATAAAAATGTAGCTCTAGCGGGACTGACGCGCTAAGAAGGCGCTTCAGATCGATTTGGCGCCCTTTTATTGTGGCGGCCAGCGAGTTGATTGCGCCCCAGCGGCGTTATCGCATGTATGCATTTGGAGAGACTATGCCTATTCAAGAAGCAGAAAAAATTTGGCGTAATGGCAAGATGATCCCCTGGGCGGAGGCGACGACCCATGTCCTGACACATGGCCTTCAATATGGCACAGGCGTGTTTGAGGGGATGCGCGCTTATAACACCAAACATAAGGGCGTGTGCGTTTTCCGTAATCGCGAGCATATTGAGCGTCTTGCCTATTCTGCGAAGATTTACAAAATTCCGCTCGATTACACAGTTGAGGAATTGATGCAGGTTTGCCGCGATGTGGTGCGCGTGAACGGCCTTTCTTCTGCTTATATCCGGCCGATCGCTTTTCCGGGTTATGGTGAGATGGGCCCCGCCTCGCAAGACTGTAAAACCGATGTTGTTGTCGCTGCTTTTTACTGGGGCGCGTATCTTGGCGAAGAGGGGCTCAAAAACGGCATTGACGTTGCTGTTTCAAGCTGGCGGCGCATGGCGCCAGGCACTGTTCCTTCTGGTGCAAAGGCGGCGGGGAACTATCTTTCTAGCCGTTTGGTCAGCATGGAAGCAAAAGATCGCGGTTTCGCCGAAGGTATCGGCCTTGCCCATGACGGCACCGTCAGTGAAGGGGCGGGGGAGAATATCTTTGTCGTGAAAGAGGGCCGCATCTATACCCCGCCTGGCGCCGCTTCTATTTTGACAGGTATTACGCGGAACTCAGTTATGACGCTTGCTGAGGATTTGGGCTTTGAGGTTGTTGAACAGGCCCTCCCGCGTGAGGCGCTTTATGGCGCTGATGAAATTTTCCTGACCGGCACCGCGGCTGAGGTAACCCCGGTTCGTTCAGTTGATACCATCGCTGTCGGTAAAGGTAATGGCGATAAGCCCATTACTGAGGCTGTGCAAAACGCGTTCTTCGGCATTTTCTCTGGCGAGACAGAAGATAAATGGGGCTGGCTCGATCCGGTTGAGTAAGCTCGCTCAGTTTTGTATCGCCGCTTTGGCGCCCTCTTCACAAAGCAGGGCGTATCTAGGTTAGGCTAGCGGTTGCAAATACAGCCTCTACAAAAGGCCCAGCGTTTTAAAGCTTGCTTGAAGCTGGGCCCCGACAATGAGGTGGTCGTGAACTTTGATGCCAAGGGGCTTTGCCGCATCAACGATCTTTTTCGTCATTTCAACATCTGCGCGCGATGGCGTCGGATCACCTGAAGGGTGGTTGTGTACTAAAATAATCGCAGACGCGCCGAGCTCTAGGGCGCGTTTGACGACCTCGCGTGGGTAAACCGGCGTATGATCAACGGTGCCGCGTTGTTGTACTTCATCCGCAATAAGAATATTTTTCTTGTCGAGAAATAAAATTCGAAAAAGTTCGGTTTTTTCATCCGCCATTGCGGCGCGGCAATACGCTAAAAGATCGCTCCACGATGCTATGACTGGTCGGCCTAAAACCCGCTCTTGTGTGAGTTTAATTGCTGAAGCCTGAATAATTTTCAGATCAAGGGCGACGTTTTGCGAAACGCCTTTTACTTCAGTCAAACGCTCTATCGGCGCGCCTAGAACTTCGGCGAAACCGCCAAATTTTGAAATCAATTCTTTGGCTAAGGGTTTTACGTCTCGGCGCGGGATGGCGCGAAATAAAACAAGCTCTAATAGCTCGTAATCTTGAAGAGCATCTGCGCCAGACTTTTTAAAACGAGTGCGCAGTCTTTCGCGGTGGCCCGCCATATGATTAGGGGCATGGGGCTTGGCGGCGATATTGTCGCCATCAAGTTCGTCTTCATCTTTATGCGCTGTATCCCCCGACATCTTTTGCGTATTCCTATGTGTAAGGCGGTTGGTCGCGTCCGGCGGGCGATTTTGTGAAAATCTCTACGCCATCAGCTGTCACCCCTATGGAGTGTTCAAATTGCGCCGATAAGGATCGATCCCGTGTAACGGCTGTCCACCCATCTTTTAGGACTTTTGCGTCCGGCTTTCCTTCATTGATCATCGGTTCGATCGTAAAGAACATTCCCTCTTCCAGAACCGTGTCGGGCGCGCGTTGAATGCCCATGATTTTATCGCGATACTCCCCATAGTGAACAACATTGGGCGCGTCATGAAAGACACGGCCAAGCCCATGGCCGCAAAAATCACGAACCACTGTAAATCCTTCCGCTTCCGCATGGGATTGTATGGCGTGGCCAATATCATAAAGGGTGGAGCCTGGTTTGACAGTCCGGATGCCGCGCATCAAGCATTCATAGGTCGTGGAGACAAGACGGCGAGCCTTTACTTTGGGTTCGCCCGCAAAATACATGCGGCTATTGTCACCGTGCCAGCCGTCTAAGATAATCGTGACATCGATATTCATTATGTCGCCATCTTTAAGAAGCTTATCGCCGGGAATGCCATGACAAACCACATGATTAAGGGAAATACACGATGAATGGCGATATCCCCGATAGCCTATGGTGGCGGGGATGGCATTGTGGTCTAAAACAAACTCTTTAATCTGATTATCAACCCAAGCGGTCGTGACCCCAGGCTTCACGATATCACACACCATATCAAGACATGAAGAAGCGATGGCGCCAGCACGGCGCATGCCCTCAAAATCCTCTGGCGTGTGGATTTTAATCGTATTTGTTTTTCGAGCCGTGTTATTCAAAATCTATCCCCTTTACGAGCGTCTTATCTAACCTTTAGCTTGCGGCTTCGCGGTGGTTGGACGCTCCATCCTTGATGATTGGTCCTGATAAACCTAAATCGGCTACAAGTCCAAAGGCAGCGCTTTGCGTAACGTAATTTCGTTTGTGGTAATATCGCAATCATAACACAGCGTTTCCACCCCCGCACGGGTGGCTTCTAAAAGAGCGCTCGCATAGGCCGGGTCGATGTCATCCGCGGGTTTAAACGTTTTGCAATCGCCGCGTTGAACAACAAACAACATCACGGCGCGGGCGCCTTCATTTTTCATGGCGATAAGCTCTCGCAAATGTTTGGCGCCGCGCGTGGTCACACTGTCGGGAAACTCAGCCAGCCCAGGCGTGCGCATCAGATGAACATTTTTGATTTCTACATAACAGGGTGACTTCTTGCGCCCGCCATTCAATAGAATGTCGATACGACTGTTTTCGGCGCCATAGCGCACTTCGGTCTTAAGCTCTTTGTATCCGCTGAGTTCTGGAATGGCGCCGCGTGCAATCGCTTCGGCGGCAATTTTATTTGGATTGCTTGTATTAATGGCGATAAGCGTGTCGTCAATTTCCACAAGCTCCCATGAAAAAGGCAATTTGCGGTTTTTATTGGGGCTTTTGGAAACCCAAACACGGGCGCCTTGCGGGGCGACGCCAAGCATGGAGCCTGGGTTTGCACAGTGCGCCGTTATTTCTTCCCCGGCCGCGCCATAGGGGCCATCGTCCAAAATAATGTCTGCAAGAAAACGTTTGTAACGTTTGATAAGGCGGCCTGTTTGTAGGGGAGATGGAAAGTGCATCACGTCCTGCTAAATGGCTAAACAATTTACGTCAAGATTAGGTCTAAGAAGGGCGCTGCATTCGAACAGTATGGGATGGGGCTAAGATCAGCACAGGGGTTTGCTAAAATTACGCCACACCCAATAGGGAAGTTTTTGCGCCTCAATTTTTTACTGTTTATGATAACTCAGTAATGGCGGAGAGATTTAAAAAGGAGGCGTAGGATGGACGAGGACTTACCTCGCGAACCACTGGATCTTTTGCTCAGCAATCTTGGTAAGCAAGATCTTTATGACGCATCCGTAGAAGACTTGCAGGCGCGCATTGCGGCGCTGAAAAGTGAAATTGTTCGCTGTGAAGAAGCGATTGGCGCACGGGCTGACACGCGATCAGCAGCCGATAAGCTGTTTAATCTGTAAATTTTGGCAAAGCCACAAGTTACCCCCAAATCTCCGTGACCAAGCCGCGGGCGTCACGGGAATCGTCGCTTAGCCGTTTGGCTTTTCCTAGAAAACGCGCCTCAGCGGTAAGGGCGAGGGCGCAAGCGTCAATGATATCATCCATCGCGATTTTTGCGCCGTATTCTTTGCGCGTGTCAGCGTAGAGTTTATTGATGCCGCGCAATCCATTTTTGGCGAGTATTTTTAGTCTTTCTTTTTGTCCCGCTTCGGTGCGTTTTGGATGGGGACATGCTGCACCGCCGCATAGACGCCAAAACGCCAGTTCCGGATGGCCTTCGCCGATATGAGACTGATGCTCAGGTGTCATTACAGCATCAATTTCGCGTATTTTGGGCGTAATCATCCAGCTTTGTTTGGTAAGGCCAAAGCCTGGGCCGAGTTTTTTACCATAGGCGTTCGCCTCTTCGTATGTTTTACAAGACAACATGGGGCGCAACGGACTGGGGAAAATACTGGCGTGGCGGAGAGGTTTCAAAAGCGAGCGGGCCATCCCTTCGCAAGCTCTTTTTTCCCGCTCTTTAAGGCCAATAGGCATATCAATCATCGCTATTGCGGGCTGGTTATTGAGCGCGTCAAACAGATCTTTAAATGCCGGCCAGATGCTGATTTCAACCGTGCGGGGTGTTTTATAAAATTTTGCGGCGATCCAGCCTGCCTTACAACCATCGACCCCAATAAAGGCTTTGGGTTTAAGATCTAAAGCGAGTTTATCGCGTCGATTTCGTCTTTTAGTTGTTGGCATGAGCGTTGCTGATGTCCATTAGCGTCAGCTTTGATAGCGGCGCAAATTATTAGTATGGTGAAGCCGAGCGATATCGGCGGCCTCGTAATAAAGGCGGTATAATAAATAATATGGTGCGGGTAGATTTGGAAATCGGGGCAAGCTCTTTCGTTCAGTCGGAACTGTTCGCAAGAACATTTCGTGAAGGCATGGCGCTTGTTGAGGAAACGGCGAATTACTTAGATGGAGAAGGACGCGATGCGTCCAAAAAGCTTGAGCGATCTGGGGCGATTGCTTATGCGGGCGCTTCTATGCGGCTTACAACCCAGCTGATGCAAATTGCATCATGGCTCTTGGTCCTGCGCGCTGTGCGAGAGGGCGACATGAAGTTGGGAGAGGCCGCCGAAGATAAATATCGCCTTAAGAAGTGCCCGGAGCCTACTAAAGGCTTGATGGGCGAGGGGTTGCCCGAGCGCCTAGTGGATCTCATTGAAAATACAAGCAAGCTGTATCACCGTATTTTGCGGCTCGATAACGAGCTTTTCGCGGTGATGGAAGAAGCTGATGAAACGCTTAGCGGCGCCGCCGCTCAGCAAGAGGCATTGCTTAACGCATTTAGTTAAGACTGGCCAATCCTGCAAATCACTCAATATTTGACACAAATAAAAAGCGCGATTGCATCGCGCTTTTTTATATCAAAGAATAAACTTTAAAAATTAGGCTGAATTTTTCTTCAGACCAAAAGCGCCGAATTTCTTATTGAACTTAGATACACGGCCGCGATCAAGGATTTGCGCTGGCCCGCCTGTCCAAGCTGGGTGGCTGGATGGGTCAATGTCCAAGTTCAGCGTGGCGTCAGCATCGCCATAAGTTGAACGCGTTATAAAGGACGAGCCGTCCGTCGTTACGACTTTAATAAAGTGATAATCGGGATGGGTGTCTTTTTTCATCTCGGCGCCTTTTCACCGTTCAACTTGTCAATCGAACCTATTTAGCAAGCCGGTGCTATTAAGCCGTCTGAAGGTGAAAAGCAACCCTCATAATCAGAATATTTCATTTCCGCCGGGCCTCGTTCAATCTTTTCGAGCCTATTAGGAGCGGAACACCCATTTCGACGTAAATCGTTCATTTTCGTGTTATCAGGTAATCCCGGCCATAGATAGACGTTAAGGTTTATGATAAATACTGAATGTTAATGATCGCCCAGAGCCTGACCGTTAATTCAGGCAGGGTGTCAACGTATTTAACGAGATATCAGTAGGCCTTTTCAGATTTTATGAAACGCAAAGCGGGATGGATAGTCGGCGGCGTTTTTATAACGCTTTTATTGGTCACAGCTCTTGTTGTGCGGCTTTGGTCGTTGAACCATTTTGCGCTTGTGGACAATCGCTTTGCAGGGTCTTGCGATCCGGTGAAGGGCGTTGCTGCGCCTCTGGATATTCAAATTGATCCGACGACCCGGCGTGCTTTTGTTTCATCCTTTGATGATCGCTCGCATAAAGCGGGTCATGGTGAAGCGCGGGGCGCGGTTTTGTCCATCAATATTGATGATCCGCTTGAGACAAGTGGGTGGCGTGATCGAACGGGCGGAGAGCCTGCGGCGCTAAAACCCGCCGGGCTCTATTTTTATGAGGACGATGATGTGCGCCGCTTATTTGTGGCGAATCGCGCAAATGCAAGCGTTGAACTTTATGATGTGGCGCGCGATGGCTCTTTGAGCCATCTTGAGACCTTTAAAGAACGGCGTCTGACCCATCCAAATGATGTTGTGGCTGTTGGCCCGCGTGCGTTTTATGTAACGAACGGCCCGCGATATACCAATGGCGGGTTTTTTAGCCGCTGGGTTTTCTTTAGCAGTGTCGCACACGGACAAATACTGCATTTTAATGGTTCAGCCTGGCGTATAGCAGCGAGCAACTTGAAAGAGCCAAACGGGCTTGCGGTTGATCTAAGCGCAGCGCGAATTTATGCGGCGGAGACCCAAGGGGCGGCGCTTGTTGTTTTTGCACGTGATGGGCAGAGCGGGCATTTAACCCGGGTTAAGAATATTCCTTTCCCAGCTGCGCCGGAAAATATCAATGTTGACCCCTCAGGCGGGCTTTGGGTTGGCGCTTTCCCAAAGCCATTAGCCGTTCTGGCGCAACGGCAAGGCGCGGCTACGCGGTCGCCTTCCCAGATCTTTTATTATCCTTCGGATACGGCTGATGGCGAAAAGGCAAATGGCGACCGTGCTAAGGCGAAAAAACCATTGGCGTCTCGCACTAAGCCCGAGTTGATGTTCAGCAATGATGGGAAGACGATCTCTGCAGCCAGCGCTGCGGCCCGTCTTGGCGATAAGCTGTTAATTGGATCGCTCGTCGATAACAAATATCTCATCTGCAAGTTGGCTTCGTAACCAAAAAGGACCCGATGGTAGGGCGCACACACGCGCCCCCTTGCGGGCGCGCCTAAAGGCCCTTAATCACCTGTCCTAAGCAGTAAGGCGCAGCTTTTTATCCTCGAGCGCGTATCTTGCTGTATAACGAGTTGCGCCGTTTAGCGGTGAGAAGAGCAGGGTTTGACCATGGACTATATTTCTACGCGCGGTGAAGCGCCATCGGTTGGGTTTGAAGAGGCGCTTTTGACCGGCCTTGCCCCTGATGGCGGGCTTTATGTCCCCAAGGTTTGGCCAAGCTTTAGCGCCGAGGTGATCGCTGCTATGGAAGGGCAAAGCTTTGATGAAGTCGCCGCCCAAATTCTAGCGCCTTTCGCGGCTGACGCCATGGATATTGAGCAGCTGCGCGCCTTAACGAAAGCGGCGTATTCTAGCTTTTCCGATCCGCGTGTGGCGCCGCTGACGTCCTTATCAGATGATGATTATTTGATGGAGCTTTATCACGGGCCCACGCTCGCCTTTAAAGATGTCGCGATGCAGCTTTTGGGACAGCTCTTTGGTCACGCGCTTGAAAAGCGGGATGAGCGCGTCACCATTATCGGCGCAACATCTGGTGATACAGGCGCCGCGGCAATCGAAGCGTTTCGCGGCCAGGACCGGGTTGACGTTTTTATCTTCCACCCAGAGGGCCGCGTCTCAGAGGTTCAACGCCGAATTATGACAAGCGTTCAAGACGCTAATGTGTTTAACATAGCGGTTGAAGGGGATTTTGACGATTGCCAACGCATTGTGAAGTCTTTGTTTGCTGATCGTCCGTTAGCGGAAAAGCTGTCTTTAAGCGGGGTAAATTCCATCAATTGGGTGCGGCTCGCTGTTCAAATTGTTTATTACTTTACGACCCATGCTGCGCTTGTAGGCAAGGGCGGCGAGGCGCTGTCCTATGTGGTGCCGACGGGTAATTTCGGCGATGTATTCGCTGGTTACGCCGCTAAGCGCATGGGCCTTCCCGTCAATAAGCTTTGTGTGGCCGTGAACGATAATGACATTCTTGACCGCACATTGCGCAGCGGTCGTTATGAACGCCGCGGGGTCGTGAAAACCACATCGCCGTCAATGGATATTCAGGTCGCGAGCAATTTTGAACGTCTCGTCTTTGAAGCGAGTGGGCGCAATAGCGAAATTGTGAAGTCTTTTATTAGCGGTGTTGAAAAATCCGAAGGGGCGGCGCTGCCGTCTGATGTCCTTACTGAAATTCAAAAAGACTTTATTTCCGGCCGCGTTGATGAAGGTGAGGTCACAGAAGCGATTGAGTATTATTGGCGTAAATACAACCAGCTTATTGACCCGCATACGGCTGTTGGATTAGCGGCGATGGAAAAAGCGCGCAAAGAAGGCGCACTTGATGGTCCTGTTGTCACCTTGTCGACGGCGCATCCGGCGAAGTTTCCAGAAGCTGTTGAAGCGGCAAGCGGCCAGGTTCCGCAATTGCCTGCGCACTTTTCCGACCTTTATCAGCGTGAGGAGCGTTGTCAAAAAGCGCCAAATGATGTTCAGGCGATAAAAGAGATCCTGCTTTCTTCTGCGCGCGCCGGGTCGTAGGGCGCAATGGGTGTATTGCATAAATTAGGCAACGGCCTAGCGTTGTATGTTGACCCGATGCCGTATCTTTCTTCGGCGGCGATTGGGGTTTGGACGTCTGCAGGGGCAATAGATGAAAGCGCTGGCGAGAATGGCGTCGCCCATTTGCTGGAGCACATGGCCTTTAAAGGCACAACGCGGCGAAGCGCCCGCGAAATAGCAGAAGAAATGGAAGCGGTGGGCGGTCATTTAAACGCCGCGACTAGCTATTCAAATACTGGTTATTATGCGCGCGTATTGGCTGATGATTTAGATATCGCCTTTGATCTGTTGGCGGATATTATTCGTAATCCAGCCTTTGACGAAGAAGAGCTTGAGCGTGAGAAAAATGTTGTCTTGCAAGAAATTGGCGAGGCGGCGGACACTCCTGATGATGCTCTGTTTGAACTGTTGCAAAGCCTTGCTTTTGCTGACCAATCATTGGGTCGTCCGATTTTGGGGCACGCTGATGATGTGCGTCGCCATGATCGCACCGCCCTAAAGCAGTTTATGGACCGACTTTATATTCCTGAGCGGATGGTTGTTTCGGTAAGCGGCGGTATTGATGCTGATCGCGTTGCGGAGATGACGGAGCGGTATTTCGGCGATCTTAATTCGCCAAGCGCTGGTCCTCAGCGATCCAAGCCTTTCCATACAGCCGGCGTCGCCCATGATGCGCGCGAGCTTGAGCAAACCCACATTGCGGTGTCCCTTCAAGGCTCTGCACTAAAAGACCAAGATTATTTTGCGACCCGGCTGCTTGCTGAAATTCTTGGCGGCGGTATGTCGTCAAAATTGTTTCAAGAAGTGCGTGAGGCGCGGGGGCTTGCATATTCCGTTTATGCGTATGCAGACGCTTATGAAGATATTGGCGCGCTTGGATTTTATGTCGGCGTTGATGAGGGCAATGGCCAAGAAGCGCTTGAGGCGTCGTTTACGCAAATCGCCCAACTTGCTGATAAGGTTGATCAAGCGTCCCTTGATCGGGCGCGGGCCATGTTGCGATCAAGCATGGTCATCGGTCTTGAAAATGCGGCGAGTCGAGCGGAGCGGGCGGCCAATAACATTATGATTTATGGAGAGGTGTTAAGCGAGGCGTCAATTCTGGCGCAGCTTGACGCCGTTAAAACCAGCGACATTGAAGCGCGGGCCCGCGCGGTTTTTGACCATAAGCTCGCGTCATTGGCTGTTGTCGGGCCAGCGGATTTTGATAAGCTAAAGCAAGTAGTTTGTGCGGCTGGGCTAGATATTGCTTCTTAAGCAATGACCAGGATGGCCTCGGCAGGCGTTAATATTAACACCCTGCCTCGTTTTGGGATAACGCGCTTAGTCGTTTTAGGCGATGTCGTTTTTGGCGATGTCGTCGCCGTTGGATCAGGGTTTAGTATTGTTGCACAATGATGTTGATATGATCCAACAAAGGATGCGTTTGCAGGTGGGTGAGGCGATTTAGATGGCGCTGATCGATTTCGTTGCGACCCATAATCTGCCGCCGGCGCTTCCGTGTGGCGAGATAAAATTACGATCTCCGCAAATTAGTGATTACGATCAATGGCGAACTCTTCGTGAGGGCAGCCGGGAGCATTTAACCCAATGGGAGCCAGACTGGCGGGAAGATGATGTTACGTTGCCCGCGTATAAGGCTTTGGTCAGAGGGTATATGCGAGCGGCTCGGCGCGGTTTAGCAGCGCCATTTTTTATTATACGAAGATCTGACAACAAGCTCGTGGGCGGGCTAAATCTTATCAATATTGTACAAGGCGCGTCGCGCTCTGCTGTTCTTGGGTATTGGATTGGCGAGCAATATGCCCGGCGTGGCTATACTTTTGGGGCAGTAAACGCCGTATTGGGGTATGCGTTTGATATTTTACGCCTCAATCGTATTGAGGCGGCTTGTCAGCCTGAGAATTTACCTTCGCAAGCCTTATTAAAAAAGGCTGGATTTTGTCTAGAGGGCCGCGCGCGGCAGTATCTTTGCATTAATGGGACATGGCGCGATCATTTGATTTTTGCGCTGCTTGCATCCGATTGGGCGAAGACTTCGCCGCAAAGTGATTTCAGCGATGACTATGAGGCGCCGGGTTAAGCATATTTGTTAAGGTCTCATTGTTGAGACAGCGGATTTACATATTAGGGCGCCGCATGTCGGACGCGCATACTGAATGGGGTTTGGTGAGGTATGATGTTAGAAGCGATAACTGGTCTGAGCAGTGTAACAAGCTCTGGCGGGGATCCATTGGATCTTGTGCGCGGCGCGATTGGCGGCGCTTTTATTATCGGGGTTGCTTATCTTGCCGGTATCGCTGTCATTCGTCGCTCCTTTGAAGCGGCTGGCGCACTTTTGGTGGTCGCCGCCGCCGGTGCGATGGAGTTTTTCGCCCTTGGTTTATTACCCACCTTGTCAGCTGCCAAGATGGTCTTTGTTCAGAGCATCTTTGCGGCAAGTGTGATGATCTTTTTGTCATCCGCTATTGATGCAGCACGCCGTAATGCCGTTTTAGGCGGCATTATTTTCACTGGCGCCTTGATCATTTTAGGGATGGGGGCTGCCCATGCTTTTGCTGGTTTGCCGCTCGCGGGGCTTCTTCGTTATGCGTTTTGGGGCGTTGCCGGTTTTACCGGCCTTTTAGTTCTGCTCCAGGCGTTCCGCGGTGATCGTGGGGCGCAGCTTTTATTGCCTGGCGCGGCGATCGCATTGTCTTCGCCATGGCTAGCGGGATTTCTCGCCGCTGAAGCTGCGGCAATAACGCCGCATGCGCTTTTTTCATTCGGTGTTCTCGCCGCTAGCTTAATTGCGTTGACCCACGCGGCTAGCGATGCGGGCGCTCTTGTCCGGCCAATGGGGGATGGGGGAGCCGCCGAAGCAGGGTCCGTATTCTCATCCGGTGACGAGATGCAACGAGTTGATAGTGTTGGGTTTGCTGATCCTGTTCAGCAACAGGTCTTTGAACCAACCTATGTATCTGACAACCAGCTGGCGGAAGTTTTAGATTATGCTGGCATTAGTGTTTTGGACTGGAGCGAGGAGGGCGCCCATCACAGTGAGGGTTTCTCTTCACTCTTTGCCGAGGCTGGCCAGGCCTTGTCGCCAGAAGTGATTTTAGACAATGCTCGCCAAAGCGACCGTTCAAGATTGGAGCAAGAGCTTTATGGCGCAGGCAAGGGCGATGGCGCGTTTGATATCTCCTTTTCTACGCGCGGCGGCAAAAACCTCCGTTTGCGGGGCGCGCGGGCTGTCGATGCGTCCGGCCAACTTGAGCGTCTAGTCGTTTTTGCGGAGCCTAGCGTTGATGAAAAACAGCCCAGCCTTTTAGAAGGTAAATGGGGGGCTGGGGCTGGCGCAGTTGCCGGGGCCAGTTTGGCCGCCGCCAGTCAGTCGTTGCAAAAAAATACGGCGCTTCACAGTGTTGCAAAGCGTTCTTCTGAAAAACTTTCAACGGACGAGAAAACAAGCGCCGAAAAGTCAATTGGTGAGCCTTCTGAAGTAAGTGATGCTTCTAGTAAAAAAGCGGGTCTTCAAACTGTTGGTTTGCAGGCGCCCGCAATATCTCGCAGTGCATTTGCATCAAGTGTAACGCCAAGTGCTACAGTCGAAGCCACTCAAAATAAAGCAGTTGAGGCTGCGCCAGCTGCGGTTGAGGTCACTGGTATCGCCGCCGCGATAAAGCAAGGGCAGTTGCGCGCCGCTTTCCAACCGATTGTTTCAATTGATGGGGAAGATGTGCGTGGGTTTGAGGCTTTGTTGCGTGCGAAGGATGCGGAAAAAGACTTCAATGGCATGTCTACTGAAGAGATTGTCGCCAAGGCTGAAGCTGAAGGCCAGGGTGTGGCGCTTGCTGATATGATGCTTGATGCTTCAGCTGCGTTCTTATCGGCTAAGCTTAAGTCTGGTGAATACAAAGACTTATTTGTTGCTTTTAATGTTTCTTATGGGCAGCTGCGCGCGGAAGGATTTGTTGAAAAAACCGCCCAGGCTATCAAGGAATACAATCTTCCGCCGCGTGCGCTTGTGCTGGAATTAACAGAGTCAGAAGCCGTTACCGATGATGAGGCGGCGCAGAAGATCTTCGCCGGCCTAAAGGCCGTAGGCGCTGCTTTGGCGTTTGACGATTTTGGCGCGGGTTTTTCCTCTCTAAGCAATCTTCGTAAGTTTGAGTTTGATTATCTTAAGGTCGACAAATCCTTTGTTGAAAAAGTCACCGATGACAAACAGGCCTCAAAGATCATTAGCGCGCTCGCGGGGCTTGGCGGCGACCTTGGGATGACGGTAATTGCGGAAGGCGTGTCTTCAAAAGAAATCGCGAAAGCCGTTCACAAATGTGGATGCCGCTTTGGCCAAGGGTTTTACTACGGCAAGCCAGAATTGCCGCCTGAAGGGCATTCATTCAGGGCGCAAATGGCGCCTGATACAGTACCGACTGGCGTTACGCATCCAAGCCTGTCAACCCAGCGTAGCAATGGGGCGAATCTGACTGTTCAAGGACGGGTTAAGGCGCACAACTTACGCTAGGGACCACAGTTACGGCCACAGTTAGGGCAAGACACAGAAAGAAACTTATGGCGTCGCCCTAAACCAATTATATTGGACTGGTGCATTGGGCTTGAGCATTGTACTTGTGCATTGGAGGGGGGGGGGGGGCGTCGCTAGAAGACTTCAAAATTTCAAATATTTAGATCGTTAGTTTAAAGGCGCGTCTTCATTGCGCGGTGTCGACCATTCCGGCGACAGCATCGCCCCGGTTACCCCAAGCTTTGCAAGCGCGCGTGTCCATACATCTTCAGCGCCGCGGCCGAAAACAATATTTTCATCCGCTTCGCCATGAGCCCAGGCGTTCATCGCGATCTCTTCTTCCAGTTGTCCCCCAGACCAACCGGCGTGACCGAGCGCAAAAAGATATTTTGAAGGCGCTTGTGTGGCGAGGCTTTCGTCGGCGATGTCGCTTAAAATTTGTTTTGTGCCAGTGATCCCGATCTGATCATTGATCGTAAGTGTTTCTTCACAGCGATAATCGAGGGTGTGGATAATGAGGCCCCGTTCTTGTTGTACAGGGCCGCCATAAAAGATCGGCTCCTCATCCAAGTGTGGGTGTCCTTTGATTTTCAACTGAGAGATAAGATCGCCAAAATGCGTTCCGTCAATTGGCTTGTTAACGACAACCCCCATCGCATGATCGTCCGCATGGCTGCAAATTAAGACAACTGACCGCTCGAAACGTTGGTCAGTCATATTGGGCATAGCGATAAGGGTTTGTCCCGTTAAGAAGTCACGATTTGAAAATGCGCCTAACATATGTGAAAGCCTATGGATCTCCGTTATGTTTCGCAAGTGAGAAATCGTTCCGGTTGAAGATTTTTAGGCGATGCAAGCAATGGGGCTGAGGGGCGCTCAAATATTGGGTTTGCGCAAAATTGCCTTGGTTATTGTCTCGGCGCGCCTACATTATTTTAAGCAAAACTTCCCCATGCATAGACGGGGCCCATCGGTCGGTTTAAAAGGCCGATATATTTACCAATCTTGGCGTTTACCAATAAGGAGATAACGAAATGGCGATTTCAAAAGGCGATAATATTCCAAGCGCTACAGTCATGCTCGCGACCGCCGAAGGCCCGCAGAAAGCGGACACCGCCGAAGTTTTGGGCGAGGGCAAAGTTGCGCTTTTTTCCGTGCCCGGCGCCTTTACGCCGACTTGCTCAGCCAAACACCTGCCTGGTTTTGTGGAAAATGCTGACGCGCTAAAAGGCAAAGGCGTTTCAAAAATCGTTTGCATGTCCGTCAATGACGCATTTGTCATGGACGCTTGGGGCAAATCTGCAAATGCCGGTGATGCGGTTGAAATGCTCGCCGACGGCAATGGCGAGTTCGCCCGCGCTTTGGGATTGACGATGGACGGTTCTGGCTTTGGCCTTGGCGAGCGCTCTCAGCGTTTTTCCGCCATTATTGAGAACGGCGTTGTCGCGGAACTTAATGTTGAAGAACCTGGCGCCTTTGACGTTTCAAGCGCCGAACATATGCTCGGCCAACTATAAGCTTAGGCTAAATACAAACTGGGGGAGGGGCTAAGCCTTTGACAGCCCCTCTCTGGCGAGCGCATCTGCCCGCTCATTGCCTGGGTCGCCCGCGTGACCTTTGACCCAGCGCCATTCAATCGCGCGCCCCGCCGTTTGCTCGTCAAGGGCGAGCCATAGGTCTTTATTTTTCACGGGCTTTTTAGCGGCCGTCTTCCACCCGTTTTTCTTCCAGCTGATCATCCACTGGGTGATGCCGTTCTTCACATAGGTGGAGTCTGTATAAAGATTAACGGCGGCGACATCCTTTGTGGCGGCCAGCCCCTCAATCGCGGCCATAAGCTCCATCCGGTTATTGGTGGTCTCGCGCTCGCCGCCATTGAGCTCGCGCCGCGCACTGCCGTCGATGATTAATACACCCCATCCGCCAGGACCTGGATTGCCAGAGCATGCGCCGTCCGTATAAATATCAACCATAATCATATTCCGTCTGGTGGAGTGTGTATTGGCCGACCTATTTGCCTCAGTTTTACGAGCAACGCAACTCAGTTATGCGAGCAAGGCAATGTGTATGGCGTTAGTGGGGAGGAATATAGGCGCGCTTTTTTCGCGTCCGCAATCCGCCCAGATTATTCAAGCGTCCTGGCAATCCGGAAGCCGTAGATTCTGCTCTGGGTGGTTGGCTTGTCCCTGTCGCGAGAGGCCGAGTGGAGTTCCCTTGAATTGAAGTACCAATCGCCGCCGCGAAGCACCCGCAGACATTCCGTATTGCCCATACCTTTGGAAACATCAGACGATGGACCCGGATTACTCCGATAACAATCCCCCACCCATTCAAAGAGATTGCCGTGCATGTCGTGAAGGCCGAAAGGGTTGGCGGGGTAGCTGCCGACCGGCGTTGTTTGGCCAATTTCAAAACCATAATTCGCGTATTCGTGGCTCGCCTCCTCGCCCCACCAATAAGGCGTCGTTGTTCCGGCCCGGGCCGCATATTCCCACTCTGCTTCACTTAATAGGCGATAGGGCGAGCCCTCGACCTTGCCGTTGAGCCAAGCGACATAGCGTTGCGCGTTATTCCAGGAGACATTAATGACGGGCTGATCGCCGCGGCCCCAGCCTCGGTCGTTTGGTGAATACCCATCGCAGCCGCCGTCAGCGACGCAAGCGTCCCATTCGGCGAAGGTGACTTCAAATTTGCCTACGGCGAAAGGCTGGACGGTCACACGCTGCATCGGCCCTTCATTGGGAGTGCGTTCCAGCTCGTGGCTCGGCGAGCCCATCGAGAACGTCCCGCCCGGCAGAACCACCAATTCCGGACAGACGTCGCAATCATTGAACGTCTGCCCTATTACATAGGGTACTGGCGGCGGGATGAAACTGCGTTCATCCGCTAAGTGATCATTATTGACCATCGGCACAGCTTTGCAGCGCCAAGAAGGCAACAACGCCCAGTAGCGCGGCCAGACCGACAGTAAGACCGGTGAAGCCCCAGCGCCCAGCCTCGGCAAATTCTGACAAGGCGCGCGATCCAGGTTTCGCCGTACATATTTTTTCGCCGGCGGCATAAGTTCACCAGCTGGCTCGTTGGCCATCTCGATTTGTTCTGCCGCATAAGCCGCAATAGCGGCGGCGATCTCCCGGTGATCAAAATAGGTGGTGTGAATGAGCGCATCCCAGGTGAGCGCGTCTTCGGCGAGTTCCTGCACAACTTCGTTTTGATCGGCGTCGACGGAGAAAACGCCAGACTCATATTTGGTGAAAAGGGCGAGGCGCGCCTCCATTGAATTGGTCCGCAACGCATCGGCCAGCTCGCCATCCAGGACCAAGGCGCGCGTCCCAAAGCGATGTGACCGCGACGAGACATTGCCCGGATTGTGATCGCCATCCTTGCCGAAGGCGATGCCTTTCAGCGCGCCGCCAACCGCCCCGTTCAAGGGCCTGCGGCCGAGTAGTTCCAGCCCCAGAAAAGCGAAGGCGCGATAGAGGAGATAGACAGCGGCAAACACCACCGGCGCGCCCGCCACGCCAAACAGGATCATTTGTTGGGCAACCGCTTCCAATGGCGCCGGGCCGAACCCATAAGGCGGGTATGCCGGGGTCTGATCGAAGATAGCGTTCAAGGCCCCAGTCGGCTGCCAGCGCCATCAGACCAAGGACCGGCAAGACAAAGACCGCCCGCACCCCCCAGAGAACGGCGCCTGTCCGTGAGCCGCGCCAGAGGGAGCCCCGCTCAAACGGCTCAATGGGGAGCGTCTCCACCCGCTGCAGGAAGGAGATCGCTTCATCTAGCGGGTGCCAGATGGAGAAGAGGCCGGCCTTCGGTCGCCGCCGTCCCGCGCGCCTGATCCGCATGAGGCCACGCCAGGCAATGGGCATAATGAAGGCGAGGGCGGCAATACCCGCGACGCCGACACCCGTGAGCCAGGACGACAACGCCGACTGTAAGGACTCGATGTCACCTGCGGACGTCCACATACCAGTCGTTATCATCCGGTCAAGAAGCTCAAGCAAAAATTTCGGCGCGGAAATAAGCACCGCCACGAGCACCGCGCTGACCAGCGCCATGAGGCCGAAACCGTACGCGCCGAACCGCTCGCCCTGGCTCACTTCTGACTGGAAAAATGGCGTGCCCACTGTGGAGATGGACCGCAGACGATCTCTTGCGCTTTTGTTGCCCGCACGACCCCCGCGCCAGTTCAGCAAGACCGCCGCTTCATTGGCGACATTGCCGCCATGGCTATGGCCGATCACATGCACATTGTCGTATTCTTTGGCGAGTTTGCGCACGAGCTTGTCAAGCGCCCGGGACGCCTCTTCCCGCGCCGTGGCGCTATTGGCGCCCGTCCAGATCAACGGATGAATGTCCGCTTCGACGCCCCGGGACGCCAGTTCCTCAATCAACCAACCTGAAAAATCAGAACCCCGCTGCCACCATTTCTCGCCCTCGGGCCCTGGCTGGCTATCGCCTGTCCCGTGCACCGTGATGATCGCTGCGCGTGCGCCAATCTCATCTGTGGTTTCAGAAGATCCGCTATCCCCCGCCATCAACTTAGCCCCTCGAACTTTGGGGAGAGGTTAACATGGCGCTTTAGGGCCGACAACTCTGGACTGCCGCGCGAAAACACCATCACAAAGAGCGATGATCCTGACGGCGTCTTGTTGCAAAGAGAAATCAGATGTTCGTGTGGTGAGCCGTTACGGCAGACCGGCATGCGGCGCGTGTATGTTACCGCTCGCGGGTACCCGTAAAAATGCCGCCGATATAGTTTTTAGCGACATAGACCCAGGGGATTGCAACCACATCGATCACGATCCCGCCTGCGTTCGCCATGAAAAGCTCTTGGCCCGCCGCATCGAGATCGCCCCGCGACATTAATGGGTATCCGACCGCCAAAATCCAAATGAGCTTATACCCGAATTGAAGCAGCAACAGCGGCAGCATCTTTATCGGAAACCGCAAACCCAAAAGGGCGAGCAGCGAGAGTGCACACCAGAATGCCTGCGCAACGCCGACCATAGGATCAAGAGCGCCCCAATATTTCAGCAAGTTCGACCAAGCAGTGAAGGAGAACAAGACGCCGGTGAAGAAGTATGGAACCCGCATGACCCACAGCCGAAGGGGCGAGAGACCGTAAGCAGGATCATTTTGAAATACGTTTTTCATAGTGAGCATTCCTCCGGAAGGCGTAAAGCGCAAGGGCGAGCGCCCCAGGCTTGGGATCAGTCAATACTGAGGTCTGGCTAACCAATGACGCGAGACCTGTCGTCCGCCCCCGCTAGGTCGTACATGAAAAGGATCAAGAAGAGCAGCCGTTCGCCAACTCGCCGCTCTCGACGGGGTCGCCGTCTTTGCATTGCTGGGCGCGCCGCCGAAATTCCGTTGGGGTCGAAGCGGTGTGTTTTTTGAAAGCGGTGTTAAAGGTAGATCGGGAATTAAAGCCCGCTGCATGAGCTATGGTCAACACTGTTTGATCGGTGCTCGCGAGTTGAGATTTGGCGAGCTCAATGCGCTGGGCGTTGACATAGTCAAAGAAGGTCGTCCCCATTTTAAGGCTGAAGGTCTGAGATAAGTATGCCTCGGACACGCCAATCGCGGCAGCCAAAGCTCGCAATGACAAATCGGCGTCCGTAAAGAGTTGGTTCTGCGCCATCGCCGTATGAAGTTTTTGGGCGATGCGACTTAGCTGTTCGTCGCTGAGCCTCGCCCTGGCGTATGGCGCCTGAGAGGGTTCCTCTTTGACATCCTCTTTAGAGAGCACGGGCGCCTGCATAATGCCAAAAAAGGCGATGCAGGCTATCCACCCCAATTCGAGATAAGTCGCTAATACATTGACCGCATCCGGGCGACTTCCCGCGATTGCCCAAAAATCACTCGCCGTGCTGAAGGTCCATCCCGCCGTTAGGATCAGGAGCACACGCCGCAGCCAATCCAGCGATCTGTCCTCGATGTTTGAAAACAGATTGCGCAAACGGCCGAGATGACGGCGCAGCAAGCGGAGGGCAGCCACAAGGCTCGCTATCGATATCAAGAAAAAGATGAGAAAGGTCGTTCGGCACATGGTGAAGACCCACTCGCGAAGTCCTTCATCGGCAAAGTCATGGGTAATGATCGCCATTTTATCTTCAGCACCCAGTACATAAAACGGCAAAAACAAAAAGAAAATCAGTATAGGTCCACCCAGTACCCAAAGATCGCGCCATTCCACGCCTCTTGGCGTTGTGGCGATCATGGCGGAGGTATAAAAGTAAACGATTGGTCCCAGCATCGGCTTAAAGAGAAAGAGGATGCCTGCCGTATGCGGGGCGGCTAGATAACCCCCAGTGAGGGTGAATAGCGCATCAAGTTTAGTAACGCTGTAAACACTCAAAAACCCGGCAAGCCAAAAAGACTGATCCCGGCGCGCCAATGGCCTGGCGATCAAAAGCGCCGCCCCGAAAAGACTAACCGTTATTGAAGCGACAGTCGCGATGAGCAGAAGTATTGTCGTTGGCTGCATTGACGTCTCGCGACTTGCTCAAAGCCCCTTAGGCGATGGGCTGCTGGGGAACACCATTTTTATAGCAAAGATAATGTCCACGGCAAGAAACGAAGCCAATTGCGATAATGACGAACGAACTCTATGAGTATGCCTGTCGAGCGCCAAAAGCCAACCTAGCGCCCTTTCACCAATGGCGCTTTAAACGTCACGTCTTCCCTGATTGTTTCAAGGGTTTTAACGCCAAGGGTGAAGGCGCCAGCAAGCCGGGTGAGGAGCTTTTCCACCAACTCTTCGGGGGTTGATGCCCCAGCCGTAACCCCAATAGTTTGGGCTGGGTTGAACTGCTTAATATCAACCGCTTCGGGGTTTTCAACCAAATGGGCGTTCTTGGCGCCGTTTTGCAGGGCGACCTCAACCAAGCGTTTGGAATTTGATGAGGTGGGTGAGCCCACAACCAGCACCGTATCAACCAACGGCGCCATCGTTTTCACTGCAGCCTGACGATTTGTCGTCGCGTAGCAAATATCTTCTTTTTGAGGGGCGGTGATTTCGGGAAAGCGCGTCTTTAAAATTTCAATGATGACGCGGGTGTCGTCCACAGAAAGTGTCGTCTGTGTAACGTAAGCGAGCGGCGCTTTGGGCGGGGTTACACGGCGCGCGTCATTACAATTTTGAATAAGGGTAAAATCGCTTGGCGAACCCTGGCCCATCACGCCAGTGACCTCTGCGTGTCCTTTATGCCCAATCACGAAGATGTGCTTTCCCTCAACAAGATAGCGCTTAACTTGATTGTGGACCTTTAGAACAAGGGGGCAGGCCGCATCGATCACGGCAAGGCCGCGCGCTGTTGCTGAATGATGGGCCGTGGCGGGTGATCCGTGAGCGGAAAAAACGAGGGGGCGCCCGTCCTGCGCTTCTTCCACGTGATCGATAAAAACCGCGCCCATCGCTTCAAGCCGCTTTAAGACATGCTCATTGTGGACAATCTGATGGCGCACATAAACCGGCGCACCATGTTCTTGTAACGCTGTTTCCACCGCTTCGATGGCGCGGGTGACGCCAGCGCAAAACCCACGGGGGGCGGCGAGGAAAACATCTAAAGTTGGCTTGGATTGATCAGTCGTGTGGGGGCGGTCTTCTTTATCCCCGGCGACAGCCTTCCCCTGACATGTTGGGGGCTTTATTATTTGCGGCCGGTCGTTAGGCTCTGTTGTGCTTTTGCTATCGTCCAACGGGATCATCATTATTTTTTGCGCTGCTTAGTATCTTTTCGCCATCTTTGCTTGCTCAAGATGAACCAACCGTTGCGCCTTCGCGCGGTAGCCGGTAGGACCTTATGAGAGCTGTATTTGTGAGCGCTATTAAGATCTAGTTCGCGTTCATTTCATGGCAGTGTCGCGGCCTTGTTAGGTCATTGTGTGTTTAGTCACAGGAGATATGTGGTGTTCGGCGACCTCAACAAAGTGATTGGCGCGGTCTTTATTGCCGCAGGTGTAGCAGCGAGCGGATGTTCGTCTTCTTCAGAAGCGCGCGCCGCGCGGGAGCGGAACCCAGCGCCATGCCCCAATATTGTTGTTCTGTCTGAGGCGGCGCGCCAAATAGAGTTCGCGAGCGATCAACTAAGCGCGGACAATATCGCTTATACGGCTGAGATTAGTAACGTTGCGCTGTCCTGCCGGTATTTCAGCGATAAGCCGATTAGCGCCAGCGTCTCGGTTGATTTGGCCTTTGGCCGGGGGCCAAAAGGCGAGGAGCGTGAAAAAGAGTTCACGTATTTTGTGGCAATAACGCGTAAAGACCTTGAAATAATTAGCAAAAAAGAATTCACGGTTCCTGTTAAATTCGGTGAAAAGCAAGCCGTTAAGCAGGTTGAGGAAGAGATCAATAAGATCATTATCCCTCGCCGTGATGAAAATGTCGCTGGTTCAAACTTTGAAGTCGTGGTTGGCTTGGCCGTGACGCCGCGCCAGATCAACTTTAATCGTTCTGGAAAAAGCTTGAAGTTCCCCGAACTGTAAGCGCCAAAACTGGGCCGCTGAATAGAATTACCCTTTTGATTTTTAAATGACTTTACAAAACGATCTATCTTCTCTCGTCGGGGGCGCATTTGCTGAAGAAGGTTTTGATGCTTCTTATGGGGAAGTCCGCCCGTCGGATCGCCCGGATCTTGCGCAATTCCAATGCAACGGCGCATTAGCGGCGGGCAAAGCGAATAAAACCAATCCGCGCGCAATTGGTGAAGCGGTGGCGGTGCGTCTGCAAAAAGAGGCTATTTTTAGCGACGTCACAATCGCTGGGCCGGGCTTTATCAATCTTACCCTTAGCGATGACTATTTAAGTGCGCGGTTAAACGCCCTTATTAGTGATGAGCGCTTGGGCGGTTGGGCCAAACAGGCTGAAACTCTCGTTATTGATTATGGTGGGCCGAATGTCGCCAAGCCGCTGCATGTTGGGCATTTGCGTTCCGCGATTATTGGCGAAGCGATAAAGCGCATCGCCCGTTTCGCCGGTGATGAGGTAGTCGCTGACATCCATCTTGGCGATTGGGGCTTGCAGATGGGGCAGCTTATTTCTGAGCTGGAATTGCGTCAGCCGGACCTGCCTCATTTTGTTGTTGGCGCTGAGGGACCTTTTGACCAAGCGCCGATGGCGCTTGCCGACTTAGAAGAAATGTATCCGGCCGCATCCGCGGCTTGTAAGGCTGACCCGGCGAGGGCGGATGTTGCGCGTATTGCAACGAAGGCGTTGCAGGATGGGCGGCCGGGTTATCGTGCGCTTTGGCGGCAGTTTGTCGATCTTTCTGTTGAGGCGATGCGCGCCAATTACGCTGATCTGGATGTTTCTTTTGATCTGTGGAAGGGGGAGGCGGATGCGGACCCTTTCATCCCGGAAATGCTCGCTGATCTAAAAGCAAAAGGGCTGTCAGAAGAATCAGACGGCGCGATCATTATCCGCGTTGCGCGCGAAGATGATAATAAAGAAATCCCGCCGGTGATCTTGGTGAACTCCCAAGGGGCCGTTGGCTATCATGCCACGGATATTGCAACGATCATCGATCGCGCGGAAGCGCAAAAGCCGGACCGGATCTTATATGTCGTTGATAACCGCCAGGCCTTGCACCTAGAGCAAGTGTTTCGCGCGGCGGGCGCCGCAGGTTATTTTGCTGAAGACAAGCTAGAACACCTTGGCTTTGGCACGATGCAAGGCAAAGACGGCAAGCCCTTTAAAACCCGCGATGGGGGTGTGTTAAAGCTGCGTGATCTCATCGATATGGTGACCGATCGCGCCCATGAACGGCTTTTAGAGAATGGCCTGGCGGAAGGTTTCTCCGAAGCTGAAACCGCGGCAATTGCACGGCAGGTTGGGGTCGCGGCGTTAAAATTCGCGGACCTTTCAAATCAGCGCATGTCTGATTACGTCTTTGACCTTGATCGCTTTTTAGCGTTTGAAGGGAAAACTGGGCCGTATCTGCTTTACGCGAGTGTCCGTGTGCGTTCTGTCCTTGAAAAAGCGCAAAGCAAAGGCGCCGGAGAGCCAGGGGACGTACTGGTTGCACAAAAAGAAGAGCGCGACCTTGCATTGACTTTGTTATCGTTTGGCGAGGCGGTTCGCGCCGCTTATGATAAGCGCGGCCCCCACCATTTGTGTGAACATGCCTATAATCTCGCGCAAGCGTTCTCTAAATTTTACGCCGCCCATCGTATCGCTGATGAAGCTAATGAGGGCGCGCGTCGATCACGGCTTATGCTGGCGAATTTGGTTGGCCGCCAGCTTGCGTTGATCTTGAGCCTGCTCGGCATAAAAGCGCCAACGCGCATGTAGTGCGCAGGCTGATTTTGAAACTGTAAAACCATATTTTGATCGTGCGTTTTTAAGCGCATGAGGGCGATTCACATGCGGTGAGCTGTGAGCTCTGTCACTCTGTGTGCAAATAGTACGCTTTGTGCTGGTTTTGTGACGCTATCTTTTTGCGGTTTGGGGAAAACTATTGTGAAGCGCGCCCCATATTAAAGAAAAGTATGGTTTTACGTCTGTGTGCGCACATATTGCGACTTTCGAGTGCGAAGCTTTTGTGAAATTCGCATTTTTTGGGCTGCCCTATAGGGCGAGGTTGATCGTTAAAATTACATTAACCTCTTTTTAACTAAATGTTTTTTTCTGCATTCGTATTGTGACTATTTTTTGTCAATAACTCAGTAAAAAGAATAAAAAGGCAGATGGTAATGTGTTGCGCCAATGCCTCTTTGTTTTTGGAGGATAGTTTCTGCCCGTAATATTCGTTGTTTTTGCGCATCACTGATGATTTGACCTTGCTGCTGTCATGAAAGTGAAGAGGATCTGTCGCAAAAGTGTTGTCCTGTGAGCATATGCAGCATCCCGTGCTGGGGCGGACCATGAAGTCGTGCGCCCGATCGATCCATGGGAAAACTGGGGACAGTTAATGAAACTCACGAAACTTCTTAATGCGGGCGTAGCGTCTATCGCTCTCGCTTCCGCTTTTGCGACCGTCGCACCAACGACAGCGATGGCGCAACAAACAACTGGCGCCATTCGCGGCGTTGTTACTGACGAAGCTGGCGCGCCTGTTGCTGGCGCTAAAGTTACCGTAATGGACGCGAACACTGGTTTCGCTCGTACCGTTACAACAAACAATTCTGGCGCCTTCTCGGTTCGCAACCTTTCAGTTTCTGGCGACTACACGGTTGTTGCGAATGATGCTGGTTACCAAGGCGAACGTGTTGAAGACGTTAAACTTTCACTTGGCGACACGACTGAGTTGAACTTTGCGCTGTCACAAGACGCTGGCGACACAATCGTTGTTGTGGGCGAGCGCTCAGTCGTTGCTGATATCGCGGTTGGCCCAAACTCAACTTTTGATCTTGCCACACTTGAAACTGTGCCGGCGATCAACCGAAATATCACGGACGTTCTGCGTATTGACCCACGCGTTTATGTTGATGAATCACGTGGCGACATCAACTCAGTTCAGTGTGCTGGCGGCAACCCACGCTTCAACAGCTTAACTGTCGATGGCGTTCGTTTGAACGACAGCTTTGGTCTAAATTCAAACGGTTACCCAACTGAGCGTATGCCGTTCTCTTTCGACGCGATCGAGCAGGTTTCTGTTGAGCTTGCGCCATTTGACGTTGAATACGGCCTTTTCACGGCTTGTAATGTCAATGCGGTGACGAAAACTGGTTCTAACGAATTCCACGGCGCTGCATTCTTTGATTACACATCTGACGGCCTGCGCGGTGATACTCTTGAAGGTCAATCAATTGATATTGGTGACTTCAGTGAAGAACGCTTTGGCGGTTCGCTTTCTGGCCCAATCATCAAAGACAAGCTTTTCTTCTTTACGGCTTATGAAAAATTAAACGGTGCAAACATCATCGATCAGGGTGCTGTTGAAAATGGCTTCATCACGCAGGCTCAAATCGACGAAGTCGCTCAAATCGCGCGTGATGTTTACTCATATGATCCAGGCGTTGCGCCAACAAGTTTTGACAACCGTGATGAAAAAATTCTCGTTAAGCTTGATTGGTTGATCAATGACGAGCACCGCGCAAACTTCGTCTTTAACTACAATGATGGTTTCAACATCACGCGTTCCGACGGCGATGTTGATGAGTTTGAATTCTCTAACCACCTTTACGAGCGCGGCGCTGAGCTATACTCATATGTTGGTTCAATCTATTCAGACTGGACAGATAATTTTTCAACTGAACTTCGCCTTGGTTATCTTGAGCTTGCTAACCGTCAAAACTGCCTTGACGGTGGTGATTTCGGTGAATTCCGGGTTGATACTGGCGCTGTGAACGCATTCCTAGGTTGTGATGATAGCCGTCAAGCTAACCAGCTTAATTACGACCTCTTTACGATTAAAGCCAAAGCTGAATACACAATCGGCGCCCACAACCTTACACTTGGTTTTGAACGTGAAACGCTTGATATCTTTAACCTATTCGTTCAGCATACTGAAACAGAAACACGGTTTAGCTCAATAGAAGATTTCCGTAATGGTGATGCTTCACAGGTTGAGTTTAATAATGCTCCTTCATTAAATCCTGTGGATGCTGCTGCTGAGTGGGGTTATTCTCTCAACACGATTTACGCACAAGACGAATTTAGTTTGCTTGACAACCTAACAATCGTTGCGGGTGTCCGTTATGATTTCTATACATCAAGCGATGTGCCGCCAGAAAACTCAGACTTCCTAGCGACTTACGGGTTTTCTAACTCTACTAATCTTGATGGCACAGGCATTATCCAGCCGCGTTTCGGCTTCACCTATGAAGCTCTTGATAACTTAACAATTCGTGGCGGTGCTGGTTTATTCTCAGGTGGCAATCCGAATGTTTGGTTGTCAAACAACTTCTCTGCAAACAACGTAACGCAATTTGGCGCGCGTATTCGTGGCGTAAATCTTTTCGATATCACTGATACAGGCGGGTATACGCTAGGTGAAGATGGCGTTCCTAATGGTCCTGGCTATGCGGTTCCTGTTGTTCTTGCTGATGACGTTGCCTTGGGCGCCGCAGGTTCTGCGCGTAACTTCGAGATCAACTTCCTTGACCCAGACTTCGAAATTCCAGCAGATTGGAAGTTCTCTCTTGGTGCAACTTACATTGCTGATTTCGGAAGCAGCGCTATCTTTGGCGGCGAGTATGTCTTTAACACTGACCTGCTTGTGTCACGTGGTAAGAATACAGCAATTGTGCTTCGTGCAGATCTTGATCAGACTGGAACAACTGCTGAAGGCCGGCCGATCTTTACTAGCAACCGGGAACCAGCATTCGTTCTTACGAATTCAGATGTCAATAATCGTTCGTTGACGGCTTCTTTCTCAGTTGCCAAAGATTATGATAACGGTTTCGACTATGCTTTGGGTTATGCTTATAATAATGCTAAAGACGTTAACCCAATGACAAGTTCGGTTGCGTTCTCTAATTACACAAACCGTGCTTTCTTTGATCCACAAGAACAAGTGCTTTCACGTTCGAACTACAACATTCGTCACCGTTTCACAGCGATCGCGAATTACGAGAAAGCCTTCTGGGAAGATAACTACACACGTTTCTCAATCTTTGGTACATTGAACTCTGGTGTTCCTTACTCAATCGCTGAAACCGATTCTGGGTTCTTCAGCTTCACACCATTCATCGACGATGATGATGCCAATATTCTTCAAGCACCTGGAACGCGTAACGCTGAAAATGGTTCTTGGTTCGGTAAGATCGATATCAAAATCGCTCAAGAAATCCCAAGTATCTTTGAAGGCCACAAAGCAGAATTCTTTATGGTCATCGACAACTTCACCAACTTGTTGAATGATGAGTGGGGTATCCAGCGCCAGGTTGCATTCCCGAACACATTTGACCCGACGCCTGATCTTACAGATCTTACAGCGGTAACAACACCTGAGCAGCGTCGTACAGATTCTTCACTATACGAAATTCGTTTCGGACTACGTTACGAATTCTAATTTGGCCTGCTCGGCATAGCTCGGGCATTCCATCTAAGTTTTAAGGAGGGCGGCCCAAAGGGTCGCCCTTTTTAGTTAGGTGAGGGCGCGAGAAAAAGACTGATCGTTATCGGATCAATCTTTTCTGCTTAATATAAAAAGTTGGGGTTGCGTGCCTACCGGCGCAGTTCCGCCATCGCCTTGTCAATGCCCTCAAGGGTTAGGGGGAACATACGCTCCGCCGTCAGTTCTTTCATAAGGCCGATAGAAGGGGCGTAGTTCCAATGCTGCTCGGGCGTAGGGTTCAGCCAGATGACGCTCTCATAGATATTGGTGAGGCGCTGCATCCAGATCGCGCCGGCTTCTTCATTGAAATATTCAACGGACCCGCCGGGCACCGTAATTTCATAGGGGCTCATCGACGCGTCACCGACAAAAATCACCTTATAGTCATGGGGGTATTTATGCAGCACTTCCCATGTTGGGATTTTATCGGTCCAGCGGCGGGAATTGTCCTTCCACACATAATCATAAAGGCAATTGTGGAAGTAGAAATATTCCATATTTTTAAATTCAGTGCGCGCAGCGGAAAAAAGCTCCTCACATGTTTTGATGAACGGGTCCATTGATCCGCCCACATCAAAAAATATGAGAACCTTGATCGTATTGCGCCGTTCGGGACGCATTTGAATATCAAGATATCCGGCCTTCGCCGTCGCATCTACCGTACCGTCAAGATCAAACTCATCCGGGGCGCCTTTGCGGGCAAAGCGGCGCAGTTTGCGCAAAGCGACTTTTATATTCCTTGTGCCGAGCTCGCGCTGGTCATCAAGATTTTTATACTCGCGCTTTTCCCAAACTTTCACCGCGCGCCCTTGACGTTTTCCTTCATTGCCAATGCGCACCCCTTCTGGGTTATAACCGCCCGATCCAAATGGGGAAGTGCCGCCGGTGCCGATCCACTTGTTGCCGCCTTGGTGGCGCTTTTTTTGTTCTTCAAGGCGTTCTTTTAGTGTTTCCATGAGCTTGTCCCAGCCACCCATGGCTTCGATTTCGCGTTTTTCTTCTTCGGTGAAAAAGCGATCAGTCAGCAGCCTCAGCCACTCTTCGGGGATCTCAGCCTCGACCCCTTCGGCGACTGATTCAAGGCCTTTAAAAACGTGGCCGAAAACCTGGTCGAATTTATCTAGATTACGCTCGTCTTTCACCAGAGTAGAGCGAGATAAGTAGTAAAACTCTTCAACCTTGCGGTCTGCGAGGTCGGCCTCCATCGCTTCGATGAGGGTCAAATATTCACGCAGTGAGACCGGAATTCCGGCCGATTTCAGTTCATGGAAAAATTTTGTAAACATGGGACCGCACCCTAATGCGCCCTGGCGCAAATGGCGAGCCCGCTTAGCAGTGTCGCTTATGAAAGGCTATTTTTTTGGTTTTCCGCCGGAGCGATAGGTGTTTAAGGCGTCTTTCACCTGTTTAGGAACCGCGGCTTTCGCTCTTGAAAAAATAAGCCTTGAATAAAGGTAGGCGGCCCATGGCTTGGCGTTGGGATTGATTATGTCCTCGTCGACATAACCATAATCTTTTGCAAGGGCGACAGTTTCAGCCTGAAGGGCGAAACCGAACCATCGATCCGTTTTCCACTTACTCATCGAAGCGCTATGAAAGCGGGTCGCATCATCTTGTTTGGCTTGGGCGCCGCCTAGAAACTGAAAAAGTTGCTCTAGCCCTTTGTCACCAGCAACCAGATCTTCGTATCGCACAATAGAGACAAGATCGGGCCTGCGCTCCTTGAAGGATTTGAGGTTTTCATAGGCGCGCCGCCAGTGCTGTTCTTCTTCGGCAGGCGCCACGCCAAAGCGACGCCATGAAGAGTAGAGCGTATCCATCGGATTGCGGATTAGGCCAATAAAATGAAAGCCAATATCGGGCGTTGCATCCGCATATTCTTCCATCAGGGTGACGATTTCTTTTTGATAGAGGTGGTGGGGTGATTTTTCTAAAAATAGCGGCCCATATTTTTGGCAAAGGGCGCTCCAACAATCAAAAAGGCCTTGTTTGGTTGTAATGGTATCTGGCGTTGCGCCCAAATTTTGGTCCAAAAACCACCCGAGCTCCGTCATGGCGCGTTCGTAAGAATAGGGGACGGAGCTATTGGCGAGCTTTTCTTGGGCGAGACCTAAGATAGAGCCCGCTTTTGTCCAATAAAGCGTTTCATTCATATAGTGTTTTGTGTGGGGCGCCGTTGACGCTTGCGCGATGGCCGCGATGCGCCGTTGCAGGGCGCTAGAGCCCGCAGACTTTGTCGATAAAATAAACAAACACTTCGTCGCGGACATATTGCGCTCCGGCTAAATCCCTTGTCGCAGAGCCTGTAATAAGACGCGACGGTTAATGCATTGCCAAGCGAAGTGCGCTCGGTTCGAGTTCAGGAAAAGCGTAAACAATGATTTAAGACGCCGTTCCCGTATTTGAGACGTAATTGTTTTAGTATGACGCGAAAACATCTACCAACGGTTCACGGCTTGAGAAATAGTGCATTTGCGCCCAAGCGAGTGAAATGGTGAAGTTTTTTGAATGGTGGCACAGCCGTTAAACAAATTTTACAAGACTGGATCCGCTATTTGTTCTAGAGTTCCTGTTTATAAGCGAAAAGTTTGCCGGGGCGGGGGCATACGAGTTTTCAGGGGCTTTAATCCAATGAAGAAGATACTTTCTATTTTTGTAATTGGCGTTGTGGCGGGCGCATTAGCATCGTGCACGACGGGCGCTCGGCTGACGATTGAAAATCGGTTGGCTGCCATTGGTTTGCCTGCTGGCCAAGCGGCTTGTATGGCGAACCAGCTGGAAGAGCGTCTTTCGTCAGAAGACCTTCAAGATGTTGCAAGGTATACGTTAACACTTTCACGGGCTGAATCGGCTGGTGAAACGATCGATGCGCTGATGCAGATTGAAAATCCGAGCGCTGTGGCGGCGATTGGGGCTTCAGGCGTTTCTTGCATATTTGCGCCGCGTTAGGCTTGGCGCGGGCGATTTTTCAACGCTGTATATGCTCAATTTCTTGGAAACCGCTGGGCTAGCGATTATTCGCTAGGCTGGGTTTCGTCTGTTGGTTCATTTTCTTGCTTAGCTATGGGTTTAAGCTTTTTTTCTTCGGCCGCCAGATTGTCTTCACGCAGTTTACGGAATAACTGGTCCGCTCGAACGCTTCTTGTGCGCGGGGTCGAGCCTAGGCTTAAAAACAATTGTTGAGTCGATAAAGTACTACGGCTCATGAAAGGCCCCCGCCCAATGCGTTACGACGCTTAAATTTCCTTAAAATCTAAATAATTAGCAAGGTTAGAAAGTGATTCGAATTCCTTAATAAAAGGTTAATGATGGCGGCGGGTTGGGGCTGCGAGAAAAGACCGAACAGGCTAGTGATCAAAAACCCACAGTCGGTAATCGTTGCGCTCAAATCGAGTAATCAACGAAAATGCTCTTCGATCATGCCGATAAATTGTTCAATGATAGTATTTTAGGGATCGTCTTCACCGATCAGGACACTGCGTCTGATTGCATGCCCCCATAAATGGCAAATGAGCAAGGCGGTCTCATTATCAGCCTTAAATGCAAGCGAATAAGGGCGCTCATGCCGCCGTGCAAGTCTGAAGTAGAGTTTGCCTTACCCAGGGCCAATTTTATCGAGCGATTGGCAGGGGGCATTTCTCTTGCAAACCACCGCGAGAGTAGAGCATTGCTGTGTTGGAAAAATCAGGGGCTTGGATTTGTCGCCCGGCTCAAATGCTTTAGTTTATCAGGATTGCGCATGATAAATATGCCAGCCACTTTGTTGTTTTGTTGATAGTCAAATGAAACAGTTGCGTGTATGTGCTGGTCCTGCTGAATGATGAACCCGCCAGCACTGTTTATTTCAACACTGCTCCAGTCTAAGTCTTTCCAAAATTGTTGCAGTCCATTTGATATAAATGCAAGCACCTGCTTTTTCCCGCGGAGGACCTTCGTGATAGCGGCGACTTTGCCGCCTGCGTCTGCGCGAAGCGTAATGTCCTGGGTAAGAAGGTTGGTGAGGTGATCCGTATTCCCTGTGGAGACTGCGGATTTGAACGCCATGAGAAAATTGTTCTGAGCCTCAGCGGATACTTGGCAACGAATTTTGTCCTTATCGATATGTGTTTTGGCTCTGGAGACAAGCTTGCGGCACACGGCTTCATTAACATTAAGCGTCTCAGCCATCTCAGCGTATGAAATTTCAAAAATTTCATGCAACAAGAAAGCAGCGCGCTCTTTCGCCGTAAGTCTTTCCAGCATCAATAAAAACGCCGTGGTCAGGGAGCTGGCTAGCTCCGTGTTTTCTAGTGAATTTTCTTTTGTGTGGTTACTAATAATTGGTTCTGGCAGCCAAGCGCCGACATAGTCAACACGAGCGCGCCAGCTAGAGCGAAGGATGTCGATGCAACGTCTGGTGCAGGCTGTTGTAAGCCACGCTTGTGGATTTTTTATTGTTTCCCTGGGCGATTGCGCCCATTTCACAAATGTATCTTGAATAGCGTCTTCAGCTTCGCTGACAGACCCTAAAATACGATATGCTAACCCCATCAATTGGGGGCGCATATCGGAAAATATGTCAGTCTCATGAGCATTTAGCATACTAGTGCTTCGAGACATTAATGCGGTTCCACAAGTTAATCATACCGATCACAGCTGTCAGGGCGCCAATTTCCTGTTTTGAAAACTGTTTGTTGACTTGGGCGCGAGCGGCGGCGATTTCGTCACTAGATGCTAAAGCCGTCAGGCATTCAGTCCAAGCCAAAGCTGCTTTTTCTTTTTCGGTGAAATGACTGGTTTGCTCCCAAATGATTACACGATCTAATCGTTCACTTGTTTCACCGTCTTCTCGGGCTTCTTTTGTATGCATCTCAACGCAAAATCCACAGCGGTTGATTTGCGACGCTCTTAACAGCACCAAATGTTGGATTTTTCTATCTAGGCCATATGTGTCTATGACATTATGGACATCAGATAATGCTTTAAAAATTTTGGGTGTGTGGGTGTAATAGTCAAATGCCTCTAACTCGCTCACGTCAATCTCCTATTGTTCCTGAAAGCCTTTGTATTCATGAGTTCTCGTTTTTTCTAGCTGCTGTCGATTAAGATCGATTGGAAGAGCTTGTTTGTGACGTCGTTTCGAAAAAAAGGAGATCCCATAGCATTTCTGCCAGCATTGTATGAGATGTTATGGGGTAGGTCTGCGAAGTGACAACATAAAAAAACCGGGCTCAGCCCGGCTTTTTAAAAGGCCTAAACTGGAGTGGAAAGTACTTCTAGCTTTTCACACGAACATATGAGCCAGGGGCATTTTCAAGCGCTTTAAGACCACCAGTTCCGGGGATGCGTGGTTTGGCGGTTTTGCCGTCTCCATGTTCGGCGAGCCAGGTTAACCAATATTGCCACCAGGAGCCTGGACGCCGTTCAGCGCTTTGCTTCCAGTCATCAAAGCTCGATGGCAGTTCACAATTGATAGAATGGTGATACTTACCCTGTGCGGGCGGGTTTATAACGCCCGCAATATGGCCAGAGCCAGCCAGCATATATTGCGTCTCGCCGCCATAAAACTGAGCTGATCGATAGACAGATCGCGCAGGACAGATATGGTCAGTCTCCCCAGCTTGTAAAAAGACCGGAATTTTGATGTCGGTCATGTTAATCGTCTCGCCTTCGATCTGAAGGGCGCCTTTGGCGAGGCTGTTATTGATATAAAACTCGCGCAGATAAAAAAGATGCACATCTTTCGCCATGCGTGTGGAGTCAGCATTCCAAAACAGCAGATCGAATTTAGCGGGCTCTTCACCCATCAAATAATTCTTTATAACGAATGACCAAATAAGATCATTGGGGCGCAATAGGTTGAATGTTGTCGCCATGGCGCGGGCTTCTAATACGCCGCCATTGGCGTCGATTTGGCGTTCAAGCGCCTCGATGAGTTCTTCGTCTATAAAAGTCGCCAGATCGCCCGCTTCGGTGAAGTCTGATTGCGCTGTAAAGAAAGTCGCCGTTTTAATGCGATCATCTTTACGTTTGGCCATGAGCGCGAGGGCGGTTGTTAACAGCGTGCCGCCTATGCAATAGCCAATAGCGTCGACGTCTTTTTCTCCGGTCGCTTTTTCAATGGCGTCAAGGGCGGCGTAAACGCCTTCATTGATGTAATCGGTGAAAGTTTTATCTTTTAAAGAAACATCAGGGTTTACCCAGGAAACAACGAACACCGTCCGCCCCTGATCAACACACCATTTGATGAATGAATTTTTGGGCGAAAGATCGAGAATATAAAATTTGTTGATCCATGGAGGAAAAATAACCAAGGGGCGTTTTGTGACTTTTTCAGTAGACGGTGTGTATTGGATCAATTGCATTAAGTCATTTTGAAAAACAACTTTGCCGGGGGTGGTCGCAATATTTTCGCCAAGTTCAAAAAAGTCATAATCAGACTGGCGAATGGAAAGAATGCCTTTTCCCCGCTCTAAATCAGCAAGAAGATTATTCATGCCGTCGACAAGGTTTTGTCCCTTGCTGGAAAGGGTTGCATCCATCACGGCTGGGTTAAGGGGGGCGAAGTTCGTAGGCGCAAAGGCGTTTACGAATTGATCCACCAAAAACTGCGTACGCTTTTTTTCTTGTGGTGATAAATCATCGATTTGATCAATGGATCCGGAAATCCAATCCCCAAGGGTTAGGTAAGATTGCTTGACGAAGTCTAGCAATGGGTTTTCCTGCCATGCAGCATGTTGAAAGCGTTTATCGCCTGGCTTCGGTTCGATGATTGGTTTTTGCTCATCTCCATGGAAGCGCCGTGTGGTTGCTTCCATTAGCGCAGCGTAATTGCGCCAAAGTTTCGTTTGCCCTTGCAAAATAGCAGCAGGGTTTGTGACCAATTTATCCAAAAGATTTTGAACGGTCTTGCCGACCAATAAAGGATCAAACGTTTTTTCGTCTGTCATCATGGCGATGGGTTTTTTATTCGCAAAAAAATCATCCATGATTTTTTGGCTGCGCCCTGAAACGCCGTCCACATAATCTGCGAAGTTCTGGTAATCGCTAAAGGGGTGTTCGCCTTCGGCGCCAAATGAAAAACTTGTGCCGCCAACCTCGTCAAAGAAATCATCATCAGGGCGTGGACGCTTATTGTTTGATTTTTGTTGTTTTGCCTTTTGCTCTTGTGAAGGCTGGTTGACTTTGGAAGTTGTTTTTTTTCTGGATGCGCGCTTTACGCCTGGGGGCGTTTTTGTTGCTTTGGTTTTCTTTTGAGGCGTCCTTTTGGAGGGCGCCGTCTTTTTTGCTGCTACCTTTTTCGTCTTAGTTTTAGCGCTCGTTTTCTTGGTGGCTTTCTTTGTTGCTGTTGCCGGTGCAGCGCGTTTGCTCTTTACCGATGGGGCCTTGTTGTCCTTTGCGGCGCCGGATGCCGTCTCGGACACGGTTTTCTTGCGTGCGGTTTGGGCGGACTTTCGCTTGGCGGCGCTAGGGGTTCTGGCGCGTTTGGTTGGGTTAGTTTTTTCCGGCATGCGGCTCTCAGTTTTTAGCGGACCAGTGCTTGACTAAAAATAAAATTGACCAATAGGGGGCCTAACGCTTCATATTGTTTGCAGCAGCGTGTGGTTCACCCGATTGCATCACTACGCCAATCATGTGTTATTTCTGTCTTTTGTATTATAGGTTGTCCGTAATATGGGTGCAAAAATATATATACTAATTGCCGCATGTTTTTTGATGAGCGGTTGTGAGCTGGGGCGTCGATTGGCGCCGCCAGGGTTTGTCAAGTATGAGGATCTGGCGCAGGGACAGCCAGTTAATCCTGAGATTGAACGACAGGCCCAGGAACGCCGCGCTTCAGGGCGGGTCAAATTTCCGCTAATTTCTTCCGGGCCTGCTAAACCACCGCAAACAACACCCCCGGATGAGCGGACCCAAGCGCGGATTGACCTATTAACGGCCCGAGGCGCCCTTGAGACGGCAAAAGCTGGTGATTTAGATAGTTGGGCGAAAGAACAAGAAAACGAAAAAGATGCGCTAGAAAATGCCGCCGCGGATCTAAAGAAGCAGGCGGGCTCGTTGAAGGAACAAGCGGCGCGCGAAAAAAATCAGCGGCCTTAAACTCACGCCCTGTTAAGTCTGCATGATAGCGTTGGTTTTGATGGCTGACTGATTCAGCAAATAGGACCTTTTATTGTCTCGGTTTTGCCCTTTTTAGACTAAAAAAAGTCGTATCTGGTATGCAAAAGCCATTTCAAGATCACGAATTAAGATTCCAGGCCAAGATTGTTGACGCGACGTGGAGGCTGCTTCAATAGTCTCCGGCTAAACCGTAAGCAATTTCGCGGCGTCAAAGGTTGCTAACGCAGCGGCGCCCAACAAAAAAGTGTAAAGACTGTCATGCCTAGCGAGGAAGAATTTTACCGCATTAAACGCTTGCCGCCTTATGTTTTTGAGGAGGTTAACAAGCTAAAGGCGCGCTTGCGCGGCGAGGGGCGGGATGTCATTGATTTCGGCATGGGCAACCCTGATATGGGGACGCCGCCTCATATTGTTGAAAAGCTCATTGAGACCGCGCAAAAACCAAAAACCAATCGGTATTCCGCTTCAAAAGGCGTACCTGGTTTAAGGCGATCGATCGCCAGATATTACGCGCGCCGGTTTGAGGTTAATCTTAATTCGGACACGGAAGTTGTTGCGACGTTAGGCTCTAAAGAGGGGTTTGCAAACCTCGCCCAAGCGATCACCGCTCCGGGGGACGTGATTTTCGCGCCTAATCCGGCTTATCCAATTCATGCTTATGGGTTTATTATTGCTGGCGGCGTAATTCGCGCTATTCCTGCGCCAAGCCCTGAAAGTTATCTTGCCGGCATCGCTGATGCGGCGGCGAATATCTCACCGTCGCCGACTGTGATGGTGCTCAATTATCCTTCTAATCCGACAGCGCAGATTGTGGACCTTGATTTTTATAAAGAAGCGGTCCGCATCGCGAAGAAGTATGATATTTGGGTTCTGTCTGATCTCGCCTATTCGGAAATCTATTTTGGAGATCTAAAACCCCCCTCAATCCTGCAGATTGATGGCGCGAAAGAGATCGCGGTTGAGGTGAACTCGCTTTCGAAAACCTACGCTATGGCTGGCTGGCGCGTTGGTATGGCGGTCGGCAATGAGCGCCTGATCGCGGCGCTAGCGCGGGTTAAATCATATTTGGATTACGGCGCTTTCACGCCAATCCAAGTGGCGGCGGCCGCAGCGATGGACGGCCCGCAAGATTGCGTTGATGAAATCCGTTCGATTTATCGTAAGCGGCGCGATGTTTTGGTGGAAAGCTTTGAGCGGGCCGGGTGGTCCGTGCCTTGCCCTGAAGCGTCCATGTTCGCTTGGGCGCCCATTCCAAATCAGTTTCACTCTCTCGGTTCGGTTGGCTTTGCTAAAAAGCTGATGGAAGAGGCGGATGTCGCTGTTGCGCCGGGTCTTGGCTTTGGCGAGAACGGCGAAGGCTTTGTGCGTATAGGCCTGGTTGAAAATGAACAGCGCATTCGTCAGGCGGCTCGGAATATTAAAAAGATGCTTTCCGGGGCCAATCGATAGGCTCGCGGTAAGTAAATCTATCGTTCCTGCCTTATGTTTTATTGTTTATTTACCAATTAAATAAATATTTCCCATGAATGATGGGAGTATTTATGTTTCGGATATCTTTTGGCTGCGTCGTAATTGCTGTTCTTTCTAGTGTAGCTGGTGCGCAAGCTGGTAGTCCTGATTGTGTCGAAAACGCCATTGGACAAACTGTGTGCGGTGCGGACGCCGCCCCGATACGTGCAAGAATTGCCGCGGAAGAGGCCGCCAGTCTTGGCGAACAAGACGCCTACAAACAAAAACGTACAAAGGCGCATCAAATGTCCGGGTCGGTTTATGATGCTTTTGAACGCAATATTGGCGTCAGGGGCGGGTATTTCTTTTCTGATATTAGCGATATTACGGAGGTCGGCAGTGGGTTCGGCGCTGCTTCAATGGGAAAGACTATTGCGCGCAATAATCGCTCTACACTCCGTGCTGAAGCTGAAATTTTAGTTGCACGCGATCATGAAGAGGCAACCCTATTGGCCACGACCATAGAGGCCACAAGCTGGACCATCGCAACGATGTTTGGGCTTAGCTGGATCTATGATTCGGGATCTATCGTTGATCCCTATCTCGGCGTTAGCGTGGGCGCGGGCAATCTGTTTATCGATACAAACTTTACCGATGCTGATCATACTCTTGCCTTGGCCTATTCAGGGCGCGCAGGTTTGCAAACTCGCGTGAGCAAAGGCATCTCATTGGACCTTGGATATCGTTATCTGGGATTAACGCGCGGCGGTACAGAAGGTTTGCATAGTGGAGAGCTAGGTCTCAACTATCACTTTTGATGCTGGGCCTTACCTGCGTTAGAGTGGCGCTTTTGTGCAGAACCTGTTTTGTAAGCTACCTTTTAGCCATTTAGCCATTTTGCAAAACTGTGTTAGGGCGTGCAGGGACTAAAAACCAACCGCGAAAGCTGGCTTCTTTGTTCGTTATAGTGCTTGGTAAATCATACATAAGTTTGCAGCACGCTTGGATTATCGACTTAGCTTTGAACTTGCTGGTCGTATATCAAGCGTTGCAGGCGCTGGCGATAATCTACTAGGCGCTGAGCTTGGGTTAAACTTCGACTTCTAGGGTTTAATGCCGGAGATTTGGGCTAATCGGCGCAGGGGGCCTAAATCCGCCCCCATTCCCTTGCTTTTACGGCGTATTTCTTGCATTTCCATGCCGAAAGAGTACGCGAACAAGCTGGGAGCTTTAGTGAGATGACGCACGAACCTTTTCTTAATCGGATTTTGACCATCGAACTTGGGCGCTGCACAGAGGCGGCGGCGATTGAAGCTTCCAAAATGATCGGTCGCGGCGACAAAGAAGGCGCGGACCAGGCGGCGGTGACGGCCCTGCGCAATGCATTCAATATTCTTGAGATGGACGGGACAATCGTCATCGGCGAGGGCGAGCGTGATGAAGCGCCGATGCTATACATTGGCGAGAAAGTCGGGACGGGTCGCGGTCCAAAGATCGATATCGCTCTCGACCCGCTTGAGGGCACGACGCTGACCGCAAAAGCCATGGCCAATGCGCTTGCCGTTGTGGCTATGGCGGAAGGCGGCACGCTGCTTCATGCGCCAGACGTTTATATGGACAAGATCGCTTGCGGACCTGGCTATCCCGATGGGGTAATTGATCTGGATGCGCCGGTTGAGGATAACATCGCGGCCCTCGCCAAAGAAAAGCAAGTAGAAACCTCCGAAATTACCTTGTGCATTCTCGATCGTGAACGCCATCAATCGCTTATTGAGGGCGCGCGCAAGATGGGCTCGCGGGTGTTTTTGATCCCAGATGGCGATGTTGCGGGCGTGTTCCATACAACGGAAGCCTCCACAGGGATTGATATGTATGTTGGCCAGGGCGGTGCGCCGGAAGGGGTTCTTGCTGCGGCGGCGCTGCGCTGTGTTGGCGGTCAGATGCAATCACGGCTGTTCTTCCGCAATGATGATGAGCGCGGTCGGGCCGAAAAAGCCGGTATTTCTGATCTTAATCGGAAATATGATTTGATGGAGATGGCGTCAGGCGATGTGATGTTCGCAGCGACCGGCGTCACCAACGGCACCATGCTTGACGGCGTTAAATGGGGCCCTGGTTATGTTGAGACGCACACCGTCGTTATGCGCTCAAAAACAGGCACGGTTCGCTATATCAAGGCGCGCTCAAAGCGTTAAGGGATCGCTCCTCTGATTTATGGGGAAAAGAGGTTAAGGCGGTTCTCGCGAATCATCGCCAGATTGCTTTATGTCCATATCATTTGGGCGATAGAGTATGATGGCGATGATGCAGTCAGTTTTAAAAATGAGCGATGATGAGGGGGTGGCCGCGGCGCCTTTACCGCCAATGAGGCGCGGGGCGTCTGGGCGGCAATGGCGACTGCGCGAGGTTGATGAGCGGGTCGCCATGGCGATCTCGCAAGAGTGCGATGTGGACCTAATTATCGCGAGGGCTTTATCGGCGCGCGGCGTCAGTATAGAGAATGCGCAAGGTTATCTTACTCCCTCATTGCGCGATACGCTTCCGGACCCATTTATTCTGACAGATATGAAAATTGCTGCGGCGCATTTGGCGGAAGCTGTTGCGTCGGCTCGGGTTATAGGCGTCTTTGGTGATTATGATGTGGACGGAACAACTGCGTCAGCTATCTTAAAGCTTTATTTTCGTGAATTAGGCATGGACCTTCCGGTGTATTTGCCGGATAGAATTGCTGAAGGGTATGGTCCTTCCATATCTGCCTTTAGAGCCCTAAAAGATCAGGGGGCTGAAATTATTGTCACCGTTGATTGCGGGGCGGCGGCCCATGAACCGATAGAGGCGGCGGCGCAAGAAGGTCTTGATGTAGTTGTTCTAGACCATCATTTGATGAGCTGCCCGCCGCCTAAGGGCGCTGTGGCGGTGGTGAACCCGAACCGCCCGGATGATATCTCCGGGCTTGGCAATTTATCTGCTGCAGGCGTCGCCTTTATGATGGTCGTTGCGTTAAACCGGGCGCTGCGTGAGCGTGGTTGGTTTAAAGAGCGCAAAGAGCCAAATCTCTTAAAGTTGTTAGATCTTACTGCGCTTGGGCTTGTTTGTGATGTCATGGATATGACGGGGCTTACCCGTGTCCTTGTCGCGCAAGGTCTTAAAGTGTTGGGTCAGGGCGGCAACCCAGGCCTAAAAGCACTTGGCGAGCGTGCGGGGGTAAAGGGCGCTCCTTCTTGTTATGACCTTGGTTTTTTGTTGGGGCCGCGCATCAACGCCGCAGGGCGCATCGGTCATGCGCGTCTTGCTTTTAATTTGATGACGGAAGAAAATGCTGATGAACGCCAGCGATTGGCGGAAGAGCTGCATCTCATGAACGCCGCCCGCCAAGAAATCGAGCGAGAGGTTTTGGAAGCAGCGCTTGCCCAGATTGATCGCGAGGGCAAGGCGGATAATCCGATTATGATTGTTGCTGGCGAAGGGTGGCACCCAGGTGTCATCGGCGTTGTGGCGGGCCGCATTAAAGAAAAATTTGATCGGCCGGTTTTTGTCATTGCAATAGAAGATAATGGCCTCGGCAAGGGATCCGGTCGGTCCATAATCGGTGTTGATTTGGGGGCGGCGGTGGGCGCAGCGCGCGAGGAAGGGCTGCTAGTCTCGGGCGGCGGCCATGCAATGGCGGCCGGGCTGACGGTCGATATCAGTAAGCTGGAAGAGTTTGAGGCGTATTTGTCTGCGCGCCTGAAAGCTGATGTTGAAAAAGCACGTGAAAACCGCACTTTGTGGGTTGATAGCGTGATTGCGGCGCAAGCTGTTGCAAAGCCATTGGCCGACCGTGTGACAGCGGCCGGGCCATTTGGTCCCTCAAACCCAGAACCAGTTTTTGCCCTATGTGACATGCGGGTGAAGGGCGCAAAGGTCGTCGGCGCGGGGCATCTTTCTTGCACGTTGCAATCGCCCACAGGTCAAACCGTTCGCGCGATTGCATTTCGAGCAGAGGGCGAGCCATTAGGAACCGTGTTGACAAGTGGGGGCCGTATCCATGTTGCGGGCAAGGTCCGCTTTGATGATTGGCGTGGCGGCGACAATGGTCAGTTGCATATTAGTGATGCTGTGATTGCAGAAGCTGGCGCGAGTTTGGCCTAAATCCTAGGCTTGGGCTTGATATTGTTGTCTTGCGGCAAAATGGTGGAAAATCTCAGTTGAAAGGGCTTGCTTTTTCCTTTCTTCCTCGATTATAGACACCGCTCGGTCATTGATGACCTCATGTGCGGGCCCTTCGTCTATCGGTTAGGACGTCAGGTTTTCAACCTGAAAAGAGGGGTTCGATTCCCCTAGGGCCTGCCATTTATATTCTTACCTCTCTTTATTCAGTGTTTCAGTTATGAATTCAGTGTCTCAGTCATGAGAAATTGTCGTTTTTTACGCAAAACGGCTGGCTTTAGCTGTCCGCACTTGTGTGGATGGCGCCGCTAAAGAGGGCGGAAATCGATCTATCCGCATTATGCGGATTGATTTTTGGGCCACATTAAGGTTTTATTTACACTTGGTTAATTGGGGACGCGGCCAGTTGGAGGGGCGTGTAATGCGAGTATTATTGAAAACTATTTTAGCAACAGCGTTTATGGCGGCGTCTGTTGTGTCAGCTCAGGCCGCGGGGCTTACAAAAGAAACGATTACGAAATCCTTGGAAATGCAAGGATATTCGGTTCAAGACTTCCAATCGAATATGGTCGCCGTTGAGGTGGGGGAGCTTACCGTTCTTGTTGGGATCTTTGGTTCTGACGGCGATATCTCTTATTTCACTTACCTACACGGCGTGACGGCTAATGAGGTAAGCCATGAATTTTTGACCCGCTTTAATAGCGAAGTAAAATTCGGGCGCGCTTATATCGATCCAGATGGCGATATTACGATCCAAATGGATCGCAATGCATCTGGCGGGATATCAATTAAAAATATCGAATCTGACTTCGATGTCTTTCTACTTCTTGTGGCGAAGTTCCTAACGGATATTGAGCAGCGCGGCGCAGTTTAATCATTTTTTGCCGTTTTTTTGGGGACCAAGCTAGACTTGTGATCGATTCATGCAACCATAAGGGGAAATTCTTGGCGCGATGTTGCATATAGCGCCAAAAATGCAGTGTAATATACTAGTCGCCGATTAAACGGCGCTAAAAGTGGGTGAGATCAAGGAATGAGGCTTAAAAAGCCAGTTTTCCAGAATAAGAGTCTCCGCCGATGTATAATCGGTCAGTGTATTCGTTTGATCTCATCTTACGGGTTGAGGAAATAGCAAATGGCAGTCTGGGGCGAGGCCATCACATTCGGTTCGAATCAGATTTATATAATTTAATGGGGACCGAATAGATGGCTGACTTTAGAGAAGATATGGATAGCACAGACAGTGATGCTGATGTGCAGGATAGCTTTACCATTAAGGGCGTCATCAAATGGTTTGACCCTGGTAAAGGGTATGGCTTTATAGTCAATGAAGCCGGTCCTGGTGATATCTTGATCCATTCGTCTTGCCTGCGCGAGGCTGGGCGATCGACAGCCCGTGAAGGCGCAACGGTGGAGTGCGAAGTTGTGAAGCGGCCCAAAGGGCTTCAGGCGCTCAAAATCATCAATATAGATGACAGTACTGCTACTGCGTTAACCCCGACGACGCCTGTTGTTAGTCAAACACCGGCGGGGGATTTCACGCGAGTGACCGTCAAATGGTTTAACCGTGCAAAAGGCTTTGGCTTTTTGACTCGCGGTGAAGGGACCGAAGATATATTCGTCCATATGGAGACTTTGCGCCGGTGCGGTATGGGTGAGCTAACCCAGGGGCAACGTGTGCAAGTTTCATTTGCTGCTGGGTCGAAAGGCCTTTTGGCGATTGACTTGCGGTCTGATCAAGAGAACTAATTTTAGTTGGCGCTTCACAAAATGTTCGGGTTGTTTGGCAAACTAGGCCTCATTGGGCGCACCCTTTTGTGCGCCAGCGTGTTGATGTTTGCTCAGGCTGGCCTTGTTTCGTGTAATGGATCGGGCGGCTCAGTTGTTGGTGATCGTCAGCAAACCTCTATCCTCACGATTGAAGCAAAGACAGGCGTCCACCAGTTTTCCGTGGAACTTGCCGATACGCCTGAAAAAAAGCGCATAGGCCTTATGTTCCGCGAGAGCCTGGCGCGGGATGCGGGCATGTTGTTTGACTTTGGGCCGACGCCCCAGCCTGTGTCGATGTGGATGAAGAACACGCTGATCTCATTAGATATGGCTTTTATCGATGCGAACGGCGTGATTGTTGATATCGCCGCGAACACCCCAGTTCGATCAACGGCCTCCATCGCGCCGCGCCAACCGGTTGTCGCTGTGCTTGAGGTAAATGCCGGGGTTTTTGACGAACTTGGGGTGACCATTGGCGACCAAGTAGACCATAAGCTCTTTCGCGACAATTGATCCGCGTTTTTTTCAAGAAAATGGTTTGCTTTCGCGCAAATGCGCTCTAAATGTTTGCCTTCTCGGAGCGTAGCGCAGTCTGGTAGCGCATCTGGTTTGGGACCAGAGGGTCGCAGGTTCGAATCCTGCCGCTCCGACCATTATCCTTTTGGCGATAAATCCGCTTTAAGGGTGACAATGAGATAGGCGACTACAAGGGGTCTTCGATGTTTGCCCGTATCTTTCAACCCGCAAAAACCGCGATGCAGTCTGGTCAGGCTAAAACCCAAGCTTGGGTTTTGGAATTTGAAGCAGAGGCGGCGCGTAGAATTGATCCGCTTATGGGCTGGACCAGCGCCGATGACACACAAGCCGGGCAGGTGCGCTTGCGGTTTGAGACCAAAGACGCCGCCATCACTTATGCTGAAGATAAATCCATTCCTTATCAGCTAATCGAGCCATCCGCGAAAAAATCAGTTGTAAAAGCATACTCTGATAATTTCGCTTTTCAGCGCCGCAAGCCTTGGACTCATTAGCCATCAGCACTGGAATAAATCCAATAATGGATTTATCAGTCGGTTCATATTATAGCCTGAACGTGTTTCGGCTTTTGGCCCCGTAGCTCAACTGGATAGAGCAGCTGACTTCTAATCAGCAGGTTCGAGGTTCGAGTCCTCGCGGGGTCGCCAATAAAACAATTTCGGTTTTCATTTTTCTAAACGTAAAACCCCGTAGGTATAGGACCGGGCGGCATGTCAGCACGTCAATTCCCTTTAATAAGGGCACTATAAGTCTTTAGAGCCAAACGGGTGGGTATTTCGGTTAATTAAATTCTAACGTGCATGCTTAATAGTTGTCCTGAAGCAAAAGGGAGCAACTAGGGCAGATGGAAAGCTTGAGCCGAGCAATGGCTTTTGTCATCGCTCTCTTTTTGTCATTTACCGCCGCGCACAGCAGCGCTGCAGAAGAAGGGCCTACTGAACCTAAGGCAGCGTTCGTTATGAGCGCTTGGGAGGGGGATTCATGGGCTCAAACCATGCGCAGATATGCAGAGGCTGCAGCATCGCATTTCGGTATTGAGCTGACCATCCACCAGGGCGAATACCGGCGCGAGGATGTTCGAGCGGTTTTTACAGAAGAAATATTAGGGGAAAACCAACCGGACTACGTTCTGTTTACAAATCAGCAAGGGCTTGCCGTGGAATTGCTAGAGGAGATGGAACAAGCACGGATTTTTGCTTATATTGTGAATGCCGGGTTGTCCGCCGAAGAACGTAAACAATATGGCGGACCAGGAGAAAAATTTCGTCATTGGATCGGAGAGCTAACGCCAAACGACGAAAAAGCCGGGTACGAACTTGCAAAGCAGTTGATTGCGAATGCTCGTGCCGCAAATACCAACCAGGATAGCCAAGTAAATGTCTTGGCGTTTACTGGGGCTTATGCAAGTCCTGTGGCGAAGCTGCGCGTCAAGGGGTTAAAACGCGCGATTGCGGAAGACCCACATGCGTCGTTATTGCAAACGGTATCGGCTCGTTGGAGTACTGAAGTTAGTGCGGAAAAGACAAAGTGGCTTATTAAGCGGTATAGGGACGTTCATGTAATTTGGGCGGCAAATGACGGTATGGCCCTCGGTGCGCATTCGGCCCTTCCTGACGGTAATAATATCGCGGTTGGCGGTATGGATTGGACCGATGAGGCTAGGCAGGCTGTGCGACGTGGCGATCTATCCGTATCTATGGGCGGGCATTTTTTGGATGTGATCTATGCGCTTGCAGACATTAAAGAGCATTCGCAATGTAAACTGTCCCGGCAGTCTTGTTTGCCGCGGTCGCAAAAATCCGTCCTCGGCTTAATGACCCCAAAAAATGCGGAAAATCGAGGGGCGTTGTTCGATCCACAACGGATTCGTGAATTTAATTTATCAAAAATTCTGTCTGAACGCAAAGATATCATCGCTAGCGGGGAGCCATGGGTATCGGTCGATACATTTAGCCGCCTTGCGGAGCGTGAGCAATAAAATGTTATTCAATATTAAAAATAGCATTGGGATAAAGGTTGGCATTGCTAGCCTATTTTGTGTCATCGGTATATTACTGCTGGATGCAAAACACGACCTCAATGCAAGTAGCGAAAAACTATACGGTCGCTTGGAACACACGCAACATTCCGTAATCGCCAGTGCTCAGGCGTCTGTTTCTTCCCCCCTATACGAATTCGATACGGACATTGTTCGACGCATCGCAGACTCAATTCTCCTCTATGATGAGGTCGTTTCTGTACGCGTAACAGAGACAACCGGCGAGGCTGTTGTCGACGTTAGAGCGAACCAGCAAGCTGATATAAAGTTAACCCGTAATCTTATATCCCCGGAGCAAATTTTAATCGGACAGATTGAGATTGGCTTCACGCATCAATTGGTCAAATCTGAAATTCATGCGCAAATGATTGACCATATCCGTAGAGGGAGCATATTAGCTTTACTTTTGTCGTTGGTGATGATTGGCGCCATCTATAAGATCGTCAGGCCAATGCGTGAACTGGAAAAGGCGGTCAACAATTTCGATGTGGCAAGCAAAAATGCTCATGTGCCGGGAATAGAGCGAACCGATGAGTATGGTTCCCTGGCTCGCAGTTTTAAAGCGCTTGCCGATCAGCTAACGGGATTATTCTTAGAACTTGAAACCAAAGTTTGCGATAGAACGCAAGAACTTGAAGTTGCAAAACAACGCGCAGAGGAGGCGAGCGTTGCTAAATCTCAATTTCTCGCCAATATGAGTCATGAAATTCGTACACCAATGAATGGTGTTCTTGGTATGGCTGAACTGCTCCAAGAAACTCAATTGAATGACCGCCAATCAGAGTTTGTGGAGATAATTGCCCGAAGCGGCGCTGCGTTGGTCACGATTATAAACGACATATTGGACTTTTCTAAAATTGAAGCCGGTCATTTGGTGCTGGAGCCAATACCGTTTTCCATCCGTGATTGTGTTGAAGATATAGCCCTATTATTGGGGGGCGGGGCGCGTGAACGACAAATTGAATTATTGGTGCGCATTCACTCTGAAACCCCTGATTGGATGGTCGGCGATGCGGGGCGTATACGCCAGATCCTCACCAATTTAGTGGGGAATGCGGTTAAGTTTACCCATGAAGGATACGTCCTTATCGACGTAAAGGGGCAGACTATTGATGGAGATCAAGCAACGTTGAGTGTTCGCGTTGAAGATACGGGCATTGGTATCGCCCCTGATAAGCTCCATAAAATTTTCCATGAATTTACCCAGGCTGAAGGATCGACGACACGCGAATATGGCGGGACTGGTTTGGGGCTGTCAATTTCGCGGCAACTTGTCCAAGCAATGGGTGGTGCGATCGTTGCGGAGTCTGAACCGGGTAAGGGATCAGTCTTTAAGTTTGAAATACAATTACCTGTCGCACAAAGACCAGTCGCTCCCAAAGCTAGCGGAAGTGCAGATTTACGTTCAAAGTCTGTGCTTGTCGTTGACGATTTACAAGTCAACCGCAGTATTTTGTTTGAACAAACGCAAGGTTGGGGGCTAAAGCCCGTGGTTGTAGATAGCTGCGATGCGGCGCTGGATCAAATATCAAAATTAAATGATGCAGACGGTATATTTGATGTCATCATTCTAGATTATCAAATGCCTGATAAAGACGGAATTGAAACTGCTAAGGCCATCAAATCTATTTCTGGGTATACAGATACGCCCATTCTCCTTTTGTCGTCTGTTGATTTATCCTACAGGCTTGATGACCTGATGGGCATGGGAATTAGCGCGACGCTTACAAAGCCCGCCAAAATGGCGACGCTAAAATCGACGCTCGAAAATCTAATTTCTCCGACAAGTCAATCAGAACGATTAAGTAAAGATGACCAAATCGATGCTGACAAAGAACAATATGAACACTCAGGTGATGAAGCATCGTCAATTCATGTTCTCGTTGCTGAGGATAATCAAGTAAATCAGCTAGTGATCCGTAGTATGATCGAAGGTCCGGGGCGGACCGTCGAATATGTGGCCAACGGGCAAGAGGCGCTTGCTTGTGCATCCGACAAATGCTTCGACGTTATCTTTATGGATGTCTCAATGCCGGTGATGGACGGGGTGGCGGCTACACGCGCGATCCGCAGTTACGAAGCTAAAACCGATCGCAAACCAACGCCTATTGTTTGCCTAACTGCTCACGTACATGCCGAACAGAAACAAGAATTCCTGGAAGCCGGGATGGATGAATATCTTTCCAAACCCGTGCGAAAGCGTGATCTTGAAGCGATCTTAGCCGCGATTGAAGCGGGAGATGATCTTGCAAGTTGCAGTGCGGGGCCCGCCGCGGTTAACCAATAAGGTCGGTAAAGCGTATTCGCTTTATCCCTTTTGTACTTGGCGGTGTGCAATTTAGGGCATAAGGCGTTCAATTAACACATTTTAGGCGCCCTTCTTGCTAGAGCCTTTATGTTGCAAGAGCCTTTATGGGCACGTTTTTCCTCAGTTATCTTGTTTTAGGAGAATAATAGTTCAGCGCTTATCGTCTTTTGAATGGAATTAGGGCATAGCAGCTTTAATTTTTTCACAGTAAGAGGCGCGTCGAAAGGACTAAAGCGATAAAAACCACCTCACTTGCGCTCGATCTGGGGATAAATCATATTAAAGCGGGGTACCGCCCGCCGGACAGAGTTATCCGGCGGATAAAATGACGGATAGTCAGTATGCATGGACAGCAAAGCGTCGTTAAATTACGGCCCGATTACCGAAAAATCGCCACGATTTACGGTGATCGGCGCAGTGGTGAGCGTATTATCGCTCATTATGAGCTTGAGCGTCGTCTTGCAGAAAAGATGCGCCAGTCAAATCGGAATGAGCGCGAACAGGGGCTCTATAATCAGCTTTATGATGCATTGTTGAGCGGGTTGCATGATCACCCGCGCAAAAAGCGCGTATCTCTGGCTGAGGCCAATAAATATATCAATCGCCAAGTTCGGATGATTAAAAATCACATCCGCCCTGATGATGTATTTATCGAAATTGGCGGAGGCGACTGTAAGGTCGCATTGTCTGTCGCGCCTATGGTCAAGCGCTCCATCGTGCTTGAGGTGACAGATGAATTGGCGCCGCAAGACCCTGGCGTGGATAATTTTGAATTTGTCAAAACATCTGGCGTTCATATCCCGTTGCCGGATGAGAGTGTTTCCTTCGTTTATTCCAACCAATTGATGGAACATTTGCACCCACAAGATGCGCTTGAACAATTGAATGAAGTGTTTCGTGTATTAAAGCCGGGTGGGCGGTATCTGTGTCGAACGCCCAATCGTTTAACCGGCCCTCATGATGTGTCGAAATATTTTGATGATGAGCCGACGGGCATGCATATTCGCGAATATACGTATCGCGAGCTTAATCAGCTATTTACGCAAGCTGGTTTTCGCGGCGGTCGCATCGTATTGGCGCCGCGCGCGATGCATCTCGCGACGGTGCCTCACTTTTTGATTTTGCCATTTGAAGCAATGGTTGAGCGAATTCCGCGCAAGCTTCACACTGCGATCTGCCGCAGCGCTATCATTCGCGCCCTAATGGGCATTACGATGATTGCGAATAAGCCCGCAGAATAGCCGCTCGCCAAAACATCCTGCTGCCTTAAGGTCCTATTCAAAATAGGGGCCTTCAGGCTCATGATAGGCAAGGCGCCCATCAAGATAGCCTTCCGACATTTGGATAAATTCATCCATATGTTGCTCAAAGAAGTGGTCAGCACCAGGTAAGATGCTGAATTCCACTTTGCGGCCCTTTTGCGTGCGGGTACGGGCGACCATTGCGTTTGTTTCTGCGTGCGGGCAGATTTTGTCATGCTCTCCATGGATGACGATGCCGGATGATGGGCAGGGCGCCAAAAACGAGAAATCATAAAGGTTCGCCGCAGCAGAGGCGCAGATAAATCCAGCAATTTCCGGGCGGCGCATCAAAAGTTGCATCGCGATCCAAGACCCGAATGAAAAGCCTCCAACCCAAGCAAAAGGCGCATTAGGGTTCAGCGATTGCAGGTAATCAAGCGCTGTCGCCGCATCCGCCAATTCTCCTTGGCCTTGGTCGTACTCACCTTGGCTGCGCCCGACGCCGCGGAAGTTAAACCGAAGAACTGAAAAGCCCTTGCGCGTGAATAGATGATAAAGCTCATAACAGGCGCGATTGTTCATCGTGCCGCCGAATAGCGGATGAGGGTGAAGAATAAGGGCGACCGGCGGGTTTTCGTCGCGTCCTTTTTGGTAAACGCCCTCTAAGCGTCCTTCAGGGCCAGCGAAAATCACGTCAGGCATTGTTAAATCCTCTTAATTACGGCGTAAATTTTTTGTGGCGCACTCAGTCGTCAAAGATGACTAAACCAGTATGGCTTGTCGTTGATCGGCGACATAATGTTGGAAAAAGACTGGCTATGCGCGGGGAATTTACGGATCCTATTCTTGACTAATTTAATCGGATTTCATAAATCCATATCAGAAGCACAAAGTTAAGAGCGCGCCTTAGCACGAATGCCGCATCATCTGCAAATGCCACAGGCGAGGAAGTCGTGATAGGGCGCGGGTTTTTCGTCGCAGCGACTGCCATGATAGCGGCTAGCTAGGCGTCATGAGGCTAAAAAAGGATAGGCAAAGTGAAACTGACCACAAAAGGGCGCTACGCAGTCGCCGCGATGGCGGATATTGCCGCTTACGCAACCGACGCCCCAATTGCGGTATCAGAAGTTGCCGTGCGACAGGGGATTTCCCTGTCTTATCTTGAACAGCTCTTCGCTAAGTTGCGCAGAGCCGGACTTGTTGAAAGCGAACGTGGCGTCAGTGGCGGTTATCGCTTGGCCCGCTCAGCAAGTGATATCCGAGTGTCTGAAATTGTCGCCGCAGTTGATGAGCAAATTCGCACAACCGCCTGCGCGCCAGGGTCGAATGTCGGGTGCCAGGGGCATTCCGCGCGGTGTTTAACCCACGATCTGTGGGATGAATTAAGCCGCCAGATTGAGGTTTTCCTCAATACGGTCAGCTTAGACGATATTTTAAAGCGCCGCGTTCTGGGCATGGCCGCGGTCAACCCACCCATCAATGAACCGAGCACGGATCTTGCGCCCGTCGAATTTGAATTGGGGGCGGTAAAATGACCCGCCATTATCTTGATTATAATGCGACCGCGCCGATGCGCGCGGAAGCGATCACCGCTATGCATGCGGCATTGGAAAGTGTCGGTAATCCCTCTTCTGTGCATGAGGAGGGGCGAAGCGCCCTTGCATTGGTCGAGCGCGCGCGGGCTTCGTTGCGCAAGCTTGTGAACGCGCCCGTTAATGGCGTGATCTTTACCAGCGGGGGAACAGAAGCAATCCACCATGCGGTGAACGGACCAATTGCCTCTGGCGCTGTGTCTCGAATTTTTGTAAGCGCGATTGAGCATTCAGCGGTTATTGCGACAGCTGAGGCGGCTAATGTTCCCGTTGAAACAATACCTGTTCTCGCCAGCGGCGTGGTGGATCTTGATTGGCTGAGGGCGCGCCTTGAAGGCTATGACCCAGATGAAGAGCGCGGTTTCCTCGTTTGTCTTATGCTTGCCAATAATGAGACAGGGGCTATCCAACCTGTTTCGGATGCCGCCGCCATTGCCCATGCGGCGGGCGGTTTAATCTTTACAGATGCGGCGCAAGCGGCGGGTAAGATACCTGTAAACTTCACGATGCTTGGCGCCGATTTAATGAGCGTTACGGCGCATAAATTTGGCGGCCCGCTCGGCGTTGGCGCCCTGATCGTTCAGCCGAACCTAGTCCTTGCGCCTATGATGCACGGCGGCGGACAGGAATTGGGCAGGCGCGCTGGTACGCAAAATGTTCCCGCTATTGCTGGCTTTGGCGCTGCTTGTGACGCGGCTTTGGCGGGGCTTTCAAAAGAAGAACGTCTTGTTTCCGCTCTGCGTGATGAGATCCAGCAAGCAGTGATCCACAACAGCGGCAAGATTTGGGGCGGCGATACGCCTCGCCTGCCGGGAACGCTTTGTTATTCCGCCCCCGGTTTTTCTTCCGAAACACAAGTCATGGCGATGGACCTTGAGGGCGTCGCCATATCCTCAGGTTCGGCGTGTTCATCAGGCAAAGTGACCCCTAGCCATGTGCTTAAAGCTATGGGCGTTGGCGATGAAGATTTAAATTGTGCGATCAGGGTTTCCCTAGGCTGGAATTCTACAATCGAAGACGCCCGTGCTTTCATTGATGCATGGGGCCCGGCTTTCGATCGTATTAAAACAAGAGCGGCGTAAGATACGTGCCGGGATGAGAAATTAAATGTCTAATACCGAACAGGCCTATAAAGACACGATCGATCGCGAGACCGTTGAAACGGCGAAATCTCTAGAGACGTATAAATACGGCTTTACGACTGATATTGAGACAGAAAAGGCCCCCAAGGGCCTGAATGAAGATATCGTGCGTTTTATCAGCGCCAAAAAAGAAGAGCCGGAGTGGTTGCTTGAATGGCGGCTTGAAGCCTTCGCCCGCTGGAAAAAGATGGAAGAACCCAGCTGGGCGATGGTCGATTACCCTAAGATCGATTACCAAGACCATTATTATTACGCTGCGCCAAAGACTGGTGCGAAATATGAGTCGATTGACGATGTTCCGCCGGAAATTTTGGCCGACTTTGAAAAGCTCGGCATTCCGCTAAAGGAGGCGGAAGTCCTACTCGGTGTTGAGGGCGCGCCAAAGGTCGCCGTTGATGCGGTGTTTGACAGTGTGTCAGTTGCGACGACATTCCGTGAAGAGCTTGCGAAAGCCGGCGTTATTTTTATGTCGATTTCCGAAGCAGTGCGGGAGCACCCGGAGCTGGTGAAGAAATATCTTGGCACGGTTGTGCCGACCTCTGACAATTTCTTTGCAACCTTAAACTCAGCGGTTTTTTCTGACGGGACGTTTGTCTACGTGCCGGAGGGCGTTCGTTGTCCGATGGAGCTGTCTACCTATTTCCGGATTAATGAGGCGAATACTGGCCAGTTTGAGCGCACGCTGATTGTCGCGGCGCCGGGCTCTTATGTGTCATACTTGGAAGGCTGCACCGCGCCGATGCGCGATGAAAACCAGCTCCATGCGGCGGTGGTTGAGCTTGTGGTTGAAGATGAGGCCGAGATTAAATACTCAACCGTTCAAAACTGGTACCCAGGCGATAAAGACGGCAAAGGCGGCATTTATAATTTCGTGACGAAGCGCGCCGATTGCCGGGGCGTGAACTCAAAAGTTTCCTGGACCCAAGTTGAAACGGGTTCGGCTGTTACTTGGAAATATCCATCCTGCGTCTTAAAAGGAGACGGCAGTCAGGGTGAGTTTTACTCAATCGCCATCACCAATAACCATCAGCAGGCGGACACAGGCACTAAGATGATCCACCTGGGCAAGGGCACGCGCTCGCGGATTATCTCTAAAGGCATCTCTGCTGGTAAATCCAATTCCACCTATCGCGGACTGGTTTCGGTGAATCGAAAAGCAAAAGATGCGCGAAACTTTACCCAGTGCGACTCGCTCCTGATCGGCGATCAGTGCGGCGCCCATACGGTGCCCTATGTGGAGAGTAAAAACCCTTCCGCCGTTTTGGAACATGAGGCGACGACCTCTCGGTTGTCAGAGGATCAGCTTTTTTACTGTCAGCAACGCGGCCTTTCAGAAGAAGAAGCGGTGGCGCTATTGGTCAATGGTTTTTGTAAAGACGTCTTACAGGAATTGCCGATGGAATTCGCCGTTGAGGCGCAAAAATTGGTTTCCGTCAGCCTAGAAGGAAGCGTCGGATGATGAATGATCAATCAAAGATGGTAAAGCGACTCACTTTTGTGGGCGGCATCATCGCCCTTTTCTCCGCTGCTGCTTTTATCGGAACAGAAATTCTGGGCAAAGACGGCGCGAAGGCGTGTCCGGAAGGGCAGGAACTAACCCGGAATAACCCGCCTTACCGACTGCCTCGGTTGGTTTGTCGATAAGACTATTGAACAGCATTGATATTGGTTTTTTGAGAGAAATTTTGTGGCCGTTGAATATTATAGAGAATTGACAGTCCCGTGGGGTGAATCTGACCCATTTGGACTTGTCTATTTCCCAAGGATGCTAGCATGGTTTAATGACACCGAACATGACTGGCTTCGTTCGATTGGTTTTGGCGCTGACGAGACGATTAAGCGGTATCGAACTGCTTTTGTCATGGGAAAGATTAATTTTGAGTTTATTGGTCCGGCGGCTTATGGCGACCGCATTTCGACGTCTATTACGTTAGAAAAAATCTCTCGTTCGACCCTGTCTTGGCGCTGTAAGGCGTTCCATGCTGAAACAAAAAAACCGGTCACGGAGGGGCTTGCCGTGCGCATATACGCCCATATTAAAGAGGATGGGAATCTGGAAGCGATGCCTATTCCTGAAGAATTGAGAGAGATTATTGCTGCTGATGCGTTAGTAGAAAACAGCGCAGCAGGAAGACCTTAAGAAGGCGAAGTAAGTGATGTTAAAAATCGAAAATCTCCATGCCGCGGTTGACGAGGCTGAAATTTTAAAGGGCTTGTCGCTTGAGGTTCCTGCGGGCGAGGTCCACGCGATTATGGGGCCAAACGGGTCAGGTAAATCGACCCTGTCGCACACCATTGCGGGGCGAGACGATTATGAGGTGACGGCGGGCGCCGTGACGCTGGATGGTGACGACCTTTTGGGCCTTGATCCGAATGAACGGGCGGCGAAAGGCGTCTTCTTGTCGTTCCAACATCCGATGGAAATTCCGGGTGTTGCGACGATGAATTTCATCCGCACCGCCCTTAACGCCCAGAAAAAAGCGCGCGGCGAAGAAGAAGTTTCCGCCGCTGACTTCTTGCGCACGATCCGCGAGAAGGTGAAGCTGGTTGGCCTGACGGACGAAAAGATTAAGCGCCCCTTTAATGTGGGTTTTTCCGGCGGCGAGAAGAAACGCATGGAAATGCTGCAAATGGCGATGTTTGAGCCACGCTTTTGCATTATGGACGAGACCGATAGCGGCCTAGATATCGACGCCCTTAAAATGGTTGGCGAGGTTGTAAACGCCCTGCGCGATGGAACACGTGGCTTTTTGGTGATCACGCATTACCAACGCCTGCTCGATTATATTAAGCCCGATGCGGTGCATGTGCTGGCGGGCGGACGGATTGTAAAATCCGGCGGGCCGGAATTGGCGGTGGAGCTTGAAAATTCCGGCTACGATCAATTTATTGAGGCGGCGTGATGAGAGTGGTTTCATCCTTCAAGGGCCAGCAAGCTGGCCCTTGAAGGATGAGGCTTAGGAGTAAATAATGAGAACCTCATCCTGAGGTGCGAGCATAAGCGAGCCTCGAAGGATGGAAGTTAAAAAGATTGTTTGTATGAGCAACTTATTGTTTAAAAATCCAACCGCGTTTGAGGCGGGGCTTGAAAAGGCATTCGACGGCGCTGGGTCGTCTGTACGCTCAGACGCGTGGGCGCGTTTCGCCGCCCTTGGCGCCCCCCATAGACGAATGGAAGCGTGGCGCTGGACGGATTTGCGTGTCGCGCTGCGTGATGAGTTGGTCTTTTCGTCTAATGATGATGTGACTGGTGTTGACGCCTTTACGGCTATCGATCCTTTCATCATTACCGTGAGTAGTGATCGGGCGGCGTGGAATGGCGATGCGCCCAAAGGCCTTTCGTTAAGTCATGTGCAAGGCGGTCCGTTGCACGACCTGCTTAAAGGTCACCCAACCGGTCTTGCGGCGGCGGCCTTTACGAAGGCTGGTCTGGCGCTGCATGTTGAGGCAGATTACGATCATTCGCGCCCAGTGTTGGTGCGCTACGTATTAAATGAAGGCCAGCGCCATGTGCGGCTATTCCCTCATGTGAAGGCTGGCGCTAGGTTTACGCTGATTGAAAGCTTTGAAGGTTCGGGCGCTTCATATCTTAATGCTTCACTAGAGGCGCGTGTCGATGAAAGCGGCGCATTCACTCGCTATATCCTACAGGATGGGGCCGATGAGAGTGTGCAATCAAGCGTTGCCGCTGTCTCATTGGCGGCGGATGCGCGTTTTGATCAAGCGGCATTGTTGCTTGGCGGTAAGGCGGTCCGTATGGAAACAAGGCTTTCCTGTGACGGCGCCAATATTGAAGCTTCGCTGAAAAGCGCGGCGCTTATTGGCGGCGCTCGCCATGGGGATGTGACAAGCCATATCGTCCATAATGCGCCGGGGTGCGTTACGCGTCAGATCCACAAAGGCGTTGCGGCGGCGGAAGGGCGCACGGTCTTCCAAGGTAAGTTCTATGTCGCTCGCGCGGCGCAACAAACCGATGCGGATATGCAGGCGAATGCGCTATTGCTGTCTGATCGGGCTGAGGCGAACCATAAGCCGGAACTGGAAATTTACGCTGATGATGTTGCTTGCGCCCATGGCTCCACGGCGGGCTCTCTCGATGATGACGCGCTCTTTTATATGCGCCAACGGGGATTAAGCGACACCCAGGCGCGCGCGCTATTGATCGAGGCTTTTGTCGCGGAAGTTTTCGACGATATCGCGTCAGACAGACTGAAAGAAATTTTCGCGGGCCATCTCAATAATTGGCTAAGTGAGCATGGCGGTATTGCAGCAGCAGGCGAGGGGCGATAATGAGCTATGATGTGAACGCTATCCGCGCGGAATTTCCAATTTTGTCTCGCGAGGTATATGGCAAGCCGCTTGTATATCTTGATAACGCCGCATCCGCGCAAAAGCCCCAAGCGGTTCTTGATGTTATCAATAATGCGCTCAGCTATTCTTATGCGAATGTACATCGGGGCCTTCATTGTTTGTCAAATGAAGCGACGGCTGCCTTTGAAGAGGCGCGCCAGAAAGTAGCCGACTTTCTGGGCGCCAAATCTCAAGATGAGGTTATCTTCACTAGCGGCGGCACCGACGCGATGAACCTTGTTTCCTATGCTTTGGGAGCAGAGGAAATTGGAGAGGGCGACGAAATTATCCTCTCCATGATGGAGCATCATTCTAATATCGTGCCTTGGCACCTCTTGAGGGAACGCAAGGGTGCGGTCTTAAAATGGCTTGATATCACTGATGATGGCGAGATTGATTTAGACGCCTACCGCGCTTTATTTTCATCGCGCACGAAACTGGTCGCGATCACCCATATGTCGAACGTTCTGGGCGCGCCGGCGCCAGCGAAGGAACTTGCGAAAATCGCCCATGAACATGGGGCGAAGATTTTGCTCGATGGCTGCCAAGGGGCTGTGCACGGGCCTGTTGATGTTGTTGATATCGATGCTGATTTTTATGTGTTGACTGGCCATAAGCTCTATGGCCCGACGGGCATTGGCGTTCTTTACGGTAAAAAGTCGGTTCTTGATGCGATGCCGCCATATCGTGGGGGCGGTGAAATGATCGACAAAGTGACAACCGATTATGTCACTTATAATGACGCCCCCCATCGGTTTGAGGCGGGAACCCCAGCGATCGTTGAAGCAATCGGTCTTGGCGCCGCTCTTGATTGGATGCGCGAAAAAGGCGTGGATGCAATCGCCGCCCATGAACAATCTCTGGCGGAACATGCGATGGAAGAACTTAGAAAGCTCAACTTCGTTAAGCTCCACGGTCAGGCGGCGAATAAGGCCCCCATTATCGCGTTTAGTGTCGACGGGGCGCACCCCCATGATGTTTCGGCCATTCTGGACCGGTCGGGTGTTGCGGTACGGGCTGGGCATCATTGCGCCCAGCCTTTGATGGAACGCCTTGGGGTGACGGCGACAAGTCGCGCCTCTTTTGCCGCTTATAATACACATGAAGAGGTCGGCGCCCTTGTAGAAGGGCTCCTGAAAACCCATAAAATGTTGAGCTAGTCTAATGATGGAAACCATGCGCGACGTAATTGATTTAAAAAATGGCGGAGATGCGCCGATCGCAACAGAACGGGCGGAAGATAGTGCATCGCCCGCGCAAGAAGCTGCAAGCGAGCCAGCGCCGACGCCCATTCCAACTCAAGAGTTGGAGAGGATTACCGCGGATGTCGTAAAGTCCTTAAAGACGGTTTATGACCCAGAAATTCCGGTCGATATTTACGAATTAGGCCTTATTTATAAGGTAGATATTTCTGACAATCGTTTATTGACGATTGATATGACGCTGACGGCGCCGGGCTGTCCAGTCGCGGGCGAGATGCCGGGTTGGGTCGAAGGGGCCGTGCGCGGCGTTGAAGGTGTTGAAGACGTCACCGTCAATATGGTGTTTGAGCCCCCTTGGACACCTGACAATATGTCTGAAGAAGCTAAGCTTGAGCTTGGGTGGTTGTAGGAGCGTTTAAAATGGCGAGACCAAGACCGAAGGTCGTCACATTGACCGATGCCGCCGCTGGCCGTATGCAAGAGATTATGGCGAGCGCTGATGAAAATTATATCGGCGTGAAAATTGGCGTCAAAAATGGCGGATGTGCAGGTATGGAATATACCATGGATTACGCCAGCCAAGCCGCGCCGCTTGACGAAGTTGTGGAAGACAACGGGGTTAAAATCCTTATCGATCCGAAAGCAATCTTGTTCTTAATCGGGACACAGATCGATTTTGTAACGGAAAAGCTCGCCCAACGGTTTGTCTTTAACAATCCTAACCAAACGGATGCCTGTGGTTGTGGGGAAAGCGTTACGATTACGCCCGCTGCGCAAGAAGATGTAAACGCGAGCGCTTAGCTATTTCAGTTTGCTTGAGAATTTATGCAACAACCCCCCGATTATTCTTAATCTTGCGATGAGCGGGATTTGAAATAAGTGATCGTCGATTTGTATTTGGTCGCACAATCATGGGTGGTTGCGCCCACTGCGAATCGATGCACGTTCCTGATGTATTTTGATATTGGGGCGGCGTTATCATGACCTTTGCAATCACGATTGCGCAGCGTAAAGGCGGCGCAGGAAAAACCACTTTAGCCTGTCAATTGGCCAGCGGCTTTATTCAAAGCGGGCGTTCAGTTCTTGGTATTGATTTCGACGAGCAGCAAAGCTTTGCCGGTTGGGCCGCTGCACGTCGTGAGCGCCAAGAAGATGACCCGCTATTTCACGGCGTTATTCTCAATAAGATGGGCATTACCGCTCATATGCGCCGTGTGAAGCCCGATGTTTTGATTATTGACACGCCGCCAACGATTGACCTGAGCGTTAAGCGAGCGATCGCCTCAGCGGATCTGGTTTTAACGCCCATGCAATTATCGCCGATTGACCTTCAGGCCTCCATGCCGACGGCTGAAGCGGTCGGCGAGGCTGGTCGTGATGTTCTTTTTGTCATTAATCGCGCCCCTGCGCGGGCGCGGATTGCTGATGAAATCCGCCGACAGATCATTAAATACAACCTTCCGGTTGCGAAAACAGAACTTGGCAATCGCACCGCTTTTGTGGAAAGCATGGCTGGGGGGGCTGGCGTTTTAGAAACAGCTAAAACAAGCACTGCGGCGCAGGAATTATCTGCCCTGATGGATGAGGTGACATCCCGCGTAAAAGGTCGACGCAAAGCAGCTGCTTGATTTTCAGGGGATGTTTTAAACTGAAAACAAGGTCAACAGGCCTAAAAAACCCAAGGCTAGAAGGGTTTTATCCAAAACGCGTGGCCAATGAAGTCGGCGAATAAAAGCAGAGATCATGCTTGATGCGCCTTCGTGTTGTCAGATTGATTGGCTGAAGCATCGCTTGTTTGCGCCGTTTCGGTCAGCTTCTCATCATCTTTTTTCTGAACGGTTTCACTAAATTTTTGCAGCTTTTTAAAGGCCTCAGCAAAAGTGGGGATTTGCACGTCTGGCTGGTTGGCGCGGTCGTTTGAGGCTGGGGCGTTCTTCCTAGCAGGTAAATTGCGCATGACGACGGTTTCTTGGCTAGGGCCTAAGAGCAATAGATGTTCTTGACCGTCGCATTGAACGATAACCAGACGCCGCCGCGCATCAAGGGTGGTTGATTCCACAATGGAAAGACGTTTTTGGGCGTTCAAATTCACACCGCCCGCAAGGCCTAGTTTTTTCGCCAAATAAGCTGAGATCGCCATAAGGATCAAAACCCCTAAAAAGGCGTAGATTATCCGGCTGATATCGGCGATTTCCATAAGCGATCATCTTTCGGCGCAAGTGCCCATAATTGATCGCTAAAATAAGCGCTGACGCCTTAACGACTGGTTAAGGATAAAAAAGGGTTAACGCGCGCCGCCATTATAATAATCTTCAAGGGCGGGAAGGCTTAAGAAAGCGCCGCCAAGATCGTTTTTAAAAAAGTCAAAAAAGCGCGTTGTCGTCTCAAGCATTTTCTTAATTGCGTCAACATTTTGAGCATAGGGCGTGCCGCCAAGGCTAAAGCTTGTTGAGTGGAATGAAAAAGTCAGTACAGGTGTGTTTTCTTTTATAAGCGATTTTGTAAGCGCTTTAAGATCATCAAGCTCGGTTCCTTCGCATGTAAGCCGCATTGGCGCCGTAATGCGCGGCATAATTGTGTTTGCGTATATATTATTCGATACGCCAAAACCACTTGCCCCGCCATTTTGGGGTAAGAACCAGCGTGTACGGCGTAATGCGCGTGCGCCGCACACCGGGGTCACTGCTATGTTGTCACCGCTATCGACTGTGATGTTGAAGGGTGCATTCGACATTGGCGTAAAGTCAGGGCCGCCGGCAAAAGATTGGTCAAAGGCGGGTGATGGGCTGAAATCATGGGTAACGCCAATCGCGGCGAGGGCCGCATAGCTGTTTTCATCAACGCCGTAACGCCCCGCCCGGTGGGCGTTTGCTTTTACGCCAATGGCGCTTTGAAAAGCGTTACTTAAGACGTTCAGTTTTTGAGCGTATAGCGCTTGCGGCAGGTTCTTTTGGAAGGAGTAATACTCACTGACATGCTGACCGGCGATCGAGGCTGGCGCGGGCGTTGTCCATTGATGTAGATGCAAACCAAGGTTAGCGCGCCCATTTTTTTGAAGTGTGCGGAAGTAAGTAACCGTCTCATCATCCTCTAAAAGTGGATGCGTTAAGAAATAAAGCGGTTGGACCCCAATTTTTTCGCAAAGTTCTTGGAAAGGGGTTATATCCGCTGTCGGACAGACACGATGCTTTTCTTCTTTGTCAAAGCTTGACCAGTCAAAGGCTTCTTCTGTGTCAATGGTGACAATTAGCTTTGGCGTGCTGGGGTTATTTGATAGCTTGAATGGACGTTGAGGCGTCTTAGCGCCCATCTTTTTCTTCTTTACGGCGCTAAGGAAAAGTTTATGAAGCCCGGTTGAGGTTTCATCCCACGAAAATCCCTCCGCATAGGTACGGGTTTCATCGCGCGTTGGCGGATGGCCAAGAACGTCCTTTAGTGCAGTCGTTATGCTTTGCGAGGTGCGCTCTTTGGCGAGTTTTCCGGCGGCCGGCGCCGTGATAACTTCTCCGCAACCCCAGATTGGTGCGGCGACCGCAGGCGTGCCGCAAGCCATCGCTTCTAATAACACATTGGGCCATCCCTCACGGGTCGAAGCAAGGGCGAGTACATCAGCGGCGCTATAAATTTCGGCCATTTGCTCATTAGGTATCGGGCCAAGGAACGTAACGCGCGTTTGAACGCCCAAGTTTAGCGCAAGGTTTTCCAATGCTTTGCGCTCTGGCCCTGCGCCAACAATAATCAAAATAGTATTCGGAATATTTTCAACAGCGCGAATAACCAGATCATGCCCTTTACGGGTAATTAAATGCCCGACGCTCGCGATGATTTTGACATCCGACGGAAGACCATATTTTTCCCGCATGGCCGTTTTATCAAATGGTTTGAATAACTTTAGATCGACGCCGTTGCGCAGCACAGTGATTTTTTCTTCGGGCGCTTCCAAGTCGATAAGGGCGTCTTTTAAGGCTTTGGCGACACAAACGACACGATCTGCTTTGCGCACTGCATTTAAAATCATAGATTTTTGGCGTGGGAAGTTTGGTATTAAACTTACATCCGTGCCGCGGGCGGTCATGACAATGGGCTTGCCTAAGCGCTCTGCAACTTTTTGTGCGGCGACGCCATCTGGATATAGATAATGGGCGTCGATAAGGTCAAAGTCCCAGCCTTGTTCTAATTGTTTTTGTGCCGCCTTAAAAAAACATCGCTCTAAAGCGTAAGCGGCGTAAGTCATGCCTATTTTCGGCGGGATGGCGTAGCGGGGGTGCTCAACCGTGACGCCGTAACGGGTTTCTGTTTTCGGCGCCCTGGCAAAGGCCCCATAGGAACCAAATATATTACTAGAAAAAGGAAACCAGGGTATTGGCGCGACAACGCGAATGTCGGCGCCACTTTTTTCTCTATAGGCACGCAGGCGGTGTTCAACAAACACCCCATGGTTAGGCATTTCCGCATTCGGATAAAGAGTTGTTAAGGTTAATATTTTCATACCGACATCGCGCAGTCTTCTTCAAATCCGGGCGTACTCTTTCATAGGAGCTTTAAAGTTCCCTTAGAGCGAGCCTGTCCGCCATTAAAAGACGCCAATAGGCATGCTCTGTGCTGCATACCCCATATGGTTGTTTCATCTCGAAACAAAATAGCGCTTGTAGGGGAAATACAGTGTCCGTGATTTTGTACAGCTTCGTTTCAGGTTTGATTGGTATAGCGGCTTTATTTCGCGGTCATTTGCTGCGGGTGGCTGACGGCGGCGTATTTCGCGAGCAAAGGCATGGTAATCAAGTTTTTGGTCGCCGTAAGAACGCGCCATATCTTCAAACGCACGATGAGGGGGATCAGCTGTGGAAGCGCGTGTTTGACATTGCTGCTGCTATAGGCATTTTAATCTTCACAGCACCTGTCTTAATTCTTGTTGCTATTGCCATTCCTTTTGATACGCCAGGGCCGGTTTTTTATCGCCAAAAGCGTGTCGGTAGGGATGGTAAGGTTTTTGAGATATATAAGTTCCGTTCAATGGGAACAGATGCAGAAAAAGATGGCGCTGTTTGGGCGACCCAAAATGATACACGTGTTACCCGCATCGGTAAAATCATCCGCCATTTTCGTATCGATGAGATTCCGCAAGCGATTAATGTTATTCAAGGCGAAATGAGTTTTGTTGGTCCGCGCCCAGAGCGCCCTGAATTTGTAGAAATTTTAGAAAAAGAAATTCCAGACTATCATCTGCGCCATCGCGTGAAGCCAGGCATTACGGGTTGGGCGCAGGTCAAACATGAATATGGCGCTTCGGTGGATGATGCGCGTAAAAAGCTTGTGTTTGATTTAGAGTATATTAATCAGTTCAGCATGTTTCGTGATGCGTTGATCGTCTTGATGACCGTGCGTGTTGCTTTTTTCGGTATCGGCAGCCGGTAAATTCAAGCAATTTTTCGCGAATTTTACAGTTCGCACTTGTTTGTCCAGTCATTGTAAACGTCTGTTACTTATGATCGTCCCTATCTTTGGCGGTAACGTCACGAAGAGATGGGATTATGGCGGGCGGCGAAACGGATCTTTCACTTTCCTTAATGGCTTGGCGCCGCAAGATGCTGATCGTTGTGTTTGGCGTGGCGTTAGCTGTTTGCGCCTTCGTTTTTGTCGCTAGGCTCAATCCCGCATCTTCCCAAAATGCCGATAATGGAAAATTAACGCCCCAGATTGATTTGCGATCGCAGCGTGCACAGATTGGTTCGATGAAAGCTGACTATCGTGCAGAACCGAATGCTCAGTCTCAACTAAAGTTGTTAAAGTCTTTATATGTCGCTGGGGAATATAGCGATGTCATCAAAGTGGCGCGTGACGCCCATGCGCCAATCGAAGAGCGCGCCCTTTATCGAGGCAGGGCGCTTTTTGCTCAAGGTAAGTTTCGACAGGCGCGTAACGTTGCGGACCGACTTTCCTCAGGCGCTGGTGTAAATTTGCATGCGCTATTTTTGGCGGCCCGCAGCGCCTATGCCCTTGGCGACGAGGCCGCCGCCTTGCGGGATGTTCGGCTATTGCTGCAATCTGACATTCGGCGATTAGGCGGCGCAGTTTGGGCGCTACGTGCACGGCTTGCTCTTGACGAAAATGATTTCGCCGTGGCGCGTTCGTCCGTAAAGCGTGCTTTGGAATATGGGTATGATCCGCTCCGAGCAGACGCATATATGATTGAAACTGCATTGCGCGAAGGGGACCTGAAGACAGTACGTGAAGCGCTAAAAGCGCGAAATGCGCGTTTTGCTAGTCAACATGTTCGGGGGGGCGTTTCCGGTCGTCAAGATAGCGATGGGGTAAACCTAGCAGCGATTTTGCGCCTTCATGAAGGCGCGCCAGTAGACGCGCAGCGTTTATTAAGCGGTGGCTCGACCATGGGGGCTGGCCTATCACGCGGTGTATTACTGCGTGTGTTAGCAAATTATCGCGCAGGTGATGCGCGTCAAGCGCTTGCTTTGTTAGAGCGCCGGCTCAATAGAGCGCCCAAAGATTGGGCTGCCCTTGATCTTAGTACAGATTTAGCAATTAGGTCGGGTGACCATATTCGTGCGGAAGAATTAGCAGATCGCCTAGAGGTGATTAATCCGCTGTTGGCTGAGTTTCGCCGCTTTCAATTGGCCGCTCTTAAGAGCGACTTTAACGCAGCTTATAAGGCGGTTCAGAGTGCTGAGGCCGATGCCAAATTTACGCCAAACACGAGCCACAGTTTCATCTTGGGGCCGAGTGTTGATGACCTTAGCCAATTTGAAGATTTTCTTTCTTTAGCAAATGGTCGTTACGTGGAAAAGTTGAAGGCGCCACAAACCAATGATGGACCGCTCAGTCTCCTTGCGCGTGTCTTGCACAGTGAAGATCTTTTGCGGCAGCAACGTCCCGATGCTGCGGTTGGTCTGTTGGATGACGTCTTGAATAAGGCTGCTTCATTTGACCATGCGCTGTTACTAAGAACGCTGGCTGATGTCGCGAGGGGAGAGGTTTCGTCAGCGCAATCGCGATTGCAGATGCATCTGGCGCAAAACGCCAAACATACTTCTGCGCGTATTTGGCTTTCAAGGTTACATGTCGTTAGTGGTGATAGGGATGAAGCCATTAATCAGTTAGCAAATATTATTAATGAAGTATTAAATACACCCCATACGGTCCAGTTTTATGTTTCCCTGCTATCGCAAAATGGTACGGCGGAGCAGTTGGAAGGGTTTCGAAAGACTGCGGCAAAAGATATGGGCGACAGCCCTTTCAAAGCGCGGACACTTGCATTTTTGGGGGACACAAAGGCCGCCGTGGCGGTTAGTCGCCGATTATTGTTCGCTGACCCATCCGCGCCGGGCAGGGCGAAAGCCTATTCGGTCTATATGCAACAGCTTGGTAAAGAAAAAGAAGCCATGGCACTGTTGCGCGCCATTTTAAAGAGAAACCCGTCCGCCCTGGACATATTAACCGAGATTGAGCGGCTAGAAAGCGGCGCCCCGCCGCCCGCGCCGCCAACCTCCGCCCTAGGTTTAATAGAATCTGAAGGTCCTAGTGATAACCATGAACAGATGGTTTTTCACTTCGTTCCTTCTGATGGGATGGTTGCTGAAAGGGGCGCCAGCGCGCGCATTGCACGCGGGCAAGATGCTAGCGCACTTTTAAGAACCGCTTGTTTTTGGGGGCGTTTACACGCTTGTGGAGAAACCGCACAGTTTTAATTCCCGATATTGGCAAAGGGTTTGCTTAATAAAGGGGACAAAAGGCGAATTGGGTAAAATTGGCACGCTTTATTGGCGTAAATTAAGGATGAGTAAAACCCATGAGACAGATTTTTACAGCGGGCCTAGCCGCCGCAATGACATTGCTTGCTGGATGCGGCTCATCGGGAATTTTAAGCGGTGATCTGCCGACCGCGCCGATGACAACGGCTGAAGCCACAGCGAAGGGGCCAAATTATCAAATTGGTCCACTAGATCAGCTTGAGATTTTTGTTTGGCGCGCGCCGGAATTGTCCACCGATGTAACGGTGCGTCCTGACGGACGTATCTCAACACCGCTTGTGGCTGATATGGTTGCTTCAGGTAAAACGCCCTCGGAGCTTGCGCAAGACCTTGAAACGGCGCTTACCGAATATGTGAAGGCGCCGGAAGTCACCGTTATTGTAAGTGATTTTTCCGGCTCGTTTGACCAGCAGGTGCGTGTTTTGGGCGAAGCGCAAAAGCCGATTGCCTTGCCATACCAAGCTGGCATGACTGTGCTTGACGTGATGGTCGCTGTTGGCGGTCTGACGGAATTTGCGGCGGGCAATAAATCTGTTCTTATTCGCGGTGCTGGCGAAGATCGTCAATCTTATCGTCTGCGTTTAAACGACTTAATCCGTAAGGGCAATATTGCGGCGAATGCGCCTGTTTTGCCTGGTGATGTGATCTTAATTCCGGAAAGCGCGCTTTAGGGCGCACTTTTAAAGCGCCCCTGTGAATTGGGGCGTTTTGGATTAGTTTTGAGTAAAGGATAAACCATCGCTGTGTTAACGCTGTCTGATTTGCCCCAACCGATTGTTCGCTATGGCGTGGGCCTGTGGCGTCGCCGCTGGACGGTGATGGCCGCCGCATGGGTTATGGCCCTTGTTGGATGGCTTGTCGTATGGCTTATTCCTGATACATACCAATCACGAGCGCAGGTTTTTGTAAAAACCGAAAATATCCTTGAGCCAGTTTTGAACGATGTGACTGCGCGCCCGGACTATGCACGCCGGGTGGAAGTAATGCAGCGCGCATTATTGACGCGCCCAAATGTCTCTGAGGTTGTGCATCGCTCTGGCCTAGACAAGACGATTGACGCGGGCTCGCCCCTTGAGCGCCAGGTTAAAATGGAAGGCATGATCGATTGGGTGGCAAGCAAGATTAAAATTGACAGCCCCCAACCGATGTATTTCCAAATCGAATATGGGTTTAGCGACCCCGTTATCGCACGTAATGTTGTGGCGGCGGTGCTTGATTTATTTATTGAGCAAGATCTTGGCGCTAGCCTTCAAGAAAATGAAGATGCGCGCCGCAAACTTGACCGCGAGATTAAACGCTTTGAAGAGCGGCTAACGGCAAAAGACCAAGAGGTGGCGAAATTCCGTCGTGCTAATGCCGAAGAATTAGCGCTAGCAACAGGCAATCAGCGCAAGCGCGAGCAGATTGAAACAGATCTGACGCGCATCGCTGACGAGCTTGCCGTTGTCAAACGCCGTGCGGTTTCTTTGAAAAGCCAGCTCGCTGGGACAGCAAAAAATGCGCCTGGTGATGAGCTTGATAAGTTAAAAGTTGAGCTTGCTAAGCTGCGCAGTCAGTATAATGAAAACTACCCTGACATATTAGTCGTTAAAGCACGCATAAAAGAACTTGAAGCCGTCGGCGCTGGCGTTTTGGGTAAAAACCCTGAATATATACGCCTAAGCAATGAGTTTTCTATTGTGAAGGATCAGATTGCCGGTCTTGAAGAACGCGAACAAGATCTATCAGCCGAGCTTGAGGCTTTGTCATACACGCTGGCTGAAACACCACGGGTTGAAGCGGAGTTGCAACGCATTATTCGTGATTATGAACAGACCCAAAAAAGTTATGAGCAATTGGTTCAGAGCCGGGATCGTCTTGACCTTACCACCGTATTGGGGCCGGGCGCGCAAGGGGTTGAGTATCAAGTTTTAGAACGTCCGCAAACGGCGTTAAAACCGGCGGCGCCGCCACGGTTCTTATTGATTGTGGGCTCGTTTTTTATCGCATTTGGCGTCGGCGCCGGTGTGGCGATGGCGATGACATTTTTAGATCGTTCTTATACACAAACGAGCGAGCTTGAAGAAGCTTTTGGCTTGCCAGTGCTTGGGGGCGTAGGCGTTGTTTCGTCTGATCATACGCGGTTAATCCAGCGTGAAGATCGTAAGAGATTGCTTGGTGTTGGCGGATTGCTCTTTTTACTATGTGGATTTTATTTGTACTGGGAAGTTATGCGTTTGCCGTCTCATGGAGCGGCCCTTAGCGATGCGGGACTGATAAATGCGCCTATCCAAGAGGCGCAGTCCGATAATGAAAAAGATATCAGCAAGGAGGCTGCGTCATGGGGCTAATTGAAAAAGCCATTCAAGCGGCTGAAGAAGCTGAAGAAACGCGCCAAGACGAGGACCGTGAAAGCCTTGGGGCGTTAACGCCTTCTTCTAAAGTATTTGACCTTGATAGCGACTATCTTGCGAGCCAAGGGTTTTTAACGCCAGGCTCATCCGCACCCATTGCTTATGAAATGCGCGCGATCAAAAGACGTTTGTTGCGACGCATGGGCTTTTTAAAGGCGCCGCGTCGTCAAGACCGTATGTTTGGTTCAACAGCGCGTCAGCGTAACCTGATCCTTGTTACTTCCACACGCGCTTCTGAGGGTAAAACTTTTGTCGCGTGTAACCTTGCCCTTAGCATGGCGGGCGAAGATGAAATGGAAGTCTTGTTGGTGGACGCGGATGCGCCGCGTCCGAAAGTGCGCACTCACTTTGGGCTAGATGAAGCGCCCGGATTAATGGATGCGCTTGTCAGCCCGCATATTGCGCCTGAAATGTTCATTCAGCGGGCGAGTCAATTGCCTTTGTCTATATTACCTGAGGGCGAGCCGACGGATCTTGCCGCTGAAATGTTCGGTTCAGTAGAAGCCCAACGCCTTTTTAGTCATTTGTCATGCGCGCGCCAGGATCGTTTTGTTGTAATTGATGCGCCGCCGGTATTGGCGACAACGGAAGCGGTGTTGCTGGCCCGTCATGTTGACGAAATTGTGTTTGTTGTTGAGGCTGATGCAACGCCGGAACCCGCGGTCGCAGCGGCCTTAGATGAACTAGCGGAAGTCAATCCCAATATTAGTCTGGTTTTAAACCGTTGCTTGTTGACCGGCGGCGGCGCCCATTATGGTTCCTATGAACGATATGGGAAAAAGGCAGAGTAAATTTTGTAATCCGTAAGGTGAGTACAATGACGGTGCGTAAAAAGATAAATCGACAATCGACAAAAAAAAGTCAATTGACGAAACGCCATTTACCAGCGCAAAATTGGGTGACGCGAAAGTCTGCAGCGATCCTTGCGGTTTCAAGCATGCTTGCCGCTGGCGCCGTGGCGCAGATTACTGCGCCCCAGCCGCCATTGAAGTTTAAAACAGATTATCTCGGATATGCGGCGAGCATAAGCCCCCGCGCAACCTATACGGATAATATCGATTTGGCGCCGGATGGCCAAGAAGAAGACGAGGTAATCTTGTCTACTTTGCTGACTGGCAGCGCAATTTTTTCAAACAATCGTCTTACCGCTGTGTTTAACGGTAATCTTGATTTTTCTTATTTGGTCGACAATGACGATTTTCGCATCAACCAAGATGTCGGCGGTGCGAGCACCATCACCTTGCTTGATAATTGGTTTTATTTAGATCTTGCCGGTCAAACTGTGCGCCAACTTGTCGGTGATAATGCGCGCTTTTCCGCCAATGCAAATTCAGCGCGTGGTCAGCGCGCTGATGTGCATAGCTTTTCCGTAAGTCCGCATCTGTATCATGAATTCGCCAATCAATCGACGGCGACTTTACGGTATCGTTTCACGCAAGTTTTTGTAAATGACGAAGACTCCGATGCAAACCCAACAGGCGGAGATTTCCTCAACGATAGTGTTGCTCATGAGGTTCTTGCAGCTTACGAGACTGGCGCGCTGTTTGACCGCTTAAAGATGACATTTGGCGCCTATGGCAATAACACGATTGAACAAGGCTCCGATATTATTCCTCGTTTCGAATATGAGCAGGGAACAATCTTTGCTGAGGCGCAATATGCGCTGACGAATAATTTCGCGCTTGTTGGCGCTGTTGGCTATGATGACCTTGAGATTGATGCGCAAGAGTTCTTGTTTGACGAAGAGGCGCTTTCTGGCGTTTTCTGGCGCGCCGGTTTTGCAGCCCGTCCCGGTCGGCGAACAAAGTTACGCGTCGAATATGGTCGTCGGTATGATGACGACTTTGTTGACGCGCGCCTTTCCTATGATATTTCTCGGCGTTTTACGGTGACGGCGGGGGCTAATCGCAGTTTCCAAACCAGAGCTCAAACAGTTAGCGCGCGGTTTAGAGACTTAGAATTGCAAACTCTTGATTTCGCCGAGCGCCTTCGTGAAGGCGAGGCCTTAACTGCAGATCAAGTGGTGGCGATCGCCAATGAAATCGGCGGGGAGCGGTTCAATGCGCAAACCGTTGGTCTTGGGGCGGCGAACAATGCATTCTTACAGTTAAACGGTGTTTTTGACCGCACGCGCGTATCCTTAGCGGCGACATATGAGGATGCTGATTTTGGCTTCCGCGAGAATGAAACTGTCGGCGTTGCATTCTTTATATCCCGCGATATAACGCGCCGGTTGCGTGCTTATGGTGACGCATTCTATCGCCGTGCAGATACCAGCATTAATCCAACGACTTGTGCGACATCGCCGTTTTTATTCGGCTTTGATGTGAACACGCCTGGTTTTGACGCAACAGCGGCTTGCCTGGATTTTGCAGCGGCCAATGGCGTGACGAATACGGTGGGGGGGCGTGTTGGCGTCGCTTATCAACTCTATCGCAACCTTTCGCTTTTTGGCGAGGCGACGCACACCGAGCGTCTATCCAAAATTGACAGTCTTGCGTATGATGAAACAACAGTCACCGGCGGTCTAACTCTCGATTTTTAACGAGGGTTTCAGCCTTGGATATACTATCCAGGATTTATAAGAATGTACGAAGAGTATTTTAGCTTCTCCGGGAACCCCTTTAAGATCAATCCGGATCCGCGTTTTTTTTATGGCAGCGCTAGTCATAACAAAGCGATGTCGTATCTGCATTACGGGTTACGACAGGCGGAAGGATTTATTGTCATAACAGGGCAGATCGGCGCCGGAAAGTCGATGCTAATCGGTCATCTATTAGACCAACTTGACCGTTCCCGTGTGACGGCTGCTCATTTGCTGACCCCCAATTTACCCCCAGAAGACTTATTGGCGCATGTTTTGTCCGCTTTTCATATTGAAGCGGCTAACACGGGAAAAGCCGCAGAACTCGAGGCGTTTGAAGATTATCTTTTTGATCAAATGAGCCGTGGACGGCGGGTTCTGTTAATTGTTGACGAGGCGCAATGCCTGCCGCCGGAGACCTTGGAAGAACTGCGGATTTTATCAAATATTGATTACAGCGGCACGCCGTTATTCCAAATTTTTCTACTGGCCCAGCCAGAATTTCGTGAGACAATCGCACGCGATGATATGGACCAGCTGCGCCAGCGGATTATCGCGTCCTATCATTTGGAAGCGATGAATGGCCCAGAAACTAAAAACTATATTGAACATCGCTTAAAAGTCGTTGGCTGGCGGGATAATCCGAAATTCGCCGAAGGCGCCATTGATGTGATCTTTGAGGAGACCGGGGGGCTGCCACGCAAAATCAATAAGCTCTGTAATCGAATTCTATTATATTGTTCGGTGGAAAATGTTGCGGTTATTGGCCCCGATGCTGTTAAAGCCGTGATCGAGGATATGAGAGAAGAGGGTGTTGATCCAACCTTCACAAAAGCGCCGTACTCTATCACTGGCGATGGGGAGAAGGAAAGTGATGGGCAACATCACGACAATAAAGCTGACAAAATCGGAAACGACATTGAGCCGTTAGAGACTCTAGCGGTCGATCGTGATCAAGATACAGATTATGATAAAATATCTAACCCAGATTTAGGGCCAGCGGAAATTATTGATATCGAAGCGGATGCAACTCAAGAAGAAGACCAGGAAGATGCTCAGCCAAACGAGGTTTTAGACGCGCCATCCACACACGAAGAAAGCACTGAGGAAGCAGAAGCGCAAAGTGACGATGAGAAAGAGTCAGATGAAAATCTAGAACAAGCTGGTGCTTCGATTGCTGAGGAAATGCAGACGGCGTCTGAAGAATTCCTGGATGACGAAGGTGACATTGCTGCGAGCGATGCTGATCAGCCTGATGCTGAAGAGCCCAATGAACAAGGCGAAGGCAACGAAGATTTGAATGATGAGAGCCAGATGAGTGTTCTTGATCGGTTACGCGCTAAACGCGAAAAATCTGTTGAAACGCCTCAAGCAATTGAGGCCGTCAATATTCCGGCTGACGATGATGTTTCTGCAGCGGATAGTAATGCTTTCGACGAAGCCGATATTGATAATCTTGACAGCGATGACGAAGAAAACGCCCCGGCGGCGGCTTCAATTGATGAGGTTGCAAAAGCGATTGAAGACGCTGCAAGTAGAGCTAAAAATGATCAAGCTTTTGATAGGGCTTCAGATGAAGTCATCGCTAAACAAGCGGTCAAAACACAAACGCCCTTTGACGGCGAGCGTGTAAGCGCCCTATATGAGACGCCCTCTATGGACCATGACCCAGATGGTTGGCGGCGTTCTATGATGCGCTCTATTCGCGAAACCCAGCAAGATTTAAAAGCAGCCCATCATCAAGTTGTTGGCGTCCACAAAGAAATTGCTGAATCAACCCGTCTTTATAAAGATAAAAAACAAGATATTTTAGCAAGCCTCGCGGAGGCGGAAAAGCTTTTAGATGAGCTGCGCGCCGTCTGGCGGTAATTGTTTTTATGTTGCGTAACAATCAAACAGCACCTGAAAAGAATGACGACAATGCGCGTTTCGCCATGTCAGTTGATGTTGAGGACTATTTTCAAGTTTGGGCGTTTTCTGATGTGATAGCCCGACAGTCTTGGGATGGTTTCCCGCTCAGGGTAGAGGCGACGACGAACCGTATTCTTGACCTTTTCGATGAAGACGGCGTGAAGGGAACATTTTTCACCCTTTCCTGGGTGGCGGAGCGCGCGCCTAATCTGGTTAGACAGATCGTTGCGCGCGGACATGAGATTGCCTCCCACGGGGTTGATCATAAAAAAGTTTTTGAACAGAGCAAAGAAGATTTTTTGCAAGACGTTACCCGTTCTAAAAAAACGCTGGAAGATTGCGCTGGCGCGCGTGTTACCGGCTATCGCGCGCCAGGGTTTTCCATTGATGCGCGCACGCCCTGGGCCCATGAGGTTTTAGCGCAAGCCGGGTATTTATATTCATCTAGCCAGCATCCGATTGCCCATGATCATTATGGTGACCCGAACGGGCCGCGGGCGCCATATTATCCCCTTGGTGATCGCGCGTTTGTTGAGGCGCCGGTTGCAACGGCCAGTCTTTGGGGACGCCGGTTCAGTGCAGCTGGCGGCGGTTGGTTTAGGGCTTTGCCGTATAGAGTTTCGAAACCTTTAATTACGAGCGCTGCAAAAACGATCGGCGGGCCAGCTATTTTTTATTTTCACCCTTGGGAAATAGATCCCGAACAACCGCGTATTGCGCGGGCAAGCGCTAAATCGCGGCTGCGCCACTACCTTAATCTTGATGCGATGGAAGGAAAATTAAGGCGTTTGCTGCATGATTTCCCTTGGATGCGAATCGATGCGGCGCTTGATCTGGAACAACGCCGTGCGGCTGCATAAGCCCGGTTTTGTGATGTAGGTTTTAGAAAAGGGGATCGGGCTATGAACGCCCTTAATGATCATAAGGCTTTTGCGCAGGCGGCGCTTAGCGTCGAGCCCATTGCTGATAAAGCGTTATGGGATGCTTATCTAGCTGCCGCGCGGGATGTTTCCTTTTTTCATCGGTGGGAATGGGGTGAGATAGTACGTGATGCTTATGGGTATGAGCCAATAAGACTGGTTGCGCGCCGCGATGGTGCAATTGTGGGCGCATTGTTAATGAGTGATGTAAAGGCGCCGCTTTTAGGGCGCTCACTAATTTCTAGCGCATTTACCGTGGGCGGCGGTATTGCGGCCGATGATCAAAGCGCAGCCGACGCCCTAGCCGCGACAGCAATTGAGGAAGGGCGTGCACGAAACGTTCAATATGTCGAACTTCGCGGCGGCGCAAATAATCTAAAGGGGTGGACGGCGAAAGATAATGTGTATGCTTCTTTTTCTAAACCGCTCATTCACGATGAGAAAGAGCGGTTACTGGCTATACCCAAAAAACGACGCGCCGAAATCCGAAAAGGACTAAAGTTTGCTGGGGAAGGGCGTCTTACAATTCGACATGGGCGTGATGTAAATGCGTTCTATCACTGTTATGCGCGATCGTTACGTAATCTTGGTACGCCCATTTTTTCAAAACGTTTTGTGCATGCGATTATGGAGGCTTTTGGCGATAAGGCGGAGATTGCTGTTGTTGAGGCTGACGGCGCGCCAATTGTTGCTTTGATTAGCTTTTTTTATAAAGACCGTGTTATGCCGTATTATGTTGGCGCGTTGCCTGAGGCGCGGGCGTTACGCGGGTTTGATTTTCTCTATTGGTCGATGATGGAGCGCGGCATTGAATTTGGCGCTGAAATTTTCGATTTCGGGCGCAGTAAAATCGGCACCCCTCATTTTGATTATAAAACATATTGGGGATTTGAAGGCGTGCCGCTGCGTTATCAATACGCTTTGATTGGGGCGACTGATACGCCGAACGTTAATCCGAATAATCCAAAATTTAAAATCTTCACCAATATGTGGAAGCGTTTGCCTGTGCCTGTTGCGAATGCCATTGGGCCGATGCTTGTGAGGAACTTCGCCTAAGGGGCCGGTAGAGTTATGGCGAATGCAGAACAAATGGTTGAGGAGAGCGCTACACGGCAATCAGTGTTGCTGCTTACCCACCGTATCCCTTACCCGCCGAACAAGGGTGATAAGATACGTTCTTGGCGTTTGTTGAAACGCTTAGCGTCGAGGTTCGATGTTCATCTGGGATGTTTCGTTGATGATCCAAAAGACTGGGCGTATGAAGATGTTGTTCGCTCAGTTTGCAAAAGCGCCTATTTTGCAAGGCTTGATCCGAAGCTAGCCAAACTGCGAAGCGTCTGGGGGCTGTTAACCGGGGCGCCGTTGACCCTGCCATATTACGCCGATCATGGGATGCGCCGTTGGGTGCAAAAAATGCGACAGACCCCATTGGCGGCCGAGATTGCTTTTTCCTCCTCCATGGCCGCTTATTTACAAACCCCTATAGTGACACAGGCTGCGGCGCCTGCTCGCCCGCGGCTTGTTGATTTATGTGATGCGGACTCGGCGAAATGGACCCAATACGCGACGCAAAAATCCGGACCGATGGCCTGGGTATATGGGCGCGAGGGGCGTCTTTTGCAGCGATATGAGCATGACATTATTGATTGGGCGGATGCGGCTTTCGCGATTAGTCCTGCTGAAGCTTCCGTCATGGTTGAGGGACGCCAAAGCAATGACAAGCCAGTTCATTGGTATGGAAATGGGGTTGATAGCGTTTTTTTTGATCCAACGGCGAAATTCGATCCGATCGAAAATGTGGCGAATATCGTTTTTGTAGGGCTGATGGACTATTGGGCCAATGTCGACGCGGTTCAGTGGTTCATGGAAAATTGTTGGGCGCGGGTGCGCAGCGATTGTCCGAATGCGCATTTGGCGATTGTGGGCGCGCGTCCAACCACTGCTATTGAAGCGCTAGCAAAGTTAGAAGGGGTCACTGTCACTGGCTGGGTTGATGATGTACGCCCTTGGCTGCATCAATCGAGAGTTGTTATTGCGCCAATGCGTATTGCGCGCGGTGTACAGAATAAGGTGCTTGAAGCGATGGCGATGGCTCGCCCGGTCGTGGCGACGAAGGCGGCGGCGGAAGGTTTAGATCTTAATGAGGGCGCTGAAATTCTGGTTGAAGATGAGGCGCAGGCTTTTGCAAGCGCCGTCGTTGCTTTGGTCAAAAACCCTATGCAAGGCGATTCATTAGGCAAGGCGGCGCGGGCGCGTGTGAGGGGTGAATATGTCTGGGCGCGCCAGTTAGATCGTTTTGACGCTCAGCTTGACCGGCTGATCACAGCTTAAATACTTCATTACCAGGGCGAATATAGATGGTTTTGTGCGCCGCAGCATAAAATTTTGACCTTATCTTGCCTTCTGAGTCTTGGCGCCTAGAATATTAACGGTTAGGGTGCGGCTCTATGACAGGGATGCCTGTAAACGGGGTGATTGGGGTATATTGCGATGACTAGAATTATCCTGCCTTTGGCGATTATTGCTGCTTTGCTATTCTTACCGATGTTTTCGGAAACGACCGTTGGGTCTATTTCTGGGGAATCTGAAACGCCTCGCACTGGCAATTATTTCGTCGGCGATACGGTTCAGTGCTTTATCAATCAGGAATTTTCCATTTCCGGTGATTGTGAGCCGCAGGGCGGCACACTTGGTTTAGCTATTTTTGCTGCGGTTTTCGTCTCGGCTGTGGCGGCGGTCCTAGGGGTGTTGGGGCTTCTTCCATTTATCGGTCGCTTAACAAGCATGGTGACGATCCTTGCGGGGGTCGTGGCGATTGCGGCGATTGGATATTTCTTTTTGACCATGATGGGGACAGACGAGGGCTTAGGCGCTGCAGAGTGGGGATCATACCTCGCAGGCGGCGGCGGCCTACTGACCCTTATCTCCGGATTATCCGGAGTGAGAGGGCGATAAGCGAAAGTCCTGGGAGGATGTAAAACGCGCCCTTTGGGCGCGTTTTACTATTTTAGGGCTCTGTATTCCTTGGGGCTCCGTTTTCCGTTGGGTGTTTTTTTTGCGCAGGAAAAAGCGCTTATTTTCATTACGTTAAGCAGAAAAGTTAAGCAGATAAATTAAGGCCCGGTCTGGCTGGTCGCTTCTATGGCGTTTATGGCCATTTCGCTTCAGGCGGCAACGATGAAAGAATTGAATCGACATTGCCGCCCGTTTTGAGGCCGAATGTTGTTCCGCGATCATAGAGTAGATTGAATTCTGCATAACGTCCGCGGCGAAAAAGCTGTTCTTCACGGTCCGCATTGGTCCACGGTTGATCCATACGTCTTTCCACCAATTGCGGGTAGATATCTAAAAAAGCTTCGCCAATATCTTTTGTGAAAGCGAAGTCAGCGGCCCAATCACCGCTGTCATGGCGGTCATAAAAGACGCCTCCGGCGCCTCGAGGCTCGTTCCGGTGGGGCAGGAAGAAATAGCGATCACACCATTCTTTGAACTTGGGGAAATAGCCCGCATCATGTGTGTCGCAGGCCTTTTGAAATCGGTTCAAAAATGTGGCGCTGTCTTCATGATCTTGGCTGCGATAGCGGTCGAGCATGGGGTTTAAATCACCGCCGCCGCCAAACCAGCATTTCGTCGTAACGATCATGCGTACATTCATATGGGCGGCGGGGGCATGTGGATTGCGCGTATGGGCGATTAAAGAAACACCTGAGGCCCAAAAACGCGGATCTTCCTCAGCGCCAGGAATTTGGCTGCGAAATTCCGGTGAAAATTCCCCATGGACACAGGAAAAATGAACACCCGCTTTTTCAAACACGCGGCCATGGAGCATGCCCATAACGCCGCCGCCTTGATCGCTCGCGGGCTCGTCGCTCCCCTTTTTGTCACGCCGCCATGGGGTGCGCTCGAACTTTCCCGCGTCGCGATCTTGGTAAAGGGGGCCGGCGGCTTGTTCCAATTGCTCAAAAGCGGCGCATAGGCGGCCTTGCAGGTCTTCAAAAAAGCTTTTGGCTGCTGCTTTTTTTTGTTCGATATCCATTTGGGATTTCTCCACTACATTTTCTGTTCGGCAGGCTTTATTGCGCCTGGTTCGCTGCCCTCGGTTCGCTGCGCCTGATTCATTGAGCTTGCTTCACTGAGCTTGATACTGGCCATCCAATTTGGCGCCTTGCTTCTGATAGAGCCACACTTGCCGCGATAGCGAGATTGAGAGAGCGCGCCTCAGGCGCAATCGCGATACGCGCGCGAACGTCTACGCTGGCATGCACAAAATCCGGCGCGCCAGCCGATTCTTGCCCTGTGATCACGATGTCATTGTTTTTAAATGATACATCCCAAAGGTCTTGATCAGCTTTTGTTGTCAATAGGATAAGACGTCGGTCTTCAGCTTTTGCTTCAGATTTAAACGCTTCCCAACTGTCATGGACCAGCGGCTCTGCAAGGAGGCGGTAATCCATCGCTACTCTTTTGATGTCCTTGGCGGTTAACGGAAAAGCGAAGGGGCGAATAAGATCGACGCCCGCCCCAAAACAAGCCGCCGCGCGGATGGCGGCGCCAACATTTTGAGCGATTTCCGGTTGAAATAAGGCCAAGCGCATAGGGCTCACATAGCAAGGTCGTTGAACAGTGTTAAGTATTGCGTGTTTAAAGGTCTAATGTGCGGCGCTTCGTCTTTGTGAAAAAGGCGAGAACTCGCGACGCTGGGCCGCATTGTCGGCGCGCGTTGGATTCTCCAAATAACTCACACCCATAAAAAGGTTTGCAATTGCAGTTTAGCTGTAATCGCAGGCGTATTTTTGACGCATCGCAATTAAGAGGATTGCTGTTTGCACAAGGGCCGAACGCCCTTTTTATGGCGGTCGTTTCGTTGTATCCGGCCGGCGTACTCCTAATAGCCCGGTTTTGGGCGCAATAGTCCGCTTTCGGGCGATGCAGATAAGGCAAATAAGGAACACCAGCGCTATGACCGCTGACAATAAAACACCAGAAGAAGAACCGACCCGCCGCGACTTTATTCATTTGTTAGCGGTCGGCGTGACGGGCATGGGCGCAGCGGGCGCCATTGTGCCGCTTGTTCACCAAATGAACCCTGATGCTTCCGTCTTGGCGCTTTCAACAAAAGAGGTTGACATCTCCTCTCTGCAGCCTGGTGAAGCAATCAAGATCTTCTGGCAGGGCAAGCCTGTTTTCATTCGTCACCGCACCGAAGATGAAATCTTAGAAGCGGAAGAAACGCCTTTAAGCGCGCTGAAAGACGACAAAGCGCGCAACGACAACCTTGGCGTTAGCGAAGGCGCAGAGGACAAGAACCGCGCGACAAAGTCCGCTTATATGGTTGTTGTTGGCGTTTGCACCCATTTGGGCTGCGTTCCTTTGGGCACGGAGCAAGGGGAAAATAAGGGCGATTACAATGGCTGGTTCTGTCCTTGCCATGGTTCGCACTACGATACGGCTGGCCGTATCCGCAAAGGCCCGGCGCCGGAGAACCTTCCCGTGCCGCCATATCAGTTCGTTACAGACAGCGTGATTAAAATCGGCTAACCGCCGAGGGACTTAGGAGCCAAACATGGCGCATGAATCAACATACAATCCGCAGACTGGCGTAGAGAAATGGCTTGATAAGCGCTTGCCGCTTGTTCGCCTTGCCTATGACAGTTTTGTCGACTTTCCAACGCCGAAGAACCTCAATTACTGGTATACATTTGGCGGCATCTTAGCTGTCTGTTTGGTGATTCAGATTATCACCGGCGTGATCTTGGCGATGCATTATACGCCTCATGTGGACTATGCTTTTGAAAGTGTGGAACACATCATGCGTGACGTGAACTATGGTTGGCTGATGCGTTATGTGCACGCTAACGGCGCGTCGATGTTCTTTATCGCCGTTTATCTTCATATGTTCCGGGGGCTTTACTACGGCTCATACAAAGCGCCGCGTGAAATGCTTTGGATTTTGGGCGTGGTCATCTTCTTATTGATGATGGCGACCGCGTTTATGGGCTACGTCTTGCCATGGGGACAGATGTCTTTCTGGGGCGCGACAGTTATCACCAATTTGTTTAGCGCGATCCCTGTTCTTGGCGACGAGATCCAGCGTTTGCTGTGGGGCGGGCCATCTGTTGACAACCCAACCTTGAACCGTTTCTTCAGCCTACACTTCTTGTTGCCGTTCGCGATTGCAGGTGTTGTGGTGTTGCATATTTGGGCGTTGCATGTTCCTGGCAACAACAACCCAACTGGCATCGAAGTGAAGGATGTTAAAAAAGACACCGTTCCTTTCCACCCATACTACACGGTGAAAGACGGCTTTGGCATCGCGGCCTTCTTGGTTCTGTTTGCCGTTTTCGTATTTTTTAACCCGAACGGTCTTGGCCACCCTGACAACTATATCCCAGCTGATCCATTGGTGACGCCAGCGCACATTGTGCCGGAATGGTACTTCCTGCCGTTCTACGCAATTTTGCGGGCGATTACTTTTGATATCGGACCGATCTCTTCCAAGCTTGGCGGCGTTATCGCCATGTTCTCAGCGATCGCGGTTTTGTTTGTCTTGCCATGGCTTGATACATCGAAAGTACGCTCCATGCGCTATCGTCCGGTTGCGAAGCTTTGGTTCTATCTGTTTGTGTTTGCTTGTCTCGCCCTTGGTTGGCTTGGCGGACAACCGGCGGAAGGCGTTTACATTGCCTTTGCTCAGATTGCGACGGCTTACTATTTCGGTTTCTTCTTAGTCATCCTGCCGCTTCTTGGCATTTTGGAGACGCCGGATGAAATGCCGAAGTCCATTTCAGAGGCTGTGCTGCATAAGCCGACTAGCGCCTCGTCTTCTACTGGCGGATCTGCGCCGGCTCCGGCGGAGTAGCCCCCATGAAAAAGGCATTTGATATGTTCAGATCTTCCATGAAGAAGCTTGCGCTCGGCGCTATAGCATTAGCCGCAGGCGGCGCACTTACCACAAGTGCACTCGCCGCTGGCGGTGAAGCGAAAGAATATAAGCACGTTCACTGGCACTTTAACGGCCCATTCGGGACCTTTGATAAAGATGCTGTTCAACGCGGCTTTCAGGTCTATCGTACAGTCTGCGCAAGCTGCCATTCTTTAGACCTTATTTCTTTCCGTAACCTTGGCCAAAAGGGCGGGCCGTTCCACCTTGATGCGTGTCCCGCTGGCGTGCCGTCGACGGTTGATTGTTCTAATCCTAATGACAACCCGATCGTGAAAGCGGTTGCGGCTGAGTATCAGATTACTGATGGTCCAGATGACAGCGGCGACGATTTTGAACGTCCCGGCTTGCCGTCTGATCGTTTCCCTGGTCCATATGCAAATGATCAGGTTGCGCGTCTGGCAAATAATGGCGCCGTGCCGCCGGATCTATCGCTGATCACGAAAGCGCGTCATCACGGGCCGGACTATGTCTACAGCCTTTTGACTGGTTATGAAGATGCGCCTGAGACCGTAACGATTGCGGCTGGCCAGTATTACAATCCTTACTTCCCTGGCGATATGGCGCAGAACTTAAAGCCTGAATATATCGATGATCATGGCCATGTCGTTGAAGGCGTAAAAGTGCCTTACGGCGGTGTTCTTGCAATGGCGCCGCCGCTGTCCGATGGCATTATCGATTATGCGGATGATGCAACACCTGAAACGGTTGAGCAGTATTCGAAAGACGTCGTTGAGTTCCTGACTTGGGCGGCGGAACCAAAAATGGAAGCACGCAAAAAGCTTGGGGTTATGACGGTGATCTACCTCCTTATCCTCAGCGGCATTCTTTATTGGTCATATCGAGAGATCTGGTCTCGCGTTGAGCACTAAGCGCCACGCTATAGCCTGAATTAAAAAGCCGCGGCTTTACCAGCTGCGGTTTTTTTTTGTGCGTATTCCCCATTTTGCCGCCTTCCTAACAGCAAGGTTAAAACGTGCGCTTAATTTTTCCGCTCGCATCGCAAGAAACGGAATGCATTGTGGGCAAGGTGTTGGCATAGCTCGCAGAAAAGCCATTAAAGGATATTTTCTGCATTATGATGTTACGACGAAAAACCATTATCATAACCGGCGCAAGTTCCGGGATTGGTGCGGCAGCGGCCGTATTATTCGCTAAAGAGGGGGCTAATGTTGTTCTTGGCGCGCGGCGCGCTGACTTATTAAAAGGGCTCTGTGATCGGATTAGCGCGCTTGGCGGCGCAGCAACTTTCGTTGCGGGAGATATCCGTGATGAAGTTTTCTCAAAACAGCTTGTTGATGATGCGGTCAATCATTTTGGCGCGTTGGACGGCGCGTTTAACAATGCGGGCGCCATTGGCGACCTGGGGCCCATAGCGGACATGCGGGAAGATAATTGGCGCCAAGTGATCGATACAAACCTGACAGGGGCTTTTTTTAATGCGAAACATCAAATCCCTGCCATGATCAAAAACAACGGCGGCGCAATTGTTTTCACCTCATCTTTTGTCGGTTATTCCAACGGCGGCATGCCCGGCATGGCGGCTTACGCTGCTTCTAAAGCAGGGCTTATTGGGCTTTCAAAGGCGTTAGCATCCGATCATGGTTCGGATGGTGTGCGTGTCAATGCGCTCCTTCCTGGCGGCACAAAGACGGATATGGCGCCGCAAGACCCCGAGGTGCAAGAAAACATCAAGCAATTTCATGCCTTGAAACGGATGGCGGACCCAGAAGAAATCGCCCAAAGCGCTATGTTCCTTTTGTCTGACAATGCGCAGTTCATTACGGGCGGTGCTATGCTCTGTGATGGCGGGGTTTCCGCGCAACTATGATCGCGCCATTGTTAAGGCGCGCGCATTTGCCTTTTCTTCGTGTCGTTTTACCATCGCGCTTAATGATCATTGATAGAAGGCAGCAACTATGGCGCAAGCGAGGGTATTAGGCATTATCGGCGGGTCAGGGCTCTATGCGATGGAGGGCTTTGAAGAAAATACCGAACGCCTAGAGATAGAGACCCCTTGGGGCGAACCCTCAGACGCTCTGATAAAAGGCAAGATCGGGGAGGTCGGCGTTCTGTTCCTCGCTCGCCATGGGGCCGGCCATCTCTTAACGCCAAATGCAATTAATTACCGCGCGAATATCGATGCGATGAAACGCGCCGGGGCGACGGATCTTGTTTCCATTTCCGCCTGCGGATCATTTCGAGAAGAAAAAGCGCCCGGGGATTTTGTAATTATCGATCAGTTTATCGATCGCACCACAAAACGCGAGACGTCCTTTTTCGGGCCGGGATTTGTCGCCCATGTATCGATGGCGGAGCCAGTTTGTTCCGCGCTTGGCGATGGGCTGGAGGCGGCCTGCTCGCAAGTGAGCGTGAAAGCCCATCGCGGTGGAACATATCTTGCGATTGACGGACCGCAATTTTCTTCTCGCGCTGAAAGTCACCTTTATCGTCAATGGGGCGCTGATGTAATTGGTATGACGAATATGCCCGAAGCAAAACTTGCGCGTGAGGCGGAGCTGCCTTACGCGACCCTTGCTATGGTCACCGATTATGATTGTTGGCATGCAGAGGAAGAGGCGGTTGAAGTCACCAATGTTTTGCAGGTGATGAAGGAAAATACGATCAAGGCGCGCCGCGTTATTAATGCGCTCGCCGCAAAGCTTGGGCCGACCCGCACGCCGTCGCCCCAGGGGATTGAAACCGTGCTTGATTTTGCGTTGATCACCGCGCCTGATGCGCGAGATCCGCAAATGATCGCAAAGCTTGATGTTATCGCCGGGCGAGTGCTGGGAGGCTAACTCTACAGTTTGTTGGAAAGTTTTCCCGACCTGGTTGATCGGGCATACACTTCTCGCTGACAGATCAGGAAAGTGCGTCGATGTCATCTGGTGATGAATTTAAAGATGCTAGCTGATAATGACCAATTAGGCCTTGCACCTGTGCAGCAGCGCATGTTTTTAGCGGAAAATGCAAAACGTGTCTTTAAATTATAAGCGCTAGGGGGGGCTGCTTAAGCGTTAAACCTAAATAGCATAACGTCGCCGTCTTTGACGGTGTATTCCTTGCCTTCTAAGCGCATTTTTCCGGCTTCTTTCGCCCCTTGCTCGCCGTTTAATTCGACATAGTCTTCGAAAGAAATTGTTTCCGCCCGGATAAAGCCGCGTTCAAAATCCGTATGAATGACGCCAGCTGCTTGCGGGGCTGTTGCGCCGACGGGAATGGTCCATGCGCGCGCCTCTTTCGGTCCGGCTGTAAAGTACGTTTGCAAATCAAGCAACCCATAGCCGGCACGGATAAGGCGGTTAAGGCCAGGCTCTTCAAGGCCAAGTGTTTCAAGATATTCGGCCTGTTCTTCGTCGTCTAATTGAGCGAGTTCAGATTCGATTTTGGCGGAGATGGTGACAGCGCCAGCGCCTTCATTTGCGGCTTGCTCAGTCACACGGGCGGAAAAGTCATTGCCTTCGGCGGCGGCGTCTTCATCCACATTGGCGACAAACAAAATGGGTTTGGCCGTCAATAGCTGAAGGCCCTTCCATTCTTTAGCGTCATCATCATCAATCTCGGCGCTGCGTGCGGGGTTGCCCTCGCGCAAGACTTCGAGCGCTTTATCAACAAGGACGAGGAGGGCTTTGGCTTCTTTGTCTTGGCCTTTTGCTTTTTTCTCAAGATTGGCGCGGCGTTTTTCTAAGCTTTCAAGGTCGGCGAGCATTAGCTCGGTCTCAACCACTTCAAAATCCGCAATCGGATCAATCGTACCTGCGACATGGGTAATGTCAGGGTCTTCAAAGCAACGCAGAACGTAGATTACAGCGTCGACCTCTCGAATATTGGCGAGGAACTGGTTGCCGAGCCCTTCGCCCTGGGCGGCGCCTTTGACGAGCCCGGCGATATCCACAAACTGCATTCGGGCGGGGATCATTTGTGCGGAACCGGCGATTTCAGCAAGCCTTGTCAGACGTGGTTCAGGCACGGCGACATCGCCCACATTCGGCTCAATCGTACAAAAGGGATAGTTTTCCGCTTGCGCCGCGGCGGTTTTTGTCAGCGCGTTGAACAGGGTCGATTTACCGACATTCGGCAGGCCAACGATGCCACATTTAAAACCCATAGCCTTATTCCTTCTTTGTCAGGAGTTTTTTCAGCGCTTCGGCCATCGGGCCGTTCTGATCAGTTGTTGTTTCGTTTTTAATTGTCGTTTTTTTTGTCTTTTCAAGGGGCTCTTGCGGCTTATTGTTTTTCGGTGGCGCGCCGCCGCCTTGTAGGTGTTCGGCCAGCGCCGTTAAAAAGCGTGGATTGTCGACGGTCAAAAAAGGCGCGCTTTTCGCGATCGCTTCTAGCATCGGCGCCAGCCAGTCTTGGTCAGCTTTTGAAAAATCACCGAGCACATAGGAATGAACCTTCGACTTAACGCCGGGGTGGCCAATGCCAATGCGAATGCGGCGAAAATTGTTTCCCAAATGGGCGTCAATTGACCGAATGCCATTGTGGCCCGCGGCGCCGCCGCCGATTTTCGCTTTTATTTTGCCGGGGGCGACATCTAGCTCGTCATAAAAAACGATCACGTCTTCAGGGGAGATTTTATAGAACTTCGCCGCCTCTCGGACCGAAAGGCCGCTGTCATTCATATAAGTTTGAGGCTTTAAAATCAGCGATTTTATTCGTCCGGCGGGGCCGTTTAAAAAACCTTCTCTTAGCTCGCCGTGGAATTTTTTGCGGGGCGCGTCAAACCCAAGCGCGTCGCCGATTGCATCGACCGCCATAAAGCCCACATTATGTCGATGTCGGGCGTATTGTTTTCCAGGATTGCCAAGGCCGACCAAGAGTAACATGGGGCGGGGCCTTTAACCTTGCCTAAGATTTGGGTGCGCCTTTCGTTTAAAATCAAAACGCGCACAGCTTAACAAGAGCAGCAGAAGACTAGTCTTCGCTGCTGCTCTCTTCGCCTTCACCTTCCAAGGCTTCACCAGCATCATCATCTTCGCCTTGAGCAGCGGATTTCACAGCTGACGGCGCGGCGATTGTTGCAACGGTAAAGTCACGATCAGTAATTGTTGGCTCAACGCCGTCGGGCATTTTGATGCGCGATACGTGTAGTGTATCGCCAATATCGAGGCCTGTAACGTCGGCTTCAAAGAATTCAGGAATTCTTGTCGCTGGCGCGAAGACCTCGATCGCGTGGCGAACGACGTTCAAGACGCCGCCGCGCTTGAGGCCAGGCGATTCTTCTTCATTCGTAAAGCGCACAACCACTTCAACATTGATGCGTGTTTTTTCGTCAACGCGCATTAAGTCAACATGGGTTGGAAAGCCGATAACAGGGTCCACCTGTACTTCACGGGCGATAACTGGCTGCAGGCTGTTTTCGCCAACGACGTCCAGGTTCGCCAAACGGTCTGTCATGCGGCCTAGTTTATAGGCGTTGTTCACTTGGTTAAAACGAAGTTTGATCGCCACAGGATCACCGCCGCCATAAAGCACGCCGGGCACCCAACCATCACGGCGAACTGCGCGGGCGCCGCCAGTGCCTGTTCTTTTGCGGTATTCACAGTCAAATACGTCTACGTCAGCCATTATTTTAGCGCCTTATCGCTTTTGTTCCTTGAGCCGGCCGAACATCATTCGGCGTGGGCGTTTGCTGAAAAAGGCCGCGCTCATCCGCATAGGAAACGGGCGCGCAGCCTTAAAACTCGCGTTAAAAGCGGCCTTCTATAGGAAAGCCGAATTAAGAGCAAGCGCGCAAAACGCTTAACCGAAAAAAAGATGGGGGACAGCATATTTTGCTTGAAGAGAACAAAAAAAGAACATAGAACAAAGTAGGAACAATCGTTCAGAGGAGAACAGTGATGAAAAACGCAACACTGGAAAACGAAACATTGCGAGATGCGGTCGGACTCGGCGTACTTCTAATGGTTATTGGCGCCGCACATTTTTGGAGCGCCTTACTTATTGGGTGAGGGACAACTCTGGCGCCTTCTTGGAGTGGCGTTCGGTCCGTGCCAGCGTGTCGGCCGTTTTCTCCAAGAACTCTGCGTTCCTGTCGCCTTAAGTATTGTCCTTCAGCGGTGCCCACAATAGAGCTTCGCGCAGTAAAGGTTTAAAGCGATATGGATTTTATCCATCTACACTTACACTCCGCTTACTCCCTTTCCGAAGGGGCTATTCCGATCAATCGGTTAAAGGCGCTTTGCTTGGACGCAAAAATGCCCGCCGTTGCTGTAACCGATACCAATAATCTTTTTGGCGCCTTGGAAGCCTCGGAAGTATTAAGCGCGTCGGGATTGCAACCCATTACGGGGGTGCAGCTCGCTTTTAAACACGATGTTTTGGCTGAGGTTGAAGCTGCTGGCTTAAAGCCCGCCTCACTCGTGCTGCTGGCTCAAAATGAAGCTGGCTACGAAAACCTTATGGCTCTTTCAAGTGAGGCTTATGTCCGCTCAGCGCGCGAGGATGAGATTTGCGCTGACTTTGATTGGCTTGAAAAATGGAGCGATGGCCTTTTATGCCTTACGGGCGGATATGATGGCCCGGTTAATCGCCTGTTGCGGGCGGACCGTGAAGAAGAAGCCCTGGTGCTTCTTGATCGTCTGCGGGCGATTTTTCCAGATCGTCTTTATATTGAGCTCCAGCGCCATGGGCAACGCGATAGCGTCGATGAAGAAGAGGTCATGGTCTCCGCGGCCTATCGGCTCGATCTTCCTTTAGTGGCGACCAATGAGCCCTATTTTCCGGCGATGGATGACCATGAAGCCCATGATGCGTTGCTCTGCATCGCAGAAGGAACTTATGTTTACCAAGATGATCGTCGTAAAGTGACGAACGATCATTATTTTAAAACTGGCGCAGAAATGGCGGCTCTGTTTTCTGACCTTCCCGAAGCGATCTCCAATACGATGGAAGTTGCGCGCCGTTGCGCGTATCGGCCTCGCACAAGAGGGCCAATCTTACCGCAATTTGTGCCAGGAGATCCAAAGGATGCGCGGGCGCTAGAGGCCACGGAATTAGAGCGCCAGGCGCGTGAAGGCTTGGATGCGCGTTTGGCCAAAGCGCCCATGGCCAAGTCGCGTGAAGATTATGATGCGCGATTAAAGATCGAGCTTGATATTATCAATCGGATGGGGTTTCCGGGGTATTTTTTGATCGTTTCGGATTTCATTAAATGGGCCAAGGCTCATGATATTCCGGTGGGGCCTGGGCGTGGGTCAGGTGCGGGGTCATTGGTTGCGTGGGCGTTGACGATTACTGATCTTGATCCGTTACGCTTTGGTCTGCTTTTTGAGCGCTTTTTGAACCCAGAGCGCGTTTCGATGCCAGACTTTGATATTGATTTCTGTCAGGATCGACGTGACGAAGTCATCCGTTATGTTCAAGAAAAATATGGCCATGATCGGGTGGCGCAAATTATCACGTTCGGTAAATTGCAGGCGCGCGCTGTTCTGCGCGATGTCGGGCGGGTGCTTGGGATGCCCTTCGGCCAAGTGGACAGGCTTTGTAAATTAGTGCCGAACAATCCTGCTAATCCGGTTACTTTGGCTGAGGCGCTGGAAACTGAGCCCCGTTTGAAAGAAGAGCGTGATCGTGAAGAGGCGGTTGCGGCTTTGCTTGAAAAAGCGCTCAAGCTTGAAGGGCTTTATCGCCATGCTTCAACCCATGCGGCTGGCGTCGTTATTGGTGACCGTCCGCTTGTTGAGCTATCGCCGCTTTATCGTGATCCGCGCTCTGATATGCCTGCAACCCAATTTAACATGAAGTGGGTTGAACCGGCGGGGCTGGTTAAATTCGACTTTTTGGGGCTGAAGACATTAACCGTTATTGATCGCGCATTGCGTTTTGTGCGTCAAATTGGCGGTGATCTTAGGGCGGATGATATTCCGCTTGATGATCGCAAAACCTATGACATGCTTGGTGAAGGGGCGGCGATTGGCGTGTTTCAGCTTGAAAGCGCGGGCATGCGATCCACCTTGCGCGCGATGAAGCCAGACAGTCTTGAAGATATTATCGCGCTTGTCTCCCTTTACCGTCCGGGGCCAATGGAGAATATCCCGACCTATATTGAACGAAAACAGGGGCGTGAGCCGCCTGATTATCTCCATCCAAAACTTCAAAGCGTTCTTGAGGAGACTTATGGGGTTATCATCTATCAAGAACAGGTGATGCAGATCGCCCAAATTTTGTCTGGGTATTCTTTGGGGGAGGCGGACCTTCTTCGCCGCGCGATGGGTAAGAAAAAGAAGGAGGAAATGGACAAACAGCGTATTCGCTTTGTTGATGGGGCCGCAAAAAATGATGTCGCGGCCGCCAAGTCATCGTCCATTTTCGATTTGGTGCAAAAATTCGCGGGATACGGTTTCAATAAATCCCATGCGGCTGCCTATGCTCTTATCGCTTATCAAACCGGTTATTTGAAGGCCAACCATACAGCGGAATTTTTTGCCGCCTCTATGTCTCTTGACCGGGCTAACACTGATAAGCTTGCGATTTTCTTTAAAGAGGCGAAGCGTTCTGAGGTTGAGGTTCTGCCGCCGCATATAAACCATTCCGATGCTGATTTTTCTGTGAAAGACGGCGCTATTGTTTATGCTTTGTCGGCCGTTAAAAATGTCGGCGAGGGGGCGATGGCGCAAATCGCTGAAGAGCGACGCAAAAGTGGTCCTTATAAAGATTTATATGATTTTGCCGAGCGCGTTAATTTGCGCGCAGTTGGTAAGCGATCGTTGGAAAATCTCTCTCGGGCTGGCGCTTTTGATGGTCTTTGCGCGTCTCGCGCGGAGGCCTTTGTCTCGGCGGATTTGTTGATTAAATATTCATCGCGCTATGCAGATGAACGGGACGGCGATCAAGCGGGCCTATTTGATATGGCGAGTACGGATGCTGGCCTTGCGCGCCCTCGTTTGCTGGCCAGTGAACCGCCTGCGCCTTTAGAAGCGCTTAATGATGAGCGGGCCGCGGTTGGGTTTTATTTTAGCGGTCACCCACTTGATGATTATGAAAAAGAATTAGCGCGCCTTAATGTTGTTGCTTTTGTTGACGCCCAGGAACGGGCAAAAAATGAGCGTTTTTCTGCAATGATGGCGGCGGTTGTTCGTTCCGTTCGGGTGCGGCGATCAAAGAACGGCAACCCATTCGCCTGGGTGGAAGTTTCTGACACGACTGGCGAATTTGAAGTTACGTGTTTTTCTGAAGTCTTAAATGCGTCCCGTGATCTACTAGAGGTCGGTAATTTAGTTTTGATCGGCGTTACAGCGGAAGACCGGGATGGAGAGGCGCGTTTTACTGTTGAGAGCTTGCAGCGTCTTGATACGGTGGCGGGGCAAACGGTCTCGCAGTTGCGTATTGCTGTTGGTGCGCCGACGGCGCTTGAGGCGATCAAAAGACGCTTGGCGGCGGTTAAACCCGCAGCGCCGCAAGAAGCGGGGGATGTTATTATTTCCCTGCGCTTGCCAGAAAATGGGCGCGAAGTTGACCTGCATCTAGGGGTTGAGGCTGCTTGCACTCCTGCGATGCGCGGCGCGCTTCGTTCTATCGATGGGGTAATCGACGTCGAGCTTGTTTAAGCCGGATCTTTTGGGCCTATCGGGGGCATTTATTGTGGGTGGCGGTCTGTGAAATCGTTATTTAAGCGCTGATATTCGCTTGAATTTTCTGAAATTAGTGCTATCAACCCCCGATTATCTCTCATGCATCGCATTCCTCGGTGTTGTGGGCCATAGCGTTCTGACCTTTGTGGGGCGCTAAAGCTCTCACATTCAGCGGTGCAGTGGAACAACCGAAGGAGTTACAAAATGGCGTTGCCTGAATTTTCCATGCGCCAGCTGCTTGAGGCTGGCGTGCACTTTGGCCACCAAACCCACCGTTGGGATCCGAAGATGAAGTCTTTTATCTTTGGCGATCGCAATGGCATTCATATTATCGATTTATCCCAAACTGTTCCCTTGCTACATCAGGCGCTTGTCAAAATTCGTGACGTCGTCGCGGGCGGCGGGCGTATTTTATTTGTTGGAACAAAGCGTCAAGCCCAAGCTCCGATTGCTGAAGCTGCTCAACGCTGTGCGCAATATTACATGAATGTGCGCTGGCTTGGCGGGACACTGACCAATTGGGAAACTATTTCAAATTCCATCCGCCGTCTGAAGGATATGGAAGAGCGCCTCAATACAGGCGGCGTCGGGCTGACCAAAAAAGAACAACTGCAGCTAACACGCGACAAAGAAAAGCTTGATGCTTCCCTTGGCGGAATTCGCGAACTTGGCGGCTTGCCTGATTTGCTATTTGTAATTGATGTCAAAAAAGAAGCGATTGCGATTAAGGAAGCAAAAAAACTAGGCATCCCGGTCGTCGCTGTCGTTGATACGAACTGCAACCCAGATGGTGTTGATTTCATTATTCCGGGCAATGACGATGCGTCTCGTGCTATTGCGCTTTATTGTAACCTTGTTGCTGATGCGGTGATTGACGGTATCTCGGAGAGCCAGGTTGCGCTTGGCGTTGATCTTGGCGCGCTCGAAGATGCGCCAATTGAAGAAGTCTTAGAGGAGCCGGCTGAGGCGCTTGAAGGCGAGAGCCCAGCGGTTGAGGCTGTTGAGGAAGAAGCGTCACAGCAATCTGCGAGCGCATAACGCGTTAAACGGCTATTGAACTAAATGCCGGGCGCGTAGCGCCTGGCGCCCCGCATCACTCGGCTTGGGTAGGGGGAGCTAAATTTAGCGATACGCTTTTAGGGTTGCTGTTGCAAAACTGTCATCGAGGCGCGGTAAGCCGAACGCATAAAGCGGCGAGAATGAGCGGCGAAAATTTTTTAGATTGAGTGAGTGGTTTTTAATCAGGGGCTTGTTTCGGCCTAAAGGCACGGCTTAAAGCCCCAGTAAATGATTGAGCGCGCCTTTGTGAGCGTCGTAAAGGAGAATGAATATGGCTGGGATCACCGCCGAGATGGTCAAAAATCTGCGCGAAACAACTGGCGCAGGTATGATGGATTGTAAAACGGCCCTTAAAGAGACTGACGGGGATCTCGATGCTGCGGTTGATTGGCTGCGCAAAAAGGGTTTGGCTAAGGCCGCTAAAAAGTCTGGGCGTACTGCGAGCGAGGGACTTGTCGCGGTAGCTGTTAATAATGAAGGCGCTGGCGCAAAAGCGGTTGTTGTTGAGATCAACTCAGAGACAGACTTTGTCGCCCGTAATGAAGTCTTCCAAGGCATGGTTGCTGAGATTGCGGGCGCCGCTTTGGCGACGAACGGTTCGGTTGAGGCGATACGCGGCGTTGAATACCCTGGCGCGGGCAAATCCGTGGAAGACCAGATCGCTGAGATGGTTGGCCAGATTGGCGAGAACATGAATCTTCGTCGTTCAGGCGGCATTGAAGTTTCCGAAGGCGTGATTGCTTCTTATGTACACGGCGTTGTAACGGACAATGCGGGTAAAATCGGCGTATTGGTTGGTCTTAAGTCGTCTGGCGATAAAGAGAAACTAAACGCGCTTGGTAAGCAAATCGCGATGCACGTTGCTGCGGCGCGGCCTCTCGCGGCGACAGTCGCTGATCTTGATCAAGACGTTGTTGCGCGGGAAAAGGATGTTCTTGCTGATCAAGCCCGGGCTTCTGGCAAGCCAGAGGAGATCATCGAAAAAATGGTCGAAGGCCGTTTGCGTAAGTTCTACGAAGAATCTGTTCTTCTTGAACAAATCTTTGTCATCGATGGCGAGACACGAATTTCAAAGGTCATCGAAAATGCGGCTAAAGACATTGGCGCGCCAGTTGAATTCGCTGGTTTTGAACGCCTGGAGCTTGGCGACGGCGTTGAAAAGAGCGACGACGAAGACTAGTTTTTCGTTGCTTTAAAGAAACAAAAAATTATGAAGCCGCAGCGCCTTTTGCAGCGGCTTTTTTATTGCGGTCGTTGAGTTTATTGCGGTGGTTGAGCGCCTTAAAAGCCTTTTCGACCGAAGTGTTTACTGTTTGTGGCCCTTAGGCGGTTTAGTTGCGTCTTCCTGTCTTTGGTCGTCTCTTATTCAATCCTTGCAAATTGACGCGCCGCGCCTAAGGTGACGCCAGCCATTATGAATCGCCTTAGCCCTTATAAGAATTCTCATAATCGCCAGTCGCATCATTCAAGGGATTTGTGTCATGACCGTAACCACGCCATCGGAGCCGGAAGAAAGCGCGCGCCCGCCTGCTCAAGGCGCCCTTTATAAGCGCGTATTGCTGAAAATCTCCGGCGAAGCGTTAATGGGCCCCGGAAAGTATGGCATCGATTTAGAGACGGTTGATCGGATAGCGAGGGAAGTCAAGCAAGCAAAAGAACTTGGTGCGGAGCTTTGCCTCGTTATCGGCGGCGGCAATATTTTTCGCGGCGTTAGCCAGGCCGCAAAAGGCATGGAACGCGCCAGCGCAGATTACATGGGCATGCTCGCCACTGTGATGAATGCGCTTGCGGTGCAAAATGCGCTTGAAAAAATTGGGCTATTTACACGTGTATTATCCGCTATTGAGATGACTGCGATTTGCGAGCCTTATCTGCGTCGTCGCGCGATCCGCCATATGGAGAAGGGACGCATTGTCATTTTCGCTGCTGGTACGGGCAACCCGTTTTTTACAACTGATACGGCCGCGGCCTTACGGGCGGCGGAAATGGGATGCGACGCCTTATTGAAGGGGACGCAAGTTGACGGGGTCTATTCAGATGATCCAAAAACCAACCCAGATGCTGAACGCTTTGATCGATTAACCTATCACGAAGTGATGGTGCGGGACTTAAAAGTGATGGACCAAGCGGCCATTGCTTTAACCCGGGAAAATTCAATTCCGATTGTCGTCTTTCCGATCAGCAATGAGGGCGGCGTGGTTGGCGCTTTAACGGGTACGGGGCGTCAAACAATCATAAGCGGTTAAAAATCGTTGTTGGATAGACGATGATTTTAAGACTACGGGCTAGATAAACATCGGAGAGCTGATTGCGTTGAGTAAAGGTGATCAGCGGCCTTAAACACACGTATTTTACAATACTAATCCGCAAATGGCCTTGTTCTGTGCGCAGTTTCGCCGCATGAACAGCATTTAAGAATGAGCAGGAGAGCATAATATGAGCACCGAAGGCGTTGATCTAAAAGATCTTGAAAAACGAATGGAAGGCGCGCTCACTGCGCTAAAGGGGGAGTTTTCGGGCCTGCGTACTGGCCGTGCTTCTGCGAGTTTGATCGAGCCTATCACTGTTGACGCCTATGGCTCGCAAATGCCTATGAACCAAGTCGGAACGGTAAGCGTCCCAGAAGCGCGTACGATTTCAGTTTCCGTGTGGGATAAAGGGCTTATCGGCGCCGCTGAAAAGGCGATTCGTGAAGCTGGCATTGGCGTTAACCCGGTTGTTGACGGAACAACTATTCGTATTCCGCTTCCGCCGCTGACGGAGGAACGACGCGTCGAGTTGACAAAAGTCGCCGGTAAATATGCAGAGCAAGCGCGGGTTGCTGTTCGAAACGTCCGGCGTGAGGGGATGGAATCCATCAAAAAAGCGTCCGGTGTTAGCGAAGACGATCAAAAACGTTTGTCAGAAGAAGTTCAAAAGCTAACCGACAGCACAATTAAAAAGGTTGATGAAGCGCTTTCGACGAAAGAAGTAGAGATTATGCAAGTCTAGTATATCTGATGTGATGCGCGACACAGCTGCCCCAGAAAAGGTTGTGTTAGGGTTTATGGCGATCTCGTTTTACTGCTCGGCCCTGCGTCCTTTAGGCGGGTTCCGATTGAATTTAGATTAGATACGCTAACGCGTGGCGTAAATACTACGGGCGACTAGGTTGAATATTTTTGAGCGCAATTTATTGCGCTGAAAGAGGCGAAATCCGCCTAATGTTAAAACTTGCCTTGGAAATTGAAGATATACTAAAGGCAAGCTTTGTTGGAGATGGTAAATGGCCGCCAAAACCGTGCGTCAAATCGGTGAGGCATATGATCAAACCGCATCGGATGAAGCTGTTCAGCAAGCGGGCGGCGGCGTCGACGCGGTTGTGCAGCATGTCGGATTGATCATGGACGGTAATGGTCGGTGGGCGGCTTTGCGCGGCTTACCGCGGGCGGCTGGCCACCGTGAAGGGGTTGAGGCGGCGCGCCGCGCTGTTGAGGCGGCGCGCGATTTGGGTGTCCGCTATCTGACGCTTTATAGTTTTTCGACAGAAAATTGGCGGCGACCAGCCGGAGAGGTGCGTGATCTAATTGGCCTTTTGCGCGAGTTTATCGATGACGACCTGCCAACCTTGAAAAAAGAAGGCGTAAGAGTCCGTATTATTGGCGACCGTCAAAATCTCGATAATGATCTGCGTTTGCTCGTTAATCGGGCCGAACGCACAACAGCGCAAAATGATAAATTTGTACTTCAAATCGCTTTTAATTATGGCGGGCGCGATGAGATTATACGCGCCATGCGGTCTTATGCGCGCCAGGTTAAGGTTGGCGCTGCCGACCCAGAGAAGCTAAACGAACAAGTCCTTCAAGATTATTTAGATACGAAGGATATTCCGGATCCGGAGCTAATCATCCGCACAAGCGGTGAAAAGCGCATTAGTAATTTTCTACTTTGGCAGGCGGCCTATGCGGAATATGTTTTCCTCGACGCTTTATGGCCTGATTTTAACAAAGACTATTTTGCTGACGCCTTGGCGGAATATAAAGGGCGGGAAAGACGGTTTGGCGGCGTTGAGGCTCAATAAGCTAACGGCCATGGCCCAACGGTTATGATCGCCTTTCGAAAATCATCATCCCTTAATGCGGCATTGCGAGATACGGCTCGTCGCAATTTGGTGCAGCGCGTATTGTCTGCTGCCGTGCTTGCCCCGATTGCTATTACCGCTGTTTATTTAGGCGGCCCGCCCTTTGCCGCTGTTATTGCGTTTATGGCTATGGTGATGGTCTATGAATGGGCGCGCATGGTTGAGGGAACTGATTTTTCTCCTGCTTTTTGTTGCCTGGCCATAAGCGGCGCCATTGCATTAGCGGCCGCGGCGGGCGGATTTTTTTCGATTGCATTCTTGATGGCGGCTGGCGGCGCTGGGGCGGCGGCTTTTGCTTTAAGAAAACAGTCTGCGAAAATGGCTTGGGCGGCTTTTGGTGCGCTTTATATTACGGTTCCTTGTATTGCGCTTGTGTGGCTTAGAGATGTTGTGGAAAATGGCCGTGCGCTGACATTTGTGTTGTTCTTAATCGTTTGGTCCGCAGATACAGGGGCTTATTTCGCGGGGCGTTTCATTGGCGGGCCGCGTATCTCACGGGCGCTGTCTCCTGAAAAAACGTGGTCCGGTGTGGTTGCTGGCGTGTTTATGGGCGGGTGCGCCGGCGCCGCAGCCGTGCAATGGATTTATGGCGAAGGCTCATTGGGGGTTTACGTCCTCGTGGGAGCATGTTTAGGACTAGCATCCATATTAGGTGATTTGGCGGAATCTGCTTTTAAGCGCATTTTTGGCGTTAAAGACTCAAGTTCGTTGATTCCCGGCCATGGCGGATTTTTAGATCGTTTGGATGGGATGATTTTCGCAACGATATCGATGACGGCGGCTATTTTTCTGAATATGATGGCCGCTGCAGTGTGAATGAGGCAGACTAAAAAGCTTGTGGTTAGGCTTGCGGTGCTTGAGCTAAGCAGCCATTGAGGCAAGGCTCGTTTGTACAAAAGCTTGTTTGACAGGGGTTGATAGGGGATCGAATATGACGACAGGCGCACATGATGGAAAGGCGAATGCCCCAATCATCGATACGTCCAAGACCCGGCGGATTACGATCCTGGGTTCGACCGGTTCGATCGGCGTCAACACCCTCGATTTGTTGGACTTTGCGCAAAGTCGCGGGGAAGCGGCGATTGAGATTGAGGCGCTGACCGCCAATAGAAATGTGGCTTTGCTTGCAGAACAAGCACAAAAATTCAAACCGCGTTTTGTTGCTGTTGCGCATGAAGACTTAAAAGATGATTTGAAGGCGGCCCTTAACGGGCTTGATGTTGAGATCGGCGCTGGCGCTGCTGCAATTGAAGAAGCGGGCGCCCGGGATGCTGATTGGGTGATGGCGGCCATCGTTGGCGCCGCTGGGCTTATGCCGACATTGCGGGCGGCCGAGCGCGGCGCAGATATCGCGCTTGCTAATAAAGAATGCCTGGTTTGCGCCGGCGATGTTGTAAAAGCGGCGATTGATAAAGCGGGTGGCGCGCTTTTGCCTGTGGACTCTGAGCATAATGCGATATTCCAGGTCTTTGATTTTGCGCGTCCTCACAGGGTTTCGCGCCTAATTTTAACGGCTTCTGGCGGTCCGTTTAGAACCTGGGCGAAAACAGATATGGCCCGCGCCACACCAGCCCAGGCGGTTGCGCACCCAAACTGGTCAATGGGCGCAAAAATTTCCGTCGACAGCGCGACTATGATGAATAAAGGGCTGGAGCTTATTGAAGCGGCGCATATTTTTCCCGTTGAACATGAGCGCATTGAGATATTGGTGCACCCACAATCTGTGATTCACTCAATGGTTGAATATGTGGATGGCTCCGTCCTCGCGCAGCTGGGCACGCCAGACATGCGCACCCCGATCGCTTCAACCCTTGCTTGGCCCGATCGCACCCCAAGCCCGAGTGAAAAGCTTGATTTTGCGGCGGTCTCGCAGCTCAATTTTGAGGCGCCGGATATTGATCGTTTTCCGGCGCTGCGTCTTGCGCGCGAAGCGATTACCAAGGGCGGCGTCATGCCGGCGACACTAAATGCCGCTAATGAGGTTGCTGTTGCAGCCTTCTTGGGCGAAGGGTTAGGCTTCCTTGATATCGCAGGCGTCGCAGAAGAAGTTATGGAGCGGGCGGAAAAGCAAAACCCATCGGCGCAACAACTCACCTGTCTAGAAGATGCGGTTGAGGCTGATGCTTTGGCGCGCGCTCTTGCTGAAGAAATAATCGCTAAAAAGGCCGCTGCTTAAACTGACGGCTAAAAAGAATAGGTCAGCCATAGCCAGACGCCCAAATCCAGCCTTAAAGTGGCCCCATAGTTTGGCCCAATAGGAAACGCTTTTATGTCGATTGCCGGAATTTCTCTGGACCAGTTGTTAATTTTGCCGATTACGGTTGTCGCGTTTATTGCGCTTTTGACGATCATCGTGTTTTTTCACGAATATGGGCATTTCTCCATGGCGCGGTTGCTTGGCATTCGTGTCGATGTTTTTTCAATAGGATTTGGCAAACCCATCGCGCGGTGGGTTGATAAAAAGGGTACAGAATGGCGGATCGCCATGTTGCCCTTTGGCGGTTATGTTAAGTTTTTCGGTGACGCAGGGCCCGCTTCAGAAGCATCTGAGATTGTCAAAGAAGAGGCGGCGTCAGAACAAAAATCAACCGGATTGGCCACGACCCAGTTCCCTAAACCCGGCGAAGCAGAAGGCGGCGGGCTGACCGCGGAAGAAAAAGCAGTTTGCTTCCACTTTAAGCCGGTTTGGGCGAGAGCATTGGTTGTCGCGGCGGGACCTTTCGCCAATTTTCTATTAGCAATTGTAATATTCTGGGGGCTTCTTGCCGCGCTTGGCGAGGGGGACTTTGAAGCCGTTATTGGCGAGGTTATGCCGGATAGCGCCGCTGAACAGGGCGGTTTTATCGCTGGAGACCGCGTGACAGCAATCAATGGTAAGTCCATCAAAAGGTTTGATGATTTGCGCTACGCTGTGATGCTCGGCGCTGGTGATGATTTGTTGTTTGAGGTGGAGCGGGGTGAGAAGACCATTACCCTAACCGCAGCGCCGCGCCGTCAAGAATCGGAAGACGCTTTTGGTAATAAGGTGAGGATAGGAATTTTAGGGGTCAAGCCTGATCCTGCGTCCTATCGTTTTCAACGCTATGAACCATTAAGCGCCCTTGGCGCAGCGACGAATAAAGTTTGGGATGTCTTATCGACGACTGTTAAATTTATCGGGCGTTTGATCATGGGCAAAGAAGACACCCGCCAGTTGGGAGGGCCGCTAAAAATGGCCCAATATGCTGGGCAATCTGCGGTTTCCGGCTTTGACGAGTCAGCCTATAGAGAAAAACCGTCCTTTTGGACGAAGTTTCAAGTATCGCTTGCGAATTTCATTAATCTGGCGGCGGTTGTGTCTGTCTCCATAGGATTTTTAAATCTTTTGCCCATTCCGGTTCTCGACGGCGGCCATTTAATGTATTACGGCTACGAAGCCGTTGCTGGTAAGCCTTTGGGGGCAAGGGCGCAGGCAATTGGTTTTCGGGTAGGCCTCGCCATGTTGGCGTCGCTAATGATTTTCGTAACGTGGAACGACATTAACTCTCTTCTTTCCATTAATAGCTGAAATGGGTCGGTGCATGCGTGAAGTAAAGTCGGGGGGCGGCGTTTGGGGCGCCATGCCAATCCTATTAACCTTAATGGCGATTTTGCCTTTTCAGGCAATCGTTGGCGGGGCTGCCTTTGGGCAAACAGCAGGGGCGCACACCGCGCCGCAAATCATCCAGTCTATTGCTGTCACAGGCAATCAGCGGATTGAGCCGAGCACCATCGCGTCTTATCTCATTATGCAGCCGGGCGAGCCTGCGGACCCAAAACTGATCGACCTTGGCGCCAAGACGCTCTTTAACACCGGTCTTTTCTCCGACGTCTCATTATCGATGCAGGATGGCGGGGTGTTGTTGATTGAGGTCCAAGAAAACCCGATCGTCAACCAGGTGCTTTTGGACGGCAACCGCCGGGTGAAGGAAGATAAAATCAACGAAGAAGTGCAGCTTTCTGCGCGTTCTGTTTTCACCAAGGCGAAGGTTCAAGCTGATACCCAGCGCATTATTGAGGTTTACAGGCGTACGGGCCGTTTCGCGGCGACAGTAACGCCTAAGGTCAAAATCCTCGAGCAAAACCGTGTTGATGTTATCTACGAAATTGACGAGGGGCCCAAAACGGGTGTTGCTAAGATTAACTTCGTTGGCAACAAAGTTTTCACGGATGCGGAACTTCGCACCGTCTTGCTGACGAAGGAAAGCCGTTGGTGGCGGTTCTTCACTTCAAATGACAATTACGACCCTGACCGGCTTGAGTATGAGCGCACGCTCCTCAATAAGCACTATACCCGTAGCGGGTATGCTGACTTTCAGGTGATCAACGCAGTTGCTGAGTTGACTCAGGATCGCAAAGATTTTTTCATTACTTTCACTGTTGATGAGGGGCCGCAATACACCGTCGGCGATGTTAAAGTTAAGACCACGCTCGCGAAACTTGATGAAGGCGTGCTTGAGCGGTTTGTGCCGATTAAGCCTGGTCAGACTTATGACGGCGAAAAGGTCGACAAAGCCGTTGAGTCCATTACTTTCGCGACTGGCGCTACGGGTTATGCGTTTGTGGATGTTAATCCGCGGCTACAGCGCAATCGCGAGAATAAAACTGTCGACCTCACATTCCAGGTGAATGAAGGCCCGCGGGTTTATGTTGAGCGCGTCAATATTAAGGGTAACACGCGCACGCTTGATAAGATTATCCGCCGCGAAGTTCGTGTTGCAGAAGGCGACGCGTTTAACCGTGTGCTGGTCGACCGGTCTCGCGCGCGTATCCGTCAGCTTGGTTATTTCGGTGAAGTGAATATCGAAGAAAAGCCAGGCTCTGCGCCGGACCGCACGGAGCTTGATGTTTCAGTGGAGGAAAAATCCACCGGCTCCTTCAGCGTTGGCGTCGGCGTATCTTCGACCGAGAACTTCATCGTCGATTTTTCAATCCAAGAAAGTAATTTGCTTGGGCGCGGCCAATTCTTGCGCTTCCGGGTGCAAGCGTCATCGCGGACGCGCGCGGTGGATATTCGCTTCACCCAGCCTTACTTCCTCGACCGGAATATGTCCGCCGGATTTTCTGTTTTTAACAACCGAACTGAATTTCGTGAATCGGACTTTATTCGTGATCGGACGGGCTTTGGCTTAAACACCAACTTCCAGGTTTCAGAATATGGCCGTGGTTCCCTGCAATATTTGTTCACCCGCGATCAGCTGTCGATTGATGATGAAGGACAGGTCATCGGCGCCACCACAGTCGACGACGCGATCCCTCTGCTTGTGCCGGGTGGTGGCCCTGCCAGGCTTGCAACGGGTTTAGGGGGCGGCCAAATTGTGGTTGCGCCTACCTGTGATATTCTTCGCAATACGCTTACGCCGTCATGTGAGGCGCGGGGTAACTTTATCACTTCTTTGATTGGTTACGGCATTTCCTTCGATAAGCGGGATGATCCAATTGATCCGACACGCGGGTGGCGGGCAAGCCTATCACAGTCATTCGCTGGCCTTGGCGGCAATGTTAATTACTGGCGCACGCAAGTTAACGGCGCTTATTACCACCCATTGCCATTTAAACTTGTGGGCGCGTTAAAATGGAACGCTGGTTATATTGATGGCTATGGCGGCGATGATGTTCGCTTGTCTGACCGTTTCTTTGAAGGCGCCAGCAGCTTCCGCGGATTCCAGGTGGCTGGCGTAGGGCCAAGGTTTTTAAGTGGTGATGCAAGGCTAAGAACTGGTGGTATATCGAGTAGTGGTGAAATTCGTGGACAGTCGATTGGCGGCAAGGTGACCGCGATTGCTACGGGCGAAATTCTGCTGCCGCTGCCGCTGCCGAAACAATACGGTATTAAGGCGGCATTGTTTGCCGATGTGGGAACGGTTGGCCTGGTAGATGAAGAAACAAAAGAACTAAATAATGATCTTAGCTTCTTTGTGAATCCTGAAACAGGCACGCTATGCACAACTGATCCATCTTCAAACTGTATCGCACCTGTCCAAGACGATCTTTCAATCAGGATGTCCGCGGGTGTTTCGGTTAGCTGGGATTCACCTTTTGGGCCTATCCGCTTTGATATTGCTGAAGTCTTTAGAAAAGAAGACTATGACCGGACGGAGTTCTTCCGGTTTAGCGCTGGCACGAATTTTTAATGACGACTAATCACTGATTTAACGAACACTTTTGGTAGTATGAAGGAGTGAAATCCATGAAGGCCAAGTTTTTATCCATCGCTGGCGCTGCTGCGCTCGCAATATCCGCACTAGCAGGGACAAGCGTATTTGTTGATCGCGCTGAGGCGGAAGCTGACCGTTCTGCGCCGGTTATCCTAATCTTGAACCAGTCACAGGTCTTGAGCCAAACCAAAGCTGGCAAGTCCATCAAGCCACAGCTTGAACAGCTTCAAAAGAAAGCTGGCGAGGAGCTTAACACGGAAGTCTCTAAGCTCACGAAAGAGGCTGAAGACCTGCAAAAGCAAAAGGGTCTTTTGTCTGATGAAGTTTGGACACAAAAAGCTCAGCAAATTGCGGTGAAGCAAAACAACCTACCTGTTCTGCGGGAAGTAAAATTGCGAGAGCTGTCTTTGTCAGAGCAAAAAGCGGTTAACGAGATTAACACCGTGATGCGTCCAATCTTGAAGAAGATTGTTGAGAAAAACGGCGCCACTTTGCTGCTTGAACGTAGTGCTGTGATGTATGCCTCTCAAGAAACGGATATTACACAAGAAGTCATCTCTGAGATCGACAAGAAATTGAAATCCGTAAAGGTTGAGCGCGTTGACCTGGCTGAGCTTCAGCGCAAAGCGGCCGAGGCGCAAAAGAAAGATAAGAAGAAGTAATGCTTTTGTTCCTTCATTTGTGAATGAGCTTAAAACCGGCGCTTAGCGCCGGTTTTTTTGTGGGTTTTATGCCGCGTTTCCTAGCATCTAAGCTTTTGGTAAAATTGATAAAATGCGCTTTTGTTTGTTGGGCGCGCCGTATTTTGCGAACAATGGGGTGGAAGGCCGTTAATGCCTGATTTGCGTTTTTATAACCAAGGAGCGCCGTTGCCGTTAAAGCAGGCCGCGCAATTAGCCAATTCCTCTCTGGTTGGCGATTGTTCAAATGACGCTGCTGCTATTTGCACTGTTTCTTCCCTGGAAGATGCAGGCGCTAATGCAGTGGTCTTTCTTGAAGATAAGAAATTTCTCCAAGCTCTAGCGGGCAAGAAATTTGGTCTTTGTCTTACCAAACCAGCGCTTGCCGATAAGGTTGAGGGCAAAGGCGCAATCGCGGTCAGTGATGCGCCGCGTCTTGGGTTTGCTTTTATCGCGCACCGACTTTTTAAAGAAAAAAAAGTGAACGCTGAAGGGGCTGCGATTTCAGCCACCGCCAAAATTGGCGAGGGCGCATTTGTGCATTCAACAGCGGTCATCGGCGATGGGGCCCAAATTGGCGCGGGTGTTGTGATTGGCCCACATGTTACGATTGGCCCTGGCGTCACGATTGGCCCTGATAGCCAGATACAGGCTGGGGCGTCAGTATTTTGTGCTGATTTAGGAAAGCGCGTTCAAATTAAACCGGGCGCGCGGCTTGGTCAGGCTGGATTTGGGTTTATCCCCGGATCTGAAGGGTTAGTTTCCGCCCCCCAGCTAGGGCGCCTTATCGTGGGCGATGATGTAGAGATTGGCGCAAATGCAACAATCGATCGCGGAGCGTTAGGCGATAGTCGGATAGGGGACGGATCGAAGATCGACAATCTTGTACAAATGGGCCACAACGTCATCTTAGGACGCCACTGTATAGTTGTATCGCAAACTGGAATATCAGGCAGCACAACTTTTGGTGACGGTGTCGTGATTGGCGGGCAAGCGGGGTTTGCCGATCACTTAAAAATTGGCGACGGCGCGCAAATCGGAGCCAAAGCCGGCGTTATGCACGATATCCCCGCGGGACAAATTTGGGGTGGCTATCCAGCACGACCGATGAGGCGCTGGCTGAGGGAAACTGCCTTGTTGGCAAAATTGGCGGCGCCAAAGCGAAGAGACGATAAAAATGAAGCTTGAACCTGGAAAATCAGTTTTAGAACTAGAAGAATTAATGCAGATTTTGCCGCATCGTTACCCGATGCTGATGATTGATCGGTTGATTGATATTGTGCCAGGCCAAAGCGGCGTTGGCGTTAAAAATGTCACTTATAATGAATCCTTTTTCCAAGGGCATTTCCCCCAAAAACCTGTCATGCCTGGAGTTTTGATTATTGAGGCTATGGCGCAAGCGGCAGCCGCCTACACGGCGTATACAGAGGATTTGGATGTGGAAAATAAGATTGTCCTTTTTATGGGAGTGGACAAGGCGCGTTTTCGCAAGCCAGTCGTTCCTGGTGATCAGCTGCAACTTGTTGTGCGAACTGTTCAAAAACGTCCGCCAGTTTGGCGGTTTGAAGGCGAAGGCGTCGTCAATGGTAAAAAAGTCGCCGACGCTAGCTTCGCTGCGATGTTAAGCCATGTGCCGTCTTAAGTTTGTACGGCGCACCTAATGAGCATTCATTCAACCGCAATAATTGAAGATGGCGCCATCGTGGCTGAAGACGCGATTGTTGGCGCCTATTGCCATGTCGGCCCGCGGGTTCGGCTTGAGGCTGGGGTTGTGCTTGCGCCGCATGTTGTTGTCGAGGGCGCGACCGTATTAGGTGCTCGAACGAAAGTGCATTCTTTCAGTGTGCTAGGCGGACCCCCGCAACATCTGGGGTACAAAGGTGAGGACACTAAACTCATCATTGGTGAGGACAACATTATCCGTGAGCATGTGACGATGAATATCGGCACGATTGATGGGCGCGGCGAGACGCGAATTGGCGATAGCGGCATGTTTATGACCGGCTGTCATGTTGCTCATGACTGTATCATCGGCGACCATGTCATATTCGCGAATAATGCTACGCTAGGCGGACATGTGGTCATTGGCGATCAAGCTTTTTTAGGCGGTCTTTGCGCTATTCACCAATTTTGCCGTGTGGGCGATAATGCTTTTGTTGGGGGCGCCGCTGCTGCACCGACAGATCTCATTCCTTTCGGTTCAGCGACGGGCAATCATGCAAATCTTTCCGGTCTAAATATCATCGGAATGAAAAGACGTGGGTTTTCAAGAGAGACCATCCATGCATTGCGCAATGCTTATAAGGAAATTTTCCAGGGCGCTGGAACATTCCTGGAATGCGTGTCGCGCGCTGAAGAAAAATATGGCGCATTTGAAGAAGTGATGGAGATCATCCGATTTATACGCGCTGATGCGAAGCGGCCCATTATGACGCCTGGTTAATAGGCGCTTCGTGATGGCGAATCGTAGATACTTGGCTGGCGACGTTTGAGAGCGGTATTCATGACCGGCTGGAAAAAACTTGGCGTTATTGCGGGCGGGGGCCCTCTCGGCGCGTTAATGGCGAAGGCGTGTTTTGCGACTGGGCGGCCCTGTTTTGTAATACGCCTTGCGGGGTTTGCTGATCATCATGTTGAAAATTTACCGGGCGCCTCATGCGGTTTAGGTGAGGCGGGAAAATTAATCCGTCTCCTGAAAGAAAACGATTGCGACGGAGTCGTGCTTGCTGGTCTTGTCCAGCGGCCTGACTTTTCTGCTTTAAAGCTCGATTGGCGCGGCGCTGCTTTATTGCCAAAAGTTGCGGCCGCCGCCGCGGGGGGGGATGGCCCCTTGCTGTCGGTTGTTGTTGATGTTCTTGAAGATGAGGGCTTTCGCGTTTTTGGGGCTGAGGAAATCTTAAGCAGCCTAAGCGCATCGCAAGGTGTTTATGGCGCTAATGCGCCCAGTGATCGCCACTTGGCTGACATAAAAAAAGCAGCGTCGTTGATTGATGCGCTAGGTCCTTACGATGTCGGGCAAGGGGCCGTGGTTTCTGCTGGTCATGTCCTTGCGGTGGAAGCTGCAGAAGGCACCGACGCTATGCTGCGCCGTTGTTCGACATTGCCGGACAATATTCGCGGCGGGGAAGGATTGCATGGCGTGCTGGTTAAACGCCCAAAACCCCAACAAGAACTGCGTGTTGATTTACCAACTATTGGGGTGGAAACTATTCGCGGCGCTGCTAAGGCCAAACTTGCTGGTATTGCGGTAGAGGCCGGACGCGCCTTGGTTATCGACAGAGAAGAAGTTGTCAGTGAAGCCAACAGCGTTGGCCTTTTTGTTTATGGTTTTACAGCTGAAGAGGTCATGCGCAAGTGAAGGCGAGAAAAATCCTTCTGTGTGCGGTTGAGCCTTCCGGCGATGCTCTGGGTGCAGCGCTTTATCGATACCTTAATCAGAAAATTCCGCATGTGTCTTTTTTTGGCTGCGGCGGGGCATTGATGGCAAGAGAAGGTTTCGTCAGTCTCTTTTCGACAGACCCCTTTGCCGTCATGGGGTTTAGTGATGTCGCTCGGGCGTTGCCAGAGGGACTAAAACGAGCGCGAGAGCTTGCTTTACGGGCTGCGGCGGAAAAGGCGGATGCCGCCGTCTTAATTGACGGCTGGGCGTTTTCACGGTTGGTGGCGAAGCGGTTAAAGAAATATTCCCCCAATACAAAAATTTATAAATATGCGGCCCCGCAAATTTGGGCGTCTCGTCCGCAACGGGTTGATTTTGTCAAAGATCATTTTGATGGCGTGCTGACGTTGTTGCCGTTTGAACCGCCTTATTTTGAAAAAGCCGGTGTTCGGGCCGCTTTTGTCGGTAACCCAACTTTTCAAAAAGCTTGGACGCATCGTGGCGATGGCGTTGCTTTTCGAGAGCGTTTCGGCCTCAAAGGCAAGAATCTTGTCTTATTAGCGCCAGGTAGCCGCAAAGGCGAGGTCCGCCGTCTGATAAAACCTTTTGAAGCGACATTGAATCTTTTAGCAGAAAAAATATCTAATCTTCACCTTTTGATTCCGTTGGCGCCAGCGGTTGAGGCATATCTGCGCGAACAGCTTGCTGATTGGTCATTGCCGGTGACTTATATATCGCAAGCGGATAAGTATGATGCTTTTGCGGCAGCGGATGTCGCATTAGCCGCATCAGGAACAGTTTCAACTGAACTTGCTATCAATGGCGCCCCGACGGTCATTGCTTACCGCGTTGACCCTTTAACGGCTATATGGGCGCGGCGGGTTATTACAACGAAGTATATTTCAATCGTAAATGTCGCCGCGAACCGGTTTGTGATGCCGGAATTTTTACAACAGGACTGTAAGCCAGAAAACTTAGCCCAAGCCCTGTTCCGGTTGCTATCTAAGGAAGAGGCGCGGGCGGCGCAGCGCCAAGGTTTTGATGAGTTTTTGGACGCCTTAAAAATTGATGGCGCCCCAGCGGCGAAAAGCGCTGGCGACCAAATGATCGAGTGGGCTGGCTGGGACGTGGATGGGGTTACAAACATTAGCGGTTTTTGACGCCGTGATTGTCCCATTTTGGCGCATATCTTTACGTAAATAGAAAAGTCATCCCAAAAAAAGCAAAAAATGCTTTCTCTTTTGAGGCGAAAAGCGGTCCGCGATTTGCAATGCCTTTGGCGAAAGCCACGCAATGCGCTCGCTGCTATTAACTGCGGCTGGCGCTCGGGAAAGGGGCGCGTAATGAAAAGACGTATCTTAACAGTGATTGCAGCGACAGGCGCAATGATCGCCAGCCAAGCCGCAGCAGAGCGTTTTACCGCTGACAGCATTGTCTTTGAAGATGTTACAGGCGCGATTGAAATCGTGACAGCGAGCATTGATGAAATCGATATTACGATTGAGCAAGGGAAAACCTATCGTCAAGTTACAGCTGTTCTTGATGCAGACGGGATTTTGCGTATTAAGGGGGAACCTTGGAAAGAAGCGGATGGAAAAGATTGCTGCAATGATCGTATCCGCCGCACTTACAATGCGCGTAAAGATCGCACTCTTTCAAAAAATCCAACTCTAAAAGAAGATTTCTTTACAGACTACCCGACTATAAAAGTTACTATGCCGCGTGACACCAATACATCTTTTATAGATGCGCGCATGACCATCGCGATGGATGACATTAGCGCGGCTCTAAACCTTGATGCTTGTTACGTTTATGGTGAGATCGGTGATGTTGATGAAGCGGTGGTTGGCATGCTTTCAGGCAGCCGTTTAGTTCTCGGCGATGTTGCGGGCATGCTTGAGGTTGATCTTTCAGGGGACGCAGATCTTTTAACGGGCGCCGCGGCGATGGCGGATATTGATATCGCTGGCGCTGGTGACGCGATTTTAGGAACAGTTGACGGAATGATGGATGTTTCCATCGCAGGTTCAGGTTTGGCGCGGGCGGCGCGCCTTCAGGGCCCTTTAACCGTTCGAATTGCGGGGTCGGGCGCGGTGGCTGTGCGTAGCGGTCAAGCAAAGCAGTTACGCGCAACCATTGACGGATCAGGCGCGCTTTATTTTGACGGCAGCGCCCACCAACCAGATTTACGGCTTTTCGGTTCGCCCGAAGTGCGGCTCGGTCAAGTTACTGGCCGAATGAAGCATGTGGGTGGCGGTGATGTTTACGTCGCGAGCGAGCTGATTGAAAAGAATTAAGCCTTCGCCAAGAAAGGCGGTAGTGTATACCTCGCCCGCGCCGAAAGGCGCGGGCTTTTCATACCTTGCTATTGTGCTGTTATTGTTGGGTAAAATTACCTGTTGGGGGGTGGCGTTCTCAGTAAAATAATAAACTGCGCTTGCCAGCAGCTTTGTATCGGCAGATGGCAATCTCTGGCCTAGGGGTTTAGCTCAGTTAGCAGAGCATCGGTCTCCAAACAGCGGGCCGTGGGGTCGAGTCCCTCCGCCCCTGCCAGCGTATGTACGGGGTCGTCGTACTTACGATGGCAGGCGCACTTCCCTGCCGGCTTGATTGATCCCAATCTGTCACTCTCGGCCGTTAAATACGCGTCTCTAAGCCGTACCGCTTTGCGTTTGCATGTATGCGCCTACACATCCATTAGGCGAATTATGCTCAACGTTTTCGCACTATTTTTTTGTTTTATTATAGTTAATAATGAATTGAATAAACCTGAACGTATTTTCTGGGGAGAGATATATGTTTTATTTGTACGCAAAGCGTCAAAATAGCTCTGACAATGTCAAAATTAAAGCAAAGTCTAACGCCAATACGATGGTGCGACTCTCTTTAAAGAACACCAAAAACGGAACCTTGATTGAAGACGGCGGCCATGGCCAGGCGAGCGTATCTATCCCGCCAAAAGCTGTTGCTTATGAAATTTTGGTCGGGGTTGCAAAACTACGCTTGCAGGATGGGGGCGCGCCTAATGTCACGTTAAGCGTGAAACAAGACGGTTCGCCCTTGGAATTGAACGACGAAGTTCCAGGTAGTGATCCAAACCCTATTCCTGTCGAGATGACGGAAGAAGGCGATACGGGGTTTTATCTTGGCGATATTCGATACCTGATTATTGAAGCTTAGATTCACAATAATGGGTGGTGCTGACGAATAATTACCACAAATTATGGGGGAGAGAATGCATCCTGTCACTTTCAACAACTATCTGTCTGTATCGGTTCTAGCAATCCTATTGGGAGCATTAGCCAGTGAAACAAACGCGCAGGAGACAGAGGCGGTACCCGCCTCAAAAGAGGCTTTAAACCTTCTCTTATATGGAAAGGAAGGCAGCGCCGATAAACTCAAAGTGGCGACGGCGATGCCGACGGACGCCGCCGCGGCGATATTGTCTTTGGACCAAAACGCCGTCACGCACGTTAATACGCTTGAAGATCTCGGCGTAAAAGTTTTTCCATTGATCAATTCTGACGGTTCAATCACCGGTGTCGGCAGTTTTTCAATGCAGCCTTATTGGTTTTTTGACAGCGACATCTCGATAGACAATTACGCCGCCAAAGGCGCCTTTCCCGCCTTGCGCCGGGTTTTTGCCCGTACGTCATTTAGTATTGCGATTGCCAATGGTTTTTCATCGCCATCAGGCGACATGATGGAAACGCCTGCCCCAGACGATGGGGAGCAGATGATGGCAATGGCGGATATGGACCGCGAAGATTTTCGCGCCTCTTTTGGTTTTATTACAGAGCTTTTAGATCAAGCAGACCCGCGATTTAACAACGAGTTAAAGAGTTGTTTGGCGACGGGACTTGATGCTTACATTGGTCGCGTAAGAACGGAAATTACTGGGCCTGCGCGGATAGAAGCCGTCAAAGCGCTGCTTTTGGACGAGTCTGTCAATAAGCTTTTCGACAGTCGTTTTTTTAGGCGCACTGTTGATCAAGCTTTAGCGGACGACTTTTTCAACACACATGTTTCGCCGCGCAAGAATAAGACGATACGCGAGAAATTTGAGGGCTATCAAAAAGTGGCGGAGGAGGAAATTCGTCAAAACCTTGGCCAATCATTCAGCCAGAGACTTGAGGCAAACCGTGATCAGTGTACCGCTGAAGGCGAGAAGTATTTGCAAAAGCAGAGAAGCTTACGCGTCGGCGCGGCGATCGCCGGTGTTTCCGATTCGGGATCTTTAGGCAATTTCGATTTTGCGGGTGGGTCGGTTTGGACAACGTTCCGTCAACCTTTTGCTAGTTCTGAGGGCGGGGCTGATAATAGTTTTGGCGTTTTCGGTCGTTATAGTTGGGACACGATAGAAGAGGTTATAACAAACAATGAGGCTATGCCATCTATCATTACAAAGACGGATCGCGCCCGCGTTGGCCTTGTGGTATCCCGCGTAACGGACAATCTTTCGTTGAACGGCACGGTGGCGTACGTCTCAAACACTTATAATTCTGACCTTGTTGAGGATGAGGAATATGTGAATGCGACGCTAACGGCCTCGTTAGCGGTAAGAAATGGCGCGTGGATTGAGCTTGGCCTCGGGTGGTCTGACTCCGAAACGTTTGAAGATGACGAGTTTGTAAAACTCGGCCTCAAAGTTGATCTCGCCAAGTATTTGGGCGGTGACTAATCGAACACATTGGCGGTGTTGTTGAATGGACCTAGTAACGAGTGCTATTGAGATGCTCGTTGGCCTTGTAAATACTCCTACCAGTTGCTGCGAATATAGGGAGATCAACCCACGTCGCGGTCACAGGACTGCCCAGGGAGGACACTGAAGGCGCAGGATATTGGCCAGCCTGAAAGTAAAATACAGCACGATCTTAGACGTTGATCCAGAAAATCGCTATGTCGTCTTTTGGCGAGTTTCAGAAGTAAACATCAGGGCGTATCCCGCCATAGGCGGGATCGGGCTGTTGTGAACCAAGCCCCGCACGTAGGCGGCTAGTCAAAATTTTTCACATCTAGAACTATGGCCGCAACCCCGCTAAAGGGGGGTAACCGCGAGCGGTGCACACAGAACCGCGGCTGCGAAAAATCAGGCTTATTAAGCCGCCCCCGTTCAGCACTTTCCGCGCGAGTTCGTTAAAACCTGGATTGACCTTCTAGGAAGTTAGACGAGCACGGTGCAGGTTTCTGGTAGATGGGGATATAAGCAGGCTCGCCGGGTTTATTGCGTCGCGTTTGTATGTCAAGAGCGGCTACCGCCGACCAGCGCAGGGTGACCCAACCCCTTTGAGCGCAGTCACGAACACCTGAACAAATAGCTGCATCAAAGGAGATTTATCATGTCTGGGCGTATGATTTTGTTCAATACAGAACGCATGACGGCTGCAAGTTCTTCCGTATGCTCGCTGTTATTGATGAGTTCACACTCGGGTGTCTCGCGATTGAAGTTAATTAAATGCTCAACAGCCAGGATGGGTTGTCCGTACTTGCCGATCTGGCCTGCGCTGTATGAAGGCTCCACTACATCCGAATTATTATCCTAACCCGGCTTGTTGCACACAAGTACGTGCCCGTCGAAAACAGCCCCGATCAGCAATTTGTTTTCTGCTATTGCTACGACACTGGCCGCGTTAATCTCACCGTTTTTGGAAACGAAAACCGTTCGGTATTTGTGTGTGTTTGGATCTACTGTGATACCTGTGGAGGGCACGATTGTGTCGGGGTCTTCAATACTGGCCATAAAGTCAAACATTCTCGGTTGCCCGCCGACCCAGATGTTTCCATCTTTGTCGATATCTAGATTATCGACAGCGGTAGGCAGGTGGATAGTCGAGCGCTTCTTCAAACTATTGTCAGAATTGCGATCAAAAACTGAGATTTTCTGTTTCGTCCATTCCGCGACGTAGAGAGTTTTCTGATCGCGAGACAGATTGATTCCGTTCGCGAAAGCCAATCCATCGGCGACGGTGCGTCCAGATTTTCCATCAAAGTAGACCACTGACGTAAGCGGTAAGGCGAGCAGGACCTCCATCAATGCCATGGCGCCATGTTTGTTGCGTAAATAGTTGGTTGCGTAAAACTGTCGTGGGCCGACCGCAACAATATCGTTCGGGAGGTACATTTCCGGAAAGGAAATGCTTTCCAAGTGTGTGAGCATTCCCCCTTCGCCGACATCGAAGATTTCTATAATCTCCTCACCAGTCGAAGGGTGATTGACGACAAAAAGGCGTTTGGTTCCAGCGTTATCGTTCCACAAATACAGCCCATGCGGACGGAAATCTCCAAACCCTTCTGGCGATACTTTTATTGGGTCGCTAATGTCTTCAAGTTTATCCGGCCTAACGTCGAGAACGTAGATTCCATTGGCCGCGATCGTTTTTGCGGCATCGCCGTGTTCTGCGTGTCCGGTTGCGCGTCTATTGTTTGCGGTGATAAACACATGCCCCGTTTCGGAATCATACTGAATGTCCTCAGTGCCGGGGGCGATATCTACGCGATGGCAGGCATCAGCAAGCTGGGTTTCTAGTGGTCGCGTCAAGCCAGACAGAAGCGCGATACCATATAAAATATATGCCGAAACGCCCAGAATTCCGACAAGTGCCATCTTCCAGACATGCCTTATCAATCGTCATTCCTCCGTAATTACCGCATGTGATGTTTCTATCTTGCAACTTAAGCGCCGCAAAGCGGCAAGACACTTATTCGGTAGCGACTGTGGATCTCCATTTTGAATGGCGCATATAGAGCGACGAGCCTTAGTTTTGTGTGTCTACTGACGGGCATGGCGCGCCAGCAGCTGCCCATGAGAGAAAGCGATCCGCCGTAGCCTGGGCGGAATAGGGGGCCGGTTCTCGCCCTGGTCCAGGATTCCAGCCCCATAAAACAAGGGAGTCGTGAGAGATATGATCAGCGACTTCTTCCAGGGAGCGCCCGCCATTGCGTAGTGGATCTTTAATCTGTTCACAAATTTCGGCCGAAGATTTTTGCCACCACACCATTTCTGCAGGAGCGAGCGCCCAAACCTCATTCCCCGGCGGACCGTGCGGGGCATCAGAATTCTCGGCCGTGTGGCAGGTCGAGCAAGGTATGGATTCAATGCCAATACGGCTGGCGCCCCCATGAATATTCATACCGTGATACTGCCACTCACCCTTTGCGAGCCCATAATGGGCGCCTGACCAGCGGGGACGGTCATCGGCGACGTGGCAATTGGCGCAGCGAGGGTGGGAAAAAACCTCATAGATTTTTTCCCAAGCTGCGAGCGCATTGTCAGATGAGGCATCGTCAAGGGCCGGGGTTGGTTCGCCTTGGGGCGCTGCCTGGGCGAGTGATATACCAGCAAATCCAATGGCGATGGCTGACACGAGACAGGTTACAGACTTAATCATTCGATGCCCCCTAGACGAAACTGATGTGTTTATTGAACGGCATTTCACGAATCCGCTGCCCCGTAGCGTCAAAAATTGCATTGGCGAGTGCCGCCGCCGCTGGCGGCACAGGCGGCTCTCCAATGCCTCTAACAGCGTCGCCATTTTCAAGTCCTTTAACAACAATCTCTGGACACTGATAAAGCCGCATGCCTTCATGTTGATGGTAATTTGATTGTTGCACCATGCCGTCGGAATAGGTGATTTCGCAATTTATGGCATGTCCAAGCGCCCAAACCACACCGCCTTGAACGTTGTTCTCGAAATTGATCGGGTCGATAACTTTTCCGACCTCGGCGGAGACGAAGACTTTGTCGATTTTAATACCTGCATCCGTATTAGTTACTTCTATGACTTCCGCTGTCGGAACACCAAAGGAGGTGACGAAAGCAAGACCGCGGCCACGTTCCGGTGCGAGCGCCGCACCCCAATTCGACATGTCGCCAACGGCCTCTAGAACTTTTCGCGCAATATCGTTATCTGCAAGACGCAGAAGTTCTTCAAGCGGGTCTGCGCCAGCTGCATGAATTAGTTCGTCAAAGCCACACGCGGCGATAAAACCAGAGCTTGATGCGCCGACAGAGCGCCATGAGCTGATTGGCGCTGTGATTGGCGCTTTATAGGCCGTCATCCGAAAATTAGGAACAGCGAATGGTTGGTTCCAGGCGCCCGCTGGAATTTGACTGTCTGGTCCGTCTGGGGGCGTGATGGGTTGGCGGCTAAATTGGGATTCGTTCGTTGACGCCGATGCGATGTTCAATTCAATGGCGTCAATCTTGCCGTTGGCGGCAATGCCGCGGACACGTCCAATCGATAATTGCCTTGGGAAGTCGTGAGCGAAATCTTCTTCACGGCTATAGGTCAATTTGATCGGCGTCCCCTTAAAGGCCTTCCCGATTTCTGCGGCGAGTTTCGCCTGCTCGTCTTCAAGGCGATGACCAAAGCTGCCGCCGGCGAGCCAATTGTGGAGGTGAACATTCTCGATATCGACGCCTGTGATCGCCGCCACGTTCTGTTCAAGCAGGATCGGGAATTGGCTACACGTCCAGATATTAACTTGGTCCTCTTCGACCTTGATCACGGCGGACAACGGCTCAAGGGGCGCGTGAGCGACATATGGCGCTCTATACTCCGCTTCAAATACCTCATCGGCGTTGGCGAAAGCTCGCTCAACATCGCCATCATCACGCCAGGTTTTATCAAAGAAGTCATCCGAGAAGGAATTCTCGATTGAAACCCAGTGGTCGGCTTGTTCCGCCGGATAGGGTGCTGGCCCCCAATCGAGCTCAATCGCCTCCGCTGCCTTAAAAGCGCGCCAGCTATTGTTTGCGATGACAGCGACGCCTCCGGTAACCGGAATGATCTTTTTTACGCCTGGCATCGCTTCAGCTTTTGACGCGTCATATCCATTGACCGCGCCGCCCTGGCGCGGGTTTCGTTTTACCGTTGCATACAACATATCGTCAAATTGAAGATCGATGCCGTAAACCGCCGTGCCTGTCGATTTCGAAACGATGTCAAGGCGCTCCATTGGCTTGCCTATGAGGCGCCATTCACTTGGCTCTCGCAGAGGAACGTTTTTAACGGGGTTAATTTTCGCAGCCGCTTCGGCGAGCGCTGTATAGGGCACTGCAGAGCCATCAGGCAGAATGACGGCGCCGCTCTTCGTTGTAAGCTCGTCCATCCCAACTTTGAATTTTTTGGCAGCGGCTTTTTTCAGTGTTTCGCGAGCGACTGCACCGGCAAGGCGCAGTTTTTCAAAGGAATCAGGCACCGTCGATGAGCCGCCCGTGCCCTGAAGGCCAAGCATTTTGATAAAAGCGCCCATCGCCCCCCGCATCAACTCGGCCTGGAAGCTTCGATCATCTGAACGAAACGGAACGCCCTCATCGGCAAAGGCCGTGTTATAATAAGCGGGCGCCGGCTCACCCGGTGATACCAAGAATTGGTCGAACTCTAGGTCAAGTTCTTCTGCGATAAGCGCCGCTTGCACTGAGTAAGCGCCCTGTCCAATATCCGTGTGCGGTGTAATAAGTGTGATTGCATCTTTTGAAATCTTGACCCACGGATTAAAAGTCGCTTCGCCATCAGCAAGGTCATCTGCGAGAGGATTTGGGTGTGGCTTGCGGACCGAATAGTAACCAAAAGCGACGCCGCCAGCGACGGCGATTGAGCCAACAAGAAAGGTTCTGCGGGCAATCTTTGCAACACTCATAATTTTACGCCCCCGCCAGCTTTGTCGCAGCCGTCTTTACGGCCGCACGAATTCTGGAATAAGTTCCGCAACGACACAGGTTGGCGGACATTGCTTGATCGATTTGTTCATCCGTTGGCGTTGGATTCATTAGAAGGAACGAGGCCGCGGACATGATTTGGCCGGATTGACAGTACCCACACTGCGCCACCTGATGTTCGATCCAGGCTTCCTGTACGGCGTGAAGAGCATCAGGCGTGCCAAGCCCTTCTATCGTTGTAACGTCGCCGCCATCAGCGTGCTTGGCTTTTATAGAGCATGATCGCACGGCGAGCCCATTAAGATGTACAGTGCATGCGCCGCATTGGGCTATGCCACAGCCATATTTGGGGCCTTTTACACCAAGTTCATCTCGCAATACCCAAAGCAGCGGCATATCGTCTTCGACATCGACTTCATGATCGACGCCATTTACGGATAGTTTCATGCTGGAAAACTCCTAAGATCCGCTTCAAAAAGTAATGGCTGCTGCAAATGCCTGCAACAGATAATTGTGTAAGTTACAAATCAAACGGGGCGAGATAGGCAATCGTTGCAAGCATATTTATGATTGATCGTATATGTGATCAACTTGCACAATAGGCTTTCTAACCAATCGCTGGGTGGCAATCACCGATTAATCATCTCCGGGAAATTAAATGGTTTTGAAAATACGTATCACAGAACTATTTAGAATCGAGCTTCCAATTATTCAGGGCGGCATGCACTACGTTGGACATGCGTTTGATCATAACGTGTTTAGGCGATCGCGCTGAATGTTGTTTCGACAATGTTGATGCACACCGCGATAGAAATCGAAAACCATTCGGTTTTAGCGAAGCAGTCTATTAACAAAGAAATCTATAGCCCTAGAACTAAGTCTGTGGATTTATTCGGAAGGGGGCATATGATGTGTGTTAAGGGGCTGTGTTGCGAATTCGACCGTCGCGGATGAAGAACGGCCCGAGGCACGCGACAAGCAATAAGCTAGCGAAAACAAGAAAAGCGGCATCATAACTCCCCGTCGCATCATAAACGAAGCCTGCGAGTGGTGATGCGCTCGCCGCAAATGGTAATTCTAGCCACTTCAACAATCCAACTGACGATCCAAGCGAACGCGTTCCGATGCTGGTCGAAAGAGCAAATGTGCGCATCGCTGACATCGCCGCATAACCCAGCCCGTGAAAGGATGCCGCAATCAAGAAGTGCCATAGTTCAGAGGACATCGTGAAAGCAAGGAGCCCGACGCACTGTAACAGTAGTGACGCCCAAATCGTAATTCGGGCGCCGACATAATCGGCCAACACGCCCATAAACGGTTTGCCCAATACAGACAAGAAAGCCATTGCCGAAAGAACGAGCGCGGCCTGTCCAGATTGGAGACCTGAACTTGTCGCATGACCGAACAAATGAACGGAAATTGCGATATATACACAGGTCATCGGTCCGAAGATGAGCCCGATAGCCCAAAACGACTTATTCTGGAGCATGCTGGACCATGTCACCTCTGTGTGATCATCTGCTCGATCGGATTCACTGATCACGTCAGCGGAGAGTGCATTCTTATGACCGTCGCGAACCTCGCCAATGTCGTGAGGTTGATCTTTTATCACAAAATAAATTGTTGGAAGAAGTATGCTGGCGACGGTTATGGCGCAAATATAAACGGTGGTGCGCCAACCAAGATCATTAACGAGTTCGTTCAGTATAAGTGGCAATAAGACGCCCGCAAGGGAGGCGCCCATGACAGAAATCCCGAGTGCGCGTCCGCGCCATCGTTCAAACCAGAGCGAAACGACAAGGCTGCGAACGGTCGGGCCAGCGCAGGTTACCCCTACGCTGAAAATAATGCCCATGGAGACATAGTAGTGCCAGAGCTTGTGAGAATTCGCTATTCCGATATAAGAAATGACGATCAGAACCGCGCCGATAAACAAAACTTTGCGTGGGGAATTATTATCCGCATATCTACCGATAAAGGGTGCAACGAGGGCTGAAAAGATCGAGGCGATTGAGATGCCAATGGAAATTTGACCTCGACTTCCATTGGCTAGTGTATCTGCTAAATGCGGGAGCAAAATCCCGTTGGCGTAGCCGTTTAAACCGGTCGTTAAAAAACCGACAATGACCGCCGCGCCAACAATGACCCACCCGTAGAAAAAATTGCGAAACATTCCTGGCCCTTTTTACGATGCATTATGATGCCCCGACGTGATCGCGTTCAGCGGGCAAGCGCAATTTTTTAAGTTGTTTCTTTTGGACAAAAACAACAATTATTCTATTTAAGCGCCACAAGGTCAGCTGAGCTATCCCATACCCGCTTCGCGTGATCTTCATCGATATTGTGAAATCGCGGAGTTTGTCACTTTGCTATTTCTATATCAGTAGTATTGGTTTCACGTTGTTAACGCGATGTGTCGTTAGTGGCCGCCGGTATCATTCCAAGAACCTGCAAATCATTTAGGCATTTGTGAATGAAAGCCTCTTCGATGCTTGGCAGTTTTTCGCCTGTACTAAGATGGGGCATTAAGGTCTTGAAATTATCGCAGGATCGCCCGACAAGATCGGGCTCCGAGATCGTAGAAAATGCCCCCAAGATGTTTAGGGCTGACATTTGTTTTTGATTATCCGGCAAGTTCTGCAAACGCTCGCGGAACCGATTGATCCACTTAGCATGGTCTGAAACACGGTGGATGTCATATCCATAGCTTTCGATCGCATCGATAAAGGTGTCGAGAGAACACCCGTCATCCATATTGAAGTTACAGACATTGAAGTTGCAAAGTTCATTATGGTCTAGTCGCGAGACGGCAATGACAGCAGCGGCGACGACATCTCCCGCAAGCCCTTCATAGTGAGCCTTTTGTCGTTTGCCTTGTGCGTCTAACTTGTAAAAAGAGTAAGGCGCCTGACCAGTCAGTACAACGCTAATTAGCAATCGGGTGAGCGTATCGGACTCGTTGATGAGACCGGTATAGCTGCTGTGGGCGAGCATCATCGGTCCACGCAATACATTGACAGGAATAGCGCACATTTCTTGAGTGCGCGCTAAAAGATGTTCACCTGCCCATTTGCTGGCCGCATATCCCATCGCGTAGCTATCTACGAGGTCGATTTTTGATTGCAGCGGCGCATTCTCTTCATTGCCGATGCCATCTTTCAAGTAACGAATGACAGCTTGCGTGGAGACAAAGTCGATGGGCTTTCTTGCGCCTGTGATCGCCATTCGCACAATTTCAGCTGTTCCCGCGACATTGGGTCCAAACAGATGTTCATATCCTAGTCGATGATTAACAAGGGCGCCGACATGAGAGATGCGGTCGACTTCGGCGGAAATTTCATTGAATCGAGTTTCGCTAAGCCCCAGGTATTTTTGAGAAAGATCACCAGCGACAACTTCTAAATGCCGCTCCGCCAACTGTTCGAAATGTTGCTCCAGTTCTGGATTGTATCCTTTGAAGACAGAAGCCAAGCGTTCTCTTGCATCGGCGTCATCTCGCCCTCTGATCACGCAAATGAGTTTACCGCCTCGCGGCGCCAACTCTTCCATCCATTGCAAGGCAACGATGCGCCCTAAGAACCCATTGGCCCCTGTTAAAAAGACAGTCTTCGGATCGCCTGTCTTGAGCGGTAGGTTGGAACCCGCTTCAATTGTCTCTGCTTCCAAGAAGTTCTCAAGAATCAGATCTTCTCCGTCAACCGTTTGCACATTGTTGTCGCCATGCACGCGGCTGAAGCTTCGCAGTGCATTTTTATCGCTTCTCAGCGCTTCATCAATATGCATGGCCCAATTGCGGATGCTTCCCGTTGGGCTCAGAAGAATATCGGCGGGCAATTCAACGCCAAAAATGTCTTCGATCAACAGTGTTAAACCAACCGCGCCAAGTGAGTCCCCGCCCAGATCGCCAAAATTACTATCCGATGCCGGATCTATATCCATACGGCCAAGATCTGCCTCGAGGAGCTTTACCAGTTTCTCCGCGGTAGAGAGCTTGCAATTAACGTCTTTCAGGGCTGCGAGATCTTGTTTTTGGCGGGTTTCGATCTCATCGTAAAGTGCGTCTAGTTGATCCTTGTATTTGTTCTGTAGCGCTGGGCGTAAGCGTTTGCCGGAGCCCGTGAGTAAGCCGTTAGATTGGCCGAATGGTTCAAGCTCGACGATGAAATCGCGGGGAACTTCGAAACTTTTTAGCTCCTCGCTATTCGCAACGTTTAGCAATTCTGCGCGCAGGTGTGTTTTCAATTCCTCTTGTGTTGGTTCGTGCCCCAAAGCGAGCGTAACCGCCTCCATATCCGGGACGATTACAGCAAGCAAAAACGAGCGGTGCGAATTCCCGTAGATGTAGGACTGATATATCGAGGTGCTGCCATGTTCGAAGGTAGATCCTAATGGTCCGACAGCTACATATTCGGCTTGCGCAAGTTTGATGACGTCTTTGCGTCTATCGATAATATATATTTCGTCTGGTTTTCTTTCTTCAACAATATCGCCCGTACACGAATAACCGTCCTCGTCTAATAAATCCGCAGTTGCTTCAGGGTCATTGTAATACTGTTTGACCATATTTTCTGTTTTGAAACAAAACTCGCCGCGCGGATATGGCTTATCTGTCGTGAAATATCCGAGCTCAGGCACATCGCGCAGGCGATATTCGATAACGGGCGGGCGCTGGACTTTATTATTTCGGACCATTGCGTGTCCGCCAGCTTCTGTATTGGAGTATCCCTCAACCATGAAGAGATCGAAACACTCAGCCATAAAGTCTGTAACTTTTTGCGTAGTCGGAGCAGATCCGAAAGTTATTCCTCTCAGGCGGTCGCCCAAGTACGTATAACGCATTTCTTTTTTGACAATGTCTTCAACTTCGCTCTGATCGCTATTGCCTTCCGCAACACGACGCGCAACTTCTTTTTGAAAGTACTGATAAACAAGGTCCATGACCCGAGGGATAAGCGAGGCGGTTGTAGGGCGGGCGAGGCGAATGTCTTCAAACAGTGTCGAAAGATCTGAGCGCATTGTGAAATAGGTCGTCCCGCCGGACACCAAGGCCCGCGCAACTGAGGCGCGCCCCAAGCCATGATTAAGGGGTGCAAATCCTATTGAAACGGTTGGATGTGTTTCAATGGACGGCCACCAAAATGTTTCTTTCACGGATTTCTCGTTAAACACTGCGCCTTTAGGTTTGCCTGTGGATCCTGAGCTGTGAAGAATTAAAGCCATTCGGTTCGAACCCAATGGATGTGGTTCTGGCGGTTCCCATTCGATGCCAGCGCCTTCGTCAATCAATTCTTGAAGTGATAAAAGACGAATCTTTGCCCCCGATTGCTCGATGAGGTTTTTCGCTTTCGTACGTTCTTCTTGTTCTTGGGACACGCGTTCATCAAAATCAAAAACGATTAGGTTTTGAATGCCTCCATGCTTGATCGCTTGTTCTGTCATGGCAACGATATCTGAAATAGTCGCTGCTAGAACCGACGGGTTAGTTCGGGCAAAAATTGCTTCAAAATCAGAGCTTGATGTCTGGCTTTGAAGAGGGACGGAGACCATATGTGAGAATACGCAGGCGATATCCAAAATAGTGAAATCAATCCCTGTAAACCCAATCTGTGCAATCAGTGAATCTTGATCAATGCGCAATTCTGGATGGCGCCGCCAAGCCATTGCAATAGCGCGTCCTTTGTGTAGAAGATCACGATACGTTGTAGTTGAGTATTCCGCCTTGTAGGCGCGAATCGATTTGCCGGTTTGACCGTCCTCGACAACATCATAGGCTCGCTCTCCCAACGCCGCGCGATCCGCGTAACCCGAGAGCAGGCCTTCCGTCGTCTTAAGCATGGATAGCGCTTTATCCCGAAGCGGTTCTGCTACTGATGGATCAGGCGTGAGGGCTTTCAAGGCCGGTTCTGCGTCAGCGAGTTCCTTTACGCGGTTTTTAAAATCCTGTGCGGAGACTTTTGCGTGTTTATTAGTCATTCTAGTTCCTCCTGCCTAACGCTATTTAGGATCACAACCCAATCAGTTGTTTTGCAATGATGTTGCGTTGAATTTCGTTTGACCCGCCATAGATCGAAGCGGCTCGGTCATTTAGATATTGTGCGGCGAAAGTCATTAATGACGCTGGCCCGGCAGGGTGTGCGTCAGAACCCGGCAGGCGTGTTTCGGGTTGAAAGGGCAGCGCGTATGGGCCGGCCGCTAACATGCCGAGTTCACTGATTTGTTGGCGAAGTTCTGTAAAGCGAATTTTGAGTGCGGATGAAAGGGCGCCAATCGGCTCGCCGCTACCTGCCTTCGAAAATGCTGTGAGTTCCAATGCTTCCAGGGTGTGGAGCGCAATTTCGGCCTCATACACGCGGCGACTGAAATCGGGATCTTGCATCAAAGGCATACCGTTTTGCATTAGATCTTCACGCGCAGCACTTTTTATCCTCTGCAAAGAGACAAAAAGATTGGGAAACCCAGATACCGCTCGCTCATGTTGCAAAAGATACTTTGCGATTGACCAACCATTATTCTCCTCACCAACGAGACCGCTCGCGGGAACGCGCACGTCGTCGAAGAAAACCTGGTTGAGTTCATGGTCGCCCGAAATTGAGATAATCGGCGTCACCGTAATTCCTGGAATATCAAGATCGAGCAGCAGGAATGAAATACCGTGCTGCGGCCTTCCAGAGGAATCGGTTCGTACAAGACAGAACATCTTGTTTGACCACTGCGCATGAGTGGTCCAGATTTTCGTGCCGTTGAGCACATAATGGTCGCCGTCGCGCACGGCCTTGCATTTTAGTGATGCGAGATCTGAACCGGCGCCCGGTTCCGAATATCCTTGCGCCCACCAGTCTTCGCCGGACCGTATTCGCGGTAGAAGGTCCCTTTTTTGCTCTTCTGTGCCAAAACCGATGATCACGGGACCAACCATGTGGGTAGAGTTAGGTGAGATTTGAGGCGCAGACGCAAACGCAAGTTCGCGGGCGAAAACGTGTTGTTTGGCGATCGACCAACCTGTTCCACCATAATCAACCGGCCAGTGCGGAACAGCCCAGCCCTTTTCGTTTAGGATGCGCAGCCATTTTACCGCAACGGGTTGGTCAGCGTAGATACCTGCGCAGCGCTCGCCTTCGCGTCGCAATTCATCAGTGAGTTCAGTGCGAAGAAATGTGCGCACTTCTTCCGCAAATTGTTCAAGCTCTTGACTGGATTCCATGGATTCCTACTTCTTCAGAAAAGCATTAATGCGATCGATTGCGTCTGGTGCGATGCCCGGCGATTTTTCAATTTCATAAGCAAGGCCTTCGCTGAGCGTTTTGTCCTCACCGGTGCGCAGTAGAGTTTTTACACCACGAACTGCATGCCATGAGTTCTCAACGATTGATTTGGCATAAGCGGCGATACTCTCGTCAAATGTGTCTGCCGGGAACACTTTCAAGACGAGCCCCATCGCTTCGGCTTCCTTTGCCGTATAAGTTTTGCAAGTGCTCATCATCTCAAAAGCTTTCATCTGGCCAACAAGACGCGGTAATCTCTGACTGAGCCCCCAAATAGGCACTAGCCCCCATTTGGCGTGGGTATCGGCGAATTTCGCATTTTCGCTTGCAATGACCATGTTGGCGCCAAGCGCGAGCTCCAGGCCGCCGGTATAGCAATGTCCGTGCACGGCGGAAATTGTAGGTTGTGGCAAATCGGCAAATGCTTTGATCGTATCAGCATTGTATTTTTCGGCATCATCGTCAGGCTCAGATAGATCGTTCATGTCATGCCCGGCGGAAAAACACTTGCCGCCCCCGCGCAACACCACGCATCCGATGGTGTCTGTCTCATTCGCAATTGCGTCGAGATGCGCTCGAAGGTCGCGAAACAGGGCGGCGTTGAGCGCGTTAAACTTATCTGGTCGGTTTAGAATGAGGGTGGTCACCCCGCCATCATCTGAGCGAATGACTAGTGCATCTGACATTGCCTTCCTCCAACTCTCTAATTGTTGCCATGATGCTAAAATGCTTCGCAAAGCATTGGGCGGCAACAGCCGGTCACAGCGAAACACATGCGTGATAAATCGTCTTTTGCACTGCACAAAAAATACGTTGATACAGAAAATACGTTGATACAGTAAGCGCCGACGCCTAAAGCAGGCTCTCCTAAAGCAGGCTCTATTGTCAAACAACTTGATCAATGAGCATAAGCCTATCATGGATGTGGTCTTATCGTTCAATGTGTGAAAATTGCTTTTGATTTCCTTTGTGTTCGCGCATCCTTCAAAAAAATTAAAGGGAGATCGCGCCCCGATGGCGGATGAATACGATTATGTTGTCGTTGGAGCAGGCTCTGCGGGCTGTGTGATCGCGGCGAGATTGTCTGAAAACAGCAACATGCGGGTATTGCTTTTGGAGGCAGGCCCCGAAGATAAAAATCCTTGGATTTCTATCCCGCTCGGCCTTACACGGCTTATCAATGATCCGAATGCTGCGTGGCTTGACAAAACATTCGCTACGAACAGTTTTGCCGGCCGTTCCATTCCCCTTCCGCAAGGACGTGTTTTGGGCGGCAGCAGTTCGATAAATGGTATGCTTTACGTGCGCGGCCAACGGGAAGATTTTGATGGCTGGGCGGATACAGGATGCGTTGGTTGGGGTTGGGACGACGTCCTTCCTTACTTTAAAAAATCAGAATGCTTAGAAGAGGGGGGTGTAGATGAGGCGCATGGCCGCGAGGGACCATTACGCCTGAGCTGGATTAAAAATATCGCGCCTGTTTCCAGTTCCTTTATTGAAGCTGCGCGTCAATTTGGCTTGCCATTTAATGAAGACATCAACGATGGCGATCAGGATGGTATAGGGTATCTTCTCGGTACGATTTACCGAGGGCGCAGGCAATCGGCGGCGAAAGCGTTTTTGAACCCTGTACGCAAGCGTCGCAATCTCGAGGTGCGTACCGGACAACAGGTCCGGAGGATAAAGATCGAAAATGGCACAGCTGTTGGCGTGGTTCTCGGTCCGGATGCTGCGAATGAACATCTGATAAAAGCGCGTCGTGAAGTCATCGTATCGGCCGGAGGGATTGGGTCTTCCCATCTTCTGCAGCATTCCGGTGTCGGTGATGCTGAGCACTTGAAAAAGATGGGGGTTACACCGCTACTCAACCGCCCAGCGGTCGGTAACAATCTTCAAGACCACCTTTTCGGGCATATGAAGTTTAAGCTTAACGATCGAAGTGCAAGTCTTAACAATACATTTTCAAGTACGCCGACGATGGCCATCGAACTTTTAAAATGGTTTTTCTTCGGGTCCGGTGCGTTAACGACAACGACCTCTCACCTGTGTGCGTTTATCAAATCAGACGACGATTTATCACGCTCCGATCTTCAAATCGCAATGCGTCCATTTTCCGCGTCAATTTCAGAGGAGGGTGTGATGGAATTGGACGACTTTCCTGCGATGACGGTCTCAGCAATACAAACTCGGCCGTATAGCCGGGGGCGTGTGTCAATCAATACCGTCGACCCGCTGGAACGCCCGACGATCAATACCAATTACTTAAGTGACCCGCGCGACGTCGAAGCGATCTGCAAGGGTATGTTGAAGATTCGAAAAATCATCGCTCAGTCACCGCTCAGTCCTTTTTCACCGGAAGAATGCGCGCCGGGGCCGGAGATTGTCGCCCCTGAGGCGTTGGAGGGATATCTCCGCGGGTCCGCGTCTACCGTTTATCATCCGGCTGGAACCTGTCGCATGGGTGTCGATGATGATGCGGTCGTAGATCCACGATTGAAATGCCGCGGTGTTGACAATCTTCGTATTGCTGATGCGTCCATCATGCCGGTGATTACATCCGGAAATACCAATGCTCCAGCGATAATGATTGGCGAGAAGGCGGCCGATATGATCCTTCAAGACGCACGATAATTAAAAAAAAGGTAGGCGATAGTGAGCAACGAAAGTGTGCAAACGCAACAACCCGGTAAAACACATTCGGTTTTAGGCGGACTTTATCGCTACTATGTCCTTGCGATACTGATGGTGGCCTACCTGTTCAGTTATATGGACAGATACATCGTGTCCATTTTGTTGGAAGACTTAAAGGCGGAGTTCTCTCTCAACGATTTACAGCTTGGTCTATTGTCTGGCTTAGCGTTTGCTTTTCTATACTCAACGCTCGCCATTCCGATTGCCCGATTAGCAGATCGAAAAAATCGTGTACGAATTGTATCGATTGCGATTGCTGTTTGGAGCTTGTTTACAGCGGCATGCGGGCTTGCGGGTAATTTTTGGCATCTTTTTTTAGGCAGACTTGGCGTCGGAGTCGGAGAGGCGGGGGGGCTTGCGCCGTCTCATTCCATCATCGCAGACTACTTTGAAAAAAGTGAGTTGTCCCGAGCGCTCGCCGTTTTTTCACTCGGTCCTACGCTTGGCGCTGTTTGCGGCTTGTTGATTGGCGGCGCGGTGGCTGACGCCTATGGCTGGCGTGCTGCTTTTTATGCTGTTGGCCTTCCCGGTTTGTTATTGGCGTTGCTTGTCATTTTTACGGTCCGCGAACCCCAACGTGGCCGGCTTGATCCGACTTATAACCACAAGGCCGAATCGCTTGGTATTTTCGACACATTGAAAACTTTATGGAAAAACAAAACCTACGTTTACGCAAACCTCGCCCATGCCACGGCAATTGTCACAGCTTACGCTATGTCTTCCTGGTTGCCCTCTTTGTTTTTGCGCACATTTGAGATTTCAAAGAGTGAAGCAGGCGCCATCGTTAGTGCGTTTGTCGTAATTGGCGGTATCCCAGGGACTTTGTTGGGCGGCATAATTGCTGATGCGTTGGCGAAGCGCGATGAGCGCTGGCGCGCTTGGTCGTCGATGGTTGGTCTCTTGATCTCAATTCCGTTTTACTCATTCGCGTTATTCAGCCCGAACGTGATGACGATGGCCGTGCTTTTTGGCGTCGCTCAGTTTTTCTTTCACCTTTCATTCGTGCCTGCGCTTGCGATTGTTCAGAACGTCGTATCGCCGAGCATGCGCGCGCTTGCAGCGGCGTTCGTGTTCTTTGTGGCGAATTTCATCGGATTGGGGCTAGGTCCTGTCGTGGTGGGGGCCGTCAGCGATATGTTTGCCGCCGACTTTGGCGATGCGTCTATCAAAGTAGCGCTTTTCTTTTCTTTATCATTTCTTTTGATAAGTGCTATTTTCTTCTGGCTAACCGGTATCGAATTACGAAAAACCGCTGGAGAAGAAACGCGTCAACCTGCTCACTGAGTAAGCGTAACATGTGGCTAAAGCTGGGCGACGCGGACGTAATGCGATGTTGGTGAATTTGTCGAGCGCCATGATGATATGTTTCGCCTTTTGAATTGTACGAAAGAGAACAGTGAACGCGCTTTGTCCGCTGACCGCTCAACGCAAATCCCGAAATTTGTCGGGTTGGATGAACTGTCGCGGAGCTTTTGTGGCGTCACCTCTATGCTTTATAGCGGCGCCATATATACGTTTGTTTATCGACCGTATGCAATGATCGGCGTCGATTGGTGATGTTTAGAAGGCCCTCTTGGTTCTGCAATTGACGGGCATCTAACGCTTCAGAATTGGTTGGGGTGATCAGCTCCATCGCTTTTAGTTCGCATATGTGATTAAAAATTTGTGACTGCAATATACTCTACAACGACTTGCGCTAAGGGGTTATATCAACATCGGTTTTCCAAATTAGGACGGTTGATCTAATGCGTAATTTTACTGAAGAACAAATGATGTTTCGCGATGCTTTTCGTCGGTTTCTTGCTGATGAGATTGCTCCCCATATTCCAAAATGGCGCGAGGACAAAATTGTTGACCGTTCCGCATATGAGAAGACCGGCGCCATGGGATATCTCATGGTTTGGCCGGACGAAAAATATGGCGGCATGGGCGATAAAGATTTCCGCTATGAACAAATAATCATTGAAGAAACAAGTCGCGCCGACTGCTGCGAGTTCTTCAATACATTGCATAGTCGTCTTGTTGGGCCGTATTTTAATGATCTTGGTACAGAAGAACAGAAAATGCGGTTTCTACCGCGTGCTGCGAGGGGGGAGTGCATTCTTGCTGTCGCGATGACTGAACCCGGCGCCGGTAGTGATCTTTCAGGGATGCGGACCTATCTCAAAAAAGATGGCGACGACTACATCCTAACTGGCTCAAAAACTTACATTTCTAATGGGATCAACGCAGATGCCGTCGTTGTTGCATGCAAGTACGAGGCTGATGAAAACCCTTACTCGCTTGCGCTTGTTGTGGTTGAGCGCGGTATGGAGGGGTTTGAGCGCGGCCGCAAACTCGAAAAGATGGGCCTTGATGCTCAAGACACTGCAGAGCTGTTTTTTAACGATGTTCGTATTCCAGCGGAAAACATTCTGGGCGAGCCTGGGAAAGGGTTCTCCTATCTAATGGAAGGGCTCGCAGAAGAGCGTTTGATTGCGGCATGTCAGTTTACGGTAAGCGCCCGTCGCGCGTTTGAGGTCACGCGTGACTACGTCATGGAGCGGAAAGTTTTCGGTCAGGGGTTGAGCGAATTTCAAAACACGCAGTTCAAGATGGCGGAGATGGACACCGAGATCGAAATTATGCAGGTTTTTGTCGATCATCTGGTGATGCTTCATAATCGCGGCGAGCTCTCCGTCAATCAAGCAGCGAAAGCAAAGCTGCAATCGAGCGAACTCGAATGGAAAATGATGGATCTTGGCGTTCAACTTCATGGCGGCGCTGGGTATATGAAAGAATATCCGATTTGCAGAATGTTCACGGATGCTCGCATAAACAGGATTTTGGCCGGAAGCTCAGAGATAATGAAGCACATTATAGGCCGTGAAGTATTTAGCCAGAAATATCGCAGTTTTTTTGAATAGAAGCTGATTGCTTGTCCGAAACTAGGGGCAAATGTTGAAGTGTCTAAGAGACGAGGCAAGAACGGTTACCAAGAGAATTTGGGAACGGTTAGGCACACTAAAATTGAATTCGTACAGCGTTCTTGGAGTTGGACGCCGATTAGAGAGGATGAACGATGACTGAAGCATACATTTATGATGCGGTACGCACACCACGTGGCAAAGGCAAGCCAGACGGAGCCTTGCATGAAATTACGTCAGTTTCTCTTGCGACTCAGGTGCTTGAATCTATTCGTGATCGTAATAATCTCGATACGACGGAAGTTGACGATGTGACGTTTGGCGTGGTGTCGCCTGTTGGCGAGCAGGGATCGGTTATCTCCCGTACCGCGGTCGTCAATGCCGGCTATGCAGAAACAACATCCGGAAGTCAGGTCAACCGTTTCTGCGGATCAGGCTTAGAGGCGATCAATATTGCGGCCGCCAAAGTTAAGGCTGGCGAAGCGCAGATGACGATTGGCGGCGGGGTTGAGGCGATGTCGCGTGTTCCTATGGGTTCGGATGGTGGCGCTTGGCCGACGGATCCAGAATTGGCTTTCAAAACCTATTTTGCCCCGCAAGGTATTGGTGCTGATTTGATTGCGACAAAGTACGGGTTTTCGCGGGATGACGCTGACGCCTATTCGATCGAAAGTCACAAACGTGCAGCGGCTTCGTGGGATGAGGGGCGTTTTGATAAGTCTGTTATTCCGGTAAAGGATGTGATCGGAAACGCCGTTTTGAGTAAAGACGAAACGATCCGCCCTGACGCGAACATGCAGTCTATGGGGGCTTTGAAACCATCATTTGTTCAACTTGGCGAAAATTTCGGTTTCAACAATATCGCTATCCAAAAATATCCGGAAATCGAGAAAATAAATCATATCCATCATGCTGGTAATTCGTCAGGCATTGTTGATGGGTCTGCGGCAGTATTAATTGGTAACAAAGAAGCTGGTGAACGCGCTGGAATGAAGCCACGCGCGCGGATTGTCTCTATGGCGACGATTGGGTCTGAGCCGACGATCATGCTGACTGGGCCCGAATTCGTTGCGCAAAAAGCTCTGAAGAATGCAGGCATGGGCAAAAACGACATTGATCTATGGGAGCTGAATGAGGCTTTTGCCTGTGTCGTGCTGCGCTTCATGCAGGCGCTTGACATTGATCACTCGGACATAAACGTCAATGGCGGCGCAATTGCGATGGGCCATCCCCTTGGGGCAACTGGTGCGATGATTACGGGTACGGTCGTTGATGAACTTGAACGCAGTGGCAAAGAGACGGCGTTGATTACGCTTTGCATCGGCGCCGGTATGGGCGTTGCGACGATCGTTGAACGCGTCAACTAAAAACTTTAGAGGAACCAAGATGGTATACGAAACATTTTCTGTTGAGGTTGACGGCGACGGCATTGCACTGCTTACCATCGACCTTCCGGGCCAGTCCATGAATGTTTGGAATCAATCATTAATGGATGAATTCGCCAACTGGGTGGATGCGTTTATAGCTGATGACAAAATAACTGGCGCGGTTATCGCATCGGGCAAGCCTTCGGGCTTTCTGGCGGGCGCCGATTTGCGGATGCTTGGTAGTATGGGTGGTGACGATACTAGCCCAGAAGCATTTGAGGGTGCGTTTTCTCTGAACCGAACATTCCGAAAATTGGAAACCGGCGGCCATCCCGCGAAATTGCTGCAAAAAGGTGAGGCGTTCGCAAAACCCGTCGCTGTTGCGGTTGAGGGATTAGCGCTTGGCGGCGGCTTGGAGCTTGTTCTTGCATGTCACCATCGTGTCGTCGCTGACAATGCGAAAATACAGCTTGGCTTGCCGGAAGTGCAGGTTGGTTTGCTGCCTGGCGGGGGCGGTACGCAAAGAACACCTCGTCTGGCGGGACTTCAAGCGGCGGCGATGTTAGCGACACAAGGAAATCCAATCGATCCGAGTACAGCAAAAGCCCAAGGCATTATCCAGGAAATCGTTCCCCCAGGAACCACTATTGAAGCAGCAAAAAAATGGGTGAAAGAAAACCCGAAAGCTGTGCAACCATGGGATAAAAAGGGATTCAAGTTTCCTGGCGGCGCTGGCGCCATGGATCCGCGTTCAGCTCAATTTTTTACGGCTGCAAACGCCATGGCCCAAAAAGAGACACAACACAATTACCCGGCAGTTCAATCGATCCTGTCATGTCTTTATCAAGGGTCGATCGTTCCTATGGATACAGCGGTCAAAATTGAGACAAAATTCTTCATGCGATTGCTTGCTGACCCGGTCGCGAAGAATATGATCCGAACCTTGTTTATTAACAAGCAGGCGGTTGAAAAAGGTGCGCAACGCCCGGCCGGCATTGAAAAAATGGATATAAAGAAAGTTGGCGTCCTTGGCGGCGGCCTGATGGGATCCGGTATTACCCATGTCACTGTTAAAGGCGGTATGGATGTGGTTGTCTTGGATCGGTCACTGGAAGATGCAAATAAAGCGGTCGAATATAGCCGCAAAATTCTGGCAAAACGTGTCGCCAAAGGCAAAATGTCCCAAGAGAAGATGGATGGGTTTTTGGCGAAGATTAAGCCGACCGATAATTACGAAGACCTTAAGGACGTCGACCTTGTTATCGAAGCGGTTTTCGAGCGTCCCGATGTCAAAGCTGATGTAACGAAAAAAGCAGAGGCGGTTATCGGACCAGACGTAATCTTTGCTTCCAACACATCGACATTGCCTATCACTGGACTAGCCGAAAATTCAGCGCGTCCTGAACAGTTCATCGGCATGCATTTCTTCTCGCCAGTTGAGAAGATGCCGCTTCTTGAGATTATTCCGGGTGAGAAAACCGGCCCACGGGCAATTGCGGCTGCGTTTGATTATAACGCCAAGATTCGCAAGACGCCAATTATCGTAAAGGATACAAGAGGGTTTTTCACAAACCGGGTTTTCCCGCCCTATATCAGTGAAGCAGTCCGGTTACTGATGGAAGGGGTTAAACCTGCATTAATCGAAAATGCAGCGAAAAACCTCGGCATGCCGATCGGGCCGCTCGCCGTTCTCGACGAAACCTCTTTGTCGCTTGGTTATGATGTGCAACAGTCAACCAAGAAAGAGCTTGGAGACGCTTATCAGGAAACCGGCGCAGAGCCGTTTTTTGAAAAGATGGTCGTAGATCTAGGTCGCGAGGGGCGCAAATCGGGTGGTGGTATCTACGAATATCCCTCAAACGGCGATAAGTATCTATGGCCGGGACTTTCCGATCACTATCCACTCCTCGAGGAACAACCTTCTGTAGACGTTGTTAAAGAACGGCTACTTTATGCTCAATTGATCGCGACCGCACAGTGTTATGATGAGGGTGTTGTCCCTGATCCGGCATCGGCAGACCTTGGCGCTATCTTTGGGTGGGGTTTTGCACCATGGACTGGCGGTCCACTCAGCTATATCGATACGATCGGCGTCGATCAATTCGTGCAAACGGCTGAATCTCTTGCCCAGAAACACGGCGAGCGCTTTAACCCGCCCCAGATGTTTCGTGACTTAGCGAAAGAGAATAAAACGCTTTATGCAGCGTGATCACAACACACTCACTAAATAATAAGGTGCACCGTCGGATCCGTTCGGAGCGACGGTGCATTTGATTCTGGTGTACTGTAACGTCAGCGACTGAAGCGAAGAGGGAGAAAAACTATGTCAGTTAGCGAACGCCCATGGGAAAGATGGCACCGAGAGCTAGGCGTATCGTTCCAACCGGAAACGGAATTGACACTGGCGCAGCATGTTGCCCAAAAAGCGCAGTCCATTCCCGACCAAACAGCGCTCGTTTATTTGCGTAAAGAGATTTCTTTTGCGGAGGTTGAGGCGGAAGCTGGCAAACTTGCAAATGCCCTAGATTCAATTGGCGTTCGATCCGGTGAAGTGATTGGCATTCACATGCCAAATATCCCACAATTTTGTTTTGCGCTTATTGCGGGATCTAAACTTGGCTGCATCGTCTCAGGGGTCTCACCGCTGTTGGCTCCGCCTGAAACGGCCTATCAGATCACAGATGCAGGCATCTCGACGCTTATTTCCATGAATCCGTTGGCGGCCAGAGCATTTAGCAAAACCCCGGCGGCGGGGTGCCTGAAACGTCTGATCACAACGGGCGCTGCAGATTATATTGCATCGCCTGAAGTATCCGATCCGCTCGACGTGCCCGGCGTTGATGTTTACGGGTACCAGGATCTTATCAAAGACGCTGACCCTGACTTCAAGCCGATAGAAAGTTCGGCTGACGATGTCTTTCTATATCAGTATACGGGTGGCACGACGGGCCCAGCAAAAGGCGCGATGTTAACTCAACGATCACTCATGAATAATGGCCTGCAAGCATTCGTATTCAAACCAATGTTGGATGATGTAGAAACGGTTGCGAGCGCTGCGCCCCTTTTTCATATGGCTGGTTTAGGTTGCCTTGCCTATGGACTTCGCATTGGTGCGAAACAGTCGGTGATCCCGGATCCGCGGGATATGAAACAATTTTGTCAGTTTATGATGGACCATCCCCCAACATGGATGAACGGTGCGCCTGCACTGTATCAAATGTTGACTGAGGAGCCGATGAGCCAGGAGATTAACTTCAGTAACCTCAAGGTCGCGGTTGTTGGCGCTGCTCCATTAACAAGCGCCGGCCGCATCGCAATAGAGAGCCTAATAGGCGAAGGAAAGTTGGGAGACGTATTTGGCATGACAGAGACGGGCCCCGTCTATGTCGCCAATCCTGCGTCTCGTTTAAAGCCGGATGCTGTCGGGATTCCTCTTCCTGGAATGGATGTGTTGATTGTTGATGTAGAGACCGGCGCGAAAGAATTGCCAGTGGGCGAGCCAGGTGAAATTATTGTTTCTACACCACATATGATGCGCGGTTATCTCAACATGCCCGAAGAAACCGCTAAAACAATCCGTGATCACGGGGGGCGCACATACCTTCATTCCGGGGATGTCGGCTTTTTTGATGAAGAGGGGTATCTTCATATCTGTGACCGCGCCAAGGACATGCTTATCGTTGGGGGGTACAAGGTATTTTCTGTCGAAGTGGAGGATAAGTTGGCTGCTCTCAATGTTGTTTCGAAATCGGCCATCATCGGCACACCTGACGAGAAGAGGCCGGGTAACGACATCGTCAATCTCTATGTTGAGCTTGGACCGTCCGCGAAAGACCGGGGCGAAGACGAAATTCGATCAGAAATTCTTACTTTTTTCAAATCCAATATGGCGCCTTACAAGACGCCAAAGGCAATACACTTTCTAAAGCAAATGCCTCTGACGCCAGTTGGTAAGATTGATAAAAAAGCATTGCGTGCGACCTGAACAGTTCCTGGCGCTCCTCATTAAACAACAAAAAGGCTAACACAAATTTTTTTCGTTTACGCCGGCAAAAGGGAGCTTCACCCCTCGTCATGATTGGGACATCATCTTTCGAAACGGCGTCGCGCTCAAGTCAGGGACGAAAGGGCTCGCCTTATCGCCGGGCTGGCTATCGTTTTTTATAGAAAAAACCTCTAAACCCGGACGAATCGAAGGGTGTCCAGTGGCTGTGCGGTTGGCCTAGGCGGTCGATGATTGCGTATATAGACAACGGACTGACGCCAATGCCGAAATGGCTTGCGGGTATTTCGATATTCTCGGTTTTTGTGTTTTGCGAACACGGCTGTTGCACAGACGCCGGCCAATTGACGATGCCGTCACTGGTTGAAAATATTGAAGTTGTGGGTACTGGTGGCGCTTCGCTGAGCTGCGCAAGTTGTTCGCGCCGCCGTTCGTCGAGCGGGCCGTTAAGCGCGTCGAATATGTAGCGCAAGTTCGTATGTTTCGTCGTTGGCGCAATTGGCGTTCCCAGCGTAATCACAAGGCGCACCATATCCGGGCGCTGTTTTGCAAGTTCACGTGCGAAGATGCCGCCGAGACTCCAGCCAATGAGCGACACCTTTTCGCCATGTTGGGAAAAAACGGTTTTAAGAAGATTGAGCATTTCCTCTTCCCGCGCATCGTCATATTTCAGGTTCCGTCCCAAATTCCAACCGTATGCGGCGTATTCTAGACCTCTCAAAACTCTACGAAGCGGTCGTGTTGAAACATCGCTCGCAAGAAATCCTGGAAAAACGATGACTGGATGGCCATCGCTTTTCTGGAAATTTTGTATGAATGGCATAAGACTGTAAAACCATCCGAGCTCAAAAACCGCACGCGCCTCCATCATCGTCAGAAAGAGGGACGGAGGTTTTGGTTCCTTCGTAGATGGCTTTGTCGTTTCGGTTTCTTCCAACTTACTTCCGTGTCGTGGCGCTGGCGTATGCCTCAGGCGCTTGTTTCGATCTTTTCTGTCGCGGTTTTTATCTGGTTTTTTCAGAGGGTTTTGTGGCGGATTTCGGCATGCGTTTCTTAACGCGCTAGTGTGTACGCCACCTATTGCGATCATCTACGAAAATGTAAAAGAGACGCCGAGGAGTTTCTCTGAAAGCGCCCAGAGTTTTTCCGCATTGTCTTCGCTCACGGCGTAGGAACGAACGCCTACAGTGGCGCCGGCTTCGTCGCAAACGGGCGCAACGCCGCAATTTTCAAGATAGGCGCCGCCCTTATCTTCAAGCTCTGGCGCTGTCGCCGCATATACCGATGTTGCAGCGCCGGCGGGAATGGTCTTGAAACGCGTTGGCGGCCTACTCTCGTCTGAACTGTTAAAAAGAAATTTTCGGTCATCGTCGTCCATGTGCCGGCTCAAATCCGTTTCAATGATACCAGGATGGACGCTATAGGCGCGGACATTTTGGGGCGCCAGGCGTTTGTTCAGGCCAACGGCAAAAAGCGCATTTGCGGTTTTCGCCTGTCCGTAGGCGATCCATTTATTGTACGGATTATGTTCGTAGTTCGGATCTTCGAAGTCGACTGGCGCAATCAGATGTCCCCGAGAACTGAGGGACACCACTCTTGATGGTGCGCCTTGTATTAATGCGGGAGCAATTAAACAAGTAACTAGGAAGTGACCAAGGTGGTTTGTCCCGAACTGCAATTCGAATCCGTCCTTCGTCTTTTCGAACGGACAAGCCATGACGCCAGCATTGTTGATTAGGATGTTTATCTTAGGCGTTGTTTCAAGAATTCGTTTCGCAAAAGCTTGAATATTCTCCTTGTCGCCTAACTCGAGTTCTTCAACGCGAATTGCTTGACGGCCAACTTCGGCGTTTACTCGATCAGCCACAGGCTGACCTTTGGCTTTTGTTCGCGCTGTAATGATGACGTCAGCTCCATGCGCCGCCAAGGCGCGCGCTGTCTCCGCGCCTAGCCCAGCGGACGCGCCGGTAATCAGCGCAGTCTTTCCGGAAAGATCGACGCCCTCTAATACTTCGTCGGTCGTTGTATCATGCCCGAAGTTTTGTGAGTTATCGGCTTCCATATAAGAACCTCCATTATAAATGTTTAGTTTTATGATCGTGTCAATTGTTAGAGTTTTAAACGCTTGTATAGACCCCGGTCACCTCGACCGATAAATCCCATAGTTTGTTCGCAATCGATTCGTTGTGACTTTGCGACATTGACGTTACTTGCCTGGCCGTAAGGAATCCTATTCCCGTGTTAGCGCCTGTGATGATTACCCTTTTACCATCTTGTGGCGGTACGTCTTTCTCAGTAAAGTTTCGAAGCATCTATGGATATCCACTCGCCGCCATCGATAATTGTGTTTTTCGATTGTTGCTTTTTTCGCTTGGTTTGTCTGCGGTCATTCTCATAGTTGGTCGATGAGCATATTAGAGTTCAAGATAAGAGTCTTTTGCGGCTCTTATGTGCTTTGATAATGTCGCAATTACTGCTTGTTTGTTCTGATATTTTAAGGGCTTTTTGCTTGCGACGTCTTTCATCAAGTATATGATAATGATATGTTTCAGCCGCCGCCAAATTAAGCGGCCAAAAGCAAAAAAGAACCCGGAGTGAACAAAATGTCCACAGAACCGATTAAGTCGGCTGTAAGAACTCTTGCTTTGTTCGAGCAATACGCCGCCAAACAGCAGCCGATGTCAATCAACGAGATTGCGGCCGTTATGGAAATGCCACAGTCGAGTACGTCGGTTCTTGTCAAATCACTGGTGACACTTGGCTATTTGTCTCACGATATAGCGCAAAGAACATATTATCCGACGATGCGGGTGGTGTTGCTGGGTACTTGGATGCGTCGGCGACACACAGAAATTGAGAAACTACCACGACTATTGTCCGACATCGCGGAAGAAACGGGTGAGTCCGCTATTATCTCGATGCGTAACGGTATTTTTGCACAACATATATTTGCTCAGCGCGGTTCCAATAGGTTACGGCTGGCCGTCGATTCCAGCATGTTGTTTCCGCTCGTTTGCACAGCGCCAGGGTGGGCGCTGCTGTCAATTGAGACCGATCAAGAAGTCGGAAAGATCATCCGCCGTACGCAAGCAGAAGTTCTTGTCGAGCGCTGGCGTCATACCGCTGCTGGCGCGATGGATAAAATTCAGGAAATGCGTGAGCAGGGATATGTCGTATCAGCCGGGCAAACTACCGAGGGGGTCGCTGCGATTAGCGTTTTGTTGCGTGCACGTGATAAGGCATTTGCGGTTAGCGTTGGCGGTCCTTTATCCAGAATCCATGAGCACCAGGATGAAATTGTTGATACAATGAGACGGCTCATTAAAAACGTCACGAGCGATGAGGTTGATGATATTGTCTCAGCTGCGCGCAGCGAAGCTGAGATAACTAGCTCTTTGCCCGACCCAAAATCGAATCAGCAATAATGCGCTGTTGAATTTCGGAGCTGCCTTCAAAGATTTTTGTAAGACGTGCGTCACGCCAGTGTCGCTCGACAGCAAAATGCGTCGTGTAACCCGCACCGCCGAGGATTTGCAGCGCTTCACTTGTGACGCGTTCAGACATTTCCGCGGCATGGTACTTCACCATCGCCGCTTCTTTATCGCAACGACGCCCAGAATCGATTTCATGGCAAACATGATACATTAGCTGTCGGGCAGCTTCGATTTCTGTCGCCATCGTTGCAATTTTAAACCGTATCGCTTGGAAATTTGAGATTGGTTCGCCAAATTGAACGCGGTCTTTTGCATAATCAACAGCATCTTCATAGGCGCCTTGGGCCAGGCCGATAGACCGCGCCGCGGTGTGAGCCCGCGCGCCTTCCAAGCCTTGAGCGATCGATTTAAAGGCTTTGCCTTCGGCGACGCCAACCGGTTCAGCTGGGGCCCGAACCCCATCAAACGCAAGCTCGTAAGTTTTCCAACCAAAATATCCGATCTTCGGAATTGGTGCGCCGCTAAGTCCGGTTGGAAAAGTCCCAGGATCTTTTTCAACCTTTACAACAGTCAGCCCGGCCCATTTCGGAACGTCCGGATCTGTTTCCGTACGACAGACAACATTGATATAGTCAGCACGGTCAGCGAATGTGCACCAGTATTTGTTGCCAGTGATTACCCACTCATCACCATCGCGTACAGCGCGACATGCGACCGAAGCAACATCTGATCCGACATTGGGTTCGGACATGGCAAGGCACCCAAGATATTTTCCTTGCGCCATCAATTCAATCTTGTTGCGGCGTTCATCGGTAGTCGATCCAGGTACGGATTTATACATCGCATTCCCGCGAGCGATAAGCGAGCCGACGCTCATCCAGGCGCGAGAGAGTTCTTCTGCAACAAGACAATATTCAAAGTAGCCCAGTCCCAGCCCGCCGTATTCTTCTGGAATAAGAATACCAAAAAAACCGAGCTCACCCATCTTGTCGATGAGTTCCTGTGGGATATCGCCTTTTTCAGGATCTAGCTTATTGGCGATCGGAAGGACTTCATTCTTCGCGAACTCTCTTGCCATGTCCCGCATCATGGCGCGTTCTTCAGTCATATGACCGGTTGCGGATCCTGTTTCAGACATAGCGTAACTCCTTAAAATGCCCGTTTTGCGCAATGGCTCACTACATGCCGATGAGTTCGGCGCGATCAATTGTATTTTGCAACAAACGAGCCGAAGCGGCGTCGACCATCATGCCTTTATGGCCAACAGACCCAATTCCTTCTGCCTCGGCCTTGCGATAGACGTCGATTACTTCGCGCGCGAGTTCGACTTCATCCTGTTTCGGAGAAAATACTTCAAGCGCCGGCGCAATTTGCGACGGATGGATCGCCCATTTCCCAACCATACCGAGGGTCATGGCGCGCGAGCATTCCTCGCGATAACCATCTTCGTTTTTAAAGTCGCCGTAAGGTCCATCGACGGCATCAATGCCGGCGGCGCGTGCAGCGATTGTCAATTGATATCGCGGATAATGGAAGATATCGCCTGGATAGCCGTCCGCCGAGCCGATATTACCAATCGAAATTCCCTGTGACGCGGCGTAATCGCCCATGCCGAAAATCATGCATTCAAGCCGCTCGCATGAATGCGCGATCTCCCACACATTATGCATTGCTTCGACTTCTTCGATGAGAACTTCCAAACCAATAGACTTTTTTAGGCCTAGTTTCTTTTCAAGTTGCGTTAAAAGTTTGTCTACGAATTGAACGTCAGACGCCGTAAAGGGCTTTGTCAGCATGATCGTGTCGAGGTTTTCGCGCGCGCCTTCCACGATCGTGATGATGTCTTCAAAACACCATTCAGTCGTGACGTCATTAACGCGAACGCATCGAACTGTTTTGCCCCAATCGAGCTCATTGAGCGCGTCAACAATTTTGTGCCTGGCTTCCGGTTTAGAGGAGGGGGCAACAGCGTCCTCAAGATCGCAAAAAACATGGTCAGCAGGCGATGCAGCCGCCTTTGCTAGCATTTTCTCGCTGATCCCTGGCACCGCAAGTTGCGATCGCCGCAGCCGCATCGGTTTATTTTTATTTGGCATATTCTTAACTCCTTGTATCGGCTATTTTATTTTTGCATCCAGTAGCTACGCTTTTTTATCAGAGCAGTTCGTTGAACTTCGGCGACAATCTCGTCGCGCTGATTAACGCCCCAATGTTGGAATACCACGATGCCCGCGTCATCGCGGTCGCTATCGCGTTTTTCTAATACTCTTGAATAAGCATAAAGCGTGTCGCCATGCGTGACAGGTGTGCGGAGCTTAATTTTGTCCAATCCCAATTCGGCCAGCGCGTTTTCGACTGTGTCTTGTGAAGCAAGGCCAAGCACGACAGAAAAATTGACCCCGCCGTAACTGATGATCTTTCCGAAGGGAGCCTTAGAACAGAGGTGTTCGTCGAAATGGCCCGCCGCCGTATTCATCACCATGTTGGTGATATTGACGTTTTCAAGGTTGGTAATCGTCTTGCCGCGGGCATGACGCATGGTCTGCCCGACGTCGAAGTCTTCAAAATAAGTATTTGGGCTTGTAAGTGCTGAGAGCTTAGCCAATTTTCCCCTCCCGCATCATTTTTGCAATATTGAACACGGCGAGGTTGGACCGCTTATATTCGAGAACGCGCTCACCTTTTTGGTTAAAACCTTCCGAATGCCAACTGACGACGCCCTTATTGCTGTCCGATTCCGACAAGCGCTTGTCGATTGTCGTTGAAACCGCCGTAAGCGTGTCACCCGGATAAACTGGTTTTTCATAACTTAATTCGAACACGCCAAGAAACGGGCCACCAATACCTTCGGAACAATCCTCAACCGTCAAACCAAGAATTATATTAAATACAAGTTGGGGGTTGATGACAATATCCGGATGGCCGTGAGCCTTGGCATATTCGCGATTGAAGTAGAGAGGATTGTAAGAGAGCGTTAAGTAACTGAATTGAACTGTGTCGGCTTCAGTGACGGTTCTACCCCAGTGATGGGTGATTTTTTCGCCAACCTCGAATTCCTCATAAAGTCGACCGCGCGCCTTATAAACGGCGTTTGCTTTTAGTTCGTCAATTTCGCTCATTACACAGCCTCCGCTCAGAATGTTACCGGTAGTTTTACAATTGCATCATGCCAGATGCTGCGCAAACGCTCTGGTTCGCCTGTCACGCGCGCATTCGGCAAACGCCTCAATAGCGCGTGGAAAAGACTATAAAGTTGACGCCGTGCAAGCCGCGCGGCGATACAAACATGCGGGCCGGTGCCGAAAGACAAATGGTCCTTTGCGTTCTTCCGCAAAATGTCAAATTCGTGGGGCTTAGTGAATACGGACGGATCTCGGTTCGCTGCCGGATAAGAAAGGTAGACCTTGTCACCCTTATTAATTTTGCAACCAGACAATTCCACATCATTTATGGCGGTCCGCTTGAACTGAATTACAGGGGGACAAAACCTCAACGCCTCTTCGATGGCGTTTGCAAGGCGCCCACTCAAATCTTTGAGCAGCGCTTGTCTTTGGTCAGGGTATTCAGTGATAAGCTTCATAAAATGGGAAGCTGTCGAGCGTGTGGTTTCGTGTCCGGCGATCGCCATGGTGACAAAAAAGCCGTTAATTTGGTCGTCCGTCAGTCGTTCGCCATCCACCTCGCCATTAACGAGGAGACTCATCATCGAGTTGTCGGGCGATACGCGTTTGGCTTCAGCAAGTTGCATCGAATAGCCAAATAGCTGCATTTGCGCTTCAAATTGGCCAGCGTTTGGCGTTTCGATATCGACAAGCTTGTTGCCAAGTGCGGCGATCTGGTCACGGTCCTCGTTTGGTATACCCATCAGCTTACAGAATGTATAAACCGGAAGCTTCGATGCGACGTCGAAGACGAATTCGCATTCTCCCTTTTCGGCGATGTCGTTGACAATCTCCTCGGCAAGGGTATCGATCTCAGGTTCAAAAGCCCGAAGCGCGGCCGGTGCAAAAGGCGGCATCACTAATCGCTTAATCGCGGCATGATGCGGCGGATCCATCGCCATAATGCCGGCGCGTTGGGTTGCCAACCTTTCTTCGTCTAAATCCCAAATCAAGACGCCTTCCGCGCTACAAGAAAAATTATTCCAGTTACGCGACGCCTCGAAAACATCTTGATAGCGCGTCAGCACCCAAAATCCGCGTTCCATTCGAAAACCATCGATCGCAGGTGCGTAGCTCTTTGTTGGCGGGTTCCAATGGACGCCTTCGTCTCTTCGCCATTTATCGAACCAAACATGGGGTGGTCCGCCTTCATTCGCTAAAAGGTCTGGGTCGAGTAGGTTTTCACAGATCACGGCCGTGCTCATACTGCAGCTTCCAATGGTGCAATGTCTTTCAACCTAGCAAGCCAGCCCTCAATATTCTTGGTTTGGGCTAGCATTTCTTTTCCTTCCTTAGCGAAGAAAAGCGCCGTGAGCTGGCCAATAACGGCAAAATCCGCGATTGACGGGGTAGTTCCGACAAGCCAATCATGGCCGTCAAGGAGCGCGTCTAGCGCGCCGAAGTGGCGTTTCAAATCCGATAGTATTTGCTCGCACGGTTTTTTACCAATTCCCTGCGCCTCGACCAGTTTACCAACATTTTCGTCGACCATCTTTTCAAGCTGTTCGCGAGGGACGTTCGGCATACTGGCGGCAAGCGCATCGATCATCGGGCCCTGATTATGCTTCCATGCAAGACGCACCAGAATTTCATAGAAGTACAGACTTTCATCTGCCCATTCTTCAATAGCGTGGGCGATTGCGGCGTCGCGCGGATTAGTTGGTATGACTGCAGGGCCGTCATAATTCTGATCAATGTGGTGCACGATGTCCGTGGAATCCCAAATGGCTAAATCACCATCGAGGATTGCAGGAAACTTTCCTGTGGGGCTTACGTGCTTGTACTTGCCTTGAGGAACTTGCGGGCGCTCAACTTCGGTGATGCGATACGCGATGCCCTTGTAGCCCATCGCGCGCCGAACCTTTTCGGTGAATGGTGAAGTGGAGAATTGAAACAGTTCGATCATATTTTGGAGGTCCGGTTGAACTTTCACGCTCTATGATTTGTACACCGGCCTTGCGCGTAAGGCATCAGCGATCATATCATGTATGTGAACTCGAGATATGCTTTATTGCGGTGCGGGAAAGACGCTGTACTCCTGATGCGATGACACAGGTATAAGGTGAGGAAACGGCAACCGCGCTCATACGAAGATTCTTGGCGCGTCAATGCTCGCGAATACCGGTCACGATCACCGACGTGATTGTGAAGGTCTAATGCCTGAAACTGGATGTTGCAGATGTATATTAGGCCTTACGTCTATTGAATCCATGCTAGCAGGAGCTGGCGTTAAATTTCACTTCGGGAATAAAATGATTGTAGCTCTTTCAGATGAACAGCGGCTCCTCAGTGACACAGTTCAAAGGTTTCTTGATGAGCGCTATACAGCCGAACAGCGCCTTCAGATCATGCTTTCGGACGCAGGATGGTCTCGCGATCATTGGCGGACCCTTGCAGATATTGGCGTGTTCGCGGCAATGTCTGACGAGGGGATCGGCGGTGTAGGCGGTACGGCGGCTGACATAATTACAGTGACCGAAGCGTTGGGTGGTGCATTGGTCGTTGAACCCGTGCTTGAGGCGGTGACTGCGGGGGCTCTGCTTGCTGCTTGCGGCACGCAGGCCGCTCGGCCCGTCGCAGAAGGCATGATTGCTGGAACACAAATTGTGACGCCTGCAATTTATGAATTCGCAAGTCGATTTGATCCTGTTACTCCGAGCGCCAGCGCCACCGTGGTGGACGAAGGCTATCTTGTGAATGGTAAGAAAGTCGCCGTGGGCGGCGCTCCATTCGCTGATTGGTTCATTGTATCGGCGCGCGCAAGCAATAACGAAGAGCTCAAGCTGTTTCTGGTGGCGAAAGACGACCCGGGCGTAAAGGTCGACCCATATGCAACAATTTCGGGTATGCGCGCCGGAGATATTACGTTTGAGGGCGCGTTGCTCCCGAATGATCGATTGCTTACCAGCGGTGCTGATGCCGAAAGAGCCATTCAAGAAGCGGTGACGCGCGGCGTTATTGCCGCCTGCGGAGAGGCGAGCGTCGTATGCAGACGGATGTGCGATCTAACGATGGCGTTTTGCCGAGATCGGTCCCAATTCGGTCAGCCTATCGCTGGGTTTCAAGTGCTACAGCACAAGATGGCGGATATGTTTATTTCAGCACAAGAAATAAGTGCAGTCGCTCAAGTGCTGGCTGATCGATATGACCGTGCAGACGCAGCGCTTTTAAAACATGTTTCCGCGGCGAAAGTGCAGCTTGCAACATCATGTAAATTTGTGGGGGAGAGCGCTATCCAGCTGCATGGTGCGATGGGAATGACGGATGAAATGGCCATTGGTCATTATTTTAAACGAGCACTTGCATTGTGCCAATATTTTGGTGATGCCGATTTTCACTTACGAAAATTTCAAGCAATTGACGAAATGAACGTCCAGTGAGAGTTGTATCGCTCAGAAAGAAATCCGCTGCGGCAGCAACTAAAGGCATCATTTTTTGAGGGTATGTGCGCTGACCTTTGCCTTTTCTGCTTTTTATTTCATTCAGTTTACAGTTTGCAGCATTTGGGTTTTGCTCTTTTTCCCACTCATCAGTAAGCGACGTTGAATCGAATAACTAAAACAAAACTTTAATCATAGGACGGATTCTTCTGGTCAGCGGTCATTCCAGTTTAGGCGCCGAATTTTGTTGGATTGTCTTTTATGTGTTGCTCGAGCTTCCAAAACCCTTTTCGACCGTTGGCACGCATCATGGCATTTATGACGGGCGTCAACAATGGGAACGCTTTACCGTGGAACCGCCAAACGAGTTCGCAGCCATTATCAGCATCATTCAACGTGTAGTCCTCTGCGAATGCAATGATCGGTAAGGTACTGGCGTCAAAGCGAAAGGCCATTCGCCGTTGATCCTCCCATGCGAAGAAATATTCATCAATACGATTTTTCCCGATTTCGAGCGTCCTTGTGGCGCCCAGGGATAGTGGCTCTGGTGAGGTCCAAGTAACCTTGTCAATGGGCAGCCAATGTGTCCACGCTTCAGCGTCTAACAGCGCCGCCCAAACAACATGCCTGTTAAACGGAAAAATGTGTTTGATGACGTTTCGACCAGGCGTCGCATCAAGGAAGTCTTCGGCTACATCATCATGTTTTTTAACGGTTTTTGACATTTGTTCTCCGATTTTGGGTGAAGTATCGTCATGTCGGTTATCACACCTCCAAAGGATATTCGATCACAGACATGATCAACAATCTTTAGGGTTGCCGAATTTGGCGTTGCGGCGCGACAATCTTGAAAAATAGGAGGAGCGTCATGAACCATAGCAACGAGGGTTTTACGCGAGCGATCGCCCAATACATTATTAATGAAGCCTGTGGTGAAGCGACCGACGAGTTGCTTGCCCACGCGAAAACCGCTCTCGTCGACTGGGTCTGTGTGTCGATTGCAGCCCACAAAGAGCCACTCGTTCAGGCGTTGATGCATCACGCCGAAAAGTTCGGCGGCCCGGCGCAGTCAACCCTAATTGGTCGCGCCATGAAATGTAATGCGCCGCAGGCGGCATTGATCAATGGGGCGATGTCGCACGCGCTCGACTACGATGACAACCTCACATACTTCATGGGCCATCCAACGGTCACGATAATGCCGGCGGTGCTTGCCGTTGGGCAGTGGCGCGGATTGGCTGGGAGAGACATTCTAGGCGCTTATTTGTGTGGTCTAAGAGTAGGGTCTTGGCTAGCGCAGTCGGTCGGCAATGAACATTATCGGGTTGGATTTCACGGCACATCGACCATTGGCCGTCAGGCTGCGGCGGCGGCTTGCGCCAATCTGCTGGGGTTGAATGAGACGCAAACGTTGAATGCGCTTGGCATTGCAGGAACGCTTGCAAATGGCGTTAAGCAGTCTTTTGGCACCATGGCCAAGCCACTGCATGCGGGCGCAGCTGCAGAGGGCGGTGTTATTGCAGCCTCTCTCGCCGAAGACGGGTTTGAAGCCGCGCATGATATATATGAGGGCCCGCTTGGTTTCATAGCGACGCATCACGGCCTCAATGACGTCGTCGATCGCCATTTCTTGGGATCTAAACATCCTGTGGAGTTTTTGGATTTCAAATTCCATGCAGCATGTTTTTTCCTTCATGGCGCTCTCAACATTGCGCAACGAATGAGGACTGAAAACGCCATCACGTCAGAAGACATTGCGTCGATCAATGTCGATGTTTCTCAGATTTCTTGCGATACCGCTGGAAAAACCGACCCGGAAACGGGGTTGGACGGAAAATTTTCCATGAAATACTCCCTGGCCAATGCGTTTGCGACGGGTGAAACCGGTATTGAGGGTTATGCAGATGAACGAATTCACGATCCAAAAACACGCTCATTAATGGCGCGAATTAATGTGCGTATTACTGATGAATTCGACGCAGCGCCACTGACCTCGCGTGTAAACGTGGTGTTGGAAGATGGTCGCGAGTTTAGCGAAGAAGCCGATCCAACGGCGGAAACGCTCACTCTTGAAGGAAAACGTTGTAAATTACGAACAAAGTTCGATAATATCTGTGCACATATAATCGACGAATCTCAAACCAAAGACCTCTATCGGGCCATTGATGAATTTGATCAGGCGACCACACCGGATGCAATGCTCGCATTGACAGTGACGAGTTAACCGTTGGCGCTATTGGTCTGATGGCGTTGTATCGGCAAGCGCTTCACGATTGCGCACGGCGAGATGGCCCTGATCAATGACATAGGCGCGTATTGCTTCTATCTCGTCTGGTTGAAGGATGTTTGCGAATGATACCATGCCGTTATCCGTAAGCGCGCCATCGATCATTACCGCGTCCCAGCTGTCTTTATTCGACGCTACATAAGACCAGCGCAAGTCCGGCGTAACACCGCCGCTAATGGCAAGCGAACCGTGGCATCCTGCGCAAAAATTTGCATAGCGGTTAAGGCCCAGATTGATCATGTCAGGATCACCAAACCGGTCAGCCTTTGGTGTTGGATCCACAGGCAGGGCTTCGACGGTCGGAATGCTAGCTTCGCCACCGATTTTAAAAGCGATGATCCGACCAGGAGCGGATTTTACCGGTACTTCAAGACTGTAGCCAAACACGAGTGCATAAACCCCGCCATGCCCAGTCCCGAGAACGATATATTGCTCGCCGTCAACTTCATAGGTTGAAGCGCCGCCCATCATCCCATTTTCGATATTGGCTTCCCAAAGATGCTCGCCGGTCTCTGCATCATAGGCGTGGAATTTGCCGTCGATACCGCCCTGAAAAATGAGACCGCTAGCGGTCGAAAGAACACCGCTATTGTCCCCCGTCTTCATTGGCTTTCGCCAAGCGAGTTTGTTAGCAACCGGGTCCCACGCAGTCAAAGAGCCGTCATAGTTTGAGCGTGCTGCTTCTAGGGCGCCGGGCGCATAATCCGGCTTGATAAGGGCTGCCACATCATATCCGATTGTAAGGGACGCGCCAACAGCGTCTTCAACTTTTGCGTCTTTATAGAATAAAGACGTGCTGTGCGTCGGCAAGTAAACAAGCCCCGTATGCGGATTGAAGGCCATCGGATGCCAATTGTGCATGCCGTGCGAACCGGGTACGATATACGCGCCATTGTCAGTATTGCGTGCCTCGTCCGTAATATTTGGCCGACCGTTTTCGTCCAGACCATTCGCCCAGTTCACAGGCCCAAGCTTATCGGCATGAATGAATTCGCCAGTGGCGGCGTCAACCACATAGAAAAAGCCGTTCTTTGGCGCCTGCATTACGACGCGGCGGGGCGCGCCGTTTTCTCCAAGAGGTAAATCCGCCAATATGATTTGTTGAGTAGCGGTGTAGTCCCATTGCTCGCGCGGTGTCGACTGGAAGTGCCATTTATAGGCGCCGGTTGATGCATCTACCGCAACAATTGACGATAAGAATAAATTGTCGCCGTTGCTTCCAGGGTCACGAATTTTGGCGTTCCAAGGCGATCCGTTGCCGGTTCCAAAAATAATGCTGTCGTTGACCTGATCATAAACGATCGAATCCCAGACTGTGCCGCCGCCGCCGACAATTGTCCATGCGCCAACATCGCCCCATGTATCGTTCGCGATTTTTGCAAAAATTTCGTCAGACGCCGCACCATCAGCCTTTTTTTCAGGATTAGGCGTTGTATAGAAACGCCATACAAGTTCGCCCGTGTTTATATCATAGGCGCTCAAATATCCGCGTACGCCAAATTCGGCGCCGCCATTACCAATAAACACGAGACCCTTGGCGACGCGCGGTGCGCCGGTAATCGTATAGGGTTTGGATTGATCGACGGTAACAACGGACCACAGAACCTCGCCGGTTTTTGCATCCAATGCTTGAAGGCGGCCGTCAAAAGTTCCTGCGAACACTTTGTCGTCATAGACCGCAACCCCGCGATTGACGACGCCGCAACACCCTTTAACTGCTGATTCGCCAGGCACCTCTGGGTCGTGTACCCACAATTCCTCACCGGTCTTTGCATCCAACGCATAAACGATTGACCAGGAACCGGTCACATAGATGACCCCATCCACCACAAGCGGCGTTGCTTCAACGCCCCGCGTGCGCCGCATCTCATAGACCCAGGCCGGGCGAAGTTGATCAAGGTTATCTTTGTTGATGCCAGTAAGCGGCGAGTGTCGCTGTTCATCATAGCTGCGTCCGTAGCTCAACCAATTTTGCGGCGCATTGTCGGAATCGATAATGCGCTCTGTCGGGCCTATTTCTTTTTCTAGGCTCGAGTCCTCAGAACGTTTGGAGCATGCCGCTAAGCAAATGAAGAGAACAGTCAATAGAGATATAGTGTACGGAAAAGTTTTAAATCTAATCACGATGATAAATCCAAAGGGTGTAGAGATTGCCGGTTAGTTCCGCGATTGTTGGCCGAGGGGTTGAATTTTTTGCGCTTAATGCAGCGCAATTCCTTGCTCTAGACTTTGATTGATGACGAATTGGCTTCGTCTTTGGCGTAACTTTCGCCAGATTGATCCTTGTCAACACATGCCACAGCCGTGACTACTCGTCTACCACCGTGGGAAATAGCCTGGCTAAAGGCCAGCTTATTTCGACCTTTCACTAATCTCTCACGGAACGCTAACGGGCAAGATACCGCTATGTTTCTAACTGGATTAGGCCACTTTGTTGCTTATGGGGAGCTCACACGTCTTGATCACGTTTGTGATGCTAACATGTTGCAATCTCGGGTACGATTTTCCGCATCAGGGGCAAAGGACGCAGACAATCCACGCAAAATCAATCAAACTAGTGAGGTGCTGGAAGTTAGGTGTTCAACGATGCAATTCTGTTGAAAAAAATTCTGTTTAAAACAATGATGACTCTAAAGGAACGACGAATGGATAAAACTGCCTTTCAACCTCGACGATCCGTACTTTACATGCCTGGCGCCAATGAGCGCGCTCTTGAAAAAGCGAAATCATTGCCGGCTGATGCATTGATATTCGATCTTGAGGACGCCGTTGCACCAGATGCGAAAACAACAGCGCGGGCAAATGTAACTAACGCTGTGCGCAGCAAAAGTTATGGGGGACGAGAAGTCATTGTGCGGGTGAACGCGCTCGACACGCCTTGGGGCGAAGATGATTTGGCGGCAGTTATCGAGGCCGGGCCCGATGTTGTGCTAGCGCCAAAGGTAAGCAGCCCCGATGATGTCCAAGAGCTCGAGGCGAGATTGAACGGGTTAGGCGCTGGTGAGGACTTGCAACTTTGGGTGATGATTGAAACGCCGCTCGCCATTCTCAATGTTCACGAAATTGCAAAAGCGGCTGTCTCAACGCATCTAGCAGGCTTTGTGCTCGGCACTAACGATCTCGCTAAAGACCTCCGCGCTGTCATGACTGAAGACCGAACTGCTTTTTTGACTGCCTTGAGTCTCACGCTTGCCGCGGCGCGGGCATATGGCCTTGTTGCGATCGATGGCGTTTACAACGATATTAAAAATGAGGCGGGTTTTGCGCGGGAGTGCGTACACGGTCAGACCCTTGGTTTTGATGGGAAAACGCTTATTCACCCAAAGCAGGTTGAGATCTGCAACCGAGTTTTCTCACCAGCACCTGAGGAAATTGAGCACTCTCGAGCGATCATCGCCGCCTTTGCAGACCCGCAAAATGCTGGGCAAGGTGTCATCCAAGTCAATGGAAAAATGACGGAAATTTTGCATCTGGAAAACGCCAAACGAATTGTTTCGATGGCCGATGCGATTGCGGAGCGAACGCAATCTGAGGCGTGAACCTGGCCCGCGACTGCATATGTGATTGTTGTACTTGGCGACTTTTCGATCGGGCGCATTTTTGGCAAAAATCCTGACTATGGGATGATGCGTTGCCTCAAGACGTATGTCGGCTGATCAAGTTTGACCGTCGACCCCGCGCCGTCCTGGGCGCATTGAATTCAAAACGTTTCGCTGATTGCGCTAAAAAATCAGTGACAAAGAAACTAAGCAAAGGAAGAATATGGAAATTAGCGGCAAAACGGCAATCGTTACTGGCGGCGCATCTGGACTGGGAGAGGCGACCGTTCGGTTGTTGGCGAAAAAGGGCGCCAATATCGCGATCTTTGATTTGAATGACGAGCGCGGTGAGGCTTTGGCCGATGAGCTTGGCGATAATGTTCGCTATTTTGGCGTCAATGTGGTCGACGAAGACACGGTGGCAAACGCCATTGCTGCTGTCGAGAGTGCGTTTTCACCGATCCACATTTGTTGCAATTATGCAGGGATTGGCATTGCAACCAAGACCTATGGCAAAGATGGTCCGCATCCGCTCGCTGGGTTTAAAAAAGTTATCGATATTAATCTTGTCGGTACGTTCAATGTTTTGCGCCTCGCTGTTGCTTCGATGGTCAAAAACGCTCCTCAATCGGAGGACGGATTGAGGGGTGTCGTCATTAACACTGCGTCTATCGCTGCTTATGAAGGGCAGATCGGGCAGGCCGCCTATAGCGCATCGAAGGGGGGCATTGTCGGCATGACATTGCCGATTGCACGCGATCTCAGCTCGGTCGGTATTCGCTGCAACACGATTGTACCGGGTCTTATCCATACACCGCTTTTCGACTCATCGCCGGAAGAGGTTCGTGCAGCGCTTTCCGCGACTGTTCTCAATCCGAAAAGACTTGGACGGCCTGACGAGATCGCGCGGACCGCCGAATACATCATCGAGAATGATTATGTGAACGGCGAGTGTATTCGCGTTGACGGCGGCATCCGCATGCAGCCGAGATAACGCGTGTCCGTTGCCGTCGGTACAGGGTGAGAGCACTATCAAAAACAAATAAAACCGAGAGAAAAAAATGCTGCCGATACCGGAAAAATCGTTGATCGAGCTATTGGACGATGCATGCAGTCGAAATGCCGACCGCATTTGTTTGTCACAAGACGATGAGTCACTCACATATCGTGACGTGTACGACAAATCGCTCGTATTTGCGCGTGCATTTGTTGCCGCGGGGTTCAAGAAAGGTTTTTGCGCTGCCATTTTTACCCCCAACGATATGCGCGTTGTGCCAATTATTATTGGCATTATCCGCGCCGGCGGAATCTGGTTACCGGTCAACCCGCGAAACTCTGTTGAGGAGAACGTGCAGCTTCTGGAGAATTTCGGCTGCGACGCTCTAATCATCCACCATGTTTTTGAAAATCACGTAGGGACGATCAAAAAGGCGTTTCCTAGTCTGGAAATTGTGTTGGGATTAGATGAGCAGTGCAAGTCAGTGCCCGCTATTACCGATTGGGCGGCTAATGCGCCTAAGGATGTCGAGTTTCCTCTCTACGAGCCTTCTGATTTAATCTTTACCCCAACAACGGGTGGAACTACCGGTGTGCCGAAGGCTGTTGGTCTTTCACATCGGAATTTTGTGGCGGTGTTGACGGGTATCAAGGAGATGTCACAACAAGACGAACCGCCAGTCTATCTTGCCGCAGCGCCAATGACCCATGTCGGTGGGCGCATTGTTCTGTCGATGATGAACCGAGGCGGTCGTTCTGTGGTCTTCCAACGATTTGATCCACAGGAAACTTTGCAAACAATTGAAAAGGAAAAAATCACAGAGATTTTCCTACCGCCGTCGGGGATCTATACATTGCTTGACCAACCTAACGTGCGTGATTTCGATTATTCCAGCCTAAGACAGGTAGCGTATGGCTCCGCGCCGATGTCCATTGACCGTCTTAAGGAAGCGCTGCGTGTATTCGGTCCGGTTATGCAAGGCGGCTTTGGGCAAACCGAATGCCCCATGATGATCGCAACTTTACCGCCTGAAGAACACTTTGTTGATAACGACATTCATGGTGATATTGCCCCCGACGAACGGTTGCGCAGTTGCGGGCGAGCGACGGTCATTTCGGAGCTTGGCATCATGGATGACGATGGCGCCCTGCTGCCGCCTGGGGAGCGCGGCGAGATCGTCGTCAAGGGGCCAATGGTGATGGAAGGGTATGTCAATGATCCTGCAGAAACAGCCAAAACGCGCCGAAATGGTTGGCACCTTACCGGTGATATCGGTTACCTGAATGACGAAGGCTATCTCTATATTGTCGATCGCAAAAAAGACATGATTGTTACAGGCGGCTTCAATGTTTATTCCGCCGAAGTTGAAGGTGTCGTTACAACGATTGAAGGTGTTATCGAATGCGCTGTGATCGGTGTGCCGGATGATCAGTGGGGTGAGGCAGTAAAAGCGATTGTCAGACGCGCTGATGGTGCCACTACCGAAAACATGATTATCGAACTCTGCAAAGCAAAACTAGGTGGCGTCAAAGCCCCAAAAAGCGTTGAGTTTGTCGACGATTTTCCGCGAACCCCAATAGGGAAAATTAGAAAACGCGACTTGCGCGATCAATATTGGGATGGCCGTGATCGCAAAGTCTAAGAAAGTTAAAAATGTCGAACCGTATTGAAATCGAAATTTCAAATCATGTGGCTCGGGTTACGTTTTCGCGACCGGAGAAAATGAATGCCATTGATGATAAAATGTTCACGGCACTGATCGAAACTGGAAAATCGTTGAGCGAAAACGGCGATGTGCGGGCCGTCGTTCTTTGTGGGGATGGGGATGCTTTTTGCGCCGGTCTCGATATGCAAAGTTTCGGATCGATGTTGCAACAAGGGCAGGGGCAGGATGCCGACCCTAGGGCGCCATCGGTCAAGACGCTTTCGCCGCGCACTCACGGTATTGCCAACCAATATCAAAAAGCCGTCTTCGTATGGCGCGAAATGCCCGTTCCTGTCATCGCCGCTGTCCATGGTGTTGCTTTTGGCGGGGGGTTTCAAATAGCCCTCGGCGCGGACATACGCATTACAGCGCCAGATACAAAGCACTCCATCATGGAAATCAAATGGGGGCTGATCCCCGATATGGGCGGCACGGCATTAATGCGGCATTTGGCTCGAGAAGATATAGTGCGAGAGCTGACTTATACTGGGCGTGTATTCTCAGGCGTTGAAGCATTGGAGTATGGATTTGCGACACGCCTTAGCGAAAATCCACTTAGTGATGCGGTGACGCTTGCGGAAGAAATTGCATCCAATAATCCACTCGCTATCGAGGCGGCAAAGCGCATTTTCAACAAAATTCCCTATCTCAATGACGAAGATGCGCTTATGCAGGAATCTGTTGAGCAAGAGAGTATTGCATTGACGGACCATCAGCTTGAAAGCATCGCCGCCGCTATGATGAAGCGGCCGGCCAAATACGAAAATACGAGGTAAGTGTGAAGCAGTCGGATCAATCGAAAGCAGCGGGTAGCGGCGTGCTTGCTGGTGTCAAAGTAGTTGAGTTGGCGGGGATTGGGCCTGGGCCTTATTGCGGGCAGTTGCTCGCGGATATGGGCGCTGAGGTCATCTTGGTCGATCGACCCGGCGCGCATATGTATCTCTCGCACAATCGTGGAAAAAGGTCGATTGCTCTTGATTTAAGAAAACAAGGTGCTGCCGATATCGTTCTTGCTCTTACTAAGAGCGCAGATATTCTGATCGAAGGGTTGCGTCCGGGTGTTGCAGAACGGCTTGGTGTCGGACCAGAGGCGTGCCACGCCGTAAATGAAAAACTTGTTTATGGCCGCATGACCGGTTGGGGGCAGAGTGGGCCATGGTCGACGATGGCCGGGCACGACATCAACTATATTTCCATCACAGGAGCGCTTGAGGCGATGGGTGAGGCGGATCGACCGCCGCCGCCGCCTTTGAACCTGGTCGGTGATTTTGGCGGTGGATCGCTATTTTTATTGTCTGGTATTTTGGCGGCACTTTTTCGTGCTGAAAAAACGGGCGTTGGCGATGTTGTTGATGCTGCAATTATTGATGGGGTAAATTCAATGATGAGCATGATTCATTCCCTTGCCCATATCAAGCAATGGTCGCCAGCGCGTCAACGCAATCTCCTTGATGGCGGTGCGCCCTACTATCGTTGCTATCGAACCAAAGACGATCGGTTTATGGCTGTCGGTTGTATCGAGCCGCAGTTCTTCGCGGAGATGTTACAGCGGCTTGAGATTTCGCCGGATGACTATGGCGATCAGAACGACTTCGCAAAATGGCAAGCGCAACATGCGTTACTTGAAAGTACATTTAGTCAAAAATCCCGTGATGAGTGGGCCAAGATTTTCGATGGTGCTGATGCCTGCGTCACGCCGGTCCTTGACTATACTGAAGCTGCAGGTCATCCACAGAACGCTGCGCGCGACGCGTTAGTGCGTCATGGCGATGTCACAATGCCGGGGCCAGCGCCAAGGTTTCAAAACAATCCGTTTACGATCGACCCGAATGTGCAGGCAGTAAGCACTGATGCGCGCGCTTTGCTTGCCGAGGCCGGAATTGCCGAGGCGCAGATCGATCAATTAATGACCAGCGGAATCGTTATAGATGGAAATAAGAGGTAACTTATGTCTGAACCGACAGTTCTTTACTCAGAAGACGGACACGTCGCGACGATTTCTCTCAATCGACCCGAAGCCATGAACGCGTCATCACGACAGTTGCGATCTGATTTAAAGTCCGCGATGGATACGGCCGAAACGAATGAAAACATCCGCGTTGTTATTTTGACCGGCGAAGGGCGAGGGTTTAGCGCTGGCGCCGACCTGACAGAAAGTTTCGTTGACGACCATCCGACGGTTACTGAACATATTTTGAAAGATCACAAGCCTTTGATAGATGCGATCGGTACGTCTCAGAAGACCTATGTAGCGGCGCTCCACGGTGCGACGGCTGGGGTTTCGATCGCTTATGCACTCAATTGTGACCTCGTGATGATGGCCGAAGGCGGGTTTATATACAGCCCTTTTGCGGCGATTAGTCTGGTGCCCGATGGGGGTGTTTCATGGTTTCTCGTTAAAGGTCTTGGTTATCGGCGTGCATACGAAGTTGGCGTTGAGGGCGCGCGCTTAACCTCTGCGGAATGCCTTTCTGCTGGCTTGGTGAACCGCGTCGTTCCTGACGCAGATCTTCGCACAGAAGCGGCGAATTGGGCTGCGCATCTTGCGAACGACGTGGCGCCGTTGTCCCTTAAATATGCAAAACAAGCGATGCGCGCAGCTCAGAATGGAACGCTCGCGGATGTGCAATTGGTTGAGGCCGAGCTGCAGCAACTGTGCGTTACGTCGCAGGATTCTCAGGAGGGAATCGCTGCTTTTCTCCAGAAACGGAAACCAGCGTTTAAAGGTCGATGATTTGAGACTCCTTCATTTTTTCATTTTGCTAAGTAATGAAACCTGATCTTACTCGCTTCTGCTCGCGCGTGTTTGACGCGCCACCGGTTGAGCTCCATCGACTGACAAGCGGTGCAAGCATGGAAACTTGGGCGTTTAAGTGCGGTGAAATGGATTTGATTTTGCGTCGGCCCCCGTCTGGTTCTGAGGCGACAACGGATGTCGGCAGACTATCCGTTTCTGAAGAAGCTAAAATTATTCAATGTGCTCGGGAGGTTGGTGTCGCCGCGCCGAAAATCTTTGGCCGTTTGCAGGCATCGGATCAAGTCGGGGCAGGATTTGTAATGGAACGAATGGCGGGTGAAGCTCTACCGCCCCGTCTTTTTTCTGATCAACGCTATGATTGTGCGTTAGCAAAATTGTTGGGACAGGCAGCGGCTCAACTATCTCGAATCCATAGCATTAAGCCGCCGGACTATTTGCAACGTTCAACATCTGAAAATGCTTTAGAAAAGTTGTATGCAGAGTATAGGACACATAGCGTTGACAGCCCTGTTATTGAATATGCATTTCAATGGTTATTTAAGAACTTGCCCGATGCAACAGAAAGCGTGCTGTTACATGGTGATTTCCGAATGGGGAATATTCTTGTCACGGAGCAGGGGCTTTCAGCAGTAATAGACTGGGAGCTCGCGAGCGTCGGTGATCCAGCAAGAGACCTAGCTTATTTTTGTGTGCCAGCATGGCGCTTTACTCGTTATGACCAGGAAGCAGGCGGAATAGGAAGCATTAAAGATTTTCTTGCTGCTTATGAAAAGGAGAGTGGGCGATCCATCGAGCGAAGTCGATTTGATTATTGGTTGGTTTTTGGAACTCTTTGGTGGGGTGTTGCCTGTCTTACGATGGCGGGGATATGGAGAGAAGGGATCGACAAATCGATAGAACGGCTTGTGATTGGCACACGTCTGTGCGAGGTCGAACTCGATTTGTTACTCCTGCTTGAGGATGAGGCGCCGGAAGCCGCATCGAAGACAATTTCTTTTTATCCAATCAATGACCCGGTCGATGAAACCGGTGAAGTGCAATCGAAAGAATTGATCAGCGCTGTTCGAGATTGGATAATAAGCGATGTTTCTTCGAACAAGACTGGCGGCGCGTTGTTCCAGGCACGCGTCGCTGCAAATGCACTGGGAATAGTGTTGCGACGCATGAACGCGAATAATGCCGATCGATCGCAGGATACTTCACATGCAGAGCCGCACAATCTAAGCGTGATTGAACTCTGCCGGAGATTGGCGAGCGGTGAACTAGATTTGGCAAGCGAAGGTGTGCTCAAAAACTTACGTCTTCAATTATTGAAAAAGCTATCAGTGGATCAACCAAAATATCCTGGTCTCTATGCGGCTTTAACAAAATGGCAAGGGGAGCGATAGCGTGAGTTTTGAAGTACCCGAGGAGATAGAGACCTATCTATCTCAGTTAGATCGTTTCATTGAACAAGAAATAAAACCGATGGAGGAAGCGGGAGACAATATCCGATTTTTCGACCATCGTCGCGAGCACGCAAGAACGGATTGGGATCGTAAGGGACTGCCGCGAAAGGACTGGGAAGCGCTTTTAAAAAAAGCACGCGATGCAGCAGACGCTGCCGGACATTTTCGATATGCCCTGCCCGAAGAATTTGGTGGTCAAAATGGATCGCACCTTGCTATGGCGCGTATTAGGGAACATCTCGCGGAACGTGGTCTGGGGCTTCATAATGACCTGCAAAATGAACACTCTATTGTAGGCAATTTAGTTCAACCACTGATGGTGAGGGACTTCGGAACAGAGGAACAAAGGGAAAAATTTATCCCAGCGATGCTAGAGGGGAATATGAGCTGGGCATTCGGTTTGACCGAAGAAGCGCATGGTTCTGATGCAACGCACCTTGGGACCATGGCGGTACGTGAGACTCGTGACGGGATTTCTGGTTGGCGTCTGGATGGCGAAAAAATGTGGACGACTGGCGCTCATACTGCCAGCCATATAATGGTTTTCGCGCGACAAAGTGGAAAAGCGGGTGATGCAAAAGGTATTGGCTGTTTTATCGTACCCATTGATACGAATGGTCTAGAAATCGGCGAATACCTTTGGACATTTAATATGCCAACGGATCATCCGAAAGTTTCATTAAATAATGTTTGGGTGCCCGAAGAGGCGGTATTAGGCGATCCTGATTATGGATTATCTTGTGCGCAGCACTTTTTACATGAAAACCGTATCCGGCAAGCGTCTTCGTCGTTGGGCGCTGCAAGTTATTGTTTAAAGGAATCAGTTGTTTATGCGCGCGAGCGCAAACCTTTTGGGAAGCCGTTGAGTGTGAATCAGGGCATTCAGTTTCCGCTGGTTGAGCTTTACTCGGAAATAGAAATGCTTCGTGTATTGATATATAAAACAGCTTGGGAAATGGATCAGATGCCGAAACCTGAGGTCGCAACGCGTCTTTCAGATAAAATTGCGATTTGTAATTACCGTGCGAACCGCCTTGTTTGCGACGCTGCTGATCGAGCGATGCAGGTTCATGGTGGTATCGGTTATTCTAGGCACAAGCCGTTCGAACATATCTATCGCCACCATCGCCGATACCGCATCACCGAAGGGGCGGAAGAAATACAGATGCGCAAGGTCGCAGGGGTGCTCTTTGGTTATGTAAATTAACCCCCATGGCGTTCGCTATTGGGCGGTAATTACGGATGTGTCTCAACAAAAGGAGATTGACATGAAGAATTTTGAAAACAAAGTCGTCGCCATCACTGGCGGCGCAACGGGTATAGGCTTTTCTTTTGCGAAACGTTTCGGAGAGGAAGGCGCGAAGATAGCGATCGCCGGGCGGCGTAAAAAGCGGGTCGATGAGGCCGTTAAGGCGCTCAAAAAACTGGGCATTGAAGCGAAGGGGTTTGAATGCGACGTCGCTAAACGCAAGGACGTTGAAAAATTTGCAGACAGTGCCTGGAAAGCATTCGGAAGCGTTGATGTCATCGTCAACAATGCGGGAATTACCATTCCTTCGGGATCAGTATTGGATATTCCAAGTGAAGATGCCGAAAAAATCTTCTCAATCAATTTTTGGGGCGTTTGGCATGGCAGCGCCGTTTTTGGCAAAAGATTTATTGAGCAAGGAACGCCCGCCGCCATTTACAATATTGGCTCTGAAAACTCTCTCTTCAATGGGGTTCCGTTTGCGTCAGCCTATGTCGCGACGAAGCATGCGGTCCTCGCCATAACCGAAGCATTGCGGGAAGAACTGCCTGATTTTGTTGATGTCGCTCTCGTTTGCCCCGGCTTTGTAACGTCGGAGCTTGGCGATCCGGAGGTTATGGCGCTTGGTATGGATACCGATAAGTATACGCATATTGCGATGGAGCAGATGAAGAACGAGGAATTCTTCGTTGTCTCTCACTCTTACAATATGGTTCGCATAAATGAGCGTCACGATGCTCTCGCAAAAGCCTATGAAAAATACGCGCCTCGTTACGAGGGTGATGAGGAATTTGATATCCGTACGCTTGCCCGCCTTCGGATGGAACAACAGGCCTAATCGGTAAAGAGGCGTTTGTTCATCGCCTCTTTTGCTTGCCCATATTCTTCGATTAGGCGGTCGCATAATTCTGCTGCAGGGGTAATGTCGCAAATTGCGCCGACACCTTGTCCACTTGAGCGCACTTTTGAGTAACGCTCACGTACTGCACCGGATGCCATTATTTTGCCAGGCTTTGTTGTCGCCAATTCGTCGAGATCAACACCACATTCAATCAAACTTGGTGTCAGCCAGTTTGCTGGCGCACCGTCGAGCGCGGCAGAGTAAAATACATCATGCGCATCACTATCGACAATTAATTGGCGATAAGGGTTGTCCGCGCCGCTTTCCGGCGTGGCGATAAACCGTGTACCCATATAGGCGAAGGTTGCGCCCATGGCTTCGGCCGCAAGGATATCGCGTCCGGTGCTCATACAGCCTGAGAGAATAATTGGTTTGTCTGTAACTTGACGGATTTCATTCAGAAGGGCGAAGGGATTGATTGTGCCCGTATGCCCGCCAGCACCTTGCGTCACCGCGATAAGGGCGTCAGCGCCAGCATCGGCGGCGATTTCTGCATGGCGTTTCGAAGCAACATCATGAAAAACCAGACCGCCATAATCATGGACCCGTGCAAAAACGTCTTTTGGCGCACCTTTTGAGGTCAGAATGACGGGTGGTTTGTGTTTGATGCAGAGTTCAAGGTCGCCAACCATCCTCTTGTTTGTAGGGTGCACGACGAGGTTAACGGCCCAGGGCGCGGGGGCGTCAAGTTTTTCAAGCCCATTTTTCAACTCGACCATCCAAGATTCAAAATCCTGGTGCGAACGTGTCGAATGCGCGGGAAAACTGCCCATAACGCCCCGCGAACAAACCGCTAGTGCAAGGGCCGGCGTTGAAATGAGAAACATCGGCGCCGCGATAAGAGGAATTTTCAAGTTACCTTCAAATGACGGATCAAAAGACACCGGATTCTCCCGTGCAAATACGCAGACTTAAGCTAATGCGTATGCATGCGCCGGCAAGGGCAGGCAACGGCGTGCAGGCTTCGTTATCACATATATAAAATCGTTGTTGCGACCTTTTCAGGCGGGGATGTCTTTACAGCGCCAGGCATGACCATCAACCTCTTGTGGTGTATCGTCTTTTCAAAGCGCAATCGGAATCGACAAGCCACACAATGCTAGAGCCGACTGCAATACTTTTAAAAACCACAGGGAGGTTCAGCATGCCAACAACATGGGACAATTTTATAGGCGGAAATCTCGTACCGCCCGCGTCGGGCGCCTATTTAGAAACCCAATCGCCGATCGATGCGAGCCCGTGTGCGAGTGTCGCCAAAAGCGAAGCGTCTGATGTCGATGAAGCAGTTAAAAGCGCTCTGGCAGCGCAACCTGAATGGGCGGAACGCAAACCTATTGAACGCGGCCGAGTACTCATGAAGATGGCCCAGTACCTCCGCGATAACGTCGCTGAGTTTGCCGCCATTGAAATGCGGGAAACCGGCAAACCTGCTTGGCAAACCCCGCTGGAGATAAACGCGTCCGCTGATTATCTCGAAATGTATGGTGGTCTGTGCAATCTCTTTCAGGGTGAGAAGATTGATACAGGTCCTGGGTATCACTGCTACACCATGAGAGAGCCGTTTGGCGTTGTTGGCGTGATTACGCCATGGAACGCGCCCCTGAACCAGATGTGCCGCGGCATTGGCCCGGCGCTGGTTGTTGGAAACGCTGTCGTGGCAAAACCTTCGGAGTTTACTTCGGGCGCCACACTTAAGCTCGCGCAGGCGGCGGTCGAACATTGCGATATGCCGCCAGGTGTTTTCAACGCGATCTTAGGGGAAGGACCGGTTGCTGGCGATGCACTTGTGAGACATGGCGGCATCCGTAAGGTCGCGTTTACAGGGAGCGTTCGGGCCGGGATAGAGATTGGCAAGGTTGCCGCTGAACGAATTATTCCGTTGACGCTCGAGCTTGGCGGCAAATCACCGAATATTGTGTTTGACGATGCCGACCTTGCAGCCGCGGTCCCCGGGTCATTGCGAGCCTTTGCGGTGAATGCGGGTCAGGTTTGTTCCGCAGGTACGCGTTGTCTCGTTCAACGTTCGATTTACGATGCTTTCGTTGCCGGGATGAAACAGGCTGTGGAGACAGTGAAAGTCGGACCAGAACCTGACGCCATGATTGGCGCCATCATCACCCGTGCGCAATATGATCGAGTGCAGAGCTTTTTTGAAATTGCGGAAAAGGACGGCGCAACACTCGTTGCGGGAGGCCCTGATGTTCGCGAGGAGAACTGGGGCGAGGGCTGGTATGCGCCGCTGACCATATATGCGAATGTCGACAATTCCATGCGGATAGCAAAAGAAGAAATATTTGGGCCCATCTTATCCATCATTCCATTTGAAGACGAAGAAGAGGCAATTCAAATCGCAAATGATACAGATTACGGGTTAGCTTCAGGTTTATGGACAACGAATTTGTCTCGCGCCCATCGCGTGGCGTCTAAGCTTAAGGCTGGGTCAGTTCTCATCAACGAATACCAATCGAGCGACGTCGAATTGCCATTTGGCGGATACAAAAACAGCGGGTACGGCAAGGAAAAGGGTATCGAAGCTTTGCATCACTATACTCAGGTTAAAACGGTGCGCATCAAACTTTGAACCCATCAATTGTAGCGTTGACAACATTCTCGATTGCCTAAGATTCCCCGTTCGTGTCACATCAATGATTGGCGCACTTGGCGACGAGTTTTCATATAATGAATGCGTCAAGAAAGCGAGCAAGCATGAAAAAACATTGGGGATCGGATGAACTAGCAGTTGCACTTGCGGCGGATCCAGAGTTTCTTATTTCATCGCGGTATTGGGACGGTGGATTTACCTTTGAAATTGGCGATGATCACGTCATCAACATTACCATCATTGATGGAAAACCGAGCGCAGGTAGAGCGCAGAACGGCAAGTTGATCGAGATCGCCGGGCCACTTGAGTTGTGGACGCCGCTGCTGATGAATGTGCCGCCGCGCTATATGAATGATTTGGGGACGGTTCTTGCGCTGGGCATGCAGCTAAAATCAGAGCCGCTTTCTTACACGCAATATTATCCAGCTGTGATGCGCGCTATCGAAGTGATGCGGGGCGAGACAGAAGGTCAAACTGTGTTAGTCGATGAACGCAAGCAGAGCGGCTCATTGGATATGCCCATTGGGCGCTATGTTCATGTGGATGTTGATGGTATCGATCATCGCATTTACTTCGAGGAGGCAGGCGAGGGTATACCGGTCATTCTTCAGCATACAGCCGGGGCCCATGGAACGCAGTGGCGTCATGTGTTGGAAGACCCAGAGCTTCTGCGAAAGTTTCGTTTCATTGCCTATGATCTGCCATTTCACGGTAAATCGATACCGCCAACAAATAGAAAATGGTGGACTGAGACTTACAAACTTCGTGGTGAATTTTTACGGGGATTTGTTTTGGCGTTCAAAAATGCCCTCAGTCTTGATCGTCCGGTGTTTATGGGGTGTTCAGTGGGCGGTGTACTTGCCCTTGATTTGGCGTGCCGGCATTCCGACCAGTTCCGAGCTGTCATTTCCGTTGAGGGGGCGTTGAATATTGAGGCAGACCCCAATTCATACAATCTTGAGGCGTTTTATCACCCACAAGTGAGCAATGAGTATAAAGGCCGTTTGATGCATGCGTTGACAGCGCCAGTCGCGCCAGAAGCTTATCGGCGCGAGACCATTCAGACGTATATGGCCGGTTGGCCTGCGGCCTTTGCGGGCGACCTCAACTATTACGTCAACGATTTTGACGTGCGCGATCTTGCCAAGGAAATCGACACAACGAAGATCGGCGTTCACATTTTTAATGGTGAATATGATGCAAGCGGATCGTGGGAGTTGGGAGAAATTGCGCATCAGGAAATCAAAGGATCAACATGGACGAAGATGAGGGGCGTCGGACATTTTCCCATGTGCGAGCATCCGGAGATTTTTTTGAACTATTTGCGTCCCGTCATGAACTCAATTGCGGAGCAGGGGTAACTGCGGGGAAACAGCGTTGATTGTAGGCGGTACGAAAGAGATTGACCTTGATTGAATAAGCGAAAAAGCTGGCTCGCCGCTGGGCGCGTACGCTGATCTTCGTACGTTCAGCGGGTGGAAACCTTAATAGCGCATTTCAATCCCAATGTGTATTTAGGAACTCTTCAATCGCCTTATTGAATTGTTCCGGTCGTTCAGCGTTTGGACTATGGCCTGTATCAGCTAGGTCGAAAATGGTAAGCGCGGAGATATGCGCCTCTGCCCAGTCGCGGTCAGGCTGAAAAGCCTTTTCGCGAACGCCGTTGATGAGAAGTTTGGGACATAGCACTTCAGACACGCGGTACCGAATGCTGATGTCTGCATTGGTTCCCCGCAATGCGCGTGCGAGGCCGCCGGGATTGATAAGCTTGGCGTCGCTCACCAAAGCATTACGAACTTGCGGCGATGCGTGCTTTATCAGATTGGGGTGATACGGCGTTGCCTCTAACGCTTTTTGACCGCCTTCTTCGATTGTTGAAGCGAATTGGTCGATTTCTGCGCGCATGTCGATCGCGCGGGTATCTTGAAAGGCAGAGACGGCGTTCGAGAAAACTACTGCGGAAATGGCTTCAGGGTGATACGCGGCGTAGTTTAGACTGATCGCGCCTCCCATGCTGTGTCCGCATACGGCCCATTTTTCTATGCCAAGATAGGCGCGCAATCGCTCAAGCTGCATAATCAGCACGTTGAGTGTACAGTTCGACTCTTCTTGTGGCGCCGCTGTTCGACCGTGGCCAAAATGCTCTATTACAATCGGTCTGCAGAATTTTTGCATTTCATCCAAATTGTCAAGCCATTGTGCGCGGCTAGATAAGAATCCATGAATCAGAAGGAGGGGCGGTTTGTTATTCTCTTCAGCGCTAGCGGCATAGATGCTCAAATTGGCGCTTTTCGGAATGTCCCGAAGTGGAAAATCGTAGGTGAGATCCATGTTTATTCCTGACTGTTGAGCCCACGCGCTAGGGCGGCTAGATAATCTCTTTGGTAGCGCTGCGATATCGCTGCGTCTCGGCAGAGTGGAAATCCGTGAGGGGCGCCTGGATAGATCTGCATTTCAGTCGCGACACCGGCGGTCACTAGGCGACGAGCGTATGTTATGTTTTCATCGAGGAAGAGATCGAGTGCTCCGACGGCTATCCAAGCTGGCGGCAAACCGACAAGGTTTTCAGCGCGCGCTGGGACCACGGGCGCCGTCGGCGTTTGACCACCGAGATAAGCGTCCCACCCAAACCGGTTTTGCGCGCGTGTCCAGCCAAATTCGCCAAGGGTTCGATCTTGTTTAGTAGCATCCGTATGCGTGCGATCATCGAGCATCGGATACACCAATTGCTGATGTTTGATGGCGATCGTGTTATCATCGAGCATTTTCAGAGCGAGTGCGACCGCAAGGCCGCCGCCAGCGCTTTCGCCGCCAATAGCAATTCTCGTTGGGTCAATCGACATATCGTCGGTGTGATGAAAAAGCCACCGAAGAGCGGCTTCAGCGTCTTCAAGCGCGGCCGGTGCGGGGTGTTCGGGGGCGAGGCGATAGTCGACGGAAAGAACGCTCGCGTTTAATTTTGATGCAATCAACGTGTTTCGCACATCACTTCCCTCCGGCCCGCCGAGGACATAACCGCCGCCATGTAAATGCAAAAAGGCGGGGCGCTTAGAAGGAGCGTCGATCGGAGCATAGAGAAGGCAGCGCAGTTTCGGGTGATTTGCTGCGCCCGCGATAAAGATCTCTTGGCGCGCGACGCCAAACTCATCCGGGTCGTTTAGAACCTCTAATCTCTTGACCATTTTCCGGATCATTTCAAGATCCATCGTGTCGAAATCGACATGAGGAAAGGTTTCAAAGAACGCTCTCAGCGTTGGATCGATTAAAGACTGCGTTGTCATTTGCGGAACAATGTTTTCTGTGGAACAATGTTTTCATTACTGATTTACGAGCATTGTAAAACCATAACTATGCGCGCGCAAAGGGCGAGCGGCTTTCGGTTATTCAGATCTAAAAAATGTTGGAAAACATATATCTGATGGAAGCGCCCAACATCCAACTTAGGCCCCGCTCTTTTATAGCCGGTCTTCGTCGGGAGGGTAATGGATGGAGAAGCGGCGCCAATATAAAACGCGCGCCCACCGATGGAGCCTTGGCGACAAGTGAAACGATGTGATTGCTTTTCTCACACATCACTAGAGCAACGCGAATTGAATGGCGCTAAAACTCGCTGCCTATAACGGATTATTCAGGGCACTTACTTAAGCAATATTTTCAGGATCTTGTGAACAAGTCCAGCATGGTTAATATTCGCCCAACGGTTTTGATCGAGGTGTCAATTCTTATCCGTCTATAACATCCGCATCACGTAACTGATAAGCCGAAAAATGTATGGACCAAAGCGATATTCGTAATCACGATGCAGGAGAAAGCCTCCGTCTTGGGAGAGAGGTTGGCCGCGTGAAATTAGTGGACGGTCTCGTTGTCAAACCTTGAATTTTGTAATTGAAGACGCGAGAATCGAAAATTGATACGCCTTTTCAGGCCGGTTTCTGTCGGCGGTAAGGGCGTTCTGAGTTCAGGTGAAGCGTCGGAAATGCAGTTTAATAAGGAGGGCGTCGAATGGCGTATGTTATCGCATCCCCGTGCATTGCAGATTATTCTTGCGTTGAAATTTGTCCGGTGGATTGCATATCACCCGCGCCTGAAGACGCAGAATTTGATTCCGCTGAGCAGCTTTTTATAGACCCTAGCGTCTGTGTCGATTGTGGGGCATGCGTCGATGTATGTCCCGTTAGAGCGATTTATGAAGCGGACCGGCTTCCGAAAAAATGGAAGCACTATGAGGCCATAAACCGAGATTATTTTACAAGCAATGACTGACTCCCCAATCATACTTAATGTTGCCATTGTCGGGGCCGGTCCGGCTGGGCTCTATGCTGCTGATCATCTTTTGGAGTCGCATGGCATTGAGGCGCAAATTGATATCATCGATAAATTACCCACACCGACCGGCCTTGTGCGTTCAGGGGTTGCGCCGGACCATCCGGAGAAAAAACTAGTGGGCCCAAGACTTTTCGACATTGTGCTACGTGCGCCGAATGTTCGATATTTAGGGAACGTTACTATTGGTGAACATATTTCCCACCAACATCTCGCTGAGCACTATGATGCAATCATTTATGCCGTCGGGTCTCAATCCGCGCGAACCTTGAATATTCCGGGAGAAGATTTACCAGGGGTGTTTACCGCGCGAGATTTTGTTCTGTGGTACAATGGTCATCCTGACTATACGGATTTAAACGTCGACCTTTCTTCTCCACGAGCGCTCATCATTGGAAATGGCAATGTCGCGATGGATATCGCGCGCATCCTATCCCTACCACTGTCGGAACTGGAAAAAACTGATATTGCTGACCACGCTCTCGAAGCATTACGGGTCAGCAAAATTCGAGAAATTGAGATTCTGGGTCGGCGCGGCGCGGCTGTCGCGGCGTGTAATAACCCGGAACTCGAAGAGCTAGCGCATCTGCCGGGAACTGATATTGTCTTTGATCGCAAGGATTTACCGTCCGAGGAGGAGATTGAAAATGGGGCGTTTGACTGGTGGACGAAACGTAAACTCCGTACAATGTTGAAATTTTCCTCGAAGTAAGAGTACAATGAGAGACGGAAAATCACATTCCGCTTTATGACAACGCCTGTTGCGATGAGGGGAAACGGGCGACTAGAAAGCGTCGAGGTGGTTGACACTCAAAATAAGGTAGAAAAATCGAAATTTTCGGCAGGCCTAGCAATATCTGCAACGGGGTTTCGCGGTATTCCTCTTTTTGGCCTGCCATTTGACGAAGAGTCAGGTGTTCTAGAAAATGAAGGCGGTCGCATCACGCAAGGTGGCGTGCATCTCAACAAAGCCTATACAACCGGTTGGATAAAACGCGGCCCCCGCGGCGTTATCGGCACAAATAAGAAATGCGCCGCCGAAACAGTTCGTAACCTGCTCGCCGATTTTGATCGGGATGGAATCTCAACAGTCTCTTCTCAACCGAGCGATCGAGAAGACTTTTGGCGCACAGTCGCGCCAAACAGAACGAGTCTGCAAGATTGGTGTAAACTTGATCGTGCGGAGGTTAAAGCCGGCGCAGCTTTTGGCCGGCCGCGTAAAAAATTTACCAGCATAAATGATATGCTCAATCATATCGCCACATAGCGGCACTAATTTAGGAGGTGACTCCATGCCTACACAGAAACATACATTCTGTCGGATATGCGAACCTTATTGTCCTCTTATCGCACATATCAATGACCAGGGAAACGTGACCGAATTGGAGCCCAATCGCCACTCGGTAACTGGCGGAACCGCCAGCCACAAAGGTCTTTCCTTTCTTGAGGTTCACAATGATCCTGATCGTCTGAACTGGCCAATGAAGAGGGTTTCAAGCGACCGTTCCAAACCAGGTGAGTTTGTGCGTGTTGATTGGGATGCAGCGCTTTCGGAAATCGCTGACAAGTTAAATGCGGTCATCGAGAAGCACGGCCCAAACGCCGTTGCGATCTATTCTGGCAATCCTTGGTCGTATAATGGTCCCGGATCGGCGATGGGATTTCAGTTCATTCGTACGATTGGGACGGCAATGCAGTTTAATGCTGGCACAGTTGATACGTCGAATAAATTTTATGCAGCTGGCGCCATGTATGGCTCAATGACTGCGACGATGATACCCGATGTGCACAACACTGACTTTCTGTTGTGCTTGGGAAGTAATCCGAAAATTTCTAGGTGGACGCTTTTTGCGACGCCAAATGATGCTGGCCAAATCCTAAAGGACATTAAGGGCCGGGGTGGAAAAACGCTTTTTGTCAACCCTCGAAAGATTGAATCGTCCGGCCCGGACACCGGTGAGACTTTAAGAATATTGCCCGGCACGGATGTTTATCTGCTAGCTGCGATCATTAATGACTTAATTGCTCGAGATGACGTCGACCATACGCTCGTAAAAGAGTATGGCGCGAACTATTCCGGTCTTGTGGATTTTGTCAGTCGGTACACACCAGAATATGTTAGCGATGTGGTGGGTGTGAGCGCAAAGATCATTCGTGATCTTGTCGCTGACATCCTCAAAGCGCCCTCATTCGCGATCTATATCGCGACCGGCGTCAATCAAAGCCGGCAGGGCACCTTGTGCCATTGGCTTGCCGATATGATTAGCTTGTTGACTGGAAACCTCGGCAAGAAAGGGGGCAATTACAAACCGCATGGGCTTGTAGACTTATTCCCTCCTATGAAAAAGGAAAAAATGCAAACCGAGACCTCTCTAGGCATGCTGGAGATGCCTCGGCCAACGGGATATATCGCTCAGCCTACCGCCTTACTTCCACAACTCATAAAAAATGGCGACATCCGCGCTTTCCTTTCCTTAGGCGGCAACCCCGTCTTATCCCTGGGCGGTGAGGAATTGATGCGTGAGGCGTGCGAAGAACTGGAACTAATGGTTTCCATCGACATTTTGCCTAGCGTTACGACTCAAATTTCCGATTTTGCACTTCCGGCTGTGGACTTTCTGGAGCGCGCGGATATCAACCATCATAGTATCGGCCTTCAGCCAGTCCCCTTCGTGCGTTATACAGATAAAATTGTGGAGCCGCGTTTTGAGCGTCGTAACGATTGGTGGATATTAGCTAAGCTGCTCCAAAAAATGGGACTTTCTTCCCCATTAGATGAAGGGGTAAATCAAACCGAACTGACTTTCATAGAACAACGCTTGAGCGCGCGCGGTTTAACTGTTGAAGATATGCGTGCTCAGCCTGACCATACAGTAACCTTCGAGCAGGGCGACAGGTCGGACCTGTTTGAACGCGCCATTCAGCATCCCGATGGGAAAATCGACTGCATGCCGGCTGAATTTACTAGCTCCGGCCTTCTCGAACGGTGCGCACAAATATTCACTGAACTGAAGAGTGAACCGGCCGATACATTGAAAATGATCACCCTGCGTACCGGATATATGCATAATAGCTGGATGGTGAATGTGAATAAGTTCCGCAAAGGCGTACATCGCGAGAACCCCATTCATATGTGTCAAGCCGATGCTGAAAAACGAAACCTTATCCAAGGCGACAAGGTTCGAGTTTTTAATCAATATGGAGAGCTTCAAACTGTCATCTCCATCAATGACGATCTCCGGCCGGGCGCTGTGGCGATGTCACACGGATTTGGCCATCACTCTGCTCTGGGACTGCGAAACGCATCTCGCAAACCCGGCGCTAACTGTAACCGGTTACTTCCCATTGGTCTCGACACTTATGAACCGCTCAGCAATATGTCTTGGGTTTCTGCAGTGCCTGTAAATGTTGAACGGGTAGATCAAGCCAGTTGATCAGGCTGGTCCTTATTCGGCAATGATATCCGGCGATCGCTAAGGCGCGTGGATGAGCTTTAATGCCGGCAGATCGCTTGAAATCGCCGCGTCTAACAAAACGGTTGGATCATGTCCATTGGGCAGGCCAATTGTTCAAAGATGTTATAGCGCTAGGGAGGAAAACCACTATGAATAGAAAACGAAGACGATTTTTCCAAGTATGCTGTGGACTACTGTTGTCGATGTTGTCGAGCGTTCTGCTCTCGTCGTGTGGCAATAATGATGCCTCCCATAGTCCGGACGCCAGTGAGATTGATGCAATATTGGAAAGCAAACCGCCGAGTCCGAATACGCTAGCAGTTTTACAAAAAGCCAAAACGCAACTTCCGATCGGCGATTTTGCGGACGGGACGTTATTTAGCGACCACTCCGATGAAACTCTGCTAGCGCGTTTTCCCGACTCCATTTTTCCAATGTCTGAAGAAGAGCAAGCATTTTATTTGGCGGACAATGAGCTGCCGGCAGTGCATCCTAGCCTTTTGCGCGCCATCAGGACATTGGTCAAAGGCCAAGGATTATATCAACTCGCCGAAGGCGTTTATCAAATCCGCGGTGACTTGGCGCATGTCACTATTGTCCGTGGAGAAAGCGGCTGGATATTTTTGGATGTGGGGCGAACGCCTCAATTCGTCGGCCCCGCTTGGGAATTTGCAAAAACCATCATTCCGGGTGGCGAAACTTTGCCCGTCAAAGCAATCGTTATCTCCCATAGCCACTCGGACCACTTTGGCGGCATAAAGGGTGTCGTTGACGAAGATGATGTGACTTCCGGCGCTGTTCAGATCATCGCCCCTTATGGTTTTACCAATGAAGTTATATCTGAATCTGTGATGCTTGGCCCCGCCATGTATCGTCGCGCTCAGTATCACTTCGGAGGTTTGCTGACTACTAAAGCAGATGGTTCCGAGCGCGTGTATCTGCCTGTCATGGCTGCGTCGTCTTCCTTTATGCGCCCATCATTAGAGCTTCCAGAAGGCGCTGGAGAGATGACACGCATGTCCGTTGACGGCATTGAGTTTGAATTCATGGATATCAGTGGCGGCGAGGCGCCCGCGTCGACGCTCATATACGTCCCCAAATACGAAATGCTGTTTAACTCAGAATTGTTCATTTTCGGATTGCACAACTTGTATACATTGCGCGGCGCTAAGACACGCGACGCCTTGCGCTGGTCGAAATACATAAACCAGGCGCTTGTTGTCTTTGGTGATCGTGTTGATCTCATGACTGGACCCCATGGGCCGACCTTCAATGGTAAGGACCGAGCTATTGAGTATTTGAAAGCACAACGAGACAATTATGGCCTCATTCACAATCAAGCGGTCCGCTTAGCAAATTCGGGCGTAAAGATCGGCGATGTCGGCGATGCGGTAGAGCAGCTCGTTCCCGCTTCCTTGTCTCAACTCTGGCATACGCGCGGTTATCATGGAACCTACAGTCACAATGCACGCGCTGTCGTGAACTACTACTTGGGTTTCTATGATGGAAACCCCGCAAATCTCAATCCGCTAACCAGCGAACAAGAGGCTGAAAAGTTCGTAGAATATATGGGCGGCGCTGACGCGATTCTAGAGCGGGCGGGAAAAGACTATGAGAAAGGTCAATACAGATTTGTCGCCACGGCGCTCGACAAGTTGGTGACAGCGCAACCAAACAATCAAGCTGCGAGCAGTTTATTGGCGGATTGCTTTGAACAACTTGGATTTCAAGCTGAGGGTCCTCAATGGCGAAATGCCTATTTAGCTGCGACAAAGGAACTTCGACAACAAAAAGTCTTGTCACGTCCGCCTAGCGTGCGATCCATCGCGGCTATTGCACAACATGCAACAATCGAGAATGTACTCGATCTGCTGGCGGTATCCATCGACGCGTCCAAAGCCGAAGGGATCAGTGTACGACTAAATATCAAGCTTGAAGATATCGATGAAATTTACTTGCTTGAACTTTTGCATAGCAATTTGAGTTCGATTCAAACCGATAAATTGCATTCAGCAAACGCCACACTTGTTACAACCCGCAAGACTCTTGTTGGGCTCTTAATGGGTGCTATATCACTAGACGACGCATTGACGAACGACGATCTTACTATAGAGGGCGAGCCGTTAGCGTTTGCACAGATTATGAATGCCCGTGCGAAACCGCCAGCGCCCTTCGAATTGGTTTCGATTGGCGGAAACTAAACGGTTAGAGACCTTCTGATAGAGTTTGGTTTGAAACTGGTACGATATCAGATCAGGAAAGAAAAAGTGACCCGTCATGAGTGGTAGTATGACGGAAATCATCACAGTAAAAATTGAGGGTTGCCTGACGCGGGTACGAGCGTGAATAGAAGCTAACTGTTGCCGAAGAAAACCGGCGGACGGAGTATAGTTGAAATGCATGGTAATGCCCTGACCGTCCCACCACAGAACTTTGACCCGATCGCCAAAGCCGCCCGCGGAACACAAACACATGGCCTGATAGCGGATTTTCCTTTAACACCGTCTGCGCTAATACTTAACTTGGACAATTGGTCACCTGTCAAATATCAATAACTTGGTGAGTTCGCCGATATCTGTCAGTTTTTCGCATGACCAGACCATATCAATCAGCGCCCCACATTGAGTCGCGGACATCTGTTTTTCAGCCATTCGTTTAAACTTGGTGACAAGTTCTTCGTCACTTAGAGGATCTCCAACGAATCCCTTAGGAATCTCGATGCGTTTTTGATATTTTTTTCCATCGATTGTTGTAATGATCGATGTGCCGGCCAAACTCAAATGGGGCTCGTCTTCATCAACGGTTACTTCAATCCGTTCGATCAATGAAAGTACGAGAGGGTCGGTGAATTTTTCGGGGCGAAATGACTGGGGCCCAAAGTCGCGCTCGATAATTGCAAGCGCGTTTCCATAGTGAGCACTATGATCGGCGCTTTCTCCATTGCGGGGATACTTCTTTGCGCCATAAGTTGTGTGTTCAACTTCGCGCCGGCACGCGAGAATTTGGACATTTTCGATATCTTCAGGTTTTAAATCATGCTCTTGGACCAAGCTGATTGTCGCCTGAATGTGCGCTTGTGTCGTGAAATTCGTGCACAGTGTTTTAAATGACGTTTCAAGAATATGCCATCGACTGAAATCATATAATTTCGCCGGAGTCATCTTATTGAGCATCACGGTTTGATTGAAGCCATACTCTCCTTCGACGATGCGCCTCGGACCCGTAAAGCCTTTTTGCGCCAATTTACATGCCAGGATTGCATTATAGGCGACCCAGCCGAAACGCAGGTTCTTGCTCATGACGAACTCTTCGTCGTTCGCATCAAGCAGATTTAGAGGAAGTCCGTGGCAAAGAGTTGCACCGATAGCGTTAGCAATTTGCTCTTCTTCCAGCCCCATCAGGAGGCCGAGCGCTGGTGGAACATTCAACCCGGCGCGGATGTCTGTGCACCAGCCTCTCGAAGCCAGGTCGCGGTAACCTGCCAAAGGCCCGTCAGGAGAGAGTGACTCGATAAAGTTTCCACCAATTTCATAGCTCAGTACTAGCGCTGTGAGGAACTCCTGACCATTGTTTCGTCCTGCCTCTGCAACGGCCATTAATGCAGCGATCGCATCACTATTGTGGCCACCTCCGCCGACATCACTGAAGTCCAGATATCGGATCATAAAACTGTTCACCAAGGCGGCGTTCATGGCTGACGTCTTCAGTCCGCTTCCGATGATTGTTGCTTCAGGTTTGCCGCCGATGTCCTCGACGACAGACTCGCATATTGGGCGTCCGGGCGAATGATAGGCTCCTATTCCACAGCCGATGGCATCCAGCAAGCAACGTTTGGCTTGATGCACGACATCATCGGGAAGATCCTCAAACTTTAGCCGGTTCGCATATCGCGCAAGCTGATGGCTTGTTGCGCGACTATACTCCGCTTCAATTTGCGCCCATATCTGGTCTCTTTTGAACGACATTGTCATCGCCCTCTAGTACATGTACTCGCCGCCATTGACATGGAGCACTGTCCCGGTCGTGAACTTGCCGCTTTCGCCTGCCAAGTAGAGCGCCGCCTCAGCGATGTCATCCACATGACCGGCATGCTTGATGGCTAGGTTTTTCAATACTTGTTCGACGTCGACATGTGCATAGTGAGATTGGTCTCGGACGGTTTCGATTGGACCAACCGCAATCGTATTCGCCGTTACTTCATACACGCCATACTCTCGAGCAATGGCTTTCGACAGGCCATGCATGCCGGCTTTAGCTGTCACATTTGCGGCGCGCTCGTGGAATTGGCCAAAGAAGCCATCATAACCCGACATATTGATGATGCGCCCCCACTTGCGCTCACGCATACCTGGCAAAACCAATCGCGCGCCGTAGAAACAAGAGCTCAAATTGGTGTTGAGAACCTCGCGCCATATCTCCGGCGTGATTTCCTCGAATTTCATTCGGTGGCGAACGCCTACATTGTTAACTAGGATGTCAACCGGACCGAAAAGAGACTCGGTTTCTTTGACCAGCTCGGTCCAAGCATCCGGATCCGAGACGTCAGCCATGACACCATGAGCTTTGCCTCCTGCTTGTGTGATCTCGTCAACAACGGCATCGACTTTTTCGCGAGAGCGAGCGCCGTTGATGATAACTTTCGCACCTTCAGCTGCAAACAGGCGAGCCACGGCCGCACCAATGTTCTGCCCGGAGCCTGTCACAATTGCTGTTCTTCCATTCAGTCTAGCCATCAACTTACATCCTTATTTTACCGGCTTGCATCAGCCATTTTTTGAAGCATTTTCACCATACCGCCCGCTTCGAAAATCTTTAGCATTTCAGGGGAGTATTTCGGTGGTTTAAGGCGAGCGTCGCCTCCGTTGATGCGAACCTCAAACGTGTCCCAATCAAACGTTACGGTATCTCCCAGCTTACAATGCTGTGAAATTTCCGGCATTGCGATAGACGGCAGAGCGTTCGCGACTGCATTGCGCAAAAAAATACGGCTAAAAGACTCCGCCATAATACAAGACACGCCGAGTTCGAGTAAATTCTCAACGGCTTGTTCCCGGCTTGATCCGCATCCAAAATTTCGGCCAGCAACAATAATTCCGCCGGGCACAAAGTTTTCGACAACGTCCCTGTTCAGCGGAAGCATTGCAGCCTTTCGCACCTCCCAGTCGCCCCCAAGGCTTTGACCTGGAGCGATTTGATCTGTGTCGACATTGTCGCCAACCAACCAAGCTTGGCCTTCGATAATTTTCTCAATCATGACACAATCTCTCGTGGATCTGTAATCCGACCGGTCAATGCGCTGGCCGCTACAACAGCGGGGGAGGCAAGATAGACTTGTGCCGTTGGGCTCCCCATTCGGCCTGGGAAATTCCGATTGGTCGAAGACAGGCAAACCTCATTGTCACCCATCAGACCTGAATGAAGCCCGGCGCACGCGCCGCAGCCGGATGGCAATATGTGCGCGCCCGCCTCAACCAACTTTTCGATGTACCCGGCTTTTGCGGCCCTTAACATCACTTCCTGAGAAGCGGGTGCGACAAGCATTCTGATCCCGCTTTTGATCTTCTGGCCGCCAAGAATGCGAGAAGCTATTTCAAGGTCTTCCATGCGTGCGTTCGTGCATGAGCCCAAATAGGCCTGCTTGATCATGATGTCGGATAATTCGTCCACATTGACTGTGTTTTCTGGATTTCCAGGAGTTGCAACCTGAGACTGGAGCGCCGACACATCGACTTCATGAACAGCTTCGTATTCGGCGCCTTCATCGGGCTTGAAAGTCTTTGGTTCGCTGACGCCAGCCTGTTTTAGATAGTCGATCGTCTTTTGATCGGCCTCAAACATTGCGAATTTGGCGCCAAATTCCGCGCCCATATTTGCTATCGTCATGCGTTTGCTGACTGACATCGCGCCCGCGGTTGGACCTCCATACTCAATGGCTTTATACTGACCATAATCGCCGCCATGCTTTCCGATCAAATGCAACACGACATCCTTGCCGGTAACAAACTCACCCAGTTCACCAAAAAGATTGAAGCGTATCGTTTGCGGCGCCTGAAACCACAAATTGCCCGTTGCTAATAGGAACGCCATTTCGGTCGCGCCAATTCCAGCACCGGCGGCGCCCAACGCGCCGTACATGGTCGAATGAGAATCGGTTCCGAGAACCAAATTTCCCGGCTCAACATAACCGCGCTCACACATAACCTGATGCGCAACGCCGGGAGCGCCTAGATAGTTGTCAATGCCGTACTCGCTCAAACCCTTTTCGCTCATGGCGATCATATTGGCTTGAACGTCGTTCTGGGGCGGAAAGAGATGGTCAAACATGACGACCGCATGGTCTGCGTTTTTAATCGTCTTGATGCCCGCTTTCTGGAGCGTTTTCAAAACCATGGTGATCATATCGTTGATCATCATGCGGTCAACGCTCGCCGTAACGAAGTCACCGGCGGTAACAGAGGAACACCCAGAAGCTCGCGCGAGAATTTTTTCCGCCATGGTTTGATTGGTTCGAGACATTTGATGGATCCGTATTAAGCTACCAAGAGGGAAATTCTGCGAACTCCAGGTTCAATAGGACGAAACTTTGACGACACGTTTGGCGAGTGAATTAAATATTTCGCTGCGGGCGCATAAGAATTTATGCAACGCAGCGCCTGCGATACCTTCTACCTGTCTGTGGGCTAGGGACCGATATTGCTTTTCCTAAAACGGGCCAGAACCGGGCCAGCGCCAACAAGTGCTTAATTCAAACGCCGACGCACAGTTTCGTCGTATGGACCGTGAACAAAACAAATCAAGTTGCCTTTAAACTTAGCGAGCTTTTTCAGCCACTTAAGAACGACAAGATGGCCTAGATAGTTGTCTCCGCCTGTCTCGGAAAGTATATCAGATTTTGGTACATAACGATGGGGCTGGAAATGGCTGATCATATATATGATACATCGGGTTTGGCGAATATTTGGCGAATATATGTCGTTGTTGTGTGTCCCTATTTTGTGATCTCTACTAATGTGATGGCGATTGATTTAGCTCATTAACTACAAAATTGTTTAACTACAAAACTGCTTAAAGCAGTTTGAAAATGGTTAACGTTTTCGGGAGGGAATTGATGAAAAAGATTTATTTACTTACTTCAGCACTAGCTACATGCGCATTTGCGGCGCCGAACGCAATTGCACAAGAGGATACCTCGGCATCTACAAAGACTAGCGATACGATCGTCGTTTCTGCACAACGTCGAGAGCAGGATATCCTGGATGTTCCAGTGGCCGTCACCACGCTTGGCGCCGACGAACTAGAAGCAAAACAAGTCAACAACGTCTTGGATATAATAAGCATCAATCCGAGTGTTCAAGGCACACTCGACGGTCTTTCCAGTCCGCTACACAATACACCTATCCGTATTCGTGGTATCGGCACAGGCGGCGGCAATCCTGGGTTTGAGGGCGCCGTTGCTATGTATGTCGACGAAGTATTTCGATCACGCGCGGGCGCCGCGCTAACTTCATTTTTCGATATACAGTCGGTTGATATTTTACGCGGACCGCAAGGAACTCTGTTCGGAAAGAATACAACAGCTGGTGCGATCGTTCAGAAAACGCGCAAGGCTGAAATTGGCGAAACAAGCGGATATATCTCTGCCGAGTATGGAAGCTTCAATACGGTAGAAGTCGAGGGCGCAGTGAACGTGCCACTTGGAGACAACGGCGCGTTCAGACTATCCGGTCTGATCAACGATACTGATGGTTATATTACCGATGCGTTGACCGGTGAAGACGTTGCTGGCCAAGAAACGCAGGCTATACGTGCTCAATTCAGTTTTGAGCCTTCTGATCGTTTGGCATTCCGTCTTGTCGGAGAGTGGAGTGATTTCTCAAACCAGGCGAACTACACACGCTCTGTACGAATCGATAATCGCGATCCTGTTGGAGCGCAAGCAGCCTTGTTTGCGCCGCTAGCGCTTAACCCTGGTACCGGTACTGGATATTGGTACTGGGATGTTACAGTTCCCGGTGATGAGCCAGATCCGTTTGCGCGCGAAACATCAACCTCGTTGGTTGGTAACAACGAGCTGGAACAATGGGGTATCAACGGATATATCGATTTCTATCTGAACGATGCTATCACCATACGATCAATCACATCGTATCGTGAAATCGATAGCGAAAACCTTGATGGCGACTGGGACTTTGGTCCTATCGACTTTGGGAATAAGTTGGATGGGTTTCAGACCTTCGAAACGTTCTCTCAGGAATTTCTTTTTCAAGGAGATATCGACTTAGGCAATATGGGTCTCGATTGGACCGCTGGCGTTCACTATTTTAGCGAAGAGATCGAGTACACCCGTGAATTGGGGGTTGGTGCAGCTTTTGGTGCGTTTTTTACCAGATTCGGTGCGGGGCCAGCTGATCCAGTCTTCGGAAACACGGACACGATAATCCAGAACACCACAAATATCACTGATGAAGAATCATGGGGTGTTTTTGGTCACGTTTCGCTTGATGTAACGGATACTCTTTCCGTTATTGCCGGTGGGCGTTGGAACAACATTACCAAGGACGGCAGCTTCATCAACAATAATGGTGAAGGCGCCGAATATTATGATTTGGTGGCGGGAACCACGTTTGGCACACTTCTCGTCGGGGCTGGTGTTACAACTGCATTTAATTGGGATACGACGCTTGAGAATGAAGAGTGGACCTACAACTTCGCTCTGCAATGGCGTCCTGTGGATGAAATCCAGCTTTATGCGAGTTATTCGCGTGGGTTTAAGGCAGGCGGTTTCAATATGACAACTGACGGCGCCGGGGGCGTGCCGACGACGCCAACGGATCCAATTGCGGTGCCTTTAGAGGGTGTGACTGACACGTTTACGCTCCCGCTTTTTGGTGATGTTCCTCGTTTCTATACGCCGTTTGATCCTGAACTCTCAATCTTCGCGCCAGAATTTGTTGATGCCTATGAAGTTGGCATGAGATATCAACTTCCTGGCGGCTTGATCTCATTGACGGGCTTCTGGTCAGATTACTCTGATCTACAGACGTCAGTTTTCACAGGCATCACCTTCCAAGTCATTAATGCTGGTACAGCCCGCACGCGCGGTATTGAGTTGGAAGGCTTTTATAATGTCACCGACAATTTGACGCTCAATGGCGGTCTGACATTCCTCGATGCCCAGTACGGCGATGATGTTCAAGGCCTTCCCGGCGGGCGAGACCTCGTCCAAGCGCCAGATGTCGCCCTTTCTGTTGGTGCTCAATATAATCGCCCACTGACTGACAATATCAACATGTTTGCAAATCTGGTGCTCACCTATACGACGGAGTATTTTGCTGCTGAGGGTGGTTGTCAGGACGCAGCGGGCAATGAAACACCATTCTCCGATTGCGACCCGACTCTCGTCACCTCGTCCACAGGTGGTTTGGGGAATGCGCTGGCGAATGAAATTCAAGATGGTTACGCTCTCTTGAATATTGCCGTCGGCTTGAATTTGCCAGGCGATTTCGATGTATCCGTATTCTGTAACAACTGTACAGATACAGAGTATTTCGGATGGCGTCTTAACCAACCATTTGTCGCTGGCAGCATTCTCGGTAACCCGAACGCTCCACGCACATGGGGCGGCAAAATCTCTAAGAGTTTCTAATTTATTCCCTTCCTGGGACCTTAGAAAAAAAGATAGCCGGCGGTTTTCCAACCGCCGGTTTTTTATTGATGAACCCCCTATGGACGACGGAACGGCGGTACGGAGAACAGGGGCGGGTAGCGCCGCCCGGACGGCGCGCCTTAAGGGAGGGCTTTAACAGTTCGAATTGCGGGGTCAGGCGCGGTGGCGGTGATGTTTCCGTCTCGAAAGAGCTAACTGTGAAGAGTTAAGCCTACGCCCAGAAAGGCGCGAGCTTTTTAAATCTCGCTATATTACTGTTATTGTTGGGTAAAATTACCATTTAGGGGAACGGCGTTCTCAGTAAAATAATAAACTGCGCTTGCCAGGAGCTTTGCATCGGCTTATGACAATCCCTGGCCTAGGGGTGTAGCTCAGTTGGTAGAGCATCGGTCTCCAAAACCGAGGGCCGTGGGTTCGAGTCCCTCCGCCCCTGCCAGCTTGGTGTAAGGAACCGTTATAGGGTTCCTTACAATATCTCATTTTTCGCAGCTTCTATAAGACAAGTCGATTCCAGCCGCATCTGGGTTAACTTTTCATTAGACCTTAGAACCTGAGCATTTTTGAGAGTAAATATTCTGAAATTTATGAGTGGCATGCTTAATTATTTTGATTGTTTAAGCAAAGGGTCATTGAATTTTAACCGATGGGCGAATTACGCGACTAGATTTTAGGCGAGCTCGCACAATTTTTCGTATAGTGATCGTTCTTCAAGTGGGCTGAGTTCAAAAGCAACACCAAATTCAGTTGCGCCATTGCTGCGCACGAGGCGGCATGGGAAGGCGCCAACCCCCTCCACGACAAGAGAGTATTTCTGGCCCATTGATAGCGGCGTGTAGGCTCGAAAGGCGGCCCCAGTCACGGAGATATCGATTAGGTCGCCTGCCGCAAAGCGCTCGCGCCCACGAACAACCTGGACGAGCGCTTTGATGTGAAAGCGGGGTGCTGCGCGGGCTTCTAAAAGTTGTAAGTTACTTTGGTCCATCGTTCTCTCCCCTTGGCGGTTTTCCCCAGTGTTTGTTAGCTCCTCACGTATAGAACAGCCGGGGTTTAGACTAGCCAATATTGACTAGTCTAAGTTGTGTTCGGTTAACAAAGAATAAAATTTTCCGAAGCGGGATATGGCTGGCGGCGCAGGCTATTGTATATAAAGGTTTAATTTTCTACACGGAAATAAATATTAATAAAGCGTATACTGAAAAAGACTATTTTTATGCTGAACGATTATCAGATGACTAAATGCTTGTAAGTAAATTTTAAGGATATTCCATCAAGTTTAGAGCGGTTAAGCACGTTTCGCGCAAACCTTCTCAGGGGCGGCAATGGAAGAAAATTTACAAGAAAAAGACCAAAAACAATTGGGAAATGCGTTTACCTTAGAAAGCAATCTCGTCTTTTCAACGGCAAAACCTCTTGCTGCTTCTCTTTTAGAAAAGCGTAAAGAGAACGTTGTTATTGATGCATCTTCAGTTGAATATTTGGGTGCGGCTTGTTTTCAAGTATTACTTTCCGCAGCTAAAACATGGCGTGAAGATGAGGCGCAATTTGAGATTGCCGATTGCTCGCCAGAATTTATCGAAGGCGTTGAAAAATTTGGCTATTGCGCCGACATTTTTAATCAACAGGAGACCGAATAATGTCGTTGACCATTTTAGCTGTTGATGATTCGCGCACGATGCGCGACATGCTAAAAATCGCTTTATCGGATGCCGGTTTCGACGTCATTCTTGCCGAAGACGGCGAGCACGGATTAGAAACGCTTGCGGGCATTTCTCCTGACGTCATCATTACAGATATTAACATGCCAAAGCTTGATGGGTTTGGTTTTATCGACGGCGCCCGCAAAAGCGAAGCGCATCGCGGTGTTCCCATCCTGGTTTTGACAACGGAAAGCGCGCCCGAACTTAAGCAACGGGCGAAAGCGGCTGGCGCTACGGGTTGGATCGTCAAGCCGTTTAACAAAGATAAGCTTGTTTCCGTTATTCGCCGTGTCGCCGCATAAAGGGAGATAAATATGGATCCCATGGAGGAAATACGCGAGACGTTTTTCCAGGAATGCGAAGAGCTTCTGGAAGCGTTAGAAAGCGGATTGCTTAGCTTAAGTGAAGGCGAGGGTGATGATGAAACCATCAACGCCATGTTCCGCGCCGTTCATTCGGTTAAGGGCGGCGCTGGTGCTTTTGCTTTGGACGACCTTGTCAGGTTTGCTCATAAATTTGAGACGACGCTAGATGAGGTTCGTGCGGGTCGTTTAGAAGCAACCGACGACGTTGTAAAAATTTTTCTAAAGTCGGCTGATTTACTGACAGACTTAGTCGTCGCAGCAAGAGATGGCGGTGAGTCTGACAATGAAACCGCAGATATTCTAATCGCTGAATTACAGGGGCTTGTCGGCGAAGAGGCTGGTGAGCAAGACGAGCCTTCTACGAGCGGCGAGCAAGCGTTAACCGACGAAGAGGCTAATTTTAGCCCAGCCATGATCTCCTTTGATTTGGGGATCGGCGATGATGCTGAAGAAACCTCTGGAACCACTTACATCGTTCGTTTTCGTCCTAAACCAGATCTTTACGTTAACGGCAATGAAACCGGGCTTTTATTCCGGGCTCTGGGTGAACTTGGCGAAGTGCAGGTTAGCTGTGATGATAGTCAGCTGCCGACGCTAGACGCTCTTGATCCAGAGGGATCTTATTTAAGCTGGACAATAGAGCTGACGACTGAGAGCGATTTAAGTGATATCCAAGAGATTTTTGAATTCGCTGAAGGTGATTGCGACCTTGAAATTGAGCCTAAGCTTGATCTAGATCTTGGCGAATTAGAATTGCCGGGTGGGGAAGAAGCTGAGGGCGACGCCGGTGAAATCGACGCTGCTGCATTGGAAGATTTATCGGAACCGTCAGTAGAGGAAGAAGAAGCCCCTTTAGAGGCTAAAGCTGAGCCTGTTCCAGCCGAAGCAGCGGGTGCGCCAGCGGCTTCAAGTGAACCGGTTGAAGAAGAAAAAAAAGAGTCAAAAAAAGCACAAGCGGCCAAAGCAGCCTCAGGTCCAAAGGCGACAGTTCGGGTTGATCTAGACCGCGTTGATCGCTTGATTAACCTGGTCGGTGAGTTGGTGATCAATCAGGCGATGCTTGCACAGAGCGTGATGGAGGCCGGTGTATTGCCAAGTTCGTCTGCTGCGACCGGGCTTGATGAACTAAAGCAGTTAACTCGCGAGATCCAAGAAAGCGTGATGGCGATCCGCGCACAGCCGGTGAAGTCGCTTTTCCAGCGTATGTCACGCATTGTGCGTGAAGGGGCGGATGCTACGGGCAAAACTGTTCGCCTAAAGACGGAAGGGGAAGCAACGGAAGTCGATAAGACCGTGATCGAACGTCTTTCTGATCCGTTGACCCATATGATCCGCAATGCTGTTGATCATGGGCTGGAGTCCAGTGAGGATCGCGTTGCGAATGGCAAGCCGCCAGAAGGTGTAGTTCGCCTTTCAGCTGCGCACCGATCTGGCCGTGTCGTCATTGACGTTTCTGATGATGGCGGCGGCATCAACCGTAAACGCGTTAAGCAAATCGCGATTGATAAAGGGCTTATTCCAGAAGACGCCAAATTGACAAATGGTGAAATCGATAATTTGTTATTTATGCCAGGTTTTTCAACCGCCAAAGAAGTATCAAACCTTTCTGGGCGCGGTGTCGGCATGGATGTGGTCAAACGCGCGATCCAAGCCCTAGGCGGACGTATAACAATCGCATCGACGCCCGGGGAAGGGACAACCTTCAGCATTAGTTTGCCGCTAACGCTTGCTATTTTAGATGGCATGGTCTTGCAAGTGGCCGATCAAACCGTTGTTGTTCCGCTTACATCTATTGTTGAGACATTAAAACCATCGGCTGAGGATATTCATACGTTGGTTGAAAGCGGCAATATGGTGTTTGTGCGCGGTGAATTTGTCCCCATTATTGATGTTGGGGCGGACTTAGCGTACCGCGAACCTTTAAAAGACTTCCGGGGTTGCGTCTTTCTTTTGACCGAGAAGGATGATGGTACGCGTACAGCCCTTGCTGTCGACGCGATCCAAGATCAACGGCAAGTGGTCATTAAGGGTTTAGAAGATAATTATGGCAGCGTTCCAGGTGTCGCGGCCGCAACAATTTTGGGGGATGGGCGCATCGCGCTTATTTTAGATACTGATAGATTAGTCTCTGAAACCGCGGAAAGAGCCGCATCAATCGATCCAGACTTTGCTTTGGTAGGATAGAACTATGTCGGAAAATAATGAACACAACACGGCAGGCGCGCGCGAATTGATCGCATTTAGAATTGGCGATCAAGAATACTGCGTAGATATCATGACTGTTCGGGAAATCAGAGGCTGGACGCCCGCGACCCCATTGCCCCACTCACCATCGTATATTCGAGGGGTGATTAATTTGCGGGGTTCGGTGTTGCCAATTGTCGATCTCGCTGCACGCTTGGGGCTTGATCTATTAGAGCCAACATCGCGTCATGTAATTATCATTGCACAGATGGAAGATCAAATTGCTGGCTTTTTAGTCAATGCGGTTTCTGATATTTTGACCATCGATGATGAGCAGCTTCAGCCAACCCCAGAAGTCGGGTCAGAAGAAGCGAAAACCTTTGTTGATGGTGTTATCGCGCTTGAAGGCCGGATGATCCGCTTCATCGACCTTAAGCATGTTATGCCGCCAGGAAAGAGCGAGGCGGCTTAAATGGCGTCTGGAACCAATAATGCGCAGAAGCAGCCAGCTGAGGATTCTCGTGAATATGAGATGACGGATGCTGATTTTCGCTTTATAGCAAAAGTGCTTCTTGATGAAGCGGGGATTAGCCTTGCTGATTCTAAAGGGCCGCTCGTATATTCGCGTCTTGCGAAACGATTGCGTAAGCTTGGGATATCAAGTTTTAAAGCATATTGCGCCTTCCTTGAAACAGAGGACGGCAAGGAGGAGCGACAAAATTTACTTTCCGCTCTGACGACAAATGTTACTCACTTTTTCCGTGAGCCTCATCATTTTGAGACATTGAAAAATGAAATCTTGCCGCCGCTGATGGAACAGGCGCGCGAAGGCCGGCGCGTACGGTTATGGTCCGCGGGCTGTTCCAATGGTCAAGAACCATATTCGATTGCGATGACGTTACTGTCCTTAATGCCAGATGCGGCGAATTATGATATTAAAATTCTAGCGACGGACATAGACTCCAATGTGCTAAGTCAAGCGCGCGCAGGCGTTTATAATGATAATGTCGCAGAGGCCATACCCGCTGAACATAAACGGACCTTTTTCAAACAAGATAAATCCACCAAGACTTGGCAGGTGGCGCCTCAGCTACGGAGTATAATTTCTTTTAAAGAGTTGAACTTAATCCGTCCGTGGCCGGTGAAAGGGCCCTTTGACGCTATATTTTGCCGGAATGTCGTTATCTATTTTGAGCAAACCACACAAGAGCCGTTATGGGAGAAATTTGCTTCCGTATTAGCCCCCAAAGCATGGATGTTCATTGGGCACTCAGAGCGGATAACAGGACCAGCGGAAAAATCTTTTGAAACAGTTGGCGTCACGACATATCGTTTAACGCAGTAAAGATTTTGGTTATTCAAGACGAACGCGATTAAAATCGCTTAGGAGCATAAAGAAAATGGCGCTTAGGGATCAAATAAGAATAATGGTCGTGGATGATATGGCGACCAGCCGCGGCTTGATTACACAAGCTTTGGATAAGATGCACATTAAGCATTATAATTACTGTAAGGATGGTTTGACAGCGATGAAAACCATCGCGGCAAACCCTGTCCACCTTGTGATTTCTGACTATAACATGCCGGGAATGGATGGTTTAGGGCTGTTAAAGGCCTTGCGTGAGCATAAGCCAACCCAGAATATTGGTTTTATTTTGGTGACTGGCTCTGAAGATAGCGGCGTGCTCGATCGCGGTAAAAAATTAGGGCTCAATAACTACCTTAAAAAGCCTTTTACACCGCAATCTATGAAAGCGTGCATCGAAGCGGTGGTCGGCAAGCTTTAGAATTTCCAACTTAGCGCAATTTTCTTTTTTACCGCCTGAGAGCTAAAGCTCCCGGGCGTTTTTTTATTCAATCAAACACCTCCATCTTCGGTGGAGGATTGGACGCGTTCTACATTGTAGGTAGGAGACCGCAGTTTGTCTGCGTTATCAGCTTGTTAAAATCTACAGTTGGCGGTTTTTCCTCCCTCGCTTGCGGGGGAGGTGATCCGCGCGGAAGGCGCGGATCGGAGGGGGGGATGCGGTCTATGATATCATGATGGGCCTGAGTAATTTGACACAGTTTCGCCCCCTCCGCCGGCTTCGCCGACACCTCCCCCGTGAAACGGGGGAGGAGAACTGAGACGCTCGTTGATCCAAAGACCGCATCTGGCGGTTCAAGGTCCAAAGACCGCCTCTGGCGGTCCCAGATCCAAAGACCGCCTCTGGCGGTCCCAAGCGAAGCGTTTCAAACCGCCACCTTTGGTGGAGGTCAATGACTTTATGCCATGGGCGTTATTTCTAAAGGGGATTGTGGTTTTTTGAATATCTTATCCTTAGCCAGCTGTTGCCGTTGAGCTTGGTGGTTTAAACCTCATCTTTTTCTGGAATTGTTTTTATTGATGCCATGTTTGTGGCGAGGAACGCTTTGAGTGCGGACCGAATGGCGCTGTGCTAGTTTACATGACGTGTTTACTTGATCCCTGTTTATATGCCCCGTGCTTACATGATAAGCCGTCGCGTCCAAGGATAGACAAAAAGGATAGACAAAAAGGATAGGTCAAGCCGCCTATGTTTCACCACCGGTTGGGGTATGGGGCCGTATTTCCAAACATCCGCTTGGATGGGTCTTCGGGATAAAAGGTAGTGAGCCTTGGGCCCAGGTGCGTTGTTGCAAGTGGGTTGGATATAAAAAATCCCCGCTATGCGAACATAGCGGGGGAGGGAAAGCATAGGCTTTTTTATTAACGCCTTAGCCGATTAAAATTCTTCCCAGTCGTCTTCGCTAGCGGCCGGCGCGTTGTTTAGATCAACGGCTGCTGCTGATCCGCTGGCGGCGAAGGCTGCGACGCGGTCTTGTTGTTGCGCCACAGTCTGGCTTTTAGAAGACGTTACAGGAATAGATTGTACTTTCCGGGAGCTAAGTAAATCAGATGACTGATTGGTTTTAAAGCGACTGACGATCGTGACCAATTCTCTTGCTTCGTTTGCAAGCGAGTGGCTGGCGGCCGTTGTTTCTTCAACCATGGCCGCATTTTGCTGTGTGCCTTGGTCCATCTGATTGATCGCTGTGTTAATCTCGCTAATACCCGTTGATTGTTCTTGGGATGATGTTGCGATATCGGAAACCAGCGTGCTGATGTCGGCGACGGAGGTGACAATCTCCTCCAGCGCGGTGCCTGCTTGTCCCACAAGCTCCACGCCATTTTCTACTTGCTCAGAACTTGCTGAAATTAGCCCTTTAATTTCTTTCGCTGCATCTGATGAGCGTTGCGCAAGGGCGCGAACTTCAGAGGCGACAACCGCAAAGCCGCGGCCCGCATCACCAGCGCGCGCCGCTTCGACGCCCGCGTTAAGCGCGAGAAGGTTCGTCTGGAAAGCGATATCATCAATCACGCCAATAATCTGAGAGATTTGAGAGGACGATTTTTCAATTTCACCCATCGCGGTTACAGCGTCTTTAACAACAGCGCCGCTTGATTCCGCGTTTTGGCGGGCTTCGGTAACGACGCGATTTGCTTTGTCTGCGCCATCCGCGGCGGACTTAACGCTAGCCGTCAGCTCGTCAAGGGCGGCGGCTGTTTCTTCCAATGTTGCGGCTTGGTTTTCCGTACGTTGAGAAAGATCGTCGGCTGCCTGTGTAACTTCAGCTGAGCTTGTTTGAATGCCGCCCGCACTATCGACAACCCCGTTAATGGTATCTGACAGTTTGTCCAGAGCAAGGTTATAGTTCGCCCGGATTTCCTCATACTCTTCGGAAAACTGCGTGCGAAGATAATTGGTGAGGTTGCCTTCTGAAAGATCTCTCAAGGCGATGCTCAAGCTTTCAACCACTTTAGCGCGGGTTTCTTCCATTTCACGGCGCTTAATCCGGTTTAGTTCTTGCTCCGTAATATCGGTCGCGATTTTGATGACCTTAAACGGCTTGCCGCTGTGGTCTTTAATTGGGTTATAAGAGGCGTTGATCCAGACAGATTCACCAGCACTGTTAAAGCGTTCGAACTTGCCGGACATAATTTTGCCGCGTCTTAGGTCTTCCCAAAATTCTGTATATTCGTGGCTGCGACGATATTCAGCGCTGACAAACATCGAATGGTGTTGGCCTTTAATATCACTAAGTTTGTAACCAACAGTTTTTAGGAAGTTTTCGTTTGCATTCATAATATCGCCGTCAAGCGTGAACTCGATCGTTGCTTGGTGGTCTTGGATAACGGCGACGATGCCATCGTTTAAGCGCTCTTCCGTTACATCTTCCCATTCCAACAAATTACCGACATATTCGCCGTCAGCATCAAAAATACCGCTAACGTTGAGGGAGATTTTCAGATCACCAAGATTGATGTCCGTTTTATAGGGAAGGATTGACGGATCTGACAACATCTTACGTTGGTGTGCTGGGTCCTTGTGGAAGATATCAATGCAAGAGCCGACAATCTCGTCCGAATTAAAGTTCGGCCATTTCTCGCGGAAGATGGCTCTTTTCTCGTGCAACAACTGGTTGGTTGCGTTGTTGACATACAGAACCTTAAAGTCCCGATCGATCATCATCATGGCGCTGGCTGAACCTTCAAACGCAGCGCTTTTATAGATGGCGACTTCATTGACGTCTTGGGCCGCTTTCAATTTGTCACGGAATTTCAGCATAGACCGTGACATGTCGCCGACTTCGTCAGCACGTTTGGCGCCTTTTATATGGGCTTCATAATCGCCTTTTGACAATATGCTCATTGAGCGGTTAAGGCTAGCGATCGGTGTGGCGATTGTGCGTGAGGAATACCAGGCAAACCCTAAGCTACCTGCAACGGTGAATAAGCTTAAGATGAGGGTGAAGATAAAGGCGCCATTGCTGTTGCCTGCTTGTGCTGTCGCTGCGCCGCTTAAATCGCTTGCTAAGCGATCTTCGAGCGATTTCATTTCATCGATGCGCGTTGTTGAGGCTTTAAACCAAGACCCGCCTTGGTTAGGGGCAAGCGCCTCGCCATTGAAAACGCTTGCTTGTGCCTTTTGACGGAAAGAGTTTACCGCATTGCTCGACATGCCGTTTGAAAAATCATAGACGAGCCTTGAGTTTTCACTTCCTGCGTAACGCTCAGCCTCAAGAAGAAGAACATTTTGCGCTGCTTGAAGCGATGTGAACTTCTTATAGACAGGGCCAGAAAATTTACCTGCGCCAAAACCGTTAGCGCCCATCGCGCGTTCTAGGCCCGCCGCTTCTTTCGCGCGCATAATGGCAATATAGGCTTGAGCGCGTTTGGCGATGCCTTGTTTATTGGCGCCGGAAACATTTGTTTCCGCAACGATAATCAAATTATTGATCGCGTTGGTGTAGAATTGCGCCATGTTTCCAATTGATGTGGACTGGTTGGAAACTTGAGAGCGAATTGAGCTTAATTGCGAGAGCGCGCTATCAATTTGTGACGCTTGCTGTTTATTCAGCTCTTTAACGTTGTCACTGACGCGCAAATATTCTTGCGCCGCTTGGTCAACTGAGCGACGGTGTTGGCGCAACTGCTCGCCAAAAGCATTGCCGCCAGATCCAATATAGCCAGCGGACGAGCCGCGTTCTTTTTGCAGCTCATGAATTAGCTCGCTCGCGATTGAGGCGTGTTTAATGCCGCCAACGACACGGTTCGCTAAAGTGCGCTCTTGTAAAGAGCTAGAAAGGTTCGTTGCTGAAAAAAGCGCTAAGCACAGCAACGGCAGGACGACAATGAGCATCAGACGATGTTTAATTTTCATTTTTTTGCCTCAAAGATTACGCGAGCAGTGACGTTTTTTTGCGTCGAAGCCTTAAATTTTTTATTCTTAGTACTGACAAGAGGCGACGCAATAGCTGCGCCTCCGCTCCCCCTTAATCCCTAGGTTGCAGGATTAGAGTAAAATATTAATTAAAAGCGATAAGTTGGGGCCTATCGCAATTGCCTAATTCGATAATGATATGTAAAAAGAGTATTAATGAACTAAATAAACAAGAAGGTAAATCTTAGTTTATATCAACTATGTAAATACTCTGTTTAAAGAAATTAGGGGAAGGTTATGGAATGAGATCGGCGCCCCGGAAAGTGAGGAAGGTTCACGGTTTGTTTCCTTTGTTTTGGGCGGCGAATATGGCTTGCAACTGCATATAGTTATTGACGGGATATAGCCATCCGTTGTTGTGATTACACAAGGTAAGGGCGCTAAGGCGTCCCGTAGGACCACTCGCAATGATTGTAGGAAGATTTAGATGAGCAACGAAAATCCCGCCTGGATGACTGATGACCACATCATGTTCGCCGACACAGTCCAGAAGTTTGTCGCCGCTGAAATTACGCCTAATATGGAGCGTTGGCGCAAACAAGGCTCAGCCGATCAGGAGTTATGGCGTAAAGCGGGCGAGGCTGGGATATTAGGCGCGAGTATTCCTGAAGAATATGGCGGTTCTGGTTTGCCGCTCAGTTTTGACGCGGTCACCACCTATGAACATGGACGCTCAGGCGATAGCGCATGGGGTTTTGGCATTCAGTCCTTTGTCACCCACTATATTGCGACTTATGGCACAGAAGAGCAAAAACAGCGGTGGCTGCCGGGTATTGCGGCGGGTGAGATTGTGACGTCTCTCGCGATGACGGAGCCGGGGGCTGGCTCAGATCTGCAGGCGGTGAAGACGACAGCCGTCAAAGACGGCAATCAATACCGCGTTAATGGCGCAAAGACATTCATCACTAATGGGCAATTGTCTAATTTGATTTGTTTGGTGGTGAAAACGGACCCAAGCGAAACCGCGAAAGGCGTTTCGCTGCTAATGATTGAAACCGAAGATCTTGAAGGTTTCAAGCGTGGACGCAATCTCGAAAAACTAGGTCTTAAAGGGCAAGATACCTCGGAGCTTTTTTTCGACGATGTGATGGTTCCACAAACGAACCTTCTTGGCACAGATGAGGGGCAGGGTTTTTACCAATTGATGAACCAATTGCCATGGGAACGGTTGAACATTGCGCTCACAGCCATTGGTTCGATGGATTATATGATCTCGCAAACACTGCAATACGTTAAAGAGCGCAAGGCTTTTGGGAAGCGTGTTTTTGATTTTCAAAATACCCGCTTTAAATTGGCTGAAGCCAAGACCTCTTATGAGGTGACGCGGGCTTTCGTTAATGAATGTGTTGTGAAGCTAGATGCAGGCACATTGGACGCAGCGACCGCGTCTATGGCGAAGTGGTGGGCGAGCCAACAACAAAATGAGATCGCTGATGAATGCCTTCAGCTATTTGGCGGTTACGGCTATATGCTGGAATATCCGATCGCAAACAGCTTTGCTGACGCTCGGATCCAAAAGATTTATGGCGGCACGAACGAGATTATGAAAGAACTCATCGCCCGCAGCTTAGATAGCTAACGCGGCTAGCATCTGTAGAAAAGTAAAATGAGCGTTAAGCCGCCGCCTCGAAATATCGAGTATAAGCAAGCTTTGTCTCATCTACGCAATTTTCGATGGCGTCTAGCACTGATTTGGCGTCATCTGTTGCACCATCATTACAAGAGGCTTCAAATTGCTGGGTGATTCGGCTTAGCGCGTTAGCACCCACATTTGATGAGGAGCCTTTGAGCGCGTGCGCAAGTTTTTTGGCGTTTTCCACGTCATTGGTGCTCAGTGCGTCGTGCATGGATTTTACAAGATCTGTTGTCGACTGCCAAAAGGCGGTCATGATCTCGTCCGCGCCTTCAACACCTGCGGCCGCAATAATCCCGTCGATTTGATCGGTCTCAATGACTGGTTCGTATTTCTGATTCAATTCATCCATATGGTCTTTCCCCCATGTGATGACCTGCTTATAAACGTTTTCTATCTTCGGTCCGCAACACTCTAACATTTTCCAAGATTGGTAAAGATTTCTATAAATATGGCGTTCGATAGCGTTAATTTATCGGGAGTTTAGTCATTTAGTTTTCACCAGAGGCGTTTGGCGGACAAATATCGGGGCCTTAATATGCAACCATCATCACAAGAAACAATAAATAGTGGTGTGGAGACTTGGTCTTCGCGTTCCGCTTTTATTTTAGCGGCGATTGGGTCTGCTGTGGGTTTGGGGAACCTATGGCGATTTCCTTATGTTGCTGGGGAAAATGGCGGCGGGGCGTTTGTCCTGTTGTATGTGATATGCGTGTTGGCGATCGGCTTGCCTGTTCTGACAGCAGAGCTTTTTATCGGTCGGCGCGGCGGGAAGTCTGCTGTCGGCAGCGTCGTTACAATCGCCGCCAGCGAGGGGCGTTCCAGCTGGTGGGCGTTACAGTCGTGGTTAGGGATGCTTGGATCTTTCATCATCCTTACATTCTATTCAGTAATCGCTGGTTGGGTGATGGCCTATGCGGTTATGATTGGCGGCGACTTAATTGGGGCGGTGATGCGCGACGGGTTCGCGGGGCTTGGCGCGGGGGCTTTTTCGGGCCGCACGCCAGAAGAAACGAGCGCGCTATTAGGTCAGTTGTTAAATGATCCGGCGCGGATGATTTTTTATCATGCGATTTTTATGATGGTCACTGTTGCGATTGTTGCGCGCGGAGTGAAGGGAGGCATTGAGAAAGCGGTGACAATTTTGATGCCAGCCTTTTTTGTCCTCTTGCTCGTTCTGTTCATCTTTTCACTTATTGAGGGGGATGCTGTTGCGGGGGCTAATTTCTTGATCGTGCCGCATTTTGGCGATCTTTGGTCCGGGATCTCAAACGGGTCCGTTATCTCTGCGGCCCTTGGGCAAGCTTTTTTCTCAATCGGTTTAGGGTCCGCTTTGATGGCGACTTATGGCGCTTATATGCAACGGGACCAGGATTTGCCGCGGTCCGCTCGGGTTATTGCGCTTTCTGATACTGCGGTTGGGGTGATTGCTGGGCTCGCTATTTTCCCGATCGTTTTTGGCATGGGACTAGATGCGGCTTCCGGCCCGGTCTTAATGTTCGTTACGCTTCCCTTGGCGTTTCAAGCAATGCCAGTTGGCGGGGTTTTTGGCCTTGCCTTCTTCTTGCTCGCGTTTTTTGCGGCGGTAACGTCTTCGATTGCATTGCTTGAGACTTCAACGAGATGGGTTGATGAACAAAGCGAGGGTAATCACCGTGTCATGGCGGCAATCGTTTTAGGGGCGGTGATCTTTATACTTGGCTTGCTCAATATATTTAGTCAGGTCCCAACGGTTGGGCCCAATGGCGAAGATCAGGCCTTTTTCCTAAACACTTGGAAGCCGCTGGACGGCGCGCCCTTGTTTGAGGGGATGGTGTTGCTCGATTTTCTCAGTGCCTTGACTGATATTCTTTTGCCGCTTTCCGGTTTTATTACAGCCGTTTTTGCAGGATGGGTGGTCACCGCATCAACAGCCAGGGAGGCGATTGGCTTTAAATCTGAAGTTTGGTTTCAGCGGTGGCGTTTTTTGATCCGCTATATTTGTCCTGTGGCGATCGGCGTGGTCATTGTTTACGGGGCGATTATCGCGCCCTTGCTTAAGGGCTGATGAGCGCAAACAGCCTGTCAATTTAGATGAAGGATCACGTTTGATCTTTCATCATAGAGTTGTTGGCCGGTGCGCCAGATGTCTTTACCGCGCCAATCTTGGGCCAACCTTGCCGCCCAGGCAGGGTCCATTTCGGAATTTTCGAAGTAACGTTTAAAGAATCGCCAATTGGTGTACTGTCGTTCTAAGGCGGGACGATTAATTTCCTCGCCCGTTATAGCGTCAAACGTGCGAGGTTCGTGAAACATCCAGCGAGAGGATGGGGCGGCTGTGCGATCGTCGCCTTGCAGATAAATCGGCACGCACATCGAAAGACAACGTCGCCGCGCCTCGACCCGGGTTTCTACTAAATGGTGTTGTTTGATTTTCTTTAAAAGGGTGATTACCGCTTCGCCCTCTCTGATCGATCCGCCTGGCGAATCAAGGACTAACGTCGCTTGAGATTTGCGATCTAAATGGTCGTCAAAGGCTTTGGCGAGTTGGCGCGCCATTGGCATTTCAATGGGGCCACGCCAAGAAAAAACAATCTCGTCAGGCTCGTAGCTTACGGTCAGCCGCCCGCGATCGCCGTAAAAGCTGTGTTCAAAGCGCAGGGCGATAAGCACCAGTGCTGCAAAAGCGACCAATAAGGCAATGCGGGCAAGAAAAGATGACTGCATGGGATATATAGATGGCCTTCTCTTCTGGCGCATACAAGTCTTGCGCCAGCGCGCTGCGCGGGTTAGGTCACTCAGCTCAAAATCGACAAGAGCCCGCGGACAAAATAGTAGAAAATCGAGTAGTAACAATGACAGGCAAAACCAACGGAATGGTTTCCGGTTCTGCGATAATTGGAACGGATGAAGCGTGGCGTGATGATGGCGCTTTAACGGTCTATGATGCGCCGGAAGGGGCGGATGCGCTTGCTCTTGCGAACGCCGCTAAAACCCGGGGCGGCGTGCTTGTCTATATTGCCCGCGACGGTGGGCGGGCCGCAACGATGGCCCAGACGTTACGGTTTTTCGCCCCTGAGATAGCGCAAGTTCAGCTGCCCGCTTGGGACTGTTTGCCTTATGACCGCACATCACCGACAGCGGCTGTGACCGCTGCGCGGATGGCGGCTTTGGGGCTCATGCTGCGTTATGACGGTGCGGCGCCGTTGATCGTGATAACCTCAGTAAACGCTGCCTTACAGCGGACGCCGCCCAAAAACCTGATCGAGGCGGCGTCTTTTGCGGCCAAACCAGGCGAGAGCGTCAATATCGATAGTTTAAACGCCTATTTGGCGGCGAATGGTTACGCCCGGGCGAGCACGGTACGCGAGGCCGGGGAGTTTGCTGTCCGCGGCGGTTTGATTGATATTTTTCCGCCAGGCGCTGATGAACCGGTGCGTCTCGACTTTTTTGGCGATCAGCTTGAAAGCATTCGTTCTTTTGATCCGGTAACTCAGCGTACGACGCGCCAGTTGCATCAGTTTGAACTTGCGGCGGCGACAGAAGCACTTTTGACGGATGAAACAATTTCTCGGTTTCGTAAAGGGTATGTCGCAACATTTGGCCCCGCGGGTGATGACCCTGTCTATGAGGCGGTAAGCGCGGGGCGGAAATATGCTGGGATGGAGCATTGGCTTCCATTGTTGTACGAACAAACCAACACGCTGTTTGATTTTGCGCCAGGTGGTCTGTTTGTAATGGAGCATTTAGCCGATGAAGCCGCTGCTGACCGAATTAAGTCTGTTGCGGACTATTACGAGGCGCGTGCGGAATTTTTAGATGCGGGTGAAGGCAAGAACAAAGCTTTTCAAGCGCCGACCTATCGTCCATTAAAGCCGGATGCACTTTACCTGACGGAAAAGAGCTGGGGGGCGGCGCTTGACGCCGTTCCTTTTAGAAATATATCGCCATTTTCCGCGCCGGAAGGTCGGCGCACTTACTCTTTCGGCGCGAAGATTGGGCGCAGTTTCGCCGCTGAGCGCGCTGCTGAAAACCTTAATGTCTTTGATGCTGTGATCGCGTATGCCAAAGACTGTATCAACGAGAAAAAGAAAGTCTATATTGCTTGTTGGTCGGAAGGCTCAGCCGATCGTATGCAGAGCGTTTTAAGCGACCATAGTGAAGGACAATCCGTAGGTCGGATTGTTTTGGTCAATGATTGGCCAACGGCGATAGCAAATGAGAACAATATTGTCGTAATTCCTCTTGGCCTTGAGACGGGGTTTTCAACAAGCGATGCGGTTTTTATTTCCGAGCAGGATATTCTTGGCGATCGGTTGGTGCGTCGTGGGCGAAAAAAGCGGGCGGAAAACTTCCTCACTGAAGCCTCCTCGCTCCAGCCGGGTGATTTGATCGTTCATGTGGAGCATGGCGTGGGGCGCTATCAGGGGCTTGAGGCGCTTGATGTGCAAGGCGCGCCCCATGACTGCCTACTGCTTGAATATCATGGCGGGGATCGTCTGTTCTTGCCCGTTGAGAATATCGATTTGCTTTCGCGCTTTGGGTCTGATGATCCAAACGCCCAGCTAGATAAACTTGGCGGTACAGCCTGGCAGGGGCGCAAGTCGAAAATGCGCGCCAAAATTAAGATGATGGCGGAGCAATTAATCGCTATCGCCGCCAAGCGTCAATTACGCACGACCGATACAATCTCGCCGCAACAGGGCGTTTATGATGAATTCTGTGCGCGTTTTGCCTATTCGGAGACGGAAGACCAAGAAAACGCCATTGCTGATGTCATCGAAGATCTTGCTAAAGGATCGCCGATGGATCGGCTGGTTTGCGGCGACGTTGGTTTTGGTAAGACAGAGGTTGCCTTACGAGCGGCGTTCGTTGTTGCGATGACTGGGCGGCAAGTGGCTGTTATTGCACCGACGACATTGCTAGCGCGCCAGCATTATAAGAACTTCTCTGAGCGCTTCCGCGGGTTTCCCGTTAATGTTCGGCCTTTATCGCGTCTTGTAGGTTCAAAAGACGCCAGTGAGACCAGGGCCGGGCTTGCCAGCGGGCAGGTCGATATTGTGGTTGGCACTCATGCTTTACTCGCAAAGACCATTAAATTTTCCGACCTCGGCATGTTGGTCGTTGATGAAGAGCAGCATTTTGGCGTGAAGCATAAAGAGCGCTTAAAAGAATATCGCGCCGACACCCATGTCTTGACGCTGACAGCAACGCCGATACCGCGGACGCTGCAACTCGCCATGAGCGGGGTGCGTGATCTTTCGCTCATCACAACCCCGCCGGTTGACCGTCTGGCTGTTCGCACCAGCGTTGGTCCTTTTGATCCGGTAGTGGCGCGCGAGACATTGCTGCGTGAACATTATCGCGGCGGACAAAGCTTTTATGTGGCGCCGCGTATTGCCGACCTTGCCGGAATAGAAGAGTTTTTAAACGAAAGCGTGCCGGAGCTCCGTTATAAAGTCGCGCATGGTCAGATGCCGGGCGGTGAACTTGAAGATATCATGAACGCCTTTTATGACGGCAAGTTTGATGTGCTCGTTTCTACGACGATTGTTGAGTCTGGTCTTGATATTCCAACAGCGAATACGATCATCATTCACCGCGCTGATAATTTTGGCCTCGCCCAGCTTTACCAGTTGCGTGGCCGGGTCGGGCGCTCAAAATTACGCGCTTATGCTTATTTAACAACGCCGGAACGCAAAGCATTGACCGCCGGCGCGGAGCGTCGCTTAAAAGTAATGCAGTCGTTGGATACGCTGGGCGCTGGCTTTACTTTGGCCTCGCATGACCTGGATATCCGCGGTGCAGGAAACCTTCTTGGTGAAGAGCAGTCAGGTCAAGTGAAAGAGGTTGGGGTTGAGCTGTACCAACATATGTTGGAAGAAGCAGTGGCGGAGCTGCGTGAAGGGGGCGAGGTTGGCGGCGAAGATGCCTGGTCGCCGCAAATTAACCTTGGCGCGGCGGTGTTAATTCCAGAAGAATATGTTGCGGATTTGAATGTGCGCATGGCGCTTTATCGCCGCTTAGGTGATCTGAGTGAGCAGGGCGAGATTGATGGGTTCGCGGCTGAAATGATCGATCGCTTTGGTCCTCTGCCTGTGGCAGTGGAGCACCTTTTGCAGATTGTTGTGATTAAGGGCGCTTGTAAAGTTGCTGGCGTTGCGAAAATTGACGCCGGACCTAAAGGCGCCGTTGTGACTTTCCGTAATGATGAATTTGCGAACCCTGCCGGGCTGGTCGCTTATATTTCTTCTGCGCCCTATGACGTAAAGTTGCGCCCTGATCAAAAATTGGTTTTCCGCCAGGTTTGGCCGGACGAAAAGGCCCGCCTTAAAGGGTGTAAGCGCGTTATTGACTTGTTACAGGAAATCGCCCTTGAGGCGGCTTAAGGCGCTAGTTCGTCCTTACGCCCAAGGATAAGCGGCTAAAGACGCGTCTGTGTCGTATTCCGCCGTTGTTTGGGCCAACAATTTTGCAACAATTTGTTCAACGCATGTTCCTTGCTCTCGTACAATTGTATGGGCATTGACGGAAAGACCAAAGATTTTTTCGTCAGTACCTACATCTGTATTTGGATTTTCAAACATCGTTGTTTTTAGCACGGCTGTTGTGCGTTCGACTATGCGCACGCCGTCTTCTTCGGTGACATTCGGTAACGTTAGAACGAAGGCGTCTGGCGCAAGACGCGCAAGCAGGTCCTCTTGCCGACACGCACGGCTGATTAGTTCTGCGGCTTCTTTCATTGGGGCAAGCCGTTGCTCGGCTGTGTCGCCAAGAAAGCCAGGTAAGCCGATTTTAAACAACGCAAAGCTTAAAGGGCGGTCTGTCTCTTCGGCGCGTGCGAAAAGGCGTGCTGCATGGCGGGCAAAGAAAGGTGCTGAGTATGTATTTGTATGCGGATCGATAATTGAGGCATGGCGCCGATTGTTAAAGATTTGTCGGAGCAATCTTTTTTGCCGCGCTGTTTTAATTGCCCGGTGAATAACAGCGCCAAGGTCTTTTTCGATTTGTTCTTTAATCAAGTGAGAAGATGATGCAGGCTGGGTGTCATCAATAAACACGACCGGCATCGCCGATAGGGAGCGTTTGCGCCTTATCGCCGCCGCAATTGATTTTAAAGGGTCGCTCGGCGCCGATGGGGAGAAAATCGCGCAAGCATAAGGGCGCGAATTGATTGCCGCGACGGTTTGGGCTGGTGTCATTGCGGTTTCGATTTCAAAGCCTTCTTTTTGCACGGCGTTTATGGCCTCTAACGCCTCAGGGCTAGGAACGCCGGAAAAAAGAATGCGGCCGCCATCTTTGTATTTTAAGGGTTTTAGCGGCGCCAGGGCGTCGGCCGCCGTCAGGCTTTTTAAGCGTTCACCAGCCTCTTCCTGGAAACGTAGGTTGCGCAATGTTTCGCGTAAATGTGCGATCAACGGTTGAGGGGTGTTATCATAGAGAATGTACGTGCCGCTTTTGCGTAAATGTGCGCGCGAGACAGCATCAATATTTGCGTCAGCAAGAAAGATGATATCGCCATGCGGCGCGGCGGCGCGCCCTTCGGTTGACAATTGACGAGTCAAAGCGCCGGTGATGAGTGTATGACGCAGATCGATAAGCGCTAGTTCCGCTTTTAGCGTCGCTCCAGGGGCATGAAGGCGATAACCTGCGCGCCTTAGCGCATCACTTAGCTCAGCGTCAGGCGCTGTTTGTTGTGGTGAAATCCATGCAAAGCGGGCCCTAACCGGGCTAACTGACGGTTGCGACATGACCTAATACTCTCTCCCCACCCGGCGAAGAACCAATATCGACGTGTCCCATGGCCAATCACGGGACAGCATCGTCGCCGGCAAGGAACATGTTTCAAAGAACAGGCCAGAACTTGCTGTGGGTCAGAATTTTTTACAAAGGTCTGTTTGAGGGGGCGGCAAACGTCACGAAGCGAGACAAGAAATGCTTGGGCTAGAGTTTTTTCTGCTCTTCAAGCGCCTTCATGGTTAAGGACGGCGTGTTATCGGCTTGAAGACACATATCTGCTTGATCAAGGGCGCGATATGCACCAGAGGCGGCTTGTTCCCGATAACAAGGAAGGGCGGCAAGAAATTCCTGTGGCTTATTGAGAGGCCCGGCTTCGCGATAGAGCTGGGCCGTGTCGACGCCGACATATCGCCAATGCCAGGGCTCAAACGGGTCTGAGGCGCTTGGCAAATAATTGTTGTCCGGAGGGAAGGAGAGGATGAAGCCATATTGATAGGCGTTTTCCTCAAAACATTGATAGGTGCGGTCGCTGCGTCGCATAAGGCGGCCGTTGACATCAATATCGACCGCTAGCCCTAGTTGGTGTTCGGACATTCCTGGCGGAGCGGTTTTCCCCTTGGCGCCATTGAGTTTAAACAACATCTGTTGTGTTTTGTAAGACCGGTAGCCCGAGCGCAAGGAGATGCGTTCTCCTGAGTCTGAGCGACAAAGCGATATTAACTGGGCGAGGCGCGCCGGCAAGTTCGCTTCCAAAGGGTCGCTTCCATCTTGATCAGATGCCAGACGGACTTTCATCTCGTCGAGATTGTGGTCTTTACTAACCGGAATGGAATAGTCGGATGCGCGCACCAGGTCCTTTGGCTTGTATGTCGATTCCAGCAAGAAAAATTGCGAAACGGGCCGATCTACATCTCGGCGGCGGTCGCGCTGACGGTTGACAGCATAGCGCTGCGCGCCAAAGGCGTCTCGGAAGAGAGATTGCATGTGATCATAAAGCGCTTGCGCTTCCGTCGTGCGCCCTTGTTGCTGATACACGCCAACAAGAAGTTTGATGTAGAGGCTAAGATCTGGGCTGTTTGCGCCTTTCACTTTTTCTTGAGCGTGGAATGCTTCTAAATAAAGCCTTTCAGCATCTTTAAGGCGCCCCATCTGGGTGTAAATCGGCCCTAAGACCAGCGCAATCCGAACGGTGTCTCGATGATCGCCGCCAAGTAGTTGACGTCTGATTTGATAAGATGAAGACAATAGCCCCGCAGCGGCGTACACGCCGCTAGATCGCATGGCGTAAAAAGCGCCGAGCTCATCCATTTTTTGCGCCGCGGCCAGGCGCACCTGAGGGGCGCCTTCAAATTGTTCGGGGCTTCCCGTTGGTTTTAACGCTTCAGAGAATAAATCCCCAGCCGCTTCAATGCGTTCTGCATACAGAGCTTGAATGGTGCCTTGCTCTTTATTAGAGCTGCGCGCGCCCTCATCGCCCGAATAATCAAGGTGGATGGCGTAGATTGAAATGGCTTTTTCAAGATCGCCCGCCGCGATATGGGTCCGCGCTAACTTATCCTCTAATTGGATACGGTCTGGCTTTTGAAGGTTTGATCCCCATTGTGACGCGAGCGCTTGTTCAAAGAGGGACGCGCTGCGTGCAAATTTATTCAGCCGTAATTGAACTTTCGCCAATTTCGCTTTTAGCGGCGCTAAGGTTTCTTCATCAACGCCGTCAGCGCGATACATCGCCAGCGCGCGCTCCCCATGAGGCGCAGCGCGGCCAGGCGCCTGTAGAACAGCGAGCGCATTAAACCGGCTCTCCGCCGCCTTTGGATTGGTCAGCGTCGCATAGTTAAAAAGGACGAAGAAAATTGCTGAAAACAGCAAAAAACATCCCGCAAATAGAACTTGCGGGCGCCCAATATTCGCTAAAACGTATCCCCGTATCACACCAGACCCGTAAGATAGTAGTACCCCTAGAAAGACAGGCTATCACTATTATCGAGTGGAAGCGAGAGCGCGTTTGGCTTTTTTGGGTTCACTTTGTTTATTAACCGTTTTCATCCTGGCTTTGCGATGAGACGGCGCCTATACCGACGGAATAGAAACAAGGGCTATGAATATGGAAGGAACAGGCCGACGTCGGCTTTATCTGATGCGTCACGGGCATGTGGATTATTTTGATCCCGCGCTAAAAGATCCGCGCATGGCGCAATTAACTGCGGAGGGACAAAAGCAAGCGACAGCGGCGAGTGAGGCGTTGCGGCGCATACCCTTTGATATTGCTTTTTTTTCCGGACTGGATCGGACACGGCAAACAGCTGAAATCGTCCTGGATGCTCATGAGAACGCGCCGGAATTACAGCAAGATTTTGGATTTGAAGAGATTAAAGCCGGCTTTCTGCAGGGCGTAAGTCGTGAGGAGGCGGCCGCGCGAATCGCATTTGGGTTTGATAACGCCCATACCCCAGGCGCTCGGTTTTTGGAGACGGGTGAGTCCTTTATGGAGGCCCAACAAAGGGTCGCCATGGCGATGGAAAATCTGATTTTTCAGTATCGTTGGAAAAATGGGCTTTTGGTCGCCCATGAAGGAATCAATAGGATTATTTTAAGTTGGCTGTGTGGCGGGGGGCTTGCGACGCTGAAGTCATTTGAGCAGGATCTAGCCTGTGTAAACGTGATTGATCTGCGCATCACGCCCAATCAGCATAATGATGGGCTGCAAATTGAGCGGGCTATCTTAAAAGCGGTCAATATCACCCCATACGACTACTTAAAGCATGGGTTGGAAAGGACCAGCCTAGAGCATCTTTTTGAGATAGACTTTGATGCTTAAGCTTTGGTTTTGGCAAGCTTCGCTTATCGCGTGTAAATGTATGAAAAGCCTTCTTCAAATTCGGGATATTTCCCCCACGCCGTTCATCGGAAATGGGTGATCCAGGTCACTGGCAAGTCACAAAACCGTGGTGAAATTAACGTTAATCACTATTAACACTAGGATCACGCCCCTAAAAACGCTAAGCTGATAGGGGAACAGTACAAGGGGATGAAGCATGGCCTATGGGGTAAAGCGCGGCTTGAAAACGCCGGGTGAATTCTCGGTTATCGACTATATGGGACTGGCTCTTGCGGGGGCGTCCGGCATTATCGCCGCTTTGGTGACGGATTATCGTCAGCAAGGTGAAGCGTCTGCTATTTACACTATAAATCAATGGGTTGCGGGGGCAAGTAACCTTCTTGGTTTAACTGATGTACCACTTTATGCGGTTATTCTTGGCCTAATTGGTGTAGGCGCGGGATCAATCTTTTATTTCCAGCCAATCACGCGACAAGGTGCTTTTGCACAAGGATTTGGTTTACTTGCGGTTTTGATGACAGCGGTTCCGGCCGACCTTGCCGGCGGGCTACAGCCTGTACGCACTGATATTTTGGAGCTGGAGCCTATTTCGTCTGATGCTGCACCTTTAGAAGATGAAGCAGCGCTAGATCAGCAAGGACTTTTAAAATTGGCTGCTTATGCGCCGGGTGAAGCGCGGCTTATTAAAACGCAAGCAACGAGCACCGAGCAGAAAACGGCCAATAAATATGATGTTACTTTGGTGGTCAATTTTACAAATGGTTTGCCAAAGGATGTAGAGACCCTAATCCGTCAAGGGGAGTTGCGCGGCCGTCTGCACAACGCTTCCACAAACCGCACATATAATCTCTTCCGTTCTGCGGGCGGGTCAATTGCGCGGCGCGGCAATACCTTGATCATTCGCGCTGGAGTTCCTGCCGATCGCAAGCAAGCGGATCTTTGGGTTCGTATTGAGTGCGATAAATACAAAATTGAACAGCAATCTATCAAGGCAACACTGGGCAGCCCGACCACTTGGAGCATTAATATGCAGCCCTCTAGCTCGCCACTATTTATGCAGCGCTTGAACCAATCATATTGGTTTTAGAATTTGCAAAATTATAGGTTTGTGGGCGTATTTGTGGCTGTGAGTAAAAGCCTGCGCCTTATGGAACTGCATAGGATAGCATCGATTTTGCTGTTGTTTTAAAAAGGGCGCCACGCGCCCTTTTATTTTTTTGCGCGCGAATTATTTTTGTATCGTTGCCCTAGATTGTGATCTGTTTGGCCAGCGTGACAGTAAATGTTCTAGATACCCCCTAAATGGGGGACGAAATGTGCGTGAAACCTAAGTCAGTTGGTTGTATAGTTCTCCAGTAACAATTTGGGGTAGCGTTTTTTGCAACCCTGTGGTGATTGTTGCAATCGACAGAGAAATCTCTGTCATACCGTCCTGGAGCCCTGTTTGTAGGGCGGTGCGTATTCGCTGCGGATTTATTGTGAGCTCGTTATTATCTGTATGCATACAAAATTTTGTATCATTTTTCGCTCACACTTTCCAAGGTCGCTCCTTGGAAGGTCGCCCGCGCATGCGCCGATTTCGCAATGGGGCAGTTTCCTTTGATTTTTTAGATCTAAAGCTAGGGAGAGTGCTGTGAGCGTAGAACGAACAAAACGTGGTCGACTAGAAAAAAAAGAGGCTGATATTTTAGCCGCCGCAACGAGTGTCTTTCTGCAAAGTGGGCTGGAAGGCGCAAAAATGGCGGATATCGCTAAGGTTGCTGGCGTGGCGGAAGGCACGCTATATCTCTACTTTGAAAACAAAAGCGCTTTGATGCGTGCAATAACTTCTGAACATTGGCGTAAAATTACAAAAGAAGCACAAGAAGTGATTGATACTGGGGATGAGCCCATCGTCCAGATGCAATCGCTAGCATCATACCACATTAGTATGCTGAATAGTGATTGGAAATTTGTCGAGTTGAATTTTCAACTTCGGTATGGTGATCTGGCGGGACGGTACGAGCCGACTAAAGAAAAGCGGGCTTATTCAAGCCTTTTTGATTATATTTTCCAGCGCGGTGTTGACCGTAGAGAGTTTATCGCGCCGCAAATTCCGTCTTTGGCGCGCGATTTTTTCTTTGGCGGGCTGGAATATGCCGCTCGAACGATGATGCTTAATGGTCATAACGGCAGTATTGATCAGCTTGCGAATGAATATGTATCTTTCTTTTGTAAGGCTTTTCAAGCGCCGCCAAATCAATCGAGAGAAGACGCCCAAGGCTATAAGTCATTGTCAGTGCTGAACCGCCTTGAAAGTCTTGCCGATAGATTGGAAGGGCTCACCGTCGAGGAGTTCAAACTTCCTTCTCAGATTAATTCAATTTGAAGAAGGGGAGTATGTGCGGCCTTTCCACCGCCCGCCACTGCCAGCGGCGTGACGGATAGCTGAGCTTATGGACATTAGTACATATACTATAGCGGCGAACGGAAGGGTCGCGGTTCGCCAGAAAGACAAGCCGTATAGCCTTATCGTCGGCCAGTAAGACTGTATCATCAGTCCGATGGATCCGGCGCCAAGGGCTGCTAGGGTGGTGTCGCCGTGATATGGCCAAGCTAACAAACTTAATGGCCCGCCTAAATATATCAGCACCATACCAACCATGGCGGCGATGAGGCGTGTCCACGAATAATCAAGCTGCGTAAAAGCGGTGCGCGCCACCATGTTCCAAATAGAACGAAGCGATCGATTATCACGCATGCTGATGACTTCTTCGTCGGCTAGTCCGATCCAGATGGGGCGCTCCTTGTTCCCTTTTATTTGGGCGGCAAGGGTACAATCATCGATAAGGGCGCCTTTCATGACCTCAAACTGGCCCGTGTTTTCCAGGGCGCGTTTGTCGACAAGCATACATCCGCCAGCCGCGGCGGCTGTTTGTTTCCAAAGATTATTGGAAGCCGGGAATGGATAAAGCTTTTGAAAGAAATAGATAAAAGCGGGAACTAACATTTCGCCCCACAACCCGCGCGAATCAAGGCGCGCCATTAGGGAAACGAGGGCGAGGCTATCTGCGTCAGCTTTGGCGACAAGGCGGGCCAGTGTTGTAGAGGCGTGCTTAATATCTGCGTCGGTAAATAGAAAGGCTCTGGCATCGGGCATAATTTCACTGGCTTTTTCCACCCCCTGGGCCATTGCCCAAACTTTTCCGCTCCAACCGTGGGGAAGATTTTGGCCACGGACGACAGTGAAAAGGTGAGGGCTATGGGCGATTTTCGTTGTATCATCTGCGGCCTTTTGTGCGATTTCGGCCGTATTATCTGTTGACTGGTCGTCCACTAAGATGACGTGGAAGGGGCCCGGATAGGTGCTGTTCATATGGGCTGCGATAACCGGGCCGATCGTGGCTGCTTCATTGCGGGCGGGGATAATGGCGGCTATTGGCGGCCATTGTTTTGGCGGCCTGTGTTTTGGCGACCTGTGTGATGTAAGGCGCTCTTCGCCTCGCCAGAAACCATGGTGAAATATGGTTAAGTATATCCAAGCTAGAAAAGAAATGATCGCAATAGCGCTCCAAAACATTTATCTTACCCGTGTTGTTGCTCATGCGCTTTGATTGTGCGGCAATGATGCGTAATCTCAGCGCATCCGCTTTAATTCCAGCATGCGAGTGGTTTTCATAGCGCTTCGAAACACGTAATGAAAAGAAGCGCCCGCATCAATGGGAAACGCTTATGTCTGTCACAACCGATTTAAAAGCCGCAGGGCCAAACGCTGGACCAAACGCAGGATCAAGCGTTGAAGCCACACAGCCCGCGCCTAACGCCCCCGAAACGCCGTCCGGCAAGGGGGCGGGGGATGAGAATTTTCCTGTTGGCTCGCTATTATTGCCAAAAGCGCTACGTCCACATGTTGCGACTTTTTATGATTTTGCGCGGGCTATCGATGATATTGCAGATAATGGCGCGCTTGCCCTTGACGAGCGCGCCAAGCGTCTAAAGGCATTTGACGCCGCTTTACGGGGGGAGCCAGGTTACGGCAAAGGCTATGAAAAAGCCCATGCCTTAAGGACCAGCCTGCTTCAAACCAATGTCCCGACCCAGCATGGTTCGGATCTGATTGCGGCGTTCGTTCAAGATTGTGAAAAATTGCGCTATGATACGTGGGAAGAGCTTTTAGGGTATTGTCGGCTTTCTGCAAATCCCGTGGGCCGTTACTTGCTTGATCTGCATGGTGAGGACAAAGCTGGTTACCCATATTCCGATGCGCTTTGCACGGTGCTTCAAATCGTCAACCATCTACAAGATTGTGCTGACGATAAACGTGATTTGGACCGTGTTTATATCATTCGGGACTGGCTAAAGCGCGAGGGCGGAAATGTTGATCTGATTGACGCCCCGACAACAGCGCCTGCCTTGCGACGGGTATTCGATGAAATGCTTGACGGGTGCGAACGGCTGATGATTGATGCACGGCGTTTGCCAGCCGTATTAAAAAGCCGCCGGCTCGCGATGGAATCAGAAGTGATCGTAAGACTAGCTGATCGTTTGATAAAGCTTTTGCGCGCAGGGGATCCGTTAGCGACGCGTGTCGCGTTAAAGAAACCAGACTTTATACGCGCGGGATTATCTGGGTCGGTCATGGGATATTTTGCGGCTGGCAGCCTAGACCCTCATTCGATAAAGCCTGGCGTGGATGAGCGTATTTCGCCATCTGACCATGCAAAAAGCGTTGTGAAAAAATCAGGCACTTCGTTTGCGGCCGGTATGCGGATTTTGCCTAAGGCGCGGCGCGAAGCGATGTATGCGATCTATGCTTTTTGCCGTGAGGTAGATGATATCGCTGATGAGGGCGGCACGGTAGACGAAAAGAAACGCGGTTTAAACGCATGGCGTGACGAACTGGACCGGCTTTATGACGGAGAGCCCCAGACGCCGACTGGTAAAGCCTTGCTAATTCCAATTCGCACATTTGATCTGCCAAAAGAAGAATTCATCCTCATGATTGAAGGGATGGAGATGGATGCCAATGGTCCGATTGTGGCGCCGTCGATGGAGACTTTGCTTGCTTATACGCGCCGTGTGGCTGGTTCAGTTGGAATGCTATCCATGCCGTCTTTCGGCGCTTCTAAGGGGGCGAATGCTGATCGGTTTGCATTGTCTCTCGCCGATGCGCTGCAAATAACAAATATTTTAAGAGATGTTGGCGAAGATGCTGAGATTGATCGGTTATATTTGCCGCGAGAGCTTTTAGAAAAACATGGCGCGGCCACAACGCCTGACAAAATTGTCGGCTCCCCCGGATTGCCGAACGTTGCTGAGGAGCTAGGCGTAATCGCGACGCAAAAATTTGCAGACGCGAGAGACGCCTTAAAAGGCCTTGATTGGCGTGTTTTGCGGCCCGCTTTATTAATGATGGGCGTTTATGAGGCGTATTTGAAAAAGCTTCAAGAACGCGGATGGGATAAAGTTGGTGCGCCGATTAAAATGTCTAAGTGGGAGAAGCTCATAATTTCCCTGCGTTATGCGATTTCTCCACCTTTAGATAAAGCCCCATAATCAGGTTGACGGTTAAGGGGCTTAAATACCTTCGGAATAATTGATATGAATAATTCGTCCACAGCATATATTGTCGGCGCTGGGCTGTCCGGCCTTGCTGCTGCGGTGCGATTAGCTGAATCTGGACGAAAGGTAGAGCTTTTCGACAGCGCCGGCCATGCGGGCGGACGCTGCCGTACGTTTTACGATAAGACCCTTGATCGTATGATCGATAATGGCAACCATTTGATCATGTCGGGCAATAATGCGGCCCTTGACTATCTAAAGCGGATTGGCGCGAAAGATCCGCTGACGGGGCCAACAAATGCGCGTTATCCGTTTGTTGATATCGCGACGGGTAAACGCTGGGATGTTGAAATCAATGAGGGGCTTTTTCCGAGTTGGATTTTTAACGAAAATAAGCGTGTACCGGGCTCATCCGTAATGGATTATATCAAAGCGGCTGGAATTATGTTCGCTGGGCCGGATGCTACGGTTGCTGATGTTGTTGATGAGAACAATGTTCTTTACAAAGCGTTTTGGGAGCCTTTAACGTTAGCGGTGTTAAACACGACGCCGCACATTGGCCAGGCTAAGTTGTTGCGTTCAGTGATCATTCGAACGTTCGCGCTTGGCGGCGGCCCATCACGCCCGCTGGCCGCGCGCGAAGGGTTGGGACCAGCTTTTATCGATCCCGCGATTAAATTTTTACAAGGGCAGGGCGCAAAAGTGCACTTCAATGCGCGTTTGCGCGATGTTGGGTGCGAGAATGCTCGGCTGACGAGCCTTGAGTTTACAACTGATAAAATTGAACTTCAGGGAGGCGATGAAGTCATCTTTGCTCTGCCGCCATCACGTTTAAAACAGCTTATGCCGGAGTTTGATCCGCCTGAGGATAATGCTAGTATTCTAAATGTCCATTATCGCATTGCCTTGGCCGATCCGTTGCCAGCCTTTGGGGATAGTCCGCTTTTAGGGATGGTTTCCAGTGATGCGCAATGGGCGTTTATGCGGGATGATGTTATTAGTTTAACGGTTTCGGCATCCCATGCGATTGGGCTTGATGATGTTCCGAATAAAGAGGTCGTTGACCGGCTTTGGCGGGAGACGCAAATTGGTCTTGATATCCAAAACATGCCCTATGAGGCGGTGAGGGTCATTCGTGAACGTCGCGCAACGCCAGACCAGTCGCCCGGTGCTGTTGCTAAACGTGTTAAGGCTGAGACGCAGTATGTTAATCTGACGCTGGCGGGTGATCATACCGATACGGGATTGCCCGCAACGATTGAAGGGTCGATCCGTTCCGGCGATAAGGCTGCGTCCTTGGTGCTGAAGCGTTTTGCAGGCGAAAAGGCGGCCTGATGGGGTCTAGTAGTTTTATCGGTGTGGTTTGTGGCCTTCAATCAGAAGCTGTGTCCGTGAAATTGGCGTGTGCGACGGCGGAGTGCCCAGAGAAAAACCTGCGAATCGGTGTTTCTGGGGCCAATGCGGCGAGGGCTGAGGAAATCGCCCGGGCATTTTGCGATGATGGCGCTTTGTGCATTATTAGCGCGGGGGTTTCTGGGGGGCTCGATCCTTCTTTGCGGCCTGGGGACCTTGTCGTGTCCGATTGCGCTGTCATAGAGCAGGGTGGGCAATTTTTAAAAGCTGAAATGTCCCTTGTTGATGAAATAGCAGGTGCTGTAAAACAGTGCGTTCCTGGTGAGAGCAGGCCCCAGGGGGAAACCTATTTAGGGGCGGTCTATGGATCTGATGTGATTATCGACAGCCCTGAGCACAAAGCACGTATTTTTCAGGCGACAGGCTGTCTTGCTGTGGATATGGAAAGCCACGGCGCCGCGCGGGCGGCTATTGATGCAAAAATTCCGTTTATTGCGGTGCGCGCTATCGCGGATCCGGCACAGCGTGTCTTGCCGCCTGCGGCGCTTAATGCGGTGCGTGCAGATGGATCAACGGATATTTGGGCTGTGCTAAAGGCGCTTGCGCGGCGCCCCCAGCAATTGCCAGCCTTATCAGCTTTAGGCGTCGACGCGCGGGTTGCTGATCAGCGTATGCGTGCCGCCTTTGGCGTCATTGCTCGCCGCTTGCTTTTCCGCCTCAATCTTGGCTAGTTGCGCGTCCACAATTTCTTCGTGAACATCGATCGCAGGGCGTGCAGTTGCAAGACTAATCTCCGGCGCCATTGGACCGTCGGTTTTGATTTTATGCTGATTGCTGAGCTTAAACAGCTTGAACGGGTTTTTAACAGCGTCCATGGCGGCGGTCGGCTCATACCCGCAATGGGCCATACAGTTTGAGCATTTTTCATATTTGCCCGTGCCGTATTTATCCCAATCAGTGGTTTCCATAAGCTCTTTAAAGCTGTCCACATATCCTTCGCCAAGAAGGTAACACGGCTTTTGCCAACCGAAGACATTTCGTGTCGGCGAGCCCCATGGCGTACACGTATATTCTTGGTTGCCAGCAAGGAAATCTAGGAACAACGTAGAGTGCGACAGGTTCCAAGTGCGGCCGCGTTCTGTACCAAGCTTAAAGACATCGCGGAAAAGCTGTTTTGTCTTTTGGCGTGACAAGAAGTGCTGTTGATCTTCTGCTCGCTCATAGGCGTAACCCGGAGAGATTGAAATGTTAACGCCAAGATCAGTCGAAAAGTCGAGATAATCAGCGACCTGTTCCGCCGTCATATTATCGAAGATCGTCGCATTGACGTTGACTTGGAAGCCTTTTTCTTGCGCCGCTTTAATTGCTTTAACAGCAATTTTAAATGTTCCCTTTTGGTCGACGGCGACGTCATGTTCGTCTTCTAGGCCATCAAGGTGAACGGAGAAAAACAGGAAGGGAGACGGCTTGAACAGATCTAGCTTTTTTTCAAGCAATAACGCGTTTGTACACAAAGAAACGAACTTTTTGCGCGCAACGATGCCCTCAACGATTTCGCCAATTTCCTTATGGATCAAAGGTTCGCCGCCCGGAACCGCCACAACAGGGGCGCCACATTCATCAACCGCGTCCAGACATTCCTTGACGCTCAAACGCTTATTCAAAATCTCTGCCGGGTAATCAATCTTGCCGCACCCTGGGCAAGCAAGATTGCAGCGGAACAAAGGTTCCAAGAAGAGGACAAGCGGATACTTTTTTCGGCCAAGCAATGTTTGCTTTAGGACATAGGCGCCGACGCGGGCTTGCTGATGAAGGGATACTGACATTCCCAATGCTCCGTGCGATGATTTGTTTCGTTATACGTTTTCGACGGCCCATGTTTCCATCGCGTCTTTCGGGCGGGGAACATCGGCAAGTTCTTTTGGTAGTTTAAAGTGTACGTTTTCTTCGACACCGTCCAATTTAGAAACTGTAACCTCGCGGTAGTCTCGTAACCGTTCGATTGTTTCTTGAACGAGTGTTTCAGGGGCTGAAGCGCCAGCGGTGATGCCGACACGTTTTACACCTTCAAGCCATTCTGGTTCAAACATGGTCGCATCTTCGATCAGGTATGAAGGAAGACCAAAATTTTCGCCAATTTCGCGTAAACGATTTGAGTTTGAGCTGTTATGAGCGCCCACGACCAATAACAGATCGACTTGCTTTGAAAGCTCGATAACAGCCGTCTGGCGATTTTGAGTTGCGTAACAGATGTCTCGGGTGTCGGGCCCAATGATTTTGGGGAACCGCTGTTTTAGCGCGACAATGACATCTTTGGTGTCATTAACGGAAAGGGTCGTTTGAGTGACGAAGGCGACTTGCTCTGGGTCTGCAACCTCAAGCTTTTCGACTTCCTCCACTTCACTTAGGACGTGTACTTTCCCAGGGATTTGACCGAGGGTGCCTTCGACCTCAGGGTGGCCAAGGTGGCCGATAAGAACAATGTCATAGCCCTTAGCGGCATAACGACGGCCTTCTTTGTGCACCTTCGTGACCAAAGGACAGGTGGCGTCTAGAACATCTAGGTCCCGCAGCTCAGCGCCGTCTTCAACTTTTTTTGAAACCCCATGGGCGGAAAAGATAGTCACAGCGCCTTCAGGCACTTCATTGACTTCCTCAACGAAGATTGCGCCGCGATCTTTCAGCGTATCGACGACCCGTTTGTTGTGAACAATCTCATGGCGCACATAAACAGGTGCGCCATACTTTTCTAAAGCGCGTTCAACGATATCAATCGCCCTATCAACGCCAGCGCAAAACCCACGCGGCTGGGCTAAAATCACTTCAAGCGGTTCTTTTGCGCTCGTTTGCACGGCTTCACCCATAGTTGCAGCGCCTTTCTACGTAAGAGTCTGTAAATGCAATTGCACCCCAAGATGCGTAATCCCCAAGCCAAGGACGTCACCTCGACTATTACAGCCCATATAGGTGCATTTCACCCGGTTTTTCCAGACGTATCGATACTGAAAGCCCCGCATAACATCACTTTTGTATGAGAGTGTGGCATATTGCGCTGCAATACAATTTGATATGGCGTCGCAGCTGCTTGCCGATCTCATCAGGTGGTGTAGCCTAGGGCGTTTGTATAAGTCGGCATTTAATTGCCGAGCATTGTAGAGGGGCGTTTGTAATGGGGTTTTTCAGGGGATCTTTTTTTAAAAAGTTTTCGTCAGATGCAAAGAAAAATGCAGCATCAGGCTCATCATGGCCAAAGGCTGCGATATTGGATGTAATCCGCGAGCAATATTCAAACGTTTCTCACTTGGAAGATAAGGATAATCTTTCTTACTACGGCGTGCAGGACAATGACCTGAAGTTTGCGATCGTTTTGGTCAATAGTGGCGTGGATGCTGAAGAGATAATCGAAGTTGGCTTTCTCGCTGGCTTTTCGGGCTTTTCTGTCACTGATGAAACGGTCGAGTTTATCAACAGTAATTTACATATCGGCGTTTCCGGTAAAGATGAGAACAACAACCTAATCCTAATCGCTGGCGTAGTTGCGACGGGGCCCTTTAATCCGCCAGCATTTTCTATGGTGCTGAAAGCGTGGAGCCGGGATGTGATGTTGACGCTTTACGCATTATCAAATGGCGGCGCGCTGACATCAGGCTTCGCGGCTGCGCAATCGCAAACAGCACGTGATTTCGCTTTAAATCAGGCGCCAAGGACTGTCTCAAGGGATGATGCTATTGATGGCGCCGGGGTGTCTTTTAAAGAACTTTCACAACACTTTTTGGGGCGTGCGAAAATGCAGCCATGTGGGTCATGTAATGGTCGCGGCAAAAAAGGACTTATCGCCAAAATATGTGACGAGTGTGGCGGGACTGGGTTTGTTGAAGCACGAGGCCCCAAGTTTTAACGCGGTAAGCAATTGAAAGATTTTTAAGAGATTGAGTTTCGCGGGCAAGGCGGTTACGCCTAAGCTTTCGGCGCTGGTGAGCGCTAAGGATTAATGGCGAGCGTAACGGGGCTACTATGAGTGAGTTTAATGAGCGCATCAGCGAGACGGCGGCATTGGTGGAAACCGCCCTTGATGAGTTTTTACCAAAGAGCGATGGTCCGTTAGGCCGTGTAGTTGATGCGATGCGCCATGGCGCTCTTGATGGCGGCAAGAGGCTGCGTCCATTCTTGCTTATTGCGGCCGCCGATATTTTCGATTGTCCACGGAACTATTCTATTCGAGCCGCCTGCGCGGTTGAGATGATCCATTGCTATAGCCTTGTGCATGATGACTTGCCGGCGATGGATGATAGTGATTTACGCCGCGGGCGTCCTTCTGTTCATAAAGCCTTTGATGATGCAACCGCTGTTTTGGCTGGTGATGCTTTGCTAACGCAAGCGTTTGAGATTTTAGCGGAGGAACAAACCCATCCTGACGCCAATATCCGTTGCGCCCTCGCTTTAGAGCTCGCGCGAGCATCCGGCAAAATCGGCATGGTTGGCGGTCAAATGATTGATATCTACGCCGAGCAAAAAGATTTCGACATAGAGGCGATCGAGCAGCTTCAACGGCTAAAGACCGGCGCGTTAATTCGCTTTTCGGCGCATGGCGGCGGCATTATTGGCGGCGCGAGCGATGATGAGCGCAAGGCGCTTTGCGACTATGCGGAAGATTTGGGGCTAGCGTTCCAGATTGTTGACGATTTGCTGGATGCTTTTGGGGACGCAGAGGCGCTTGGCAAGCCGGTTGGTCAAGACACGGATATGGATAAAGCGACCTTTATTAAAATTCTAGGCGCTGATGGCGCCCGCACAAAGGCCCGCGCATTAGTTGATAGCGCCAAAGCCCATCTGGATCGTTTTGGGGGTGCCGCTTCGCCATTGAAGGGCGCTGCTGATTTTGTTTTTCAGCGCAAGTCTTAAACAGGCTTATTTGTGAGCAGCAGCTTTTATTTAGCTGTTTTTGCTGGATATTTCTGTCTCTAAGAGATCAAGCAGGGCGTCGACGCCTTGGCTTTTTGCGATTGATGTAAACTCATCGCGGATCGCCTTCCACTGGGAAACGCCAGCCACGCGAATGTCTAAGATTTGTAGCGCGCCGTCTTTTTGTTGACGCACCCGCCAGATAATCGCAATGGGCGAACCATTGGTGCGGTTAAATTTTGAACCAACATAAACATCGTTGCGGATGGCGCGGGTTTTTTCAACCGACATTGGCTGTTTTACTATTTTCGCAAATTGTTCTGAAAACTGTTTTGCGAAACGCTGAGTAATATAGTCTGGGAAGATTGTCTTATAGCGTTGATATTGTTCGTCGCTAAATTTCTTTTTAATGCCCGTAACCATATGGTTGCCTATGGCTTGAGCGGCGAGGGTGTTTGACAAAACCTTTTCAAATTCGGTGATGCGCGCGGTTTGCGCGCTCGTCTCATTATTAAGAATAGCGTTTGATTCTTCTGTGAAATTTTGAATAAAAGCGACCGCTTTAGCAATTTGCGTTTCTTGCGCAGCGGTTTTGTTCGCCTCATCGGCGCTAGCGAGCATTCCTATGCATAAAGCCGCCATCGCCGCCATTACGCCTAAGAGATATTTTACACGTACCGCCAAAATCATTGCGTGCTCCCGCAGATAATAGTTGCTTTGTTGGAATGTATAGACATCAAATAAGGCGTCAATTCGAAAGCAAAAAAGGCGTCTTCAAGGCGTAGCGGCTAAGGATGCCCTTTTTTTCGTTTTTCGCCGAAACGAAACGCCGCTGGCAGCACGACAAGCGTGCAAACGAGGGTAAAGGCGATCGCGATAGACAAAAGCTCGCCCATACTCGCCGTCCCCTGATGGGGGGAGAGCATTAAACTCCCGAAAGAAGCCACAGTCGTTAAAGCGGAAAAAAGTACCGCTCGAGGTGTTGAGGTGCCGTATAGTCCTTCGCCGGCTTGCACCTGCTGTTGACGCATCACGAGGTGAATGCCGCTATCAACGCCAATCCCGATCAGCAGCGGTAAAACGATAACATTGGCGTAGTTAAAGGGAATGTTGAAGACAACGCCGGTCGCAGCCGTCAGGACTGCCGCTAAAGCGAGCGGCGCCAACATAAAAAACACCATATCAATGCGGCGTACGAGCCAGAACAAAAAGACCGAGATAACAGCCAGCGCAATCAAAGTAGCTTGCAGCATTGCCTGAGATATAATGTTTCCGGCCTTCATGGTTTGGATGGCGCCGCCCGCGATATCTGGGTAAATCTCTTCGACGCTGTTGACAAAATCAGCTAAGGCGCGGCGGTCGCGGACATCTTCGCTTGGCAAGATATCGACCCGCCATTCACCATCCTCAGATCTATATCTTGACGCTAGCGCCTCAGGCAGATCATCAAGAGTGATCTCGGCGGCGTTAAACTGCGCGCCCAGACGCTCAATAAGTTGCGGCCAGAAAGCAAAAATATTGTGTTCGATGCGCGCCAATATTTCCGCATCATTGTTTTTGATAGCTTGGTCTAAGGCGGCTGCTAGATCAGCGCCGGGGCCTTGTTGATAGGCTTCTTTTAGGCGGTCGCGTAGGGTTATGGCGCCCGCATTAGTATCGCTTTGGAGGTTCTCATCAGGCGTCGCTTCAAGTGCAAAGATGAAAGCGCTGGCGGCGAAGTCGATAAGGTCGAGTTTTGTTTCTTGGTCTTCTGGCACAAAGTCTGGCAAAGACCGAACGCTGCGCACAGTCGATAAGCCATTAAGGCGTTCAGACATGGCTTCGGCTTCGCCCGCGTCGCTAACCAGGCGGGTTAATCGATAGGGGGTTGCATTTTCGTCTGTGAACAGAAGCTGAAAGCCGCGCACTGACGGACTGCTGGGATCGCGAAGCGACATGGGGTCGGCGTCAAAACGGGCTTGCGGCAGAATAAATAAAGCCGCAACACCAAGCGAAATCGTGAGTATCGTCACGGGTGTTGAGATGTTTTCGAGTAATTGAAAACCGCGGCGCACGCTGCCTTTTGAGGCTTTTGCATTCGGTCTTGGCAACATCGCTAAAGCAGCTGGCAGGAATGTAACGGAAACAAAAAACGCGATCATAACGCCAGCGCCCGCGATGACGCCAAGTTGTGCGATACCGTCAAACTTTGTGGGGACAAAGGATAAAAAGGCGAGCGCCGTTGTCGGCGCAGCTAGCGCCATCGCTGGCCCAACCTCATGCACCGCCCCACGTAAAGAGCGCACGAGCCCTTGTCCTGCTGCGCGGCGTTCTTGGACGTGCAATAATAGATGGATCGCGAAATCAAGCCCCAGCCCGATCAAAAGAACGGTAAAGGCTACAGAAACAAGGTTCAGTTCTCCAATTGCATAGGCGGCGAATGCGGTTGTGAGGGTTAGCGATATTAACAAAGCAATGAGTGTTAAGCTCGCCATATAAAACGAGCGAAAGGCAAAGAGTAATAGCGTCGCCACAAGCCCAAGGGACAAAAGCAAGGACAGTCCGATCCCCTGGCGCACTGATGACAGCTCATCAGCGCGCAGTGCCGGATCACCGGTAACAAACGCCTCTACCCGCCCGCTGAAGTCGACACTCAATAGAGCGAGTTCATCATTTAATGCCTGGATCGCTGTTTTGGCGGGCTGAAGCCGGGCATAGTCAAGAACGGGCCTGGCGTATAGGAGGCGCAGGTTCGAAGCACTTTCGGCAGTCTCCTCCGTCTGTTCTGTATCAAAGGCGTTCATCCAAGAAAACGGGTGTGCTGCGCCCCTTATACTTGAACGAACGACGGCGCCCAACTCAGCGTAGATGGCCAGCAACGTGTCTTGGCCAAGCTCAGCCTGCTCAGCTAGGGCGTCATTTTCTGCAAGCTTTGTAAAAAATGTCTCAGCCGTTGGGGAAGTGATAAGCGTCTCGATAAGATCTGCTGCGCTGGTCATCTGAGAAAGTCGGTCTTCAAGCGCCTCCGTTTCAAGATAGAGAAGGCCGTTATTTAAAAAGAATGGGTCCTCGGCCGGGGCGAAGACGCCTGTAAACAAATCTTCGCGCTGTTTGAGCCGGTTGGCCAAAGCACTGGTGAACCCGTCCGCTTCGTCCAATGTCGGGGCGCGGACCACCACCAAAAGGTCTTCTTTTATTTGAGGGAACGCCTTTTTAAGGTCAGCGGCTTTTTGTTGAAAGGCAAGATCAGGGTCGAGCATCGCGCTCGTGTCAGTGTTGACCTTTAAATTTTGCACGGCGTAAAGGCCAGCCATGACAGTCCCAACAACAAATGTCGTTACAACTAACCAAGACGCGCGGCGCGCAGCGGCTGTCCAAAGAAGAAGTAAAAATTCAATTGCTCGTAACATAGAACGCCCGATGCCAAAGCTGGAATGGCTTAAAGATGCCGGACTATATGTATGATCGATATCTAAGAGCAATCAATAACATGGTGCGCAATCGTGATTTAACGAAACTGTAAAGTCGTTGTTACGCACGCTTATGGCCAGATTTGTATCAGTTGCGCACTAAGGTTTATTCTGGCGCGCCAGGAATAGGGATATAGTCTTGTTGCTTCACTTCACGCAGAACAAAGCTCGTTTCAACAGCCTCGACATGTGACATGCGCAGGATCGTTTCGCCCAAAAACTCCTCATAATCATTGAGGGTTGGGATCAGCACCCGCACGATGTAATCGAACTTCCCTGTAACGAATAGACATTCCACCACTTCTTCACGGCCGAGCATCATTTTCTCAAAGCCCTTAAGGGTGCTTTCGTCTTCGCGTTTTAGCTTAATCATGAAAATTGCGGTGACATTTACCCCAAGCGCTTCACGGTTAAGCTCAGTTCGATAGCCTTTAATAACGCCCTCTTTTTCAAGGCGGCGTAAGCGGCGTAAACATGGGGTTGGAGACAACCCGACGCGTGCAGCAAGATCAGCATTTGTGATGCGGGCATTCGCTTGAAGTTCATCAAGGATTTTGTAGTCGATTTGATCGAGTTTCATTATTTATCACCGGCGGGCATTTTATCTCGAAAAATTCCTATATTTAGGAGAGCCTGCCAAGGGTCAAGCACTATATTCCGAAAGTCCCTGATTATGGGGCTTTTTTTTTAACAGGCCAATTAAGGCAAAGCTGAGGCGAGCGCGCTAAAGATTAATGTCACGATTTCCTTTGGTTAAATAAGGCCGGGCTGCACCGATTAACCACAATGGTCTTATCTGAACCGCTAGTCTTCTGTGCGTTCAGCGCGTAGGGCGGCTTTGTGCGCCGCTCTTCTGCGCCATGCGCGTTTCCAGCTTTTTGGCCAAAAATGATCGGGCCATATGCGGTACTTCCGAGTGAGGAAATTCTTTTTCCTCCGTGGTCGGCGTAGAGGAGGGGCAGATAGGGGCTCTTCGGCTGGCTGTGCTTCTTCGAAGATCGCCGCAAAAGCTTTTTCTTCTTCATCCAACTCTTTTACTGCTGAGGCTTCATCAAAACCATCAGCATCCATAAAGTTATCCGAAGGCTCATCTTGATGATCGTTAAGAGCTGGTTCGAAATCGCCAGGGGAGGGGTCGTTTTCAAGTTCCAGCAAGTCTGGGAGCAGAGCCGCCGTTTCATCTGAAATCTCAATGGATGCGGGATCTTCGATGATGATGTCATCATCTAGTTGAACGGTAAGGTCATCGTCTAAGTCATAGGGCCGAGGTGTGAATTCAACATTGTAGATGGGTAAAATATAACCATGCGCATTTTCAATGCGCATGCGGACTTGTATGGTGTCAAGCTCTTGAGCCGCCGGTGTGCTCAGCGCTTCTTCGGTATTTAAAAGCGTCTGTGATGATGGTTTGTTTTCTTCACGTTCGCTGGCGCTGTCAGTCTGCGATGACTGTTTAATTTCAGTATTAGCGTCTTCTTGGGCCTCGGTTTCATTGGCTTGAACTGTTGGATCAGTTACATCGTTTTCGCGGGATTTGTGTTCCTCGCGACCAGAGACGCCGGGAATTGTTTCACCTTGATGTTCATTATCAAGAAGAGCTGAATTGTCTTCATGACTGATTTTGTTGTTCTTCCGGCCTGGTGCGTCAACAAACAGCTCATTTTCCAATACGGCTTCGTCATAGGCCTGGATAAACGACTCACCGGCAGAATCAGCACTTTCGGCCGTCGTTCCATGGCTAAGGCCAGGCTGATCGAAAGCCTCTGATAATCGCGATTGTAAAGCGCGCGCCAAATTTTCATCATTGTCCATGGCTTCAGAACTGCCTGGCTCAATATTTGGCTTGGGGTTTTGTGAAGCAGATCGTTCCTTCAACTTCGACATCGCCGCCATTTTTCTTTCTTCCTCAGCAACAAGGGCGGAGCTCAACTCCTTCGGCGGCCTTAACGCGCCACCCTGTTGTTCGGCGATGCGCTCCGATAAACGTTCAATTAGATCCGGATCGGTTAATGAATTTGTCTGCTGATCTTGAGTTCGTGTGGAGGGCGTTTGCACCTGCCCGTTGTCCGCTTGCCCGTTGTCCGCTTGATTGCTGGATGCTGTATCTGCATTTGTTGTGGCTGCGCCTGTTGTTGCGGCAGTGTTGCTTTCTTGTAAATCGTTTTCTGGAAACTCTCCAGCAGCGCTATTTTTGATGCCAAATAGAGCGGTTAAAGCTGCGGGGCGCAAACTCTCCAAGCCCAACAATGTTCGAACATCATTGATTTGTTCAGCCGAAAAGCTGCTAAGGTCGCCCACTTTGGCAAGGTGATTGCCTTGGGCTGCGGCAAAGCCAAGGCTGCGTAAGGCGGAGAGGGATGCTTGATCTTCAACGCCGACGGCGGTGGTTGCCGCTTCGGCTTCGCCAGCAAGTTCAAGCAGTTCTGAAATAGCGCTTAGGCCGGGTCCACGCACGGTACGCGCAAATCGTAAAATTGCTGCGCCCCCGGTTTTCACCTCATGAAATGGGAATGGGTCGACGCGTCGTAAAAAGTCATTAGCGCGGCCACGAACCTCAATGGCAAGGCGGGCCCCAGTTTCTGCAAGCCGGTTGAAATAACGGGTCGCTAAATCGATCGGTTGATCCACAGGCGGCATAGGGCATTCAAATGTGATGAGGTCAGCAGGAAAACTCTTGTCCCGTAAAATGACATTGAGGTGCTGTCCAAAGGTTTCATCCGCCAAGTCGCTTAAGGCTAAATTGATTGAAAGACCCGGACCGGACGTGCCGCGCCAGTCAATATATGTTTCAAGCGCCTCGTCGATTAGATAGCGCGTCAGTTCGCTCATGCGCCCCTGGGCTTCTAAAAACGAAATAAAAGCCCCCGGCGGCAATAGACCAAGGGTACGGTGGCGCCAGCGCACAAAAGCTTCCACGCGGTAAATCGCACCTGAATGTAAATCAAAGATAGGTTGAAAAAGCAGCTCGAAGTCCCTGTTATCAAGCGCTTTATCTATATCTGTGTTTGAAAGTCTCACCGCTTGCGCGCCCATCGCCGTCCCTTTGTCTTGCGGCACATCTCAAACGCCATATCAGATCTAAAACGACATGATACAGCGCAACCCATCCACGAATCCTAAACAGCCCACACCTGTTCTTGGGCAAATAACGCTTAAAACTGCGGCGATTCACATGTTGAGGTAAACCGTGGCGGATCGTTTCACTGGCCACTTTAAAGGTATTAATATTCGAATTGCTCCCTAAGAATCCTTTCTTCAAGAGATTGACCATGGTCGAAGAGTATTGTCATCGAAATCTCTCGGTCTTCTCTTATTTCCACCGATTTTGCATCCCTTATTTCATGATTATCAGCCACCGCTGAAACGGGGCGCAAAACCGGGTCAATCGCTTCAAACACAACAATAGCGTCATGAGGCAATAAAGCGCCTTTCCAGCGTCGCGGACGAAAAGCGCTGATTGGCGTTAGCGCTAATAGGTGCGCATCAATAGGAAGAATTGGACCATGCGCTGATAAATTGTAAGCGGTGGAACCGGCCGGTGTCGCCACCAACACGCCGTCGCAAATCAGTGTTTCCATACGTTGTTTGCCATTGATGCAAATTTTAATGCGCGCGCTTTGCCGTGTTTGTCGGAAAAGCGATATTTCATTAATGCCATGCGCTTCGTGTACGCCGCCATCTAAGGTCGTCACTTTCATCTTTAGAGGGTAGATAACCGCTGATTCAGCTTTTTCGATGCGTTCATCCAAACCGTCAATCGAGTTGGAATTCATGAGAAAGCCGACGGTTCCGCAATTGACGCCATAAATGGGTTTGTTGGCGGCCATTGTGGCTCGCAACGTTTCTAGCATAAACCCGTCTCCCCCAACCGCGACGATGACGTCTGCCTGACCGAGGGGGACATTGCCATAAATAGCGCTGAGTTGTTCCGCCATTTGCATGGCTTGCGGCTTTTGGCTGGCTAAAAATGTAAACTTTAGGCTTGGCATGTTTTTTCTTTCAGCGTTCACGCAAAAGAGAACGAAAATATTTTTCTTTGCCTATCGCAAAGCGTGCTGGTTTTGCTACATAATTGTACATCGTTCGTCAGTTGTTTTTTGCGATTCCTTTAGCCAAACGCGTGCTTTCCGATATGCCCTTAGACGACGCATCCAATAGGCGTTTTGATCTTGATATCTCCCGATATCTCAAAACGCGCGAAAATTCACTTGCGCTTGCCAATTTATTTGATCGTGAAGACTGGATGCTTCAGTCGATGGTTGACGCAAGTCCAATCAAATGGAATTTAGCGCATACTAGCTGGTTTTTTGAGCAATTTATTTTAAAGCCCTTTGCTGAAAGCTACGAGATATTTCACAAAGACTATAACTTCCTTTTCAACTCATATTATCAGCAAATTGGCGTTATGCACCCGCGGGGCGCGCGTGGGGTGTTATCCAGACCGCTCGCCCGAGATATAATTGCTTATCGCAGCCATATTGACCATGCGATAGCGAAGCTTATTGAGAGTGCGAGTGAAGAAACAGCGGTTAAGATCGCGCCCTTAATCGCGTTGGGGTGCGCCCATGAAGAGCAGCATCAAGAGTTACTTGTCACTGATATTACCAATGCATTTTCTTTGAGCCCTTTGGCGCCGTCGGTTTTGCACAGACAAGCCACTGAAATTTCTCAAGCGCCGCCCATTGATGTAGCAACAGATTTAGGCTGGGTGGATTTTGAGGGCGGAATTTTTGAATTTGGCCAGAAATTTGAGGGTTTTGCATTCGACAATGAAGGGCCGCGTCACCAACAGGCGCTTACTCCTTACCGTCTTGCCACCCGCCTTGTGACGAACCGTGAATACTTAGATTTTATAGAAGATGGCGGTTACGATAGCTCTGTATTCTGGTTAGCGGATGGTTGGGCCTTGCGCCAAGAAGAAGACTGGCGCGCGCCAATCTATTGGCGGCGGCGTGACGGCGATTGGTGTAGTTACTCTCTTTTTGGGGAAGAGAAGTTAGATATGCAAGCGCCTGTGAGCCATTTGAGTTTCTATGAAGCGGCGGCGTATGCTGAATGGACCGGGTATCGTCTTCCTACTGAATTTGAGTGGGAGCATGCAAGCGCTTCAGTCTCAACAGATGGGCATTTTTTGTGCGGCGCAGATTTTCAAACGCCGAAAAGGGCTGAGCCGCGAAAAAATCAAGGCGAGCAATCCCTATCGCAGATGTTTGGCGACCTTTGGGAATGGACGGCTAGCCCTTATGTTGCTTATCCTGGGTTTCGTGCTCCTTCTGGCGCCATTGGAGAATATAACGGCAAATTTATGTCTTCTCAGATGACGTTGCGCGGCGGTTCATGTGCTACGCCGCAAGGGCATATCCGCGCCACCTATCGCAATTTTTTCCCGCCGAATGCCCGGTGGCAATTTTCTGGCCTGCGCCTCGCACGTGACCTTTAATTGCTGTGCGGGGCTTGTTTAGCCAACTGCTTTAAAGGGGCGACCTTACCTGCTTAAGTGGGTAAACTACTGTTCTTACTATATCTGTTCAGGCGTTTTGAGAGAATGGCGTCATTAAAAAATGCAATAGGAGGAAGTATGTCAGCCGATCAAGCACTCGATCAAACACCTGGTTTTCAGGTTCCTGATCCTTTAACGCTCCCAAGCCTTAAAGGCAAAGTCAGCGATGAGGAATGGCGATTACGATGTGAATTAGCGGCGACTTATCGTCTTGTTGCGCTGTATGGTTGGGAAGATATGGTTTTTACCCATATTTCTGTACGCTTGCCGGATGAAAACGGAAAACAAAGGTTTTTAATTAATCCCTATGGGATATTTTTTGAGGAGATGACGGCGACTTCTCTTCTTAAAGTGGATATTGAAGGCAAGGTTGTTGAAGATAGTCCTTACTTTTCTAATCCAGCCGGTTTTACGATTCACAGCGCCCTTCATATGGCGCGGGAAGACGCGCATGCAGTGTTGCATCTACACAGTCACTATGGCGTTGCTGTATCGGCTCAACAAGATGGGCTAAAGCGGCTTACTCAATTTTCGATGATCGTTCACGATGATCTTGCTTACCATGACTATGAGGGGATCGCGACCGATCTGGATGAGCGCGAACGTATTGTAAAAGATATGGGCCAGCACGGTTTTTTGATGCTGCGAAATCACGGCACATTAACAGTTGGCGCTAATTGCGCCACGGCTTTTCTAAGAATGTATTTTCTAGAGCAAGCATGCAAAGCGCAAATATTAGCGCAAGCAGATCAAAAACCGCCTTGCGAAGAAGGCCCTGAAATGGCGGCGAAGGTGCTTCAGCAGGGGGCGCCAGCTTTTATCGCTGGCATTGGCGATAATCTTGCTTGGCCGGGCTTGCTAAGAAAAATTAATAGAGAAAATCCGGGCTATGATCAATAGGCTGCTTGAATACTAGAGCCGGTTGTGGTCCGTTCGAGCTCTAGATTCTCTATTTCCGCTTGTCGCCAACAGCATGGCCAGCATCCACCATTGCTGCAGCACGCCTTTGCGGCGCCCAAAGGGTAATGTATGACGACTGAGTTAATGTTTGTTGCCGATATTGGCGGCACGAATGCGAGATTCTCCATTGCTGAACGGGTGGGGGGCGCTTTCCGTCTGATTGAGACGAGACGGTTGCAAGCCGCTGAATATGAGACGGTTGAGGATGCGGCGCGCGCATATTTAAGCGCTGCTGATGTCAAGGTCAATCAGGCTTGTTTTGCTGTTGCTGGCCCTGTCACTGATGGTTCAGTGTCTTTTACAAACTCTGATTGGGGGTTTTCATCGCCAGAATTAAAGCGCGTTTTAGAGCTTGATCATTTAGAGGCGGTAAATGACTTTTACGCGCTTGCGAAGGGCGTTGATCATTTGCCGCAAAGCGCCTTCACCACCGTCAAAGAAGGCGTCAGTGATCAAAATGCTCCAAGGTTGGTGATCGGTCCTGGTACTGGCTTTGGTCAAGCCTTGATTGCGCCAACGCCAAATGGAACGAATGTTATCTCGACCGAAGGCGGACATGTCGCTTTTGCGCCGTGCACAGAAGAAGAGGATGAGATTAAGCGTGTGCTAACGCAGGAATTTAAGCGCGTCACGGTTGAGCTTTTGTTGTCAGGACAAGGCTTAGTCAATCTATACCGTGCGCTTAGCCAGATTGCTGGGGAGGCTTATTCGCCAATCGAAGCGCAGGAAATATCACAAGCGGCGATTAATCATTCTGATCCGATTGCGGTTAAAACTGTGGATATGTTCTGCACACTGCTTGGCCGTGTGGCGGGGGACGGCGTTTTTGGAACTGGCGCGCGTGGCGGCGTGGTTTTGGGCGGCGGGATTTTACCAAAAATTCAAAAGTTTTTTCTTCAAAGCGCCTTCGTGGACAGCTTTCTGGATAAGGGTCGGATGACATCTTATATTGCAGACGTGCCCATCAAGATGATACTGACCGACGATACGGCTCTATATGGGGCGGCCGCGGTTTTGCGCGCGTAAAAAAATCTATCATTTTTCAAAAAATTTTGCGTGACTTGGCTTATCCGGCTTTATGCGTGGATCCGATTAGGCTTGACCCCAACTTAGATTTTCTTGCACTAGATAAGTGCGTTAGGATGACGGTATCAAAGCCGCCGATAGATTGATAATCGCAAGCAGTAGATGGATAAATATGCATTTCAGGATGGGGACTGAAGTATGAACAGTTTCCTTAGGAAACATAAGTTTATTTTGTAGGATATAGATGAGCGAATTACCTTCAAACAGTGCTAGTCAAAGCGAGTGGATAAATTGGTGCATGGCGCGCCTATCCCATCACGAAGAAGCGGCGGCCCGCGACCCATTGACAAATTCAGTCAGGCGGCTCGCTTATGAGCTTTTTGCGGCCCATAGTAATGGAGATATTACAAATTCTGTATTTGCATCTTTGATAAAAGGTTTTTCTGACCAAGCTGTGATTGAGCGGGCGGATGCCTTCGCGGATAGTCACTTTGGGGATGATGTCGGTACATCAATGATTGCTGACTTTCTTAGCGCCTTAAAAGGAAAGCCTTTTGATGAAGTTCGTTCCTTATTGGAGCGGACCCGGGCCGGTATAGTTTTTACAGCTCATCCCACCTTTGCTATGTCATCAGCGTTGCTTAACGCGCTGGCCGATTATATTTCGGCCGATAGCGATGAGGGCCGTAACGCCGCGAAACTGCGGGTGTCTAAGCTTGACCACAAGCCTGATCTTGAAATTTCTCTCGCCGATGAGCATCTAGCTTCGCAGCAAGCGCTGGCGCGAGCAAAAGAGGCTGTGCGTGATGTTACTAAAGAAATACTAAATTGGGCGAGTAAAGAATATCCTGATCAGTGGACGTCTTTAACGCCCAGGCCGTTAAGTCTCGCAACTTGGGTTGGTTATGATCTTGATGGGCGTACTGATATTCATTGGAGTCAATCTCTTCGTTTGCGTCTTGAGGAAAAGGCGCATCAGCTACAAATTTATAGCGATCAATTAAAGGCGATCCCCCTTGGCCAGTTGGACGCGAAAAAAGATGACATTGTTGTGCAGTTAAAAAGGGCGGCCGACCTCACGAGAAAACAAGCTGAATTATTTGCCCAAGCAGGTGATGAAATTGACGCGGTCGCTATAGCGGCCAATCAATTAACTGGTGAAAATTCGGCGAAATTAACCAGCTTAGACAAAGTTCTGGGTGAGCTTGATACTCTGTTGGAAGAAGCTGATGGGCCAAGTTCTAAAATGGCATTGTCCGTTTTGAAATCAGAAATGACGCTTTATGGGCTTGGCGCCTCCCATATTCACTTACGGATTAACGCGGCCCAGGTGCGTTCGGCCTTGCGCGCGGAATTTGATTTTGATGAAACCCGCGACTTTGATAATCGAACGACTTTATCGATTGCGGCGCAAAAAGCGCGCAACGCCGCTCCGCGGCGTGTGAACATTGCCTCAGTATTTTTGGAGCAAATGACGGCGCATCGCCAATTAATGCTTTGTGCACAAATTTTAAAACATATCGATGCTGATGCGCCGATACGTTTTTTGATTGCTGAGTGTGAAGCGCCAGCGACAATTATGGGAGCGATTTTCTTAGCGCGTCGATATGGGATAAGTCATCGCTTGGATATTTCGCCCTTGTTTGAAACGCCCGAAGCGATTGAACGAGGCGGACGCTTTTTAGAACGTCTTTTGGATGAGGACGAATTTGTTGAGTATATAAAAGAACGGGGCCGAATTTGCATTCAACTTGGGTTTTCTGATTCTGGCCGTTTCATGGGGCAGATCGCAGCGAATATCGCAATAGAACGATTGCAGATTTTATTGGCGCGCGCGCTTGCCGCCAAGGGCATTCATGACATTGATGTTGTCATCTTCAATACCCACGGGGAATCGATGGGGCGGGGTGGTTTTCCGGGTACGCTTAGTGAACGGTTTGACTATCTATTGACACCTTGGACGCGCGCTAGATATGCCCATGAAAATTTACCGACGATTGCTGAGTGTAGTTTTCAGGGTGGGGATGGCTATTTGCATTTTGCGACGCCAAAGCTAGCGTCTGCCACGGTACGATCCTTGATGAAATGGAGCTTTGAAGAACCGCAGGCAGATCAAAACGATCAATTCTATAAAGACATTAACTATTCTTGGGACTTTTATCGCGCCGTAAAAGATTGGCAAGAGACACTGTTTGATGATCCTGATTATCAGGTCATGATTGGCGCCTTTGGGCCGAATATGCTGTTTACAACCGGGTCCCGTAAAGTTCGTCGTCAAAGCGGCGCTGCCATTACTGGGCCGCGGTCCCTTCGTGCAATCCCTCACAATGCTATCCTGCAGCAGCTTGCTGCGCCGGCGAATGTGTTTGGCGGTGTCGGCGCCGCCGCCGCGTTAGAGGCTGAACGCCTTGTTTCTCATGTGAAGAATTCATCGCGGGGGCGTCAAATTATGGGCGTTGTGCAGAATGCGCGTCAGCTTGCTAGCGTTCCTGCTTTGCGTGCGTATGGGCCATGTTTTAGTTCTACTTTTTGGATTAGTAAGGCGGCCCATGAGGAGGATGCCGCAATGTCTTCGGCGTGTGCGGAAATTGCTGCATATCTTTCTGGCGGTGATGTTGCTGACGCTATTTATCGTTCCGCTGATCAGTTTGCTGCGGACTTAATGCAGTTAGACCGTGTTTTCCTGGAGCTTTACGGCGAAGAATTTCGCGAAACCCGTCGCACGCAAAGACGTGCGCTTCATGCACTTCACGCAATCCGGCAAGCTTATATTATGAAGGGGCTGATCCTAACGGCGATGACACCGTCTTTTTCACGCCGGCATGATATGTCGCGTCGTGATTTATTTAAGATGGCGTTTGATTTGCGGTTCGATGAATTAGCAGATCTTCTGTCTAAGGTCTTTCCAGCAAAAGATATTCGCACAGATATATTAAGCAGGATTGACGAGGCCAGCGATGATGTTGATGAGGTGACCCATGGTTACCCTGAGGTGCAAACTAACGTTGTTGTTCCTTTAAGGGATATACACCAAAAGATCCGTGAAATAGGTGTTGGTATTTCGCACTATTATAAAGCATACGGTTGATGCTTGAACGCCTGGTGCGTTTCATCTGGTTGGGAAAACCTGTCGCCGTATTATTCACGCCGCGTTAGGACTAAAGGGCGTGAATAATTGGCCTTTATGTGGCTTAGCTCGCCTTGTTTAAGTTAATCACCTCATGGTTAATTAGGGCGTCAGCTAACTGATGATTTCTGTCGCGATGGCCAGCCTCATCATCTCTTACGGCTAAAACTACATCGCGCAAGCGGGCGTCTGGTTGTAAATTCCAGTAAGAAATCGCGATAGCTGGCGCAGGTACATCCTCCAAACGGCCTGCATCAATCTCTTCTAGATAGTGCGTGTAACTCGTGACTGCTTCTTCCTCAAAATAACCGACAACCCGATGGGCCGTGATTGGTGAAAACAGATATAGGAAGAAATAGAGATTATAAAAGATCGCCTGGGCGCTCATGATTAAGACACGCTCAAACAGTGTCGGCTTTGAAATTTCAACAAACGTCATAAGGTGCATGCGTTCGTTTTCGGCCTCTTCTAAAAGCTCTTTTATCCATCCCTGGTCATCACGAATATGGCGGAGCGATTTTAGGTGTTGCAGTAAACCGCCAACCATACCTGGTACGGCGGCGACTGTTTCCAAAACAACGGCGCGATGGCCATAACGCTGGCGAAAGAACAAGTCTGCAAAGAAGCGAAGAAATTTAACGAACGCAAAAGCGAAATTTTCCCGCGGGCCTTTGGCTTTGTGATGCACTTGATAGTCAGTCATGTTGATATATCTCCATGAAAGGCGATATCCCGTCCCATAACGCTGGAAACGTTGAGGGATATAACGGGGGCGCTCATATTACACTATCATATGTGGTTTTGTGATAAGCGGCGATAGGGCCTGAGGCGAAACATCTTGTCGCTGCGACGTTTCAAACGGCGCCCGTCACCAAAGGATAATTACAGTCTTATCCCTATGGCTGTCGGCTAATTGCCTTACTGGCAACAAAAGGAGAGGCGCCCAGCAACCGAAAGATCTTCCGTTAACTGGGCTTTGTAACGTTCATTTACGATCAATGGCGCTAGCTAGAGTTTACGCATCCCCTAGCGCGGCTATTTTATTCGTTAAAAACTATATTTCGTTGAAAACTGGACTTTATTCATGTCGCCGTCTGCGCCGCTTTCTAGCGAGCGGTTCGCATAGATATATTCAATACCGACATCGATTTTTGCGACGGGTGAGTAAATTAAGTTTATATGCCCTGAGTATACCTCGTCCGTAACACCGTCGCCAACGAGTGAGACTGGATTGTCAGCCTTAAAATATCCGCCAGTTATGTTTGAACGCCATTTGGGTGACCAGAAATGACGATATGAGGCAAACCCAGAATAGGTTTGTATGGTTTCCAGTTCACCGCTTGCATCGATCGCGGCGTCATTAACGATGTTCACGCCAATATATCTGCCAACGCCATCGCCATAAGTCGCCATAAATCGAAAGTCATCTTTCTCGCCTACCTTAATTTTTCCAGACGCGCTGACGCCAAACCCTAGGGCGGTGTCAGAGACGGCGCCGGGAACAATCTCATCCTCAGCGTGAAGCGCCCGGCCAACGGCCGCTAAGGTAAGGCGCCCCCAATCGCGCTTATGATTGTACCTTACGACCACGTCTGGCGCGAGGTCATCGCCTGGCAATAATCGTTCTCCTGCTGGTCCTGTTATTTCAGTTTCTGGTTGTTCTAGGGCAATTTGCCAGGGGCCGTTGCTATATCGGATCATTGGTTGTCGGACGAAAATGGCGCCTTCTGCTGGACCAATAAAATCTAGATTGTCGGGAAGGGCGCTGACATCTTGAAATGTCGACCAGGTCTGGCCAAGCAACCAATTGTCAAACGTAATATAAGCTTGACGCATGCGCGGTGAAAAACTGTTAGATACACGTTCATTGCCATCATTGGTGACTTGAAAATCGAGTTCAATCAAGCCGCCGATATCATGCCCGCCGCGGCTTGAGTCCATCGCAAAAATGAACCGGGTTTCGCGCGGATTAAAATCAAAATCAGCGCCATTGCTTTGACCGCCCACGGGAATAAGGCCTGGAATATAAAAGTCCCGCCCAAGACTATTTGAAGGAAGGTCCCCCCCAGAAAAATCCGTTATGGAAGCGTCAAGTTTTATAAAACCCTTGAAGGTGAAATTCGTGTCTCCAACGGAAAAGCCAGAGGCGGCTTTGGGGGAGGGCGGCTTGGGCGCCTGCGCACTGACACCACTTGGGGTTTCCAGTTCAACAAGGATAGGTTGCGGCGCCACAGTATTCTTATTTGAAACGATCTTTGACGCTTCATACAAAGTATGTGTTTCGCCCTGGGATAGGCGCGCATCCTGCGTTTCTAGTCGATTGAGAAGTCTGTCAAGCTTTGCTTCAAGCGCATTCACACGCGCTTCCAATACCGCGTTTGACACTGAATCACCATCTGACGCATGGGTGTTTAGCGTAGAGGCAGTCAACATCGTTCCAGCAAGCAACATTGCCCGTGCGCTGCGGCTTGTGAGAATGGAGTTGAAAGTGGTTTTTTCTTTTTTACCGTCCATGAAGCATCCTCCCTATCGAATTGGATTGCTTCAATGGTTCCCCAATTGCGTTGTAAGCGCTATTGGCGATTGGTCTATTCGACCAATGTCGAATGGACACTTAACCAGGCAAAGCTGAAATTGGGCTGAAATTGGGCTGAAATGCAGTTAATCGCGCGCAAAAAAGCGCTATCGCATACGCTCATCGAGGGAGAATGCAAATGCCTGATATAATTAAAGATGAACAGACCCCGTCGAGCGCACAAACCGTGCGTAGATCGCAAAAAGCGGTGCATTACGATCAACAAAAATACGAAGCAGAATATAAACGCTCACTTGCAGATTCTGAAAGATACTGGGGTGAAATCGCGAAACGTCTTGTCTGGATAAAACCATTTACAAAGGTCAAAGACGTGAGCTTTTCCAAAGATGACCTACACATCAGATGGTTTGAAGACGGTGTTTTAAATGTGTCGGAAAATTGTATCGACCGGCACTTGCAAGAGCATGGTGAAGAGATCGCTATAATCTGGGAAGGTGATGATCCTGGTGAGGACAAGACGATTACTTATCGGATGCTTCATGAAGAAGTGTGCCGAATGGCGAATGTTCTAAAGGCGCGAAACATCAAGAAGGGTGACCGGGTCATTCTATATATGCCGATGATACCTGAAGCGGCGTTTGCAATGTTAGCGTGCGCCCGTATCGGCGCGGTGCATTCTATTGTATTTGGCGGGTTCTCCCCGGACGCGTTGGCGAGTAGGATTGAAGATTGCGGCGCCGTTGCGGTTGTTACGGCCGACGAGGGCGTGCGCGGCGGCAAATCTGTCGCCTTAAAAGCAAATGTCGATAAAGCGCTTGAGGGGCTCGGCGATGTCCATACTGTTTTGACGGTTAGACGAACAGGCGGCGCCGTTGGGTGGTTGGAAGCCCGAGATCTGTGGTGGCATGACGAACGCGAAAAGGTTGACGCGTTTTGTGAACCCGAACCCATGAGTGCGGAAGATCCCCTGTTCATTCTTTACACATCCGGTTCAACAGGAAAGCCCAAAGGGGTTCTTCATACAACTGGCGGTTATCTTGTCTATGTATCATCAACACATGAGGCTGTATTTGATTATCGCCCTGGCGAAATATACTGGTGTTCCGCTGATGTTGGATGGATTACGGGGCACAGCTACATTGTATACGGCCCATTAGCAAACCGCGCAACGACTGTGCTTTTTGAAGGGGTACCAACATGGCCTGACGCCTCTCGTTTTTGGCGCGTTTGTGAAAAGCATAAGGTCAATATCTTTTATACAGCGCCAACGGCGCTTCGCGCGCTGATGCGGGAGGGTGATGAGTACGTAGAGGCGGCTGATCTTTCATCGCTACGCTTGCTAGGATCGGTTGGAGAGCCCATTAACCCGGAAGCGTGGAATTGGTACCATCGCGTCGTGGGTAAGGGACAGTGCCCCATCGTCGATACATGGTGGCAGACAGAAACCGGCGGTATGCTGATTTCCCCTTTGCCTGGTGCGACCGATTTAAAGCCGGGTTCGGCTACAAAGCCACTGTTCGGCGTGCAGCCTGCGCTCGTGGATGCACAGGGCGCCTTTATTGAAGGCGCGGGGGAGGGCAACCTCGTTATTACCGACTCATGGCCGGGCCAGATGCGCACGGTTTTCGGCGATCACCAACGATTTATAGATACTTACTTTTCCACCTATGAGGGGATGTATTTTACTGGTGATGGCGCGCGCCGTGATGAAGATGGCTATTATTGGATCACAGGGCGTGTTGACGATGTGCTGAATGTTTCAGGACACAGAATGGGTACGGCCGAAATTGAAAGTGCGCTCGTCGCTCACGACTCAGTCGCCGAAGCCGCAGTCGTTGGGTTTCCGCATGATGTTAAAGGGCAGGGTATTTACTGCTATGTGAGTTTGATGGAGGGCGTGAAGGTCACGCCGGACATCACATCTGATTTAACAACATGGGTTCGAAAAGAAATTGGTCCCATTGCAAAGCCTGACTTTATTCAGATTGCGCCAGGGTTGCCGAAAACGCGATCAGGTAAAATCATGCGACGCATTTTGCGAAAAATCGCTGAAAATGAATTTTCCAATCTTGGTGATACTTCGACTTTAGCTGACCCAAGCGTTGTTAATGATTTGATTGAAGGTCGACTCAATTGCTAAGTTATTGGGCAATTAGAAAAATGACGTGATGACGTGGCTGACAAACCTATAGTTCTCGCTGATGATCACCCGCTCTATCGCGCGGCCTTGCGCCAGGCGATAGAAGGGGCGACGCCAAAAAGAAAAATCATTGAAACGGCAAGTCTTGCCGAAGCGCGCAAAGCTGTTGAAAGGGAAAATCCGGGGCTCTTATGTCTCGATCTGCATATGGAGGATAGCGATGGCTTTGCTGGCCTGATCGCTGTTCGGCGGGATTTCCCAGCCCTGCCTACAATTATAATTTCTGGCAGTGAAGACGCGGCTATTATCCGGCGCGCTCGCGATTTTGGCGCTGCTGCATTCATACCAAAGTCGCTTGACGTAGCTGATATTCGAACGGCAATTATTGCTGTCCTTGATGGTGAAGACTGGTTCCCTGATGTTGATGATGACGAAGATCAACAAGAAGACAGCGATCTAGCAGAGCGTTTAACGAGCCTTACATCAGCGCAATTGAAAGTGTTGATATTTGTGCAAAAGGGGATGCTGAATAAACAGATCGCTTTTGAGTTGTCGATCAGTGAAGCGACAGTCAAAGCACATATGACGGCGATTATGCGTAAGCTTAATGTACAGACCCGTACACAAGCAGTTCTTGCGGCCGGCGCGCTTGTCGCCGAACCTGATCAAGTCAATGACGATGGTTAGTTATTGCGCTGGGCGCTGATGCATTTGATTGATTAAAGCGCGCAGTTCAGCCGGTTCAATCGGTTTAGAGACTATTGGCATATTCAATTTTGCACTTTTTTCTTCAGGAATTTCAGAAGATGCCGCTGTGATCATGATGGTTGGTGGTTGTACACCCCAATGTTCAGACAATGTGGTCAAAGCGTCAAAGCCGGTCCGACCATTGTCCAATTGATAATCAAGCAATAGCAAATCTGGCGCGGCTTCCCAAAGGTCCGGCGCAGCCAATGCTTCGTGATCAGACAGATATGTCTTGGTTTCGCACCCCCATCGGCTCAGCGCTGCCGTCATCGCTTCAAGCACTAAGGCGTCATTGTCAATGCAGACAATGCGCATGCCTTTAAGTTTATCTGTCCTTTGTGTAGGACTTTTTATAAGCGCCGTTGGTCGCAGGGCTTTTGCGCTGGGAACCGTTAGCGAAAAGCGTGACCCCTTATGTTCCACAGATTGTAGTTCCAATTTGGCTTCCAGCAAGCGTGCGATACGATCCACCGTTGCGAGCCCAAGCCCAGCACCGGAAACATCTCGGTCTCTGTCCAGTCGTTTGAACTCCTGAAAAATCTCTTTTTGCCGCAATGGCGGAATCCCGCGTCCTGTGTCGTAAATATCAATTCGTATACGATTATTTAATCTTCGAGCGCCAATCAGAATTTTTCCAGTGTCAGTGTAGCGAACAGCGTTTGCAACAATATTTTGAAGTGCGCTAAGCAGTAATCCACGATCGCTATTTATCCAAAGCTTGGTCTCAACATAGCTAAGTGAAAGCCCTTTTTTTTCTGCGGCTAGTGAAAAATCATTCGCAAGCTCATGAAATAATTTATTCAGATCAAGGGGGCGCAGTTCTGGTTCAATGCCGCCTGCATCAAGTTTGGAGATATTTAAGAGCGCGCGCAGTAACAAATCAGCTGAGCCAATAGACGCGTCAATTTTGTCTGTAAGGGCGGTTATTTCGGATTGATTGCCCTGCGATTCTTTTAGTGCAGAAACGAATAAACGCGCTGCGTTTAAAGGTTGCAGAACATCGTGGCTTGCAGCGGCAAGAAATCTAGTTTTAGACGCCGTCGCATTTTCCGCTTCTTTACGGGCGGTTTCGAGTGCGGTGTTTAGTTGGCTTAGTTCAACTGTTCTGGCTGCCACGCGTTCTTCAAGGGTTTCGTTCGTCCGCGCCAAAGCAACCTCCGCCGCGCGGCGGGCGGTGACATCTAGATAGATGCCAAAAAAACCGCGGACAGTATTATCCGCAGCAAATTGTGGGACATAAGCGACTTGCATAAATCTATGCTCGCCATTGATATCAACCTCTATATCAAATGATTTACGTTCGCCGCGTAAAGCGATGTCGACATAGGGTTTACGCATTTGGTAATCCTGATCGGACATCACATCGCTTAATAAGGTTGCGCCAATATCCTCTTCTTTAAGGTCAAACGCTTTGCGATATGCGCTGTTTGCAAACTGAAATCTCTCCTCATTGTCGACAAATGAAGCCATGGCCGGGATATTATCCGTATAAAATCGGATAGACCGTTCGCTGTCTATGAGCGCCTTTTCAACCCTTTTGTAATCGCTGACATCAGTAAAAGTCGTGACGTAGAGACCGCCAGCAGACTGAACGCCTTCAATTCTGACCACACTGCCATTAGGACGGGTTCTTTCAAAACTGTGACGAGCGCCTGCGCGTAGATGCGCAAGCCGGCGTGAGACTTCATCATCGGTGTCTTTGGGTCCGAATTCGCCTCGGTTGGCGTTAAATCGGATCAGATCTTCAATCGGGCGTCCTTCCTGAATTAATTCAGGAGGGTAATCATACATGTCGACATATGCTTTATTCCAAGCCACCAGACGCAGATCCTCATCAACAACTGAAACGCCGTGACTTGTGTTTTCAAGAGTAGCTTGGAGTATTTCTTGACTGAACTGGACTTTTCCTGACGTCTCGCCGAGAAGAATTGCAACATCGTCGAGTTGTAAAGTGCCGCCCGCTAAAACGCTCTTCAATAGAATACTGGCTGAAGGCGCGCCGATAGCCTTTGAAATCTGTTTATCGGCAAAAGCAATAAGGGCTGGGCCTGCTATGCGGTTTGGATCAGGTTTTCGGTTTTGCCCTGCTTCGAATTCATCGATGAGCAGCCAAGCGTCTGTCTCGCCAAGGCAGCGTTGGATTAAAAGATAAAGATCAGCCGCTCTAATGCGATTGTCTCGCTGTTCGTAATCAACCCGTGCAGGATTCTGATTGAACCAACCACCTGTCTTTACAGAGATCAATGAGAGTGCAACTAAAATCATTATATTTGCGCTGACGCTAATCATGACCCCAATCGTTAGGGGGTCCCACTGTAAAACATTAACCCAAGCAGCGGCATGCATTAAAAATGTGGCGCTTTGACCATCATATGACGGCGCCAATAATAAAAAGAACCAGAGGACAAAACCGATTAACATGCCCCAAAAAGCGCCCAATGGTGATGCGCGGCGCCAGAACAACCCGGCAATAAGTGCGGGAGCAAACTGTGCGACCGCTGCAAAGGATAAAATTCCTAAGCTTGCCAACTGTTCACCCTCCGGGGCGTAGGCGGCGAATAGGGCGGCGATGGCCAAAAGGATTACGATGCTTATTCGGCGAATTTCTAACAAGCGCAGGCCAAGTTCTGGCGGTGTTGATCCAACCGTCTTTCTGCGAAGTAGAAATGGTGCTATAAGGTCGTTTGTAATCATGGTGCTAAGTGCAACACTTGCAACAATGACCATTGCCGTTGCAGCCGCAAATCCGCCAACGAAGACAGCAAGCGCAAGGCCATTTGCGCCTTGTGTTAACGGCAAAGCGAGTACCATAAGATCCGACGGTATTTCCGCTAATTCTTGGAAAGTTGTGCTTACAAGCGTAATTGGAATTACGAGAAGCGAAATCACAACAAGATACGCGAGAAATATTCTACTCGCTGGATTGAGATATTTTGGATCGCCGCATTCGACGACGGTGACATGAAACTGTCTGGGTAGGCATAAAATCGCCGCCATGGAAAGAAAGGTCAGCGTTACAAACCGGTCTATTGATACGCCGACGTTAAATGTAGATGCGATATTTCCCGGTGACAATGTGTTGGCCGGTGCAAGAAATAGAGCGAATAAGCCGACGGCGAAAAGCGCCGCGAGCTTGATTATTGAATCAAACGCAATGGCCGCAATCATGCCCCGGTTTTGGCGCGTCACATCAACATTCTTTGTTCCGAACATAATCGCAAAAATTGCAAGCGTTGTTGCAATGGGAATAATGCTTTCAATATTTGTGGCTGCTGATGCTTCGCTGTTGCTGTTGGCCAAATAGGTGAAGGTTGTCGCCACAGACTTTAATTGCAGAGCGATATAGGGAAGGGCGGCAAAGACAGCGATCGTCGTGACGAGAGCCGCTATGGCTCGTGATTTACGATAATGCGCTGAGATAAAGTCAGCAATTGATGTGGAATGGATACTTTTTCCGCGCTCAATCATACGCTTCATCAGGGGGCGGCCTAGACTGAAAATTAAGAACGGCCCGAGATAAATCGCCAGGTATTCCCAACCGCGTGTTTCTGCTGTCCCTACAGCACCGAAATAGGTCCATGACGTAAAGTAGACGGCTATAGAAAGGCTGTAGATAACAATAGTGCTGAAACGACCGCCCGCGATAGCATCACGCTTGTCGACCCGCCAAGCGATCAGGAATAAAGCGCCAGCATAAACAGTGACCAATCCTATGATGACCGGTTGGCCCAAGCTAATTCTCCCGTCAAACTATCTTATTTTTTGTCATCATCGATAGCGTATTTTGGCGAGCATTTCAAAAAAGAAACCGGCAGCCCTTGGGCCGCCGGATTTTTTCGCCAAACTTGTCACTTGATGAGACTGTTCGGCTATTAGTGATCGTGCGCAATTCCGGCCCCAGATGGGATACGGATATCGTCGACCAAGTCTTGCACGGATTGTGGTGTCGCGGCCGTTGCTCGTGAAACGGCAAAAGCGATCGCGAAATTGATCAACATGCCAATCGACCCGATACCTTCTGGCGAAATTCCAAACAGCCAGTAGTCAGCTGTGTTGGTTGCGCCGAACCAAGGTGATTTAAAGTAAATGATATAGCTAATTGTGAAGGCCAGACCCGCGATCATGCCGGCAATCGCGCCTTCTTTATTCATACTCTTTAAGAAGATGCCCATTAAGATCGCAGGGAAAAGCGACGCCGCGGCGAGGCCAAAGGCGAGGGCGACAACTTGCGCGACAAATCCTGGCGGATTAATGCCCAGATACCCCGCGATGGCGATCGCAAAGATCGCAGAACCACGGGCGGCCAATAACTCTCCGTGTTCTGATATATTGGGCATGAAAGTCTTTTTTAGAAGATCATGACTAATGGATGCGGAAATCACAAGCAACAGACCTGCCGCCGTTGACAATGCCGCCGCAATGCCGCCCGCCGCAACAAGTGCGATAACCCAGCCCGGCAATTTTGCAATCTCCGGGTTGGCAAGCACCATAATGTCACGATCGACATGGATTTCATTGGTGTTTTCGGTATGCGGGTTGGAGATTAGTCGTTCGCCATTGGCGCCTTGCTCGCCTGTGAATGCTGGTTTCCCTTTAAAAGGCGCGCCAGCAGCATATTGAATAACGCCGTCTTCATTTTTGTCTGCCCAGGCGATAAGACCGATCTCTTCGAATGTCTTCACAAATTGCGGCGTGCCGCCGTTTTCTTCCCCTGTAGCGTAGGTTGATCCGTTCACGGTTTCGATGAAATTGATCCGTGCAAAGGCGCCAACCGCTGGCGCGGTCGTATAAAGAAGCGCGATAAAGACAAGCGCATACCCGGCTGACTTACGGGCGTCGGAAACTTTCGGCACCGTAAAAAAGCGAACTATGACATGTGGCAAGCCTGCTGTTCCAACCATCAACGCCAATGTGATGGCGAAAACATCCACCATAGACTTAGACCCAAGCGTGTAAGGATTGAAGCCAAGATCAACAAGCGTTGTATCGAGCTTTTGCAGGACGCTCATGCCTGAACCATCTGCGACGGTTGAGCCAAGACCTAATTGTGGAATGGGGTTTCCAGTAATTAGTATCGAGATGAATATTGCGGGCACCATGTAAGCAAAAATCAGAACGCAATATTGCGCAACTTGCGTGTAGGTAATACCCTTCATACCGCCAAGTACGGCATAGAAGAAAACAACGGCCATGCCGACAAAAACGCCCATGGTGATGGGAATGTTCAAAAAGTGCGAGAACACAACGCCGACGCCGCGCATTTGACCTGCGATATACGTGAAAGAAATCGCAATAAGGCAGACAACAGCAACAACCCGTGCAACTTTAGAATAATATCGTTCACCGATGAAGTCAGGCACGGTAAATTGTCCGAACTTGCGTAAGTAGGGCGCAAGCAATAAGGCCAGCAAAACATATCCGCCGGTCCATCCCATGAGGTAGACCGATCCATCATAGCCAGCAAAAGCAATAATGCCCGCCATTGAAATGAAAGACGCCGCGCTCATCCAGTCGGCGGCTGTCGCCATGCCATTTGCGATTGGCGGTACGCCGCCGCCCGCCACATAAAATTCTTTTGTAGAGCCGGCGCGAGACCATACCGCTATGCCGATGTAAAGGGCGAATGAAAGACCGACGACTATATAAGTAAGAAGTTGAGTGCTCATTGTTATTATCCCTATTCGTCGTCATCGACGCCAAAATGACGTTCAATTTTTTTCATACGGTAAGTGTAGTAAAAGATCAGTCCAACGAAGGTATAAATCGAACCCTGTTGGGCGAACCAGAAGCCCAGCGGATAACCGCCGAGGCTTAAATTGTTGAGTGGTTCAACAAATAAAATACCCGCGCCGAATGAAACAACAAACCAGATCGCTAGTAACCCAAGGAGCAAGCGGATATTGGCCTGCCAGTACTGATTGACTTTCGTTTCGCTCATCACCTCTTCATCATGATGCGAATGTGTCGGCATGTTTTCGCCATCGTGATGATACGCTTCAGTTTCCTCCCCTGGCTTACTTGCCGGAGACGTCGTTATCGTTGCCGTGCTCATAGGAAAAGTCCTCCCTTTGACGGATATTTGGCCTTTGCCGGTTTTATGGTGATTTTAAGATACTCTGGCTGGATGGCGTAGGCTACGCGACTTTGGTCGTAGATCTAATGATGCCGTAAACCACCAAAGGGAGGGAATACATGGGGGCGATTGGCCAGCCTATTTGTAGAAGTGTTGAGCTTAAATAGGCTTCGACCTCTGTCGCAATTGGATTTGACCATTCGCTCACATCATCTCGGCAATTGGGCGTGTCTTTGATTGCGGGGGACGCCTTTACGGGTGAGCCTGAAAGCGACTTGACGGCGCAAGGTGGTCTTCTCGCGGGCTCCCAGCAACTTTCTGATGCGCTGGACGAAGAAGCGCCGCGTATACAAGATAAGATTGAGGAATAGCGTTTTTATCCCATCTTGCGGAATGGAGCGGTATGGCGGCTTTAGTATTTAATCTGTTTAGAGTATAAAATTTCTGATTTTGCGGCGCCGCTCAGGTGATCAGTAATCGCCGCCGCCTTCCCATACCCCTTGTTCTTTTAGGGCGTCAGCCACCTCACGCGGCATATAATTTTCATCATGTTTGGCAAGGACTGTATCGGCGACAAATGCGCCGTCTACATTCATAGCGCCCTCGACGACCACGCCTTGGCCTTCGCGAAAAAGGTCTGGGAGGATACCGCGATAACTGGCGGTAATATCATTGGCCATGTCGGTAATCGTAAAAGTAGCAAGGTCCCCAACACGGGTGAGGGAGCCTTCTTTGACCAGACCGCCAACACGGATTTTAACGCTGGGCGTATAGCCTTGCTCAACAATATCCGTGGGGCTTTTAAAAAAGACAATTTCGCTGTTTAGCGCCTGCAAAACAAGGGCCGCCGCTAAGGCCAACGTCACGCCTGAAACCCCAATTATCACCAGACGGCGACGTTTGCGTCCTTTATACATTTTGCTTTCTCTTCATGATCACCAGGGCCAGCTTCGACAAATTGCTTATAACCATATAGGGGCGGGGCGCCAGCACTCAATATTTTTGGTCATGTGCGATTGTTTTTCATTGTGCCGCAAGCCAGCGGGCTTTGGGGGCGCCCTTGCCATCCCTCTTGTTGTGGATGGGGGGCAATTACCTTATGGATCCAATAGAAAGGTTTCAACAAAACAAGTTCTAAAGTATGGCCTTTGATCACCTTAATCTCGTCGCCAAAAATCTGGGATATGATATCGGCGAAATACCGCTATTGCGTGATATTACGCTGGACGTCGAAACGGGTGAAGCCTTAGTGATTCGCGGCGGTAATGGAACAGGAAAGACAACGCTGCTGCGTCTTCTTGCTGGTCTTATTGAGCCGTCGCGCGGAGAAATTAGCTTGCGTTGCGAGGCAGAGGGCGAACCAATCCCAAATGGCGCGGACAACTCAGCAATCCATTATTTAGGGCACAAAAATGCGCTAAAGCCTCAATTGACTGTTGGTCAAAATCTATCATTTTGGCGCGATTTTGATGGGGCGCACGAGGCGAGCATTGAGCAGGCGGCGCAAGCCCTACAGATTAAAAGGTTCATGTTCCTGCCAGTTTCCGCTATGTCCGCAGGGCAAAAAAGGCGGACCGCTTTTGCGCGTTTGCTAATATCTCGGCGACCGGTGTGGTTATTGGACGAACCAACAGCCGCGCTGGACGCGGAGTTTTCTCAACTTGTCGAAGGCCTCGCGCAGGCGCATTTGGACCAGGGGGGAATTGTAATTGCTGCAACCCACAAACCATTTTTGGAGGAAACGACCGGCAAGTTACGCGTTTTAGATCTTTCTCAAAACAGCGCTATTTGTGAAGGCTATGCCCATGCGTGACCTTGCAGCGCTATTTCGGCGTGAAGCCCATCTGTGTTTTGCGCAAGGCGCTGGCTTAAGCGTAGGGCTTATATTTTTTCTATGTCTTGTTGTAGTTTTCACCTTTGGGCTTGGGCCTGATTTAAAGACCTTGGCGAGGACCGGGCCCGCCATCCTATGGGCGGGCCCGCTTTTATCGATTTTGCTTGGGTTGTCCCATCTGTTTCAAGCTGATGCGGAAGATGGCGTTTTGGATGTCTATCGCATGGCCCCGCAAGCGATGGAAACCATCGTGTTTGTAAAGGCTGCTGCTTATTGGGCGTCGACGGCGTTGCCTCTCATTGCTGCTGCGCCTCTATTTGGGCTGATGATGTCAATGGAGGGGGAGGTTATATTGGGGTGTCTTATCTGCCTTTTTGTCGGTTCCCCTGCGCTTGTTTTTATCGGTGCGATGGCAAGCGCATTGACCTTGTCTGTTAAGCGCAACGGTATGTTGTTGAGTATTTTAGCAACGCCCTTTCTTGTCCCGGTGCTTATTTTTGGGGTTAGCGCATCGACCGCCTTTGCAAACCCGGAAGCCTCGTTCGGGCCGCCATTCTTATATCTATGCGCGTGCTCTTTATTTTCGGGGGTTGTGTCTGCTTTTGCAGGCGCCGCGGCGATAAGAGCGGTGAATATTCCATAGGGGATAAACCTGGTGGGGATAAGATTGGCGCGCGCCCATGGCGCATCGTGTTGTGAGCGTGCTACTGGTAATTGTCGAGTTAGAAGCAAAAACAAAGGTGTAACAATGGGGATTGGGCAGTGGCTAAACGCGCAGGGTAACCCCGACCAATTTTTAAAATTGTCAAAACGCGTTGTTCCCTATCTTTCAGTGGGCGCCGTGCTGTTCTTGATTGCTGGTCTTTATATGAGCCTTTTTGTTGCGCCTGCTGATTACCAACAGGGGCAGACTGTCCGCATTATGTTTATTCATGTGCCAAATGCTTGGCTGTCGATGATGTGTTATGGGGTTATGAGTGTTGCGGCCCTTGGTGTGTTAATTTGGCGCCACCCCCTTGCAGATATCGCGATTAAAGCGGCTGCGCCGCTCGGGGCCTTGTTTACGTTTCTGGCTCTCGCCACTGGGTCGCTTTGGGGTAAGCCGATGTGGGGCGCATGGTGGGTGTGGGATGCGCGGCTTACGTCTGTGCTGATACTTTTTATTATGTATCTTGGGGTCATTGCGCTCCGTCAAACAAGTGATAGTCCGCAAACCGCAAGGCTTACAGCGATATTAGTGTTGGTCGGGTCCATCAATATACCGATCATTCGGTATTCGGTCGTATGGTGGAATACCTTGCATCAACCAGCGAGTGTTATTCGCGCGGATGGGCCGAGCATTCACAGCTCAATGTTATGGCCTTTATTTGTAATGGCCGTAGGAATGACGTTGCTTTTTTTCTTGCTTCATTTTCTGTCAATGGAAAATGAAATCCGGGCCAGGCGGATCAAGCGTTTAGAAACGCGTATTGCGATGCAGGATGTTTAAAAGCAATCGGATTGGCGAATTCTATGTTCTTTGATGGTCACAATGGTTACGTTTCGGCGACTTATGCGTTGTATTTTATTTCCATCGCTGCAATTGTCGGCGGCGTCCTGTTACATCGTAAGCGGACCAAGAAAAAAATAGCTCAATTAAATTCCCTATTGCAGGATCAAAAGGATGATGCGGCGTCAAAGGAAGAATAATCTGGTGACAACGCCCTTATGATGTCGGCGCCATAATCTCGTCTGCGCGGATGCGCAAATTGTGACGCGAGAACCCTTCGAGATATTCAAGGGGTTGGGCGGGGTTGAAAATAGCACCATCGATAAAGCCATCGCTGGACATGGGGATCGGCGCACCATCTGATTCTAAAATCCAGCTTCTGTCGAAGGCGCCTTCCAACTTAGTGTTCGCTCGTGGGCAGGCGATTCCCAGGTCTTTTGCCGCTTCACGATAAGTATCCTGGCGATAGGCTTTGTCGGCGACATCCTCAATATTAAAGGGGGAGGAGATTTGACCCCACCTGGCCATTTGGGACAGGAACCACATTGCGTGCGATTTCCACGGGAAATTCGCAGCATAATGATGGAAAATGAGTGAGTCATTGCTTTGTAAAATACTGCGGCGGTGGCGTAAGGACGGCCAGCCAGCAAGCGCTGTGGCAAGCAGGCCGGAATTAACCCCAACATATTGCGACATGGAAAGAATGTGGGCCGCCTCAATACGATTTTGAGGCGCGTCTAACCAGATACAAGCGCGCAGAACAGCGCGAACGAGCGCGGAATGAATCCCCGGGTTTGCATCAGCCCAGCGGGCGCGAACGCCCAAAACTTTTTCGGGCATATGCCGCCAAATTTCTGAAGAGCGGATGATGGCCCGGCCTGACCCTCTTGATTCTGCTACGGTGCTCCACGGTTCGCCTACACAAAAGGCGTCGATTAGGCCTTGTTCTAATTGCTCGACCATCACAGGCGGCGGCGCGACAACCATGCGCACATCTCTGTCAGGGTCGATCCCTTCTGCGCCGAGCCAATAACGGATTGCGTAATAATGAGACGAATACGGAAAAACGGCGCCGAAAGTTATTGTCTCTTGGCCCCGTTCCAGTCTGCGCGCCAAGACGGCCTTTAAGGCGCGCGCAGAAATTGGCCGCTCAATCATTGCTTCTGGGTCGACTTCCGTCATCTCTTCATAAAGACTATCGGAGACGGTTATCGCACTGCCGTTAAGATTAAGGGCGAGCCCGGTAACAAAAGGTTCTTGTGCGGCATCACTTTCAAGCCAGCTTGCTGGGGCCATCGGCGCTAAAAGGTGGGAGGCGTCAAGAACGCCAGCGCTTAATTTGTCGCGAATTTGCGACCATGAATTTTCCAATGAAAGCTCAACATCAAGGCCCTCATCGTGGAAATAGTTTTTTTCTGAAGCGACAATAAGAGGCGCAGCGTCCGATAATCGAATAAATCCAATTTTTAACGATTGCCTTCTTAATTGTATCATGATGCCTCATCTTCAAACAGCAATGCCACGGATAAGATATTATCGGCTATTTCTTTCAGCGGTTTGCCCTGTTTCATAGCCATATTCCGCATAGCGACATAAGCTTCGTTTTCGCCCATTTGCCTGCTCTGCATTAATACGCCCTTGGCGCGTTCAATGACTTTTCGCGCCTCTAGGTCGGCTTTAGATTTTTCTAAATCCTTCCATAGTGCGTCAAACATTCTAAAGCGTTCGATTGCGATTTCGAGAACAGGAAGCACCCGGTCGCGGGAAAGTCCGTCCACGATATAACTGCTTACGCCAGCGCGTACAGCCTCTTTCGCGACAGCGCCGTCGCCTTTTTCAACGAACATAACAATCGGTCTTGGGTTATGGCGCGCGACGAGGCTAAGGCTCTCAATCGTATCTCTGTCCGGGCTGTCGCAGTCGATAATGATCGCATCTGGTTGGATTCGCTCAATTTCAGAAAGCAAGGCAGCCCCGCGCAAGGACCCCGCCTGTTTCACGACGGCGGCGTTTTGCAAACCTTCTTCCACTATTCGGGCCCGGTTTGGATGGCTGTCAACAAGCAAGATGACGAGCGGCGGGCCAGCTAATTGGTTCATTGGGACACACATCTCCGCAGTTACAAAAGTGTGACATTGGTGCGATGCAACATCAAGGTTCATCTTGGCTCCAATTTTACGCATTTGCCTCTATCGCGGTTTTTACTTCCTTATAATATATTGAATTTATTGAATTACTGGAGCTAGCCAGTGCAAATGTCGCGCCTATGCCGAGAAGGACTGGGTGCTCTGAAGCGATCGGGTGTTGCTGCAATGCCGCAAGGGTTGTCGTCTCGATTCGTTCTTCTGGGCGCGATAACGCCGTCATGATGACGGCGGGCGTGTTCGCCGCCATTCCATGCGTTAAAAGTTTTCTTGCCAACGCTGGCGCAGTACGAGCGCCCATATAAATCATTAACGTTGTTGCTGAGTCAGCGCAGGCCCGCCAGTCTAGATCAGGCAGCTCGCCATGACGGCTGTGGGCGGTGATAAACTTTACCCCTTGGGCGCAATCGCGGTGGGTTAGGGATGTTTTTGTTGTTGCGGCGGCGGCGTTAGCGGCTGTGATGCCAGGCACGACGTCAAACGAGATTCCTGCGGCGCGCAATTGCTCCATTTCTTCGCCACCCCGGCCAAATATCATGGGGTCGCCGGACTTTAAGCGCACAACATGTTTCCCCTGACGGGCAAAACGCACCATCATTGTGTTGATATCATCTTGACGACACGAGGCGCGGCCGCCGCGCTTGCCGACCGTAAATTTTTTTGCTTCTCGCCTTGCTAATTCTAAAACCTCATTAGAAACGAGGTCATCGAATAATATGACATCAGCTGTTTGTAGCGCTTTAAGCGCGCGAAGGGTTAACAGATCCGCTGCGCCGGGCCCCGCGCCAACAAGCGTCACGCGGCCGCCTTTTGAACGTTCACGTTTTACAAATATCGGTGCTAGGAGGTTTTGACCGGTTTGTCGCTCCGGCGCTAGTTCTGGTTTACGCATGCGCCTTTTCCTTAAGTAAACGGATAATCTCTGAACGGCATGACCCACAATTTGACCCTGCTTTGGTTTTATCCGCTATCGTGTCAAGACATGAACAGCCTTCGCCTATAGCGTCTCGTATTTCGTTAGCGCCGACATTCATGCAAGAGCAAATGGTGGCCCCTCGGTCAGGCACATCGGCGCCCGGCCGACCGGCAAGGAGGGCAGTTCGAGTAAGCCCCGAAAATTCTTGGCCAATTTGCTCGCACGCCCATGAGCGAGAGGCGGTCACCGGCGCATTATTGCAATAAAAGAGCGCCATTAGTTGGTCGCCGATAAAAGCCGCGTACGATGCTTTTCCCGCCTCACCAACCGTAAAGTCAATAACTTCGACGCCGCCAATTGCGGCGTTAGATATGTCTTGAAACAAGGCGTCTACGAATTGCCTGTTGTTTATGGGGCGTTCGCTCGCCATTTCAATTCTGACGCCTTTCGCGTACTCATTTTGAGCGGCGCCGGAAAATGCAAAGCGCCCCTTCGCCCAATAGTCAAGGGATGTAATCACATGAGGCGCGTCAAATTCTTCCGCGGCAATGGCGACAAAGCCGTACCATTTTGCTTTGAAATTTTCTACGGCGACTTTTGTCGATTTTAGGGCAGGCTGTCCAGAAATCGGATCGACTTTTGGCGCAACTAAAACATCAATGCGACTTTGCGCGGCGTATTGCTCCGTCCAATGCATTGGTGAGAAGATGCTGCCCATTGCTTGACGGTCGGTGACGACGGCGCGGCCAAGCGCCTCCCCATAGGGCGAGCGTAGGCGGACGATTTGCGCATCTTGGATGTTCAGATCCTTTGCATCGACCGGAGAAATTTCAACAAATGGTTCGCTGATGTGTTGGAATAATCGCGGTGCTAGGCCAGTTCTCGTCATCGTGTGCCATTGGTCGCGAATGCGGCCTGTGTTTAACGTAAATGGATAATCGCTATTAGCTTGCTGGTCATCGCTCCATTTTGTTGCAATAAAATTCGCTCGCTTATTCGGTGTAAAAAATCCGCCATCAGAAAAAAATCGATGATGAGGAGAGGGGGATGCTTCTTCGGTAAGCACAGGCCATTGTTGCGGGGCGAAGTCGTTATATTCGCCTTTTGAAATATCCTTCAGGCCAGAAAGATCTAAATCGCGCGCGCCATTATTCTCAAAACTACAAAGGGCTGTGTATTCACGAAACACCTCATAGACACTATTGTATGTGAAAGCTTGGCTATACCCCATTTCGATCGCAACGTCGCAAAACTGTCTCCAATCGGCGCGCGCCTCGCCCGGTGCTTGTAAGAATTGTCTTTGACGGCTCATTCGGCGTTCAGAATTCGTCACCATTCCCTGTTTTTCCCCCCAAGCCAGGGAGGGAAGTAAAATATCAGCGCAAGCGCCTGTATCCGTATTCGCCATGACATCGGAAACCACAACAAGCTCGCATTTTCTCAATGCTTCGCGAACGAAATTTGCATTCGGCATGCTGACGACAGGGTTTGTCGCCATAATCCATACTGCTTTTATGGCGCCGTCGTGAATTTTCTCAAACAAATCGACCGCTTTGTATCCAGGCCCTGCGGTAAGATTTTGGGTTCCCCAAAAGCGTGAGACAAGATCGCGATCTTCAGTATTTTCGAAAGATAAGTGACTTGCAAGCTGATTGGCGAGCCCGCCAACTTCTCTTCCGCCCATAGCGTTTGGCTGTCCGGTGATTGAGAAGGGCCCTGATCCAGGTTTTCCAATGCGCCCTGTCAACAGGTGACAATTGATTATGGCGTTAACCCGGTCCGTTCCGTCTGAGGCTTGATTAACCCCTTGGGAATAGACGGTGACGGTTTTGGGGGTCGTGATGACCCAGTCGAAAAATGTGCTTAATGTTTCTTGCGCTATTCCTGTTGCATTTGACGTGGTCTTCAAATCATATTGTGAAGCAACTGTAAGAGCTTCTTCGGCTCCGTTAGTATGGTTAATGACAAAATCTTTATCACGCTTTCCCGCCTGCTCAAGGCTATTCATCAACCCTAAAAAGAGCGCTATGTCGCTGCCAGGGCGAAGTGGTAAGTGAAGATCGGCGAGATCACATGTTGCCGTGCGCCGTGGGTCAATCACGACAATGCGCATTTTCGGTCGTGCGCTCTTAGCGGCCAATAACCGTTGATACAAAACCGGGTGACACCATGCGAAATTAGATCCTGTAAGGATAACTAAATCGGCAAGATCAAGATCTTCATAACACCCCGGTACGGTGTCGGCGCCAAAAGCACGCTTGTGGCCAGCAACGGAAGACGCCATGCAAAGGCGGGAATTGGTGTCGATATTGCCTGAACCAATAAACCCCTTCATCAATTTATTGGCGACGTAATAGTCCTCAGTAAGTAGCTGGCCAGAAACATAGAAGGCGACAGCGTCCGGCCCATGCTGCTTTATCACATCGGAAAATGTTTTCGCGATATGTGAAGTCGCCGAAGGCCAGCTAATGCGCTTCCCATCTTTTAGTGGATATAAAAGTCGCTCATCAACGCTTAGCGTTTCACCAAGCGCTAACCCTTTTGAGCATAAACGCCCTAAATTGGCGGGATGATCAGGGTCGCCGCGAACAGTGATGTCTCGTTCACCGCCCTCTTGGTTTACAATAACGCCGCAACCGACACCGCAATATGGGCAAGCTGACTTTGTTGTGGAGGAAAAGCGCGCTCCATCCGCCATAGACTAACCGCCGTTATTTTCATCCGTTAAAAGAATATGAACCCGTCCATCGGTCACTTTGATTTTTCTGGTGCGGGCGATGCCATCTTCCCCTTGCGCTTGGCCTGTTTCTAAAGAAAAAACCCAATTATGCAGTGGGCAGGTGACTGATTTGCCATGGACTATTCCCTGGCTAAGTGGTCCCTTTTTATGGGGGCATTGATCATCCAAGGCGAAGACGTCATTATCGATGGTTCTAAATATCGCAATACATTTTTGAGACGTTTTTATAATTCGTGAGCCGCGTATCGGAATATCCTCAATCGCACAAGCATCAATCCAAATTTCTTGAACAGCGCCCATTATACTAACTCCGGCTTTTTCTCAGGTGAGGGCAGGGTGATTGGATTGAACTCGTGTGCTTGTGCGCCAGCGGCGCGTTCAGCCCAAGGGTCTTTTTGAACGAAACTTTGCGAGAAGACGAAACGATTAAAATAACCGCGGCGTGCTCCGGAGTCTTCAGTTAAGACTTTACGAATATGGTCAATACCGACTTTATCGGCCCATTTGTAAATGCGATCCAAATAGGCGGCTTGTTCGCGATACATTTGCATTAAAGCGCCTGTGTACTCGATAACCTCTTCTTCTGTCTCGACATTACAGAGAATTTCTGTGCCTTTGATGTGCATGCCCGCGGCGCCGGCAAAGTGAATTTCATAACCGCTGTCCACGCAAACAACGCCAATATCTTTACACGTTGCTTCAGCACAATTGCGCGGACACCCCGAAACAGCCAATTTGACTTTATGTGGCGCCCAAGAGCCCCAGAGGAATTTCTCAAGTTTAATGCCAAGACCAGTTGAATCTTGCGTGCCGAAACGACACCAATCCGTCCCGACACAGGTCTTTACGGTTCGTAGGCCTTTTGCATAAGCATGGCCAGAAACTAGACCGGCTTCGTTTAAATCGCCCCAAACCGCGGGCAGGTCTTCTTTCTTAACGCCCAAAAGGTCGATACGTTGACCGCCTGTGACTTTTACTGATGGAATTTGGAATTTATCAGCGACGTCAGCAATAGCACGTAACTCATCAGGGGTTGTCATGCCGCCCCACATGCGAGGCACCACCGAATAAGTGCCGTCTTTTTGGATATTTGCGTGCACGCGTTCATTGATAAAGCGGGACTGCGCGTCATCTTTATATTCGCCCGGCCAAGCGCAAATGAGATAATAATTGAGCGCCGGACGACATTTTGCGCACCCGCATGAGGATTTCCACTCAAGCGCCTGCATAACGGCTTGCAAAGATTTTAACTCTTGTGCAACGATAAGTCGGCGAACATCTTCATGGGTATAATCGGTACACCCACACATTGGTTTGGTCGCGGCGGCGTCAAAAGCCTCGCCCAAGGTTATTGATAAGAGTTTTTCAACAAGGCCTGTGCAGCTTCCGCATGAGGCTGAAGCTTTTGTTGTTTGCCTGACCTCTTCAACAGAACTCAATCCTTTTTCACTGATCGCATCAGTGATTGCCCCTTTACATACGCCGTTGCAGCCACAGATTTCTGTGTTATCGGGCAACGCTGCAACGGCCGCCATAGGGTCCAGCGCCTCCCCGCCAGCAAAGGCTGGGCCGAAAATTAATGTCTCGCGCATATCGGCGATGTCTGTTTGGTCTTTTAGTTGTTGAAAAAACCAGGCGCCGTCGGCTGTGTCGCCATACATGACAACGCCTTTAATTTTATTCTCTTCCAGGACGAGGCGTTTATAAACGCCGCGCGCCGCGTCACGTAGGACGACTTCCTCGCGCCCTTCGCCTTCAGCAAAATCTCCAGCGGAAAAAAGATCAACACCTGTGACTTTCAACTTTGTTGATGTAACAGATCCGGTATATTCCGCCGTTTCATCGCCAGATAAACGTTTGGCGATGACTTTGGCCATCTCGTACAGCGGCGCGACTAGGCCATAACACATTCCTCTGTGTTCAACGCATTCCCCAACAGAAAAAATATCAGGGTCTGAGGTTTGCATTGCGTCGTTGACGATAATGCCGCGGCCAACTGAAAGGCCAGCTTCCTTGGCAAGGCCAATGCTCGGCCGAATGCCGACGGCCATACAGACCATATCGGCTTGGATTAATGTTCCATCTTTTAATCGGACGCCCTCGACTTTTTCTTGGCCAAGGATTTCAGCTGTGTCCGCTTCGGTCAATACTTTGATGTCGCGGCGCTTGATCTCTTCCTTTAGTAGGGAACCCGCCGCTTCATCAAGCTGACGTTCCATTAGTGTCGGCATCAAATGGAGGACGGTTACCTCCATGCCCCTTATTTTTAGTCCGGCGGCGGCTTCCAGTCCCAACAGGCCGCCGCCAATTACAACGGCGCGCCCGCCTTTATTGGCATAGCCTAACATCGCGTCAACATCGTCAAGGTCGCGATAACTTAAAACACCCGGCAGATCTGAGCCGGGCATGGGAATAATTATTGGGGAAGAGCCCGTTGCGATAAGCAGAACATCGTATTTAGCGACAATACCGTTTTCAGATGTTATGGTTTTTGTTTCACGATCAATAGATGATATCCGCGCCCCTTGGTGCAGGGTTACGCCGTGTTTTTCATACCATTCAGTATCATGAATAATTATGTCTTCGTATTTTTTTTCGCCAGACAGAACATGGGACAGCATGATGCGGTCATAATTGACCCTTGGCTCGGCATTAAAAATGGTAACGTCATATTGGTCGGGCGCTAAGTCGAACAGATGTTCTAACACCCGCCCCGGCGCCATGCCGTTTCCAATAACAACGAGGCTTTTTTTCGTCATGTGACCTCCTGTGGCTAAAATTACGCAAAAAAATGCCGAGGCTTTTCAGCCTCGGCGCATTCGTATCAATTAAAATGTTAGGTTTACTTCAGCCGTAAAACGTTCAGCATCCTGGAAGAAACCATCTTCTTGGTAATTGGCGTATTTCAAAATGTATTTTAATCGTTTCGCTGATTTAAGCTTAGCAACAATCACTGCGTCGATTTCATCGCCATAATCTGCGCCGCCTTCTTCAGCAGAAAATTGGTGGTAGAAGACGTTCGCGGCAAGAACAGCGAAAGGCCCAACGCCTTTTTTGGTGACGCCAGCCTGGACATAAAGATCAGTTAAGCCATTAGCGGGCGTTCCGGTTGCGATGAAGACATCGGCGAAGCCGTTAAATTTATGAAGGGTGGCTAAAGGGGTTACAAACCCAGCTGTTCCGTCACCACCAAGAACTTCGTAGCCTGCCTTTATGATGTACCCATCTTTTTTGATGCCGCCAGCGACGGTGTAGTAATTGACATCATTACTTAACGTGCTTGAAGCATAAGGCGTCTGGTTCGCATATGTGCCCTCTAAAAAAATAGGACCCTTTGATGCGTTGAGTGAGCCGCCATAGGTTTGTGTTGAATTGCGTGGGCTGTCGTTTTCAAAGTCAAGGAGGTAGGCAAAAGCGCTAACGGTTGCTTTAACACTTTCAACTGGGACCTTGTAAGACCCATGGACCAACCAGCTGTCGCTTTCAAAACGTCCCGCAGGGGAATCATCGCCAAAAATGCGATTAACTTGATCAATATAGGAAACGTCGATCTTCAGATTTTTGATGCTTGTGTTTTCAACGCGGATGGCGTCATAGGTCTGTTCATTTTGACGCCAGCCAACATTGCCGACAAACCGGGCGGTCGGGTGGATGATCCGCTGGCGGCCGATCGTAACGGTTGTATCCGGCAGAGATGTGTTGGTTAGTTGGAAACGATTTAACTCTGTCACATCCGGATCGGCGACAACAGGAAAGACGCCAAGGTTTCCGTTTATGGTAGAGTTAAAATCTTCATTGAATGATTCGACATGATCAAATTCAACAAGGAACTTCGTGTCGTAAACGGCGCCCGTTTCTAAACCAGCGCGTATACGGTAAGTGAAAGCGTGAGCATGTTTTGAAATGTTTTCAAAGTCAGCATGTTCATAACGTAAGCGCGCATCAAATAGAACCTTCGCCCCCTCGACGGCCTTATCAAGGGCGCCGTTAAAGCCGCCTTCTTCCGCCGTCGCGCTTAATGGGGCGAGGCTGACAAGCGCTGCCGATGCAAGCGCAGATTTACGTATTTTTGACATCATCGATTTTTTCGACATGATTTCCCTCTTGATTGCGGGCGCACAAGGCGCACAGCTCAACTTGCTAATAGTCGCGCATCAATGCAAATAAATATGGGCCGCCGTTGACCCAATGTTTTAGCGTTGCCTTTAAGCAGCGCTTTTGTCGTGGACTTCGTATTCTTCAAGGAACGTTAGAAGCTGTTCACGGTATTTGTAGTAATCCGGATGGTCTAGAAGCGCTTGGCGTGAGCGTGGTCGCGGCAAGTCTACTTCCATAATTTTTCCGACGGTCGCGCGCGGGCCATTTGTCATCATGATGACTCGGTCAGCGACAAGGATCGCTTCGTCTACATCATGTGTGACGCAAATAGCTGTCACTTGCGTGCGTTTCCAGACATCCATCAAAACTTCTTGTAATTCCCAGCGTGTGAGGGAATCGAGCATCCCGAAAGGCTCATCAAGTAATAGAAATTTAGGTGATAACGCAAAGGCGCGCGCCAAACCAACCCGCTGCTTCATGCCGTTTGAAAGGTCTGATGCGGGTTTATGCATCGCATCTGCCAAGCCAACACGGTGCAGGTAATATTCAATAATTTGTTTGCGCTCTTTTGAGCTTGCGTGTGGGTAAACCCGTTCGACGCCGAGCGCAACATTTTGGTAAGCTGTTAGCCATGGAAAAAGACTAGGCGCTTGGAATACAACACCTCGGTCTGGGCCTGCGCCGTCGATTTCTTTCCCGTCAAGAACAATACCGCCGCCGGTAATTTCATTAAGACCAGCCGCCATGGACAGAACCGTAGATTTACCGCAGCCGGAATGTCCAATAAGTGAGATAAATTCACCTTTTCTGAGGTCGAGATTAAAATCTTCAACGACAGTCAAAGGGCCTTTGGGGGTCGGATAGACTTTTGTGACCTTATAGAATTCAACATATTTTTTTAGGTTGAGTGATCTTGCGGCCGCGGCGTCTTTTACTGGCTGCGGAAGATCTGGGTCAATCTCTGGCTCATCCGGTGACAGAGGGTCTGGGACCGGTTCTTCATAAATTGAAGGTTTTTTCTCCTTCAACTCAACCACATTGCCCTTTTTGTTTTGTCTATAAATTTCTTTCGCCTCTTGTATTCCGCCGTCGAGACCTTTTTCTGTCGCGGTGATCGGTTGAACGTCGGGAAGGGGCTTTTCAACACCTGTTTCGGCGCGCAATTGGCCAACATCAAACAGGTATTGCGTGACGGCGGCGCGTAGGCGAATGAACTCATCATTATGGTTCATTTCGCGGCGATCGCGTGGACGGGAAAGATTTACCTGGAAGTCTGGGCCCAATGTAGCATTTGGGCCCGGGTTCAGCGGAATAATCCGGTCGGCAAGTAATATTGCTTCGTCGACATCATTGGTAATCAGAACAACAGTTTTCTTTTCTTGTTCCCAAATAAGTTCAAGCTCATCCTGCAAATTTGCGCGTGTCAAAGCGTCAAGGGCGCTAAAGGGTTCATCAAGAAGGAGAACTTTGGGCTGTGTTGCGAGTGCGCGGGCGACATTAACCCGTTGGCGCATACCGCCTGAAAGCTCTGCCGGGCGGCGTTCTTTTGCGTGGCCAAGGCCAACCATTTGCACATAATGATCGACATGTTCGGCCTTTTGTTTTGCTGACATATCTGGAAACACAGCATCCACAGCAAGGCGCACATTGCCAGCGACCGTAAGCCAAGGCATCAGCGAATAGTTTTGGAAAACCACGCCGCGATCTGGGGAGGCGCCAGTAATTTTCTCACCATCAAATATGATCGCGCCTGTGTCTGATTCGATGAGGCCCGCCAGTAGAGAGATGAGTGTAGTCTTGCCGCTTCCTGAAAAGCCAAGGATCGCCAAGAACTCGTTTTCATCAATAGACAGATTGATATCTGTCAGAATTTGTTCGCGGCCATAGGCCTTGGAAACATTATCGAGAGTGAGGTAACTCATTATCAGCTCCCGTCCTTAGCGTTTGTCTGAGAATGTAAACATGGCTTGCAGGGTGTACATCAGACGGTCAAGCAGGAACCCGATGACGCCGATGGTTAAAACCGCCACCATGATACGAGCAAGAGAGTTCGACGAGCCATTTTGGAACTCATCCCATACGAACTTACCAAGGCCAGGGTTTTGCGCGAGCATTTCAGCCGCAATCAACACCATCCATCCAACGCCGAGTGACAAGCGAAGACCTGTAAACATGAGCGGTAAAGAGGATGGGATGACCAATTTGAAAATCTTATCGGATGATTTTAATTGCAAAACCTTTGAAACATTTAGCAAGTCTTTGTCGATAGAGGCGACACCTAACGCTGTGTTGATCAGAGTAGGCCACAGAGAACAGAGCGTCACAGTAATCGCTGAGACCAAGAAAGATTTCGGCATCGCATCGCTGGCGTTTGTGTAAACGGCTGATACAACGATCGTAACAATTGGCAGCCAAGCAAGCGGCGAGACCGGTTTAAATATCTGGATAAGCGGGTTCATTGCATTGTTTACGGTTGGACTGAGGCCGCAGAAAATGCCCACCGGCACAGCAAAAAGCGTCGCAATTAAGAAACCGAAAAAGACGGTTTTAAGCGAAGTGATGATCTGATCAAAGAAGGTCGGCTTACCGGTGAAGGTGCGCTCCTTAACTTTGTCAAGACGGCCCTCAGCTATGTAACGTTCATTTCGTTTTTCTTGGCGCTCATAAAAGGCGGCTTTCTTTTCTTGTGTCGCCTGATGATCGTCCACCAGGGCTTCAAATTGTTCCCATACGGCGGCAGGGCCAGGTATTTTACCAAGGCTGGTGTCGACTTGTGATGCGCCGCCGGACCAAGCGAGCAAGAAAACGCCAATCGCTAATATTGGAACCCCAATCATTTGCCAAAGGTCTGTAAACTGTTTTTTCGGGTCTTCACCCATAGCGAGACGAATAATGGGATTGATAAATCCTAACCCGATGACAGACAACGCATTCATTAATTTTTGCAGGAATGCGACAACGGGATGGATCTTTTTCACCCCAGAAGCTTGCTGCTTAATTTTGGGCTTTACTTTTTGCTCTTCACCGTCCTCATCAGAAAATGACTGGGTGGGTTCGTCATGGAATGCGCTTAAATTTGTCGAACTCATCGCTCTTCTCGTACAACTCTTTTTTTCTGACGTGGGCCCCGCGCAATGCAAGGGCGAGATGCTTTTGGTCTTGTTTCGATTTAGTCGCCTAACGCAGCGCTAACTGAGGGGCTCAAAAAGCGCTGCGTCAGACTTACTTCCTGGCTACTCAGTTACTACATCGCCAGTATCGGAGACGAGTTCGCCTTCTTTTAGGCCGATCGGAAACTTAGCGAGGTACTCATTAGGCTTACGCCCGTCAAAGGTAATGTTGTCGATGAATTCCGTTTGCGGTTCTTTGAAGCCATCTGTGCCAAACGGGAAATCTTCTTTCTTCGCTTTTCCTTCAGCAATCAAGAGTTCCGCAGCCTGCATATAGATATCGGGGCGGTAAACTTTTTTCGCGACATCCATGTACCAGCTGTCTGGTTTTGTTTCGGTAATCTGACCCCAGCGGCGCATTTGGGTTAGGTACCAAATCGCGTCTGAGTAATATGGGTAAGTCGCGAAGTACCGAAAGAACACGTTAAAGTCAGGCACATCACGCTTGTCGCCTTTTTCATACTCAAACGTGCCGGTCATTGAGTTGGCGATCACCTCGTAATCGGCGCCGACATATTCAGGGCGGGATAGAATTTCCACAGCTTCCGGACGGTTCGCATTTTCGTTTTCATCGAGCCAGATGGCGGCGCGAATCATTGCTTTTACAACGGCAAGGTGTGTATTCGGGTTTTCATCAGACCAAGACTTGGAAACACCGAATACTTTTTCTGGGTTGTCTTTCCAGATCTCATAGTCGGTGATGACGGGCACGCCGATGCCTTTGAAAACAGCTTGCTGGTTCCAAGGTTCGCCAACGCAGTAACCATAGATCGTGCCTGCTTCAAGCGTTGCGGGCATTTGCGGGGGAGGTGTTACGGAAAGTAGTGCGTCAGCTTGGAACTGACCTGTTGTATCTGTCTTGCCGTAATAGCCAGGGTGAATGCCGCCAGCGGCTAGCCAGTAGCGAAGCTCGTAATTGTGTGTAGAGACCGGGAAGACCATGCCCATGTTAAAGGGTTTGCCTTCTTCCTTAAAGGACTCAACAACTGGCTTTAAATAGTCCGCCTTGATTGGGTGAACAGGCTTGCCATCCTCTTGCTTTGGCACGTTTGGTTTCATCTGTTCCCAAATCTCGTTGGAAACTGTGATTCCGTTACCGTTCAAATCCATTGAAAAGGCGGTGATAATATCTGCCTTCGTCCCAAAACCGATGGTCGCGCCTAGCGGTTGACCTGCTAGCATATGGGCGCCGTCTAGTTCGCCGCTGATGACACGGTCCAAAAGCACCTTCCAGTTGGCTTGCGGCTCTAGCGTAACGAACAGGCCTTCATCCTCGAAATACCCTTTCTCATACGCCACAGCGAGGGGGGCCATGTCCGTTAATTTGATAAAGCCAAATTTCAATTCATCTTTTTCAACATCTAGCTCTTGGCCAACGGCCACAGTGGAAACGACCCCTGCGAAAATGCCTGTTGCGATGCCAAAAACCGGGCTGAAAACCGTACGACGCAAACGGCTTAAGAAATTCATTTCAAACGTCTCCATTACTGATGGGCGCAACGCATGGGCGTGCGCGAATTGACCGTAAATTTTAGCTGTTAAATTCGAAGTGGCCTCTACCGTTAGAAGCCGCTGATCGCAGGAGCTGTTAATAATCAGACCTCATACTGCGCTTTTATGCTCATCTTTGAGCTTGCGTTAGCACATCATGTCTCGTCTGGTGAGTCAATAACATTTTTTGCAGTGCAGCGGATGAACCGCGAATGAATTGTCGCAGTTCTGTAATAATTAGGTAATTAGAGCCAGCACCAAACGCCATAACAAACGTCAAAGGCGTATCGCAGAAGGAAGTACATAACGATGTCAATCGCAACGAGCACGGTCATAAGCGGCAAAGCGAAATAGGTGAGCATCAAAACCATGCCGGCCCGGGTCATGCGCGGGCTGGGTAAGGTGTGGCCACTGATTGTTTGCGTTTTCTTGCGAAGCATCGCTTTAGTTCCTGCATGAGTTCGTTGCAAAAAACTAGAGCTTTGACGCCCAAATCAGGTGCGCAGAAGACCGCAGAAAGTGAGCGGCTTAATGCGGCGCTTGACGCCGCGCAAATGCCTGTCCCTATGCCTGAACATGTTCGCGCTGATTGGGAAACGGAGGTTGGCGCCTTCAAAAAAGATTGGGATGCCGCCCTCGCGGCGGCGCCTTTTGGGGCGCATCATCAGTCATACGCCTATGGGGAGGCTGTGGCCGCTACGGGCGGGAAAGTCTTGCGCGCGAAGATTATGGCGCAAGGTGCTCTAATCGGCGTTGCTCAAGCGATCCGCCATATGACATATCCCTTCTTACCGGTGATTCATGTGATGCGCGGGCCAGTTTGGGTGCGGCCAGACCTTCCCCGGGCGGTTAAGCTTGCTGCTGCTGAAGCGTTGCACAAAAGTGCGCCAGCAAAAGGGTTTCATGCCGTTTTGATTACACCGGATGAAGAGGAAGGGTTTGAAGGGTCGCGATTTAAGCGGATTTACACCGGCGCGCATACGGTTTTGTTAGATCTTTCTGATGATGAAGAAACCATCCGTAAAGGGTTTAACGGGAAATGGCGCAATCGTCTAAAAGCGGCTGAAAAAGAAAATTTTACTGTTTCTCGCTTGGGGCGCCGCCCGGATAAATTTGCCTGGCTGCTAGATAAAGATGCGGCGTTAATGCGATCAATCGGGCATCGTTCTTCTAATGTCGCCCTCGTGCCTGCTTATTTTTTGGCGGCTGGGAAAAAAAGCATTCTGGCGTATGAAGCAAAATCAGGATCAGAACGAATTGGCGGGATGCTCTTCCTTATTCATGGCCAGGGGGCGACGTATCATATCGGGTGGTCGAATGAGGAGGGCAAAGCGCGCAGCGTCCACAACCTCATCATGTGGCAGGCGATCTGTGAGCTGAAGAAACAGGGGGTGCGCACCCTTGATCTGGGCGGGGTTGAAACAGATATGACGCCAGGCATCGCTCGTTTTAAATTAGGGGTTGGCGGCAAGGTCGTGTCCACCGCGGGCTCTTGGACTATTCGTCCGAAATGGGGTTAGTTGTTAAGGGGTAGGGGGCTATTGCCGTCTTCAGAATTAAAATGGCGAAAAGAAAAATTATCATTGATTGTGATCCTGGTCAGGATGATGCGCTTATGTTACTTTTGGCGTTATCGGCGCCGGAAGTTTTGGATATTCTTGGCATTGTGACGGTTGCCGGAAATGTCGGCTTGGAAAAAACATCACGCAACGCCCGCATCATATGTGACATTGCTGGGCGTGATGATGTGCCGGTCTTTGCAGGATATGATAGCCCAATGCTGCGTAAGCTTGAAATTGCCGATCACGTTCATGGGCGCGAAGGCATCAATGGGGTCGACATTTATGAGCCCTCCATTAAGCTTCAGCCAAAGCATGGCGTTGATTTTATGTTGGAAACCTTGCGGGCCGCCAAACATGACGAGATTACGCTTGTTCCAACCGGGCCACTGACGAATATCGCTCACTTGTTTTTGCGGGCGCCGGATGTTTTGCCTAAGATAAAAGAAATCGTTCTAATGGGCGGGGCTATGCGAGAAGGGGGGAACGTTACCCCTTCGGCGGAATATAACATTTATGTTGATCCTCATGCGGCTCATATTGTTTTTGAATGCGGCCGCCCCATTGTCGCCATGGGGCTGGATGTTACGCATCAGGTTATCACCTCGCCTGAGGTGGTTGAAAAAATAAAGGCGTTGCCTTCAAAAGCAGCGGGTGCGGCGTGCGCGTTATTGCAAAATTATGAGTTTTTCGATGCTGACAAATATGGGTTTTTGGGCGCGCCCCTGCATGATCCGTGTACAATTGCATATTTGCTTAAACCCGACTTATTTTCTGTAAAGCATTGCAATGTGCGGATCGAAACGCAATCTGAGCTTACTATGGGTCACACCGCGGTTGATTTTTGGGATGAGTTGAAGCTGCCCAAAAATGTACTGTGGGCTCATGAGGTGGCTAAGGAGCAGTTTTTTGCGATGATTATCGACCATCTAGCGCGGTATCAATAAGCAGGCGCCAATGACGAAAAATGTTTCAATAGCGGTTGTGGGGTCTGTCAATCTGGACTTTGTGGTGCGCACTGCGCGTCTGCCGACCGCGGGGGAAACCATTGGGGGCGGTGAATTTTTTACTACCCCTGGCGGGAAGGGCGCAAATCAAGCGCTGGCTGCGCAGCGCTTAGGGGCGAATGTTCAAATGTTCGCTTGTGTTGGCGAGGATGCGTATGCAGACGAAGCGTTGCTCAACTTAAAAGCTGACGGCATTAATCTCGATGGCATACGGCGATTAAAGGATGTAAAAACTGGGGCCGCTTTTATTAATGTCGATGATGCGGGTGAAAATCAAATTGCTGTTGCCGCCGGCGCAAATGGAGAATTTTCAACAAATCATCTGCCGGTGATAAAGGCGGATGCTATTATTGCACAGTTAGAAGTGGCGAGTGAAACGATCGCTGCGGCAGTTTCCAATAATGACATATTTTTTGGGCTTAACGCCGCGCCTGTGCGGTGTTTGAGTCAAGAAATGATCCAGCGCGCCGATTTGATTATTGTGAATGAGGTTGAGCATTCATTTTATGCTGAGCAATTGAAAACCTATAAGGGGTTTATCGCCTTAACCCTTGGCGCTAAAGGCGCTGTCTTGTTTAATAAGGGAGAGGAGATCGCCCGCGCAGCGCCGCCAAAAGTTGATGCTATTGACACAACTGGAGCAGGGGATTGTTTCGTCGGTGGGCTGATGGTATCGTTAATGGAAGGCTTGTCTGCGCAAGACGCGTTAACGCGCGCTTGTGCTTGCGGGGCGCTTGCAACAACCCGGTTAGGCGCCCAGGCCGCAACGCCAACCAGGGCGCAGGTCGATGCGTTTCTTGCTAAGTAAGCCTTGGCTTGGTTTAAAGCGCGGCCCAATCAACTTCTTTTATGTTTTTGGCTTTAAGATAGGCATTGGTTTGAGAGAACGGTTTCGAACCAAAGAATCCCCGATGAGCGGAAAGCGGGGATGGGTGAGGCGCTTCTAATATGCAATTTCTATTTGCATCAATATAGTCTCGTTTCTTTTGCGCGTGCGCGCCCCAAAGAATAAAGACAATATCGCCTCGTTCACTTAATTTTTTAATGATGCCGTCCGTAAACTCCGCCCAACCCTTTTTGCTATGTGCGCCGGCTTTGCCGTCCTCGACAGTAAGGGCAGTGTTCAGCAGTAAAACCCCTTGTTCGGCCCAGCTCGTTAAGTCGCCATGGCCGACCTCGTCGCCGCCAATATCTGTGTGCATCTCTTTTAGGATATTGCGCAAAGAAGGCGGTTGTTTCACCCCTATTGGAACGGAAAAGGCTAGCCCCATGGCTTGGCCTGGCCCGTGATAGGGGTCTTGGCCTAAGATGACGACTTTAACATCTGCAAAATGGGTTAATTCAAGGGCGCGAAAAGTATCATCCTTAGGCGGATATATTGCGGCGTCTTCATTGTCACGGGTGACCAAAAAATCACCTAACCCAATCATATAAGGTTTTTCCAACTCCTGGTGAAGGTAATCATTCCAGGTGGGATCTTGTAGAGATGATGGAAAGCGCATGCGTTATATTGGTCGTCTTATTCGGCGGCGTTTAGCTTATTTAGCGGGCGCAAAGCGATAATGTGGGAGTCAAGATCATCGCTACGCCCGCCGCCATGAAGAGTTTTCGCAATTTGTACGCGCGCGGCGGCGTTGTGGGTTTCGTCGGCGCGGGCCATCGCGTTTTGTAGTAAGTAGCGCATGCCAAAGCGATTTGCAATTTGGATTGAAATGCCAGGACGACCGTTTAATTCCAATAAAAGCGGGCCGCGTTTTTTGTCGAGGACGATATCAACACCGATATAGCCAAGTTGCGTGACGTCATAAGAGCGAGACGCCATGAGCAAAATTTCATCCCAGTAAGGAATTTCTATGCCCGCTAGCGGTTGGGCGGTGTCCGGGTGTGTGTCAATTAGATTGTCATGCTGCATTGCAGCAGTCGTTCGCCCCGTGACGATATTGACGCCAACGCCAACGCCGCCCTTGTGCAGGTTTGCTTTGCCGTCCGACGCTGATGTCGGCACGCGCAGCATGGCAAATACAGGAATGCCTTTTAAAACGATAACGCGAATATCCGGCACGCCTTTAAAGGAGATATGGCTAAACACATCGTCGAACTTAACGCGATATTCAATCATTGCTTTATCTGGACGGCCGCCAAGCGAATACATGCCCGAGATAAGGTTGTTGATATGATAGCGCAGGTCGCGTTCTGTTACCCGTTTGCCCGATGACAAGCGCCAAGAGCCGCCCAAGGGGCGATCGATGACCAAAATGCCTTTGCCTTGGGAACCATGGGCCGGTTTTACAACAAAGCCCTCCTCATGATTCGCCATCTGGGGCAGGGCGCGCATGTCATGGGCATTTTCAATCACACCATAAAGCGCCGGTGTCGGGATGCCCGCTTCTTGCGCGAGGGCCTTTGTAATCACTTTGTCATTAACGCGCACAAGAAGCCTGCGCGGGTTAAGAGCGTTTGCATAGCAAACATTCCGCTCATTAATGCCGATTACGCCTTTTTTCCGTAATTCTTGATATGCGCGAAACATCTTAGCCACCCACCAATGGACGGAAACGCCAAATCTCAGAAAGGCGTAGACCTGTGTACCGACCCATTAAAACGCAAAGACCCATAAGCGCCAAGAGTAATTCGGGGAATTGAAACATTAGATATTCGACATGTGAATTGCTCATGACGATATATGACAGGCTAGCGACAGCGAGACTGCCGAGCCCTTGTTTCACCGCTTCTCCGGCAGAGGTTTCCTCCCACACAATCGACATGCGTTCAATTGTCATCGCAACGATTACCATGGGGAAAAGGGAGATTGAAAGACCAACTGACTGATTATAAGCGCCCATGAAAATTGTGACGCCAGCCATAACAATGACAATAAAAACCAAGACCACGGCTAGACGGGGGACAAGTAATAGTTGCAAACGTTCTAAATAAAACCGAAGCGCCAAACCTAAGGCGATGAGGAGAGTGAAAAGAGCAAGGCCGTTGATAAGGGCCGTTTCGCGAAAGGCGATGCCGATCAAAACCGGCATAAAAGTGCCGATTGTTTGTATTCCCACAAACTGGCGTAAGAAGACCAAAATTGTGATGCCCACGGGAATGGTCACCAAGACTTGATAGACAAGCTGTGTCGTTAGCGGCAGCTCGTCAAAACCAACGGCGCGGCCAAAGGCGGCGACCCGGCCTTCACGGCCGCGGGCGGCGTCTACGCTTGCTTCGGTGCGACGTTGCAGGCCGACTTTTACATCAAGTCGGTCAACACCTTGAGCGTTGATCAAATGTTCAACGCCATACCACATTGGCAGATAGCGGCGCGGCGCGCCCGCCGGGAAATATCGATAATCGCGACCATCGATATGATATTCTATCCAATGTTTGATTTGTTCGCGGCGTGATGAATCGCCAAGGTAAACACCATTCACGACGCGGGCTGGCACGCCTTGCGCCTGCATGGCGCGTCGTGCAAGTTCTAGGCGGGCGCGGGTTGATTTATCGTTTCCAAGCAAGACGTCAAGTTCGTCGATATTACCGTCGCCGCCAGCGGTTTTTTCAAACACGGCCTGCAACGTTAAGTCGGCGAAAGATCTATTATCAGCTGAGCGTTGGCGGATATTGCCTGTCCAAATAATAAAGGCTTGGCGTTTGATAGGGTCCGCTTCAAAGGCGACGCCCTCAGGCTTTTCATCGCGGAAGCTTTGCGGGAAGGGGGTTGCTGTCGTTTCCCCGCTGGTGCGGGCGGCGTATCTTAAAACCTTTTTATTATCCGGGTACCGATAAGTCCACACGGCCTTACGATTGCCTGTTTGCTCTTGATCAATCACGCCAAGCCCAAACGGACCATTATAGAATTGTTCGGCCGTAACACCGCGGGCGACATCACGCACAGGCAAAAAGGTCTCTATACGAGCGGGCTCATTACGGCCTTCAAATTCAATGTATAATTCCAGATCCCATACGGGGGCCGTTTCTCCCTCATTCACAGGGTATCCAAGCATGGCTGTTTTGATCGTGAAAATGGCGACGCCAGTTACGATTAAAAACAGTCCCAATATGCTGGCATGTCCAAAACGGCCCATGGGGTTTATTCCGCTTTTTTATAATCACCGCAGATTTCATCAGCGGCGAAAGCTTTTCCTGAATTAACCAGGATGCGGTTGGCAAGAAATTCTCGTCCGACGAGGACTTCAAATTCGAAGTCTTTGCGGTCTGCTAAGTTTACTTCTGCAAGGGCCCACACTCCGCCGACGCAGAGCGGCATGTTAATGACAGGGCGCCGGATGGTCCCGCCTTTTTTTGCTTTTATATGGACAAAACGAATGACGTTCTTGTCATAGCGTATTGACCGGCCGTCTTTCCCAACAAGGCGAAAGCGGACCCAATGGTCGCGTTCGCCACGTTTGTAGATATCCACGTCGCGCGCCCGTACGGAGCTTGTATCCGCGCCAGTATCTAATTTTGCTTTCATCTCAAGGCCAAGCTTGCCGATACGAACATTCTCGACATAGCCAAGCTCAATCACCGGACCGCGCGGCGTTTCCGCCCAGGCAGGGTGTGCCGCCATTAGGGCTATCAAAAGTGCAGCAAAAGCGAATTTCATCCAAAAACTTTCCCGTGTATTGGTTAACATCTGGTCGTATAGGTATTTCCCCATCTCACCTCAAGCGCCTTGGATAGAAGCAATCTGTCGCTTGGGGCCTGGGGAGAGAATTCGGCAGGTTGCGTTTCATTTTGAAACGCAAGATGCAATTAATCCTGATTCTTGCAGATATTCTTTTAAGGCGCTGAATTCTAATTGAAATTTGACCGAGCTGAGCTGGTTGCATTCGCTGGCAAATAGGGTTTAGCCGCCCATTTTTACAGATTTTAGAGGCTGGAAGATCATCGACAACGCGCCGTTACAACAGCTTAAAACGTTGTAATGGTGCGCCATAGGGCGTGGGAACTCTGCTCTGCGGATGAAATTGCGCAAAGAAAAAGCCTGCGCGCAAAAGCACACAGGCTTGATCTTCTTTTGTAGTCATACCCCCAAGTAAGACTTGAGTGATGTGACTACTGTCTTGCCTAGAGGCCTAGGTAACGCTTTAGCAAGCGGATAAGACGACGACGAACACGACGCTTCTTGCGACGCTTGCGACGTTTCTTAGGATTGCCTGGCTTACCGCCAGAACGGCTAACACCAGATGCTTCAAGGCTTGTTGAAAGCATTAGTGTCATCGCAGCAGGTGTAACAGCTGCGATACGGCCGTATTTTGCAAGGAACGCACGACGAGTTTCGTCGGATGCGTTTTCTTCGGTTTTGATCTCTTCAGACACCAACCATTCCCCTTTACTCAGTTACATTACAAAACGTACACATTACGAAATGTACACGAAAGATGAGTTGCATCAAGCAATTTTCAGTCCATTGCAGGTGTTTCTAGTAAAACGCAAGTCGTCAAGTGGAAAAAACAATTTTTTGGTGTTTACTCGACGCTCTTGACAATTAAGAAATAAATTTTTTTGGCGGTCTGCCATTTGAGAAATGTCAAATTTCGTTTCTTTTTTCGCGTTCTCAAAAGAAACGCCCGTAACGCTGGTAGCGTCACAGGCGTTTATCATCGTCATCAGCAACTAATTCGGACCGTTTGGTCACAGGCTAAGTTGCAGAAGCTTAGTCAGAAAAAGATTACCACCACTTCTTGAAGTATTTCTTGTATAACGAAATCTTCTTCTTCTTTCTCCGCTTACGACGCTTTTTACCAGGCTTGCCGCCGGAACGGCTAACGCCAGTAGCTTCAAGGCTTGTTGAAAGCATTAAAGTCATTGCAGCAGGTGTTACGGCCGCAATGCGTCCATATTTGGAAAGAAAAGCACGGCGTGTTTCATCCGTTGTGGTTTCTTCAGTTGTATTTTCTTCAGTCACAACCATTCCCCTTAATTGGTGGTGTATGGATTTGGTACACAACTAGCTAATCGCAAAATTGTGATCTTGCGATTGTTGGACGTTAAGCAAAATTAACCATAATGCAAGTTGTTACGGACCAGAAACAATTATCTGGCGTCTGCGTAGGTATTGGAGCACGCGATACGCGAATTTTCCTGTCCGCCAACTGGCTTTTTGAAAAAGGGGAAATCTCATTTGGGCAGTACGCCGCCACCGCCAGAGCGGTTGAAGCGGGGCGAAGTCTTTCCAATTTGGCGGTTTAGCGCCGGCTAAACTGCGGGCGGCGTCGCAATAGGCTAAAAGGCTTGAAGTAAGGCCAGCGTTGGTGAAGAATTCTTTTATGCGCACCCAGTCGATCGCATCACCGCGTGTTTTAATGATGACGGCAAAGCGATGGAGGTTGCGCCAATTAACCTCGCCTAGACAGTGAAGTTTGTCTTGAAGCTGGTCGTGAAGGATAAGGTGGATAAGTTCATCGGTAGGCGATAAGCGGCGCCACTTAGCGCCATTTAGCTCTTGTGATGTGGCGCGTTCCATCAAATTTTGCGTCGTCAGCAGATCCTGGCGTTCTAAAGCGCGATTATGTAGATCCAAAGCGCCAACATCTGTGTCTCTTACAAAAACACCGATTGTATGGTCATCGTCTGCGCCTAAATTTTTATATCCCAAATCAGTGAGCGTACTGACTGACTTTTCGGCGTCTTTATCCTCCACAAGGAAATCTAAATCAGAAGCTAAAATCGTTGGGATGTCGCCGCCCTGTGCAAGGTCTGCTGAAGACTTTAATAGAATGGGCGACACGTTCTTTTCGTTCATAGCACGAATTGTTTCAAATGCTTGCGCTTGTTGACGTTCCATCCGCATTTTAGTGCGTTCCAATATGTCAGATAAGAAGGCGCGAATATCCTCTGGCGCTAGCGTCTCTAAATTTTCTTCCTTCAGGGCCTCGGCCAGTTGCGCCGTCACGCCTCTTGCATTTGCAAAGCCGAGCAGAGCGAGCCAGTCTATTTCATCCGCCGCCATGGCTGTTTTGAGGTCGGTGAGCGCTTCTTTGTCGCGATTGACCGATATAAGAATGCGAAGCGCATTGATGGTTGATTTGTCAGCAAAGACGATTTCGGTCATGGCGCAGCCTATTTTTTTGCGTTCGCCAGTAAGGCGGTGTGAACATCGTCAATCGATCCATAGCGCATTTCTTGGCAGGTTAGACCGTTCATCCAACTTGAAAGTCGAAGAAATTCATCACGCCCAAGACGTTGACCGCGGGCATGTGCATCCGCCAGAAGACGCTCAAGGGCGGCCAGCGGTGCTAGCGGCGAGATGGTGAGTTCAGCCCCGGTTTCATATTTTGAAAAAACCAAGGTCGGTGCATTGTCGCCCAAGGACGCGCCGCTAAGCGATAGATATTTTACTTTTTTCTCATCAGGACGCAGATAAATATTTCCATCCAACAGGGCGGGATAGGCCGGTGAAAGCACTGGCCAAGATCCTTCTTTAACAGCTGCGGGAAACACAATCGGCGCTAAGGATCCATCTGCGTTCAAGAAAAGACAGTCATCGCAATGAAAGGTAAACCCTTTTGACGCAAGCCCGGCGATTAAGGTTGATTTACCCGATCCAGAGATGGCGGGAAACAGCCAAGTTTTATCATTATGGGAAACAGCGCTGGCGTGAAGGGCGATGTCATATTCCGCATGGATTAATAACGTTTCCAGCATCCACATCTTTAAGGCTGGCGCGAGTTGATGGGCAGACTCATAGCTATCGATATAGGTATCATCGATAATAATGTCGAAGCCGTCTTGTGTTGAAAGTATTTCTATAAAGACGGTTTTGTCGCTGGCGTTTGCCGCGTTTTGCATGTCTATTTCTAGATGAAAGAAGGGGGCGAGGGCGGCGTTCTCAGTCATTTCATCTTGGGCGGCGATATTAAAGGCGACGCCGCCAATCAAAAAGCATCGTATACAGCAATTTTTCCTGATGGCGCGCCGAGCGGCGCTGATTGCTTCAAGCTCTTCATTATCGGCGGTGTGTTCGGCCAGCCATTCATCATGAAACGGGGCCGGGCCAGGGCGGTCGGATTTGCCGATCCAATCATTGTCGAGCCAATGATCCATCCATTGCGCGACCATCCCTTCAGCGCCTTCTTCAACGCCAGCCTCCTTAAGCATAGAGACGATGTCTTTGATGGGGGTCATTTCTTCGAAAAGGCACCAAATAAAAGCGGCGGCGCCTTGCAGCTCACAGATCTCTTGGCGGCGTTCGCTGAAGATGGCGAGACGGTCATCTAAGATACAACGCGCAACATCAGCGCTAGGGGCGAGATTGGACATTTAATTAACGTTTTGGCAGTTGTGAAACATATGACAAGCGTAACGGCGCTTTATTAAAAAGCGCCGAATTCAAAGGCTTATTCATTTAGTTGCCAAGCGCCCATAACACAACTGAGCGGTGATGGGCCCTTGAATCCTATAGAAGCATTAAAATTCCGCCAAACGAGAGGCTGTATCCGTAATCTCTTTATATTCACGGTTTGCCTCTTGGATGAGGGCGTCTTCAAGCGGACCTTCTTGAGCAGCGATGGCATGAAGGTCTTTGTATGCGGCGACCGCCTCCAAAGAGTTTTTACCGATCTGAGCAGCAACCGTTGACACCAGCTCTTGAAGCTCAGGCAAGTTTTCGCAAGCTTCATTTGCGATGCCCCAATTTGCGGCTTCTTCGCCCGTGAATGTTTTTGCTGTGTAAGACAACTCACGCGCGCGGCGCATGCCAACCGCACGCGGAAGGGTCTGTGATAGCCCCCAGCTTGGGCGCAGGCCAAATTTTGTATGCGTGTCGCCGAACTTTGTTGTTTTCGTCGTATAGACCATGTCGCAATGGAGGGCGATTTCAAGCGCGCCAGCAAAGCAAGCGCCGTGTACTTTGGCGATAACAGGTTTTGAACACCGACGGATTTGAAGGGCGGCGTCATAGGCCGGCTGATCATAAAGATCCCCAACTTTTCCGGCATAGGGAACGGCGTCTTGTAAAATGTTGAGATCAACACCCGCTGAAAAGGCGCGGCCAGCCCCTTCCAGAACAATACAAGAGACAGTGTCATCTCTAGCGGCTGATTTAAGCGCACGAGCAAGGGCGCGCATCATTTTGGGGGTAAAGGCGTTTAAGGCCTCTGGGCGGTTAAAGGTGAGATATAAAGTTTTGTTTTCTGTTCTTTTTAATAGATCAGCGGTCACGGCGATGTCCTCTCCTATGTCGCACGGGGCGGCTTTTTGCGGACCATCATAGACTAATAGTTGTAAACGAATTGGCGCCTGAAACTTAAAATTTCATCCGTGGGCGCGGTTCGTTGCGGCATATTGGTTGCTTCCAGCAAGATTAAAAAAGTGTCTCAAAGACGTTATGTGATTGTCACAATCCAGGTTCATGCATTTTTAACCTAATCCATAGTGTGGGGCACTGAACATGAAAATTAATTTTAAAGCTGCGAGCGCGGTCTCCGCGTTTGCAATCATTTCTGCGACTTCTTTTGCGGCGAATGCTGCTGTTATCGAAGGTCGTGTAAGCGACCAAAGCAAATCAATTTCTCTAAACGGCGCGGTTGTTCGTATTGAGGAGACGGGGGCTTCCACGTCGACGAACCGTGCGGGCGACTTCCGTTTGAACGCTGTTCCTGCTGGCGAATATAACTTAACAGTATCTTACCTCGGCGCTGAACCTGTGACGGTTACTGTCACCGTTCCAAGCGCGGACGCAACAGTTCGCCAAGACATCACAATCGGTGATGACGTTGCAATCGAAGACAACATTCTTGTTATTGGTCAGCGTGGTTCTTTGAACAGCGCTCTTAACCGCGAACGTTCCGCTGACGATTTCCGCTCTGTTCTATCTGCGGATGCGATCGGCCAGTTCCCTGATGAAAACGTTGCTGAAGCGGCGCGCCGCGCTGTAGGCGTCAACGTTCTAAACGACCAGGGCGAAGGTCGCTTCATCTCTATCCGCGGTCTTGACCCGAACCTTTCTTCAACATCAATCAACGGCGTGCGTATCCCTTCACCAGAAGGCGGCGATCGCAGCGTTCCGCTTGACGTTATCGACTCTGACCTTCTTTCAGCGATCGTCATCAATAAGTCTTTGACACCTGACGTTGACGGCGACAGCATCGGCGGCAATATCGAGATTGAAACACTTTCCGGTCTTGATCGCAGCGATGCATTCTTCAAGCTAAAAGCAGCTGGCACATATGCGAATATCACTGACGAGCTTGGCCAGAAATATGCGGCAACTTATGCAGATAACTTCCTAGAGAACACACTAGGCGTTGCGGCTTCTATCTCTTACCGCGAGCGTAACTTTGGTTCCGATAACAAAGAAGTTGATGACGCGTCATGGACAATTGACGGCGATGAAGTATTTCCTGATGAGTTTGAGCTTCGTGATTATGATATTACGCGCGAGCGTTTTTCAGCGGCGTTAAACTTAGACTACCGTCCAACTGACAGTCTTGATCTTTTCGTTCATTCTCTTTTCTCTCGTTTTGAAGACCAAGAATTTCGCTCTCGTATTGAAGCAAAATACGAAGACGGTGAATTTGCTTCTGCTGCAAACGGCGTAAGCTTCGTTAATGGTACGGCTGATGATGAGTTTGAAGTTGACCGCGACATCAAAGATCGTCTTGAAACTCAAAAAATTGCTTCTGTTGTAACAGGCGGCACATGGCGCAATGATGCGTTGACAGTCGATTTCGCTGGTTCTTATGCTTACGCGGAAGAGGCTGAGCCTAACCGTATCGACACTGCTTTCCGCGCAAAATTTGATAGCGGCGTCTTTGGTGTCGACATTTCAAACCCAATTTTGCCAAACCTCGCTTTTGGTGATGCGGCTAGCGAAGCGGCATTCTACGATACTGATAACTATGAGTTTGATGAACTAGAATTGGTCAACGGTCTAACAACCGACGAAGAGTTCGCATTCAACCTTGATGTTCAGTATGACACTGAACTGTTTGGCGCTCCTGGTTACGTAAAAGCAGGCGGTAAAGTTCGTCTTCGCGAGAAAGATCGCGCTGTAGACGTTGAAGTGTTCGATGGATTTGACGGCGCTGGCTTTGATACGTTGACAGCGTTTGCTACGCCAATCGACAATTACGACCTTGATAATTTTGGTCCAGCGCCTGATGCGGGCCCAATTCGCGACTTCTTCTTCGATAACCGCGCATCTTTTGAAGACGCAGGGTTTGATACAATTGCAAAATCCCTTGCTGAAGATTACGTTGCAGAAGAAGATATCTTCGCTGGCTATGTTATGGCGAAAGCAGACTTCGACAAGCTTCGTGTCGTAACAGGTGTTCGTATTGAGCACACAGAGTTTGACGCAACAGGCAACGGCATCATCGAATTTGAAACAGTTTTTGATGGGGACGTTGAAGACACTGTTGTGCCTGGCGATCTAACAATTGGTGTTCCTGGTGCGGTGCTCGTCAGCGATCTTGATGCTGATTATGATGGTGATGACGACGAGACAACGGTTGAGGCGATCTACCAAACAATCGAAATGGCGTCTCAAAGCTACACAGATTGGCTGCCAAGTTTGAACCTGCGTTACGAAGCACAAGACAATCTAATTGCACGTCTTGGCTACTATAAATCGATTGTTCGCCCAAATATCAGCGCGATCGTACCTGCTGCGGAGATTGCGCAAGACGAAGATGAGCTTGAAGCAACTTTGGGTAACCCAGATCTAGAGCGTCAGCGCGCCCATAACGTTGATGCTTCTATCGCTTGGTATCCAAACCGCGACAGCGTTTTCCAAGTCGGCGCTTTCTATAAGCGCATCAACAACTTCATTGCCGAGCAGAATTTCGAAGACTTCGAGTTCAATGGCGCAACTTACGAAGAAGCCACTATCCACGTAAACCTCGATACGCTTGATTTATTCGGCCTTGAAGTGAACTACCAACAGCAGTTCTCTTTCTTGTCAGAGCCATTTGACGGCATTATCGCGGGCGCCAACTACACCTTCGTTGAGGCTGAAGCCGAAGTTGCTTTAGAAGATGGTACGCCACGGACTATCGATCTTCCGCAACAGTCTAAGCATGTCGCTAACTTCGTGCTTGGTTACGACAAAGGTCCAATCGATCTTCGTGCGGTTGCAACGTATCGTGATGCTTATCTTGACGAGATCAACTTTGCTGGCGACGGCGTTGACCGTATCGTGGAAGATCACTTCCAAATTGATCTTTCTGCAAAGTATAAAGTCACAGATCAGTTCAAAGTTTATTTGGACGCAAAGAACGTCACAAACGAGCCGTTTATCGCTAGCATCTCTGATGGCGGCATCGACCGTTTGAACTCTCAGTTTGAGCAGTACGGCTATTCAATCGAGTTTGGCGTAACGTTTACATACTAAGACGTTACGAACTACTTTTGTTGCGTGCTGGGGCCGGTCCTGCGTAATGGACCGGCCCTATTGCGATTATAGGTCAAATTTTTTGGAACCCAGTTATGATCAAGTCGAAGCTTTTTTCCTCCGTCCTCGTTCTATGTATTGCTGGCGCAGGCTGCGATAGTATTGAGGGCGCATTGGGCGGGTCGGAAAAGGACGCCGTTGCACCCTTGCCAGCGGCGCTCGTCAAAGCAACGGGGCAAACTATGCCCGTTGGTTCTTTAGACGACGCTGCCGATGATCCGGCGGTTTGGGTGAATACGGCCGCGCCAGAAAAAAGCTTGATCTTGGGAACGGATAAAAAAGCCGGACTCTACGCATATGACTTATCCGGCGCTGTGGTCAGTTTTGACCCGGCGGGGGCGGTGAATAACGTCGACATTCGCCAGGGCGTTGAATTGAAGGGTTGGTCTGGCGATCTTGCCGCTGCGTCAAACCGGTCGGATGACACAGTTACTTTCTTTTCTGTCTCTGAAGCCGGCGCGGAGAAGATTGGCGCCGCGCCATCGGCTTCACCAGTGCCTTATGGGTTTTGTTTAGGCATGGTTGAAGGGGCTCTCCACGCATTTGTCACCCATAAAACAGGTGAGGTTGCAATGATGCGCATCGAGTCGTTGGACAGCGCACCGCTTGCGGCCAACCACTCTTTTTCTAGCCAGCTTGAAGGATGCGTCCATGATGACGCCGCAGGCGTTCTTTATGTGGGTGAAGAAGAAGTCGGCATCTGGCGGATGGAGACGGCGAGCACTAAGCTCAGCGATCCGGTATTGGTTGATGCTGTCGATGGTCTATCTGGACTGACGGCGGATGTTGAGGGGCTAACGCTTTATTCAACCGGCGAACGGACTGGCTATCTGCTTGCCTCTTCCCAAGGCGACAACTCATACACAATGTACACCCGTGAAGGGGAAAATACGTTTTTAGGGCGCTTTATCATTGGCGATAGCGATGCCATTGACGGCACGCAAGAAACAGACGGCATCGCGGCTTCTTCAGCAGAGCTTGGGCCAAATTTCCCTAATGGTCTGTTTGTCGCCCAGGATGGCGTTAATGGCATTGAAGCAGGTGAGAAGCCCCAAAATTTTAAAATCGTCGATTGGCGCGACCTTGAAGCCGCGCTGTCCTTGAAATAAGGCTATCTTATCAAGAGTGTATTCTAATAGGAGGCAGAGACTTCAAAAAGCCGGCTATCTCAATCTTTGATGGATTTGCAGCTGCATATTTGAAAATCACTCTTGTTGAAAAGTAAAAAATGGGCCTTATATCGGCGAGTTGATGCGCGTCGCGGTTTAGTAGGCGCCGATTTTCGAAGATAAGGCCCTTTTTATGACCGCTCCCACATCCTCTCCGCCAGATGAGGGTAAAAGTGAACCTAATAATCGTGACGATGCAGGTGCGCGAGCCTATCGAGATGCATTGGGTGAATTTGCAACCGGCGTGACGGTTACGACCTGTCGCGGCGTCAATGGCGCTGTTGAGGGGATGACGGTCAATTCCTTTTGTTCCATTTCTTTAGAGCCAAGATTGATATGCTGGTCCATTGACCACAATTGTATCTTGAAGCCGGATTTCGTGTCGGCTGAGCATTTTGCTGTGAATATATTGAGCGCAGATCAGGGCGATTTGTGTGATCGATTTGCGGTTTTATATGACCGCAAGCCCCTTAAAGAAACTGAATATGTTTGCGTTGATGAGGGCGCGCCTTATTTAACAGCTGCTGCGACTGTTTTTAACTGTCGCAAAGTGCGCGAAATTTCATTAGGGGACCACCTAATGCTGGTGGGAGAGGTTTTGAGCTATCATTCAAGCCCGATTAAGCCCTTATTATTCCATCGCGGTAGAATTTTTACCGATGGCGCTGTGGATTAATGGGCGATTGCAAATATACAAGAGTGATATTATTCTGTAAACGGAATTAATCCGTGCTCTTTTAAATATCCATCAACGCCAATAGCTTTAGGGCTTGTAATTTCTTCAATAAATGCGCGCGCATCAGTATTTTGCGATAGTGCGTCAGGTTTTGAGTAAACCCTTAATATTCTTGATAGGCTATAAGCGCCGCTTGAGATGCTGGAGGGATCTGGTTTAATTCCTTCGATCGTCGCCGCTGATAGTTTTTCAGTCTTTGATGAATATACCGGATAGCCGATAACCCCGAGAGCTTGCGGCATTCGTTCGATCGCGACCAATAACACACTGTCATTTTCGCCGGCATCGACCCAAGCGCCGTCGGAGCGAAGGGAGGAAATCGCTTTTTTGAACGCAGCTGGGTCGTCTTTTTTTAATGATTTCATACAAGGAATTTGCAGCGCGCCTTTCGCGATGGCGAGATCGATGAAAGACGCTCGCGTGCCGGAGGTGAGGGGCGGTCCAAAAACACGTATGTTTGTGTTTGGGTGATGTGGTGAAATTTCGCGCCAACGCCGACGGGGGTTTGGCTCAAGCGTGCAGTCCGTGTCGCTGATTGGAGTTTGCGCGGCAAGGGCTAAGAAAAGATCTTTGCGCGTTAAGTGAAAAGGACGTCTGGATTTTTTTTGTGCAATTACAACACCGCTGCGTCCTAGATTGTGTTCTTCAATCTGTGTATTTCCCTTTTCGCGACAGGAGGACAGTTCTTCATCGGTGATTTTCCGTGAGGCAAGGGAAATAGGGGCGAAGTTAGCATCTTGGCTGGAGCAAAAAAGAGAGAAACCGCCGCGTGTCCCTGTGGTTTCTATAATAACGTTTACATTTTTCTTTGCTAAATTCTGTTGAGCGATGGTTGCAAACTTTGAGACAGTAGAAGACCCAACAATTTTAGTCACATTTTGGGCGCATTCGCCTGCACTAGAAAAGACGGCCGCACTGCTTACCAAAGAGAGTATCAGAGCGCGTTTTTGAGTATTGCGTTTCATAATAATACTCCGTCCCTATGCCGCTATTGCGTTTTGCGAGAATTTTTGGGCGCACGACAGGATCGATTGTTCACTGACGGGTTTGCGAAGCACTTCATTAAACCCATCTGACACTAGCTTGTCTAAGTCCTCACCTAATACATGGGCTGTAAGGGCAACAATCGGCATACGCTCTTCATTGTATCCTTGGTTTCGAAGGGCGCGGGTGGCTTGAATGCCGTTCATTACGGGCATTTCAATATCCATAAATATCATAGAAATTGCATCATCGGTTGAGCAGGCGCTAACAGCTTGTTCGCCATTTTCGGCCAATACTACTTGATAACCCGCCTTTTTAAGAAAAGCTGATGCAATAAGCCGATTGGCGGCATTGTCGTCAACAACAAGCACTTTCATTTGATCTTCACTAGAGGCTTGTGAAGGCTCTTTAGAAGAAGCGGTTTTGGCGTTATTTTCCTGAGTTGTTGCTTGATTGCTGCGGGCAAGGGATAGTTTTATTAAAAATGTACTGCCTGCGGCCGACGAGTTTTCAAGGCTAAGCTCACCCTGCATTGCGGCAATTATTTTTTTACTGATGGAAAGTCCTAAGCCAGCGCCGCCATGGGAGCGTTCGCTAAATTTATGGGCTTGTTCAAACTCTTCAAAGATAATTTCTTGTTTACTTGGGGCGATGCCGACACCCGTGTCGAAGACACGGATCTCGATGCCGACAGAACCATTATTGGAAGTTTCAAATGATTTTTTGGCCTTTACGATAACGCTTCCGTGTTCTGTGAATTTAATCGCATTGCCAATTAAATTGATTAATACCTGGCGCAGGCGTTGAGCGTCCATCTCGTATAAGCCGTCAAGATTAGGGTCAATTTCCATAGTAAGGGCAAGACCATTTTCATGGGCCTTTGGCTTTAGCATGCCAACAACGCTGTTGATTTCTTTGGCGAGGTCACCTGGAGCCGTTTCTATTCGTAATTTGCCTGCTGCGTCTTGATTAATCGTGAGGATATCGTTTGCTAGGGAAAGCATATGCTGTCCAGCGCTCCAAATATGGCCGACATAGCCAGTTTGTTTGTTATCGAGGTTGGAGCCTTTTAGTAACTCAGACATTCCGATAACGGCGTTTAATGGTGTACGCAGCTCGTGACTCATCACCCGCAAGAAATTTGATTTTGCCTCATTTGCAATTCTTGCGCGATTAGCTTCTGAGCGCGCCAGCTCTTCAGATTGTTCCGACTTGCGAATACTTTCTTCGATGCGTTGCCCCATCGGTTCGAAAATCCAAAGGCTTTCTAAAATTAAGAAAAGTAAGATGAGGCCGATGAAAATTGTTTGGATAATTTTCGCATGAACAATTTCCTCCTCTGTCTCATAGGCGATGATGCGCGTAATGACATCATGTGTTTGCATGACGGTATGAATACCGAGGAGGTTAATCTCGCTCAGATCAATTTCATCGCTATGGGTATTGCTTTGATTAGCAGAAAGAACAGCCTCGGCGCTTTTTAAAAAGGCTTTAACTTCTTTATCAAACGGTGAGTATTCATTGAAATAAATCTCATTCACCGTGCTCAGTTTTTTACGGACGGTGTTTGAAATATCCGCCTCACCGGAAAGCACATCATGCGCTCGCCGCATTTGTTGAATTGCTTCACTAAGCTCAGCTTTCAGGGTGGCGCGGTCTGATGGGTTGTCAGTCGTTGCAAGGGCGTTTGCGAAAAACGAAATGCGTTGGCTCAGCGCTTTTTGTGTTGAAGCAAGATTAACCAATTCAGCCCGACCAGCCTGCCGGGAAGTTTGTTTGTGGTTGACGTATAGAGAGGCGCAAGCGAGCCCAGCCAAAAGCAACAGGCCAATAATGTAGCGTCGGCGAAAAAGACTACGCAGCGCGGTTGCGTTCTTAGTCATGAATATACCCTACCTAAGTAAGAATACGGGTATCTTCGAAGTTTAAATGATCACTTAATAATGCGCTGAACAATGCGCTAAAAACCAATAAGAATATAGATTCTATTCAAATGGTGACAGTTGAAAAGGTTGTAAATTGTGCGATGCAAAATCATAGGTTTATATTGTTAACATAGCTGTGATTTGAATCAAATTATACGTCCCTTCATGGTCAGTTATTCGGCTAAATTTTAAGTTTTCATTAAGTTATAAGAAGCCTTAAAACTAAATCCCTTCTATTGCCAAAAACGGTTTTGCGCCGTGATGAATGGGGGGGAGCGGGAAAAAGGAAGGTCATAATGGCGGATCTTGAAGCGAGCATTAAAGATCGGATTTCTATACGATCCTTTTTGAAGGAAACTGTCAGCGAAGCTGAAGTGCGTGAACTGTTAGAAATAGCGCGGTGGTCGCCATCGGGTGGCAATTTACAGCCCTGGAAAGTTATTGTTCTTGCGGGCGAGGAAAAGCAAGCTGTTACAGATCTGGCGCAAAAGACTTTGATGGAAAACCCGGGCGGGGAAGCGGATGAATATCCAATCTATCCTGAACATTTGTGGGACCCTTATCGCACCCGCCGTTATCAGGTGGGGGAGGAGATGTATGCGCTTTTAGGAATTGGCCGTGAAGATAAGGCGGCGCGCTATCAGCATTTGGCGCGGAATTATACATTTTTTGATGCGCCTATCGGCGTATTCTTTGTTATTGATCGTGATATGGGACGGGGACAATGGGCCCATCTTGGTATGTTTATGCAGACTTTGGCTCTAACCGCCCATAGCCGCGGTTATGGAACCTGTATGCAAGAAGCGTGGGGAATGGTGCGAAAGTCTTTGCACGCTCATTTTGGTTTGTCAGAAAAATCAGTTATTTACTGCGGTATGGCGCTCGGTCGTCCGGATAAAAGCGCACCGGTAAACCAATTACGTTCCAAGCGCGCGCAAGTGGATGAAATTGCGCAATTTAAGGGCTTCTAAATAGCGTTTAGGACGCGCTAGCCCTCAATTTCTTCCCGCTTCATTTCCAGAGCAAGCCATTCTTCTTCAGCTTTTTCAAGGCGCAAGCTGTCTTTTTCTAAGGCTTTTGCGGTGGCTTCAAATCGTTCTGGGTCTTTTTCAAAAAGAGCTGGGTCTTCCAACGAGGCTGTGGAGGCGTTGATTTTTTCTTCCAGCGTCGCTATTTCCTTCGGCAATTGTTCGAGGGCGTATTTTTCTTTGTAGCTTAGTTTCGCAGTTGAGTTTTTGGGCTGCGCTTTTTTTTCATTATTTTTATCGCTGGTGCGCGGTTTTGCTAGTTTTGCCTTGCTGCCAGGCGCTTTTCCCCGTTGGGCGAGCATATCTTCATAGCCGCCGGCATATTCCAACCAGCCCCCTGGTTTTTCACTGGGGTCAGTCGTAATGACGCTCGTCACAAGACGGTCTAAGAAGCGGCGATCGTGACTGACTAAAAGAAGGGTGCCTGGATAATCGCTTAGCGTTTCCTCTAACAATTCTAGTGTTTCAAGGTCGAGGTCATTGGTCGGCTCGTCCAGAATTAATAGATTGGATGGTTTTGCCAGGGCCGCCGCAAGGGCAAGGCGTCCGCGCTCTCCTCCAGAAAGAGCTCCCACGGGGGTCCGCCATTGTTCTTCCGTGAAAAGAAAGTCTTTTAAATAGGTCGATACGTGCTTTTTTTGCTCGCCAATGGTGACCCAATCGCCGCGTCCATCTGTAATAGCATCAGCGACGCGCATATCATCTGTTAGGCTTTCGCGTCTTTGATCAAGTGTTAAAATCTGTAGGTTCGCGCCAAGCGTGATTGTTCCTTCGTCTGGGGCAAGTAAGCCGGTAAGCAATTTTAAAAGCGTTGTTTTGCCTGCGCCATTTGGACCGACAAGTCCGATGCGGTCGCCCCTTGCGATTTTAATCGAAAATCCGTCTACGATTTTTTTATCGCCGAAGCTTTTGGAAATATTGTCCGCAATAATAACCTGTTTGCCAGCATTCGCCCCTTCGGCGACAGAAAATGAAACACTGCCTTGTACTTTGCGTGCTTCTTGTTTTTGTTGGCGCAGATTGCTGAGTTCTTTTAAGCGCCGCACATTTCGTTTACGCCGTGCGGTCACGCCATAACGGACCCAGTCTTCTTCTGCGGCGATTTTGCGGTCTAGTTTATGGGCGTTGCGTGCTTCTTCTTCTAGTAATTCATCACGCCATGCTTCAAAAGCGCCAAAGCCCTTGTTTAAGGTGCGCGTGTCGCCTCGGTCAATCCAAACAGTTTGTGTGGTGATTGCTTCTAAAAATGCGCGATCGTGCGAAATAACGACCATGGCTGACCGTGTGCTGCGCAAATTTTCTTCTAGCCAGGAAATCGCAGGTAGGTCCAAATGGTTTGTCGGCTCATCCAACAACAAGATATCAGGTTCAAGGGCAAATAGCTTTGCGATGGCGGCGCGGCGTGTTTCTCCGCCAGATAAAGCGACAGGCGCGGCGGTGGGATCAATTTGCAGCGCTTCCATTGTGCGCCGTGCGGCGGCGATCTCATGGGCGTCGGTTAGTGCATCGGTTACATAGGCGCCGACATTTTCAAATCCAGACAAGTCGGGTTCTTGCATCAGATAGCCAGCCGTGGCGCCGCTATTTAGCGTGCGAAGACCGGCATCTTGTTCAACAAGACCTGCAGCAACTTTTAATAGGGTCGATTTGCCAGAACCATTGCGGCCAACCAAGGCAATTCGATCTCGTTCGTGGACCATCAATGATGCGCCATCGAGCAAGGGATCGCCGCCAAAAGTCAGCTTGATGTTTGAGAGAGTTAAAAGTGGCGCGGCCATCCGGCGGGTCTAACGGAGAGCCCGTAAAATCTCAAGCGCGACTTTATCATCAATATTATTTGATGGTCATAAATCCACGCTTTAATTTTAGATGATACTGTTTAGAGTGCGGGCCATGTGGCCGCACATAATGTGCGCAGATCCGCACTTGGTGATGATGGAGATGTTTATGGGTTTTATGCCCTTTAACCGTTCTTTTAATTGGGCTGCTTTGGGAGCGGCTGCGTTTTTGCTGACCTCATGCGGTGGGCAAGAGACAAAACAGACAGAAGAAACAGCGGCGCCAGCTGGCGACGATGTGGCTGCTGTGGAAGAAGCAGAAAAGCCCATGAGCGAGGAAGAGCGGGCTGCGCTCGCCGAAGCGAATTTAATCGCCTCTGAAAAATTCCTTGAAGAAAACGCTAAGAAAGAGGGCGTGGTCGTCACTGAAAGCGGATTACAATATTTGATTTTGGATGAGGGACCTAAGGGCGGTGATACGCCGACGATGGATGATATCGTTGATCTTAATTTTACGGGCGCTTTTAAAGACGGCAAAGAATTTGACACATCCTATGCGCGTGGCCGCGGCGCGGCGGCGCGCGCGCCTATGAAGCTTATCAAGCCAAATTGGTGGGCTGAAGCGCTTCAATTAATGAGTACAGGCGATAATTATCGCTTTTTTGTGCCGCCAACGCTTGCCTTCGGTGAAAGCGGCATTGGTCCAATTGGTCCAAATGAAGCACTGATTTATGACATCTCCCTCGTCGGTGTTGTTAGCCCGCAAAAGAATCTTGAAGCGGCGGAAAAGTTCCTGGCGGAGAATGGTAAAAAAGAGGGGATTGTCACCACTGAAAGCGGCCTTCAATACGAAGTTCTAGTTAAGGGCGCTGAGGATGGGGCAAAACCAAACGAGGCCAGCAAAGTAAAAGTCCATTATAAAGGCACGTTGCTTGATGGAACTGAGTTTGACTCATCTTATTCGCGCGGCACGCCAGCTGAGTTTCCTGTTGGCGGCGTGATTGCTGGGTGGACTGAGGCGCTTCAATTAATGAGTACTGGCGACAAATTCCGGCTGTTTATTCATCCAAAGCTTGGATATGGGGAGACGCCGCGCCCTGGCGGCGCCATTGGTCCAAACGATGCGCTCGTCTTTGAAGTCGAGCTTTTGGAGGTCAACTAAAAGCGCGGCACATAAAGCGCCTTAGGTGGTTGCAAACATATAAAGATATCTTTATATCGTCGGGAAAGGAGTTTTCTATGACCGATCCCTTTCCCGGCCGTGAGCAACGGATTGAAGCCCTAAAAGCTGCGCTTAAAGAGCGGATAGTTGTCTTAGACGGCGCGGCTGGCACATTTATTCAAGGCTATGACCTTGATGAAGCGGGGTATCGCGGGGAACGTTTTGCTGATTGGGGTCAGGACGTTAAGGGGAACAACGACCTTTTGAACTTATCTCAGCCGCACATCGTTCGTGAAATGCACGATGCTTATTTCACTGCTGGTGCTGATATTGTTGAAACCAACACCTTTTCCGCCACGACCATTGCGCAAGCGGACTATGGGATGGAAGAATTTGCTGTTGAATTGAATGTTGTGGGTGCCAAGATCGCACGCGCTGCTGCTGATGCGGCGGAAACTGGCGATGGCCGTCCCCGTTTTGTAGCTGGCGCGATTGGGCCGACAAACCGTACAGCCTCAATTTCACCAGATGTAAATGATCCTTCAAAACGTAATGTCGATTTTGATGAACTGGCATTGGCATATCGCGAGGCGGCTAAAGGCCTTATTGATGGCGGCGCTGACACGATCCTTATCGAGACTATCTTTGACACGTTAAATGCAAAAGCTGCGATATATGGTGTGAAGGAGCTTTTTGACGATCTCGGATTTGAAATTCCGATTATGCTTTCCGTTACTATTACTGATCAGTCTGGTCGTACTTTGTCTGGACAAACGGGGGAAGCATTTTGGGCGTCCGTCGCCCATACTAAGCCATTGTCGGTAGGGATTAATTGCGCTCTTGGCCCGGATTTAATGCGTCCCTATGTGCTTGAGCTTTCCAATGTCGCTGATTGCTATCTTTCTGCTTATCCAAATGCGGGCTTGCCTAATGCTTTTGGCGAGTATGATGAGACCCCAGAATCAATGGCGAAGCACTTGGTTGAGTGGGCGGATAGCGGTTTGTTGAATATTGTGGGTGGCTGCTGTGGGACGACGCCGCCTCATATCCAGGCATTTGCGCAAGGGGTAAAAGATCTTTCCCCGCGTATTCCGCCAGAAAAAACTGGCGATATGCGTCTTTCCGGCTTGGAGCCATTTGTACTCGTTGGATAAGAGTGCTTGAAAACAGCTCAATAATCCTAGATAAAATGCGCTTGTTTTTGGGAGCATGCGGCTTTGACAGACCTTAAAGAGCAACGTGAATGGCTATCACGTCTTGTGGCTTTTGATACGACTTCATCGAAATCGAATTTGGATTTAATCGATGATGTTGAGACCTATTTGCATGAGTTTGGCGCCGAAACGCACCGTGTCTATAATGCGGATAATACCAAGGCCAATCTTTATGGGTTAATCGGTCCAAAGGTTGCGGGAGGTGTTGTGCTTTCCGGTCATACCGATGTTGTGCCGATAGACGGGCAAGATTGGGATACGGATCCTTTTACGGTTACGGAAAAAGACGGAAAGCTCTATGGTCGCGGCACTTGCGATATGAAGGCTTTTTCCGCAATTGGGCTATCGTTGGCGCCGAAGATGGCCGCGGCCGATTTAAAACGTCCTATCATTTTTGCGCTTTCTTATGACGAAGAGGTGGGCTGTTTAGGCGCGCCTTCTATGATTGAGCAAATAGCTAAAGAAATGCCCGCGCCAGCTGCTGTGATTGTTGGCGAGCCGACAATGATGAGCGTAATTGACGGCCATAAAGGTATTGCGTCATTTCGGGTGCGCGTTAGTGGATACACGACACACTCTAGCCAAACAGATCGCGGCGTATCTGCGGTGGAGGCGGCTGCGAAGCTGATTGTAAAAATTACGCAAATGCGTGAAACGCGTGCGCAAAACGCTGATCCGCAATGCCCGTTTGATCCGCCTTACTCGACGCTAACGGTGAATGTCGCCAAGGGCGGCTCGCAACTTAATATTATGGCGGGCGAGTGTGTCTTTGATTTTGATTTGCGGGTTATTCCTGGCGAAACGGCTGGCGAGGTTGTTGAGGAATTTCGTGACTACGCAGCAGGGGTAGAGGCGGAAATGCGCGCCAAAGCGGCTGGGTGCCGGATAGAGATAGAACAGATGACCGATGCGCCTGCGCTAGCGCCCGCCCCAGAAAATCCGGCGGCGGATCTTGTCAAAGCTTTAACAGGACGTAATTCAACACAAGTGGTTTCTTACGCGGCAGAGGCGGGTCAGTTCCAACTTGGCGGCTTTTCAACCGTTATTTGCGGGCCAGGTTCGATTGACCAGGCGCACCAACCAAATGAGTTTATAAGCATTGATCAACTCTCCCAAGGGACAGTTTTTCTAAATAAACTGATTACCCGGCTTAGCTCATAATATTTTTGTCGTTTGATCTAAGCTTTTGTTAGGCTTCATAATCAAAGCCTTAATAAGTTTTGAACGAGTCTTCTTATTGTTTTACGTGGAATTTACCGCGTTCTGACATTGTGTGCGCAAGATAAGCATTTGATATCAAATTGCTTGATTGTGAATTCACAGGCGGTCGCGTGGAACAAATTACTAAATGCCGGGCATGTGGTTCGACGGCTTTAACGCCGGCGTTCACCCTTGATGATATGGCGCATTTCGAAAATGGAAAACGCGTTGAAGGCCCGGTTGATTTTGTCCTTTGCGATGGGGCTGACGATGCGCATGCTTGCGGTCTTTTACAAGCGAGCAACGAGCGTTCATCTTTGTTTCGTCGGGTTAGCGCCTCTAGCGCTTATCGTTCGAACCGATCCCATTTACGCAGTGTCGCCACAGAAGCTTTAGAAACAATCTCTGGTCGCGATTGCACTGCGCTGGATATTGGATGTAACGACGGGACGTTGTTGTCCTTTTATCCGCGTTGGGTTGAGCGCTTTGGTATAGATTCTTCTGAAATAGTTGAATCGGTCGGCGCTTGGGCCACGACAATGCGGACGAATTTTCCTTCGCCGGAATTTGAAAAGGCGTATGGGGATAAAAAATTCGATCTTATCACGGCTGTTTCCATTTTAGAGCAGATCAGTGACCCGCAAGCATTCTTTCAACGCTTAAAGTCTTCTCTGACACAAGACGGGGTGTTGGTCATAGAAACGCTTTATGCGCCAATGGCGCTTGCACGTGCAGGTTTTGACGCTTTTGTCTCTGGTGCGGAAGCGGTGTATTCACTAAGCGTTTTAGAACGACTTGCCCGCGATAATGGGCTTAAAATTTTCCGCGGCGCCTTAACCGATAAAGAGGGCGGGTCTATTCGCCTGTTTTTAACCCACGCTGGTCAAGATGCGTATGATTTTGATCCGTGGTATGAGCGCTTAGCCCGCCTGTGGGATGAGGAAAACGCCCTCGCTTTAAGGGCGCTGCAACCCTATCAGGCTTTTGAAAATAGAGCGGTTGCTGCGCGCGCGAGTTTCCAACACTTGCTTTCGTCTTTAAAAGATGCTGGCGAAACGGCGCATTTGCTATCGGACGGCGCGCATGCGATTGCCCTTTATAACTGGGCTCAAGATGATGGTGCGGTCATCACGGCTGCTATTTCCCAGCGCCCAACAGCAAGCTCGCCATATCTTTGTGATGACGGACCAATCGTATTATCTGAGGCCGAAGGACGGGCGGCTGAGGCTGATTATTTGATTGCCCCAGCGCCATACAAACGTGAATTCCTAGAACGCTGGCGCGAGGCTATTATGCTTGGCGCCCGTATCATTGTTGCGACCCCGGAACCGCACATTGTTGATGCTAGTAATTATGCCGCTGAATTTGGTAAGGCGTTATCTGGCGGGGATAGCAGCGGCGAGGTTGAAACGTTGCATGCCATTCTTTCTGCCGCTGGCAGACCTCGCCTCATTGCGGCGCGCCAGGATACCTCGCGTGCGTCATAATTATGCGGCGCAATGATTTGCAATAATATTTGATGAAGGCTCGCCTTTGGCCGCCGCTCTAGCTTAGGTCGTCAAAAAACGCCGGGTATCGTTTTCAAGGACAACAGCGCTTAACTTCCCACTCCAACATGCGCCTGTATCAAGATTAATTCGCCAGCCTTTGTCTTCAGGTTCTTTGACAGGTTGATGACCATGCACCACAACTTTCATAGGGCGCTGGTGAGTAGGCGTTTGATGAAATTTCTTCCTAATCCAAAGCAGATCTTCTTCTTTTTGTTCTTCAATTGCGACGCCAGGCTTTAGGCCAGCATGAACAAACAAGTAGTCGCCAACGCTATGTGTGAGGGCTAGGTTGTTTAGAAAATCTAAATGAGAAAGCGGCACACAGCATCGTGCGTCATAATTTAATGCTTTGAGCGGACGGCCTTGAATACTGTGCAAACCATAGCTGCGCAATGTTTCATCACCGCCCCAGTTGAGCCAAGACTCGTTTTTCTCTGGATAGTTTAAAAATCCAAGAAAAGAAGCCTCATGGTTGCCCTTTAAGAAAAAAACAGTGTTATTATTTTCCCGAAGGGTGATCAGTCTTTCGATGACGCCTCTGCTATCGACGCCGCGATCAATATAATCGCCCAAAAAAACAATATAGGGCTTATCATTACGGCCGAGTGCTTCATTGGCTTTTGCGTTATCCGCTTCAATGCCGTCGAGGAGAAGATTGAGCTCATAAAGGCAACCATGCACATCACCAATAGCATAGACGCGCAGCCCTTCAGGAAGCCGGGCGCTAGTTGGTGCCTGTGACTTGAAAAGTTTATTGAACATGATTTCAACCGTTTGTCGTAAACGCAGTATACTAAAGCGGCTGGCATAAAATAGCCTAACGATCAATTTACGCTTTTAGGCGATATTAACAATTGCGCAATGTTTTAGTTGCCAAGCAAGGAAAGGAGACAACATCCATGACGGTGCTTGTGACAAGCGGCGCAGGATATGTTGGAGCGCATATGCTCTTAGCCTTGTTGGATGCTGACGAGGCTAGCATCGCCATTGATGATCTTACGAAGGGAGCGCGTTGGCTTGTGCCGTCCGGCGCTCGGTTCATCAAAGTCAGCTTGGATGATGTTGATGGATTAAGCGCAGTTTTTCAGCAGCACGATGTTAAAGAGGTTATTCACTTTGCTGGCGCAGTGCGTGTTGATCAATCCCTAAAAGATCCCTTGACTTATTACCGCACAAACACGGCGCAGACTTTGAGCTTAGTCGAGGCATGTGTCGCGAATGGCGTTGAGCGAATTGTCTTTTCTTCCACGGCATCTGTCTATGGCTTGCCCGACCAGATGCCGATTTCAGAAGCAGCCCCAATATGCGCCATCACCCCTTATGGGGCATCTATGGCGATGAGCGAGCGGATTATAATAGACGCTGCCGCGGCTCATGGTTTTTCGTATGTCATTTTAAGATACTTTAACGTGGCGGGCGCGGACCCCAATGGCCGCGCCGGTGAGATTGGCAAGCCCACGCACCTTATTAAAGTTGCCGCGCAGATTGCTGTTGGCGTACGCCGCGAAAATTTACAGATTTACGGTAGTGATTACCCAACGCCCGATGGAACGGCCATTCGCGATTATGTGCATGTTAGCGATTTGGCTGAGGCGCATCTTCTTGCCCTTGCTCATATGCGTGATGGCGGCGGGTCTTTGACCTTAAATTGCGGTTATGGGCGTGGTTACTCTGTTAACGAAGTAATTGATGCTGTGGGCCGCGTTTCCGGTGCGCCATTACCTTTTGAAAACGCGGAGCGGCGTGCTGGCGATCCGCCGCAGCTAATCGCAGATAGCGCCGCCATCAGAATGAAGCTTGATTGGCGCCCTCGTTATGATGACCTTGATTTTGTCGTGCGAACGGCGATTGATTGGGAACGTAAGCTTGCTAAGCTAGAAAAGCATCCTAACTCGGAAAAAGAAGCATCTTAATGGTGTATTTGTATTTGTCGCGCGCATTTTTTGTGATGCTGCTGGTTCTTGTAACATTTTTGACGCTTACGCCCAATCCGCAAGATTCTGGTGCGGGCATAGGGTTTACACAGTGGGTATCTGCGCAATTATTCAGTGACCCTCAGTATTCTGATAAAATTGGTCATTTCCTCGCCTATGGGGTTTTAAGCGGTGCAGCGATCGTCGCCCAAATAAAGTTATTTGGACGGTTTTTTCCGGTGACGATTTTGTTGAGTTTTTATGGTGTGCTGCTTGAGGTGATTCAAGGACTTGGCGGGGTGCGGTCCGCAGAAGTAATGGATGCTTTAGCAAATTCATTAGGGGCGGCGGTGGCTTATCCCGCTGGCATTTTTTTATTATTTGTAACGGGGCTGATATTTCGCGCCCACAGGGCCGCAAAAGCTTCAGCCATATAACACCCTTATAGACCCATAAATGGTTGAATGACTTTACCAATAATCGTCTTAAATTCTAAGGGGGCGTTTGTGGCGATCAAACAGATGCAGTCTTCCTCTCCAATCGCTTCAGGTTCATGGGTGATGTCAGGGTCAAGGTCAGCAAAGTCGCCAGTTTTAAATACGCCAAGGCGATCCTTATAGGATCCTTTCAGGATAAGCGTGAATTCACTGTCTTTGTGACTGTGTTTAGGAATGCGTGTGCCTGGCGCTATTTTTAAAAGCCGTAAGGCGCCTGACCGATACCCTTCAGCTTTCAGTAGGTGGTGACTAACGCCGGGGGCGAGGGGTTTCCACTCGATAGTCTCAATCCCGTCTTTTAAATAGCGCTGTAACGGTTGAGCCGCCGTGATGTCAAAATCGTTTGCCGGCCGCATTGACGTAGGCAATTTTTCGTCATGCTCTTCACCAAGGCGGGACCAAAAATCACTAAGCGCATTTTCACTCATCTCAGCCGGTTCAATAGTTTCCAGCGCGACGCCGCCAAGGGTCTCAAGGTCGCGCACTGCAACCTTGCATTCATCGCAAAGGGTTAGGTGGGTCGCAATAACGACAGCGCGCGCCTCTTCTAAGGCGCCAGCCGCGTAATCAGCCAACGTCTCAATGTTCGGATGGTGCTTGATAGAACTGTTACGCATCAAACTCTCCAAGTTCCTTCTTTATCTTTCCAAAAGCGAGCCGTAATCGCGACTTTACAGTCCCGAGCGGCAAACCTAGGCGTTTAGCGATAACGGCGTGAGATTCGTCTTCAATAAAGTGAAGGCGCACCACGTCATATTGGTTTTGCGGTAGCGTTTTAAAAACTTCGCGGATGCGCGCATCCCGCTCTCTTCGTTCGACGATGGCGTCTGCTTGGGGTTCTTCCTCGGGCAGTAGGGCTGGTTCATCGGCGTTCAGTTCGGCTTTTGAACCGCGCCGTAAAGCGTCGATGCGAATGTTACGGGCGATCGTGTAAATCCATGTCGATGCAGAAGCTTTATTGGCGTCAAAAAGCTTGGCTTTGCGCCAGACTTTAATCATCACATCTTGCACATAATCTTCCGCTTGTTCGGGCGTTGAGCCTATTCGCATTAAATATCCTTTCACCCGAGGGCCAAAGAACGCGTATAATCGCGAAAACGCGTGTCGGTCTTGGTGTGTCGCCACGCGAGACAAAAGATCGTTTAATTCCTTAGGGAGCAAAGAGGCTTCGTTCGGATTATTGAGCGAAGAGGTCACGAGAATTTTTGTCGCCCCAAACATTTTTACCTCCCATCGTGTGTAGTCGTGTTACGATGGGAAGGCTTTGATGGATCAATATGAGTGACTTTACGCCAAAGCAAGGCCTGACGCCAGGCGGCGCGGCCAAGTTAAATTTATCTGACTGGTTTTAAAGTCATTAAAAACAACGGCATAGAAGTTTTTGTGCATGTTTTTATGTAAGCCGTTGGGGGAGATTAGGTAATGATCTGGAATTATTTGCGTAGCGTATCTTTAAAAAATTCGCCGCAGACAACTGTCATCATCTGAAAAACAGGAAAAATTTGAATGCCTTTTGATTTATCTACAGGGCCTAAAGGGACAGCTGCGCAAAAATCTAAGCCATCGGGTCGAAAAATTGCTGTTATCGGCGCGGGGGTATCAGGTCTTTCAGCCGCTTGGTTATTATCCACGGCCCATCAAGTCGTTGTTTATGAGCGGGATAAAAGACTAGGCGGCCATGCTAATACGGTAAGCGTGGAAATGGCGGGCAAGACATATGGCGTTGATGCTGGTTTTATCGTTTTTAATGAACCGAGTTATCCGAATTTCACCGCCTTGTTGAAATCTCTTGGGGTTCCGACAGAGCAATCTTGTATGTCTTTTGCCGCCTCAATAAATGGCGGTGAAATTGAATATTCCGGTCAGACTTTGTCGTCCGTTTTTGCGAACCGAAAAAGCATAGTCTCACCTCGCTTCTGGGGAATGTTAAATGACATTGCGCGTTTTCACAGAGCGGCGCGCAAAGCTTTGCGCACCGGGATCGACGATACAATTAGCCTCGGAACGTTTGTAGATTTAAATGGGTTTGGTGGCTATTTTCGCGAGAATTTTTTGAAGCCCATGGCCGCGGCTATTTGGTCGACCCCCTCGCAAGATGTTTTGAACTATCCTGCGGGTTCGTTCGTGCGGTTTTTCTCAAACCACGGATTGCTGCAGGTTTTAAATTTGCCGATTTGGCATACCGTTAGCGGCGGTTCGCGTCGATATGTCGAACAGATCTCAAAACCCTTTGCCGGTGCTGCGCGATTGGACACTGGCGTTGCACGTATTATTCGTGAGGGGAATAAAGTGCGGGTGATCGACGAGAGTGGCGGCGAAGATCAGTTTGATGATGTTGTGATTGCAACACATGCGGATGCTGCATTAAAGATGCTTGACGCCCCAAGCGAAGAAGAGCGCGCGCTTCTTGGCGCTTTTGGGTATCAGCCAAATAGAGCGGTTATGCATACAGATGACCGCTTTATGCCTTTGCGTCGCAGGGCGTGGGCCAGTTGGAATTACATTGGCGATACAAGGCCTGGCGCGCCGACGGAGCCAAGCGTCAGCTATTGGATGAACCGTCTGCAAAACCTAGATTGCCCGAAAGACATTTTTGTTACTTTAAATCCGCAAACAGACATACCGGACGAACATATGATTGCGGTTTTTGATTATGACCACCCAGTTTTTGATTTAAAGGCTGGCGCGGCGCAAAAGAATATTTGGTCCCTGCAAGGAAGAGGCGGCGTATGGTATTGCGGCGCCCATTTCGGGCAAGGTTTTCACGAGGACGGTCTTCAAGCAGGACTTGCCGCAGCTGAAGCCGTAGGCGGGGTGCGCCGACCGTGGGATGTGGCGGAAGAATCTGCACGAATTTACATACACGATGCCCCAGGGGGCAGGCCCATCGCGGAGGAGGCTGCGTGAGCGAAACCGACCATAAAAAAAGCGCCTACTCATTAGGGGCGCTTTATAAAGGGCGGGTCGTGCATCGCCGTTTGCGTCCAAAGGATCACTTTTTATCATATCGCGTCTTTTCCATGTTGATTGATTTGGACCATCTGGATGAAATGGTTCGCGGCCTAAAACTTTTTTCGCGTAATCGTCCAAATCTATTCTCGTTTTATGATTCCGATTATGGACAGGGAAAACCGAGTGATCTTGCCGCCTATATGCGCCAAGCGTTGGACAGTGAAGGGATAGAGGCGAGCGGGTCAATAAAGCTATTATGTTATCCGCGTATTTTGGGATACGCGTTTAATCCGCTAGCGGTTTATTATTGTTATAATCGGTCAGGCGATTTGTCCGCTATCGTCTATGAGGTGACAAGCACCTTTAGGGAGCGGCATTCTTATTTGGTGCGAGTGGAAGACACCGCGCCAATCTTGCGTCAGCGTGCGGCGAAGCGCCTTCATGTTTCGCCCTTTATGGGGATGGATGCGACGTATCATTTCCGATTAAACCGCCCGGGGGATGCGCTTTCGCTGCTAATCAGGCAGACAGATGACGAGGGACCTATTCTGCATGCTTCTTTTATTGGTGAGCGAGAGGCGATATCTGATCGGACGTTAAGGCATGTATTTTTTTCCTACCCGTTGATGACCGTTAAAATTATCGCGGGCATTCATTGGGAGGCTGTGAAACTGCTTGTAAAAGGTATGCGCCTTAAAGCGGGCCCAAAGGCGCCAGCCGCGCCGTTTTCAATGGGGCAGGCTGAGCAAGGTGCATCGAGTGCAAGTGAGACAGACACACTCGAGAAAAAAGCGCCCGCCGCGTGATGTTGAAGTCGTGAAACTCTTGACCCAAGGGGTGCATTCCAGCAATCAAAGCGTATGAGTGATATGATACCAATCAATGGAAACACAACGCCTCGTTTTGCCACTGCGCGTGCGGCGTTTGAAGAAAATTTTAGGGCGGGCGAGGAGCTTGGGGCCGCATTCGCCGTAATTCACAACGGCGAATTCGTCGTTGATCTTTGGGGCGGTTATAAGGACCGTAAACAGACTGAGCTGTGGGAGGATAATACGCTCGTATGTGTCTATTCCACTGGTAAAGCTGTCGCTTCCATGTTGATCGCGCGGGAGGTTGGACGCGGCAGGCTTGATTATAATGAGCCCATGGCGCGATATTGGCCGGAATTTGCCGCCGCTGGCAAAGAGAATATCGCCCTTGGGCAGGCACTTTCCCACCAGGCTGGGCTTTGCGGGATAAAAGACGCGATGCCAGCGGCCGACTGGCTCGATTGGGACTTGATGGCCGCGCGTATCGCTGCTGCAGAGCCGATGTGGACGCCCGGCGCAGCATCCGGCTATCACCCGATTGTGTTTGGTTTTTTGGCTGGAGAGCCTTTCCGTAGGGTGACGGGTGCAACGATTGGTGAAACTCTTCGCACAGATTTTGCCGCGCGCGGCATCGATATTTTTTGCGGTCTTCAAGAGGCTGAACTCGCGCGGACAACTCCAATGGTCAAGCCGCCTCGAGCGCCTGATCTTGGAGAGCTGAGCGAACTCAAAAAGCTCGCTTTTTACCAGCCATGGTCTGCGCCCCCGCGTGATGGCGAAGCGATGTTGCGCGCTGAACTGCCAGCCTCGAATATGCACGCAACATCCAAAGGCTTAGTGGAAGGGCTCTTTCCGCTTGCTAATGACGGCGCCTCTCTAGACGGAACACAGGCGCTAAAAAAAGAAGCGATCGAAGAGTTGTTTCGTATTCAGATTAGCGGACAAGACCTCATCCTGCCGTTCAATATCACTTGGGCGGCGGGGGTTATGCGGAATCGCGGCGGGGTCTATGGCCCTTCTGAGACGGCGTATGGCCATGCGGGATTCGGTGGTTCATGCGTTGTGATTGATCCGGCCCATCGACTTACGATTGCATACACCCCCAATAAAATGTCGCCCTATCTCGCGGGCGACCCCCGCGCCCTCCGAGTGGTCAATGCGGTTTATAACTGTTTGTAGGTTTTTAAGGGCGTGAGCGAAATGCAAACGAGCGAAAAGTTTACCGTCAAACAAGTTCAACCGGAAGATTGGGAAGACTTTGAGGCTCTTTTTGAAAGTAGAGGGGGCCCAAAGAATTGTTGGTGCATGGTTTGGCGCCCATCGTCAGTTCCGAAATCAAAATTGGACAAAGCATCACGCAAGGCGGCTATGCAATCTTGTGTGCATTCGGGCAAGCCTGTCGGTCTTCTTGCCTATGCGCAGGGCGAGGCGGTCGGTTGGTGTTCCGTTGGGCCTCGTCAGTCATTTATAAATTTGGGCGGCGGTGATGCCTATGAAGATGATCATGTGATTTGGTCATTGACCTGTTTCTTTGTCAAGCGCCCCTTTCGCGAGCAAGGGCTGGCAAATCGGTTAATTCATGAGGCAGTTGCATATGCACGTGCTCATAGTGCTGATTATTTAGAGGCTTATCCTGTTGATCCGGCGTCACCGAGTTATCGATTTGCGGGCTTTGTTCCCCAATTCGAAAAACATGGCTTTAAGATGATTGGTACGGCAGGAACAAGGCGCCATGTCTATCATTTGAAATTGACAGAAAAATAAAGCGCTATTTAAATCCAATAGACCGGAATGAGTTGGATTGTAACCACGGTGCGCTGCCGCCAATGAGTAGTATTAAGACGCGAGGGGACGGTAAAGATGGAAGCGGATGATTATTTTACACATACGGTAGCGGACTATTATGATCAAGATCACAGCGCTGGCAATTTGGAGACTCTTGATACCGCTGTCTCAGTTTTAAAGGACCTTACCGCCGGTGGACCCGCGCTTGAGTTTGCTATTGGCACGGGGCGAATTGCTATTCCACTTGTCGAGCAGGGTGTTGAGGTTTCAGGCATTGAGTTGTCACAGGCAATGGTTGACAAGTTGCGGGCAAAGGAAGACGGCAGTGAAATCCCCGTTACAATTGGTGATATGGCGACGACCGTCGTTGAAGGCGGATTTTCTCTTGTCTTTTTAGTTTTCAATACATTTTCAAATTTAGTTTCCCAAGAAGCGCAGCTTTCGTGTTTTAAAAATGCTGCCGCCCATTTGCAGCCTGGGGGGCGTTTTCTTGTTGAGAACGCTGTGCCGCCGCTTCAAAGATTGCCGGTAGGTGAAACTCGGTTGGCTTTTGACCGGACCGAACACCATTGGGGGATCGACGAAATCGATGTTGTGTCACAACAGTGTACTTCCCACCATGTGTGGATGGATGATGGCGGTGTTCGGCATTTCTCTTTGCCTTTTCGCTATGTCTGGCCAAGTGAGCTTGACCTTATGGCGCATATGGCGGGGCTCGTTTTGGAGCATCGTTGGGCAAGTTGGGACCGGGCGACGTTCACGTGTCTTAGCAACAGTCATATTTCCGTTTGGCGTAAGGAAGATGGTTGATTTATCTGTCAGGACTGACTTGAAAGTAAATGATCAAAGTGTGGTTTAATGACAAACATCGACAGCTTTCATGCGCTCCAGCAGATACACATGAATGACAAGACGAACTGCTAGAACCAATCAAGTCAGGGGTGAGAGTAATGACTGATCGCGTTTTGTCTAAGTCCTTACATGCGTTAGAGGAAAATGAGTGGGTGAAATTCCTAAGCTAGCCATAATGGCGGTGATCCTCACTAAAACGGCACATTAAATTGAACAGTCACCACAGCCGGTTGCGGATAGCCGGGGAAGGCTTTCTTTAAGTTCTGACATTCCGCTCGATAGGCGTGCATTTGTTTGCTATCGGCGTCACTAAAAGCACCGTTTACGGAGAGAATGACTGGCCGGTTCATGACATTTAGATTTGACGTCGGCTCCAACAATGCCGATGGCAAACTAGGACTGGCGCCAACCTCATAGGCGGGAGAAATAACTGGCTTTTCCTCCATGACCTCTTGATTCAACATGGCCGCTGCTACAGCGTAATCTATTGGCATAAGACGCCCCCATCTTACTATTTAACCCTACGAAAGGCGGCGCTTAATCCAAGAGCGCCGCTCATGAGGTGACGTTGAGGGAAAAACCTAACGTTTGTGCTAGTAAGACAAGGTGTTTTTATCGAAAACTTTCTAAGAGGTTTCCGCTAAATTTAAGTCAAACCTTCTTTTCAATCTCTAAGGTCTTCATTTTACGACATTACTGATCGATACTGGATGAGCGCTCGCCGCCTTAGATATCTTATCGGCCCGCAAAGAATCATAGGCGAAAATTGTGATAGCGATCCAGATAAGAACAAAACATACTCCGTCTGAAAGGCTTAAGCGCTCCCCGTAATAGCGGCTTAGCATGAACTGAAGGGTCGGTCCAATATAGTGTAAAAGGCCCAAGGTCGTAAGACGCAAACGACGCGCAGCGAGAGCAAATAAGACGAGCGGCGCAACGGTGATCGGCCCCGCGACGATAAGCAAGGCGTTCAATTCACTTCCTTCTGTGTTGAACTGAGCGACGCCATTAACCCCCATCCACCAAAGGCATATAAAGGCGAAAGGTGAAAGAAAAAGTACTTCTATAAACAAGCCGGGTAGGGCGCCGACATCGACGGTTTTGCGCAAATAGCCATAGGCTGTGAAACTGATTGCTAAGAAAATGGCGATCAGAGGAAAATCGCCCCCTACAACAGCCATAACCAGGACGCCGACACACGCTATTAAAATCGCTATCATCTGTAAGCGGCGTAATGGTTCTTTTAGTATGATGATACCGACAGCCACATACATTATCGGATTAATGAAATAGCCAAGGCTTGCCTCGCTAATGCGCTCATGCGTCGCCGCCCATGTGTATACCAGCCAGTTTAGGGATATGATGGTTGCCGTGGCTGCAAGGGTGATCATCACCCTGGGATTGGCGAAGGCTTTCTTGATTTCCGGCCATTGTTTTCTGATGAAAATTAGGAGGGCGGCGAAAGGAACCGCCCATAAAATGCGGTGGACAAGGATTTCCAGCGCCCACGCTTCACGGACTTGCATCATGTATATGGGAAACAAACCCCAAAGGATATAGGATATGACGCCAGCGGTAAGTCCAGTGCGCTGCGCCGCGCCGGGCTCTTGCTGGCCCAGATGCGACGGTGCGCTCATATATTGGGCCTTTATGCTGCGGGTTTAATCAAACCACGGTTCAATAGAAGTTCCGCAATCTGAACGGCGTTAAGGGCCGCGCCTTTGCGTAGATTGTCTGAAACGCACCAGAAGGCAAGACCGTTTTCAGTGGTTGGATCTACGCGGACGCGGCTGATAAATGTCGCAAAATCACCGACACATTCAACCGGCGTTACATAGCCGCCATCTTCGCGTTTATCGACGACGAGAAGACCAGGCGCTTCGCGCAATATTGCGCGCGCTTCGTCGTCGCTAATTGGGTTTTCAAACTCGACGTTCACCGCTTCTGCGTGACCCACGAATGTTGGTACGCGTACACAGTTTGCTGTGAGTTTAATCGCCGGGTCGACAATCTTTTTTGTCTCCGCCGTCATCTTCCATTCTTCTTTGGTGAAGCCGTCTTCCATAAAAACGTCGATATGTGGAATGACGTTGAAAGCGATTTGTTTGGTGAACTTTTCCGGCGTTGGCGGGTCGTTTACAAAAATGCCTTTGGTTTGATTGAACAGCTCATCCATTGCTTCTTTACCAGCGCCAGAAGTCGACTGATAGGTCGATACGACGACACGCTTGATCTTAGCGACATCGTGCAAAGGCTTAAGAGCGACAACTAACTGCGCCGTAGAGCAATTGGGATTGGCGATAATATTTTTCTTGATAAACCCGTGAACCGCGTCTGGGTTCACTTCAGGCACAATGAGCGGCACATCCGGATCCATCCGATAAAAGGATGAGTTATCGATGACGACAGATCCCGCAGCGGCGGCTTTCGGGGCCCATTCTTTAGCGACGGAGCCGCCCGCTGAAAACAATGTAATATGTGCTTTGGAGAAGTCGAAAGTCTCTAAATCTTGGCATTTCAAGGTCTTGTCGCCGAAAGAAATTTCCCGCCCAATTGATGACCGCGAGGCCAGGGCGAAAACTTCATTTACGGGAAACAGGCGCTCAGCCATGATCGCCAGCATTTCCTGGCCAACATTACCGGTTGCGCCCACGAGGGCGACATTGACTTCCATTTTAAACTCCATTGATCGGAAAGGACCGATAAAAGGGCTAAAATGCGATCTGTCAAGCAGGAAGGCGCATAGACCAACGATTAGTGATGATCCTGCGCCTTTCCTTTCGTCAGATATTAATTAGGCGCTAAAGCGCTTTGACATGCCAAGCGACGGTCATTTCCGCCACTTGCTGTTCTTTTTCATTCATAAGAGCGATATTGACGTCGAATAAAGCCTTACCGTTTTTATCAACTTCCGCAAAAATATCAGTGGTGGCTTTGTTGAGTTTTGCTCTAGCTGTGATCGTTCCGCGCGCGATCTTTTGATAAGCGATTTTTGCTTCCGCCGCGACAGAACGTAGGCTCGCCATGCGTTCTAGTAAGGCGCCGGTCATGGCGGCGCCAGATGCGGCTTCACCTAGTGTGAACAACGCCCCTGCGTGTTGGGTGGCGATGTGATTCATCCTTTCTGGCGCTTCAGTAAGCTGGGCGGTGCTTTCACCATCGGCGATTGATAAAATTTCAACCCCGACATGGTTGTTAAAGGGGGCGATTGAACTGAGTTGTTTTCGGATCATTTCATAATCAGGCATGGGCGCTTCTCTATATGGTTTGCTGTTTTGTTAGTTTGGGCAGACCCTACATTCGGCTGTCCAAGCATGCGACAGCGACGCGCAGTCAAAAAGCAGCTCCCCCACAGGCAAGATATAGGCTGCGTAAAATCCTCTCAGTTATTGGACGCTTGAAAGGCCGACTTTAGTTGCCACGCGCAACCGGTCATGTATAAGCATATGTATTCACACCTATCTCTCAATCGGGAGCGCCCCAGCCATGAACATCCACGAATACCAAGCTAAACGCCTCTTAAAAGAATATGGCGCGCCTGTCGCTGACGGTCGCGCAGTCTACAAAGCCATCGACGCTGAGGCGGCGGCGAAGGAACTTCCGGGTCCACTTTATGTTGTCAAAGCGCAAATTCACGCTGGCGGCCGCGGCAAAGGGAAATTCAAGGAAGCTGCAGCCGGTGAAAAGGGCGGCGTTCGTCTTGCGAAAACGCCGGCGGAAGCAGCGGAATTTGCAACCCAAATGCTTGGCAATACGCTGGTGACGAAACAAACCGGCGAGGCTGGCAAGCAAGTAAACCGAATCTATATCGAAGACGGTGCGGATATTGAGACGGAACTTTATCTTTCGGCTCTTGTTGATCGCGCGACAGGTCGAATCGCCTTTATCGCATCCACTGAAGGCGGCATGAATATCGAAGAGGTTGCAGAAGAGACCCCTGACAAGATCCACACAATTAGCGTTGATCCTGCGACCGGCGTGATGCCGCATCATGGTCGTTCTGTTGCTAAAGCCCTTGGTCTTTCCGGCACGCAAGCCAAACAATGCGGCGCGCTTATCAAAACGCTCTATACGGCGTTTACGGAAAAAGACATGGATATGCTTGAGATCAACCCGCTGATCGTGATGAAAAATGGTGATCTACGCGTTCTTGACGCGAAAGTGTCTTTCGACGGCAATGCCCTTTTCCGTCACCCAAATATTCTAGAGCTGCGTGACGAAACGGAAGAAGATCCATTTGAACTAAAAGCGTCTGAGTTTGATCTTTCTTACGTTAAACTCGACGGCAATATCGGCTGCATGGTGAATGGGGCCGGTCTTGCGATGTCGACTATGGACATCATTAAGCACTATGGCGAAGAGCCAGCTAACTTCCTTGATGTTGGCGGCGGCGCGACCAAAGAAAAAGTGACCGAAGCTTTTAAAATCATTACGTCTGACAAGGGCGTGAAAGGCATTTTGATCAATATCTTTGGCGGCATCATGCGCTGTGACGTGATTGCAGAAGGTGTGATCGCTGCGGTTAAAGAGGTCGGCCTGGAAGTGCCATTGGTTGTTCGCTTAGAGGGCACCAATGTTGAAAAGGGTAAAGAGATCATTGCTCAAAGCGGCCTTGCCGTAACCTCAGCTGACGATCTTGAAGACGCTGCGCAGAAAATCGTTGCGGCGATTAAGTAATCCCTGATTGATAATATTCGTTTTGAAGAACGCCGCTTTGGTTTTCCAAGGCGGCTTTTTTTTATTCCATCAAAAACCTCCACCTCTGGTGGAGGTCAATGACTTGTGACCTTAAAAAAACATGCTTGGAAAGCTTATGCCCCCCAATACCAAGTCTTAGGATTAGAGCGGTATACCCTGACGTCTAATTATTTTTCCGATCCCTCACGGCTTGACCGCGGGATTGACTGGACATTTGTCAAAACTCCCAGCCCATAAGCCAAGCTGGCGGGGACGTGATGTTGACGCCTTGCCCTGTCTCCTTATCTTCTTCAAATGGCTAAGACGCGGGTAAAAAAAGCTGATGCCTTGCCCAAGGTTTTTCAGGAATGGTTTAAGGGCCGCGGTTGGTCTTTGCGTGCGCATCAAAAAGCGTGTCTTGAGGCTGGGATTGCCGGTCGGTCATATTTGCTGATGGCGCCGACTGGGGGCGGTAAGACCCTTGCGGGCTTCTTGCCTAGTCTTGTTGAGCTTACCCAAACCAAAAGCCCAGCGTCGCCCAAAAAAAATAAAGGTCCGCATACGCTTTACATTTCACCTTTAAAGGCCCTTGCAGTGGATATCGCCCGTAATGTGGAAGCGCCAGTGGCTGAAATGCAGCTTCCTGTGACGCTAGAGACACGCACGGGGGATACCCCGCAAGCACGGCGCCAACGTCAAAAACTAAATCCGCCGGATATTTTGCTGACCACGCCTGAGCAGATTGCGCTGTTGTTAGCAAACCTAGACGCATCCGAGTATTTTAAAGATCTAAAATGCATTATTATTGATGAGATCCACGCTCTTGTCGGGAATAAGCGCGGGCATTTATTGGCGTTAGGGCTGGCGCGATTGCGTCGCCATGCCCCCGGACTGCGTGTGGCCGGGCTTTCCGCGACGGCGCCTGACCCGCAAATTTTGCTGGATTATTTAACGCCGCAAAATAGCAATGAGCAGGAAGCTGAGCTCATCCGCGCAGCAGGCGGGGCCGGAGCCTCCGTAAACGTCTTAAATTCAGAAGAACGCATTCCCTGGTCGGGCCACTCGGCGCGCCACGCTTGGATGGAAGTATATGAAGCGATCCGTAATGCCCATATGACCTTGGTTTTCGTCAACACCCGCGCCCAAGCGGAGATGACGTTCCAAGCTCTTTGGCGGCTTAATGATGACAATCTTCCCATCGCCCTGCACCATGGCTCGTTAGATGTCGCGCGCCGCCGAAAAGTTGAAGCAGCGATGACCCGCGGGGATCTTAAAGCGGTCGTGTGTACCGCGACCCTCGATCTTGGCATCGATTGGGGGGATGTTGATCTTGTGATCCAAATTGGCGCCCCAAAAGGGGCAAGCCGGTTAACCCAAAGGATAGGGCGGTCGAACCACCGGATGAATGAGCCTTCCCGCGCGCTCCTTGTGCCAAGCAATCGCTTAGAGGTGCTTGAGTGCTATGCAGCGCAAGCCGCCATTCATGAGGGGGAGCTTGATGGCGAACCACTCCGCGCTGGCGCCCTTGATGTCCTTTGTCAGCATATTATGGGCATGGCCTGCGCCGAGCCTTTTTGTGCGGATGCGCTCTATGAAGAAGTGGTTTCGGCTAGTCTTTATAAAGATCTTACTAGAGAGATTTTTAATCAAACGTTGGAATTCGTCGCCTCTGGCGGCTATGCGCTAGAGCGTTATGATCGCTACAAACGCATTATCAAAACAAAAGAGGGCCTCTATAAAGTACGCAGCGCCAGTCACGCGCAGCAATATCGCATGAATATCGGCACGATTGTTGAGGCGGCGTCCTTAAATGTTCGCCTGGCGTCAAAGCGCGGCCCGAAACGACCGGGCCGGGTGCTTGGCACAATCGAAGAATGGTTGATCGAGCATATGGCGCCGGGGGATACATTCCTATTTGCGGGCGAAGTCTTGCGCCTTGAAGGTGTGCAGGGGATGGACGTCTTGGTTACAAAAGCGGCAGGGGAAGAGCCGCGAATACCATCCTGGGCGGGGGGCAAGTTTCCTTTATCCACTTATCTTGCATCGCGCGTGCGGGATATGATTTATAAGGATGAAGATTGGCCAAAGCTCCCTGACCCAGTGCGTGAATGGCTGGCGACGCAAAAAGAAGTCTCGCGCATCCCTAAGCCGGATGAGCTTTTGATTGAGACTTTTCCAAATGCTGGGCGCTATTTCCTTGTCTGTTATCCATTCGATGGTCAGTTGGCGCATCAAACTCTCGGCACATTGATTACCCGGCGATTGGAGCGCATGGGCAAGCAACCTTATGGTTTTGTTGCGGGGGAATATGCGCTTTCCGTTTGGGGGCGTCAGCAGATGGATGATGTCGATATGGCGACGCTATTCGACGAAGATATGCTTGGGGATGATTTGGAGGAATGGCTAAACCAGTCCATCTTAATGAAGCGGACTTTCAGAAATTGCGCTGTCATAGCCGGGCTTATTGAACGGCGTTATCCTGGCCAAGAAAAAACCGGCCGTCAGGTGACGTTTTCCGCCGATCTAATCTATGATGTTCTGCGCGAGCATGATCCTGATCACATCCTTTTAAAAGCGGCTTGGGATGATGCAGCTGGGGGGTTTTTAGACCTTAAACGGTTATCCAATTTATTGGCTCGGGTGAAAGGCCAGATGAATCATGCTGCTTTAACCCGTGTCTCGCCGCTGGCTGTGCCCGTTATGCTTGAGATCAATAAAGAGGCGGTGGCGGGCGCCGCACAGGAAGATATGTTGAAGGAGGCTTCGGCGGAGGCAACGGCGCAAGAGGGTGTCTTTTCGCTAAATGCAGAAGCGCTCATTAAAGAGGCGATGAATAAGTAGGTGTGTGAATGAAGGGCGGCGCTGCGACTTGCATTAACGGAGAAGAACTTGCGTTGTTGACGGGGGGAGCCGTTTATTGGCCAGCGCAAGACGCGTTGATTGTCGCTGATCTTCATTTTGAAAAGGGCTCATCCTTCGCGACGAAAGGCGTGCTGTTGCCGCCTTATGATACGCGCGCGACTTTAAAGCGTCTGACGGTTCTGTGTGATGCTCTCAAACCAAAGCGCATCTTTTCCCTTGGCGATGCGTTCCATGATGGCGGTGCGGAAACGCGCATGGATGACGAGGATGCGCGCCTGCTGATCAATCTTATGAGCGCCCATGATTGGGTTTGGATTTTGGGTAATCATGATCCAGCGCCGCCATCCCGATTTAAAGGCGCGGTGGAGCACGCGCTACGGGAGGGTGGGCTGTACCTAACTCACGAGCCTTCGCCTAGGCCACAGCCAGGGGAGATCGCCGGGCACCTGCACCCTTGCGCAAAGGTAAAGACAAGTGCCTCAACACTGCGACGACGCTGTTTCGTGGGTCATGAAGGGCGCATGATCCTGCCAGCTTTTGGGGCATATACCGGCGGGCTCAATGTTTTAGATAACGCCTTTGCGCCGCTTTTCCCCAAGAACTTGAGGGTCTGGGCCATGGGGCGCGAAGCCGTGTACGCCATTGCACGGCGGTCCCTTGTTCGCGATGGCGCATCCCTTAGCGCTTCTCGCGGTGGCATGATGACGGGGAAGTTGGGAAAAATTCCAAACAAGGAATCGATGGGGAAAAAGACCGGGAAGAGCCTGGGGAAATCCGCTATTAATCAAAAAGCAGGATAAAGAGCTAAAAATCCCCTAATGCCGGTTGACTTCGTCGCTCTGCTTGGATATCTCCGCTGCTTCTTATTGAACGCAAAACACCCTTGGATCTCGCCATGAAAGTGAAAAGCTCTTTAAAATCGCTGAAAAACCGGCATAAAGACTGCCGGGTTGTCCGGCGCAAGGGCCGCGTCTACGTGATCAATAAGACGCAGCGTCGCTTTAAAGCACGCCAGGGCTAGAATTAAAGCCTTAAATTCCCGAAATTACGGTCGTTTTAGCGTTGGAAGATTAACCGCTCTGCGCTAGCGTTTGCTTATGCGTGGGCTGTTATTCGCACTTTTCGCCGTTTGGGCGACCCTTTCACCCGCAACCGCTGATCAGACGGATGCGCGTCTCGACGGGCTGTTTGAAAGCTTACGGCGCAGCGGTGAAGGAGATGCGGTGGGCGTTATCGACCAAATTTTTGCGATTTGGTCTGACTCAAAGAGTGATACGGTAAATTTATTGTTCACCCGCGCGGAACAGAGCGCTGATGCCGGGGCTTATAAACTTTCCCACGCTTTGCTGGAGCATATTGTGGCGTTATCGCCGAATTTTGCTCAGGCCTACGCATTGCGCGGCATGGTGCGCCTTTCGCAAGACGACCGAAGTGGCGCTATGGCCGACTTCGCGCGAACCATAGAGCTTGAACCCCGACATTTTGAGGCTCGGTTGGCTCTGGCAGAATTGCTTGTCGCACGGGGTGAGCCAAGAGCCGCGTATGAGATGGTGCAACAGGCGCTGTTGTGGAACCCGCATGATCAGGCGGCGGTTGCACGTGCTAGAAAGCTGCGACGTGATATTGAGGGGCAAGAGATTTAAGCCCAAATGGGGCGGGGGTATTTTATCCCCGATTTCCCCAGAAATATCCCCACTCCGCTAATGATACGCCGTATGCGCTTGTTTTCCCCAAAGCGCGCTTTCGCCTTGCGAAATTTTCTTATGCGTTTTTATCTGTAAAACTCAAATTCAGCGGGTGAGCCGCTTCTTCTTCTGAAGTCGGATGAATAAGTCCGGTAATCGTAACGCGAGGGAAATATGGCCGACGGCGCAGGGGTGATCGAAACGAACTTGGAAGCTGGACCAGTAGGTGCTTCAACTGTCGCAGCGGACCGTTTGCGCAGTTTTATTGAGCGGGTTGAACGCTTGGAAGAAGATAAGGCCGCTGTGATGGAAGATATCAAAGAAGTTTATGCTGAAGCCAAGGGCGAGGGGTATGAGACAAAAATCCTTCGCCAGGTCATTCGGTTGCGCAAAATGGACCGGGCGGACCGGCAAGAACAAGAAGCGCTTTTAGATCTTTATCTTTCGGCGCTGGGTGAAGCGTAGACTGCCTTTTGTCCTTGTAAGTTTTAAAACAGCCGCCATTTCAGTCTCATCACTTAACGACCAGAATAAAGGCGTTTGGTATGGCTGATGAAAAACCACGTTTCGATACCTGTTTGCTGGGCCGGGACGATGTGGATTGTTTTCGCGACTTGTTAAATGTCTTTGGCGAGGCGTTTGAAGAAGAGGCGTTATACGCTTCTGCGCCGCCGAGTGATGACTATCTTCGTGATTTGCTCAGCCGACCGGAGTTTGTTGTTGTTGTCGCCCTTGACGACGAGCAAGTCATCGGCGGTCTAACGGCCTATGAGCTTAAAAAATATGAGCAAGAACGCAGTGAGTTTTATCTTTATGATCTCGCTGTTGCTTCATCCTATCGCCGTCAGGGCGCCGCGACCGCTGTCATAAACCACCTTAAAGCCACTGCTAAGAAGATGGGTGCTTATGTCATCTTTGTCCAGGCTGACTATGGCGACGATCCAGCGACTGCTCTTTACACGAAGTTAGGCGTGCGCGAGGATGTTCTTCATTTTGATCTTAAGTTGGCCGAGTAAGCTTCACTGCTGGCCGGCGTCAATTGAATAGCCAAGCGTGCGGCTGATATGGGCAAGCGGCGCACCGCTTTCTTCATGCCACTTATTAAATGCTTCTTGAACGGCGGCGAGTGCGCGCTTAGAGGTCGGCGCCTTATCGATAACGCCAGCCCGTATCAGGGCGGCGCTAACATCCCGGGAAATGAGGAAGCTATCTTTTCCCATGGAACGGAAGAGATATTGGGCGGTCGCGCCGCCAAGGCGTCCGCCATTGGCTTTTACGTAGTCTAAAAGGCCGATAAAGTCCTCGTTCGGCCAATTGGCGAATGCTTTCGCGGCGGACCCGTGCTCCGCGGCGAGTGACAAAATCATTTGCGCGTTAACAGGGACTGAGTTGATCTTTTGAGCGTTGCGTACGATCCGCGTGTCTTTTAGCAAGCGGTCCAAATCTTCATCCATCATATGGGCCCAGCGATTTGGATTGAAGCCTTCAAAGGCTTCCTCAAACCCATCCCATTTTTTTTCAATAACGGACCAGTTAAAACCCGCCTGAAAAACACCCTTGGTCATCGCGGAAAGCCAACGGTCATCGCTGATTTTAGACAGCGTTCTTGGCGATTTGACATTTGGCATTAAAGCTTCGAGCGCTTTGGCGCCGCCATGTCGTTTTTCCGCAATTTTTTTGATGGAAGCAAAAGTCGCAAGCTTGGCCATAAATCCCCGTAATTTAGGAGCGGTACTATGGCCGTTCCGTAGACGGTGTGTCAATGAGATCATATTGAGTTCCATCCTTCGAGGTTCGACGAAGTCGAGCATCTCAGGATGAGGGAGAAATAGCGCCAACAAATATGGTCTTCATCTTTAAGGTGCTTGCCAAAGGCAAGTCTTGAAAGATGGAGTTCAGCAAGGACGTTTCGCTGAACTCTCTCGGGGAATGTTTTAGCTCGCGCGTTTAATCTCAAGGCCGTGATCGCGGATTTTGCGATAAAGGGTAGAGCGCCCCATGCCAAGACGGCGAGCAACTTCCGACATGCGACCCTCATAAGTATCGATTGCAAGCTCAATAAGATCGCGTTCAATCGCTTCTAAGGTACGCAGATTGCCTTCGCGGTCGAAGACAGCGACGGGACCGAGTGAGGAGGTGACATCGTCTTCCGGCGCAATAACGGGCGCGTCATCATAGCTCGTTTCTTGCGCACCAGAGGACGGCGCATTAGTGGGCGGCGCATTAGTGGGCGGCGCACTAAGGGGCGATTGCGTCGCAAGGGGTGGTTCTTCTAATGGCGCGTCTACAGACATGTCTACGCCCGCAGCTTCAAGCTCAGCGGCAAGGAAAGGAAAGTCCGCACCCGTTAGGTAAGCCCCTTCCGCCAATACGACCGCGCGGAAGATAGTGTTTTCCAGCTGACGTACGTTGCCAGGCCATGGCTGTTTCACCAGGACGTCCATAACATCCGGCTTAACGCCCCGCACATCACGGCTTTCCTCAGCATTGTATCGATTAATGAAATGCTCAATCAGGGCGGGGATGTCTTCTGAACGTTCTCTAAGCGGCGGGGCTTGGATAGGGAAGACATTCAAGCGGTAGAATAAGTCCTCGCGGAAGCCGCCATTTTCGATCTCTTTGCTTAGCTCACGGTTTGTCGCAGAAATAATGCGTACATCCACTTTAACCGGGCGTTTTGAGCCGATTGGATCAACTTCGCCCTCTTGTAAGACCCGCAATAGCTTTACCTGCATGTCGAGGGGCAGCTCGCCAATCTCGTCAAGGAAGATGGTGCCGCCGTCAGCCTCTTGGAATTTGCCGATATGTTTTGAGGTTGCGCCCGTGAATGATCCTTTTTCATGGCCAAAAAGAATGCTTTCAACAAGGTTTTCTGGCACCGCGCCGCAGTTTACGGTCACAAAGGGACGACCAGACCGGCCGGATGACCCTTGGATAGCGCGGGCGATCATTTCTTTTCCGACGCCGCTCTCGCCTGTAATCAGTATCGGAATGTTTGACCCAGCGGCGCGCTCGCCCAGGCGGAACACGCCTCGCATCGCTGCGCTGTCGCCGATTAAATCATTAAACGCCATGGCGCCGTCGCGCTTGCGTTTTAGGCGCGAGACTTCGCCTTTCAGCGTTGTCATGTTTAGCGCATTGTTGATGGAAACCATCACGCGCTCAGGCGAGGCCGGTTTGACAAAGAAGTCCGCGGCGCCGTTTTGCATCGCTTCAACGACCGTATCAATGCCGCCTTGAGCGGTCAGCACAATGAAGGGTAAATCTTCGCGGAAGGATTTAGCGCGCTTTAAGGTCTCCATTCCGTCCATGCCGCCAGGCATGCGTAAATCGAGCATAACAAGGGCGATTTCTTGGCTGTCATCCCCGCGAATGATTGAAACAGCTTCTTCGCCGCTTTCAGCTTGCGTAACGTCAAAACCGCCTTTTTCACAGACGGCCCGCATTAAACGGCGCTGGGTTGGATCATCATCAACTATAAGTATACGTTTCGCCATCCGGGACCCCATCTATAATGCTTAAAACAGAACTTCGTTTCTAGCAGGGCAGGGTTAAGGTTCACTTTAAGGCGTTTCATTTCGGGGCGCCGACATAGTCTTATGTGTTAAAAAAACCTTAATAGGGCTTGGTGAACTGTGAACAATTAATGATAGTCGAGAGGGATTTTGATGTTTCGGTCAGTATCAAGCCTCTTGTATTGCTGTTTGCGGGTGTTGTTTTCCTTTGGGGGAGGCTTATTGATAAGAAAAATGAAAACGCGGCAATGCTTTCGGCTTGCTCGCTGTGTTTTATGTTGAGGTATAGACCATGAGCGATAAGAGCTCGAAGGCCGCATGGGAAAGCGCCGATGAACAAGACGCTAACCCCCAAGATAACAAAAGCGATTATATCCGCCCATTAAAAGGTTTGGGCGGTCAAAAGCCGCCTGCGCCAGAATGGTTTGATTGGGCATTGAACTATCCGTGCGAGGAAGGCGCCGTTGATGTTAACGGCGCCTCGATAAAATACACGGCATGGGGCGATCCTAATAAGAGGGGGATGCTGCTGATACATGGCGGGCGAGCGCATCGAAACTGGTGGCGGCCCTTTGCGCCATTTTTTGCTGAGCAATTTAGGGTTGCGGCGCTTGATCTTTCAGGTATGGGTGATTCGGATTGGCGGGCGCGCTATTCAATGGATTGTCTGGTTGATGAGGTGTTTGCTGTTATTGAAGCGGCAAAGCTAAATCAACGAGGGCGGCCGACTGTTGTGGGGCATAGCTTTGGCGGTTATGTCACGCTAGCTGCGGTTGAACGCGAAGGCGAAAAGCTTGCGGGCGCGGTGGTTATCGATAGCCCGATTGCTAAACCAGACCCGGATGAAGGTTATACAGTCAGCGGCAAAAACGATGACAGACGCTATCGTTATAAACGCGTTTATGACACGATGACCGAGCCGCTTGAACGGTTTCGTTTCCTGCCAAATCAGCCATGTACGGAACTTTATCTCGTCGACTATATTGCGCGCGAAGGGCTGATTAAAGCGCCAAAGGAAGATGGGTCCGTTGGATGGACTTGGAAGTTTGATCCTCATCAGGGAGGAAATTTTGAAATCCACTTTGATCGGGACTTATTTGTCGCCCCCCGATGTCCGCTCGCTTTTATCTATGGCGAGCAGTCTTTGTTTATACAGTTCGATGGTTTTAAGCATTTGCGAGAACGCGTTGTCGGCCGTGCGCCACTAATTTTGATGCCATCGGCTCATCATCACTTAATGATGGATGAGCCGATGGCATTTATCACAACTATGCGAACTTTGCTGAGTACCTGGCCGATAAAAGTTGGGCTATAAACGGCGCAAAAACTGGTCGCGCCGAGGAAAAAACGAGCACTTTACGATCGTTGGGGCGCCTTAATATAACAGGCGAACAGGTTGACGGATTTCCCTTCTTCGTTTTATAGCCACGTGAATAAATAATCGCATGAATTACGCATTTTGCTGAATCAGACGATTAACGGAAGCCGAAAAGGCCTAACCGTCGTCAGATAAGGAAGAATAGACGCCATGGAAGACGAAGCTGCACAACACGCGCTCGATGTGAAAGCTCATGAAGAAATGTATAGTGGCGTAATGCGCGCATCGGGTGAAATCGGGACGCCATTTGCGCTAGCTCTTACAGTATTTTTCACTAATCTCGTTCTGGCAAGCGGAGTTCTGTTTGCTTTGATCGCTGGCATCGTAACCTATGTCGTGGTCTACCTTATTATCAAAATGTTTTTCTCACATTAGGCGCTAAATTTAGTGTTGCCTTCAATGGTCTAGGGAGCGGTTATGAAGATTGCCGTGCTTAAAGAAACGCGCGATGGAGAAACGCGCGTTGCTGTTTCACCTGAGACAGTTAAAAAATTCGCCGATTTAGGCGCCCAGCTTAAGATTGAGACCGGCGCTGGCGCTGGCGCTCGTTTTTCTGATGCTGATTTCTCTGAGGCCGGGGCGTCGATCGCTTCTTCTGCTGCAGAAGCCGCACAGGGCGCAGATTTGATTTTGAAGGTCCAAGGGCCAACAGATGACGAACTTGGCGTTATTGGCCGCGGAGCAAAGCTTGTCGCTATTCTTTCCGCCTTTGACGACCCGGCGGCGTTAAAGAAATATGCTGACGCTGGCGTAGACGCTTTTGCGATGGATTTTATGCCGCGTATCACCCGGGCCCAGTCGATGGACGTTCTATCGTCACAATCGAACTTGGCGGGTTACAAGGCTGTTATCGATGCGGCGGCTTATTTTGGTCGGGCTTTACCGATGATGATGACCGCTGCGGGCACGGTGCCGCCAGCGAAAGTGTTTATAATGGGGGCTGGGGTCGCTGGCCTACAGGCGATTGCGACAGCGCGCCGACTTGGCGCAGTGGTATCAGCGACGGATGTTCGTTTCGCTGCGAAAGAACAGGTCGAGAGCCTTGGCGCAACTTTTGTCACTGTTGATGAAGAGGCGATGAAAGAAGCCGAGACCGAAGGCGGTTATGCCAAGGAGATGTCTGAAGACTTCCAAAAGCGTCAGGCTGAATTCGTCGCAGCGCATATCAAAAAGCAGGACATTGTTATTACGACTGCCCTTATCCCCGGCCGTCCAGCCCCGCAATTGGTGAGCGAGGAGATGGTTCGCTCGATGCAGGCTGGTTCGGTTGTTGTCGACCTTGCGGTTGAGCGCGGCGGCAACGTCGCCGTTAGCCGCCCGGGCGAGGTAATTGACGCCGATGGCGTGGTCGTTCTTGGCTTTACAAATGTGCCAGGGCGCTTGGCGGCGGATGCTTCGCGTCTTTATGCTCGAAATCTTTACAATTTCATCTCCGCTTTTGTGGATCCGGAATCCAAGAGCCTTACGATTGATTGGGAAGATGAAATCATTCAAGGCGTTGCGTTAACCCGTGACGGCGCTGTTGTTCACCCTAATTTTGCTGAAGCTGACGCGGCGTCGGCGACGGAATAGGCGCATTAGCGCTTAATCCGCCATCGGTTGCGCATAAGGAGGCTGCCCCAGCCATGAAAAAACAGACAGAAGAAATTGAACAGGCCGCTGAGGTCGCTGAGGCGGCGGCGGCGAACGCAGAAGCAGCCGCTCAGACAGCGGCTGCTAAAGCTGATGCGGCGGGCGCTTCGGCGCTTGAAGCACGCGAGATCGCGGACACCATTGCGATGCTTGCTTCTAACGTGGGCGGCCCGTCCGACTTTGTATACCTGCTGAGTATTTTCGTACTGGCGGTTTTTGTTGGGTATTACGTGGTTTGGTCGGTGACGCCTGCGCTTCATACACCGCTTATGTCGGTTACGAATGCGATTTCCTCAGTTGTGATCGTTGGCGCTTTGCTCGCTCTTGGTGCTGACCTGACGGAAGTCGGCGGTGGGTTTTGGCCGAAACTTTTTGGCTTTTTAGGTGTTGTGCTGGCGAGTGTGAATATTTTTGGCGGGTTTTTGGTGACCCAGCGCATGCTCGCTATGTACAAGAAAAAGGGGAGCTAATCTCTGATGGCTTATAATCTTCCTGCGCTCCTTTACATCACTTCGGGCGTCCTTTTTATTCTGGCGCTTCGTGGTTTATCTTCACCTGAGACATCCAGGGATGGTAACCGCTTTGGCATGATCGGTATGGCGATCGCGGTTTTCACGACACTGTTTTTGCTGCAACAACACGGCTTTGGCACTTGGGTGCTGATTCTCCTTGGCGTTGGTTTGGGTGGTGGCGCTGGTGCTTTGATTGCACAACGCGTTCAGATGACGCAAATGCCGCAACTGGTTGCGGGCTTCCACTCGCTGGTCGGTCTGGCGGCGGTGTTTATCGCTTGGGCGGCGTTCTTAGCGCCGACAGCATTTGGTATTGGCGAGCCTGGTCATATTCATGCTGCGTCCGTTATTGAAATGTCTTTAGGCGTAGCGATTGGCGCGATTACATTTTCTGGTTCGATTATCGCTGGCTTAAAGCTCAACGGTAATATGTCCGGTAAGCCGATCATTTTGCCTTTCCGTCATGCGATTAACCTTGGTCTGGCTCTGTTGATCCTAATTTTTGTTGGGATGTTGATGACGGGTGAGCAGTCTGGGTTTGTGTTCTTCTTGTTGACGTTAACAGCCTTTATCCTTGGTTTCTTGATCATCATTCCAATCGGCGGCGCGGATATGCCGGTGGTTGTGTCGATGTTGAACTCCTATTCTGGCTGGGCCGCAGCGGGTATCGGCTTCACCCTGGAAAACATTGCCTTGATTGTTACGGGCGCTCTCGTGGGCTCCTCTGGCGCGATCCTGTCCTATATTATGTGTAAGGGCATGAACCGCTCTTTTATCTCTGTTATTCTGGGCGGCTTTGGCGGCGAGGATGCCGCTGGCGGCGCTGGCGGCGAGGAAGATCGTCCTGTTAAACGCGGGTCAGCGGATGATGCGTCCTTCATTATGAAGAATGCAGGCAAAGTCATAATCGTTCCTGGGTACGGCATGGCGGTCGCGCAGGCTCAGCATGCGCTGAAGGAAATGGCTGACGAGCTCAAAGAAGCTGGGGTTGAGGTGAAATATGCAATCCACCCGGTTGCGGGCCGTATGCCTGGGCATATGAACGTTCTTCTTGCTGAGGCTCAGGTGCCTTATGATGAAGTCTTCGAATTGGAAGATATCAACGCCGAGTTCCGCACAGCAGACGTCGCCTTTGTGATCGGTGCTAATGACGTTACCAACCCGGCGGCTAAGACTGATAAGACGTCAGCCATCTATGGAATGCCAATCTTGGATGTTGAAAACGCAGGAACCGTGCTCTTTGTAAAGCGGGGCATGGCGTCTGGTTATGCGGGCGTTCAAAACGAGCTGTTCTTCCGCGACAACACCATGATGTTGTTCGGCGATGCTAAGAAGATGTGTGAAGAGATTGTCAAAGCGCTTCGCTAATGAGTGCTTTGATCACCGACTATGAAAAAACGCCAGCAGGTTTTGCTGGCGTTTTTTTTGATCATGTCTTTGTATTGAATCGTGTCTTTGTATTGAAAATCGTTGATTAGCCCTTAGAGCGCCGGAAGCGCTTATGGGCTTAAAACATCTTAAATTCAAATTCGCGCATCAGGTGGAAGCCCACACGGAATTGATTGCGGTCACCTTCTTGGCTAACGATTGGGGAGGCGGCGACGTCGCCCAGCGCATAGGTGTATGAAACGTATGGGTTGACTGACCAGCGCTCGCCAAGATTGAAATAGCCGTTAAGGCTGCCCCCGACATCGCGGAAACCGCGTTCCGCTTGAAATTGGGGTAGGCCGGAGTTAAGTGCTTGAACCGGATTAATGGTGAAGTATGCATCCGCATAATTATCGCCAATCCAAGAGGTTTGGGCGCTGATTGAGGCGGAAAACGGTTTAGAACGAAAGAGCACCGCCGTGCTATAAGCGTCGACAATTAAACCGCGGTGGCCAGATGAGATGCCGCGGCGGATTTTAAATCTAAAAGAGTAGCGATTTTTGAAGGTCGTCGCGGCGAAGCCGCCGAACTCAAACGTCATGCCAACATCACCAAGACCTGCTAGCGCCTCGTTTTCATCTTCGTCGCGATCTCCGCGAATTCTTAAAGATGGACCGAACGAAAAGCCTGAAAATCCAAACAGCGCGAAGTCAGCGCCGTCGTCGTCTAAAAATACGAAGTTTCTAAATTTTACATAGACTTGCGGATCAACGCCAAGTTCATAGTCGTCTGAACCGTAGTAATCAGGCTCATATTCCGGTCCAAGACCGATACTTAGGTCTGTGGTATCTGGCGTCAGGAAGGTCAACACGCCGACAAGGCCGCGCAATGGCGACCAGCCTTTGTCATAATCGTCATACTCATCGTCATTGGTGATGAGCGGTATTTCAGTATTTTCAGGCGCTTTTTGCCCAAAAATTGGATCTAAGCGCGGTTCGTCAATTCTGTTTTGAGCGTTTGCCGCTGAGAAGCCAGCCCCGGCTAGTGAGAAGACGAGGGACAGGCCCGCCGCCGTAAGACTGTTCACAACTGTGCTCGTATTTTTACGCGTAATCATGACACCCCGCATGTATTTTCCCTTGGGTGGAATTAAGCAGAATTATCCTAGATACGGCAATAATTTGTGTTAACAAAATTGGAAAAAAATGAAGAAGAAATTCCCGTTTTTAGGACATTTTCAGCCATAAAAAACGCGCCCGTTCCAGGCGCGTTATAAAAAGGTCGACACTATAATAGTTTATCGTGGGTATTGCTCATCTCACAAGTGGGACAATTCAGTTCACAAGTGGGACAAGGCAGTCATTACAAATCACCAGGCATGACCCCGTGACGGTTAATCGATCGCTTCATCAACCGCTTCCGCCGCGCCAGTAATATCACGGCCTACGCCTTTTACGGTTTCACATGCGGCCAGAAAGAAGACAGATGCAAGTAATACAGCCAGTGTTTTCATCTTAAGCTCCATACGGCGATTTGTATCCTGGACAGCAAAATGCTTTTGTTACAAGCCCTTACAATGAAGTCTGACTGTAAGGGGTTAGGCTATGCCTTCACGCTGCAAGCGTTTGCGCACCAATTTACGGGCGCGGCGAACAGCTTCCGCCTTTTGGCGGGCGCGCTTTTCTGACGGCTTTTCGTAGAACTTACGCCGTTTCATTTCCCGAAAGGTGCCTTCGCGCTGCATTTTCTTTTTCAGCGCGCGTAATGCTTGCTCGACATTATTGTCGCGGACGTGGATCTGAACGATGGCCAGGGCCTCCTTCTTTCGTTCTTTGCGTTGCGCCTTGTGTATCGGCATTATGCCAGCAAAGCATTGGCGCAGGTAAGTTAGTCTTTTAAATAAAAACGTCACGAGCCTTGTGGCCGCGACGCCGCTGATACTGATGTGCTAGGGCGTTTTATGCGCCAAGCTTAGCGGGCTTGATAGCAAGTCAGATGTCGCATGTCTATATGGAAAGAAAGGGTCTAATATTAAGTATGAGCGAAAAAACCAATCTTTCCTCGCCCGGCATGGGTGCTTTTGAAGCTGAGCGGCGCGATATTTTGGCGCGCGCCTTACGATTGGCCCCTTTTGAAGGATGGACGTCGGTTATGTTGCGCCGCGCGGCTGCTCAGGCGCAGGTGGATAAGTCCGTCTTGGCGGCGGCTTTTCCGGGCGGCGTTCGCGATCTTTTACAGTTATGGTCCGAAATGTTGGACGCTGAAATGGCCGCAGCCATGAAAGGAGATGCATTCGCAGAAAAACGCATCCGCGATAAAGTTGCTTCTGCCATTCGCGCGCGCATCGATGCAATTGGACCTGCTAACAAAGAAGCTGCGCGAAGAGCAGCGGCGATGCTCGCCTTGCCTTTATATGCCGGCCTTTCGACACGTCTTGTATGGCGCACAGTGGACACGGTTTGGCGCGGACTTGGCGACGTCTCAACAGATTTCAACTTTTACTCCAAACGCGCCATTCTTGCGGGCGTTTGGACGACGACTTTAGCTCGCTGGCTTGCGGATGATTCGGAAAACGCCGCCGCGACGGACACATTTTTAAAAGCGCGTATTGATAATGTGATGCAGATTGAAAAGATCAAGGCGCAAGCAAATAAATTAGCCCTAGATCCAAAGGGGCCCATTCGTTTGCTCGCCCGGTTACGTTATAGGGCGTAGGCTGATCTTTTACTTGCTGAACCGGGTAATATGACCCATTTTACGCCCCGGTTTTGCTTTATCTTTACCGTATAAATAGAGGCGTGCGCGCGGTTCGCTTGCTCGTTCTTTCCATGCGTCAGCATCAGCGCCAATGAGGTTTTCCATAACACAAGGCGCAAAGCGCGTCGGATCGCCTAAAGGCCAACCAGCGATGGCGCGTATATGCTGCTCAAATTGGGAGGTTACGCATGCGTCTGCGGTCCAGTGCCCTGAATTATGAACTCTTGGCGCAAATTCATTGACTAAGACGTTTCCGTCCGAAAGCACAAAGAATTCAACGCCAATGACGCCGATATAGTCTAAGGCTTGAAGTAGGTCTGCAGTAATGGCTGCGGCTTGCTGAGCTGTATGCGTACTAATGTCGGCAGGCGCGGTCGAGCGACGTAGAATACCGCCTTGGTGATAATTCTCAGACGGTTCAAACAATACAACTTCACCGTTAAAGCCACGCGCGCCAATGATTGAAATTTCGCAGGTGAAATCAATCATTGCTTCTAAAATGGCGGGGCGGGCGCCAATCTCGCGCCATGCTTTTTCCTGAGCGTTTTGCCAGGTTTCGCCAAGGTCATCGGTTTGGCTGCGCAAGGTCGTTTGGCCCTTCCCATCATATCCCAGTCGGCGGGTTTTTAAGATTGCTGGAGCGCCAAGCGCCTCTAATCCTTTTTGCAATGTCTCCAAATCGTCTACCGGAAAGTAAGGGGCGGTTTTTGCGCCGACACTTTCGATAAATTGTTTTTCGACAAGTCGGTCTTGCGCGACAGCAAGAGCTTTACCGCCTGGCGCAACCTGAGCGCCAAGGTCTTGCAATATTTCGACAGTCCGGGCGGGGACATTCTCAAACTCATAGCTGATAATGTCCACGGACTGTGCGAATGCGGCCAAAGCCTTCGCATCTTCATAGTCGGCGGTGGTTTGGGCAAACGCGACATCTTTGGCGGGGCAGGCTGCCTCGGGCGCAAATATGTGCGTGCGCAGCCCAAGTCCACAAGCGGCGTTTGCGAGAAGGCGTCCAAGTTGTCCGCCGCCAAGAAGGCCAATGACGCTATTAGGGGCGAGGGTGGATAATTTGCTCCCAGCTACGTTCATTTGCCGCTATCGCTTTCGGTAAAGCTGGCCAGTGAAGGCGGTGTTTCCGCCACGCTTTTTGTTTGTTGCGCGCGCCAGGCGTCTAGGCGTGTGCCAAGGGCCTCGTCATAAGGGGCAAGCATTGCGGCGGCGAGCAAGCCTGCGTTACTTGCGCCTGCCTCTCCAATCGCGACGGTGGCGACAGGAATACCGGCTGGCATCTGCACAATCGATAGCAAACTGTCTAAGCCGTTGAGAGACCGGCTTTTTACCGGAACACCAATAACAGGAAGCGGGGTCAAGGCGGCCACCATGCCTGGCAAGTGAGCCGCGCCGCCAGCGCCAGCGATAATCGCTTTTAATCCCCTATTTTTTGCACTTTTTGCATATTCAAAGAGCCGTTCTGGCGTGCGGTGTGCTGAAACAATGCGTGTCTCAAACGGTACTTCCAGCGTTGTAAGGACTTCAGCGGCCTTTGACATGGTTGGCCAATCTGACTTTGATCCCATAATCACGCCGATTTGCGCTTCTAGGTTGTTGTTTTCTGTCATTTCAACCCAGTTTCTCCGCTATTTGTTAAAAATTGGGGGTTATATTGATATCTAAGACTGTCTGCAAGCACGCTGAAACAAGAAGAGCAACGTTACTTTAAATCTTATGCTGGAACCATCGATCGCAAAAACAGCCTTAGCAAGAACCACAGACATTGCGTGTGGTTTGGTTTGGCGTGAAAGCGGGAATTGCTCTAAGATGCATGGATATATGCATATTAAAACTGGAAGCATATTGCGTTTTAACAGCGGTAAAAGTGCGCTCGTGTCTGCAGAGGTTTCGCTAAAAAGAGGGGCGAGACAATGAAGGTTACGGGTACACAAGCGCCCCGTGCGGCGGCGCGCACAAGAAGCGTTAAGAAGACAACAAGCAGCCAAGGCGCGCAGAGCGCCGGAGTGGTCGATAAGGTTTCCCTTGCCGGCATTCCTGAAAATGAACTAACGCCGCGCGTTCGTCAGGCAATTTTAAGTCTCTTTGAAGAAGTGAGCCAGTTGCGCGCTGAACTTGCTGAAGCCCAGAAGAAAATGAGCGAGTTAAAAGAGCTTGCTGAGACTGATCCGCTGCTTGGCATTATGAACAGGCGCACTTTTGTTCAGGAATTAACGCGCATTCTGGCGATGGTTCAACGTTATGAGACGCCAGCCAGCTTAGTCTATATCGACTTGAATGATCTGAAGATGATCAATGATACTTTTGGTCACGCTGCTGGTGATGCAGCTTTGGCTCATGTTGCGACTATATTGCGTCAAAGTATTCGCCAGACGGATTTTGTTGGCCGACTTGGCGGCGATGAGTTTGGCGTCATCTTGATGGTCACGGATGAAAAAACCGCGATGATGAAGGCGGAGCGACTTCAAGCGGCTGTTCATAGCGCACCAATAGAAATTGGCGGCGCTATGCGGCGGTTGCATATTTCTTGCGGCGCCGTGGGGCTTCCCAAGAGCACAACAGCAGAAGAAGCATTAGTCGCCGCCGATGAGCGTATGTACGCCCATAAAAAGCGCCATAAAGAAGAACGTGCAAAACGCACAAAAGCTTCTTAAGTACGCGTCATAATCGCGTTATGCGATGATATCCGGCGTAAGGGCGTTTTTTAGCTCTTGAATTTTATCCTTCAGCTGAAGTTTTTTCTTTTTCAGCCGGGCCGCTGCTAAACGGTCGTAATGGGGTTGGTTTTCCAGCGCCTCAATTGCAAGGCCTAAATCTTGGTGGTCTTGCTCGAGTGCGGTTAAGCGAATCAATAACGCCTCATCATTGGCGCCGACTGGCGGCGTTTCAGTGGGCGTGTCTGTTTCTTCCTTGGGTTCATCGGAATTGGGCGACATGGATTGAATAACCGCCAGAGACGGCGGTTCGCCAGTTTCTGTGTCTGGACCATCATCTTGGCCCTCTGGTGGATCGCGATCATTCATAGCTTGGCGTTTTTGTCTGGAAGAGGGCGAAAAATACGTATTCTAGTAACTTGTCTAACAGTGATTCGATCAAGGGATCGTCAATTTTCACCGACTTACTGAGTTTTGCGTAAACCTTAAGATTCGCCCTTGCATATTGCAGAGTATCACCGGGGGCGTGCTGGGAGCAATTATATTTTCTTTAAAATGTTGCTTAGCTATAGTTTGTAAGATTTTTTGCTCGATCTCTTCGGCGTCAAGCTCCGCCTTTTTGACTTTCTTTCTCAACGCTTGCGCGAGATCGTTATCGGCTGCTTTTGGGGGGGTCTTTAAAGCGCGCCGGGCCCGCCGTAAATTCTGACAAACGTCCGTGTTCCACGCGTCTATAGTAGCCCCCGCCTCTTTTATAACGGGTTTTGGGGCCTCGCCGTAATGTTGCGCTGTCCAAATCGACCACAATAGTAAATTCACATTGAGCCCAAAATCGTCTTGCATCTGAAGCAAAAGGGCGGAAACGCCCTTTTGGGCATAAACGTCTTCTGACCAGTGCCAGAAATTAATGTCATGCGCCGGTCCTAATGGGCCGTCAGGTTTTGTCATGGCGTGCGTTTGCCTTTCTCAAGGTCTTCCCCCCAACGTTTTGTTGAGGCGATATCCAGCCCAAACAGATCAAGCGCGCGCCCAACCGATTGATCAACAAGTTCATCAATGCTGGCCGGCTCAGCGTAAAAGGCGGGCAAGGGTGGGGCGATTATCGCCCCCATTTCCGCTAGTTTAGTCATGGTGCGTAGGTGTCCAAGATGGAAGGGCGTTTCCCGCACCATTAAAATTAGGGGACGGCGTTCTTTCAAAACCACATCTGCGGCGCGGGTCAGGAGTGATGATGTTACGCCTGTTGCTATTTCAGACATGGTTTTGATGGAGCATGGTACGATCAGCATACCGATAGTTTTAAAAGATCCAGACGAAATAGGCGCTGCGATATCATTAATGGCGTAACGATAATCAGCGTCTTTGCAAAAGTCAGCGGTTTTCCGATTGCGTTCATAAGCCAGGGTTATTTCACCCGCCTTACTAATAACGAGATGGGTTTCAATTTGCGATGCGCGCAGCATCGTAAGCGCGCGTTCAGCGTATATAGTCCCAGAGGCGCCAGTCACCCCAACTATGATTCGATTAAAAGATGTCATCGTATATTCAGTTCATTATAGCCCGTTCTTTATAGGATGACATCACTAAACTAAGCTTAGTAATTTGACCATTCTAAGCGTTTGATTCGGATATTTTTCCTAAAATTGCGCACTGTTTACGCAGATGGTCGACAAACTCTCTTTTTTGGTGTTTAATTATTGGTGTCATCGAAAGGAGGCCCTGTCTATGGCGATGGACGCTCATCTTGAAACGCTAAATCAACGTCACCAAGAGTTAAAAGCGGAAATCACTTCCGAAATGAAACATCCCAGTCATGATGAAGTAAAAGTACAGGAGCTAAAGCGCTTAAAATTGCGCATTAAAGACACCATTCGGGATCTAAAAAGATCTGATCCTTAAAGCTGCTTTTTGAAAAATTTATTAGTCTATATCAGTACACATCATCTTTAGGATTCCTCCCCTGAGACAAAGGCGTTGACCGAGATTTTTTCCTCAATATCGGTTGGCGCTTTTGTACGTACATTGTTTTTCTAAGGATGGTTATTGGCGCACTGTTCAAAGCCTCGCCGGTTGCTTTATCCATACCGCTGGTAAGCTTACGTGTGCTTGTTTGGTCTTTATAAAGATTTTGGCGGTGTATGCCCCACGCGGGCATGGCCTGGTTGTGGCTGGTTGTTTATGACTAGTTTTTTTCTTGTCGGCAGATTAAGTGCGTCATTCATCCCAATGTTATCGAAGCGATTATGAGGTAAATAAGGCGTATGATGTATCATGGGCCATTGAATTTAACCCTTGGCGCTATTAACGGGAAATAAATACTGAGATGGGTGCGCGCTCTGTCATAATCACGGCTGTTGGCGATGAAATTGGGGCCGCTTGTGCGCGCCGCTTTGCTGCTGCGGGCGATAAGTTGACCTTGGCTGACAAGAATGAGGATAAGGTCAAGGCGCTAACCGCCACTTTAGTAAAAGCTGGCGCCCAGGCCAATTGTGTTGTTGCTGATGTTTCGAACAAGTTGCATGTTCATAACATTGTGGCGGAAGCGCTTGAGTCTTATGGCCGTGTTGACGTCCTTGCCCATACGGCGAGTGAGCCTTTTTCAGCAAGTTTTTTAGAGACATCAGAAGAAGACTTTGATGCTATCGTCGCTTCAAATTTGCGGGGGGCTTTTTTGGTCAATCAGGCCTTTACAAAGCAGCTTGCAAAGCAGCAAGCGTCAGCAGAATTAGAGCCGAACGCTGGGGCGGGTGCGATTGTGAACATAATGTCAGTTGAAGCTGTTACGGCGCGTGCGGATCATGTCGCTTTTGCTGCTTCACAAGGGGGGCTTAGCCAATTGACAAAGGCCGTTGCATTGGCTGTTTCACAATATGGCGCACGGGCGAATGCTGTCGGGGTGGGCGGTATCTCCCGCGCGCAAAAGGATAAAGAAGACACGCCCGCACCGCCATTAGGGCGGATGGGCGATCCTGATGAGGTTGCAGAAGTTGTCTTTTTCCTAGCCTCTAGCGCTGCGTCATATATTACTGGTCAAGCAATTTATGCTGACGGCGGAACGCTTGTGCGCGCCGCCGGCAAAGAGGGTGAGGCGGATTAATTTTCGTTTTCAGTTTCTTCTTGGTTATCGCCGCCGCTTAAATTGGAGAAGATGGCGTCTGCGTCAAGCTCTTCTTCATCATCCTTTTGAGACGCGGCGTCGGCGCTAGGCGCGGTAAAGGCGTCTGCGTCGAAGGCGTCTGCATTGAATGAGCCGCTTTCTAATTGATCCGCATTTTGATCAAAATCTTCTGTGGGCGATAATGAGGCGCCGCTTGCTTCTTCAAGCGGGCGTTCTTTGGCCGCTTTGGCTGCGGCTTTGCGAACGACAGCATCTAGGTCAATCTGACTGCAAAGACCGAGACCGACAGGGTCTTGCGGCTGTAAGTTCGCTGAGTTCCAGTGGGTGCGGTCGCGAATAGAAACAATCGTGTTTTTCGTAGTGCCCAGCAATTTTGAAATCTGCGCGTCGCTGACTTCCGGGTGGTTGCGAACGATCCACGCAATCGCATCAGGCCGGTTTTGCCGTTTCGAAACGGGCGTATAGCGTGATTTTTTCTTTTTACTTTCCGGCACAATTGTTTTGGGCCGCGAAAGCTTTAGGCGGTATTTTTCATCTTCTTCACCTTTTTGGATTTCATCCCGGGTGAGCTGGTGGTTGGTGATTGGATTGATGCCGCGCACGCCAGATGCAACGTCGCCATCGGCAATGCCTTTGACCTGAAGGGGATGTAGAACGCAAAATTCTGCAATTTGGTCAAAGGTCAGCGATGTATTGTCAATCAGCCAAACTGCGGTCGCCAGAGGCATAAGAGGTTGGTCGGCCATTATTTTTTTGCTCCACGCCGTTAATGTGTGCCACATAGTAATTCGCCGGCGGCCCAGTAGGACCGCCGCGCTAACCGCCGAATTTTCCGGGGAAAGCGCCGCGCAAATTGCGCGCCTTACCGTTTATATAGAGCGCTGCGACGGCTGCGCCAAGACGTCATTGTAGATTATTGGGCCTAATCGACCGTCAGAATGATTTTTCCGACATGTTCCCCTGATTCCATGTGTATATGGGCCTGGCTTGCTTGGTCCAAGGGGAAGGTGCTGTCTATTACGGGCTTTAATGCACCCTTCTCAAAGAGCGGCCAAACCTCTTTTTTCAACGCTTCAGCAAGGCGTGCTTTTTCTGCAGGGCCCCGGGCTTTCATGGTCGAGCCGGACAGGCGCAGCTGTTTTTGCATGATCTGGAAAATGTTAATTGTCGCCTCTGGCCCCCTTAAAAAGGCGATCGACACATGGCGGCCATGGGGCTTAAGGGCGGATAGATTGCGTACAAAAAAGTCCCCCCCAGCCATATCAAGAACGACATCAGCGCCGCCTTCTTTTTTATGGCGTCATCCCAGGCATCAGTTTGGTAGTTGAAGGTTTTATTCGCGCCCAACGCCGCTGCCTTGGCGGCCTTTTCGTCAGATCCGGCCGTCGCTATAACCTTCGCGCCCCGTGCCTTGGCTAAGGTGATTGCTGTCACGCCAATGCCTGATAGGGCCCCATGAACAAGAAAGGTTTCGCCTGCCTGAAGGCCCGCATCGTCGAAGACATTCGCCCATACTGTAAAATACGCCTCGGGCAGGCCCGCGGCCTCGTAAAGACTAAGCCCCGATGGAATAGGCAGACACGCGCCCTGGTCGGCGGTTGCAAGTTCCGCATAGCCGCCGCCAGGCAGCAACGCACAGACTTGATCTCCGATGGCGTAAGCGTCTGCGTTTTCGCCAAGGGCGACAATTTCTCCAGAGACTTCTAGTCCAGGTAAATCACTTGCCCCTTTGGGGGGTGGATAGAACCCTTTGCGCTGCAGGACATCAGGCCGGTTGACCCCCGCCGCGGCGACGCGGATCAAGACTTCGCCTGGGCCAGGCTTGGGGTCGGGCCGTTCGCAAAGTTGAAGGTTCTCAGGGCCGCCAGGTGCGGTGATTTCTATGGCTTTCAAGTGCTAACCAGTTCCCAAATGGTAAAGCGCAATTCCGTTCCAACTTCTATCACGACATTGCGCTAGTTTTGTTTTGTCATCCGCTTCAAGGGAAAACTGGGTTCCAGTTTTCGCAATCCGCTCTAGATCTTTTGGTTATATTCGCCCACTTCCGGGTGTTCGCGCAAGACAGCGTCCAGCTCTTTGAACATGGCTTTCATGTTTTCTTCTGAGGTTGGGCTTTCAACGACTACCACCAATTCCGGCTTGTTAGAGGATGCGCGAATAAGGCCCCAGGTTCCGTCTTCAGCGGTAACGCGCACGCCGTTTACAGTCACAATATCGCGGATTTTCTGACCGATAATGTCGCCGCCGATTCCGCGCGCTTCAATAGATTTAACCACCTTTTCAACGACGCCATATTTGAGTTCGTCAGCGCAATGGGGAGACATGGTCGGTGATTGCCAAGTTTTTGGCAGGGCTTTACGAAGGTCAGCCAATGATTTGTCCGGGTTGCGGTCAAGCATTTGTAACAATGCGATAGCGGCCACAAGACCGTCATCATAGCCGCGTCCAATAGGTTTGTTGAAAAAGAAGTGTCCTGATTTTTCAAACCCGGCGAGCGCGCCCATTTCATGGCTTTTGCGCTTGATATAGGAATGACCTGTCTTCCAATATTCCGTCTTGGCGCCGTTTTCGATTAAGACCGGGTCTGTCATAAATAGGCCGGTTGATTTTACATCAACGACAAATTGCGCGTTTTCATGAATGGATGACAAATCGCGGGCGATCATCACACCGATCTTATCGGCGAATATTTCTTCGCCTTCATTATCAACAACGCCGCAGCGATCACCGTCGCCGTCAAAGCCAAGGGCGACATCGGCGCCATGTTCTTTAACTGCCGCCTGCATCGCATGCAGCATTTCTAGGTCTTCCGGGTTGGGATTATATTTCGGGAAAGTATGATCCAGCTCAGCATCCATCGGAATGACTTCAAGCCCTAGGCGCGACAACGTCTCAGGCGCATAAGCGCCCGCTGTGCCATTGCCGCACGCCGCGATCACTTTCAATTTGCGTTCGATTTTGACGTTCTCGACAAGGTCCGCCATATAGCGTTCGCGCAAGCCTTCAACGTAGTGATAAGCGCCGCCAGGGGCTGCAGAGCTTTTTCCGTTAAGAACAATCTCTTTTAAGCTGCCCATTTCATCAGGACCGAAGGTGAGGGGGCGTGCGGTGCCCATTTTCACGCCTGTCCATCCATTCTCGTTGTGGCTGGCCGTCACCATCGCCACGCACGGGATATCTAAGTCAAACTGTGCAAAATAAGCGACAGGCGACAGAGCCAAGCCAATATCGTGCACTTCGATGCCCGCCGTCATAAGGCCGACGGTCAAGGCCTGTTTGATCGATAGCGAATAGCCGCGGAAATCGTGGCCGACCACAATTTTGTTTTCGCAGTCAAGCTCGCGGATAAAAGTACCAAGCCCTAGGCCAAGGGCCTGAATGCCGAGCAGGTTAATTTCAGGCCCGAAGATCCACCGGGCGTCATATTCACGAAATCCTGTTGGCTTAACGAGGGGCGTAATCTCGTACTCAAGGGTATTGGGCTGAAGTTGTGGCGTTGGTGTCGGCAACATGGCGATTAGTCCCCTTCAGGCTTGTTTAACAATAGATTATAAACCATCGCGCGCACCATAGTTCGGTTGTGGCGACGTGCAACAGCAGATTGATTAGAAAGTTTAGTGCAACTGGTGAAAGCGCTCGATTCTCTTCATAGTTTGGTTTCTTCGTTTCATGGGTATCTGGGTGAGATTGCTAAAACCCTAATTTGGGAGTGTAGGGATGGAGCTGACATCCGAGACTTTATTGCGTCTACAAAGCGCTGGCGGGTTATTGGTTTTTGTCTTCGTCGCTTGGGTCTTGTCCGAGGGGAAAACCCGTTTTCAGGCCTTTAGCGTCATCTGGACGATACTGATGCAACTCGCTATTGCCGCCTTGTTCTTTTACACCCCGCCTTTGCGTGAGATGCTTGGCTCATTGACGCAGTTTGTAAGCGCGTTGCAGCAAGCGACGGAGGAAGGGACGCGTTTCGTCTTTGGCCATCTTGGCGGGGGCGATGCGCCGTTTGAGGTGACGAACGAAGGGGCGATGTTTAATTTCGCTTTTCGCGCCCTGCCTTTGGTGATTTTTTTCTCAGCGCTTTCAGCGGTGCTTTGGCATCTTGGGATATTAAAGCTGTTTGTGCGTGCTTTCGCTTTGTTGTTAGAAAAGGTTTTTCGTGTCGGCGGGGCGGTCGCTTTGTCTTCGGCTGCGAATTCACTAATGGGGCAAAGTGAGGCGCCGCTATTAATTAAGCCTTTCTTGGCGAAAATCTCGCGTTCGGAATTATTTGTGGTGATAACTGGCGGCTTTGCCACTGTTGCAGGCTCCGTCATGGCGCTTTATGCGACCATTCTTGCTAAAGTCGACCCTTCAGTGCTCGGACATATCATTGTGGCGTCAATTATCTCCATCCCAGCGGCTATTTTAATGGCGCGGGTGATGATACCGCCCGAGACGGGGGAAATTCCAACCCCTGCTGATGCTGCTGATCAATTTAAATATGCTGGTGCGATGGACGCGTTCATGCAGGGGGTCACAGACGGTCTTGCGCTTTATCTAAATATTATCGCTGCGATTATTGCCTTTATGGCCGCGGTGGCGTTGATCAATATCGGCCTTGGCGCTTTATCGCCTGAGTTTTTTGGCGCGCCTTTATCTGTTGAGAGAGTATTTGGCTGGGTATTTATGCCATTTATGCATGCGATGGGCGTGCCCGCAGCGGAAGCCTATCAAGCAGGCGCATTGATGGGGATAAAAACGGCGGTCAATGAAGTTGTCGCCTATAGCCAGCTGGCCGCTCTATCTGATGATGCGTTGTCGCCGCGGACAAGGTTGATCATGATCTACGCCATGTGCGGGTTCGCCAATTTTTCTAGCCTTGGTATTGTTATTGGCGGCCTTTCTGTCATCGCCAAAGAGCGCCGCCATGATGTGATTGAATTAGGCCCCAAAGCGCTTGTCGCCGGCACACTGGCGACATTGATGACGGGGTCTGTTGTTGGTGTTTTATGGACGGGATAAACAATGAGCAAATCCATTAAAAGAGGCGCATGCCATTGCGGCGCCGTGACCTTTGAAGCGGAGACGGATGACGATATCGTTGCTTACTCTTGTAACTGCTCATTGTGTGATCAGGTGGGGTTCATTCATGTGATTGTGCCCAAATCCTCGTTTCGATTGCTTGGCGGCGCTGATAAAATTACGACCTATACATTTAATTCAGGCGTGGCCAAGCACACATTTTGTTCTGTTTGCGGTGTAAAGCCTTTTTATACGCCGCGTTCAAACCCTGATGGGTATTCGCTCAATTTACGGTGCATGGACCGCTCGCAATTTTCTTCAATTACGATTGAGCCCTTTGATGGCCAAAACTGGGAAGAGAATGCGGGAAGTCTTGAACATCTGTCAAAGGAGTAAGGGGACAGTGAGCGCCAATTTTGATGCATTGGTGCAAGAAATTCGCAGTTGCACTCATTGTGCAGATGATATGCCGCATGCTCCAAACCCTGTGTTTCAGCCAAGCGCGAAAGCACGTATTGCTGTCTTCGGTCAGGCGCCAGGCAATCTTGCCCATCAGCATAATAAACCATTTAGCGATCCTTCTGGGGAGCGTTTGCGCGCTTGGATGGGGGTGAGTGAAGATGAGTTTTACTGTTCTGATAAAATTGCAATTGCGCCCATGGGGTTTTGCTTTCCAGGCTATGATGAAAAGGGCGGTGACTTGCCGCCTTTAAAGGCGTGCGCCAATCTTTGGCGCACGAAGCTTATTGCGGCGATGGGCCAGCTAGAGCTTTGTTTGCTCGTTGGTTCATACGCACAAAAATGGCATTTAGGTAAAAGCGCGAAAAAGACGCTAACCGAAACCGTTGCGTCGTGGCGCGACTATGGCCCATTATTCATTCCAACGCCCCATCCATCTTGGCGCAATAATGTGTGGCTTAAGAAAAACCCTTGGTTTGAAGATACGCTTTTGCCTGTGTTGCAAAAGCGGGTCAGGGCGCTAATTGTTTAATCTCATTAACGGCGATAGTTAAACCAGTCATCAATCCGGGTAAAGACCAAAAAGGCGACGGATATTAGAATAAGAACCATTAAAGCGAGTTGAATTTGCGCGTCGGCGGCGTGTTGCTCGCGAAGGCTTGGGTGTTCTTCGCCCAAAATTACAAGTTCGGTTAAGTCGTCATCCACGCTAATGGTGTCTTCAGCGGCCGTCTCTTCTTCTGTGGCCTCACTATTGTCACCAGCTTCATCAGCATCAGCGACTTCATCGCCTGTCGGGGCGTCCGGATTTGTCTCACCGGCATCAGAAGCATCCGCATTTGTCGCGTCGGCGCCCGTGTCTTCTGTTGCTGTTTCTGGCGGCGTAAGATCGTCGTCAATGAAAACGAGATCATCATCCTCGCCATCATGTTGATGGCGGACTTCTTCAAGCTCTTTTGCATCGCGGCGGCCCATAGAAGTTGAAGCGACGCCAGCGCCGCCAGCAACCGCGGCGCCTTGGATTGTTCGGCTTTCAGATAGATTTGAACGGCGCGGTGAGTCTTCAATCGGCGTGACCCGTGAGTTTTCTGAAATGTCAGCTTGGTCGCGAACGATCACAGGATTAGTAGGCGTAAGGAAAAGCGCGCGTTCAGCCGCACGGCGGCGTGTAAGGCCTGTTACCGGACGTAGAACACCGCCGACCGTTGCTTTATTCCACCATGTTAAGGCATCTGCGGCGCCGACGCGGTCATTATTGTTAAGTCGCCGCCTCGCTGTGGACCCGCGAAAGGCGTTTTCGCCGACATTATAAACGAAACTGACAAGTGCATCGAATTCGTTTTGGTTGAGCTCAACGTTTGAAAGGCGAGAAACTGCTTTTTCTCGTGGGCTAAGGTCGCGCTTTAAAAGCTCTTCTGCTTCGGCCTCAGTGATAACTTGACCTGGCTTTACATCAGGGCCTGTATGGCCATACCCAATCGTCCAAATGCCAGCAATATCTTGATAGGCCTCAAGCTCTAGACCCTCAAATTGCTTTAATAGGGCGACCCCACGCTGTGATGTTTTCATGACGCCCAATCCCCTTAACTAGCACGCCCGCGTTTATTGCGGTTCCCAATGCGTATCTTATTAAAAGCGCTTTCCACCCGAATCACGCTTACCAAATACCCCAATCGATAAAGCCGATAATAAGACTTTGGCGTCATCCGGTAAAGGCGATGCCCCTATATCGGAACGATTGACACCCATTTTGTCATAAAATGGATGAGCTTGGTGTGAAGCATATCACAGTTCTCAGGCCAGGGGACGGTAAAAATCAATCATTAAGCTGTGAGAAAGTATTATGGCCAGGGCGCAATCACATATTCGCGATTTTTCCTTTTCTGGTGCTTTGCTACGTCAATGAATTGCTAAGTCTCTTGATTTATCGCTATTGGTGACGTGTATTTGCGCACTGATTTCGCGCTTGAGCGGAAAGGCCAGCATCGGTATACAGCGTCGGTAGTACAAACCGCGCTGATTAGGTAAGCCGCAGATTTGCGTTCGTTCAGTCGCGTATTTCTGCCGTTGCAATGAGTTGGAGGAAAGCCATGTCTACAACAGACTTGGAAGAATACCGCCCTACAGAAGGCGAGCCTTTCATGTGTGACCGACAAAAAGAGTATTTCAAAAAGAAGCTACTCGATTGGCGCGATGATATATTAAAAGAAAGCAAAGACACTCTTGAAGGCCTTCAAGAAGATAGTCTGCATCTGCCAGATATTGCAGATCGAGCGTCTAGTGAGACAGATAAAGCACTAGAGCTTCGTACCCGTGACCGTCAGCGTAAGCTTATTTCCAAGATAAATTCTGCGCTCGTGCGCATTGAAAATGGGGAATATGGTTATTGCGAAGAAACTGGCGAGCCGATCAGCTTGAGCCGACTTGAGGCGCGTCCGATTGCGACGCTCTCACTAGAAGCGCAAGAGCGTCATGAAAAATCTGAAAAAGTCCATCGCGACGATTAAGAGGCGTAATCGCTAAAGCCACGCTCTATATAATTAGGCGCGGCTTTACCTTTTGAGGGCGTGTATAGAGGCGGGCGTAATTTTAAGGGTTAAGCGTAAATCCTGACCTTTGCCCTGTGCGAACAATGATTATACGCCACGCGTTTTAAGTGCCGATAGGGGACGTAGGCCGCTTCTGGTCCTCGCGTTCGCACTGTGCATATCAATCGCGCACGGCGTTTTCCGTATACGATTTCTTCCTGTACGATTATGCGCGCCCGAAACCTTGTATCAAGGGCTATGCGGCTGATGATTCTGTTTGGCCGCCGCTTATACCCATTATAATGGCTCTTATTGCCGCCGTAATAATAGTGGCTGTCTTTTCCATGATATTTGTGCTTTGAGCCATAGTGATAGCTTGGCTTGTTCTTATGGGAGTTGTGGAGGGAGCCATAATGGTGGCTCGGTGGTTTTTTATAGTTTCCCTTATGGCCCTTATGTTGGCCCTTATGGTGTCCTTTGTGTCCGCCTTTTACAGCAGAGCCAGCGCGCGGATAGTAAGAATAATAATCAGCATCGTGGACGCGGTGATCATGTGTCACCGGACAGTAAGCCGGTCGCGACTTAGCGTCTGCGCTTGTGGCGCTAAAGGCGGCAAGGCCTATTATTCCAATTAAGAACGCGGCTTGAAGGTACGCCAGCCGCGAATAGCTTTGATGTGTTGTCATTGCCCATCTCCATTCTGCCCCCGAGCCGAATGTTGATGAAGGTAATATGACGCTTAATTAAGGCGAGATTGGCGCAGACTTCAGGCTGTCGCGTGTTAGTTTTCAACAAAATAAGGGAAAATTCCCTTATTTTATGCTGCGCCGCTTTCTTTGAGGTCTTCTGGTGCGCTTTCATGATCTTCGGTGACGACCTGATTACGCCCTAGATCTTTTGCAAGATATAGGCATTTGTCAGCGCGCTCGATTAAGCTTTCAACCGTGTCGGTCGCGCTCGCATTTGCAACACCCATGGAAACGGTAACGACGCCAAGGTCTTCGCCGGTGCTGCGTTTTTTCAAACGACGGGTTTCGACGGCCCGGCGAATGCGGTCGGCTAAAAGCGCAGCATTTTCAGTGGACGTGCCGGGAAGCAATATAGCGAATTCTTCACCGCCAAAACGGGCGAGAACATCTTGGCCTTTAATGTTTGAGTTCATCACATCGGCGACAAGTTTAAGCACTTGGTCGCCCGTTTGATGGCCCCATTTATCATTGAACTTTTTGAAGAAATCGATGTCTGATAAAATTAAAGACAGTTCCTCGTTTTCTTCTTTTGAAGACTTCAGCAAATTGACAATTGCGTTATCGAATGTACGCCGGTTGTTAAGGCCGGTTAGCCCATCAGTTAAGGCTTCCTTTTGAACATTTTCGATGCTCTCGCGCAGGCCTGAAATCTCATCTGCGCTATCGGCTAGACGAGCGGTTAATTTATCATTTTCTTCGCGCACAGACTTTACGACGCTGACAACATTTTCGATGATCGCGCTGACAGCGGGGTTGCCTTCTGCTGTTTCAGAAAGTTCGCTTGATAAAGATTGCAGTGTTTCGCCGCGGCTTTCGGCTTTTGCGCCAGATGATTCAATGACGGAAGATAATTGATTGATCTCGCTTTCGAACTTCGTCATCAAGCTCATCATATCATCAGCAAGATCGCCGTGGACCACATAGCGATGATACAGCTGATCGGCTTGATCTTGTGTAATCTCGCCATGGCGCTCTAAGCATTTTTGAATATCACGCGACAGGCTTGGGTTGCGCCCTTCAATATGCTCATACCACAATTCTATATTGTGGGGCGTCGCCGCAAGGGCCATGGACTTTAACGTGTCCATTGCAAGTTTAGCAATACGGTGTGTTTGCTCGAATGCAGTATCCATGGGAGATCTTTCCAGTGCGCTTTGCTATGCGACTAGGTATACCAAGCTTTTGTAAACGAAAGCTGTGCACGGGACTAATCAAACGAAGTTTTTATAGGGATTTTCTTGCATCCCTTAGTCATAATTATAGATAAAATTTAGTAAGTTTAACGTAACATGAACGCAGGCACGTGGTCGCCCATGCCGACGACTTTGTCTTCCGGTTCAATTGGCGCCGATATACGACTGTCCTGCCTAGAAGACCGTGAACGCGTTGCGCGCGAATTACGCTTTTTATCTGATCCGCCGTCTTCATCGCGTCGCCGGCGCCCGCCGCGGCGGTCGGATTTCTTCGCGGCGCGTTCCACCGCTTCACTAAAGAAACCTTCACCTAGTTCAATCTCGTCAATCGCGTCGCGGCCAATCGTGCGCAAAATTGTGTCGTATGGTTTGTCGTCGCTTGGCGTAATGAGCATAAATGCGGCGCCTTTGTTTCCTGCACGTCCTGTGCGGCCAATGCGGTGGACATAATCATCCGCATGGATTGGGGCGTCATAGTTGAAAACATGGCTGACATTTGGAATATCGAGGCCTCTCGCAGCGACATCAGACGCGACAAGAAATTGCACTTCATCAGTGCGAAACTTATCCAGAGTTTCCATGCGGAATGCTTGTGGAAGATCGCCATGAATTGGACGTGCGTTAAAGTCATGTTTTTGAAGAGATTTTGCGACGATATCGACCGTGGACTTACGATTGCAAAAAATAATGCCGTTTTTCACATCGTCCATCGAAACGAGAGCACGCAGCGCTTCGCGTTTTACCGAATCGTCTTTTGACGGCACGCGCAGAATTTTCTGATCAATCGTATCGGCGGTTGTCGCCGGTTTTGACACTTCGACACGCTTCGGATCTTTTAAAAACGCGTCTGTTAGGCGTTGAATTTCCGGCGGCATTGTCGCTGAGAAAAACAAGGTCTGGCGGCGTGGCGGCGTTAGCTTAAAAATACGTTCAATATCAGGGATGAAGCCCATGTCTAACATGCGGTCGGCTTCATCGACCACCATAATCTCAATACCCGTTAGGAGCAGGCGGCCACGCTCAAAATGATCGAGTAAGCGGCCCGGTGTCGCGATTAATACGTCAACGCCGCGTGTCAGTTTTGCGTCTTGGTCCGCAAAAGAAACGCCGCCAATCAGCAGCGCCATCGATAATTTGTAATATTTGCCGTATTTTTCAAAGTTTTCAGCGACTTGTGCTGCCAGTTCTCTTGTTGGAGCAAGCACTAAAGAACGCGGCATGCGCGCTCTGGCGCGGCCTTTTGCGAGGCGATGGATCATCGGTAAAGTAAAGGAAGCAGTTTTGCCCGTTCCGGTCTGGGCAATACCTAACACATCGCGGCCGGTTAACGCCTCTGGGATGGCTGCTTCTTGAATAGGGGTTGGGTTTTCATACCCCGCCTCAGACAAAGCGGTGAGTAATGGCGCGTCAAGGCCAAGATCTTCAAACGTCATAAAACTCGCACGACTTGTTTAAACAGCACTCTGAAAAGGGCGCTAGTGGGTTAAAGCGGTCTAAATTCAACGCGCCGCTTTTCCGCAAACAAGCGATGCGTCATATCCATAATGTACAATTTTGGTCGAGGCGGCGTCGTCTTATATTGTATGCAGGATTCACGCCAGATTGAGAGGGCGGGAAATGCTTGCGCGCGCTACAAAAAATGCACTGTCGCCTGGTATTGAGATTACGGCGTTCTGTCAAGTTTTCGTCGTGTCTAATCGGCAACGCAACCTTTATAGTTTAAACATTGGGCGTGCGTGATGGTCTTTTATTCCCCAGGCCCCCACGACCAGTTGATTGCGCAGCTGGTTGCATTGGTGTTTGAGCCGGCCGATGGCATCTTTTCGCTATGCAGCGTTTATTAAATCTGCGATCCGCAAACTATTAGCGATTGCAGTCAGCGCAGGGTTCACCGCCGCGCTTGAGACAAAAACGCTTGTATCCGCGACATAGAGGTTGTCAATCTCATGACTCTTGCAAGAAGCATCGACTACGGAATTTTTAGGGTCATTTCCCATGCGTAAAGTGCCGCATTGATGTGCTGTGCCGTAAAGGGGAATGATGGCGTCCATCTGGGCGCGATATCCGCGAAAGCACTGGCATCGTCTTCCGGCTTTTGACATCGCTGCGTGGAATTTTGAAATCAAGCGTTTATGGGCATGAAGGTTATTGTGCCAATAGTTGATCTTGATCTGTCCCTCTGGGGTCAGTTGAACGCGATTGCGCGCTTCAGGTAAATCTTCCGTCATCACGAGAAACGGTAAAATTCGTTCGCTTAGATAGGACGTTAAAAAATTCGGAATAAGCCAGGCGGGAACGTTTCGAGCAAGTTGTCCGCGAATAACATCCGGGCTTAAATATTCCAGCATTTGAATATGTCCCATTGGATAGTCGAACCCGCCATCAGGGTCACCCCAATAATAGTCATTAAGCGCAATGGTTTTGGGAAAGGTGGTTTCAATTTTGGGCGGTGCAAAGGACATTGATGCGGTTGAGGTGTGGAACATGTAATTGCGTCCAACTTGATCGGAGCCATTAGCAAGACCGTTAGGGTGCTTATCATTAGCTGACGCCAGCAATAAAGCTGCAGAATTAACCGCGCCCGCGGCTAAAATGATTAGGTCCCCTTTGGCAGTGTAGCGTTCACCATCCTTTTCATATTGCACGCCGGTAATTTGCGCGCCAGTGCTATCGGTATCCAAACGCGTAACTTTTGCACCAGCTAACAGCGCTACATTTGGGTGTGTTGTCGCGTATTCAACCATTTTGCGGCCATCATTCTTGGCTTCGCGCAGACAAGGGAAACCGCCACATGTTTTACAGCGAATACACGGGCTGTCTCGGGTGTCGGCCTCGTCACGATCAACGGCCATGGGCATAGAAAATGGGGTTAGGCCGAGCCCGGATAACTTTCCCTTTAACTTGGTTATTTCCGGATCATCTTTTAGGGGTGGGTGAGGGTAAGCCGGTGCTGTTGCATCGCCTGTGGGGTCTTCGCCTCGAATACCGTGCACACCCCACAACTGTTCAGCTTGCGTATAATAATCGGAAAGGTCATCATAGGATATAGGCCAGGCCGGCGAGACGCCGCCGCCATAATGATCTGTTCGTTCAAAATCGCGGCGTCTAAAGCGGTATAGCGCGGCGCCGTAAAAAATCGTATTTCCGCCCACCCAGTAATGGGTGTTCGGAATGAAGTCTTTGCCCTTTCGGTCCACCCATTTTTCATGCGTTCGATAGCGGTGCTTAATAAAAACTTCTTTCGGATTCCAATTATCCGCCTCGATCGGCAGATACTCGCCCCTTTCGAGTATAAGAATTGACTTACCTGTCTTTGCTAATGCCTGGGCGAGGGTGGCGCCGCTGGCGCCTGCGCCTATGATAACGATGTCATATGTTTTGGCGGTGTCTGTCGGTTCAGTTGCAAAGATTGTAGCGGCGTCATCCATCCTTAGTCTCCGATATAAAATTTTTCTGCTTGGGCGCGTGTGATTGATCGGCTCAACGGTTCTGGCAGCGCTCTAAGAAACGCTGCGGCTGTTTTTGAGAAAAGGCCGGGCGCCACAATTTCCACGCCTTTGTTATTGCGCCGCCAAGCTTCTTCAGCGACGTCGTGGGGGGATTGTGTGAACCGTTTGGGCGTAGACGGCGCCTTATCCGCCATGCCATTAGCGACTTGAAAGTTTGTCTCAACAAAACCAGGAATGACGGCAGTCGAGAACACGCCATAGGGGGATAGTTCAGCGTTTAGGGATTGGGAGAATTTAAGGAGGAATGATTTGCCGGCCGGATAGAGGGCATGGCCCTTGCCGCCGGAGGAGAGGGCGGCAATAGAGCTGATATTGATTATCCGCCCCCATCCTTTGTCAATCATCGCCGGAGCAACGCCGTGACAGAGTGTAACTGGCGATGTAACAGTCAGTGTAATGAATAGTTTGTGATCATCAAGGAGTGTTTTGTCAAAGCGTTGCGGAATTGATGTGCCCGCATTGTTGATCAGCGCATCGACTGTCCGTCCTGCTTTTTTGACCTTTGCTAAAAGATCTTCAGCGCCACTAGGTGTGGAAAGGTCCACAGGTAATACATCTGTGTTAACATTATAGGCGGCGGAAAGGTCATCGGCGATTGCGTTTAGCCGCTCGCCACGTCTTGCCGCGAGGCCAATATCCCACCCTTGCTTTGCGATTAGAGTCGCAAAAGCCAAGCCGATTCCAGACGAAGCGCCTGTAATTAAGGCGTAACGTGTCGTCATCTCCTCTCCCTTGAGATTGACTGTTACACGTTTGACGATAGCGTTGAATTGTATACCCGTCGAGCGGGGAAACGCCTAAAATTTTAACTTTTTTAATTTGTGAGCCGACTGCTCGCCTTGTTCGCGCCTAAATAGGTCAAAACAGGTGCAAATATGAGCCATGGGCGCTAGAATATAGAGCGATAGATACTTATAAAGTAATAAAAATCCCCTATTTGGTGTAAGGGGGCTTTCGCTAGGCCGCCAAACCCTCTTTGGAGAGGGGTTGGGCGGATTGCTCCTCTATTTCTCTTGCAAGGGTGTGCTCTTTTCTTGCTATTGGCGGGTTGCTTGGAAAAGTAATGGAGAATAAAGAGCCGTTATCATAGGTGTATTCGAAACGGCCAGCGGCGATTTCCATCACGCGCGCGACAGAACGTAGGCCCATTGTCGGGCTGCTGCCGTCGCCATTAAGATAGTTCTCAATTTCGTTGAGAGGCTTAATAGCGCTTTTGAACTTTTCAGCATCAATGCCGGGGCCGTCATCTTTAAATGTTATTGCTATGTTATCTTGGTTGGCGCGGGCGTTAATACTTAGAGTGGAAATCTCTTCTTTGTGATGCTCAAAATTGTTCACCAGATGGTCGATAGCGGTTTGCAAAATTCTGCGGTCGACGGTTAAGCTTGTAACGTCACAGTCAATTGAAATGTCTATGTCTTCTTCAATTAGCGCTGTGTGGTCCCAAAGGAAATCTTCAAGTTCTATTTCTTCTGGGGCGGCGCTTCGTTCTAGCTCGTCCAATTTGTGATAGGATAACAATTTGGATACGTTCTGTCTTAAGCTATCAGAGGCGGCTTTTATATAATTGGCGCTGTCAAGGCATTCTGAGCCAATTTGATCTTCGCTATCATTGGCCGCCGTTGAAAGTTTTGACAGCATTATATCAGTAAAGCCGGAAATTTGATGGATTGGCGTGCGCACCATATGCAAAAGCATATTCAGCGCTGCTAGTTTACGATTTTGATCTCGCCTTGCATCCGCTAAAAGTTCAGTCAACTTATCGTTTTGTTGTTGGATAATTTGTGACTTCACAAAGTCCGCCCGCTGGTAACGCTGTAAGAAATAGACGCCAGCCAAGCACGTGATTGCGACCATCGCAACGTTTGCTGTTTGAAGGGCGGCGGCGGTGTTATCGCCTTTTGAAAAGGCGACAAATATAAAGCCTGTAAAAGACGTTGAGAGGGCGATGGCTGTGCTCAAAAAATGTAGTCTGAGCAACAGGCTGAAGAAAATAATCCCTTGGATGATGCCAATGTAATAGGTGTTGTTCAGCGTGGGCTGTAACCCGATATTGATGATAAATCCAACACCTATTAGCGCAACAATTGTTGTGCAAATCGCATCATAATAAGGCGCGATCTTTTTGTGCGCTAAAAGCGATAAAAGGCCAGCGCCGCAAAAAAAGATTGATAGGCGGACAGCAACGCTTTGCATTGGCTTTGCCGAATCCACAAAATCGGAGGGCGTATAAGCGACAAACAAGAGCAATGCGAGCATTGTGCTCCAGATATTGCTTTTTAAGTGACGCTCAAAAACATGCGCCTGATATGCCGCCTCAGTTTGTGAGGAAGCAAAGCGTCCGTTGATCAACCTTATTTTAGTCATAGACGCAAGACCCGCTAAACGCATGCGCGCTTTGATACTCCATATGCTGTTATTACACGGGCGGGCTTATTTATTCGTAAACAAAACCACCGTGCATTCCTAACCTATTCACTAAAATGTTATGGATTGCACGCGAACTTCCTTGCAACCTGACGTATTTGTGACGGCTACGTATTTTGGGGCGCATGCAGATTTTTAAAGAAGTCGTTAACCTATATTTATGTCTGTTAACTAAAAATTCGTTGAAAATTTTGAATGTTAACTATATTCTAAGCATAGTTAACAAAGGATTAAAATTTTTCGTCATGGCACAGAAAAGATTTAGCGAGCTACGGGATCGTTTTGAGATCGTATTGAACGAGTTCATGAGCTCTCCGCCAATGCAGCGATTGGCGGCTGGCGGGATTACCGTTGAGGCTTACCGCTCATATGTGAAGCAGGTTTATTATTACGTTCGTGAAAATCCGCAATTGCAAGTGTTATCAACCGTCTATTTCCGCGGGCGTCACCGCCAAATGGTGCGCAACGTGTTTAAGCACGCGCTTTCTGAGGTTGGGCACGAGCAACTTGCGCTGAACGACTATATTACGCTTGGCGGGGAAGGGAAGGATGTTCCTTACAAAAATCCTTTACCAGCGACAACGGCGTTAACGTCCTTTGCTTTTCATCAAACTTACAACCTTAACCATCTTGGGTCTCTCGGGTACTTATTCTTCCTTGAATTTGCGCCGACAACGGCCGGTCATGCGATTGCCGGCCATATTAAGGATATCGGCGTGCCCGACGGCGCCATGTCGTGGTTGACTGAGCATATTGAGCTTGATCATGAGCATAACCGTATGATGGAGCGATATGCGGAAGTTTTGGTCAATAGCGATGAAGATTTGGATGCTATTGAATACGCGATGCGTACAACCGGTTATCTATATTCCCAAATGATTGCGGCTTCTATCGAAGATGCAGAAGTTGGGGAGCGCGATACCGGCTGGGCTTGGCATGAAGTGCAGGCGGATGCTCACCTTCATAAGGAGCAAGGCAAAGGCTTTGCTGTTGCATGAGATATACATTTAGGACGCATACGGCCGCCGATTGCCCGGATGAGCTGTATGCTTTCCGGTACAAGATCTATGTTGAGGAAATGAATCGTCCTCAGTCTGATGCATGTCATGAGACGAAGACGATAAAAGATTTCCTCGATGATACTGCGCATCATACAATTGTATATTGCGCCGATGAGATTGTCGCTTGCGTGCGGAATAACCTTCCTCGTGAGGGGGCGCTCGGTTATTACGAAGATTTTTACGGCATCAATCGTTTAACCGACCAAGACCGTGCGATGACGAGTATATGCACGCGTTATATGGTTGCGAAAGAACATCGACGCACCTCTCTGTCCCTTGATATCTTGCGGTTCAATTTTATCTTCGGATTAACGCTAGAGGTGGATAGTTGTTACATGGATTGTAACAGCCATCTTGTGCGCTATTTTTCTCGCTTCGGTTACGTGCCTCAGGCTGAAAAGCATCATCCCGAATATGGCGATGTTACAATTTTGCGCCTTAATATAAATGACACAGCTTATCTTAAATCTGTGGGCAGTCCATTTTTAGATAATCCGTTTTTGGGCGGAGCGACGGCTGAGGCGCGTCTGCCGTCAGGGCATGCCGTTGCTGCTGAATAGGGCTGCTGAATAGGGGTGCTGAACTGGGTTTTCTTGAGGCTTATTTGGGTGAGGTGAGTGGACCCTTCACAGCTATAACGTGTTTTTTTATCTTTCCTCAAAGCTAAAGGGCGCGCTGGCGCGTCTATAATCATCTGGAACGACTTGGCGGCCAATCGGCGGTTCAGCCCGTGCGGTGCAGGCTGTGCGGTGACACAACCTGCAGGTTACGCCTATTGGGGTTGGGGGCTCTTGTGATAGATTGCGGCCCTTGGCGTAGATAAGGCGGTCTGCGTGTTTGGCTGCGCAGCCAAGGGCGATGGCGCGTTCAATGCGCGGCGCGCCATAGGCGCCGCCGCCAGCTGTGACGGTTCGTGCAATCGAAAAAAATGCCTCGCCGTCCGGCAATTCAACCCATTGGGTAAGGATTTCCCGCGGCCGCCTAAATGCAGTGTGTACGGACCATAGAGGGCACGAACCCCCATGGCGCGCAAAAGGAAAGCCGGCGCCGTCCAGACGTTTTGAAACATTGCCAGCGGCATCGACGCGAATAAAAAAGAATGGCACGCCTTCTTGTCCAGGCTTTTGCAGGGTTGTTAGTCTGTGCGCGATTTGTTCAAAGCTCGCGCTGAATTGTCTTCCTAGGGCTTCAATATCATAGTTCCGGTTTTCTGCAGCGCGTACAAAGGCGCGATATGGCATTAAAATGGCCGCCGCCGCATAATTGGCGAGCGCCCGGCGTGTAAGGGCGCGGCCATTTTCGGTTTCAAAAGATCCTTCAGCGATGATCTCATCAACGATTTCTCGCATCTCTAGATAAGCGATTTGTTGGGCGAGTTGAAAAGCTTGGCTTGCATTATCCAAGGTGTTGTCGAGTACGATACGGTTTCTGTGTCGATCAAACCGACGCACCGCGCCGGCCATAATATCAGGGGCCAGGCGTAGCACGCTCAGCCCATGGCGGCTTTTTAGATGCGCCGATAGGTGATCAGACAGACGGTCGCCTGCGTTGACATCTTGCGCGATGCGTTCGGCTAAATCGTCGAGAAGGGGGAATGAATTTTTACGAACGCTTAAAAAACGACGCGCTTCAGCGATGGGATCGTGTGACGCCAATGCGTCTTCGCCGCGGTCGGCGAGAGCAAGCTGACTTTCTTTGTAAGCTGTGTAAAGTCGCATTAACGCGTCGGCAAAGCCCGGATAGCCATGGGCGAAATCTTTTGTCTCCAACGCGGCGAAATCGATATCTGTCAGCAAGGGGTCGCGCATAATGTTGTTTAACAGTGCAACATTTTCGTCCTGCCGATTGCTGGCCAGGTCGCCCAAGTCAACTTTATAGGTGCGTGCTAGTCGCAATAGCATATCTGCGGTTAGCGGGCGTTGATTGCGTTCCATCAATGCGATGTAAGACGCTGAAATTTCTAGATCTTCCGCCATTCCAGCTTGCGTGAGACCAAGCTCTCGCCTAAGGCGCCTGAGCCTGGGGCCAATGTATATGCCGCGATCTTTCGCCATAAAGGTTTCTTTTTGTTTTTATTGCTACTTTTGGTTCGGGCGCTCTCGCCGCCCTAAACTATGCCGACTTTACAAGATTTACAAGTTTACATCAAAATATTGTAAAGATTGACAAGTCAACTTTTTGTATGGCTGCAAGCTATATAAAGCTGCTTTGAGCCATGTTATGGCCGCTGGGAATGGAATTGAACCCTGATCATAATTGTCCGATCAGGGCTGCGATTTCGGCTTTGATGACTGTGTAAAAAGGGAATAGCCATGTCATACCAAGAAGAGACCAATAAGGTCAGCCAGCTTATTAAAAGCTATGACGGAACATGGGACGGTATTAACCCAGAATCTGTCGCGCGGATGCGTTTGCAAAACCGTTTCCAAACCGGATTGGACATTGCGCGTTATACAGCCGCCATCATGCGCAAGGATATGGCTGCATATGATGCTGATCCATCGCAATACACTCAATCTCTGGGCTGCTGGCATGGGTTTATCGGCCAACAGAAAATGATTTCCATCAAGAAACACTTTGGCGATACAAAACAACGTTACTTGTATCTTTCTGGTTGGATGGTCGCTGCATTGCGTTCCGATTTTGGTCCGCTACCGGATCAGTCAATGCATGAAAAGACTTCTGTTCCGGCCTTGATTGAAGAGCTTTACACTTTCTTGCGTCAGGCTGATGCGCGTGAACTTGGCATGATGTTCCGTGGCATTGATGCGGCCCGCACAGCAGGCGACAAGGCGAAAGAGCAAGAGCTGTTAACGGCGGTTGATAATTATCAGACCCATGTTGTTCCGATTATCGCTGATATCGATGCTGGTTTCGGTAACGCTGAAGCGACCTATCTGCTTGCTAAGAAAATGATTGAAGCAGGCGCCTGCGCCCTTCAAATTGAAAATCAGGTTTCTGACGAAAAGCAGTGCGGCCACCAAGATGGTAAAGTTACCGTTCCTCATGAAGATTTCATCGCCAAGGTTCGCGCTTGTCGCTATGCGTTCTTAGAGCTCGGTGTTGAGGATGGTGTTGTCGTTACACGTACAGATTCTCTGGGTGCTGGCCTCACGAAGCAGATCGCTATCAGTCATGAACCAGGCGATCTTGGTGATCAGTACAATGCTTACCTTGATTGTGAAGAGGTTAGTGCAGAAGACCTTGGTTCTAGCGAAGTTGTCATTAAACGTGACGGCAAATTGCTGCGTCCAAAACGGTTGCCGTCAAACTTGTACCAGTTCTTGCCGGGCACAGGCGAAGATCGCTGCGTTTTAGACTGCGTAACGTCTTTGCAGAACGGCGCCGACCTTCTTTGGATCGAAACCGAAAAACCGCATGTTGAGCAAATTGCTGGCATGGTTGACCGTATTCGTGAAGTTATTCCAAATGCGAAACTTGTTTACAACAATTCACCGTCCTTCAACTGGACTTTGAACTTCCGTCAGCAAGTCTTTGATGCGTGGGAAAAAGCGGGCAAAGATGTTTCCGCTTATGATCGTGCGAAGCTAATGAGTGAAGAGTATGATGCGACTGACTTGGCGGCTGAAGCTGATGAGAAAATCCGGACATTCCAGGCGGATGGCTCAAAGCGTGCTGGCATCTTCCACCATTTGATCACTTTGCCGACATATCACACAGCGGCATTGTCCACCGACAATCTTGCGAAAGAATATTTCGGTGAACAGGGCATGCTCGGTTATGTTGCTGGCGTTCAGCGGAAAGAAATCCGTCAAGGCATCGCATGCGTTAAGCACCAGAATATGGCCGGTTCGGACATTGGTGATGACCACAAAGAATACTTCGCTGGTGACGCAGCCCTTAAAGCTGCTGGTGAAGACAATACGATGAACCAGTTCTCGTAACGTCCTGCCAAGACTAGTGATAATGCTGAAAGGCCCGCACTTTTAAAAAGTGCGGGCCTTTTCATTGTGGAAACGGGGGCAAGACGCCTGTACAAAAACGCAGCCCAGCGCCGCACAATATGTAGATAACCTGCGCGTCAGCGGTTCACATGACGGTAGTCTTCAGGCTTTTAAGCGTTAAATTGAGAGTCGTTAGAAAAATTCATCCAATTCGCATCCTCCCTTGGCCAGCAGAATGCCTGCTTGGCTCACTTTGGGGTGTGGTCTGAATTTTCTAAAATGGGCTCTAAGGAAACATCCGTAAGTGGATCAAAGATAAAGAAGGCGGCCAGGCCAAGACCGAGAGCCACAGTGAAGATAATCATTCTAACCGGCGATTGCTTCGTTAGGTGCAAGGTAACCGGGATCAGCATTAAATTCGCCAGCGCGATAAACACGCCATAGCTCATGGTCGGGATAAGCTCAGCGAAGTTGAATACGCCGTCGTTTGATAATCCCTTCGCAAGAAATGGCAGGCCGATCGCCATATTGATGGAAAGAACAAGACCGATATAGGCTTTCGCAACGTCCGAGAGCGCTGTTTGACAGGTGCGCAAGAAGCTGACCGCCTTCTGGGTTAGGGCGAAGCCATATTCCCGGCCAGCGATTAGGCCCAAGAATACGAAGGTCGTGCTCATCGGAATGTCGCTCAATTCTTTGAAATAATAGAGCAGAGATGCATATGTGAAGTCGATCACGGTTGCAGAGCGAATATCCGTAACCGCTGTTTTGGAGCGCAGAATTTTCTGAACCGGGCCGCCGCGATTAGCGAATGTATAAGCAAGCAATAGAACAATCGCCGCCATCGCGGAAAAGCCCTCCAGCGCGGAAAGTTGGCGGGGCAAGAACACGAAGATATTCGCAAAATCCTGGATCAACCAAACGGACCAAAGGTAAGCTGTCGTAATCCACTGTAAGACGACCCAAACTGGGTGGTGTTGATGTTGTTCTGTTTTGCGGAAGAACTTTTCTAACGTATGTGAAAGGATCACATAAACGACCAAGCCAACGGTGAAGGCGAGGCTGTAGCCGATCATTGATTTTTGCAACATGGACGACAGCCCGCCCATTGTGGCGAAAATCGTCAGCACCATAAAGGATGTCGAAACGGGCACCCCAAAGCGCGTTATAACAAGCAGCATAAGCGGGGGCAGTGTGTGATACCATTGAACGTCAACAGCCGGATATTTTTCCGCATTCGCGAGACGCCCATAAGACGGGTCCCCGCCATTGGCGATCCATCCGTATGTAAAGGTCGCGACAAGAACGGTTGCGGCGAAGGCGAACAGAACTGACCAGTGCAGGCGGCTATTTGAGTTAATAAAGGTTCCGAGGGTTTGAAGTGCGTCGTTACCGACAACCGCATAGGCCGCGAATAGGAAACCGATGGCGGCGAATAATGAAATATCAAACACTAGGATTATCCTTAATTATATATCCTTCTGCTGTATGGGGTTATTGATACATTTTTGTGACAAATTGCACGGCCCGCGTCCGGTATTTTAATAAAATGCCGCGTTATCAAGAAAAATTGAATAGGCCTGATGAGACCCTATCGTTGCCGCAACTAAGCGTAGAGCCGCCAAAAAGCTTCAATCAAGCAATCAGATAGTGATTGCTTGAAGGTCTGCGGTCGGTGGGAAATGTTGTGAGGGGTATATTTAGGGCGGCGCGCATCAGCAAAGAAGGCGCCGCCTATTTGGGGCGCCTTAATTTTTGCGCGATTGAAAATTAGTGAGCGCTAACAGGGTTCATTTCATATTGGCGTGCGGCGGCAAAAGCGAGGTCGCGATCGCCGACAAGGGCAAGGCGTTCGCCGTCAGCCGCATGAACCGCATAAAGGGTTGCGTCCATCGGGATGTCGACGTTAAGGAAATCTTCCTCAACTTCCGGGTCATCCATCACGTCTTTGGCCAGTACCGGGCGGACATAGACGAGTTTACGGCCGCCAAGCTCAGCAAATTCCTTTGCTGTCATATGGCGAGACGTGTCCTCGTGGGCGATAAAGCCTTTATTGTCCATAATGTGTGTCCTCAACGTGTTGCGCCGTTGCTCAATCATCATGCCGCAATTTAGCTAGCAAAGCCTAAACAGCGCTCGGTTTATTATGATACTAACGTAAGGATATTTTATAACATTTCAATGTGCGGGCTGGGAACCCACTATCTACGGTTGTTCCCTTAGTTGCTTCATTTCGAAAAGAAAATGAATTTATTTTTCAATTCTTCTGTTAACGCTAACAAACCCTATAAACATTGGGCTTCACGCCCACGCGGCAAGTTAGCGCATAGAAGGGAGCCACCTTGTGACTGAAGTCACAGCCGCGGCCTTAGCCGCCAAGATTTCCTGCAAACAGCAAAAGGCCAACGCCCATCAAAATTCGATAGATCACAAATGGGGTGAAATCAACGGAGCGGGTGAGGCGCATAAAGACCGCTATGGCGGCGTATGCGGCAAAGAAGGATAGGGCGGCCACAATAGCGGCGGCTGCCAGGTCCGCATCTGCGCCGTCTTTTACCAGCTCAAGACCAGCAAAAAGACCAAATGCTGAAATAGTCGGAATCGCCAGAAGCATCGAAAAACGCGCCGCTTCAGTGCGTGACCATCCGATATAGCGTGCGGCGGTCATGGTGACGCCAGAACGGCTGGCCCCAGGGATAATGGCGAGCATTTGCGCGGCTCCGATGGTCATGACATGGCGCCAGGTAATCTTGTCGATCGCTTTGTGTTTTACGGGCTGGCGGTCGCCGTGCCACAGAAGGGCGCCGAAGATAATGCTGGCCCAGCCGATCACAATGGGGGAGCGCAATGCATCAATAATATCAAAAACAACAAATACGCCTGCGAGTGCTAAGATTGGGATGGTGGCTGCGGCGATCATCAAAAAAAGTTTACGGTCGGGGCTTTCCTTAAAACGCAAGGTGTCGATGCCGCCGCGAAACAGCATCGCCGTTTCTGACCGAAAATAGATTAGCACCGCGCCGAGGGAGCCCACATGGGCCGCAACGTCAATTAAGGGGCCTTGATCCGCCCAACCCTTCACCGCCAAAGGCGCCAAGATCAAATGGGCGGAGGATGATATGGGTAAAAACTCCGTGATCCCTTGAACAATTGCGATAACGAGAAGTTGGATAAATGGCATGGCGGTCTAAACTCTCTAGATATGCTGGCACTATGGACCGATTGGCTTTGTAAAAGCTAAACGAATTTTATGAAGGCTGCGGGTTGCTTATGCGAGGGCGTGCTGCGGCTTTTTGCACGGCCGATCCGTTGTGCCCTATCTTGTTGATTGCCCTGAAAGGGCGCATCGTTTACCAACGAACGCTATGGCGAAACCAAAGAAAACATTCCGGCCGAAGGCGCGCACCCCGCGCGGTTTTCGCGACCGTTTAGGGGCTGAGATCGCGGCTGAACGCGATATGCTCGCCCGTATCACCAAAGTTTACGAGGCTTATGGGTTTGATCCGTTGGAGACTCCGGCCTTTGAATATACCGATGCGCTTGGCAAGTTTTTGCCCGATGTCGATCGGCCTAATCAGGGGGTCTTCTCTCTTCAAGATGACGACGATCAGTGGGTCAGCCTGCGCTATGATTTGACGGCGCCGCTCGCGCGTTTTGCGGCGGAGCGTTACGATGCGTTGCCCAAGCCCTTCCGGCGTTATCAGGTGGGCCCTGTTTGGCGCAATGAAAAGCCGGGGCCTGGCCGGTTCCGCCAGTTTACCCAATGCGATGCAGATACTGTCGGCGCGCCAGCGCCTTATGCAGATATCGAAGCGTGCGCGATGTTGGCCGAAGCGTTGGAAGCGGCGGGGCTTGATCGTGGGCATTATCAAATCCGCATGAATGACCGCCGTGTGCTGACGGGTCTACTCCAGACCATTGGTATCGATGAAGAGCGCGATGGGGACAAAAAACTCGGCGTATTGCGCGCGATGGATAAGCTCGACCGACTGGGAGAGGAAGGCGTCGCCCTACTGCTCGGCGAGGGGCGAAAGGATGAAAGCGGCGACTATACCGAAGGCGCCAAACTGGACGATGCGTCTATTGAGCGGGTGATGGCCTTTATGGCGGCCAGCGCGGAGACGAACGCAGAAACCTGCGCGAAGCTTGATAATCTTATCGGTTCTACGGAAGCTGGAGCTGAGGGTGTTGCGACGATGAACGCAATGGCGACGGGGCTCGCTGCGCTTGGTCTTGATGATGAGCGGGCGAAAATAGACTTTTCCGTTATTCGCGGTCTTGAATATTACACCGGCCCTGTTTTCGAGGCTGAGCTTGGTTTTGGCGTTGAGGACGAAAAGGGCCGCCCTGTGCGGGTTGGCTCCATCGCGTCGGGCGGGCGTTATGACGGACTGATCCGGCGGTTTAAAGGTGTCGATGTGCCAGCGGTGGGAATTTCCGTTGGTGTTTCGCGTCTCTTGGCGGCGCTTGAGTTAAAAGAGGGCGGCGCGCCGGAGTTAACCGGGCCTGTGGTAATCTTGGCGCTCGAGGCTGATCAAATGTCCGCCTACCAAGCAATGGCGGGCGCGCTTCGAGCCGCGGGCGTCAGAGCGGAGGTTTACCTCGGTGGATCGGGCATGCGCGCGCAAATGAAATACGCTGACAAGCGCGCAGCGCCTTTAGTTGTGATTCAAGGCGAAGACGAACGCGCAAAAGGCGAGGTTACGATTAAAGACCTTAAACTTGGCGCGGCGCTATCGAAAGAAATTGAAGATAATACTGAATGGCGCGAGGGGCGGCCCGCCCAGTTTACAGCGCCACTTGGTGATGTGGTGGAAGCTGTAAAGAAGACGTTGGCTGATCAAACCTAATTTCAATAATATATAGGAGATGCGATGATGCGGGTGGCAAAAAAACTTAAAGGCTTTTTATTGTCAACTATGGCAGTCATCGCATTTGCCGGATCGGCGCTGGCTGAAGACGAACAGGATTTGCCTAACAGCGCCCTTATTGAGAAAGCCGCGCGTATCCATGATAAAGTGTTGACCCTCGACACCCATGTGGACATTCCTTTAAATTTCGCCACCCATGAAGTGGACCCTGGCGGGTTTACTGCGCTTCAAGTGGACCTGCCCAAAATGAGGGCGGGCGGTTTGGATGCGGTTTTTTATATTGTTTATACGCCGCAAGGTCCGTTGACGGATCATGGGCTGAAACATGGGCAGCATATCGCCAAAATCCGCCTTGCCGCCATTAAGCGAATGATTGGCGCCTATGAAAAAGACATCGCACTGGCGACCACATCGAAAGATGTGCGACGTATCGTGCGATCTGGTCGTCGCGCCGCGTTGATTGGTATGGAGAACGCTTTCCCCTTGGGGAATGATTTGTCGACCCTACCATGGTGGCGCGCCCAGGGCGTGCGTTATGTGGGGATCACCCATTTTGGCCATAACCAGTTTGGCGACAGCTCCAACCCCAACGCTGATGTCGGTGAGGGGGCGGCGATGCATAACGGTTTGTCTCCCCTTGGGCAGGATCTCGTGCGTGAGCTGAATAAACTTGGGATTATGGTCGATGTCTCCCATGCGGGCAAATCGACAATGATGCAGGCCGTTGAGTTTTCACGCGCGCCGGTCATCGCCTCTCATTCCGGTGTGAAAGCGGTGTCGGATAATGCGCGCAATCTTGATGACGAGCAACTTAAGGCCCTGGCGGCGAATGGCGGCGTTGTTCAGATCGTTGCGTTTGACACTTATCTTAAAGGCCTGAACCAAGACCAGCTCGCCTTTCAAAAAAAGCTTGCGAAAGAGCTTGGGGTCGAAACGCGCGCCAAGCGCATGGCGGCTTCAAAAGAGGTGCAGGCGGCGTACCGCGAACGGCTAAAGGGCCGCTGGGAGTTTGCGGCGCGCGCCGCCGTTTCTGATTTTGTGGATCATATTGATCATGCGGTTAAAGTCGCTGGCGTCGATCATGTCGGTATTGCGTCCGACTTTGACGGCGGGGGCGGCGTGACCGGATGGAACGACGCCAGCCAGACGGAGGCTGTAACCCTAGAACTCGTAAAACGCGGTTATAGCGAAGACGCAATTGAAAAGATCTGGGGCGGCAACCTCCTCCGGGTGATGGAGAATGTCCGCGATACGGCAAAAGAGCTGGCGAAGGATTAGTAAAGGCGCCCTACATGCACTTGTTCAAGAAGCGTTCAGTTTCTTCTAAAAAGCGTACTCTATTTTTATACAGACTAAGATAGTGATCGCCTTTTTCATATTCGATATATTCAACCGCTTTGCCGGCGCTTTTTAAGGCTCGGCGCATTTTCTTTGACTGGGTGACGTCCACCACGCGATCATCTTCGCCATGGATGAGAAGGACAGGGATTTTTACTTCCTGGGCGCGCTCAACGGGAGAGTTTTCTTTTAAATATTTGCGGTCTTTCCATAGACGGCCGATATAATTCGCAGATGCTTTACCGCCGATATATTCACGGTCGCGCCGGAGCATAGCGGGTAGGTCGCTAACGCCTGCGAAGCTAACAGCACACTGATAAAGATCTGGCGTTTTTACCGCGCCCATCAGCGCCGCGTATCCGCCGTACGAGCCCCCTAAGATGGCAAGACGGTCTTTGTTGGCGTAACCTTGGCTAATGATCCATTTGGCGCCGTCGGTGATGTCGTCCTGCATGGCTTGGCCCCATTCTTTGGCGCCTGCCTCACGGAATTTTTGGCCGGAACCGGTGGAGCCGCGGAAATTCATCTGTAGAACCCCATACCCGCGGGAGGCGTAAAATTGCGTCCAATAGTCAAACCTTAAAAAATCCCGCGAATGTGGGCCGCCATGGGGATGGATGATAAACGGCGCATTTTCCACGTCGTCTAGCGTTTTTGCCCCAGCGGGCAAGGTTATGTACGCCTTAATTTCCAGCCCGTCGCGCGCTTTATATTTTTTCACCACAACGGGGGACAAAGTGCGTTTTTCAAGTTCAGGATATTGCGGCGGTAAAGTAATGAGGTTTGGGGTTGCACGGTCTAAAATGTAGTATCGGCCCGGCTCAGTCGCGCCAGAAATGTCATACACCGCGAATTTTTGATCAATGCTTTCTCTGATTAAGGAGACAGACTGGTCTGGGAAGACTTCTTCAATAACTTTGATTTCTTGTTTTAACTTTAAGTCAGACCATTCAACGTCACTATGGCTAACGCCCCGAATTTTTCCGTCAGTGGTTGACTGATAAAGCCGCCCAATTTCAGCGGTCTGACTACGGAAAATCATTTTGCTAAAAGAATCAGTGGTGATGTTGTATTCGTACAACGCGCCGAGATCATATTCGTGAGCGGATTTAACGTAAGCGATTTCAGGGTTGCTGCTAAACCCTAGAATGTTAAAATCCGGTGCGCCATCGGCAATACGGTGGGAGATGTCGCGCCATTTATCCGCTTCGCCGGTGCGGATGATTTTGTATGGTTTTGTCTCGGCCTTGTCTTTATACCCCTGGCCCGCGCGTATAACGCCTTTATAATCTGCTTGCCAATTATAAATGCCGGTTTTTAGAGGCTGCACCGTTTTATGCAGTCTGCGTTTGTCAACGGCGACCCGCATGACATGCGGCGAGCGAGAAGCTTCAGACTGGCGATACTGAACCAGGATATTGTTCGGATCGTCATCAATCCACGATACAATATCATCTTCAATTTGTACGGGCATTTTATTTTTATCGTGCCTGAAAAGCGCCGTTGGTTTGCCTGGCTCGGCCGTTAAGCTGTATAAGCGCCGTTCAACCGTATCGGTTCCATAACGTTTGGAGTTAAAACCAAGACTAAAGACAAGTCGGTCTTCATTGACCCACCGGAATTGACTTATCCAGCGTTCATCATCTTCTTTAATGCCGTTGGTGGCTTCAATTCCGCCATCTTTGTTGAATTTATAAATGACCGCATTGTAGCTCCCGTCAATGCCAACGCGGGCGGACATGTATTTACCCCCGGGCGAGACCCGCACTTGCTTCAAAAGGGGAAGGCGCGCGAATTCTTCAATCGGCGGGATCTCAGCGGCTTTGGCCGTGACAGTGCTCGCTAATAAAGCGGCTGCAAGGCTAGTAATAAAATTAATTGGATTGGTCCGGCGCTTTAAAGGCGCGCGACGTATTAACTGCTTTGTGCGCATTAATTTCCCCCAAAATACAAAAACCCTGTCTGCTTATAACTTACAGATTATTCATTATTGTCATTTGCGAAAGTATTATGCAAGTGCAGTGAATGTATTCGTCTTAAGGTTGAAAGTAGAGCTAGGCATATAACAAAACGGTCCGACGCGTGCGCCGGACCGTCATTTGATCCTTAGGGGGGAGATAAAGGATCAAGGTGGACTTGTTGCGGTGTCATAATCACCAGCGGCGAATAACATCATGCCGCCCCTCGGGGAACAGCGAGGCTGTTCCCTCGGATCTTAAAAGATGGGCGGCTTATCGATGTTATTGCCTAGCGGCAATTACATCATGCCGCCCCTCGGGGAACAGCGTGGCTGTTCCCTCGGATCTTAAAAGATGGGCGGCTTTTCGATGTTATTGCCTAGCGGCGAATAACATCATGCCGCCCCTCGGGGAACAGTGAGGCTGTTCCCTCGGATCTTAAAAGATGGGCGGCTTTTCGATGTTATTGCCTAGCGGCAATTACATCATGCCGCCCATGCCGCCCATGCCGCCCATATCAGGCATCGCAGGAGCAGCCGCGCCGCCGTCTTTCTTCGGCGCTTCAGCAACCATCGCTTCAGTTGTGATCAAAAGACCAGCAACAGAAGCCGCGTCTTGAAGGGCTGTACGAACAACTTTTGCAGGATCGATAACGCCAGCCTCAACAAGGTCAACGTACTCTTCCGTTTGCGCATTAAAGCCGAACGTGTTGCTGTCTTGCTCTAAAAGCTTTCCAACAACGATAGAACCTTCACCGCCTGCGTTTTCAACGATCTGACGGATCGGCGCTTGAAGCGCACGGCGAACAATCGCGATGCCAGCGTCTTGGTCAGCATTCTCACCAGTGACGCCTTCAAGCACTTTGCTGCCGTAAAGAAGCGCTGTGCCGCCGCCTGGGACGATGCCTTCTTCAACAGCAGCGCGTGTTGCGTTAAGCGCGTCATCAACGCGGTCTTTACGCTCTTTCACTTCAACTTCTGTTGCGCCGCCAACTTTGATCACAGCAACACCGCCAGCGAGTTTCGCTAAGCGCTCTTGCAGTTTTTCGCGGTCATAATCAGAAGATGTTTCTTCGATTTGTGTGCGGATTTGAGAAGTGCGAGCTTCGATATCAGCTTTCTCACCAGCGCCGTCAACGATTGTTGTGTCGTCTTTGTTGATCGTGACTTTCTTAGACGTGCCAAGCATGTCGAGTGTGACGTTTTCAAGCTTGATGCCAAGATCTTCAGAGATAACCTGACCGCCAGTAAGAACAGCAATATCTTCAAGCATTGCTTTACGGCGATCGCCAAAGCCAGGGGCCTTAACAGCAGCAATTTTTAGACCGCCGCGTAGTTTGTTCACAACGAGAGTTGCAAGCGCTTCGCCCTCAACGTCTTCGGCAATGATAAGAAGCGGCTTGCCAGACTGAACAACAGCTTCAAGAAGCGGCAACATTGACTGAAGGTTTGAAAGTTTTTTCTCGTGAAGAAGGATGAAAGGATCCTCCAGATCACAGATCATTTTGTCAGCGTTCGTGATGAAGTATGGAGAAAGATAGCCGCGGTCAAACTGCATGCCTTCAACAACATCAAGCTCAGTCTCAAGGGACTTAGCTTCTTCAACAGTGATAACGCCTTCATTACCGACTTTGTCCATTGCTTCAGCAATGTCTCGACCGATTTGCGCTTCGCCGTTTGCTGAGATTGTGCCAACCTGAGCAATCTCGTCAGAAGAGGCGATCTTTGTTGAACGCTCTTGGATGTTCGCAACGACTTTAGTAACCGCAAGCTCCACGCCGCGCTTTAGGTCCATTGGGTTCATGCCTGCAGCAACCGCTTTTGCGCCTTCGCGCACGATTGCTTGGGTTAGAACTGTCGCTGTTGTTGTGCCGTCGCCTGCAACATCATTTGTTTTTGAAGCGACTTCGCGCACCATTTGGGCGCCCATGTTTTCGAACTTGTCTTCAAGCTCGATCTCTTTTGCAACGGTGACGCCGTCTTTTGTGGTGCGTGGTGCGCCAAAAGACTTATCGATTACAACGTTGCGGCCTTTAGGGCCTAGAGTTACTTTTACAGCATTGGCGAGGATGTCGACGCCGCGCAGCAATTTATCGCGCGCTTCAACGTCGAATTTGACTTCTTTCGCTGCCATGTTTCACGTTCTCCTAAAAATTCGAAACTGAGTTTTTGTTTATTCAATAACGCCGAGGATGTCGGACTCTTTCATGATCAACAGATCTTCGCCGTCGACTTTGACTTCGGTGCCTGACCACTTGCCGAACAAAATTTTCTCACCAGCTTTTACGTCCATTGGCACGATCTCGTTATCGTCGCCGCGGGCGCCAGAACCGACAGCAACAACTTCGCCTTGGCTAGGTTTTTCTTTTGCTGAGTCTGGAATGATGATTGAGCCCACTTTCTCGTCTTCTTCGATACGACGGACGAGAACGCGGTCATGGAGGGGGCGTAACGCCATATTATGATCTCCCGATGCATTCTTATATAAGAAACAATGACTTAAATCAGAAAAATCACGCTTAATGCGTGATTAGCACTCGTTGTTAGCGAGTGCTAGCGGGTATATAGGGTCGCTAAGGGGAAGGTCAAGTAATTGTGATGAAACTTATTTTCTCGCGATCGATAAGGCCGTCGTCACTCATATGCTTGTCTTGGCAATAAGTAGTAATTTCTAGGTTCTGGACCACTAGGGTCCGGACTCATAACCAGTAGCTGACGGTTGCGGCGAGGCACATGGCTGAGAGGAAGACATCGGCCCTGCGGTCGTAGCGGGTGCCGATGCGGCGGAAGTCTTTGAGCCTTCCGAACATGCGCTCGACAGCGTTTCGGCCGCGATAGAGAGCGGGTGAGAAGCCAGGTTTGTAGCGGCGGTTCGACTTTGGCGGGATGTTCGGCGCGGCGCCTGCCTTTTCGATCTGTGAGCGGACGGCGTTGCTATCATAGCCCTTATCGCCCTGCACGACATTCACACGCGGCGGCATCAGCTTGAGGAGCGGTTCGGCGGCGATGCAGTCCGGGACATGCCCGCCGGTCAGGATGAACCGGATTGGGCGGCAAAGCCTGTCGGTGATTGCATGGATCTTCGTCGTGCGGCCGCCCCGCGACCTGCCAATGCCTTGCGTCTTCTCCCCCCTTTTCCGCCCGAAGCAGACCGATGGGCTCGCACAGCCGAGCTATCAATAAGGGCTTGGCTAGGTGGTCCTCCGGCATCGGCAAGAGCAATGAAGATCTCTTGCCAGATACCTTTCTTCGCCCACCGTACAAAACGGTCATAGAGCGTTTTACGAGGGCCGTATTCTGATGGAGCATCGACCCAACGGCAGCCAGACTTCAACACATGGATAATGCCGGAGATGACGCGGCGATCATCCACTCTGGCGACGCCACGAACTTTGTTGGGCAATAGCGGCTTCAGCCGTGCGAAGCGATCATCCGTCAACCAGAATAAATGATCTGACATGGCAAACTCCCGTTGATTGTGAAAAATCACCGTTTGCTCTCATTTGAAAGAGTCAGAGGGATCGGGAGGGCGGAAAAATAGTCACCCGATTGCCGGCCTGCCCAAGGTCTGATCTGTTCATTTTTTGGGGCTTGCCGATTATCGTTGACGATGACCCAATTTAGGATATTGGGTTTTTATCGCCGCGGTTGGCATAGCGGAATACAACCGCGCGACTTCGATTGAAACTCGGATATTCCTATGAAAACTTGGCTCCTTTATAAGAAGAACGAGGCGGCGATTAGCCCTGAAGCCTACGAGATCAACAAATTAGTTGAATGTTTAAGGGATCGCGGCGTTGATGCTGGCGTTTATGCCCCTGAGCAATTTGAGTTGATTGCGTCCCGCGATGATCGCCGCTCAGTGCTTATTGACGGCGCTGAGGTCGATATACCTGACGTAATGCTCCCGAGAATGGGCGCATCAACGACCTACTTTGCTCTTGCCGTCATCCGTCAACTCGAACGTTTAAGGGTAACTACCTATAATTCTGCTGCAGCGATTGAAACAGTAAAGGATAAGCTGTTCGCACACCAGCGTTTGGCCCAGCATAACCTTCCCATCCCCAAGACTATGCTTGCAAAGTTTCCGGTTGATATAAATCTTGTCGGCAAGACACTTGGGTTTCCGCTTATTGTAAAAACTCTTTCGGGCAGTCAGGGGAGCGGTGTCTTTCTGTGTGAGGATGAACGGAAATTTGATGAACTGATGCAGCTCGTGCGAGCAACACAGGCCAATGCAAACCTAATTTTTCAGGAGTTCGTCGCGCCTTCTAGGGGCAGAGATGTTCGTTTGTTAGTGATCGGAGGTAGAGTCGTCGCTGCGATGGAACGGCGAGCGCAAGGTAATGACTTCAAGGCAAACTATAGTCAGGGCGGTGAGGTCTTACCTTGGAAGCCGGATCGCAATGCAGAATGGCTCGCGTTAGAGAGCGCACGCATCCTCGGCCTAGATATAGCCGGCATCGACCTGTTATTCGATGAAGGCGGTTACAAAATCTGCGAAGCGAATAGCTCACCAGGATTCGAAGGAATTGAGTCTTGCTGTGAGGTTGATGTCGCACAAGAGATCGTTGAGTTTTTACATCTTCGTTTAGGCAATCGATCCACGACCCAGATGCAAATCACATCTGACGACATCGCTAAGATAACAAATGTTATTGGCTAGCTCACTTGAACGAGCCTTTGAAATTTTCTGCCAACGATGATTGACGGAACTTTTAGCGTTAGAGTCGGACTGCGTTAATGGGTCCGGACCCTAGTGCCCCGATTAGTGCCCCGATTAGTGCAATGTGGCGCCATCGCCATTTTTGTTGGCGAATTAACCGTTTTTAATACCAGGCGGGGCGCAATAAGGCCATATTCCCAACGTTATTACGCGTTACTCTCCAAGATTGTATCGGGACCTCAGTACGCTCATGAGGACTATGATGAGCGAGTGATTTTCTAAGCGACGGCGAATCTGCGAAAAGATGTTGGTTTGCTGAAAACTGGGGTACCAAAACCTTTGGGGACCATAGGTTGAAACCATTATTTAATATCAAGGGGTCAAACCCGTCGAAGGCGGCGGTGCGCCGCGCAAAAGGAGCAAATCGATGCGCAAATTAATGATTGCAGGGGCTTTGGCGATTTTCGCTGTGGGCTGTACGACAAATCCTTACACTGGTGAGCAACGGGCTAGCCGCACAGTGACAAGCGGCGCAGGAGGTGCAGCAGCTGGCGCGGCAGCTGGGGCTATTATCGGCGCGATCGCTGGTAACGCTGGTAAAGGCGCTGCGATCGGCGCTGGCGTTGGCGCGGCGACAGGTATTGGCATTGGAGTTTATCAAGACCGACAAGCAGCGAAATTGCGTGAACGCTTGGCGGCGAGCGGTGTTTCCGTGACACGTGATGGCGACAATATCTATTTGAATATGCCGTCTGATATTACGTTCAAAACAGCTTCAGCGGACATATCACCAGCATTCTATGAAACGTTAAATTCTGTCGCGATTGTTTTGAATGAGTTCAATCGCACGAATGTTAGTGTTTACGGTCATGCGGATTCACGCGGAAGCGATAGCTATAACCAAGATCTTTCTGAGCGCCGGGCGCTTGCGGTTTCTAACTATCTAGCCTCGCAGCAGGTTGCGCCTCAGCGTCTTCGTTCTGTTGGGTTTGGTGAATCCAGACCAGTTGCTGATAATTCAACCGCTTCTGGCCAAGCTGCGAATCGCCGGGTTGAAATCGAAATTGATCCAGTCGAAGCGGCATTTTAGGAAATTGTAATAATCCTAATAACCCATTGATTTTAAAGGCTGTCTGTAATCGCGGGCAGCCTTTTATTTTACTGATTTCATGCGGCCGTGATTCTGTGCATTTTGATTAAATTCTTCTCAACCTTAACACGCTAATGACTAACCATAGGGCTGGACAGAGCGTAGGGCGCCCCAGCTTAATAATAGGTTGGAGTATTTAGTCGTGACCAGAAAAGTGCGCAGCACCCGTTACAATTCCGCTGTTTTATTTTTTGCAGGAATAGCAGGATGTTTCCTGCTCGCAGCTGCTTTGCGTCATGGGCTGACTGCGACCACTCAAATCGCTCTGGCGGGCGCTTATGTCATTGTCTTGGCGCTTTACGCTTTAACGAGTTTTCGCCTTACGGAGGCTGAGCAAGAGCTTGCGATGACAAAGCGACTTGTGGAGCGATTTGATAGTGCTGACCAAATGAGCCTGACTAGCATTACGCCTGAATTTCCCGGTGAGGATCAAGTAGCCCTTACGGACCATGATAAGGATATGCTGGTTCGTCTTAAAAATGCGATCGAATCGGACCGGATTGACCTATATCTTCAGCCGATTGTCAGCTTGCCGCAGCGTAAAACGCGGTTCTATGAAGCTTATTCGCGTTTGCGTGATTTAAAAGGCAATCTGCTGTTGCCACGCGAATATTTGGATATCGCCGAGCGGACAAATCGTATTGGCGTGATCGACAATTTAATCCTTCTTCGTTGTGTAACGGCGATGCGCAAGTTACGCACAAATAGTGCGAACACGACCGTGTTTTGTAATATCTCGCCAGCAACGCTTTACGATGCAGAGTTTTTTGCCCAGTTCACTAGTTACTTAACGTCTAACTATGACCTATCGAAGAGTTTGGTCTTTGAATTCACTTGGCCGGCTCTGCAAATTATGCATCCACGGGTGGAGGAAAACCTTGCATTGATAGCAAGCAAGGGGTTTGCTTTTTCCGTTGATAATCTGATCAGTATTGATGTTGATTGGGATCGTTTAAGCGATATGAACTTCCGCTATGCCAAGATCCCAAGCCATCTTTTGGCGAGCGCTCATAACAACGATCATGGTTATGCGCAGCGTATTCGCCAATTCCGCAAGAAAATGTCTGAGGTCAATATCGACTTAATCGTCGAGAAGGTCGAAATTGAAAATGACATGCCTGAGATCTTGGAGCTTGGTATTGATTACGGGGAAGGGAATTTATTTGGCTCGCCCCGTAGCGCAGAGTTCTACCTAGGCGATGATATTTTCTTAGAAGTCCCACAAGCGAAAGCTTCATAGCTTATACAAAAGTGTTTCACGCTCAGCGACGGCCCCCCGAGTATGCAAAAACGGCATATGATATATACGTAGTGGCGATTTTAGCAGCGGGCTTCAAATGGTGTCTTGACCAAAAGCGCTCATCGCCTTAACGCCGTCTTTATGACGACGCCGCTGATATCAAATTTTGAAACAATCGTTGAGCGATATGATGCGCTTTTTTGTGATGCGTGGGGTGTGATCCACAATGGCGTCACCTTAATGCCCGGCATCGCAAAGGCGCTTGAAAATTTTCGCAACACACGCGGTCCTGTAATTATCCTGACCAATGCGCCGCGGCCGTCGAGTATTATTCCAAAGCAATTGGATAAGCTTGGACTGCCGCGTTCTTGTTATGATGATGTTGTCACCTCAGGGGACGCGACCCGCCAATCCATGAAGGATCATGCGTCAAAGCCCATTTACCGCTTTGGGCCTGAGCTTGATGACCCCCTATATGATGGGATTGATTTGACTTTTGCGCCTCTGCAAGAAGCTGGCGCAATTGTTTGTTCTGGTATGTTGGATGACGACGATCATCCGGATGATTATCGCGAGGGGCTTGTTTCTGCGGCGGCTCGCGGACTGCCAATGATCTGCGCCAACCCGGATATTTTAGTGAATTGGGGCGGGCGGATGATTTACTGCGCGGGCGCTATCGCACAGCTTTATGCTGAGCTTGGCGGAGAGGTTATTTATAGCGGTAAACCACATAAACCGATTTATGATCTTGCCCATCAGCGGCTTTTAAAGTTGAACGGCGCCAAGCCATCAGGGCGCGTATTGGCGGTTGGCGATGGCATTGCAACGGATATCGCGGGTGCGAGCGCTAACAATCTCGACGCACTTTTTATCGTCGGTTCTGGCGGGCTTCACACCGCTGGCGTGAGTGAGCGGGAGATCAACAAAACACTCGCCCAAGCGGGTCTGCGCGCTGTCGCCGCGATGGAGGCTTTGCAATGGTAGTCGTAGAAAATGAAAAAGGACCGTCCATGCAAGTTCGGCCAGTCGCTGCTATCGGTAATTTTGATGGGGTTCATATGGGCCACCAGTTTTTACTGCAACAAACCAAGGCCCTGGCTGATGAGATTGGCGCGCCAACCGGGGTGGTGGTGTTTGATCCTCACCCACGGCGGTATTTTAAACCGGATGAGCCGCCATTTCGTTTAGGCACGCCGGCACAGCGTGATGCATTGTTAAAATCATATGGCGTTGATGAGGTTATCAGCCTGCCATTTAATATGGACTTGGCGCAATTGTCGCCTGAGGCTTTTGTCAACGAAATCTTGATCGGCAAACTCGACCTTCAAGGGGTTGTAACGGGGGCGGAGTTTCGTTTTGGCAAGGCGCGAGCCGGTGATGCAACAATGTTGAAAGCGTTGTTCGAACAAGCCGGTCGGCGTGCATTAACGGTGACGCCCCTAGATCAAAGCGATGTGACCCAAAAGATAGGTTCAAGCGCTGTTCGTAATGCTTTGCGTGAGGGTAAGGTGAAGCATGCTGCTGACCTTCTTGGGCGTCAGTGGTCTGTCTTTGGCGTTGTTCAAGAAGGGCGGCGGTTAGGGCGCACAATTGGTTTTGCAACAGCCAATGTCTTCCTTGAGGATATCTTGGCGCCCAAATTTGGCGTATACGCTGTTATGGTCAAACATGGCGGTAAAGAATATCAAGCGGTCGCGAATTTCGGTGTTAAGCCGACCGTTGGCTCAGATCAGCCAGTGCTTGAGGCGCATCTTTTTGATTTTGATAAAGATATTTATGGCGATGAAATCGAAGTCGTTTTTTATGATTTCCTCCGCCCTGAGGCGAAATTTGACGGTCTTGACGCTTTGAAGGCGCAGATCGCTGCTGATGCTGAAGCCGCCAAAGCATCTTTAAGCCGTTTATAAAACCTCTAATAGGGCGAGCCATAGCGCCGCGCGCCAAGGGTCGCTTGGAAGCGCTCAAGATCATAAAGCCTGCGTCTTATTTCGCGGTTTAGATAGCCAAGGCGGTTTTCGTGATATTCAATGGATTCGCGTGCTCTTCTAATCCGTTTGCGGATTTTTGCGCGTTCTTCATCCGTTAGATTTGGGTTTTGGCGCCGATCGCGTAGCCTTTTTATGTCGTAGCGGTTCGAACGGATGGACGACAATGCGTTCTCATATTCATTGACCGCATAGTCATAAGCGCTTCTAAGACGATAGAGTTGCTTGCCAATCGCATACTCATTTAAAAACGCGCCTTCATTGCGCCCGACACAGACACCCTGATAGCGCCGCCCTGATGCGCCTTGTTGGAACCCATTTTGCGGGGTGCAATAAGCGTTAAGCCCAAGCTCGCGGCCCGCATTGTAAGCGGCTTGGTCTGGCAAGATATTAAACTTGGTGCATTGCGCGGTGCGTTGGTTGAACTTTTCAAAGCTAAGTCCGTTCAACCCGTCTTGCTGGCCGATAGCGCCCCAATTTGCGATCTGGCAGTCTTGTTCGGACATAACGCTTGCGCAGGCGGATAAACCGATCACGAAAAATACGCCTAATCCAATAAGGCGCGCAGATTTTAGCGTTCTACCTGTCATTTTGGGCCCCCATCTGCCGCAACCCCCTCCACCAGCCAGTAAACCTATTAAGCAAAAGCCATAGGTGTAACCGCAGCTTATGAGGCGCGTTCAAGAATGCCAATCCCCTTAAAGGGTGATATTAACGCTCTAGTTTGGCTGTTTTATGGCCGCAAGGGTAAAAAATCGCGCCCTAAAACAGCCCGAATTCGGCGCCAGAATTGAAAGTAGGGCCGTAATGTTAGGGCTAATTGGGGTTGGGGCCGGGAGTATAAAATGATGGATCCAATCGCGTTACCTTCAATTCGTCAGATTCTTAAATGTTCTGCTCGCTCTGGGCTGTGCGCTGCGGCGTGTCTTGCGCTCGGGGTTGGAACCGTATTGACGCCAAGCGATGCGGCTGCAGGCGGGCGGGTCCATTACAGCGTGGGCCATCATTATGGCGGGCATTATAAACACGGCGGTTATAAGAGCAGCCATTACTATAGTGGCCGCCATCGCGGTTATAAACTTGGCGGATACAAATATGGTGGTTACAAATATGGCGGGTATCACGGGGCCAAATATGGCTATGGCGGCAAGCATCATTATGGCCGAAAGCATCGCCGCGGAAAATTGAGCGGTGGTGAGGCGGCCTTGATTGCTGCTGGTATTATTGGCGGCGTTATTCTAATCGATCAGGCTCTTGAAAATAGCAAAGCGCCGCGGCGCGCCCCATATCATCGACCTTACAACGGCTATGACCCTTATTATCAAGACTACAGCTATAGCAGCGATTGGGGTATTGCGGATCAAGAACGCCGCGCGTTAGCGGAGGAGCGCCGTAAATTGGCTGAAGAACGCCGGAAGTTATTTGAGGAGCGGCGACGTCTTGAGAATGCGCGTGTCAGAAAGAGTGCGCCTGTGGGCGGTGGTGCGACCGACAATGATTTAGACGACCTCTTGCTTGGCGGTGAAGTGATAGCCCCGCATCAGAGCGCTGACCCCATCGTTAGCAATGCTTATGTCGCCTGCGCGAGTGAAACCCGGATGGCGGCGGATGCGGGCGGGTTGCTTGTGGCGATGCCCGGAACGCCAGGGGCCGTTGCGCCGATCGCTGGCGGCGCCTATCGCATTACGGCGGATTTCACCGCTCAGCAGCCAAGCGGCGAGCAAGTGCGCCGAACCATGCAATGTGACGCCGATGATCAAGGTATTTTGCGGCTAGAGATCCTTTAAAGAAGGGCCCAGCTTTTTCATTCGGTGATGTTCTAAGCCTAACAGATTAGGTGATGACTATTGGGGCGGGCGCTGCTAAGACCGCCTTTATGCGATACCACAGCTTCGATATATTTCTTGGCGCGCCGTCTCGCCCTCAGCGGCGAATTATAGGCCCGGCCCAAATGTTCACCGTTTTTAGATAGCGGGGCGTTCGGGACCGGGAGTTATCATCCTCGCCAATCTACTGCATTATCGAAAAGAGAGAGAGACGCGATGCCAGATGCATCGAATGACGCCGATAAACCGGCTGAAACTGAACCCCAAAGAGATTTCAAAGACACGCTATTCCTGCCGCAGACGGATTTTCCGATGCGCGCCGGTCTTCCCAAGCGTGAGCCAGAATTTTTAAAGCGCTGGGCTGATATGGACCTTTACGGCCGCCTGCGCCAAGAGGCGAAGGGAAGGGAGCCCTTTATCCTTCATGACGGACCGCCCTACGCCAATGGCCATATCCATATGGGCACGGCGCTGACCAAAGTTTTAAAAGACATGATTGTCCGCTCTAAGCAAATGGCGGGCTTTGACAGCAATTTCGTTCCCGGGTGGGACTGTCACGGTTTGCCGATTGAATGGAAAGTGGAAGAAGAATTCCGGGGCAAAGGGCGCGCGAAACGTGATGTGCCGTCGTCTGAATTCCGCGCCGCCTGCCGTAAATATGCGCAACACTGGCTCGACATTCAGCGGGAAGAATTCCAACGCCTTGGCGGCGCCGGTGATTGGAAAAATCCGTATACAACAATGAAGTTTCAATCCGAAGCGGTGATCGCGGGTGAACTTTTGAAATTTGTGGATTTAGACCTTCTCTATCGCGGGTCAAAGCCCGTTATGTGGTCGCCGGTTGAGCAAACTGCGTTAGCCGAAGCAGAAATTGAATATGCTGATCATCAGTCCACCACGATCTGGGTGAAGTTTCCTGTAACAAAAACTGGCGCAAATGACGGCGTGGATCCAGCGCTTGCAGGCGCGTCGGTGGTCATCTGGACGACGACGCCTTGGACGATCCCTGGCAACCGGGCGATCTGTTATGGGCCAAAGCTTTCATATGGGCTCTTTGAAGTTAAAGCCATGAAAGCGGATTTGGAGTTTGAGCCTTGGTCAAAACCGGGCGATAAGCTGATTGTCGCTGATGCCTTGGCCGAAAGCGTCCGCGAGGCGGGGCTGATTGAAGAGTGGACCCGCGTCAGCGATGTTGATCCAACAGGCTTTGTTTGTGACCACCCGCTAAAAGGATTTGGCGGCGGTTATGAATTTGATGTGCCGCTTCTTTCTGGTGATCATGTGACGGATGAGGCGGGTACAGGCTTTGTCCACACTGCCCCGGGGCATGGTCAAGATGACTATTTTGCTTGGGTCGGCGCCTTTGGGACGCAGGCGGAAATTCCCTATACCGTTGATGAATTCGGCGCCTATACCGATGAAGCGCCAGGGTTCACAGGCGAACAAGTATTGGTGATTGAAGGCAAGAAAAAGGGTAAAGACGGCGGTGCCAACAAGGCTGTTGTCGATGCGCTAATTCAGCATCAAAAATTGCTCGCGCGGGGTCGGCTTAAACACTCATACCCCCATTCATGGCGGTCAAAAGCGCCCGTGATCTTCCGCAATACGCCGCAGTGGTTTATCGCCCTTGATAAGCCCACAGCCAATGGCAAGACATTACGGGATAATGCGCTCGCCGCGATTGATGCGACGACATTCACCCCGCCCCAGGGGCGCAATCGTATCCGCGCAATGGTCGAGGGACGTCCCGACTGGCTCATCTCTCGTCAGCGGGCATGGGGCGTGCCGATCACCATCTTTGTTAACAAAAAGACCGGCGAGGTTTTGAACGACAAAGAAGTGAACGGAAGAATTTTAACTGCGATCGCTGAAAAGGGGGCGGACGCCTGGTTTGATACGCCGTCATCTGAATTTCTTGGTTCAGTATATGCAGTCGATGATTTCGAAAAGGTTGAAGATATCCTCGATGTTTGGTTTGATTCAGGCTCGACCCACGCTTTCGTTTTGGAAGAGCGGGATGATCTAAGCTCCCCAGCGGATGTCTATTGCGAAGGCTCTGACCAACATCGCGGCTGGTTCCAATCTTCACTGCTTGAAAGTTGCGGCACGCGTGGGCGGGCGCCTTATAAACATGTCGTCACCAATGGTTTCGTTGTGGACGGCGATGGGCGTAAAATGTCGAAGTCCCTCGGCAATGTGATGGCGCCGGATGAGGTTATTAAATCCTATGGGGCGGAAATCATCCGCATCTGGGTTGCAAGCTCTGATTATACTGATGACCTTCGTGTCTCGAAAGAGATTATGGGCTCGGCGGTTGATGCTTATCGTAAGCTTCGCAATACGCTGCGTTATCTTCTCGGCGCTCTTGATGGGTACACGGCGGATGAAGCGGTTGATCTGGCGGATATGCCGTCGTTAGAGCGTTATGTGTTGCACCGCCTTAGTGAGCTTGATGAAGCCGTGCGCGAAGGCTATGAAGCCTTTGACTTTAAAGGCGTGTGGCGAAAGGTCTTTGACTTTTGCGCGCTTGATCTGTCTGCGTTCTATTTGGATGTTCGCAAAGATACGCTCTATTGCGACGGGCCGGATGATATGCGCCGCCGCGCCGCGCGCACGGTGATGGATCTTGCGTTTGAGCGGATTGTGTCATGGCTGGCGCCGATCTGCGCTTTTACGACGGAAGAAGCATGGCTCGCTAGAGGCAATGATGAGAGCAGCTCCATCCATTTACAGCAATTCCCTAATACGCCGAGCGAATGGCGGGACGGGGCGTTGGCTGATGAATGGTCCAAGGTTCGCAATGTCCGCCGTGTTGCGACCGGGGCGATTGAAATAGATCGCCGCGAAAAACGCATCGGAGCAAGCCTTGAGGCGACGTTGACCCTTCACCTTGAAGACGACGGTCTGATTGAGATCCTAAAAGACTATGATCTGTCTGAACTGTTTATCACCAGCACGGTGACGGTGAGGAAAGGCGCGGGCCCCCAAGAAGCATTCCGCATCGATGATGTAAAAGGCGTTAGCGTTGTTTCTGGCAAGTCCTCTCATGGCAAATGCGAACGGTGCTGGCGTTATACGGATGATATTGGCGCGGTTCCTGGTTATGCGATGTTGTGCGAGCGGTGTGGTCACGCGGTGGCGTCAATTGATCAGGCGTAACGGCAAATGCAGGGGCAGGGCATGAGCGATTGGGCTGCGCGTATAAAGGGGTTTCCCAAAATGGCGGGGGAATGGCGGCGTGATGCGTTCGCTAATCCGCTATTTCGCTATGTCGCCATTGGCGCTTTTGTTATCGCGGCCCTTGATCAACTCTCCAAATACTGGATCGTGCATGTCGTTAAACTGCCCGAGCGATTGGTTCCTTGCGCTAAATACCCCGAAAGTCTTTGCCGTCAGATTCCTTTGTCGCCGATCTTTGATCTTACCTATGTTGAAAATAGGGGCGCCAGTTTTGGCATGTTGGCGGGGGATATGGGCTCGCGGATCTTTTTGTCTTTCGTTTCGATTGCGATTGCGATTGGCCTGACGATTTGGGCTGGTCGGGTGACCAAGCCTTTAACGGCGGCGGCGGTGACGTTTATTATTGGCGGTGCGGTGGGCAATCTTTACGACCGTATGGCTTATGGTTTTGTGGTCGATTTCCTCGACTTTTCGGGTCTCTATTTCCCGTGGGTCTTTAATGTCGCTGATGCGGCGATTAATGTCGGGGTTGGCCTTTTCATCCTTGATGCGGTGCTTGAAGGGCGGGCGGCTAAAAAGTCTGGTTAAGGCTCTCATTAGCCCTTTGCCTATTTATCGGGGCAGCGGTATAAAGACCCCTCGCGGGGCGCGAAGTTGGATCGGAGTTTGACAATTATGGTTGGAAGAGCATTTCGGGCCGGAACGGCGTTGACATTATTGGCGGCTCTAACAGTGGGCTGTTCAGCGATCGGCGGCGGCAAAAATCCACCAGATGAATTTGCTGTGACCACCAAGGCGCCGCTTGTTGTGCCGCCTGATTACTCCCTGCGTCCGCCAAAGCCAGGCGAAAGCCGTCCGCAGGAGCTTTCTTCGTCAGAACGCGCGCAGCAAGTGTTGATGGGCGATGCTCATTCAGCAGCGCCAAGCCAGGGCGAGCAGATTTTATTGCAACGCGCTGGCGCGCTGGCGGCTGATGCGAATATTCGCAACCTTTTAAACGCTGAAAATGGCGGCCGGGCAGAAAAAGACGACAATTTCGCCAATCAGCTCGTCTTCTGGCGCTATATCGGGAAAGACATTGATGATAGCGCCGCGCCGCTTCAGGCTGAAAATCCGGAAGAGTGGTATGCTGCTCGCCGTAAAGCGATCGAAGCTGTCACGGGTGAAGAGGGCGAAGTCGTGATCGAGAAGAGCGGCGCCCTTGGGTTGCCCGGCGTGTTTTAGTCGGCTGAATTTACAGATTTAAATTTGTCCTCATCCTTCGAGGCAATCCCAAGCGATTGCACCTCAGGTTGAGGCTTTATCGTTTGCAGCAATATCTTTTATAGCCATCATTTTCTTCGTCCTGAGGTGCTCGCAAAGCGAGCCTTGCAGGATGATTGTTATTACATCATAAACCTCCACCTTTGGTGGAGGTCAATGACCTGATTTGGTTGACCGGAATAAGTTTTCCTCATCTTAGTCCATTTGCTTAACCGGCCTTTGCGCTAGAGACGCCATGTTGGATAATAGCGCATGGCGAATCACCCAGCATATGCGCCCGATGGCGCGATTATCCGAAAACTGCCCCCCGACGCCGTCAACCGCATCGCTGCTGGTGAGGTGATTGAACGTCCGGCGGCGGTTGTGAAAGAACTTGTAGAAAACAGTCTCGATGCTGGCGCAAAGCGGATTGACGTCGAGATCCGTAGCGGCGGCAAGACGGGCATTGTCGTTACAGATGACGGCGTCGGCATGACGCCGGAGGATCTTGTTCTGGCGGTTGAACGTCACGCTACTTCCAAATTACAGCCTGGGGATGCGGGTGATTATGACCTTGAGCATATCGCGACCATGGGCTTTCGCGGCGAGGCGCTGCCCTCAATCGGGGCGGTGGCGCGGCTTGATATTACGGCGCGGCAAGCGGGCCTTGACGGGGCGACTTATTCTGTCCACGGCGGAAAGGCGGAGGGGCCGTCCCCTGCTGCTTTCGGCGGTACTGGCGCGCGCATTGAGGTTCGCGATCTTTTCTATGCGACGCCAGCGCGCTTAAAGTTTTTGAAATCCGACCGCTCGGAATCGATGGCGGTGGCGGATGTTTTGCGCCGCTTAGCGATGGCGTTTCCGCATGTTGCTTTTTCCCTGACCTCAAATGAACGCAAGCAATTTTCTTACCCAGCCGAAAAGGATGATGAGGCTGGGCGTCTTCGCCGCCTAGGCGCGGTGATGGGGCGGGATTTTGAAAAAAATGCATTGCCCTTGGTGGCGGAGCGGGAAGGCGCGCGCCTTGACGGGTTTGCAGGGCTTCCAACCTTTAATCGCGGATTGCCGGATAAGCAATTTTTGTTTGTCAATGGACGGCCCGTTCGCGACAAGTTGATTGTCGGCGCGCTACGAGCCGCTTATGCCGATTTTCTCGCCCGCGACCGTCATCCGGCGGCGGCGCTGTTTTTGGAAATTCCGTCAGATCTTGTGGACGTTAATGTTCACCCCGCTAAAACAGAAGTACGCTTCCGTAATGCATCTGAAATCCGAGGACTGATTATTGGCGCCTTGCGTCATGTATTGGCTGAAGCAGGGCACCGCGCTGCAACGACCACTAGTGACTATGCCCTTGGGATGGCGCGGCCCGCTTCATCGGTGGGCGGAAATGTTTCTGCAATCCAACCGAGCCTTTCTATTCGGCCCGCGCCCAACCCGTTTGCTCGTGACGGCCAAGCGCCGCATATGGGAGACGCGGTTGAACCAGAGTGGATGACGGAGCCAGGGCTGCGCGATGCGCCGCGCGCTTATGGTGATGATCATGGTGAAGGCCTTGCCCCACACGCCCGGGTGGAAGGGGAGGGGGGTGAGTTGGCTGATCAAAGCACTGACGCGCCCATTTATCCACTTGGCGCGGCGCGGGCGCAGTTGCATGAGACCTATATTGTTGCACAGACAGCGGATGGATTGGTTCTCGTTGATCAGCATGCGGCCCATGAACGGCTCGTCTATGAACAGATGAAGACCTCGCTTGAAGGCGGTAATGTCGCGCGCCAAGGGTTGTTGATCCCTGAAATTGTTGAGTTGGAGCCAGATGAAGCGAGGCGGATCGCTGAACGGGCGGATGAATTTGCAGAGCTTGGTTTAATCGTTGAACGTTTCGGCGATGACGCGGTGATGGTGCGGGAAACCCCAGCGCTTTTGGGGCGCATGAATGTTCAAGATTTGATTAAATCCCTCGCTGATGATCTTGTAATGTTCGAAGAAGGCTTTGCGTTAAAGGAGCGTTTGGAGGAAGTATGTTCTTCGATGGCGTGTCATGGCTCAATTCGCTCTGGACGCAGACTAAACGCGGAAGAAATGAATGCTTTGTTGCGCCAGATGGAGACAACGCCCCATTCTGGTCAATGTAACCATGGCCGGCCCACCTATGTAGAGTTAAAACTCGCCGACATTGAGCGTTTATTTGGGCGTCGCTAGGGCGCTGCAGTTTACCTTAGCGTTGGCGCATTTTTATTTGCTATTTTCGATGTTATCAGCAATCGCCTCAACCCGGCGGGCGGCGGCTTCGATCACACGCGCTGCGCCGCCGACGGTTTCGGCGTCTAGTGCTTCGGCTGCGTTTTCAAGACTGCTGATTCGCGCGCGGGCTTCAAACAGTTCATCGCAGACGGTCAGAGCTGATAATAGCAAAAGCCGCAATTCGCCAATTTGGCCAAGTTCCGCAGCAAGCTTGCCCACATGGCCGTCAAGATGGGCGGCGAGGTTTTGCAAACGCTCTTCTTGTCCGTCATCACAAGTGATCTTGTATTCGCGATCGTTGATCGTGACGTTTACATGCGCCATCGCCTAAGCCTCGCTTTCGTCTGTTTCGCCTGCTTCATCGAGCATCTCGCGCAGCTCCATAATGGAAGTGGCGAGGCCTTCATTGGCGTCAGCGAGATGTTTGGCGGCTGTCTTCGCCTGGCGCTGCGCCGAATCTGCGATGTCTCGATCTTCCGCCGCCTCGGTTACGCGCGCCTCAATAGCCGCCTCTAGGCGATCAAGCGCGCTGACGAGGCGTTGGACAGAGCTTTGTAGTTCAGTCGACATATAAGAAAAGCTAGAAGCCTTTAAAGACTGGGATTGGTTAATAATAGGGCCAAAACTATGCTGGCGCGACTGCCCAGTCGGGCAATAACTCTAATATAGGTTTGGGGCTTGCGCAAAGCTACTTTCATCCACATGCGCATGCAGCGCGTGATAATTGATGAAATTTCTTCATTAAAAATGAGCGCTCAACATTTTTTGATGGCTCTAAAGGGGGAAAATATTGGTTCAGCGGGCAGCTTCAATGCGGCGCACTTGACCCCGGGCGGCGCAAGATGCATGAAGCGCTTACTTCCGAAGTTACACGATATTCACATTATTTGAGGTCACAATGACCGACAAGTCAGCTCCCCTCGATTCGGAGCAATTTTCGAAGATGGCGAATGCCATCCGCGCCCTTGCGATGGATGCGGTTGAGACCGCGAAATCAGGTCATCCCGGCATGCCGATGGGGTTTGCTGATGTAGCGACCGTCCTATTTACCCGGTTTGCGAAATTTGATGCATTAACCCCAGAGTGGGCGGATCGCGATCGCGTCGTTCTTTCCGCCGGCCACGGTTCAATGTTGATTTACGCCCTCGGCTATCTGCTCGGTTACGAGGGGATGACCATTGAAGAGCTAAAGCGCTTCCGCCAACTTGGCGCGCGCACAGCGGGCCACCCGGAATGGGGGCATGCCCCAGCCGTTGAAACAACCACAGGACCGCTTGGCCAAGGGCTTGGCAATGCGGTCGGCATGGCGATCGCAGAAGCGCATTTGAATGCGCGATTTGGTCAAGATCTGGTTGATCATTACACCTATGTTATGGCTGGCGATGGCTGTTTAATGGAAGGCATTAGCCAAGAATCCCTTAGCCTTGCTGGGCATTTGAAGCTCAATAAGTTGATTGTTCTTTGGGATGATAATGACATTTCCATCGACGGTCCGATCTCTATGTCGGACAGCACGGACCAATTGATGCGCTTTGAGGCAAGCGGTTGGGATGTAAAACGCGTTGATGGCCATGACCCTGCAGCGGTCGCAGCGGCGATCGAAGCGGCCCAAAACAGTGATAAGCCATCGCTGATTGCTTGCCGGACGACAATTGGTAAAGGCGCGCCGACGAAGTCCGGTAAGGCGGCGGCCCATGGGGCGCCTTTAGGAGCAGAAGAAATCGACGGCGCCCGCGCGGCGCTTGATTGGTCGCACGCGCCGTTTGAAATTCCTGACGACATTCTCTCAGCCTGGCGCGAAGCTGGTTTAGCTGGTGTAGAAGGGCGAAAGGCGTGGGAAGAGCGCCTTGGCGCATCATCTCAAAAGGCTGCTTTTGAGACAGCTCAATCAGGCGCGTATAATGCTGCACTGAACGACGCCATCGTCGCTTATAAAAAAGAGTTGAGCGCTGAGCCGCCGAAGGTCGCGACCCGTAAGGCGTCTGAAATGGCGCTGGGCGTGGTGAACGCGACTATCGCTGAGACCATTGGCGGATCGGCGGATTTGACCGGTTCCAACAATACCAAGACCAAAGACCTAGAAATCCTGAACGCCGAAAATTATGCAGGTCGGTATATCCATTACGGCATTCGCGAGCATGGCATGGCGGCCGCTATGAACGGCATGGCGCTGCATGGCGGCGTTGTTCCTTATAGCGGCGCTTTTTTGGTGTTTAGCGACTATTGTCGCCCCTCAATCCGTTTGGCGGCTTTGATGGGGATTCGGGTCATTCATGTGATGACACATGATTCGATTGGTTTAGGCGAGGACGGACCGACCCACCAGCCGGTTGAGCATTTGGCGGCGCTGCGCGCTATTCCGAACACTTTAGTGTTCCGCCCTTGTGATGTGGTGGAAACTGCTGAGTGTTGGCAGACAGCGTTAACGCAGACCTCAGCCCCAAGCGTTCTTGCTTTATCGCGCCAGGGGTTAACGCCAGCGCGTACTGAGTTTGTTGAAGAAAACCTATGTGCAAAAGGGGCTTACATAGTCGCCGATGCGCCAGACCCTGATCTTGTTTTAATCGCTTCAGGCTCTGAGGTTGAGATCGCCATTGATGCGCAAGCAAAACTCGCCTGTGACGGCGCTAAAGCGCGTGTTGTTTCCGCGCCATGTTTTGAGCTTTTTGCTGCGCAATCGAGTGATTATCGAGCGTCCGTTCTTGGCGACGCGCCGCGGATTGGCATTGAAGCCGCGATCCGCCAGTCGTGGGATTTATTCCTGCGCCACGATGACGGCTTCATTGGTATGGAGAGCTTTGGCGCTTCAGCGCCGGCAAAAGATCTCTATGCGCACTTTAATATTACCAGCGATGCAGTAATCGCCGCTGCGAAAGCGCGGCTTGGATAGGAAGGACAGTATTATGAGCTTGAAAGTCGCTATCAACGGGTTCGGCCGCATTGGCCGTTTGGCTTTGCGTTCCATGTTGGAAAACAATCGTGAAGGCATTGAGGTTGTCGCCATCAATGATCTTGGTCCGGTTGAGACAAACGCGCACCTTCTGCAATATGATTCAGTGCACGGCCGTTACCCAAATGAGGTTAATGTTACTGAGAACACAATCGACGCTGGTCGCGGCGCAATGAAAGTGTTTGCTGAGCGTGATCCAGCCAAATTGCCTTGGGGCGATCTTGGCGTTGATATCGTTTTTGAATGTACAGGCGTTTTCGCGAGCAAAGAAAAAGCGTCAGCTCACCTCGAGGGCGGCGCCAAGCGCGTTCTTGTTTCTGCGCCTGCGTCCGGCGCGGATAAGACCATTGTTTACGGCGTAAACCACGATACATTGACGGCGCAAGACACTGTTGTTTCTAACGCGTCATGCACAACGAACTGTCTAGCGCCTGTCGCGAAAGCGCTGAACGATGCGGTTGGCATTGAGCGCGGTTATATGACAACCATCCACGCTTACACTGGCGATCAGCCAACGCTCGACACAATGCACAAAGATTTGTATCGCGCGCGTGCGGCGGCGTCTTCAATGATCCCAACGTCAACTGGCGCTGCGAAGGCGGTCGGTCTTGTTCTTCCTGAACTTCAAGGCCGTCTTGACGGTTCTGCGGTTCGCGTGCCAACACCGAACGTGTCGCTTGTGGATCTCGTCTTTACGCCAGGTAAAGACACAAATGTTGAAGAGATTAACAACGCGATCGTGGCCGCGGCTGACGGCCCAATGAAGGGCGTTCTTGGCTATACAAACAAGCCGCTTGTGTCTTCTGACTTCAATCATGACTCGCATTCTTCAACTTTTGCGTTAAACCAGACGCAAATCCTTGAAGGAAAGCTTGTGCGCGTTCTATCTTGGTATGACAATGAGTGGGGTTTTTCTACTAGGATGACTGATACGGCCTATGTTATGGGCGGGCTAATCTAGGCTGCACGCGTCACACTCCGGTGCCTTAAAGGAGCGGCGCACATAGAAGGGGATGCCCGGCAGGAAGGATCTTTATTATGATAAGGACACTTTTCACCTGTGCGCTTATTGGGGGAGCGGCGGCGTGTGCGGAACAATCCTCAGTCGTAGAAGAAACGACGGCGGTGGTTGATGAAACCTTGATAGAGGCGGAAGAAACCGCGCCGATCGTTGATGAAAACGCACCGGTTTATGTCGGGCTTTGGGGGGCTGATGACGCTGCCTGTGCGCTCGCGCCGGGGTCTAGCGAAACCGCTTCCATCGCTATCACTGAGGGCGAGTATGTCGGCTATGACGAATTTTGCCGCATCGGTTACGCCGAAGAGGGCGAAGACGGCGTCTGGAGCCTGGAAATGGTCTGTGACGCCGAAGGCGTTGAATTTACTGAAATCATCAAAGTTTCTGTGGTTGAGGGCGAGATTACCATCACCCACAGCGACAATGACGTTAAAACGCTCACCCGCTGCGCCGAAGCCTCTTAAGGCTACCGCTTCAGGGGGTGACAGTAACATAGAGTAGGGCGAGTAGGACATGGGCGGATATCGCACCCTTGATAATATGGATGCGGCGGGCAAACGCGCGCTGGTTCGAGTGGATTTTAACGTTCCGATGGCGGATGGCGCTGTCACAGACGCAACGCGGATCGAGCGAGCGCTGCCTACGATCAAGGCTTTGACGGAGGCCGGGGCGAAAGTTTTGCTTCTCTCGCACTTCGGGCGCCCAAAAGGGCAAGTGAACCCGGAAATGTCCTTAAAGCCTGTTGCGGATGCCCTTTGTAAGATTTTGGGCAAGCCGGTTGGTTTTGCTAGTGATTGCGTTGGCGCGCCAGTGGCTGAATTGGTCTCTGGCATGGCTGATGGCGATGTCTGTTTATTGGAAAATACACGGTTTCATGCTGGTGAGGAAAAGAACGACGCCGATTTTGCGGCGGCGCTTGCTGAAAATGGCGATATTTATGTGAATGATGCCTTTTCCGCCGCCCACCGGGCCCATGCGTCAACGGAAGGCATTGCGCGCAAATTGCCAGCCTATGCCGGACGCGCGATGGAGCGGGAACTTAATTACCTCGCCGCAGCTTTGTCAGAACCGGTTCGGCCCATGATGGCGGTTGTGGGCGGCGCCAAAGTTTCCACCAAGATAGAGCTGCTTTTGAATTTAGTCGGTAAAGCGGACATGCTTGTTGTCGGCGGCGGCATGGCGAACACGTTTTTATTTGCGCAGGGGATTGCGGTGGGCAAGTCCTTGTGTGAGCCGGACCTGGCGGACACAGCGCGGGAGATTATGGCGCAAGCTGAGACAAGCGGTTGTGAGATAATCTTGCCGAAGGACGTGGTTGTCGCGAAAGAATTTAAGGAAGGCGCTGAAAGCCGCGTTGTTGCAGCGGACGCAACCGGCGCGGATGAAATGATCCTCGACCTTGGCCCTGAAAGCGTAGATTTTATCGCGTCAAAAATTGAGGCGGCCAAAACATTGGTTTGGAATGGCCCGCTTGGCGCTTTTGAAACACGCCCTTTTGATACTGCAACTGTTGAGGCGGCTAAGTTCGCTGCGAAGTTGGTGAAAGAAGGGGGCCTTGTTGCTGTTGCGGGCGGCGGCGACACTGTTGCGGCCTTAAACCATGCTGGCGTTGCTGATGACTTTACCTATGTCTCAACAGCGGGCGGCGCGTTTCTTGAATGGTTAGAGGGCAAAGCCCTGCCGGGCGTGGAAGCACTTAAATCGTAAAAAAGTATACAAGCTCGGAGGCTTGAAATGACACAGGAAAAAATGGCGGAGCAAGCCGCCAACAAAGATGGGTTTATCGCTGCGTTGGACCAGTCCGGCGGTTCGACCCCTAAGGCCTTAAGGCTTTATGGCATTGAAGAGGGATCTTGGACCAACGACGAAGAGATGTTTGGTCTAATCCATGAAATGCGCACACGGATCGTAAAGTCCCCAGCCTTTACTGGCGAAAAGGTGATGGGCGCGATTTTGTTTGAGCGCACAATGGACGGTGAAGTCGACGGTATTGCGACCGCCCAATATCTTTGGGAAGAGCGCGGCGTGGTGCCGTTCTTGAAAGTTGATAAGGGCCTAGAAGAGGCGCAAAACGGCGTAAAATTGATGAAGCCGATGCCCGGCCTTGATGCGCTTTTAGAGCGTGCCGTTTCTAAAGGCGTATTTGGCACTAAGATGCGTTCTGTCGTTGACGCCGCTAACCCAGAAGGCATCGCCGCTAACGTTGCTCAGCAATTTGAGATTGGCAAACAGATCTTATCTCACGGGTTAATGCCAATCTTAGAGCCGGAAGTAACAATTACAATCGAAGATAAGGCGGAAGCGGAAGATCTTATCCTTTCTGAAATCACCAAAAATTTGGACAGCCTAGGCGATGGCCAGCAGGTGATGCTGAAGCTTTCTCTTCCAACAAAAGCCAACCAATACAAGTCTTTGATTGATGATCCGCGAGTGATGCGCGTGGTTGCTCTTTCTGGCGGTTACAGCCGTGAAGAGGCGAATGGAAAACTTGCTCAAAACACCGGTATGATCGCAAGCTTCTCGCGCGCATTGACGGAAGGTCTTTCTGCACAGCAGAGTGACGCAGAGTTCGACGCCATGTTAGCAAGCGCGATTGACGGCATCTATACAGCGTCTAAAGCTGGTTAAATTTGACCGAAAATTCAGAATTATAAGAGCGCGCCTCATTAACAGAGGCGCGTTTTTTTATTCCATCAAACACCTCCACCTTCGGTGGAGGATTGGACGCGTTCTACGTTGTAGTTAGGAGACCGCAGTTTGTCTGCGTTATCAGCTTGTTAAAATCTACAGTTGGCGGTTTTTCCTCCCTCGCTTGCGGGGGAGGTGATCCGCGCGGAAGGCGCGGATCGGAGGGGGGATGCGGTCTATGATATCATGATGGGCCTGAGTAAGTTGAACACAGTTTCGCCCCCTCCGCCGGCTTCGCCGACACCTCCCCCGTGAAACGGGGGAGGTGAACTGAGATGCTCGTTGATCCAGAGACCGCCTCTGGCGGTCCCAGATCCAAAGACCGCCTCTGGCGGTCCCAAGCGAAGCGTTTCAAACCTCCACCTCTGGTGGAGGTCAATGACTTTTATTTTCACCGGCGTTCTCATTGAACTCACGCGTAACGAATCCATATATATTGAATTATTGGTTGCGTATTCTGCTTCGCTCGAATGAAGGAGGCGCTTGTGGCAGCGATGAAAGGGTATGGCGATTATTTCCCGCCTGACCAGATTGAATATATCGGCGGTTATCCAACGCCCCCTGACGCCCCGAAACGACCTTTCCATGCTTTCGCCTCTGTCTTAAAGCTCCTGGCAAACAAAGAAGATACGCGCCAGGTTTTTGAGGTCATTATGGCCCTTGCTGGCGGCTCTGTGAAACAGGTCTTTGCGCGGATGATGGAAACGCCATATGGACGGCGTGTCGTTGAAGAGCCGGTTAAATTAGAGCAAGTTTTAGGTCGACGCGAGTGGCTTGCTTCACTGCCTGTGGAAAGCTTGGGGCGGGCGTTTTTGCGCTTTATGGAAGGTGAGAACCTGACGCCTGAAGGAATTTTAAACGCGTCTGGCGAAGCAGGCATCGACTATAAATGCCAGACACAGTTTGAAGAGCTTCGCCGCGCCTTGCTCCACCTTCAGGTAAGCCATGATCTTTGGCATGTTTTGACGGGCTATGGACGCGATAGTCTGGGAGAGATTTGTCTGCTCGCCTTCACTGAACGCCAAACACTTAATCCTGGAATCCGGCTAATTGTCCGTATTGGCTTATTGTCTATGAAAATGGAGCAGCCAAGGACACCAATATTAAAGGCGATCCGTGAGGCAAGGGCGATAAGTGAGAATACGAACTGGCTCTTAGCGCAAGATATGGAAGAGCTTATGAAGCGTCCATTACACGAGGTGCGCCGGGACTTGAATATTGCGTCGCCTGAAATCTATCTATCCGTTCCGGATGCTCTAAAGCAAAGCTTACTTAAGCCGCGGCTTGATAAGACGCAAAGTGAACGTGAGGGTGCGGAACGCGAGGGCGCGGGCGGTCAAGCCGCGCTTCACTAATCCCTTGCACTTGTCGACTCGCGCTCCCGGTCCTATGGGTAAGGCATGTCAAAAACGCCTTGCCAATTATATTTGATCACACCGCCAATAATTCCCGACCTTGATAAGTTCGTAGATCAATTTGCCCATGCAGTTGAGAGCGATATCGTGGCGTGTGCTCAGCTGCGCTTAAAAAGTGAAGGCGATGCGCCAAACGACGACGATGCGGTCTTGCGAGCGGCAGAAAAGCTTTTACCGATCGCACGAGCGGCGGACGTTGCTTTTTTAATCAATGACAGGCCTGACCTTGCGCAAAAATCTGGCGCTGACGGCGTTCATGTGGGGCAAGGCGACGCCTCCTGCCGGGACGCGCGCGCGCTTCTAGGGGAAGAAGCCAGCATTGGCGTCACCTGTCACGATTCCATTGATCTTGGGTTTCATGCGGGTGAAGACGGCGCTGATTACGCGGCCTTTGGCGCGTTCTTTCCATCGGGCACGAAACAAGCTTCCTATCGTCCTGATCCAGAGATATTAACAAAGTGGGCTGAGGCGACGGTCTTGCCAAGCGTCGCCATTGGCGGGATCACGCCGGAAAATTGTGGCGGCTTAGTGCGGGCGGGAGCCGATTTTCTTGCGGTCGCAGGCGCAATTTGGGGACATGAAGGGGGGCCAGCCGCCGCGGTTTCCTCTTTTGCTAGAGCTATAGAAGCTGCTCGTTAAATGTAGTGGTTTCAGTATTTTATAGTCTGTTTTTAACTTTGTATTGAGCTGTGTATAAAGACGCCTTGTACGTCCTTTCGAGTCGCGTTGTGCTTATTGTTACATCTCGTTAAAGATAAGGCCGCCAGGGAAAGTTCCAAAGGCGCGTAGCATGAGTGCTATCATTGATGACTAACCAGCATGTAAGGATGAGATAAGACGTATGCGCTTGTTTCTAACTTTTCGGAATTTATGGATAGCCGCTATTATATTGGGAGCGGTTTTGGGGCTCGTGCAAAATAGCGTCCACGCGCAAAATGTTACGACGCCGAGCGCACAAGATCGGACTTTGTTGCAAGAGGCTTTCACAAAGCTCCAAGCGGGGGAATATGACCGGGTGCGCAAAATGATTGCGCCGCTCTTGGAAAAACAAGATCGCGATGCGCTTCATATGATGGGCTTTATGGAGGAGCGGGGGCTTGGCGGGCCCAAGAACCTTTCTCGTGCAATCGAGCTTTATGCAGCATCAGCGGCGGCGGGGTCATCTGACGCTCAATTCGCCTTGGGCGAGATGGCGCTTTTGGGCGATGGTGTAAAGGAAGACGCGGAACGCGCCGCGGCGTGGTTGCGCCTTGCCGCCAAACAGGGACATGTCCAGGCGAAGATCCGTTTGGGCATGATGTATTCCCAAGGGCGCGGTATCAAAGCGGATCAGGGCGAAGCCGTGCGTTATTTCAGAGAGGCGGGGGAACGCGGCGACGCGGGCGCGCAGTTTAACGTTGGCGTCGCCTATCTGACGGGGCGCGGTGTTGCGAAAAACTATGACAAAGCGGCCAGTTGGTTTGAGCGCGCCGCCGCCCAAGAACATGCGGATGCGCAATATAACCTTGCTCTGTTATATGACACCGATTTCTTGGGCGCGCCGGACGCCAACAAGATGATGCGGTGGATGCGCGCTGCGGCGGATAATGGCTTGCCCGCTGCTTTTGTGGCGATTGGTCTCTTGCAACATGACGGGCGTGATGGCGCCGCCGTCACAGAAGGGGTTTCAGCGGCTGATTGGTTTGAAAAGGCGGCGCGCGCCGGGGACGCGCAAGGGCAATTTTTATACGCGGTCGCATTAGCCAATGGCGATGGCCGCGCGCCGGCGCCAGCCGAAGCTGTGCGCTGGCTAAACCTCGCCCTTAAAGACGGTATGGGGCTGGAGGCTGAAACCCGACGGAACGCAGAGCGTTTGCGGGCGGATTTGCAAAAGTCCCTCACCAATTGATTGCATCCTAGTTTTACACAACGGTTCCCGTTTCGTTCCGAACACCCTAAGGTTTTCGGATGACGGAAGTGATTCGAATTTTAGGGCTCGATCCGGGGTCAGCGGCCACCGGTTGGGGCGTGATTGAAAGCGCGGGTCCGCGGCTTTCTTTCGTGGCGGCCGGCGTCGTCCGGCCAAAGCGAGGGCGCAACGCCAAGGCGGAACGCGCAGAACGCCTGGCCGATATTTATGATGGGCTTGAAGATATTCTAAAGGCCTATACGCCGGATGAAGCCGCGGTGGAAGAAACCTTTGTCAACGCCAGCCCGCGCGATGCATTGGTGCTTGGCCAGGCGCGCGGCGTTGTCTTGCTCGCGCCGGCTCGGTTCGGCCTTCGCGTTGCCGAATACGCCGCCAACAGCGTTAAAAAATCGGTGGTCGGCAAGGGCCATGCGGATAAAGCGCAAGTCCAAGCCATGGTGCGGGTTTTATTGCCGAGTTCGGGCGCACAGCCAGCGGACGCCGCCGATGCCCTCGCCGTTGCGATTTGCCATGCCCATCATCGCGGGGCGGCGGCGCTTTCAAATGTCGTTGCGTTCGGCGCGGTAGCGGCGGGGAGTAAAGGATGATTGGACAACTAAAAGGCGTGATCGCCGCATTGGATGAAGAGACCATGCTTGTCGATGTAGGCGGCGTTGGCTATGAAGTATACGGATTTCCCCGGCTTTTGCAGAAGCTGAGCCAGGGGGAGGCGGCGACCCTTTCAATCGAAACGGTGGTCCGGGAAGACTTTATCAAACTCTATGGCTTTGAGACGGCGGCGGAACGGCGGTGTTTTCGCCTTCTTCAAAGCGTGCAGGGCGTGGGCGCCAAACACGCGCTCTCCATATTGCAAGTCTTACCGCCCGCCACGCTATATGATGCGATATCGGCGGAAGATGTAACAGCGGTCTCGCGCGCCCATGGTGTGGGCAAGAAGATTGCGCAACGTATCGTGACGGAGCTTCAGTCAAAGCTAGGGTCTTTGGCGGATGTCGGCGCCGGGGCAGCTTTTGCCCGCCAGGCCCGGGCGAGTGTTGCAAACGGCGCCCAGCCAAGCGCTGTTGACGGAGATGGTTCGGCCCTCGCGGATGCGGTGTCTGCGCTGGTTAATCTGGGTTATGACGGCGTTGATGCGCGCCGAGCGGTGACATCAGCGGCGGACACCGCTGGCGAGGAGGCTGATATCAGCATGCTGATCACCCATGCTTTAAAGCAATTGGCGCCGGCGTCTTAGGCGCGCGGCGGATGAAACAAGATTTGTTAAAAGGTCAAAGACGTGGCTGAACCAGCACTAAACCCAGAAGACCGTCTAATCGACGGCCAACGCCGCGCCGAAGACGTGGACGTTGCGTTGCGCCCAAAGCAGCTAGATGATTTTGTCGGCCAGCCCCATGCGAAGGATAATCTTCAAATTTTTGTGAAGGCTGCACGCGCGCGGGGCGAGGCGCTGGACCATGTGCTGTTTCACGGGCCGCCTGGGCTTGGCAAAACCACGCTTGCCCAGATTGTCGCCAATGAATTGGGCGTGAATTTTCGCTCAACCTCCGGTCCGGTGATTACAAAGCCGGGGGACCTTGCCGCGCTACTGACTAATCTTGAGCCGAATGATGTTCTTTTTATTGATGAAATCCACCGGCTGACCCCGGCGGTGGAGGAAGTATTATACCCAGCGATGGAAGATTTCGCGCTTGATCTGATGATTGGGGAGGGGCCGGCCGCCCGCTCCGTCAAAATCGATCTGCCGCGCTTTACGCTTGTTGGGGCGACGACTCGCTCAGGTCTGCTTGCCAAACCGCTGCTTGACCGCTTTGGCATTCCGGTGCGTTTGGACTTTTATGCGCCGGACGAGCTTTGTTCTATCGTTGTGCGGGGGGCGGACAAACTCGGCGCGCCAATGGCCCGTGACGGCGCGATGGAAATTGCGCGGCGCGCCCGCGGCACGCCGCGCGTCGCGGGAAGGCTGTTGCGCCGGGTGCGTGATGTGGCGACGGTTGCGGGCGCTGAGATCATTGACCGAACCGTTGCGGACGCCGCGCTTAGCCGCCTTGAAATTGACGCCCTGGGCCTAGACCCCCTCGACCGGCGGTATCTGCAATTGATAGCGGAACATTTTGGCGGCGGCCCTGTGGGGGTTGAGACCATCGCCGCTTCCCTCGCTGAGGCGCGTGATGCGGTGGAAGATGTGATAGAACCTTTTTTGCTGCAGCAAGGCTTGATCCAGCGGACGCCCCGGGGGCGCATGCTCTCAAAAAGCGCGTGGGTTCATTTAGGGCTGACGCCGCCGTCGCAAAATGACAGTTTGTTGGTGTAAAAAGCGATGACGCGAAGCTTTAAAACGCCCGTGCGGATATATTATGAGGACACGGATTTTTCCGGCATTGTCTATCACGCCAATTATCTAAAGTTTTTTGAACGGGGCAGAAGCGACGCGCTGCGCGTATCCGGCGTTGCGCATCGCGATCTTTTGGAAAGGGACGAGCCTTTGGTCTTCGCCGTCCGGCGCATGGACACGACCTGGCTGACACCGGCGCGGATCGAAGATGAGCTAGAAGTGCGCACGACATTTGAGACCATCAAAGGCGCGCGCATGATGCTGCGCCAAGAAATTTATCGCGGCGAGGAGCGCTTGTGTGACGCCGCGGTGGAAGTTGTCTGTATGACGAAAGACGGCCGGCCCCGCCGCGTGCCGGAGGATATTCTTGGTCTGCTATTGGGCGGTTAATTGGAAGAGCCCGTTTGCCGGTTTCTTTCCGCGTTTTCTTGGAAATCCCGCCGCCTCCGATTAAAAATTCGCAATATCAACAGCTTGATCAGAGATTTCGGCCCATCACTCAGTCATTTCATTGCCGCAATTACTTGAGACAAGAGTGCGAACAGGGATATTGGTTTTTGTTGTGAACGATATTCATGTGGCGCGGCGTCTGGTCCTTTCGGGGACTGGTTTTTTCGTGTTATGCGACGTTTTATGAGCGTACGTGATCAATGGAAGCTGGTTTCCACTTTTTTGCTCGGCGCTATATGTTGCGTAACAGCATATTGTGATAATATCCTGCCCATTGGGGCGGCTCCAAATCAATTTACGGAGCCAGATCATGGGTGAGCCCGCATCATGGGCGAACATCAAAGGCGAAGTGAAGTCTCGGCAAGAGCCAGAGGGGTTTTAAAGACATGGAAGCAGAAGTCGCAACCGCGGCCATTAACAATGCTGCGTTAGCCAGCGAGCTTGGCGGAGAGTTTAGCCTCTGGAGTTTGTTCCTGCGCGCTGACCCGGTGGTGAAGACAGTGATGGGCATTCTTGTCCTCGCCTCTATTTGGTCTTGGGCGGTGATCATTGATAAGTCGATGATGGTTGGGCGCCTAAAGCGCAAATCAAACCGTTTCGAAGAACAGTTCTGGTCCGGAAAGCCGTTGGACGAGCTGCACCGTAAAATGGGCGATAAGGCTGATCACCCAATGGCGCGGGTTTTTATCTCCGGCATGACGGAATGGAAGCGCACAAAGGGCGCCAGTTCTTCAAGCGCTTTAGTCATTGGCGCGCGCGAGCGCATTGATAAAGTGATGAATGTCTCTGTTTCGCGTGAGCTTGAAAAAGTTGAGAAAAATCTTGGATTCTTAGCGACGGTCGGTTCTGCGGCGCCGTTTGTTGGTCTGCTCGGCACCGTATGGGGCATCATGAATGCCTTCCAAGCGATCGCGGCGACGAAAGACACAAACCTTGCGGTTGTGGCGCCTGGTATTGCTGAGGCGCTTTTTGCTACAGCGCTGGGCCTTCTCGCGGCGATCCCGGCTGTTATCGGCTATAACCGCTATTCAACGGCGGTGAATTCTTTTGCGATCCGTCTTGAAGGATTTGCCAGCGAGTTTTCAACAGTCCTTTCCCGTCAACTTGACGAAAGGTCAAAATAATGGGCGCTTCGCTAAATAATGGCGGTGGGCGTCACCGGCCCGGGCGCTCGCGCCCGATGGCTGAGATCAATGTGACACCGCTGGTTGACGTTATGCTCGTCCTCTTGATCGTTTTTATGGTTGCGGCGCCATTGCTAACCGTTGGTGTTGCGGTGGATCTGCCGGAAACGACGGCCCAGCCGATCCAAGATTCTGGCGAGCCTTTAACGGTGACTGTCGCTGAAGACGGCACTGTGTTTGTGCAGGACACGCCCGTTGAAATTAATGAGCTGGTGCCGCGCCTAGAGGCGATTGCAACAGCCGGTTATGAGCAGCGAATTTTCATCCGGGGCGATCAGTCACGGACCTATGGGGAAGTGGTGCAGGTTATGGGGCTGATCAACGCCGCTGGCTTTCGCCAAATTGGTCTCGTGACGAATCCTGAATTGGATGTTGCGACCACATCTGGGGAGTCTGCTAATTAAGCAGACATAAAGGAGCGAGAAGCTTCATGCGTTTTGGCGTTTTCGTCTCGATCCTACTGCATATTGGCATTGTAGGGCTCGCCTTTGTCTCCTTGCCGGAGAGTTGGCGCCCGGACGTTCAGTCCGAACCCTATGTACCCATCGAGATTTTGGCTGAAGCAGATATTTCCGAACTTACCAGTGTACCGGCGATGTCGAAGGAGCCGGTAGAAGAGCCCGCGCCAGAACCTGAAGCTGAGCCAGAACCAGAGCCTGAACCCGCGCCTAAGCAAGAGCAAAAACCAGAACCTGCGCCGAAACCTGAACCTGCGCCTGAGCCAGAGGTTAAAGCTGAAGCGGAACCAGCCCCAGCCCCGAAGGAGCCTGAGCCGAAAAAAGCGCCCAAACCAAAGCCAAAACCGAAAGACGATGAGCTTGATTTTGATGCGCTTTCGGCGCTGGTCGATAAAGAAGATGATGATAACCAGCCAACAAGCGCTCCGTCACAAACTAGCGAACCGGCTGACCATAATCAGCGTCAAGTCGGCGCCGGGGACCGCTTAACCGCGAGTGAGACGGCGAAAATGCGGGCGGCTGTTTCACGTTGTTGGAATGCGAGCGCCATCATAGGAGCGCCAGAGCCAGAAAAACTGAAAGTTTTAGTGCATTTTGAGCTTAATCGGGACGGCACAATCAGCGGTCAACCACGCATCGCCAATTCGGCGCAGATAAATCTTTCCGGCAATCGCTTTTGGAAGGTTGCTGAGCAAAATGCGTTGCGGGCCGTCGTTTCTTGTCAGCCCTATAATTTTCTGTCTCAAGAACGATATGAATCGTGGAAAGAATTTGAGCTCAATTTCGACCCCAGTGAGATGGCGGGGTTTTAAGGGGCCGTCTGTCGCCGGTTAAAATAACAAAGACGTAACACCACGCGCTGTGCGCATCACATTATGATCATATTCCTTTGCCATTACCTTATCGCGCTAATGATCGCTCGCGCCCAATAATTGCTCACGCTATGGGAGTTTTTAAATGATACGCGTTTTCTCGCTTCTTCTCACCGCACTGGCTGCAGCTTTGGTCTTAGTAATTAATGGTGCTGAGGCGCGGGTGCGCATCGACATCACCCAGGGCAATGTTGATCCGATGCCGACGGCGGTGCCCGATTTTATGACGACGGGCGATGAAAAGACCGTCACTTTAGGGCGCGATATTACCGGCGTTATTATGTCGGATCTTAATCGGTCCGGGCTTTTTTCGGTGATTGATCAGCGCGCCTATATCGAAAAGAACGAGACGATCAATAAGCAACCAAAATTCGCCAATTGGCGAATTATCAACGCACAAGTCTTGGTGGTGGGCCAAGTGAGCGCGCTGGACGATGGCCGTATCGAGGTTGCAACCAGGGTGTGGGATGTAACGTCCAATGAACAGCTTGGCGCCGTCGCTTTTAAGACGCCGCAGGAAAATTGGCGCCGCGCCGCCCATAAAGTGGCGGACTATGTTTATAAATCATTGACTGGCGAGGAAGGGTATTTTGACACCCGTGTCGTCTTTGTTCATGAGACGGGGCCAAAGGGAAAACGCTCCAAGCGCCTTATGATTATGGACCAAGACGGGGCGAACCCTATTCCGCTGACGGATGGGTTGAACTATCAAGTTTTAACGCCTCGTTTTTCGCCGACCCAGCAGCAAATCACTTATATGGCGCTTTATGATGACCGCCCAGGCCAGGTTTTTCTGTTTAATATCGAAACGGGGGAACAAGAACGACTAGGCCAGTTCCGGGGCATGTCGTTTGCTCCACGCTTCTCGCCGGACGGGGCGAGCGTCATCATGTCGATGGAGCGCAGGGGTAATTCCGATATTTTCAAAATGGATCTTGGCACCCGCCGTTTGACCCGTTTGACGGATAATCTTGCCATTGATACTTCGCCGACAATGTCGCCGGACGGCAAGCGCATCGCCTTTACATCTGATCGCGGGGGTTCTCAGCAGATCTATGTGATGGACGCCAATGGACGCAATGTGAAGCGGATTAGTTTTGGCGAGGGGCGGTATCAAACACCGGTATGGAGCCCGCGGGGAGACCTTATCGCATTCACGCGCTCATACCGCGGACGTTTTTATATTGGTGTTATCAGGCCTGATGGCCGCGGCGAACGCCTGTTGACCGAAAGCTATTTTGAAGAAGGGCCGACATGGGCGCCAAATGGCCGCGTTTTAATGTTCTATCGCGAAACGCCCTCTGACAGGATGGGGCGGGGCGGCTCAGCTTCCTTATGGTCGGTTGACCTGACGGGCAGGAATTTGCGCCGTGTTCGCACGCCGGGCTCAGCTTCTGATCCAGCGTGGTCTCCATTACTGCCGTAATTAGAGCATCTTATTGGGATGTTTTAAGTTAATTGGGGGCCTTTTTACGGCGCCCGAACGGGCCAATTTTTACTTTAATCGGCCAAATTAGCTTAAAATCTTGTAAGTGCGATCGGCCCCATTCATCGCGTTTCAGGCGAGTGGGCTTGCCATGCGGGCTTAAATAAACGAAAGTTCATTTGGCTAGCGTAATGGCGGTGCTTGATCGATTGGGGCGACGCAGTTACGGTTTTCACGTTTGGTAAATATTAAGATTTGCCTGACAGGCAATGGGAACGTCATAATACTATAGTATAGACGGGTCATAAGCGGGCGCGGCGGTAACGCCGCGTATTTTTGAAAGAGGGGCATACGCGCGAGCGCGCTCGCAAACGCCCGAAAGTGAACGGCAAGCTGGAGCATTTTGTCATGAATGGCACTGTATTGTTAAAATTAGCGGGCGTAGCGGGATCAATGGTCCTTCTAGCTGCCTGTGCAAGCGGCCCTGATTTAGCGGCTGGTGAGGGGCCTGCTGGCCCAACGGGCCCGGTACCGGGTTCTTATGAAGATTTCCAAGAGAATGCTGGCGATCGCGTTTTCTTTGGCTACGACCAATATACTTTGACACCGCAAGCGCAGGCGACGCTTTCTCGTCAAGCTGCTTGGTTGAAGCAATTTCCTGAAGTGAACATTCTTGTCGCTGGAAACTGCGACGAGCGTGGCACGCGCGAATATAACTTGGCTCTTGGCGCTCGCCGCGCTGAAGCTGCACGCGCTTACCTAACAAGCCTTGGCGTCGACGCTTCTCGTCTTCGCACTGTTTCTTACGGCAAAGAGCGTCCGGTTGATACGCGCTCAACCGAAGAAGCATGGGCGACGAACCGTAACGCAACAACATCTTTCACGATTGTTGCTGGTTCTTAAGCCATTAAATAAGCTAATCAAAAACGCGCCGGCGGCTCGCCCACCGGCGCGTTTTTTGTGAGGGGCACGGCGCGTCATAGCGGTTTAATGCATAGTGTCGCCATATTCTTTTTGTAAAAGCGCGCTAGAACACAAATGTTTGCAATTAAGGTTCTTGAGGGCCTATTTTTGCATAATGAGCCATTTTTAGGGGACGTTCCTGACGCTGCTTTATTAGGGTTTTGCTATAGTAAAGCTGTTGATGGGGAATCATTTTAAAGGCGAGTTAGCCTAGAGCGCTAGGCATGGACAACAGGGCATTATTCGCCAAAGGTTTGAGCACAGGCTCTAGGAAAGGGCGGGGACTATGCGGAAGATTAGTTTGAGCGGGATTACTTCGATGAAAGCATTCTCTTCAATTTTGGCTGTTATTGCAGCAGCACTTGTTCTTGTTGCGCCAGCTTCAGCGGCCTCGACTAAAGACCGGGTGCGCACGTTGGAGGCGCAAGTCGCCGACTTACAGGCGCGGCTATCGGGTGAATCTCCGTCCGTACGGGTTGGCCAGCTTGAACGCCAAGTGCAAGAGCTTACAGGCAAGGTAGAGCAGCTTTCTTTTCAGCTTACACAAGCAAATCAAAGACTAACGGCCATATCAGGGGTTTTAGCCAATGACCCGGCTGCGGCCGCAGCCCTTCAAGCGATCGGGTCAAGTGCTGTTTCTGGGCCTGTGTCGCTTACGCCAGGCGCTGGACCGACGGATTTAGGCGCAACGACGCCGGGCGCGGCGACACAGCCAAGTGCTATTGGTGATCCGATTGCGGATCAGATTGCGGCGACAGCTGGCGAACCTGCAACAGGACAAGCGCCTGCAGCTGGCGGCGCGGTGCTTCCCACGGATGTCACCTTGCCGAGTGATCCGAACGCTGCATTTGACCACGCGTCTCGTTATCTATTGCAAGGCGATTATCCGAGAGCGCAAGTCGCCTTTGAAAATTACGTTGCAGCGTTTCCTAACAGCCAACGTGCGGCGGACGCGCAATTTCGATTAGGCGAGATCTATTTGGCGACCGGCGCAAATTCTAAAGCCGCGAGCGCCTTTATTACTCATATACGTCAATATCCAAATGACCCACGCAGCGCCGAGGCCTATTTAAAGCTTGGTTCCGCTTTTGCACGGCTCAAGAAGAATACAGAAGCGTGCAAAATCTTCCGCGCATTAAAGACGAAATTTCCAACGGCTTCGCCCGCGATCCTGCAGCGGGCCGATATTGAGATGGCGCGCATCCCCTGCTAGAGGCGTTAGCGTTTTTTATAGCGACTGGCTCTCGTCTATATGATCGTGTATAGGCGAGGCTTATGAATACGCCTGAAAATAAGACCTTTGGTCGTGTTTCCAAAAAAGGGGAAACGCTGGGTCCGCCTATTTCGGTGAGTGAATACCGATCATATTTGCAGGCATTGGATGTTCCTAGCCGGTACTGCATTGCCGTTTCGGGCGGGTCAGATTCAATGGCGCTGGCGGTTCTTGCAGGACAGCACCAACGTCAATCGGGGGGCAACGTTGAAATCTTGGCGCTGACGGTTGACCATGGCTTGCGCGCTGAAAGCACCCGCGAGGCTGAGACGGTCAAAAACTGGTGTGAGGCTCTTGGACTTTCCTGCTGCATTTTAACATGGCAAGGCGATAAACCTAAAAGCGGGGTGCAAGCAACGGCAAGATTAGCGCGATACCGACTATTATATAAAGCGGCTTCTAGCGATGGATATAAAGCCGTACTAACAGCTCATACAGCGGATGACCAAGCCGAAACCGTATTTATGCGGCTTGCGCGTGGTGCTGGCCCCGGCGGGTTAGGGGCAATGGGCGAGACAAGTAAATACGCCATTGGCGCAGATACGCCTATCGATTTGGTTCGCCCATTTTTAAGCGCAACACGCAGTCAATTGCGCGCCACCCTTAGTGAGTATGGTCAGAATTACCTTAATGATCCGAGTAATGATAATTTAAAATATGAGCGCGTGCGTGTCCGTTTGCTTTTGCAAAGCTTAGAGGCGGATGGAAATCTTAGCCGACAAGCGCTTGTTCGCACGGCGAAAGAAGCGCGCGCCGCGAACGCGTTGCTAGCGCGTCAGGAGCAGAGCGCCTTCGCCAAAGCTGGCGGTGTTTTTTACCGATGGGGCGGCGCTTCTTTGGGCGCTTCGAGTTTAATTGAACCTGCTGCGAATGTTTTGTTTCGGCAACTAATCTTCGCCATTTCCGGCGCGGAAAATCCGCCAGGCCGTGATGCGGTTGAAGAAGCCATAGGCCAGTTGGCGGCGGGGAAGTCTTCTGCCAGCCTTGGAGGCGTCATTGTAAAGCACCAATCAGGCAAACTATGGGTGTATCGTGAGCCTTCAGCGCTCTTAGGGCGCGCTGGCGTGGCGCCTGCACAAGCGCTGTGTGTAAATCCACATCAGACGGCGTTATGGGATCGCCGGTTTATCGTGACCAACCAGTCTGACGAAGTGTTAGACGTTTCCTCCTGTGGGCGCCCCAATGTGGAAAATATGGGGGAAAGTCTTCTGCGAAATTTTGGGGCAGGCGCACCAAGGGAGGCGCTTTGGTCTGCGCCAGCTGCGCGCGCAAGAAAAGGGGACCTTGTAGCCGCACCAGATGGCCCCCATATGAGGGGCGTTGATTTTCGCTTTTTAGGCGAGGAGCGATTTTGCCGACTAGTTCGCCGATATTCGGCATGAACCTCTAGCTTTATTAACGTGTTTTTGACAAACAAAACAGCCGTGGGGTTTATTAACCCCTAGCGGTTAAGGTTGAAAATACTTAGATTTGGGGCCTAGCCGCCAAACAGCTGGCGTGATGAGCGCAAGACGCGCCTAAAGACTGACGAAGCCCAATGGGCGCGAAGGAATTATTATGAACGGACGTAATTTGCTCGTTTGGGGTCTGGTTGTTGTATTTTTCATCATTGCCCTACAGCTCTTCGGCGCGTCTTCTCAAACAACCGGGGCTGAGCGATTATCCTATTCAGAGTTTAGTCGCGAATTGGATAAAGGTGCGATTAAGTCTGTTGTGATCGACGGCGCCAAGATCGAAGGCGAGCTTAGCGAAGGGCGCACCTTCGTTACGGCAATACCGACGGACGCTGGCGGCGTCGTTGCTGATCGTCTTTATGAGGCTGGTGTTGAGACAGACATTAAGCCGGAAGAAGAACTGCCGATCTTATTGTCGGTTCTATTCAACATTTTGCCATTGCTGATCTTTTTTGCGTTCATTTTTATCGTGATGCGACAAATGCAGGGTGCGGGCGGTAAAGCCATGGGCTTTGGCAAGTCGCGGGCGAAGTTACTGACGGAGCGTCAGGGCCGCGTCACCTTTGATGATGTTGCTGGCATCGACGAAGCGAAAGAAGAACTTGAAGAGATCGTTGAGTACTTGAAGGATCCGATGAAGTTCCAACGCCTAGGCGGGAAAATTCCAAAAGGCGCATTGTTAGTCGGTCCTCCTGGCACAGGTAAAACGCTGCTTGCGCGCGCTATCGCTGGCGAGGCGAATGTGCCGTTCTTTACGATTTCTGGTTCTGACTTTGTTGAAATGTTCGTTGGCGTGGGCGCTAGCCGCGTGCGCGATATGTTTGATCAGGCAAAGAAAAACGCGCCGTGCATTATCTTTATCGATGAGATTGATGCGGTCGGCCGCTCGCGCGGCGCCGGTCTTGGCGGCGGTAATGACGAACGCGAGCAGACATTGAACCAACTTTTGGTGGAGATGGATGGTTTTGAAGCGAATGAGGGGATTATCCTTATCGCCGCAACGAACCGCCCCGATGTTTTAGACCCAGCCTTGCTTCGTCCTGGTCGTTTTGACCGCCAAGTCGTTGTGCCGAACCCTGATGTGATTGGCCGCGAAAAGATTTTGAACGTTCACGCGAAAAAAGTGCCGCTTTCGCCGGATGTAAACATCCGCACCGTGGCGCGCGGTACGCCAGGGTTTTCCGGCGCTGATCTGGCCAATCTTGTCAATGAGGCGGCGTTGTTGGCGGCGCGGCGCGGCAAACGTTTTGTCACCGCGAAGGAATTTGATGACGCTAAAGACAAAGTATTGATGGGCGCGGAACGTCGTTCCCTTGTCATGACTGATGAAGAAAAAGCCCTGACCGCTTATCACGAGGCGGGTCACGCACTTGTCGGCCTTACGATGCCAGGTTCTGACCCTGTGCACAAAGCAACGATTATTCCGCGCGGCCGTGCGCTTGGCATGGTGCAATATCTGCCGGAGCGGGATCGCTATTCGGTGACGCTTGAGCAAATGAAGGCGAAGATTGCGATGGCGATGGGTGGACGCGTTGCGGAAGAGCTTAAATTTGGCAAAGAAAAAACCACCTCTGGCGCTTCTTCTGATATTGATCACGCAACGAAACTCGCGCGCGCGATGGTCACCCAATATGGCCTTTCAGAAAAGCTTGGGCCGATTGCCTATGCTGAAGATGAAGGCGAGGTTTTCTTAGGGCAATCTATCGCTCGTACAAGGTCGATTTCAGGCGACACCTCAAAGCTTATTGAGGATGAGATCAAGCGTATTGTTACCGAAGGGTACGATACGGCGACACGGATTTTGAAAGAGCGTAATGAGGACTGGGAAAAGCTTTCCCAAGCGCTGTTAGAGTATGAAACTTTAACGGGCGACGAGATCAATACCCTTCTTGATGGCGGCGAGATTGTTCGTGAAGACCCATCCGATGCGGATCAGACGCCGCCTTCCAGCTCAGTGCCGTCGACCGACCCATCAGCTAAGCCAAAAAGCGACAATGATGGCGGGATGGAGCCTAATCCTGTCTAAAAGGGCAAGCTAAAACACGATTTGCAAGCAAACCCGGCGGCTTAAAATAGCGCCGGGTTTGTCTTTTTTTGCCCGTATTTTTGCTAGACTATGTGATTAGTTGGGAACATTTGCTTACCAGAATAAGAATTCACATGGGGCTGTAATTATGGACAGGTTATTGGGTGATCGCCGAGGGGTGTTGGGATCTCGGCTTTTTGTGGGCTTAGTCTATGGCGTTGCGCTCTACTTCGCCTTTCATGTTTTAAATCGTAATTTGCCATTAGGTGGTTTTGAAGTGGGCGAAGCGTGGTCACGCTTTGTCAATATAGCGCGCCTTGTTGCCTGGCTGGGGCCTTTGCCTTTGCTGTTTGGTCTGGGGCGGATGTCGTTAGTGCGATTGGCCGTGTGGTCGTTGACCGCTATTTTCTTACTTTTTTGTTTCGCCTGGTTTGGCCCCACAAAGGTGTGGATGAGTATTGATCCGTTGATCAATGTTTCGCTCTATTCGCTTATTATCTTGTTTATTATTCATGAATTCGTGCAGGGATCAAATGATGATAAAAGCCCTGTCGCTAGCTATCGCACCTATTTTGAAAACGCCTGGGGGCGGGGCTTTCAGGTCCACCTCGCGTTGCTTTTTCTTGGCGCCTATTGGGTTGTCATCTCTCTTGGCGCTTGGATGTTTGACCTTATTGGGCTCGATTTCATCCGGCGCGCAATTTTTTCCAGTGTTTATGCTTGGGTAAGTTCCGGGATTGCTTTTGCGATCGGCGTTCATTTGGCCGATGCTGATATTGGGCTGACCCGCGGCGCGCGCCAAATTGGGTTGATGCTGCTCTCCTGGCTTGCTGTCTTGATGACGCTAATTTTGGCGTTATTTCTTGTCGCCCTAATCTTTACTGGGCTTCAGCCCCTTTGGGATACGGGAAATGCGACGGTTTTATTGTTAAACGCCGCTGCGACCATGATCTTGTTGATCAATGCCGCCTATCAAGATGGGGCCGTAACAACATCTCCATTTATGCGCTTAACGGTTCGGTTTGCAGCGCTTCCGATGGTGGGCGTGGTGTTCTTAGCGGGGATTGGACTTTGGTTAAGGGTCGATCAATACGGCCTAACGCCAGCGCGTGTATTAGCGGGCATAGAATTGTTGATCGTTGCAATTTACGCTGGCGGATATCTCGCCGCCGCCGCAAGGCCTGGCGATTGGATGGCGTGGATGGCGCCGGTGAATATTGGCGCCGCCGCCGTCGTCGCAATTTTGCTTTCAGCCTTAATGACGCCTGTTTTGTCGCCAGCCCGCATCTCGGTCAATGATCAGCTTGCCCGGCTTGATAGCGGCGTGGTGGAGCCAGACGCCTTTGATTTTGGCTTTCTGGCCAGTCCGCGCGCAGGCAAATATGGCCCGCCCGCTCTTGATCGCCTTGCCGCGCGATCGGGTAGTGAGCGTGACGAACGCATCGCCCTTTTAGCGCAAAATCCCGGTCAACGAAGATATCGCATAGGTGAACAGAGCATCCTTACACGTCGCGACGCATTGCGGTTGATTGGCGAGGGGACAATTCCCGATGGCGTCTTGCTTCCACGGGATGGTGAAGACCCGGTTGCAGAGTGCCTGCAAGAAAAAAAGGGGCATGATCAACGTGTCCGTGATGAACCTTCTGATAGCGATCTGGCTTCCGACCTCCCGTTAAAAGATGGGCGCTGTCTTGTTCGGCTTATTGATATTGACCTAGATGGCGATGATGACGCTTTAATTTTGCCGACCCGGGAAGAATATTTTTATCGTATCAGTGTCCTTCTGCAAGAAGATGAGCCTGCTTGGCGATTGATTGGCAAGACACGTAACTGGCCAGGGTTTTCAGATCCATCTGCGCTGGAGGCGCTCTCACGCTCACGGAAGGAAGAAAGACGGCGGCTTATTGTCGATAATTTTGCCGCGGCGAAGGTCGTTGAGCTTAATCACTTAGAGTTTGAGGTGTTGGGGGAGAGGATCCCTCTTCGCATGCAGCGAAAACTACTGAATACGGAAGATATTCAAGAGCGTGTCAAGACCCCGGCCGGTGTTGAGGCCCCTCAAGACATTTTGGTGGATGGGTTAACGTATGTCAGTGACTATACATGGTGCTTACGTGAAGGCGAAGAACGCCGACATAATTCAGGTCATTGTTATGGCCGGTATGTTGAACTAACGGGCGCGGCGCCAGAAGAATTTATTCTTATAAAGACGAATGCTGGGTCAGTCTCCCTGGTTGCTTATGAGGAAAAGAATGGCGAATGGATGCTTCTAGGAAGAGGCAACGCGACATTAAATAATCAATTTGTAGAATTGTCGAACCGGCTCCGCGCGCAAGGCGTAACCGATCGTAAACCGGTGAACGCTGCGGGGCGCGAAGAAATTCTCAAAAATCTCAAACCCGTAAAACCGCTTGCAAATGATTTGGATTTTGGAGGCATCCGTGTTCTCGTCGATTATTGCACCTCAAAAAAATATTGCTAGTTTTGCAAGCGGTTTATGAAAGCAACAAAGGTTAGTGCGTCTTAGGCAATCCCTGCAACGCCATGCATCATGAACGTTGCGAATTTGGGGCCCCTTTCATAGCCGGAGGAGAATTCTTCAAGCGAAAATCCGCCGTCCTTTAACAGGGTATCTGCGCGGCGTGTAAGGTGGCATCCGCCAAAGGTTGGTTTCCAATAGGGTTCAATGCGCCTTTGCCATTTTGCGACGCCCGCGTCGTCGGCTAGGCCATGTTCGATGAAAATCATTTTGCCGCCGGGCTTTAAAACGCGGCGCATTTCAGCCACTGCTGGCGTTGGATCGGGGATCGAACACATCGTCCACGTACAGACGACCGTATCGAAGCTGTCGCTATCGCAAGGCAGCGCCTCACCAGAAACGCCAAGAACATCAACCGACGCAGAAATATTAGCGGCGCGTTTTTGTGCTTTTGTCGTGAGTTCTTCAGCTGGGTCAACGCCAGTAACCGAACTTATATCTGATCCGTAATAAGCAAGGTTCAGCCCGCTGCCGATGCCCATTTCAAGCACTTTGCCGCGCGCGCGCGAGACATAGCGCTGGCGTAACGATTTCATGGGCGGCATAGAACAAGCAAAATCAAGGATGGGGGGTAAAATATGTTTTTCATAGAAGCTGGCCATTTGTAAGCTCCTTCTGGGGCACTTAAAATTTGTAATGAATAAGCGACATTTCATCCTTAGCATAATTTCTAGTCTATTGGTATCATTGGGGGATGAAGGCACAACACCCCATTCCGGCGATCATGGGGATCGTCAATGTAACCCCAGACAGCTTTTCTGACGGCGGAAAATATTTGTCCGTTGATGAAGCGGTTAAAGCTGCGCTTGCGATGGTTGAAGCGGGGGCTTCCATTCTGGATATCGGGGGAGAGTCGACCCGTCCGGGTGCGGACTTAGTCCCAGAAGACGAGGAAATTGTGCGGGTCGTGCCAGTAATACAGGCACTGAGATCGCAAACGAACGTAAAGATTTCCATTGATACGCGAAAGCAAGATGTGGCCCGCGCCGCTGTTTCGGCCGGAGCCGATATTTGGAATGACGTGACAGCGCTTAGTTTTGAAAAGAACGGCCCCTTTGTTGCGGCTGAGCTTCAATGCGATGTCGTGTTAATGCATGCGCAGGGCGACCCTAAAACAATGCAGAATAGGCCCGCCTATGATGATGTTGTTAAGGAAGTGGCCGACTATCTTACGGAGCGATTTGCCGCCTGTATTGAAGCTGGCGTTGCGCGGGAAAAAATTTGGGTCGATCCGGGCATTGGGTTCGGCAAAACTTTAGAGCACAATTTGGCTTTAATTAAAGAGACAGCGCGTTTTGCCGAAATTGCGCCGGTTTTGGTTGGCGCGTCGCGCAAAAGGTTTATTGCTGCTATCGATCGTGATGGGCTGGCGAAAGATCGCCTTGGCGGCTCGATAGCGGCGGCTGTTGAGGCGGCGCGGCGCGGCGCTTCCATATTGCGGGTGCACGATGTCGCGGCGACGCGTCAGGCTTTGGCTGTATGGCAGGGGCTTATGGAAGCTTAAATCGCTTCTATTATTGCCATGAAGGTGACAAATACCTCTATTAAAGAAATTTCTGTTTTATAAGAGTAAGATGCGACAAAGCATTTGGGAGAAGTTTAATGCGCGGCGATGATGTAAACCCACGACAAAAACGGATTTTCGGCACTGATGGGGTGCGCGGCCTCGCAAATGCGGGCGCGATGACGCCAGATGCTATTTTACGGCTTGGAATGGCCGTGGGCCGGGTTTTTAAGAATGGCGCTCACAGACATCGCGTTGTGATTGGGAAAGATACCCGCCTTTCTGGTTATATGATTGAGCCTGCTTTGACCGCTGGCTTCGCCGCTTCTGGGATGGATGTTTTCTTGCTAGGCCCGCTGCCCACTCCTGCGATGGCGATGTTGACCCGATCGATGCGCGCTGATCTGGGGGTTATGATATCCGCCTCACACAATCCGTATCATGATAATGGGGTGAAATTTTTTGGCCCCGATGGGTTTAAACTATCTGATGAGAAAGAACTTCAGATTGAACAGTTGATGCAGGATGATCCGAGCGTAGGTCTTGCCGAAGCGCCTGAGCTGGGGCGGGTCAAGCGGATTGATGATGCGCGTGCGCGTTACATCGAATTTGCCAAGAACACGTTCCCGAAAAAATCGTCTCTTGATGGACTTCGCATTGTGATCGATTGCGCCAATGGGGCGGCGTATCGTGTGGCGCCCACGGTTCTTTGGGAGCTGGGGGCGGAAGTAAAAGCGATCGGCGTTGAGCCCAATGGGTTTAATATTAACGCTGATGTTGGGTCAACGGCGCCGGAGCGTATGCGTGAAGCTGTGCTCGAATATCGCGCTGATATCGGCATCGCCCTTGATGGTGATGCGGACAGAGTGGTCATGTGCGATGAAACCGGCGCCATGATTGACGGCGACCAAATCCTTGCGTTGATTGCGCGATCATGGTCAAAAAATGGGCAGCTAAAAGGCGGCGGTCTTGTCTCGACCGTGATGTCAAATCTAGGCTTTGAGAAATATGTTGAAAGCTTGGGCCTCACCCTTTATCGCACCAAAGTTGGTGATCGCTACGTCGTTGAAGAAATGCGCAACCGCGATATTAATGCTGGCGGGGAGCCTTCTGGCCACGTCATATTGAGGGATTATGCGACGACGGGTGATGGCCTTGTCACGGCGTTACAGGTTTTAGCTGTTGTTGCGCAAGAAAAGATAAAAGTCAGCGAGGCGTGTCATCTATTTGATCCGTATCCACAGTTGTTACAGAATGTGCGCCTTAAGGGCGGTGACCCGCTAGAAGCGCAAAGCGTTAAAGAGGCGATCGCAGAAGGCGAGAAAAAGCTGGGTGAAACTGGCCGCCTTGTCATCCGTAAATCTGGAACGGAGCCTGTGGTGCGGGTCATGGGGGAAGCGGAAAACGAAATTGTTCTTAAAGCGGTCATCCGCGATATTTGCCAAGCGATTGAAGATGTTAGTTTGTAAGAGCTTGGGGAATGACTAACCAAATCTTTTTACGAACTAATATTGATAATGTCATGACAATTCGTTTCAAGACTTATATCTTAAGTGCTAAAATTCGAAGAAACCTACCAAATTTCCTCTATGATTTTTTAGTTTGTGACTTAGGTTTATTCTCTAAAGGCAAAGATTGCCTGAGCGTTGGTGGCCGTCATCTTTGGTATAATGAAGACGGCGTCAATAGCGCATGCTATTATTGTGAAGTTGTTGAGCATGGCCAATTATGGAAAAGGCAAAAATGCTAAAATTATGCAAGGCAAAGTCTTAATCATCGCAGGGTCTGATCCCTCCGGCGGGGCGGGGCTGCAAGCCGATATCAAAACTGTCACAGCTCTTGGGGGGTATGCGGCGGCCTGTGTCACTGCGCTTACGGTCCAAAATACTCTTGGCGTCAAGGCTGTTCATGGCGTCGCCCCAGAAATCATCCATGATCAGATTAGATCCGTTTTGGAAGATATTGGCGCAGATGTGATCAAAATCGGCATGGTCGGCAGCGCCCCAGCAGCTGAGGCGATTGCGGACGCCCTTAGCGCGTATCGCGATATTCCGATTATCCTTGATCCTGTGCTCGCAGCCACAAGCGGGGATGCGCTTGCCGGTGACGGTCTGGTGGAGTCGCTAATAGCGCGCCTGATCCCAATTTCTCATCTTGTTACCCCGAACGCGGATGAAGCAGCCGCCCTGATGGGGGGTGCGGTGAATAATGAACAGGCGGCGGCGCGTGCTGGCGCCGCGCTTGTCAGCTTTGGGGCCAAGGCCGCGCTCGTTAAAGGCGGGCACTTACAGGGCGCTGATGTTATTGATTTGTTAACGGTTCAAACGGATGAGGGCGTTCGGGCCCACGCATTTTCTAACCCAAGGCTGAACATTAAAGAAATGCATGGCACAGGCTGCACCCTTGCAAGCGCGATTGCCGCAGGGATTTCAGAGGGCATGCCCATTATCGAAGCCTGTGATCGCGCCATTCGCTATGTCCGCGCTGCGATTAAAGCGGCGCCTGGTTTAGGGCAGGGCGCGTCGCCGTTAAATCATTATTTTAACTCATCTTTTTCTTGATTTTTTGCAGGACGATCGTCTTCTCGCGTGAAGCGAAAGGGTTGGTTTAACGGCGCGCTCGCTAAATCGTGAACGGGTATTAAGGGTTTCGACGCAAAATTTTCATTTGACGAACGCGTTGCAATCGCCAATAAGCAATGCGGGCTGCGTGTCCCCAACGACACGTAACCCATCTTTAGTAGATGGGAGAAAATCGATGACTACACAAAAACCGGCTCAGCGGCCGGGAAATCCGCTGTTTTCTTCAGGGCCATGTGCAAAGCGTCCTGGATGGTCCCTCGATAATTTTAAGACAGATACGCTTGGGCGTTCGCACCGGTCTAAGGTCGGCAAGGCTCGGCTGCAAGAAGCGATTGATAAAACCCGCGCGGTTCTTGGCGTGCCGGATGATTACCGCATTGGCATTGTGCCTGCGTCTGATACGGGCGCTGTGGAAATGGCGATGTGGTCCATGCTGGGCGCACGCCCTGTGGATATGCTCGCATGGGAAAGCTTTGGCCAAGGCTGGGTCACTGATGTTGTAAAGCAGTTAAAACTCGACGCGCGTCAAATGATTTCTGGTTATGGTGAGCTTCCTGATCTGGCGGCCGTTAATCCGGCCCATGATGTTGTGTTTACCTGGAATGGCACCACCTCAGGCGTGCGCGTTCCGAATGCGGATTGGATTTCAGCCGACCGCGAAGGGGTTGTGATTTGTGACGCCACTTCGGCGGCGTTCGCGCAAGAGCTTGATTGGGCGAAGTTAGACGTTGTTACATTCTCTTGGCAGAAAGTTATGGGCGGCGAGGCGGCTCACGGTGTTCTTATCCTTGGCCCAAGGGCAGTTGAGCGTTTGGAAAATTATACTCCCGCATGGCCTTTGCCAAAGATTTTCCGCCTAACAAAAGGCGGCAAGCTAATTGAAGGTATCTTCAAAGGGGCCACGATAAACACGCCATCAATGCTGTGTGTTGAAGATTATATTGACGCCCTTGATTGGGCGGCGGGCCTTGGTAATGCGGCCGGATTAACGGCGCGTGCGGATAAGAACCTCGCGGCGTTAAGCGCGTGGGTGGAAAAAACGGACTGGGTTGAGTTCCTTTGTGCGGAACCGGCGAACCGGTCCAACACATCGGTTTGTCTAAAAATCGTTGACGGCGATGTGGCAGGTCTTGAAGAAGATGCTCAGCGCGCTTTTGTAAAAAAGATGGAAAGCCTGCTGGATGAAGAAAAAGCTGCTTATGATCTTGGCGGCTATCGTGATGCGCCTCCCGGCCTGCGGATTTGGTGTGGCGCCACAATCGAAACAAGCGATATCGAAGCGCTAACCCCATGGCTTGATTGGGCGTTTGCCGAAGCAAAGGCCGCCGCGCTTTAATTGCGCGTGGGCCCACTTTCGTTTCCCTAAAGATTTTATTTGGAGCATGTACAATGCCTAAAGTGCTTATTTCAGATGCATTAAGTGAACTAGCCGTCAATATTTTTAAAGAACGCGGCGTAGAAGTAGACTTTCAACCAGCCCTTGGCAAAGATCCTGAAAAGCTGATGGAGATCATCGGTGATTATGACGGGCTTGCCGTGCGTTCCGCCACAAAGGCGCGCGCTGATCTTATTGAAAAGGGCGCCAATCTTAAAGTCATTGGCCGCGCCGGGATTGGCGTCGACAATGTCGACATTGAAGCGGCGACCGCTGCCGGGGTTGTTGTCATGAACACCCCATTTGGCAACGCGATCACAACGGCGGAACACGCTATTGCAATGATGTTCTCGCTCGCACGTAAAATTCCGCAAGCGAATGAGTCGACCCATGCTGGTAAATGGGAAAAATCAAAATTCATGGGGACGGAGCTTTTTAGCAAGACCCTTGGTGTTATCGGTTGTGGTAATATCGGTTCTATCGTTGCTGATCGCGCGATTGGCCTTAAAATGCGGGTTATCGCATTTGACCCGTTTTTAACCGAAGAGCGTGCTGCTGAGATCGGCGTTGAGAAGGTTGATCTGGAAGGACTTTTGGGGCGCGCGGATATAATTTCTTTGCACACGCCTTTAACTGACCAAACACGCAACATTTTGTCCGCGGAAAATATCGCTAAGACGAAAAAGGGTGTGATGATCGTTAACTGCGCCCGTGGCGGCCTTGTTGACGAAGACGCTTTGAAAGATGCGCTCGACAGTGGTCACGTTGCTGGCGCGGCGCTTGACGTTTATGCGGAAGAACCAGCCAAAGAGCATCCGCTGTTTGGCTATGAGAATGTTGTCGCCACACCGCACCTTGGCGCATCAACCCGCGAAGCCCAAGAAAACGTTGCTCTTCAAGTGGCGGAGCAAATGGCGGAATATCTTACGCGCGGGGGCGTTACAAACGCGCTTAATATGCCGTCGATTTCTGCTGATGAAGCGCCGCGTCTAAAGCCGTTTATTAATTTGGCGGAGCATCTTGGCGCTTTTGCTGGGCAACTGACCGAAACTAGCATTAAAGCAATCGACATCACTTATGCTGGCGATGTGTCGAACCTCAACACGCAGCCTTTAACCTCTGCAGCGGTCGCAAGCGTTCTAAAGCCAATGCTTGCTGGGGTGAATGTTGTGAATGCGCCTTCTGTCGCAAAGGAACGGGGCATTACTATCTCTGAAACCTATCGCGACGATGCCGAAATCTTCGACAACACAATTCAGCTGCGGATTATTACTGAGCGTATGGACCGTACAGTGACGGGCACATTATTTGGCGTGGCGCCGCGCATTGTCGATATCAAAGGCGTTCAGATGGAGGCAAGTTTTGCGCCCCATATGCTGTATGTTACCAACCAAGACAAGCCCGGCTTTATTGGCGCCCTTGGCGCAGCGTTGGGTGAGGCGGGTGTAAACATTGCAACCTTTAATCTTGGCCGAGACGAAGAAGGCGGCAGCGCAATCGCACTTCTTGCTATTGACCAAGGCCTAAGTGAGGATGTTTTGGGAAAAGTCCGTGCGCTTCAGTATGTGACCCAAGCCAAAAGCCTTACATTTTAAGGGGTTTGCGTAAGATTAGATAACAATCGGCAATGGACGATATATTGCCGATTGACGAAGGCCCATCCGAAGTCATGAAAAGGGCTCTAGTTCTAAGAATTTGCGTCGTGGTCCTTTGAGACCGCGGCGTTTTCTTTTAGGGCCTCATCATAAAGGCCGTCTGGCGCAATGCTGCGGCGTCGCCACATATAAAGCGCGGCGCCAATTTGCGTCGCCGCGAGCAATAAAAAGGCGTCGTTTGCGCTTAAGCTGGTGCGCGTAACCACGAGTACGCTTAGAGAGCCCGCGGTCGCCGCAATGGCGTTGGTTATATTATTGGCTGCAATAATGCGCGAGCGCATCTCGGACGGGGCGCGCCGTTGAACGGCCGCTTGTAACGGTGCGATAAAGACCCCCATTAGGGCCGAATTTAAGGTAAAGCCCAAGGCAAGGGCGAGCCCGAGCGGCGTAGACAATAGCGCAGATGCATTGTTGACGCCCGCACCATGGGCAAAAGGGGTTAGAAGGAAGATCAACACTGTCATCAACCCCGCGCCAGCGACCCCCGCGGTTGAAAAACCAAGTCCGCTGCGACCCTTAGAAAGGGTTGAGGCGGCGATGGCGCCAATGCCCGCGCCAATGGCGAACAATCCCATTATTGCGGTTGCAACGCCTTCTCCTGCATCCAATGAATCTCGTGCGTAAAAAGGGGCGAGCACCGTTACAAAGGTTGAGATGTAAAAAAACAGCCCTAAGCCGAGCATTGGGCGTCCGACGCCTGGCGCTTTAAACGCAAAGGCAAGGATGCGGACGGTTTGTTTGGGGATGTTCCAATCGACTTTTAATTCTGGATCATTGGGTTCAGCTTGCGGCGCTTTTAAAATGGATAAAAAACCTGCCGTGGCGGCGGCGATTAATATGAAGGATACTGTTTTCGCGCCGCCTTCTTGGGCGATCAGAAGGCCCCCTAAAAACAATCCCATTAAGATGGAAACGTACAGCCCGGCGTTAAAAAGGGCGTTGGCGCGTATTAATTCATCCGCCGCATAATATTTCGGCATCGCGCCGGTGCGCACAGGACTGAAGAACGCCGACTGCGCTCCCATGGCGAAAAGGGCTATGACCAGCAATAGGCCGGAATTTGCAAAAAAACCAATGCCCGCAATAAGCATAATAAAAAGCTCAACCAGTTTCGTGCGCCGAAACATAAAGCCGGTTTCGTTTTTATCAGCCAGCTGACCAGCCAGGGCGGAGAACACGATCATTGCGATTGCAAAGAATGAGCCGATGATGGGGACCGCATCATCCCCAGCAAGGAAGCCCGGCGCGGCGATCGCGCCGAAAGAAAGGCCAATAATCAGCGCCTGACGGAGCATATTGTCCGCAAAGGCGCCAAGAGAGAACGCAACCCAAATTGGCAAAAAGCGTTCTTGTAAAAACATCGGTAAGCGCGACGAGGCTTTATGCGGCGCGCTTTTTAACGTCATTGCGCGGCTAGTCCCGTAGCAACTCGTTGACGGATGTTTTTGAGCGGGTCTTTTCGTCCACCTGTTTTACGATAACAGCGCAATAAAGGTTCGGTCCGCCTTTGTCAGAGGGCAGGGAGCCAGCGACAACGACAGAATAAGGCGGTACTTCGCCATAAAGGACCTCGCCAGTCGCGCGGTTTACGATTTTTGTGGATGCGCCAAGATAAACCCCCATAGAAAGAACAGATCCCTCACGGACGATCACGCCTTCGGCGACTTCTGATCTGGCGCCAATAAAGCAATTGTCTTCAATAACAACGGGGTTCGCTTGCAAAGGCTCTAAAACCCCGCCAATGCCAGCGCCGCCAGAAATGTGGCAATCCGACCCGATTTGCGCACACGAGCCAACTGTCGCCCAAGTATCGATCATAGAGCCAGAACCGACATAGGCGCCGATATTAACGTAGGAAGGCATTAAGACAGCAGATGGCGCAATGAAGGATCCCTTGCGCACCGTTGCGGGGGGCACAGCGCGGAAACCGGCCTTTTTAAAATCCTCTTCGCCCCAACGGAAAAATTTGGTGGAGACTTTGTCATACCAAGGCCCAGGAAGTTCGCCCATCAGGCGGTTGTCTTGTAAGCGGAAGGATAAAAGAACCGCCTTTTTCAGCCACTGGTTTACAACCCAATCATTATTCCCTTTTTTTTCGGCGACCCGCGCGGAACCATTGTCCAGCGCCTCTATCGCCGTTTCTACAGCATCACGAATATCGCCTTTGGTATCTGTATTGATTGTGTCGCGCTTATCCCAGGCATTATCAATTATGGTTTGAAGGACGGATAGATCGCTTTCGGCGTTTGTCATATTTATTTCTCCAGGAAAGTCATTCCGCCCATCAGGGGGCGAATCATTTTGATGAAAGGCGCGCGCCGTTAGGGACGATCCTTGCGTTTATAAAATGCGCAAGATCATCCGTAATATGGTGCACATGCGCATGGGTTTCACCGGGCCCGGCCGGGCGTTTTTCCGCCGGTTCATCATCAATCCATTCAGCGTTGGAGGCGATGAGAACCGTCGTCATGCCAAGGGCGTGCGGCGCTTGTAAATTGTCAGGAAGGTCTTCAAACATCACTGCGCGTTTGGGGTCAACCCCATGTTGCGCGATAAAGCGGTCATAGGTCTCGCGATGGGGCTTGGGGGTAAACTCGGCGTCGGCGATGTCGAAAATATCGTCAAACAAATCTGCTATGCCGAGCTTCTTTGTTACGTTCTCGGCGTGTTGACGCGAGCCATTGGTAAAAATGTGTTTCACCCCAGGAAGCGCCGCAATGCCTTGCGCCAATCTGTTGTTCGGTGAAATGTCCGATAAATCGATATCATGCACATAGGACATGAAATCATGCGGCTTCACGCCATGCTCGCGCATCAGCCCACTCATGGTTGTGCCGTATTTAGCGTAATAGTCTTTTTGTAACCGTCTTGCTTCGCCAAAAGGCAAGGCGAGGTTTTGCTCGATAAACGCGGTCATGCGCGCATCGATCTGTTTGAATAGATTGCATTCAGCCGGATAGAGCGTGTTATCGAGATCAAAGATCCAGGTTTCAATCTCGTCAAAAGCCACGCTTGTCCTCAACGTTTATTATGGTCAGTTATGGATTTCGGCCTGGCGTACAAATGTTCGCCTTTATCTAGCGCTATGGTTGCTCGCTTGGTTGCTCTGGCTCACTTGCCTGCACAGCCACTGGGGCTGTGAACATATCGGGCTTAAAATCAAAAGTCGCCGACGGCGCGCTGCCGATCTCAAAGCGCTTGAACAACGCTTCTTCGTAATCCTTATCTGCACACGGGGCGTCATTCGTGATGTCAAATAAAACAGGGTTTGTGCAAAATGCTTGCTGCCCTTCAATTAGGCGGCGCTCTTGCTGCCCTTCATTTTCCATCACGCCATAGACGAAATAGTGATCGCTGGTAAGTTCGCCTTTAAGAACTTTGGCGCACTCGCCAGGCTCTAGTTTCCACCAGCCCTTAGAAGTGTATTGTTCTTCTGCGGCGGGGGCGGCGATAGCGCTCCAAACGTCAGAGGCGGTTTTGTTGCAATAGAAAAAACCGAGCTTGGCCTCGCGGGCGTTTGCCTCCTCAATCAGTGTATCAATTAATTGGTCATCGATTGTAGGGCCCTGGCTGAGGCCTTTTTCTTTGCGATAGCCGGTTAAGATCGCACGGGTTTGGCGCCCCAGAGATCCGTCAATTTTAGTGATCGGCTTGCCGATGTCCTTTAAAAGACGCTGTGTGCCAGCAACCTCAGCGCTATAAACAGTGTAGTTGGCGGCTTCAACAAAATCGGTTTGCCAATTGCCGTTGGCGGCCGCAGTAATCTCAACATCAAAAAAGTTTCGGCGCATAGAAGGATTATTGCGGCAAACTTCTTGGTTTCTGAGGTTGAAGAAACCGCTATTTTCAACGCAAAGCTGTTTGTCGCCTGACCAGGTGCGCAAAGGGCCTGTGTGGCCGGGAATCGCTTCTGCGTAGACAAAGTACGGCCCGGGGTTTGTTTGTTCTGTTAAGACAACCTTGCATTGGCCTGGGCGCAGTCGCCACCAGCCGCGAGTAGCGAGACTGTCGTCATCGACATAGCCAATCGCCGCAGACAAGGTATAGCTCGTCGTATTGCAAAGGCTATATTTCGCCGCTGCATGACTCGCGCCGATAATAGTCGTGGCGAAAAGGGAAAAAAGCAGAACTGGTAATTTGCGCATCATGACGGTCAGCCATTTCTTCGGTAAGCCTAAAACAATCGACGCCCATAGTCTGGAAGGCTGACGCCAATTCAGCCTAAAGCGAGGCTCGGATCAAGCTTTGGATAACGGACTTTGACGATTAATGATACACAGCGATATGACTTCAGCGACAAAAGAAGCAAAATCGAGCGAAGTCGCCCGCGAATCAGGCAGCGATGATGGAAAAAAGCTTCGTGGTGAAGTTGGAAGAACCGTCGCTAAAGTCTTATTTCCACTACCTTTAGACAAACCGTATGATTATCTTGCGCCGCCTGAGACATCCTTAGCGCCTGGTCAGTGGGTGCGTGCGCCTTTTGGTCCGAGACTTGTGCTTGGCGTTGTGTGGTCTGTCGCAAACACCAACCAAGAAACGCCCGATGTCGACATCTCGAAACTAAAATCTATTCAAGAGGTTTTGGATGCGCCGCCCTTATCCAGGGTGGCGATGGATTTCGTTCCGTGGGTTGCAAGCTACGCCATGGCGCCTTTAGGCGGTGTCTTACGCCTTGTGATGCGTTCGGGGGATGCATTGGCGCCAGTGCGCCCCGTTACGGTTTACCAGCCAAATGCCGATTTTGATGATAAAAGCGTTCGGCTAACGCCTGGTCGCCGCCAAGTTTTAGACGCAGCTAGCAACGGGTCGCTGCGCAGTGCTAAGGAGCTTGCGGACGCGGCAGGGGTTAGCGATGCGGTTGTGCGCGGCCTCGCAAAGATCGGCGGGTTACAAACTGTCCAAATGGATCCTGACACGCCTTTTGAAGCGCCGCAGCCGAATCACCTGGGAAAAGCGTTGTCAGATGAGCAAGCCGCCGCGGTCGCCGCTGCGGTTGATCTGATGGACAAAGAGCAGCCTAGCCCGCTTTTAATTGATGGCGTGACGGGGTCTGGAAAAACAGAAGTATATCTGGAAGCCGCGGCGGCGGCGCTGAACGCTGATCCAACGGCCCAAGTGTTGTTGTTGTTGCCGGAGATCGCGCTCACCTTACCGTTTTTGGAACGGGTGGCCGAACGTTTCGCCGCAAAGCCAGCGCCCTGGCATAGCGATTTAAAGCCTGCGGAAAGACGGCGCGTGTGGCGGCGCGTGCTGGATGGCAATGCGCGTCTTGTTGTTGGCGCGCGGTCAGCGCTTTTCTTACCTTTTCAAAACTTGAAGCTAATAATCGTCGATGAGGAACATGAGACCGCCTATAAGCAGGAAGATGGGGTCATCTATAATGGCCGCGATATGGCGGTTGCGCGCGGAGCCTTGGGCGGATTTCCGGTTTTGCTCGCCTCTGCGACGCCGTCTTTGGAGACTGTCGTCAATGTTGACCAAGGGCGCTATGAAATTTCGCGGCTAACTGCTCGTCACGGCGGCGCTAAGATGCCGGATGTCGGTTTGATTGATTTGCGCAAAGACCCGCCGGAGCCAAACCGTTGGCTGTCGCCCAAAATGGTTGAAGCGGTGGACAAAACGCTTAGCGCTGGCGAGCAAGGCTTGTTGTTTATTAACCGGCGGGGCTATGCGCCTTTGACGATTTGCCGTCGTTGTGGGCACCGTATGAAGGCGCCGCATTCTGATACGTGGCTTGTTGAACATCGCTTTGAAAACAAACTTGTCTGTCATCACACCGGTTTTTCAATGCCCAAGCCGAAAGTGTGCCCGACATGTAACGCCGTTGATTCACTTGCGCCTTGCGGGCCAGGAGTAGAGCGTCTGGCGGAGGAGGCGGCGGCGCGATGGCCCGATGTGCGCCAGACGGTGCTTTCTTCTGATACGGTGCGATCAGCCGCGGGATTGAGGCAGGTTCTGGACCAAATGCGAGATGGGGAGATCGACCTATTAGTTGCCACGCAGATCGTTGCAAAAGGACACCATTTCCCCAATCTGACATTTGTCGGTGTTATTGATGCGGATATGGGGCTTGCCGGCGGTGATTTGCGCGCGGCTGAGCGGACTTATCAGTTAATTTCGCAAGTCGCGGGGCGCGCCGGGCGAGGTGAAAAACCCGGGCGGGCGCTGTTGCAAACTCACCAGCCTGAGGCGCCGGTTTTGACCGCTCTGGCTGGCGGTGATCGCGATGACTTCCTCGCGGCTGAAGCTGAAGGACGCATGAGCTTAGGATTTCCGCCCTATGGCAGGCTTGCGGCGATCATATTGAGGTCTGAAAATGAGCGCGCTGTAAAAGAAGCCGCTGCGGCGCATCGCGACGCTTTGCCAGATGGGGAGGGGGTTGAGGTTTGGGGGCCTTCGCCCGCCCCCCTCTATCGATTGCGAGGGGAGGCGCGCATTCGTTTCCTGGTTAAAGCGCGCCGTGATGTTCATATACAGCGTTTTATCAGCGCCTGGTTATCAAAGGTAAAGCTTAAGGGGCCGGTGCGACGATCGGTCGATATTGATCCCTATTCGTTTTTGTAATGATGATATATCGATTAAGCGATTTTTTGTTCCGTTTGCGACGCACAGAGTATGGCCAGATTTTTTTGTAACTCGTGAAGATTGATTGGTTTTGCAATAATCATCTGCATGCCAGCAAAAGATGTTGCAATTTGGGTTTCTTCGTCGGTCTGAGCGGTAACAGCGATAATCGGCGTTTGTGCGTTTACGCCGCTGTTGTCGCGGATCTGGCTAGCGGCCTCCAGGCCATTCATGACCGGCATTTGTAGGTCCATTAAAATGCAGTCGAATTTTTCTTTGCTCGCTGCTTTTACCGCTAACTGGCCGTCCTCTGCGAAAGTGAGGCTATGGCCTGTCGGTCCTAATAGGGCCTCAATAACTTTTTGATTGACGAGGTTATCTTCCGCAATCAGAAGTTTATATGCTTTGGTGTTGACTGGTTGGTTGCTGCTAAAATTTGGCTTGGCGATTTCGGCGTCTTCTTTGGTCAAGTTAAGGGTGAAGGTAAAACGACTGCCGTGACCTAGCTTGCTTTCGGCCTCGATGCGTCCGCCCATTAAAGCGACAATTTCTGCTGATATCGCAAGGCCTAGACCCGCGCCCGCATGGCGTTTTTCCTTACTGGAAACTTGCGAAAAACGCCTAAACAATAAAGGCAGATTTTCTTGTGAAATGCCGATGCCCGTATCGATGATGGATACTTGGATGGCATGCTTATTTCCTTCTGCGCCAAGATGCTTCAGTTCTAGCGTGACTTTTCCTTTGTCGGTGAATTTTACGGCATTGCCGGCAAGGTTAAACAATACTTGGCGCAGGCGCGTTTCATCACAGCTCAACCAATCGGGGATGCGATCGTCGATACTGGTATTTAAGACGATGCCTTTTTGCTCAGCAGCAGGAGCAAGTGAGCTTTCGATGATCTTCACGCAATCACGAATCGAGAAGGGGGCGTTGATGACTTCGAGTTTTCCGCTTTGAATTTTTGAAAAGTCTAAAATGTCGTTAATTAGTCTTAGCAATCCTTGTGCAGATTGAAGGGCGACGCTTTGCATCTCCTTTTGTTCTGTTTTCAGCGGGGTGCCCCCCAACGCTGTTAACATGCCAATAACACCGTTCATGGGCGTGCGGATTTCATGGCTGACATTGGCGAGGAAGTCTGATTTCGCCTTTGTCGCTAGTTGCGCTTGTTCAGCGACCATTTGTTGCTCTGCGGCGAGCTTTTTTAGCGTGCTTGCTTGCTCAGAGATTTGCTGAAACGCATCGCCCATCTTCAATTCATTTTTGATGCTGCGGACAAGAAGGCGCTGATTGTGTTTTGAAATCCGTTCCGCCGCTAAAAAGTAAAGGATGAGTATTGCGAGTATTTTCGCGCCTTGAACATCGTATTGTGTGATGAAAAAGGCCCCTGAAAGCGATAGGCAGGGCAATATGAACGCCGTTGTCGTTTCCCGGTAACTTGTGGAATTTGCAGTGGCCGCCGCCGTCATACCCGCCATTATAAAAATAACAATCGCATAAACGGTCTGATTTGCGCCGCTAGACAGTAAAAATGGGCAAAACCCCCAAATGGCTCCATTTATAGCGGCTGAAGCAACATAAAATCGGCGGTTGAATGCCGAATTAGCTTTGTCGCCTTTGGTTAGGTTGAAAACAAAGTATTGGCGTCGAATAATGTTTAACGTCAATAAGGCGGTGAACCATATGCTCATCCATATAAAATCGACATGGCTATAGAGCATTACGACAATGGCTGCGCCATTCGCCAGATTGGGCGCGAGGGTTGCTTTGCCCGCCTCCAACAGAACTTGATTGCGGCGCGTCTGAAGGGCCGCATGATGAGGGTCAATATTTTCGGCGCCGCGAATCGGCGAAGCCGCATGAGCGGCGGCAGTCGACATTTGTGTAGCTCTCCCTTAGCTCCACATTTTTAGCGAGATTTTCTGTCATATCAGTTAATGCAGGGCCTTAGTGTCACGGTTTATATTACCTTAGTGAATAGTAAGCGCCGATGTCATTGCGCAGTCGTTGCCGTTTTTAAGGACGCGAATCAAAAACCGGCCGATCAGAATTTTTGTGGTTAAGTGGGGATTAACGCGCCATTAAAGTGCAGATATCGAACTTTCAGACGATTACTTTGACAGCCTCAAACCTTATTGTTTTTTGCTAGTAAACCGTTGCTTTTCTTCGTTTGGATCGCGTTAATTCGGTGCCGAAGAGGCTTTAAGCCATTCCGCCGCACTGCCCTCGTGTTGCGTTGCGTCTGGGGGCATGGTATCCCCCGCGAAATTCTCAAAAAAGGTCGCGAGTCACTCAGTTTCTGCGATCAAAAATGCGTCAATAGTTCAACAGTTTAAGGCGGCCGCTCGGCGCCTTATCAGAGGAGCCGCAACGTCCCGCTATGACTTCTGGAGCGCAATCCTCGATCGCCGCTAGCAATCAAGCGCCGATCCTTACCGGTGCCGCAGGGCGTTATGCTGAAGCCTTGTTTGATTTGGCGAAAGAAGCTGCATCTGTCGATGTAGTAGAGTCGAATTTGAATGATTTGGCCGCTGCAATACAGGCATCTTCGGAATTTAAAGAAGCTTTATTGAGCCCTGTATATGGGCGCAGTGATAAAGCGGCGGCGATCGGTGCGGTAGCCGATCGCATGAACTTTATTCCTTTGACGAAAAACTTTTTAGGCCTGCTTGGCCGTAACGGACGCTTATTCGATTTGGCGGCGATTATTGACGCCTATCGCGAATTAGCAGCTTACCATCGCGGTGAGGTGAAGGCGGAGGTTGTATCCGCTTCACCGTTAAGCGATGAACAGCAAAAACGCCTGCGTGGGGAAATTGAAGGATTAGTTGGCAAGGCAGTCAATTTGGCTGCAAAGGTTGACCCTAACTTGCTTGCTGGTCTGGTCGTAAAGGTGGGTTCCACCATGATCGACTCAAGCCTACGTACTAAACTTAACAAGCTTAAATCCGCCATGAAGGAGGCTTAAGAACCGAGATGGAACTCCAGGCATCTGAAATTTCCTCGATTTTAAAGCAACAAATCAAAGATTTCGGCCAAGAGGCTGAAGTTTCTGAAATCGGTCAAGTCTTAAGCGTCGGTGATGGCATCGCCCGCGTTTACGGTCTGGACAATGTTAAGGCCGGTGAAATGGTCGAGTTCGCCAATGGTGTAAAAGGCATGGCCTTGAACCTGGAAGCGGACAATGTTGGTGTCGTTATCTTTGGCGAGGACCGGAATATTAAAGAAGGCGACACGGTCAAACGCACCCAATCAATCGTGGACGTGCCCGTCGGAAAGGGCCTTTTGGGCCGTGTTGTTGACCCGCTTGGCAACCCAATTGACGGCAAGGGGCCAATCGTTGCTGATGAGCGCCGGGTTGTTGATGTTAAAGCGCCTGGCATTCTGCCTCGTAAATCTGTGCACGAGCCTGTGCAAACCGGTATTAAAGCGATTGACTCTATGGTGCCTGTTGGGCGCGGTCAGCGTGAGCTTGTTATTGGCGATCGCCAAACAGGTAAGACCGCAATCTGCATCGACGCAATTTTGAACCAAAAAGAAGCGAACGCTGGCGACGACGAATCCAAAAAACTGTATTGCGTTTATGTCGCCATTGGTCAGAAGCGTTCAACTGTTGCGCAAATTGTTAAAACTTTGGAGGACAATGGCGCGCTTGACTATTCTATTGTTGTCGCTGCGACCGCATCAGAATCTGCGCCGCTTCAGTATTTGGCGCCATTCGCTGGTTGCGCCATGGGCGAATTTTTCCGCGATAATGGCATGCACTCATTGATCATTTACGATGATCTTTCTAAGCAGGCTGTTTCTTATCGTCAGATGTCATTGCTTCTTCGTCGTCCGCCAGGGCGTGAGGCTTATCCGGGTGATGTTTTCTATCTTCACTCCCGTTTGCTTGAGCGTGCGGCTAAGTTGAATGAAGATTATGGTCTTGGTTCTTTGACGGCGTTGCCAATTATTGAGACCCAAGCCAACGACGTTTCGGCCTATATCCCAACAAATGTGATTTCGATTACTGATGGTCAGATCTTCCTTGAGACTGATCTGTTCTATCAAGGTGTTCGTCCGGCTGTGAACGTTGGTCTTTCTGTTTCGCGGGTTGGGTCTTCCGCTCAAATTAAAGCGATGAAACAAGTCGCGGGCAAAATTAAGGGGGAGCTTGCTCAGTATCGAGAGCTAGCCGCCTTCGCCCAGTTTGGTTCTGATCTCGATGAAACGACTCAGTCGATCTTGAACCGCGGTGACCGTCTTACTGAGCTAATGAAGCAGCCGCAATATTCGCCGCTTCTTGTTGAGGAACAGGTTTGCGTTATTTTCGCGGGCGTTCGCGGTTATCTTGATAAGATCCCGACTTCTCGCGTTGGTGCTTTTGAAGAGGAGCTTCTTCGCAAATTAAATGCGGACCATGCTGATCTTCTTGCTGGTATCCGCGATACAGCCAAGCTCGGCGAAGATCTTGAGGCCAAATTGGTTGAGATCCTCGATGCGTTTACGAAGAACTTTGCTTAACAACTAAAAGGCGCGCCAATGCCCTCGTTGAAGGATTTAAAAAATCGGATCGCGTCCGTTAAATCGACGCAGAAAATCACCAAAGCGATGCAGATGGTGGCTTCTGCGAAGTTGCGTAAAGCGGAAGAGGCAGCGAAAGCCGCCCGTCCCTATACGGAGCGAATAGAGGCGGTTCTTGCTAACTTAACGCAAGCAGCTAAGGATAATCCGAATGCGCCGCGTCTTCTTGCTGGTACAGGCAAGTCTGACACGCATCTGCTTATCGTGGCGACAGCCGATAAGGGACTGTGCGGCGGCTTTAACTCGTCTATCGTACGCCTGGCGCGCGAGACTATCGTGCGCTTACAAGGCGAGGGCAAAACCGTCAAAATCATCTGTGTCGGCCGTAAAGGTTTTGAACAGCTGAACAGGCTTTATGGCGATCTAATTATTCACAAGATTGATTTTCTTGATATCAAACAAATCGGATTCGCCCAGGCGCAAGATATCTCCGATCGTGCTCTGGCGATGTTTGAAAGTGAAGAGTTTGATATAGCAACGCTGTTCTATGGCCGGTTTGAATCAGTGATTAGTCAGGTGCCGACGGCTCAACAGATTGTTCCAGCTGAGGCGCCAAGTGCTGATGAGACGCAGGGGTCAACCGCTGACCTGATGGGGGCGATCTATGATTACGACCCAGAAGAGCAAGGCGATGATCCAAAAGAAGCAGAAGAAGCGATCTTAACGGCGCTTCTTCCACGGTATGTCGCCGTTCAAGTATTCCGTGCCCTTTTGGAAAATGTTGCTTCTGAGATGGGCGCCAAGATGAGCGCTATGGACAATGCGACGCGTAATGCGGGCGAAATGATTGACAAGCTAAGTCTTGAATATAACCGCGCCCGCCAGGCGCAGATTACGACAGAATTGGTTGAGATTATTGCGGGCGCTGAGGCGGTTTAGCGTAATCGCGCGTGAGTGAAGTTAATTTGAGGAGATATATCGCGTAAGGTTGCTAATTCATGGAATAAAGCGCTATTGTGCGTCGCGGTGCAGTGATTTTCTGTTATTGGTGGCGTATGGGGCAGGCATCTTTACTTTCGCGGTTGTTTCTTCTTTTTTGGCGACTTTTTGGACGGGGCGAGCAGCGGCTTGCGCTTTCTAGTCCGTCGTCAAGTAATGAGAATTTTGTAGCGACCCCTTCGTTTTCTGGGAAGACGATTTCGGCGAGCTACACTGTAGAAACGAGACCACAGATAGAGGATGTTGCTATGAACACCACCGGTCGCATTAGCCAAGTCATCGGCGCGGTCGTCGATGTTGAGTTCGATGACCATCTACCGGCGATTTTGAGCGCCCTAGAAACTGACAATGGCGGTAACCGCCTTGTTCTAGAGGTGGCTCAGCACCTCGGCCAAAACACTGTCCGCACCATTGCGATGGACTCATCGGAAGGATTGGTTCGCGGTCAGCCGGTAACTGATACAGGTTCAGCGATCTCTGTTCCTGTTGGCGCTGGCACTCTCGGTCGCATCATGAACGTTATCGGTGAGCCGGTGGATGATGCGGGGCCAATTCCCCATGATGCAAAACGGGCAATTCACCAAGAAGCGCCCCCTTTTGTTGAGCAATCAACAGAGGCTGAGATTTTGGCGACCGGTATTAAAGTTGTCGATTTGCTCTGCCCTTACGCAAAAGGCGGTAAGATTGGCCTATTCGGCGGTGCGGGTGTTGGAAAGACGGTTCTTATTCAGGAATTGATCAACAACATCGCGAAAGTGCACGGCGGTTACTCTGTTTTTGCTGGTGTTGGTGAACGCACCCGAGAAGGCAACGACCTTTATTGGGAGATGATCGAATCGAATGTGAACGTCGATCCAGCATCAAATAATGGGTCAGCCGAGGGCTCGAAATGCTCGTTGATCTACGGTCAGATGAATGAACCGCCTGGAGCGCGTGCGCGTGTTGCTCTAGCTGGTTTGGCGGTTGCGGAACATTTCCGTGATGAAGGCCAGGACGTTCTTTTCTTCGTCGACAATATTTTCCGCTTTACCCAAGCTGGCGCTGAGGTGTCTGCGCTTCTTGGCCGTATTCCATCAGCGGTTGGATATCAGCCGACTTTGGCGACGGATATGGGAACGCTGCAAGAACGAATCACGACGACGACTAAAGGGTCAATTACATCTGTTCAGGCCATCTTCGTACCCGCAGACGATTTGACTGACCCTGCGCCTGCGACATCGTTTTCTCACTTGGATGCGACGACCGTTTTGAACCGTGCGATTTCTGAAAAAGGTATTTATCCTGCGGTTGACCCGCTTGATTCAACTTCGCGAATTCTTGACCCACGGATTGTCGGTGAAGAGCATTACAAAGTGGCGCGTGACGTTCAGAGCATTCTTCAGCGTTATAAGTCTCTTCAAGATATCATCGCGATCCTCGGTATGGACGAGCTTTCTGAAGAAGACAAACTCGTAGTTGCGCGGGCGCGGAAGGTTGAACGCTTCTTGTCCCAGCCATTTGACGTTGCTGAGGTCTTTACGGGCTCTCCTGGTGTTCAGGTGCCGCTTGAAGATACTATTAAAGGCTTTAAAGGGTTGGTTGCTGGCGATTACGATCACCTGCCTGAAGCGGCGTTCTATATGGTTGGCACGATGGATGACGCCATTGAGAAAGCTGCGAAGCTCGCACAGGAAGCTGCTTAGGCGTATATGGCGCCCGACCTTGTTGAATTAAGGTTGGGCCATAAGGAATGCAAAACATGGCGGATATGTTGCAATTCGATCTTGTTTCACCAGAGCGGGAAATCGCTTCGGTGCAAACAGCCCGCGTTGAAGCGCCGGGCGTCGGCGGGATTTTTGGGGTTCTTCCTAATCACGCGCCTTTCATGGCTGTGCTCTCGCCAGGGGTTGTATGCTACGATGCGGAAGGCAAAACGGAACAGATTTTTGTTCGTGGTGGTTTTGCTGAAGTCACGCCAGCTGGTCTTACGATTTTGGCGGAAGAGGCTATTCCGGTTTCAGAATTAAATGCCGCTGAAATAGCCCAGCGCATTAAAAACGCTGAAGAAGATCTTGCTGATGACGACACGAGCCCTCAAACGCGTATCAATGCCCAACGAGAGCTTGATCATTTAAAGGAAATTCAAGCGGCTCTGTAATTCAGTTAGCCTCTTATTTCATTGTTAAAAGCGCCGCTTGCGGCGCTTTTTTTATGACCAACTCGATTCTCTATGGCGTTAGCGCGGATGGGAAACTAATGCTCGGAGAATGAGGATACTAAAAAATTCCGTGTTCCAGCGGAATCGGAACACGGTTCTGGTTGTATTGTTTTTCAAGTTTCTTTCGTGGATAAGCGAACAAACCTATTCGCAAAGCTTTAAAAGAGTTCTTTCAAGGTTGCAGGGTCAAAAGCACGCAATTCGTCAGTTTTCCCATCACGTATTTTTTCCACCCAGAGCGGGTCATTTAATATTGCCCGGCCAACGGCGATAAGATCGAACTCATCTTTTTCCATGCGCTGAATAAGATTGTCAAAGTTGCTTGGTCCGCTTGATTGTCCTGAATATACGGTCAAAAACTCATTATCGAGCCCAACTGAGCCGACACTGATTGTTTTGGCGCCGGTGAGTTTTTTGGCCCATCCAGCAAAGTTAAGACCGTCTTCGCCGTCAATTTCGGGGAACTCTGGCTCCCAAAAACGACGTTGGGAACAATGCAAAATATCCGCGCCTGCATCGACGAGGGGGGCGAGCCAATCTTCCATTTCATTGGGAGAAACCGCAAGGCGTGCATCATAGTCTTGCTGTTTCCACTGACTAACACGCAGAGAAATAGGCGTCTGTGGGCCAACCGCTGCGCGGACAGCTTCGATGACTTGTGACGCCAGTTTTGAGCGTTCTTTAAGGGTCGCGCCGCCATACTGATCGGTACGAAGATTTGTTTGCTCCCAAAAGAAGAGATCAATTAGATATCCGTGGGCCCCGTGAATTTCCACAATATCAAAACCTAGATCTTTCGCGCTTTTTGCCGCTTTTGCAAAAGCGGCAATTGTATCGGCGATAGCTTCTTCGCTCATCGGCTCGGTAAAGCTTTTGCCGGGGGAGGTTAAGCCCGATGGACTGTCAACGGGGCCTTCGGCCTTCCAGGTCGTTCCAGGGTCTCGCACTGGCCCCACATGCCAAATTTGCGGGCCCATTTTTCCGCCCGCCGCATGAACCTCAGATATTACGTTCTTCCAGCCTTTCAGGGCTGCTTCGCCATAAAAGAAGGGGATTTGGGGATTATTTCGCGATACAGGCCGCTCAACAACTGTGCCTTCTGATAAGATTAGACCAACATCGCCTTCAGCGCGGCGTCGATAATAGGCGGCGACGTCCTTTCCAGGGACGCCATTAGGTGAAAACGTCCGTGTCATTGGCGCCATAACGATGCGATTTTTAAGCGTCAGAGATTTTAATTCAAAAGGACGAAACAGTGTTTGTGTACTTAGCGATTGCATAAATATCTCTCCAAACCTTCAAACAGAAAAGATCACAGATGCCTTCTGTTACAAAGCTTTATTATATGGGGTAACCTTAAGGTGTGGAAGTAGCGTTTGGGGGCACGATTTGAAATCACAACGCCGTTACCAGCTGTGATTTCAGTATTTTAATTACTGAGCATTGATGCGGTTTTTTTCTAGCAATAGCCAGAATAACCCCAACGTAATCGAATATATTGCCGTTACGTAAACACCGCTGTGCATTGTTCCCAAAGCAAACGTTATCAGCGGCGCAATCCATAAAAGACCTGCTGCAATCTGAAGACGGATCGGCCAAGCTGGGGCCGTGCGCATTAAAAAAAACAGGCCTGCACATACAAGCGGCCAGTCATAAACCCAAAGCGAAGGCGATACGTAGGCGGATAGTAACAAAGTCATGCCAATTGCGGCCTCGCGCCGCCATTTTTTTGCAGCGTGCCAGACAATACCGCCGCCGATGCCGATGGCTGTTAATTGTCCTAGCAAGCGTATCGTATCGCCGCCGCCAAGCTTTCCTATTGATTGGGGAAGATTGATCATATCCCTGTGCAAAGTGCTGGCATGGGCGGCGTGTACCTCGGTCATGGCGACAATAAAGGCGAGCCAAACATCAATGCCAAAGATTAAAAGAGAGGCAAGGGCCAGGAATATTGTTGCCATTGCGGCTATCATGATCGTACGCCATGCGCCGATCGCCGCCAGGAAGACAGGCGCCATTAATCCATACTGCGGCTTTACCGTTAGGAGGGCGAGCAATAAACCGCTGGTCATTGGTCTGTGCTCGGCTTTTTTTAGGGCGTAACTCAGACCAAGTGCGATAAAGCCGCCAATTTGAAGTGCGACAAAAGAAATAAATGCGCCCGGCGATAGCAGCGTAATGATGGGGGCGGCGGGACGAGGCGATGCGATGGCGCCAATCCCAAATAAGCTTGCCGCCATTAAAACGATGAGCCCAATTTTCACTGTCGAATAGGCAAGGGCGCTTAATGGCGCAACCAATAACAACATATGTGGCGGGTTAAGCCACAAAAGTCCCTTATCTTCCCGCAGTGTTTTTTGGAAAGTGGTTGGGTCATATGCGTCTGGCGCTGCGCCGGCGCGTGCTAATTCTCCTGCACGATAGAAGGCTGGCAGGTCGCCAGCCGATTCCATCGAATAGTGGTTCGGCATGGAAAACAGCGCATTCGACGTAGCGAGATAGAGCTCCGCGGTGAAGAGAGCGAAGATGAAAATCATCAATGCTGCCGCGTTTCCGCCAAAATGCGGCGCTTCGCGGCGTAGATCCGCCAGCACGCGTGCAAAACTGCGCCCTATAGCGCGAAGAGGATAAGTTACGGCCGCCATGATGTGCAGCTTAAGCAATTGCTGTTAATATTTGGCTTCGTGTAAAGGCATTTCACAGGCGTGGCTTTGTGGCAATTGCCGCTTGCGCGCCCATGTCGTAAGGGTTTGATTTACACGCAAAAAGCTTTGCGGATTGGTTAGTAAGTACATTGTATGGTGTAAAGAGGCGCCCTTTGACGACAATCTCCACATATTCACCTGATAATGCGCAAAAATCTGCGTTTGATGATCCAAGAGCGCAATCAGCGCCTCAGATATTGCTGTTTTTTATAGCGTCCTTGCTGCTGTTCTTACTGTTGCGCAATGGGACCGATTATATCACGGCTCATGCGCAAGAACTTACGCTCGTGTGGTTGATCGTTGTTCCTGGCATTGCGGGCGCTGCCTTTTGGTGGGTGCGATATGATGTGATGACGCCTTTTATGCGTCGCTTTTCAATGGCTTCGGCGATATTTCTGTCATTCTATTTCGCAACGGAACCCTTTCTTGCCCCGGCGGCGGCTCTCGGCCCCGACAATCCGGCTGTTGCAATGTTACAGCATGGCCGTTGGTTGGGGCTCGCTTTGGCCGGGCTCGCTTTTTTTAGGCCAGCCGCATTATTCGCTGCGGCGATGGTTTTGTGGTTTATGCGGGATCTCTTAATACCTGCGACAGGGTTTTATTTCTCTAATCTTGATATTCGCAATGTGGTTGAGGTGATGGCGTTTTGCGGCGCTGCATTCACTTTGCTAGCAGCGTCCATGCAATCAGAGCGAATGCGCAGCGTATTGGGGATGAATGAGCATATCCTACGTCAGGCGGCCTTGATTGTGCTTGTTTTTGCAATTGGCGGACATTTGGGGAACTATTTCTTTTCTGCAATTGCCAAACTGACTCTAGATGGGGGCGTGTTTTCCTGGATCTTCGGCAATCGCTTATATGAAGGAATTCCTGGCGCCTTGGAGAGGGGGACCTTTCCTTTCGCTGCGTCACCATGGATGACGCAGTTCGTCTATGATGCGGTGAAGTTGTTTAATTTACCTCTGCACTTATTTAGTTTCGCAGCACAATTTGCAGCGATTATTGCGATTGCGCGCCGCCGTTGGGTGATGGTGATAACGGTCGTCTATGACTTATTCCATATTGTTGTGTACTTAACTTTTGGTCTCATTTTTTGGAAATGGGTTGCGCTTAATGCAGTGATCTTGGCGACGCTCGCGGTTATTCCCGAAAGCTTGTGGACGCGGAGTGTACGAATTGCAGCAGGGGCCGGCGTTCTTTGCGGCGTGATCTTTTTCAAGACGGCGACACTCGCTTGGTATGATGCTCCCGGGTTTATGTCTGTCTACTTTGAGGCGGAAACAAAGAATGGTGAGCGCTTGCGCGTACCCCATGCCTATTTCCATACGGCTTCTTATCAGGTCTCCCAAGGAAGGCTTTATTCTCCGGAAGAAGCGGGACATTTCAACTTCTCCATCTGGGGCTCTGTTTTAAAGCATGCAGATCTTGAAGCTGGGCGAAAATGCCAGGCGCCGGCGCGTGACGGCAGCCAGGAACCGCTTTATGGACCTATTGAGACCCTATCGCATTATGTCGCCCTTCAGCATGAAACGGCGCTACGCAAGGGCGGAGCAGATGGAAAATATAATTACAACCGCTATATCCACCACCACATGCCGTCGCCTTTCGTGACAACGGCCTTTGAAAAGCTCGATAAACGCGACATTAAGGCCTATTATTACGTGGCTGAGTCAGTGTGCCTAGACCTTGAAAAAGGCCGTTTGAAACGCGACGTATTAAAGCGTACGGAAATTCCCCTTTGGGAGAACCCCTGATGAGTGAAATGACAGCGCCCAAAAGCAAAGCTGCAAGCTCTAATAATGGCCCACAGATGTGGGTCGTTTATGATGGCGAGTGCCCGTTTTGCTCCGCTTATGTGCGTATGGTGCGTTTGCGTGAGGTTGCTGGAAAAGTACATTTGCTGGATGCTCGTGAAGACCACCCTGTGACGAGCGAGCTAAAGGCGCGTGGTTTTGATTTTGATGAGGGTATGGCGCTAAAAATCGGTGATGTTGTCTATCATGGCGATGATTGTGTGCATCAATTGGCGATGATGAGCGGGCCATCTGGGTTGTTTAATCGCTTCCATTATTGGGTGTTTAAAAGCCCACGGCGAGCAAAAATCCTTTATCCCTATCTTCGTGCCGGACGCAATCTTGCCTTAAGGCTCTTAGGTCGGCGCAAGATTGAACAGGGCGATGCGCTCGTTCAATAAATGCACTGTAGGCGGATATTATCATTCACTATTGTTGTGCGCTGGCGCCTTGAATGCGCGCGATAAGCGCTTGCATTGTCGGCGGCGTCGGCGCTTCCACCGAAATTGGATCTTTATTCTTTGATAAAGGAATAATCAAACGCTGCGCGTGTAGCATCATGGGTTCGTTGCGTTCTTGTGCTGTAAGATCGCCATATTGCGGGTCCCCCAAAATCGGACAGCCGATGGAGGCAAGGTGTACCCGGATTTGGTGCGTGCGCCCCGTTTTTGGTTTCGCCTCGATAAGACTTAACCCTGCGCCCCGTGCTGTAACGCGATAGGTTGTGGCGGCCTCTTTCCCATCTGAAGCGTTATTGTCTGTGATCACCATGCGCCAGCCTTTGTTGTGGGTTTCTTTTTTTAAGGGGGCGTCAATGCGGCCTGACAATTGGTCAGGCGCGCCTTTTGTTATGGCAAGATATGTCTTTTCAATACGCCCTTCTTGGAAAAGCTTTCCCAGTTTTCTAAGGGCCTTTGGGTGGCGGCCCAATGCCAAGCAACCGGACGTGTCGCGATCAAGTCGGTGCGCTAGCGCGGGCAGGCGTGGTAGGCCGAACCGCAGAGCATCGAAATAACGCTCTAAGTGCTCGCCCTGGCTGTCTGGGGCGCTGGGGCCACCATGAACTGCAATGCCCGCCGGTTTGTCGATCACAAGGATAAGCCCGTCACGATAGAGCAGGCGTTTTAAAAGAAAGTCGTCAGGATAAGAATGAGAAGGCGCGCCCATGTTTACGAATGTTGCGCGCGAATAAAGTCGCGCAATGGGGCGAGGGCGATAACGATTTCCCGATAGACATCGCGTTTAAATGGCACAATTAGATCTGGCGTTTCTTCCAGTTCCGCCCATCGCCAAGCGTCAAACTCTTGGTGGTCATCGGCTTCCAAGTCGATTTCGGCCTCTTTGCCCGTAAACATCATGGCCGCCCATTTTTGGCGTTGGCCGCGCCAGTTTTTCTTTTTATAGCCAGGTGGAAAATCATAAGGCAGCCAGCCCGGCGTCATCACAAGTAGTTCTGCCGAAGATACGCCTGTTTCTTCTTTCAGTTCACGGAAGGCGGCTTTGTCGACGGCTTCATCTTCATCAATGCCGCCTTGGGGCATTTGCCAGCGCCACTGGTCTGGCCCGTCCCCAAGATCGGCGAAATCTGTAAGCCGTCGGCCAAGGAAGACCTGTCCTATTTTGTTGAATAAAGCGACGCCCACATTGGGGCGATATTTCTGTAGCTGGCTTTGAATACTCATGGCGGCCTTACGGGTAACGAATGTATCGCCCGTTTTAAAGCGCGCCTTCCCCGCGTGGCAAGAGGGAGGAAGCTGGCGCCATCACAAAACCGCGGGTGTTCAACCCAGCCGCCCAAAGGGCCAGCTCGTCGATATTGCCGTCATGGGCATAGGTTTTAGCGAGCGCCGCGCCAGAACTTCGCGCTTTTTGCTCAAGCGCCTTTAAACCGTCGCGCAAGATTGCGTTATCTGTTCTGGTGGCGTTCGCGGCGAGAAGGTAGTCGACACTGAGCCAATCGCGGCTGACGGGGCCGACAATTCGGCCAGGATTTGAAAGTCCCGTATCATCGATATAGGCGACGCCCGCTTTGCTAAGGTGAATGAGCGCAGGGGTCATTGCTGTGCTGGCAGCAAATTTTTCGCCCCGATAATTGGTGACAGCGAAAAAGCCTTTAAACCGCGACAACAGCCAATCGAGACGCTCAGTATTTTGCGCCGGGCTTTGGCTTGTCAAAAGGGCTGCCGGTCCTAGCGATGCGTTTGCACTATGCGCTTCCATCGGCAATTCAAGGACGGTTTCATGACCATTTGCGCGCGCTTTGTCCGCCCAGTACTGAAGGTCTTTGCCATAGGGCGCGAACGCCAAAGTGACATGGGCCGGTAATTCATTGATGGCTTTTTCCGTTAGCGCCTTGTTTAAGCCAAGGCCGCCAACGATGATAGAAACCTTTGGGGCATCTATATTTGCCGCGAAAGGTTTAGCGTAGGCATGGGCGGGACGCGCATTTTTTGTACGTTGAGGAGCAGCGCCAAAAGATGTTTTTCGCAGTAAGGATTGATGGGGTGCAGCGACTGGTTCAGAGCTTTGTTTAAAGTCTGCGGCTTGTGGTTGGACAAGACCGGTCCGTGCATTGTTTCTGTGTTCACTCGGATGTTTAGCGGGCGCGCCATCAATTGTAATGACAATTTCGTTCGAGAACGGTGTATCATCGTCAAAGCCCTGAAATTTTTCTTTCTTGCGAGGGGCTTGTGGAATTGGTTGATCTGCCAGTCCCGCTTTTGTGAGCGGTGTTGTTGCGCGGCGCCCTGTTACATTTGCCTCACTCAATTTGATGTCCGCCTCAATCAGGGGACGGGATGTTTTTGAGTGTTTAGGTTGCGTTAATAACTCGATCGTCTCGTCATATGAAACGGCGATTTTTTGTTCTGGGCGTTGCTGCGTATCAATAAAAGCCAGAACGACTGCGCTTGCGGATACACAGATAAACCCGATCCACGCTAGCGTTAATCGGCTAAGAACTGGGGCTCGAAACCGGCGTTTTGTAAAGCGGCGCAGTTTGAACATGGATCAGGCTCCGAGATATGGCGCAATACCGTTTTTTCTCAATGACCATAAAAAAAGTATCGTTAAAGGACTCGTAACAGACCAAATAAGAAAGGCCGTCCTTTTAAAAGAACGGCCTTGCGTGGCGAAATAGTCGCAATGTCGTTTAATTATTGCTGACGCGTCAGACGGGCGTCAGCAAGCGATTGCTTATATTGTGTTGTGTCAGCGAGGATTTCTAAAGCACGCTCAAGCTGGCAGTCTTTAAAGGTCTCGCCGTCTTCTTCATAACCACATTGAACTGGTTCTGGTCCATCGGTTGTTTTTTCCGCTTCGCTATCGGCTTCCGAAACAGATTGCGCTTCATTTTCGGGTGGCGCTTCCGATTTTGTTTCGGCTTCTTCGTCTTCTTTCACGTCAAGAGCGCCTGGAAGGTCTTTTTCACTCGGGCGCGCGCCTGCTTCTTCCTGGCCCGGATAAATCACAGGCATCAAAATATCTGGATCAATGCCAAGCGCTTGGATCGAGCGGCCAGACGGGGTGTAATAGCGCGCTGTTGTCAGGCGTAACGCGCCTTGCTGACCATTTTGTAGCGGAATAACCGTTTGAACACTGCCCTTGCCGAATGATTTTGTACCAAGGATCAGCCCGCGATTGCGATCTTGAAGGGCGCCAGCGACAATTTCAGAGGCAGATGCGGACCCGCCATTGATTAAGACAACAACAGGTTTGCCTTTTGTCAGGTCACCTGGCGCTCCCATTTCACGCAAGGTGTCTTTGGGGCGGCGACCACGGGTTGAGACAATTTCACCGCCGTCTAAGAATACGTCGCTTACGGCAACAGCTTGATCAAGCAGCCCGCCAGGATTAGAGCGCAGGTCAAGCACATAGCCTTTAACCTCGCCCCCATATTCTTTATTGATTTTTTTGATCGCCTTTTTCACTTCGCGCACCGTTGGTTCGCTAAAGGTGCGGATACGGATGTATCCATAATCTCCCTCTAGGCGAGAGGCGACAGGCGGCGTTTTAATTGTGTCGCGCACAATGGTTAGATCAAAGGTGTCGCCGCCACGCTCACGCAGGACAGTGATTTCGACTTTGGTGCCTTTGGGCCCTTTTAGTTCAAGGATCGCCTCATCAAGGCTTTTACCCATGACGTCTTTGCCGTCGATTGCGACGATCAGATCGTTTGTTTGCAGCCCAGCGCGCGCGGCGGGCGTGTCGTCAATTGGAGCGACGATTTTAACATAACCTTGGTCGGGGCCTTCATTGTCCATCACGACTTGAATGCCTAGTCCTGCGAAACTACCGCGCGTTTGCTCTTGCATGCGAGTAAAGTCGCTCGCGTCAAGATAGCTTGAATGGGGATCAAGCTCTGACAGCATGCCGTTAATTGCGCCCTTGATCAGTTCGCCGTCATCAGGCTCGCTCACATAGTTTTCGTGAACCTGCTCAAACACCTCTCCAAAAAGATCAAGCTGTCGGAAAGTATCGGCTGGTATAGCCGTGCGGGCAAAGCCTGCGCCTAAGAGGGCGGCCGTTACGCCAGCGCCCATCAGGGCTGCGCCAGTCATAGCAAGGGGCCCCGCGCGAAAAGCCCGATTGCCAGTTTTCTTCGTCGAGCCTTTTTGGGCAGCGCCCCGTTTTGCGGCGCTTATGGGCTGGGAGCGGTGTTTGTTATTCATTTCCATTGAGCATACCTTCAACAACGCTTCTTAATTTGATCTAAAAAGCAAAATCTTCGTTACTTTTGCGCGACAACCATTGAGCTGGGTCAACTGGTTCCCCATTTTTTCTAATTTCCACGTCTAATCTTGCTTGATCGCCGGACATAGCGCCAATTGGCTCGCCAGCGGCGACCTCTTGTCCCTCTTCGATTAAGAACGCGCTGACGCCAATAAGGAGTATATGGTAGCCCGCGCCAGCATCCAACACTATCAAATTCCCAATTGGGTCCCAAGATCGAGCGAAAACGACGTCAGCCTCAAAAGGAGCCGTCACAATTGCTTTATCACGCGTCAAAAAGCGCACCCCATCAAATTTTCCCCCTTCAGGGCGGCGGGCGCCGAATTTTCCGATCATCTCGCCAGTAACCGGCGGTTTTAGGGCGCCTTTTAGAGAGGCGAAGGACCGTGACGGGGTAAAGTCAGGTTTTGCACGTGGCGGTTTGGGGGAGGGCGCTTTGGCCGTTAGTGAAGAAGCGGGCCCCCCGGGGGCATTGGGTTTTGCAGGTTGAGGTTTGGGCGGCTTGATTCGCGGCGTAATGGCTCGGGCGAAGTGTTCCAATCGTTCCAGAATTTCGCGCAAGGATTTTGCGCGCGAAGCTAAGGCGGCGGTTTCCTTTTGCGCTGCGGCGGCCAAACTGGCGGCGACGTCGCGTTCTTTGCGTTTCTTGTCTAAAAGTTCTGATAGGACAATTCGCCGATCCGAGATTTCCTCATTGGTTTTTTCATATGAAGCGCGTTCATTTTCTAAGGAGGCGCGCATGTCAGACAGCTGCTCAAGCGATTGACGAAGCTCAGCGGCTTTGCCTTCTAAAGCAGGGGCTGCTTCAGCCAGAAGCATCGCGGCGCGCGCCGCATTGTTTGCGTTATCTGGCGTCACTAAAAGCGCCGGCGGGCGGGAACGTTCTAAAGACTGTAAAGCGCCTAAAACATCGCTTAAGTCTTCTTGCTGATCTTTCAGCGAACCGGCGAGTTCTTTCTCTTCTTTTTCAAGGCGGATAATTTCTTCTGCGATCCCAGTAATTTTCGTTTCTGCTTCTTGCAGCGCTTGTGCTGTTGAGATCATTTGTTTTTGCAGCGCTGAAAGCTCTTTGTCTCTTGCCTCGGCTTCATTCTTTAAGCGTGATTGCGCCGCGGCTCGTTCGACAAGTTCTTGTTCGATCTGGTCTAATTTTTTGTCATCCGCGTTTTGCGCCCAAGCTGTTTGCGTCGTCGCCAATAAAAAAGGCGTCGATAACAAAGGGGCAAAAAGAATTCGTTTTAGGCTCAAGGATTTAAATACTCAAAATAGGGTTGCTTAGCGGATGGTCATTCCCGGTGATAAGGGCTTCCAGAAAGGATCGTCAAGGTGCGATAAATCTGTTCACAAAGCATAACCCTAACCAGCATATGCGGCCAGGTTGCGGCGCCAAAGGAAATTTTTTTGTCTGCGCTTTGAAGAAGCTTTGGCGCGTGACCGTTTGCGCCGCCAATAAAAAACACAAGATCTTTAACGCCGTCATCACGCCAATCGCGAACTAGATCTTTTAGCGCCATACTTGAGATATTTTGCCCGCGTTCGTCCAGTGCAATGTTTTTTGCACCTTTGGGAACGGCGTCAAGCAACAACGCGCCTTCACGCTCTTGGCGTTTTGGGCCAGTAAGGCCTTTGGGCGCTTCAAATTCTCTGATTAAAAAATCTGCAATTCCAAGGGCAGGCCCAGAGCCGCGAATACGTTTTTGGAAATCTGCAATAAGATCAGCCTGCGGCCCGCTGCGCAGTTTACCGACCGCGTAAAGCGATATTTTCATGACGCTAATTGAATGATGATTCGACCATTATTGGCCGATACACCCTATCGGCCAACAAATAAAGTTCAAGGCGGGCCTTAAACGTCAGCGGCGTGCGCCGTTTCTGACCAAATCCGTTCAAGATTGTAAAAACTGCGCACTTCTGGGCGGAACAGGTGGACGATAATATCGCCCGCATCAATCAACACCCAATCACAGGCGGGCATTCCCTCGATCTTAATGCCTGTTACGCCTGCTTGCTTTAGTTCTTTCGTGACCTTGTCAGCAACAGCGCCCACATGGCGTTGCGAACGGCCAGAGGCGATCACCATCGTGTCAGCGATGTCCGATTTACCTTTAAGGTCAATTGTGACGATTTCTTCGGCTTTATTATCGTCAAGTTCCTTCAAAACGAGATCGAGAGCTGCTTTTGTATGCTCTGCGCCCACAAGGCCGGAAAAATCGGCTGAGGAATGATCTGATGTTGAAGGATTTTCTTTTAGCGGGTCGGACTCCGAATCAGAGTTGGCGACAACGCGAAGCGCGGTTTTTGAGGAGGCCGCAGTCTCATGCTGAGGGGTCAGCTTTTTTCTCCATCATAACGCGGAACAAGCATCCGCATGGGTCAATATAGACGATGTTCTGCGCATTCTCCAAGTGCTGAAGATGGTTAACTGTTGCTTAAAAGACACGTTGCAAACCACTCTTCTTTGTCTGTCCACGTGTTCTGCAACCGCCAGGGGGTTTTTGAAAGCAGATCTTCAAGCATTGGGAATGTATATTTATATGAGTTTTCGGTGTGGATTGTTTCCCCTTTTTCGAAGGAGAAGCGGTAATCATCCACTTCAATATGGGTTGGTTGATTGGCGGCTAGGTGCATCTCAATCCTAGATTTGTCTTTGTTGAAGCGGGCTTCATGGTCAAAGTCACCAATCGTCAAATCGCCTTCTAATTCTGCTTGTATGCGCTTTAAGACGTTTTTATTGAAGGCCGCCGTCACGCCTTCTGGGTCGTCATAAGCAAGCTGAAGCACATCTTCATCTTTGTAGAGATCAATCCCCATTAGGAAAAGCGCGTTTTCGCCCAATGTTTCGCTGGCGCGGGTCAAGAAGGCTGCTGCGTCTTCTGGGTAAAAATTTCCAAGGGTTGAGCCTGGGAAAAAGCCAAGCCATCGATTGGGGTCAGGAAGCGAGCCCTTGGGAACTTCCAGCTCCTCAAAAAAATCTGCGCAAATTGCGCCGACCGGCAAGCTGGAAAATTCGTTGCTTAACTTCGACATGCCTTGAACAAGGTGATCACCGGAAATATCCATCGCGACCAGCGCTGCTGGGTCATCTAAGCTGTTTAAAAGCCGACGAATCTTTTCTGGCGCGCCGGCCCCATATTCTAACACGGCCGCGCTGGCGCCGATTGCATCGGCAATATCTTGCGCATTATCGGTAAGGATCGAGCGTTCGGTGCGGGTAGGATAATAAGCCTCAAGGCGCGTAATTTCTTCAAATATTTCCGATCCCCTCTCGTCATAAAAGTATTTTGGAGAGAGAGATTTTTGAGGTTTTGATAAACCTTCAAATAGATCCGCCCTGAAGTTTGACAGGGCTGGCTTATTATTGAGGAAAAAAGCAAGTGAGCCGTATGGCGCTTGCAGCGCGCTAGATGGTGCGCTGTGTGGCGTTGATGAAGTCACTTTAATTAAGTCCTTTTTTGGGCTGCTTTGCGTAGGGCCGTGGAGGAAAGGGGGTTTTTTGTTTGCGGAAAAAAGATCCATGCTGGGGGCTTGCTGCCGCATAAGGCGTCCGCGGCGGCCTCGTCTAAGCGGCAATGAGCAAGCTCTAAAGATGCTTGTGATTTCAATGCTTGGTTGCTTTGGCTGGGTCTGTTGAAAATCGCCATTGGAATAGTTTCAGCGAGCGTGCGCCAATTCTTCCAATGATGGAGTGAGGCCAGACTGTCGGCGCCCATCATCCATACGAAGTCATGATCCGGATAGTTTTGTTGAAGGGCTTCGATGGTCTGATAGGTGTATTGAAGGCCGTGCTGGTGCTCAAAATCAGAGATTACAATGGGGGCGCCTTCTGCCACGACCCGCGCGTGTGCAAGGCGTTCTTCATAAGGGGCGTAGATCGATTTGTCTTTTAGTGGGTTGCCCGGCGTAACCAGCCACCAAACAACATCCAGCTTTAAGCGTTCAATCGCATGAAGCGAAATCTCAAGGTGGCCCCCATGAGGCGGATTAAAAGATCCGCCGAGAAGACCGACTTTATTTTTGGCGGGCATAGCCATGGCGCCTTACATAGGCAGTTGCGCTTTCATTGCAAACGCCCATAGCGTGTAAAAATACATGAAACTTTTGTGGCGTTATCGTCATGTCGTTTGTGAAAAAACGTTAAAGCAAATATCGCTAACGGAGACGCAACTTCTTGCCCATTGCTTTAGGTAATCGTCATAAGCCGCTTATATCAAAGCGTTTTAGGTGATGGTTTTTGTGATGGGAAGAGGAGAAGGCGCGTTTTTTAAGGCGAAAACGTATCGTCGCACTTGGGGAAAGATCAGTCCCTTAAAGGGTTAATTGTAAATGATTTGCTCTTATAACCCTTAAAATTGATATTAGTCGGATAGGCGTTTTTCATGGCAATTCGTTTTCGTTTCGGTGCTTCTTCTTTTATGATTGCTGCGGCCTGTGCTGCTAGCGCGGTGTCTGCTATTGTCAGCCCGGCGCAGGCTCAGACGCTGCAAGATGCGTTGACGGTCGCATATAACACCAATCCAACAATCAAAGCCGCACGCGCGCAATATAAAGCAACCCGCCAGACCACGGCTCAGGCTCGTGCGGCGGGACTTCCACAGATCACTGGGAGCGCTAGTTGGCAACGAAACGACACCACAACGACATCTGATTTTGCAGCTCCTGGCGGTCCTAATGAATGCGAGCCTGGTTCGCTTTCGCAGTGTCGTACTTTTGAGCCGCGCAATTATGGCGTCGCGGCTGAACAGTCCATATTTACGGGCTTTAGGAATTTAAACGCTATTCAGCAAGCAAAGGCGCGGGTTCGTGCTGGCGGTGCTCAGCTTGTGGCGACGGAACAACAAATTCTGCAACAAGCGGCGAACGCTTATTTCGACGTCTTGCGCGCTACCGCTGTTTACGACGCGAATAAATCAAATGTCGCCGTGCTGCTTCGCCAACTTGATGAGGCGGAGCTGCGCTTTGAAGTGGGCGAGATTACCAAGACCGATGTTGCGCAAGCCAAAGCACGCCTTGCTGGCTCCCGGGCCCAGCTTTCGGCCGCTCAAGCACAGCTCGCGCAAACCCGCGCTGTATATCGACAAGTGATCGGTGAAGCGCCAGCGGACCTAGACCAAGAACCCGTCTTGCCGTTGACCCCTGAAAATGAAGAGCAAGCGCAAATGCTCGCTTCCCAATATGCGCCAGCAGTCGTATCGGCGATTGAAACCGAAAAAGCCTCCCGTAAACAGATTAATATCGCTCGTGGCGCATTGGCGCCGTCTGTGTCCCTGACCGCGGGGTACACTTACGCTGAAGAGCCCAGTCTTTTCACGCAAGACAATGAAGAGTTCACTTATGGGGTGCGCGCGTCGGTGCCGATTTTTCAGGGCGGGCTAAATTACTCGCGCATTCGCGAGGCGAAAGCGCTTAACGCGGCTGACCGTCAACTTATCCGCCAGGCGGAGCGCGAGGCGGCTGCGGGCGTCACCACAACGTGGGAGCAATTGTTGGCCGCTCAATCAACCATTGCTTCTGCTCAGGCTGAGGTCGATGCAAACAATCTGGCGCTAGAAGGCGTGCGCCGTGAAAACCAAGTTGGAACGCGCACGACCCTTGATGTTCTAAACGCTGAGCAAGAACTTTTAAACGCAAAGGTCAATCTGGCGAATGCACAGCGTGACAAGCGCGCGGCGACATTTGCGTTGCTTGCCGCGTCGGGCGTGTTAACCCCTGAAGCTGTGGGGATTGTGCTTTCCAGCGGGGATAAAAAATAAGCGAGCCTGTCGGTGGTGCTTTGCCAGGCTCAGGCGGCTATTATTTAGCCGCCTTTTTTGCTTCTTTAATCGCTTCGTTAATTGAGGGGGCGTGAAAGCCTGGCACGACTTTTACGAATGATCCGTCCAAAGAAGCGACAACAAAAGCTGGGGTGCCGCTGACGCCCATATCCTTCGCCATTTTTGATGTATCTTCTAAGGCTTTATTGACCTTTGCGCCTTGTTGAGATTTTTCTAGCTTATCAACATCTAGCTGCAAATCAGCCGCAAATTTCTTTAACCGCTTTTCAGATAAAACCCCTTGTTCTTTCATCAAACGAAAGTGGAAGTCGGCGTATTTGCCTTGCTCGCGCGCGGCTAAGGCATATCGCGCGGCGGTATGAGATTCTTCGCGCAGAATAGGAAGCTCACGGAAGATGACTTTTACGTCTTTATCCTGGCTAGAAAGGTCTTGAACAAGCCCGGTTGCTTTTTTGCAATAACCGCAATGATAGTCAAAAAACTCAATCACAGCGACTTTTGCATTGTCGACATCCGCGCCGGCTTCATAGCCGCCACCATCGTTTAAAAGCGCTTGAAGGTTATCGCGCGCGCCGTCTAAGCGTTGTTGTTCAACCGCCGCTTGTTGGCGGGCCTGATAGATATTGAGCGCATCCACTAATATTTCCGGGTTGTCCAAAATATAGTCTTTAACGAGCGCTTGGATCTCGCTTTCTTGCACCTCACTAAAAGATGTTTCCAGTGTTGGTTTTTTATTTTCATCAGCATCAGCGCCGCAAGCGGCTAGGGTGGCGCTGGCAAGCGCGAGAGCGATAACGGAGGTTTGTTTTAAAAAAGACATTATAATTCCTGGAATGATCAAACTTTTTTGCCGCGCGATGCTCGCAAGGCAAAGGTGTACGGAAAGTTATTTCTTGGCTTTTTTCGCCTTTTGTTTTGCGTCTTGGATAATATCGCTTGCGCGGTACCAGTCAGGCGTCCCTTGGGGGAGTTTCTTGGAGGCGTTCGTCGCAAGCCGTATCGCCTCACCATACTGGCGGGTTAGATAATGATATTCAGCATTGGCAAGATCAGCCTGCGCCCTTTGGCCAAGCGCGCCGTAAACCCGAGAAAGCTCAAACCAGCCAAATGCGTTATCGCTTTCAATTAAAACCGCAGATCGTAATACTTTTGCGGCTTCCGGATAATTGGCCCGGTTCTCTGTCGCAAAAAGGGCGCGGCCAAGATTGATGCGCAGCAAAGCCTCGGCTGGCGCATAGCTTACTGACTTTCTAAATGGTGTAATCGAATCTGTAATTTTGCTATTTTCAAAAAGGATCTGACCTTTTAATTCGTGGAAATATGGATTATCGGGCTCACGCTTCAGCAAAGCGTCAATTTCTGAGAGCGCCTTTGTTAAGTTATGATTGCGATAGGCCGCAGCGCGCGCATAAAGCGCGCCGTCTGAGCGATCTTCCTTTTGGTACTTATTGAGCACGTCTTCAAAGTCCCACATGAAGCCGATAATTTTACCTTGGATCAGCCGTAAGCGTTCAATTTCTTCAGCTGTATCTTTTTTCGTAAAATGCGGGGAGACCTCAGCCTTTGAGCGCAGAGATGAGATCCGGTCGTTAGCGAGCGGGTGGGTCTGCCGATATGGGTTGGCGGGAAAGGCGGTGATGATTTGTGGGTTACGAAGCTTTGCGAAAAACTCAATTAGCCCCGCACTAGAATTGCCGGTGGCGTTTAAAAATCTAACCGCGGCCTCATCGGCTTCAGCTTCTTGGCCTTGGCTGTACTGCAGGACATTAGCAAGGGCGATATTCTGCCCAAGGCCTAATAGGCCGATCCCAGCTTCCGGTGGGGCGCCAGCGGCGATTGCGCCAGCGGCAAGCAACAGGGCTAAATATACAGGGCGCCCAGATGATGCATAAGCCTCAGCGGTTCGCGCCGAGTCAGCGCCTTTGATGTGGCCAGTCTCGTGGGCGATAACCCCTTCGATCTGGTTTGGCGTATCGGCAAGGGTGATAAGGCCCGTATGGATGCCCATATTAAAACCGCCCGCAAAAGCGTTCGGCGTATTATCGCCAATCAATAGAAGGTTGATTTCTTCCGCCGGAAGGCCCGCCGCGCGAAAGATCGGGAATGAATAGTCCCTGATCCATTCCTCAATTTCAGAATCTCTTAGAAGCGTTTGCGCTGACGCATTTTGCAAGTTCAAGACGAGCGTCGCAAAAATGACGGCGAATATTTTCAGACCGCGCAAGAGTAAGCAAGGCGCCGATTTGATTGATGGGGCTGTAAGCGTCACATGTGGCGGCATCAAGGTCAACTAACTCCCTAAAGCATGAGTTCGCGCGATTTTGCTAAATACTACTACGAAATTGTGACCGTTGTGAGGAGGGGCGCCATCACAAAATGCGGCGCTAGCCTGTTTTTAAAATATCTATTGGGCGCCCCAGAGGTCTTTGACCTCGCCATAAATGGGGGGGTGGCCTTGCCATAAAGTGGTCTTTGGCCTCGCCATAAAGAGGTCTTTGTCCCCGATATGTTGCCATAACTAGCAAGATATCGGGGAGGGGATCGTAGACGACGAAATCTATTCTATTTCGCCATTTTACCCATTAATAACCCGCGACCACCAACCTTTGCGGCTAGATTTGCGATTCTTGACCCGATCAGCAATTTCATCAGCGGTCGGCGCAGAAGGTCCTGCGGACGCTTCCTCAGAGCGCGCTTCATCATCACTTGCTGTGTCGTGCTCGCTTGCCGAAGGCGCTGATCCTTGTTCTTGTTTCTTGGCGGGCTCATCTGTTTGTTCATATGGCGCCGGTTCAGGAAGTGGATCGGAAGACGCGGGCTGGAAAGCATCTGATTTAGCGCCAGCATCTGAGGGGGATGCGGGCGTCACGCTAACCGGATCATCACTCACGTTTGGTGAGATTACGTCAGGTGATGTTACCGCCTCTATATCGTCTGGCTGGGCGTCGCCTTGAGCCTCAGACTGTCCGTCACTTTGTAAAGCGCTGGCGTCTGACGCCGCGTTTTCTTCAGATTGCACGCCATCTTCTGCGCGTTTGTTTTTACGGCGCCCGCCGCGTCGCCCACGACGACGGCGACGTTTTTTCTCGCCGCCTTCTGCGTCTTCGCCGTCCTCACTGCCTTCAGAAGCGCCCTGAGCCTCAGCGGCGTCATCAGCATTTTCATCGCCATTTTCGTGGCTGCTGTCTTGTGAAGTTTCTTCTTGGGAACTTGCCTCGTTTGCGGCGCCGTCCTCATCGCGCTTGCGGCGCCGACGGCGGCGGCGTTTGCGGTTTGGTTTGTCTTCTTTTTCTTCGGACGTTTCTATTTCGTCTTCGATTACGGGCGGTTCATCGATTTCAACATTTTCAATCGTGTCGGCGCGCACCACGCTTGCCTCTTGAGCTTGAGGCCGCGGCGTTCCGCGTTTTTCAAGCTCAAATTGATCACCGGCCTTGGAGGCGTCGGCATTGATTTCGATGCTAACGGCATAGTCATTTTCTAACGTTTGCAGCCAGTTACGCTTATGATTGAGAATATAGAGTGTAACCTGAAGAGAGGCGGAAACAGAAAATTCAGCAGCACGCCCCGCGATGGCTTCGCTTTCAATTGCGCGCAAAATCCGCAAAGCTGACATTTCTGGTGAACGCACAGCGCCCGCGCCGTTACAAGTCGGGCAAAGCTGTGTGGTGCCGTCCACAATACCCGAACGGCGGCGTTGACGGGACATTTCCAAAAGACCAAAGCCGGAGATTTTTCCAACTTGGATCCGTGCACGATCCTTCTTTAACGCCTCTTTTAATCGGCGCTCAACCGCGCGATTATTCTTGTGCTCCTCCATATCGATGAAATCGATAACAAGCAGGCCCGCCAAGTCGCGCAGACGACACTGGCGTGCGGTTTCTTCAGCCGCTTCCTGGTTGGTGCGTAGCGCCGTTAGCTCGATATTGCGCTCTCGGGTCGCTTTGCCGGAGTTAACGTCAATCGCAATCAAGGCTTCGGTCTGATTGATAACGATGTAGCCGCCGGATTTCAGCTTTACGACAGGCTGATACATGGCGTCGAGTTGTGTTTCGACGTCATAACGCACAAAGATTGGCGTTTTTTCCTTATAAGGTTGAACGTTCTTGGCATGGGAAGGCATAAGCATTTTCATGAAGTCTTTTGCTTCACGATAGCCTTCTTCACCCGCCACATAGACCATTGAGATCTCTTTATCATAGAGATCGCGGATCGCCCGTTTAATAAGGCTTGCTTCCTCATAGATTAGGCAGGGCGCGATGGAGTTCAGCGTCAAACTTCGAATATTTTCCCAAAGCCGGGTCAGATAATCATAATCGCGCTTGATTTCTATTTTAGTCCGTTTGGCCCCAGCAGTGCGAATAATCAGCCCCATGCCTTGGGGCACGTCCAAGCTGTCCACAACGCGGCGGAGCCGCTTTCGGTCTGATGCGCTAGGGATTTTGCGGGAGATGCCGCCGCCGCGTGCCGTATTGGGCATCAACACACAATATCGTCCGGCTAAGGAAAGGTAGGTTGTAAGCGCTGCGCCTTTATTGCCGCGTTCTTCTTTAACGACTTGGATTAGTAAGATCTGACGGCGTTTAATAACTTCTTGGATCTTGTAATTGCGTACGATGCGCGCCCGATTGCGCCGGGCTTCTTTATATTGCTCGTATAGGGCGTCGCGCTCGGCGCGTCGTTTTGCTCTGGCGCTTTTGGCGGACGGCGCTTTTTGCGGGCTTTCTTCTTGTTGGCTTTTTTCGCCATCTTCGTCGTCATTTTCTGAGGCGCTTAGCTCAGCGATTTCTTCACTTTCATTGCTGACAGGGGCGTCTTCAATATTTTCTTCTTCTAGAGCTGGTGTTGAAAATTCCTCAGTGCTTGGTTCGCTATCGGAGGCTTGTGGCGAAGTTTCTGTTTCGTCCTCGACAACCGCATCATCAAGGGCGCCCTCAGCGTTTGCTAATTCAGCGCTGTCTTCATCTTGAGCGCTTTCATTATCAACATTCGCATCTTCACTGGACTCTTCAACTGGCGCTGAAAGAGAGGGCGGTGTCTTTGCGGATAGAGGCGCACGCTTATTTGGATCGGCGTCGTCATCATCCTCTTCGGTATCGCCTTGTTGTTCGTCGTTATCCTCTTCGGAATTGGCCTGTTCGTAATTGGCCTGTGCTCCGACTTCCTGTGCGCCGACTTCCTGTGCGGGGGCGTCCGCTATCTCATCAAGCGGATCGTTTGCGCCTGTATATTCTTCATCTGTATATTGTTCATCTGTTTCAGCGCTTGGCGCCTCATCATTAGCAGGGGGGGAAGCTAGCTCTGGCGTTTCTTCCAGGTCTTCGTCACCTCCATTGGCGCTGTCTTTAATGTCATCAATGTCCGCATCAATGTCCCCATCAACGGCGCCGTCAGAAGAAATATCTTCGATAACTTCATGACTGCTATCTTCTGTGTCTTCTTCTTCATCAAGGCTTGCTTGGTCTCCAGCCTCGTCATCATCTCGGTCGATGCCAAAGTTTTCTGCGTCTTCGTCGCGTCTATCGCGATCATCATCTTCGTCATCCTGGCGATCAAAATCATCAAGCGCCGCAGCAAGCCGCGCTTCTTCGGCTTCAGCCGCTTGAAGCTCCTCGCGATCGGAGACGGGAATTTGATAGTAATCCGGGTGGATTTCATTGAAGGCTAAGAAGCCGTGGCGGTTGCCGCCAAATTCAACGAAGGCCGCTTGTAACGATGGCTCTACGCGCGTGACGCGCGCTAAATAGATATTGCCGCGAAGCGGTTTCCGGGAGGAAGATTCGAAATCAAAGTCATCGACCTTCCCATTTTCCATCACGCATACGCGCACTTCTTCCTCGTGCGCTGCGTCGATTAACATTTTCTTTGGCATTGATATTTGCTCCGCAGCCACGGGCCTTGCGCCGCGCGCTGCATGTGTTCATTCGCCGGCGCAGGGGCGCACAACTAGCCGCCGCACACCCCAGAAAGGCTCTGGAGGCCGGGCGGTTAAGGTGTTGTTTGTTTGCGCTTTGCGTCATCGACGTGATTCGTTGTTCGGGCCGTCTTTGGAAGACGACGGTTTATTTGGTGCGCCGTAATGGCGCTTTAGGGCGGGGCCAACGGAAAGGTCCGTTTAGCGTCCTATATCGCTCCCACGCAGGCCGCGGCATGACGCCGCTACGATAGCCGTTAAGGCCAAGGCCGTTCCTTGCGCGCCGGCAGTAGGGAGCCGCCGACTTTTTTTGTCCCGAAGCGCGCCTTAGCGCAATCCCCGACATTGGGGGCCTCGAAACGTGTCTGACGCTTATACCTTAGCACCCTATATATCGGACATAAAAATATGGCCAGGGTGAGACACACGCCAAAAATTCTGTTTATGGGGCTTCTTGAAACGTCACGCTTCAATCGCTCCAAAGACAACCATGCATGAGACTTGGGAAAAAGAAAAGCGTTGGTTGATGCGACTCACTATTTCATACAAACGTGAGCAATATATTAAGAGTGCGTTAACATAGTTCTAAAAACATGCAGCGCTAAGAAATAGGCCGCTAAGCAAGGATTTTCCATCCGCAAAGCGGTTTTGCGTTAAAATTTTAGACGAGCTTTAAAAGTGGCTCCTTAGATTGGATATGTAATTCAGAAAGTGAATACGTTCCAGGATGGGGAAAAATGGAGCAAGAAAGGCTTAAAAAAGGGACCGTTATGCGGTTTTGGACGAATCAGTTTCGGCAGTGCTTGTTAGCAAGGCGCATAAGCGTGATCTTGGCTTGTATTGTCTCGATGACTGCGGCGCCGATTAATGTGTCGGCCGCGGAACTGATTGGGGTGCGTTTTGGTGAGCAATCAGCAAACAAAACACGCATTGTGTTGGATTTGAAGGGCGATATTGAGTACGAGCTTTCCGGTGATACTAATGGGGCAGGAACGCTTTATTTAGATGCTTACGGTCTTAGGGTTGATCGCGAGGGAAGTAAGGCGCGTAAGGCGCGCGGCCTGATCTCTACCTATCAATATCGACCAAAACCTGGTGGACGGGCCCAGTTCAAGTTTGATTTTGTAAAGACGGCAAAGGTGTTGGACGCCTTTATTTTAGAGCCGCGTCCAGGTGTTGCAAAGTACCGTCTTGTGATCGATTTGCAGAGTGCAAACAAGAAAGCATTTATCGCGAGTTTGCCGAGCCGTTACAAAGGGTTGGAAAACGTTATTAAGCGCGCGACCCAAGAGGCGGCCCCACAGGAGCGCGCAAAGCCGAAAGAGGCTCTTGCGGTTGTTAAAACAGCAGCGAAAACCCCTCAAACCCCTAAGCCGCGCGCAAAGGCGCCGGTTCAAATCATACCCCGCTCAACGTCTGAACAAGCTGTTAAAAAAACGGTTGTTCAAAAGGATTGGCCAGTGATCGTGATTGATGCGGGCCATGGCGGCGGAGACCCAGGCGCGACGGGCCAGGGCGGATATTTAGAGAAAAATGCAACATTAAAAGCTGCATTGGAATTGCAGAAAGTTCTCAAGGCCACGGGTCGTTATCGCATCGTTATGACAAGGGATGATGATACGCGGCTTGCGCCGCATCAACGCTCTGAGCTGGCGCGCGGTGCGGGACCGGATTTGTTTATCTCCCTTCATGCTGACGCCCATCATGATAAAAACTTACGTGGTGCGGCGGCTTACACTCTTTCCAAAAAGGGGGCGGAGCGTTCGGCGCGGGAGGCGAAAGAACAAAAAGACAGTCGCGTCGGTAATCTGAAAATGGATGAGGTGACGCCTGAGCTTGGCGAAATCCTCTATGGCTTTGCCCAGCGCGAGACGATCAACGCCTCAACAAGATTTGCCAAAGTCCTGATTTCAGAGCTCGATGGGGTCACGCCCTTGTTGAAAAACTCTCTTAGAAGAGAGGATTTTCGGGTTTTGCTTGCGCCGGATGTGCCTGCGGTGCTTTTGGAGCTTGCCTTTATTTCCAACAAAAAGGACGAAGCGAACCTAAAATCAGCGGCTTGGCGTAAAAAGACGATGCGCGCCGTCGCAAGGTCCATTGATGAGTATTTCAAGGAAACTGAGAATTTGAGCCGGGCGGCGTCTGCGGTGGTCTCGGGCGGGGAGGCTGGCTAACAATAATTTCAGCAATCTTGGGATATAAAGACGTAAAGTCGCCTTTTTTGCGTCTCGCTGTGGGCGGTTTTCTAGGGTAAAAGAGGGGAGTTGGGAAATGTCCCGCAGGGCATGTAACTTTGAGCGACTGGTGAACCCGGTTAGTTTATAAATAGGCGGGAATACGGGGTATAGCGGCGGTTATGACAGACGAAGAACCATTCAACATTCGCATTAAAAATCTGTCCAACGCCCTTAAGGAATTCCAAGAGGACGGTGACGGGAGCACTGCGCCGGCAGGCAAGCCGCAAGCACAGGCGGAAGCCGCTTTTGAGCCTGGTGAAAATGCGCCAAAAGATGTCAAGCCAAACGCGGATGAGACTGTAACCAAAAAGCCAAAAGATGAAAGTGCGCCGCTTGTGGCCGAGCGACGGGCGCCGGCTAGTGGGGGCGCCAAACCACCGTCGGCAAGAAAATCAACCGGTGGTAGCGGCGGCGGTAAGCCCCCCCGTGGTCCTAAAGGGCCATCGGGCGCCTCTCCTTCAAATGGCGGCGTGGGCGTAATGGCGTTGCGCGGCACGCAAGGGGCGGGATTTTTGTTATCCCTCGTCATGTTGGGCTTGATTAGTGTCATGGCCTTTTCGGGGCTTTATCTTAATCGGCTTAGCTATGACCTTCCTGACTATAAAGTTTTAGCTGATTATCAGCCGCCAGTGACGACGCGTGTTTACGCTGGGGATGGGACGCTGGTTGCGGAATTTGCCCGCGAGCGACGGATCTTTATTCCTATCGAGGCTATACCATTGCGCGTTAAGGCTGCTTTTGTCTCGGCTGAAGACAAAAATTTCTTTGAGCATGGCGGCCTTGATATGCGCGGCATAATCCGCGCACAGATTTCAAATGTCGGCAACATCATCAATGGCCGCCGCTTAGAGGGCGGCTCAACAATCACGCAACAGGTTGCTAAAAACTTTCTTTTATCGAGTGAGCAACGCATCGACCGGAAATTGAAAGAATGGTTGATCACCCGCCGGATGGAAAAGGCGTACACCAAGGATCAAATCTTAGAGCTTTATTTGAACGAAATTTATCTTGGCAACCGCTCTTATGGCGTGGCGGCGGCGGCGTTGAATTATTTTGATAAATCCCTTGAAGACCTTGATATTCATGAAGCGGCTTATTTAGCGGCGATCCCGAAGGGGCCGAGTAATTATCATCCGGTTCACAATTATGATCGCGCGGTGGAGCGCCGCAACTGGGTTATTGGGCGCCTTGCTGAAGATGGGGTGATCTCTGTCGAGGATTCGAAAGAGGCCCGCGCGCAAGACCTTGGCGCACGAATCGCACCGCCGCTTGGCGCTCGTGATTGGGCGTCTGAGTATTTCGCCGAAGAGGTGCGCAAGCAAACTGCTCAACTTTACGGGGTTGAGGCGCTTTACGATGGCGGCCTTGCTGTGCGAACGACTGTTGATCCGGCGCTCCAAAAAGCGGCTGGTAATGCGCTGCGCAAATGGTTGATATCTTATGATCAGCGTCATGGCTGGCGCGGCCCGATTGGAACGATGGAGCTTTCCGATCAATGGGCGGAAGATTTATCGGCGACGCTAAAGACCTATTCTAAAGCGCGGAAGATAGCCAATGATCTTGCGCCTTGGCGCGTGGCGGTGGTGCTGACCGCGGGTGACAACGAAGCAGAGATTGGGTTCCCTGACGGCGCTTTGGGCGTTATTCCGGTTGATCTGTTAAATTGGGCCAAGCCCTATATGAGCGTCAATGCGCAAGGCGAAGAGATCACTTCCGCGCGTGAGGTTCTTTCCAGAGGCGAGGTTATTTTTGTTGAGCCAACCGAGACGCCAGCTGTCTATGCGCTGCGTCAGGCGCCAGCCGCAAATGGCGGTCTTGTTGCGATTGACCCCCATACGGGGCGTGTTCTTGCGATGGTGGGCGGCTTCTCATTTGAGTTGTCAGAGTTTAATCGGGCGATGCAAGCACGTCGTCAGCCAGGGTCGACCTTTAAACCATTTGTGTATTCTGCGGCTTTAGACAGCGGCTATACGCCGTCTTCGACCGTGCTTGATGCGCCTTTCGTTGCGCCGGGTACAGATAGTTGGTACAAGCCAGGCAACTATATTGAAGGCCAGTATGGCGGTTTGTCGACTTTGCGCCATGGAATTGAAAAGTCTCGTAACACAATGACGGCGCGCCTTGCTCAAGATTTGGGCATTGGCCGTATTCTTGATTATGTGGAGCGGTTCAATCTTTCAGAAAGCCTGCCGCGTGAGCTAGCGATTTCACTTGGCGCTGGCGAGACGACGTTGATGCGGATTACCGCGGCTTATGCAACTTTTGTAAATGGCGGTAAGGAAACCAAACCATTTTTGATTGACCGGGTTCAAGATCGCGATGGCTTGACCATCTACAAGCATGACCAGCGGATATGTCCCAATTGCAATGCATCTTCCTGGTTGGGACAAGTTGAGCCGCAACCGGTGGATCTGCGCCGCACGGTGATAGATCCGCGTACGGCCTACCAAATGGTGTCGATGTTGGAAGGCGTTGTTCAGCGCGGTACGGGCCGTGGTATTCGAAAGTCTGTTTCTCATCCCGTCGCAGGGAAAACCGGCACGACGAACGAATATAAAGACGCTTGGTTTGTCGGATTTTCTCCAGATCTTGCCGCTGGGGTCTATGTCGGCTTTGACTTGCCTCAGTCCTTAGGCCAAGGCGAAGCGGGCGGCAAAGTTGCGGCGCCGATCTTTGCGGAGTTTATGGCGCAAGCCTTAAAAGACGAGCCGGCTATTCCCTTCCGAGTGCCGTCGGGTATTCGTCTCGTGCGAGTGAATGCTAAAACGGGTCGTCCCGCGACACCGGGTGAGCGGAACATTATCTTAGAAGCCTTTAAGACAGAAGACGTCGTCGGCGCAGGCGCGCAAAATGACGATCTCAGCATTGATGCGCTTACCGGTTCCTCGCCGTCCCGCGTTGCGCCATCTGAAAGCGAAGAGTTAGAAGGGCTTTTCTAACCGCTGCAACACGCTTAGAAATGGCGTTTGCCGTGAACTGCCGTGGGGTCGCCCGGTGGTAAATGCGCTTCTTGTTTGAAGAGCCTCTTTCGTAGGAAAAATTGCCCATGCGTGCAGAGATTGAGTCAGTTGTGTCGGAAATTAAGCAGTCCTTAGAGCTGCTGAGGAGGCGTCTTTGACTGGGATACGGCCCAGGCAAAACTAAAAGAGTTGAATGAAAAATCCGAAGATCCCGATCTTTGGAATGATCCCGATGCGGCGCAAAAGTTAATGCAAGAACGCAACGCACTAGAAGGGCAGATCAACGCGATTGCTGATTATACAAGTGAGCTTGAGGATACGCTCGCTCTTGCTGAACTCGCTGAAGAGGAGGGGGATGAAGCCTCTCTTGATGAGGCGCAGGATCTTTTAAAAACCCTCGGACAAAAAGCCGCCAAAGCCGAGAGCGAGGCGCTGCTTTCTGGTGAGGCTGATAAAAATGATTGTTATATCGAGGTCCACCCCGGCGCTGGCGGCACAGAGTCGACAGATTGGGCGTCGATGTTGCTGCGCATGTATCTAAGGTGGGCGCAAAAATCTGGATATAAAACGGATGTGATTGAAGAGCAGCCGGGGGATGAAGCTGGCATCAAGTCCGCCACCGTTTTGGTCAAAGGTCATAACGCCTATGGATGGCTAAAAACTGAGTCGGGTGTTCACCGACTGGTGCGGATTTCACCCTTCGATTCAAACGCGCGGCGGCATACTTCCTTTGCGTCCGTATGGATCTATCCGGTCGTTGATGACGCGATCGATGTCGATGTGAATGAGAGCGATTGCCGGATTGATACGTTCCGCGCCTCTGGTGCTGGTGGCCAGCACGTGAACACCACGGACTCTGCGGTGCGCATTACCCATGTTCCATCTGGCATTGTTGTGCAATGTCAAAATGAACGTTCTCAGCATAAGAATCGCGCAACGGCTTGGAATATGCTCCGTGCTCGTCTTTATGAGGTGGAGCTGCAAAAGCGAGAAGAGGCCGCCCAAGAGCAGGCGGCCCAAAAGACTGATATCGGTTGGGGGCATCAGATTCGCTCTTATGTCTTGCAACCCTATCAAATGGTGAAAGACCTTAGGACCCAAGTGGAAAGCCCAAGCCCGGATGCGGTTCTTGATGGAGACCTTGAGGCGTTTATGAGTGCGGCGCTCGCCCAGCGGGTGGCGGGCAAGTAACCGCGTCAGAACACAACAAGGCCCCGATCAAGGTGATGTCCTTGTATAGTCCAAAGAAAAAGGCCGCCCCAATTTGTCTATGGGACAGCCTTTTGATTGTTCTAAAAATTTTTAGGTTTTAGCCCAGCGTCTTAGCGTAGCGGCGAACGGTTAGCGCCGAGGAAAGAAGGTGTTGAACTGCCGTTCTTGGCGTCAACAACGTCTTTTTCGCTTGCTGTTGTTGCTGGCTTTTTCGCTGGCGCTGGCGCCGCAGGGCGGTGCTTGCGGAAATCTTTAGATGCTGCTTCTGAAAGAGGGTCATCAGAATGGCGGCAAGCGCCTTCAAAATGTGCGCCGTTTTCAACAGATAGCGAGCTGTGAATGATGTCGCCAAGAATATGCGCTGTTGCAGCAAGGGAAACTTGTTTGGCGCGGATGCCGCCTTCGACCCGGCCGCGAACCGTAACGCGATCACAGATGATTTCGCCCTTAACGGTCGCTTTTTCACCGACGATAAGCGTAACCGCTTTGATATCGCCTTCTAGGGCGCCGTCGAATTGAACTTCGCCGCTTGCATTCAAATTGCCTTGCATCACCACATCAGAAGAGATGATTGAAGGAACGCCGCCGCCTGCGCGGCTGGTTGCGACAGGGCGCTTGGACTGAGCCGAAGTGCTGTTGCTGCTCGCGCCGCCTTGTGTGAACGATGCCTCTGCTGGGGAGGCATTTGCTTTTGATTCTTGTGAGTTTTTGTCTTTAGCTTTCGAAAACATATCTGCCCGCCTCGATAAAACGCTGTGGATTGGTTGCTTTGCCTTTGTAGAGTATCTCGTAGTGTACGTGTGGACCGGTGCTTCTCCCGCTAGACCCAAGCTCGCCGATCTTGTCGTGTAGACTAACGCGTTGTCCTTTTTTAACCGTATATCTGTGAAGATGCGCGTAACGGGTTACAAATCCGTTTCCATGATCAATTTCTACAATACGGCCAAAGCCGGCACGACGCCCGGCAAACTTTATTATCCCATTCGCTGTCGCGGTGACGGGCGACGCCCATGGCGCCGCGAAATCAATACCGTAATGGTTTGACCGTCTGCCCGAAATTGGGTCGCGCCTGACCCCAAAACCGCTTGTAAACCGGCGGTTTGTCGTTAGCGGCGAAGAAAGAGGAATATCTTTAATGACGCTGTAATATGACGAAAGCTCATGTAGCGATGTGCCAGCGCGGTTCGCATGGCGGAAGAAATCCGTTCCTGAACGGGCATGATTATCAGGATCAATGAAAGGCCCGCCCTGGGCATAGGCGACATTTCTGATTTTCGCTGGGCGGATAAAAGCTTCGGCGTTCACGCCGATGGCTTTAATAACCCGTTCAAGCTCTGCAGCTCTTTTATTGGCTTTTTCTTCGATAGAAGCGAGCAACAGCATCTGTTCGACATAAAGGTCGACGGCGGCTTGCTCCATTTCATTGATAACACTGGCGGATTCGCTACTTTGCGGTAGTCCCTCAGCATCGCTTTGCGCCGCTTCTTCAAGAGCTTGTTTGTGTAAAACGCTCATCCGAGACCGACGGGGTGTCGTTTCGCCCGGCGTGACGTCAATCATAATACGATTGCCGTTATTCATTTTCTGGCCATTCGGGGCGCCAGCCTCAGAAAGAGTCTCAGAAAGCTGCTCAAGGCTAATGTTAATCGCTGTGCTACGCTCAACCATATTGCGCAGCGTATCGTGACGGTTGCGAATAATCTCAATTTCCGTATCGAACTGCGCACGCATGATGTTGTTCAGCGTGTCGATATCGTCATAGGCTTGCTGTTGGCGAAGAAGACGACGGCTATAATTCATCTCCATCACGCGGGAATCACGATCCTTGGCGACGATGATCTGCTCTTTAAAGACAACGTTAACAGACGCGTAAGCAATCCATAAAAGCGCCGCCGCCACCACAGTTGCAAGCGCAATCTGAGTGTTCGTCGACATTGATATAAAGTGCACGACGCCATCACTACGATGGTAGATCTGCCGTTCCTTAAAGAAACGGGTTACAAAACGCCTTACCTTGCCGGACTTGCGGCTCATCCGTTTACGCCCCTTGAACGCTTTACAAAGCGTTTATAATCGCGACCCATTAATATATTGCAGCTTATATGCACCAATTTCGCAACACTTATGTGATGAAGTAACCAGATTTTTTGAGCCTTTTCCACATTTAGTCCCAAAATAAAGGGGACGTATGTTGAAAATTGGTGGAAATCCACCACCTGTAATTGTCAAGCAAGAAGCCAGCCACTCATTTCATCTCATATTCGTTTCTGCATCGGGGCAAGTTAATTTAAAAACTTATCCTTCTTGCTGTTGTGAAAAAAGCTGAAAAATCAATGGCCGTCTGAATCCTGTTCGGTTGCAAGATCAGCGTAATAGTGTTCCGCCATGCCTGCCTGTTGACGAGCTTTATGATTGAAAGGCGGCTTAAGTATGCCGGCGAAGCGGTTTTCCACAAGGGTGTGGAAGGCGCCGAGCGGCCTAACGCCGCGGATTGCGCAAATATCCTCAAACCACCGGCGTCCGGCGGCGACATGGCCGATTTCTTCATTGTAGATGATGGTTAGAAGCGCGGCGCTGTCTTCATCGCCTACGTTGATAAGTTTTTCGATCATCGCGGGTGTTACATCAAGACCGCGCGCCTCTAAGACCATTGGCGCAATGGCTAATCTGGCTAGAACATCATCCATTGTTGCGTCAGCCGCCTCCCACAATCCGTTATGGGCCGGCAAATCCCCATAAGCAGCGCCGAGCGTATTGAGCCGGTCCTCAATCATCTGAAAATGACGCGCTTCATCGGCGCCGACATTGATCCAGTCTTTAGTGAAAGAATAGGCGTCGAGCCCGCTTGCAAAGACCGAGGGCGTAAATCGCACAGCCATATCGAAGGCGAGATTGATCGCATTAAATTCAATATGCGCAACAGCATGTAATAACGCGATACGCCCTTTCACGGAAGACAATCGGCGGCGCGGCATGGCCCCTGGCGGGGCGAGAACCGGTTTTTCAGGACGCGATGGCGCCTTGGGGGGCTTGGGTGCATCTGCGGTAGTGGAAGGAGCCGCGTTGCACAAGACACCATCCACAAGGTCTTTTGCGTGCTCAGCGAGAGCCGCTTTTTCTTGTGAGCTGGCGGCGTGTAACACAGAACAGGCTGTTTCTAGCGCCGGAACAAGATCAGCTGGCGCTAAAATCCGGCGGCTCTGATCCGTTTGGTGGGGCACAAATAGACCTTCAAGTTTAGATAATAAGCCAGGTGGGCTTATAGTTCTTGCAACGCTTCTAATACAGCATCCACATGACCAGGCACGCGCACTTTGCGCCAAACGTTTCGCACGACGCCTTTTTCATCAATCAAAAAAGTTGCGCGCTCTATGCCCATGTAAGTTTTGCCATACATCTTTTTTTCGACCCACACGCCATATTTTTCGAGGACTTTTCCGTCTTCATCTGACCCAAGGGCGATGGTTAGATTATGTTTGGCGATGAACTTATCATGTTTGGCGACGCTATCTTTGGAAACGCCGATGACGGCTGCTCCAGCAGCCTCAAACTCATCCAGTTTTTCAGAAAACCCAATCGCTTGTTTTGTGCACCCTGAGGTGTCGTCCTTTGGATAGAAATAAAGAACAACTTTTTGGCCGATATAATCTCTCAGCGCCAATTTGCCTTCGCCATCGCGCGGCAGGGTGAATGCGGGCGCTTTAACGCCTTCTTCGATAGTTTTTGTCATAAAATTAGTCTCCTTTGAAAGCTGAGGCGAATGGCGAGGATGAAGCCGGTTCCATGCCGTCATAGTTTATTGGAAAGGATTGTCGCCAGCCTTGTGTGTTGCGGCTGGTTTAAACAAGCAAGAGCGGATCATCAACTTACTGAGCGGCGCACTCCCACTTATTGATCATTCATTTTCGTCAAGGCGGTTCTATAAAGGTGTGTAAGGATGCTTGCGGTTGGTCATGACCACAGCTACGCATTGTAATCTAATTTGGATGATCGCTAACGCTTGCTTTGTTGGGTTAATTAGGCTGCGGTGCGATATGGGTGTGAAACGACCAAAGGGCAAAGCGGGGGCGGTTGCGAAGTGAGCGTATGAAGCAACATGTCATCAAGCTATCGATCGTTGCGATCGAGGTGATTGGCGTTCTTGTCGCCGTCGCTGCTGCGGTTTTAGGATATCTTTTTTGGCGGTTAGAAAATGGCCCCTTGCGGTTTGATTTCTTAAAGCCGGTTGCTGTTAGTGTTTTAGAGCAGCCCCTGCCGGAAGGTTATCATTCCGCCATTGATGATATTTTCATCGCAAAAGACAAAACTGACGGCGCTTACCGGATTGTTTTGGAAAACATTTATATTGTCGATAATGCTGCGCGACCAGTCTTTACGTTAAACAGCGCCGTTATGAGCTTTGCCGTTCGCGATTTGCTCGCTTTTCGTCTTGAGCCGCGGCGCATTGCTCTTGACCAACCGACCTTAGATATTGTTCGTGATCAAAGCCGTCGGGTGCGTCTGGACTATGGCGGCGGACTTAAGCGGGAAAAGAATGCGGTCGCGTTTATTTTAGACAGCCCCTATTTTAATCGCAGTTTTGAGCGTGCTGTTATTACGAATGCGGAAATTCGGTTTTCGGATGAAGCTTCGGGAAGGCACTGGGCGGCGAGCGGCGCTAGCGGGCGACTGTATAAACAGGATGGTGATTTTTTCGGTCTTTTAAACGCTGAGTTTGAGCGCGAAGCTGTGACGGCGGAACAGCAAGCCGGTTCGCAGGAAAAAATTACCCAATCCCAATTTCAGTTTGACGCCGCGATTGATAGTCAGACGGGGATCTTGAAGGCGGCCCTTGCTTTGAGCGATGCTCCGCTGAGCGATCTTTTGGCGATGTTTTATGGTGAGCGCGCGGCGATTCTGGCTGGGCCTGTGACAGGGGCAGCGAATATACAAATTCACCGCGATGGCAGTGTTATTGAGTCAGCTTTAAACGGTGAAATGAATGGCGGCGCGCTTAACCTCGGGTCCATATCCACTAAGGTTGAAAAAATACGTTTACAGACAGCGTTTGATCCTAGCCAAGATGCGTTTGAGATTGGCGCGCTGCAAATTGCGAGCGACGCATTAAAGGCTGATCTTGAAGGGACTGTTTTTCTACAAGAGAGAGCGCAAGTTGCAACGCCGGCTAAAGTGCAATTTGCTGTAAAGGGCAGCGATATCAAGATTTATGAAAATGGCTTGTTCCCTGAGCCTTTGTCCTTAGAGACTTTTGCGGCGACCGGCGTTTACGATGTTGCGGCGCGCCGGCTTGCTATCGGGGATATATCAGCTTCTTTGTTTGAGACGAACGCCCAGGGGCGTTTTGTGTTTGAGCGTCCACGCCCAAAAAAGGGAGAAGATGCGCCATCTCCGGGCATCGACATTGATGTTAAGGTTGAGGGACCACTTACGCGTAAGCAGATCTTGTCTGCATGGCCTGAGAGTTTGGGCGATGCTGCACGCCAATTTGTTTCTGAACGGATTGTCGATGCACGAGCGCGTAATGTAAGAGCCGTTTTTAACGCTCCGGCGGGGGCGATGGGTAAGGGTTCCCTCAGTGATGATGCGCTGAAAGTTAGTTTTGACTTATATGACGCCGAAGTGATTTATGCGCCGACTATGCGTCATCTTACAAAAGCGGCGGGCGCGGCGGTCTTAAAATCCAATAGCTTTTTTATCCAGAACGTAACTGGCAAAGTTGGTCCCGTCGCCATGTCGGCGGGAGAGGTCGCCATTCCCATCTTGCGCCCCAAAGGGGCTGATGCTTTTTTCCGATTTACAGCCGATGGTGATGTTGGCGATATATTAGAAATATTAAACGCTGAGCCACTCGCCATATTGCGCACGACGGGCCTTTCCCCATCTTCGTTTGACGGGAAAGCCTCTCTTCGTATGGAAATTATTCGTCCCAATCAGCGTGAGACGCCCCGTGAATCATACCGGTTTAGCGGCAAGGGAAAATTCGATAATCTTTCCGTCGCAGGTTTGTTTGCTGATGCTGATTTGACGAATGGCGTGGGTGATATTTCGCTGAAAAGCGATGCAATGCATATTAAAGCCAAAGCAAACTTTAGCGGTGCGCCTATTAACCTTGATTGGCGTCAACAGTTTTACGGGCAAAAGGATAAACTGCACGCGCGTGTTTCAGGCATTGTCAATTCGTCGACAGGTGATGTTTTTGGCGTGCCTTCGCGTCAATTTTTACGGGGTGATGTGGCCTTTAAGGCGGATGTTAAGGGAAATATCGGCGCGTTTAACGACATCACCCTCAATGCAGATTTTTCCGATGCGGTTTTGATGGCTGATGCTTTTTATTGGATGAAACCAAAAGGTGAAAGCGCCAATGGGCGGGTAAGGATCCAGCAAAAAGAAGGCCGCACGATTGTTGATGATTTGACGATTAATGGCGCTGGGGTTGATGTGAAAGGCGCGTTTAGTCTGTCATCTGCCGGAAAGTTAGAACGGGTCTCCTTTAAAAAGCTCTTTTTGCAAAATGCCGTAGACGTTGTTCTTGATGTTGAGCCGACTGAAAATGTTGGAACGACGGTTTCGCTGACTGGCTCATATTTGAATGCGCGGCCATTCATAGAGGCTTTTTTTGACTACGCTGAGGCAAGCGATGGGCGTGGCGGGAAAGATCAAAGTAAGCTTGATTGGGGGCAGGGCCTTCACCTTGTGAGCCGCATCGATAATCTAGAGTTGCGTAACGGCGTTCTTTATAAAGACGCGCATGTCGATTTTTGGCGTAATGAAAGCGAGATTACCAAGTTCACGCTTTCAGGGCGCGCTCAAAGCGGCGCCCCCTTATCTGTGGGCCTTGCGCATGTTGATGGCGAAGACGGTGTTGATCAAACAATAGAGGCGCGCACAGACGATATTGGCTCGCTCTTGTCAGGTTTTTTAGACGTCAATTCTGTCATAGGCGGACAGGGTGTTGTAAACCTATTTGTTCATGAGCATCATGACGAAGACCATTCACCGCATGTGCATTCGGATGATGGAACCACCCATAAAACGCCGGAATTTGCAGGTGTATTGGAAGCGCGGGATATGCGCGTGGTTGGCGCCCCGCTTTTGGCGCGTGTTTTTTCGGCGGGATCTTTTAATGGGCTTTCCGGCTTGCTGAATGGGGAAGGCATTAAGGTATCCCAAAGTTTCGCGCGTTTTTCATACCACGATAATGTGTTGACACTGAAAGACTTGCGTGCGGCTGGTCCTTCTGTCGGACTTTCTGCTGATGGGCGCATTGCAACCCAAGCGAATGGGGGCGTTGATCTGCGCGGCGCTGTGGCGCCAGTTTATCAGGTCAACTCATTTCTCGGCAAAGCGCCTTTGATCGGCGATTTATTTGTCAATCGTGATGGGGAAGGGGTGGTCGCCGTCAATTATGCGATTTCTGGCGATCCTTCTGAATTGAAGGTCTCTGTAAACCCTCTATCGGCTTTAACGCCTGGCTTTTTACGTCGGATTTTTGAGCCACAAGAAAATGAGCCTTCGCTGTTGCATTCTTCTTCTCGGGACACTGAAGAAGAGACAATCGAAGAGACGGCTGAGTAAGAGCTAGCTTTGGTAGACCTTTCTTATGAGGTCTTGATCAGCGCGTGCTTTTTCTTTCCGATGGAAATTTTAATGGCGCCGTTCTGCATATCAGTCGGAGACAAAGGACGTTCTTCGCTTAGCGGCGTGTCATTAATCTTTAGTGCGCCTGCTTTGATATGACGTCGTCCTTCCCCTTTAGAAGAGATCAGACCAGCCTCTAAAAAGGGTGATAGCAGATCAAGGCCAGCTTCCAATGTGCTAGCTTCAATAGAAACGCTCGGCAAATCCGCAGCGGCGGCTGCGCCCTCTTCGAAGGTCTTGCGCGCGGTCTCTGCAGCGTCTAGCGCCGCCTCACGCCCATGAAGAAGGGCGGTGGTCTCAGTCGCCAGGATTTTCTTCGCCTCATTGATTTCTGCGCCTTCTAAGGCTGCGAGGCGGCGCACTTCATCCATCGGCAGGGTGGTCATACGCGCAAGCATAACGCCGACATCCGCATCTTCGGTGTTGCGCCAATATTGCCAATAGTCATAGGGGCTAAAAAGATCCTCATTCAGCCATACCGCGCCGCCTTCGGTCTTGCCCATTTTTTTGCCGGATGCTGTTGTAAGAAGCGGGGTCGTCAGGCCGAAAACTTCCGCGCCATCTTTCCGTCGGCAAAGCTCAACGCCATTGACGATATTGCCCCATTGGTCAGAGCCGCCCATCTGTAAGATACATTTATGACGCCCATAAAGCTCATGGAAATCATACGCTTGCATCAGCATGTAATTGAACTCCAAGAATGTCATTGGGCTTTCGCGTTCAAGGCGCAGCTTAACACTGTCAAATGTCAGCATACGGTTGATTGTGAAATGTGTTCCATAATCCCGCAAAAAAGCGACATAGCCAAGCGCATTAAGCCAGTCATCGTTATTGACTAAGACGGCGTCACCAGCGCCATCGCCAAATGTTAAAAGCTTGGCGAAAACGCCTTTGATGGAGGCGATATTATTTGCGATATCGTCATCGGTTAAGAGTTTGCGCTGAGCATCTTTACCGGTGGGGTCGCCGACTTTTGTGGTGCCGCCGCCCATCAACACGATTGGTTTATGGCCGGTCTGTTGCAGCCAATAGAGCAGCATGATTTGAATCAAGCTGCCGGCGTGTAAAGACGGCGCCGTTGCGTCGAACCCGATATAGCCGGTAACCGCACCCTTGGCCGCAAGCGCGTCGAGGCCTTCCAGGTTCGTGCCTTGGTGGATAAAGCCCCGTTCTTCAAGGACTGTTAAAAACTCAGAATTATAGGCCGTCATTGTCTGTCGCCGTGGTAGGATAAGAAGTGGGATTTGTAATGTAAGCCGCATCCTCTACGCGGATTTTGCTGTGAAATCCAGAGCAGGGCCTTAGCGAATGTAAACAGCCTGATTTGCATCGTAAAATCGCTGTAAAAGTATACGAAACATCCAGAAGATAAGCTTTTAACCAATCAAAAGACCCTGAAAGCAGAAAATGAGTGTTTATCGCGCCATTGGATTAAGAAGTGGCCCCAGCCTTGAGGGGATAGATGCCGCGATTTTGGATACGGATGGCGCCGATGAGATTGCGTTTGGGGAAACCTTAAGCCTGCCGTTTGAGCGGGCGCACAAGGTTTTTGTCCGCCGCGCGATTAAGGCTGCGAGTGAAGGGCGCGATGGCGCTGAGGATATCAAACTAGCGACGGGCGCCATCACCCGGATTCATGCACATGCGGTTAAAGCCCTTCTTGAAAAAGCGGAATTACGGCCGACTGATATAGACGTGGTTGGCTTTGATGGTCAGACGATTTTACACCGTTCGCCTGCAGCCCCGGGGGACATTGGTCGCAATTGGCAATTGGGGGATGGCGCAGCGCTCGCCGCACAAACCGGCATTGATGTCGTCACTGATTTCAGGCAAGCCGATATGGAAGCTGGCGGTATGGGCGCGCCCCTTGCGCCGGTTTACTACGCCGCGCTAGCCCGCAGGCTTGGACGTCCTCATACAGTTGGGGTTTTGAAACTCGACGGCGTCGCCAACATTACCTACGCCCCGCCTTACGCCGAAGAAGGTGGGCTAGTCGCTTTTGATTGCGGGCCCGGCAAAGACCTTTTTGATGAGTGGTTGGCGCTTAAGGGCGCTGGATCAATGGATGGGGACGGCGCTGGAGTATCCCAAGGAACGGTCCATGATGATGTTCTTCGCCTAATGATGCTTGCGCCGTTTTTACGTCAACCGCCGCCGAAATCGCTGGGCCATATTCGCTTCAAGTTGGATCCAGTAAAGGCTTTATCTGTGGAAGATGGAGCAGCCACGATAGCGGCGTTTGTCGCCGCTAGTGTAGATAAAGCGCAGAATTATTTGCCAGACCAACCTGGTGAATGGATTGTTGTTGGACGCGGACGGCGTAATCCTCTTTTAATGGATGCATTAAAAGGGCGATTGTCTGCTCCTGTTGTTAAGGCGGAAGAAGCCGGATGGCGCGGTGATGCTCTTGAGGCGGAGTGTTTTAGTTATCTCGCCGTTCGTAGCCTAAAAGGGCTGCCGCTTAGTTTTCCCAAAACCACGCGGGTTCCACGTCCCATGCTTGGGGGCGTTCATATTAAAGCGCCGCGGGACTAGCGACGGCGCTAGATATTATGACCTAGTTCACACGCTTGGGGTTGTTTTGTGATAGAATACTCTTTTGCGTAGAAAAATAACCATCGGATGGCTCTAAGCTTGGGGCTTGATCCGGAGCAAAAGGACTTATGCTATGGCGCAATATCGACAGCATTTACCTCAACTTGACGGTGAAATTTTTCTTACTGACGCAGGCGTAGAGACGGATTTAATCTTTAATCATGGGATCGAAATAAGAGAGTTTGCAGCCCATACTTTGCTGCCTGAAGCGCGGGGGCGCGCTGCGCTGGAGAATTACTTCACCGGTTTTTTAGATCTAGCGCGTGAGCTTGAGGTGGGGTTCATCCTTGATACAGTCACTTGGAAGGCCCATCGCCATTGGGCGAAAGACCTTGGCGCGACTGCGCAGGAGCTAAAGGCGGCTAATCTTGATGCGGTCGCTTTTGTTAGTAGTCTGCGCAATCGATACAGCGATAACAAGGCGCCTGTTGTGCTAAGTGCGACGGTGGGACCTTGTGGTGACGCATATAAGCCAGAAGTAAAAATCGATAGTGGCGAGGCGGAGGAATACTACGCCGAACAGCTTGGTTGGCTTGCGAACACAGAACTTGATATGGTGACAGGGCTTACCTTTAATCAATCTAGTGAAGCGGTAGGGTTGGTGCGGGCAGCCCGTAAAGTTGGGCTTCCTTGCGTGATTTCTTATACGGTGGAAACAGACGGCGCGTTGCCGGATGGGCAAAGCCTCGGTGATGCGATCGATGCTGTTGAGGCGCAAACAGATCAATATCCCGCTTATTATATGATCAATTGCGCGCATCCAGAACATTTTGAGACGACATTGACGGATGCGCCATGGGCGCGTCGCATACGGGGAATTCGCGCAAATGCTTCTCGGTGCTCGCACGCAGAACTGGATGAAGCGCCGGAACTTGACGACGGTGACCCAGACGAGCTCGCCGCGCAATATGGTGAGATACGCGCGGGCTCGCCCTGGATAAATATTTTTGGCGGATGTTGCGGGTCAGACCTTCGCCATGTCACTAAAATTGCGAAAAGACTGACCGGTAAGAATTAATTCTTACGCAAAGCACTCTTCTAAGAAGCTTTGGAGTGCGGTCCAAGACCGTTTTTCGGCTGTCTCATTATAGACCGTGCCTAAGTTTGGATCATTTGCCGCTGGATTTGTGAAGGCGTGCATGACGCCGCCATAGGCTTGAAGCTGCCAGTCGGCGTTGGCGTTGGTCATTTCTGTGGCGAAGCCTTGGGCGTCTTCCGGCTTTGCCATCGGGTCGTCCCAGCCATGGAAAGCGATGACTTTCGCATCGATCTTGTCTTTTGCGCCAGAGGCTGGCGGCATAAACAACCCGTGGAAAGAGGCGACACCCTTTACCGGCGCGCCCATACGCGCCATGTCCAGAACACAAAGTCCCCCAAAGCAATAACCAATGGCGGCGGCGTTTGCGCTATCGGTTTCTGGTTGGGCGGCGGCCGTTTCTAAAGCCTTTAAAAGCCGAGCTTGCAGTAAAGCGCGATCTTCAACAAAGGGCGTCATTAAAGCTTGGTTTTCTTCAACACTCGCACCGAGGACACCCTTGCCATATAAATCAAGGGCAAAACCCGCATAACCAAGCCCGGCGATGCGCTTTGCAATTTCAACCTCAAAATCACTACGCCCCGCCCATGCGTGAGAGATTAAGACGAGGGGACGAGGGCCGGAAAACGCATCGTCAAACGCTAATACGCCCTCTAGGGTGACGCCATTATGGTCGTAATCGATCGGGCGGGTTGCAATAGACATTATCCAGGCTCCTTTGAGTAATTATGCAGCTGATTACCCTTCTAAAGCGCCAACCCGGCTTATTTTCAAGGTGTTTGTTTTCCCTGGCCGACCAAATGGATATCCGGCGATAATGATGATCCGCTCGCCTTTTTCCGCGCCATAGCGTTGGGCGAGGCTATCGGCCTTTTCTAGCATCTCGTGAAAGTGGGAGACGTCTTCGGTGATCGCCGGTGTGATGCCCCAATGAAGCGCTAATTGTCGGGCGACATGGGGTTGCGGCGTTGCTGCAAGAATAGAGCAAGCTGGCCGGTCACGCGATAAGCGCCGCGCGGTGGAGCCTGTTTTGGTATAAGCAACGGTGAGGCGGCAATCTAAGACCTCAGCGATATGGCGGGCCGATTGCGTAATGGCGTCAGCAGTCGTATGATCTGCATCAGGATCATCTTGTATCTGTCGTCCGCTGGCGTCTGGATCGGTTTCGCTTGCTTTTATAATGCGGTCCATTATTGCGACCGCTGTGGGCGGATGGCGACCGACGGCGGTTTCCGCAGAAAGCATCACCGCATCTGCGCCCTGTAGGACCGCCGTTGAAACATCGGATGCTTCGGCGCGGGTGGGGGCGATGGATTCTACCATGGATTCAAGCATATGCGTGGCGACGATGACTGGTTTGCCAATTTTCCGGCAAGAGCGGATAATCCGTCTTTGAATTAAAGGCACATCTTCAGGCGGGAGTTCCACCCCAAGATCGCCGCGCGCAACCATAAGCGCGTCTGATTGCTCAATGATGCCTTCCAGACTATCTACAGCACTCGGTTTTTCGATTTTAGAGATGATTTTCGCTTTATCGCCAATTAGCTCCCTTGCCTCTGCCACATCCTCTGGACGTTGAACAAATGAAAGGGCGATATAATCAACATCCAGCGACAACGCATGTTCAAGATCGGCGCGGTCTTTTTCGGTCAAGGCGGAAATCGGAAGGTGTCTTCCCGGAAGGTTTATGCCTTTTCGGTTTTTAAGGGGGCCTGGCGTGTCAGCGCGCGCAACCACACGGTCCCCGGATTTTTCCGTAATGGTGATTTGAAGCTTGCCGTCATCAAGCTTTAAAATATCACCAGCCTTGATTGCTTCAAAAATTTCAGGGTGAGGGATCGGAATAATATTTTCGTCACTGGTTTCTTTAGCCATCACGAGCGAATATTCAGCACCGAATTTTAGCTCAAGTTCGTCGCCAGGTAGAATGCCGGTGCGAATTTTCGGGCCTTGCATATCTGCGAAGATTGCGATTGGGCGGTCTGTTTCTTTCTCAATTGAGCGTATCGCCTCAACGACCTTTTGGGTCTTGGCATAATCCGCATGGCTATAATTTAGGCGGAAAACATCAACGCCAGCATCAAAAATAAGACGCAGCATGGATGGCGCTGCGCTGGCAGGTCCGATTGTAGCGACTATCTTACAGTGGCGCGCGCGCATAATTATCTCCTTAAATAGGGTAGTTGCAACGCGCGCGACTGTAGAGGCATTGCCTAAAAGACAAAACCCGTGGACGGCAATTTTTTCTCTAAACCCTTGTCATTTAGGAACATTTATTGTTCCCGAAAGGACGGCTGCGTATTTATGCAATGCCCAACTTTTCTTTAGCGGCCAGATATTCTTTTTCCAACTGATCTACATAGTCGCTAACGGGGCCGCGTGACTTAACGGCGCCAATGCCTTGCCCACATCCCCAAATATCACGCCAGGCCTTTTTGTCTTGGTTTCCTCCTGAGCCGAAGTCCATTTTGCTGGGATCGCTTTCAGGAAGATTGTCTGGATCCATTCCTGCCGCTTCGATGGAAGGGCGCAGGTAATTACCGTGTACGCCGGTAAATAGATTTGTATAAACGATATCCTCAGCGCTATAGTCTACGATCGCATTTTTATACTCTTCGGTAGCGTTCGCTTCATCGGTCGCGATAAAGGCTGATCCAATATAGCCGAAGTCTGCGCCCATCGCCTGCGCCGCTAGAACGCCGCCCCCGGTCGCGAGGGAGCCTGAAAGTGCGAGCGGTCCATCAAACCATTCGCGAATTTCCTGGATCAGCGCGAAAGGAGACGTGAGGCCAGCATGTCCGCCTGCGCCGGACGCGACAGCGATAAGACCGTCAGCGCCTTTCTCGATCGCTTTTTTTGCAAAAAACTGGTTGATAACATCGTGCAGCACGATGCCGCCATAAGAATGAACAGCGTCATAGACGTCTTTAATAGCGCCGAGTGAGCAAATGACGATCGGAACCTCATGTTTTACACAGGCCTCAAGATCATGCATTAAACGATTGTTAGACTTGTGGACAATTTGGTTGACCGCGAACGGCGCCGCTGGCCTGTCTGGGTTTTCGTCATTGTGGCGGGCGATGGCGTCTTTGATCTCAACAATCCAGTCATCGAGAGCTTCTTGTGGGCGCGCATTAAGGGCGGGGAAGGAGCCAACAACGCCAGCGACGCACTGAGCGGCCACAAGCTTTGGATTGGAAATAATGAACAGTGGTGCGCCGATAACCGGTAAGCGCATGGATTGTTTGATCTTTTCGATAGTCGGCATTCGCTCATCCTATTGTTGATAATCGTTGTCTTATTCATAGCAATAGCGCGGTCTACATAAGTGTCACAATGTCTTTGAGCAGTGAGCTTTGCTCTCCTTTTTGATGCTTGGCGAACGTCGTGCACAGCGGCTATCGGCTCCATTAGATATCAGCATCAAAGGATTTGACGGGCGCGCAAGATTGAAACATTATGGTTAATAGCTGCGCTGGCGGATGGGGCGCGCGGCGTAGGTTAGTTTCACCCGATTATGGGGGGGTATATGGTTCGGCGGCTTTCTTCGTCACTGATCAAGCGACGTACGCGTTCTCCGCAGTCAATAGTCGGAGAGGACGCTGCAGTCGGAGAGGACGCTGCTTCATCTATGTCTGAAGCGGCTCGTTCTGACTTTTATCGAGGCCTTGGGGATTTTCCCAATTCGGAACAAGACCCTATAGCAAATAGCGCACATGAGGCGGAAACTGGGTTAAACGAATTTTCGAGCGAACCAAGCGAATTTGATCTGGGCTATAGCGATCGCGATCAAGATGAAGGCCTTGATGTCAGCTTTTCAAAGAACAACGTGATCGTTGTTAACGAAGAAGACGGAGGTTCTGGCTCAGCCAACAAGTCAAAAACACCCATCCTTGATTTTCTGCAAAAGGTGACATTTTTCTTTTTGATCACCCTGGCCTTTGTGGTCGTAACGGTTGGCTGCTTGTTCTTGGCTTTTAACGTCGGCAAAACATTTGGCGAAAATCGCTTTGGCGTATTAGGCGCTCCGAACTCTAGTTCCACATCGCCCATTGGCTTGGAGGAACGGGCGATTGATGAGTGGTCAGCAAACTTTAATGTTAATTTCGTTATTGAACGCAAAGTTCAATCTTTGTCTGTCGGCTTTAATCCCTCTGAAAATGTTTTACTCGGTAAATACGAGGATAAAGCCTTAGGTCGTAAACGAGAGGCGGCGCTGCATTATGCTCTTGCGGGGGCTCTTGGAAATTTGAGCGCCAGGGTTTTGCTAAGCGATCTTAATCTGTCTGATGAAGACCTTAGCCGCGTACGGGAGGATTTCATCGCCTTGCATGAGCTGAATGGCGAGGAGGGGCACTTACGGCTTGGTCAGTATTATCTTGGTAATGATCTTTTTCCTATTTCACGGCGTATGTCGACAGAGCCGCGCTTTAAAAAGCCAAATGATTTTCTTGGGGAGCCGGATTATTATCAAGCCTATGAGAATTTTCAGATAGCCTCGCTTTGTGGGTCAACAACGGCGTATGAATGGCGCTCAGAAGTCGCAAGATATTATAAAATGACTGATGAGACGCGCGGCGCCCTTAATAGTAGAGCCAATCAAAAACTGAAAACCTTAGAAAAACAAGTGAAGGGCGATCGCGATGACTATTGCCAGAGCGCGCATTTGCAAAAAGCATATGACCTTGTTTTAGCAGGGCCAGCGGCGCGATTAGGCGCGTCGGTTGGGGCTTTTGATAGCGAGCTAAGCGCTGAGATTTGCCAAGGGGGTGACTTGGATCAGCGCACAGCGATGCTTTGTGATTATTTAAGTGAAGGATATAGCGAAGATGACTTGTCGGAGATAGACGAGTTTGAGGGCGAGGCTACAACTATTCAAAGTCTAATGGTGCCAAGGCTGCGAGATGTTATCGAGTTGATTTTTAATGGCGCGTCATCAAAGACATATCGCTCTAGCGGACGGCGCGGCGGTGATCCGGTTGCGGCCCGTGGTCCTAATGGCGGCGCAGCCTCACAATATTATCGCAATAGCCCAGGCGCTGCGGCGTCTGGCAATATAAAAACAAAAGCGCAAGACGGATTGCCTGACGATTGCGTGCAGTTTGACGCAGGCGGCATTTGCAAAAAGCGTGAAAGCGCTCTCGCCTGCAACGACCGGGCCGCCTATCATTTCAAAAAAGGCGAGGCGGAGATGGCCATCGGCAATACCCGCACGGCGCGTCGTCGCTTTTTGCGTGCGAGTTCCGTGGGGCGGGTGTGCGGATCGGAATACGCCGTGTTGGCCGCGAAACGTTTGGCTGCGCTAAATTTAACTTGTGAGTATACTGAAAAAAGTTTGGCGCGGATTTCGCGTGGCGGCAGCAATAATGAAACTGGCGGCGCCTTGATTGATCTTAAATCCCGCCAGCGCGCCTTGCAGGCGCTTGGACATTACGATGGTAATATTGACGGGAAGTACGGACCACAGTCTCGCGAAGCGGCGAAACGCTTCCAGCGGGAGTTTGGTTTTAGCGAAACTGGCGATATCACGCCTATTGAAACGGTGTATCTGGTTTGCGGCGCCGCGCAAAACGCCAATGACGTACAGTCAATGAATACGCTCGGTATTATGTATGTTGCTGGGCTTGGCGTGACCCAAAACACAGATAACGGCGTTTATTGGCTGAAATTGGCGGCTGATCGCGAAAATAGCGATGCAATGTATAACCTTGCCTTGATCTATGGCAGCGGCACAATCTTATCCAGTTATAAGCTTTGTAGTGTTGTAGAAAATGTGGATATTGCTGATTCATATTTGCGCCAGGCTTATGACAAAGGTCACCCCCGCGCTGCTATTCTTGTGAAAGATTACGGTAAATATGGACCAACCGAGCGTTGGAGCCGGATTAAAAAGCAGTTAGAGCAAGAAAACGAATTCTATAACAAACGCCTAAAGTCCGTAGGAGAAGGATGTCGCCCTCGTTTTCCTGCGCCTCAACCACCAGCACCCGGGCCGGCGGAAACAGAAGATGCCTCATCTGCGGATGAAGCGATTGAATCCGCCTTGAATGTAAATTGATGTATTGTGAACAGGTGAATAACGATGAGACTTGTTAAGATAGCAGCCGCAATCGTAATGTTCAGCGCTGGTTGTCAAAGTTATGACCCGCTGCCGCTCGCGAGTGATCCATACACTGAAACAAGCGCGATCTGCGACAATGCCGGCCTTGATGCGCGGATCACATCTTTGCGCGACCAGTCAAGCGTTTTGCGTGGTGAAGTTGGCGCAGCGAGCGTAAAGCGGCAATATCAGCTAACAAATAAGCTCAATCGCTTTGATGCAGAAATAGAGGCCAAGCATCAAGCTGCTAAGGCGAGTTGTAAAATCTTTGCACGTTGCATGGAAATGAACGCTTATCAAGAAAGTCAATGCGGCGCCACGCTTAATAAATGGCAAAAGGCGGATGCGGAATTCTCTGAACTAGCGATACGCCTACGCGAGATCGATGCTGACTTGGAAAAGACAAAAGCTGGCTCTGGTCTGGAAATCATTAATCTTGAGGACGGTTTTTCTAGCCCCTTAAACGGCAATGATTGTTCGTGCAGCCAAACCGGCGGTGTGTTCTCCGATTGTTGTGATCGCGGTAATTGGTGACGAGCGGGCTGTTTTACGCCGTAAAATAGCGGTTTGAGATTGCATTCGCATAGTCGATGATGCCGCTTTGCACGCTATCCAAGAAGCGGTGTAGCGCCTTACCCCGCAGTCTTTTGGGGTGATCTTTCATGAGACCAGCAAGGGATTGACCAGCGACTGTAACTGCTTCGTTGGTTGTCGCTTTATAGTCCCGTTCAAGTTCAGTTAAGCACTTGAAGCTATCTGAAAGGGCGGCTGAGACCGACCGCGGAAAATCTTCATCAAATAGAAAGAAGGCGGCGGCTTCTTCTGTCTTTGGATTAAAAGAATGGCGACGGCGAAAGGCATGATATCCGCCCGCTGAGCGTAGCAACGTATTCCACCAAATCGCATCAGGCGGCTGTGCGTCTGGTGTGTCTTCGTTGGAATCGATTTGGAAATATTTCATATCAAGAAGGCGTGTCATTTGGTCCGCCCGTTCCAAAGCAACGCCAATGCGATGGAATAACCACGCTTCATCCCTATAGCATGTCGCCTGCATGATGCCGTAATGGGCGAGGCAGTCTCTTCTTATTTCTTCGCAAACCGCATTTAATTTAGAAAGCGCAACGCGCTTGTTCGCTGTTGCGGCGGTGCGGGTGAAAACTTCGGAAATTTGAACCCAAGCCTCAGTGCTAATCAGGTGGCGCAAGCTGCGCGCATTTTCGCGAACGCCCTTTAGGCAAAAATAGATGGACGTTTGACTGTCTGAACGCGTTAAAAAGAAGCCAGCGATGTTGGCGGGCGTTTTTGGCTTTTTACTTTTCTCAAATTCTTTTTCAGCGGCGAAAACCTTTAACAATGTTTCCCAAGCATTTTGCGCTTCATCGCTACTTTCAAATGCTTCGGTGACCGTCAGTAGGCGCGCGATATTTTCCGCACGCTCAACATAACGGCCCATCCAATATGCATTCTCTGCATATCGCGACAAAAGATTATGATAGGACCCAGGTATCCTTTGATCCTCCCCCTTGTGAAGAGTTGACGACGATTGAACCCTTTTTAAGCGCGACACGCGTTAACCCGCCGGGCAAAACCCATGAAGATTTACCGGACAACACGAAGGGTCTTAAGTCTACATGGCGTGGTGCGACCCCTTCATCGGTTAATGTGGGGCTGACGGATAAACCGATCATTGGCTGTGCGACATAATTTTTAGGGTTGCGTTCGATCAGCGTTTTAATTTCAGCAAGTTCTTTTTTCGTGGCTTTTGGGCCGACAACAATGCCATAGCCGCCGCTTTCCCCAACGGGCTTCACAACAAGCTCAGCGAGGTTTTCGAGCACATAAGCTTTATCTTCAGGATTGCGACAAGCGTACGTTTTCACGATCGATAGGATGGGTTTTTGCTTTAAATAATACTCAATAATCTGCGGCGTGTAGGCATAGAGGGCTTTGTCATCTGCGACGCCCGCGCCAATGGCGTTTGCGATGGTTACATTGCCGGCTTTCATAGCGCGCACTAACCCCGCGACCCCAAGGGCGGTGTCTTTGCGAAAGACTTGCGGGTCTAGGAAGTCATCGTCAATGCGGCGGTAAATAATATGTACGGGTTCTGGGCCTGATACGGTCTTCATAAAGACTTTATCGTCTTCGACAAATAGGTCTCGGCCTTCGACTAAGGCGACCCCCATTTCGCGCGCAAGAAAAATGTGTTCAAAGTAAGCGGAGTTATAAACGCCTGGCGTCAGTAAAACAGCGCGGGGGCCGTCATCTGCTAAGGGGCCGCCATTAATGCAGTTTTTCGGCGCTGTTTGCATTAGCTTTTCGCGAAGCCTGACGCCATAATCTGACACGGGACGGATCTTTAACCCATCCATCAAATCGGGAAAGGCGCGCATCATCAAATGCCGGTTTTCAATGACATAAGAAACCCCAGAGGGGCAGCGACAATTATCCTCTAAGACAAGAAAATCGCCTTTTTCATCTCGCAATAAATCAACGCCGGCAATATTGGCATATACCCCGTGGGGTTGTTTAACGCCTTCCATCTCCTTGCAGTAATTGGCATTGCCAAGAACTATATCGGCGGGAACGACCCCATCTTTGATGATGTGTTGAGGGCCATAAATATCCGCCAAGAAAAGATTGAGCGCATCGACGCGTTGGCGACAACCCTTGTCGATTTTAAGCCAGTCACTGGGCGTAATGGGACGCGGCAAAATGTCAAAGGGCAGCACACGGTCAATCTCTTCGCCTTCAGAATAGACAGTAAATGTAATGCCGAGATTAAAAAGCTCACGTTCAGCGGCGCTGTTTCGCCGTTTTAAAGAGGTTAAACTCGCCTTATCAAGACGGTCAATCAGCGTGTTCTTGATGCGTGCGTCCTGACCATTCGAGAAGAGTTCATCGAAATGATCCGTGCTAGAATAAAGCTCGAAAAATTTATGCTTCGCCATCAATATGACGATAGCCTACACCGCGGAAAATTGCAAAAAAACAAGGACTAGCGCGATATTATAGCGCAACATGAGGGGGCTGCGCTACAATCTGTTCGCGCGCTAGTCTGATTCTTTATCGTTTATATTACGCGACACTGATTTGCGGCGCGGCTTCCGGTAAATCTTCGCCAAAAGCGCGTTGATAAAATTCCGCGACGGTTGGCCGTTCCAACTCGTCGCACTTATTTAGGAAAGTTACGCGAAAGGCGTAACCGATATCTTGGAAAATCTCAGCGTTTTGCGCCCATGTGATTACTGTTCGTGGGCTCATCACTGTAGATATGTCGCCATTCATAAAAGCGTTGCGCGACATATCGGCGACACGGACCATAGCGTCTATTGCTGAGCGGCCTTGCTCAGAATCGTAGAGCGGCGCTTTCGCGATCACAATTTCCGCTTCTTGCTCATGAGACAGATAGTTTAGCGTGGTCACGATTGACCAGCGGTCCATCTGGCCTTGGTTGATTTGTTGGGTGCCGTGATAGAGCCCTGTGGTGTCGCCAAGACCAATGGTGTTGGTTGTGGAGAATAATCGGAAATAGCGGTTTGGGGTCAGTACTCGGTTTTGATCGAGCAGGGTAAGGCGCCCCTCCGCTTCCAATACCCGCTGGATAACGAACATCACATCAGGGCGGCCAGCGTCATATTCATCGAAAACAAGGGCGACAGGGCGTTGAAAGGCCCAAGGCAACATGCCCTCTTTAAAGGCGGTGACCTGAACCCCGTTTTCAACAACAATCGCGTCTTTTCCGATCAAATCGATCCGGCTGACATGACTGTCGAGGTTGATGCGGATACACGGCCAATTTAGGCGCGCAGCAATTTGTTCAATGTGGGAAGATTTACCCGTGCCGTGATAGCCTTGGACCATCACGCGCCGATTATGGGCGAAACCAGCTAAGATGGCGCGTGTGGTTTCCTCATCAAAGCGGTAGGCTGCATCAACGGGCGGCACATACTCATTCGCTTGGGAGAAGGCTGGGACCTTCATGTCAAAATCAACGCCGAACGTATCGCGTGCATTGACCGAAAGGTCTGGTTTCTCAGGAAAAGGGATGTCTTTGATTTCAGCCATGAAACAAATCCTATACGCGCAGTTTAATTGAGAGGCGCAAGTATCATGTGCGCGGTTGGCGCAGTTTTTCAACCATCTCTGGCGCCAAAGACGATGTGTGAAATGGTCGCCTAGTTTTCGCTCGGTCTAATTTTTTGATGATCGCCGTTTGGTTAGCAAATATTGGCCTTTTTTAAAATGCTGTGCGCTTTGACGACTTCTTGTAATTGGGCTTCTGCGCTTCGGTCGCCTTCATTTGAATCAGGGTGGAAGCGGCGAACGAGTTCTGCGTAACGCTTCTTGATCTCTGATTTGGTCGCACTAGGACGCAGATCCAGCGTTTCAAATGCCTTTTCTTGCAATTTGCTCAGCTTTCGCCCCTCCCGGAAAGACCCGCGGGACGCTTTAAACTTTTCCGCTGCTTCAGAAAAAACACCATGAGCGTCCGCCATATCGGCAGGCCCTCGCGTTTGCGACGCGGCGCGCGCGCGATCATTTTTCCCCATGGCCCATGTTGGGCGATCGCCATAAATATTGGCGTCACGTGCATTCTGGGCTTCTTTGGCCGACATCCCGTCAAAATAGTTCCAAGACTTGTTATGTTCCGCCGCATGTTTCGCGCAGAGCCAGATTTTTTCATTGGGCTCCCTTGGCGATTTGGCGCACCGGACAGCTGCTTTCTTATCGCAGCCTTCATACTCACAAACCATTGTGTGAGCTTCAGCCCATTTGGGCGTGTCATCCTTATCGTCCTTCGGCGGTTTAATCCGAATGTCGAAACTGTGTCGGGGTGTGTATCGCGATTTCGTCATAAGGCTATTATGGTGCGCTGCATCGATTGATACAATCTTGACAGAACACACAAGCTTGGGCGAGGTGAAGGGTTTATGTCCGTTGCGAAAATCATTGAAGAAAAATTAACCACGGCGTTATCGCCAAGCGTTCTGAGTGTTGAGGATGAATCGCATCTTCATGCAGGGCATGCTGGTGCGCGTGAGGGCGGAGAATCACACTTTCGCCTGACGGTTGTCGCTGATATTTTTGAAGGAATGGGCAGGGTTGCAAGACAGCGCCAGGTGAACGCAGTTTTGAAGGATGAGCTTTCTGGGCCGATCCATGCGCTTGCCATGAAAACTTATTCTCCCTCTGAGTGGGCCAAGCAAGTTTAAAAGACATTATCAGCTGACGTTGGCAAGCGCTTTTGGCTTTCAGCCGGTTGCTTGTGGTGATAGTCTATGTCCTCTCACAAGAGGGCCTAGCGATGCGATATTTATTTTTAATTGTAATGATCGGCGCGATGAGCGCTTGCGCAAGCGGGGTCGCGACACCTTACGGGCCCGCTAATGCAAAAGGCTATGGCTATCAAGACAGCCGGATTGAGGATAACCGCGTGCGCATCACCTATCGCGGTGATGGCGCAACGTCGCCTGAACGAGTTGAAGATTATGCGCTCCTGCGGGCTGCGGAGCTTGCCCTAGAAGGCGGATATGATTGGTTCCGTGTTGTTCGGCGGGACTTATCCGGTGAGGAAAAGGGCGGGGTTTCGCTCGGCGCCGGGCTGGGTACGGGTTCTTATGGTCGCAGCTCCGGCGTATCTGTTGGTGTGGGCGGCAATTTAGGCCGTATCGGCAGCAGCCAATATTATACCGCCCGCCTTGAGGCTTTATTTGGCAAAGGGGAAAAGCCCGCCGATGGCCCCGAAAATGGCGAAGTCTATGACGCTCGTACGTTGGTTGAGACAATCCGTGGGCGTATCGGCCCATGAGCGATCGGCCCGTTAGCGAATTGGCGCTATAGCCGATGAGATAGCGCACTACCTCTTGTGATATTTTTAAATACGGCAATGTCCGGTGTTAAACGCGCCGCAACGCAATAGGGTCATTTATCTCTATTGCTTTGCGCACTGAAAACTTGTGTTTTGGCGATCGATGATGAGGTGTGATCGCGCTTAATTTAAGTTGGCGCTAATAGGGCGCTAACCCTCACAGATTATCAATTCTGTTCGAGTGCTGATTTTGTAATTTCAGCAAGGCGCAAATAGTCGTCAACCGTAAGATTTTCGGCGCGGGCGGTGGGGGAAAGATCTAGCCCTTTGAGCGTAGTCTCCACTTCTTCTCCAAAAATTGCCCGTAAGGAGGAGCGCAGCATTTTACGCCTTTGTGCAAATGCCGCGGCGGTGACTTTCTCTAACGTTTGTATATGCGGACATTGTTCAATTGACTGTTCAAAGACAACAACCGTCGAAGCGACTTTAGGAGGAGGGGTGAAGGCCCGCGCCGGAAGGTCGAATGCGCGCGCCGGTTTAGAAGCCGCCTGCGCAATGACGGAAAGTCGGCCGTAAGTCTTTGATCCTGGCGCTGCTAATATGCGGTCCGCTACTTCTTTTTGGAACATCAGCGCCATGCGTGTCCAAAGCGGTGTTGGACCAAGGTGGTTCGCGCGAAGCCACTTTATTAAAAGTTCCGTAGAGATATTATATGGTAAATTCGCTATAATTTTGACGGGCGTTTGTTTAAGCGCCTTCATCTCGTCGACGCTAAGGGCGTCGCCTTCGATCAAGGTAAGCTGTTCAGGATATGCGTCGCCAGCTTGCGATAATGCCGCGATGCACCGGGCGTCTCTTTCAACCGCCGTTACGCGTGCGCCAGCTTCTAAAAGCGCGCGTGTAAGGCCGCCGGGGCCGGGGCCGATTTCTAATACCACGTCGTTTTGTTCAACCTTTGCTGAGCGCGCTATTTTACGGGTCAGGTTCAGGTCTAAAAGAAAATGTTGGCCCAACGATTTTTTAGCGCCAAGTCCGTGCGTCTCTATAACTTCACGCAGCGGCGGTAAGCCATCGTTATGCGTTTGCGTGACAGTCATTTCAGATTAGCCTTAGGGGCAGGTTGGACGGTTTTTTGCTGACGATTAACGGCTATTTCCCCAGCGCGCCGTATCGCCGCAATAAGGCTTGCTGGGTTTGCCCGTTTTTCAGGCGCAATATCAAGGCCCGCAATGTCAAGCGCCGTGCCATGATCAGGCGATGTGCGTATAATCGGTAGGCCGAGGGTGATGTTGACTGCGCCATGAAAATCGAGCGCTTTAACAGGAATTAGCGCCTGGTCGTGATACATACAAAGCGCCGCGTCATAGTTTTGGCGCGCTTCTTCATGAAAAAGCGTATCAGCTGGTAGGGGGCCGCGTGCGTTAACGCCGGCTGCTTTGAGTTTTTCAACGGCTGGGGCGATGATCTCTTTATCCTCATGGCCCATGGCCCCGTCTTCCCCAGCATGTGGGTTAAGCCCGCTTATAGCCAGGCGCGGCGCGGCAATATTAAAATCAAAGCTAAGGCTCGCGGCCATAACTGCGCTCAATCGGACGATTAGATCTTCATTCAGTGTTTTAATCGCTTCACGCAAAGCAAGGTGAATGGTGGCGGGCGCCGCCATGAGGTCACGCCCTGCAAGCAGCATAACCGGGCCACGCGTAGAAGCCCCGGCAATGGTTTTTGCCATGGCTGCAGGCATCGGCGCATCAGCGGTTAAGTGGGCTAAAAACTCTGTGTGTCCAGGGAACTTAAATCCGGCGGATATTAATGACGCTTTTTGAATAGGGTTGGTGACAACCCCTGACGCTGCGCCGCTAAGTGCAAGGGCGACACTGCGTTCAATGGCGTTGATCACGTGATGCGCATTTTGGGAATCAGCCTTGCCGAGCTGTGAATTCACACTCTCACCGATAGGCAGAACTGGAAGGCTATGTTTGAATGTTTCTTTTGCGTCTTCAGGCGCGCCAATTGCGCTGATCGATATATTAAGACCAAGCCCTGCGCTCAGGAGTTTTAGCCTTTCGGGATCGTCGATCACAAAAAAACACGGGCCCGTATCGCTAAGCGCCTGCCAAGCCTTTAAGGCAAGCTCTCCGCCGACACCGCCAGGCTCCCCCATGGTCAATGCCAATGGCGCCATCTGTGAAGGTTTAGTTCTTGGCTTAGCGGCATCTTCTTGCGGCGAGGGTGAAGACTTATCCGAATGCGCCAAAAATGCCTCTTATTATTCTTATAATTTATTGAGTTACTGGGCCTTCCGGGCCAGTGATTGGTCCGCCTACGACTTGCCGCCGAATGTCGACAAGGCGTTCGCGTTCAACATCGCGCAGATATTGTTGGGACCGGCGGTTCAAGTGCCGTCTAAAAATTCTATCCTTTAATGCATCGCGTGACGGTAGGCCCAATCCTTCGTCTTTATCGCAGACATAAACAGCATGCAGGGCGTCATCAGCTTCGATAATGGGACTTAATTCGCCGCGGCCCAGACCATCAAGAGCGACTTCAAAACGTTCATCGATCTCTTCAAGGGTAACATTTTCTAAAAGCGCCAAGCCGACGCTGGGCCCTAGATCTTGGCGTTGTTCGCGTACGCCGCAAGCTTGCGCGGCCGGCAGTTTCTCTAGGGCTTGCCGCGCGGCGCTTCGCCCGATTGAAACGGGCGCACCCGCATAGGCAAGCGTGAATGTCTCTTTGCCTTTCACAACGGCTTGGCGTTTGTCCCGCACAGCCATGATCATAAAAGCGCCTTCTGAAGGAATAGGATTTGTCACAGCGCCCGCTGGAAGCGCTTTTAGCGCATCATCAAGCTCTGAGGCGAGCTCGCCAGAACGCACCCAACCAATATCGCCGCCAGCCGCTGCAGAGGGACAGGCTGAAAATTGCTGGGCGACCACAGCGAAAGGAACGCCGCGGCGCATTTGCTCAATCAACTGCAATCCGCCCTCATAATAAGCTTTTGCTTGGTTTGGATCAGCGACAGGGATACAGATCTCTGAGACCAAGAACTGTTCTTTGGTCGCGTCGTCGCGCATGCGCTCATAGGTTCGCTGAACTTCATTGTCGCTAACATTGATGTTGGACCCAAATCGCCCTCGCACCAATTGCGGCCATAAAATACTGGCGCGAACCTGGCTGCGCATGCTTTCCAGGGCGATGCCTTGAGAAGAAAGAACTTCCTCAAATTGAGGAAGGGTCAGCCCGCTCTGTCCAGCGATGGCGGTGATTTCTTGGCTGACTTCCTGTTCAGACAGTTCCATGTCGTAGCTAGAAGCTTCCAAAAGCTTTAGCGTTTCCTCCACCAGATCTCGCAACGCTTGGGACTTTAATTGTTCAGCCATTGCGGGGGTGAGGCGTCCGCCAGACGATAACATCATCAATTTGGCGCGCTGATCCACATCACGCGTCGTAATTGGGCATCCCTCAACGACAGCAGCGATGGCGCTAGCCGCTATCCCAGCGCGCGTCAGGTCCTTTGTGCGGGTAATGGTTGTTTGCCCGGTTTTAATCTCGCATTGGGCGTTTGCTGGCGTCGAGCACAAAACAAACGCACAAATGAAAGAATAAGCTATTGCTTTTAAAGAAAAAAATCGGAAACGCGTCATACGGTTCATCAACTTATCATCAATCGTTTAAAAGCCTGACGGGTCAGCATTTGCCTGCGCAGACCTTATTTTGATATTTAAACCCTCAAAGATGGCGCCAAAATGTCATCAAGCGTAGAGGTTGGGCCAAGGTACTTATTAGCTTGTGTTGACGGCGATCGAAACCGCTTTTTCGGCTTAATCCTGAACCAATCTCATTATCCTTAAAAATAACTCAAGTGATTGGCGGTAACAAACCTCAGATTGGTTGAATGCTGCAGGGGAAATAGGGCAGTGTGAGCGCCCTGTTGGAGTGAAGTCTATGTCTAATCAAGAATTTGGGGTCGCGTCGCCACCCATGTCCAGGCGAGAACGCAAAAAACAAGAAACACGGATGCGTATCCTTAATGAAGCCATCACGCTGATGGCGGCGCGTGGATATAATGACGTTAAGATTGACGAGATTGCGCAGGCCGCTGATGTGGCGAATGCCACATTCTTTTTGCACTTTCCTACCAAGGCCGCTCTATTGACGGCGTTTAACGAGCAAGTCTCGCAAATGATTTCTGAGCGCCTTGAGGAGTTCACCCTTGGACCCGTTGAACAGCTTGAGGTGATGCGCGCCATTATCTTGGATGAGTGGGGGCGGCACCGCGAATTATTGTTGCAGATTATGGCTGATGCGGCGGCGCAAAGCGGCGAAGCCATGATTAGCGCTAGCGCCGAGCTCCTTAAACAAGCCCGAGATATTATCGCCAGGGGCCAAGCAGATGGGGTATTTTCCCAACATTTTGAAGCCGGGGTTGTTGGCGATTGTTTGATTGCGATGTGGCGAATGGCGATGCTGGAAGCTGCTGGACCAGGCGGTATTGAGCGAGCCGCACAGGTGAGTCGTCAATCTTTAGACCTTATTTTGAGTGGATTGGTCCCTCGAGAGTCATAAGCCTCTATTTTGAGGTGTTCTTAAGGTATTGTTATTTCTTATAAAAATCCTGCGTCTAAAATGTCGCAGGATAATTCGTTGTGCGCTGCGTCAAAATTAATTGATTCAACTCCATTAATGCATATTATCTCGTCAATGGCGACGCACAGTGAATTGTCGCCTAACTATGTAACCGCGCAAATCGTATTGAATGAACCGAAAGGGTAGCCCCATGTCCACTACAGCGACAACGAAAAAAGCGACCACAAAGAAAGCTGCGCCTAAAAAAGACACAGAGCAGCTTGATGAAGTCGAAAAGAAATTTGCTTCTCTTGTTGAGCGTCTTCAGTTGAATTTAAACGAAGCCACCTCAGCTCTTAAAGAATCTGGCGCAATCATGGATGAAAAACGCCGCGAGATCCTTCTTGCCGTTATCGAAAATACGCAAGAAAACACAGATGCGACATTTGACGCCCTTCGCCAAGTGTTGGAATCAAACTCTTTATCAGAATCACTACGCATTCAGCGTGATGCGATCCGTGCCGGTATTGAGCGCGGTGTTGCGCAAGTCCGTGATGTTGCTTCTCTTGCAGCACAAGGCGGAAAAGAATCAATCACGCCAGTTCAAGGCTACTTATCTTCTCTTCGCGGTTCTAAATAGTCCGCAGGTTTAAGTAAGCCTTAGACTGATTAGTTTTAGTCGCGTTTAAAATTGTATGTTGCGTATTTGAGTATTGTTGCGTTCTTCTGGCCGGTGTGCGTATCACACCGGCCAATTTATTATATGCCCTAGGTTTTTGGTTGTTGTTTTCAGGTGTTTTGTTCAAAAAAACACAATTTGTTTTTGTCTAAATCCCTCACATACGCGGAGAAAATAGGTCCGCGTTGATTTGGCTCTCCCTCGCATATGCCGCCTAGTTCAATTGCCTTTTGATGAAACCTTGTTACTTATGAACGTGAGCCAACATTAAAACCAACCATGGTTCCATTTCCATTGGTCGCGGGTTCCTCATCAAAGGGGACGGCAAGTGCGAAAGTAAAATCTTCGCCTAGCCAGTAAGTCATTCTTTGAGTTGATGGAACCTGGTTGAGCCCTGATTGCTCAAAAAGACCAGCATAGAATTTCTTCGCTGCTTCCATATTGTTTGTCCCGAGAACGAAATAGCTCATTTTCATAATTTAATCTCTCATCCGCCTTACCATATCGATCAAACAGCATGGGTTTCCCCTCCGCTTAGAGTGCGAATAAGCTGTCACCTAGTTTATGGGTTGGATACTACACGCAAGCAGCGTCAATTCATGTCAGTAGTCTTTTGACTATATCTCGTGCTTAGGCGTTTTATTGGGTATCAAACCGGCGTATAACGTTCATTGCTGCTAGCGATAATTTATCGTCGCAAGGAATAAGCGAGAAAAACACCGATCAGCGTCAACGCCAGCCCATACCATGTTAGCGCATATTCCATATGGCGATTGTTAAAGTCACGTTTAGTGACATTGCCGATAGGGTAGATTCTTTCAGCGGCGCTAACGTTTGCAACTCCTGTTTCTAGTTCTAAGCCTTCGCTATCAATATACCAGTCCGGCGCCTTTACGCTCTGACCAATAATATGCGGGGCGAAGCGCTGTGGCGCGCGGATGTACCAAATATTATCTTTAGGCTGATCTGTTGGCGCGACAAGGGCCGCTAACCCTCGCTTTCTTTCTGCTTCACGAAAAAGACCAATGATTTGTGTTTGTTTGTTTATTAAACCTTGTGAGCGAGCATCGCGTTCTTTAAACGCTTGTGGAACAAAGCCGCGATTGACAAAGATAATTTCTTCCTCTGAACGGTCTGTTGTCCTTATTGGTGTGAAGATGTAATAGCCAGGCTTGGGGCCTAAGGAGCCAAAAATATGGGCTTCTTTGTCGTGGTCGTAACGCCCGGTAATACGTACACGTGTGTAACGCATATCTTCCCCAGCGGCGCGGCGCTCTAAAACCGTTGAAAGGGGAACGGGCGCGCCATTAGCTCGCGCCTCAATCGCGGCGATCAGCTCTTGTTTCCATTCAAGTCTGTGGAGCTGCCATGTCCCGAGCGTGATAAGAATTGCAAGACTGATAAGCGCGGCGAGGGCAGCGATGGGGTGGAATTGAAAGCGGCGGCTTTTTAAAATTTTAATCATAGAGGTTGCCGCGTACGTTTTCACTGACCTATTAATTTGGCATTAGCCCAAAGCTGCACTCAAATGCGATTGCCGAGTTACCAAGCTCCCGGATCAGTCCTTGTTCAAAACCAACGGGCCAAGAAAATCGATTTTACCAATCGGTACGCCTTTCATGCGTAAAATATTATACGCGGTTGTGGCGTGAAAATAAAAATTCGGCATGCTAAAAGTGAGTAAGAAATTTTCACCGGTGAAAGGCAACTTACGGTCTCCAACCTCAAACACAACATCTTTGCCGATTATAGTATTGACGGTTTCTTCAGAAACCTCTTCCAGCTTTACAATTGCGTGGTCGATTTTTGCTTGAGCTGCTTGATAATCTGTCGGGTCTTGTTCTTGGGGCGGTGCGAACTTACCTGCTAGAGCGCCTTCAATTGCTCCGGCTGAATGGTGGTGAATGCTAATTGCTTGTTTGCCGAGCGGGAACATATCTTCAAAAATACGTTCTGTGATCAGGCTATCTGGATTGAGACCGCTTTGTTCGCAATGGTCGAGGCCTTTCTGGAACACGTTGCGCATTGACTTAAGCGTTCTTAGATAGTTGCTTACAGTCGTTTCAAAGAGTGAATTTGCCATTATCGCTTCGCTTCCCGCAAAATTTGAGTAAACAAATGACGCTTTAAGGAAGGTTTAGTTCCAGAAAAGCGGCAGAGACGCCGAACACATTCATAGCTTATAATTGAAAGATCAATCAAATAAGCTGGAGACTGATTCTTCGTTTGAGATACGGCGGATAGCTTCGCCCAAAAGGCTGTCGAGCGATACGATCTCGATCTTCTCGCAAGCGTCAACAGCCTCAGTCGGTTCGATCGAATCAGAGATCACTAGACGCTCTAACGCTTCTGATTTGCCGACATTTTCCGCCGCCTGGCCAGACAGAACACCGTGCGTAACATAAGCGGAAACGCTAGCGGCGCCTTTTTCCTTTAAGGCTGTCGCGGCGTTCAACAATGTGCCGCCTGAATCAACGATATCGTCAAAGAGTAAGCAGTGATTGCCAGCAACATCGCCAATGATGTTCATCACTTCTGATTCGCCCGCCCGTTCACGGCGCTTGTCCACGATCGCGAGGGGAACGTCATTTAGGCGTTTTGAAAGCGCGCGTGCGCGCACAACGCCGCCAACATCAGGGGACACGATTGTAAGATCGTTGACCCCGCCATTGTGGACCTGACGAATGTGTTTTTCGAAATCCTTCACGGCGAATAAATTATCCGTGGGGATATCAAAAAAGCCTTGAATCTGACCAGCGTGCAGATCCACTGTTAAGACCCGATCCGCGCCAGCAGTTGTGATCAAATTCGCAACAAGTTTTGCTGAGATAGGCGTTCTTGGGCCAGCTTTCCGGTCTTGGCGGGCATAACCAAAATATGGGATCACCGCGGTAACACGGCTCGCCGATGCGCGGGTTAATGCGTCAACGGTGATGAGCAATTCCATCAAATTGTCGTTTGCCGGGTTGGACGTCGATTGGATGACAAACACATCCTCGCCGCGCACATTCTCTTGAATTTCTACAAAGACTTCGCCGTCGCGAAACGTCTTAATCTCGGCGTCGCATACGGACGTGGAAAGACGTCTGCTAATAGCGTCGCAAAGCCGTCGATTAGAGTTACCTGCTATCAGTTTCACCATTGACCCCGCACCCTCAAGAACCCCGCTTGCCGCGCCGTCGCTTTTCTAGGTGTTATGTGACGGTTTTTTGACGCCTAATCAACCCTAAATATGCAACATTTGCAGTCTTATTTCCTCAGCATTATTGCGGACAGATTTCGTCCATAATCAGCGTCCCCAGCTTTTTTCGCTGCGCGATAACTAAAGAAGAGGTCATTGTATTCAACGGTGCACAACTTAAGGTCGATAAGGTCTTTAACACCCGTTGTGCGCAACCTGTCGCGCGCAAAAGCGGGGGCATCGAATTGGCGTTTTTCCTTCGACCGGCCAGGAGTAAAAAATTGCTCAGCATGGGAATACTTCTGTTGGAAGGCGTGTACAAATTCCAGACCGACTTCAAAATTTTCTTGGCGTAAACAAGGACCTAGAGCTGCTTTGATACGATAAGGCGCAGCGCCGAGCTGGGTCATAACATCGATTGTCGCTTCAATAACGCCGTCAAGCGCGCCTCGCCATCCTGCATGAGCGGCGCCGATCACGCGCGCTTTAAAATCTGCAAACAGCAGGGGCATGCAATCCGCCGCTAAGACGCCGATTGCAATACCCGGCGTTTGTGTAACTAGGGCGTCAGCTTCCGGCGGCGGACCCTGAAAAGGTTCTTCAACCGTTATAACTTTAGCGCTATGAACTTGTTTTAATGTCACAAGGTTAGCAGGGTCCGCGCCAAGTGCTTCTGCGCAAAAACGCCGGTTACTTTCTACGGCACGCGCATCATCATTCGACCCGCTTCCTACATTTAAAGACGTGTAAACCCCGCTGGAAACACCGCCTCGGCGCCCAAAGAAAGCGTGGGAGAGCGCCTTTTCGTCAAAGACGCTTGCTTGCAAAAATGATCCGCCATGCAAATCCAAAGGAAGTGGTTTGGACATTATGAAAACCCTGGCGCTGGCGGCATGTCTGGTGAAGAAATACACAGCGCCTTAAACAACTCACCCATTTGGCTAGGGGCTGCGATACGGTGTGCGCCAGCGTGGATTGATGCTTGTTCTTCTGCGGATTTGCCGGCGCAAAGCCGCTCAAGGCGCAAGGCAAGCCCCAGATTTTGCAGTAAAACCCCTTGTGACATTGGACCATAGACGCCAGCGCCTGTTTCCATCGCCGCCGCGGCCAGCGTTTCAAAATCGACATGCGCAGTAATATCGGCAAGGCCTGGCGTTGAAAGAACCGGCCAAAATTGGTGGGCGCGCACAGCCTGGAGCGTGTCGCCGAACCCGCTTTTTAGGCGGCCATAGTCAATAATAAGCGCTCGGCCTTTATGAGCAATAAGTCGTTTAGCGATTTTCTCCGCATGGGTTAGGCCTTCAGCGCAAAACTCAAAAACTGCGCCTTCTTGTGGGGCTCCGCTGTCTGGCCCTTCGGAAGGGGGAATGGGAATGGCGGGTGATGGCGGAATGGATGCGGTTGTGTAGACTAGGCTGTCTTCGTCATGAGCGGTGGTGATCATGCGCTCGCGCCAGCCTTCGGGCGTGCGCAGAAATTGACGAATGGGCAAGCAGTCGAAAAATTCGTTAGCGATAAGGATGGTGGGCGCGTTGTCCGGCGCCTTGTCAAAGGCTTCGCCTAGGTCATCGGCCCAATGCAGATGAGAGGAAAAAGCTTTAAGCCTGCGTCGTTGTTCATGGCGTAGGCGGCCACTCGCCTCCACGAAGATGAATGAGGCGGCGCTTAAAAAATCTGGGCGCAAGGCGGCCGTTCGCAGCGCATCCTCCATCAAGACGCCGCGCCCTGGTCCAAGCTCAATCAGCGCAAATTCTTTTGGCGAACCAAGTTCCAGCCAGGTTTGAACCATCCAGGCGCCAATCAGTTCGCCAAAGATTTGGCTGACTTCCGGCGCAGTGATAAAGTCCCCATCTTTGCCGATGGCTTGGCGGGCTGTGTAATAACCATCCTGCGGGTGGGCGAGGGCGTCCGCCATAAAATCGGCGATGGAAATTGGTCCGTTCGCGCGGATGAGAGCAATCAAGCGTTCTTCTAGGGGCGTTTTTTCTACACCAGTTGCGGAAGACGGGGTGTCGTTCATGACTCTCCTACAGCCGATTTATCGCGCGTACGCCATATCATCCACAAGCCGAGCCCAAGCATAGGCAGGGAAAGCATCATCCCCATGGTCAGACCAAGGGGAAAGTCCGGCAAATGTTGGTCGGGTTCGCGGAAGTTCTCAACAAAGATCCGCGCGGCGGCATAGCCAGCTAGGAATAAACCAATCGTCGCCCCTGGCCGTTTTAGAAGGTCAAAGCGGTGGGTGGCGATACGGATGACAATAAAGAGGACGAGGCCTTCCAAAACCGCCTCATAAAGTTGGCTCGGGTGGCGAACAAGCCCCAATGGGTCCGTTGGAAACACCATGCCCCAAGAGACATCCGTCGCCCGGCCATAAAGCTCGCCGTTGATAAAATTGGCGATACGCCCAAAGAAAAGGCCGAGCGGCGCAACACAAGCGAACAGATCACCGACCCGAAGCGGCTCAAGACCGTTGCGCTTGGAAAAGAAGTATCCAGCCAGCGTTACGCCGATAAGACCGCCATGGAACGACATGCCCCCGGTCCACAACATTAAAGCGGGGGGTACGCGCACCCAGCCGATAAGGGTTTTTAACAGCCCCTCGTTTAGACCAGCGCCAATGGGCGGCCAGGCTGAAATAAGAAGCGCGGGATCATAAAAGAAGACATAACCAAGCCGTCCCCCCGCCATAACGCCAATGGCGACCCAGAAGATGATGTCGTCAAGTTGGGTCCGATTGAAGGGCGCTTGCTTGCCAGTGGGCCAGAGCGCATTGTTGTGAATAAGCCGGGTCAGATACCACCACCCAGCGGCGAGCCCAGCAATATAGCTCAATGAATACCAGCGGATAGGCAAAGGGCCGAGACTAATCGCGATCGGGTCGATATTGGGATAAGGCAGGCTCATGAACAGCTTCCGTCGAAAGGTCGGCAAAATGGCCCAGAGGGGGCCGTGCGAGCTGCTTTTACCGCGCTTTCATCGCCCTGTCGCGCTTAACCGCATCGCTTTTGTTGTTTTTACGTCTTACATAGGGTTTAAGCGGGTTTAAGCCCTAAAGTGACGGGGAAAGGAAATTTCCATGCAAACGCAAAATCCATTTTTTGATCAACTGGCTAAAATGATGACAGAGACCGCTGGCGCCGCTGATGGGGTCAGGCGCGAGGCGGAAACAGTTTTTCGCGGCCAACTTCAGCGTCTTGTGTCAGACATGGATTTCGTAACGCGCGAAGAATTTGAGGCCGTGCGCGACATGGCGGCTGCGGCGCGCGAGGAAAATGAACGTCTGGCTGCTGAGCTGAAGTCCTTAAAGGAGCAGCTACAGGGCTAGCATCAAAGCGCATGTGCTGTACCGAATCAGAAATTGATTCGTGTAGACCTCATGCGCCATGAGATCTGATTTTTTCCCTCTCTAAGCGCAATACCGCGTTCAGTGGGAATGGTTTTGGATCCGACTCGCACCTGGCGTTAAAGACGGGCAAAACGAATCCCCAAACTGGGAGAAACCATGCTTGCCGCGCATCGCGACTCGGCTGCTCATCGACATATCGCAGACAACCTAAAGAGGAACCCTGCATGTCGATTGAACTGTTGGAAGAACCGATTGCCGCCGCCGACCCACTTGATGCGTTGGAGGCTGTCGCTGTTGCGTTAGAAATGGAATGTGAGCGTGTAGACGGGAACGAGCTGCATCTGGCTGTGCCGGGTTTATGGCGCGATTCCGGACTTTGGTTTACGTGGCGTGCGGAGCTTTCGACACTACAGATCGGCGCCCCTCTGGATTTGAAAGCGCCAAAGAATTTAATAGGCGATGCGGTGCGCCTTGCAGGTCTTGTGAATGAGCGCTTGTGGATTGGCCATTTTGATGTGTGGTCGGATGACCAAAGCATCGTTTATCGCAATGGCATGGTGTTGCCCCAGGACGGATCGCTCGACAGCGCCCAAGCGCAGATTTTGATCAAAGCGGCGGGTGAGGCGCTTGACCGTTTCTTCCCAGCTTTCAATTTCCTTGTTTGGGGCGGGAAAAGCCCTGAAGAAGCGATGGAAGCATCGATGTTTGAAACCACTGGCAACGCTTAACTGTTATTCTTCCCTCTTCTAGCGGGGAAGATATCAGTGTCGCTGACGGTGGGGCGAGCATTAAGGGGCTATGCTTGTGCGTAAGTTTAGCCCTTTTGTCCGGCTATCCCCAAGCTGGCCGACCTATAGGGTTTCATGCGGCGCGTTTGCGCCCTAAAATGGGCCCTATGACAGATTACAATACTTCAAATGCTGAGGATGCCGGGCGCTTAGCCATCGGCCTTGTCGGTGCTGGCGCCATGGGCGGCGCATTGTTAAATGGGTGGATCGACGGCGGGGTGATGGACCCAGCCCGCTCCGCGGTGTTTGAGCCAGCGGCGGGCGGCGATTTGCACGCGCTTTCGGCCCGCGTTGGTTTCGCCATTAACCCTGATGCGGCTGGGCCGTTTGATGTTCTGGTTCTTGCGATCAAACCACAAATGGCGGACGAAGTGTTGCCGCTTTTTGCAAAGGCGGCTGAGGGCGCCATCGCCGTTTCCGTGATGGCGGGGCGGTCCGTCGCTTCATTAGGGTCGCTATTGGGCCCGCAGCAAAAAATTGCCCGCGCGATGCCGAACCTTCCGGCGATGATTGGTGAAGGGGTCAGCGGGCTTTATGCGCCAGACGCGATCAATGGGGCGGAGCGGGAAATGGTGACCCGCCTTCTAGCCGCCGTGGGCGACGCGGTATGGGTGGACAGCGAAGAAGCGCTTGACTTTGTCACCGCAATCTCAGGCTCCGGCCCGGCCTATTACTTCCTATTGACTGAGGCGCTGGCCGAAGCGGGCGCGGCGCTTGGACTGTCAAAAGCTGACGCCCTTAAGCTCGCGCAAGGAACCGCCATCGGCGCGGGCGCCCTTATGGCCCAGGATGAACGAGACCCGGATGCATTGCGCGAAGCGGTGACATCCCCTGGCGGCACAACCGCCGCCGCCTTAGATGTCTTTGATGGCGACAGCGCGCCCTTGCGCGCCCTTGTTAACAAAGCCGCGGCGGCCGCCGCAAAAAGAGCGAAAGAATTGTCAAGTTAGGCGGTTCAATTTTTAACTGATGACTCTCGGGGGAGAGGGATGGAAATATCCAAAGACGACGCGCAAAGTTTACTTGCCTGGCTAATTGAGACTTTTGGTATTCTTCTGGGCGCCATCATTGTTGGCGTATTGGCCCTGTTGGTTATAAACTACCATGCCCTGGATAAAAAATTCCTTGATTGGTTGGATAAAGATGGGGCCCAGCCCCATAACAATAAATCAGCGGCCCAAAAAATAAAAGACAGCCTTAATGGGCGAACCCGAATTTTGGGCAAAGATTTTAATTTCGGGACGGAATTTCACGAAGCCTATCAAAAAAAATTAAGCGCACTTCTTTTGCGGACCGCTAAAGCCTTACCCCCAACCGCACCGCCGCCGCGGGCGAATGAAGAAGGGGTCGGCCGACAGATTGATTACGCCTTTAGCAATAACGCGATGGGTTTTTTTCTTTCATTGGCGGTTGCCTATCCATTTGTTTTGATTTTTTTGGAATATGTATTTTGGGGCGGGTCGGGCCAATTGGGGACGATCCCGCTGTTTGATGCGGAAACACCATCAGGTCAAAGAAAATTATCATTTGGGATGATGGTGGCCGCCAGTATCTGTCTTATTTTCGCAGCTAGACCCAAAACATTTCAATCTTGGTCGTTGATCCCCCGTATTGGCGCGAGATTAGTGTTGGCGGCATCTGGTTATGCTTTAGCTTTAGCTTCAGCTGACGCTGGCGCTGGCGCTGGCGCTGTCGCTGTCGCTGGCGCTTTCGCTTTCGCTGTCTCTTTCGCTGGCGCTTTCGCTGTCGCTTTGGCGCTTTCGCTGGCGCTTTCGCTTTCGCTGGCGCTTTCGCTTTCGCTGTCGCTGTCGCTTTCGCTGTCGCTGTCGCTTTGGCTGGCGCTGGCGTTGGCGCTGTAGCTGGCGTTGGCGCTGTTGCCATACGCTTCTTTGCTGACTGGGCGGTGAGAAATGATCGCTGGCGCCGTTTTGTTTTCCCGGTTGTTTTTGTCATGTATACCTGCGCCGGATGGTGGGTTTTTCGGCTAGGGGCTTATAAAGATGCGGATGAAACCAGCGGCTTATTTCTTTTCTTTTTGATTTTGCCCCTTTGTAACGCTGTGTTCGACTTTTTGTCCTTTGGGGTCACACGGTTATTGCTGTGGCGGAGCATGCAACGCTCAAAGAAGGTTTCTGGCTTCAAAAAGGCGGGGGTGTTGATTGGGTTTGGGATCGCAGATTTCTGCGCCGCCTGTTTGTTGCTTATCGCCCTTGCTTTTTCGATCATCACGCTGATGCATTGGTTTAATCTTGCCGCCTTGGCCGGGCCAGCGGGCGCGGCGGTTTTTGATATCGGCGATAAGCTTTCGGCGCTGACAGATCCGTCGGATTTGCCCCAATGGATATACGTCATGCATTTTTCGACATTCTTGCCGAGCGTCATTCATCTTTGCGTTGTCGCCTTGGCCCTGCCGAACCTTTTTTTCGAAAAGCGCATCAGCGCGAATATGGCGTTACAAATAGAACCAAGTCTGGTGGGCAATCCCGGCGGGCGGGTTAAAATCGCCCTTTGGCAATCGGCGCGTCAGGCCATGCGGCTCGCCATTCCAATAGCCGCCATTTATATCTTTGTGACTTTTCCCAGCGATGTGTATGATGGGGTCAGCGCTTTTGCGACCTTGTTCTTGGGCGCCGCCTGTTGGTATGCAGAATTTATTGGCGCGCTTTAACGGGCGTTTGTTCTGTTAAGCGATCTTCTTTATATCCGCATTTTCTGAGGCTGTGCGCGAAGCCGGGAAACGGATGGAGACTTCCGTACCAGTTTGTTGAGAGGAGCGGATGAAAAGCTCCCCATCATGCAGTTCCGTCAGCGCATGGGCGATCGGCAGACCAAGACCAAGGCCGTCTGGTTTGTGCATGGAGCTTTCTTCCAAGACCTGATGGAAGGGCGTAAAGATTTTAGCGAGCTGATCATCGGGGATGCCGCTGCCATTGTCGCTGATCACCAAATTAATGCGTCTGTCAGACGTAAGGTATGTGCTAACACGGATGGTCTGTCCCCGCTCAGAATAGGTGACCGCGTTTGACAACAAGTTCACAAAAATTTGCCGAACGGCTTTTTGATCCGCCAACAACGGGGGCAGGGAATGTTGAAGCTGAAGATCAAGTTCGATACCGGATTCGTTCAAGCGCTTAGCAAAAGACTGGCAAATATCTAGCGCCAATTCCGTGAGGTTGAACTCAGTTTCTTCAAGCTCATATTTGCTGCTTTCTAGCTGCGTGAAATCGAGCACATCAACTATCAGCGATAGTAAGTGTTGGCCCGATGTATTAATCTGGGTGATGAATTGCTGCTCTTCCTCGCTCAAAGGCTCGTCAGGATCACGGTTTTGTAAGATTTCGGAAAATCCTAATACCGAGTTAAGGGGCGTACGCAACTCATGAGAGATATTGGCGAGGAATTGTGATTTGGCGATGTTGGCGGCCTCGGCCTGCACTTTTGCTCGGCGCAACTGGGCGAGGGCGAAGGCTGTGTCGTTTTCCGCCATGTTCACGCGCTTTAAGACGCGGTTATATTCTGCGGCGACGGGGCCAACTTCGCCATCACGTTCAACATGAACAGAGCGGCTGAAATCACCGGAACGGGCATGTTGTGACATTTCATTTAACAACAATTGCAACGGCGAGCTTGAGCCATGTTCAGAAATATTGAGGCCGATGACTTCTTCGCGGCGGCTAACTCTTAACCAGCCAAAGCGATTAGCGACCCACAAGAGTGTGAAGGATAGGCCAAAAGCATAAGCCCCCCCAGCGGCGACGCCGATCGTTTGAACTTGCAGTTGTTCCCACCTTGTAAGTCCGCCAAAGGCTTCAATATCACCAAATAATGCGACCGCCAGTGTGCCCCAAACACCAGCGAATAAATGAACCGGGATGGCGGAGACCGCATCATCAATCTGCAGTTTTTCGAGCATCAGTCTGGCGGCGTAACAAATAAGTCCGCCGAATGCGCCAATCAATAAAGCAAATTCGATAGAGACGATGTTGCAATTAGCGGTGATGGCGACAAGACCCGCGAGCAATCCATTGACGGTATCAGATGGATTGGGTTTTCCAACAATGGCCCATGATGCGAATAACGCCGCAAGGCCGCCAGCCACAGCAGCCATAAGCGTATTCAATAAAATACCAGGAACAGTATCATCGAACGCCAGGACAGAGCCGCCATTAAACCCGAACCAGCCGATCCAGAGTATAAATGCGCCAGCGATTGAAAGGGCGAGGTTATGAGCGCCTAAGAGTTCCTTTCGGCGTCCAAAACGGCCAAGGCGCGGGCCGACCACGAGAACCGCCGCCAGCGCCACCCATCCGCCAATACTATGAACAACGGTTGAGCCTGCAAAATCGATAAAGCCGAGTGTTTCCAGCCATCCCTTGGCTTCCCCGGAAAGAAGCCCATTCCACGCCCAGTGACCGAAAATAGGATAAATCAGCCCAGCGCAGACAACGGCAACAATCATATATCCCAAAAAGGACATCCGTTCGGCAACCGCGCCAGAGACGATGGTCACCGCCGTTCCGCAGAACGCTAGCTGAAAGAAGAAAAAGACCTGGCTCCAAGTATCGGTTGCGCTTGCTTTGAAGAAGAACGCATCGACGCCTAAAAGCCCATTGTGGCTTGCACCGAACATCAGGCCAAAGCCCACCAACCAAAAAACCGCCGATGAAATAAAAAAGTCCGCCATATTTTTGATGGCGACATTCACGCTGCTCTTTTGGCGGATCAATCCGGTCTCTAGCCACAAAAAACCCACCTGCATTAAGCAAACAAGAAACGTACACAGCAGGACCCAATTAACAGAAACCAAATTTTCAGACATGAAACTCTCCAGAACAGAGTTAAGCAATCATATCTGGGTTAATTGAGTGTATATAAATGTATCTAGACTTATAGAATGAACAAACTATAACCTTGTGATCCCTTAATGGGGGATACGTATTATCGCGCGAAGCCCCTTAGCTGGTGAAACGTCTAGTTGTACATCGCCGCCATGGCTGCGTGCGACATCGCGTACCAAGGTTAAGCCAAGCCCAACACCGCCTGTATGAAGGGAGCGTGCAGGGTCAAGACGCGCAAATGGTTTAAAAGCTTCTTCATATTGGTCGGGTGATAAGCCTGGGCCATCATCATCTACTATAAATTCTGTATAGACCCCATTTTCTTTGATCGTCAGTTGCGCCTTAGCGCCATATTTAAAAGCGTTGCCGACAAGGTTGGCGACCGCGCGCTTAAGACTTGGCCGACGGGCATTTAATTGAGACTTGGCGGAAACTTCTACATGAAGCGTATCGCCAGCGCGGTTTGCATCTTGCCTGATTTCTTCGGCAAAGGCTGGAAGGTCAATTTCTACAGGCGCTTCTTCCGTTGAAATATCGCGCGCAAAGTCAAGGTAAGCGTTGACCATACGCTCCATCTCTTCCACATCGGCGCTCATTTCTTGTTTATCGGGCGTTTCCTTTGGCAGCATAGCAAGCGCCAGTTTCAACCGTGTCAGCGGGGTTTTCAGATCATGGCTGACACCAGCCAGCATTGTGGCGCGCTGGTCCATATGGCGGCGGATACGCTGGCGCATGGCGATAAAGGCCCGGCCAGCGCGGCGCACTTCAGTGGCGCCAGTGGGCCGGAACGCAGGGGCTTCGCGCCCCCTTCCGAAATCTTCCGCCGCTTCAGCCAGGCGCAAGATTGAGCGGACTTGGTTACGCAAGAACAAGATCGCAATCCAGCCAATCAAGATAGAAGCGCCCGCAAGCCATGCGATAAAAATCGGGCCTGTGGTCACATAAACATGCTCACGCCTTGCAAAAAAGACGAGATAGCCTTGTTTTTGAGCAACCCTGATTTCGACATAAGCGGGCCAATTGACCGTGTTAAACCAATAATCTTGGGTAAGGCTTTGAGAAAGCTCGCGGTTCAGTGTTTTATTGTAAATCGCGAATAGCGCGGTTTTATTACCCTGTGGCATTGGCCGGTTCGGCTCATACCTGACACTTAAATCTAGGTGTTCTAATGAATAAGCTTCAACGGCCTGTTGGTCGCCATGACTTTCGGCTTCTTCGTAGAGACGAGTGATCAGGGCGATATTCCCTGCGATCGTTGCGGATAGGTTTCCTGAGACCATCTCCCCGTGCCGATCGAGGAACAGGTAAGTCACGATCGATTGAAGTAAAAAGATCGGCAAGACCACGATCAACGCCGTACGCGCATAAAGGCTTTTGGGCATATACCGGCGCAACATTTGACTGCTAGTCCGGCATTAGGGCGTAGCCAACGCCGCGAATGGTTTGTAAGTATAGAGGTGTGTGCGGATCGTCTTCTATCTTTTTGCGAAGACGTGTGACTTGAACATCGATGGAACGTTCCATCGCGACTTCCGTCTGTTCGGTCAACGCTGAACGAGAGATCGGTTCTCCCGGTTTTTTAGACAGCGCGCGCAACAATGATAACTCGCCTGAGGTTAGTTTGATCAGCGTGTCGCCGCGTCTTAATTCGCCGCGTGTCGGCTCAAACCGGCATTCGCCAAAGGTTAGGACTTCTTGCGCTTTGGCTCGCGGTTGCGCCCGGCGTAATAGCGCGCGAAGGCGCACCAGTAATTCTTGCGGGTCAAAGGGCTTGGGTAAATAGTCATCGGCCCCGCGTTCAAACCCTTCGATGCGATCGGCGGTCTCCCCCCGGGCTGTGAGCAACAGGATCGGCACATTAGAAGCTGCGCGCACTTGTTCCGTCATTTCAAACCCGGAAAGGCCGGGCATCATTACGTCAATGATCAGCAGATCAAATTCGACCCCCGCCATTAAAGACCGCGCTTTTTCAGCGTCCCCCGCCATTGAGGCGCGGAAGCCATTTTCCGACAAAAAACGTCCTAAAAGGTCGCGAATGCGATCATCATCATCCACCACCAGTATATGGGGTGTCTCGCCGTCGGGAATAGAGTTTGTTGGGTCCTGCATATGGGGGATCTTAAGGGGTTTTATCCGCCGCGCCCAGCATTGATATCGCCTGGCGCGTATATTGCGCGCCAGACCAAAGGGTTACAATCACGGCCGCCCAAAAGATTCCCGTTGCAAGCGGCGCCAGGGCGGGGCCAAACAAGCCCGATGGAACGCTGGCGAGCATGAGGGATAGCGCCGTCATTTGAAGCGTGGTTTTTAGCTTGCCCATACGCGAAACGGGCAGGGCGGCGTTTTTCGCGTAGATCGCCAACGCCTCGCGCAGGCCGCCAACCCAAATCTCGCGCAGAAGAATGATCAGGGCGCCTATAACACCTGCGCCTGCGATGACGCCATTTCGTGTCAGCAGAAGGAGCGCGGCCGCAACCAATAGCTTATCCGCCAACGGATCAAATGCGGCGCCAAGGGCGCTGACCTCGCCGCGTTTGCGGGCGATATAGCCGTCAAGAAAATCGCTTAGCGATGCGATCAAAAACACCGCTAACGCCGCCGTCATCGCCCAAGGGGCGTCGATAAAGAACAATCCCGCAAAGGGGATTATCAGTAGAATACGGGCAAGGGTGATCAGATTGGCCATGAGGGAGGTATAAAGGGTGTCTCATTAAAAATCGACTATTGGGCTGACCGCCATCCTTCGCGGTTTGCTTAGCGCGATTGGCTCCATCCAATAGTCCTCAGGATGAGGTTTGATAGCGTCTCAACTAAAACGGACCTCATCCTGAGGCGCCGCTTTTACGCGGCCTCGAAGGATGGAGAAGAGTGAAGTAAGCGATTCTCAGACTATAAACGGCCCTTACCCCTAATCCTCATCATTGCCCCAAAGGCGTTTCCACCACGGCGCTTTCTTTGGCGCCTTAAAGGACTGGCCGGCGTCGCCCATGCGGGTGCGGATGTCGTCAATCTCCCAATCGGTAAGGTTGGCGAGGGTTTGGGCTTCCTTTTCAAACCGATCGGGCAGGCTCGCTTTATACTCGTCCGCGGCCTCACATTTGGCTTCGCCCTGATAGGGGTGGCGTAGGACATAACGGCCCTGGAAATTGCTGCGGTCGCCGGTTTGCTTGAACATTAAGTCTTCGGGGAAGGTCTTGGCGTCATAACTGACATGAAGGCGTGTGACGAAGACATCCCGCGCTGAGCGGGTGATCGCCGGTTGAGAGCGTGGCGGGCGCGGGGGCTTGCCGCTAATCGTGTCCGCAATCCAATAGACCCCAAGCTCGCGCAGTTCTTCAACGGAAAGCGGGTCTGCCGCACACGGATCACACCAGTTCATATCCCAAGCATATTCCATAAAGACGGCGCGCTCATCTTCGCGCTTAACCGCGGTTTGGAACATGGACTTATAGAAATTTCCAAAGTCGTCTTTGACGAACAGCGGCACATCCATATTAGAGGGGAGCTTTACCGTGCGATAATTTGTGGTTTCAACCCGTCCGTCGCGGGTAAGCGCAAAGATGAAAAGCTCTTGCTTGCCGTCAGCGTTGACGGTGCCTAAACGGATTGGCAGCATAAATTTCGGCGATTCAAACGCGACCTGAAGGGGGCGCAGATATTTAAGGCCGGTTGAGGCTTGTTCTTCTAAATTGACTTTCGCAACGAAAAACTTCGTACCCTGCTTTATATAGCTGCCGAGAACTTTTTCGGCGCCTTCAGGTAGTTTATAGTCGTTCTCTTTCAGCCAAGTGGCGAGACCGCCAGATTGGGTGGCGGAAAGGATCTGAATATCATATTCCCCAACGGTGTATTCGGCTTCAACTGTGACGCCGAGGCTTTTGTTCCTAACCGCCGCTTCTTCAACAGCGGCCGTCGCCATATCTGAGGCGCGCATCATTTCCGCCATGGGCCGCACGGCGCAGGGGTCTTCATCAAAATATTCAACCAGACGCGGGGCGGTGTAGGCGTCTAGATGATCGATGATTGCGTTATCGGTGACGTGGATTTGTTCACGCTCTAACACAACGGGCACAGGGATCACCATGGCGAATTCTTTGAGATCGCCTTGGTAGTCATTGGCCATCGTGATCACGGTGCGGTCTTTATCGCGCATGATCACGACTTTTGAGGCTTTATTGAATAGCTTAGTGTCCGCTTTTGCGACGTAAAACCCGCAAAATGCAACAGCGCCGCCGGTGGCGGCAAGGGCGGCGATTGACAGGGCGCTCGCCCCTAAGATCCGTTTCAGTTTCATGAAAAGCGCTCCTTTCGGTCAGCAGCGACAACTAGCCTTGAGTCGCGAGGTTTTGAAAAAGTTTGTACTGCGCCGGGTGATCCTGGCCATACATATCGGCCCGCCGCCGGGGCGCCGTCAATCAAAGGACGAAACGCTGTTGTCAACGCAAGGGCGTAAAATAACCCATCCGTTAAAAAGAAGTGATATGTCAGCACATAAGCGAGCAGTGCGGTGGTGACGGAAAAAGCGATCCGCGCGCGCGCGCCGTCCGGCGTTGTCTTCGGGTCGGAGATCATAAAGAACGCAAATAAGATAAGCGCGCCATTTTGAAGACGCAGAAGGGGGATCTCTAGCGGATCACCTAACCAGAGGGCGCGCAGGATGATCATCCCCGCAAAAGCGCCAAGAAACATTAATGGAACATCAAGGCGCGCCGCGCGGAAGGTCACAAAGAAGCCAGCACCAGCAATGATCGCCGCAAGCCAAAGGGCTGTTCCCCACTGGCCTGGGGTTGTCCAAACCCAATCTGTTAAGAGCAATAAGGCGACAATGCCAGCATTGGCGGGATTAAAGATGTGCTTGCCATCAAGGCGCAGGAAGAACTTTGATCCGATGGCGATGATCGCCGCGATCGCTAGCGGCCAGGCCTCGTTTGCGCGGAGCAACAGGGTAAGCGAAAGGCTGGTGATTAAAGCGCTACGCACCTCAAATGGCGCCTGAACAATCTTGGCGCAGGCCCATTGGGTCAAAATCGCCGCGCCCGCAATAACGGCGAAATGGGTCAGCGGTATCTCAAAAGCACGGCCGAGAATTCCAAAGACTAAAAGCGTGGAAAGCGCCGCGATTTGAAAAATGCGAGGGTCTTTGGTGTTTTGTGCGGGGAAAGAGGCGATTTTCGCGTAAATAGAAAATGGCCTATGCATGCTGATTGCAGCCCTTGGCCGCACGGCGGCGGCTTTTTGGTGTCCCTTAACGCTGCTCGGCTCGCCCATAAGCCTTCTTTGCGCTCCCTTAAACTTGCCGCCTCACCAATCCTACTCCAGTTCGAAACTGCGGCGAAAGTCTGTCGTTTTGCAGAAGATATTAGGGCCATTCGCATGGTAAGAAAAAAGGCCCCGTTAGGGGCCTGAGGAGTTTGGAGGGAAGATTTATTGTTTGTCCAAGCGCTTTTAATTCGCTTGAACTGGGTCAATGGCGGTTGGGGAGGCTGCTTTTAAATCAGGCTTTTCTTGCAAGACCAGCGCTACGGCGTGTTTCAGGGCATCCAGCCGGTTTTGATAGGAAGTATCCGCTGGCAAACAGTGGTCTGCGTTAAGGCCGGACAGTACATCGCGGATTTTATCGCTCATGCCTGTGACATAAACGGTTTTGCCCGCCTGGCGCGCATCACAGGCGATGGTCTCGACAGCACGAGCCGCGGAGACATCAATAAAGGGGACGCGGGAAAAGTCGAGGATAATCGCGCTTCCTTTATCCTTTAGACGTTCGCGCACATGGTGGCCAACATCAGCGGCGGCGCCAAAGCTCAAAGGTCCGCCAAAATCAAACAAAGTGACGCGTCCTTGCGCTTTTTCTAGGAGTTCTTTTTCCTCCGGCGTGGTGATGCGCGGCGCCGCCTCGCCAAAAGCAGCAAGCTGATCATCCGCCATTTTTTTGACAAACGCCAGAGCCGCAAGGACAACGCCGGCTGCAACCGCTGTAATAAGGTCGACAAATACGGTCAGACCAAGGACGATAGCCATCAACGCCAAGTCCCAACGGGGCCCTTTATGAGCGCGGCGCAGATAAGACACATCAATAATATCATAGCCAACCTTTATCAGAATACCCGCAAGCACAGCATGAGGAATCTGAGAGGCCAGGGGCGCTAAGCTAATCACCACGGCAAGCAAGATTAAAGAATGCAGCATGCCAGAAATTTTTGTTTGGCCGCCAGTACGGATATTGACCACTGTACGCATCGTAGCGCCAGCGCCAGGGATTGCGCCAAAAAATCCTGCAATTGTATTGCCGATGCCTTGGCCGATAAGCTCGCGATTAGAATCGTGACGCGTACGCGTCATGTTGTCGGCGACGAGTGAGGTTAAAAGGCTGTCGATCGCGCCAAGAACGGCAAGAATAAACGCAGCCTCAAGAACAATGAGGAACGTGTCTTGTGTAAATGTCGGCATCACAAAAGATGGAAAACCGGTGGGGATATCCCCTAGGATAGGCGCACCCTTGACAAGTAAGCTTGCAATCGTACCGATAATTAATGCGGCAAGTGCGCCTGGTACGAATTTACCCCAGCTCTTTGGCCACTTAAAAATAATCAGCAAGGTCATTAAGCCAATCGCGAGCGCTGTCCAGTTCGGGTTCATCACCGCGCCAGGGATTGCGGAAAGCGCAGGGATGGTGCCGCCGCCTTCAGGCTCATGTCCAAACAGCCTAGAAAGCTGTAGCGCGATGATGATGCACCCGATGCCGCTCATAAACCCGGAAACAACCGGATAAGGAACAAGCCTGATATATTGCCCCAGTCGAAAGACGCCAAAAAGGATTTGCAAAATCCCCGCCAGCACGACGGCAGCGAAAACGAGCGCTGGGTTGCCACTTAAAGACGCATAAACACCTGCAAATACAACGACCATCGGTCCTGTCGGACCTGAAACTTGAGAGCCGGTTCCGCCGAATAGGGCCGCAAAAAAACCAACAAAAATGGCGCCCCAAAGCCCTGCGATAGGGCCGGCGCCAGAAGCTTCGCCGAATGCGAGAGCGAGGGGAAGGGCGACGACGCCGGCTGTTAGGCCGCCGAAAATGTCTCCCTTCAGATTCGACGTGTCAAAAACGCCAAAAGCGCTTTTGTTTGGCAAGGAATTCGCCATCAATGTTCTCCGATAAAAATAGGTTTAGCTGTCTGTCGCCGTCCAAAGGCGGCGTACTGATTTGATTTGGGATTTGGTGACGCCGTTCATTCGTCCTTCGACAAAGTCGACGCCTTCAACAATCCAGCCCGCGATTTGCGGTTGGATCAAATGATAGAAATGATGCCGACCGTCCCGCCGTTCCTCAACAATGCGATTAGCGCGCATTAAGGCGAGATGTTGAGAAACACGCGGACCGGGCAGTTGAAGCGCATTCGCGAGGGAGTTAACATCTTGTTCGCCAGTCCGCAGTTCTTCGATCAGTCTAATGCGATCAGGGTGCGCAATGACTTTGAAGATGTCGGCCAATTCTTTGGCTACAACCAGACGGTTTGGCATAATGGTTCTCCTATAGCGACGGCGGTTAGTCGGTATACGCCTATGGTTGGTATGGCAAAGACGAATGGTGCAGCACGATTCGTACTACGCCGTTTTCGTCTTTCTTGTATCCCCAACTTTTATCAACCTTGGTGACGGCGCCGTCTTTGTCCGTCATCGTAACCCAGCCCATCCACATAGCGATATCGCCGTCAATAAATGTTGCGGCTGTTTGTGAAACGACCTCGCGCCAGCCCTTAATGCCAAAGCCGCTGTCGAGCGGAAAATCTGAGTCATGCCCTACGAAGTAAGATAAAGCGCCGTTCTTGGTCGGGCGGAATGTCTTTTCTCCGCTTGCTAGGGTTGGTTTGAATAATACAGGGCCAAGGTTGTAGCCATAGGCGGCGTCAAGCACCTCGTCCGCGACCGCGCGGGCGCCGTCAATTCCGTCTGTTTCATAGGCCTTGGAGATGGCGATAAGGGCGTCACCCCACGCTGTGCGGGCTTGTGCAATCTCATTTTCAGTAATTGGCATCTGCTTGTTGTCCTCATTCGACTAAACTGTTATAAAATCTTCATATATTCAAGATCATGCAGATATGAAGATGCGAAGATAAATAATCTTGGATCTTTAATTGTCAATAAAAATAGGAACGCAGATTGTCACTTTCATGTGTGCATGGCGACCTCGCCTCAGCTGCGAGCGAAGCGAAATGGGCCATATAGGAAACAATGACAAGTTCGTTAGGTTTTCGTGCTCTTATTTTGGCTACGACAACGGCCTGGCCGCCCTCGCGGAGGACATCGTAAAGCGATTGTCCGCGAGCGAAATAGTGGCGCAGCGTTCGCGGGTTATTTCGAACTTTGAAGATACAAAACGCGACTGCGTTTCGAGCGGCCAGCTCGCCCAGCCGGAGGCGCTTCGCGCCGCGAGGCAAATAGTGGCGGAGCGTTCGGGAGATTATTCGAACCCAAAGGGTTCGCAAGGGCAAGCGCCCGCCGCGCGGTCAGCGCGCCCCATCGGAGCTGCGAGCAAAGCGAGCCAGCGCGAGATATGGAAAGTGGCGGAGGGGGTGGGATTCGAACCCACGGAACGCTCACACGCTCAACGGTTTTCAAGACCGCCGCATTCGACCACTCTGCCACCCCTCCGGTTAACGCCGCTTCGATTGAAATAAGGCGGCTAGTGGCAAGAAGAGCCCTCTTAATTGCCATTGCGTTAAATGACAAGTCGCCTGTACGCCAAATAACATTTTAATCATGGCTTTTCTTGAAAGATTGGGCGAATGGCCCCAGGAAAAGAGCTATGGTCTACGTCAAATTACAACAGTTTGGAAATAGCTGGCGTCCGTTCGCTTTGACGGCGCTCTTGTTTACGTTTTTGGCGGCATGCGCCACGCCTCAGCCTGGCTCTAAGCCGCATTTTAAAATAGGCAAACCCTATCAGGTGGATGGGCGTTGGTATTACCCGAAAGAAGACCCGAACTATGATCGCCGGGGGCTGGCGTCATGGTACGGTGATGCATTCCAGGGCGGGCCGACAGCCAATGGCGAGGTTTTTGATAAGCGCCGATTGTCTGCAGCCCATAAAACCTTGCCTCTCCCCTCGATTGTGCGCGTTGATAACCTTGAAAACGGCCGCTCCATTACTGTTCGCGTTAATGATCGCGGCCCCTTTGTGGATGATCGAATTATCGATTTATCGGAAGCGGCGGCCCGCGCCCTCGGCTTTGAGAATAAAGGGTTGGCGCGTGTTCGCGTGCGTTATTTACGGCCGGCTGAATTGATGGCTAAAGCGCCGCGTCCAGGGGACAAAAAGGGGCGAAAGAGAATGGCCCGACGTGAGGGGGAACCTCATCGCGGCGGTTTGAATCAAACGAGATCCTATCAATCGCAGAGCCAGTCCAACTCAGCCCCAAGTCAGCCCAATTTTCAAGGGAGCGGCGATCCAATAGCCGATCTAATTCAACGTAATCCAGGCAATTCGATTGTTGGAATGAACGGCCCCTCCGCGCAAGACGCATATCAAGCATCGGTTGCGGCGCAACCAGCCGCCCTGCAATTGACGTCCGTCCATATAAATTCCGAAGGGGCGTATTTTAAGGAGCCTTCTGTTGATTTAGCGCCGACTATAAAGCCAGACCTTCAGACGGTGACAGCGTCAACGCCGATGGCTACGCAACCAGCAGAAATGGTGGCTGCAGACACAGCGGCAGTAGAATCCGCGGCTGCGGATAGGGTGGCGGCGGAGGCGAGGCAAGCCTATGTGGCTGCGTTAGCGGCGGGATACAATAAAGTCTCCGTAGGCGCTGCGGATAAGCCTTCAAATAATGCTGTAAAAGTTTCCTACACCCCGCCGGGGGAGATATCTTCTGATGAAAATATAGCCTCTGAGGCTTTAATGGTTCATTGGCTGGTGGTGGAAGATTTTCGCGACTTTGCCGAAGTGGACGCTGCTGCAAAGGCTTTTGTAGGATATGGACCGATGAAAATCGAACCTGTGGAGAAAAACGGCGAGCTTCGTCACCGTCTCGTCATCGGGCCTTATCATGATTTAACAAGCGCTGAGGCCTGGCGAAAGGCGGCGGCCGATGCTGGATATGAACAAGTATTTATTACATCGCGGCTTTCCCAGTAATGAGAAGGCTTTCATAATTAACGCTTAATCATTGGCGCCATAATAAAGCCTGATGTTTTACCGTAAGATCTTTGGCCATAACGAGTTCGCTTGGCTTATATACCACCACTTTTATACGACCACTTTAAAAACGAATGCATGGGAGAAGGTTGAGTAAATGCTGATGAAAAATCGCCCCGCTATCATTAAACGCGCCCTTGGCGGCGTGCTTGCCGCGTTTGGCGGATTTACTGCGCTTTATGGTCAGGCGCTCGCGCAACCGATAACAACGCCTGCCGATTATGCATTGATCATGGATTATCAAACCGGCGACGTATTGTTTTCGAAAAATGCGGAAACGCCGACGGCGCCAGCTTCAATGAGTAAGCTGATGACGGTGGCGATCGTTTTCGAAAAGATTAAAGCAGGCGCTTTATCTGTGACCGATGAGTTTTATGTCAGTGAAAAAGCCTGGCGTATGGAAGGCTCTAAAATGTGGGTGCGGGTCGATACAAAGATCCAAATCCAGGATTTGCTGCGCGGTGTGATTGTCCAGTCTGGCAACGACGCATGTATTGTGATCGCGGAGAATATCGCTGGCACAGAGCAAGCCTTCGCAAAATTGATGACACAAAAGGCGCGCGAATGGGGCATGAAAGATTCCACATTTGCAAATGCATCCGGTTGGCCTGATCCAAACCAGAAGATGAGTATGCGCGACCTTGGGATTTTGGCGCGCAAGATTATTAGCGAATACCCAGAATTTTATGAGATGTTCTCAGAGCAAGAATTCGTTTGGGAGAATATTCGCCAGTCAAACCGTAACCCTTTGCTGGATGCGTTTGGCGGCGCTGATGGCTTGAAAACGGGTCATACGGAAGAGTCTGGGTATGGCCTGGTTGGATCAGCCGTAAAGGGTGATGATCGGCGTATTATCGTCATCAATGGACTGGACAGCAATAAGGCGCGTACGAATGAAGCACGCCGTTTAATGCAAATTTCATTTAGTGATTTTGCGACAAAGTCATTCTTTAAACCAGGTGACATCGTTGGCGAGGCGCAAGTCTTTGGCGGTAAAGCGAAAAGCGTACCGCTCATTACGCGCGATGATATTGAGATGATTGTCCATCGCTCACAGCTTGAGGATGTAAAAGCAACCTTGGTTTATGAAGGACCTGTCGCCGCGCCGATTGTCGAAGCGCAGCAAATTGGCTTTATAAAGCTAACCCACCCAGATGGCGGGGCGAGTGAATATCCGCTATTTGCGGGCAGGCGGGTGAGCGAGGTCGGCTTCTTTGGCCGAGTGGGACTTGCAGCGAAAAAACTGCTTGCTAAACCAGATCGCAGCAAAAACGTGAATGAAGACGCCGTGGGCGAGGCAGAGCTCACTGAGGAGTAGGATGCCGACGGCTCATACAGATCAAAACCAAGCTGGCCGAGGTCTTTTTATCACCTTTGAAGGCGGCGACGGCGTCGGCAAATCAACACAAACAAAAAGGCTGGCCGAGGAACTGCGCAAAATAGGTTGCGCCGTTACAGTTACGCGCGAACCGGGCGGCGCCGCAGGGGCGGAGGCTATTAGAGACCTTATTGTCTCTGGTCCTGTAGATCGCTGGACGCCGTTGTCAGAAGCGTTGATGATGAATGCGGCGCGCGCGGAACATTTGGACAAGAAGATCCGTCCAGCTTTAGAGCGGGGCGAGATTGTCCTGTGTGACCGTTTTGCTGACTCAACGCTCGCTTATCAGGGCTATGCTGGCGGGGTTGAGCTTGGTGTTTTGAACCAGCTGTATCAGCTTGTGGTGGGCGACGATGGGCCTGATCTAACGTTTATGTTGACTTTAGACCCCGATCTAGGGCTCGCTAGGGCGACGCCGGGCGATAAAGATGAGCATCGCTTTGAAGATAAGGGCGCTTCATTCCAAGCGAAGGTCACCGCAGCATTCGCCCAAATCGCAGCGGACAACCCTAAACGATGCGTTATCGTTGATGCGGGCGAGGATATAGAAACCGTGACTTCCAGGTTGATGAATGCACTCAATGAGCGTTTCGGTGACCACTTATCAGTGCTAGTTTCAACAGCTGGCGGGGCCGAAAGATGAGCGATGGAGAAGACCTCCTCGGCCCCCATGAGCGAAATGACTGGGTTGGCGATCAGGCGCTCGAAGCCCAAGTGCGCCGTTATATCGATGACGGCGCTTTTTCCCATGGTTGGTTGCTCACCGGGGCGGAGGGGCTTGGTAAATCGGTATTTGCCTATCGCGCGGCGCGGGCGCTGTTGGCGGGTCCTGAAGCTTTAGTGGAAGAGGGTTCTCTGGGTGTTGCGGCGGACAACAAGATCGCGCGTCTTGTGGCGCAGCGGGCCCATCCGGATCTTTTTATCGCCGAAAGGCGCTGGGATGACAAAAAAGGTCGGTTTGAGACGGAAATTACCGTTGATACTATCCGTAAACTTATTGAGTTTTTAAACCGCACCGCTTCATTTGGCGGTTGGCGCGTTGCGATTATTAATGCGGCTGATGAGTTAAATCGAAATGCAGCCAACGCATTGCTGAAGGCGCTAGAGGAGCCGCCGAAAAATGCTTTGTTGCTTATGGTCTGTCATGCGCCCGGGCGATTGATCGCAACCATCCGATCGCGGTGTCGCCGGCTTGATTTTCGCCCCGTTGGACAGGAAGTCGTACAAGATTTTCTAAGGCGCGAAGGGGTGAGTGAGGACGTTGCACGTATCGCTGAAGCCTCTCGCGGAAGACCGGGCTACGCCCTTGGGCTCGCGAAAGGCGAAGGCGGCGAGGCGGTTGCGGCGCTGGAAGATTTTTTGGCCGCGTTAACCGCGCGCGGTAGTGTTGCCCAAGTCGCGCAAAGCCTGACCGGAAAGGCTGGGGACGCAAGATGGGAGGTGTTTGCCCCCCTCTTGCTTGAGGCGGTGAGCGATGCTGCGCGCGCCTCAGCGGCGGGGGACCCTGTCAGCGGACCATTTGCGAATGTCGCGCCAGCACAGCTGGTCGCCGCCTTTGAGCAGCTTTCGACTTTCCTTACGCGCGGGGAGGCGGTAAACCTTGACCGATCACAAATGATCGGCGCGATGCATCGCTCTTTAATGCGTGCGCTTGATCTTAAAATCGCTTAAATCGCTCGCTATGGGGCTAAAAAGTAAGCAAATCGTAGGGTAAAGCTGGGCGCTATGTTAATCGATAGTCACGTTAATCTGCACTCTGATAAATATGAGGAAGATTTAGACGCCGTAATAGCGGCTGCGCGGGAAAATGGCGTACGGGCGATGTTAACGATTAGTGATCAGTTAAGCTCGACTGAGGCAATTAAGAAGATATCGTCGGCCCATGATTTTATTTGGCGGTCTGTTGGGGTTCACCCGCATTATGCGAAAGATGCGATGGACTTAACCGCACAAAAATTGATTGATTTGGCTGTGGACGACGATGTCGTTGGCATCGGCGAGTGTGGTCTTGATTTTTACTATGAATATTCAGACCGCGCGGTTCAGCGCGGGGTTTTTCAAAGCCATGTTGCGGCGAGCCAAGAAACGGGTCTGCCGCTCATTATTCATACCCGCGATGCAGATGATGAAATGGCCGAAATATTGCGCGAGGCTAATGCGCGTAAACCTTTTACCCCCTTGTTGCATTGCTATACTGGCGGGCCGGAGCTCGCCAAGACCGCTTTAAAAATGGGGGGCTATGTCGCGTTTTCTGGCATCATCACTTTTAAAAATGCCAAAGATGTTCGCGCCGTGGCTGAAGAAACACCCCTTGAACGGATTATTATAGAGACGGATTGTCCTTATCTTGCACCCGTGCCCATGCGCGGACGGCGGAATGAGCCCGCTTATCTTCCCCATGTGGCGGAAAAATTGGCTGAGATTAAAGGTGTTGACTTAGAAGAAGTTGCTAAGGCGACCACGGATAATTTTTTCCGTCTGTTTTCGCGGGCGGCCCAAGGCCGGGGGCGCATATGAGTGAAAATGGCGATTTAAAAGTCACGATTTTAGGCAGCGGGTCTTCGGGCGGCGTGCCGCGTTTTGGTGGGCCAGATGGCGCGGGGAATTGGGGGGCGTGTGACCCGTCTGAGCCAAAAAACCGGCGGCGGCGCTGTTCCATCCTTGTTGAGCGTCGACATAAAGATAAAGACTTCGCTCATGATGCGGTGACATCGGTGCTGGTTGATACTTCCCCTGATATGAACCCGCAACTTTTGGATGCGCGGTGTTCGCGCCTTGATGGGGTGCTCTTTACGCACGATCATGCGGACCAATCACACGGGATAGATGATCTGCGCGTATTCGCCATCGCAATGCGCCAGCGGATTCCGGTCTATATCGATGATGAGACAGCGGGGGAATTGATGAGCCGGTTTGACTATTGCTTCCGGCAAGCGCCAGGCAGTTCGTATCCGGCTATTTTAGACAAACGTGATATGCCGCCCTGTGGTGAGAATTTTTCTATTGAGGGGCCGAGCGGCGAAATCCCCGTCCAGGCCTTCTTGCAATATCATGGCTCGGTCAATTCTTTAGGTTTTCGGTTCGGCGATATCGCTTATTCAAGCGATGTTGTGGGCCTGCCGGAGGAAAGCTTTGAAATTCTGGCGGGGGTAAAGGTTTGGATCGTCGATGCGCTGCAATACCGTCCTCATGGTTCGCACGCGCATTTGGATAAGACATTGGAGTGGATCGCCCGCATTAAGCCGGAGCGGGCGATTTTGACAAACCTGCATGTCACGATGGATTATCAGACATTGAAGGACATTTTACCGGCCGGGGTTGAGCCCGCTTATGACGGTATGCTTGTCCATGGCGGCGTATAAACTCTTAATCTGGAATGGCATAGGCGTCTTTGATGCGCGTAGATGACTTTGACTTTGACCTGCCGGAAGACCGGATCGCTCTTGAGCCGGCGGCGGCGCGAGATGGCGCCCGTTTGCTCTATGTCGGGACCAATGGGGATGAGGACCGGTATATTCGTGACTTGCCGGATCTTTTGCGCCCAAATGATTTGCTGGTCTTTAACGATACGAAAGTTATTCCCGCACAATTGACGGGAATGCGCCCTGCGCGGGCGGCTGGCGGCGGCGGTGATGTGGCGGTCGATGTAACTTTACACAAGCATATCGCTGAGCATGGAGCGAATGACGCAACGGTGTGGGACGCATTCGTTAGGCCCGCAAAGCGCTTGAAAGTTGGGGATCAGATCGATTTTAGTGAAGGTTTCTTGGCTGATGTTATCGCACGCGATGGTGCGTCGGCGCGCTTGCGCTTTAATAAGGGGTGGGGGGCGTTCGACGCCGCTCTTGCGGCCACGGGCGCGCCCCCTTTGCCGCCATATATTGCGCGCAAGCGTCCCTTAAATGACGCGGATAAAGAACGTTATCAGACGATTTATGCTGATCGAAAAGGGTCTGTCGCTGCTCCGACGGCGGGCCTTCACTTTACGGATGATCTTTTTGCGCAATTAGATGATGCTGGTGTCCGCCGTACGATGGTGACGCTGCATGTTGGGGCGGGCACGTTTCTTCCTGTTACGGCGGATGACACGAAAGATCATGTTATGCATGCCGAATGGGGCGAGGTCAGCAAGGATGGCGCCGACGCCATTAACGAGGCCCGCGATAAAGGCGGGCGCGTGATTGCGGTGGGGACGACGAGCCTGCGCTTATTAGAAAGCGCCGCCGATGAGGCGGGACGAATGAAGCCGTTTGCTAATGAGACTTCGATCTTTATCACCCCAGGCTACCATTTTAAAGTTGTGAACGGATTAATTACAAACTTTCACTTGCCGCGTTCCACATTATTTATGCTAGTCTGTGCGCTTGCGGGTGTTGATCGGATGAAGAACGCGTACAAACACGCTATCGCTGAGCATTATCGTTTTTATTCATATGGTGATGCTTGTCTGTTGGAGACGCGCTAATACTCGGCTCATGCTAAATAGGAATTTATGACGCAAGCTTCTTTTTCATTCACCCTCAACGCAACAGACGGCGCGGCGCGCACCGGGCTTGTCGCCACCCCGCGTGGTGAGATCCGTACGCCAGCCTTTATGCCGGTTGGCACAGCGGCGACGGTGAAAACAATGTTGCCGGAACATGTGCGCCAAACCGGGGCGGATATTGTGCTTGGCAATACATACCACCTTATGCTGCGCCCAGGGGCGGAACGGGTCGCCAAATTAGGGGGCTTGCATAGCTTTATGAATTGGCCGCGTCCGATCTTAACAGACAGCGGCGGGTTCCAGGTGATGTCTTTGTCAAAGCTGCGTAAACTGACGGAAGAGGGCGTGACTTTTCAGTCGCATATTGACGGCTCAAAGCATTCTTTGACGCCTGAGCGGTCTATTGAGATACAGTGCCTTTTAGGCGCTGACATCCAAATGCAGCTGGATGAGTGCCCGGCGATCCCGATTGCCGAAGACGATGCGCGTGAATCCATGTTGCTGTCTTATCGTTGGGCCGAACGGTCGAAGGCTGCGTTTGAAAAAATGTCAAAACCCGGGCAAGCTTTGTTTGGTATTGTTCAGGGGGCGAATTATGAAACCCTTAGGCTGGAGAGTGTGGCGCGTCTAACTGACCTTGATTTTCCCGGCTACTCCATCGGCGGACTTGCGGTCGGCGAGGGGCGGGAGGAGATGTTTCGCGTTCTCGACTTCACGGCGCCCGCATTGCCAACCAATAAACCGCGCTATTTAATGGGGGTTGGCAAGCCCGCCGATCTGGTCGGCGCGGTCGCCCGCGGGGTCGATATGTTTGACTGTGTCGCGCCAACCCGGTCAGGCCGTCATGGTCAGGCCTGGACGCCGCAAGGGCCGCTCAACATCAAGAACGCTGCTTTTGCTGAAGATCCTGAGCCTTTGGATCCCGCCAGCGACTGCCCCGCCAGCCGCGACTATTCCAAAGCGTATCTTCATCATCTCTTCCGGGCGGGGGAGTATCTCGGGCCGACATTGCTGACGTGGCACAATTTGCACTATTACCAACAGTTGATGAGCAGCATGCGCGCCGCCATTGCGCAGGGCCATTTTGCCGATTTTGTCGAAGATTTTCGTCATGCAACCGGAGAGATCGTCTAAAGCACGTTCGGAAAAGTAATTTTTGAAAATAAAACAATGACTTATGCGGGGAAAAAGAAAAGGCGCCGCAATGCAAAGAAGTTATTGACCACACCGGCGCTGCGCCTTATGTTCCGCGTTTCTTACCTAGGGCGCGATCTTGCATCGCGCCTTTGCGTTCAAAGGGCCCATAGCTCAGTTGGTAGAGCAACTGACTTTTAATCAGTAGGTCGAAGGTTCGAATCCTTCTGGGCTCACCAATTCTCCTAAAGTCGAACTTTTGTTTTCATTTAAAGTTTTTGAACTTCGTTCGATTGGGCTCAACAAGAAAATCAACGGCCTAGATAGTATTGAGGTGGCGAGTATTTGCCGTAGTTACTCAATAGGCCCGCAGTCGACCCTCGATAATCCAAAAATCGATACACAGTGAGATATTCCAAAGCTGGGCCGAAGACTTATTTTAGCGTCGCGTTCAGTCAGCGCCACCGGATTTACAGCAACGCTTCCTAACCGGCTTTGGGAAGGCGGTTGCAACCTTTGGCGTGGGGCGTCAAATCTTTGGTTCCGCAGCAGGGGCGGCCCGCACCTTTGGTAGTCTAGGAAAGCTTGGCAAAGCGGTCGCGCATGGTGTTGTGGGGGGCGCCTTCTCTGCTATTCGCGGCGGCAGCTTTAAATCGGGCTTCCTTGCAGCTGGTTTCTCATCGGCGGCGGGCGGTATTTATAAAACTGATAATGTCTGGAAAGGCGCAGCTTTCCACGCGGCTGTTGGCGGCGGCGGCTCGGTCCTCGGCGGCGGAAAATTCGCAGACGGCGCCGTTACAGGGGCGTTTACGTATTTGTTTAATGACCTAGCTGGTGATATGGGCAAGCGACGTCTGGCGGGTAGGCGGATTAAAATTCAAGGAGCATATGAAGGAGTAAGTGCTCCGACTGCAGTCGGAAGGGGCATATCCGCAATTCAGGTGCTGGCTTCGGAACCATATGAAGCCCTAACATATATATCAGGGCAACTACAGTGGCGACCCAAGGACTAATTTTGGTGTTACCGACGCTATCACTCAGGATAGTGCGGATAGTGTTCGTGGCTGCGTTCAAAGGGGTTGGGTCACTGCCTCCGTCTTAGGTGTAGAGAAATTTCAGGATGGTTCCATTGCTGCCGCTTTTGTGTATCTATATAATAATGCTGCGAATGATAGCCAATGTACAGTTGCGCGAGCCACACAAATAGCTTCCTGCGTCGGTGGCGGAGCTACGGCTATGGGGGCTTGCGTTGCTACAACCGTGGGTACTGTTGCTTGTGGGCCTCTAATTGTCTTAGGAACTGCTGCAATATGTATTGCTTCAACTTACTATGCTTCTTCAATTTGTGATCAGAATACTGGGTATGCTGTATATAGTGAATCGGTAACTTCACGCGATGCTGCAAGGCGATGGTGCCGCGAACAATGTATTCGAATTTTTGAGGAAATGCCAGAAGCCTTACCAGGCGAAGGTAGAAATATGCAGCCCAGATTAGAACGGTGTATAAGTGCCAGATTAGAACGGTGTATAAGTGATTGTGTAGAAGATGTTGAAAATGGTGACTTAGAAGGACCCTCATAGTAAAATGAAAAAAGGTGATGCAGAAAGATTAATGATTGCAGCAGGGGCTGTCGACCATTCTCTTAGTGTTGTAATGCTAATGATTGAAGATTATCTTCAAGATGAAGAGCGAAAAGCATTTAGGAGAGCGATTGCAGAGGTTGGAAGTAGTTTTTATACAGAATTTAAAATAAAGATATTAGATCAATATCCTGAATTTACACCTGAGCACTTAAAAAAATAATACCAAATCGCAGGCGTTTTAACCTCGTCGGAGACCCGGGGCTTTACCGGCCATGAGATGATCGACGGTGAGGCCGAACGGTCTCGTCAATATGAACGGGCGTATCTACGACCCGACGCTGGGCCGGTTTATGTCCGCCGACCCGTTCATCCAGGACGTCACGAACAGCCAAAACCTCAACCGCTACACCTATGTCAATAACAACCCGCTCAGCTATACTGATCCGTCCGGGTACTTCTTTAAGAAGATCGGACGATTCTTTAAAAAAGTTGGGCGGGCCATCAAAAAATTCTGGAAACCATTGGTGGCCATCGCGGCGGCGATTGCTCTTCAATTTTATGTGTTGCCAGGCGTAAGCGCTGGCGTAGGTAATGTCATATTAACCGGGAAGCCAAAACCCTTTTTAACCGGATTTGCGCAAGGGGCTGCAACTTTTGGTGTTGGCAGCGCATTTAGCAAGGCAAGTGGTGTTGTTAAATATTTAGGCAAAGCTGTGGCCCATGGCGTTGTCGGGGTTCATTTGCAGAAATCAACGGCGGTAGTTTTGCATCGGGTTTCCTAGCTGCGGGCTTTTCGTCAGCGGCTGGTGGTGCTTTTGACACAGCATCGTGGAACCTTTGGCTGGGTGTGGCGTTTCATGCAGTTGTCGGTGCCGCTGGTATCGTCGGGGCCACTGCGGCTAGAGGGTGGATTTACGATATTAAACTTGATACGTTTTCAGAGTTTACTACGTCTGGTTGGTCTGCAGGCGCTGGTGCGAGTGCCGGCGTAATATCTGGATTTATAAATACTGGCCTTAACGAGTTTAGAGGGAGGTCTATTGAGGGTGGGCCTGGAGGTGTTTCATTCTTCAATGGATATGATCCTGATGCTAACCGAGAGCTGGTTTGCTTAAAATTTTATATGCGATAGTTTTGACGATTTTTTATGCAATTGGGGTGTTGGCAATTACAATCATTTTTTTGCCAATGTTGAATAGTAATGATTTTGATATAACTAATATTATGTTTGTTTTATTTTTGTACTTATTTTTGTTCTTATTGATATTTTTAACAATATCTGATGCTTTTTCGGGGAAGAGGTTTTTGAGGTTCTTTCCCCGACCTTATGATTATGTGTCTCGAAGTGATCAAATGGTTTTTTTGCTTTTTATTTTGTTCTGTGTCGTCATGGTTTTCGCATTTGGTGATAAAATTTTTGGAGTCGTAGAGTAATATTAATATAGCTTTTATAAAGCCTGCCTTCTTGTGAGCGATACGGGTTGATAGTAGCAACATCAGCTGCCAATGAATCTCTGCTTATTTACCCTTCACCCATCCATTGTCTTCACCGATTAGCGACTGTTCTTTTTTTTTGGCGGACGCCTTGATGATGAGGGCTTGGATGACCTTATTGGCCATTTGCCGGCCAAATTGGAATTATCGGCCCTTATACTTTGATATTGGCGAATTGGTTGACGGCCTCGAATAGCAGCTTCAGATCGTCGTCGGGCTCGCGCTCAAAGCCGTCGAAGATGAGCATTGAGATAAGCGTGGGGCGGTGACTTTAAGGCTCTTTGCGAATTTACCGATGACGCCCATGGAGGGCTCTGCGTTCGCATCGCTGGATTTGCTCCGCAAACGTTCAATGCTCACCCTATGACGCCGCTTTTGCTCCTCCTTAGGCATTAGCCACAAAAGAATGTTCTTGACCCTGCGAGCGGGCGCTCTACACCCTTGCGGGTCATGAAAGAATTTGATGTAGCCATTATTGGGGCTGGCGCGGCTGGTATGATGTGCGCGATCGAGGCTGGCCGGCGTGGTCGGCGGGTTGTGCTGATCGACCATGCCCGTGCGCCGGGTGAGAAGATCCGTATTTCTGGCGGGGGTCGGTGCAATTTCACTAATATACATGCGGGCCCAAAGAACTATATTTCTAACAATCCGCACTTTTGTAAGTCTGCTCTAAAACGCTACACCGCCCGGGACTTTATCTCGAAAGTTGAAAGTCACAACATCGCCTATCACGAGAAAACCCTTGGCCAGCTTTTTTGTGACGGATCATCGAAAGAGATTATCACGATGCTGACCGATGAATGTCGTGACGCGGGTGTTGAGATACGTTTATCAACTGAGATTGGGGATGTTGAGAAAATCGCTGATCGCTATCGGGTGACGGCAGGCGGTAAACTTGTTGAAGCACAGTCCCTGGTGATCGCCACTGGCGGCAAATCCATTCCTAAAATGGGGGCGACTGATTTTGCCTATCGGATCGCGGATCAATTCGGCGTGGGCGTTGTAGAGCCCCGGCCAGCTTTAGTGCCGCTGACTTTTGGGTCGGAGCTCTTAGCTGAAACAAAAGCACTATCAGGCGTAAGTGTCGACGCGGGCGTAAGCTGCAATGGCGTATCTTTTCGCGAAGCGTTGCTTTTTACCCATCGCGGCATTTCGGGTCCAAGTATCTTGCAGATTTCTTCTTTTTGGCGAGAGGGGGATGTCGTGGAAGTCGACCTGGCGCCGCAGGAAGAGGTCGGCGAAATATTGCGAGAAGCGCGTCAGCTTTCTGGCAAATCCTCGCCTCAGACTGTGCTCGCGGGATTGATGCCAAAGCGTCTTGCTGACGCCGTTGCGAAACGTGCTGGCGCGAATGGCAAGATTGGCGGCAAGATCGGTGAGTACTCCAGCAAAAATCTTGATGCGCTGGCTGAAGCTGTGAATAACTGGCGGATCAAACCCGTCGGCTCAGAAGGCTATCGCACCGCCGAGGTTACATTGGGGGGAGTGGACACAAACTTCCTCAGCTCAAAGACGATGGAAGTGCGCGAGACGCCTGGCCTTTTTTTTATTGGCGAGGCTGTTGATGTCACTGGCTGGCTTGGCGGGTATAATTTCCAATGGGCTTGGTCCAGCGCCTGGGCCGCCGGGCAGGTCGCATAGAGCGCTGTGACAACCAGAATGCAGATTATTGGTGCAAAGGCGTCCGCCAGATGGGGAGTTTAAGCGCCTTTTCAAAGCCATGGTTTCGCCAAGAATTCGCCACAGTTTGGGAGGGGAGCCCATAGGGAGGCTAGCTCAACCGATCTTTGAGAGGCTTTTGGGCGCCATCCCCCCAAAACATTGCGCCAATTGGCGAGCCTAGTTAGTCTGGGCTTTTTAACGTATCAGGAAGTTGAGAATGAAAACAGTTTCGTGGGTAAACCCCATCCGCGCGCTTATGATTGCCTGCTTTAGTGTTTTTGTCGTTGCTTGCGGCGGCGGTGAGCAGGAAATCGACAAGGCTGCAAAGGAAGGGGTTTTGCTGGTTGGCAATGGCACGGAGCCTAAAGCGCTTGATCCACATATTGTCACCGGGGTTCCGGAAAGCAAAATCATACAAGCATTGCTTGAAGGGCTAATCGCCTATCATCCCACCGAAGATTTAGCGCCGGAGCCTGGGGTTGCTGAAAGCTGGGCCCACAACGAAAATTACACAAAGTGGACATTCAACCTGCGTAACAGTGCGAAGTGGACCAACGGGGACCCGGTCACCGCGCACGATTTCGTTTATAGTTGGCAACGTATTTTAAGTCCGCAATTAGGGTCTGAATATGCTGAGATGCTTTATATCCTAGAAGGCGGGGAGGCGTTTCATAAAGGCGAAACTTCTGACTTTTCTGAAGTTGGCGTAAAGGCGCTTGATGCAACGACGCTTGAGGTGACATTGGTTGGCCCAACGCCGTTCTTTTTATCGATGCTTAAGCACTATACTTTTTATCCGGTTAACCCAAAAGTCGTTGAGGAATTTGGTGGTATGTTAGACCGCCAGAGCGCTTGGTCAAAGCTAGAAAATTATGTCGGCAATGGACCTTTTAAGCTTAAAAACTGGGTGACGAACCAAATCATTGAAGTTGAGAAAAACCCTAGCTATTGGGACGCTGAGAAAGTGACGCTCAATGAAATTCACTTTTTCCCTGTTGAAAATGCAAAAACCGAAGAAACAATGTTTCGCGGCGGGCGTTTGCATCTGACAAGTTCTGTGCCGGCAAACAAAATTCCTCTGCTTAAAGAGCAATCTTCCGATCAGTTACGCATCGACCCTTATCTTGGTACCTATTATTACCAGCTGAACGTGACGCGCCCGCCCTTTAATGATCCGCGGGTCCGCGAAGCATTGGCCTTAGCAATTGATCGACAATTGATCGTTGAAAAAGTCACCCAGGGCGGTCAGCAGCCTGCAACAGGCTATGTGCCGCAAGGGGTTGTGGACTATGCTCCGTTGCAAGCGGTTAGTTATGATCCGGAGCGCGCGCGCCAGCTATTGGCGGAGGCTGGGTTTCCGGGCGGAGCTGGTTTTCCTAAAAAGGAAATCCTGATCAACACATCAGAAGATCATCGCCGGATTGGAGAGGCGATCCAAGCGATGTGGAAAGAGCATTTGGGTATTGATGTCGGGATCTATAATCAGGAATGGAAAGTCTATCTCGATACACGTTCAAACCTTGACTATGATATCGCGCGTGCGGCGTGGATAGCAGATTATGTGTATCCGACAACATTTCTAGATATGTTTACGACCGGCAATGGCAATAACAATACCGGCTGGAGTAGTTCCCAATATGATCAGTTGATCCGCGATTCGCGTTTGGCGACATCGGAGGAGGATCGTATTCGCCTTCTTCGTGAAGCTGAGGGGATATTGATGAATGAGCTACCGATCATTCCAATTTATTGGTACACAAGGAACTTTTTAAAAGACCCAAGGCTTAGCGGCTATGCGCCAAAAGTTTTAGACCATCATCCCTATAAATACATAAGGTTTGAGGCCGAATAAGAACGGTATGGTTTGCGCTGTTAGATCCTATTTAGGCCTTTCTTAATGATACACTTTATTGGCATGCGTTTGGTTCAGGGCTTATTTGTTTTGCTCGCCATCTACGCCATAACTTTCTTTTTGGTGGCTGCGACGCCGGGCAGCCCGTTCAGTTCTGAACGGGCCATTCAGCCAGAAATCCTTGAGCAAATTGAAGCTTTTTATGGGTATGATAAACCGACAGTGGAACGGTTTTTCATTTCTATCGGTAATGCGCTTCAAGGGGAATTTGGGCCATCGGCGGTTTACGCCAATCGCACGGTGACGGAAATTATTGCTCAGGCCTTTCCTGTTTCCTTAACGCTTGGGTCTGTGTCTTTGCTTGTCGCTTTATTAATTGGCGTGCCGATCGGTATTTTGGCGGCCGTCAAGAAGAATAGTTGGCTTGACTATCTTCCAATGTCATCAGCAATGGTTGGCATATGCCTTCCTACTTTCGTCATGGGGCCCGTGTTAGCCCTTGTCTTTGGTTTGGTCTTTCAAATGTTCCCCGTGGCGGGATGGTATGGGCCGGAGTATATTGTATTGCCCGCCGCGACGCTGGGGCTTTATTATGCGGCGTATTTTGCGCGCTTAACCCGCGGCGGCATGTTAGAGATGTTGAATCAAGACTTTGTCCGCACCGCACGGGCGAAAGGTCTGTCTGAAACCACCATCATCTTTAAACACTGTTTAAAGGGCGGCCTTACCCCAGCAATTACTTTTTTAGGGCCAGCGCTTGCAGGCATAATCTCAGGTTCCTTCGTGATTGAGACGATTTTTCAGGTGCCGGGTCTGGGACAATGGTTTGTGAAGGGCGCCCTTAACCGGGATGATTTTTTAATTCTTGGGCTGACGGTATTGTTTGCGGCGCTGATTGTTTTGATGAACCTCCTCGTTGATATCGCGCAAGTGGCGCTTAACCCGCGGTTGAAATATGAGTGAGGCAGCACAAAACTTTGGCGCAGCATCTAACAGCGCCCCTGAACCCCAAACGATCCTTCAGGCCGAGATTGAGCAAGGAGCTTCCCTTTGGGCGGATGCCTGGGCGCGTTTGCGCCAAAACCGCCTTGCGGTTATCTGTCTAGGTGTCTTTGGCGTGATCTGTCTGTTTTGTATTTTCGGGCCTTGGTTCTCGCCCCACGACGCCCGTGCCCAAGATTTATTAGCAGGCGCGACGCCGCCTTCCTTTGCTCATCCTTTTGGAACCGATTCACTTGGGCGTGATTTGATGACGCGCACAATGGAAGGCGGACGCATCTCGCTTTTGGTTGGCGTGTTAGCGACGGGCGTGTCGTTACTTATCGGTATAATTTATGGGGCCACAGCGGGCTATCTTGGGGGCAGGGTGGACGCGGCGATGATGCGTTTCGTGGACGTACTATATGCGCTTCCATTCACCATTTTTGTCATATTATTGATGGTCGCCTTCGGCCGATCACTTTGGTTGATCTTCGTTGCAATCGGGTGCGTCGAATGGCTGACGACTGCGCGGATCGTGCGATCAGGCGTCATCAACTTAAAGAAGCAAGAATTTGTTGAAGCGGCTGTGTCGCTCGGTCTTAGTCACCGGCAAATAATCTTAAAACACCTTATCCCCAATGTATTAGGGCCTGTGATTGTGGTTGCAACTTTAACGGTGCCAGCGGTCATGTTGCTGGAAGCTTTTTTAAGCTTTTTGGGATTAGGGGTTCAGCCGCCAAACGCTTCCTGGGGGGTGCTGATTAATGAGGGGCAGCAGGACATGGAAATTTTCCCCTGGCTGTTGGTCTTCCCGGCTGTGTTCTTTTCACTCACCTTATTTTGCTTAAATTTCTTAGGCGACGGCGTGCGCGATGCGCTTGATCCGAAAAGCGCGAAGGATTGATGCGCGATGGCGCTTTTACAAGTTCGTGATCTTAAAACGTCTTTTTATACCCGCGCAGGCGTCGTGCGCGCTGTGGATGGGGTGAGTTTCTCCGTCGACCGCGGTGAGACATTGGGGATTGTTGGGGAGTCGGGCAGCGGGAAGTCCGTTACCTGCCACTCGCTTTTGCGATTGATCCCTGAACCACCTGGCCGGATTGAGGGCGGCAGCGCTTTATTTGATGGGCAAGATTTGTTGTCCCTGGACGCTAAATCGCTGCATCAATACCGCGGCAAGCGAATTGCGATGATCTTCCAAGATCCGATGACCGCATTAAACCCATATTTGAAAATATCCACCCAATTGATGGAAGCGGTGCAAGTTCATAGCCACCTCGACAAAACGGCGGCGCTCGCTAAAGCTATTGCCGCGCTCGAAGAGGTTGGCATTCCAGATGCCGCCCGCCGTGTGCACTCATATCCACACGAATTTTCTGGTGGCATGCGCCAGCGGGTGATGATTGCAATGGCGCTTATCACCGAACCAGATGTGCTTATCGCGGATGAGCCGACGACAGCCCTTGATGTATCTGTGCAAGCGCAAATCTTGGAAATTATAAAACAGCGCCAGAAAGATATGGGGGTCGCTGTCATCTTTATCACCCATGATTTGGGGGTAATCGCCGCGCTATGCGATAAAGTGAACGTAATGTATGCAGGACGTGTGGTTGAAAGCGGTTCGGTCGAACAAGTCTTTTACAATACTTGTCATCCCTATACGCGTTCTTTGCTGAAAACGATCCCATCGCTGCAAACCAAAGGGGATGAGCTTTATACAATCCCTGGTCAGCCGCCGGATCTTTCAAAACCTATTCATCCGTGTGCTTTTCATAGCAGATGTCCTTATCCCAAATGTAAACCGTCTGAGGAAGAGCGCCCAATCTTGGTTGAGTATCAGGAGGGGCATTGGCATGCCGATTGTCGCTATTGCGATTCAAGTGCGCCCATTGAGAGTGTGATGAGACAAAAGAGTGATGCGGCGCCGGACTCCCAAGGGGAGGGTGCGCCATGAGCCAATCTAACGTTGGTGATTTCCTGGTTGTTGAAGATCTTCATACACATTTTCAGGAGACGCGCTCTTTTTTTAGCCGAGAGGAGCCGGTTGTCGTTAAGGCCGTTGACGGAATTTCGCTCACTGTACGCAAAGGAGAGATCCTCGGTTTAGTTGGGGAATCGGGCTGTGGAAAATCGACACTGGGCCGGACGATTATGCAGCTTGTCCGCCCGACCAAGGGCCGCGTCCTTTTTGAAGGAGAGGAGTTAACGGCGCTGTCGCAAAAAGAACTGCGCGCCAAACGCATTAACTTCCAGATGATTTTTCAAGATCCTTATGCATCATTAAACCCTCGGTTGACTATCTATGACATGTTGGCGGAGGCGATCAGTACACGTTTTCCGAATTTATCCGGGGATCCGCTGTATGAGAAGGTCGCTCAACTCATGAACCGGGTGGGGATGAACCCTGCTATGATGAAGCGTTACCCCCATGAGTTTTCAGGCGGGCAACGCCAACGTGTGGCTATCGCCCGTGCTTTAGCGACGGAGCCAAAGCTTATCGTGGCGGATGAACCGGTTTCTGCGCTTGATGTGTCGATCCAGTCGCAGATCCTTAATCTGTTAAAGAAGTTATGTGCTGAGATGGGGCTGACGATGGTCTTTGTCTCTCACGACTTATCGGTGGTGCGTTATATCTCAGACCGGATCGCTGTAATGTATATGGGACGCATCTTGGAATTGGGAAGCGCTGAAGCGATTGTCGATAATCCCCAGCATATTTATACGCGCGCTTTGATGAGCGCGATACCGCTGCCTGATCCCAAGACGGAAAGGCATCGAGAGCGAATTGTGCTCACAGCGGATGCTTCATCATCTGCAGATCAGTCTGAGGCTAGTCGTGGTTCTGGAGGTGATGAAGAAAAAGCGAACGAAATAGCGCCAGGTTTAACTGAGGTTAGTCCAGGGCACTTTGTCGATCAAAGCCCGTTTCACTTAAAGCCGATTTAGATCAATCGCGCAAATCTAGAACTGCAGATTTCTTTTTAATATTAGCTTTGTGCAAATGGGCTTCTTCACTGTAGAGATTTTACATAATCTTGCCGTGACTTGGTGTGCGAGGGGGGGAGGTTTTTGATCCCAGGGGGCAGGCTAAACAAGATTTTACAACGATTAATGGATGGCACCCATAATGCTATGTAGATATCTCGGCAAGCTTCATACGCGCCGGAAATGGGCGCCTTAAGACAGGTTTTAATTGACCTTTGGTGCGTCGTCCAATATGTGTCCACATCTGCGCCGCCGAAGGGGTCCTTTCGGCGGCTAATCTCGTTTGAAAAACTAAGTTGCTTTTTGAGCCAAAAGGATGATCAACGAGAATTTTTAGAGGTTTTGACGGAAATTGACCGCAGCTATTACTGGGCGCGATCAACCCGTTGGAAGTGTCGGCGCACGACCAGCTGACCTTCGCTAGGTTTAGAATTTTGGGGCGCGCCCCGTTACAAAGACGGAATAAGAAATGGAAGTCACCGAAGTCAGCGCAGAAGGTCTTGAGCGCAAATTCAATGTAAAGGTCCCTGCAAGCGAGCTTGATCAAAAATTGCTCGCGAAGATTGAGGAAATCAAAGACCAGGTGCACCTGAAAGGCTTCCGTAAGGGCAAGGCGCCTGTGTCTTTTTTGAAACAGCGCTTCGGCAAGGAAATGATGGGCGAAATCGTCCAAGAGGTTGTTACTGAGACAAGTTCGAGCGTGTTCTCTGAGCGGGATATGAAGCCTGCGACCCAGCCGCAACCAGAGTTTAAAAATGAGATTCAAGACGTCATCGATGGTAAAGCTGACCTTGATTACGATGTTGAGGCTGAGATCTTGCCGGACTTTGAGCCAACGGACGTCGCGGCTTTAGCATTAGAAAAGCCTGTCGCTGAGGTGCCGGAAGACGACATCAATGACGCGCTAAATAACATTGCAGATCAACAAAAAGACTATGACGAAAAAGAAGACGGCGCCAAAGCTGAAGACGGCGACATGGTTGTTATCGACTTCGTCGGCAAAATTGATGATGAGCCGTTTGAAGGCGGCGCAGGTGAGGGGCATGAACTTGTTCTCGGCTCTAACAGCTTTATTCCCGGCTTTGAGGATCAGTTAGTCGGCGCCGCTGGCGGTGAGGACCTGGTCGTTAGTGTCACCTTTCCAGAAGAATACGGTGCTAAAGAATTCGCGGGCAAGGATGCTGTTTTTGATGTCAAAGTGAACACCGTCAAAGCGCCAAAAGCTGTTGAGTTAAATGACGAGCTTGCGCAAAAGCTTGGGCTTGAAGATCTTGCGGATCTGAAAAAGCGTGTGACAGAACGTCTAGAGGGCGAGTTTTCTCAAATGTCTCGCGCCCATGTGAAGCGTTCGCTTTTGGATAAGCTTGATGACGCCCACGATTTTGATCTTCCAAAGGGCATGGTGAACGCAGAATTTGATATGATTTGGCGTCAGGTCGAAAGCGCCGAGCGTGATGAAGAAGACAAAGAAAAATCGGAAGACGAGCTAAAAGAAGAATATCGCAAGATTGCTGAGCGACGCGTTCGTCTAGGCCTTGTGCTTGCTGAAATTGGCCAAAAAGCTGAGGTTGAGGTGCCGTCAAACGAACTTCAACAAGCCGTGCAACAGCAGGCTTTACGCGATGCGCAAATGATGCAGATGCAAGGACAAGACGTCACTCCGCAAGCTGTTCTTCAGATGTATCAGCAAAATCCGAATTTGATTGCCCAGATCAGAGCGCCGTTATTTGAAGAAAAAGTTGTTGACTATATTCTTGAGCGTGCGGAAGTCACCGAAAAACCGGTCGATAAAGAAGAGCTTATGAAGGATCCCGAAGGGGATGACGCTTAAGCGCTTCTCAGACTTTATTATTGTGTGAATTAAACCCTTCTCATTTTGAGAGGGGTTTTTCATTTTTGGCCTCTTTTTTGATAAAATTCCCCAGGTTGTGACATCTGTTTCGCGCTTCTAATGGTATACAGGGGCGAAATTCTTAACGCATGTCTGTCGCCCGCCATAACGCTTACTTAAGTCTGTCGCTGTAAGGTGCTGAAATACGAAGGCAAAGAGCGACCCATTGCAACATAAGTTGGCAACCCCATGTTAACCAAATCGCTTACAGTTTGACGGTCTAGGCGAACACGGCGAGTGATGCTTGTAACAATCTGCTTTTTTCGCCCTGTAAAAACGTAAAAGAGAAACGAATGAAAGACCCACACGATATTTACATGAACACGCTCGTGCCGATTGTTGTCGAGCAGACAAGCCGCGGCGAACGTTCGTTCGATATCTATTCTAGGCTATTGAAAGAGCGGATTATTTTCCTTTCTGGCCCCGTCCATGACGCCGTGTCGACATTGATTGTCGCCCAGCTTTTGTGGCTAGAGGCGGATAATCCTAAAAAGGAAATTGCTTTTTATATTAATTCCCCTGGGGGATCCGTTACCGCTGGCATGGCGATGTACGATACAATGCGATACATCCGCCCTGCGGTTTCGACTATGTGTGTGGGCTTGGCGGCTTCAATGGGCTCGCTTTTGCTTGCTTCAGGTGAAAAAGATATGCGTTTTTCCCTGCCAAACTCCCGTATTATGGTGCACCAACCATCTGCTGGTTTCCAAGGCCAAGCGTCTGATATTGAACGCCATGCACAGGATATTGTTAAGACAAAACGCCGTTTGAACGAGATTTATGTCGAGCATACGGGACAAGATTACGAGACGATAGAGCGCACGCTAGACCGTGATTACTTCATGGGCCCAGAAGAAGCGGCTGAATTTGGCCTTATTGATAAGGTTATTTCAACGCGCATAACCCCTGAGGGTGAGGAAGAATAGCCATATAGGCGGCAATCTTTCGACTATTCCCCGCTTGATTGAATGGGGCGGGGTGTGGTCGAATATGAAAGTAAGATGAATAATTGGCGCCGTTCGTGCAGCTATGTGTTTAGGAGCCGTATGGGCGGCCTTTAGGCGAGAATATCGCATCATTTCCGTAAAATGCGGAAATCGTAAGGTTCGATAAAACTAAGGTCGTTAAGATCTAAACAGTTGTCGTTTTCAAGTTGAGCTTAAGAATTGAGCAAAACAGATAAGAATGAGGAAGTGGAGTGAGCGTGAGCAAGATTGGCGGAAAGAATGGGGGCGATGGAAAGAACACTTTGTATTGTTCTTTCTGTGGGAAGAGCCAGCACGAGGTTCGCAAGCTCATTGCAGGGCCGACTGTCTTCATTTGCGACGAGTGTGTTGAGCTTTGTATGGATATTATCCGCGAAGAGTCGAAATCTTCGTTGGTCAAAGCTGGCGACGGGGTTCCAAGCCCGCAGCAGATCCATAAAGTTCTTGACGATTACGTCATTGGTCAAAAGCATGCAAAACGCGTTCTTTCAGTTGCGGTTCATAACCACTTTAAACGGTTGAACCACGCGGCGAAAAATAACGATGTTGAGCTTGCTAAATCGAACATCTTGCTGATCGGTCCAACTGGGTCTGGTAAGACTTTGCTTGCCCAAACCTTAGCGCGGATTTTGGACGTGCCGTTTACAATGGCGGACGCCACGACACTAACCGAAGCGGGCTATGTCGGCGAGGATGTTGAAAACATAATTCTAAAACTTCTTCAGGCTGCTGATTATAATGTAGAGCGCGCACAGCGCGGCATTGTTTATATTGACGAAGTCGACAAAATTTCGCGCAAATCTGACAATCCGTCGATTACGCGCGACGTTTCCGGTGAAGGCGTTCAGCAAGCTTTGTTGAAGATTATGGAAGGAACGGTCGCTTCTGTGCCGCCACAGGGCGGGCGCAAGCATCCGCAGCAAGAGTTCTTGCAGGTTGATACAACGAATATCCTGTTTATTGTCGGCGGCGCCTTTGCTGGCCTTGAGAAAGTTATCGCTAACCGCGGCGAGGGCATGTCCATTGGCTTTGGCGCTGAAGTGAAGAGTCCTGATGACCGCCGGATTGGAGATATCTTGCAAGGCGTTGAGCCTGAAGATCTTTTGAAATTCGGCCTAATTCCAGAATTTGTTGGCCGCTTGCCGGTTATTGCAACGCTGGAAGATCTTGATGAAGATGCGCTTGTGCAGATTCTAACAAGCCCGAAAAATGCGCTTGTAAAGCAGTATCAGCGTCTGTTTGAGATGGAAGAGGTCAAGCTCACCTTTACCGAAGATGCGACACGCGCCGTTTCTCGCAAAGCCATCGCACGTAAGACGGGCGCACGTGGCCTTCGTTCCATTATGGAAGGCATTTTGCTCGACACCATGTTCGATCTACCGACCTTAGAGGGGGTAGCTGAGGTTGTCGTCAATGGCGAAGTTGTTGAAGGTGGGGCGAAACCCCTCTTCATCTACGAAGATCGCAAGGAAGAAAAAGTGGAAGCTGACGTCAGCGCGTAGCGGTGACATTTTCACCTTAAATTCCGTTTATATATATTTTCGTAAGTTTACCGAAAGCCCGCAATGACGGGCTTTCGGCGCATATATGCGCCATTTTTGCCCAATTTCCCCGACATTATTCATTTTTCCCATATGCATGCTCGAGGGTTGAAACACGTCGCGCACGCGCCACATAATGAAAACGATCGCAGCCTTATGCCCGCCGCAACTATTTTATCTTAAGATTGCTTCAGCCCCATGCTCAGAATCGATTTTAGATAAGCGATAAGTGCGCAAACAGGGGCGTTCGTATGCCAGACGCCCGATTTGCGGGGTCTGATACGCTAGGAGAAAGTACATGCAAGAGTCGATGACCTATCCCGTTCTACCGCTGCGCGATATTGTCGTTTTTCCCAATATGGTGGTGCCGCTTTTTGTGGGCCGCGACAAGTCCGTCCGCGCGCTTGAGAACGTGATGGAAAATGACAAGAAGATCCTTCTTGTCGCTCAAAAAGACGCCGGTGATAATGACCCGAGCATTGACGACATTTATGATGTCGGCGTTGTTGCGTCGGTCTTACAGCTTTTAAAACTTCCCGACGGCACCGTTAAGGTGCTTGTTGAGGGGGAAGAACGCGTCAATATTATTGAATATACGCATACAGATGAATATTTTGAAGCTGTCGCGGTTGTTCCAGAAGAACTAGAAACGGAAGACGGCGATATCGAAGCCTTATCTCGGTCCGTCATCACCCAGTTTGAATCATATGTAAAATTAAACAAGCGCGTTCCGCCGGAAGTCGTTGTCTCTATCAATCAGATTGAGGATGGCGGCAAGCTTGCTGATACGGTTGCTTCGCATCTAAATATCAAAATTTCCGACAAGCAAGAATTGTTGGAAATTATTGGCGTTGCTGAGCGATTGGAAAAAGTTTACGCCTTGATGGAAGGCGAAATGAGCGTTCTTCAAGTTGAGAAGAAAATTCGCAACCGGGTCAAGCGTCAGATGGAAAAGACCCAACGCGAATATTATCTCAATGAACAGATGAAAGCGATCCAAAAGGAGCTTGGCGAAACCGATGATGGTCGCGACGAGCTTTCAGAGATTGAAGATAAGATTTCAAAAACAAAGCTTTCAAAGGAAGCGAAGGCAAAGGCTGAAGCTGAGTTGAAAAAGCTGCGTCAGATGTCGCCGATGTCAGCTGAGTCAACCGTGGTGCGCAATTACCTTGATTGGCTTTTGTCGATCCCGTGGGGAACAAAGTCCAAGGTTAAAGCAAACCTAGAAAAAGCCGAAGAAGTTCTTGATGCTGATCATTATGGCCTTGAGAAGGTCAAGGAGCGGATCGTAGAATATCTTGCCGTTCAAAAGCGGATGAATAAAGTCAAAGGGCCGATTTTGTGCCTTGTTGGCCCTCCGGGCGTTGGTAAGACTTCTCTCGGCAAGTCAATCGCTACAGCGACGGGGCGTGAATTTGTGCGTGTATCCCTTGGCGGGGTGCGGGACGAGGCGGAAATCCGCGGTCACCGGCGCACTTATATCGGCTCTATGCCAGGGCGTATTATTCAGTCAATGAAGAAGGCCAAGAAAGCAAATCCATTGTTCTTGCTCGATGAAATCGACAAAATGGGCCAGGATTTCCGCGGCGATCCATCGTCAGCATTGCTAGAAGTCTTGGACCCTGAGCAGAACTCTACTTTTGCTGATCATTATCTGGAAGTGGATTATGATCTGTCCGACGTGATGTTTATCACCACGGCGAACAGCCTGAATATGCCGCAGCCTTTGCTTGATCGGATGGAGATTATTCGCATTCCGGGTTATACGGAGGATGAAAAGGTCGAGATTTCTCGTCGCCATTTGATCCCGAAGCAAATGAAAGATCACGGTCTAAGTGAGGATGAGTGGACTTTGACCGATGATGGCTTGATGGATCTTATCCGCCGCTACACCCGTGAGGCGGGTGTGCGGAACTTGGAGCGCGAACTTGCGAGCCTGGCGCGTAAGGCCGTTCGTGACATTGAAAAGAATAAAGCCGAAAGCGTTCAGGTTAGTGCATCAAACCTTGCTGATTTTGCTGGTGTGCCAAAATACCGATTTGGTGAGATCGAAGGCGAGGACCGGGTTGGTGTTGTAACCGGGCTTGCTTGGACTTCTGTTGGCGGCGATATCTTAACGATTGAAGCCGTGAAAATGTCAGGTAAGGGCCGGATGACCCCGACCGGCAATTTGAAAGAGGTTATGAAGGAATCAGTTTCCGCCGCCTCTTCTTATGTGCGCGCCCGCGCGACGGAATTTGGGGTGGAACCTCCGGTCTTTGAAAAGACTGATATCCATATCCACGTCCCTGAAGGCGCAACGCCCAAAGATGGTCCGTCAGCTGGCGTCGCAATGGGGACGGCAATTGTTTCGGTTTTGACTGGCATTGCAATCCATAAAGATATTGCGATGACCGGTGAAATCTCCTTGCGCGGAAGAGTGCTGGCGATTGGCGGTCTGAAAGAAAAGCTATTAGCTGCTTTGAGGGCCGGTATTAAAACAGTATTGATCCCTGAAGAGAATGAAAAAGACCTTGTTGAAATTCCGGATAATGTGAAAGAAGGTCTGAAGATTATTCCGGTTAAAACGATTGACGAAGTTTTGGGGCATGCTCTGACACAGAAACTCACGCCAATTGAGTGGACTGAGCCGGTTGATGCTGCGCCAGCAGCCTCTGATGCTGATGGGCCTGACCCCGTGATGACGCATTAAACGTGATGACGCATTAAAATTATGTTCAATGCAAAAAGGGGCCGCTAATGCAGCCCCTTTTTTGTGAGCTTTATTTGTCGTTGATCCCGGTCACCATTGTTTGGGCCTGTTTGATGATTGTCTCGCGATCTTCATCAGACATATTATCTCGTTTAAAAAGTGGTGTTGGAACATCTAGGCCGCGTTCAACCGCCGGCCGTGCCCGGATTTGTTTTAACCATCGGTCTAAATTGTCGTATCCTGAAACATCAATCCCAGACCATTCGTGAATGCGCGCCCATGAAAAATTGGCGATATCTGCAATGGAATAATCGCCAGCCAGATATTCATTGTCCCCAAGATGATCGTTGAGAACACCAAGTAAGCGCCTGCTCTCAGTTTGATAGCGTTCAATTGCTAGCGGAATACGTTCTGGCATATAACGGTGGAATACATTTGCTTGTCCCATCATTGGGCCAACACCGCCCATTTGAAACATAACCCATTGTATAACATTAGAGCGGCCTTTTGCGTCGGTCGGTAAAAGTTGGCCAGCTTTTTCCGCAAGATAGATCATGATCGCTCCAGACTCGAAAATGGAAAAATCATCGTTGTCATGATCGACAATGGCGGGAATTCGCCCATTGGGATTTAGTTTCAAAAACCAATCTTGCTTTTGGTCTCCCTCGCCGAGGTTAATAGCGTGGGTTTTATAGGGCAATGCAAGCTCTTCCAATGTGATAGACGCTTTATGTCCATTTGGCGTCGCGGCAGTGTATAGTGTGATCATTTGCTCTCTTCCTTCGATACGCCTCACTCATGTATGATTGTAACTCTTCTCGCCTATATGGGCGAGCGGCTAAAGTGTAATTTAAAGGCGTTCTGGCGCGCACATTTTAGTGAGGATCGGCTGTTTCAACGGGGCCCCTCGACAGCAAAGCCTAATTGTTGAAGCTCGTCCAATGTAAATCGTTGAGGAATGTGTTGCGGGCAATTCCAATCAAAAGCATCAATTGTAATAACAACAGCCCGTTCCGGGTGCGCGCGATACTGATCGTCATGAAGCTTCATAACCAGATCGGGGTTATCGTCGTGATCTATCAGTGATGCGCGGCCCCATATTTTTAGCCGCCTTGCGTTTGGGTAATCCATTAGCATCAACGAAAGCCGATTGTTGTTCGACAAATTTCCGACACTTAAATATTGGCGGTTGCCGCGAAAATCAGCATATGCGATCTCCTTTGGAGATAGAACTTTTAAAAAACCTCGCGGGCCGCCGCGAAATTGTACGTAGGGCCACCCTGTTTGTGATACGGTCGCTTGGTAAAACCCGTCTCTCAAGGCGATAAAAGTTGCTTCGCGTTCTGTCAGTACATCGCCGCCGTTTACGTCGGCTGATAAGAGTTTTGCGTAACTTTGGGCTGATCCTTGTTTTTCTTGGACCGCGCGAACAGACGGCGTAAAGGCGAGGCTGGCAAAAGCGCTGGGCATATGTTTCTCCTGTTGAACGCACTGTTACGAAAGTCGGCGGTCGGATGCATTAATGATCAAATCATTGATGCTGGCATACCGTTTTTGCATAAGGCCGTCAGGGTTAAACGCCCAGTTTTCGTTGCCGTAACTTCGAAACCATTGACCTGAATCATTTCGCCATTCATATTCAAAACGCACGGCGATACGGTTATCCGTATACGCCCAAAGTTCTTTTTTTAGTTTGTAATCAAGTTCTTTTTCCCACTTTTTTGTCAAAAAGCTGATGATTTCTGCGCGTCCGTTAAGAAAATAGTCGCGGTTTCGCCACTCAGAGTTTTCGCTATAGGCCAGCGCTACTTTCTCCGGATTGCGCGTGTTCCATGCGTCTTCGGCGAGTTGAACTTTTTCTCGGGCGGATTGTTCGTTAAATGGGGGGAGGGGCGGGCGCATTTTTATCTCCTGGTGCTTAGGGTGTGACGGTCTTGTTGTTGTGAATTGCTGGAATAGTTATCGGGCGCTGACATCGCCTGGGCGTGCCGAGGTGGTGGATTTTCTTTGGGATGAGACGAAGACACCGCTAACGTAGCGCCGAGTGTAATGGCTGATACGATGAAAAAAATAACGATACTGAGTAAAATGGCTGACACATCAGTGCCGCGGCCATAGAAATGACGAAGTGAATTATGCATCTCTTCATCCCCCTTCGGAGTAAAGTTTTTGTGTTGTTGGAAGTACAGAAAGCTTACGCCTAACCAAGAATTACCAACATTAACCGATCGGTTATTGTTAGATAGAGGGTGTAAACCGATTGGTCAACCTTATTTGGATAATTCCACGAAAAAAGATGGGCAGGGAAAGGGAGGTTATCAGTAAGCATTTGTTTTTAATAAGATAAATGAAGGTTTCTTGATGTTCGCGTGATTTTAGACTATTTACCGATCAGTAATCAGTGAGGTAAAGATTGAGCGCTTCAAAGAGAGATGAATTGGTCCAAAACGCCCTAAAGGCTTTTTATGCCGGGGGATTTCACGCGATCGGCATGGACCGTATAGCCAAAGAAACGGGCGTTTCCAAGACGGCGATTTATAAGCATTTCCGGACGAAAGAGGATTTGATCCTTGCAACACTAAGATTGCGAGACGAGCAGTTTCGAAATTGGCTAACCAGACGCATTGAGACGCTTGCGAATACTCCTAAGGAACAATTATTAGCGATTTTTACAGCGCTGGGTGAATGGTTTGAAGAACCAGAGTTTAAGAGCTGTATGTTTATTAAGGCGTCTTCGGAATATCAAAACCCGGAAGACCCAATTCATAAAACGTCCTCTGATCATAAAAGGCTGTTGTTGAGTTATTTTACTCAATTGGCGAAAGAAGCAATGCTTCAAAACCCTGAGCAGATTGCGCATCAATTGCTGATTTTAAAAGAAGGCGCGATTGTTTTGGCGCATTTGCACGGGCCAGGCCGAGTAGCCGAGGACGCCAGGCGCGCCGCTAAGACGCTTATCGAACGAAGCTAGGCATGGTTATGAGAAAAGATCTAAGAACCATCACACACGCCTTATGATTTATAGATTAGTATTTATTCTAATTATTTAGACATTCACTCGGCTTAACCCCTGTAAATTTTCTAAATGCTGAAGAAAATTTGCTAGGATTGGCGTAGCCGACCGCAGAAGCTGTTTGCGTAACGTTCATGCCATGGCTGAGAAGCAATTTTGCGCGGGCCATACGTCTTGCCGTTAAATATTGAAAGGGCGCAAGCCCGGTTGAGCTTTTGAAGCTTTTTGCGAAACGAGTAGCCGGCATGTTTACAGCCGCCGCCATTTCTATCACCGAAAGACCTTGAGACAAACGAGCTTCGACTATTTCCTGTACGATTTTTAGGGCGCATGCATCAAGGGGCGGGACGGTTTCACTTAACGCTGGCGCTAAGTCTGAACACAAACGCGCCATCAATGTATCAAGGCTATGATCGAAGAAAGCACGAGAAGTTCCATGCAATTCAGCCTCATCGAACAAACGCCGCATATAATTTGAGGCGAGCGTGTCCACTGTTAATTTGTACACCAATGGCTCTAGGGTAAGGGGAATTTGCGGCAGGCCTAGCGCATCAAAATCTATGGCCAGCCCGATCATCGTGACCGCTCCTGATGAACCGACCGCTGAGTCGTTCGGTAAGTTTACTGAGATGCCATTTCGTCGCCAGGTTGCATCAAGCTCGCCTGCATCTGATTTGCGATACATGTGACTAGTGCGGCCAATATTGAGCCCGATTTTGGTAAACCGTGTTGGCTGCAATGCGCCCTCGAATGCGCGAAAGCGAGAGCGAACCAACGCTATTGCCCCATCATCACTGGAAACGAAACGTATGGCGGTATCTGATTGATCCTCAAGTTCCTCACGCATAACAAAATACTGAATCTCCTTGCATGGCGTGCTTACCAGTTTTCCCGATGGCAGGATCGGAGTGGCGCATGGCTGGATGCTAAATTACAAGCGAGGTGTTTGAAAGCCGTTCGCAATAAAATCAATACTTAAAGTGTTTAGCGTGTTGTGGAGTTGATTGTAAAAAAGCCGCAAAGCCGAGATATTTTGCCTCAATTGGCGCTCGTCTTCGTGCTTGTCTTGTCGCAGATTTTTACGTCTGCGCATGCGATCGAGCATGCCTTTGAAGAACATGACGAGCATGCGCAAATTAACTGCTCAACTTGCTTCCACAGCGAGCGTGTCGAGGCTTTTCACAATTTTTCGACTGATACTGGATGCGTTGTATTCTTTGTTGGCGCTCATGGTTTTGCACCCGCTGTGCCGCACAATTTTGCTGCGCCGACATTGCTGCCGCCTGCGACCGGCCCGCCCTGTGATTGACACTTACAAACCTAATTTGTCAATTATAGAGAGCTTTTTGAAATGTCTAAATTTTTGTCGTGCGGTGTTGCCGCCGCAGCTATTGCTGCATGCCTATCTCAACCAGTTGTTGCACAATCCACTTCAATAACATCTACTGAAAACGATGACACTATTGTCGTTACCGGGTCAAAGCGGGATACGGCGCTGATTGATTCAGATCTGTCGGTTACAGTGTTTGATAGCGATGCCATTGAGCAAGCGCGATTGCGCGATTTTCGCCGGATTGATGACTTGACGCCCAATGTCCAGTTCAATGAATCTGGACAGCGGGGCAGTATCTTCATCACGGTGCGCGGCGTTGAATCTAATCCATTCATCATTAACCGCGCCGCTGTCTATATCGATGGCATTCCGTTTCGCGAACTCAGTAATTCCGTTCTGAACCAGATCGAGTCAATTGAGGTCTTGCGCGGGCCTCAAGGTACACTTTATGGCGCAAATACCGAATCTGGCTTGATTATCGTAACAACGAAAGCGCCAACCGATTCCTTAGTCGCCGAAGCGCGCTTGACCGGGATTACTTTCCCTTCTGGAAACGGAATTGAAGGCGATGGCTTTATTGGCGGACCAATTATAGCGAATAAACTGTCAGGGTCTGTCGCATTTAATATTGCGCATGAAGACGCTTTTACGAAGAACCTAGGGACGTCGACAGCGGAAACTGGGGTTATCAATGAGACTTTTGTGCAAGGGCGTTTGCGTTGGACGCCAACGGATCGCCTGACCGTCAACGCGACCGGGTATTGGCTGGACATGGACGCGCCAGGGCTATTTGATCAGCAATATGTGCCTTTGGATTTAGATCTATACAACACAATTTATGGGGATTTATTCAATGGCGGTCGCCGTGCGGATGACTGGACCGCTTTTGAAGACGCCCCAAAATATACGACTGAGGAAGAATATGTCTTTGGCCTGAGTGCAAACTACCAGCTGAATTATGGGGCTGTTGATTTTGCTGCGTCATACAGAAAATTGGATGAGGATGCGAAGGGGCTCGACTTTGACTTCACGGCCTCGCCGATCGTGGCGGGTGAAGAGGCTGAAGAAGAGGAGTTCAAGAACATCGAACTGCGTTTCACTTCGCCAAAAGGAGAAACCTTCGATTATATTTTGGGTGCTTCTTATTATGAAGACTACGAAATAAATACGAAAGCCAGTTTTGTCGGGCCAGGTGACTTAAATTCCTATATTGCGGCGCCGTCACAGCGAAAAGACAGCAATGATTTTAGCGTATTTGGGTCTTTAAACTGGTACCTTACTGAAAAGCTTCGGTTTAGCGGCGGTGTACGTTATGATCGAGCCAAGCGCAGTACGCTACAACGCGAGGGTCAGTTGGATCTAGGGTTTGGCTCTGTCATTTTTTATCCAAACGCTGACCTTTCTAAGACTTTTGACGCGATATTGCCGCGAATGGCATTGCATTACAAAGTGACGGATAATTTTTCCGTACACACCTCTGCTGCGCGCGGATATATCCCGGGTGGTTTTAACCTTGTTGCGGTTCAGCAAGGTTTTACTGATAATGATGTTATCTCTTATGACAGCGAGACGCTGTGGAGCCAAGAAATTGGTTTTAAATGGCGATCAACTGATCGCCGCTGGCGTGCTTCCGGCGCTATCTTCCACATTACTTCAGATAATTGGCAGGAAGTTCAAATCGCCACAGATGCCACCGGACGGCCCGTTAGCTCTGACTTTATCGGATCTGATGCTTCTATACGAAGTCGGGGTGTGGAACTGGAAGCGAGTTGGCAGGCTAGTGACGCATTTTCTGTTGATGCTCATATTGGCTATGTCGATGCTGAGTATAAAGACCTTCAAATAAGTGAAACTTTGAACGTCCGAGGGCAGTCTATTCAATTTGTGCCAGAATATGATGGAGGTATCGCGTTGCGATATGAATTAGCATCAGGCTTTTTCGTGCGCGCAGAAGCGGGCTTTACTGGTGAGACTGCTTTAAGAGCGCGCGGCGACGCCGTTCAAGGCGCTGTTGAAACGCTCGGCTTCCAAGTCGGATATGAAGGGGATCGCTTTGCCGCGCGCATTTTTGGCGAAAACCTCACCAATGAAAGGCGCGCAAGCGGCCTTGCCATTGAAAATCTGGCTTTTGGCACGGATGGGATCTTTTATGCGCCCCTTGATGCGCCGCGGATTTTTGGCTTCGAGTTAGAAGCTCGGTACTAAACAACACGATGTCCCAGCGGTAAGCATAAAGCGCCGCTGGGACTTTAAAGCTTTTAACCGATCTCACCGTGGTCTTTTCGGCGGATCGCCACAAGGCTGGGGCGAGGCGGCGTGTTCTCTTCAAAATCCGGCCAACGGGTTGACGGGGCCTCAAAGCTTGCGCCTTTGCCGTCGCCAGGGTGCTGCACGGCTAGAAAGAGGGTCTTGCCATCTGGGGTGAAGCGCGGACCGCAAACTTCTGCGCCGTTTGGCGCACGGAAAAAGGCGCGGCTCGTTCCGCGTGCATCGCCTTTTGTGGAAAGCGCCCATAAGCCGTCATTAGAGCCGGTTTTTTGATTTCCATCTGTTGAAATCCAAAGACGCCCCTTCGGATCAATCGCGCAATTGTCGGGGGAGCCGAACCACCCATGCTCGCTTGTTGCTTCATTCCATTGCGACCCATTTTCAGGGTCGGAGGGATCCCCGCATTGTACAACAAATTCCCACTGTGATTTTGTTGCGGTAAAATCGCCATTGGGCTCGATGATTTCAATAATTTGCCCGTCGGCGTTGTTGGCGCGTGGGTTGGCGGCGTCAACCTGTTCCGCGGTGCGCTCAGTGTTGTTCGTCAGCATGACGTAGACACGGCCCGTCGCCGGATCAGGCTCCACATCTTCTGGGCGGTCCATTGGGGTTGCTTCGAGCAAGTCAGCGGCGCGGCGCGCTTCGATGAGAATATCGGCCTGGGACTGAAAACCGTTTTGTGGTGTTAAGGGGCCTTCGCCAAACGTTAGCGGCAGCCAAGTAACGCCGCCGTCAGCGTCAAACTGAGCGACATAGAGTGTTCCTTCATCAAGAAGGTCCATATTGGCGGTGCGATCTTCAGTATTTATGGGACGTGCCGTGACGAATTTGTAAACATAGTCAAAGCGTTGATCGTCGCCCATATAAACGACCACGCGGCCATCTGGTGCGACGACATTTTCTGCGCCCTCATGTTTAAAGCGCCCCATAGCAGTACGTTTTTTGGGCGCCGAAGTGGGATCTAAAATGTCGACTTCAACGATCCAGCCGTAACGGTTTGGCTCATTAGGTGTCTTTGAAACATCAAATCGTTCAAAATGCTGGCCCCAATGATACCATCCGCGCGGAACGCCGTAGCGTTTATGGTTTTCGGCTTCCGGATGGTCTTCTGGAAGTGATCCGCTAAAATTACCGTTGAAGTTTTCTTCCGCCATCAAATATGTGCCCCATGGGGTCATACCACCGGCGCAGTTATTCATGGTGCCGTTTACTTGGCGTCCTGTTGGATCATCCTTAGTTTTCATTCGTTCAGAGCCAGCCGCAGGGCCCGTGATCTCCATCAGGGTATAGCCTGCTGTGATCCGGCGGTTATATTTTGATGTTAAGACGGGACGCCATAGGCCTTCAGCATCGCAAGCGACCTCAACAACCGTTCCGCCATGGGCGGCCATTTCCACTTCGCATTCAGATTTTGTTGGTGTACGCCCTTGTGTAATTCCTGGGAACATAAGGCGCGTTGATGTGTATTCGTGATTAACGCATAAAAGACCGCGCAGTTCTTTTTCGTCACTCGCTTCTAAAGGATAATAGCCGATAAAATCGTTGTTATAACCAAACTGGCGCAGCTGCGCGTCGACGCTTTGATTTAGCGGGTCAAAAACCGGCGCATCGGGGAAGATTGCATCGCCCCAGCGCAACACAAGATCAAGAGTATAATCATCAGGGATGTGGTGGTTTTCATCCGCGCCGCGTGTGATCTCAGAAAATGAAAACTCGTCTAAAATTTGCCCGCTTGCCTGGTTGCCTTTTTCTGTATGGCTGGTGTCTTTTGCGCAGCCGAAACTAGAGAACGCAGCTGTCGCCCCGACGCCTGCTAAAAAGCTACGGCGTGATACGCGCTCTTGAATAATGTCCGTAATTGTACGTGCGCCAGCAATGATACGTGGATTTGAGGTCTGATTTTCGGATGCATCCATGGGGCTAGTTCCTGTTGAAGGCTTCTTACGCAGCTTAATATGATGACAAATTTCACTAAGTAGGTGATGCTATCACTTTTGAAGATATGCTAGGGGGCATGGTCAGAAATCATAAAATTGTCAAAGTTGTCTGTGACAAGCCAAAGCATGTCGTCTCTAAGCGTTGATATCCGTGACCTTAAATTTGCCTGGACGAGGGGTGAGACAGTTCTTTCTGTCGAGCACTTATCGATCCGGAAGGGGGAGCGACTTTTTCTTAAGGGGCCTAGCGGCAGCGGTAAGTCGACCCTGCTTGGTGTCATCACGGGGGTTTTTACCGCGACGAGTGGGGAGGCGACGATATTAGGCGCTCCTTTTCACACAATGCAGGCCAGCGGCCGGGACAGCCTGCGGGCTGAGGCGATGGGCGTCATCTTTCAGCAGTTCAATTTGGCGCCGTATCTGACGCTTGTGGAGAATGTTCTTCTTCCTTGCGATTTTTCAAAGGTGCGTGCGGCGCGCGTCGGCGCGACTAAGACTGAGCGCATCAATAAGGCAAGAGCGCTTTTGGAGCGGCTAGGCCTAGATGATGAAGCGCGCAGTAATCGCGCTGCTGCTGAGTTATCAGTCGGACAACAGCAAAGGGTCGCAGCAGCGCGGGCGCTTATTGGGTCGCCCTCACTTATTATTGCTGATGAGCCAACTTCCGCCTTAGACGAAGAGACCCGTAGGGCGTTTATTGAAACATTGTTATCGGAGGCGCAAAACGCTAGCGTGCTTTTCGTCAGTCACGACGCCAGCTTAGCAAACCATTTTGACCGGCAGGTGATGATGGGGGAGATCAATCGTTCCTTCCAGTCGACTGCCCAGTCGCCAGCTGATCCAGCAAGTCGCTCAGAGGTGGCGTAATGAATTTGCTATCCCTTGCTTGGAAGAGCGCTAAGGCGCGGGCCGCGACGACCATTTTAACAATCCTGTCTATTGCGATCTCTACGGCGCTAGTTCTAGGGGTTGAAAAGGTTCGCACGGGTGCGCGCGCTAGTTTTGAACAGACTGTTTCTGGAACCGATCTTATTGTCGGCGCTCGTTCGGGGCCTATTAATTTGCTCTTATATTCCGTTTTTCGGCTTGGTGATCCGACTGCAAACCTTTCTTGGCAAACTTATCAAACATTTGCAGGCAGGAAAGATGTTGCTTGGACGGTTCCTTTGTCGCTCGGCGATTCCCATGGCGGGTTTCGCGTCCTTGGCACAACCACGGACTATTTCCAACATTACCGTTACCGTAACAAACAGCCTTTGGCGATTGGCGAAGGGGACGTTTTCTCAGGGGTGTTTGACGCTGTTCTTGGCGCGCGTGCGGCCCGCGAACTTGGCTATAGCCTGGGTGATGAGTTTGATATCGCTCATGGTTTAAAAAGCGTCAGTTTTGCGGAACACAAAAACCGTCCGTTTAAAGTTGTCGGCATTTTAAAACCAACCGGTACGCCAGTGGATCGGACGATCCATGTTAGCCTTAAGGGGATAGAGGCGGTGCACCTTGGCTGGAATAATGGCGCCCCGCCAGCGCGGCGTCCGTTGGGTTCCAAGGCGCCTGAGATTGATGAGATTAATGAAGCGGAACTGCAGCCTGATGCAATTACGGCTTTTCTTGTTGGATTAAAGAGCAAGAGCGCCGTTCTGCGTTTTCAACGGGACGCAAACACCTATAAACGTGAGGCATTGTCTGCGGTTATACCTGGGGTCGCTCTGTCGCAATTGTGGCGCGTTGTTAGCGCGGCGGAAAATGCGCTTCGCGCAGTTGCGATTGTGGTGGTCGCCGCTGGTTTTACTGGGCTTCTTACAACCATTATGACAAGCCTAAATGAGCGCCGACGGGAGATTGCCGTGCTGCGGTCTGTCGGCGCCAAAAGCCGGGACGTGTTTTTTCTGCTTGTCTTGGAATCAACGCTTGTCGCAGCCATTGGCGCAGCTTTGGGCGCGGCGGTGATAAATATTTTGCTTGGGGTTTTTTCGCAAATCATAGAAGCGTCAGCAGGGTTGCCCTTAGGAGGATTTGGACTATCGGCATACGACCTTTACATTGTATCGGGCGTTATTACACTTGGGTTTATTGTTGGCTTTATTCCTGGTTGGCTCGCTTATCGGCGATCTTTAAGCGATGGCTTAACCGTTCGAATTTGAGGTTGTTGTGAGAATTGTTGTTATTTTCCTGCTTTGGGTGCTTGCGACGCCGAGTTTTGGGGAAACGCCCCAAAATCTTGAGTGGAGCGACTTGTTGCCCGAAGGGGAGCTTGAACGCCTTGATGAGCTGTGGGCCGCGCGGGTTATTCCCCCAGGCCTTGGGCATTCTCCCGATAATGAGGTGATGGACGATGCCCCCGTGCAAATAGGGACGTTTAATGTTGTTGAGGCATTAGACGGGAAACTTGTTCGCATACCAGGTTTTGTTCTGCCATTCGAATATTCTGAGTCTGGAAAAATTACAGAATTTTTGCTGGTTCCTTATTTTGGCGCATGTATCCACACTCCGCCGCCGCCGCCAAATCAAATGGTCTATGTAACCTCTAAAAAACCAGCGGACCTTGGCAAGCGGTGGAATCCAATTTGGGCAATCGGCGTTTTGCGAGCAAAAAAGAATCTTAATGACTTAGGTGATGCAGCGTACACGCTCGAATTCCAACAATGGGAGAGTTTTGATGGCTAATCTTAGAACAACTGCGTATTTAACAGCGGCGTTATCCGCTTTGACGGTTCAAGCTGCCTTTGCTGAAAGTAAGGGGCATGAAGGCGAAACTGAAGACGTTCAAACCACCCATAAGGCGCATGTCCATGGCGCTTGGGAATTGTTTGCTGCTGTTGATGACGGAAATTTATCGGTAACGGTTTCTGGGCCTTTAGTTGACCTTTTAGGCTTTGAAAATCGTCCATCTACGGATGAGGAACTCGCCGCCCTAAAGGCTCTTGAAACCCGCCTTGGCTCATCTGACGCTATCTTAGCGCTTGGAAAAAGCGGTCGCTGTGAGCTGGTTGGACCAGTCAGTGTGGCTTTACCGGAAGGGTATTCGGTAGATCTTGCGCCTTCTGATGATGAGGAACATGATCACGACCATGACGACCATGACGACCATGACGACCATGACGACCATGACGACCATGACGACCATGACGACCATCACCATGAACATGCGAGCCATGATGAACATGCCAGCGATATTGAGTTGTCTTACACCTTCACTTGTAAAGCGATGAAGCGCCTTAAAATGGTAAAAGTTACCGGTTTTGAAAACTTCCCTGCTATGGAAAGCGTGGACGCAGTCTTTTTAAATGGTTCCAACCAAACAGCGCGCCGCCTAACGCGCAAATCACAGACGCTGAAAGTAGAATAGAGATATTTAGATTGTCAGGCTCTGTGGGGGCTAGCTACGCCCCCCGTAGCGTTTCTAGCGTAACAATTATGCACGAGAGAACCGCTGTTAGACGGGAGAGGCCGGAAGGAACTTCGCACTTTCACTATTTAGCGACCAACAGGTCGACGGGCAGCGAGCCCGTCCCGTCGGAGGGGCTTTGGCCCGCGAGGCAAATAGTGGCGGACAGGAAGGGATTCGAACCCTCGAGACGGTTCAACCCGCCTACTCCCTTAGCAGGGGAGCGCCTTCGACCACTCGGCCACCTGTCCACCGCCGAAAATGTCGGCATTTCACCCGCTTTTCAAGTGCCTTGGGGGAAAATGCTTCATTTTCTTTGCGCAGGGTCATTAAAAAAACCCTCTGCGGGGTAAATTACCCAACAGCTGCTGTCCGGTGGTTTAAGCTTTTTCAATGTTTAGGGCGTCTTGAAGGTAGTTCGTGACGATAGTTAAGAGCTCATCCGCATAGCCTTTGGTAATGCGGCCCTTATCCGCGACAGAAAGACTCCATATTGATTCACAAATAGTAACGGTGATCATCAGCTTCTTTTGTAACTCCGCGGTGTGCTTTAGACCATATTGCTGATGAAGCGCTTGGGCGGCGGCCGTCGCCAGACGTAAATTATTAGCCAGATCAGCGCGGCGGATGCGCCAGCTGTGATCTGAGCCAAGCATGAGTTTTAGCGCCGCCGGGTTAGCGTTATAATAGTCAACGATGCGCTTCATAATTGTCGCAATAAAACTTCGGAAAGTCTGTGAGGATGATTTGCGAACGGGCTTTGCAAGTAGGACGGCAAAGTTGTCTAAGTGTGATTCGGCGATAGCAATGCAGGCTGCCGCAGGATTAGGAAAAAAATGGTAGACAGAGGCCATGGGAACCCGAGCCTGCGCTGCAATGCTTTGTATTGTAAGCGCGTCAGCGCCTTCACTCTCAACGACTGCTTCAGCCGCCTTTAAGAGCTGATTGTAACGGGCGACGCCGTTGGCGCGCGTTGGCCTGCGGGGTAGGACTAATTCTTCTGCTTGCATTCTAGCCTCAATTTCATCACCCCCGCGTAGGCATTTTCAATGCAAGGCGAGTGGCTCGAGTACAGAAAATGCGAACAAATAGATTGTCGTCTGGGCCGCGTCGTGTATTCGAGCCGCCAAGTGGTGGTATAATATCTCGATCTGAACAGCACGCAATCTCTGTGAACAATCTTGCATGCTTTGTGCGTGAAATTATCGGCAAACTTATTTGCAACAAATAATGGTGAAAAAGAGCTTTGTTTGTTGCAAATATAGGGGCGGGATCAAATCTTAACAGCCATGGGTGATAGAGCGGCGATATCTGTAAAGAAAAGAAGTGGGGATTAGGGCCGCGGACTTTGGCTGTTATCCTGGCGCAAGGTTTTTAGACTATTGGCTGTGTGCAGATTATTTATTGCGGACTTAGCTTCGCAAAGTAAAGCTATTTCAATTAGAATTTTGCAACGCATAGTGTACTGAAGAGTGGGGAAAAAAGAACTAGTTCCTTCCTCCCGGAAATTTGTATTATTGTTGTAGAAATTCGGCGGTGATAACGATTTCAACTTCGTCGCCAAGGCCGCGTCCTGACAAATAATCTAAACCGAAATCTGTGCGATTGATTGCGCCCTTTGCTGAAAAGCCTATGGCGGGCTTTTTTGCGAAGAAATGCTCTGCCACAGAACCACTGTAAACGGCGTCTAGGGTAATTTCTTTTGTAACGCCAAGCATTGTTAAATCACCTGTGATAGTGGCTGTTTCAGCACCCGTAAGAGTGATCGTCTTTGATGTAAACTCGATGGCTGGAAATGCGCCAGCATTGAAAAAGTCTTCGGAGTCGGCGATTTTAGCATCGAAGTCTTCTTCACCCGGATAGCCTGTGTCCACAGATTGTGGGTCGATAACAGCCGTAACACTGCTTTGGCTAAAGTCTTCGGCGTTGAAGTCCAAGGTAATTTTTACATCATTCATGCGTGCGGCGTAATTTGAAAGCCCAAGGTGGTTGATGCGCCAGATTAAGCTCGTATGAGTTGGGTCGTTTGTGTAAACGCCGGATGGAATATCTACGCTTGTTGGCTCAGGCGTTACGGGGCTTGATGTGTTCGTTTCATCTGTTGCTTGAGGCGGCTCTTCGGCGGTGGCTGCGTCAGCCGGTGTCTCGGCGCTGCAAGCGGCGGCAAGAATAAATAGAGCGGGGGAGAAGAACTTGAGTTTCATTTTGATCTCTTTTGATGTGGTTGTGGGGCTAAAAGATTGTAAACCAAGCTTTACCAAATAGGGCGGCAAATAAGTCAGGAAGTCTGATGATGTCTTTAGAAGTTCTAATGCTTGCCAACAAAGGTACGCATACGAAAGGCGGGACAGATTCGCGAACCCATATAGTAGGTATCGGCTCGTATTCTGTCTAAGCGCCCCACAAATTTGTGATGGGTGAAAGTTTTACAAGTTGTTAATAAAAATTTGAGCGTTAGTAGATCGAATAAACTACTAACGATTTTCCGCTATTAGGCGCACTGTTTAGCGATGCTAACATTATTGCGGCGGCTCACAGTGAAGCCCTGAGCGATTTCATCGATATCGCCAAAACGTTCATTCGCGTTGGTGATCGCCGAATGGGTATGTTGAGACAGGGTCGCGTTCTTTTGGATCATCTCGTCCATATGGCGGATCGCGCCGTTGACTTCAGCAAGGCTAGAAACTTGTTCGCGATTATCCGTTGCGATCGCGTTCATGAGTTCCGTCACGCCGCCAACTGTTCCGACAATTTGGTCAAGGCTTTCAGCGACTTTGGAGACAAGCTCAACACCTTTTTTCACATCTTCCGCGCCTTCGTCGACCAGCTCTTTGATCTCTTTACTTGCTACGCTAGTTGATTGTGCGAGCGAGCGGACTTCCGATGCGACAACCGCAAAGCCTGCGCCGGCTGAACCAGCGCGCGCTGCTTCTACGCTTGCGTTAAGTGATAGCAAGTTTGTTTGGAAAGCAACGTTTTCGATAAGGCCTATAATTTCAGAAATCTTGCTGGAAGACAGGGCGATCCGGTCAATAGCGGCAGTCGCTTCTTCCATAATCGCGCCGCCATTATTCGCCATTTCGTTTGCTTCGGTTGCTTTGCGGCTTGCTTCGCCAGCGCGCTGAGAGTTTTCATTCACTGATCGCGACAGCAATTCTGTCGCCGCTGAGGTTTGTTCGATCATCGCAGCTTGTTCTGTGGCACGATTGGACAGATCATTGGCGCCAGCAAGGAGGTTATTAGTTGTGCTGCGTAAATCAGTCGTTGTACCTTGCAGTTTTTCGACGATCTGAGTGAGGTTGTCAGCAGTGGCGTTTACACCATCTTTAAGCTGAGCAAATTCTCCCTCATAATCGCCCTCGACACGTAAAGATAAATCGTAGCGTGATACAGCCTCAAGCACATTCTTTGTCTCGCGCAAACCATTTTGAACAGTTGACGCAAGGGTGTTTAAACCTTCAGCTAGCTCATTTAGCTCCGCATCGTCAAAGCGTTCTTCAACGCGTTTTGAAAAATCGCCCCGGCCGGATGCGTCAATGATAACGCCAAATGCTGTTCTAAGTCTTTTCATCATCGACTTGCGATCAGCTTCTGCGCCTTCGCGCACGGCCCGGGCACGGGCGCGTTCTTTTTCATCGCGCTCTTTTTCGCGGGCGTCGGCTTCTTCCTTTTCCGCCCAGGCGCGTGCGTCGGCTTCCGCTTTTTCCTTGTTTAAGCGTTCCATATTTTGAGCATTCTGGCGGAATACTTCTAGAGCGCGCTCCATTTCACCAAGTTCGTCTTTGGTGTTGGCCTTTGTTGTAAAGGCGCTCAAGTTACCTTGCGAAACAGCGTTCATCGCTTTGCATAGACGGCCAATACGAGCCAAAACATCGCCGGATACATAGAACCAGCCGATTAATATTGCGACGCCTACGCTGACTGCGGCAACGATATACAAAACTAATTTGGCGTTATCGCCGCGCGCTTGTGTTTCGGCGGTCGAAAGTTCAATGCGCTTGCGCAAGTTGGCGGCATATTGATCAACTTGCGAAGAGACACGCATTTTTACTTGTTCAGCTTCGGCTTTGGCTTGGTCAGCGACTTGTACAGCTTTTAGCTCAGTATTGCGAGCAGCCAACAGACCGTTTTCACCATCGCGGATTTCTAAAAACGCTTTAGCGCTTTGTTTTACTGCTGCTGGCGTTGCTGCGCCTAGAATAGCGAAGTTTATATTAATTTCATCAGCATAGTCGGTAATTTGACTAGCGATTGATTCAATATCTTTACTCGTCTCAGCTTCAGATAATTCTGCATATAGCGATGAAATAGAAGTGGCGGAAAGGCCCGTACGCAGATAGGTTTCAACATCCATTTCATCTGCGCCGTCAATGGCGTTTTCAAGAGCTTCCTGCAGTGCGTTGCGCAGCTTGTGGGAGTCGTTCAAAAGAGCTGTGCGACGGGAATTAGCAGCAAGGAATGATTTTTGGGCTGTGTTTAGCTGTGTCGCAATCGTGTCAAGATTTTTGATTGTTGCGCCCAGCTCATTGACAGCGTTTTGGTCAACGGTTTTTTGTGATAACACAGCAAAAGGGCGGTTTAAGCCGCTAGAGAATGCGGAGTATTCTCTATAACTTTTTTCGCGCGCCGTATCTGTCGGGGCGGAGGCAAGCTGTGATAATTCGCCGGTAATTTTGTATACTTGTATCGCCAATGTTTGAACCGCGCGTGATTCAGGCATCAAACGATCCGAAGTGTCATTGACGGAATGAAGGATTGAATTAAAGGCGAATATCGAGACAGCGACGGCGATTGCCGTTGTTATGGTTACAAAGCCAAAAGCGCTTAAAAGACGTACACGAATAGAATTTAGGGCGTTCATGATGCCTTGCTCCACGTGATGTTGTGGAGTCCTGCCAAAAAGAGAATAAATTTTTAACGATTGACGCGACTATTCAGTGAGGCGAAAGTTTATTTCGGCCCGATGGTTTTCCGCTGGTTCGCCCGGTGCGTATTTCCATTTTTTTGCGGCTAAAATCGCTGATTTATCAAAAATGCCAGGTTTTTCAGCTTCTAATACCTGCGCTTCTAAAACATTACCGCCATCATCAATGTTAAGGCCTAACACAACTACGCCTTCAATATTGCGGCGCATGGCTGAGCGCGGATATTCAGGCGGCACAGCTTTAATAAGCTTTGGGCCTTCGGCAAAAGAAGGTTGCGCTAGAATTGATGCGTTTACAGTCATAACGATAGCTGCTGCGAACAGTTTTGTTTTATTTAAAGTCATACTTACACCCATCATACGGACATTCCAATCGGGAAGGGTCCTGATAATCTATTTTATTAGCTGCAACTACTCAAAATTTGGTAAATGCATTGCAAATAAAGGGTTAATTTTATAGGGAAAAATGTTCGTAGAAAGATTACATGTATGCATGATGCGGTTGTGATAGGCCTGTGGAGCCTAATAAAAATATAATAAAATTGTTATCAGTCATCTTTGCATTGGAGGCTTATGTTGAGCGAGGTAAGGACCATAAGCTTAATTTAGTCTCGTTTAAACATAAGGTATGCTCGCTCACTAGTCTTGTATTAAGGGAATGCGGCTCACCGAATTGCTTTCGGCGCCTTATGGTTTTGCATAAAACCGGATTCTTGTCAGAAGATTGTGATATGTGCGCGGTATATTTGACCACGATATTTTTGAGGGACGCGCTATGCGAGGAAGCTATTTTCCCGCAATACAGGTTTTAGAAAATGACAACGAATGTTAAAAAAAAATTGCCGTGCGTGTATCGCTGTATTTTTATTCTGGGAAGAGTGCTCGGTTTTAATCGTCGATTACGTATCCCCAATGTTAGGGGATAGAACATATTCGAATAAAAGGTTTGATCTTGTATTATGAGCAATAGCATTCAACGCAAAACCGTTTACGCCATTGGTGAGTGCATGGTTGAACTGTCGTTCGTCGGCGGCGATAATTATCGGCGCTCGTTCGCTGGCGATGCTTACAATACAGCTGTATATTTAAAGCGCCTTGCCCCCATCGGGTGCGATGTGGAATTTGTTAGTTGTGTTGGACAGGACGGGCTATCTGCGGCGATGATGTCCGCATGGCGCGAGGAAGGGATCTCTACGAATTACACAATACAGCTGCCAGGAAGAACCCCTGGGTTATATGTTATTGATACTGATGAAGTTGGTGAGCGTTCTTTTTCGTATTGGCGCAGTAATTCGGCCGCGCGTGAATTAACAGTTGCCTTAGCGCGAATTGACGACAAAGCGCTGGGGGATGGCGATGTGATTTATTACTCCGGCATCACGCTCGCGATCTTAAAACAAGAGCAGCGTGATTTGTTCTTTCAGTTCATTAAGAAAGCGAAAGCTAGCGGCGTTACGATCGCTTTTGACCCGAATTATCGGCCAGTTCTTTGGGATTCCCACGCCATCGCCGCGGAAATGACAACGAAAGCATACGCCCACGCGGATATTGTTCTTACTGGCGCCGATGATGACGTGGCCCTGTTTGGTAGGCGCGAGGAAGAAGCGCAGATGAGTGAACTTGAGCGGAGCGGGGTTAAAGAGGCAATCTTGAAATCAGGGGAGGGTGGTGTCTTTGGCGCCTGTGAAGGTAGGCGCTTTCACGTCCCTTTCTCGCCTGCACAAAAGGTTGTTGACACGACCGCTGCAGGGGATTCTTTCGCGGGCGCTTATCTCGCCTTTCGGCTGCGCGGAAAGGCGCCTGAAGAAGCGTGCGCCCTTGCCGCTAGGGTGGCGCGTATCATTGTCTCTTCGCCCGGCGCCATTATCGAGCGACAAGAGCTTTTTGCGCAGATGCGTGATGATCGATTACTGGGTCGAGAATTAGGCGCCGCGATTTAGTTCCCCTCGCGGCTCCTTTTTTCAAGGATGAGATAGAAGCGCGCGGCCTAATAAAAGGCTTATTGATTTTCTTTAGAGATTGCTGGTGCCCCCACACGGACTCGAACCGCGGACCTACTGATTACAAATCAGTTGCTCTACCAGCTGAGCTATAGGGGCTTTTGAAACCTGGTTGGTACTAAGCCCGATCACTTAATGCAAGCTAAAAACTATACCCTTTGCGGGTAAATTATCCCAATTTTTGTGTTCTTGAATTGTTCCATCAGCCCTGCAGGGCTTGATTCGACGCGCGAGCGGTTTATTGAAACTGCAATGCGCCTGAGTGGGATTGCCCCGCACTCATTGAAGGAACAGGCCGCCTAAAAGGAATATAATATGAGCGACGAGCGCTTACGAATTGCCATCCAGAAATCAGGTCGCCTGTCAGAGGGCAGTTTCGATCTATTCACGAACTGTGGATTGAAAATTATTCGTGCGCGCGACCGTCTCTATGGCCGTGTTACGGATATGCCGATCGATGTTCTGCTTGTGCGTGATGATGATATTCCAGCCTTTGTTGCTGATGGCGCGTGTGATTTGGGGATTATCGGCGAAAACGTTTTTGAGGAAGAGCGTTTAACAGTTGACCACCCAACTCCAGCTGAGCGTGTTATGGATCTTGGGTTTTCGCGTTGTAACTTAATGTTGGCCGCCCCAAGAGAATGGGCGGATGTGTCAACTGGGGCATTTGACGGAAAGCGCATCGCGACGTCCTATCCTGGGCTTACCAAAGCGTTCTTAGACAAGGAAGGCGTGAAGGCTGAAGCCGTTATGATGAACGGAGCTGTTGAAGTGGCGCCGCGGCTTAAAGTGGCGGATGCGATTTGTGATATCGTTTCGACCGGCGCAACATTAGAGGCAAATGGATTGAAGCCAGGCGCGGCCGTCTTTCGGTCACAGGCCATCTTGATCCGCAATAAGGCGTCTTTTTCTGAAGAGAAAAATCAAGTATTTGAAGCGCTATTAAAGCGCATTAAGGGCGTTTTGGCGTCGCGTGAGTCGAAATACGTCATGATGAACGCCCCAAGATCCGCCATTGAAGCGATTACTAAGATTTTACCAGGCTCGGATGCACCGACTATTCTTGAGCTTGCTGGGCAGAGCGACAAGGTGGCTATCCACGCTGTTTGCCGTGAGAATGTATTCTGGACAACTCTTGAAAAGCTGAAAGATCTTGGCGCTAGCGCTATTCTCGTCATGCCGATCGAGAAGTTAATGCCATAAGCATTTGGAAACGTGGTATCCAGCTCGCAGGCCTTGACGATCAAGACCTAGGCGCCTAGCTAGCAATTAAAGTATTATTGCCGACAATCGAACTTTTGGCGAAAGGAATTAGAAGATGTCTGAAAACCCTGCTCAAGGTGAGATTAAAGCAAAAATAGACGACAATGACGTGATGTTGTTTATGAAAGGAACGCCGCAATTTCCACAGTGTGGTTTTTCTTCGGTGGTTGTCCAAATTCTGGACTATTTGGGCGTCACCTTTGCTTCAACAAATGTGCTTGAGGACGACGACGTCCGTCAGGGCATTAAAGACTTTTCCGATTGGCCTACAATTCCACAGCTCTATGTAAAAGGAGAGTTTGTCGGTGGATGTGATATTGTGAAGGAAATGTTCGAGCAGGGTGAGCTGCGCTCCTTTTTGGAGGAAAAAGGCGTTTCTCTCGCGGCATAAACCTTTGTCAGAATTAGTACACTCTTTGGGTGTAACGTAATAGATGTTCAACCATTTTGTTGGGCGTTTTTTATGGATGACCATAGAAAGTAGATGATTCTGCTAAAGTCAGCGATTTTTCCTATTTTTTTCTGGCCTCAGTCGATTGCGGTGTGGTGATTGCATGTCGTGTATATTAGGGTCTTGAGTCAAATTCAGATACGCCTTTCAAAAAGATAAACGATAATTCTTCCCGCTGACGTGAATAGGTTTAGAGCGAGTGTTTTTGTCGGGATACGCTTTTTATTAGTTAGGCAAAAGCGGAGTGCTTAATGCCATCGGTGGAAGCAAATTCAGTTCGTCTCGAATATGAAGTTTCGGGTCCAAAAAACGGACCATCAATCTTAATGATTAATGGTTTGGCTGACCAATTGACATATTGGCCGACGGAATTGGTTGACCGATTGAATGCGCAAGGGTTTCGGACAATTCGCTTTGACAATCGCGATATTGGAAAATCTGAAAAGTTGCACGATAAACGCGCGATTAGGCCAGCTTATTACGCGATTGGCGGGCCCATCGGGCTTGCTAACTTAGCGCCATATTCTCTTGTCGCTATGGCTCGAGATGCGGTCAGTCTTCTGAACGAGTTAGAGATAGAAAAGATACATATTCTTGGCATGTCGATGGGGGGCATGATTGGCCAAATCATCACGGCGAAAAATAATTCCCGTGTGATTAGCTTTACAAGCCTTTTGTCAACGACAAATCATCCTAGTTTACCTAAACCGCCGGTTGAACTTTTAAAGAAAATGCTTTCCGGTGATGAGATAACTAAGTCGAGCCGGGAAGAAGTCATCGCAGATATTGTTGCAACACGGAAGCTTATTGGGACAAAAACTGGCGGATTTAGTGAGAAAGCCTTGCGTCAATGGGCGGAAGACTATTTTGAGCGTTCTTACTATCCAGCAGGCATTAATCGGCAGATCGCCGCCATTCTTCGAACAGGCAGCACGCGGCAATGGGCCAAGAAGGTTAAGTGCCCGACACTGATTATACAAGGCGGCGCTGACCCCATGACGCCAATTGCGGCTGGCCAAGATATTTTGCGTTGCATAAAGCACGGAAAATTTGAGATTATTCCCGGATTAGGGCATGATCTCCCCAAGAAGTATATACCGCGTATTGCAAAGTTGATCATTGATCATTTGAAATCAGCTGAAGCGGCAGGCCGCTCAGGTGAAACCGAAGCGGCTTAATTGCCTTAAGCGTTGATGTTGTGTTTATTTCTGCGCTTTGGCGTAAGTGAGAATAAACGTATGACCACAAATAAGAAAACTACGTCTAAGAAGAAAGCCACTAAGAAAGCTCCGGCAAAGGTTGGGGCGAAAAAGAAGGCGGCTGCAAAAGTAACGTCGAGCGCAAAAAGTAAGACGACACGGGCAAAGGCGCGCATCAAGGCTGCGGCTAAAAGGGCGCCTGTCCCGAAAAAGGCCGCTTCTAGAAAATTGGGTTTGGGCAATGCTGGGAAAGGCGCATTGAAAAAAGCAGCGTCTATGAGTGCTGGAGTGGCGGCGCCTGCTGCGAATGCTTTAAAGGATGCGCAAATTGATTTGCAAGAAATTGTCGGACAAATGCGTGAAAACTATGCTGAGGCGGCGACGGCTCTTACACAAGCCGGCGGGAAATTGGATGATACGCGCCGTGAAGTTATGTTAGCGATCATTGAAAATGCACAAGAAAATACAGACCGTACTTTTTATGCATTAAAAGAAATGATTGATGCTGAGGATTTAGGCGATTCATTACGAATTCAGCGCGAAGCAGTTCGCGAGACTGTTGAGCAGATGTTAATGCAAGTAAAAGATGTTTCTTCCCTCGCGGCAAGTAAGGGCAAGGAAAGCATCACTCCCGTTACAGATTATATTTCAAAGATACGAAAAAAAGAAAAAAAATAGTTTATGCTTTTTGAACTGCTGTTTTAGACCCGGCTCTTGATGTTGTTCTAGCTTTTGTGGTTGCGGCGCCGTTTGCTTTTTTTGTTTGTGCGGGCTTTTTAGATGGCGGTTGTTCTTGGGGCGCTTGTCTTTTTTCAGCACCGGAAGTGTTATGCCCGCTAGATGGGTACATGGCTCGACGCCAAATAGAGGCTGTGCGATCAAACGGGCTCCATTCATTTTCTGGTAGCGCTAGGCGGTCCGCTACAGCAAAGTACACAGCAGGGTTTACGCCAAGTCCCAAATGGCTGCCGTAAATTTCAATATTGTCCGTGAAATCGGATGGGTATTCCTGACAGATCCGCCAGGAGACAATTGCGTCGGATTTTGTGTAAATGGAGGTACTGGGAACGTCTTTGGGCGGCAAATGAATTTCGTGTACTAAATTTTGCCAGTCAACACTGTCTTCCTCATAGCCGGAAACTTGTTGAAGGACCCAACGCACATTGCTGTTCACCCCGTCAGTATTGCCTGAGATTGGGCTGCCTAAAGTGATAACTTGGCGAATATGATCGGGAATAATTTTTGCAAGCTCGCGCGCCATAACCCCCCCGAGGCTCCAGCCTACCAGGGATACTTTGCGGTTTTGCTTTTCATGGACTTCAATCACGCGTTTGGCGAGAAGTTCAGAGCCGTCACCGAGGATTTGAGGGCCAAGATTGACCCCTAAATTCCAACCGTGCACATAGTAATTCTTTGACTTTAAATAATTCCGTAAAAAGGTGGTGCTCGCGTCGTCAGCGAGAAAAGGGGGACACACAACAACGGGATGTCCGTCGCCGCTTGGCGCCATAGACAGCAAGATACTTGCCGCGGGCAGGGTCGTAGCCTCAGTCATGGCCCGCGCAATATCAAACGGCAGCGAAGACAGGGTCGGCGCTTTTAGATCATTTGATGTCGCATCAGGCATAGTAACACTCACTTACACTAAGCAGGTAAACATACTCAAAATCGCATTGCTGGGGCAATGAAAAAAACTCGAATTTTAAATATATCCGCACTATATATGGTTGCTAAAATGATTGGGGCAACCACATATAGATATGGTGTTGTTTCTGCTTAGTTTATTGTGCGTGTCGTGGTCTTGGAGGCGCCATTTGTGTCCTCACTAGAGGCGTCTTGCTGGGGTTGTGCTTTCCCCGTCGTTTTAGCTTTTGCGGTGCTGGGTTTGGCTTTTGAAGCGCTGGCCGCCTTACTGCGGGCGGTCGTTGTCTTTGCTTGTGCGCCAGCTGTGGATTTATTGCCAGTAAGGGTGGAAGAATGCCCATTGGGAGAGACACGCAGTCTGAAACGCTCGCCGCGTGGGCCGGTGCGTTTAACTGGCCTTTTTGTCTGATTTTTCTTGCGCTCGTTCGCCACATCTTGGAGTTCAGCAAAGGCGCCCTTTAAACAATCAATAAAGAAGGGGGTGTCAGGAATAATATCGCGGGTGGTTGTTAGGCAGAATGAGATTTTTCCGGCATAACTTGGTGTGGCAATGAATAGGCCGAGATTGCCCGCAATCGGCGCCATGCCGAACATTTCCGTTAATTTCGCGCCGCAAAAATAGACAGGCACCGGAAGGCTGGCGACATTTGAGACAATGAAATTACCTGTGTTTGGTGCAAGGGAGCTATTGTTCACCAAATAGCGCAATAAAAGTGATTGCGACATGGCGGGCACATGTTTTGTAATATCCATGAAAATCCGTGCTTGAAGGCCGCTTTTGCCTTGTTTTGCGGCTTTTGTCGCGCGTGTAATCGCTTTTAATCGTTCGCTTGGATCTGGAATATTTGTATAGATTGGGGCTGTCATAGTGGAAATGTTGTTTCCATCAGCCTTCGGAACAAATTTTTCACTCTTACTTTGGCGCCTTAAATTCACTGGCGAATTTACAATCAAAGTTTCTTTTGGCAGCTCATTTTTTGACTGAAGATAATTCCGCACCCCGCCAGAGGTAATAGCGAGGACGACATCGTTTACGGTTGATCCTGGGAAGACTTTTTTTATCTCTTTAAGATCATTTAGCTGAAAGGTTGTGGCGTCAAACGCCCGGTGGGGGGAGATCGGGCCGTTAAAGCGAGTATAAGGCACCTTAATTTGGCCGACGCTATCGGGGGAGGAAAAACGTTGTGCTGTTGCGCGAGCGATATCTGGCGCTAATTCAATAGCTGAGCGCGTCAAGCGCATCGGGGCCAAGGCATTATTAACGACGGCTCTTGCAACAATGCCTTGGGCCGAAATGGGCCCGCCTTCATTACGCTCGGTTAGGGTATGTTGGGGCATGACCGCGTTACCCTCTGGCGATAAATCTAGCATGGATAGAATAAATTCCTGCAAGGAAGTTCCATCCACTGCAGCATGATGAACCTTAACAACAACAGCAAAAGCGCTATCAGGCAGGTGTTCAATTTTGCCAAGCCCCTCAACGATATAAATCTCCCAAGGAGGCCGAGATATATCTAATGGACGCGAGTGAAAACGCGCCATATGGATACAGAATTGACGCCAGTCTTGCGGTTCTGGCAATTGACCATGATGAATATGATATTCGGGGTCGAAATAGGGGTCTTCCACCCAATAAGGATGATCAACACTAAGCGGAACCCGCATCAATTTTTGCTTGTAGATTTTGGACGCAATCAGTCTCGTTTTGATGAGCTCAATTATATCCTTAAACCGAACAATACCATTTGGTGCTGTTGACTGGTCACAAATACAAATAGAGGTGATATGGGAGGCGACCTCGCCATCTTCCATGTATAGAAATTGTGCGTCTTGGGGCTTAAGCTGTCTCATCGGATTTCTCATTCCTTTTGAGGAAGACGATTATCGCCTTCATGAGCGGACCAACCCTTATCTGTGTCAATCTTAGATCTTGGCCTGCTGGGATCATTATCTTTAATGGGTTTGCGTGCTCTTAACGTCGTTTTGAGATGGTTGTAGAAATCTTGGGGCGGATGGGTCAAAAACTTGCTCCTGGGGCAGGGGAAAGTTTTCCAAGAAAGCTTCATTTTGGGCCCTACGTTGGGCGCAAATTGCGTCGATAATTCGGATCCTGCGGGTAACGTCCTTTAGTTCGCGTATAAACTCTACGCGCGTAGCCCGCGGGGCGTCTAGCAATTCTCTGTTTTTCGCTAATTGATAACCGTTTACAAACATTTGTTTGCCGATAGATTCGGGGCTTGTAAGATGGCGTCTAAGGTAAGCCTGTTTGCCATGTCGTAAAGCCGCCGCGACGATGGCTTTCTCGCTGTCATCATCGCCTTTATTTAGGCGTAGTAAAACATCGCCTATCACCGAATAGGCTTCCGCAAAAGTGCGCAGCGCGGCATGAGAGATTAAAGGCGTCATCGATGATAAAAACTCTAAAGCGCCGCCGTTTTGGATAACGCTTTCCCAATCTTTGTCATATCGCGCCATTTCTTCATACAGTTTGGCTTTATGTTCATCTGATGGCGGATAGAAGAATTCATACTTTAGCAGGTCACGAACAGACATCAGTTCTCGGTTAAATATCTCAAGAGCATGTTCTGTCGGGGCTTCAGATGCTTTTAATAGCGCGAGTTCAAGTAATGCTTTGTCTATAAAGAAATGAATGATTGAATTGCGATAGTAACCAGCGGCAAAATATTGCTGGGTTTGCTCAACCCCATAAACAGTCTCCGGCCCTTCATCATACTCAGACATCACGCCGATATCGATCATCGCACGTGATATTGTAGCAGATCTTTCGGTATCTTTGTCTTGTAGATCTTGGGTTAGGGGCAATTTTCGTTCCTTGGCCCATTCGATGATTTTATTTGTTTCTTCTTGTATTTCGCTCTGGGTTAGGGCTTGTGGGGCCGCCCCAGTTAGGGCGAGGGCAATAACACCCGAAGGGGTGATAGGCGTCTTATTGTTAGCATTGACAGAAACTTGGAAGCTAAGTTTTTGCAGCTCTAGTGAAAATTTCTTGCCTTCGTCTTTTTGGCCGGAGACGTATCTATCGCCAGAAGCATCTACAACGACGGGGTCGCAAAACGCCATAGAAACGCGCCCTAAAGGTTTTTGTAGCGTGCTGATATATTGCGCTAGCCATGCCAGACTTTCTGGTCGTTTGACGCCGCCACGCTGCTCATAAGCATAATCGTTAAGCTCAGCAATCAGATCATAATAGATGGACACAGGTACAAGCTGGAGGTCTTGGATGGAGTTTTTCGCTGCTGCTTCAACCACATATTTCAATATGCCAAAACGGGGCGGCATAAGCTTGCCATTGCGCGAACGTGTCCCTTCAAACGACCAGGCGATCGGGAAGCGTTTTTCCAGTAAGTGGGAAAGATAAAAACGCAAAACCGCTTTATAGACATGATCTCCCTCGCTGGCGCGGCGGATGAATACGCCCCCGGAGCGACGCAATAAATAGCTGAACCCGAAAAATGCTAAATTATTGCCGCCGATAATATGGACCTGAGGGAAGCCGTGTTCATGGGCCATATCCAATACGGCCAAGCCGTCAATATGAGACTTATGAGTAAACAATAGGGCCGTTGGTTTTCTAAAAGCGCCGTCCCGCACTTGACGTAATTCGTCACGGTCAAAGACTATTTTATCTTCATAGCCAAGACGTCTGACAAACCGGAAGAAAACATGTGATAAATTAACATAAAAGGGGTCTGTACGCGGAATTAACTCTGCAATACATCGCTTAGCTTCAGCTTCTACATCTGTTGATGGGCGCCCTGTCTCTTTTGCGATTTCTTTCAGGCGTTCTTGAAAGTCTGCTCTGGCCCATACTGCACTTGCAACAAAGCGCGGCATTTTTATGGAAGCGCCTGTCACATCTCTTGAATCGCGTTCAACAGTAAGAGCTGCTTGTTGGGCAACATAATCGGCAAGATTGCCTTTAATGCCTGATAACTCCGCACTACGCAGATATCGTTTGTGCAAATCGCTTTTTAGCGCCGGTTCGCCATGTACAATGCAGCAGCGGTGAGGCGAGCGTTTTAAGATTGATCGCTGTCTTTTACTATTCTTCACTAGGCGCTCATACATCAATACATCGATAATTGACGGCGCCTTTTCTTCATCTCTTGGTTTTGGCATCCATGTGATGCCGATGGGGGCTAGTAAAGGGTTATCTGTTTCTTCTAAAGCCTCAGTCAAGCCTTCATGGCTCATCCGCTCGCCATTATTGTTAAAGCGAACCCAGGCAAATTTTGGCGCTGGCGCCCCATTGCTTTTATACAGGGGCGATTTTTCTACATAAGCTTTCAGAACCTCAAGTTCTGTTGCGCTTTGGGTGACGAATATACAGATTACAGGGGTTTGAGGATCGTTGCGACAGGCTTCACCTGCCGTTTTGATGTCCAATAAGGCTTTTTCAAAGTCTAAATTGGAGGCCATAAACGCCTTTCCTCAAAGTTTTGTATAGCTTATCAAGCCTGTGTGGATTATAAAAGCGGCTTTTTGAAAGAATCTTAAGCGGCCTGTTACCCTGGCTCAGCTTCGGATTTCGTCTCAGCACGCAATAACCCGCGAAAAGCCTCGCGTGCTGTCGCATTTTCATGACATACTTTGTAAACTTCGTGAGCGATCGGCATCGGGATGTTGTATTGCTCTGAGAGCTCCATAACAATTTTAGAACTATTAACGCCCTCAGCTGTTTGATTCATATCCGCAATAATATCGCCTATTTTCCGTCCCTTGCCCAATTCTTCTCCGACATGATGATTGCGGCTTAAGCGGCTAGTGCATGTCGCCATCAAATCACCTACGCCCGCGAGTCCGGAGAATGTTTCTGCTCGCCCGCCCATGGCGACGCCAAGCCGTGTAATTTCAGCAAGGCCGCGGGTGATAACAGCAGAGCGTGTGTTTTCTCCTGCGCCTGCGCCGTCTCCCATGCCGGTTGCGATCGCGATAACGTTTTTCAGCGCGCCGCCAAGTTCACAGCCGACAATGTCCGTATTGGTATATACCCGAAATAAATTACTATTGAAGATGGATTGAAGCTGGCGGACGATCACCTCATCTTCCATTGCTAAAACACTAGCGGCGGCGAACCCATGAAGAATTTCCCGCGCAAGATTGGGCCCGGTCAAAACCCCTGGCGGGTGCCCTGGGGCGATTTCTTTTATGATTTCCGTCATGCGATAGCGTGTCTTTGGTTCAAACCCTTTCGCCAAACTGATAATGGGAACCCATGGACGGATATAAGTGCGCGCCGCCTCTAGCGTGTTGCGCATTGCTTTTGCCGGGACGCCCATAATAATCACATCGGCGGCTTTTAAAGCTTCCTCCATATCAGTCGTGGCGCGCAGCGAAGAGCAGAGTTTAGCGTCTTCAAGGTACCGGCTATTGGTGCGGTTTGCGTTTATCTCTTCAGCGGCCTGTGGGCGCCTTGACCAAAGAATTGTTGAAACATTTTTGGATACAAGAGAGGCGACGGTCGTTCCCCATGATCCAGCGCCTATAACGGCAGCGTGCAAATTCATCTTCGCTCCTATCTTTGTTTATAATTATGGCGTCGAGCGTTATTTTGACCAATCAAAAGATCGGCTATAGTATTTTTATTGTATAGTCTTTTTATTTTTAAGTATCTTGTCCAAGTATTTCTAAATACATATTCCTTATTTCTTTAACATGATTGTCTAGGTTACGTAGGGACCATCCGCTCGTGTCAACGGGGGGCAATACCGTGACATCCACTACGCCAGAGCGTGCAATATGGTGCCCTTTAGGCATCATATCGGAGCTGTTATGTATAACAATTGGTACGATCGGTACGCCAGCTTGCATGGAAATGTGGAAGGCGCCTTTTTTAAATTGGCCAAGTTTGTGTGCTGGGCTTCTCGTTCCCTCTGGCGCCAATGCAAGCGACAAGCCCTGATCTTGGATTGCATGGATAACTGGTTTTAATTGCTCAATTGCTTTTTTAGAGCGGTCGCGATCGATCAAAATTACGTCAGCAAATTTGAAAGCGGGGCCGAGAATTGGAAAATCACCAATTTCTTTTTTCCCAATAGCCGTAAAGTCCCTTTGCAGAAGTTTACATATGATGATCGCATCAAGCGAGCTTTGATGGTTAAAGATAAATACTGCGGGGCGTTGCGCCCAAAGGTTTTCCTCACCCTCAATGTTTAAGCGAACGCCAGTAGCGGCCAGGGAAAAATCAGACCAGAGATTAACTGCTGCGTTTAGGGTATCGCGTTTATTTCCCGTTAATGCCCAAATCGGCAGAGTCGTTAAAAGTGAAGCAGGTAATGCGCTGACGCTTAGGCCCATGCGTGCAATTTGTGAAATACTCGGTCTATTGCGGCTATTAAATCGGTAGACCGGCCAACTGGCGGCTCTGGCGATGCGGGCTAGTTTTGAGTTTGGGTTTAATACGCGAGGACGGCCAACAGCTTCTAAAAGAGGCAAATCTTCATGGCTGTCAGTGTAGAAGAAGCTTTTTTCGAGCTTGGTTTCCATCTCATCTGAAAAATCTTCAGCCGCGGTTAGTTTGCCTTCGCCATAACAAGTCGGGCTGATAACGTCGCCAGTAAACACGCCATCTTCAACCTCTAACTCCGTACACAGGACATATTCTATATCAAGTTCGCGGGCGGCGGGTTCAATTTGGTAACGCGTTGCGGATGAAACAATAGCGATAGTATGACCCTTGTCGGCATGAGCTGCGAGTATCTCACGCGCTTCGGGATAAATTGCCCCTGCAACATGATTTTTAAAGACGCGTTCACTGAACTCTATGAATTTGTATTCCGCCTGGCCGCGCATGGTTTTCATGGTTTCAGACATAAACCCAGAAAAGCCGATACGCCCTAGGGAGTATTGTGTGGCGGCAGTTAGCTGGTCGCTAAAATCCTTTGGCGACATCGCACCAGAGGTGATTTGTTCTCGAAAAAAAGAAGTTGCAGAAAAGCCAGAGATTAGTGTGTTGTCATAGTCAAAAAATGCAGCGATTTCAGGCCCTTCGGGCGCGTCATAAATATCGTCCAAGATTTCCTGTAAATTGCCAAACATGGGAGTCTCCGCGCGCGTTTATGTAAAATGGTCGGTACATGTAGTTGTACTGGGGGCCGCGCCGTATACGCCGGCGTTTGTATGGCGGTCTGTAAACAACTCTTCTTATTCTATATCATCATGTTGCCTTCACACAAAGTCTTGCGTTAGCGCTATGATAGCACACGCAAAAATGAGCCATTTAATTATTATTGATTTCGGGTTGGCTAAGACTTAAGGGGTTTTATATCGGAGGCGAGAAGGAGGTTGGTTTTGCGGGGGCTGTGGGCTCGGATTACGTGCAGCTGCAGGAATAATCGGTAAATTCAAACAAAATTAATCGTTAAAAATTGATCTGCTGCAATTGCGAAAAGTTTATGCAGTTAGAGCAATTGACGTTCTGTAAGGTGCAGTCTTTATATCGATACCTGATGAAAAGTTGATAAAACGCCCTTATGTCATGAGAGGTAAAAGCCCGTCCCAAAATGGCGGGATTACAGAGAGAGAAATCGCAGGAAAATCAAAAGCGACATAGCTCCTAGTGGAGCTATTGAGGTGCTCTTAGATTTTGATTTGCCGTGTTTCCCGGCGGCAAGCTTGCACCTAGTTTCGGGAGAAGATTCAAGCGATTAAACAATCGCTCACATAACGACACGACGGCGAATTTATTTTGCCACTTTGAAAGGCCATAATTATGTCTGACGTTTATATCTATGATGCTATAAGAACGCCTCGCGGCAAAGGAAAGTCTGACGGTAAGCTGCACGAGGTAACGCCTGTAGAACTAGCGCGCCAAGCGCTTGATGCTGTCGCTGAGCGCAATAATTTGCCAGAAAATAGTGTGGATGACGTTGTCTTGGGCTGTGTGTCGCCGGTTGCCGAGCAGGGCGCAGTTATTGCGCGTTCTGCTGTTTTGAGGTCTGGCCTCGGTCAAGAAACCTCTGGCGTTCAAGTCAATCGCTTTTGTGCTTCTGGTCTTGAAGCAGTGAACGCTGCGGCGGGACAGATTGCGGCCGGCGCTTCCAGCCTCTCGATTGGTGGTGGCATCGAATCGATGAGCCGTGTGCCAATGGGTTCTGATGGCGGCGCCATGATGACTGATCCTTCTATGACATTCCGAACATATTTCGTACCGCAGGGGATTTCTGCGGATTTGATTGCAACTAAGTATAACCACTCGCGCAATGATGTTGACGCATACGCAATCGAATCACAAAAACGGGCGAAAATTTCCTGGGATGAGGGACGTTTTAATAAATCCATCGTTCCGGTGAAGGACGTTATGGGCGAAGAAATTCTCAATCATGACGAGCATATGCGCCCTGAAACGACCATGCAAAGTCTTGGTTCTTTGAAGCCAAGTTTCGCCGCGTTAGGTGAGCAGATGCCTGGTTTTAATGCAGTGGCGATTCAACGTTATCCTGAGCTTGAAAAGATCAATCACGTCCATCACGCTGGCAATAGTTCAGGTATTGTTGACGGGGCCGCGGCAGTTCTTCTTGGCAATAAAGAGGCTGGCGAAAAGCACAGTTTAAAGCCGCGGGCTCGGTTACGCAGTTGGGCGTCAATTGGCTCTGAACCGACCATCATGTTGACGGGCCCAAGCTTTGCAGCAGAAAAAGCGTTGAAAAATGCTGGAATGGAAAAGGGGGATATCGACCTTTGGGAGCTTAATGAAGCTTTCGCCAGCGTGGTCTTACGTTTCATGGAGGCCTTAGACGTTGATCATGGCGACATCAACGTGAATGGCGGGGCAATTGCTATGGGACACCCGTTGGGCGCAACAGGCGCCATGATCATGGGAACCGTCGTCGATGAACTAGAACGCTCTGGAAAAGAAACCGCGCTTGTTACGTTATGTATTGGCGGCGGTATGGGCACAGCTACAATTATTGAGCGCGTATAAACGCTTGAATGAGATTTAAAGAAAGACAGCACTATGACGACTACGCTAAACTTTTCTGTCGATGATAACGGCGTTGCACTGATCGAAATTGATTTGCCTGACACGTCGATGAACGTCTTGAACGAAACCTTAATGACTGAGCTTGATGCGGCGGTTGATCGTGTCATTGCAGAAGAGGGGATCGTTGGGGCCGTAATTACTTCGGCTAAAAAAGACTTTGTTGCAGGCGCAGATTTGCGGATGCTGCAGGCTCAAACCGCGCGACGGGATGAACTTGGCGCTTCTGGTATGTATGCAGAGAATTTTAAGTTTAATAAACTTATGAGGAAACTGGAAACAAGCGGCCATTCAGCCAAAGCTCTTTTGAAAGGCGAGGCGACCGCAAAACCCGTAGTCGCCGCTGTGCGTGGTCAAGCGCTAGGTGGTGGATTTGAGCTTACCCTTGGCTGTCATGCGCGGGTCGCGACATCATCTGCAAAATTTGGATTGCCGGAAGTAAAAGTTGGTCTTTTGCCAGGCGGCGGCGGCACTCAGCGTTTGCCGCGTATGATAGGTATCCAGCCCGCCCTTCAATATTTAACGACGGGCGGTAATATTAAAGCTGATCAAGCGCTTGGCATGAAGATTGTTGATGCTGTTGTTGAAGATACTGATCTTATTGAGGCGGCAAAAGCCAAAGTTTTAGAGTTAAAAACAGCCGTTCAGCCATGGGATAAGAAAGGTTTTAAAGTGCCTGGCGGGGCGGGCGCCTTTGATCCGCGCACCGTTCAGACCTTTGCTGGCGCGGGCGCGATGGCCATAGGCCAGACATACGGTAATTATGACGCTGTAAAGAATATCCTAAGCTGTGTTTATGAAGGCACCATACTGCCGATTGATCGTGCGCTTGAGATTGAAACGAAATATTTCACAAATCTAACGCTAGGCGAGCAATCTGCGGCGATGATACGTTCTTTATTCGTAAACAAACTTGCTGCGGAAAAAGGCATGCGTCGCCCTGAAGGCCTACCAGTAACAAAGTTAAGTAAGGTTGGTGTTCTTGGTGCGGGCCTGATGGGCGCTGGCATTGCTTATGAGTCAGCAAAAGCTGGTATGGAAGTTGTGCTGATCGATATCAGTCAGGAAGCGGCGGATAAGGGCAAAGACTACTCTCAAAAACTTGTAGACAAAGCTGTGGGGCGTGGCCGATTAGCGAAGGAGGCGGGGGAAGCGCTTCTTGGAAAAATTCTGCCCACCACTGACTATGAAGCCTTAAAGGGCGCTGATCTAATTATTGAAGCTGTGTTTGAAGACGTTGGCATTAAAAAGGATGTTACAGCCAAAGCAGAAGCCGTTGTTGGCGCTGATACGCCTTTTGGCTCCAACACTTCAACGCTGCCAATTACACAGCTACAAGAAAGTTGGTCGAAGCCTGAAAATTTCATCGGAATTCATTTCTTCTCACCAGTTGAAAAGATGCCGCTTGTTGAGATGATCATGGGCGAAAAAACCGGCGACAAGGCGCTTGCTGTCGCCCTTGATTATGTGCGCGCCATTAAGAAAACACCGATTGTTGTGAATGACGGCCGCGGATTTTACACGTCACGATGCGTCGGCAGTTACAATGATGAAGGCGATCGGATGCTTTCAGAAGGTGTCGCGCCCGCGTTGATTGAAAATTCTGGGCGCATGGCGGGCTACCCTATGGGACCGTTGCAGCTTCTTGATAGCGTCGCCATTGACCTTGCGGTAAAGATTGGAAAGGCGACAATTAAAGCGCTTGGTGATGATTACGATCCAGGTCCTGCGCATGCTGTAAATGTGAAGATGGTTGAAGAATTCGGCCGCTTTGGCATTAAAAACGGTAAAGGGTTTTATGATTATGCTGAAGGTTCCGTAAAGCCGAGCGGGTTGTGGCCAGGCCTGGCGGATGCTTTTCCGGTCAGCGATGATCAACCTGATCCAAAAGATGTCCGTGATCGTCTGATCTATCGTCAGACAATTGACTGCATTAAGTGCTTAGAAGAAAATATCCTCACCAATCCGGCTGAGGGCGACATTGGCTCAATCTTTGGATGGGGCTTTCCGCCTTTTACCGGTGGTCCTTTCAGTTATGTCGATGGGATAGGCGTTGACGCGTTTGTTGCGCGTGCTGAGGAATTGTCCGCTAAGTACGGTGAGCGTTTCGAGCCGCCGCAAATTTTGCGAGACATGGTCAAAGATAACAATCGACGCTTTTTTCCCCTAGAAGACGCGGCTTAAGATTTTTACATGCCGATATTAAAGGCGGTCAATGGGCCGCCTTTTTTCTGTCTATAGCTAGGTTTCGTAAATGCTTGAAACTATTTTGCCGTTATCAGACAGTTGGCCGACTGTTTTGCATTCCTTTAAAAGCCGGGTACCGCTGGCGGCGAATCTACAAGGGATCGTAGTGTGAACTGAACTAAGATCGCGTTATCCCTTTTTAGACCTGCATCGCGGGTTTGGTCTTGACGATAAATAAACCCTAGGCTTGAGCACTCGTCCCGGTATTCCAAAAGGAAGTCTTGTCGGATCGTTCCATTCGTATCCGTTGCAGCTTGGAGGTTTTCTCGCCAGCTTGCTCCTGCGCTCCAATTTCGGGTGAGCTTAAGACGCATTCTAGCGGTTAGTTCTTCTCGTCTATCAAGGCCAGCATCACTCTCTTCGCTAAGGCGCACATAATTTACATTTCCGCTAAAACGGCCGAAGTTGACGTAAGCTAAAGATTCGGCGCGATTAATGCTAAAGCTCTCGTCATCAATGCGAAACCGGTTTTGCATGCCAATGAGGCTTTTGTATTTGAAATTTAACTCTCCAACCAAATCAGACCGGGTCTGACCTAGACCGATTTGCTCATCAAAGGCCCCGGTGTTTTGAATGCGGTATTGTTGACCGATGGAACCTTCAACATTGAGGCCGTTGTCAAATATGGCAGAGGTTTGTACACCAATGTTCACGCGTTGACCGTCCTCGAAACGGTCAAAACCAGTAGACTTGTTATAATCAAAAAGACCGGTGTAATCGAATTCAACGCTTTGGGCGTCTTCGTTGATTATGCTATTTGGGTTTTGGTTTGCCCGGCTAACGACCAATTGCGCGCGCGGTTCTATAAACAACCTTGCCCCTCGAATTCGATTGGTCAGTGGGTAAGACCACTCAAGACCGCCTGTCGGCGCAAATCGGCCAACAAATTTAGTGGGATCATCAATTGCTTCGTCCGATATTGGTTGGCCTAAAGTGAGCTCATTGCCTTCGTCAAGGTCTTGAAAGAAATAGGTATCGCCACGAACTTCTGCGAAAGCTTTCAAACGGTGACCATTTTTTGTGATTTTTTCTCTTTCCCAATAGGCGCTTGCGCTAAAGCGTCTGGTGTCCAGGCCCTTGGTGCGCTGCAGGGAAGCAAAATTAGCGTTAAAGCGCACATTACCCCCGCCAATTTTCCGGCCAACATCGTGCTGAAAATCAGTTAAAGGCAAAACATAGGGGATGCGCTCTGCTACATCTTGGGCGCGTAGACCTTGGAATAAAAAGGTATTTATCGAAAGGTTAGAGCCGCCCTTGTTCCAATTAGCATAAACTTGAGATTTTAAGCGGTTGGAATTGGTTGTATCGAGTTCTTTGCGCAAATCGCCCCGACGGCGTATATCGAAATTACGAAGGAAAGTATCGTCTGATATCCGCTCAATATCATAGCCGAGCCGCCAATTCGGCCCAAAGTCACGATATCCCCGACCAAAGATATTCCATCTTACCCCAGGGATGCTGACATTCGGGTTTTCTTCTTCCTCAGTCGTCGTGTTGTCGACATTGATAATGCCGCCGGAAAGCACATTGTAGCTGTTTTTTCCCCGCCGACGTAGTTCGCCTTGCCACAAAACGCCTTCGTTTGAGGTGTATTTGGGAAATAGCGTTGCATCCGTGTGATTTGAAAAAGCGAAATAGTAAGGTAGCTCTACGTTAAAACCCAGACGGCTTGATCCACCAATTAAGGGAGTTAAAAAACCTGATTGTCGTTCAACGCTAGGGTCAGGCCCTTGAACATAAGGCGTGTAAAGAATGGGTATGCCTTTTAACTCAAAGAAAGCATGATGAAATCGTACGACCCGGCGTTCTTGATCCCGAGTCACTTTTAACGCCCGAATGCGCCAAGTCGGCGTCTTTGCATCTCCATTGCTCGTACAGACTTTACAAGCGGTATAAGCAGCTTTTCGAATGCGCGTTCGAGCACCTTGTTCGCGAACAGCATTATCGCCCGCTAAGCGCGCATTTTCAGCGAGTAAGGCGCTGAAATTTTCCGCAATGCCATCACGCAAATCGCCGGTTAGAACAAATCTGTCGGCAAAAACAGTCTCCATTTTATCGTCAGTAATGGAGACATTACCTTCTGCTATGACAATATTTTTAGTTGGGTCATATGATACGCGATCAGCGTGTAGGTAACGGCGTTCGAAAAAGGCGCGTACATTGCCGCTTGCAATAATGGGGCTTTGCTCATCTTGGCGTGTTACTTCGTCCGCTTCAAAGATGATTTCATCATCCTTAACGGGTGGCACGGGCTGACTTGATTTAACAGTGTTCGCCTGAACAGGCGTCTGGGGTGATGAAGGGGGATATGAGGAAAGAGAGGGACCTGCCGGAGGTGAAAGCGGTGAGCGCTCATCACTAAAGGTATAGGTTGTTTTAAACGCCCCCCTTGGAAGAGAGGCGTAAAGATCATCATTCAGACTAGCGCGCAAAGTAATTGGCGTTGCGGTGAACACCGCACACGTGAGAACGCTGGCGATTTTTTTTCGATTACGCAACAATCCTCCTTAGTCGCAAATAGCGACTTACGCTTTTAAACCGAAGATTTTCAGGTCTTCCAAAAAGCGACACAGCTTATTCGTGTTTGCCGATGATGCGTCAAGAAGAGCAAAAAAATGTCCATTTTTTGTCCTCGTAGCCGAGCTTTGAATTGGCGTCCATGGGGCATATAGATTTGTTTACAGTTATAGCGATAAAAAGCAAAAGACGCTGAGACGTTATCCGTCCTCAAGTTGCAACAGAGTGGCCACGGCGACAAGCGCAGCGACAACAGGCGGCGTCCATGCGGCAAGCGCGACAGGTGCGGCGCCAGACATTCCAAGAGCGATAAAGATCTCAGACAATATATAAAGGGCAAAGCCAGCGCCAATAGACTGTAGCAATAATCGAAAGCCGCCGCCCTGACGCCATGGGCGCAATGAAAATATTGCGGCGATCAAGATCATGGCGACAAGCTTTAGCGGAGTGGTGCAAAGGTCATGAAATCGGATTTCGTACCGTTTTGTGGGAAGCCCCGCAGCCTCCGCCAGCATAGTGAACCGCGGTAACTGCCAGATAGACATCGTCTCAGGGGGAACCACTCGCTCACCCAGGTCCTCTGACGTTAGGGTCGTCGATACGGCTAATATGGGTATGTTGCGAGCTTCGCGGTCTTGTGCGTTTTTCAGTTTGGCATTGTGCAGCTCAATCGTCTCTCCCGATAGAAGGGCATAATCGGCGTCAATCCGCTCGATGAATAAAGCCGTTTCGTCTAAGCGCCAAGCGGTGACGTTATGGAGTGACGCATTTTGTTGGTCGAAATTTTGGGCGTTTAACAAGAGAGCGCCTTTACCGGCGCGCTGGCGCAACCATATTCCATCTTCTGAAATATCAACAAGGCTTTTGGTTTTTCGCCCATATTGATTCTTTATTTCATCACCGTAAGCGTAAAACCGTGAGGTTGCGGGATCCAAAATGATTACAGAGAACAAGCCGAACAATGCGGCAAGCAGCGCAGGAGGGCCAATCAAACGCCATACGGATAGCCCTGCAGCGCGCATCACAGATATTTCTGAGCGCTGATTGAGCTGCATAAACATCCATATACCGCCAAAAAGGAAGACAAAAGGCGTTAGCGCAAGGGCGAGGCCAGGTAGGCGTAAAAAAGTGAGTTGAAGAGCTACGGCAAAATCCGCATCGGGTATTTTGCCAGCAAACCGCATATTCTCAATAAGATCGATCACGAGGATCAAGCTTGAGAGGATCAAGAATAACACCGCAACGGATACGGTTATGCGCGTTAAAATATATTGGATTAGCATTGGGGGAGGCATTAAGCGGCTCCCTCTTGCGAAAGTGAAGCGCTTGTTGCGCGACCTGTATACGATAGAAGAAATGCGAGGCATAAACAGGCGCTGATCGGAATAGTATATTGAAGCCAGTTATGGGATGTTTCTGCTGCGTATCCTTGGGTGATAAACCCACAAATACGAAGAACACCAGCGGCGGCGCATGCAAGTAAAATCCTCAAAGCATAACCACGTCGGCTGTATGCTCCGCCGACAAGCGCATATAAGGCGAGAAGTACATAAGCGAAAGCGTAGAGCGGGGACGCAAGACGGTTGTGCCCTTCTGCTATCAGTTCCCCCGCATATAAACGATCCCAGGGGTTGGATAAATCTGGATTGAAGAGTTCTGATAAATACCGTTCGGTCAACTCCAATTGTAGCTCGCCGCGTTTGTCGCCAAAATCAGAAATATTGACAGCGGTTTCAGCAAAGCGAACGAAATCTGGTTCTCCGGTATCCTTGTCGATCCGTTGGATATTGCCATTCGATAAAAACAGTATTGGGCCAGAAGTGCTTTCACGTAAAAGCCCCCTTTGGGCCATGTACACTTTGCCCTTTTCCTTATCTCGATAATCGTTGATCAACACACCCGTCAGTTGGCCGCCAGGACGAACTTGATCGACATAAACGGTAAATCCGTCAGAAAGGTTTGTGAATTGTCCGGCGCGCAGTATGGATGTGGCGAAATCGGCCCGTAAATCAGCGACCTCTTGTTTTAAAAGGCGGTAGCTGTGAGGCATAAGGTCGAGGTTAACCCAAAGCACTAAGGCGGTTGCACAGGCCGTTATACCCAATAAAGGGGCTGCGATGCGCCAACGTCCAACACCAGCGGCAAACATCACAGCGATCTCGCTATCAGAATGTAAACGATGAAGGGCGTATAACGTGGCGCCAAACAAAGCAAACGGGATGATAACTGCTAAAAGGCTAGGTACGATTAGCACGCTCAACCATATGAACATGAGAAGGCCTGAGCCATTTTCAATAAGAATATCGATTCGCTGAAGTGTTTGGGTCATCCAAACAATCAGCGTGATGCTAATAACGCACAGCATTAAGGGCGATAGACATTGTCTAAAAATATATCGATCGAGGCTGAACAACCGAACAAAGTTTCCTTGCTAGAAATTTAACAGATGATGTCTTGTCCCAAAAGGTAGCGTTGCGAATTGATACCCATAAATAAGGTTATTCACCTGGCAAGCAATGTTTGCAAAAGGTACTATAAACTGTTTTCTTGTGGGAAGATAAATAGTTTTTCGCGATCAAAGGCTGGCGCAAGAATTTAGCCCTGCACTCAAAAAAATAAAGAAAACCCCTATTTGCAAAATGACGGCGTCGTTCGGGCTCTTGTCTTCTAAATATGATCGTCTTATCCAGAATTGTTGTATTGATGTATTTTTGATTCGTTGTAATCCCTTTGGGCGTTTGACGCCTTCCTAAAACATCTCGGAAGATTTATGAAAATCACTTTCTCTAAGTCCGCATTGCCGAAGACCGGCGCTTATATTGTTCCGTGTTTTGATGAAGGCGGTTACGGCGCCGCTTTTGCGGAAGTTGACGCGCTAAGCGAAGGGGCGATTGCGCACGCATCAAAAAGCGCGAGCTTTTCAGCGCGCTCTGATCAGTTCGTTGAGCTGATTGCGCCTCAGGGGCTGACTGCATCTCGGGTATTGTTATGCGGGCTTGGAAAGCGCAGTGACTTTACTTTGCAAAAAGCGGAAGAAGCTGCAGGAAAAGCGATTGCACGATTGTTGAAGACGAAAGAAAAATCAGCTGCTTTTGTTTTTGGCGATTGTTTCAGCGAAGAAGATGAAGCCGAGGAAACGGCTGCGCGCCTGGCGTTAGGGGCGGTGTTGCGATCATATCGTTTTGATAAATATCGCACGACCCTTGAAAAAGACCAAAAACCGACGCTTACCAAACTGTCTATTCATGGTGCGCCGACAGGGGCGAAAAAGATCTTTACGGATCTGGAAAAAGTGTCTGAGGGAGTTTTCCTTGCGCGTGACTTGGTTTCAGAGCCTGCAAACATTCTTTATCCGGAAAGTTTTGCAGAGCGCTGCAAAGAACTTGAAGAACTTGGCGTGAAGGTAAAGGTCCTTGGCGAAAAGGAAATGACAAAGCTAGGAATGGGGTCCCTTCTTGGCGTTGGTCAAGGTTCTGATCGCGAATCAAAACTCGTTGCGATGGAATGGAACGGCGGCAAGCAAGGTCAAGAGCCTGTCGCTTTCGTTGGTAAAGGGGTCACATTTGATACGGGCGGTATTTCGCTGAAGCCTCCTGCTGGCATGGAAGACATGAAATGGGATATGGGCGGCGCGGCGGCGGTGACCGGCGCCATGGCGGCTATTGCTGGTCGCGGGGCCAAGGTGAATGTTGTCGGTGTAATCGGGCTTGTTGAAAATATGCCTGATGGTTTGGCCCAACGCCCAGGCGATGTTGTGACATCAATGGCCGGCAAAACGATTGAAGTGATCAATACCGATGCCGAAGGGCGACTTGTTTTAGCCGATGCAATTTGGTGGACACAGGAAACATATAAACCAAAAGCTGTGGTTGATCTTGCGACGTTGACCGGTGCAATCATCATTTCATTGGCGAATGAATACGCGGGTCTTTTCACCCCGGATGATGAGCTTGCTGCGCAATTATTAGACGCTGGCGAGGAAAGCGGCGATAATCTTTGGCGCATGCCGCTCAGCAAAGCCCACTATTCAATGATTAAGTCTGACATTGCCGATATGAAAAACGTAGGCGGACGCGGCGGCGGATCTTCTACGGCCGCCGCCTTTATCGGTAATTTCATCAAACAAGACCAGGCTTGGGCTCATTTGGACATTGCAGGTATGGCTTGGTCAAATAAAGATAAGCCAGTTACGCCAAAGGGCGGGGTTGGTTTTGGGGTGCGGTTGCTGGATGCATTTGTGCGAAAGAATTATGAGGCCTAATTGGCCCGCAAAATTCGGTAGGTTGCGGATCTTTCAGCGATGACGGAAATTTTATTCTATCATCTTGAGAGCGCCCGACTGGAGAACGTCTTACCTGATCTGTTAGAAAAGACCCTAGCCAAGAACTGGAAAGCAGTTGTGCGTGTAGGGTCACGGGAACGGCTCGGCGCTCTTGACGCATATTTATGGACATACAAGGATGAGGCGTTCTTGCCTCATTCTGCAAGCGCTGCGAGTGAAGAAGAAGCAGCGCGCCAGCCGATTTGGTTGACCACAGGCGCCGAGGTTCCCAATGGCGCTGAAGTACTATTCTTGGTGGATGGCGGCGATTTGGCGATTGAAGAACTCGATCAGTTTGTGCGTTGCGTCACCATTTTTGACGGCGCTCAGGATGCTGCTGTGGCTGGCGCCCGCATTTTTTGGAAAGCAGCGCGTGATGCTGGGCATGAGGCTACCTACTGGCGGCAGTCAGAGGTGGGGCGATGGGAACGGCAAGGCTGATTATCCCTCTAAAGCTTTGCACTTCATGCTGTCGCCGCTCATAAAGCATACTCACTTCCTACCTTTGATTGGTTCATTCCTTGCGTTTTCGACGGTGGGTCGGTTAGCATTGCCTGATGTTCGCTCAGGGCAGCGGATGACATGTGTGGATGCGGTGATGAGATACCTCAACGCCTTAGATTAGGGCTAAACGATGTAGCCATAAGCGATTGCCGCACACTAGGTATAGTAGGAGGCGCGTCGTTTTTTATGGGCGTACAGCGCCTGAGCGAGGACGCAAGGTTGTGAGTGACGGGACCCTAGGGGCCGGCGAGAAGCATGAGGGCCGCCGTGAAACGAAAAGGCGACGTGTTAAGCGTCGTAAAAGGCCTAATACAGCCGTCTCTTCGAAAAACTCATCAGACGCCCCCATAAAAAAGGGTTTTCGGGCTGGGGTGAAACTTCCAGCAGTACCCGGCCAACGTTTCGCCGCCATTGACCTTGGAACGAATAATTGCCGCCTGTTGATTGCCGCCCCGCGTGGGCGAAGGTTTCGCATTGTTGATGCGTTTTCGCGCATTGTTCGTCTTGGTGAAGGCCTTTCACACTCTGGTGTATTATCGGAAGCGGCAATGTCTCGCGCTATTGAGGCTATTAAGGTCTGTGCGGAAAAAATTGAATTACGCGGTGTTACCAGGGGGCGCTATATTGCGACCCAAGCCTGCCGGGCGGCGGACAATGGGGTGGATTTTTTAGAGCGCGTAAAGAAGGAAACGGGCCTTAATCTTGAGGTGATAACAACAGAGGAGGAGGCGCGCTTAGCCGTTAACGGGTGTGCTGATCTTTATGACCCTCGTTGTGATGCTGCTGTGGTGTTTGATATTGGTGGTGGATCAACGGAGATTTCATGGGTGCGCCCTAAGGCTGATAAGGAAGGGGTCCGTAGGCTTAAAGGTCCTATTGTCCCGCAAGCTTTGGAGATTGTTGATTGGTTTTCATTGCCAATTGGGGTTGTGAATTTATCAGAAAAGTGGGGCGGACGCTCAATGGATGGTGAGCGTTACGATAAGATCGTAAATTCGGTGCGGCGTGAAATCGCCGCACATGGCGATCCGCTCGGGGTAAAAAAAATCTTCATGGCGGGGCGGGCGCATGCGTTGGGTACTTCCGGCACTGTCACCTCAATTGCGGGTGTTCATTTAGGTCTTGTCAAATATCAGCGCGATCGCGTTGATGGATTGTGGCTGCAATCAAGTGAAGTGCGGGATGTTTCAGAAAAATTATGCGCAATGAGCTATGAGGAGCTTTCTGACCAACCCTGCATCGGAAAAGATCGTGCTGATCTGGTCGTTTTAGGTTGTGCGATCTTAGAAGCGTTATTAGCGGAGTGGCCGACAACCCGCATTCGAGTTGGTGATCGCGGACTACGCGAAGGGATTTTAACGGGCTTGATTGCAAAGTCGCGCCGCCGTCGCCGCACCCGCCGAAAACCCAATTCACGCCGCGAAGTGAAAAAGGGCGAGGCCAGCGCTGTTAGTGACGCCGCCCCAGCTGAATAAGATCAGCCAAATAGGGGCTGCGCCAGGACGCTTATTTCTTTCTTATTTCCTGTTTCGCCAAATCCCATCTGGGGTTTGCAGATCAGCCGAGCTCCGCTATACAACGCCATGGCGAGCCGAAGAATTCCAACCCCCAAAAACTCTTCCCTGCATAGCGCGGGAAAAAAACGTGCGCGCAAGGCGCCAAAGGTTGATATTTCTAAGACGGCCCTTGGCGAAGAACCTGAAAAACGCTCCTTAAAAAAACAAGTCAAAAAGAAAAAAACAACTGGCGCAGCGGCAGACAAAGCGGGCGGGCGCCGCGAAATGACGGCTCAGGTTAAAACCGGGCGCTATCGAAAACATTCATCTACTTTATGGCTCCATAGACAGTTGAATGATCCTTATGTTGCGCGCGCGAAAGCAGAAGGATATCGCTCACGGGCGGCATATAAGCTGATTGAACTAAATGAGAAATTCTCTGTCCTTAAACCTGGTCTTCGCGTTGTGGACTTAGGTTGTGCGCCAGGCGGTTGGTGTCAAGTAGCGGTGAAGGAAGGGGCAAGGCGGGTCATCGGCGTTGACTATCTAGGAATGGATAGTGTTGCTGGCGCGGAGATTTTGCAGATGGATTTTCTAGACCCAGATGCGCCGGAGCGCCTGAAATCAGTTTTGGGAGGGGCGGCTGATCTTGTTCTTTCTGATATGGCGGCGCCGACAACGGGCCATAAATCTACGGACCATTTACGCATTGTTGCTTTGGCTGAGTGCGCCCTTGATTTTGCAATAGACACTTTGGCGCCGGGGGGCGGTTTTATCTGTAAAGTTTTTGCGGGCGGGGCTGAGGGTGAATTGCTTGAAAAGCTCAAGACCAATTTCAAAATGGTCAAACACGCAAAACCCAAAGCAAGCCGCGCGGAATCGGCGGAAAAATATGTTGTCGCCACAGGATTTTTAAAAAGAGACATTAAAGGGGACGCTAGCAAGCGCGGGGAATGACAATGACGCCTCAAAATAAAAAGCAATGGTATGCGGTGAAAACGGCAACCTGTTGTTATGTTAATGACGAGCTTCAGCCTGGCTTTTTAACAAGCATAATTCTGGTTGAAGCTTTTTCCTTAGAACAGGCCGAAGAAAAAGCGCGCCGCAAGGAAGAGGCGCGAAATCTACTTGAGTCCCATGCGGATGGCGTGTCCCGGCGCTATCAATTTGATGATATCGTAAGCGTGACATGTATAGGCCCTGAGACGCCGGTAGATGGTTGTTGGGTCTGGACAGAGTATGAAGCGCTTGACCAATAGGCGCTAAGGTGAGGAGCGTTTGAAATGATGATTAAAGAAGCATTGACTTTTGATGATGTGCTTTTAGAGCCCGGTCCTTCGGAGGTAATGCCCTCCCAGGTCTCAACAATCGCGCGTCTTACCAAAGAAATTACGCTCAATATACCGATTATATCGGCGGCGATGGATACGGTGACCGAAGCTGAAATGGCGATCGCCATGGCGCAAAATGGCGGCATCGGTGTTTTGCATCGTAACTTATCGGTTGAAGCGCAGGCGGAACATGTTCGCCGTGTGAAGCGGTTTGAAAGCGGCATGGTTGTTAATCCATTGACCTTAACGCCAAGCGCTACTCTTGGCGAAGCGCAAAAAATTATGGCGGACAAAAAAATCTCTGGCTTTCCTGTTGTTGAAAGCCCTGATGAAAATGGTGTTGGCCGCCTTGTTGGAATTTTGACGAACCGAGATATGCGGTTTGCAGATGACCCAAATCAGAAAATTAGTGAGCTGATGACGTCCCAGGACCTTGTGACCGTGCGCCCCGGCGCCTCGCAAGAAGAAGTGACGCGGCTTTTGCATCGCCACCGGATCGAGCGGTTGATTGTAGTAGATGAGCAAGATCGCTGTATTGGGCTTATAACAGTGAAAGACATCGTCAAAGCGCAGCGCCACCCTAATGCGGCTAAAGACGCGGAAGGACGGTTGCGCGTTGCTGCGGCCTCAACGGTTGGGGAGGATGGCTTTAATCGCGCCGAAGCATTGGTTGATGCTGGCGTGGACGTCGTTGTGATAGACACAGCTCACGGTCATTCAAACAAAGTGGTTGAGCAAGTTAGCCGTATTAAGCGCCAATCAAACGCGACCCAAGTGATTGCTGGCAATATTGCGACTTATGAGGGCGCAAAGGCGTTGATGGATGCCGGTGCTGATGCCGTGAAAGTAGGAATTGGTCCAGGATCAATCTGTACAACACGCATTGTGGCTGGCGTTGGCGTGCCGCAACTGACAGCCGTGATGGAAGCGGCGCGCGCTGGCCGCGAAGCGGGTGTGCCGATAATTGCGGATGGCGGCGTTAAATATTCCGGCGATATGGCGAAAGCCATCGCCGCCGGAGCAGAATGTGTGATGATTGGATCGCTTCTGGCTGGCACGGAAGAAGCTCCAGGTGAGGTTTTCTTGTTTAAAGGCCGTCCGTATAAATCTTATCGTGGTATGGGGTCGCTCGGCGCGATGGCGCGGGGGTCAGCGGACAGGTATTTTCAGGCGGATGTAAAAGAGCAAATCAAACTTGTACCAGAAGGTATTGAGGGACAGACCCCCTATAAAGGCGCTGCCGCGCCGATCTTGCATCAGCTTGTCGGGGGCGTGCGCGCATCTATGGGGTATGTCGGAGCGCCAACTATTGAGGAATTCCAAAAGAAAGCAACCTTTGTCAAGATCACGAATGCGGGTCTAAAGGAAAGTCATGTGCATGACGTTCAAATCACCCGCGAGGCGCCTAATTATCCGATGCCCGGCTAGGGTGCGTGTCGTATCAAATGTGGAAAATTGCGAGATGAGGCGATGACGCTTAAAACCAATTACGATAAATCGTTCTATCAAAACCAAAAAAATAAAAGCCTGCAAAGCGCTGAGGTTGTTTTGAACGCCGTAAAGCCGTTGATCGGTTCGGTTCGGTCGGCATTGGATATTGGTTGCGGTGCTGGTGGATGGCTGCGTACGGCTCAGGATGTTTTTGAAATAGACGATGTCTTAGGGGTTGATCACCCAGATGTTCCGTCATCGGAAATGTTCATAAAAAACGAACAATTCAAAGGCCATGATCTGTCTCAGGAGCTTAACTTAGAGCGTAAATTTGACCTTGCGATATCGTTGGAAGTTGCAGAACATCTTTACGCTGAGAGCGCCAACCGTTTTGTTTCAAACTTGTCACGTCATGCTGATTTGATCCTCTTTTCGGCGGCATTGCCAAGGCAAGGGGGCACCCATCACGTTAACGAGCAATGGCCAGATTACTGGCAGAAAATTTGGGAAGAGCAAGGTTTTGAGCAGCTTGATGTCATCCGCTCTTTGATTTGGGATGAACCGGATGTTGCGTTTTGGTATAAACAAAATCTATTTTTATATGCCCGCCCAGGGCGGCTTTCTCTGGATAATGGTTTACAAAGCTGGGGAGGGCGATCAATCGTTCATCCCGATTGTTGGATGAAAAAAACAACACCGCTTAGCACCCGTGCAAAGCAGTTTTTGATGAAAACCTTGGGATCTAATTAGGTAAAGAATTTGCATGCGAGATGCTGGTAAGCTTTCGGCGTCGATCGAAATTATCGATCAATTTTTTAGCCGCAAGACGCCTTTAAAGACAATCATTTCAGATTGGGGCCGCAATAATCGTTATGCGGGTGCAAAGGACCGCGCTTGGATATCCGGGCTATGTTTGGATATACTTCGTCATCGTCAATCTTTGGCCGATCATATGGGAGAACAGAGCGCGCGGGCTTTGGCGTTATCGTCGCTGCGATATGTTTGGGGCGTTAGCGCTGAACATTTGCAACAGATGGCAGCCGAAGAGCCGCACGGACCTGGAGCGCTATCAGAAGAGGAAACGGCGAAACTATCACACGAGATCTTCGTATGCGGACGTGATTTTCCAGAATGGTTGTCTCCACACATCACCCGCATATTTGGCGACGATGCTGAAGCAGAGATGCAAGCCTTTACCCAGCGCGCCGATGTGGATCTTCGTCTCAACACTCTAAAAGCAGAGCCGGAGAAATCTTTAAAGGCGCTTGCTTCGGTTAAAGCCGGTTCATTACCTCAGTGGAAGACGGCCGCGCGTATCGCGGCGCCTTCGTCTAAAGATAAGCAATCCTCCGTAACCGTCATTCCAGCGTTCAATAAAGGCTGGTTCGAAGTCCAAGATTTCGGAAGCCAGATTGCGGCTTCTGCTGCGGGAAACGTTAACGGCGCGCAAGTGCTCGATTATTGCGCGGGCGGCGGCGGGAAGACTTTGGCGCTCGCAGCGATGATGAACAATACAGGACAACTTTACGCGTATGATCGAGATCCAAGGCGTTTGAGTCCGCTTTTTCACCGCGCAAAGCGCGCTGGGCTTCGCAATCTGCAAGTGAGAAGTCCGGCAGGAAACGAAGGTCTCGATGATTTAGACGGAAAAATGGATGTCGTTTTCCTGGATGCGCCGTGTACAGGGATTGGCACCTGGCGCCGACATCCTGATACCAAATGGCGGCTGACTGAAAGGCAGTTAGAGACCCGTATGAGCGAGCAAGACCTTGTGCTGGCTCAGGCGCATCGTTTTGTCAAACCGGGAGGGCGGATCGTTTGGGTCACTTGTTCTGTCTTGATTGAAGAAAATGAAGACCGTCTTGCAGCTTTTCTGAGTGCTAATCCAACCTTTAAGCGTCTGCCCGTTTTGGACCAGATTGCCGCCTCTGGTCTGGCCACAGATGAAGGGCTAGCTGCTTTGCAGAACTGCGTTACGCAAGATGGTGCGCTTCGATTAACTCCTAAAAAACTCAATTGCGATGGGTTTTACGTCGCAGTGCTTCAGCAAGACGCTTAGATTTCGAAACGATTTAACTCATTGATGTGGAAGATGTGATGACAGCAGACACAAAAATTGCTCAGCAACATGAGCGCTTACTGATTATTGATTTTGGCAGTCAAGTAACGCAGCTGATCGCACGTCGATTGCGCGAATGCGGTGTTTATTGTGAAATTCATCCATTTAATAAGGTGAATGCGAATTTCTTAAATCAATTCAATCCCAAAGCGATCATTCTTTCAGGTGGACCCGCGAGCGTTAGTGAGGTGTCGAGCCCGCGCGCCGATGAGACCGTGTTTGAACAAGGCGTGCCAATTTTGGGAATTTGCTATGGGGAGCAAACTATTTGCGCGCAGCTTGGCGGCGAAGTGAACTCGGCAGAAGAACGAGAATTTGGACGTGCTGAGATCAATATTGTCAAATCCTCAAAACTCTTCGACGGATTATGGGCTATTGGTGAAACTCATACAGTTTGGATGAGCCATGGCGACCGAGTTGAAGCTTTGCCAGACGGTTTTGAAGTGATTGCCACTTCGGAAGGCGCGCCTTTTGCGGCAATCACCAATGAGGAAAAAGGCATTTACGGCGTGCAATTTCACCCCGAAGTTGCCCATACGCCTCAAGGAACAGAACTTTTGAGAAACTTCGCTCTGAACATCGCAGGGCTTGGCGGCGATTGGACGATGGCGACGTTCAAGGACGAGGCAATCGCGAAAATTCGCGCCCAGGTCGGCGATGCGCGGGTTATTTGTGGCTTGTCGGGCGGGGTCGATTCTTCCGTTGCCGCTGTCCTTATTCATGAGGCGATTGGCGAGCAGCTGACTTGTGTATTCGTTGATACCGGCTTGATGCGTGCCGGTGAAGGCGAAGAAGTCGTTCGGCTCTATCGCGATGCCTACAATATTCCTCTGGTGCATGTGGAAGCGGGCGAATTGTTTCTCGGTAAGCTGAGCGGGGTGGATGACCCGGAGAAAAAGCGCAAAATTATTGGCACGACTTTTATCGATATTTTTGAAGGTGAAGCCAACAAGATCGACAATGTGAAATTCCTTGCGCAAGGAACGCTCTATCCAGATGTGATCGAAAGCGTATCCTTCGATGGCGGACCATCAGTAACGATCAAATCTCACCATAATGTTGGTGGATTACCAGACCGAATGAACCTCGAATTGGTCGAGCCGTTGCGCGAGTTGTTCAAAGATGAAGTGCGCGCGCTTGGCCGCGAACTCGGGCTTCCGGAACATTTTATTCGTCGCCACCCCTTTCCAGGGCCAGGTCTCGCAATTCGTATGCCCGGCGAGGTAACGCAGGAAAAGGCCGATATCTTGAGAAAAGCCGATGCGATTTATCTCGAAGAGATCCGAAAAGCGGGGTTATATGATGAAATTTGGCAAGCATTTGCGGTGTTATTGCCCGTGCGCACGGTTGGTGTGATGGGGGATGAACGCACATATGATAACGCGCTTGCCTTGCGCGCTGTGACGTCTACTGACGGAATGACGGTCGATTATTATCAGTTTTCGCATGAGTTTCTCGGCCGCTGCGCAACCCGTATCATCAATGAAGTGCGCGGGGTGAATCGGATCGTTTATGACGTGACTTCAAAACCACCCGGCACAATTGAGTGGGAATAGCGGCAATCCGTATATGTAATATATAATATATTCTTTGGAATTTAACTATCTGTATAAATTTAATATTTGTATTATGTCCACTCAGAAACTTCTCTCTGATTTATTAATCACATTCTGGCGCTTGAGGAAAAAATCTGCATACGGTACATTACCGTAAGTCCTATTTTTCTTTATATCTTTTTACATAATTGATCAAATTTTCTGCGCTTGGGGAGGTGACCCAGGTGGATCGTGTCACAACTCCGATTGTCATCGGCGGTAAAATTTCTGGTAGGAACAAATATCGGAACCTATCTTTTTTCTTGAGTTCATCATTATTGGCTTCAAAAATCGCTGTCCAGTAATTTGAGCGTGCAATCAGGCTTAAAATAAATTCATAGTCATCAAACAGAATGTTGGGGCCGTTAAACGTAACGCCGATGGACTTCGCTTTGCTCTTCATGTTGCTGATCATCGCTGGCGGCGGCATCGGGCATGCAAGGGGAAATTGCAAAATCTGTTCAGGAGCATTCTTGTGCTGATCAAATATAGGATGATCATTTCGTACAACAACCTCTAGCGGTAACTCAAAAAGAGGTTGAAATTTGAGCGAAGGGTGCAAAGCTGGATCGTTTCCCGCTTCATCCTTATAGTTTAGCGCCACGATCGCGACATCCAATTGTCCGGCCCGAATAGACGAGCACAGAGTTGGCGAGGAGTTCATCTCGATTTCTAGGTTTACGTTGGGGTAGTCCTGTGAAAAAGCAATCATACTTTTACGGAAGAAAATATCGTGAAGACCCGGCTTAACACCAACGCGCAATGTTTGGTCTTGGCCTTGTTGGTGTCGCTTTATGACGGTTTCAAAATCTCTGGCGTGAACTAACAGTTCCTTGCTGCGGGCTACAAATGTTTCTCCCGACGGGGTTAACCGTACGCCGCGGGGCAATCGGTGGAAAAGTTTAAGGCCAATTTTCTCTTCGATGACCTTCAATCGTTTAGTTAAGGCCGGTTGCGAAAGACATAGCTCAGCTGCCGCAGCATGAATGCTGCCATATGTTGCGATATTGCTGACGATCACCAGGTCGCGAAGCTCTAATGCCATGATATTCCCTATAGCTATAACATTATCAGATGTAACGATTTTACATTATCACTATATTCGGCGATAAAAGGTGAAAATATTTAAAAATATCAAATTCGCTTGTGCATACAATAACCTCGGGAGGGAACAATGCATAAAATACAATGGAATGCCCGGAAGGGCATGCTTCTGGCGGCAACCGCCATTGCTCAAGTCGTATCAACCGCTGCTTTTGCGCAAAACGACAATGCCGGACTTGATGTCATCACGGTTACGGCGCAAGGGCGTGAGAGCGGATTGCAGGATACGCCGATTTCCATATCGGCAGTCCCGGCAGAAAAGCTGACCGATACGGCGTTGCAAAATTCGCAAGATCTGCAGTTCTTTGTGCCGAATTTCACCTTTACTGAAACAGGCATCGGAACCAACATTTTCATTCGCGGTGTTGGCTCAGGGATTAACCAAGCATTTGAACAGTCAGTCGGCTTATTTGTTGATAATGTGAGTTTCCCACGGGCGCAGCAAACGCGCGCGCCGTTTTTAGACCTTGAGCGTGTTGAGGTTTTGCGGGGGCCACAGGCGATTTTGTTAGGGAAAAATGCGGTCGCTGGGGCGCTAAATATCACAACGGCCCGCCCGAAAGATGAGTTTGAAGGCTATCTTCTGGGTTCTTATGAATTCCTCGACGAAGAATATATCATTGAGGGGGCCGTTAACATTCCACTTTCGGATCGCGCAAGACTGCGCGTTGCGGGGCGTACCCGAGACGCTAACGGATTTCTTGAAAACCCTACCTTGGGGCGCTCTGAACCTCAGCGTGAAGACTGGACGATCCGTGCTACGGGTGAGTTCGATGTGACCGATACGTTTTTAGCCCGTGCGAAAATAGAAACCTCACAATTTGACACGGTTGGCCGTACGATTGAAATCTTTTCAGAAGCCCCTGCTGCCGCTGGGCCATTTACTGGGCTGACCTATGCGCAGGTTTTGACCGGTGTGTTTGGTCAAGACGCGTCTGCTTTGAATAACGTGCAAGACGGCGTACGCAGTTCGAACGGCGATTTCAGCAACAATGAACAGCAATTGTATCAATTAGATCTCATTGGATCGTTTGGCGATTTCGAAGTCCGCTCAACCACAGCTTTCCAAAACCTCGAATATGACGAGCTGTGTGATTGCGACTTCACCGGGGCGGTGGTCTTCGACGCTACGTTGCAAGAGCAATATCAACAGTTTAGCCAAGAAATTAGAGTCGTATCGCCGCTTTATGAACGGTTTGACTATATCGCCGGTGTTTACTTCCAAACTTCAGAGCATGACTTTTCGGATCAAATTAATGTCCCTGGAAATTCTGTCTTGATCGCAGCCACGATGCAGCCATCGCTTGCAGGCGCAGCCGCGGCGCGGATTGCGACGACCAATAGTGATTTCTATTCAGCCTTCGCTCAGGTTAATTTCCGCCCGTTTGATCGTTGGGAGTTGCAGCTGGGTGGGCGATTAAGCCATGAAGTTAAGGATGGTTCACGTACCCTGTCGATCGTTAACGCGGCTGATTTAGGCCCTCTCTCGGCAGCTCAAGCTACATCGCCGATTGTTTTCGCCGGCGGCTTTGGGATTGCCTCAACCAATCTAGATGCGTTTGCGGGAGCTGGGAATCCGACCGCTCAATTCCTCCAAGGTTCACTTGGTAGTTTCGGGGCTGATGGCATTATCGTCGATGATTTGAAAGAGACTCGCTTTTCACCTGATGTGAAGTTGGTTTGGGAAGCAACTGATGATCTGCTTCTTTATGCCAGCTGGGCGCGCGGATTTAAGAGCGGTGGCTTTGACTTCCGAGCAAATAATCGTTCGGTTTCACCAACCCTCCAGGACTCGTTTGCGTTCGAAGATGAGCAAGCGACGAACATTGAACTGGGCGGGAAGCTTACATTCTTGGACGGTTCGGCTGAGCTGAATTTCGCGGCCTACTATACCAAATTTGATGATTTGCAGATCTCGATTTTCGACGGTGTTTTGGGCTTCAACGTTGGTAATGCAGCATCTTCTGAGGTGTTTGGTTTGGAAGTTGATGGGCGTTGGGCGCCAACCGAATACCTTACCCTGAGTGGTAGTGCGTCCTATACGGATTTTGAATTTACTGATTTCCAAAACGCTCAATGTTTCTTTGGGGCGACACCTGATGTTGATTTTGACGGTAACGGTACTCCTGAGCTTTGCGATGCGAGCGGTGAAACCAACCAGCTCGTCTCAGACTTCCAAGGTATTTTTACCAGTGATCTGCATTTCCCAATCTTCGGGGATTATGAGATTTCAAATGTAACCGATGTCTTTTTCACAACCGAATACAACGCATCAAATGTTTTTGATCCGAACCTTGTGCAAGAGGGGTATGTCAATTTAAATTCGCGCGTCAGCTTCGGCCCTGCCGACGATACGTGGCAGTTAGCCCTTCTTGGGAAAAATTTGACGGATGAAAAAGCATTGCAATTTGCAGGAAACACACCGCTCGCGGGTAATTCGTTTGGTGCACAGAGTAATTACGGCTTTTTCAATCAGGGCCGTCAGCTCTGGTTACAAGCTCAATTCAACTTTTAATTAAAAAAGTCCGCTCGCCGCGCATTATGGCGGGCGGACACGAACTATATTCGGGTTCGTTGGATTTGCTATGGAATCCGGAATAGATACTATTGTAACTCATCTCTATCATCCGAATAGGGATGAAGGGATGAGCGTAAAAGACAGATTGACAAGAGATTAAGCGGGGAGCTGGCGCGATATTGAGTTGAAGCGATGTACACCCAGATACGGCAAGATGGTTGGGTTTATTCTTTCGTTTTCAAGATACCTCTGTCGTTTTTCATGTGTGTGTTTCCCGATAAATCCGAAACGGCAGTCGCTAAGTGGTTTGAGTTTCGAGATATCCTTCAACAATAATTGAGATAAAAAAACATGAAATTTGATTATGTGGTCATTGGGGGAGGGTCGGCTGGCTGCGTATTGGCGTCTCGGTTATCAGAAGACGCCAACACCACTGTTTGCTTGCTCGAGGCAGGTGGTCAGGGGCGCAGCGTGCTGGTTAAAGCGCCCGCTGGCACCGTAATGATGATGCCTGGCCGCCCTAAAATTAATAATTGGGCGTTTGAGACAACGCCGCAGCCTGGTCTAAACGGGCGGAGGGGATATCAGCCGCGTGGGAAATGCTTAGGTGGGTCAAGCGCCATTAACGCAATGCTTTATGTTCGCGGACATTCATCCGATTATGATCATTGGGCTGATAGTGGTGCGGACGGCTGGTCATATGAAGACGTATTACCATATTTCAAGCGAGCGGAAAATTTTCAACACGGAGAAAATTCGTACCATGGCGCCGATGGTCCGCTAAGTGTCGGTGATCAGCGGAGTCCGAGACCCGTATCAAAAGCTTTTATTGACGCGGTAACGCAATTTCAGGTTCCCTATAATGATGATTTCAATGGCGCCGATCAGGAAGGCGTCGGACTTTACCATGTTACCCAATTTCACGATCAAGAAAGAAACGGGCAACGCTGTTCCGCTGCTGCTGGCTATTTGCATCCGGTTATGGAACGACCAAATCTGACGGTGATAACGGGTGCGACGACCTCTAAAATTCTCATCGAAGATCAGCGTGCAATTGGGGTGGAATACATTGTTAACAATGAACGGCGACGCATCGATGTAAACAAGGAAGTGTTGCTTGCGGCAGGAGCCTTTGGATCCCCCCAGTTGCTGATGATGTCAGGTATCGGCGCGGCTGATCATTTGCGCGAACATAATATCCCGGTCGTAAAAGACCTGCCTGGTGTGGGGCAAAACCTTCAAGATCATCTTGATTTTATTTTGTCTTTTAAATCCAAAGATCGCAACATGCTGGGAATTGGTGCAGTTGGCGGTTTGCAAGTCATCAAAAACATTGCGCAATGGACGAAAGACGGCACGGGGATGATCGCGAGCCCATTTGCCGAGGTGGGGGCGTTTATAAAGTCTACCTCGTCAGAGCCTTGCCCTGATCTGCAGCTGCATTTTGTTATTGCTATTGTCGATGACCATGCCCGCAGGCTCCACTATGGGTACGGATTTTCATGCCATGTTTGTGTGCTTAGGCCAAAATCTCGGGGTGTTGTTGCTTTAAACTCAACCAACCCGATGGAGCAGCCAATGATTGATCCGAAATTTTTGTCAGACGACAGTGATGTTCAGAAATTATTGGCTGGGGCGAAGTTAACGCGAGAGATGATGTTGGCCGAACCAATGAAGCCGTATCGTGCTAAAGAAATATATACAAGTGATAATATGAGCGATGCTGAATGGATCGATCATATTCGTTCCCGCGCGGATACTATTTATCATCCGATTGGTACGTGCAAAATGGGCAAAGATGATATGGCGGTTGTTGATCCGCAATTAAAAGTTCGCGGCGTGGACGGATTGCGGGTTATCGATGCATCGGTCATGCCTACCTTAATTGGCGGAAATACGAATGCGCCAACGATAATGATCGCCGAAAAGGCAGCAGATATGATTTTACCAAACAGAGTGCATTAAGAGAAGATTATGCTTCAAAGTGTGCAACTAACAGACGATAAAACAGAATACGACATAACGTTGGATGACTTGTCAGCGGCGAAAGAGGCTTGGGCTCGTGTTTCGGCGGATGAAAGAGTGTCATTGCTTTTGGCTGTTAGGGATCGATTGCATGTTGTAGCAAAGAAGTGGGCAGTCCTTTCTGCTGAGAAAAAACAAATCCCCGATGGATCTCCGCTTATTGGTGAAGAGTGGATTTCTGGGCCGTATGCGTTGATGACTGCGTGTAACTTTTACATCGAAACTCTTCGCGGGATGAGTGGAAAAACGTTTCTTGAAAAACTTCCTATGCGCATGAATGCGTGCGATCAACTTGAAGTTCAAGTTGCGCCACATTCGATTTGGGAACGCCTTTTGTTGTCTGGGGTGAAGGCAAACCTTTGGTTAAAACCCGGGGTAACCCAGTCTAATTTTAAGTCTCAAGTTGCAACCGTCTATGACATTCCGGAAAAGGACCGTGCCGGAAAAGTAGCGCTTGTTCTTGGGGCTGGTAATATTTCCTCGATTGCGCCGCTTGATTGTTTCCAGAAATTGTTTTCTGAGAATCAAGTGGTTATCTTGAAACTTAATCCTGTTAATGACTATTTGTTCGACATTTTTTCAGACATTCTGGAGCCGCTTATAAAACGAAACGCCTTACGTATCGTGTGCGGCGACGGTTCAGTCGGAAAAGCACTGTGTAATGCCCCATTCGTTGATGAAATTCATATCACTGGGGCGGAGCAAACCCATGACGCCATCGTCTGGGGTGTTGGTGAGGTGGGGCAAAGAAACAAGGCTGCGGGGACGCCTGAAAATCATCGCCCCATTACGTCAGAACTCGGAGGCGTATCACCCACCATTGTCGTGCCTGGGCCATGGAGTGATGGGGACATTAAATTCCAGGCGCAGCATATCGCAACGCAAAAGCTACATAACTCAGGTTTTAACTGTATTGCATGCCAAATGCTTATTCTCCCGAGCGAATGGACGTTACGGGATCGTCTTTTGAGCGCTACAGTTGATGCGATGCGCGATGCGCCTCAGCGGGGCATGTACTATCCAGGGGCTGAAGAGCGCTTGCGCAGGTTCAAAGAAAATGCCGAGACGCGCCACTTAATCCCGCGTTCTGACGGGGAGGCGATCGTTTTAGCTGAGTTTTCCGTCAATCCGCCTGAGTGGTTTCGAAAAACAGAATCGTTTTGCCCGGCGCTTACTGTTATGAATAAATCGTGCGAAGCCGGAGCAGAAGCCTATCTTGAGTCGGCGATTGAATATGCGAACGAGAATCTGCGCGGCACGTTAGGGGCCAATATCATTATTCACCCGCAAACAAAGCGGAAAATTGGTCGTAGACGGTTTGAAGAAATTATCGGTAAACTCCGTTACGGGACAATTGGGATCAATGCGTGGACTGGCCTCGGCTTTTTGATGCCTCAAATTGCTTGGGGCGCCTTTCCTGGCCATAGTTTGGCAAGTGTTGAGAGTGGAATAGGGACGGTTCATAACTCATTCATGTTCGAGTGCGTTGAGCGATCCGTAATAGAAGCGCCTTTCCGACCATTTCCCCGTAGCGTTCTCAACGGTGAAATGAGCTTATTGCCCAAACCGCCGTGGTTCGTGAGCAATACGCAACAAGACCATATTGGAAAATTTCTGACTGAGTTCCAATACCGACCGAGTTGGGATAAGTTACCAAAAATTTTCTTTTATGCACTTCGTGGATGAGTGATTTCCTGATGATTTCTTTGAATAAAACAAAGACTATTGTACCCATTTTATTGTCCTTTTTGTTTGCATGTGGGGAACGCGAAAACAACTCTGCAGATAGTGACGCGGCGCATCGCGCGGCAGAAGAAGCCGCGATCGAGCAGGCTGCCGAACATCAGTTGCAGCAGGCTCAACTCGATGCATTGACGAATATTGCCGTTCAACTGGACAATATGAGCACGGAATTACGAAACCTTGCGATCGCTCAAGCCACTGCGCGGAGCGAACCGAAAATATCGGAACCGGTCTTTGGAGAGGCAACGTCGTTTACCCGTGAGGCAAACAATGCCCTTTTAGAAGTCCTACCATTCGATAATCGGAGCGACTTTGAGGATGCAAGTCGCGGTTTAATCGGTCAGATCCCCGGCGGACGAATTACAGCGGATGACGGGCGTGTCGTTTGGGATTTGTCGCGCTTCGCGTTTCTTGAGGGTGAAGCGCCTGCGACGGTCAATCCGTCGCTATGGCGTCAGTCCGTTTTGAATATGGAGCATGGGCTCTTTGAGGTCGTACCCGGTCTTTATCAGATACGCGGGTATGATCTTGCGGTGATGACAATTATTGAAGGAAAAAAGGGGTGGATTATTATCGACCCCCTATTGACCAAGGAGACCGCCCGGGCATCGCTCGCTTTGGTCAATAAGCATTTAGGACAGCGCCCGGTTTCAACAATCATCTATACACATAGTCATGCAGATCACTTTGGTGGTGTTCGCGGCATTGTTTCCGACGAGGAAATCGAGAAAGGACGTGTGCAGATTATTGGTCCAGAGGGCGTTGACCATCATGCGATTTCGGAGAACATCATTGCCGGTAACGCTATGTCACGGCGGGCCCAATTTCAGTTTGGTGCGAATTTAGATATCAGTGCGACCGGGAGGGTCGACGCTGGCATTGGTAAGGGCCTCTCCGCCGGTACCATCGGATTTATGGAGGTGACCAAGGAAATTGCGACTTCTGGCGAGCGCGTAATGATCGATGGGGTCGAATTCGCCTTCGTGATGGCGCAGGGCACTGAGGCGCCCGCGGAGTTCGTTTTTTACCTGCCCCGGTTCAAGGCGATCCATTCTGCTGAGATTGCAACAGGGACTTTGCATAATTTGCTGACCCCCCGCGGTGCAGAAGTTCGCGATGCTTTGGCTTGGTCGGAAGCAATAGATGCCTTGCTAGTACAGTTCGGTGACAAAGCAGAGGTTGTGCTCGCTTCACACAATTGGCCCACATGGGGGAATGCGGAGCTGAAAGAGTACTTAGGGAACCAGCGTGATCTTTACCGTTATATCCACGACCAAACATTGCGTTTGGCGAATATGGGGTATACGATGCATGAAATTCCGCCCCTTTTGGGGGAACCCGAATTCATGCGCCAAGAGTTCTCAACCAGAGGGTACTACGGAAGCGTCAGCCACAATGTTCGGGCAACCTACCAAAAGTACTTTGGGTGGTGGGATGGTAACCCAGCTAACCTTGATCCCCTTCCACCTGAAGAGGAAGCGCGGCGACTGGTGAACCTTGCCGGCGGTGCGGAAAAGATGCTCCTTCATGCGGTCGAATACTATAATCGTGGTGACTACCGGTGGGCTTCTAAATTGCTCAATAGCCTGGTGTTTGCGGACCCGTCTAATGAAATAGCGAGGAAGTATCTTTCCTCATGTTACGAGCAGCTTGGATACCAGAATGAGAGCGCGATTTTCCGAAACTACTACCTGGCCGCGGCTGTTGAGGTGCGAGAAGGTGGGCCCGCGGAAGCTTCAGTCCGTACAGTGACAGAAGACTTTATTAGTGCGGTGCCAACGCATCAATACTTTGATGCTTTAGCGGTGCGTGTGAACCCTGAACTTGCTCAAGGCAGCCATTCGATTCATTTTAACTTCTCTGATACTGGCGAACAACTTCGCGTGTCTGTCAAGAACGGCACAGCTACCCATCTTGAGGCAGCTCAGCCTGTCGAAGGCGATCTTCATGTGCAGCTGAGCCGAGTTGATTTGGACGAAATTACTCTGGGTACATCAACCTTCCAGAGCAAACTGGCCAATGGTGCAATCCAGGTGGAGGGAGGCACGGAGAAGTTTCTAGAATATCTCTCCCTTCACACACAATTTAACCCACAATTCAACGTGGTTACGCCCTAAATCTGAGACCGCCGCTCAAGATCGCCACTACTGAGATGGTTCAAATTTCCGCATAGCGGTTTTCGGTTTTGTTGACGGGCTGGTTTAAGTCATCCCTCTAATCATAGGTGGTACTACGTATTTTAATAGGGGTTTCTCCCAGGTAGTATTTCTGCAAATACAGATACCTGCTTAGGCTTCGCAAGCGCCTAAAATGCGTATGACAAAAACCGGATTTTCAATAGGGAAGAACAAAAGGGCGAAATAACTTTTGCCGAAATTAGTTCTCATCAACATGGCGAATAAACTCTATAATAATGCCGTTGACGCCCTTGAAGGGGTGTTGTTTGACGGTATGACGATTATGTCTGGCGGTTTCGGGCTTTGCGGCATTCCGGAAAATCTTATTTCGGCGTTACGCGATAGCGGCGTTAAAGATCTGACCTTTATTTCAAACAATGCTGGGGTCGATGGCTTTGGTCTGGGCCTGTTGCTTGAAACGCGTCAGATCAAGAAAATGATTTCTTCTTATGTCGGCGAAAATAAAGAGTTTGAGCGGCAATATCTGGCTGGTGAGTTAGAGTTGGAGTTTAATCCCCAAGGCACGTTGGCTGAGCGTTGCCGAGCTGGCGGGGCTGGTATTCCTGGGTTTTATACCAAGACTGGCGTCGGTACGTTGATTGCTAACGGTAAAGAGCACAAAGAATTTAACGGCGAAACATATATAATGGAAACAGGACTCGTCGCCGACCTTTCCATCGTCAAAGCGTGGAAATCAGACCCTCAAGGCAATCTGATTTATCGTAAAACGGCGCGCAATTTTAACCCAATGATGGCGACCGCTGGCAAATTGACGGTGGCGGAAGTGGAAGAAATTACGCCGGCTGGTTCGCTTGACCCTGACCATATCCATACCCCTGGTATTTTTGTGCAGCGATTTATTCAAGGCGAGCAAGAAAAACGCATTGAACAACGCACCACACGCCAACGGGAGAGTGCATAATGGCCGAAGTCGCAAAAGGATGGGACCGCAACCAAATGGCGGCGCGCGCCGCGCAAGAACTTCAAGATGGCTTCTACGTAAATCTCGGCATTGGCATTCCAACACTAGTGGCCAACTATATCCCTGAAGGGGTTGATGTGACCTTGCAATCTGAAAATGGCATGCTTGGCATGGGGCCTTTTCCGTATGAAGATGAAGTTGATCCTGATCTGATCAATGCGGGTAAGCAGACGATTACAGAGCTTGACCGTACATCCTATTTTTCATCCGCCGATAGTTTTGGCATGATCCGTGGCGGTCATATTGATTTGTCTATTCTTGGCGCGATGGAAGTATCGGAAAAAGGCGATCTCGCCAATTGGATGATCCCCGGTAAGATGGTCAAAGGCATGGGCGGCGCAATGGATCTCGTCGCTGGGGTTAAGCGGGTCGTCGTTGTGATGGATCATGCGTCAAAGTCCGGCGCGCCAAAATTGCTGCATGAATGTGCGTTGCCTTTGACTGGTAAGCAGGTTGTGGACCTCGTTATCACGAATTTGGGCGTCTTCGAAATTGATAGGGGCAAAGGGCTAAAATTGATTGAGTTGGCTGACGGCGTACCCCTTGAGGACGTTAAGGAGCTGACTCAAGCTGATTTTGCTGTGGCGCTTGGCTAAACCTTACTTGACCGACAAGCGGTTCTGTCTATCCTCGCGCGCTATGGCGAAGAAAGACACTATTGATTCTAGCGATTTAGCGACATCCGAACCATCGACCCGTGGTGGAGAAAAAAACCAGGGCGCGATGGGGAACGCGCCTGCCGGTAACAAATCCTCAAATCCGCCTTCAAAAAAACAAACCCGTGAGGAAAAACTCGCGGCGGCTCTGCGTGAAAATCTCCGCCGCCGTAAACAACCCTTATAAGTCGGTTGTGCTGCGGGGCTGTGTTTTTGGGCGGGCGGATGCTAGGGCGCACAACAGTGCGGCGCATAAGTGAAGAGAGTTTATTGAATGGATAAGTTAGCAATTATTGGCGGGCGTCCTCTTTATGGCGAGGTGGTTATATCTGGCGCCAAAAATTCTGCCCTAAAAGTTATGGCGGCGTCTTTGCTAACGGATCAGCCGCTGATCCTTCACAACACGCCGCGTCTTGCGGATGTTGATCAGCTTTTATCGTTGCTTGCGCTTCATGGCGCTAGGCAAGAGTTTGAAGGATCAACATTAAAACTTCACGTTCCAACCATCGCATCAACTGAGGCGCCATACGACCTTGTGCGAAAAATGCGTGCTTCTTTCAATGTGTTGGGGCCGATATTGGTGCGGGAGGGTAAAGCAAAAGTCTCGTTGCCCGGCGGATGTGCGATTGGCGCCCGGCCTGTGGATTTGCACCTTAAAGCCCTAAAAGCCATGGGCGCTGTTATCGATTTAGAAGAAGGTTATGTCCTTGCAGAAGCGCCGAACGGTCTTATGGGCGCGCGCGTAGATTTTCCCTTCGTTTCTGTTGGCGCGACGGAGCACACGATGTTGGCGGCGACCCTGGCGAAGGGCGAGACGGTGATTACTAACGCCGCCAGAGAGCCGGAGATCGCAGATCTTGCTGATTGTCTAAATGCCATGGGTGCGAAGGTTGTGGGCGCTGGAAGCGATATTATCCGCATTCAAGGTGTTCAGCGGCTTGGCGGCGCTGAACACACAGTCTTGCCGGATCGGATTGAGACGGGCGCCTATGCTATGGCTGCTGGGGCGGTTGGCGGCGAAGTGACCCTTAAGCAAACGAAATTGGATTTGCTTGGCGCGGCGGTTGGATCTTTGCAGGAGGCGGGGCTTGTCTTTGAAGAAGAGGCCGACGGTTTTCGTGTCCGCTGTGAAGGCGAGCGCCGACGCGCTGTTGATATTGTCACTGAGCCATTCCCTGGTTTTCCCACTGATCTTCAGGCGCTATTTATGGCGATGGCGGCGACGGCGGACGGTGTTTCAATTGTCAAAGAAACTATTTTTGAGAACCGTTTTATGCACGCGCCAGAGCTTGCGCGCATGGGCGCTGATATTTCCGTTGACGGACAGATTGCGACCGTGCGCGGTGTTTCGCGTTTAAAAGGCGCGCCGGTAATGGCGACAGACTTGCGGGCGTCTATGTCCTTGATAATCGCTGCGTTAGGGGCGGAAGGGCAAAGTTTTGTCCACCGCGTCTATCATCTCGATAGAGGGTTTGAACGGCTTGAGGAAAAATTGACCGCGCTTGGCGTCTTGATTGAGCGTGTGAAAGAGTGAGGGGATATGGCCGGGCTTAAAGACTATAGGCCACTGCGGTTAAGGGTGGAGAGCGCAGAAGATCTCGCTGCGCTGTCTTCTAGTTTGCAAGATGCTGTCGCTAAAATTGGGGATTTTGCGTATTTGCCCTCGCAAAGACGGTTTGCTTTTGTCGCTAATCGTTTTGTCTGGGAATGCGCTCAGAATGGCTCGCGGGGGCCTTTTGCTCGGGTACGCGCTGGTGTTCATTTTGACGATGTTTTGTCAGTGCAGCAGAGCAATTTGCGACCTGATGCAAAGGACGCGGTCGTAGCGTTACTAGCGATGCGATTTGAGGCGGGGCAAGATGGCGCTGGCGAGCTGCATTTTGATTTTGCTGGCGGCGGAGCGGTAAAGTTAAGCGTTGAGAGTTTAAATGCGGCTATAACGGATTTGTCTGACCCTTGGAGGACGCGTTCAAAACCCAGCCACGACCTTTAAGCTGATTGCGTAACCTGTGCATTGTCATAGACGACAAATTACTGCTAAAGCCGAAGCAGGAAAGATCTAATCACGATCGATAGGCGCATGCATGTCAGATAAGGCTGATGAAAACGCTCTGCATATCGTCAAGATTGAACTTGACGAACGGTCCCTGGCGCCTGCCACGGCAGATATTGAGCATGAGCGCAAGGTCGCGATCTATGACCTGCTAGAGGATAACTATTTTGAGCCAATTGGCGCGGGAAATGGGCCGTTTGAGCTTTATCTGTCTAATTTCGAGCGCCGCCTGGTCTTTGATATTCGCAAACAAGGCGGTGAAGCGGTGGGGCAGATCTATCTGTCGATGACGCCGTTTCGTAAAATAATCAAAGACTACTTCCTTTTGTGCGAAAGCTATTACGACGCCATTCGCAATGCTGCGCCGGCGCAAATCGAGACCATCGATATGGCGCGCCGTGGCATGCACAATGAGGGCTCAGAGATTTTGATCGATCGGTTGAAGGATAAGATCAATCTCGATTTAAACACGGCGCGTCGGGTTTTCACGCTGCTTTGCAGCTTCCATATGAGATAAGGCAATCAGGGTTGGTCGATGAAGTCAGTGTTATTCGTTTGCAATTTAAATTCGGTGCGATCACCGATGGCGAGCGGATTGTTACGCTCTATGGCAAAAAACGAGCTGACGGTTGATTCGGCTGGTGTTTACGAAGGTTGGCTTGATCCTTTCGTCGCAGCCGTCATGGAGGAGGCTGGAATGCCTCTTGAATCCCATGAGCCTAAACCGATGAAAAACCTCGATTTGAGTCAGTTTGACTTGATCGTCGCCTTAACGCCCGAGGCCGCCAAAGAAGCACAGGCGTGTTGCGCAACAGCTGAGATAGAAGAATGGGAAGTCGAAAACCCGTCAAATGTGCGTGGCGGGCGAGATGAGGCGATGGCGGCTTATCGTTCGGTGTTTGAGACGTTGAAGGCAAAAATATCCGATCGTTTTAAGGAATTTTGTAAAAACCCTTGATTTTCATCGCAGGCGCGCCCATTTTCCGGCTTCAAATTTGGTGAGGGCGGTTTGCGCACTTTTTAGCGCACCCGCCTTTGTATCGCCGCGGATCGAGGGTTTGATGGCTAAAGAAGAATTGTTGGAGTTCGAAGGCACGGTGGAAGAGTTGCTTCCGAACGCGACGTTCCGCGTTAAGCTTGAAAACGACCATGAAATAATTGCGCACACAGCTGGGAAAATGCGTAAAAACCGCATTCGTGTCTTGGCGGGGGACAAAGTCCTGGTGGAAATGACGCCTTATGATCTTTCCAAAGGCCGTATCACTTACCGTTTTAAATAACTCTAAGGCTCGCTGATGGAGCGGTCGCGCTTAATATTAGCGAGCGCCTCTCCGCGCCGCCGGGACCTTCTGGGCCAGATTGGCGTAACGCCTGATGAGATATCCCCTGCGGATATCGATGAAACGCCTTGCGTTGGCGAAATCCCGCGTGTGTACGCCGCACGCTTAGCCCAAGAAAAAGCGCAAGCCCTTATGTCGGTTCATCGCGGCGCTCTTATTTTGGCCGCGGATACCGTAGTTGCTTGCGGCAGACGAATTTTACCGAAAGCTGAGGATGAGGCCGTCGCTCGCAATTGTCTGTCCCTTTTATCCGGGCGCGCCCACCGGGTTTTTACCGGCGTGTGTTTGTCTGGCCCAAGTGACGAGAAACGTGTGCGGATTGTTGAAACGCGGGTTAAAGTAAAGCGCCTTACACCTGTTGAGATTGATGCTTATGTTGAAAGCGATGAGTGGCGGGGCAAAGCGGGTGGTTATGCGATCCAAGGGCTTTTTGCTGCTCATGTGGTTGCTATTGTTGGGTCTTATTCAAGTGTTGTTGGCCTGCCGCTTTATGAGACAGCGAACCTTTTAAAAGGGGCGGGGTATGCGCCATGATCCCTTAACACTGATTATTGCATCAGGGGTTGCGCAAACCCGTGCCGCTTTAATGGTGCGAGGGCGGGCGCTGAAATTTTTCTTTGCGCCTGCGCGCGGCGACGAAAGCGTACAGCGCTTAGCAGAAGCGGGGGATGTTTATGCGGCAAAAATTGGAAAAAAAATAAGTGGGGGCGTCTTTGTCGATCTTGGTGAAGAAAGGGATAGTTTTTTATCCCTAAAGCGCAATAGTGACGCCCCCGCTGAGGGGGCGAGGACGATGGTGCGTGTACGGCGCGGCGCACTTGAGCATAAAGGGGCTATCGTCAGTCTTGATTGGGATAAGGATTTAATCGAAGAGGAAAAAAACACACTTCACCATGCATTATCTAAGGACAATACCCCGCGGCGTTTGTCAGTAGATATTGATCCTTCAATCCATGTGTTCCGACAGGCTCTGAAATGGGCGCGTCAAACCACTCTATCGATTGAAACAGTCTTGTGCAGCGACGCTAAGAGTAAGATTTTTTGTGAAAAGTATTCAACGCTGGGGCCGCGACCAAAGTTCGAAATTGCGCCCTGTGCTTTTGATGATGAAGGCGTCCAGCAAGCCCTGGAAGAAGCGCTGGAACGCGTGTCGCCACTGATTGGTGGTGCAAGGCTAGTTATCGATGAAACTGAAGGCGGCGCCGTGATTGATGTTGATGCTGGCGGCGTTTCGGGTCAAACGGCGAATGAGGCGGCGGCTGAAGTCATCGGCCCCACTTTGGGGCAGCGTGATATTGGCGGCCGCATTGTCATTGATTTTTTAACGCCCGGTGATGCGCGTCAACGCGAGATTTTATTGGATCGCATGAAAAAAAGTGTTTCGATACTACCCGGGGTGCGGATCGGAAGAATGGCGCCGGATGGCTTTTTGGATGTAACCATGCCTCGCTTAGGGCAGAGCTTATTACAAAGAGCCACTGAACCAGTTGGGGCAGGTTGGGTCAGGCCTGGGCGGCGTTTTCGCACTTCTTGGGCGGTCTATGAGGGCCTCTTTAAATTAGAAATAGCATTAGCGCGGGACCCAAAAGCAAGACCGAGATTGCGTTTTAATTCTGACCTACACGCTTTTTATAAGGTGCATCCCCAGTGGTCTGCGCGCTTGACTGAACGCTTTGGCGCGCGTTTTGTGATTGAGCGCGCTGAAGATTTAAAGGAACAAACCTATGATTTCACCGTCTAAGTCTGGTTCTAAAACGGCGCGATGTCCCATTTGTAATAATTTACAGGACAAGGACTATGCGCCTTTCTGTTCGAAGCGATGCGCGGATATTGACTTACACCGCTGGCTTTCCGGCGGATATGCTATACCCGCCGTTGAGGGAGCAGATGAAGGCGCAGATGAAGAAAACTATTCTGCAGAATGATCTAATATTGTTTTAGGTTTTTACACTCGTCCTTGCGCACGCCAGTCACGAAAGACTAAGCGTTCTGCTTGTCCATCATAATCAGGCGAGACTGCATACATCATTAGCGGGGATAGTTCATCTGGATGCGGTAAGACTGCAGGGTCTTCGCCAGGCGCTGCTTGGGCGCGCATGCCGGTGCGCATGGCGCCAGGGTCAAGAATCGCGACCTTCCCGCCAGCAACTTCTATCTCCAATGCATATGTTTTGGCCATCATATCAAGAGCAGCTTTGGTCACTGCGTAAAGCCCCCAGAATGGGCGGGCCACCTCGGCCGCGCTTGAGGTTGTAAATACAACGCGTGCGCCTTTAGAGGCTCTTAGCAACGGGTCGACGGCGCGAATAATCCGCCAATTGGCAGAGATATTGGTGGCAATTGTAAGATCCCATATTTTGGGATCTATATCCGCCAGCGGCGCAAGCTCACCAAGCAGGGCGGCGTTCGAAAACAAGATGTCGAGCTTTTCATGCCGTTCCGCAAGGGCAGGCCCGAGTTTATCGATTGCATCCGCATCATTAAGGTCCGCAGGAATGAGCGACACGCTGCCACCTTCGCTTTTAATGGCGTCATCAAGTTCTTCTAGGCCGCCCACGGTGCGGGCAAGGGCAAGAACGTGTGCGCCAGCCTTAGCAAGGGTCTTGGCCATTGCGTAACCGATGCCACGAGAGGCGCCGGTGACAAGAGCTGTTTTTCCAGAAAGGTCAACTTGTGGGTGGTTGGGCTTTGTGATTCGTTCATCCGTCATGAAAATTTTTCTTTGTATTTGGTTTTCGGCGCCTGGCTTAAGTATTCAGGATAATGGGACTTTTTAAGGAACTTTGTCCATAGGACCAAGTTTGGCGCTTGTTTTCTAGCCTGTGAAAATAGAATTGTTGAAATGAGTCTGATTCATTTCGACAAGAAGAGCGAAGAAATTCTGACCGGCGGGGCGTTGCGACAATTGTTCCGGGCGGAAGCAATTGTTCGCGCTCGCGCAATGTGCTTAACCATCTGGAAAGAAATTTTTGGTTAACACAACCTTCAAATATTGAATGGACATTCTGACGGATGCCCAAACACTTAATTACACGCGCATGAGTTGACGTGTGCATAAAAGACAATTATTCTAAGGGCTAATTTTATTACAGGTAAGAATGACGCGATAATTAAACAAATTTTGATATCAACTAATATTCATTGTTATACTGATTTAAAAGAATATCTTTAAAGCATAAATAAGACATACAAGTTTTACGGTCCCGAACGTACGACTACTCTCCCCCAAGGTCGTGCTAAGGGAAAAGGTCGCGGCGATTTTCGTCGCGGCCTTTTTCTTTGTCCGTTACTTGAGATTGACCTCGTAAGCGCCCAGCAAAAGGTAGGGGCGCTTTTGACTATTACAATGATGGTGTTTGTTTTAACCAAACCTCTGTTTCTTGAAGGGCGCGCGCGCACAAAGCCTGCTTCTTAGCGCGGCCTTTTTCCTTACCTTTAAGGCGTCGTCCTGATGCGTCTTTTCGGGGGACATCAATATGTGGGAATAATCCGAAGTTGACGTTCATGGGCTGAAACGAGCCGCGGGCTCCTTGCTCGTCGCTAATGTGCCCGCCTGTAATATGTCTTAAAAGTGCACCAAATGCTGTTGATTGTGGCGGTGGTGCAAAAGAGGCGCGCAGCGCATCCCCAGCCGCAAACCGCCCGGCTAAAAGACCGATCGCGGCGCTTTCCAGATAGCCTTCAACGCCTGTGATTTGACCTGCAAACCTTAATGAGGGGCGCGATTTCATCTTAAGGGTTTCATCAAGGAGTTTTGGCGAGTTGATAAAGGTATTACGATGGATGCCGCCTAAGCGCGCAAACTCAGCATTTTCCAAGCCGGGTATCATTCGGAATATATCTGCTTGCGACCCATACTTTAACTTGGTTTGAAAGCCGACCATATTATAGAGCGTGCCAAGAGCGTTGTCTTGGCGCAATTGTAAAACGGCGTAAGGGCGGGTGCCGGTATTGGGATTGGTTAGGCCAACTGGTTTCATCGGACCAAAACGAAGGGTTTCGGGACCGCGCGCGGCCATCACTTCTATTGGCAGGCAGGCTTCAAAATAGGGGGTGTCTTTTTCCCACTCTTTAAACTCGGATTGGTCCCCGTTCAAAAGAGCCTCTATAAAATCTTTGTACTGATTCTCATCGAGCGCGCAGTTGATATAATCAGCGCCGTCCCCCTTATCATAACGTGATTGCAGCCACGCTTTATCCATATTGATGCTGTCTTTGTGGATAATGGGCGCGATCGCGTCAAAAAAGGCGAGGGCGGTCTCTCCTGTACTTGCGTGGATTGCTTCGGCGAGGGCGGCGGCGGTGAGCGGACCGGTTGCGATAATAACATTCGCCCAATCATCTGGGGGAAGGGCGGTGATCTGCTCTTCTACAAAGGAAATATTGGGGTGGTTTTTCAGCGCTTCGGTGACGGCGGCCGAAAAGTTTTCTCTGTCAACCGCTAGGGCGCCGCCTGCGGGCACTTTATGGGCGTCCGCCGAGCGCATGATGAGCGAGCCCGCCCGCCGCATTTCCTCATGTAATAGGCCAACAGCATTTGCCGTTGCGTCGTCTGAGCGGAATGAATTGGAGCAGACCAGTTCAGCGCAGCCGCCGGATTGATGGGCCTCAGTCATATGATGGGGGCGCATCTCGTGCAGGATTACGCGTGCGCCAAGGTTGGCGGCGGTCCAGGCAGCCTCTGATCCGGCAAGGCCAGCGCCGATAATATGGATGGTTTGTTCTTGCGTCATAGGGGTCCATAAATCATGGAAGGCGAGCTGTGAAGCCGTTTTGCACTGTAATAATTGTTGCGCTTTGCTTCTGATGGCTTTGCCGGTAAACTTTGGGGCAAATGCGCTAAAGGCGAACTTATAGCGTGATAACAGTAACGGGGACCCAAAAGGGTAGTGTCGGGGGCTTTATGCACGCGATTAGCGTATTTTCTGTGGTGGGCGAGGCGCTCAATTTTGGCGCGCGGCGCATGGAAACCATCATGCGTGTGGCCTGGTTGCCGGTTGTGTTGTTGCTGATGCTAAACATGGTGACGTTGTTCGCTTATGTTTCTGTTTCGGCGGGACGGCTTGTCACCTTTGAAGAGGTTGTACCGACCTTCGCCGCGTTGCAGCGGTTTGCTGGCCAAGCGGCCAATCAGCTGATGGTGCAAAAACCGATCGCGTTTTGGTCCGTAACCTCGGCTAATTTCATCATACAATTGATGTTGATCGCCTCTTTTATGGCGCCTTTAATCCGTCTTGCAGGGCTTGGTGAAAAGCCTGCCCCTGGTGTTGTGCGCACGCCTTTTGGTCCTGACCAGATAAGGTTTATCGCCGCGCTTGCCATTAGCGCTGGCGCGCTCGCTATTTTGTTCGCGCCTATGGCTGCGACAGTCGTCTATACAAGCTCTTATGTGGCTGAAGCGTTTGAGAAATTCTATGCTGCTTTTCCGGATGCAGATAGTCTTCATACGCTCACCATTGTGGAAGGCCGAGAAGTACTTGCCGAGCGTGGGCGTCTTTGGGAGTATGTGATCGCTTTGCCGATTGCGGCGGCGGCGCCTTTTTTTCTTATCCTTTGGGGCATGTTATTCCAGCATTTTAAAGCAGAAAACACCGCACGCGGCGGTAAAGAGCGCCCAATCGCCCGCGCGATTAAAACGCTGTTTGGCGGCGCTATCATATGCGGGTTTGCTTTTGTTTTGCTATTAGCAGTCAATAGATCTTATAGCGAGGTTCTTGGATTTGGCGTTTTGCTGTCTGTTTGTGCTGTCCTTTTCCTCTATTTTCAGGCGCGCGTAATCGCTTATCCTGGTGTTGTTGTTTGCCGCCGGTCAATGGCTATTCCCCCTGCGTTAGGGGCCAGCCGCGGTTGGAACATTGTGCGGGTGTTTTTGGCGGCTTTCATCCTGTCGCTCTTACTGTCTGCAGTTCAATACGTCATCAACACCTTTGTCTTAAGCCAGTGGCTTGCTGGCACCATAAATGCTCTTTACTTTAGTTTAGATGCTTATTTAAAAGTCTTATCTGGGGGCGAGACCGCCCCTTCGGTCCGGCCAACATTTATTTTGATTTGGAATTTCTTGAAGATTTTGATCAATATCTTTTGGATGTTCTTTTCTTACGGTGTATTGGCTGGGTTGCTTGGACGGCTCTATCGCGAAACTGAGCCCGCGGGGATAGATTTCCGCCGCAGGCCAACCGCGCCAGGGGCAAGCTAAAAATCATACTTCCAGTTCGCTGAAACGGTTTGGTCGCCGTTTTGTTCCAGCTCCGTTTCAACGGAGACATTATCGCGGACTTCATATTCAATCCGTACTGACCCTTTTTCACCTTTTACATCTTGGGTGGCGGAGACAAAAAGCCCTTCCGCCACATATTTTCCAACCGTCAATGCGCTGGCGCCAGTTTCGGTGTCGAGGTCGACATTTAGCAGATCGAGCCCCAGCGCCTCGCGGGCGGATCCAGTCAGGCCGCCGCCCCCGCCAAAGGGGCCAATGCCGCCTAGGGATGCGAGGGCCTGGGCCATTTGAAGCGATTCCACTGCGGAAAGTTCATTCGCTGGCTTGCCGAACAAAACCAGCGCCATGATATCTTCCTTTGGAAGCGACGGGGTTGATTCTAAAGTAATGGACGGTGTTGTCGCGCGCCCGGCAATCACTATTGTTGCGGTGATATTATCTTCGGTTTGATATTCTGCGCGAAGATCGACAATGGGGTTGTTTGGCGAGAGTTTATCGAACGTAATCTCGCCCTGCGTTAATTCAAAGCGCCGGCCTGAAAAATCAAGCGTGCCGCGCCTAAGGTCTATCCCGCCAAGCAGAATGGGTTGCTCTTCAATGGTGAGGGCTTTGACTTTGGCTGACCATTCACTCTCTAGCCCGCGCCCGCGCAAGAATATTTTATTATTGGCGGTAAGGGCGATATCCAGATCGATCGGCATGCTGAGGGGCGGTTCAGTTGTGCTGTTAATTTCGCGCCCATTTTCATCGATCGAAACAATATGAATTGGCACTAGCCCTGTCATTTCTGGCGTGACGATTTCGATGTTCATGGCGTCGACGATGATCTCGCCTTTGGCGATAAGGGCGTCAAGGGGGCCCCCTAGTTGTGCGCCTCCGCGCAGACGCAAACTCTTAACAGGCTCGGCGGTAAAGCGGGCGTCGTCAAAGACAATCTCAGCGTCTAATTTGCTTTCTTCGCCGATCGATAGCGCCCCTGTCATCGCGATAGTTTGTTTTTTCTGTCCTTCGCCTCTTGCGCCGCCGTCAATTGTCACCGTTGTTTCGCCATTGGCGACGCTCGCCTTTGTATCAATGGTAATACCGACTAAACTAAGCCCTGTTGTAAGCTCTGTGTAGGCGCCATTTTCGAGACGTAGCGATCCATCTAGGGTTGGCGCATTCATCCGACCGCCAAAGATGAGATTTGTACTCATATTGCCCTCAAAACCTTGGATTTCTTCCGGTGCGAAAGCGATAAAGGGGGCGATCGGGCCATCGTAACGCAGCGCGCCGCTTAGGTTTCCTTCTGTCGAAAGTCCAAGCGCCGGTGAGCGGGTGAGTGCAAGGGGCAGTTGTAAATCTAATAAAAGCGCTGCGCCTTCGTCTAGGCTTTTTATAGAGAGGGTTTTGTCCGACCAGATAAAATCAGCGGCTATTGCATCTTGTAGGTCCTCGTCGGCAGTATCGGCGCGAACTGCAAAATTTCCCCTGGCCATAGTCGGTTTATTTGTATCTAGTTTAAATTCTGCGCTAACCACTGCAGCAGCGATGGATATAGGCACTTGATAGAGTGAACCTTCGGCCTGCCAGCGGTTATTTGTAAACGAACCATTAAATTGCGCAGCGCCGCTGTCGCCAATTTTCGCAACGACATTATTTAACTTGACGCCATCATCAAGGGAAAGCGTCGCCGTTTTCGTCAGGGCGAAGTTTGTATTATTATAGGTCGCCCCAAGCCCGGTGATAGCGAAAAAAGCCTCATCATCTGCTTTTACAGCGACATTAACGGAAATATTCCGCAAGCTGTTGGTTGGACTGAGATCGAGCCGGTCGATTTTACTTGCAATCGCCAGCGCGCCGGAAGGGCCTTTCGCTGTGATAGCGCCATTGACAATTTGCGCCTCGCCAGCGCGTAAATTTTTTATGGCGAGGGCATAATCGCTTACGCCTTGCCCCCAATGTAATTGTCCGCGGCCATCTATTTGACCAGTAATGGGCATACCGGGGAAGGGGGTCGCCCGCTCCCCGCCGCGATAGGTGATATTTAGCGCCAGGGATTTTGACCTTTCGTCTAACGCGCCATCGCCAGCGAAAGCGAAATCGTCGCCGACAAATTGCAGCTCTTGAAGGGAAATAACATCCTGCGCGGTTGAGCGGAATATCGCAGATAGCCGCCCGATTGTTTCGATTGACTTTGCATCTAATACGCCGTTTGGCCGCTTGGGCAGCCCTTTTATATCAACCTTGAAATTAGAAGCGGGTATAGAACCATCGGTAAGTCTTATTAAAGGGATTTGCCCATCGGCTGTTGCATGAAGGTCATCTAACGGTCCTTTTACCGATAATTGCAAATAAAGCGGGGTATCTGCATTTGCGTCATTAAGCAGGGAAGCGATTGTTTGAGGCCTGAGATTGACAGCGACATTGCCATCCAGGATATTGTTTTTTAGTCCGTAGGCAACGATGCCTGATACAACAGATTCCTCTCCTAGCAAGAAACGAATATCATCTGCGATTGCCTTCTCACGATTATAATCAAGGGACGCGGATAAGGCGAAGCCATCTTGTAAGGGAGAGGGCGCGGCTTCATGAGGAACTTGCGCGATGGTCACAGCGCCTGTCGCCTTTTTTTGAAAATCGGTGCGAATGTCTTGAAGTTGCGCCGTTATGATTGGCGAGGTCAAGATGCTATTGACCGTGTAGGCGCCTTTTTGTCTATCAGCAAAAAACGTCAGCGTTGCTTCATCCCCAACCCATATTTGGATATTTTGCAAATGATCGGGGGAGAAATTCGCTGAAAAATCAGCCTTAGCATTTTTAAGGCCGCCGCTATCATTGCGCCATTCGGCTTGGCCTGAAATGTCAAGCGCATCGGATTTAAGCGCTGACACAAGGAGCTCGCCGCCGCGGCCGCGTTCATTAAAACGCGCATCAAATGAAATGGACGAACCGAGCTCTTTGGAAAGAATATCTAAGGCTGAACCAAGTTTAGCCGACCCTGTAACGGACAATCCACGGGGCTTTTCCTCTTGTTCAATGAGGGTGAGGACTATGTCAGCAGTTGCATCGCCATAGGCGCCAATGTCACCAGAGAGGAAAATCGGCATTCCTTCCAATGGACCTTTGCCATCGATTTTGATGTTTACAGATCCGTCTATCTTTGAAAGGCTGGCGATCGTTCCGTCCGGGTCCGATATAAGATGCGCCTTGATTAGGCTATCGACCTCGTTTGGTTTTAAGGAAGCGTTGAACGCGATTTGATCCTTTTTATCATCGGTCTGAAGAGAGAGTTGAGCCGATAAACTTTCACTGCCCATTTCAAGGGCGCCGTTTGCATGGAAGCGAACTTCGTCACCGAGTAATGCTTCACCGATCATTGCATTCTTTACTGAGAATTTATTCAACGTGATATAGGGAAGACGTTCAGGCAATTCCGGTGCTTTAGGGGTGGTGTAGGTCTCATCCGGTTCTTTTGGCTTAGGCGGCGGCGCATCAAGCATCGCGAGGCCGTCTATCTCGATAAGATCGATTATAACTTTTCGCCTTAAAAGAGCGAAAGGGCGCCAAGTGACCTTTGCGGTTTTCAGGCTTAACCAAGGAATCTCTTCGTTATAAAGAACAAGGTCGTGAAGAATGATTTGCCCCGGCGGCGCGCCGGAAAACTCAGCCAGCGTTGCGGGGCCGCGGAAGGCCGCTTGAAGCTGATTTTCGATTTGCGTACGCGTAAAATTCTGGCCGCTTTTCGTTTGAAACAACCACATCGACCCAATTGAGGTGATCGCTGTAAAAGCCAGAAGGACAAAGCCGATGATGACGATAGCGCGTTTCATTAGAATGCTTGCCCGATTGAAAAGAAAAGTTGAAAGGAAGAATCTGTTTCCCGCCGATCGAGGGGGATGCCAACATCAATGCGCAAGGGGCCGATTGGGGTGAAGTAACGAACCCCGCCGCCGACGCCAATGAAATAGTCGCCCTTTAAGTCTGGCAGTATCGTAGAGGAAACATTTCCAACATCTGTAAAGGCGGCTAGTTGTATGGCGTCTGTCACCTTTGCGCGCATTTCGCCCGAGACTTCTATAACAGAGCGCCCCCCAACAGGATCGCCGTCACTGTCGATTGGGCCGGCTTCTTGAAAACCAAATCCGCGAACGGAAGACCCGCCGCCCGCATAAAAGCGTTGGTTCAGCGGAAGGGCGGACAGTGAAGAACCAGTTGTGGCTCCAAATCTTGTTCGTCCTGCTAGGGTAAAGCGCTTATCGCCAAAGGAAAGACGGCTGCGCGCATTAAGCTCTGTGCGGATAAAATTATCTGACCCATTAAACGACGTGAACCCAAGACTGATCCGTTCGCCATCCGCCAAAAACAGCGGATCGCTTTCCGTATTCCATGTGGCGGAGAATGGCAACGAAAGGAAATAAGTTCGCTCGTTAATTTCATCCTGCGTAATGCGCGACGTTTCAAACGCGACACCGCCCCGGGTTTCGAAGCGGTCTTTCAACCATAATTTTGAGACCGCAGCGCCGAGCGATACCGTACGCGCGTCAAAAGCGTCAGTTGTTTCATTTAATAAGTCAAACTCGCCGATCAAAGTGCCGGGAAGACCGGGCAGTGGTTTGATAAGATCAAGGCCAAGGGATTGCTCAACAGAGCTTGCCTGAAGTTCAGCGCGAGCCGTCTCGCCCGCGCCAAATAAATTGCGATATTCAAAAAACAGCCGCCCGCCGGGCCCTTCTGTCGTAGAATAGGATAGACCGACGCCAATTGTGCGGCGTTTTCGTTCGCTTAAACTTAGGATTACCGGGGTCGCGCCAGTGCCATCCGCTGGCGAGCCGGGGGCGACATCGATCCCAGAAAACAGCCCTGTATTGGCGAGTTTATCGCGATAGCTGATCAGTTTTGATTGCTCAAAAACTTCGCCTTCTTTCCATGTCGCAAGGCGCGTTAGAAAATCGTCTTTCGTGCGCACGTCTTTACTGACCATAATGGTTCCGAAGACGGCTTTCGGCCCGCTTTCAAACGTAAAAATCGCCTCCGCTTCGCCTTGCTCTAGTCGCGCCTCAGCACGGCGAGCAACGATCTTTGCTCTTGGATATCCGTTATCCCAAAGCGCGCTCAAAAATTGTTGCTGCAGAGACTGCAGATTTGCCCCAGCGGCGGAGCCATCCGCCTTTATTTTTAGATCAGCGAGGGAGGTTGGACGTCCGCCAAGAGCCTCGTCACCTGTCGCTTGATCGCTATAGGCGATGACATAATTGGTGATTTTAAATCTGGGGCCCGACAAGATGATAAAGGCGATTTCAACGTCGTTATGACCTTCTTCTTGTTTGCGTCTTAGTTCGTAATCGATCTTCGCATTGTAAAAACCGGCGGCTTTCAGCGCCCCGTCAATTGCAACCACATCTTGGCGCGCAAGACGGTGCATAGCGGCTGTGGTGGGGGGGGCCTTATCACTGCTGACCAAACTGGAGACGAGTTCAAGCTTGGCCCGTAAGGAGTTGGGCGCACCTTCAAAAGACACGTGATAATCATGGGCGGCTAAAGCGAGATTAGGCGACCCTGCGAACAAGGTTGCAGCCGCCACGGCGCCTGTCCAGCTATTGCCAGAAAGAAACCGGCAAGGAAGCTGATTTTGCTTGCGTCTTGTAAGCGGGCGACGTCTCACGGGATTGCTTTAGCCCTGTACTATTACCTGGTGAGGCCAATTGAAGGCCCTAACTGAACTGACAACTTTTCCATCATATGCCTGTTTGTATGGCGGGGGAAAAGTTGTTGACCGAAATTTTGTCCTCGACTGTTGCATATTGAGGCTAAAGCCCTGCTTGTGAGGATGGAGACAATTTGAGTCAAATTTAAGACTCTGCTTGTTCAAAGATGGGGAGCGACGTGTTGGACGCTGGTCAAGGGCGAGAACCTCCGCTACATCCTGTGATATCAGTCTTGTCGGTAAAATGTTCAAAAGGATTGCTTCCATGGCCCACCCGCTTAGCGGCGCAAATGTTGGAACGTTGGCGAGTGTCATGCGCCGCGCTGGCTTACCGGCAAAGCCTTTTTCAGGGGCGGCGATTGGCGGCGCGGTATTGGGGCGTTGGCCCTTTTCAGCGCTGGAACGGGCGTTAATTGACAAGAAGCTTCCTGAAATGGATACGCTTTCACCGCCGGTTTTTATTCTTGGTCATTGGCGTTCGGGCACAACGCATCTTTATAATATCATGACGAAGTCTGGCGCTTGGGGCTATGTGCCCCCCGTTGCGACAGGCCTGCCTTGGGATTTGTTTGGCATTGCGCGCGTGTTTAACCCGCTATTGGAGCGGGCTTTGCCATCACATCGTTACATCGACAATATTCCTGTTACGCCAGAAAGTCCGCAGGAAGATGAAATCGCGATGGCGAATATGTCAGATTTGTCTTTCTATCATGGGATCTATTTTCCCCATGCGTTTAGCGACCTCGTCAGGCGAGGTCTGTTTTTTGACGGATGTTCGCAAAAAGAGATTGAGAACTGGCAGACGCGGTTCATCTATTTACTGCGCAAGCTTTCAAAATTGCAGGACTATAAGCCGATGCTGGTTAAAAATCCGGTTTACACAGGTCGGCTTGCGATGTTGCGTAAGATGTTTCCGGAAGCGAAATTTGTCCATATTCACAGAAATCCGTATGAAGTATTCGTTTCAATGCGGAATTTTTATAAAAAGCTTTTGGCCGAGTTCGCGCTGCAATCCTATCAGCATGTCGACATTGATGAGACGATTTTAAGCGTATACGATCGGATGATGCGTACTTTGGAGGCTGATGCAGCCGATCTAGAAGCTGATAAATATATAGAGCTGCGTTACCATGATCTGGATCAGAGCCCTCTTCAGGCTGTTGAAAGCATCTATACCGCGCTAAGCTTACCGGGTTTTGATGCGGCGCGGGAAAAATTTGAAGCCTATCTTGCGTCCGTTGAAAGTTTTGAAAAAAATAAATTCGCATATAGTGATGAAGCGGCCGCGAAGGTGGAGGGGCGACTTGGCTATTTTCTTGAAAAATGGGCGTATCGGCGTCCAGAATAGAAAATTTTCATTGAAACAGGGCGCCTTGGGGGCAGCGTTTGGTCTGGCTGCATTTTCGCTTGTCGCTTGTGCGGGGGAAACGCCCCTGCCGTCCGCTAAATTTACGGCCGAAAACTGTTCCCGCGTATCCTTTACAGCTGACGGATCGGCAGTCGTTGGGGCGGAAGATCTAGACATAAATCGCGCAGAAAAAAAGTTGCTTATCAGCGCCTATGATCGGCGCGCGGCTGAAAAAGCGGCTAAGCACGGCGCTGATAAAGTGCCTGAGGGCGGAATTTATCGGGTTTCTATTGATACTATTGTTGCGCAACCCAAAGAGCCGATTGCTGTTTCCTCAATTGTGGACAGTGATGAGATAGTTGATGGGCTGCGTCCCCATGGCATTACTTTTAATCCTATTACGAATGAGATAGGTTTCATTAACCGCGCATATGTTCGCAATGGTGAAAAATGGCGCATGACACCGCGTATTGAACGTATCGGCGCCGGCGGCGCTGCATTTATGGGCGCGGCTGATCGTACGCCCTGCGCCGCCAATGATTTGGTTACGGGGCAGGGTAAAACCTTCGTGAGCTTTGATCATGGGTTTTGTGATTGGCGCGCGAGCCTTGAGAATATCTTTTCATTAAGGCGAAGCGGCGTTGCCGTTGATGGGATTGCCGCATATCGAAAGGGGCTTTTCGCGAATGGGGTTGCGCGCTTGTCGCCTACAACTGTTGCTTTGGCGGAAACCCGTGATAAAGCCCTAGTAGTGTTAAATCAGTCCGGCGACGATTTAAAGGTTGGCGCGCGATATAAAATACCGGGCGGGCCAGACAACTTAACAATAAGTGATGATGGGTCTGTTATTGCCGCCGTGCATCCCAATCTTATGAAAATGGGTGCGCATAGAAAATTAGGGTGGCGTAATTTTGGGTGGGATAAAGCGCCCTCACGCATCGTTAAGATCAATCCTGAAACAGGTGACTTTGAAATATTGTTTGATGATCCGAAGGGCGCGCTTTTTTCCGCCGCGACGGTTGGTTTAGAGTGGAAGAACGCCCTAGTGATTGGCTCCGCCACCGATAGCGGGTTGCTGGTGTGCAAAAAATCATAATTACCTTTGGGGAATTATTTCGTTGCGGATTAATCTTGTAACTGGCGGCTCTGGATTTGTCGGAAAACATTTGGTGAGCGCCCTTTGTGCAAAGGGCGAGGCGGTGCGTGTTTTCGATCTGGCTCCCCCAGAATCGCTGAAAGAGCATTCTTTAGAAAATTATGTTCAAGGCTCAATCACGGATGAAGCGGCGTTAATCGCTGCGTGTGAAGGGGTGAGTGATGTATTTCACCTTGCTGGGAACGCCCAGCTTTGGGCCGCAGATGAAAGCGTCTTTGATGCGGTGAACCATCAAGGAACGGTACAAATGTTAGCGGCCGCCCGCGCTGTGGGCGTTGAGCGGTTTGTTCATTGTTCTAGTTTGACGACCCTCGTCGGACAGACCACGCCGATTGGTGAAAGTGATGCTGACGAGACTGTGCGTCTTACTCCAGAGGAAATGCTTGGGCCTTATCCACGATCTAAATTATTGGCCGAGCGCGCTGTTGAGGCGGCGGCGCAGGAAGGGTTCCATACGGTTATCGCCGTTCCAACAGAACCCCTTGGCGCGGGCGATGATGCTTTAACGCCGCCGACGCAAATGATGTTGGACTTTCTAAATGGCGAAACGCCAGCTTATATTGACTGCACTTTAAATTTCACCCCGACCGACAGTTTAGCCCTTGGCCTTATCGCTGCGCGAGACAAAGGGGCGGCGGGTCAGCGATATCTTCTGGGGGGGGACAATATTCAAATGGCGCAATTGTTGGAGGCCTTGGCGGCGCTTTCTGGCCGATCAATGCCGAAAACACGTCTGCCATATGGGGTGGCGCTTGCAGCGGGCGTCATTGATACAAAATTTGTGGCGCGCCTGAGCGGGAAGCCGCCGAAGGCGCCGCTTACGGGCGTCCGTCTCGCCGGGCGGCGTGTGTCCTTTTCCAGCGCCAAGGCCAAGCGGGATTTAGGATGGGAAGCGGGATCGTTCGAAGATGCGTTAAGGCAAACTTATAATTGGTTTGACGCGCAAGGGTTGTTGAAATTCTAGATCGCGGTGCTTTCGAACGAATCTACTAAAGTTATATCCAAGCTATATGTGCGGTGGATCATGTGCTTGAGATGAGAGATATGGGGCGCCGATTAATTTTAGCGCATGCAGCAAGGCAAATGCGCAATTAGAGTACTGTAAGGCAAATTTTATGTTTGATGATTCCGCATTTGATGATCATGAGCGCGTTTTATTCGTCAATGATAAGGCGTCTGGCCTTAAGGCGATAATCGCTGTTCATAGTACGGCTCTCGGTCCGTCAGCTGGCGGCTGCCGTCTTTGGACTTATGGCGCGTCTGCGGACGCGCTTCATGATGCTTTAAGGTTGTCACGCGGCATGTCGTTTAAAAATGCCATGGCAGGGTTGAAGTTTGGCGGTGGTAAAGCGGTAATCCTTGGTCCGATTGCTGATGAGGCGCGTGAGCCCGCTTTCCAGGCGCTGGGCGCGGCGGTCGATTCGTTAAACGGCGCTTATATCACGGCGGAAGATGTCGGCGTTAAGGTTGCCGATATGGAAGCGGTCGCCCACAACACTTCCTATGTGTGTGGTCTTGGCCCTGCGGGCGAGGGGGTTGGCGGTGATCCGTCGCCACATACGGCGCGGGGTGTCTTACGGGCTGTTGAGGCGTCGGCAAAGGCCGCTTTTGGGCGGAGCGATCTAGAAGGCCTTCGAATTGCTGTGCAGGGCCTTGGCGCTGTTGGGGGCAATCTTTGCCGTTTGCTTGGCGAGCGTGGCGCGAAGATGATTGTCGCCGATATCAATGATCAGCGTATGGTTCAAATTTGTGATGAAACCGGCGCGGAAATGGGAAATGTTGACACCATTCTGTTTGCGGATGTTGATCTTGTCTCGCCCTGTGCGCTGGGCGGTGTCTTTACGGTGGATAATGTGAGCCGTGTTCAGGCGAAAGCGATTGCTGGCGGGGCCAATAATCAACTGGCGACCCGTGACGCGGGGGTAGAGCTTGCAAAGCGGGGAATTGTTTATGCGCCTGATTATGTTGTTAATGCTGGCGGCATTATAGTTGTCACCGCTGAATATGAAGGCGGCGGCGATAAAGAGGCGGTTATGGCGAATATCGACGCGATAGGAGCCCGTCTTGAAGCGATTTTTGAAAAAACAAAACAAACAGGTGAGCCCACATATAAAGTAGCCGATGATATGGCGCGGGAAATTATTGCGAAGGCGTCTTAGCTTGTTTCCCATTACTTGCGCCCACGACTTACGGCTACATGATATCGATTGTAAGGCGCAGGAGGTGTTATGGGCGTTTATGAAATAAAACTCCCAGATGTGGGGGAAGGCGTCACGGAAGCCGAACTTGTTGAATGGTTCGTTGAAATTGGCGCATATGTTCGTGAAGACGATATTCTTGCAAGTGTGATGACCGATAAAGCGACGGTGGAAATACCTTCTCCGATCGAGGGGCATATTTCCTGGCTCGGCGGCGTCATCGGCGACACCCTTATTGTTGGCGCGCCTTTAATCCGACTCGAGGTTGATGGGGATGGTAACCTTGCCGCCAAAGAGCCGGAAGAAAAGCCGGCTCTAAAAGATCAGCCAAACCAAAATAGAGTAAAGCAAGCGCCGTCTCGCTCGGCCGAAGCGAACGCATCCGTAAACAAGGTGCTTGCAGCGCCCGCCATTCGTGGCCGGGCAAAAGCATTGGGTCTTGATCTTGCTGAAATTACAGGGTCCGGTCCAGACGGACGGATCACTCATAGCGATCTTGATAATTTCTTGCAAAAGCATACGCCAAGCGTCGATGATGGGGCTTTTCAAAGAGCTTTTCAGGCTCTGGGGAAGGCGCAAAGCAAGGCGCTTCCACTGACTGGGCTACGCCGTAAAATCGCGGAAAACATGACCGCAACACTCCGTATTCCACATATAACATATGTGGAGGAAGTTGATGTCACTGCGTTAGAACAAGCCCGTAAAAGTCTGAATGATGTCACGCAAGGCGGGGTAAAAATAACGCCTTTGGCTTTTTTAATGCGCGCACTTGCACTTGCGATTAAGGATTACCCACAAGTCAACGGTCTTTATGATGATGGTGATGGCGTATTCCATCAGGTGACGGCTTGTAACATCGCAATTGCGACAGATACAGAAGATGGATTGATCACGCCTGTTGTTCACAATGTCGAAGGGCTTAACCTTTCCGTCTGTGCGAATGAAGCAAGCAAAGCCGCGAAAACGGCGCGCGATAAAAAAGCAAGCCGAAAAGAGCTTTCTGGCTCAACAATTACGATTACATCTCTGGGCGCCATTGGCGGTATCGTCACAACACCGATTATAAACAAGCCGGAAGTTGCAATTGTTGGGGTCAATAAAATACAGACCCTACCGCGATGGGATGGGGCAAAGTTTGAACCGCGACAGATTATGAATTTATCCTCAAGCTTTGATCATCGCATCATTGATGGGGCTGTCGCTGCTGGTTTTATTCAACGGGTCAAAGCGTTGTTAGAGGGGCCAAAGGAACTAATCTAAATTGTGCAAAAAAAGAGCGCATCAAAGATTGATGCGCTCTTTTTGTTAAATGCTTAGCTCATTAGCCACGTTCAGCGATTGGCTTATAGGGGCGTTGTGATGCGCCTGTATAAATTTGACGTGGTCGGCCAATGCGTTGGTTCGGATCTGAAATCATTTCAGACCACTGAGCGATCCAGCCCACTGTGCGCGCTAATGCGAAGATTACCGTGAACATATCGGTTGGGAAACCAAGGGCGCGCAGCGTGATGCCGGAATAGAAGTCGATATTCGGATAAAGCTTTTTCTCAATGAAATACTCGTCTTCAAGGGCGATGCGCTCAAGCTCCATCGCGATTTGAAGAAGAGGTTCGTCCTCTACGCCGATTGCGTCTAAGACTTCATGGCAAGCCTTGCGCATAACCGTGGCGCGTGGGTCATAGTTTTTATAAACCCGGTGGCCAAAGCCCATTAAACGGAAAGGATCGTTCTTGTCTTTTGCGCGGGCGATAAATTCAGGAATACGGTCAACAGAGCCGATTTCTTCTAGCATGTTAAGCGCAGCTTCGTTCGCGCCGCCATGGGCGGGGCCCCAAAGCGAGGCAATACCAGCCGCGATACAAGCAAATGGGTTAGCGCCGGAAGACCCTGCCAAACGCACAGTTGATGTAGAGGCGTTTTGCTCATGATCCATATGCAGAATAAAGATCTTATCAAGCGCGTCGGCTAGAACCGGGTTGCTTTGGTATTCTTCCGCAGGCACCGCAAAGCACATACGCATAAAGTTTGTTGTGTAATCAAGGTCATTACGTGGGAAAACAAAAGGCTGACCAATAGAATATTTATACGCCATCGCCGCAATTGTCGGCATTTTTGCGATCATCCGGTGGCTTGCGATTTTGCGCTGAACCGGGTCGCTAATGTCTGTTGAGTCATGATAAAACGCTGATAATGCGCCAACAACGCCAACCATAATCGCCATTGGGTGGGCGTCACGGCGGAAGCCACTATAGAATTGTTTTAATTGTTCGTGCACCATCGTATGCATTGTGATGGCTTGATCGAAGGTCTTTTTCTCATCGGCTGTGGGTAATTCACCGTGTAGCAACAAATAAGCGACTTCTAAAAAGTCAGAATTTTCTGCAACCTCACCGATTGGAAAACCGCGATATAAAAGCGTGCCTTCGTCGCCGTCGATGAAAGTGATTTGGGATTCGCAGCTTGCCGTCGACGTAAAGCCAGGGTCATAGGTGAACGCGCCTGTTGCTTTGTAAAATGCGCGATAGTCGACGACTTTCGGGCCAAGGGCGCCTTCGAAAACTTGTAGCTCGTTGGTTTCGCCATCCATTGTGACGCTCATTGTGCCAGCCGGCTTCAGCTTGCTTTCCATACATTTGCTCCTGTTTTCTTTCACGCCTAGTTCTTATTGTGCGGCGCAATAATAGTGGGAAAAACTTAAGATGCCAGGGGGGCGGCCTCAATTTGATCCCTGATTCTGTGCAAAGCCTCTGTTTTTCCTAATGAAAAAAGGACTTCCCCCAGTGATGGGGCGGGTAATCCGCCCGTAAGCGCTGCTCTGAGGGGGGGGCCGACTTGGCCGAAACTAAGTCCCATAGCCTCGCTAAAACTCTCCAGCGCCTTCTCCATTGAAGACGATGTGAGCCAATTGTCATATTCTTCTAGATGCGTCAATAACTCTGTCAGTACGCCCAGCGCACCTTCCTTTTTTAGGGGTTTGGCGCTTTTGCCCGAAAGCGTAATCGGGCGTTGGATATATAGGAAACCAGCCGCTTTTGAGGCGTCTTTTAAGGTTGTGGTACGCTCTTTCAAGAAAGGGGCTGCATGCTCAAGACGTTCTTGAATTTCGTCAGTAATGGTGACGCCATCTGCTTTTAAAAATGGTGCGGCCCATTCCAAATAAGCCTTATCAGTGAGTTTTTTAACGTAAGTCGCGTTAATCGCGGCAAGTTTATCAAGGTCAAGCCGTGCCGGGGCCTTATTGACCCCTTTAAGGTCAAAAATCTCTTTCGCGCGGGGTATTGGGATTATTTCCTCATCCCCATGGCCCCAGCCAAGACGCAATAGGTAATTTGCGAGAGCTTCCGGCAGGAAACCGTCATCGCGATACGCTTCCACACCAAGGGCGCCATGGCGTTTAGACAGTTTCGCACCATCCGCCCCATGAATAAGGGGGACATGGGCGAATGTTGGAACTTGCCATTCCAGCGCTTCATAGATCTGCTGTTGGCGGGCTGCGTTCACTAAATGATCATCGCCGCGCAAAACATGAGTAACGCTCATATCGTGGTCATCGACAACGACGGCTAGATTGTAAGTCGGCGCAGGCGGCGCGCCTTCTGCGCCGCTACGAAGGATGATAAGGTCATCAAGAGCGGTATTGGGAAACGCAACCTCTCCCTGGACGGCGTCTTTAACAGTTGTCTTTCCCTCTTCAGGGGCCCGGAAGCGAATAGTGTGGGGCGCATTGTCTGCTGGCGTTAGGCCGTTGGTTTCGGCATCTCGCCAAGGGCTTACAAAGCGGGCGCCTGTCTCTCGCGCTTCATTGCGGCGCGCTTCAATTTCTTCCGGCGTTAAATAACAACGATAGGCCTTGCCAGCCTTTAGCAATTGTTGAGCGACTTCGACATGGCGCTCTCGGCGGGAATATTGCGAGACAGGCTCATCGTCCCAATCAAGGCCCAGCCAGGATAGACCGTCCAAAATTGCTTTTACGGCGTCTTCATTGTGCCTTGCCCGGTCCGTATCTTCGATGCGCAACAAGAATTTTCCGCCGCGGCCCCTGGCGTATAGCCAATTAAACAGCGCTGTACGCGCCCCGCCGATATGCAGATATCCTGTTGGCGAGGGGGCGAACCTAGTAACAGGCGGGACAGTAGGGGATGGCGGCATGAAGGAAAAAGCCTTAGTGATCGTCTTATTGCGCTGGCCTTAGCACAGCCGCGCGTTGAGCGCATGGAGAAATTTCAGCAAGTTTTGTTCTTCGTGCGCCAAAAATGATGACGCAGAAGGCCATGAGGTACATGGGGGAGCAAGTTCACGGGACGCCTGCGCCGTCTTTATTCAATTTGGCCAGGCTCAAAAAGTTTACCCAAGAAGAACAAGGGCGCTTGTTTTTGTGGGTTCCTGTGTCAATTGGCCTTGGTGTTGGGCTGTATTTTGGCGCGCCCGTCGAGCCGCCTTTCTGGCGTGCCGTCATTTTCGTCTTAGCGCTTAGCACATTTGTTGTGATCCGTTTTTTTTATCTCCGGCGTAGCGCGCTGTGGGACAAAGCGGCGGTGTTTGCACTCCTGGCAGGGGTTGGATTTATCGCGGCGGATTTTCGGGCGGGTTCAGTTTACGCTCCTATTTTGCAAAGGGAGATCAGGCCAACCACCATAACTGGCGTGTTAAGCGCGGTTGAAGAAAACGCCCAGCAACGCCGGCTCACCATTAGTGTCGATACAATCGCCGGCCTTTCCCGCCAGGATACGCCAGCACGCGTGCGGGTTAATTGGCGCGGAAAGGGGTTTGACGCTTCACCGGGGGACTTGATTGAAATTCGCGCAGGCCTATCACCGCCGCCAGCGCCGGTCGCGCCTGGTGCGTTTGATTTTGCGCGTCATCTTTATTTTTTAAAAATTGGCGCCGTTGGGTTTGCTGTCGCTCCCCCAAAGGTCCTTAGCAAAGAGCCCGCCACAGTGCGGGCTATTGTTGCAGGGAAGATCGAAGGGGTAAGGCTGTCTTTATCGCGCAGAATACTTTCTTCTGCGCCGGGCGACGGCGGCGCCCTTGTCGCTGCTATGGTGACCGGCAAACGCGCCGCTATCAGTGAACGAGCAGATGATGCGCTTCGAGACACAGGGCTTGCGCATTTGATTGCTATTTCGGGTCTTCATATGGGCCTAGCGACGGGGCTTATTTTTTTCTCGGTTCGCGCCGCATTGGCGATGGCGCCATTTCTGGCATTGAAGTTTCCCATAAAAAAATGGGCGGCTATAGCGGCGCTTTTAAGTGGGTTTGCCTATTTATTGTTAGCGGGCGGTTCATGGTCTGCACGGCGTGCTTTTATTATGACTGCTATCGTCTTTATCGCGATTATCGCCGACCGTCGGGCTTTTTCTCTTCGTAATGTGGCAATTGCCGCATGTTTAATTCTGCTGACGACGCCTGAGGCGCTTTTAAACCCAGGCTTTCAGATGTCTTTTGCAGCGGTCACAGCTTTGATTGCAGCCTATGAGTGGAGTGAGACCCATTGGCGGCGGATATATGATCCCTCATGGTTTTCTCGCCTTAAAACTTATGGGCTTGGCGTGGCGGCAACGGACACAATTGCAGCAAGCGCCACGGCGCCTTTTGCGCTTTATCATTTTAATCGTGCTGCGGTGTATAGCTTGCCCGCCAATTTGATTGCCATGCCCCTTATGGCGTTTTGGATTATGCCCCTTGCTATTACTGCGCTTTTGCTAATTCCATTTGGGTTGGACGGAGGGGCGTGGCGTTTGGCGGCGTTTGGCGCTGAGCTTGTTTTGTCCTGCGCTGTGTGGTTGGCGGCGCGCCCCGGCGCGGTTGTTGTTACAGCCCAGTGGCCCTTGTTGGCGTTGCTTTTTTTAACCCTCGGCGGGCTTTGGTTGTGCGTGCAAAAAGCTGCTTGGCGATATATAGGAATTTTCTCCGTACCCATTGCATTTTTACTGGTTTCAGCAACGCCGCCGCCAGATATTTTTGTTGGGCGTAAAGGCGATAATGCTGCGGTGGTCATTCAAGGGGCGGATGACCAGGCGATACTTACCCTGTTTGATCGCCGCAAAAGTAGGTTTGAAGCCAAAGCCTGGCGCGACTATGCGGGTATCTTGGCGGCGCCGGTTTCCCTAAAAAAAGTCAGCGATTGTGATTGGCGAGGGTGTGTTGTCTCAGTCCTGCCTAATAGGGGGCGCCAGGCCCCAATATTTTACGCGATTTCTGATCACCCTATGGGGCTGGCTGAGGATTGTGCGCGTGCGGCCATTGTCATTGCGCTTTATCCCGTGCCGCAAAAAATGCGCAACAGCTGTGCGGCGGTAATCATAGATCGACGGATGGTTTGGGAAAAAGGCGCACACGCAATATGGGTTTCCCCAAAAGGCGCCGTGACGATCCGCTCCGTAGAGGAGGCGCGGGGCGCGCGCTCTTGGACGCAGCTTGGTAACAGTACCGACTGATCTAATAACGGCGCATCAATCCGACAAGTCGACCTTGAACTGAAACCCGGTCAGAGCCGTAAATGCGGGTTTCAAAGGCTGGGTTCGCCGCTTCCAACGCGATAGAGGCGCCTTTTTTGCGCAAGCGCTTTAGGGTTGCTTCTTCGCCATCGACGAGCGCAACGACAATGTCGCCGGTGGAGGCGTCATCTTTGCGCTGAATAATTGCGAAATCTCCGTCATGGATACCCGCTTCGATCATCGATTCGCCTTGCACTTCCAAAACGTAGTGTTCGCCCCCGCCTAAAAAAGCGCGGGGGGCGGGGAAGCGATCAACCTCATGCTGGATCGCCTCAATTGGCGTGCCTGCTGCGATGCGGCCAAGAATGGGCAGTTCCACCGAATTTTCATCCACCCCTTGCGTGGAAGACCGTTGGCTCGCCCCAGATGTGCGCTTTGCCTTGAAGTCCGGTGTCACTACTGAGAGATTCGCTGTCTGCTCGTGTTGAACTGAAGACTCATTTGGCGTGTCACTTGCGCGGCGAACGACTTCTAAGGCGCGGGCGCGATGGGGCAGGCGCCTGATGAAACCGCGCTCTTCCAAGGCCGTGATAAGGCGATGGATGCCCGACTTAGATTTAAGCCCAAGGGCTTGCTTCATTTCCTCGAACGACGGTGAAACGCCGGTATCCGTCACGCGCTTGTCGATAAAGCTCAATAGCTGTTGTTGTTTTTCCGTGAGCATGTAACCCGCCTTTTCGTCATCCCTAGAGGTGTGAAAATGCAACCGCCAGTGGATCGTTTTTCCACACTGATCCCAGATTGGTGAGCACTGATTACGCCTATATTACTTAGGCTTAGCGTGCTACGGGACCGTTTCCACATCCAAAACAAATGTAAGAACAAAACAAAAACGTTCTATTCTTGTTCTTTCTGTTCGTCAAGCGGGTTCAGTTTTAAAAAGCGTATTTAAGCCAAATGTTTAGATGGCCCGTTTAGCAGGAGCTTTGTCGCGGCTGCGACGTCTGTCTGTCGCATCAGGCTTTCGCCCACAAGAAAACCTTTAGCGCCGCTATTGCTAAGGGTTTTAAGATCATCATAGCTTGCAATGCCGCTTTCGCTGATGAGGAAATATCCGGCTGGCAGTGCAACGCTCAGTTCATGAGTTGTACTAAGTTTGGTCTCAAAAGTTTTGAGATTTCTGTTGTTTACGCCAATGAGCTTTGTTTTTAAATGCAGGGCCTGGTCTAATTCCTTTTTGTCATGGCATTCGACCAAGACATCCATCCCATAATCTAATGCGGCGGCCTCCAGTTCTTTTGCTTGGGAAAGTTCTAGGCACGCCATAATGAGCAAAACGCAGTCTGCGCCCCAGGCGCGCGCCTCAGCCATTTGATACGTATCCACCATGAAATCCTTGCGCAGGGCTGGCAAGGTGGCGGCGTCTCTAGCTTGGCGCAGATAATCAGGGTCGCCTTTAAAGCTTGGTTTATCTGTTAGAACAGACAGACAGGCCGCGCCGCCTTCCTCATAAGCTTGGGCGAGGGCGGCTGGCTTAAAGTCCTCGCGAATTAAACCTTTTGATGGGCTTGCTTTTTTTATTTCCGCGATCAACGCGAAACCGTTTTCGGCCTTGCGCTTAAGAGCGTTTAAAAAGCCGCGCGTCGGCGCGTTATCGCGAGCTAAGGCGTCAAGAGAGGATAGCGGCGTGTTGGCTTTAGCGACCGCCACTTCTCCTTTTTTGTAAGCAATAATGTCATCCAGAATGGTCATGATCTCTAAAGCCTAATCAAATTTTCTATCATAGATAAGCAAGGATTGACGCCCATCGTTAATGCCCAAAGCTATTAAGCCAATTCTTCGTTGGCCAATTCTTCGTTGGCCAATTCTTCGTTGGAAAGAAGAACAAGCGCGTTAAGGGCCGCTTTGGCTTTTCCGCTGTCGATCGCTTCGACGGCAAGCTGGGCGCCTTCTAATATGGTTTGTGCTTTGCCGCCAACAAGGATCGCAGCAGCGGCGTTTAAAACGACAATGTCACGATAAGCGGCAAGGTCTGCGCGTATTGCGCCGCCGTCTAGCAGCGCGCGAATGGCTTCACCATTTTCATCAGGGGCGCCGCCGACCAGCGCTTGTGCTTCAGCGAGTGGCAAACCAGCGTCTTGCGGCGATATTGTAAAGGTTGTCACGGCGCCATCTTTCACTTCAGCCACAAAGCTTTCCCCAGTGGTGGTAAGTTCATCCAACCCATCTGATCCGTGCACGACCCAGGCTCTTGTTGACCCCAATTTAAGGAGCGTATTCGCGAGGGGAGCAACTAAGCTTTTATCAAAAACCCCCATAACCTGTCTTTTGGCACGGGCAGGGTTCGATAAAGGCCCGAGCAGGTTAAATAGCGTCCTAACCCCCAGAGCGGTGCGAACCGGCGCAACATTTGCGACCGCAGCATGATGGGCTGGCGCAAACATGAAGCCGACATTCGCCTCATCAATACAGCGGGCAATCTGTGCTGGTTTTGCGTGTAGATTAACGCCAAGAGCCGCCAATACATCCGACGATCCGGATTTTGAGCTTGCGGCTTTATTGCCATGCTTAGCGACCGGAACCCCGGCGCCAGCCGCAACTAACGCGGCGGCGGTTGAGATATTGTAGGTCCCAGCGCCGTCTCCGCCAGTGCCACAGGTGTCCACTGCGCTATCGGGCGCGTCGACAGGGACAGCCATATCGCGCATGACAGTCGCGGCGGCTACAATTTCTTCGACAGTTTCACCGCGCGCCCGTAAAGCCATTAAAAAGCCCGCTGCTTCGATATCGCTTGCCTCGCCCTTTAATAATAGGCCCATTGCGTCCTGCATCTCTGCGGCGTTTAAGGCGCGGCCGCTTGAAGCGATCTGAATGAACGGACGAAAAGCAGTCATTGGGGAAACCTTTATTAATTTGACGCTGCAAACTTTGGAATGCCCCGCCGCATGCGCTTCGAATCATGAAAATTTGACGAACAACGACGCTGTCTTTGTCCAAAGGGCACCATACCCAAAGATAAGCGGCTTGCAATAAGACTTATAAAAGATTGGGCATGCCAGAACAGATTGAAATATTGGAACGTTTTTGCCGCTCGGTGTTTCAGGGAAAGCGAAACAAACGTCGTAGGGCCCGGCGCAACTCGCGAGGCGATGTTCTGCGCAATATATTAGGCTGGGTAGACGGCAGGCCTAAGAGTGCGAGGAAGGCCAAACGCGCGCCGACTCAACAGGCTAGGATAACAAACGCCCGCGTTTGGGATGCATGGGAAAGCCCAAAAGACAAAAGGGAACGGGTCGCGGGTTTTTTTGCAGGCGTCGCCATGGCGGTCGCAGGAGTAATGGTCGGCGCTTTTGGTGTTTACCTTGGCGGACAGGGCGCGCAGGTTGATGCCGCTCGTTTTGGACTGGAAAAGCCCGCCCTTCGCGAGGGTGCGCCGCTGAGCGGGCCCGCCGCCGCTTATGCAGCCCGCGCGCGTTATGTCAGCGCTTTAAGTGGGGATGAAAGACTAAAGCCACTGGAAGAACCGAAAAAGGGGAAGGCGGAAGCGCCGGTCCCGCCAGCGGTTCAAAAAGCCGAGCAACCTAAGATCATCATCGTTTTTGACGATATGGGGCCAGACAAAAAAGCTTTTGAAACAATCATGGGTCTTCCGGGGCCAGTTACACTGTCTTTTTTGCCGTATGCGGAGGGGCTTGATGCAATGGCAATGCGCGCCAGAGCCCGCGGTGATAGTGTCTTACTTCATTTGCCGATGGAGCCAATCGGCCCTCAAGACCCTGGTCCAATGAGCCTTCAACGCAATATGTCCGGGACAGCGCTTCTGGATACGCTCAATTGGAACTTAAATCGGTTCAGCGGTTATATTGGCGTGAACAACCATATGGGGTCCGCCTTTACCCAAGATCTTGCGGCAATGAAGACCGTGCTTTCAGTCTTAAAGCAGCAGGGATTGTTCTTTTTGGATTCGCGCACCATTGCCAAAAGCACAGCTGTTAAAGCAGGCCGAGAGATAGACGCTCAGGTTTTTTCAAGGGATGTTTTTTTAGACCCCGACCTTGATCGCGAAACGGTCTATAAGCAGTTGCAATTGGTTGAAAAAATCGCAGTTAAAACCGGTTACGCCGTTGCGATTTGTCACCCAAGAAAAGACACGATCGATGTTATTGGGCCTTGGCTGACAAGCGCGCCAGCGCGGGGGTTTACCCTTGCCACGGTAGAAAGCCTGGTGGAATTAGATGAGGCGTTGCGCGCGAAGGATCAGATAAAAGCGTCTTACGTCGAACGCCAGCACCAACGTTTAGCAACGCTGCCCCGCGAATAGCTATTACCAACTAACAGCCTTTGCCGCCGCCCCTTAATTCTGCGAGGGCTGCTGAATTTAGGTCCGCCGCTGAGGCTTCATCTTGGTGGGTGCGCACGATGTAATCATGATACGTCTCGCAGTTTTCGTCGACGCCTACACCTGATCCTGTAATTGGCGCTGCCTCTTGGCTAAGCGTCGTGGCGGCAGGTTCTAGCGATGTTAAAGGCGCCATCATCACAATCTCTTCGTGTGACTGGGGTGAGGCGTCTGTTACGCTTGATGGTGCAGCTGATAGGCCGTCAGTTTGAGTTTCACCGGAGGTTTTCACTTCCGTGAGAATGGCCCTTTGCAGTGCGTTAAGGTCGTCGCTTGTCACCTTTTGAGGGGTGTCAACACCAGGCGTCGTTTGACTTGGAGCGGAAATCTGAGGGCTTAGCTTTTCGCGTTTCGCCTTGTCTGTGGTGCGCGATTTTACAGCGCCATTTTTCTTAAGAGATTTTTGAGGTGAATTCCGGCTCGGCGTTGAAAGCGTCGGTGCGGTGGACGGATCAATTTCCCGCGTATTAATTTCATCTCCCTCAATCGCGTCAGAAGATGGCGTGGTTAAAGGCTGAGAATTGGGCGCGCTCGTTTCTGGCTGCGCGAATAAAACATCCGCTTCATTTGGCAGAAAGGAAGCAGCATCAGCAAATTGTTGCGTACGCGGTGGAAGAGGCGCAAGAGAGTTTGCTATTCGCGGCGCGCCCGGAATGGCGCCCGCCCGACCATTTGATCCGCCGCGTTCAAGATCAAAGGCGAGACGGCCTGGAATCGGCGATTGCTCAAATAGGCCGCGATAAATCTGCGCATTCTCCATCACCCGTTGGACATAGTTGCGTGTCTCGGAAAAGGGGATCGATTCCGCCCAATCAATCGGGTCGACATTCGGATCGCGCGGATCGCCGTAATCTCGTATCCAACGCGATACGCGGTGGGGACCAGCATTGTAAGCCGCAAAGGTCATAATCCATGACCCGTTAAAGCGTTCAAAAAGATGCGAGACATGCGCCGAGCCAAGCAGCATATTGTACATTGGATCATTTAGCAGCGCAGAGCGTGAATATGTAAAGCCCTCTTTGCGCGCCGTAATTTGCGCCGTTGATGGAATAAGCTGCATCATGCCGCGGGCGCCGGCGCGAGAATAAGCGCGAGGATTAAATTCTGATTCCTGCCGGGAGATCCCTAAAATCACCTCGGCCGGTGCAAAGCTTTTCGCCTCGTCAGGCACAAAAATCGTTGGGTAGGAAACTTCAGGCGCGAATGCATTGCGCCGAACCGCGACCTTGCCTGCGCGCACCGTGATATGTGGAGAGTTCTGACCATTGGCGAGCTCAGCCAGTTGAAGATATTCCCCCGGCGTCTCGAGACGGTCGTCAACGTGATAGGCGAAGATAAGAAATCCGCGGGCGTGGTCCAACTCTGACAACATTTGAAGGGCACGCACTAAAGGCCTTGAAGCAAAGCTGATGACCTCTTCGGTACTTGGCGGCGGCGTGGCGCCAAAGGGTTGCGCGACGGCGGGGCCGCCAATTTTTTCAGCCGCAAGCTGGCCATAAAAAGTGTAAACATGCGCCGATGCTTTTTCATAATAAAAGCGCGCCAGATCAAAGTCGCCTTTTTCCTCCGTCGCGCGCCCCAGCCAATAAAATCCGCGGGCCAGAGAGATCGGCGCCGTGACATTGGCGATTAAAGCTTTGAAATGAACAGCTGCGCGGTCGGGCGCGCCGAGATAGCGCAACGCAAGCCAACCGGCATTAAATTCAGCTTCGGAAAACTGGGTGCTTGGCTCGAGCCCATGACCAGACGCCATTGCGTAAGCGTCTTCATAACGCTTTTCTCGGATAGCCCAACGCATCAACAATTGGCGTTCTTCCCACCACCTTGAAGGGTTGCGCAGCAAAGTCGGTGATGGTGGTGCTTGGCGTGCAATTGCGACGGCTCGGGCTTCTTCGCCGCGACGCCGGAAATGACGGACCGCAGCGTGCATAACACCTGCATCACGTCGGTCGCTTTCATTCATGCCGTCATATTGGGCCGCAGCGCCAGAGGCTTGCATAAGAAGGTTCGCGCGCGCTGCTGCTTGACGGCGCTTAATTGAATCTAAATACGGAAAGACACGGCGTGCGTTTGTGACCTCGCGTCCCCACAATAAGCGGTCTACTCGTGCGGCGTGATCTTCAGGTCTTAGCCATGCGCTATAACGTGACAAAAGACGCTTTTCATCTTTTAAGGTAAAAGAGAAATTCACCCAGGCGTCGCGTAATTGAATTTGCGCCGCTTCTTTGTTGCCCGTGGCTTGTAAGGCGCGCGTTAAGTGCAGCTTACCGCGGCCGGTAACAGGATCGCGCGTTTTAAAAAGCGCAAGGACTTGATTTACTGGCGTCTCGTCCTTTAAACGCAGTTCAACATGACGGGATATGCGTGAAATCGCAGGCCAGTCGGCATGCAAGTCCAAAAACAAATCGGCATCCTTGATCGAGACATTTGGATCTTCTGCATAATAGTAGAACCAAGCGCCAAGGCTGCGCGCGATAGGATCGCTAATTGTCTCAATTTGGGCGCGAGCGGCGGAATATTGCCGTTTTTTAATCGCCTTTATCAGGCTATCTAGGCGTGCTTGATCGATCCGCGTTAAATAGATCGGACCAGGTGCTGGCGGCTTTATCCGCGGCGTCGGCGCCGCATTCGCTGCATAAGGAACTGAAATCAGGAGGAAAAGCGTAACGAATAGAAAAATACGACGCATGCTGGCGCTGACAAGACTCATGAAATATTCATTTCCCTACTAGCGTAAAAGCGTATTTGGCGCTTTAACCTAACCCATTTTGATGAAACTCGAAATGCAATGATTGAAAGTCGGTACTCCAAATTATCGATCTTTGACCATCAAAAATAAGGCCAAGTTGACATGACACAAATAAACGGGGCGATCACCGCACTCATTACGCCGTTTCAAAACGGTGAGATCGCCGAGGACCAGTATCAAAACCTGGTTAACAGACAAATCGAAGCGGGTATTCACGGCGTTGTTCCGGTCGGGACGACAGGAGAATCAGCGACATTGTCTCATAAGGAGCATATGCGTCTTATCGAATTGTGTGTTGAGGCGGCTGATAAACGCGTTCCGGTTATTGCTGGCGCAGGGTCGAACGCCACTAGAGAATCGATCGAACTCGCCCGTTTTGCTCAAGACGCTGGCGCGGATGCTTTGCTGACCGTGACGGGATATTACAACAAGCCAAACCAGGAAGGTTTGCTTGCTCACTTTACAGCTGTTCACGATGCGACAGAATTACCAATTGTCCTTTACAATGTGCCTGGACGAACAGTGACCGGCATGTCCGTTGATACGTTGGCGCGCCTTAGTGAGCTAGACCGTATCATTGGCGTTAAGGACGCAACTGGCGACCTTGCGCGGGTGGCTTTGCAACGCCTTGCATGCAGTGACGATTTTGTTCAACTTTCGGGCGAAGATATCACCGCGGTCGGATTTAACGCCATGGGTGGTAAAGGCTGTATCGGGGTGACAGCTAATATCGTTCCTGACCTTTGCTCCCAAATGCAAACAGCCTGTCTTGATGGTGATTATGACAAAGCGTGTGATTATCAAGATCGGCTAACCCCGCTTCACGACGCAATTTTTGCAGACATCAACCCAGCACCGGTAAAATACGCGATGTCGTTGCTTGGGCTTTGCTCTGATGAGCTAAGGCTGCCCCTCGTGCCGCCGGGTGACGCGGTTAAAGAAAGGGTGCGGAAGGTTTTAGAGAGCCTATCGCTATTTGGCTAATGGCCCCAGGAAATAAAGTCGCACCGAAAAATGTCGCTGAAAATCGGCGAGCGCGGCGCGACTATTCAATTGAAGAAGTGTTTGAGGCTGGCTTAGTTCTGCATGGGACTGAGGTTAAGGCCCTGCGTGAAGGTCAAGCTAATATCGCGGAAGCTTACGCCTCGCCAGAAGACGACGGAATTTATCTGATCAACGCTAATATTCCAGAATATTCGGCGGGCAATCGGCAAAACCATGCGCCGAAAAGATCGCGCAAGCTTCTGTTGAAAGCGCGTGAGATTGCAAAACTAATCGGCGCGGTGGAGCGCAAAGGCTACACGATTGTCCCTTTAAGGCTCTATTTTAACGATCGTGGCATGGCCAAGCTTGAGATAGGTCTTGCGGCGGGTAAAAAGGCCCATGACAAGCGCGACACCGTTAAACAGCGTGATTGGAATCGGCAAAAACAGCGTCTATTACGCGACCGCGGATAGGGTCATATCAATCAAGGGGTGAGACATGAGTGGTACACAAGGCCTTTTTGAAGATCGTCCACAAACTTTGGTTCATCCGCCGACGGTATTTTTAATTGCCTTGACTTCTGGTTATATTTTGCGCCTTTTCTTTGGCGGGCGTTTAGCGTTGCCGCGCGCTTTTGCAGAAGGATTTGGCGGGCTTTTAATATTAGTCGCCATGGCGATTTTTAGCGCCGCCATTATGGCTTTTGCCGCCGGCGGGGAAACCTTGAAGACAACGACGCCATCTCAACAGCTTTTTACAAAAGGCGTTTACGGGTTTTCTCGCAATCCCGTTTATCTCGCAATGATGCTATTTGGCGTTGGGTTTGCGATCACGACCTCCAATATCTGGATAATTGTGACCTCCGCTATTGCGGGCGTTTTATTCCATTTCTTCGTGATCAAACCAGAGGAGCGGTATTTAGAAGATCGCTTTGGCGAGGAATTTCAGGCTTACAAAAAATCTGTTCGCCGTTGGATTTAAAAAGCGCCCCAGATCCCTACCGGCGGTTGTTATGTGTTTTGTGTTGGCTCGTAGGCAGGAACAAACGCAAGCACTGTCTGAAACGCCGCCGCTGCTGAAGCGCCGCCAGCAATACATAAAATTCCGCCGCTGATATACGCGCCCAAGAAGGGGCTGGCGAAACGGCCAATCAGCAATAATGTTACTAAGACGCCCGCAGCTTTGGCAAAAAATCGCAGCAGGTCAGAAAAGGCATCATTGCGACCGTTAAAATGGGCGGCGAAGCGCGGCCGAGCGATCCAGACATATGACCAACAGCCAAACCCAGCAGCTATAACAGCGGCGGCAAGCGATGGGCCATGAAAGAGGGCCGTAAATAAAATGCGCGCCTCATTAAAGCTGAGCGCAGCCACAGCCGCGCCAATAACGCCAAAAATAGCCGTAATAAAAAGCGTAGCAATTGGCTTTTCATCGCGTGCGCGACGGAAGGTTGCATCGCCAGGCTTGGTAGGAAGACCAAAATTACGGTTCATGCCGCTTTCCTTCCAGATGAGGCTTTTCCATCTAAACGAGTGTTTGTGCGACCTAGCTGGCAATTGTCAACCATGATTATCGCCCCGATTCCGCTTGGCAAGTCACCCTTACGCTATGAAGTCGTCTGTTTTTCAATATGTCTTTTAACCTGTGAAAAAACTTCGTCGAACATCGGGGCGGTTAAGCGCCCTGTGTTTATATTGTATCTTGAACAATGATAGCTGTCGAATAGGGTGATTGGGTTTTTGGCGCCTCTTTTAGCCCCTAAATGGGCGAGGGAAAAACAAGCGCTTGCCCCATGCTTGAAAGCCATTTGTTTTTGTTTGATGGCAAGAGCGCTTAAAACCGCGTAATGAGCGACCCGGCCAAGGCATAGAATTGCGCAAAGGCGGGGAAGCGCTAAAATTTGATCGCGAAGAAAAGGCTCGCAATTTTTGATCTCTGTACTAATCGGTTTGTTTTGCGGCGGAACACAGCGCACAGCGTTGGTGATCATGGTGTTTTTTAGGTGCAGTCCGTCATCGGATCTGTTTTCGAAGACCCCTTGGCTAAACCCGTGGGCCTTTAGCATGGCAAAGAGCATCTCACCGCTAGCGTCGCCGGTGAAAACCCGCCCCGTTCGATTGGCGCCTTTAAGGCCGGGCGCTAGACCGACAATTAATAAATTTGCATTTTTAGGTCCGAAGGATGGGACGGCCCCATTAAACCACTGTGGGTTTTGTGCTCTGTTGTCTTTTCGAAAACTGGTCAACCGCGCACAGCGGCGACAGTTTACAGGCGGATCAGTTTTGCTCATGTCGCATCAGCTTAGTGAAAAAAGAGCGACTATAGCATTTATTTCCATATGAGCCCACGGCTCAACCTTTTGCATATGCTCCCAGGGCTCAACGTCCGCAAACGATAAAAACAGCAAGAGCGGGCATGTCTAGTCGACGTCATCATATTCTTCGTAGTCGTCGTCATAATTGTCACTGTACTCATCATTATCGGATTTGCGCATGCCTTCTCCGCGTCCGATAATGTCTTCCAAGTCAAAAAGGTCGATGAATAAATCCGCTTGTCGGCGCAACTCGTCCGAAGCCATGGGCGGCGAGGATTTAACAGTCGATACAACCGTTACGCGCACGCCTTGATTTTGCATGGCTTCAATCGCCCGGCGAAAATCACCATTGCCAGTAAACAAAATAATATGATCAAGGTGCGGCGCTAGTAACAACATGTCCACTGTCAGCTCGATATCGACAGAGCCTTTAAATCGCTTGCGCCCTTGACTATCAATAAACTCCCGCGTGGTTTTGGTGACCATTGTGTAGCCATTATAATCTAGCCAATCGACTAACGGACGAAGCGGAGAATAGTCTTGCGATTTATCTTCTTGTATAGACGTGTAATAATACGCGCGTACTAAATGCGTGTTTTCTTTCGACTTCGCGAGAAGACTTTTATAGTCCATATCGAAGCCTAAATTTCTGGCTGTTTTGTAGAGGTTGGCGCCGTCGATGAAAATCGCCGTTTTTTCGCCAGGGTACATATTTAAAAACTTTGTCATTTGGTAGCAGCCACACATTTTAGAGAAAAAGACCAACACACAAGTTGAGTTAGCAAGTATTAAAGGCATGATTCTTATAGCACTAGGGTCTAATATAGACTTTTGCGGGCAATCACCACAAACGATTGTACTAAACGCAATAAAAACAATTGAAAAAAACGCAACTATTCTCAAAGTGTCGCGTTTATATCGATCAACTGCTTGGCCTAATCCTAGTGACCCAGCTTTTATAAATGCTGCCGCTCTTTTAAAAACTGAGCTTAAGCCGGCTGCGCTTTTAGAGATGCTTCACCGTGTCGAAGAGCAGTTTGGGCGCGTGCGCAAAAATCGCAACGCCCCGCGGACCTTGGACCTAGATTTGCTGGCTTATGGCAATATTATTTGCGGACGGGGCGGCGATATAGACAATAGCTTGTTTAGGCCGTTGTGTTTACCGCACCCAGAAATCGAAAACCGCGATTTTGTACTCAGACCCTTATGCGATATTGCGCCTGATTGGCGTCATCCGCTGAGCGGTCTAACGGTCGCTGAAATGCTCGATAAGCTTGATCAAATTGAGGCACAGCCGCTTTTGGGCGGATAGAGGGGCGAAAAACGACATTCTGCGCGATATTTAACGGATTTTTTCCCTCAAAACGTTGTGTTTCTTCCCAAGCATGGCTATTGAGTGCAGTCCGGTTACCAATGAGGAGATATAGATGGCGCGCGTCACCGTAGAAGATTGCGTTGATAAGGTCACCAATCGCTTTGATCTGGTGTTATTAGCGGCCCATCGGGCCCGTGTTTTGTCATCTGGCGCGCCAGTTTTGGTAGACCGTGATAACGACAAAAACCCTGTTGTTGCGCTCCGTGAAATTGCTGACGAGGCTTTAAAGCCAGATGAGGTCGAAGAAGATCTTGTTTGCTCGCTTCAAAAACAAGTCGACGTAGAAGAGCACGAAGAGAACGAGGCAGCTGAAAAGAGCGATATGCCGGAGTTTGACCAAACAAACGAAGATGAATTGCTTCAGGCAATTAAATCCGCTGGCATGACATCGCCGCAAACACTGCCAAAGGGTTAGTAACAGGAGACGTTGTCGTTTCCGCATGGCCAACAAACAGGCGACATCAAAAAGTAAGAACGATAAAGACGCAGATGGTCGCCCTGCGTCATTAGAAACTCATAAGCATGCGCAAAACAAAAACGCGACTAGCGCGCAAGCAGATTCAAAGGCGGATAATCGGGCGGAGGAAACTCGCTCTCAGCGATCGAAAGCGCCGCGTGATGCGCTTAAGACTGCTAAGAAACCTAAGGCGTCGCAGAAGCATTCGAAGAAGGTTGATGAGGCAAAGACTGCTGGCGCGGCAACGCAACCGTTAGGGGCGGCTGAAGGATCGCCGCAGTCCGTAAAACCACCACCAGTAAAACTCATCCGACAATACCAGCTTGTGGATATGGTGAAAGCCTATGATCCGCTTGCTGATGAGGACTTACTTAACAAAGCCTATGTTTTTTCCATGCGCGCTCATGGCGGACAGACGCGTAAATCTGGGGACCCGTATTTTTCCCACCCTCTGGCGGTGGCTGCTATTTTGACGGAGCTGCGTGCGGACCCGGCAAGTGTCGCGGCGGCGCTATTGCATGATGTTGTTGAAGATACAGATACAAAGATTGAAGAAATTGAAAAGCGCTTTGGCGCTGAGGTCGGCGCCCTTGTGGACGGCGTCACAAAGCTTTCCCAGATTGAACTGAAGTCAGAGGCCAGTAAGCAAGCGGAAAATTTCCGCAAACTTGTCGTCGCAATGGCGGATGATGTGCGGGTATTATGGATTAAGCTTGCTGATCGCTTGCATAATATGCGTACTCTTGAACATCACCCTAATGAACAAAAACGTCGGCGTATCGCTCTTGAAACATTAGAGATTTATGCGCCCCTGGCTGGGCGTATAGGGGTGCAACGCTTTCGTGAGGAGCTTGAGGACATCGCCTTTGCGGTGATGAACCCAGACGCTTATCAAACGATCACTGATCGGCTTAGCGGTCTTCATGAAGCGGTTCTTGAGCGTGTGGTTGCTCTGTCTACTGCTCTTCGAGATCGGTTAGAGGAACGTAATATTCAAGCGAGCGTTTATTCACGCGAAAAGCGTGCTTATTCGATTTGGCGGAAGATGGCTGCAAAAAATGTCACCTTTGACGAGCTGGCCGACATTTACGCGTTTCGTATTTTAGTACCGTCGATAGAAGATTGTTATCGCGCTCTGGGGATTATTCATACCGGATGGCGGATGATCCCTGAAGAGTTTGATGACTATATTTCCGTGCCAAAACCAAATGGCTATCGGTCAATTCATACGGCGGTGATGGGGCCGCCCGATCCTGAGGGTGGGCGACAGCGCGTTGAGGTTCAAATCAGAACCCATGAAATGCACGATGTGGCTGAACGCGGCATCGCAGCCCATTGGCAATATAAAGACCCCGGCTCTAAGGAAGGCCCAGCGCAGGTCGAAATTGTAACGCCAGTCCAATATGACCCTTATGAAACGCCGCGCCGCCTGGTTGAAATGTTCCAACATGGCGAAGATCTTGATGAAGCATTGGCCTATGCAAAGCTTGAACTTTTTCAAGACCAGGTTTTTGTGTTTACCCCGAAGGGGCGTGTGATTGCTTTAACAAAAGGGGCGACGGCGCTTGATTTTGCTTATGCGGTGCATACTGATATTGGAGATACTTGTGTCGGTGCAAAAATCAATAACGCCCAGCGGCAATTAAGGACGCCGCTCAAAAATGGCGATGTCGTTCAAGTTCTTCGCTCAGACAATGCTAGCGTTCCTTTGGATTGGGAAAAAATAGCGGTTACCGGTAAAGCGCGTGCAGCAATTCGCAAGCGTATTAAGAAAATGGAGCATGATGAGCAAACGGCGCTCGGCCAGCGTTTGGCTGAAAATATTTTTGCATCGGCCCAGTTGCAGTTTTCTGAAAAAGCGCTTCGACAGGCATTACCGAAATTAGAACAAGAAACAGTAGATCACGCGCTAGCCGCCCTTGGAAGGGGGGAGTTCAGCGCGCATTTTTTGCTTGAGGCGGTCTACCCCGGCGCTGGGCATGATGGGGTGGAAGGGGAAATTAGAACTGCTGGCGCTGAACCGTTCCGGCCGCGCCAAGCAATAGACGGTCTGCCTCCTGGCGTGCCGACAATAATGGGACAGTGTTGTACGCCTGTGCCAGGCGAGCGCATTGTCGGCATTCGCGATCATGATAATGCGGTTACAGTGCATACGATTTATTGCCAAATTCTTGAGCGTGATGATCCCGATCAGTCAAAATGGCTAGATCTTAAATGGCGTGAGGAAGCAGAAGCGATTAAGGCGATAACACGCATCACGATTACAATGCGTAATGAGCTTGGGGTGCTCTCTGAGGTTGCTGGAATTATTGCGCGTTATGGTGTTTCTGTTATCAGCATCAATATGGATCAAGGCGGGCAAGATTTTGTCACCATTCGTGTGCGTATTGAGGTTAAAAATCAAAGGCAACTGATGCAGCTTCTTGCTGGTTTGCGCGCAGCTGCGAGTGTTCTGTCAGCGGAGAGAAATGAAGATTATGAGCATTAATCAGCCAAAAGACTTAACGACTGAACAGGTATTTGCTGAATTTGAAGCCGTTGGCGCTTTACAGCACGGTCACTTTGTTCTTTCCTCCGGCCTGCATAGCGATACATATTTGAACAAATCCATCGTCTCGATGTATCCCGACCTTACGGCGAAGCTCTGTCGTGTCTTGGCGGCGCGGGCCCGAGCGCGCTTTGGCGAACGCATCGACTATGTTGTTTCTCCGGCGATGGGGGCGATTATCTATGGCTATGAAACGGCGAGATGGCTTGAAAAACCGTTTATGTTTGTCGAACGGGTTGATGGTGAATTTCAATTGCGGCGCGGGTTTAAAATTCCACCAGCCTCAAAAGTGCTTGTCGTAGAAGATATCGTCTCCACTGGCTTGTCTGCGCGCGAGTGTATTACTGCGGTTCAAAAATCTGGCGGCGACGTGCTTGCGCTTGCGTGTTTAATTGATCGTTCTAATGGCGCCGCTGAAGTTGGGGCGCCGATCATGCCGCTGGCGGCGATGAAGGTTGAAGCATGGCCAGCGGACCAGTTGCCTGATCATTTAAAGAATACGCCAGCCATAAAACCGGGCAGCCGGGGCGTCAGCCAAAAGTAAAGGGAGCCCTTTGATGTCGAAACCGCCAATTCGTTTAGGGGTGAACATTGACCATGTTGCAACTATTAGAAATGCGCGAGGCGGGGATCACCCTGATCCTGTGCGCGCTGCTGAACTGGTCACAAGCGTTGGGGCTGATGGAATAACTGCCCATCTTAGAGAAGACCGCCGTCATATACGCGATGACGATATGCGCCGTTTAAAGGCGGAGATTGACTTGCCTCTTAATTTCGAAATGGCGGCGACTGCGGAAATGCACAAGCTCGTCAATGAAATCCGTCCCCATGCGTGTTGTATTGTTCCAGAGAATCGGAACGAGCGAACGACTGAGGGCGGTCTCGATGTTGTCGGCCAGCACAATTTTATCACCCCATTCGTGCGTGAACTTTTGGCGATTGATGTGCGCGTCTCTTTATTTATCGACCCTGACTTCGAACAGGTTAAGGCCGCTCACAGCACGGGCGCTCCAGTGATTGAGATTCATACTGGTGCATATTACGAGGCATGTCTTTCAACAAAGCCTGCAGATATAGAGCGGGAGTTCAATCTGATCAAAGATGCGGCCAAATTAGCGGCGTCACTGGGCTTGGAAGTGCATGCGGGGCATGGCCTTACTTTTCACAACGTTCAACCAATTGCTGCGATTGACGAGATTGTTGAGCTTAATATCGGTCATTTCCTGGTCGGCGAGGCGGTTTTTATGGGCCTTGGCGAGGCTGTGAAGGAAATGAAGCGATTGATGGCTGATGCTAGAACAGGCGCGCTATATTAAATGTTTATGTAACAGGAGCGAGCGATGATCATTGGCATCGGCAATGACTTGATCGATATTCGGCGTGTGGAAAAAACGCTGGAACGTCACAAGGATCGTTTTACAAACCGCATTTTCACTGACATTGAGCGCGTGAAATCAGACAAGCGCTTGAACCGGGCGGCGTCTTACGCCAAGCGCTTTGCGGCGAAAGAAGCCTGTTCAAAAGCCTTGGGAACGGGGCTTTCACGGGGCGTTTTTTGGCGGGATATGGGGGTTGTAAATCTTCCGGGGGGCAAACCGACAATGGCGCTGACGGGCGGTGCGGCCGTAAGGCTTGAGGAGCTTACACCAGACGGTCACATAGCTGATATCCATCTAACAATTACCGATGATTTTCCTTTGGCTCAGGCGATTGTCATAATTTATGCGCGACCTATCTAGATAATAGTGAATTAAAGCTGGGCCGAGCGGTGCATTTTGCGCTAAAAGCTTAAATCTAACTGGTAATTGAGCCTTTCATGGGGCGAATGGCAATAAGACGAGAGTTTGAGGGGTAAAAATGTCGGAGAAACAACCAGCGGCGACAAGGCCGATGACTGCGAAAGAAGAAGCCTGGGATCTTGCGAAAACAGTGCTGATCGCTGTCGGTATTGCGTTGGTCTTGCGGGTTTTAATATTCCAACCCTTTAATATCCCTTCAGGTTCGATGAAGCCGAATTTGCTCGTCGGCGATTTTCTATTCGTTTCAAAGCCAGCCTATGGCTATTCACGGGCGTCTTTGGTTTACCCTTTCACGCGTCTTGATATCGAGGGACGGGTTTTTGCTTCCAACCCGGAGCGCGGTGATGTCGTCGTCTTTAAAAACAAGAAGGACGGCAATAAAGACTATATCAAGCGTGTGGTTGGACTGCCGGGGGATGTGGTTCAGATGCGTGAGGGCAGGCTCCATATCAATGGGGTAGCGGTCAGGAAAGAATTTACGGGCAATGTTTCCGGCTATTGTTCCGGCGCGCGGCCTGGCCAAGAAGTTCCCGCCTATCGCGAGACGTTATCGAACGGTGTTTCTTACAACATTATTGAGTGTAATGGGGATCGTGGCGGTCTGGATAATGTCGGCCCTTATAAGGTCCCTGCGGAACATTACTTTATGATGGGCGATAATCGCGACCAGTCGCAAGACAGCCGAGTTGGCTACCAGGTTGGGTTTATCCATCAAGAAGACATTGTTGGGCGCGCTGAGCGATTGTTTTTCTCCGTCGATGGTTCAAACGCCGCGCTCTGGCAATTCTGGAAATGGCCGTTTTCAATCCGCTATGGCCGCATATTAGATCGTATCGAATGAGCAAAGACGGCCTTGACGACCTTCAACAGCGCATTGGCCATCAATTTCGCAATGGCGTGCTTTTGGAACGATCCCTTACTCATTCCAGCCTTTCTGGCGGTGATAATGACCATGCTGGCGACCTTGAGCGGCTCGAATTTTTGGGCGACCGTGTCTTAGGTCTTCTGACTGCTGAGGAATTGTGGCGGCGTTACCCAACGTTGCAAGAGGGAGAGTTGGCGCCCCGTCTTAATTCGTTGGTGCGTAAAGAAACATGCGCGCAAGCCTCGCTCGCTTTTGGTTTAGACAAAGTCATGCGCCTTTCTGCTCAGGAAGAAGCCGCGGGCGGGCGAAAGAAAACAGCTATCCTTGGGGATGTCTGTGAGGCTTTTCTTGGCGCGCTATATATCGATGGTGGTTTGGAAGCGGCGCGGCGCGCCTTTGATATTTATTGGCTTGCTAATATTGAGGCGATTTTAAAAGAACAGCGTGATCCTAAAACCGCCCTTCAAGAGTGGAGCCAGGAGCGCAAAAAAGGAACACCAAAATACGAAGTTTTAGAAGCGGACGGCCCGGCCCATGCGCCGCACTTCGTTATTCAAATGCGCATAAAAGATATGAAGCCGACGGTGGGCGAAGGTGGGTCAAAACGCACAGCGCAAGCCAAAGCGGCGGAAGCGTTTTTGCTTCGAGAAGGCATATGGTCCGATGACAAATGATCAAATGACAAATGATTTAAACGGCCCTCAGTTTCATTCTGATGAGCAGCCCAAATGTGGTTTTATCGCGGTGATTGGCGCGCCCAACGCTGGTAAATCAAGCCTGGTGAACGCTTTAGTAGGGGCGAAGGTTTCAATCGTCACTCACAAGGTGCAAACGACCCGCGCGCGGGTCAGGGGCGTCGCTATAGAAGGCGCTGCACAGCTTGTCTTTATTGATACGCCGGGGATTTTTACGCCTAAACGCCGCCTAGACCGGGCGATGGTCGCCGCCGCATGGGAAGGGGCCGATAGCGTGGACGCAACAATCGTGGTCGTTGATGCGCCCCATTATGTCGCTGCTATTCGCGGCGAGGGGGCAGCCAAGCAGAACGCTGCGAAACGTGCAGCGGCGGACACAGATGCGATTATCGAGGCATTCAAGGAACGCGGCGGCAAAGCGATCTTGGCCCTTAATAAGATCGATACCATCCCGCGCGAACATATGCTGCCCATTATGCAGTCTTTGAACGAGACAGGCGTATTTGATGAAATCTTTTTAATCTCAGCAACCCGCGGCGACGGCCTTGAAGATTTGAAAAAGACGATCATCGATCGAATGCCCGAAGGTCCGTGGATGTTCCCGGAAGATCAGCTCTCTGATATTTCGGACCGCTTAATGGCGGCGGAAATTACGCGGGAAAAGTTGTTCTTGCGTCTCCACCAAGAGCTTCCTTATGAGACGACAGTAGAGACGACAGATTGGAAAATTCAAAAAGACGCCGTCCGCATTGAGCAGACAATCTTTGTTGCTCGCGATAGCCAAAAAGGCATTGTCCTCGGCAAAGGTGGCCAGACCCTTAAAGCCATTGGCGCGGCGGCCCGTGAAGAGCTGAGCGAGCTTTTAGAGATGAAAGTACACTTGTTCTTGCATGTGAAATTGCGAGAAAACTGGGCGGAGGAACCAGCTCGGTACCGCGAAATGGGGCTCGATATCGTTCAGTAACGCGAGGCCGAACAATAGGCGAAGAGCGTGGAATTTTCCGATGACGGCATAGTTTTAACGGCCCGTCCCCATGGGGAGACCCATGCTGTCGCAGATATCTTCACCGCGCGCCATGGCCGCTGGGCGGGGCTCGTTTTTGGCGGGCAAGGGCGGCGCAAACAACCTCTTTTGCAATCAGGAAACGGCGTTCATGTTGAATGGAAAGGCCGCGGCGGCGACAGTCTTGGGAATTTTTCTCTAGAATTAACTGAGCCGCGGGCGAGCGCGCTGATGCAGGAACGGTTATCCTTATCGGCGTTGCTAGCCATTTGCGCAGTTGCATACCGCGCCTTGCCGGAACGGGAGGCGCATGCGCCGACCTTTCAAAGTCTGTCGATCCTTCTTGATGCGCTGGATGATGTTGAGCTTTGGCCAGCGATTATGGCGCGTTGGGAGCTTGGGTTGCTTGCTGAGCTGGGGTTTGGCCTTACCCTAGATCGCTGCGCGGCTACAGGTTCTGACGAAGATCTAATCTATGTTTCGCCGAAATCGGCTCAAGCCGTGAGCGCTGAAGCGGGTTTGCCGTATAAGGATAAACTCTTAAAATTGCCGCCATTCTTAAAAGGCGAGGGCGGGGGCGATTTAAAAGACGCCTGTTATGCCTTGGAAATGACCGGATATTTCATTGAAACGCGCATTCTGCACCCCGCTGGGCAGCAATTACCGGCCCCGCGAGTGGAGATTTTGGATAAATTGAAGGCGAATCTCAGCTGAACCTTTTTTCAACGCCCCATTGAGGCTTGCGCGAAATCTGGTATGGAGCATTTATGGTTCGTACTAAAACGCCTCCGCCCCCGCCGCCCGAAGATATCTTCTTAGAACCCCTTGATGAAGCATTATCGAGGCGATACCTGGCCTACGCCTTGTCGACAATCACGGCGCGGGCCCTTCCGGACGTGCGCGACGGCTTAAAACCTGTGCATCGGCGCATTCTCTATGCAATGCGACAGATGAAGCTGAACCCCGGCGGCGGCTATAAGAAATCCGCTAAAGTCGTGGGCGAGGTGATGGGTAACTTCCACCCCCATGGCGACCAGGCGATTTATGACGCTATGGTGCGCCTTGTTCAGGATTTCTCAGTTCGCGTGCCGTTGATCGATGGGCAGGGTAATTTCGGGAATGTGGACGGCGATAATGCGGCCGCGATGCGTTACACCGAAAGTCGTCTAACTGACGCCGCGCAGCTTCTGTTAGAGGGGATCGATGAAGATACTGTCGATTTTCGCGAAACCTATGATGGTGAGGGAGAAGAGCCAGCGGTTCTTCCTGCTGCATTCCCTAATCTTTTGTCGAATGGCGCGTCTGGGATTGCGGTTGGTATGGCGACCTCCATCCCGCCTCATAATACTGCCGAAGTGATTGATGCGTCACTGCATTTGATCAAGACGCCGAATGCTCGCGAAGATACTTTACTTAAATATGTAAAGGGTCCGGACTTTCCGACTGGCGGCGTTTGTGTTGAGCCAAGCGAATCAATCGCGGAAGCCTATGAAACTGGACGCGGCGGTTTCCGCCTTAGGGCGCGCTGGAGCGTTGAGGAGTTGCCTCGTGGTAAGTGGCAGATTATTGTCACCGAAATTCCGTATCAGGTTCAAAAATCAAAGCTGATTGAGAAAATCGCAGACCTGATCCAAACCCGTAAATTACCGGCTCTTTCTGATATTCGCGATGAAAGTGCAGAGGATGTACGCCTCGTTCTGGAGCCTAAAACCTCAACTATTGAACCAGCCGCCTTAATGGAAGGCATGTTCCGCTTGACTGACCTAGAGACGCGTTTTTCGTTGAACATGAACGTCCTTGATAAGGACGGCGCGCCGCGGGTGATGGGGTTAAAAGAGGTTCTGCGATCTTATCTTGATCACCGTAAAGATGTCTTGATTAGGCGCACCAATTTCAGATTGGACAAGATCGCGCGCCGTCTGGAGATTTTAGACGGATTTTTGATAGCGTACCTCAACCTTGATGAAGTGATCCGCATCATCCGTTACGAGGATCACCCAAAAGCCGAATTGATGAAGACCTTCGAGCTAACGGATAATCAAGCCGAAGCGATCCTTAATATGCGTCTTCGTTCTCTTCGCAAGCTCGAAGAAATGGAGATTAAGAAAGAGCACAAAGCCCTTAAAGCCGAGCAAAAAGAGCTTAGAGCGCTGTTGAAGTCAGAAGATGCGCAATGGCAAAAAATTGCTGGCGAGCTAAGGGAAGTTCGCAAATCTTTCGATCCGAAATCCCCTTTGGGTAAGCGCCGCACAAGTATAGAAGATGCGCCGGAAACGGAAGAAATAAATCTCGATGCGTTGATCGAAAAAGAGCCGGTTACGATTATTTTATCGGAAAAGGGTTGGATCCGCACGATGAAAGGCCATGTGGAGAACGTCAAAGATATAAAATATAAAGACGGCGACCGCGAAGGCTTTGTCATTCACGCACAGACGACTGACAAGCTGATGCTGTTTGGCACGGATGGTCGTTTTTACAGTTATGACGTGAAGGACTTGCCGGGCGGGCGCGGTTTTGGCGAGCCAATTCGCTTAACAATAGATCTTGGCAATGATCAATCTGTGCTTACTGCATTCCTTCATCAAGGTGGGCGGCAGTTCCTTCTTGCTTCATCGTCAGGTCACGGGTTTGTTGCGCCCGAAGACGAGTGTGTCGCGACTACCCGTAAAGGTAAGCAGGCGTTAAACGTCATGGAGGGGCATGAAGCGGCGGTTTGTCGTTTATTTGCTGGCGACCATATCGCTTGTATTGGCGATAACAAAAAGTTTTTGATTTTCCCCGCTGATGAGCTGCCGCAAATGAACCGTGGTAAGGGCGTCGTGATGCAAAAGTTTGCTAAGGGCGGGCTGTCGGATGCGTGTGCGTTTGATAAAAAAGAGGGTCTAACCTGGCTAGACCGTTCTGGACGCGTGCAAACGGTAGAACAGTGGAGGGAATATATCGCTAAACGTGCAGGGGCCGGTAAAATCGCGCCAAAAGGCTTTCCCACCTCCAAAAAATTTGGCGGGGGCCTTTAAAATCCATTTAGTCATTAAGGCAATTTTTACGTTGCATTAAGTAAGCTCGCGGTTCTGGGGGTAGTAAGCCGGTTTTGGCGCTTTCGTGGATTTTGGTTAAATGTTTGGCGGCAAAAAGAAAAAGGGGCAAACAATAGATCCCCTAACGCGTCGATTAAATGCTATTTCCGACACGGTCGAAAATAGAACCATTGTTGCGCCCCGTCTTAAAATGGTAACCCCGCGCTGTTCTCCGCGAAAACCGGTGTTCAAATTCGCTGTTATTGAGTTGCCAAAAGGGGAAGTTATCCGCTGTGTGGTCAAGGATGTAAGCCCCTTTGGCGCTCAACTCGCCCTTGAAGGGGCCATTGGCGTGCCGGAATTTTTCGCGCTTACTATCAACGGTTACCGCACCAGGACTGAGGTCCGTCGTGCTTGGCAAATCGAGGACCGGGTGGGCGTTGAATATCAAAATGTCTAGGCGTTCTAAGCCTTAATGTAAATTTTTGTAATAAAATCAAATCCTTAAACTGTTAGCCCATCGTCGCAAATTAGCGCCATTGCGCCTAGGCGTAGATGGCTTTAAGAAGCATCGAGTAACTAGGGCTGTGTATGACTGTCGTTTGTCCGAAGGGCTCTGGTAAATTGATTACGCACGCTTTTAGCGAAGGTAAAATGCGTGCTGCTGACGAGATATAATAAATACGTTAGCGGATGAAGTGGGGCAAATTGAGTTTTTGGGCTTTGACGTGTGGCGCCTTGCGCGTCTAGCTAACTGTGGCCTTACGTTTAGGGTAGCTTTTTTATTAAACCTGTTTGGTTGTTTGGCGCGCAGAGTGGAGTGTTTTTGTGTTGGGTTCTGAGGGTTTTAATCAATGTGGCTTCAAGCGGACAACAGCAAAATTGTTGAATGCTGTGTCGCCATTGACGCTTGGCGGATTTATTATTGTATCGTTTGCCTCGCCGGTTGGGGCAAATGATAGCGTTTTAGATGAAATAATCGTTTCTGCTGAAAAGCGTGATGAAAACCTTCAAGAATTATCGCAAGCGGTGACGGTTTTCACCGGTGAGAACCTCGACGTTCAAAATGTTCGCTCCTTTATAGATTTAAGCGCTTTGGCGCCAGGTGTTACCGCCACGACAAACGGGGATTATCGCCTCAGCCTTTCAATTCGCGGAATAGGAAATGAAGGGAACCAGAACAATATCGTCAATCCGTCGGTTTCATTTCATCTCGATGGCGTCTATGTCGTTTCTCAATTTATGCTCAAGACTGATTTTCTTGATATTGCGCAGGTTGAGGTTTTGCGGGGGCCGCAAGGAACATTATTTGGCCAAAACTCAATTGGCGGTGCGATTAACATAACTACGCAAAAGCCAGATTTTGAAACCTATTCTGGCAAGGCTGATATCGCTTTTGGTTCGTATGATTTGTTGAATATTCGCAGCACAGTGAATATGCCCTTTGGCGATAAGTTTGCGATCAGAGGATCGGTGAGCTTTATTCAGCAAGAGGGTACAACGAAGAATATTGCAACATCGGCAAATAACACGAATTTTGATCAATTCAGTAATGTTGCCGGGTTTGAAGATTTCGATTTTTTAGGAATGACGTCACCAAGCGGTCAAACCTATGATGATTTGAATAATGTTTCTTGGCGCATACGCTCGTTATGGCGTCCGATAGAAAATTTTGAACTAGACCTTGCCGCCCAGCAATTTCAGGAAGACACGAACGGGGCGGCGGGTTTTGGTTTGGATGACGCGACGCCCTTGCGCGACCGTGATAATAACCGTCAGGTGAGCCAAGATTCACCCAGTGATTTTTATCTTGATGCTGAGATCTACAATGCACAGGCAAAGCTAAGTCTTCCTAGCGTTACCATTAAAGCTCTGGGCAGTTTTCAACGCGCAGACATTGCGCAAGCCTTTGATAATGATCGAAGCGAGGGCGCCTTTGTTTCTAGTTTTGTTTTGACGAACGCCAGCCTGGTCGAAACATATGTCGGTGAGTTAAATTTTGTTTCCGCGCGTCCATTGTTTGAAAAATTAGATTGGGTCGCTGGCGGTTTTTATTTTAATCAGCAAGTTGATTTTGAATTTTTAGAATTACTTGACTTGATTGGGACCAATGGTGATCCTTCAACCTTATCGGATGGGGAATTTGACCCGTTTGACTCGAATGATTTCTTGAGTGGATTCGCGCCCCCAGGGACGGATTTAGGGTTCCAGACACAATCCTTTTTAGAGCGTGAGAGTTTTTCTTTTTATGGACAAGGAACTTATGCTCTTACTGATAAGATCGATATCATCGGCGGCGTGCGCTATACGGACGATGCTGTTGAAAGTAATAGTTACAATTTCTTTACGCTGCCAAATGGGTTGGCGCCTGTCCTTTCAACGCAAGGAGACACGGCGTTTACCGGGCGTTTTGCGATTGAATATCTTTCTCCTGCGGGGCAATTATTCTATGCTTCCTATACGCGTGGGTTTAAACCCGGCGGCATTAACCTGACTTTTGGGCTTGATGGTGATGCGGCAGCACCGGTTGTCCCTCAAAGTTTTGGTCCAGAAAGTGTTAACGCTTATGAAATTGGGGTTAAGGGCGATTACTTAAACGGTCGTTTGCGCGCTAATTTAGCGGCGTATTTTAATGATTATTCTAATCTGCAATTTCAAGCGACAGACCCGAATGTCTTCCAAGGGGGCATCGATAGTATTCCGTCGAGTGAGATTTATGGCGCTGAGGGGGAATTTGTTTTTGCCCTTACCGACCATTTCCAAATTTTAGCTAATGTCGCTTACACGCATTCACAAATTACACAAAGTTTTCTGGCGCTTGATAATGTCGCGTCAAATGCGGCGACGAATGCGCTTTTAGCTGGCGGGGAGTTTTTGTTTGGGCCGGTTATAGAAGCAGCGCGTGCGGCTGAATTAGTGGATGTGCAAGGAAACGCTCTTGCAAAAACACCGCGTTTTACCAACTTTGTTAGCCTTGATTATACTTATCCTCTTGTGCGTGGTGAGGTTTTTACATCCTTTCAGTGGGTTCGAAGGGGTGCTTTCCAGCAACGAATTTTTAACAATCCGAACGTTGACGAGGTCGGCGCTTATAATCAGCTAAATTTTTTAGTCTCATATGACGACGATAGATCAGGTCTTGGCGTTGAGTTTGCCGTCCGCAATATCACCAACGTTGACGGCGTTAACTCTCGGTTTACAGATGTGTTTGGCGTCGGGGCGACACAAGATTATCTGATCCCGCCTAGGCAATTCGTGGGTCGCTTAAAATATCGATTTAACTAAGCCTTTTGATAGATATACCCTTTAGGGCCGCGTTTTAACTGCGCTTGCCGCGGCCTCGTAATCTCAAAAAATGAGTTGTGGTTATCTTTAAAGTGCTTTGTTTTCCTACAATAAATTTTATTTTTTAGCCGCTAGAATAAATATTGAATAGTTGGCTTTAGAAAAAATTAATCACGCTTGTTATAAAAGGCTAGCCGTCTAAGACTAGTTGGTAAACATAATGATTAGTGCAAACGACGTTAGGGTATCGCTATGTCTTTAGACCAAGAAAAAATAAACGGTCCGGTTGGTTCTTATCAACGATGTTTGAAAGCGCTCAGTGATGAGATTAACCGGACCCAAGAAAAAGTATTGAGGGTTGAAAAAGCGATGACTAACGGCGGTATTATCGGATCAAGCGCAAATGCAGCCTTGGCTGAAATACAGCTAATGGATGAGGCTGTTCAAGTTCTTCAAAGTCTTACCGATTTTGCGAACAAGATGGCTGACCCAATGGTCAAAGCAGATGATGACGCCTTCGAAAAAGCTGTGGCCATTATTAAGCTAGAAAAAGTCCGCGATCGGATGCGTTCCGTTTATTACGATGAAAAAATGACGGAGGCGGAGGATGAAGCGGGGGTTTGTGTGTTTTTATAGCTACATGGTGCAGATAATATAATGCGCCGCAGCATGGTATAACGCTTATAGTTGGTGAAAAATCCACCTGTAAGAAGTTGGAGTTTAGTCGAACTAGCTCAAGTTGAGCGTTCTCAAATTCAGGGGAAGACCATGCCTGTTCTACGTTATTTGACTGTCGCTATTTCTGTTCCGTTATCATTGGTTGCGATGTTGATGGCATATACTCTTATCGCAGGGTGGCAGGGGGCCGTGGCGCCTGTTATCTGTTTTGCATTAGTTGTTGGGTCGGCAATTGCTGCCATCCATTTTGTTTCTTCTAAGGTCAATAAGCGGTTTCAGAAGGTTTTAAAGCAATTAGCCGTCGCTGAAGAGCGCATTAGCTCTTCTGAGAGTTCTGCAAGCGATCTGTCTGCGGAAATATCTGCCTTAGGAAAATCTCAAGCGATAATTGAATTTGACGTTGATGGCAACATTCTAACGGCGAATGACAATTTCCTGAAAGCGATGGGTTATAGGCTGGACGAGATAGTCGGCCGCCATCACGCGATGTTTGTTGAGCCAACTTATGGCGCCAGCGCTGAATACAAGCAATTTTGGGCTTCGCTTCGCCGGGGTGAATATCAATCCGCAGAGTTTAAACGTTTTAACTCGCGCGGAGAGGAAGTTTGGATACAAGCTTCTTACAACCCAATTTGCGATGACAAAGGCAATGTCGTTAAGATTGTAAAATATGCAACAGATATCACCGAGCAAAAGAAAAAGAACGCTGACATCGCGGGTAAAATTGATGCGATCAATAAAGCGCTTGCGGTGATTGAATTTGATCTTGAGGGGAATATTCTTAACGCTAATGAAAATTTCTTGAATGCGCTTGGATATTCTCTTGAAGAGGTCCAAGGCGCCCATCACCGCCAATTTGTTTCGTCTGAATATGCACGCTCCAGTGAATATGCCGCCTTTTGGGAGAGTTTAAAAAAAGGCCACTATAATGCTGGCGAATATTTAAGGTATAAAAAGAGCGGCGAAGAAATCTGGATACAAGCAAGCTATAATCCAATTTTTGACCAAGACGGCAAGCCGGTTAAAGTTGTCAAATACGCCTCAGATATTACCGAGAGCAAACGCTTTAGTATTGACGCAACAGGTAAGATAGCCGCCATCGGCAAGTCACAGGCGGTCATTGAATTTGAGCCAAATGGCACAATTATTACAGCGAATGAAAACTTTTTAGCCGTCACCGGATATCGTTTAGAAGAGGTGCAAGGCAAACACCATAAAATGTTTGTAGACCCAGAATATGCTGCGTCTCATGATTATCGGGCATTTTGGGAAAGCTTAGAGCACGGAGAATATCAATCCAACAAATATAAGCGCATCAAAAAAGACGGTGACGAAATTTGGATACAAGCGAGCTATAACCCAATTGTAGACGAGAGCGGCAATACGGTTAAAGTCGTTAAATTCGCAACAGACATTACTCAGGTTCAATGCGACACTCGCACAGCTTTATTTAAGAGTATTGCGTTTGATGGATCGTCTGTCGCGATGATGATGGTGGACCGCGATTTCATCGTTACACATATTAATGAATCGACAAAGGCTTTGTTGGGTAAAAACGAAGCGGTCTTCAAAGAAATTTGGCCATCCTTTACGGCGAGCAATATCGTTGGCTCATGCATTGACATGTTCCACAAAAATCCGGCGCACCAACGCCAATTATTATCTGACCCTTCTCGTCTGCCATACCGCACTGATATTACGGTCGGTGATTTTAAATTCGCCCTCAATGTCAGCGCTGTGCTTGATGAAAAGGGCGATTATGTTGGTAATATATTGGAATGGGACGATGTTACTGACGACCGTTTAAATGCGGGCATCCTTTCCTCTCTCGATCGTTCTCAAGCGATTATTGAGTTCTCGCTTGATGGTCATGTGCTTAAGGCGAATAAAAATTTCTTGGATGTAATGGGCTATACGTTGGACGAAATTGTCGGCCAGCACCACCGTGTATTCGTTGATAAAGAATATGCGTCTTCTGATCAATATCGTTATTTTTGGGATAGTCTCGCCAAAGGTGAGCACCATGAAGATAAATATCAGCGTGTTGCAAAAGGCGGAAAACAGGTTTGGATCCAAGGTGTTTACAGCCCTATTTTAGACGGAAACGGCAATCCGTTTAAGGTCGTTAAATTTGTCACCGACATTACTGATATCGAAAATACGCGTATTAAAAACGAGCGTGAAACAAAAGAACGTGCGGAACAATTAGCTATTGTCATTAAAAACTTGGCTGACGGGTTGAACGCGCTGTCTACGGGTAACTTTGACAGCCAAATTCACACGGTCTTTTCTGAAGAATATGAACAGCTGCGTTCGGACTTTAACACCGCGGTTGATAAATTACAGCGCGCTGAGGAGGGCCGAATTGATGCTGAGAAGAAGCAAGCTTTTGTGGTTGAGAACTTAGCGTCGGCATTAAATGATTTATCTGAGGGTAAACTAACAAAATCAATTGATGATGAGTTCTCAGAAGAATATGAGCAGCTGCGTACAGACTATAACAATACAGTCGCGACGCTAAAAGATGTTATGGAGGCGATTGTTTCCACAGCCCGCGGCATCCGTCATGGGGCGACGGAGATTAGTCGCTCTGCAGATGATCTGTCACGTCGAACAGAAAACCAAGCCTCTACTCTTGAGGAAACTGCCGCCGCCCTTGATGAAATCACGGCCACAGTAAAACAAACGGCGGAAGGGGCAAACGCCGCCAACAGCGCCGCATCGAACGCGCGAAAAGAGGCGCAGGAAAACGGTGAAGTTGTGTTACAAGCTGTTGAGGCGATGGGCGAGATTGAAAAATCATCCGGCCAAATCTCTCAGATCATCAGTGTGATTGATGACATTGCGTTCCAGACGAACTTACTTGCTCTTAACGCTGGCGTGGAGGCCGCGCGGGCAGGAGACGCAGGGCGTGGTTTCGCGGTCGTTGCACAAGAAGTCAGGGCGCTTGCGCAACGTTCCTCCGACGCCGCCAAAGAAATTAAGGGACTGATTTCTTCAAGCTCTCAACATGTCGATAAGGGTGTTGAGCTTGTTGGCAAGGCTGGTCAAGCGTTACAAGATATTGTTGGACGCGTTGAAAATGTGAGTGATCTTGTTTCTGAAATCGCTGCATCCGCTCGAGAACAGTCCGCCAGCCTGTCAGAAGTCAACACGGCTGTGAACAAGATGGACCAGGTTACCCAGCAAAATGCGGCCATGGTTGAACAAACAACAGCCGCTAGCCACTCGCTGACGAGTGATGCTGATGAGTTAATGGGCAAAGTTTCCCATTTTGATATTGGTGAAGACCGACGCGGCAATGTCGCAGCAGATCGTCGTCAAGAAAAGCGCAACGACTATAAGACGCCAGAGCAGCCCGCAAGCCTTATGGATCAGCAAGAAAAAGTCCGTACCTATGCGGCTGCATCCGGCGGCGCAGCGTTAAAAATTGAGCAGGAAGATGATGACTGGGAAGAGTTTTAATCGCTTTTGTTGATTTCAGAAAATAGTAATCAATTAACTATTCTTAGCACTCAGTTAAATGATCTTTGGAGACGGGAGCCATAAAAATTGGTTCCCGTTTTTCTTGAATCAGTTATTCGAACTAATTTTTAACGCGTCTGCGCCATGGTGAGCGCAGTAATAATAAATCTGCATACGGTCCCAATGCCAATACGTGTTGTAGTCATTGACGACTCGCTAACGATGCGTAGCGTCATTTCTCAAATCTTAAATGCCGATCCTGAAATAGAGGTCGTGGGGGTCGCTCGCGATCCTTATGAAGGGCGCGAAGCGATCAAAACGCTTAATCCAGACGTTGTAACGCTTGATATTGAAATGCCCCGAATGAACGGCATTGAATTTTTAGAAAAAATCATGCGTTTGCGTCCAATGCCCGTTGTGATGGTCTCCACGCTGACGCAAGCGGGCGCAGATGCGACATTGCAAGCGCTCAGTATCGGTGCGGTTGACTATGCGACGAAACCGACGAATGGCGACATGTCTTCTTTGAAGCTGGAATTGCCGGGGATCGTTCGATCTGCAGCGATGGCGAAAGTGCGGATCGTTCAGCAAAAAAGCGGCCCAACCGTGATGAATTCCGTCGCCTCTAGTTATGAGCCGCACGGAAAATACATATGCATTGGCTCATCGACAGGCGGGGTCGAGGCGTTATCGACATTGCTGTCGAGTTTTCCAGAAAATTGCCCCCCCACAGTCATTGTGCAGCATATGCCTAGGCATTTTACCGCCTCGTTCGCTGCGCGTCTCGATCGAACCTGTAAGCCGGTTGTTAGAGAAGCAAAAGAGGGCGATTACTTAGAAGTTGGGCAGATTCTCATTGCGCCGGGGGATGATGCGCATTTAATGATTAGCGGTATGTCAAAACCGAAATGCGTCTTTCAACAAGAACCTTCTAAAGTTTTACATCGTCCGTCTGTCGATATTTTGTTCCAATCAGCAGCCCAGATGCTTAAACGCGAAGCCATTGGCGTTATACTAACAGGCATGGGAAAGGACGGGGCGGCTGGTCTTTTAGAGATGAAAAATGCAGGCGCTTTCACTGTTGGTCAGGATGAGGCATCCTCACTAATTTATGGTATGCCGAAAGCGGCTTATGAAGCTGGCGGTGTTATTCGTCAGGCGCCATTGTCAAAAATTGCTCATATAATCTTAAATGATTTGGGTTCTTATCATTGAAGAAATAAAAAAACACAACCGCACGTAGAACGGAATGAGCATGAGTGGTTTAGGCCAGCAGTCTTCATCAAATGTCGTTGGCGTCGTAAGGGGAGAGTATAGTGTTTCCAACCGTCCTGAGGTTGTTTTAGGCACAGTACTCGGTTCTTGCGTCGCGGCTTGCATTTGGGATGAGGACTTAGAAATTGGCGGCATGAACCACTTCTTGTTGCCAGAAGCTCGAAGCGCCGACGCTGGCAACCTCAGTCACGGCAGCTACGCGATGGAGCTATTAATCAACGAACTTATGAAAAATGGGGCGGCCCGTCATCGACTCCAGGCTAAACTATTTGGCGGCGCCAACGTTATTGAAAGCCGATACGCAATCGGGCGAATGAACGCTGAATTTGCGCATAATTATCTTGCGGGTGAAAACATTCCGATTGTGTCGGAAAGTTTAGGCGGCGAGCAGGGGCGTCGTATTCGCTTTTGGCCGACCACTGGCCGTGTTCAGATGCGACTACTCAATAAAGAAGACGCTATGGAAGTGGATCGCTCAATCGTACAAGCGCCGCCGCCAGCACCAGTGGATACTGGCGAAGTCGAGCTATTTTAGCGCTCATAAAGGCGATTGAGCTCATCAAAGTCCACAATTGGGGCGCTTTTGTTCATCGCAGATTAAAAAGTCGCATGAGCTGTCCGTTCTTAATCGATTTTACTTGATTAGCGACAGCGCGCTCTTTATGTGTGCAAGGCGCTTTTATCGATCGTTCAACTATATTATAGCCAACCAGAAGGAACGCTTTTGTGGTTTTCTACAAAGCCGTATTTTCTTTTTACGCAATGGAAAATCAGGTAGAATTATTGATGTTGACTGGTTTGCCTATGCGACGATCTTATCGAATATTGCTATAAAACTGTCGACTGCCGCCTACCTATCTTGCAAATATCCCAACTTATTAAGGAGATCATCATGAGCTTTTCAGGGAAATGGAATATTGTCATTAAAACCCCAATGGGCGACCAAACTGGTGTTTTGACTTTGAATGAAGAAGGCGGCGCATTAAGCGGCCAAATGTCTGGTAGTTCAGGGGAATCAGCCGTTGAAAATGGACGTGTTGAAGACGGTAAAGCGTCTTGGTCTGTCAGCGTTACGTCGCCAATGCCGGTTACTTTGGAATTTACGGGCGCGCTTGAAGGCGCCGATCTAAACGGCACAGTTAAGCTAGGCGCTTTTGGTGAATCTACTTTCGCTGGCACACCTGCTTAAAAGCTTGGTGATGAGATGATTGGAACCGCTGGCCGCTCGCTTTTGTGCGCCGCCCTTGTTTTGGGTGTTGCGTTCACTGCGTCATGCGGCGGCGGTTCTTCTAATGAGGTCTCCTCAGCAGAAACGGGCACAGAGATTGTTACCGCTAAGCAAGGCCATGAGGCTTACAGCGAGGAGACTTTAGAGCAAGACGCTATTGATGGGGAACAATACCTTGCCCTTAATGCTATTGCTGAGCGCTTTGTTAAACTTGTGTTGGGCATAGGCGTTCATGACAGTGATTATGTGGACGCTTATTTGGGCCCGCAAGAATGGCGTGATGAGGTTGAGGCGGCCAAGCCAAACCTATCCTTGTTAGAAAATGAAGCGCAAAGCTTGTTAAGCGCCCTGGATGTATTGGACGGGCGGAAAGATAACCGCCGCGCCGTGATGTTAAGGGCGAATATACGCGCCGCTAAAGCACGTATTCAAATGCTAGGCGGCAAGAAATTCTCCTTTGATCAAGAGACAAAGCTTTTATATGGCGCGGCCGCGCCGCTCTATTCCATTGAAGAGTTTGAAATTGCTCGCCGCCAGGTTGAAGAGCTTTTGCCGGGTGAGCTTCCTCTTAATGAACGGGTGAACAATTTCCGACATTCGCTTGCTATCCCAAAAGAAAAGTTAAAGGCTGTTTTTGATGCTGCTATTGCTGAATGTCGCCGCAGAACAAAAGAGCATTATGATTTGCCGGACAATGAGCGTTTCACCCTAAGTTTTGTAACGGATAAACCATGGAGCGGTTATAATTGGTACAAAGGCGACTTTGAGAGCTTAATTGAGATTAATACGGATCTGCCAATAATCATTGATCGCGCTGTCGATCTTGGGTGTCATGAGGGATATCCAGGCCACCACACCTGGAATACTATTATTGAGCGTGATTTGTTGGGTCAAAAGGGATGGGTGGAATATTCGGTATACCCTTTATTTAGTCCGCTTGCCCTAATCGCCGAAGGGTCGGCCAATTACGGCATATGGCTTGCGTTTCCAGCGGATGAGAAAACCACCTTTGAGCAGGATGTATTGTTCCCAATCGCCGGACTTGATCCAAGTAAAGCTAAATCGCTTGCCGTGTTAAATAAAGCGATGCGCAAACTTTCTCATGCGCGCAATTACATCGTCCGCGATTATCTTGATGGCCAGATCACCCGTGAAAAAGCAACGCAGCTGGTGATGCGTTATAGTTTGACCTCGCGCACAAGAGCGGAAAAGAGCCTTGATTTTGCTGAGAGGTATCGCGGTTATATTATAAATTATAATCTTGGCCGTGATATTGTGGCCGATTATATAGAGGCGCAAAAAGAATTGGGCGTTGCCCCATGGGACGCGTTTGGGGAATTGTTACGTTCGCCGCGTCCCGCGATAGAACTGGCGCCTTAGCTGTATTCTGGAAAATTGGAACGACCGCTCCTTGGTTGTGGGGAGGGGAGGTAGGAACAGTCGTTCCGATACTGATTAATCAACCACTAGGGAGGGGAGGGTGTGTCAATCAGTTCTTAGAGTTAAAGGTCAGATGCAGCCCATAATTTTGAATAGGCCTGGCAATGGATTAGGATCGAGCCATATTGGCTTAGGTCTACGCCTTCAGGAATTTGGTATGTTTGCCCGCCTTTATTGCTGGAAAGCGGTGAAATCAAGATTGATCCGTCTGTGGCGTTGTTGCCTTTTGCGCTACTTGCTGACTGGGGGGAAAGAAAGATTTTAAGATCCGGCGCGCCGCGCGTTTTAAAATCATCGCTCAAGACGACAAATTTCGCGCCGTCCTTTTCAATAATGCTCCATGTGCCGCTGACCTTAAAGGATTTTTTTGTCCAAGCGCCTTGATGAAGCACGGTTGCGGCCTGGGCCTCAGAAACGATGCTGTCGCCAATAATAACCGCGCCTAATGATGAAAAGGTGAGTGCGGCAGCGGCGGAAGCTGATAAGAGTAATTTCGTGTTGATCATAGCCCGTGTTCCTCTTTTAAAATCTGTGTAGGGATATTGAATGTCGCCCTTTGATGATTTTAAAATAACGCCCCGCGCGATCACACACAAAACACGCCCGCGCGATAGGGATCACCGCTGCGTGAGTGGCGTTGGCGAAACTAGGTATTGGTAAATGGGCTTTTTACAGCGCCGCTGCGATCTTCTCGGCCAGGGCCTGAAGGACGTCGCTTTCGGCTGGGCCGCCTGCGGCGTGGGGTTTGATCGGCGTCTCGCCATAGACCGGTATGACATGGAAATGGATATGAAAGACGGTCTGGCCGGCGTCTGAGCCGTTAAACTGGATAATGCGCACGCCCGTTGGTTTCAGCGCTTTTTTGACGGCTTTGGCGACCCGCTGGGTCTCTTTAATGACGGCGGCAAGATCATTGGGTTCGATGTCAAACAAGTTTGTCGCTTTCGCCTTTTTCGGAATGATCAGACAATGGCCTTCGCTTTGAGGGAAAGCGTCCATAAAGGCGAGGGTTTCCTCAGTTTCAGCGATTTTTGCCGAAGGCATTTCCCCGCGGATAATTTTTGCGAAGATGTTATCTGTGTCGTAAGTCTGATCAAGCGTCATTGGGATTGCTCCTCAAGGGGCTGGGGATTTTTATCGGTCAACGTCCCGCATTGTGTACAACGAAGCCGCCCTGTGCGCCACCACAAGGGCACGCCGACGCCTAAACAGATGAAGAACGGCGCAAACATGCTTTTTTGATGTTTAAAATGGGTCCCGCCGCATTTCGCACATACGACGCCGTTATATTCTAGCCCTTGCTTGGGCCTGTCATGCTCTGGTTTTGGGGTTTCGATAGCGTCTAAAAGTTCTGACGCTAAGGCCAAATCACCCTCAGGCGCCATCAGCTTGTAACCGCCTATTGCGTAGCCATGCATAGGTAAGACATCCATCGTCGCGCTGTTATCAAGTCGGGCGTTAATGCCATTAGCCTGTAGGAGGCCGATGATGACATAGGCTTCTTCCCGATCGATGATCGACTTTAGATAGACATATTTCGCCATGTTCCCCCCAATATGGATGCTACGGCCCTTTTTTGAAAGGGGCGTATTGGCTTAGGATCTCGATCTCAGCTTCCCCATGGGCGCGTTCATTTTCTAAATATCGATCGATGGCGTTGCGGAAATTGTCGTCTCTTATCCAATGGGCGGAGCGAATTGGAATGGGCTCGTAACCGCGGGCCAGTTTATGCTCCCCTTGGGCGCCTGCTTCCACGCGGGCCAGCCCACGCTCTATCGCGAATTCTATCGCTTGGTGATAGCACACTTCAAAGTGTAAAAACGCGTGGTCCTCAGTGCACCCCCAATAACGCCCATATAGGGCGTCGCCGCCGATAAAGTTCAGCGCCCCGGCAATGGGCTCGCCATCGCGTTCAGCGGTGATGAGCAGCAAGTCGTTTTTCATACTCTCCGCGATTAGGTGAAAGAATGTGCGGGTCAGATAGGGGGTTCCCCATTTGCGCGCGCCCGTGTCTTGATAGAACAGCCAGAAAGCGTCCCAATCGCGTTCTGTGATCTCATCGCCTAAAAGACGCTTGATTGTTATGTCATTTTCAACCGCGCCGCGGCGCTCGCGTTTAATGGCTTTACGTTTGCGAGAGGCGAGGGCGGCAAGGAAGTCATCAAAGCTTTCATAGCCTTTATTGAACCAGTGATATTGCTTATCGCGCCTTACAAGAAACCCAAGGGATGCGAGCGCGTCCTCGTCGTTTTTCTCCAGGAAGTTCATATGTGCCGACGACGCGCCAAACCGTTCTGTTAAGTCAATGACAGCCGATCCCAATGCGCGTTTTAAGATAGGATCTTTTGTCAAAAGACGGGGGCCAGGAACGGGTGTGAATGGCGCGGCGCAAAGCAGTTTGGGGTAATAGCGCCCGCCAGCGCGCTCATAAGCGTCAGCCCAGTGGTGGTCAAAAATATATTCACCCTGGCTGTGCCCTTTTACGTAAAAGGGCATAACGCCAAGCGCGGCGCCATCCGCTTCTAAAACGCAATGCAGCGGCGCCCATCCGGCTTCTGGGGCGACTGATTTAGATCGTTCTAAGGCGCTCAAAAAAGCATGGGACGTAAACGGACTATAAAATCCGGAGGAGGCCGCTAAACCGTCCCAAACCTGAGCATCAATCTCATCGATTGAGGAAACGGTGCGAACCGTAAGGCTATGGGTTGTATTTTCTTGCACTAATTTCTTGAGCGCCTTGCGTTACCTATCCGATCTCAAAGACGCCGTCTACTTCAACGGCTGCGCCAAGGGGGAGGGATGGGGCGCCCACAGCAGCGCGCGCATGTTTGCCCGCATCGCCAAACACGTCGACCATCACATCTGAAGCCCCATTGATGACTTGGGGGTGATCGATGAAGTCTGGGTGCAGTTAACAAAACCACCAAGCTTTACGACTTTTTTCACGCGATCAAGATTACCGCCGCAGGCTGCTTTAAGTTGCGACAGCAGGTTGATAGCGCATGCCCGAGCAGCGTTTTGGCCGAGTTCAAGGCTGATATCCGCCCCGACTTTGCCGACCATAAGACCATCCTCAGCGAGGGACACCTGGCCGGAGATATACACAAGATTGCCGCTGACAACATAAGGAACATAGTTAGCGACAGGCATTGGCGCATCTGGAAGTGTGATATTTAAATCCGCTAGGCGGGCGTCAATCGAACTCATTTAGCTTAAACCTTTAAAGGGGTGAATTATTAGAAGGGGCAACATAGCATAAGCAAGCGCGGGCACAATTTGTTGATTGAGAAATTGTTGTCTTAACGTTCCGGTAACCGGCGAACCGGGCGGTTTGCTGAGGTTTTTTTTAATACGCGCGCTGAACCGATCGCGTTATCGCCAAATTTGCGGCGAATAGCATCTATGGCGTTTTCTTGGTCTGTCAGCTTTTGGTCTTCATCTGGGAAAAGTTGTGTTTGCGGCGCCTGCTGCGGCGGTTCGATATCAGAAAACCCTACACCGATTAGGCGATAGGCGCCGCCTTTCGCCATTTCATTCAGCATGGGGGAGGCGGCTTGAAATAAGACGCGTGCAAGGTTCGTGCGTTTTTCTAACGTTTTACGGCGCGTGAGGTTTTTAAACGTGGATGTTTTAAGTTTGAGCGTCACTACTTTGCCGACTAAATTTTTCTCTTTCATGCGCATAGAGAGTTTTTCGCATAAAAGCCATAATCGATCCTCTAGCCATTTCACATCGCTTACATCTTGTTCGAAGGTGGTTTCGCTTGAGACGCTTTTGGCTTTTTCGCGTGCGCGCACATGGCGGCTGTCTTTGCCGCGGGCAAGACTATAAAGGCGCAGACCAAGCTCTCCATAACGCTTGGCGAGATATGATTGCTCCGCCTGCTGTAAGTGTTTGATATGGGTAAAGCCATCATCGCGCAGTTTTTTCTCCATAGCTTTGCCGACGCCCCAGATAAGACTGATCGGTTGCGGCGCCAGAAAGTTAAACGTTTCTTCCTTGCCAATGACGAAAAAACCGTTCGGTTTGTCATAGTCGGAGGCAATCTTGGCTAAGAATTTATTATGACTAAGACCGATGGAGACGGTGACGCCGATTTCCTTGGCGATGCGGTTTTGTAGATCCGCAAGGGATTGCGCAGGGCTCATATGGTGAAGGCGCTCGGTCCCCGTAAGATCCATAAACGCCTCGTCGATCGATAAGGGTTCAACCAGAGGCGTTAACGCATTCATCATATCGCGAACTTGACGCCCGACAGTCACGTATTTTTCTATGTTTGGTCGAATCACTACCGCGTCAGGACACGCTTTAAGCGCCTTAAACATCGGCATGGCGGATTTTACGCCATAGGTGCGGGCGATATAACAAGCTGTTGAGACGACGCCACGCTTGCCGCCCCCAATGATAACGGGGCGATCATTAAGCGATGGGTCATCTCTTTTCTCGATGGCGGCGTAAAATGCATCGCAATCAAGGTGGGCGATAGAGAGGGTATTTAGCTCGCTATGGGCGGCGATTCGCGCTGAGTCGCAGGCGTGACAGACGCGCGCCTCAGTTTTCACCTCGCGCAAGCATTTTCGGCAAAAGGACAAAGGTGTCTTGATTTCAGACACTTATAAGAAAATCCTCATAAAAATTGCACTAAAACTCTTGGTGTCGCTTTAGTATAAACATTCATTAAGAACTTCGTCCCATATTCTCAGAACAATCGCCACACATGGATTGTATAAGGCGTATTATGTCGGCAATGGAAAAAATCGATTACTCTGCGGCCCCTAAGACGGTCCTGATTGTTGAGGATAACGACCTCAACATGAAGCTATTTCATGATCTCTTAGACGCGCAAGGATATGATGTCTTGCAAGCTCGCACGGGCCCAGAGGCTATTGAGCTGGCGAAAGAACATACGCCAGACTTAATCTTGATGGATATACAGCTCCCAGAAGTCTCGGGGCTACAGGTTACGGCGCAGTTACAGGAAGACCCTGAAATGGCGGATATTCCTATAATTGCGGTGACGGCTTTCGCAATGAAGGGGGACGAGGAGCGCATTCGCGCTGGGGGATGCAAAGATTATATCGCAAAACCAATCTCCGTTTCCCATTTTCTTGAGAAAGTGAAAAGATATTTGGACTAGAGTCCGAAGGATAAGTGTCCGATCTTAGACTGACGGAGAGAGCATGACGGCGCGCGTATTGGTCGTCGACGACCTGGAACCAAATATTAAGCTATTGGAAGCCAAGCTAAGGGCTGAGTATTTCGATGTGTCTGGCGCTCTTTCTGGGCCTGAGGCGATCGAAAAAGCCAAAGCGGAGCAACCTGACATCATTCTTCTTGATGTTATGATGCCTGGCATGGATGGCTTTGAGGCTTGTCGCATTTTAAAGGATGATGCGGCGACGTCCCATATTCCAATTGTGATGGTCACCGCCCTTGATCAGCAGGCGGACCGTGTCGCCGGTCTTCAAGCTGGCGCAGATGATTTTCTAACCAAGCCCGTTGAAGATGTTGCTCTTTTTGCAAGAGTGCGCAGTCTTTCGCGTCTGAAAATGATGACTGACGAGATTCGGATGCGCTATGCGACAGGCAAAGGGCTTGGTGCGGTTGAAGAAATCAAGCTTGATGACGAGACGATATTTGAAGACGATCCGCGTATTCTTATGATCGACGATCAGCAAGAAAAAAGCTGTCGTATTCAAAGAACTCTTGGCGATAATTACCATTTCTCCCTTGAACATGATATGGAAGTGGCTTTGTCGCGGGCGAAGTCTGGCGACTTTGATCTTGTTATTGTGAACTTATCGATTGAAACAACGGACCCACTGCGGCTTTGTTCGACCATACGCTCTTTTGAAGAAACGCGGCTGACGCCATTGTTGGTTGTTGTGCGCCAGGGGGACACTAGAAAACTGGTACGCGCTCTTGAGATGGGCGTTAATGATTATCTTACCCGGCCTATTGAAAAGCACGAGCTGATGGCGCGGGTGTCGACGCAAATACGCCGTAAGCGGTATATTGATCATTTGCGCTCGTCCCTACAGGCGAGCCTGGAAATGGCGGTTACGGATCAATTAACAGGTCTTTACAATCGTCGTTACTTAGCCAGCCATATTTCCGCAATGTATGATCGGGCGCATTGGACTAAGCAACCCCTAGCGGTGATGATTTTAGATCTAGACCACTTTAAGTCCATCAATGATACACATGGTCATGATGCGGGTGATAAAGTTATCCAAAAATTCTCAGAACGGATCCAAGCCTCGGTGCGCGGGATGGATCTAGCCTGCCGATATGGCGGGGAGGAATTTTTAATCGCCATGCCCGACACTGATATTGATGCGGCTAATGCGATTGCTGAGCGGCTGCGCGGTGAAATGGAAGTGGAAGAAATTGTTCTAAATGGCGGGCGTGATGTGGCGAAGGTCACGGTTTCCATCGGCATTGCGACGACGGATGATGCTAATAAAGATGATCTTGAGAATGCCCAAAAACTAATTAAGCGTGCAGACGAAGCGCTTTATGAGGCCAAAGAAACGGGCCGTAACAAGGTCATCAAAAGCGCTGCGTAAAGCATTTCTAATCGCAGCGCCGACGGTTCGACTTTAGGGAATTTCTGCCTCAAAATTAAAGCGCCTTTGCGGTTCCAGAAGGAGCAAAGGCGCTTCGAAATCTAAAATCTAAAAAAGCAAGAGGCTTACTTGATTTTGCCTTCTTTGAACTCGACGTGCTTACGTGCAACCGGGTCATATTTCTTCATCACCATTTTCTCGGTCATGGTGCGTGTGTTCTTTTTCGTCACGTAGAAATAGCCCGTATCGGCCGTGGAGTTCAGGCGGATCTTAATGGTGGTTGGTTTGGCCATGGGCCTTGCTCCCAAAACAGGCGGCGCGCAAAAAGGCGCAAAAAATCGTTGCGAATGAACGGCGGAAAATACCGTTATCGCGTGAACTGTCAAGAAAAAATCTTACTGTGAACTAATCGCGATCAGCCGCTATTGAGCAATCGGCGCCATACCCGTAATCACCAGCCCTAAAGCGCCAGCCAGCAACGCAAACCCCAAAAAGACGATCAAATAAGTTCCAAGACGTTTCGCCATGGTCGTTCCCTCATATGTTTATCGTTAATGGAGGAAGTATAACCATGCCTGCGACATTCTGGCGAGGGGGAGTCGGCCTAATTTAAGCGTCCGCGTTCTCGTCTGCGCCTTCGCCCGCAAAGCCATGCATATAGTTCGCCCATTGAAGGCCAACCAATGCGCCCTTCATTATCGGCAACAGCCAAAATGTGGCGATGATCATCGCGGGCATCCAAATCGCAAATTGCAGGCCCAAGGGCGGGTCAAAAACCTGTTTCATCGCAAGGGCGAGCGGTATCATGATATGACCCACGATCATAATTGTAAGGTAGGGCGGGGCGTCATCGGCACGGTGGCCTTTTAGTTCCAGGCCGCACGCGCTGCAGCAATCGTGGGTTTTGGTGTAGCCGCGAAAGAGCTTGCCTTTCCCACATTCGGGGCATTTTTTCAGCATGCCGCGCCAAACGCCCTTAAGCCATGAGCGCTGTGCGCCCTCAAAAACTAGCGGCGTTGAGTGCGGCTGTGAGCTGGCGTGGGACATGGGCAATCGTCTCGAATGCTTACAAAGTGAGATAAATGAGGAGCGGCTGAGCCGCTCTATCTCTATCTATTTAAAGACAACCTTGGCGATTTCATAGGTGCGCGAGCCCCCTGGGGCTGCGACTTCTACGCTGTCGCCTTCTTCTTTGCCGATAAGCGCACGGGCGATTGGAGAAGAAATGGAGATGCGACCAGACTTAACATCGGCCTCATAATCGCCGACAATTTGCCAGGTTTTTTCTTCTTCGGTGTCTTCGTCAATTAAGTCGACCGTCGCGCCGAACTTAACATTCGCGCCATTTAGCTTGGTTACATCGATAACTTCAGCGCGCGTATAGCGGTCTTCAAGTTCCAGAATTTGACCTTCAATCCAACCTTGGCGTTCCTTGGCGGCATGATATTCCGCATTTTCAGAGAGGTCGCCATGGGCGCGTGCTTCTGCGATCGCTTGAATAATCGCCGGGCGCTCCACATTTTTGAGGTTCTTGATTTCTTCTTCTAGTTGTTGATAACCGGCGCGGGTCATCGGAACTTTATCCATGTCGCTGCGGCCTTTCCATCCAATTTTAGCAATAAAAAGCGGCTGCGTGAGGTGATCACGCGACCGTCCTTTTTTTCATGATCCGCTAAAATAGGATTGAATGGGCGCAACTTCAAGCGCTCCGGCGCGCATTGCATCAATTGCGCGAACCGTTGAGCGGGCGCCCGTTGCGGTTGTGATGCATGGAATCTTCGAAGATAGGGCGGTTGTGCGGATAGAGCGGGAGTCTTTTATGGACTGCGCGCCCTCGGTGGTGTTGAAAATAAGTTGAACTTCACCGTTTTTAAGGGCGTCGACGATATGGGGGCGCCCTTCTAGGACCTTATTGATTGGGGAAACATCAAGACCGCAGCTTTGGAAATAGTCCGCCGTGCCTTTTGTGCCGATCAGCTTAAAGCCCATTTCCAACAAGCGTTCTGCTGCGCCGCGCATGATCGGCTTGTCGCTGTCTTTAAGGGAGATGAAAACGCACCCCTCAAGCGGAATTTTTATACCGATCGCAAGAAGACTTTTCGCGCGCGCATTATCAAAGTGAGTGGAGAGGCCCATAACCTCGCCTGTTGAGCGCATTTCCGGCCCAAGAACCGTATCGACCCCAGGGAAGCGCGCGAAGGGGAAGATCACTTCCTTGACGGAGATATGCGACGGCTCATGGCTTGGAAGCGTCATGGCGCTTAACTTCTCGCCAGCCATTACTTTGGCGGCGATTCGCGCGATTGGGGCGCCGATCGCTTTCGCCACAAAAGGCGCGGAACGTGATGCGCGTGGGTTCACCTCTAAGATATAGATTTCATCGTCTTTGATTGCGTATTGAACATTGACGAGACCAATAACCCCAAGGGCGAGCGCCAGATCGCGGGTTTGCGCTTCAAGGGCGCGCACGGTCGCTTCAGCTAGCGTGTAAGGCGGCAGCGAACAGGCGCTGTCGCCAGAGTGGATGCCCGCTTCCTCAATGTGCTCCATCACGCCAGCGATATAGACGGTGTCGCCATCACAGATGGCGTCGACGTCGACTTCGATGGCGTTTTCCAAATATTGATCTAGCAGAAGCGGGCGGCGCGCATCTATTTCAATATCGGCTGTTTCAAGATAGGCGCGCAGGGCATCCGTATCGTGAACGATTTCCATCGCGCGTCCGCCAAGCACGTAAGACGGACGGGTAACGAGGGGATAGCCGACCTGTTGCGCAGCGTCCAGGGCGTCTTCGCGTGTCGGTGATGTCGCGTTTTGAGGCTGCTTTAGGTCTAATTTATCGAGCAGGCTTTTAAAGCGTTCACGGTCCTCGGCGAGGTCGATCGCGTCATAAGGCGTTCCAAGGATGGGTATGCCTTCTTCATCCAATGCGGCGGCAAGCTTTAGCGGCGTTTGCCCGCCATATTGAACGATTACGCCGAGCAAGGTTCCCGCGCTACGCTCTTTATCGATCAGCTCAAGCACATCCTCGCTGGTTAGCGGCTCAAAATAAAGCCGATCCGATGTATCATAATCAGTGGACACAGTTTCAGGATTGCAATTGACCATCACGCTTTCAATGCCAAGGTCAGCAAGGGCGAAAGCGGCGTGACAACAGCAATAGTCAAACTCAATCCCCTGGCCAATTCGGTTTGGGCCGCCGCCGAGAATGATGACTTTTTGCTTGTCTGACGGCTTGGATTCACAGCTACCTTCATCCATACCTGGTTCGTAGGCGGAATACATATAAGGTGTAATGGCTTCAAATTCCGCGGCGCATGTGTCAATGCGTTTGTAAATAGGGCGCACCCCAAGGCTGCGGCGATGTTCGCGCACTTGCAGTTCTGTTCCCTCACAAAGCGCACCAAGACGGCGATCTGAAAAGCCCATGGCTTTTAGTTCTGTGAGCGCGCGTTTGTCGGTTGGAAGGCCGTCGCGGATAATTTGGTTTTCCGCGTCAACAATCTCCAAAAGTTGCTCCAGGAACCATGGGTCATAACTGGTGATTGATTGCACCTGGGTGAGGGGCAGGCCCTGGCGCAGCGCTTGGGCTGCAACACGCAGTCTATCAGGTGTTGGCGCAGCCAACGCAGCGCGGAGCGCGTTTTCGTCATCGCCAAACCCAAGGCCTTCGACATCAATCGGGTCAAGGCCGGTAAGGCCCGTTTCCAACGAGCGCATTGCTTTTTGCAATGATTCCTTGAAATTCCGGCCGATCGCCATCGCCTCGCCAACAGACTTCATGGCTGTGGTTAAATTAGGCTCGGCGCCAGGGAATTTTTCAAAAGCAAAACGCGGGATCTTCGTTACCACATAGTCAATCGTTGGTTCAAAGGATGCTGGGGTTGCTTTCGTGATGTCGTTATCAAGCTCATCAAGGGTGTAACCGACCGCGAGCTTGGCGGCGATCCGCGCAATGGGAAAGCCCGTTGCTTTAGAGGCAAGCGCAGATGAGCGCGACACCCTTGGGTTCATCTCAATAACCACAAGGCGGCCGTCTTTCGGGTTAACGGCGAATTGGACGTTTGACCCGCCGGTCTCGACACCAATCTCACGCATCACGGCAAGCGAGGCGTTACGCATAATTTGGTATTCTTTATCCGTCAGCGTCAGGGCCGGCGCGACAGTGATGGAATCGCCCGTATGTACGCCCATCGGGTCAACATTTTCTATCGAGCAAATGATGATGCAGTTATCCGCCTTATCGCGGACCACTTCCATTTCATATTCTTTCCAGCCGAGCAGACTTTCGTCAATTAGGACTTGCCCGACGGGCGAGGCGTCAATCCCAGAGCGGATGATCTGTTCATATTCTTCACGGTTATACGCGACGCCGCCGCCTGTGCCGCCAAGCGTGAAAGCGGGACGGATAATCGCGGGAAGGCCAACTGTGTCGAGGGCTTTCATCGCCTCCATCACGCCGGCAGTTCGGTCATAGTCGACAACAAGGCCTTCGTCGTCTTTGATCTCCGGCGAGGAAACAATCACCGCTCGCGGGTTTTCTAGGCCGATTTTTGTCATGGCGGCGCGAAACTTTTCGCGATCCTCAGCCTTATCAATAACATCAGCGCGGGCGCCAATCATCTCAACGCCGTATTTGTTGAGGATGCCGAGACGGTCAAGCTCCAAAGCACAGTTCAGCGCCGTTTGACCGCCCATGGTTGGCAGGAGCGCGTCTGGTTTTTCCCGGGCGATGACTTTTTCGACAAATTCCGGCGTGATGGGTTCGATGTAAGTCGCATCCGCCAATTCCGGGTCCGTCATAATCGTCGCGGGGTTTGAATTGACCAATATTACGCGGAAGCCTTCTTCTTTTAGCGCTTTGACCGCTTGCACCCCCGAATAATCAAACTCGCAAGCCTGGCCAATGATAATGGGGCCAGCGCCAATGATGAGAATTGAGGAAATGTCGGAACGCTTAGGCATAATATCTCGCACGCTAAAATGCGCGTCGCATCTTTCCCGCTCTTAAGGATAAGGCGCGCGCAGGGGCTTCAAATGAAATTGTCGGTTAAAGGCGTCTCTTAGGCGAAGTTGCGCCCAAGCGCAAAGACTTTCGGTAATTTTTCCTGCGAAAGAATGCGGCGGATTGACATGAAACCAAAAGGTTCTATATATATGAAACCATAAGGTTTCGTATTATGACGCTGCAATTTCACGATCACACATCCAATCAAGGTGTTTTTCGCGCCCTTTCTGATCCAACGCGCCGTCGCATCATACAGATGTTGGCTGATAAGCCGCGTTCGATCGGCCGTCTTGTCGAGGCGTTTGAGGTGAGCCGTCCCGCTGTCGCCAAGCACCTAAAGATTTTGGAGGAAGGCGGCGTCATCGAAGTTCGCCAAATGGGACGAGAGCGGATTAACTATCTATCGCCCGAGGGATTGAAGCGCGCTCAAGACTGGCTCGCGCAATTTGAACATTTCTGGGACGGTAAACTCGCTGAACTGAAAAGAGTGGTTGAGGATTCTGCAAAGGAGAGTGACGAATGACCGCGCTAACGATCAATAAAACTTTGTTTTTAAAAGCCCCGCCATCTCATGTTTGGAAGTTCCTAACGGAAAAAGACAAGCTCGCCTTATGGTTTCATGAGGGCGGGGAGGACTTGCGCCCTGGGGGCCCTTTTGTCTTACTGACGAACTCTCTTGGCAAGGAGGGGGAAAAAATGTGTTGGGGGGAGGTTTTGGAGTTTGACCCGCCCCGCCGCCTTGTCCACACTTTTACCCATCAATGGCTTCAGGGGGTTGAAACGAAGTGCGTTTGGACCCTCACTGAAGCTGATGGCGGTACAATCTTGACGCTGGAACATAGCGGATTTGAAAAGATTGCTGAGGATGCTTTCAATATGGGCGCAAGTCATGACACTGGTTGGGATGAACATTTTGTCCGTCTACGCCGTGTGACAGCTTAAGAGAGGATTTGCGACCTGCTCCGCAACGGGGAAAGCGGAATTCATATGAGCAGTTTAAGGGTGATGACCAATAAAGTGACTTTGACATAGTCCCCACGGCTTGACCGTGGGGGCCAGTAACTCAGTATCGTGATCGGGTTGGCTAGTTCACAAAAAAACCGATAGAGAAACTAAACCAATCAAAAATGCTTTAAAACTTATTTCACTATCCGGCTCTTGGCATATTCATAAAGCTCGATGTCCGGTGCGCAAAGCGCTTTAATTTTAGCCATCGCTTCGTCTGAAAACTCTGGCTTTTGGGCTGCCTTTTTTTGCGCGGGATTACGATTTTCGTGGGTGAAATTATATTGCACGCCATAGCGTTTAGATAGATCGCGTTCTAACAAATTCATATGTTCCATCAGTCCAACTATGGAGAACTTATCGAGATTGGCTTTGGCTTTTGCTATGCCCTCAGCTGAGGATGGACTGGTCAGATCATCACTACCTTTGATGTATTGAACTTGTGTATGGCCGATGTGAACAGCCTCTTCAGTCTCTAGGAATTCTTCGATTTCAAGATCCGTACCGAAATGATCGCGTTGCTTTTTGAAGCGATTGTAAAGATATTGCGATTTCCAACGCGCGACTGGATCGCGTAAAATCGTCAGCATATCCCATTTATCTTTAAAAGCGTCATATAGGCGATTTGAAAACTCAACATGGCCAGCGATAAAGCGCGGCGCATTAAGCGCTAGGTGATAGGCGAGGACGCCTTCGCGGTGTTCTGTTAAGGTCTGGCCCAGGGCGGCGGCTGAGGTCGTTGATTCTTGCGCCTCAAGCCGCCAGAAAGTCTTACGCGACAGCATCGCTTTTGGGCCAAAAGATCGGCGGATGGAGCGGATAACAGACGTGCCGCCGCATTTGGGAATATGGATAAAAGCTATCCTCTTATCGCCGATATTGTCTGTTAGTGATTTAGCAACATCAACAACAAGCTTTTTGCTGCGATAAAAGGCGGATTGGTTACTGGCGTTCATCAGTTGGCTCTCTATTCATACGCGCTAGCCTAATAGAGCATATGAAATTCAAAAAATCATGAACCCATTTATCCATTCAAGGCAGCATCGCTCACAAAGGGGTTCGATTGGCGTTCGCGCCCAAAGGTCGACATGGGGCCATGGCCCGGAACGAATTGCATATCGTCGCCTAAGGGCCATAATTTTTCGACGATCGACTTGATTAATGTATCATGGTCCCCGCGAGGAAAGTCAGTGCGCCCGATTGAGCCTGCGAAAATGACATCCCCGACAAAGGCGATACGCGCATCCTCATGATAGATCACGACGTGCCCTGGCGTATGGCCTGGGGTGTAGGCAACCTTAAAGGTCAAATTATCAAGGGTCAGCTCATCCCCATCCTCAAGCCAACGGTCGGGCGTGCAGTCTTCGCCTTGTTCTTGGCCGAATTGCCGCCATGAAGATCGAATTTGAGAAAGCCAAAAGACTTCCTCTTTTTGGGGACCCTCGATTGGCGCACCGGTGGCGCGTTTTACCTCTTCAGCTGCACCAGCATGATCAAGGTGACCATGGGTCAGCCAAATTTTTTCAATACGCGCATCCATTTTTTCTGCGGCGGCTAAAATTTTATCTGCATCGCCGCCAGGATCAACAACGGCCGCTGCGCCGCTGGGCGCACGAATAATGGAACAGTTTTGCTGGAAGGTCGTCACAGGTACGATCTGAACCTGAAAGGGGGGCGTTTTTTCTTGGGTCATAGGGCGGTTTTAAAGGGCCTTTTGATGAGAGGAAACACTTATATGCGCGCCAATATGCTTCACCCTGATCCGATCACGAAAAGATGGAGTGTTTGTGAGGGAATGTCGTCCAACGTGATTTGTTTAGAGGCCTCCTATCCAATTACTGTGGTCGCATTGAAAACAAATGCGCATGGCTGTGGTTAGGGGGGCAGGGAATACATTCAGAGAGGATGACTTGGGCGAGGCGCATCAAAAGGAGGACAGGGAATAAAATGAACAAAAATATACGCAAACAATCTCTTATGGTTGGCGCAACTGGTGCGCTCGCGCTATTTTCGGCGATGTTTCAGGGCGCAGTTGCACAAGAGCTGGGCGGTGAAATCAACTTAAGCGCTGACAATTCAGCTGTCTCCGCCAAGAGCCTTGCGGCCGCCATTGAAACGCTTGCGCCATCCAAAGGGGCTGCGCTTGTTTTGCCTGTAGCGGCGCTTGCCGTGCCAGAGGTTGCAAATACGGTTGATCTGATTGTTACAAATCCAGAAACCGGAGTTGCGATCGAAGGGTTTGATCCGGTTGGCTATTTCACCGAAGGCAAGCCAATGAAAGGTGACGCAAACTTCGCCGCTGAATATCAAGGGGCGGTGTTCCATTTCGCCAGCGCTGAAAACCGCGATCTTTTCACACAGGACCCAGAGCGTTTTGCCCCTGCCTTTGGCGCTTATTGTACGCAAACACTCGCGATGGGATCTTTAACGCCTGCAAGTCCCCTTCATTGGACGATCCATGGCGACCGTCTATTCTTAACGCGTTCGGCTGAAGCGAATAAGGCGTTCCGTGAAAAGCGCGAGGAAACGATTACGGCGGGTCGGCGCTTTTGGGCCGATGCATCAGATGCTTTCCAGCATAAGCCGAATACCGCCGCCCATCGTAATCAGCCGTAAGGCTTTGCAATAAAATCCGATGAATTTGTCGGTTATGTATTAAGCACTCGAGGCATGTCGAGGGATGGCGGGTGAACGCCCGCCATTCCTAACATGTGATGAACCTGACCCCGGTGATGCGTTTGGTGATTAAAAACATGCCCCGCTAGGACATGGAAGGGGGAGGTATATTCCTGGCCGGATGTGTTAACATAGGTCAGTTCTTTTGTCAGATATGACGCATCGATCTGTTGAAAATATTGAATAATGCGTTGATCTTCTGCGCATCGCGCGGCGTGAAGCTCTTCAAAATCACTGTACAGAACTGTGTCCAACCCAAATGAAGGCTTAGGTTTGCCTTCAAAGCGGTTAAGCCAAATTCGATCGCCAACTATAATATGGTTCAGTGTATTATGGATGCTTTTAAAAAAGCCCTGTCGGTCTTGTTTGCGGCCTTCGTCGGAAAGTTGAGCGCACGCCGAGTAAATTGCATCATTAGCACACCGATTATATTCAGAAAAGGATTGAAAATGGCTTTTTAAATCCATGTCGGTAAGCGTTTAACGCAGCCCTTCAACAAATTCTTTAAACACGCCAAAGCTGTCTTGTGGTCCTGGGGACGCTTCCGGGTGATGTTGAACCGATTGGGCGGGCGCGTCCTTTAAGCGGATGCCGCTATTGGTGCCGTCAAAAAGCGATTGGAAAGTGGGTTCAAGATTTGCGGGCAGGGTGTCCATGTCCACAGTAAAGCCATGGTTCATGGATACGATCTCAACTTTGCCGGTTTTTAGGTTTTTAACCGGATGATTAGCGCCATGATGGCCTTGATGCATCTTCACGGTTGTTGCCCCAGCGGCGAGCGCTAAGATTTGATGTCCCAAACAAATACCGAAGAGGGGGACCTTGTTATCGATAAGTTTTTTGACGGTCTCACCCGCATGCGCCGCTGTCGCAGCAGGATCGCCAGGACCATTCGATAGAACGACCCCATCAGGGTTCAGCTTTTTAAGCTCATCATATGAGATTGTGGCTGGCGCCACCGTAACGCGCGCGCCTTGGTCCGCCAAAAGGCGCAAGATATTGGCCTTCACGCCAAAATCGATCACAACGATGTGGGGGCCGTTTGCGTTCGCAGCGCCAAAGCCTTCATTCCATGTCCAAGCCGTTTCTTCCTGCTCAAATGCGCTAGGGGTCGTAACGTTTACGGCAAGGTCCGCTCCTTCTAGCCCGGCCCATGCTTTCGCCTTTTCTATCAGTGCGGCTTCGTCAAATTGTCCATTTGGCGCATGAGCGATGACCCCATGGGGCATGCCTTCGCGGCGGATCAAGTTGGTTAATGCGCGCGTGTCGATTCCATACAGGCCAATAATCCCGCGTTGCTCCATCCAGGAGGAAAGATCCGCATGAGCACGATAGTTTGAGGGGTTTGTTACTTTCTCACGGAATATGGCGCCTTTTGCAGCGGATGCGGCTGGCGGCGAGGCGTTCTCTAAATCTTCCAGATTAGCGCCGACATTACCAATATGTGGAAAAGTAAAAGTCACGATTTGTTCTGCATAGGAGGGGTCGGTCAAAATCTCCTGATAGCCCGTCATCGCAGTGTTAAAACAGACCTCTGCGAGCGCTTCACCAGTGGCTCCGACGCCAAAACCCCGTAAGATTTTACCATTAGAAAGAGCAAGGATTGCAGTGAAAGGTCTCGATGGCGCTTGACTTAGGTGCATGGGTGAATATCTCTACGTCCTCAGAAGATGAATTACAGGCGAAGCGGCTGGCGAGTGCGGCCCAGAGCTTACTGGAACACTCTGTGGCGCAACTTGCACAACGCACTGCGCAAATTGACGGGAAGCTAGGGGAAACCCTTAAGGCGGTCAACAAGCAAAACCTTTAAATTTTAATAGGAATATCAGAGGGTTGTGCCCTTGTTACCAGCTATTCACAGATCGACGTCATAAACCAGGCGTCTATTGGAGAATCACCATGCTGCGACAGCAAATTGAAGACGCTTATAAGGCCACCATGAAGGCGCAAAATGACAAAGTAAAACTGTCGACGCTGCGGCTAATTCAGGCGGCGATTAAGGACCGCGACATCGCCGCGCGAGGCGAGGATCGTTGTAATGGCGTTACCGACGAAGAAATTTTGGCGATCTTGGCGAAAATGGTGAAGCAGCGTGAAGAAAGCGCCAAAACCTATGAAGAGGCGAGCCGCATCGAAATGGCGGAGCAAGAGCGCGCTGAGATCGATGTCATTCGTTCCTTTATGCCTCGTCAGTTAAGCGAAAGCGAAATTGAAGAAGCTGTTAGCACTGTGATTGCCGAATTAGAGGCAAGCGGTCTTAAAGACATGGGGAAATGTATGGGCGCTTTAAAGGAGCGTTATTCCGGCTCTATGGACTTTGGCCGGGCCGGGTCCCTTGTTAAACAGGCGTTGGGCTAGATCTTCTTTTGATCTAGCCGGTGCGCTAGCTTTTGCAAGCTTGGCCGGAAAATCAAAAAAAGCCGATACAGGCTTTCAAACAGATTGCTGAGTAGGGGGGCGGTCGCCAAACGGCCAAGAAACCGCCAGGCGGGCAATTCCAACCAAAGCGCGCCAAAAGCGGCGGCCCCGTCAACAAGACCTCCATCAGCGCGTCGGGCGTGAAAGCGCTTTAAGGCGACCTCACAAGTTAGATCATCACACGTCAGGGCTTGCGGGCCAGTTGAAACATCAACCCAGTCAATGCGCTCACCCCCGCGCTGGCGGCGATAAAAGCCGATCTCTTTCACGCACAAAGGGCAAGCCCCATCGTAGTAAACTGTCAGCACAGCGGTCATTCGCTAGATCCTAAACCATTGTATTTGGCGTTTTAATAGATATAGGCGCGGGGATGGGCGGTTCCAGAGTTCTAGTTGAATCAGCTGCCGGAAAGCTTGATTATTTTATCTGTGAGTTCATCAGGTTTTGAAAAATAAGCTGAGTGGCTTGCGTCAATGGATTCTACGCGCTCGACCGTTGTTTCCTCAATAAGCCGATCCTGCAAGGCCAGACTGACTGCGCGGTCTTGCGTCAAACGGATATAGGCGCGCGGCACCCTGCCATACCTCTGTTCGGTGAGTTTCAGCCTTGTGATCGCTGGCCGCGATGGCTCCCTGCATAAAAGGGATGATGCTAGAGCAACATCATCGTCACAACAGTCATGATAGAGAACCTCTCTATATGCTTCAGGCCTTAGCCAATCCCATAAGCCAAGCTTATTGACCTCCACAAAAGGGCCGATCCTGGAAGCCTTGTCCTTGCGGGAATAGTCCATAACGGCCTTCCCGCTCGGTAACATAAATGATGCAAGGTAAATCGTTCGCTCGATCCGATCCGGCAACGCTTCAGCCAATTGCGAGGCCAAGACGCCATATCGGCTATGGACGATCGTTGTTATCTTTTCATTTTGCGGGCAGTAGGTGAGGACATGCGTTAGCATTGACTTCATGCCTATGAAAACGGGCTTTGTTTTATTTGCTCCCCGTCCCGGCAAATCGATGAGTGTTACTGTATGTCCTTCGCTGCGAAGGCGCGCGGCAATTTTATACCAACACCATGCGCCATGCCAACTTCCGTGAACTAGCAAAAAGTGTCTCAAAGGGCTTCTCCATCATTGCTTTTGTCCCCCTTAATGCATCTGATAAGGCGCAGCATTCCGGTTCTTGCGAAATGAGCGAGAGTCGTTCTTTTGGGAAAACCAATTGAGACAAATATCGTCAATCAGCTTATGCTGGGCGACCTCGCCAATATTTGAATGAATTTTTGATGCCCCGCTTTACGCCGGAATTTTTAGATGAGTTAAAAACGCGTCTGCGCCCTTCGGACGTGATTGGCCGCCATGTAAAGCTTAAAAAACAGGGCAATGAATATGCGGGCCTTTCCCCCTTCACTAAAGAGAAAACACCCTCTTTTTTTGTGAATGACCATAAAGGTTTTTATCACTGCTTCTCGTCGGGCAAGCATGGCGACATCATCTCGTTTTTACAGGATGTGCAAAAGCTTGAGTTTCACGAGGCGGTCGAACGGCTCGCTGAAGAGGCGGGGCTAGAGCTTCCCAAAGACAGCCCCCAGCAGGCGGAGAGCGCAAAGCGCCAGGCCGGTCTAGCCGAAGCTTGTGAGGCGGCGGCTGTGTTTTTTGAGGCGAGTTTGCGCCGCGCCCCCGGACGTCATGCGGCGGAATATTTAAAGCGGCGAGGGGTGAGCGAGGCGCAAGTAAAAGCATTCCGCATTGGTTTTGCGCCGGATGGCGGGCCCGTCTTAAAAGATTACCTGATCAATAAAGGGTTTACGGAACAAACCCTTATTGAGGCAGGATTGGTCATAAAGCCGGAAGAAACGACATCGGCTGGACGCGGCAGCTATGATCGCTTTCGTAATCGGATCATGTTTCCGATATTAGGGCCGCGTGAGCGTGTAATCGCTTTTGGCGGGCGAGCGCTCGACCCTAACGCGCGGGCGAAATATTTAAACTCTCCCGAAACTGCGCTCTTTCACAAAGGGACGGTTCTATACAATTTAGGCCAAGCGCGGATCGCTGCGGGTGAAGACAAAGCGCCTTTGATCGTCTGTGAAGGGTACATGGATGTTATCGCCCTTTGGGGGGCGGGAATTCGGCGCGCCGTTGCGCCCCTTGGTACGGCTCTTACAGAACAACAATTGGCGCTTCTTTGGCGTTCAAGTGATGAACCCGTTTTGTGTTTTGACGGCGACGGCGCGGGCCAGCGCGCCGCCCACCGCGCGATTGATCGCGCGCTGCCGATGTTACAGCCACGCAAGTCTTTATCTTTTGCATTTCTTCCTGAAGGCCAAGATCCAGATGACCTAGTCCGTGAAAAAGGGGCAAGTGCGTTTGAGGCTGTCCTTAAAGAGGCAATTCCTTTTGTTGAAGCGCTATGGCGGCGGGAAGAACAAGCCTCTCCCTTGGACACGCCGGAGCGACGGGCTGGGCTGAAAGCCCATTTGCGCGCCCTTGTAAAAGGCATTGCTGACGCGGACGTGCGCGCCGCCTATGGCGTTGACCTCGCCAATCGGCTTGATGCTTATTTTACAATGCCCGCCCGGACCACTGGCCGACAAACACAAAGCGGTGGATATACTAGGCAAGGGCCCGCAAGAGGAAGCGGGCGCGCGCCGTGGCGGAACCCATTTAGGGACAAGCAAGCGACGTTTTTAGAAAGCGGCGGCGTTCGCCGCACCCCATCCAGCTGGATAAGGGAAGCGACGCTCGTGTTAGCTGCTTTGAAGTTTCCTGAATTGGTTGAGCGCTGTGAAAGCGAGTTTTTAGAGCTTGAATTGCAGGACCCTGACTTAACAAGGCTGCTAAACGAGTTATTAGGGGTGCTTTTCCAGTATAGCGACCTTGACAGCGAGGGATTGAAACGCCATCTCGAAAACACACAGGCGGCAGATATTTTGGAGCGAATCTTGAATGATGAGACGCTCAACCAACAAAGTTTTCTGGAACCTGGCACAGAACTAAGTCTTTTAGAGGATGTTTGGCGCGATAATTTAAGACGGCAGTGGTTGCAAAGACGAATGCCAGATGAAGTTTCGCAAAGCGCGGCGCAAATTATTGGCGGTGAAGACCATTGGAAGGCGACCGTGAATGCGCGTGAAGCGCTATATAATGAGAAGAATGACGATCAGGGCGGACAGGGCGTAAGCGACATCTCCTCAAAAGAATTTTTTGATCGGCTCGACAAAGTTAAAGCCGATCTTGAGAAAAGGCGCAAAAAACATTAAATCGAGCGTTTCGAGCGTTGGTCAAGCGTAAGTGGCGCTTTTTCTGTTTGGCGGCGTGTATAAATTTAAGGCGGATCCATGACACAACAAACGGCGGCGAAACCAGTAATGGAAGATGAGGCGAAAGAAGCAGAAGCGCCAATTCTTGATCTTAACGACGCCGACGTCAAAAAGCTTATCAAAACCGCTAAAGCACGCGGTTATGTGACTTATGATGAGCTGAATTCCATTTTGCCGTCAGAAGAGTTTTCATCAGAACAAATCGAAGATGTGATGGCCAAGTTATCTGAGCTGGGCATCAATGTCGTAGAAAATGACGAAGACGACGAGGATGAAGACGAAAATAATGACAGCGCTGAGCAAAGCGCTCAGGGCGAAAAAAGCACCGCGCTTGTTAAAAAAGAAGAAAAATCCAGCGGTGTTGTAACAACGAATACGTCTAGTTCTGCTGACCGCACCGATGACCCCGTACGCATGTATTTGCGTGAAATGGGGACGGTGGAGCTTTTATCTCGTGAAGGCGAGATAGCGATCGCGAAACGTATTGAAGCTGGCCGCGAGACAATGATCCGCGCGCTTTGCGAAAGCTCTTTGACGTTTGAGGCGATTACGGTCTGGCGTGACGAGCTGGAGGAGGGCCGGGTTTTGCTGCGCGATATTATCGATTTGGACGCCACTTACGGCGGTGGTCCAGAATCGCGCCCCGACATGACAAAGCCGGAAGTCGCTGAACGCGTTCAAAAGGAAGAAGCTGAGCGCGCTGAAGCAGCGAAAGAGGCGGGCGACGAAGACGAAGACGAATTTGACGAGGGAGCGCTGTCGCTTTCTGCGATGGAGGCGGAGCTGCGTGAAGATGTCATGCAGACGTTTGATTCGATCGCGGGCGATTACCGTAAACTGCGCCGCCTGCAGGATATGATGATCGAAGAGCGCTTAAGGGGCGAGGATCTTAGCTCCTCCCAATCGCGGCGCATGAAGAAAATCCAAAAAGATATCGTCGAGAGAATGCGCTCTGTCCGGCTCAACAATCACCGTATCGAAGCGCTTGTTGAGCAACTTTATGACATTAATCGCCGCCTTATTGGCCTTGAGGGCAAGCTTGTCCGCCTTGCTGACAGCTATGGCGTTAATCGGCGTGAGTTTTTACAGGAATATTTGGGCCAAGAGCTTGATCCAGATTGGTTTGAGCGGGTCAGCGTGAAAACTGGCAAAGGTTGGCAGAACTTCACAACGAAAGCGGCGCAAAAGATTGTCGATATCCGTGAAGAAGTTGGGCAACTTTCCCAAGACACGGGCCTGACGATTGAAGATTTCCGCCGCATTGTTCAGACGGTTCAAAAAGGCGAGCGCGAGGCGCGCGTGGCAAAGAAAGAAATGGTGGAGGCGAATTTGCGCCTGGTCATTTCGATCGCCAAAAAATATACCAACCGCGGGCTGCAGTTCCTTGATCTCATCCAGGAGGGGAATATCGGCCTTATGAAAGCGGTTGATAAGTTTGAATATCGCCGCGGTTATAAGTTCTCTACCTATGCGACTTGGTGGATCAGACAGGCGATCACGCGTTCTATTGCTGACCAAGCGCGGACCATTCGTATTCCGGTTCATATGATCGAGACGATCAACAAGATTGTACGGACGTCTCGTCAGATGTTGCATGAAATTGGGCGAGAGCCGACGCCGGAAGAGTTGGCGGAAAAGCTTTCTATGCCGCTGGAAAAGGTCCGTAAGGTGATGAAGATCGCCAAAGAGCCGATCTCTCTTGAAACGCCCATCGGCGACGAGGAAGACAGCCACCTTGGCGACTTTATCGAAGATAAAAATACGGTTCTGCCGATTGATGCGGCGATCCAGTCAAACCTTCGCGAAACGACGACCCGCGTTTTGGCTTCGCTTACGCCGCGTGAAGAGCGGGTTCTGCGTATGCGCTTTGGTATTGGTATGAATACTGATCATACCTTGGAAGAGGTTGGGCAGCAATTTTCCGTGACCCGCGAGCGTATCCGCCAAATTGAAGCGAAGGCGCTTCGCAAGCTTAAGCACCCAAGTCGCAGCCGGAAATTACGCAGCTTCTTGGATAATTAAGATTGAGCTGATAAAGGCGAAAGAAAACTGATTTTATCAGGTTCCAGGCGTGTTTAGAAGTTGCGAGCATCTTTATGCGGAGAAAATATTCTCTCTGAGGGTGGTTGTTCTGTGGTGAATAATAAAAGCGCGCTTAACCATGACAGATTAAGCGCGCCTTATATAAACTTTATTGAAACAGAATGAAATCTTTGGGGGCGTTGCTGAGGTGCAAAGCCCTAGACAACCGTATTGTTACGGCGTGATGGTTTCTTCGAGCGATAGACAGACATTTGATTCATCGCGCGATTTTGTGTGGCGGAGCCATCACCTTTCAAAATCTGCTTTTCAACTTCACGCATACGCCAATAAAGAAAACGAGCCTCATTAAGCATATTGCCTGCGCGTGCGGCAAGCACAGCGGCTATCAACGCAATGATCACTGTAGCGATCAATGATGTCGTTTGAAATAAAGCGAAATTCGCTTGGATGTCTTGGGCGAGTTGTTCGCCTGCGTTAATTGGTTCCATGAGCCCCTCCATACTGCCTACGTGCACGTACACGCCTACTTATAAATGCGTGTTACTGTCACGCGAACTGAAATCTCACGATGAAATTCCGACTACCTTGCAAAAAAAAGATTGCGCGTGAAGTCGAAACCCTCATGAGCATATATTTTTTTACTGCGCCGCGGCTTTAACGCACCATTCGCCGGGCGAGCGAGAAACTAAACAACGGCGATTATGTTTGTTGAGATGGCCAAAAAACAAAAGCGCCAAAAGCACAAAAAAGCGAACAAAATCACCCCTGTTCACATAACTCCGCCTGCTAACGAGAGCCCCGAAAACATGCGGAAGAAATCGTACAATCACGATTTCAAAATAGATAATCAGTATGCCTAGTTGAGGCGATATTGATTAGACGATAATGCTAATTTACCCCAAAATTTATACAAAAACACACAGAATTTAGCGCAAAATTGCCGCATCTGGCTCATAGGGTATATTTTTTATATTGCAATGCAAGGATAAAATTGTAATGGTTTTGACAGCAGTCGCTAAAATGCGACTGGTTAGTAGCATTTTATCGCATCGATGTCCGCGATTTGATGCGTTTGTACGCATAAACACAAAGCCGAGGGGTATATGAAAACTCACAATCTGAAAAACGCTGCTTGGGCGTTGGCCGCTGGGGCCGCCACTATGGCGGGAACGGCGATCGGCCAAGATGCAGCGCCTGCGGAGGCTGTGTCGACAGCCGCTGCGCCGGACACGCAATTTGTCTTTAATACACTGCTTTTCCTCATCATGGGCATGGTCGTTATGTTCATGGCGGCAGGTTTTTGTATGTTGGAAGCCGGGCTTGTTCGGGCGAAAAACGCTGCAACAATCTGTTTGAAAAACATCACGCTTTTCTCAATTGCAACGCTGATGGTTTGGTTGATGGGTTACAACATCATCTATGGCGTTGAAGAAGGCGGATGGATTGGCACGCTAACGCCATGGATGGCTGATGATTCTGATGCGCTAGGCACAGGGTATTCTGCTTCATCAGACTGGTTCTTCCAAATGGTGTTCGTTGCAACAGCGGCGTCTATCGTTTCTGGTACGATCGCTGAGCGCGTTCGTTTGTGGCCATTCTTTATCTTCACAGCGATTTTGACTGGTTTGATCTACCCAATCCAAGCTTCTTGGGAGTGGGGCGGCGGCTGGCTTGATGCTCGCTATGGCTTCTCTGACTTTGCTGGTTCTACGCTTGTTCACGCAACAGGCGGTTGGGCGGCTCTTGCTGGCGCTTTGGCTCTTGGGCCACGTCGCGGTAAATATGGTCCAGACGGTGAAATCGTTCAGATCCAGGGCTCTAGCTTGCCTTTGGCGACCCTCGGCGTATTCATCCTATGGCTCGGTTGGTTCGGCTTTAACGGTGGTTCACAGCTTGCTCTTGGCACGCTTGACGATGCGATCGCTGTTTCAAACATTTTCGTGAACACGAATATGGCGGCGGCTTGCGGTGTGCTTACAGTTGTTATTCTGTGCACCGTGCTGAAAAGCAAAATCGATCTGTCAATGGCGCTTAACGGTGCGATCGGCGGCTTGGTTGCGATCACAGCTGAACCACTTATGCCTTCAATCTGGCAGGCTGCGTTGATCGGTTCAATCGGCGGCGTGATCATCTTCGTTACAACACCATTGCTTGAAGCAATGCGTATTGACGATGTTGTTGGCGCTATCCCAGCGCACTTGTTCTGCGGCATCTGGGGTACGATGGTTGTTCCAGTCACAAACTCTGACGCGTCTTTCTACGGTCAGGCGGTTGGTGTTGGCGCGAATGCGATCTTCGTATTCTCTGTCAGCCTTGTGATCTGGTTCTTGTTGAAGTTCATCGTCGGCATCCGCGCAAGTGCGGCCGAGGAAGAAGCTGGTCTGGACGATTCAGAGATTGGTTCTCCTGCTTACCCAGACTTCGCAAAGTAAGTTCCAACGAGAAGGAGTGCGGCATCGCGCATTCCTTCGCCCCAAGAACCCGGCGCGCGCCCCGCGCCGGGTTTTTTTATTGCTCTGTTGCCAGGAAAAATTCACAACAAATTTTCTTTACAAGTCAGCGAACAGGAATTAAACGAGCCCATCTCACGCCAAGTCCGGGATTTTCTCGTGGGGCTGGCATCCAATTAACGCGCTGCCTTAAGGCCTAAGATGGCTTTAATGTGGCCCTTAGTCGGAGGTCCCATGAGGTGGACAGTTACAAGAACGCGGCTGACCTAGCCATTCAAATGAAGCCGAAAGACCCGGTTTTTTGTTTGCGCCCGCATGCTGCGACGCGCGCGGCGGAATTTTTTGTGAAAAATTTCCCCGGTGAGACGTTTTACGCGGTAAAGGCGAACCCATCCCCCTGGCTCCTTCAAACACTTTATCGGTCGGGTGTGACCAGGTTTGAAGTCGCCTCGCTTGTTGAGGCGCGCGCAATTCATCGGTTGTTTCCCGATGCTGTTATTGCCTTTATGAACCCGATCAAAGCGGGCGAAGTGATCAAAGCAGCTTATGAAGAATGCGGCGTGCGGATTTTCGCAGTCGATAGCAATGACGAGCTTGACAAAATCATAAGCGTCCTCGGCTCGGCGCGGGACCTGACCCTTTGCATTCGTCATAAGGTTGAAAACCCTGACGCAAAGTTAGCGTTGAATAGTAAGTTTGGCGTTGAGGGCGAGGAGGCTGTACAGCTGATGCGGCGTGCGCGTCAGCATGCTGCGAGCCTTGGCGTGGCGTTTCATGTCGGCAGTCAGGCAATGTCGCCTGAAGCTTATGTCACGGCGCTTGATGTCATTGAAAGAACAATCATACGAGCCGGCGTAATCGTTGATGTTTTAGACGTCGGCGGCGGTTTCCCTGCTTCTTATCCAGGGATGGAGCCGCCCCAGCTGAGCCTATATTTTGATGCGATTGCCAAACGCTTTGAGAATATACTCGTTGCTGAAAACTGCACGCTCTGGTGCGAGCCGGGCCGGGCCCTTTGTGCAGAAGCGGCGTCTCTGGTCGTGCGGGTCGAAGCGCGCAAGGGCGATGATCTTTACATTAATGACGGCGTTTATGGCGCCCTTTCTGATGCAGGTCGCATCGATTGGCCATTTACCGCGACCTTGCTGCGGCAAGGTCCTCAATCCTCAAGGCGTCAAGGTTTTGGTTTGTTTGGCCCAACATGTGATGACCTTGATAAAATGGCGGGACCATTTGTGTTGCCCTGCGATATTCAGACCGGTGATTATTTAGAAATTTCAACCCTAGGCGCTTATGGTTTTGCGCTTCATACGGGATTTAACGGCTTTGGCGCCTATGCGCATGCACATGTGGCTGATGCGCCGATTGTTAGTATGTATGATGAGCACAATAATTTATCGCGGATTAAGCGAGTGCTTTTGGTTGACGAGCAGCAACACGCTTAAAACGTAAAAACCTTAGGTTTTAATTGGAAGAGCCCTGTCGCAAAAATGTTGCGACAGGGCTCTTCCATTTTTTATTCCATCAAAAACCTCCACCTTCGGTGGAGGATTGGACGCGTTCTACATTTTAGGTAGGAGACCGCAGTTTGTCTGCGTTATCAGTTTGTTAAAATCTACAGTTGGCGGACTTTCCTCCCTCGCTTGCGGGGGAGGTGATCCGCGCGGAAGGCGCGGATCGGAGGGGGGATGCGGTCTATGATATCATGATGGGCCTGAGTAATTTGAACACAGTTTGGCCCCCTCCGCCGGCTTCGCCGACACCTCCCCCGTGAAACGGGGGAGGAGAACTGAGACGCTCGTTGATCCAAAGAACGCCTCTGGCGGTTCAAGGTCCAAAGACCGCCTCTGGCGGTCTAAGCGAAGCGTTATAAACCTCCGCCTCTGGCGGAGGTCAGTGACTTATGATCTTCGTTCTATCTGTGTGCGTCGTTAATGCGCATTAGGTTACTATTGCGCACTAAACAGAGCATCAATTTGCGCTTGGTCAATGCGAACATTGTAATCGCTATTTAGCGCGGTCAGATAAGCGTCGAGTAATTCTTGGTCCAGTTGTCCAGCATAATTCTGAGTGACAGCGTTTTTAACAGAAGGGTCCACAAGCGCTGTATTGTAAGTGATGTCTTTTACGACGGCGATGGTTTGCGCTTCGCCGCCCATGGAGCCGCCTGAGGCAGAGGCGCCGATTTCTGTCGTAAAAATTTGAGACAAAAGCGCTTGGTCGAAAGCGTCCGTGGCTTGTCTTCGCGATAGGCTTGTTTCTTCAGGGCTTGTATTAAAAGGGGCTGCTGCCTGAGCGAGGTCGCTGCCGCTCTCCAATGCGTCACGGATTTGGCCGACCGCTCTAGAGATCCTTCTTGTGCGTTCATCCCGGCGCCAATCAGTTTCCACTTCCTGCGCAACATCTTCATAGGGGCTGAGCGCAGGAGGCGTGATTTCTTTGACGATAACAAAAAACCAGCCTTGTTTATCTGTAAATTCAATAGCTTCAGACTCCTCGCTTTCGCTTAACTTGAAAGCCTCGCCAAGGGCTTCCCCAGGCGCATCTGGAATAATCGCGCCGCCTGGCGCAAAGGAAAAACGATCAACGGGCCCGATTTCACTGACGACGCCGCCAACGTCTTTTGCGGCTTCCGCCAGATCAAGCCCCGCGTCACGGGCTTCTTCAATGGTGTCCAGGGCGTCATATAGTTTCTTTTGAACATCTTGTTCCAGCAATTGCGCTTCTAGCTGGTCACGCACTTCCTCAAAAGATTGCACCTTTTCAGGGGTAATCACAGCGACTTGAACAACGGTCCAGCTGAACGCCCCTTTGACAGGATCACTGACGCCGCCTTCTTTTAGATCCGCCGAAAAGGCGGTTTTAGCGACATTCGGGTCAAGGATGCCGTCACGGGTGATGCTCTCATAAGTGACGGCATCAATCGTCAGTCCCCGTTCCTTAGCAATTTCTTCCGCTAGAACGCCAGCCCGTAGCTTTTCTGCGGCTTGTTTCGCTGTCGCCTCATCAGGGAAAGGCAGCTGGAATAATGTCCGCGTTTCAGGTTGCTCAAAAAAACGAGCCTTTTGTGATTCGTAAAGTTGCTTCAGGGCGTCTTCGGGCGCAGTCAATTCTTTACGCAGTTCCTCATTACGAAGAGATATCAAAGAAAAGGCGCGATATTCAGGCTTTGTATAGGCTTGAGGGCGCGCTTCATAAAATGTTTTTAGTTTATCGGGGCTTGGTTCCTCGGGGATGCCCGCCAAATCTTCACCGACAACCAGATAGTCAACTTTTCGCTCCTCAACACTGCGCAACAGCAAACTGTCGACGATCGCATCCGGGGCAAACCCGCCGCCCTGTAAAGATTGTATAAGTTGATTGCGCAACAGCTCTTCACGGATTTGATCTTCAAATTCGCGTGCCGTCATATTGTATTCTTGTAAGATGCGTCCCAGAACATCTTGATCAAAAACACCTGTGGACGGATTCTGGAAGCGTTTGTCTTCAGCCAGTAATTGCTGGACAAGGCTACGCGGCATGGCGAGGCCCATTTGCTCAGCTTCTTGCTCAAGCATGGAGCGGGTGGCCAGGCCCGACACAAGTTGATTTGGTAATCCCGCCGCAATCGCATCGGCTCGACTAAAAGCGCCTTGGCTTTCGATTTGTCGATTGCGAACGACACGGTTGAATTCGTTCAGTACAACTTGGGCTTCAACCCCTTCATTGCCGACGCGAATAGCCGCTTTTTGCGTGAAGCTGCGCAGCTCCGGCACGCCAAACAGCGCGAAGGCTAAAATCAATAGCACAATCACGAACCATGCAACGACGCCCTTTAAAGCACTGCGAACTGAGTTCAACATAAGATCTTCCTAAATCAATCACTTGCGACAGGTAGTAGGAGGCCGCCAAGACATCCATTCTTTGCGGGGACCCTAATTGCGCCGCGCCGCGACAACAAGCCTATTTTGTGTGTGAGCATCATGCCGCTGTTGTGAGATTGCGGGAAAAGGTCCATTACATGGCATAATATTGCAAATGGCCTTAGTCTAGAAAATATCAAGAAAGAAAGGACAATCATGAAACCGTTGATTGCTGGAAATTGGAAAATGAACGGCTTACGCGAACAGCTTAGCGAAGCCGCAGCGTTGATTTCAAAGCTCGGCGGTAAGGCCGGTGACGATTGTGAAATCTTGATTTGCCCGCCGACAACATTGCTGCCGCTTATCGTCGAGCAATTGATTGGCAGCGGCGTTGCTTCTGGCGGTCAAGATTGTCACGCGGCGCAAAAGGGCGCTCATACTGGTGATGTCAGTGCTGAGATGTTGCGTGACGCTGGCGCTGCTTATGTGATTGTCGGCCATTCGGAACGGCGCGCTGATCATGGGGAGAGCGACAGCGAAGTAAAAGCGAAGGCAATTGCCGCTTTAGAGGCTGGCCTAACCCCCATTATTTGTGTGGGCGAGACCAAAGATGAACGCCAGGCGGGGCGTGCTGAAGAGATTGTTGGCGGTCAGCTGAACGGCTCCTTGCCTGATGGCGGGCAAACGATCGTGGTCGCTTATGAGCCTGTTTGGGCGATCGGCACAGGGCTCACGCCTTCCATCGAAGACATTACAGCGATGCATGACTTTATTCGCGGACGTGTCGGGGGGGATACGCGGTTGCTTTATGGCGGGTCAGTCAAGCCAGGAAACGCGAAAGAAATTCTGGCTGTCCAAAACGTGAATGGCGCCCTTGTCGGCGGTGCTAGTTTGAAAGCTGATGATTTCTTCGCGATCGCTTCTGCTGTTTAAGAATTGATTAAAAGGCGCTAGCTTTTCGCCGGCAACTCCCCAATTTTCTCGTTAACAAGTTTCTAAAGATCAGCATTGGGGAAGCGTCATGTGGTTTCGGTTGACCTTGTTTATCGGCATTTTACTTCTCGCGCTAAGCATCGCCAGTTGGCGGGCTGTCCGTCATATTGAGCGTCAGGCGCCGCCGGTTGGAGAGTTTTTCGGCTTTGACGGCGGGCGTCTTCATGTTTTGGAACTGGGCAAAGCCTGTAAGGGACAATCACCAAGCGTTGTATTGGTTCACGGGGCGAGTGTGAATTTGCGCGATATGGCGATCGCATTGGGAGAACGGTTAGCACAAGACCGCCATGTCGTATTAGTTGATCGCCCTGGCGCTGGTTATTCTGATAGGCGTCCTAAAGGCGCTTATTCCCTTAAAACGCAAGCGCGCCTAATCAATCAAGCATTGGCTGAACTAGGCGTTGATAGGCCTTTGTTAGTTGGGCAAAGTCTGGGCGGCGCTTTAGCGTTGGCGTATACGCTTGAATATCAAGAAAGCCTAAGTGGTCTTATGGTGCTCGCCCCGGTAAGTCATGAATGGCCGGGGGGCGTTGCTTGGCACAACCATGTTGCGCAAACACCCATCGCGGGGTTTGCGTTTCGGCATTTGTTGATGCCCCTTTATGGCGTTATGGCGGGCGAAAAAAGCGTCGCCAACGGCTTTGCCCCAGACCATGCGCCTGAGGGTTATTTTAAGCGAGCGGGGGCTGGGCTTTTGTTTCGGCCGCATACTTTTAAATATAATGCTGAGGATCTTGTCGGCTTAAAGCCGCAAATAATTGACCAGCAAGAGCAATATGGGCAACTGAAATTGCCGATGACAATTATTACAGGTGATGTTGATACAACGGTCAGCCCAACAATACATTCAACACAGCTTGCCAAAGACGCGCCACATGCGCGTTTCATTAAATTGCCCGGTGTCGGCCATGCGTTGCATCATGCGGCAAGCGATCTAATTATTGCAGAAATTGAGAGCCTTAGCCCTAAGCAAGCGCAAGAAGCACTGGTTGGTAAAGGCGATGAAACAATGACTTGTTCTTAATCGCATGATGGCGTAAATGCATGCCCTTGATTTTGAGCAAAAAGCTTCTTCGAGCTAAAACAAAGCGCGACCTATGATCTCCGTCATTTTAACTATCCATGTTTTGATCGTTCTTGGCCTTATCGGCATCGTTCTTCTCCAGCGTTCTGAAGGCGGCGCATTAGGCATCGGCGGCGGAGGCGGCGGATTTATGAGCGGGCGCGGCGCGGCGAATGCGTTGACGCGCACGACATCAATCTTGGCGGCGCTGTTTTTCACAACGTCTATATTACTGGCGGTTTTCGCTGACCGTGGTGAAACCGACCTTGAGATCATCGAGGATTTGACCGTTGACGCCGCCGAAGAAGGAGATGCGCGCGCAGTATTTGGCGGTGCCGCGGACGCCCTTGGGGTTGAGAACGGCGGCGGCGATGAGGCGCCAAGTCTTGATCCATCAGATGCCTTAAAGGTATTTGGCGCAGACGCGCCGCCGGAGGCTTTAGAATCAGCGCCGCAAATAGCGCCAGAGGCTTCTACTTCCTCACAAGAGGCTCCGGCTGCTCAGCCCGCCGAAGAAACAACCGCTGAAGATGTTGCGCCGCAACCGCAGGGAACGCAGGAAGAAACGCAAACCCAATAAATCAGACCGATTTATTGAGGATTAGGCGAGCGTGGCGCGACGAACTGTCGAAATCGCATTTATTTTTCTTTGCCCCCTTTTGGCGGCGGCGAAACCGGACTAAGACGAACCTCCATGGCCCGGTATATTTTCATCACCGGCGGCGTGGTCTCATCCCTCGGAAAAGGCGTGGCTGCTGCTGCTCTCGGTACGCTTCTACAAGCGCGTGGTTATCGCGTTCGTCTGCGTAAACTCGACCCGTATTTGAATGTTGATCCGGGGACTATGAGCCCATATCAGCATGGCGAAGTGTTTGTCACCGACGATGGAGCGGAGACAGACCTAGACCTCGGCCATTATGAACGTTTTACCGGTGTAAATGCTTCGAAACGCGACAATGTTACGACCGGACAGATCTATTCCAATATCATCGAACGGGAACGCAAGGGCGATTATCTAGGCGCAACTGTACAGGTTATTCCTCATGTTACAGACGCCATTAAGAATTTTATTCTTTCCGATCCAGGCGAGGCGGATTTCGTTTTGTGTGAAATTGGCGGCACTGTCGGTGATATTGAGGCGTTGCCCTTCTTTGAAGCGATCCGTCAGCTTGGCAATGACTTACCTTTAGGTGACGCGCTATACGTTCATTTGACGCTGATGCCCTATATACCATCTGCAGGGGAACTAAAAACTAAGCCGACTCAACATTCTGTGAAAGAGCTTCGCTCGATCGGTATCCAGCCCAATATCCTGGTTGTGCGATCCGACAGGCCGATCCCAGAAGGTGAGCGCAAAAAAATTGCTCTATTTTGTAATGTCCGCGCATCTGCCGTTATTCAGGCGCTTGATTGCCCGACCGTCCATGAAGTGCCCCTCGCTTATCATTTTGAGGGGTTGGACGATGAAGTTCTGCACGGCTTTGGCATCAAAGATGCGCCGGCGCCGGATCTAACCAAATGGGAACAGGTTGTAAAACGCGTGCGCCAGCCGGATGGCGAGGTGACGATAGCAGTGGTCGGTAAATATACTGAGCTTCGCGACGCCTATAAATCCCTGACAGAAGCCATCGCCCATGGGGGCATCGCCAATAATATCAAAGTCAACGTCAATTGGATCGACGCCAGTGTTTTTGAGCGCGAAGAACAAGCGATTGCAGAACTTGGCGAAGTCCATGCGATATTGGTTCCCGGCGCCTTTGGCGATCGCGGTTCAGAGGGGATGATTAAAGCGGTGCGTTTCGCGCGCGAAAAAGAGATCCCATATTTCGGTATTTGTTACGGCATGCAGATGGCCGTCATTGAGGCGGCCCGCAATCTTCTCGGTAAGCAAAAGGCGAGTTCTTCTGAATTTAATGATGGCGGCGAACCGGTGGTCGGGCTGATGCGTCAATGGCAATCTGGGGAAGGGGTCGAAACCCGAGACGCGCTAAGCCGCAAGGGCGGCACGATGCGTCTTGGCGCTTATGAAGCGCATCTGACGGAAAATTCTCATGTTGCTTCGATTTATCAAACAACGAAAATTTTCGAGCGTCACCGCCACCGTTATGAGGTTGATATTAGCCTGAGCGAAGCTTTTGCAAACTCAGGTGTTGTATTTTCGGGTCTATCACCAGATGGGGCGTTGCCCGAAATTGTCGAAATTCCGGACCATCCCTGGTTTATTGGCGTTCAGTTCCACCCTGAGCTGAAATCTCGTCCGTTCGACCCGCATCCTCTTTTTGCCTCCTTTATTAAGGCGGCTGTTGAGCGCTCACGACTTGTTTAACGCGTTATGTGCCGATGATGTTGGCGGCTATGACGAAATATCGCTAAAATAAATGCTGTAGTATAGCGTATAGTAGCGTTAAGCCTGCGCTGGTGGCGTTGGCTAAAATCGTGAACTTTTATCGTACAGGGATCACTTATGCATAAACCCGTCCTCGTCACCGGCGCTTCAAGCGGTATCGGTGAGGCTATCACCGTTTTTCTTGCTCAAAAGGGGTTTAAAACCTATGCGGCGGCAAGGCGCATCGATAAGCTTAACGCTTTGTCAGGTCTTGGTGATGGGAGGATAATCCCCGTACAAATGGATGTGACGGATGAGGGGTCGGTTGCGAAGGGGCTTGAGACAATAAAAGCCGCTGGCGACACATTATTTGGGGTTGTCAACAATGCGGGCATTAGCGTTTTTGGTCCTTGTGAACAGGTTCCCGATAATGAATGGCGCCGTCAATTCGAAACAAATGTTTTTGGGCTGATGAATGTATGTCGCGCAGTTATCCCCGAGATGCGTAAGGCTAAGGCGGGGCGTATCATAAATATCAGCTCTGTGTCTGGGCGCGTTGCAACCGGGTTTGTAGGTCCTTATTCGGCGACTAAACACGCCGTAGAAGGGTTAAGCGATGCAATGCGTCAGGAATTATCCCCCTTTGGCGTCAAGGTAAGTATTGTCCGCCCTGGGTTTATTAATACCAATTTTGGTGAGCAAGAACAGGAAGCGTTGTCCCTTTATCGCGGCGAGAGCGAGCCATATGATTCTTCTTTAAAGAAGTTTATGGATTGGCACGTCAAACAACACCCAAACGCAAAGCCGCCAGAACTTGTTGCAGAAAAAGTTTATCATGCCTTAACATCGGGGCGGCCGAATTCGCGGTATACTGTACCGGCTGATAATATTCCGACTATCGCCCTGCGCAACTTATTGCCTTCGGCGTTTACGGACCGAATAATAGCAAGAATTGTTGGACTATAATAAATAAAATGGAGGATAGGGTGGTTGAATATATTGATCCGACGCGTGAGCAATTTGGGAAAATGATGAAAATGCCCGATGATGGGCCAATTCATATGCTCAACCTAGTTCGCTTCCACGCGCTTGCTGTTTATGAAGCTGGACATGCCCTTGAAGGCGCCGGGCTGACTGGCGAGCAAGCTTACGCCAATTATGGCAAGCATAGTCACCCAATATTCGATCGCGTTGGTGGGAAAATTGCTCATTCTTGGGCGTTTAGACAGCTTGTCATTGGTCCAGATACAGAACAGTGGGACCGTGTTTTTGTGGCGCAGTATCCAAGTGCGGCGGCGTTTGGAGAGATGGTCAAAGATCCGGACTATCAAATTGCGGTCAAGCATCGCCAGGCGGCTGTTGCAGATTCGCGGCTCATCCGTATGAAGCCCGCGCAGGCAGGCGCAAATTTTGCTGACTAATAATGCTGTTAGTGCTGCAGTGAGGGATATTGTAACTATCTAATAGAGGTGATCGGTTATGAAACGAATGGGGCTGATTTTCTTCATATGGATTGTTGCGCTGCAATATAGTCTCGCTGGCGAGCTCGTGCTACGCGCCGATCAGGCGCATGGAAATGCACATGTAGCGTCTGTTGAGGTTATGCCCCCTCAGGCTATCGTCAAGCCTGTTGAGGTTGCGCCAAGCGGGCCGCAAGTTGAATATTTATTCACCCAGTGCAAAAAACCTGAGCCGCCTGTTGCGTTATCTCAAACTGCAAGCACAAAAAAAGCCTTAAGTCGTAGCAGTTACAATAAGGCTGTACGTCAGTATAACAATCATATTGCCGCGCTTAATGAATACATGATTTGTTTAAGCAACGAAGCCGATACAGACCTGCAGACCTATTACAAAGTAGTTTCGGCCGCTCTTGAAACAGAGCAAGACGCGCAATTGAAATTGGCGGAAGAGCTTCGTAGCGCATTTTCAAGCAGGTAATCAGCTCTATCGGGAAAAAATATGCCAACGCGCTATAAAATTTAACGTTATCGGCCAATTTTAACCGGAATTTTTCTGTTCTTAGGGCTAAGAAGTGTCTAGAACCTTGTTGTACATCACACTTCACGGAAAACGCCCATGCCCACCCCTATTTTAATGCCTGCTTTATCTCCCACGATGGAGGAAGGTTCTTTAGCGAAATGGATCGTTAAAGAAGGAGACACGGTCTCTAGCGGCGACGTTATCGCCGAGATTGAAACTGACAAGGCGACGATGGAAGTTGAAGCCGTCGATGACGGCGTTATCGGAAAGATCCTGGTCGGGGAAGGGGCGGAAAACGTTAAAGTAAACGTTCCGATCGCGATTATTTTAAACGAAGGCGAAAGCGCCAACGATATCGATGAAGCTTCATTTGCGAGTGCGCCGCCAGCCGAAGCGGGTGAGGAAAGTTCAGCGCCGCCTGCTGCTACGCCTGAAGCCGTGTCGACGCCTATCGCTGTCGCCGCAAGTGACCCTGACGTCCCAGCAGGAACGGAAATGGTGCAAACTGCCGTTCGTGATGCGTTGCGTGATGCGATCGCAGAAGAGATGCGGCGTGATGAAGATGTCTTCTTAATGGGCGAGGAAGTCGCCGAGTATCAGGGTGCTTATAAAGTCAGCCGTGATTTGCTTCAGGAATTTGGCGAGCGGCGTGTTGTTGATACGCCGATTACTGAATATGGGTTTGCTGGTCTTGGCGTTGGCGCCGCCTTTGCGGGTTTAAAGCCAATTGTTGAGTTTATGACATGGAACTTCGCTATGCAGGCGATTGATCATATCATCAACTCTGCGGCGAAAACACGTTATATGTCTGGCGGGCAAATGGGCAGCCCGATTGTGTTCCGTGGGCCAAACGCCGCCGCATCTCGTGTTGCGGCGCAGCATAGCCAAGATTACGCCCCATGGTACGCGAATATTCCGGGCTTGATTGTAATTGCGCCTTACACCGCGGCTGATGCGAAGGGATTGTTAAAAGCGGCAATCCGCGATCCCAATCCTGTTGTCTTTTTGGAGCATGAGCTTGTCTATGGCGATATCATGGATGTGCCGGCGGTTGATGATTGGGTTCTGCCGATCGGTAAAGCGAAAATAGCCCGTGAAGGTTCTGACGTAACCATCGTTTCATATTCACGCGGGGTTAAGTTCGCATTAGAAGCGGCTGAGCAATTGGCCGCTGACGGCGTTAACGCAGAAGTCGTTGACTTGCGGACGTTGCGCCCAATGGATGTAGAGACTGTCGTTGCTTCTGTACAAAAGACGAACCGCCTTGTGACGGTTGAGGAAGGGTGGGGCCCCTGCGGCGTCGGCGCTGAGGTCGCTTGGCAGGTCACGCAACACGCTTTCGATTATCTTGATGCGCCGCCAGCGCGCGTGACCCAAGAGGACACGCCTTTGCCTTACGCGGCAAATCTTGAAGCTTTAAGCCTTCCGAATGCTGATAAAGTTATCGCTGCGGTGAAGAAAGTTTTGTATCAAGAGTAGGTTTTAGAAATTAAGAGGGGGGTAGTTGATGTTTCGATTTTTATTTACCCCGCATGGCCGGGTTTCGCGTAAGGGGATTTAGTTGTTTACGGCGGGGTATCTCGCTGCGATCATCGCCACGACAGCTCTGGAAATGTCTTTAGGGTTGTTGTGAATTATGCACTGCCGGGAACTGTCGGCGAAAATAAATATGGTCCTGATCCGCTAGAAAAATAGTAAGAAGAAAGACTTATGCCTACACCGATTTTAATGCCCGCCCTTTCGCCCACTATGGAAGAAGGTTCCCTAGCTAAGTGGACAGTCAAGGAAGGCGACACTGTTTCTAGCGGCGACGTCATTGCTGAGATTGAAACCGATAAAGCCACAATGGAAGTTGAGGCGGTTGATGAGGGTGTGATTGGCAAGATATTGGTTGAGGAAGGCACGGAGAACGTCAAAGTCAATGCTCCCATCGCTGTATTGCTAGAGGATGGTGAAAACGCTGGGGATATTGACTTGTCGACTTTGAGCGCAGGAACGCCGTCGGCTGCATCTGAGCCAGAAGCGCCAAAAACCAATGGCGCTGCTTCGCCGTCTTCAGCTCCGGCTGTGGCGGTTGCGCCAGCGCAAGCGCCAACTACTTCCGCAATATCCAGTGCGGGGCGCATAGCGGCTTCGCCCTTGGCTAAAAGACTTGCAAAACAAGATGGTCTTGACCTTGCTGCAATAAAAGGCACAGGCCCCCATGGGCGCGTCGTTAAGCGCGATATTGAAAAGGCGCTGAAGGAAGGTGCTGGTAAAGCTGGGGCGCCTGTTGCGGCCTTTAAGCCGTCGCCAGCGTCCGTTGATCCATTACTCTATCCGCCGGAAAGCTATGAAGCTGTAAAACTTACGGCTATGCGTAAGGTTATCGCTCAACGTCTTTCGCAGAGTTTTAATGGCGAAGTTCCTCATTTCCCATTGAATGTTGATATTGCGCTTGATCCGTTATTAAACGCACGTAAGCGGATTAATGCTCTGTCGCCGGAAGGTGACGGGGCGTATAAACTGTCCGTGAATGATTTTATCATCAAAGCGAACGCAATGGCTCTTAAGACTGTTCCGGAAGCGAATGCAAGCTATACAGATGAAGCTATCCTCTTGCATAAACATGCTGACATAGGCGTGGCCGTCGCAATTGATGGCGGGCTGATCACGCCAATCGTATGGAAGGCAGAGGAAAAAGGCCTTAAGCAAATTTCAGCTGAAATAAAAGATATGGCTGCGCGTGCTCGTGACCGTAAGCTGAAGCCGGAAGAATACCAGGGCGGGACTTTCTCTGTCTCTAACCTTGGCATGTTTGGCATCACTTCATTTGCCTCGATTATCAATCAGCCTCAGGGTGCAATTATGTCCGTCGGCGCTGGAGAGCAGCGTCCTGTGGTGCGCGACGGAAAAATCGAGATTGCGACTATGATGACGGTAACGCTAACCTGTGACCACCGGGTTGTAGATGGCGCGGTTGGCGCACAGTTCCTGGCGGCGTTTAAAGGCTTTATTGAAGAGCCAGCATCAATGCTGCTGTAAGCTTTGCGGCATTATTTCTTGTGATAATTTAGGTACCAATCGACGAATTGTGGAATCCCTTTTTCGAGCGGCGTCGATGGGGAGAACCCGTAATCATTTGAGATTGCATCTATATTAGCGTAAGTCGCCTGCACGTCGCCCGGCTGCATCGGTTTAAAGTCTATTTCTGCTTTTTTACCGACAGCTTCTTCAATAATTTCAATAAAGCGCATCAGGCGTACAGGGCTATTATTGCCAATATTGTAAAGACGGTGAGAGACGGGGCCTTTGGTGACCATTGGCTCAAGCGCGGTTGACACAACGCCCGCCACAATATCATCGATAAAGGTAAAGTCTCGCTCCATATCCCCATTATTGAAAACCGGGATAGGAACGCCATCTGCGATTTTTTGGGTGAACGTCCAATAGGCCATGTCAGGCCGCCCCCAAGGGCCATAAACAGTGAAAAATCTAAGGCCGATTTGCTCAATACCATATAGGCGCGCGTAGCATTCACTTAAGAGCTCGTCTGACCGCTTGGTCGCCGCATAGAGCGAGACGGGCTGGGTGACAGGATCATCTTCGCTGAACGGGACTTTCGTATTGGCACCGTAAACAGAGCTCGATGAGGCGTAGACAAGTTTTGGGCTCTTTTTCGCATGGCGTGCCAGCTCTAAAATCGACAAATGCCCATTGAGGTTAGAGGAAGCGTAAGCAAACGGATTATCGATTGAATAACGAACCCCCGCCTGGGCGGCGAGGTGAATAATGCAATCAACCTCGTCGAGCTCGGGTAATCGATTTAAAGCCTCGTTATCTGCGATATCGATTTGGTGAAAGGTGAAATCGGGCTCGGGCTGTAATTGCTTCAGTCTGTCGTGCTTTAACGTAACAGGATAGTAGTCGTTAATGTTGTCGATTCCGATGACAATCGCATCTTTCGCGAGCAATGACTTAATGGTGTAGAACCCAATAAAGCCAGCGGCGCCAGTCACCAAAATGGTTGGAGATGAATTAGAAGACAACGGACCCTCGTCCAATTTTACGCTGCTTAGAAGCGATACAATCTTAAAAAAAACGTCAAACGATATTAGCTTTTAACAGTTTGAGTTTGGCCAAACGTTAACCAACCCCCCCCCCCTTAAATGACCTGTCCACCAGTTAGCAGTCGACCTTAAAAACCTTTGTTATTCTTTATATCACGCGTATATCAGCACGAGCCTTTCATTGTCGAGTATCGCGATGACGCACATTAACACCTATGCAAAAGACACGCCGACCGAAACAGTAAATGGCGAACGCTTATCAAAGCTCGGTTTTGGTGTCTCCGGTCCATTGGCTGCTCCTTGGTTTTCTGACGATGCGGTTCGCCACCTGTTAGACATGGCGATAAACGGCGGCGTTCGCCATTTTGACACCGCATCTTTTTATGGCGACGGGTTGGGCGAAAAGCGGTTAGGCTCGGCATTGGCTGATTACTGTAATGAAACATTCGCCATAAGTACGAAAACTGGCACCCGATACCTGTCAAATGGGAAGGCGGTTAAGGATTTTTCAAAAGCTGCTATTCGCGCTGATGTAGAGACCAGTCTTGAACGATTAAATCTGTCGTGTGTTGATATCATTTATCTGCACGGACCTGATCGTGCGAATACGATCGAAGGGCTGGGTCATTTAAGAGACCTTAAGTCGGAAGGGTTGTGTCGACGGATTGGCGTTTGCGGCGAGGGCGCTTTGTTGGATGATGCAATTGAAGCTGGGGCTGAGGCTCTTATGGCCCGGTTCAACTTTTTGACGCATATTCACCATGATTTATTTACTCAGGCGCATGAAAGCGGCGTTCATATAACAGCAATTGCTCCCTTGGCGCAGGCCCTGTACGTGGGCGACTTTTGGAGGATAAAGGGGCTTGCCGATTTGTGGCGGATAGCGCGAGCGCTATTAAAAAACCGCACCTATTTTGCCGCCTCTAGGCGTATTCGACATCATCTAAAGCAAGAGCCTCCAACGATACTAGAAGATCGCTCACTGCTGCAAAGCGCCTTGGCCTATGTTTTGGCAACGCCCTTTACGGATATAGCATGTATGACGACCAGCAATCAGGCTCATTTAGTAAGCCTTTTGAAAGCCGCCAAAAGCCCATTGTCAGATGCACAGCGAGGGTATCTCAATGAACTAAGGGGTGTGGCGGGGCTGGTCTAATCGGGCCTTGGCCTAGGAATTTAATGAGGGGTAGGGCTTTTCACGCATCGGTGAGAATGATTTGAACTCACAAACCCTAGCCTCTTAAGCGTCCAAACCCTAGAATATAGGTGTGGAAATTCCACAAAGGTGAGGGAACGGAGACGCGCGATGTCAAACAAAACCGCCGGCATGACGTTTAAGTCAGCGTTTGCTGATGTGGTAAGATCTTTTGACTATTTGCGGGATGTGCGTCTTGTGAAGGGCGGCCTGCATATCCGTCGTACAGGCGCTGAAGTTAAACTTGATGGGTCGTTCTTTCGAAGCTCATTGTCAGTGTTGGAGATTTACTCATACCTGGTCGGTTTGCGGCTTTTGCGGCTTGCCCGCTTTGAACGGCCAGCAAAAACGATAAGCTTTTTCCCTCAACAGGCCGCGCCATGGTACAATATATGGTCAGTAATTCAGATTGCCGGTTATAAAATAATCGATGATCCTGAACAGGCCGATATCGTTTTTATTTTCGAAGACAGCACATATTCCAATGCGGCTTCAAAGGTAGTTGATGGCGGAACAGATTATATCAATGCGCGATGCACAAACATCGCCAAGCAATATGTAGCTGACCTTTTTGAGGAGGTTTTTGGCTATAATCTAAAAATTGATCCGATAACGCATCAAGGCATTGCAATGCGCAAGTCCCAGCACAATGGCGTCCATGATGGCGTTGTTATTCAGTGTCCTATAGATAGCAACGAAGTATTGCCAGGATATGTCTATCAAAAGCTTGTTAATAATTCTGACGACGGTGAAAAGGCCCAGGATCTAAGAATTGTTTATGTTATGGGCGAAATACCTGTGGTGTTCCATAAATATAAAACTATGGAAAAAAGGTTTGGAACGGACTATTTAAGCGTTTCGCTCAAAGAAGCCCGCGATGTTTTTAGCCAGCAAGAAGTATCTCTTATCTGTACGTATTGCGAAAAAATTGGCCTTGATTTTGGGGCCGTTGACATCATGCGTGACCGTGATGATGGGCGTATTTATATCGTGGACGTCAATAAAACATGCATGCCGGTTCTGACCTTGCCGCTTGGAAAACAGATCGAAGCATTCCGCCGCATGTCTGACGCCTTTAGCATGCAAGTCAAAAATCGAGATAACCGTTGAGGTTTTAACTCTCAATATATGCTTGAGCAGAACCTTGAGAAGTATCTTGGGCGGTGTCACTAGGAGGCGTTGCGTATGGGTATTTTTCATCCCGAAGGCGTTTAAGTATTTCAAACTGACTTTTTAGCCAGGCCAGATACTCCTCCAAATCATCAAATTCATAACGTTCTGGCCAATCATAACGTTCTTTTTCTTCTTTAAGGCCAATAAATTTTGCAGCTCGTTCGGACAGCTTGCTGTTGAAAAGGTCGCCGATCAACTCGTTGAGTTTTAGAATTTCTCGCCGCCAGTGCCCAAAGATAATATGGAATGTTATGATCGCCGCCAAAATAGGGCCAATAACAGTGGTGTAGTAGGGTGTTGCAGAGAATAAATCCGCAATGTTTTGGCCTTGCATTGCTAAAAAAACCACTGGACCAAGCGCCAGACCAACTAGCCCTAAACAGACATAGGCAATTCTGAATTGAGTTTTCTCAATCAGTTCCTCTTTAACTTCTATACGGAATAAAATATAATCAAGCCTCATTAAATACCACCATTCCCACGCATGGCGGCTTAACAATCTTGCGCCCATAAGACCTTGTGGGCCGACTTGGGGGTCCTCATTTACAGAGGCTGTTTTATAGATAATTTGCTTCGTCTTTAGGCGGTGTGACAGAGAGCGCCAAAGTCGCTCTCGCATCTCGGCAAAACGACGGCGTGCTTTATTTTTTTCAAAATGAGCGCTGCGCCAATTAATGGTGCTAACTGCCATGCCTAAAAGCGCTGTAAAGCATCCAGCAAATATGGCGGTCATTAGCCACGCAAATGAGCCAAATTGCTTGGATATATATCCAAACAAAATAAAATAGAATAAAATAGAAGTAAAGAAGAAAAATATAGGATAATATATCAAGTAAACACGAAAATCCAAAAGAATCCTGTCTAACTGTCCCCTTTTTTCTTTATTCGGCAAATTGCGATTAATTTCACGGTTTTTTGACCGGGTTTTATCCAGATCTTTTTGGAGTTTTTCGAACCATATTTTGGGATCATAGTCTTCGATCTTTAAGGTGTCGATATAATCGTCATAAAGATCTTTTTCTAATTCCTCGGTCATGCATCCCCCATATACCGCGTTATGCCGTAATATGGGTGATGGTTATGATTCTCACAAGTGATTTTCGCACCCTAAAACGATAATCACAAAAGGCGCATGAAATAAACGTGATAGGGTGGGCGACGAGAAACGGACTGACTTGAGCTGTGCTCATTTTGAGGCTTTTGGGAACAGTCTTCCGAAGGGTTTAAAGATAGAACTATTCACATGCATCGTTATGAAAAACAGAGCCTGGGGGAAGGCGATTTCAAGTCGTTGCGCCGGATATTTGCATGGCTAAATTACACGCCGAAAAGAGCGCAATTGGCTTTCCTATATCGGGCGATCTTACCCATGGCGTCTTGCCGCGAAATATGATCAACCTGGTGTAAGAAAACGTATAAAAGCAGTGTTTTATGATACCAGAAGTTGGCCATTTTAGTCTGATCTTGTCGTTTTGCTTGGCGTTGGCGAGCGGCCCGATCTTGCTCTATAGCGCACGGCTTGATGACGAAGCGACGGCGTCCTTCGGCCGGCGGGCTTGTATGTTGGTTTTCATATTGGTCGCGGTCGCTTTCGGGACGCTTATGACGTCTTTCGCGACGTCTGATTTTTCCGTTGAAAATGTTTTTGAAAACTCCCACACCGCAAAACCATTACTGTTTAAGTTTACTGGAACGTGGGGCAATCACGAAGGGTCCATGTTGCTTTGGGTGTTGGTTTTAACGCTCTTTAGCGCCGTATTGGCGTTGCGTTATAAAGCCGTGCCCCGTGACCTTCATGGCCTAACCCTTGGGGTTCAGGCGTTGATCGTCGCCGCTTTTTTGGCGTTTATATTATTCACATCCAATCCGTTTAATCGGCTTTTGCCAACGCCAGCGGATGGGATTGGGCTTAACCCGCTGCTCCAAGATGTTGGCCTGGCTATCCATCCCCCATTTTTATATTTGGGCTATGTGGGATTTTCTATCCCTTTTTCCTTCGCTGTGGCCGCCCTTATTCGCGGTAAGGCAGACACCGTTTGGGCGCGCCTGGTTCGCCCCTGGGCGCTGGCGGCTTGGTGCTTTTTAACGATTGGCATCGTACTTGGCTCATGGTGGGCCTATTACGAGCTTGGTTGGGGCGGCTGGTGGGCCTGGGACCCTGTGGAAAACGCTTCCTTTATGCCGTGGCTGGCCGGTGTTGCGTTGATCCATACTATCCGCGTGGTTGAACGCCGCGACGCCCTAAAAGGGTGGGCGGTGCTTTTGGCGATCGCCACCTTTTCATTAAGCCTGGTGGGCACCTTTTTGGTACGCTCTGGCGTTTTGACGTCCGTACACGCTTTTGCGACGGACCCGACACGCGGGGTATTTATCTTGATGATCCTTCTTATCGTGGTGGGGGGGTCATTGACCCTTTATGCTATCCGCGGCGCTATGTTGTCGCCCACGGGCGTCTTTACCCCCGTCAGCCGAGAAGGGGCGTTGGTGTTGAACAATGTGTTGTTGACCAGCGCCTGCGCCACTGTTTTTGTGGGTACGTTCTACCCATTATTTGTTGATATTTTAAGTGGTGAAAAGCTTTCTGTCGGCGCGCCATATTTTAACGCCGTATTCTCGCCATTGGCGGCCGCGATGATGTTTTTTGCCGCCGTGGGCGCTTTGCTGGCTTGGAAAAAAGCGCCTCTCAACGCCACTATGATGCGTATGCGCTTTGTCAGCGGCGCTGCTGTGGTCGCTGGCCTTGTGGTTGCGTTGACGGTTGATCGCAACCGCCTTATTGGCGCAGGACTGATTGGTCTGATCGTATGGCTTATCGGCGGTGTTTTTGTTGATCTTGCCTCCCGTACGGGGCTCTTCAGGATGCCTATTGCGCGCTCTTTTGAGCGTTTACGGGGCTTACCACGCTCCGCCATTGGAGTATCGCTCGCCCATGGCGGGCTTGCGCTATTCGCCCTTGGCGTTGCCGGTGTCAGTCTTTGGAAAACGGAAGAAATATTCTTAATGAACCCCGGCCAGAAGGTTGACGTTGCTGGCTATGAAATTTCTCTAAATTCAGTGGAGATTATTCGCGGCGCTAATTTTGAGGCGGAGCAAGCTAAATTCAACGCGATTAAAAATGGCCGTGAAATCGCGCTTTCCGGTGAGCGCCGATTTTATCCGGTGCGCCGCATGCAGACGACTGAAGCGGCGATCCGTGCGCAACGCTTTGGCGACGTTTATATAACCTTTGGTGAGAACGCAGATGGACGGGGCTGGCCAGTGCGGGTCTATTTTAACCCACTGGTTGGGTGTTTATGGTGGGGCGCGGCGATCGCAGTCTTAGGCGGGTTTTTAGGGTTGACTGATCGCGGGAAAATTCCCGCTAAAAAGCGAGAAGAGGCATTGGCGACGAACGCCGCGGGAGCAGGCATATGAACCTTTCAAGATTAGTGCTTTTAGCGCCCATATCGTTGTTTTTAGTCCTTGCGATAGCATTTGCCGTTGGGTTAACACGGGACCCTTCCCATATTCCCTCAGAGCTTATTGACCGGCCCATGCCTGTTTTCGAGTTGCCGCCAATCGAAGGATATGAACGCGGATTTTCGTCCGCTGATTTGACCGGTAAGGTTGCACTCGTCAATGTGTTTGGTTCCTGGTGCATCGCATGCACGGTTGAGCACCCATTTTTGATGAAGTTATCAGCCAGGGGTGTTCCGATTTATGGTTTAAATTGGAAAGATAAACCCGGTGATGGAACCGCCTGGCTAAACAAACATGGTGATCCCTATACCTTAATCGGCGATGACCAAGAAGGGCGCACCGTGATTGATTTTGGCGTTACTGGCGCCCCAGAAACTTTTATCATCGATAAAACTGGGCGCGTACGGTATAAGCATATTGGTCCAATCACTGATAAAATATGGCGAACGACGCTCGCGCCTTTAATCGCGGAATTAGAAGCGTCATGAAAAACATTCTCGCTACATTTTCTTTGATAGGGTTTGCTTTTCTAAGCATGACCGCTTTCGCGTCTCATCCTGATGATGCGCTCGATGATCCTATGCTAGAAGCGCGCGCCCGCGCCCTTGACACTCAGCTTCGCTGTGTTGTTTGCCAAAGTCAGTCGATTGCGGAATCGGATGCGCCGCTCGCCCGCGACTTGCGGATGTTAGTGCGCGAAAGAATAAGCGCAGGCGATAGTGATAGCGAGGCGATTAATTACCTGGTTGATCGTTATGGTGACTATGTGTTGTTGAAACCCCGTGTTCAACACAACACAGTCATTTTATGGGGCTTTCCGTTTCTTATGGTGATTACCGCTGGGGCCTTTGCATATTTTTCCCTTAAGCGGTTCCAAAAGCCTCTAGCTGCCACGCCGTTAAGCGAAGAAGACGAAAAGATAGTACAAACAATGATTAAAGAGCGCGATTGATGATTTGGATTTTTTGCGTCATCACCGTTTTCGCTGTTTTGTTTTTTTTAGCTGCGCCAATGTTTCGGGCCGGGAAAACTGTTTCAAATGCTGCCGTCGATGAGACTGATTACCTTGCTGAGCAACTAAAAGATATTGATCAGGCGCGCGCCCTTGGCGATTTAACGGATGCGTTAGCTGAGGAAGCAGGTCAGGAAACGCGCCGACGCTTGCTCGCTGAATATCGGCGGAGCCAATCCAAACAAAGCAAACCTATCAGCAGCACAAGCAAGCAAGCGATTATGATGCTCGTCGCTGCTGCGCCAATTGCTGCATTGGCGTTATATGCCTCAATTGGTAATCCGGGTATGAACGATACGCAGCGGGGCCAAGAAATAGCAAGGGCGTCTGCGGTTCAGCTTGGCGCTATTCAAGCCAATGCAGACGAGGGGCAGTCAAGCTTGTTGAGCGGCGGTGATGGTGCGCCGTCTTTATCTCAATCCATTGAAAAGTTAAAACAAAAATTGGCGAATAATCCGGATGATCGTGACGGATGGATTATGCTGGCTGAAAGCCACGCGCAACTAAACCAATTTTCTGATGCGGCTGAGGCGTTTTCTCGCGCTGCTGAATTGGCGCCCGATCTTGCCTATCTACACGCTGCGGCGGCTGAATCCTTGGCCATGGCGGCAGGCGGCGTTATTACCGACGAAGCTGATGCGGCGCTCGATCGCGCCTTGGCCATTGATGCGGATGAACCGCGCGCGCGTTTTTATAAAGCGTTAGGGCTTGAGCAATCAGGCGATAAAGACGCCGCGCTCGCGGCGCTAAAGTCTCTTGCAGAAAATGCGCCTGAGGGTGCGCCATGGGTGATGATTGTTCGTGGTGAGATTAACCGGATGTCCGGTGTTGAACAACCTTCTTCGCCTCAAACTGTTGCGTCAAACGTTAGCGCACCAGTTATTAGCATCATCGCCCCAGAAGTCCTTGAAAATGAAATTTTTGTAGGCGATCCTCCTTATACAGTTTGGATGGACCTTATTCGTGCCTATGCGGCGCAAGGTAACGATAAAAAAACGATTGATACTATCGTGCGAGCGAAAAAGCGTTACGCCAACGCGCCATTCGTATTGCGTGAGATTGAAGCCCTTGAAGCGCAAATCAACAGCGGCGCGCTTATAACGCCGCCTGTCGCCAGGAATGACCCGCAACCACAACCCCATGCCCAACGCAAGGGGCCGACACAGGAACAAATGGCCGCCGCCGCCGATCTGTCTGATGAAGAACGCACAGCGATGATCGAAGGGATGGTTGGCGGCCTTGCCGCGCGTCTTGAGGAAAACCCAGATGATCTTGAAGGATGGATTATGCTGGGCCGATCATATCGTGTGATTGGCGATACGCAAAAAAGCATCTCCGCTTTTTCTAAGGCTGCTGAGATGGCGCCCCAAGATGTTGAAACTCAAATCGCGTACGCCCAAGCACGGCTTGCCAGCCTTGATCAATCTAAGTCCTTGATCGATGATGAAACCCATAAAGTTTTGACAAAGATTAATAGTCTTGATGGAAATCAGCCATTTGCTCTTTTCTTTTTGGGGGTGACGGCCCAACAACGCGGTAATAAATCGGCCGCCCGTCAATATTGGGAAAAGGCGTTAGCAGTCTTGCCGCCAGAAGGGCCGGAAGCCGCACAAGTTAAGTCTTTAATGAGCGAACTTTAGGCCCGCTATTGCTTAAAGCTCTATCGCTTGGGCGCCGCCAAGGCGTTCTGAAGCGATTTGCCGGATTTTTTCCCGGCTATTGGGGTGGCGTTTCAAAAAGGTGTGAAGATCTTTTTTATGCAACGCTAACAAAGTGCAAAACCCTAGGGCTTGAACATCTGCATTGCGCGGCGCGCTCGTGACCAACGCCAGCTCGCCAAAAAAGTCATCCGTGCCAAGAGTAATGTCATCGGCTTCTTGAAGTTTCACCTTAACGGCGCCGCTTGCGATAAAGTACATTTCTTCACCGACTTCGCCCCGTGTGATAATCGTTTCACCAGGCACGGCGAATTTCGTCTTTAAAAGACGCGCAATGCGCTTTTGGTTTTGCCGTCTCAGGCCCGAAAAATAGGGGGCTTTAACGATTAGGGATAAGGGATCAAGCTTAAGTTTCAACCTCGGCAAACGGCCGCCCTTGTCGTCAGACACTCGCTTTAAAAGATCACCATGAATTTCCGGGCCAATAACCGATTGCTCCAGCAAGTGATCATAAGCACTCTCTTCAAGGCGAAGACCAGCCAGAGTTAGATCACGCTTGTGTAAAGCGGCGGCATAGGCAGGATATTGCAGTGCGAGAGCGTCAACGCTATCAGCGACAGTGCGATAGCGCCTTTCAATCAGCGCACTAAATGGCGCGCGAGCCGTCTCAGGCAGTAACTTTTCAATATCTTCTATCCCGCCGCGCCGTTGCTCGCGCAGGACTTGGCGAATGAAAGTCATAACGCTAAGGCGGCGGGCTAAGGCGCGCGCAAGTGGACCCGTCCACCCAGTAAAGCGTTGCACACTGAGCGATGTTTTAAAACTGCCGCGGAAAGCAACGGTTCTTGACGAGACTTGGTCCCAATTGCTCACATTTTCGGCGGCAAGATCCGTGATCTCGTCAAGCCGCGCCAACGCATCACGTAAATGTCCCGTTGTTGCAAAGCCTTCGCCAAAGCGCGTTAGATATAACTGTCGTTCTTGGGCAAGCGCCATTGAAACGCCGACGCCGACCCATTCTTCGATGGACAGGGCGCCTGTCTTATCCGACCGGCGTCGGGCTGCTTCAATGGCATCATCATAGCGTGCGACCACATCACTACGCTGTGTTTCATTGACCTCATGGAATTTTGCAAACCCGTCAATTGAATCCCGCACGCTTTCCAGTGCATGTGAAAGGGAGCGGTCCCGCAGGTTTTCATCGGCGGGCGACAGCTTATCCAACCCAAATAAACGCATAAGGTGGTTTATAGTCGTTGCCTGAAAAAGCAACGTGTACATCACAAAGCTTGTGACCATAACGGCGATAAAGTTGCGCGCCTCTTGGCTGACGCCATCTGATTCAAGAACGATTAATGCAAGCGCGAGGGAGACGGCCCCGCGCAAACCGCCCCAGAACATAATGGATTGATAGCCAAGGCTGATCGCTTGGCCGACGCCATACCGTGATAGAACCGGTAAAATTCCGTAGATAATTGCGACACGCGCTAAAGTCGCCGTGCCAATGAGAAGCAAGACATCATCCCAATAGGATATGATGTCGCCGCCGAGCATGCGCGGGACGGCAAGCCCCACCAGGATAAAAATTAGCGATGTCGCCCAGAAGCCTAGTTGGTGCCAGGCATGTTCTACTTCTTCAAAGACCTGAGGAGGGACCAGTCGCCGGCCTATGGAGCCAATCGTAAGGCCGCAAGCGACAACCGCCATAACGCCGGATAAGTGCAGGAAGTGCTCGGCCACGATGAAGGCGATAAAGGGCAGGGTGACAGTGAGCGTCAGGATAATTAGAGAATCACGGCGAAAAGCGCCCATCAACCATGCGGCCGGGCGTGCGATAAGCCCGCCAACGATGATACCGCCGAGAAAAACAATGATAAATTGCATAAGGCTTGACCCAACATCAAACGCTACGTTCGACGTAAGCATAGCCAAAAGGATAGACGAGACGACAATAGCCGTTGCATCGTTGAACAGGCTTTCGCCTTCCACGAGCACCGTTAATCTTTTGGGGGCGTTTAGGTCCTTAAATAGAGCAATGACTGCAACGGGGTCGGTAGCGGAAACGATGGCGCCAAGAAGCAAGCAAACAACAATCGACATCCCTGAAAAACTAGCGATTGAAAGGCCGACAATTACCATAGAGATTAAAAGCCCAACAATCGCTAGAAATAAAATTGAGCCCATTTCAGCCATCAGCTTGCGCAGATCAAGCGATAACGCACTTTCAAAGACAAGGGCGGGTAAGAACAAAAATAAAATTACGTCAGAGGTAATGCGTAATCCGACAATTGACTCGATGACCTGACGCCAGGCGGGGCCGCCCCCATGATGGGCGTCGTGGCCAGCTTCATGTCCTGCATTCTGGTGATCGCCGCTAGCGATTTCAGCGCCGCTTTCTATCACCCCTAGATATTGCGCCAGAAATCCTAAGCCGACCCCCACGAGCGCCAGTAATACTGTATAGGGAAAACGCAGGCGCTTTGCGACCGGCGCTATTAATACGGCGATCGTTAAAACGATCACAATTCCAAGGACCATGCCCCACATGTCCGCACCCCGATATTTGGCCGCACTGATCGTGACCAGAGCGGCTAGCCCACATATTTACGCTTTAGCTTAGCATCCCCGGGCCCAACCGGTCACGCTGCAGCGCATCGTAATTAGTGCTGACGATTATTTTACCTCATCAGACACGAAATATGGTTCGCCATTTTCCCGTAGAAAGAGTGTTTCCATCTCTTTTCGAGTGAATGGTCTGGAACCCAGTCGCCCAAAGACCGCCATTTGATGGCCGCTCTCGTCGACGGCCCGGTCACGGTCTAACCCCTTTGAAAGCGCTAAGGCGGGCTTTTTGGTTTTGCGCCACGCGATCAACTCGGGTTTTGGTTCAGGCGAGAAACCATAGAAATTCGGTTGAGAGGACGGGCTCGTCAATTGTAAGACTTTTAGACCGTTCTGACCATCCGCCACATAAGCGAAGAGGGAAGCATTCGTGGTGGCGACGATGACGTCGCGCGCGTCGTTTAATGCGCCGTCTGCTGTAAATTTCTGGAAGATTTTTGGTTGTTCGGCCTTTTCAATATCGACAATCACCAAGCCTTCGTCCTTTGCGGCAACATAGGCGTAGGTGCGCGCAAGATAAATCCGTTGCGCATCTTTAAGCGGCACAAGTGCGTCTTGCACCAATTTGGGCGCGCCTAGATTGGTGACGTCTACGACCTTTAACCCATCTGCATCCGTCACATATAAATAGCGGAACTGTAGGGCGCTTGCGCGCATATCATTCAAGGGCAGAACAGCAGAAGTTTTTGGGTTTAGTGGATCATTAAGGTCCACAACGACAAGTCCCGCATCCGCCGCGATATAGGCGTAATGGCCGCCAAGTGTTATATGACGCGCGCCGGCTAAGATGTTACCTTCGTTCCAAGTGACCGCGCGTTTGAAGAAATTATTGCGCGGTTCGCCATCAGCCAGGGTGTTAATATCCACAAGGATCAAGCCTTCTTCCGCGTCAGTGACAACTGCATAATTATAAAGCGGGTGGAAGGGTTGTTCTTTATTTTCCTTCTGCATCATCTCAGTGTTGCGTACAGGATTGATCGGCTGGTTCGTCGGTAACGCCACACATGTGGCATTTTTCGTATTTAAATGCGTGTCGTGACCAAGCGGTGAGAATGGCGCGGTTATAAGCCGCTCAGAAAAGCCCTTGTTTGAGATGCTCGCCACATCAAAGGCGCGGAAACCGCCTTTACCCTCAACCGCATAGAGATATTCGCCCCGCAACTGAAGACAGCCAACGGCGCCATTGGCGTCTTGGGTGACATTGGCGATCTCTTCTAAGGCGCCGGTTTCACCTGACAATTTATTAGAGACGTCAAAGGTTTTACCGCGAGTCCAGTTGATAAGTTCCCGATCATTTCGCTCCACATGCGCTTTGTAGTAATCAGGATACGCATATTTATGAAGGTATGAGCCGAAGACCGCTTGCGGTTCATCCCATTCTGTGACGCGCACCGCCTCGACGCCGCCGTCTAAGCCAACCCAGGAATGGATGCCGACAAAGTTCACAAAATTTGTACCCAGCAATAAAAGTTGCGCCATGATCGCATTATTGTCGCCCTCCGCCGACAAATGGCAGTCGGTACAGGTTTTTGTCTCCGTCTTACGCGCCGTATGAGGGAAGTGGGGGGCGAACGCCTGGCTTGAATATCCCGGAGCGGAGACAGGCGGTTGTTGTACGTAAATCCGCTCACGGTTGACATTGGTGGATGATAAGATCAGCGCAGAAGATGAACGAACCGGCGCCACCGTATTGTTTTTGGTATCTTGGTGTTTGCCGAGCTGGAACATCTGGTCGCGCGCCACTTGAGGGTTATAAGTCGCATAGTTCCGCGTTGTTTCACCGTCATAGTGGTGCGAATCCGCTTGCCAGTTTGCTTCGATGGGCAAGTGACACCCGGCGCAAGAGGTCGTCCACGACAAGTGACAGGTGTAACACTCCATCTCTTCGTCTTTATGCGCCAGATTAGCAAGGTCAGCCTTTTTGCCCCAAACCATCTTCCCCTGTTTGTTCATCGACATAAGCTTTGACCGGGCCGCCTTGGCGTTGTAACTCGGTGATTTGGGGTTCACCGTGTCTTTTACGAGTGAGACTTCCCACTCAAGATCCGGGTCAATGATAGAACGTTGGACAAGGACTTTACGCCCTTTTCGGCGCACCCATTCAAAGCGATAACGCCCGTCGGGGTTTCGCAAGATGCTAAGGTTTTTGCCTTGCGGTGATGCGGCGGGGCCCGTCGTGCGCAAGGTCGGATATTCCTGCGCCGTGCCGTGGCAATCTTTGCAGCGGATTTCGACAGCGGTCGCGACCTCGCCATGAATATAGCCGGTGCCATGACTGTCTTGCGCATAGTGACAATCGGCGCATTGCATGCCGACTTCCGCATGGATCGACATCATATGAACCGTTTTACCTGGGTTCGTGCCGACCTCTACGAACTTTCCTTCGCCCTTCTTGCGCCATTTTTCTGGATCATCCGGATCAACAATATTCCCCTCAGCATCGAGCAGATTGCCCTTGCGGTCGCGCTTTAAAATCGCACGGAAGTTCCAGCCATGGCCGTGATAATCGGCAAATTGGGTGTCGCTTAAATTTTCGTTGAGGTCATAAACATTGCGCAGAAAGTCAACATCCGCCCATTTGCCGCGTACCGCTGCGCCTTCCGGGTTACGGTCCAGCACTTTGCGCTGTTCTTCCATGGTCGGATATTTTTGTTTTTCCGGCCACATATGAGGGGCGTCGGATTCGTAATCCCACATTGTATAGCCGAGATAAGTGTTCATAAACATATTCGGCTGATGCATATGGCAATTCATACACTGTGCAGTTGGGATTGATCGGGTAAAGCGATGCTCAATCGGGTGGCCTTTTTCCTTTTTGGAAATTGTGGGGTCAACCGTTTGGGTTTGGCCGTCTCGTCCAAATTTCGCATATGTCAAAGAATGGCGCGGCTCGCGATCATTGGCGTAGACGACATGACAGGACGCACAGCCGGAATTACGGTAATCCCCCGGCTGATCATTCGTTCCCATAAACCAGGTGAAAGGATCATTTAGCCGGGTCTTGTGAATATTAAGCGCCGGGATCGCAACGCGCAGCCCGGTGCCCGGCCCGCGGTTTGATTGCCGCAAATCTGGCCGACCAGGCTCTTCCAAACGTTGCAACTGACCGGCGGCGTTGGGAAGGCCCACCTCGGCAAATTGCGTTAGGATATTCCGTCCACCACGCTCAAAAACACGGAAGACGTCTGCTGGCGGCAAGACATGCCAGGTTGGCAACGGGGCTAGGAAAGCTAAAGCGCCGCGGGCCATCGCGGCCTTAGACGGCACATTGGGACATCCCATGGGGCCGTCTTCCACTGGATCGCCCGGCGAACAGGTTACGGCCGGCTCGCCGTCACGGGTGTAGGATTCGCCAAGCACATAATTTTTGAAGGGCAAAATGCCGTTATTATATGCTGCGCCGCCCCAAAGCATCGCGCCTGTCGCCATCAAGGAGCGTTCGGCCGCCATGATATCGCGCAGGTGGCAAGAACCACACGCTTCGCGCGCCACACGGTAATCTGATGGATTTACGAACCGAACAAACTCAGGAGATTCTTTGTTTAAAAGCGTATAGCTGCGTTTTGGATTGGCCGAGCTTGGGTAATGCCAAGTTTTTGGATATTTCGGCAGAACATGCGCTTCATCACGAAATGCAACGTAAGCATCACTGTTTTTATCAAGGCCTTTATCCGCAAAGATGGAGGCGTCGCCCCCATGACAATCGGTGCAGCCAAGGCGAATATCCGCTGCCGGATTATGCATAGTCGGCGCATCGGTTTTGGTATGACAGGTCAGGCAACCATCACTTTTTAGGGCCACATCAAAAAGATCTTGATAAACAGGCGCGGGTGGTGCGGTTACTTTTGAATAATCAACATCGCGTGGTTTTTCCCCGCCCGCCGCAATTGCCGCCGTGTTGGTCGCTAACAAAGCAGCCGCGATGACCATAAGCGCCGCAACAGCATTAAGGGCTGCTTTAAAATTCTCGTTGAGGGCGGAAAATTTGATCATCACAAATATCGCTCTAATAAGTCAGAACCGCATTGAAAAGAACAGAGTAATAAAGATCTTTGTCCTCTTCATTGTCGAAAAGTTGTTTAAAGCCGTCCCCCGGTCTAAGCGCAGCGCCGGAAAGGCGGAACACCAAATTTTGAATAAAACCCGGGCGATAGATAACCGCGCTCGATACATCCCACCCAATTTCGCGGTCAATATCGCCTTGGATGCGCAACGCCTCCATAGGGTCAGTGCGATGAAACCACATGTGGTTTGCGTTAAATGAAACACGTAAAGGCGGCGCTAGATCAAAGTCGGCGCCAGCGCCGGCAAGAATAATTCCGGGGTTTACAAAGTTAGATTGACCTTGCTCTTTTGAGGAGCGCAAATCAGGCAAAATTCCATTGCGCCCGTTTAGGCCAATCACGCGGCCGCCGCCGATAAAAGGGACCGGCTGGCGTATCCAATAGGATGTATCGGCGCCCGCAAATTGCGGGTTCTCAAAAATGGCGTCAAAGCCATGTTGTTTATCATCATAAGGATCACCGTCGCCGCTGGCGAAAAGGCCAGACAAGCGCACGCGCACCCAGTCGCGATCGTAGGAGGGTTCGACCGCAGCAAAGAAAGAGCGGATTTTAGCCGGACGATCTGTGAAGATATTATTCCGGTCTTCGCCTAAGGCGTAATAGGCTGAGGCTGTTAGGTTGATCCGCCCAATCCGGCCATCGGCGTTATAGCCTAGATAAGCGACATCATAATCGCGTCCGCGTAAATTGCCGATCAAGGCTGGACGCACCGGGAAACCATTCGTGTCGATTTCGATATCGTCACGCTCGCGGTTCATATTGTAAAGAACCGTCACCTGGCTTGTAAGCCCGGGGAAGGGCAAGTCTTGGCGGTAAAGGTTTGCAAGGAAGACATAATCATCCCGCGGAAGGTCGCGCACATCGTTCAGGCCCGAATTGGTGTCTTTTTCCAGCCTTGCAAAGGCCGCCAAATTATATTGGAAGCGGTTGTTGTCTCGATTGCCAAAGAGGCGGATGCCAAGCTGGTTGTCTTGGAATAAAAAGCCGCGGAAATCAGAAGAAAAAGGCTGAATGCCGACCCGGATAGAATCGAAGTCATAACGATCCGACACATTGCGAATGTGATAATCGACAAACGCTTCTTGAAGACCGATAAATCCATCAGAGCGCGTATCGCCTTGGGATGGCTCCACATGTAAAATCCGAAGCTCTTCAACGCTGGCGTAGTTAAAGTTGAAAACCGGCGTAAGGCGGAATTCAAGGTCTTGCGGTTTATAGGCTGTTGACCCTTGGATCAAAGAAAAACTGGTGATCAGGTTCTGGTTAAAGACGAAACTATCCGCATCGCCAAACACGTCAATTGATCCAGCACGCGCAGTGGTCTGCACACCAACCGGTATGGGGAAGGAGCGTGGTTCAACAACGGTGTCTGAAATGACCGCCGCAACAAAAAACCAGTCTTCCGTGCCCCAAATAGGGCGATCGCCCTTTAAAGTGTTTTGATTATACGGGTCCCACCAGCGTGTTTTTAAAAGACCTAAATTTTCAGCAAGGCGCCAGCGGTCTGGTATGGCGGGAAGGCAAGAACGAAAACGATCTGACTTTGAATAAGGTTTGCCTTTACCACGGCCGCCATGTTCCGGCGCGCAATCGGGGAACTCTTCAAGGCGCGGCGGCGCGACGGCGCCTTCATTGATAATTTCATCGCTAAGGGCATCAGCAGACGTCGCTAAGGCGCATGTCGCTGACAGGAAAGCGAACCATGTATTGCGTATCTGTTTAAGGCCCAAATTCATCGTGCTTCCCTGTTACTTTCCCCATTATTTCCCGTTACAGACATTTTGCTCGTCCGATCCCACAAAAGGTGAAAATGGACAATTAACATAGCGCAGCCGCACCGGCGCGCCATTTACGCTGATGCTGATCGTGTCGGCGCGGATGGCTTCTGGTGCATTATTGATGGCGCCCAGGCGCTCTCCCGCGCGGTGTACGGATAAAAATGAGATCATATCATCTTGATCGATGCCGTCACCGGAAACGCCAATGCCGCCAACCAGAACGGACCCACGATAGATGGGAACGCTGCCGGGGAAAATTTGAATACCGTTTTGTAAACGGTTATTGGGGCCCGGAAGGTCCGGCAAATCGGGCAGGAAGGTGCAACGGCGCGGCGAGTCTGGCCCAAGCCCAAGAGAATGCAAGATTGTCTGAAGGATATTCTCAATCACGAGCGATGACTGAAGCCCAGTGGCGAAGGGGCTCCATTCTTCAATCGGAAGCGATAGCGGCCCGTGGGGCGTTCCCACCTCGCCATCAGGAAAATAGGGACGTGATAGATTGCCGCCGGAACGGTCGGCAAAAGCGATCGCCCCGGTCAGCGCCGTGGGGTCCGGAATAAAGTCGCGAACATCTGCAACATAACTTGCGGGCGTTTTTGTGGTGTTTGGCGTCGGCACTGGCGGCGGCGCCGTTCCTAAAAGATCACTCGCAGCAAAAGCGCCAGAAAAGAAAGCCGCTGTACGCGCTTTTTGTAACGAAACGTCAGTGCCGAAGATTGGGGCATCAGGCCCGCGCACAATGCCGAGAATAGCGCCATTGGTGTCGACGATTGAGATGGAAACTTGTGCGCGGCTGTTAAGCGGCTGTCTTATTTGCGCGCGAGACGCCGTCATGATGGCGAAGGCTTCTTCAAGAATGGTGCGCACTTCATCTTCCGTCAGCGGACTGGAAACACGCGCGCTGTCTGTGCCCGCGCGCGGCGCGAAACGGTTGTCGCCAGCGCTGTCAACGAGCACATACGCGTTTAGATCGGAGAAATCAGACGAAGTCGCCGGGCGAATGCCAGATGCGGCGTCGCCATAGGCTTCACCGACACGAACAGCGCCGCCCACAGAGGCGCCATTGAAATAGCCCACAACATCAACCAGATCCCCAAAAACGCCATTTACACTAGCGTAGGATGCGTTCTCTGGCGTTGACCTTATATCGCTCAGCACGGCGTCGGAATAGCGCAGTGAAGTCCCGTCAACAGTGATGCGATTAGCGCGGATCGTCTCAGGCGCATCAAACCCGACGGTTGCAGCGAGCGCGGTTATCTCTTCAACGCTTGTGTCAACATCAAGGATATTGGTGTCAAACCCGTAATCATCATCGATAATGACGCCGACGCCCCCAACAACTATACCATCCTTGTAGAGAGGGAACCCGCCGGGGTCCGCCGCGAGGCCGATTGGCGCGCGCTTCGGACCAATACGCGAACCGCCTGGCATAAAGCGTGTATTTAAATCAGAACAGGGCAATTGGCTAAACTGCACCCCAAATAACGGACCGCTTTCAAGGCCTGCTGTGGTGGGGGCTGGTGGGAAATGTTCTTGCACGATCATGCTGGCGGTGCGAGATGAAAAGGCGTTGCCAGATGATGATAAATAAGCGCCGGTTATCGCTTTGGAAATCGCGGCAAGAACAGAGGGGGCTTCTAAATTCTGTAATGATGTATGAATGCCGGTCGGCCCAGGGCGAACACGCGTCATGTCGTCAGCATTCGTCATTTGAAAGACAGCGAGTACATTGCCAACCCGGTCGACAACCGCGATGGTTGCTTCTGCGCTTTGGGCGCGTGCTTCCTCAACCGCTTGGGCGACGATTTGTTCAACGTCTGTGCGGGTAAGGTTTTGCAACGACGGGATATCAAGCGCTGATTGGGCGGGGGGTGTCGCGGCTGGCGCGGGATCAGCGGTTGGGGGAAGAACAGACCCCTCGTCACCGCTGCTGCATGCTGCGGTGATAAGGGCGATAAGTGTAACACTGAGCTTTAGAGCACTCTGTAACACGGGTATTTCTTCCAAAATCTGTAATCTTTTAAATAATCTTGGCCCAGTGCATACGCGCCGAGCCGAAGCGATACTGACTAAACGTAACCATGAGAAATCATGGCGTCCGCAACGCGCACAAAACTCGATACATTAGCGCCGGTTTGATAATCCGCAACGCCGTCAACAACAGGGGCGTATTCAACCGCTTGGCTGTGAATACCCTGCATAATCTTGATCAGCTCTTGTTCGACTTGTTCGCGCGTCCATACAAGGCGCATTGCGTTTTGAGCTTGTTCAAGGCCGGAAACCCCAACGCCGCCAGCATTTGCCGCTTTGGCGGGGCCGAACAGAACGCCGTTGTCTTTTACGACGTGAATAGCCTGGGCGGTTAGGGGCATGTTTGCGCCTTCGGAAAGAACCTCAAGCCCATTGCGGCACATCGTGGCCGCCATCGGTTCATCAACTTCGTTTTGTGTGGCGCAGGGAAGCGCAACTTGGCAAGGCACGGTCCAAGGCGATTTGCCAGCGTGATAGGTGACGCCGCGCGCTTCTTGGGCAAAGACCGATAAAGACTGACGGCGCACTTCTTTGACGTCTTGAAGGATGGTGAAATTTTCTTCGTTAAAGCCGTCTTTAACATGAACAAAGCCGCGGCTGTCGGAAACGGCGAGTACTTTGCCGCCCATTTGCATGGCCCGTTCAACCGCATAAAGAGCAACATTACCCGAACCGGAAACAACAACCGAACGCCCCTCAATCGATTTGCCGTGATGGTTCATCATTTCTTCGGCGAAGATAACAGCGCCATAGCCTGTTGCTTCTTTACGGATTTGGCTGCCGCCAAAGCCAAGGCCTTTGCCGGTCAAAACGCCGGTGTACCGGTTCGCAAGCTGTTTATATTTACCAAAGAGATATCCAACCTCGCGTGCGCCAACGCCAATATCACCGGCGGGAACGTCAACAACTTCGCCAATATGACGGTAAAGCTCGCTCATCATGGCGTGGCAAAAACGCATAATCTCGCCGTCTGAGCGGCCTTTCGGGTTAAAATCAGCGCCGCCTTTACCGCCGCCCATGGGCAATTGGGTGAGGGCGTTTTTAAAGATTTGCTCAAATCCCAAAAATTTTAGGATGCTAAGATTAACGCTCGGGTCAAAACGCAAGCCGCCCTTATAAGGGCCAAGGGCGCTGTTAAATTGAACGCGGTAGCCTTTATTGGCGTGCGGAACGCCTTGGTCATCCATCCAGACAACCCGGAACATAATCGCGCGATCAGGCTCCGTCATTCGTTCCAAAAGACGCTCTTGGCGATAGAGCTTATTGTCGAGGTAAAAGGGCATCACCGTTTCAACAAATTCAAAAACCGCCTGATGGAATTCCGTCTCATGGCCATTACGGCGCATGAGGCCATTCATGAAATTATCAATTTCCCGAACAACCGCCCCGCCAGATGCTGCTGGCGCTGCGAAGCTCGTTTTAGCAGGCTGGTCAGAACTGAGCGGTGAAGGCATGGCGGACAATTGCGCCGTTTTTTGCGACATGGCTTTTTGAACCACTTCTATCGCAGATGTTTTGTTGGCTTTGTCAGCTCCGCCAATGTTAAGCCCGTCGTCTTTATCCAAACCTTTATTCTTCTTCCAAAACATAGCCTGCCTCCAGGTTTCCCATCCATTTATGCAAAAGGCGGCCCCAACCGCGTTTTAGCATTGATTTCACCCACTGCCGAAAGTCTAACTTACGGCAAGTTTTTCCTTATCTTTGTCAACGCCTGCTTAAAGGCGTTTTGGTCATAGTCATAAGGACCGCGCGCCGCTTTGCCCGCATCCTCAATTGCTGTCGTCAATTTAGCGCTTGGCGATCCAAGCGCCGCTGTTAGTCTTTGCACCGCAAACACGGCTTGTTCTGCGGCGGCGTAATTTGTGTAATGGGCCGCCGATTGCTTGCTTGTGATTTCTTCTAAGATCGCTTTCACGGACTTTTCCTCAGAGAAATTAAAAGCCGTTAGCATCGCGGCTGATTCATCGGCTGTCCCTGCTAGCTTTTGTGCGGCGCGCCTCAGCTCTTCTTGGCCAGCTTGCGCCGCTGTGTGCAAGATAAGAATTTCTCGCTCAACGCGTTCTGCAAAATCTGCATTCACGGTCTTCATCGCAGCCAGCACCATTAAAACATGGGCGTCTTGCAGGACCGGCTTTCCTGGCCCCAAAGCCCGTAAGGGGTGAGGGCGCCAAGAAAGGTCTTTTTCGCTGTCATTAATGGTCTGGTGACAGGCGTGACAATCAAAGAAGACGAGTTCTGGGAAGGCGCCGTCCATACCGGTTTTTGCATCAGCCAAAAGCGTCATCGTGCGTTTAAACGCATAGGCCTGACCAACCGCCCATATTTTCGCGCCAGAAGCGACAGTCTTGCGGGCGTGGTAATCAGCGTCAATCACATGGTGGCGCTGCATTTGCGTGTAGAGATCAAGTTCAAACTTTAAACGCGGATGTCCAGCCCCCATAATTCTGTGGGTGATCATCTGATTTTTTGCGCTCGATCCAAGGTGACAGTTCAGGCAAAGCTCAGCGCGGGCAATGGGCTGTTCAGTTGGATAAAGCCCGGCTTCAATATTTTTATCGTGACCGGGGCCGACACGATGAAGCGCAAGCCAGTTCTGGGCGCCGCCATGGCACGCCTCACACCCGACGCCATCGCTTAACTGAAAGCGAGGAGAGCGCTGTTCAGCCGGAATATTATCAGCATGACAATCAAGGCACATATCCGCTTCATGGGCGGCATCAATGCCTAAGTTGCGGGCAATCCGTTCTCCCCAAGGGGAAAGTAAAACATCATAGGCCCGTGAATGGGCGCCCATCACCCCAGATGCGCGCCATTTAGAATATTCATTTTGCGCCACAACTGGGCCAGCGCCGTCGCCCGCTACTTGATCGCCATGGCATCCCGCGCTGGTGCAGCTGGGAACGCCTGTGCGCGTATGCCCGTCAAGCAAGGGTGAAACCGGCGCGGCTAAGTCTTGCGCGGCGAGGGGTGAGCCGAAAAATAAAACGGCGAATATGGCGATCACACGGATCATTCTGTGGGCCATCCTTCAGTTCGTTCAGGCAATTTTGCAGGCGTCATTAGTGGGGCCGTATCCTCGCCATGATATACATGACAGGTCAAACAATCAGAGGCGATGCCCGCTCTGCCATGGGTGTCATTATGGCATTCACGACATTCGCTAATGCTTGGCAGCAATACATCGCTCGCCAGGCTAGAATTTTCCGCATCATGACAGTCAACGCACTTAAGGTTTGCGGTCATATGCGCCGAATGGGGAAAATATCCTTTCGGCAAAAAGCGGTTGGTCAAGACCGTTGGGGTTAGTTTGGGCGCTTGGCCTGGGCTTGCCGCCGGTTCTTCGATGGTATGACATTTTTGGCAGGCGCCGTCTTCGCTAAAGATACGCGTAATCTCTTCCTGGGCGGTTTGGCGCGCCTTGGAAAATGCTATACGCCGCCTTTGATCGGCTTGACGGCGCGCCTCAGCGCTAAGCGGGCGGTCAAGAACGCGCCTCTCATTCTCGCCGAAAAGCGCTTTATTGGCCTCAGCAATATGGAAATCTTCCAGGACTTTTTGAACTTCTTCAGGCTCCCCATGGGGCAGGGTTCGCACAGCCCCGTCATCTTCTTTTGCAAACGCAAGAGAATGACAGTCGGCGCAGTGACGCTCCATCTCAATTGGTTGGAAAAGCGCACGAGCCGCATCAATACGGTGACAGTCAACACACTCAAGCGTGTCGCCAAATACCAGCTTGCCAGCGGGGCCAAGGGTTTTGACCTTACGCGCGACCTCTTTTTCCTTCATGTGAAAATCATGCGGGAATATAAGGCCATTTTTATCCGTGGGCTTTTCGCTTAAAGATATTCGGGCATATACGGGCTTACCATTTTCAGTTGACTGAATAACGCTCGCCCGGAATTCTGGGTGATCCTTTTCAAAGCTAGAAACGTTATAAAGCTTTGTTTGGCTAAGGCGCTCATCCATGCCGTCATGGCAGTCTATGCAAAGATTTTGAGAGACAGAGATAACGCCTTCAGGGCCATTGTGTTCAAAGTGACATGAACCACAGCGCCCTTCCGGAATGTTCAGCTTGGTGCGAAGGGTCGCCGCCCATTTGCCCGGCCCAGCTTCTTCAACGGGCCGAGATTGGGTTAGGTTATGAGGGTCGGCATGCTCGTGGGTTTCTTGGTGGCAATCAAGGCATGTTTCATCAAGCACCCGTGTAAAGGCTTTCGCGTGACAAGTGCTGCAATCCTCTACCAAATTGGCGTGCGCAGACGCCATGCCGCCCGCGAGCCAGTGGTTATTTGCAAATTGTTTGACCTGTTCTTGAGCGGAAGGGGCGGACGCGGTGAAAAAGGCCGGTTTGAAAAAGACAATGATTGGCAAGGCAAGAAAAGCCAGGGTAACCATCGCCGCTAATAGCCACGCGCTTGAGCGTTTGGCCGGCGCATAACCGCGCATTGAGAATAGTTTAGCAGAATCTTTTGTGTCGCGCGCCTGTGATGCGGGCTCAATTTGTTCAATGCATATTAGAAGATCGCCGTGGCTTTCGCCTGGCTTTAAGGTGATCTGATAAGGGCCAATTTTAATTTCGTTGTTTTCAGCAACGCGCAGTTCGCGCATGCGTGTCGCTTGACCGTTCACTTGAAGGCGGTTCTCGCCGCTTGCTTCGACGCGGGCGCGATCGGCGGAAACCAACATGATTTTTGCGTGGTGAAGATCGATCCGCAAATCATGAAGTTGGATATCACAATCGGTCGCGCGCCCAAGAGTCAGCTCGTTTTTATCATACGAGGTGGGGCGAACTGAAACGCGTCCGCCTGCTCGTCTTTTTATGGTTTCGACAATAATCGTCACAATCGCCGCCTCACCAATAGAAAAAGACGCTGACGATGTGCGCAATAAGCGCAGCGAGCAGCGCGAAAGAAAGGGGAACATGGAAATGCAGCCAAACCTGCAGCACCGTCTTATATCGGATATGTCGGCGGATGCGAGCGAGGGCCGCGTTCTTGCGTTTTAAAACGGCGAGCGCGTCTTCCAATGGACGGCGCATATGAGAGGGCGCAGACTTTAGCTGGCGGCGCAATCGGCGCATGGCTTGCGAGGTCGCGCAGTTATTTTGCTCCCCGTTAAGAGATGAAAACAGCCCTGGGCGGACTTTTGTTTTACTAATTGATCGATCAATCTCGTCAGCATATTCACGGGCTAATGGCTGCGCGATATCCCTTAGCTCGCGATCAATATCACGCAGCTCTTGGGCCATTTCCACTTGGCTTTTATGGGCGCGATTATCGCTCATCTTGCTTGGCGTAACGGCGTAATAATAAAGGCCGATAAAGCCAGACAGAATGACAATAACCATCAGCGCATAAGCTAAGGTGTGAACATTGATGCCGAATTGAAAGCCAGTGTGAAGAGTCGCGATCACTAATAACGACGCGCCAAGATAAATATGAGCTGAGGTCCATGCCTTTAAGCTCCATCGTCCTGGCGTGATCGCTCGTTTGCGAATACCGAGCATCATCAACCAGACAATTAAAAGAGCCGAGACAGTACCTAGGGTATAGCCAACCCATGTGCCGCCATTGGGGCGCCCGCCAACATCCGCAACCAAATAGACAAGAAAACTAAAGATGCTAATAATCGCCGCGATCCGTAAATAGCGATAGTTTTTATGGCGAATGAACCCCTCATGTTGAATGGGGCTTTGGCCAGCTTGGCGATATGGTTCCGATGATGACATCTTCTAAACGCCTCATTCACTGTGTGGGCTGGCGACTTTCAGATAGTCGTCCGGTGAAATACGAAGCGCCGCGCCCGTTGGGCAAGCGCGAACACATGCGGCGCCGCCCTTGATGCCAGCGCACATATCACACTTAACCGCCAACTTAGGCGTGTCGTCTTGTTTAGATTTATTCTTCGCGATCCAATCCGCGTCTGGCTCGCCTGGTCCGGGGCCAAGGCCAAACGCTAGCCATGATAATAGGCCTGGTTTTTTCGGAGGAACCGCCGCCATTTGAATAACGCCATAAGGACAATAACGCTGGCAATTCCCACACCCGATGCATTTTTCATCAATGAACACCTCGCCATCAGGACCACGGTGGATCGCATCGGGCGGGCAATCAGTCATGCAATGAGGGTGCTCGCAATGGCGGCAAGAGGTTGGCACGTGAAGATAGGCGTATGAGCTGCCGGCTTCTCGATCAAGGCGCGATATCCCTTCATGGGCGTCAGCGCAGGCACGCTCGCAATTGTCACAGCCGACGCAAAGGGATTCGTCGATGACTAAAGCGTCGGTTGCTTCAGACAAGCCTTGCTCTTCCAGTAAGAAGCGCGCGATCGAGGTGTGCATATCAACAACAGAAGAAAAGCCCTCGCGTTCAGCTTCGATAAAGTCAGTCAGCCGCCGCCGCTCAGCGACTTGATCTTCAATTTGACTGCGTAGCGCGGGATTATCATTCAACAGCCGTTCAAAAACCGCGCCCGGTAGTTTTAAGACTTCCGATTTAATCGCTGCACGAACCGTTGCCGTGCGTAGTCCCTCGTAGAAGAGGGCCATTTCACCGACGTAATTGCCTGCAAGCACATAAGATAAAAACACATCCTTGCCGCCAATGCGTTTTTCAACAACCATGCTTCCTTGGCGGATGATAAAAATATCTTTAGAATGCTCGCCTTCTTTTATGATTGCCTCGCCAGCGCGTAAGGGGATAATTTCAGCGCTTTCAAGGACCGCTTGAACAGCCATCGGCGACATCAAGTTATTAAAAATCTGACCGATCTGACGCTCAGTAGAAATTCGGTCGATCGTGCGTTTCACAGCCGGTACCGTCGCCATTAATTTGAGCATGGCGTTGCGGGGTATTTCTAGCAATATCGTTGCATCATCAGCGCGAATGGTTGCTGTGCGTCGTCGACCTGAAATCAGACCTAGTTCTCCGAATATGGATCCTTCTTGGATTGGGACCGTGTTTTTACGATTCTTCGGATCAATTTCGACATTCACGCCGCCATCAATAATGGCGAAGACGGAAGAGCCTGTGTCATTGCGGTTAAAGATAACCTCGCCGCGTTTTTTGAAATGGACAGATGACGTCAGCAAAAATTCCCGCATTTGCAAGGGCGAAACTTCGTTCAAAAGCTCCACATGATCGCGAATATGCTCAATCCACTTATTTACGCTGCGCTTTAGCGGCGCTTTTTGGAATAAGGCTTCAAGTAGGGGCGTATCCGGCGGCTCAAGGTTATGATTGCCGTTGATAAATTCAACAACATCATGGCCTTGGTTCATGCAGTGCTTTATCAACGGAAACCCAGCAAGGGCGCCGATCACAAAAAGACCTGGTACGGTGCTTTGATATTCTTCAGAAAGCTTAGGAAACGCCTCACGGTCGGGGCCCGTAAATTCAACACCAGAAGCTTCAACAAATTTTCTTGGCGGTGCAGCGCCTATCCGTGCAATGACACGGTCTACGTCAAGGCGTGCTTCGCCATCTTTGGTGTCGACGACGGCGACCCATTGGCTTTCGCCTGATTGGCCGCGTTCTATTCTTGAAAGGCTCGCCTCTGTTATAAAGTCAAGCTGACCCGTTTCTTTAGCCTTGTAAAGCGCTTGAACATTTGCTTCTTTTGCGCGTGGGAATCCATCAGCACGCTGTAAAAGTGTAACAACATTGCCTTGGTCGCGATCAGCTGAAAGGCCGAGTGCATTTTCAATACCTGCATCACCGCCGCCTATAACGATGATGTGCTCGTCATAATATTCTTTGGGATCATCAAGCTGATACTGAACGAAGGGTAAATCGCCGCCGGGCGCCCGCACTTTGTTGGGATTGCCCTGAACGCCAACTGACAAGATGACGAATTCAGCTTCAACGCTTTCGCCAGAGCCAATTGTCAGCGTAAAGTTTCCTTGTGACCCTTTAATATCGGTCACTTCAGCGTTCAATCTGACATTGATGTTTAGATCTTCCGCTCGTTTATCCCAAGCGCCTAAGATATCCTCGCGTACGCCAGCCGCGAAAGGCACATCAGAGCGAAGCGGTAATTGATCCGGGGTCGCCATAATATATTTACCGCGCTGATACTTATAGATCGTATCAGAAAGGTGATCGGTTTTTTCAAGCAAGATGTGCGAAAGGCCAAGCTCGCTCGCGCGCGCGGCGGCGCTCAAGCCAGCCGGACCTGATCCGACTATAGCAATTTTAAACCGATGCGGTTCCAATTGTGTGACCCCGATTCCCTATGCGCACCATAACGAAGAAGTTTGATGCAATCTAGCTTCATCTCAAATTTTACAAAATCGTCAACATTCACGCCTAGCCAGGCGCGTCGTTAGGGCGAAGATGTAGACGCAACGGAAGTTACTGTAATGGATACGATTTAAAGCAAATTTAAAATCAAGGCCTCGCTGGTGTTTGGAGGCGCTTTCAGGCGAGACGCTTGTTCTTATAGGGCATTTAGATATAGCATCAACATTTTAGCGGATGATTGCGTTGCGCCGTTAAGTCGGTGCGCCTCTCGTAGTGGGATTTTGCGTAATTGAGAAAAAAGTGATGGGGAACACAGCATTATAGTAACGCTGTGTTAAAATGTACTGATAAACACTAAATCGTATTCGTACTCGTACTCTTTGTGCGAAACAGAGTTGCGTTAAATCAATGGATTGCTGGCCCTGGAGGCGGATTAGGCGAGACAGTAATCCGCTTGGTAATTTAATTTCATCTGGCGTAAGGTTGTTGATGCGGACAATTTCAACCTAAGACTGAAGGGGGCTGCTTCGTTCTTTGGTGGATTTTGACGGCAGTGCAGCATGAATTTTCGAAGTTTGTGTTGCGCCGCATATATAGAGCATAGCGGGCGATTTTATGGGTGCACAACTTTCGGATTTAGAATACATATTTGCGTTGTTAATCGCCTTTCAAATCAAGCATCTGATTGGCGACTACCTTCTGCAAACGGGATGGATGGTGCGCGGCAAGTCGTTGCTCGGCGCTAGTTTTATAACGCCGCTGTCTGTTCATGTTGGCGTTCACGCTTGCCTAACATTGTTGATTGTTACAGCAATAAATCCGGCATTTTGGCCCCTCGCAATTTTTGATTTCGCCCTGCATTTTATAATCGATCGGATTAAATCTAATCCTCGGTTGCTGGGCCGTTTTAATGATGTGACCAAACAATCCTTTTGGATCCCGCTTGGTCTTGACCAGATGGCGCATCATTTTACCCACTACGCGATAATCTGGTGGTTGATCGTAAATCGCGTTTGATTCAACATTTGCTCGTCTTTCTTTGCGCGCCTTTGTTGTTTGGGCTGCGCATAGCGGGAATCATATCAATTTGCGCATAAATACGATCGTTTAATATTGGTGTTTAGGGGAGGCGATACGAATAAAAATTAATGGTTGTCAGTGTCATAAACTACAGTGCATAAAGTATCCGTGGGGGCGGGTGATTCAAGGGGCGTCTCTATGCGGGCTTTATTCATAGACATAGTGCGATTTCGCGCGCGTTTACCCTTTGTTTGGGTCGTTAAGTTGTTTGGGCCATTAAGGTTAATCTTAAACGTGTTGCGCCATTATGCGTCTTATGGCGATAGCCGCATGATGAAAAACAATAATTTTACTCCAAGTGTTGCGTGAATTTGGGATGATTGGCCGAAAAGGGCGGGGCGAATGAAAAATGGATATTGCTCACCAGCATTGAGGGGACTGAGTATGAGGGGGCTGCGTACATGATAAAACGCACACTTATTTCGATAGGGGCGCTTAGCTTATTTAACGGGACGGTTTGGGCGCAAACGCCGGAAGAGGCGGCGCAACGGTCTGTTGAAAGAACAAATCCCGCGAATAATTCTGGACAGGTTTCTCCGTCAAGTTCTATCTCCTTCGAGCAGGTTTTATCCGCGCCGGGAGATGTTCAGCTAAACATCGCTTATGCGCGCCAACAAATCGCAGCGGGTGATTTAAAAGAGGGCGCCGCAACGCTAGAGCGGATCTTGCTTTTAAATCCAGGGATTGCTGACGTTAGGGTGCTGCATGGCTTGGTTTTATATCGCTTAGGCATTTTAAACCGCGCCCGGTATGAGCTTGAAACGGCGCTGGAGGCGGACAACTTGTCGCTCGATGCGCGTGAAGAGGCGGAAAGATATTTAGAAAATATCAAACGCCTACAGAGTGATACAACTGGATCTCTTACGCTCACCACCGGCTTTGAGTGGGATCATAACCGCAACCAAGTGACGTCCAGCGGACAGGTATTGTTCATCGGTATTCCCATTGATGCAAACCAAAATCGGATAAGCGATTTTGCCCATATCACGTCTATTCAGGCTGCTGTTAAACATGATCTTGGTTCTCAAGCGGGACACACAATTCAGGCTGACTTAACATATTATCGCTCTGATAAAGACAAAGTCGATACACTCGATCTTGATGCAATCGTTGCAACCGTAGGCGCGACGGCAAAGTTTGGCCGCCTTTCAGTGACGCCGTCATTGCGATACGGATTTTTCTTTTTAGATGGTCAAGAATATCTTCAATCGATGGGCGGCGAGATTGACTTTTCCATGTATTGGAAGCCAAGCCTGCGCAGCTATGTCACCTTCCGCGGGGAAGATGAAGATTTCCGGGTTGTTACAGCCAATAGTAATCGCGTTACCAGTGCGCTTTTCCGCGAGGGGCGGCGCATGAGCCTTAGAGCGGGGACACAATGGCGGTACACGCCGACCTTGGCGCTTCGGGTCGAAGGGCTTTATATGAACAAGAATGGTTCTGAGGATGCAAGCGGTGACCGTAGTCAGGACTTTAATCGATATGGTTTGACGGTGGAGCATAGCGCCCTATTCAAAGGCGGGTTGTTTGCTATTGCCGCCGGTCAAGTGGAAAGCTCAGATTACGCAGTGGCGGAGCTATTTATAAATCCATCCCGAGTACGAGAAGAAACGCTCTACCGCGCCCGGGCGACGGTGGGTGCGCCGCTATCATACTTAGCGGGGGGGATTGATTTGCCAAAATCTGTACGCGACATTAATCTTATTGCTCAATATGAGTATGAGAATGTCGACGCAAATTTGCTGAATTACGATTACGACACCCACAAGGTAAGCTTGTTGCTGTCGAAGCGAATTCCTTTCTAGGGAGCGTGTGACATGAGATTACATATTAATATGCGCACTACACTGAAAATATCCGCCGCCGTCTTGGCGCTTACTGCGTCAACGGGCAATGCTTTCGCCGCGAAATGCTTTGATAAACAAACCGATGACCCTAAAGCCGGGAATGCAACAGCGGTTGTCGGCCCATCGGTTGGGGTTAAGCGCGATAGCGGCGCTGATTTTGACCGCCCAGAAAATGGCGGCGAGATATTTTCCGGCGATACGGTTCGAACCGGGGACGCTTCTCAGCTGCAGTTAAAGTTTTGTGATTGGTCCACGTTTACGTTCGCGCCGAACAGTCAATCAGATATATTAGACATATATGACGCTGACGGCGCATCGAACCGCCGGGTCGTCAATTTTGTTCGCGGCGGTTTTCGTTTTTCTTCTGGCCGCGATACAAAGCCAGGCGCGACAGAAGTAAAAATACAAGAATCAGGCGTCACCATGGGGGTGCGCGGTACCAACGTGCTGCTCGTTGAGCGTGATGGTAAGACCTACGCGGTCCTTGAAGGACCTGAACTCGGCAATTCGGGCCTTGCCCGTCAAGGGCAGGTTGAATTTTGGCAGGGCGAGAACCGTGCTGAGATTATTGAGCGTCTAAGCCGTCCAGGTTTTGCTGTTGAAATCGGGCCTGATGGTACAATTTCTGAGCCTTTCCGGGCGCCTTTAAGCCTGTTGGTGCAGGCGTATAGTACGCAAGATTCAGATACTGGTTCAGACACAACCGCCGATACATCGAGTGATGATACGACGGATGATGGGTCAACCACGCAGGCTGGCGGAACAACATCCCCAGCGGCTGATTCCGGCGCTGATCAACAGCAGGGCAGCACAGGCGTTCAATATGCGGGCAACACGACTCAGCAATCGGACACTAACAGTGAAATCCAGGTTGAGGAACCGTCCACAATTGGTGACGATCCAGAAGATCCTACTCCAGATCCTGATCCTACTCCAGATCCTGATCCTACTCCAGATCCTGATCCTACTCCAGATCCTGATCCCATCCCTGATCCTATTCCAGACCCAATTCAGGTTGGGGACATCTTACCACTGACGAACCTTGAAGAAATCGCGGCTGCTAGCACATTCCCTGTTGGGCATGTCAATGCGTTGGCGCCAACCCAGCTAACCCGTGATACCGGTTCTGGACCGGTGCTCGTCGATGAAGGCGTAGCGTTTTTGCAAATCGAGGTTGATTTCGCTAATCGCATCTTAGCGCCTCAGGCGACGGCTTCTTTTGTTTCCTTAGATTTCACCGTAAGTGATCCAACAGATCTAACCATTAAAGATTTTGATGAGACGGTTCCAGAAGAGGTAGTAGACGATTACCGCTTTGCGGTTCTTGATAGTTCGTATGCGCCTTTTAATACTGGGTTAAACGATTTAGCGCTCTATTCATTCCCGATCTATGATATTTCCCTAAATCAGGGGGATGGTGATACGGCGACGCTAAGCGCAGAGGTGACGTTTAATGCGGATGACAATAATGGTGAACAATATGCTGCGACAGCCACGTTTGACCTGTTAACGATCGAACCTGGGCCAGGTGAATTTGTATTCATTGATGCTGATTTTGGCTTCGGTGATATGGCCACGCCGGGTGACCTTGCGCCTGTGCGCGGCTCAACCATTCTGCGTGGCGGCACCCATGATGTAATTTTCACGACACAAGGACCACCACCACAACAGCGCATAGATGGTTTGGCTTACGGGCAGCTTGATATTGATTTTGATGCGCGCATTGTTGGCGGTCCACACTCATATGTTATTTTAACGACGGCGAATGATCCGAATTTAAATAGCGGCGCAGTGCGCGAGATATATTTCTTAGACCAGCCGACAAGTTTTGATAGCGGTTCATTTGATCTGCTACTGTTTAGACTTAGTCAGTTAACGAATGACAGCGAGGTCTTAAAAGGTCAAGCCGCTGTTGGACTAGACCCGGAATCCGCTGGGAATTATGTCGGTGAAATTGGCGGTATATTCCGAAGTGAGCAGGGCGACGAGTTATTCTCAATTCTCGAATTGGAGGACTCATTTAACGTCAATCCGATCACTGCAACGCTTAATGAACTTGAGAACGATTTACCAGCTGCTGGCATTAGCGAAGGGTTTTACGACGGAACCCTCGTTCAAAGTTCCTTTGCTGATATTGAGTTTTCAGACGACACATTCTTCACGGGTGCGGCCAACGCAGCTATCGATATTAATTTTGCAAATCGCACAATTGGCGGCGGGAATTCCTTTATCAGCGTCATAATCGATGACCAAGGCTTTTTCTTAGATTTTAACGAAGGCGTGAACCAAATCTCATTTGACCGTGCTACGGACAACCTTGCCGCTTTTGGGTTTGAAGCAAGCGACTTCACTGGGGATGCAATTTCTTCGGCCTTACTGTTAATTCGAAGCGGGCAGCTACCTGGCGAGGTGGCTGATCTGTTCTTCACTTTTACGGATCCTACTGGCGATGGCATTGGGGTGGGTGAAATTACGAATATGCCATTTACGGATGGGCAAGTGCCTTAAACGCTATGGCGTTGGAAAGAAGCTGATATGGGCGGGCAACAACACCTTTGGATACGACTTGCCGGTGTAATCGGCGGCGCCTTGTCTATCGCCCTATTAGTTATTCGTCCGGATGCTGTTGATATTTTACGCGACCGGATGTTTGACCAGTTTCAGCGCTTGTCGCCGCGGGCTTATAACGCGGATCCTGTTAAAATTGTTGAGATTGATGATGCGGCGCTCGCCAAATATGGCCAATGGCCTTGGCCGCGCCATCGTTTGGCGGCGATCATTGATGAGCTGAATGAAGCTGGCGCTGCGGCAATCGTTTTTGATATCATTTTGTCAGAACCCGATCGCACCAGTCCGGCCAATGTCGTCAATAGTTGGCTTGACGAACCGTCGCTGAACACTGTGGCCCAAGCATTAGGCGCTGCTGATCTCGATAGTGTTGACCACGACAAGCAGCTAGCGGCCGCCATGGAGCGGGCGCCATTTGTGTTGCATCTTACGGCGCAATCTTCTCAGAGTGATGCGTCTTGCGTAAAGCCGCTAGAGGCTGCGCGCGTGCAAGGTATGCAGCCTCTTGAATTGGCGCAGGTTGCGGCTAGCTTTCGCCAGACCGTGCCGTCTTTACCCATGTTTCGGCAAGCGGCAAGCGGCGAAGGCTTTGCTAGAGCTGGCATAAATAATGACGCAGTTGTACGCGCGGCGCCTTTGGTTGCGCTTGCATGTGACGGAAGTGAAATCTTTCCAAGTCTTGCCGTTGAAGCTATCCGCGTGGCGGCGCCACTTCTTGATCCAAAACTCACACCGAAAAAATTTCAAAAAGCGGCGGAAAAAGGCCCGTGCACGGTTAATGTCACTGGGGTCGCAAATCGTTCTGTATCAGAGCTGATACTTTGCCGGTTACGCGTGCCGACAACGGATGATGGACGAATATGGATCCACTACTCCGCGCCTGAAAGTGTCGCTGCGAGATCTATTTCCGTTGTCGATGTACTTGGTGATATAAATGCTGTCGGCGACGAACAAGCCGAAACCATGCGCCGTGAAAAACTAGCAAAGCAAGTCGCGGGCCGTATCGTAATGGTGGGGGCGTCAGCTGAAGGCTTACGGGATGTGCTTGTAACCCCCCTTGGAGATGAACGCCCAGGGGTTCATATCCATGCTGATATTGTAGAACAGATATTAGCCCAAGAAACGATCTATCGTGTTTGGGGTTTAATGCGCCCCGTAGAGATCGTCATTGCGACAGTCGTTTCTTTGACCCTGATTTTCATGTTGACCCGGCTGTCGGCGACTATTGGGTTTGCATTATGGGCGCTATTGGTGGCGGGATTGTTTGGCGGCGCGTATTACTTATTTTCTTCTTCGCGCGTATTATTAGACCCGGTTTCACCAGGGTTGGTTCTTGGTGCTTCTTTCATCGGCGCCTTTGTTGTAATGTTCCAGCAGGAGCAGATGGCGCGGAAATTTATTCGCGGCGCTTTTGGTAAATTCCTTTCCCCATTGATTTTGGACCGCCTTGAAAAAGATCCATCGCTTTTAAAACTTGAGGGTGAAGCGCGCGAGATTACGGCCTTCTTTTCTGATATCCGCAGTTTTACGACAATTTCCGAGCAGTTAAGCCCGCAACAAGTAACCACCATGCTCAATCAATATTTCACGCCGATGACCCGGATCGTTACGGAACATCGCGGGCTGGTTGATAAATATATGGGTGACGGCATGGCCGCCATGTGGAACGCGCCGATCGATGTTAAAAATCACCCGGCGCAAGCATGCCGCGCGGCGCTTCGCATGATCGATGCGCTGGACGATTTGAACAAGAGCTGGGCGGATGATGAAGAACTTGCCTTGCCGGAAATTCGTATTGGCATTGGCATGCACACCGCAGAAGCCAGCGTCGGTAATTTTGGTTCCGAAGATCATCTGGAATATTCAATGCTAGGGGATATGGTCAATCTGACCGCCCGTCTTGAATCGGTTACCAAACAGTTTGGCGCACAGATTATTATATCATCTGATACAAATGCGCGGGTCGGTGACTTCGCCACCGTTGCCCTTGGCGACATTCAAGTGAAAGGCCGAAGCGAGGCGACAAATATTTTCGCCCTGGTTGGGGATGAAAAGACAGCAAATACCCATGCTTTTCAACAATTCCGTGATCAGTTTGAGGGGGCGGTTATTGCGTATCGTGCAGGGGATGGCTCAGCTGCACTTTCTAAGCTAGATCAATGCCGAAAAGGCGATATGTTTGGACTTGGCGCCGCTGTTGAGATATTCGCGTCGCGTATTCGTGATGAGATAAGCGGGTAAAGCACAGCAATTTCAAATAATTAGGTGATGTTCCTAGGACAAACGCGTTGGAGGCGTGTTCTTCACCTTTCTGTGATCGGGGTCACAGCGATGTTTCCCATAAAAAGTTAATCTCCATATGTCGGCTGGGAAGAAACCCATCCCCAAATGAGAGAGAGCATCATGGGCATCATCGAAGTAACATTGGTTGGCTTTATCGGAACTATCTTGTCCCTCGGAGTTTCGAGCTTCTTTACGGTTGCCCCATAGGTTGAACTCAATTCGTTTGGGCTTTCCAGCCGATAAAAACCTCTCTTGATTGTGCCCCCTACAGTTATTGGGGACATCCGATGGGCGAGACAAAATAATCAAATATTGTTAGGGTGTTAGACATAATCAGAACAGCCAGGCGGGCGGAATGATGGATGTCGAAAGTCTAAAATGGGAGTTGCAACGCCATCCGTTTTTTGCGGCGCTAAGCAATGAAAAGCTGGAGACGCTGTTAAAACTAGCGCGTCCCACAAATTTTGCTGGTCGTAAACAGATTTTTGCACAGGGCGATGAAAGCGACTGCCTTTACATTATCCTTTCTGGCCGGCTTAAAATTAGTGTCGTATCAGAAGCTGGCAAAGAAACTGTCTTAGCCTTCATGGGCGAGAAAGAGGTCCTGGGGGAGATGGGGGTTTTTGACGGAGGCCAGCGCTCGGCTTCCGCCACTACGCTAGAGCAAACCAACACACTAAAGCTTTTGCGCGAGGATATTCTCAATTATCTTGAGCAAAGCCCTCAAGTATCGCTGCAAATTATCGCCGCGCTTTGTACGAGGCTGCGTCACACTAATTTGCTGTTGGAAGATATCGCCACTTTGCCTGCTGCGCCGCGGCTTGCACGCGCGCTTTTGAGGCTTGCAGAAGTCTATGGCAAGCCTCAAGACGGTGGGGCAGTGTTAATCGATGCAAAAATTTCGCAAAGTAATCTTGGCGCCCATGCTGGGTTAATGCGGGAGAATGTTAATCGTCAGCTAAAGACATGGGAAAATGAAGGATTAATCACCGTCGCAAGCGGTCTTGTTACGATTGCTGATATCGAAAGTTTGCGGACATTAAGCGAGGGATAATCGCAAGATAAGCGCCATCATGATTTTTACGGTGCGCATTTTTTATCCGGCTGTTACAAGCTGAAAAATTAATGCGTGGAATCATATGAAGTTCGATCTCTTTCTTATATCCCTTATTGTGGCGATAATATTGGCGAGTGTCGCGCCTGTTGAAGGCGGCCTGGCGCATATTTTCGAAATAATTGCGCTCGGCATGATTATTTTCATGTTCTTTGCTCATGGCGTAAAGCTATCGCGTCAGTCGGTTCTGTCCGCCCTTAAGAACTGGCGATTGCATATCGTCATTTTGTCGATTACGTTTGCGCTATATCCTGCCATCGGCTTTGCTTTGGGTTCTTCTTTAGGCGGTGTTTTATCGCCGGGGCTTGCAATGGGGGTTGTCTATCTCACCCTTGTTCCGTCCACTGTGCAATCATCAATAGCTTTTACCGCCGCTTCAAAAGGCGAGGTGGCAAGCTCGGTTGCTTCGGCGGCGGCTTCAAATTGCCTTGGTGTTGTGATTACACCCATCTTAGCCGCATTATTGCTTGGTGATGTTAATCTTGGCGGGGCAGGAAGCGGAGGCGGGGCGATTGTTTCCGTTTTTGGATTAATTTTAGTTCCTTTTATTGCTGGTCATTTATTACGCCCATGGCTTGGCGATCTTGCTGATCGGTATAAGAAAATCATCGCTTTTAATGATAAAGCGGCAATCGTCGTCATTGTGTTTTCGAGTTTTTCCGCCGCCATGTTGGACCGATTATGGGAACACACAGAATTGTTTTCGTTACTTATTATCTTGGTTCTGTGCACAACACTTTTTTTGGCGATGGTCTTGATAATTTTATCACTGACCCGCGCGATGGGTTTTCCTGTCGACCAACGGCGCGCGGCCTTATTCTGCGCTTCCCAAAAATCGCTTGCCGCAGGAGCCCCAATGGCGAAAATATTAATCGCGGGCGGTATAGTGGGGGAAGTACTCATACCACTTTTGATGTTCCATCAGATGCAGATTTTTTTATCGGCCGCAATCGCTAGCAGATTAGCCAAATCATAATTATTTAGTGTGGTTCAGTTCTGCCGAACAGTTTGAGCGCATGAAGAACAGGGCTTTGTTTTATATTCTTTGTAGGGATATATATTTGAGCATAGTCCTATGGCGTTTGATTTATCTCTATTCGAAATTTGGCATGTCAACCAAATCTTGCTGCAGATGTGGAGGTTCGAAATAGTGACGTTGCAAAATCTGTAGGATGACCGTGCGTAAGAAGTTTCAAAGAGCTTCATAAAACTGATGCTATAATAATCATGGTGCAGACGTAAAAACAGGTTGAGGCTATAATTGCCAAACATGGACATCATCTTTCAATTCCGGCGTTAGAAAGGTAGCGTCCATCGATTGCCATGTTGTAAACAAAAAGCACAGACGCCAAAAGCGCAAGCACCAATCTGACGAAAGTGAATCGATTTAGATGCGCCCGAGCGTAATTCCTCGCCATTCGGGGTAAGTTGGATAAATTTCGTTCGAATACGTGTGATTTGAATGAAATGTATCTTTGCCTGTTCCTGCGAAGTAGGCCCTTTTGTTCCTCAAAGACCTTGGGACAAAGCCGCAAACCAAAACTTGCCGTCATCAGCACTATGTCGGGTTTTGATATTCATAAACTTAGAAAAGACTTGAGTTCAGGAATAAATATGCTTGATGCGCCTTTTTCCGGCGCAGCACACAACAAGGCCAAAGGGTCATTTTGTATAAAAGTTAGCGGCGCCAAGTAAGTACTTAAAAAGTGGATTTAAGGCTATGGGGACAGGACGGCTGGGGCTAGGGACGTGTATGAAGTTGGCGAACAATATTGGTAGATCATTTTTACTCACGCGCGCATCAGTTTTCACGTTCTTCAGTTTTTTCGCGGAGCGGTGTTATATTATCTAAAAAAATTTCTATTTATCTAGAGTAAGTGTGCGCTTTATTGTCGCTTCTATTATCAAAGTCCGATATACGGAAGATGGGGGGCACTAGACCGAACATTGCTTCTGCAGTTTGGATCGCTGATAAAGGATCTCTAAACGCTATGAGAGCGTTGATTGGGCTAATTGCCCTAGCGATCAGCGCTATGGTTTACATAGATGCTGTCGCGCTGACACAACAAGCACCGAATAATCTAGGGGAGGATAACGGTGCGCACAAAAAAGAAGACTCAAATTCTGACGTTGATGAGGCGTTAGACAAGAGCTTTAGCACGTCCATTAGGTAATAAGACCGTTGCACAAGATGGTCTTTCCGCCAGCCCAAACGTGGCGCAAGCCGAGAGTGTTGATACGGCCGATACACTCGGCAATACGATCACAGATAGTGCATCACTTTTTACCCCTGAGTTGGAAAAAAGAGCCCGCTCGATAGAAGCGCAGCTGCGCTGTCTAGTTTGTCAGAAACCAGAATTTGAACACTCTGATGACCCATTAGCGAAAGAGGTTAGGGCGTTTGTTCAAACAAGACTTGTTCTTGGTGATAACGACAAACAAATTCTGGCTCTTATAGAAGAAAACTATGTTGATAAGGTGCTGGTGCATAAAGCCTTCGAGCCGAGCTCGTTACTTGTATGGGGATTTCCTTTGATTACCCTTATCGTGGGTAGTTTCTTCGCTTTTCATTATATTCGCCCGATAATAAGCGAATCATCACCAAGCGCAAAAAGCGTGATTGAAATAGATAGCGATAAACAACCGTCCAAAGATTAGTTTCCCAAATGATTGGCTATTATTGCTGTCTTGGCTATTGCAATAGAAACTTGGTTATATCAGATGACAATTTTGTGAAGGGTTGACACACTCTTGCCGCATAAAGGCCGCTAGTCCGCTGAGATTGCCCCCCATTATTAAAAACAACCGCGGGGCGTAATTCGCGCGGTGATGGGCGGCGGCGCCTCTCTCTCCTTTTAGCCGATCGTTCATCGAGGGGGCGAGGATATGCGTGTTATCCTCGCCCCTACATATTTGGTTTATTTTGAAGGTACTCAAGCTCACACGCATTTGGGGAATGCCCCATTATCGCCACATTTTTTAAGTAACTTTATAACATTACAGAGCTGCGTATCTGCCTGTCCCAGTTTTCGTCGCGTAAGTTGCGTATTTCACCTTAGAAAATGTAATGACGAAGAGAGGTTGCGTTTTTAAGCAGGCGTTTTCTTTCCCCCATTAGGAACGCCTGCGCCGCTCTTTGTTTGTGCTTTCCTCTTTCCAGACAAAACTTGCGATTTTTTTAGCGATGCGCTAAGCCTCGCGCTTCCCATTTGCGGGAGGTTGCCGTCGTATAAGACCATGTCGGGCCGAACCGCATTGGGCGCATCTTGTCTTAGGGGAATTTCCCCGAAATAGGAGGCCATTCATGGCGAAAAAAATAGAAGGCTACCTGAAACTTCAGGTGCCGGCGGGTTCAGCGACTCCATCGCCGCCCATCGGCCCAGCGCTCGGCCAGCGCGGCTTGAACATCATGGAATTTTGTAAGGCTTTTAACGCAAAGACCCAAGAGATGGAAAAGGGGATGCCAATCCCAACCATCATCACAATCTATTCCGATAAGTCGTTTAATTTCGCAATTAAAACGCCGCCAGCATCTTTCCTTTTGAAGAAGGCGGCAAAGCTGAAAAAAGGCGGTTCGGCGCCTGGCCGCGATGTGGCTGGTTCAGTAACCGTTGCGCAATGCCGTGAAATCGCTGAGATGAAAATGAAAGATCTCAACGCTAACGATCTTGACGCCGCAACAAAGATTATCGAGGGCTCTGCACGGGCCATGGGGCTGGAGGTGCAAGCTTAGTCATGCCTAAAATCGGTAAACGCATTAAAGCCGCCCGTGAGGGCGTTGATTCGATGAAGCTTCACAGTGTCGAAGAAGCTGCAAAAATCGTTAAAGCAAACGCGAATGCAAAGTTCGATGAGACGGTGGAAATCTCAATGAACCTTGGCGTTGACCCCCGTCATGCGGACCAAATGGTGCGCGGCGTGGTTTCCTTACCTAATGGTACGGGTCGGTCTGTGCGTGTTGCGGTTTTTGCCAAAGAAGGAAAAGCCGAAGAAGCGACAGCCGCTGGCGCGGATATCGTTGGCGCGGAAGATCTGATGGAAAAAATCCAAGGCGGATTTATGGATTTTGACCGGGTTATCGCAACGCCTGACATGATGGCTGTTGTCGGTCGTCTTGGTAAAGTGCTTGGTCCTCGTGGTTTGATGCCAAACCCAAAAGTCGGCACAGTTACGCCTAATATTGGTCAAGCTGTTAAAGACGCTAAAGGCGGCGCCGTTCAGTTCCGTGTTGAAAAAGCTGGTATTATCCATGCCGGTGTTGGCAAGGCGAGCTTTTCGGAAGAAGCGATCGCAGAAAATGTTAAGGCCTTTATAAGCGCAGTTGCGAAAGCTAAACCATCTGGCGCGAAAGGCACTTACGTGAAGCGCATTGCAATCTCATCAACGATGGGACCTGGCGTTAAGATCGAGCCAACGGCTGCGAACGCGTAGGCTTGATCTAAAGTGATCTTAAAATAAACGGCGCAATGGTTTTAATCATTGCGCCGTTTATTATTTGTAGTTCTGTACTGAGCACGCATGGCGATATTGATTGCGCGGCAATGGGCGCTAGTGATTATGAATGTAGTTTTGGCTAGGGTTATAAATGTGCAAATCACATGCAACCAAACAGGAACTTGCGTTTAAGGAAAGCCTTTTATGTTCGCCCAAGAAGCGGATTCCATACTCGCGCTAAGCGGCTTTGCGCTTTATATCACGATTTTTGCGCTGCCCTTCCTTCAAGAAGACGTCGCCGTGATAGCCGCGGCCACGGCCTCTTTAACAGGCGCAGGTTCTGTTGGCGTTTTGTTTTTAGTGATCTTGTTTGGGCTTACGGCGAGTGATGTATGGAAATACTGGGTGGGCTGGTTCGCAAGGCGGCATAGCTGGGCGCACAGATTTGCTGAAAAACCGGGTGTTTCTGTTGCTGGTGAACTTGTAAAGACGGAAATCTATAAGACGTTGTTAGCGGCGCGTTTTATTCCGGGCACCCGAATTCCCACCTATGTGGCTTGCGGTTTTTTTGAAAGTCCCTATTTACGCTTTGTTTTGATGGTGATGTCGACCGCTTTTCTCTATGTGCTGATTATGTTTTCTCTTTTCCATTTTGTGGGAGAGGTTGCGGGCGAACAGGCTAAAATTGCCTTACCGCTCATTGCTGTTGGCCTAATCGCTGCCTATATTATATCACGTTGGTTGCGGCACCGGGGCAACAAGCTTGGGCCGATGACGCCTTTATCGGATGAGTTCGATAATGTTTTGCCGCCCTCGGATGATGCGAGTTCGCAAAAATCCTGAGCGTACCTTAAGCTCACCAAATAAAAGGCTCTGCTTTTTCAATGCGCGGACATAGTTTTGATGAGATCAAAACCGAGCCGTTGCAGTTCACTAAAGCACTGCAACGTATGCTTGGGATTTTGCGGCGGCCAGAAATGAGGCAATGGCGCCCGCGTATGGCGGCGGCTTTGTCCCTAACAATGGTTGCAAAACTATTTGCGGTCGGCGCGCCCGTATTGATGGGCAAGGGGATAGACGCCGTCACCTCTGGTGATGCGGCTCTTGCTGGGCTGTCTTTTGTTGGGCTTATGCTCGCCTATGGGACTGCGCGCTTTTTATCAGCCGGATTGCCGCAATTGCGTGATGCATTTTTCACGCGCGTAACACAAGACGCTAACCGTCTTATTGCTGTTGAGGCTTTCGCTCATGCCCAAGATCAGTCATTACAGTTTCATTTAACGCGCCGGGCTGGCGCTCTTGCGCGCATTATTGAGCGCGGGGCTGCAGCGATTGATTTTATGCTGCGATTTTTAGCGTTTACTATTGGGCCGACCATCATTGAACTCATTATTGCAGCTTCTGTGATGGCGGCGCTTTATGATTTGAGCCTCGCCATGGCGTCAGTCGTAACAGTTATTTGTTATGCTATTTTCACCATTCGTGTAACCGAATGGCGCAACCGACTACGCCGTGACATGAACGAAGCCGATACGCATTTGCGCGCGATTTCAATGGATACGCTCACCAATTTTGAGACGGTGAAAGCGTTTGCGGCGGAGAAGCGGGAAACAGTCCGCTATAACGATGCTGTAAGCGCTTACAATGACAAATATACCCGCTCAATGCAGTCGATGAATGCGCTTAATGCGGGCCAGGAATTTATTATGGCTGGGGGGCTAACTGCGGTTGCTCTTATCGCTGGCGCTGGCGTGGTGCGCGGAGATATGAGCGCCGGAGACATTACAGCCGTACTGTTAATGCTGACAAATATTTACCGCCCTATGGCGATATTAGGTTTTGCGTGGCGTGAAATCAAACAAGGCGCCGTAGATATAGAAAAGCTTTATGAGCTGCTTGATCATCAACCTGACATTGGTGACCCTGAAAACTCTTCCGCGCTTATTAGCACGGATGGCAATATTCGTTTTGAGGATGTTGCTTTTTCTTATGAAGGCCGAAGCGGCGGCCTTGAAGGGTTAAGCTTAGATGTTAAGGGGGGAGAGTTTGTTGGCATTGTTGGGCCTAGCGGCGCCGGTAAATCCACAATCCTTAAATTGTTATTTCGTTTTTATGATCCTGACCAAGGTAATATCATTATAGATGGACAGGATATAAAATCAGTTAGCCAACAATCTTTAAGAATGGCCCTTGGCCTCGTGCCGCAAGAAGTGGTTTTATTCAATGATACGCTGCGATTTAATCTTTCTTATGCGCGCCCTGATGCTAGTGAGGCGGAGATTATAGCCGCGGCGGAGCGGGCGCAACTTGGTGATTTTATCAAAACTTTGCCCGATGGTCTTGATACGCGCGTCGGCGAACGCGGTATGAAGTTGTCTGGGGGTGAAAAACAGCGGGTCGGTGTGGCGCGGGCTATTTTGCTCAATCCCACAATTTTGGTGTTGGATGAAGCAACATCATCGCTCGATTCTGAAACGGAAAAAGAAGTGCAAACGGCCCTTTCGGAGGCGTCCAAAGGGCGTACGACGATTGCGATCGCCCATCGTTTGTCCACGCTTGCTGAGGCGGACAGAATTTTTGTTTTAGACGAAGGGCGCTTGGTTGAAACAGGCAATCATGGGTCTTTGTTGAAGAAAAATGGTCTTTATGCCAATCTTTGGCGGCGACAAACGGCGGAAGGTCTGTCAGTTTAAATGAATGTCGGACTAATAAGTTAAGATGCCTGACGGGATGTGCTGTTTAGGCTGGCCCATTTTTTCAAGCGTTTTTCTAGTTCGTCCAGCTTTACGGGTTTGGATAGATGATCATCCATACCACTATTGAGACAATTTTGAACATCTTCAGCCATTGCATGGGCGGTTACACCAATGATCGGGATGTAATTGCCATGGGTTTGCTGTAGCGCGCGGATGCGTTTAGTTGCCTCTAGACCGTCCATCTCGGGCATTGAAATATCCATCAATATAATATCGGGCGATACTTCTTGATATTTATGCACCGCCTCTAGGCCATTGGAGGCAATAATCGTGTTGCAACCAAATTGGCTCAACATCGATTTGATGACCATTTGATTGACGTTGTTATCTTCCGCAACAAGAATGTTTATTTGATTATTGGGTGATACAAGCTGTTTAGCGCTCGTGTCGGCCGCGGCGGCTAAGTTTTCCGCGACACTGCGCGCCTGTTTGGCGGTATGGTCGTTAAGTGTGTTGATAACCGCGTTGAACAACATTTTTATACGCGCCGGCTTGATCAGGTATATATCAAAGAGTTGTTCGATTTCTTGGGTTGGCGGCCCTTTAGGGCCAACCGATGTTAAAAGAATTCGGGGCGTCGCCGCCATGCGGGTGGACTTTAGCTTTTTCGCTAGTTCTAAACCCGTCATATTCGGCATTTGATAGTCTAATATAGCGATATCAAACAAATGCCCCTTTTTGTGTGAGGCCTCAATATGGTCGAGTAAGCTTTGTCCTGAATTGAACGGCGTAACTTGCATTCCCCAAGACGATAATTGTTCTATTAAAATACGTCTGTTCACGGGGTTATCATCGACTATACAGGCATGGGTGTTGGAAAGCGAAACTAAATCTTTCGAAATTTGCGCGTCGGTATTTTCGCTGACGCGCAGCGCTAAAGTAACAGTAAAAGTTGAGCCAGCGTCTAGCGTGCTTTGTGCTGACACCTTGCCGCCCATACCTTCAACAATACGTTTCGTTATGGCTAAGCCGAGCCCCGCGCCGTCATGTTGACGGATGGCGGAGCTGTCAACCTGTTCAAATTTATCAAAGATGAGTTGAAGTTTGTTCTCTGGAATACCGCAACCGGTATCCACCACTTTAATCTGTATGTCGCTAAACTCGCCGCGATTTTTTCCGCTAACTTCAACGAGAACATATCCAGTATCTGTGAACTTAACGGCATTACCAAGAAGGTTTGTTATTATTTGCCGACAACGTCCTGCATCCCCAATAAAATCAGTCGCTAGGCCTGGTTCATAGCGAACCATAAGCTCTAAGCCTTTTTCTTGAAGTTTTAAATTGAGCAGTGAGGAGACATCTTCAACAACTTTACGTAAATCAAACGGTTTGCTCTCAAAACGAAACTTGCCAGCCTCTAATCTCGAAAAATCAAGAATATCATTGATGATAGTCAACAGATTATCGCCGCACGAAACAATTGTTTCGGCCATATCCCGTTGTTTTTCATTTAAGCTGCTGTCTAACAATAGTGAAGCCATCCCAATGACACCATTCATTGGGGTACGAATTTCATGACTCATATTGGCGAGAAATTCAGATTTTGCGCGATTAGCTGTTTGCGCTCTGTCACGGGAGATAGTCAATTCTTGCGAAAGTTTTGACAGTTCATCTTCGCGTTGTTGAAGCTTTGAAATATCCCCATAGGTTACAACATAACCGCCACTTGGACGAAATTGTGTTGATTCTCTAATCGTAACATTATTAGACTGTCTACGAATTGTATCGAATGTCTTGTTCGCTTTCAGCTTAATTTGGCATGTCTTGTAATACTCGTCCGCAGTATCATACTCATAGCAACCAGCTTTGATGCCTTGTTCTAAAATATGCTTACTGCTTGATCCGATATCCCATTCAGCTTCGGGAAGCTCAGAAAGTTTAACGGCGGTATTATTTCGCATCACAATGTTGAGGTCTTCATCAAGAACGACAATACCTTCGGCCATTGATTCTAAGACTTCTGACAAAAGCTGTGTTCTCGCCTCTAAGTCATGAGTGCGCGCAGCGACGATTTCTTCTAACTCTGCATTCGTTTCTTCAAGCTTACGTTGCTTGCGATCACGAGCAATATTCGCGATCGCAGTATCTGTTATATTGATAAAAGCGCCACGATAGCCAAGGAATACACCTTTGTTATCGAAAATAGGTTTTCCGCTCTCTGAAACCCAGCAAGGCTCGCCCTCTAGTTGTTTCATGGCGGGTGATGATATTTTTAAAGGGTTGACGCTCTCGTAAAGCTTTTTGCAATCGATTATAGTCGTCTTGATAGTAATTTCTGGAGATATCTCCAATTTTTACATCGATCAGCCATTTTTTAACGCGTAATTTTGTGGCGTCTTTGCTTATTTTTTTAATAAAGCGATATTGGTGGTTTTCATCACTTTCCCATAACCAGTCGGCGATGGCGTCTAAGACTTCTAGATAGCGTTCGTTATTTTCTTGATCGCGGCTATCTGGATCTTGTGTGTAAGGCGACATAGCGCCTTTGGTGGGTTCCGCAACACCCGCTTTATTCGTTTTGCCAAAAACTGATAACACCTTGTTAAAAGATGTTTTTCTTTTCTTAATTTGTGTCATGAGTTTCAGCACGATTACTTATTTACGAAACTATGACATGAAGCGGTTAATGCAAATTTATCATCATTTGTTGAGATGCTTCAAGAAATACGCAGTTATAAAGTTCAAATTATAAAACCGAACGATAAGCAGCAATCGTTCTTTCAGCAATAAGCGGCCATTGAATTTGTGTAAGATCCGGATTTTCTTTGTCGGTTCGATCAATAGTTGTGGGAATTTTCGCTAAGGCTTCTGTTAGAATTTCCGCCGTTAATGAACCATTAAAACACTGAACCCAGTTTTCACCGAAATCACTTGCAAGCTCCTGAAAAACAGGACTTTCGGGAACAAGTGAAGGGCGAGCAGCGGATAGGGCGTAGAAAATTGAGCCTGAATTAAAAATTTCACGATAAGGAAAAACACAAATATCAGCGGCTTTGGCTAAAAGTTGCAAAGCCTCATCGCTTAAAAAATTGAGCATTAGGGTGATATTGCTTTGTTGGCTGGCGCTATTGCGTATATTCGCCTCAAGGCCTTTCGCTGACTTATGGACTTTTCCTGCGACAACTAGATGCGCATCAGTGGGCGCGGCGTGTAAAAAGCTTTCTAGCAACGTGGAAACATTTTTGTACGGACGTATCATGCCAAAGTAGACTAAAAGCTTCTTTTCTATTGGCAGGCCTAGTTTTTCCCGCGCCGCTTTGCGCGTTAGCCCGTTGTTATAGACATCAGGGTAAAGACCATGAGGAATAACAAAAAATGGGCGATCCTTTAGTTGCGGGATTTGGCTGAAAGCGAGTTCACGGCCGCTATTGGTCATATGAATTGTGGCATCGCAGTTTTTTAAAAATTGCGCCAAAAAAAACTCTTCTAAAGGAGAGGCGGCGTGATCATGGCGATTAAGGTTGTGAACAGTCCAGAAGACTTTTGCACCGCGCGCCCGGGCTGCTGGAAGGGCCGCTATTTTTTCAACGCCATTGCGCATCCAAAAATCAAGGCTCGCGGTTACGCCGCGGTTTTGCGGCTTCGCCATTTGCGGCCAATGAAAATGCAAAATATCCGTTTTTTCAGTGAGCGCTTTTCGAATCGTGTACCGCTCCACCGTCTCTCCCTGACGACGAAGTTCACTATATAATAGTTCAGGATAAGGGTTCGTTTGTAGATAGTCAGGGTCGGCTAAGATGCGCATATGAGTCATCTATCTGTGATTTGAAAAACCAGGGTGATGCAATCATTAGGCCGATAATCTGAGACATGCAACGGGAAGGGGGGCTGGGGTGTTCCGTCAATTTTTGCTATGCTGGCGCAAAACGGGCGCGATGACGGTAAGCGCGTTCTGGCTGTATTTCGCTGGCTGCCCGAATGAGGGCAAACAGAATCATACCTTCAATTTGCCATAGAGGCATCGTCGCCATATTCAAAATTAAGAAAGAAACCCACATTGAAAATAAGTGGCGTATTTCTGGGTTTCGCCCTGCGCCAAGCGCGCCAATTGTGATTTGTAAAAATAAGAATATGACAGCTGTAAGACCAACAATGCCGTACTCATAGAGGGTGGAGACAAATGTGTTATGGGCGTAAAGCCTAAACCTTCCTTCCCATGCATTTGGTCCAAAACCGAAAAACCGTTCTTGTAAATTTCCTTGTTTATAGGCGCTGATATACTCACTCCAGACATAAACACGGCCGGTAAGTAGTTTTCGGTCTTCGGTTGAAAATTCAGAAGGGTGCTGCATCACCAAATTCAGTTTTGTCACAACGCTTGGGACATCTGAAAATTTTTCCAAATATGACTTTGGCATGAAGAAAACCGCGGCGATTGCAGCCACAATGGCGGCATAGAGCGTCAGTGCTTGATAGCGTTTGCTTGTGCTTGATGAGACGCTCGTTAAGAAAAACGCACCAATAGCAGGGGCCGCGCTTAATAAGGATGTTCTATAGTTTGCGAAATAAAGCCCGATAATGGCGCTGATAACACTCAGCATGCGTCCTGCACGCGATAAAATAGGCTTAGCGTTCATGGAGACAAACAAGAACGTCATGAGGATAACGGAAAAAACCGCCTCATGATAATAGCCGCCAATATAGTTTTTGCCTTGGGTGGCCATAAACTCAAGATCAGCACTATGACTCGCTGCCTTTGGGCTATCCATCGCAATAGAGATGTATTGCAAAAAGACCGGCGTTAATAACGCGATGGAGGCTAAGCGGAAAACTGCGCCCGGCCCATGGCGTTGCATCGCGTTACGCGCAAGAAGGGCGATCATCAAGAAATAAGCCCACTTTGTCAGTGGCTCTATCGCTTCTTTGACCATGCCATTTAATATGCCGCTGACCGCTGTTGCGATTACAATTGGATAAATCGCAAGGGCGTAACGCGACAACAAACTGCGTAGATCGATAAAGAACGCAGCAAGACCAACTGTCGCCAATGATAATAACGCGTTTATTGTCAGGCCAGCAACAACAGGATCATATGTAATTTCGTGGAATGCGGAGGAAAAATAACGCACCCACAATGCGAGACATAGTATCGCTAATGACCAGTCGCGATAACGAGAAACCGCAACAAAAAGCCATAAAAGAACGGATAAGCCGACGCTGAGGGTGATTATATTCCACATGGGATGCCACTCATAAGTTCCGGATTATTATAATCCTTGTACCGCTCAAGCGCCGTATTGGGTTTGCGATTTGGCGAAATTATGCCCGCCTATTAAAGCCCCTGTGCAGTGAAGTGTGAAATTGGTATTCATGCACATCTTCCCTGCGATGATTGGGGCGGCTGAAACGTTATGTTGATGTTTCTACTTTGCTGGAAGAAGGTAAAAACATTTGCTTTTCGCGTTTGAACTCAAATTCATTTTCATTCACGTAGTATTTTGAGTCGTAATAACCGTAATTTTGCAGCATATCGAGATTAACGCGGCTTAATACGGCGCCAGCAATATTTGCATCGCCAGCCTTTAGCTGAGCCATCGCATCGCGCACAAGCTCACTGCGCGTAGAACGCCAGCGCACGACCATAATTGTCGCAGCAGAAAGCTTTCCAAGAACGATCGCCTCAGGGAATGCAAGGACCGGCGGTGAGTCGATAATGACGCGATCAAACTCAGAACAAAGGTGGTTCAAAAGGTCTTTGAAAGCCTTTGAATTCAATAATTCTGTTGGGCGGCTATACCAACCGCTTGCCGGAAGCGTGATAAGATCACTGTGTTGATCTTTGATCAGTGCTCTGTTTAATTTAGCTTCGCGCAGGAGAATATCTTCAAGACCAACTTCTACTTTAGCGCCGACATAATTTGCAACGGATGGCCGGCGAAGGTCGCCATCAATGATGACTGTTCGTTCGCCTGCGGCGACACACGCACGGGCGAACGAAATCGCCGTCGATGATTTTCCTTCACGAGATACCGCGGCTGTAAACAATATTGGGTTGTTAGCCGGAGTATCGGAGAACGAAGAGGCGGAATGATTCATCGTTGATGATTCTAGCATCACACCGAGGCGATTAATCGCCTCAGAATATGCGCTGCGCGGGCGTACGATTACAGCATCTGAAACTGTTTTTGTACGACGCTTATTGCCTTTGCCACGCTTAATTTCTGGGATATAGCCGAAATTGCGCACTTGGGTGACTTTTTCAAGCTGTGCGCCTGACATGATAACGTCTGGGCGGTAATCAAACAGCAGACCGATACCAATGCCGCCAACGACGCCGCAGAACCCGGCTATCAACAATACATAGGAAAGCTTAGGTGAGAATGGCACATACGAGGCCAGCGCTGGCTCTAATATCGCTGCGTCAGCGCGCGCAAACTCACGGCTTTCAGAAAGTTGTTTGGAGGTCGTCAAGAAATTCTCATAAACTTCTCGGCTAGCGGCCGCGTGACGCTCAAGCTCTCGTAATTCTACTTGGTCAGCTTCACGAGAACGTATTGTTGATTTTACTTGATCTAATTCTTGCTGCAGACCCGCTTCGATTTGCTTTGCGACCAAAACTTCATCATTCATCGTCAGAGCAATTGAAGTGCGTTCAGCTTGAAGTTGATTTTCCATCGCCCATAATTCTTCTTGGGCAGCGACGATAGAAGGGTGTTCTTGGCCATAACGCTGCAGTAGTTTGGCAAGCTCGCGTTCAGATTCATTTTTACGCTTTTGCAATTCAAGTAGAGCGGCGGAGGCCTGACCAGACACTTCTTCTGATTCAGAACGAAACCGCGTGAGTTTTAGCTCTTTAAGCGTACGATCAGCGCGGGCTTTCGCTAAGAGTTCTTGCAGGGAGATCAAGCGACGATCTTCTAGGCTGACATCGCCCGTCGACAGCAGTCCAGTCTTGGCTTTGTATTCCTCAACTTTTTGTTCAGCGTCCGAAACCTCTTGGCGCAGAGCTGACAAGCGACCTTGCAAGACCTTAGCGGTCTCTTCCGTGGCGTCGGTTTTTGAATCTCGCTGAAAATGGAAGTAAGTATCGAGAAGCGCCGCAAGAGATTTTTGTGCTAGTTCAGGGCTGTAATCAACATATTGTATTGCGACGACGCTTGTCATGCCTTGGCGGGTAATGGTGAGGTTATTCGAAATACGACGGGCGTCAGCCATATGACCCGCATTAGCGGCTTCCCCCACTAGGCCGTCTTCTTCGTAAAAATCTTTAATAGCAGCGCGCAATTCCTCATTAGATTCAATTGCTGTAAGCGCTAATGACGTGGATCGTAGGACTTCGACCTGGGTATTGATGGCGCGATCGCCAATCGACATTGGCGTAAAGCCGCCATTTTGTACACTATAGTCTGAGCCAGGAACTTCAAAGATGATTTCAGCGCGAGCAACGTACTCACGATCTGCAATCGTGTAATAAAAATAGCCAGCGCCAATAGCCATTGTGACAATTGTTGCTAAAACAAGAGCACGTCGCTTAATAAACTGAATAATGCTCGCTGGGTCGATGACGTCTGAAAGCATTGTGCTGTCTGACATAGAACCTTGGTCCGCGATGAAATTATCTTTTCTGTTAAACGCCGTCATGAACATCTACTCTTTATAAAATGGTTGACAGGGCGCCGCCCCGCCAAACTCAGCTCTTAAGTAAGCGACGAAATCCCGCCATCCCCAAATTGTTGGCCAAACAATGTTTAGCCTGCAAAACGTTTAGTCCGCCCGTTATCAGCTTTAAAAGCCAAACTTTAAAAGCCAAAGAAGCGGTCTAGCCTCAGAATCCGGGCGACGCCTGGACTAAAGTAAAATCCCGCGCCAATCGACTCAAAATTACGCAGTCACATCAATCAGAAACTACGAGAGTGCATAACGACGAGCCGTACCGTTCTTAAAGCTATTTGATACGCAAGCAAAACAGGCGGCCCAATTACGCAGGCCTAAACTATCAAGATCCGTGCCAAGGATAATATACTCATGCTGTACTGCAATAGTGTGACCGAAATTGAATGGTCATGATGCTTAAGGGTCGCACCTGGAAATTTAATTCCTAAACAAAAACAATCAGAAGTTGATTAATATCATCGAGTTTCAACGTTTTTATTATTTCATTTTGATTAAGAAATGGCAATGGAACTGTCTGGTGTGACATTTATCACCTTCACGCCCCAATTCAGCCTCCAAATTTAATACAGGCGCCTCAACCTAGTCATTTTTAACCAATCAAATGGTTTCGTTACGGCGCCGAATAGGTGTCGATGGTTGTTTACCCCCATAGGCGGGGAAACGTTTCAGCACTCACTCATTCGTGCGTTTACTTAAGCAAATCGTAACCCTTGGTTATTACGAAGAAGGTTAAATAAAAGGATGATGGTTCTGAATACTTATCAAGGTCGGACTTTAGATTATCCAATGCGCGCCAGACGCGCCACAACGGGCGCTGCGCGCAGAAATCGCTGGCTTCGAGTTCGGGGCCTCCCACAACCAAAGCCGATCGCCTTCGTTTTCCTCTTTAGCGCCATGTCTTGGCTTGTGATTTTCAAGCTTATCGCATAGCAAAATTTCGTTTTTAGCGATATGCGTGGAAACGGGCTTTAAACCCCTTTGTCATATTGTGTAGTGACCGAAACTAAGCGCTGGTTCTTACATGCCTTTGCCTAATTTTTTTATTGTCGGCGCCGCCAAATGCGGCACCACTTCCCTGGCGGCTTACCTCAAGCAGCATCCAGAGGTGTTCTTTTCCGCCCATAAAGAGCCGAATTATTTCGCCTATCCAGGTTGCACACCATGTTATGGCGGTCCGGCGTCCGAAACGGTCATTAAGGCAATGCTGCATGACCGCACAATTACCGACTTTGACGTCTATCAGGCGTCTTATAATGGTTCACAAGGGGCGAAGGCGATTGGCGACGCCTCCGTTCGCTATCTCTTTTTGGAACAAGCCGCGAAAAATATTCATAAAACGACGCCAAAGGCGCGATTTATTATTGTCTTAAGGGACCCTGTGGCGCGGCTTTTCTCGCATTATCGAATGAATTGCGAGTTTCATTTGGAACCGTTGGCTTTGATGGAAGCGGTCGCTGCTGAGGAAGAGCGCCATGCGCAGGGGTGGGGTTGGGATTGGCGGTATGTTGGAATTGGGCGTTACGCAAGTCAGGTAAAGCGATATTACGACTTGTTCGGGCGTGATGCCGTTAAAGTTGTCTTATATGACGACTATGCGGCCAAGCCGCTTAAAGTATTTAGCGAGATTTGCACTCACATAGGTGTCGATCCCGGCTTTACGCCAGATATGAGCGCCCGCCAAAAAGTGGCTTATGCGCCGCGCCTTGCTGCGGTTGACCGATGGCTACAATGGCCTAGCAATAGCAGAGCAAAGATAGAGGCGATCACACCGGCGTCCCTGACGCGCCGCGTTAAACGCTTTGTGCGCAAAATTAATGCGACTGAGCCGCCCAAGTTTAACCCAGAATTGCGCGCACCCTTATTTGCAAAATTCAAAGATGATATCGGTGAATTGCAAGATGTTTTGGGGCGTAAAGTCCCCTGGACTGTTTAGCCTGCTCGGCGTTCTGATTTTGCAAAAGGCAAGGCGCGCGCTAAAATAGCCCCTTTGTTGACTGCTTTTGAGACAAATTTCGCCGACAACCTTTTGTCTACGTCATCACGGCAAGTTACTAAGACTGCGCCATAGACAAACGTGCTAACAAGCGCCCCTGCGCCAAGCAGCATCCAGCTATTGACCGTGATGAAATTCCGATAAACAAGACACGCCACCAACGCCGCCAGGAAAGGAGCGATGCCTGGCGCCACGGTCTGGCGGGCGAAAAACGTCCAACGCCCCTTAACCAGACGCAATCCCATGGGCCACAGCAAGAACGCGGTTACAAGACCGTGGGATAATGCGATGGCTTTAGCCGCGCCGACAGCCCCTTGATCAAGGCCCCAAATGAATAAGATCAGCATTAGGAAGGTAATTGCCTGCAATGCAATATTGCAAATATTGTAGGCTCCAATGCGCCCAATTGCGAACGCGACTTGGTAATACATAGCGCTCGCCCATAAGATGGGATAGATTCCAAAAGAAATCGCGAGGACGACAGCAGCGTCAGCATAGTCTGGTTTATTCGTGTAAAGGCTAATAATTGGGTCTGCAAAAACCAAAAGTGGCGCAGCCAATAAAAGCGCCGCCCAAAGATAATATCGCCCGCCTCTATAATAAAACTCTTCAAGAGCAGCTTCCCCTTCAAGAGCGTAAATGGAGGTTAGGGCGGGTTTGGCCGGTTGCGCCGCCGATTGTAAAAGATCTCTGATTTTGATGTCCGGCAGGCGGCCAAGGTAAAATGCAGACGCATCAGCGCCCGAGCCAAACCGATTAAGAAGCAAGATTGGCGCGGTGCGCGAGACTATTTGGGCGATGCCGCCAACGGATGTCCAGGCGCCGAAATGCATAAGCCTTTTGGCCGTCTGTTTTGAAAAATAGGCGCGGCGAACACGCGCTGTAGGAAACAGCTTTAAAGTAAAGCCGGTTTGTACGGCGATATTAACCGCGTTGCCTAAGCTTGTTGCGACAATCAACCAAAGTGCTTGAGGGCTGACATAGACAAGCAGATAGTACAAAACGCAAATTCGTAAGACTTCAACAGCGAGCTTTAAGACGTTTAATTTTACAAATTGCTGGCGGACAAAAAGGCCGCATGTAAAAGGCGTGCTCATCACATTGGCGCAAGTGTTCGCCACCAATAAGGCGAGCATAATTTGTGCGTCATCAATATAAGCCGGACTTACTTTGATAAGCACATCAATGTAGAAAACAGCGAGCGTACCAACTCCGGCGATTACGAGTGTGACGAGCAAAAGCACCGGCGTCATTGAAGAGGTTATGCGCGTAATCTCTTCAGTGTCATTGTTTGCGTCGGCTTCCACCATGAAACGCGAGAGGCCGCCTGTGAAAATCATCTTAAACAAATCGGCGACAATCATCATTGAGACGATCACCGCGAAGATTGCGTATTCTTCTACTTCGACACGGCGCAAAATATATTGATTGGCCCAAAGTAAGGCTGTCAGTTGAAGGATCCGCGTGCCCAAAGAGCTGATCATATTGATAAGAAAGCGGGCAGGCGAGGTGCGGGCCTGTTTGGGATCGGCGTCATCATTCAAAGAAGTATGGGCCGCCTTTTTATCGCCCGCTGGCGCGCCCGTCGAAGATCCGTTTTGTTCCATAACTACTCTATACAAGATGGCGCGAGAATGTGGATGGCGCTTTTGCTCGCCTTTAAAGCCTAATAGGCGATGCGCAAGATCTGGTCCAGTTTCTCATATCCAAAGAATTTTGCAGAGTAGTATTGTCTATGAGACTGTTTTGTCTCTTGGGTTCACCATAATGTTGCACAAAATTTGCTTGTGCTAAGTTTAACTGACGAAAGCAGAGACATAGATGCGCAATTGGCCTCTGTTTTGTCGCAATTGTTATAAATAGAGACGGGAGCAGGCGGGCAGACCCCATATGGCTATTGCATATGTGCCACATGCAGTCCTGAGGAGCCTTTTTCCTAGCGAGTGCGGCATTTTTCGTGCTGCGCCATCATGACTTTCGCGGGGTTTGCCTTAAAAGTGTATGATGATAGGGGTGACCTTTCAGCCAGACTTTTGGGAACTTTAAGCGACCGTATTTTAGGCAACCGTTTTATTTGGGATAATCGACTATGATGCTCTTACAACAGATCATGCAACGTAGCTGGATGGCGAGCGCCAAGGGTAGCTGGATGGCGAGCGCCAAGGCGATAGCTGCGCTTCTTGCGCTTCTTGCGGCAGCTTGTACCACTGCGCCGACAGTTTCAGATGCAGGATCAGCGTCTGTGGCGACACAGGCTCAGACGGCTAAACCTGCTGGTGTTGGGAACACCAATTATATCTTGGGTCCAGGGGATAAGGTGAAAGTCACTGTATTTGGCGAGCCAAACCTGTCTGGCGACTTCCAATTGGACAGTTCAGGCGCCATCGCGATGCCTCTGGCGGGGGATATTAATGTGGCTGGTTCAGATGTCCGTGGTTTAGAAAAGACCATTACAAATAAGCTTTCTGGACGATTCCTCATCAACCCTAAAGTGAGCGCCCAAGTGGTAAGCTTCCGGCCTTATTATGTTTACGGCGAAGTTAAACAGCCGGGACAGTTCGTTTTTGCAACCGATTTAACGGTTGTGAACGCGATTGCGCGAGCTGGCGGGTTTACGCCGCGCGCAAAACGCAATCAGGTCTTCATCCGCAGGGAAAATGAGACACAAGAAGTGAAGGTGCCCTTGAACGCTGAGTTAAAGGTTTATCCTGGCGATACAGTAAGAATCGGCGCTCGACTCTTCTAAGCTTAAAGTCCGTTAAGGATTATCTTTTAGTGTTGTATGCAGCGGGGCGGCGCTTTCCTTGTCAACATAGCGGCGCTAGCAGTAGATAAATAAAGAGAAAGTACGGTTAGTGATGCTGCGATATACATTCATGACGAGCGCCTGCGCCTTTGCATTGGCGGGCCCGGCAATTGCTCAAGTCGCTCCTCCTTCTGAGGGCAAAACTGTTTATGAGCAGTACCGCGAAGAGTATCGAGCAAGTGGCGCGCGCATTGGAGCTTTCATGGTCACGCCCTATGCATCTGCGGCGACGACCTATACTGATAACCTATTCGCTGTCGAACCAACGGATGACCTTACTGTTCCCGCTCAATTTAGAGATAAAGAAAACGCATTTATCTTCACAGTTACTGGCGGCGTTTCAGCAAAAACCGATTGGTCCTCCCATGGCCTCAGCGCCTATGCTGATGTAACGACAGAACAAGTCACTGATTTTGATGATGAATCAGCGACCACATACCAAGCTGGCGGCTCAGCATTTTTGGACGTTGGTCTTGCCTCTCGCATCACTGTCGGCGGGGCGTATGTTAGTGATGTCGAGGAGCGTAACGCTCGGTTTACTCAAACGCAGTCTCAATCACGCGTTGAGTTTGATGAGAGTGAATTGTTTGTAGAAGCGCGCCGCGAGGCGGGCATCATCAAAATTAAAGCCGCAGCAGAGCGCAGCACCTTAGATTTTGATCGAGCTTTTGTAGATAATGGCGATGCTGTTATTGATGCGAATGATTTCCGCGATCAAGATTTTCGTGACAGGGAGGCTTATCGTTTCTCTACACGTGTAAGTGCTGAGGTTGGCCCATCACTCGACGTTTTTGTGGGCGGGGATTACCTCATCACTGATTTTCAAGAACCAACAGCCGGAAACCCGCTGGACCGCGATTCCAAGCAATGGGGCGTTGATGCTGGCTTCGCCATGAATTTCACAAACCTGTTACGCGGCGAGGCGGCTTTTGGCTATTCCCAGCGCGATGTTGAGGATCCATCAATTGACAACCGCGAGATTATTACGAGCAAGGTTGGGCTTGAATGGTTTGTATCGCCGTTAACAACGGTAACGCTAAACGCCAAACGCGATATTCGTGATGCTTTATTCGATAACGCCTTAAGCTCAACACGCAGTGAAGTGAAACTAGGCGTGCAGCGGCGCATATCTCCCCGCATCGTTGCTGGCGTAAACGGCGCTTTCCAAGATTTTGATTTTGATGGAACAGTCGATGTGACCCCTACGACAACGCGTAATCTTGACCGCCGTGACCGCGATTACGTCGTTCGTGCGAATGTCACTTATGCACTAAAAAAAGGTGTTGACGTCGCATTTGACTATTCTAGGCAGGAGCGGGATTCTTCAGGTCTTGACGGTAATCGCAGCTTTACGGATAACCGTCTCACACTCACCTTGGGCGTTGCTTTTTAAGGGACCAAATTTAGCTAGCTATAGTAGCCAAATCCTGCTTTTCCTTATGGCTGAGCGATGGGCTTTGCATGAGTTTTTCTTACAGCCGTTTGCCGCGAGGCGCTGTTGGCGGCGATTGATGATTTTGATCTGCGCTGTGGTGCAGGAGGCTTTATGAGCGAACATACGGTTAGCGTTGTTATAACCGCTTATAATCGTCCCGACTTTTTGCGTGACGCGATCGAAAGTGTGCTCGCGCAAACCGTTTCGGCTAAAGAAATTATCGTTGTTGATGACTGTTCGCCAAAACCGCTTCAGCCTGTGATTGACTTATTTGGCGACCAGATCATTTACCATCGTCTGGAAAAGAACTCCGGCGCTAACGTTGCGCGCAATAAGGGGGTTTCTTTAGCATCCGGAGATTTCATCGCTTTTTTAGACGATGATGACGTATGGTTTCCTGAAAAACTTGAGCGACAACTCGCGACTATTGGCGAGCGCGAGGCTTGTTTATGCGGCGCGCGCGGGGCAATTAATGGCGGCGTGATTGCAAAGGCCACTGACGAGGATGTACTTGAAGACGATTTGAAGGTCGGCGGATGGTATTGTGGGACAAGCGGTCTTTTTGTGCGACGCTCAGCTATTGAGGCGGTGCCGTTTGACGTTTCACTCAGCAATGGCCAGGACTGGGATGTATATGTTCGCCTTTCCCAGCGTATGCCCTTGGCGTATATCTCAGATCCATTATTTGATTTTCGTGACGGCGATCATGACCGTATTACAAATAAAGCGAAGCATTTAACGGTCGCCGGGCTTGAAAAACGCACAGAGGTAACACGCAAACATCGTGATTGGTTAGGTGAAAACGCTTACCGGCGACGCATCGCTGTTGCGGCGCTTGCATTTATTTGGTCGAAAAGTGATCGCGTTGGGTTTATAGCCTATTCAATCCGCAATGCGGGATTTGGCGCAACGGCCACCTATCTAATTAGCCGAATCTTGTTAAGACTAAAACCAAAGCCATCTGTGGATGCGCAGAGCAATGTGCTGCGTGAAGAATTCTAATTCATTGCGGTTTTCTTTTTAAATACCATTGGTTGGGCTGTATGGCTTTTTCAGTCTTATCTAACAGCAGCGATGTGTTGGATTTTACGGTTTTTGCACAACCAGACCGGCTAAAGTTGTATACTGAAAATTAACCCAAATTTACATTCAGTAAACAAATCAATTTGAGCCGCTGCAATTAGCGGTAAATTGATTAATTGTAATGTTGAATTCAAATAATCAGCTTAAGGATTGGTTAGGTGTTTTTCATCTGGCTGGCCATGATTGTTAAAACCTAAAATATAGGAAAGGTTACATTTTTACGACGAGATATTCTGTGAAAATGTATAAAATTCAATCGCTTACAAGTTTTTTTGTGGATTGGGCGCGGTGCTTTATTTCTCTAGAGGAGCACTGTAGGTTAACTTTCAATCATACGACGGGGCGTACTAGCGGGCGCCCTGCCGAGTCTCCTTGCCGATGTGTAATTTGACGCAGACGGACCTTTGTGGTCAAGTCCGCTCATCGTATTTGTGCGGACGGAAATGTTCTGTTTGTTGTAAGGAGTTTGAGTGTCATGGCCGCGTTGATGAAACCAATGTTATATCTAGAAAAACTTGACGGTAAATCTTATTTTCGTGTTGAGGAAGATAAATATCTCCTTAACAATGTCGATACAACGTATACTAACGTTACAAAGACGAGCGGGCTAAATAAAAAAGGCTTCTTCCTAAAGGAAGAGGGTGAGACTTACCAAATTACTAACGCCGACATTTCGAATCACAAAACTGGCATTAGCGTTACCGATACTGGCGCGGTCAATATTTACGACTTCACATACGACAACGTCAATTCAAGCACAATTTACGGATCAGCTATTCACACTGGGCTGCGCGGCGCTATTGATGATACGTTGACGATTTCTCGTGTTTACGCTGATGGCGGCGAGCGCCCTATGAACGCAACGGGCGACAGCTATTCAACAACAAACCGTGACTTTCTGACCCACGACAGTAAGAGCGTCAAATATGGCGGCGATGGTTACGTTTTCATGCGGGATGTAACGGCCAAAAATTTCTCCGACGCTATCATTGATGCAAAAGATACTGTCTACATCATGAACGCGACTTTTGAGAATGCCTTCCGGATTTTGCGGGCATGGTCAGATGCGCATATCGTGATTGTTAATAGTGAGATTAACCTAGGCGACGGCAAACACCTGATTTGGCTTGCTGATAACAGTGCGCGCGTAAGCTATTACAACACGACTTGGAATGGCAAAGATCATCCTGATCCTGATCTTATCCAAGTTCATCGCGGCAACAAAAGCGAAGCTTTGAAGAATAATATTGTTGAGTTAAAAGAAAACCCGCTTCCTGACGTCAGTGATTTTTTCGCAACGAGTGCTGAAACGATTACTGTTGAGGTTTCCGTAAATGGTGATTCTTGGCGCGAGGTTGAGGTTCCCAATACGAGCGGCGATGGCGCACCAGTGGGTGACTTGCTTTTTGAGCTGCCAGAGTTAGGCAATGGCGATTACAAACTACGCACTTCACTAGAGGCGGATGGCCGCCAAGGTGAGGATTCCAACGTTATCTCTTATAAAGTTGATGACGCTGGTTATAACTATAAACCAAGCAGCGGGCAGATCGCTTCAAACGATACCGTTTCTGACGATCAAACTACTGTTTCTGACGATAATACTACTGTGAAGTCCGCAGTAGTGAGCATCAAAACTGTATCTCTTAGCGAGCCTGTAGATGAAGGTATATCGCCGCAAACTGCACCTTCAATAAACCATAAAGCGGTGGCTTCACTTGGTGATGATGTGACGCTCGTTGGTGTGGGAACAGATGGTCTAGCTCGTGCTTTGACAAAAAGCGATGGCGGGTACGGCATTGGCGGCAATCGATATAATAGTCAGCTAGATTATGATGGTGCTACGGGCAAGAGCGAGGCGTTTTTGATCGATTTTGGCGGCGCAGTCAAAGACTTGAAGTTGTCAGTACAAAAAATGACCGTAAATGAGTATCGTGACTTAGATGAAACCGCTAAGTGGACGGCTTATGATGAAACTGGCAATAGAATTGGCTCTGGTCTGCTTTCTCCTGAAGACGGGAAATACTTGGGACGCAAGGACGGATACGAATTTTCAATAAAGTCTTCTCAGCCAATCAGTGCGCTCAAGATCGAAGCGGTTGGGTACGGAGATGGTGCTGGCGCAAATGTTCAAGGCAACAACTCGGACTTCCAGTTTAAATCGGTTGACTACACTCGAGTCGATCGAACAGATGATTTATTCCTAAGCGCCGTTACGTCGCCATTAACCCCTGATGATATAGCTGACGCTGTCGCTGAAGCTTCTAGCAGCGATGTACAATTTGCTACACAGGGCGGGGCGATCGAGAATTATCAAACAGAAAATCAAAAGGTCAACGCACAGTTGGCGGAACTATACGCATTTTCTGAGTATTACGAATCAGTGACAGGCAATGAATTCCTACCTGATTTCAAAGATGGCGACTACGCATTAGCATAGTCGCTCAATGGCGGGAACATCAGGCGTTAAATCGATTGTTGTCGTTTTAGTATTCCTGACCTTCAGTAAAAAACCACGGCTACACCGCTCCCTTAAAACCGTCGCTGAATGCGACGGTTTTTAACTTTTATCCCCTATTTATTGAAGTGGCCCACAAGTTGCTCTGAATTATAAGATTTTGCGAAGCTGTGCCGCATTGTGAAGGGCTTTACTTTGGGTCAACCTGGTATTTTGAGGAGCACTAGCTCAATCGTCCTCAAAGTAGCGCAACTCAGCTCAGGGTTGAGTAGAGTAATGGGCATGCTTGTGTAGAAGCGCTCTTAGGGCTTGTATTAGCTGTGTATAAGAATGGGTTGAAAAGTGAATTTAGCGACGTCTGACAAGGCTGTTCATCTATCTGGTTACCAAAGGCGGGATATCGATGTTGTTGATTACAACATGTACGTTTTGGGTAACACGCAACTGTCGTTTCGTGGCCCTCCGCCAGCGGATCTTTCTCCCGGATCATACTTTGTCTGTTTAGGAGCTGCGCAGACCTTTGGATGTTTTTGTAAAAATCCGTATCCACAACAGTTGGAAAAAGCGCTAGGTCTGCCTGCGCTAAATCTGGGTTACGGCGGGGCTGGGCCTGAGTTCTTTTTGTCGCAAGAAAACCTTCTGCCTTACATTCAAAATGCTCGCTTTGTCGTTTTGCAAGTAATGTCCGGACGTAGCCAGAGCAATCCTTACTATTCATGCGGCGGTCTTGAATATGTTACGCGCAATAGCGACGGAAAGAAGATGGGGGCTGCGCAAGCTTATCAAGAATTGCTTCGCGGCAACCATAGCTTAAGGCGATTTGGGCGTCCGGGACGCTTCCTTGCGCGCAGCTTAGCAACGCCGCAGGCCCGAAGCGTTGTTATGGAAGCCAGGCGCCAATGGGTGGAAAATTTCACAGCGCTTTGTAAAAAAATCGAACCGCCAAAAGCGCTGCTATGGTTCTCGAAAAGAAAACCTACGTATACTGAAAAATACAAGACGGTTCATACCCTATTTAATGAATTCCCACAATTGGTAAATGATGAGATGGTCGCAAGCGTGCGAAAGCAGTGCGATTCTTATATTGAAGTTGTGACAGAGCGCGGCAGCCCACAACCACTGCTCCATAAAGATACGAAAGAACCAGTAACCGTTTACACCAGTAATGACCGTGCTGATCTAAAAACCAAACCATGGACAGAGAATAAATATTATCCATCACCTGAAATGCATGAGGATGCATGCTCTGCTGCTGAGGCGGCTTGTCGCGCCTTTGTCTGATAACGGTGCATGCGACATTGACGTCACACAACGTTCAACATCAAATCATAATCCCATAAAGTCCTTTTAACGCGTCCTCATATTGGAAGAAACATAAGTCATGAACCTGGAAAAGTTACTCTTTGCCAAGATTGAAGCCTGGATATTGGTTTTGGCTGCATTTTCTATGGTGCAACGGTTCGTTATGTAGCAAATGGCGGAGAAAAAGGGGGCTTTATTGGCTCTGTTGCCTATGGGGTTGCGGGGCTGCCTTCTAATTTCGTGAAGATTTTAACGGGCCGTGCGAAGGGCAAGGAAGGGGCGGGGCTAAGCGTTGATCGTGCTCAACCTCATTCGCTCTATAAAACGCTATCGCCAATTGACGGTCCAGAGTTTGAGTTTGCGCCCGTTGGTTGGAGCGCCGGCGACGTAGGTCTTCCCCCGGTCGCCATGATGTTTCGCGTTAACCAAAAGGGCGACGAGCAGCTGTTAATCTTTGACAGCGCCCGTAAGTTGGTGCGGAACTTTCCAGTTAAGGCGGAAATTTTAAGCGGGCGCCTACAGCCGTAAATGGGGAATTCGGCTATGCACATGCTGGATGACGGATCGGTCATCATCTTTTCCAACGGCGGCGATGGACTTTACCGCAAAGACTTGTGCGGCAATATCATATGGTCAGTTCCAGGACGTTTTAAATATACTTACTCAGTTGAAGACGGCAAGCTTGCCGTATTAGGCTTGCCGCGCGATGATGTTGATAAGGAAGATCGCGGTGTTTTGAAATGGAACCACAGCGAAATCATCAATATTATCGATATCGAAACTGGCGCGCTTGAACGTTCAATTACGATGGACGATATCGCGCGGGCTAACGCTGGTAAGAACGACACTTACTTTTGGCGGCTATGGCGTAAGAAAATGAATGAACACAAAGTGCTTGATGAAGATCTTATCCATCTGAATATAATTGAGCTTTTGTCTTGGCGCCTGGCTTATGGTCAAAAATGTCTGGCGTTTCCAGCAAAAAGGGAGAAATGAAAGCGCGCGCCCATGGCGACGGGCTAGATGTAAGTTATGACAGTCCGGAAGCGTTAGACGAAGTGTTTTGGTGGGTTTTCAGTGGTGACGATTACATACGAGATGATCGCCTTCTTCAGATGGCGGCTGATGATGAGGCGATCGAAAAATACCGCCTCTATATTACAGCTACCTTACGTCATTACGGCGCCAAGCGATATGCGCCTTAGCGCGCCGGAAATTTCCGCTATCAGTCGATGATGCCTTGGCGCAAGAAGCGCGTCAGCTCTATGATGACATGAGCGCCTAAAATTTTGTATGCGTGGCCTTTCGTTTATTGTTGGGCGGTAAAATTTCTAAAATCTAGATATTTAGATTCCTTCGGGGCGTTTTTTCAATTTAATCAGCATCAAGCCAATCAGCATCATTGTTATAATATGGCAAGTTGAATGGCGCTATTGCGTTTCTGATTTGGTCAATTTGCTCAGCATCTAATTTCGCTTTCCAAGCGTGAATACGGCTTGCTGAATTGCGCGATGTGGTGAATTTTCCAGCGCTTTCGCTTGTAGACTTTTCTTTGACCCAAGAAGAAATATGATCACTCCAATCGAGGTCGAAACGCTTATATAGGGCCTCAAATTGGGACAGAGGATCAGTCGCAACATCTTCATATTTAATCAGCGCCCATTCTGGATGGGCTTTGTGATCTTGCAAAACAATAAAATTTCTGATCGCCCAGCTTGCTGATGTAACCTCAGCGGGATGTTGTAAGCTGGCTAAATGCGCGGCGAAAGGCGCTAAGTACTTTTTATGAAGAAGCGGATTGTTTCTTAAATTTTCAAATCGGGAAAGTTCTTCCGCCTGTTGATCGAGATTATTGACAGAGGCCACATACGCCCCAGGATGGCGGATAATCATCAACACATCAGGGCTCCAGCGAGCACTGACCCATTCTAAGGAAAGAAAGGCCGCGACTTCCTTAATAATAATGCGCGGGCTTGTTAAAAATCTGGCTTTTAAAGCATTTGGCGCAAGCCCAGACTGGCTCCACCATTGGCCATTAAAGGCGTCGTTTAAAGTTCTGTCGAAAAAAGGGTCTTGGCTGTTAGCCGGTACATAGCGACTCCAAACCGCATCGGCTTGCTCTGTTGACAGTCCATTTCTATTCGGATGGCAAGGTTCGCGATAATAAAGCTTGCCCGGTCCGTATCCGAGGGCTTCGCCAATCCAAGATGTGCCAGATCGCCCATTGCCGGTAATAAACAACGGGCGGCCAATTGGGGCGCCAATGCCTGGAAGGGCATTTGCCGCTCGGTGACCAAGCACCTTTACCCGTCTTGCAATCGCGTTCATGCGCGACTCCTCTTTGATGGAAATCAATATTGTCCAAGGTTGGGTGTTTTATAGCTTTTTATGAAAAATAAAACGTTTACCGAGGTTTGTATGAGTATCAAAAATCTTGAGCAAGGCGGAGGATTTGCCCCTCTTTTTTTTAATAGGCGAACGAAGTTTCGCAAAGCTGCGGTCTTGAAAAAGGCCGACTTAATAGGATCTGCGCTTACGAATCACCGTTCTGACGCTCACAAGGCATTACAGTCTTGTAAATCGGTATTGTTAACCATTTTTTGCCTTGGTTTCGCCGCAAGCGTCTTTTGTATCTGCTATGGCGTTTTGACGCTGCGCAGGATTGATCAATTCGAGGCGTCCAACTGGCGCCGAAGATGCATCATCAGCCTGACATCGACGCTAAAGCAGTACCGGCTCATTTATGCACGTATTTAGAATCCATTCTGAGACACTGAGGCATTCAACACCGCTTTGCCTTGTGGATTCTTTCGCCAAAACGGCGAAGTTGCGACCCCCTGTCACGCGCAGGATGCAACATTTCGGTCTAAGAATGACGCCAACAACATTAGTCAATTTCGTATCCGTTTTTTTTAATTCTGTGGACAAAACCCTATTGACAGGGGTTGTTTCAGGGTCAAAAAGATCATTAGTTAATTTTTCGTAATCATTGAGTGTTTGGGGAAAGTAAATGTTCACACCGACAACTAACGGCCTGGTTTTAAGATTAGAATCTACGTCTGGCCTTAATGCGAGCGGCGGTCTCGTAAGTGACTGGCAAGACTTGTCCGGCAGCGGCAACACCCTCAACACCGTTGTCGGTGATCCGCGAACCGGCATTGAGACGACCCCATCCGGTCTTGCTGCCATCACATTTGATGGCGGCTCTGACGGCAATGAAGACAGCCTAGAGCGTTTAGCGGGGCTTTCCGGGTTACCTGAAGGCTTTAGCGATCGTACAATTTTCTTCGTTGCCAAATACGACAATGTCGATGAGCAGGCTGGGTTTGCTTACGGTGAAAACGTTGACAATCATTCCTTTGGCCTTGTCGGATCTGACAATGGTTCTGGTTCTTCAAACTTAACTATTGAAGGCACAGGCGCAGGCAATGACTTTATCTCCAGCACAGCGGCCGAGGGCGCTGGCTGGCAAGTTCATTCTGTTGTTGTTTCCGGCAATGTTATGTCGGTTTATCGTAATGGCGAATTGATCGACGTTCAGCCGCATGTGTTCAATACAGTTCTTAGCGAAATCGTTTTAGGCGGCGACATTAACGGTCCTGGCAGTGTTGCAATGAGTGCTGCGGCGGTATTCGTATATGACCGCGCGCTTGACGCAACAGATCGCGGCGAAGTCGAGGCGTATCTACAAGATACTTATCTTGGACCGGACGTTTCTAATGATGCGCCCATCGCTAATGATGATAATGACTTTGCTGCGAGCGGCGAAACAATCAATATTGATGTGATCAACAATGATTTCGACGATATGAACGAAATCGACGCCTCCACGGTCACCGTTGTGTCTGGCCCCTCTAATGGCACGATCGTTTCTATTGATGCGACAACAGGTGTTGTTGAATATCAGCACAATGGGACCGGTGGTTCCGACACATTTACCTATACAGTTGAAGACCAAAATGGGAATGTTTCCGCGCAAGCTACTGTAACGGTCAACGTTGGCGAAGAACTAGGCCTTACTGGCTTCCAACAGGAAGTAATCCCGGTGAACGGCTTTATTCAGCCGCTATCGATTGAATATCTTCCAGATAACCGCCTGCTGGTTATTCAAAAATCCGGCAATGTGATGATAGTTGATCCTGAGTCAGGCAATTCATCGTCCGTAATGACGCTTCTTAATATAAACTCTGGCGACGAACGCGGCCTGCTTGACGTTACGCTTGACCCTGATTTTGAAACAAATGGTCACTTTTACCTTTTCTATACGCCAGCGAACCCGCAAAACGCACGCATCTCGCGCTTTACGCTTGATGAAAATGCTGGCGGATTAACAACAACTGCTGAGCTGTCCAGTGAGGTTGTTCTTTGGGAAGATACGGACGGCTATGTATCTTGCTGTCACTATGGCGGCGGCCTTGATTTTGGTCCTGACGGCAAGCTTTGGCTGACGAGCGCTGACAAATTCAATACATCTACAATCGGTGAGGGCGCTGGTACAGACGAAGATGTGCCGATCGACCTTACCAGCACCAGCGGCAAAATCATCCGCATCAATAAAGACGGTACGATCCCTGACGGTACTGATGGCTACCCAGCCAACCCATACATCGACACCGTCAATGACCCGAACAGTGAAATTCCAGATTCGATCTGGGCTTATGGTCTACGCAACCCATTCCGTGCGCGTTGGGATGAAAAGTACGGTCAGTTTTATATTGCGGAAGTCGGCGGGAACCAGGCTGGCCTATCTAGTGATAGTATTCATACCTCGAACTTAGATCAGGCTCAGGCTTTTTACGGCTGGCCCTTCTTTGAAGGTACGGACAATACGCTTGTTAACACGCTAAAAGAAGCTGAACGTTTGGCGTTGCCGCAACCTGATAATGATCCGGGCGCAGCGTCAGAGGGGGATTTCTTCTCAACGCCAATTTTTGAGATTGATCGTGGAACGGAAGGTGTATCAATTACTGGCGGCGAAGTTTATCGCGGTGATCTGTTCCCAGAAGAATGGGACGGCGTATATTTTTACGGTGACTTCACTCGCGATTATATCCGGTATCTAACCCTTGATGAGACTGGCACGCAGGTTACAGGCGATTTTGCCTTTAAACCGTCAACACAATTACCCGGTGATATTCCTAACCTAGTTTATTTAGGCGTCGGCACCGATGGTGCGCTATATTCTCTTAACTTTACAAATTTTGGTGCAGAACTAGGCCGCATTACCTATGACAATGGCAACACTGCGCCTGTTATCGATGCACTTTCAACTGGTCCTCAATCGGGCGGCGGTACGCTTGATTTTACGTTTGATGCAACGTTTAGTGATGCGCAATCTGATGCACTGACTTATACGCTAAATTTTGGCGATGGTACGGCTGAAGTCGTCGGAACGCCCGATGCTAACGGGATGATCTCCATCAATCATTCTTATGCAACGGATGGCTTCTATACGGCTTCGCTATCTGTTACTGACGGCGATCTATTCAGCTACTCTGCGCCAATCGTTATTGCTGCTGGCAACGTCAATTTTGCACCAACGGTCGACAGCTTTAGTGTTGACAACCAATTTGGCGATCCTGGCCTTGTTGTTCAGTTCACAGCTAACGTTTCAGATACGGAAGGCGATCCATTAACATATGTGCTGGACTTCGGCGATGGCAGTACGCCGGAGACTGGGACGGTTCCTGGCAATGGTATAATTACGACTAGCAAGACTTATAATAGTGACGGCCAGTTTGTCGCTTTCCTTGAAGTTTCTGACGCTGGCTCAACAACGACATCGACGCCAATTAACATCCAAGTCGGCGCGGTCACAGGCAATCCGATTACAGACGGACTGGTTCTCTCGCTTGAATCCACCATTAAGCTTGGAATTGAGGGCTTTAATGAAGTCGCCAACTGGCTTGATGGATCTGGCAACGGTAATAACTTGGAAGCAAGCAGTGCGGCGAATAATAATATTACACTTGTCCAGCAAGGCACGCCATCTGGTCTGCCCTCGCTGCGGTTTGATGGCTTCGGCGACTTCCTAACCCGTGAGAATACGACCGGCACGCCCATCACTGGCTTCCCAACAGGTAATGACGAACGCACGGTGTTCTTTGTTGTTAACTATCTAGACCCAAGAAATAACGAATCAGGCATCATCTTTGGCAATGACGCGAATGATCAAGCTTTTGGTCTGATCAATGCGGGCAATGGCGGAACACCCACTACGGCGCAACTTGGCGTTCATGGATTTGGTTCAGGCAATGATGATTTCTCCGGCGTTGTTGGCTCTCAGCAGGGGTGGATAGTCCAATCTGTAGTGATGCAAGACGGTGGGGCCTTTACTCATTACCAAGACGGCAATGTCATTGACACAGGCTCTAACAACTTCAACACTCAACTTGAGCGGATTGCGATTGGTGTTGAAATTGACGGCACCGGCACCTCCGGCATGGAAGTGGGCGCGGTCTTTGTATATAACCGCGCGCTCAGTGAGGCGGAACGCCAGCAGGTAGAAAACTACCTGCAGACGACTTATATCCAGCCTGCGCCATCATCTTCACCGCCTGAAGCTTTGGACGATATTTATGCGACACCGTTTGAAACATCCCTTGTCGTTGATGTTGCCTCTGGTTTGCTAAATAATGACAGCGATCCAGATAGTGATCCATTTGCGTTGACAGAAATTAACGGCAACGCTGTTACGGATGGCCAGACAGTGAATTTGACAAATGGCGATCTCGTGATCGATACCGATGGGTCGTTCACATACAGCCCTGATACTGACTTTATCGGACAAGAAACATTCACATATACAATTGATGATAGTGTAAATGGTACTGATACGGCGTCTGTGACAATTACTGTTAATGCGCCTAGCAGTGGCAGCGTGCCAATCACAAATGGCTTGGTAATCAATCTTCAAGCTGATCAAAATGTCGCCTTGATTGGCGGAACAAGCACTGTTAATGGATGGCTTGACGGTTCTGGTTTTGGTAATGATCTGTTTGCAGCCGGTGACCCTCAACTGTTGGCGAATGCAACGCCGTCCGGCCAGTCAGCGATCCACTTTGATGGCGTTGGTGATAAGTTGGAGCGCGCCGGCGGTGAGAATCTTTTCTTCTTACCATCCGGTTCTGATGATCGTACGGTCTTCTTTGTTGTTGATTACATCAATACGAACGGCTTTACCGGCGGCGCTGTCTTTGGTGATGGCGCGCAGAATGAAGCCTTTGGACTAACGGCCAACGATCTTAATGAGCTTACAGTTCAAGGTTGGGGCGCAACAAATGACTTTAGTTCAGGCGTCGATGCTGGCGATAATATCGGTAATGACGAGTGGATGGTTCAGTCCGCCGTTCTCAATAACAATACGCTGACTCAATTTTTGAATGGCGCAGTTATTGGTACGAATACGCATACATTTGCGACTGACGTAACAGATACGACAAGCACGCTTGTCTTTGGCGAGGAAGTTGCGGGGCTTGGTTTCCTTGATCTCGAGGTTTCAGCGTTCCTAGTTTACGATCGCGCATTGAACGAAGCTGAACGTCAGCAGATTGAAGCGTTCCTTCAGGATAAATATATCACAGTGCCAACAACCGAGCTTCCAGATGCGGTTGATGACAGTTATGCGGTTAATCAAGACACGACGTTGAATGTTGCGGCAGGCACAGGCCTTCTCAGCAATGACAGTGATCCAGATGGCCACAGCTTCACCGTCACTGAGATCAATGGCAATGCGGTCACGAATGGTCAAACGGTTGCCCTGACGAATGGGTCCTTGACGATCAATTCAGATGGGTCGTTCGACTACACGCCAAATGGAGGCTTTACAGGTCAAGAGACCTTCACCTACACCATTGATGATGTCATCGATGGTACGGATACAGCCAATGTGGCGATTGATGTCAATGCAACAGGCGGCGGCACAACGGTCATTACAGATGAAGACTTTGAAGGCGGCGCGTCTGGTTGGAATAACAACACAACTACAGACGGATCAGGTCAGCCCTTCAACTTCACGGAGTTCTTGGGCCGTCAAGCGGGCTCTGCCGGCGCTCAGTCTTTGAACAAGACTTATACAGTCTCTGAAACTGGCGATGTTACCATCGCGTTTGATCTTTATCGTCTCGATACTTGGGACAATGAAGATATGATCTTCTTCATCAATGATGAAGCGGTGTTGACCCAAACGCATATTGGTTGGAGCAGTCTTGGTTCTGGTTCCGGCTCCTTGTCCGGCAGTCTTTCTGGCGCGACCTGGACGCGTACGGCGACCAACAATGGCCAGCTTGGCTTTAAAACGGGCGGGGGCATTACTCAAGACACTGTCTATCGTTTTGAGCTCACCCTACCGAGCTATGTGGCTGGTAATTTAAAACTTGGCTTTGGTTCAACCACGAACCAAGGTGTTAATGACGAATCTTTCGGCATCGACAATCTATTGATCACACAAGCGGGCAGCGGCGGTTCCACATCGCTTCCAGACGCGGTTGATGACAGTTATGCGGTCAATCAAGACACGACGTTGAATGTTGCGGCGGGCACAGGCCTTCTTAACAATGACAGCGATCCAGATGGCCACAGCTTCACCGTCACTGAGATCAATGGCAATGCGGTCACGAATGGTCAAACGGTTGCGCTGACGAATGGTTCCTTGACGATCAATTCAGATGGGTCGTTCGACTACACGCCAAATGGCGGCTTCACAGGTCAAGAGACATTCACCTACACCATTGATGATGTCATCGATGGTACGGATACAGCCAATGTGGCGATTGACGTTAATGCGGCTGCAACGCAGCTTCCAGACGCGGTTGATGACAGTTATGCGGTCAATCAAGACACGACGTTAAATGTTGCAGCGGGCACAGGTCTTCTTAACAATGACAGCGATCCAGATGGCCACAGCTTCACCGTCACTGAGATCAATGGCAATGCGGTCACGAATGGTCAAACGGTTGCCCTGACGAATGGGTCCTTGACGATCAATTCAGATGGGTCGTTCGACTACACGCCAAATGGAGGCTTCACAGGCCAAGAGACCTTCACCTACACCATTGATGATGTCATCGATGGTACGGATACAGCCAATGTTGCGATTGATGTCAATGCAACAGGCGGCGGCACAACGGTCATTACGGATGAAGACTTTGAAGGCGGCGCGTCTGGTTGGAATAACAACACAACCACAGACGGATCAGGTCAGCCCTTCAACTTCACGGAGTTCTTGGGCCGTCAAGCGGGCTCTGCCGGCGCTCAGTCTTTGAACAAGACTTATACAGTCTCTGAAACTGGCGATGTTACCATCGCGTTTGATCTTTATCGTCTCGATACTTGGGACAATGAAGATATGATCTTCTTCATCAATGATGAAGCGGTGTTGACCCAAACGCATATTGGTTGGAGCAGTCTTGGTTCTGGTTCCGGCTCCTTGTCCGGCAGTCTTTCTGGCGCGACCTGGACGCGTACGGCGACCAACAATGGCCAGCTTGGCTTTAAAACGGGCGGGGGCATTACTCAAGACACTGTTTATCGTTTTGAGCTCACCCTACCGAGCTATGTGGCTGGTAATTTAAAACTTGGTTTTGGCTCAACGACGAACCAAGGATTTAGAGACGAATCTTTCGGCATCGACAATCTATTGATCACACAAGCGGGCAGCGGCGGTTCCACATCACTTCCAGATGCGGTTGACGACAGCTATGCGGTTAATCAAGACACGACATTGAATGTTGCGGCGGGCACAGGCCTTCTCAGCAATGACAGTGACCCAGATGGCCACAGCTTTACGGTGACTGAGATCAATGGCAATGCGGTCACGAATGGTCAAACGGTTGCCCTGACGAATGGTTCCTTGACGATCAATTCAGATGGGTCGTTCGACTATACGCCAAATGGCGGCTTCACAGGTCAAGAGTCCTTTATCTACACCATTGATGATGTGATTGATGGCGCCGACGCAGCGAATGTGACTATCGACGTTAATGCGGCTGCAACGCAGCTTCCAGATGCGGTTGATGACAGTTATGCGGTCAATCAAGACACGACGTTGAATGTTGCGGCGGGCACAGGCCTTCTCAGCAATGACAGTGACCCAGATGGCCACAGCTTCACCGTCACTGAGATCAATGGCAATGCGGTCACGAATGGTCAAACGGTTGCCCTGACGAATGGGTCCTTGACGATCAATTCAGATGGGTCGTTCGACTACACGCCAAATGGAGGCTTTACAGGTCAAGAGACCTTCACCTACACCATTGATGATGTCATCGATGGTACGGATACAGCCAATGTGGCGATTGATGTCAATGCAACAGGCGGCGGCACAACGGTCATTACAGATGAAGACTTTGAAGGCGGCGCGTCTGGTTGGAATAACAACACAACTACAGACGGATCAGGTCAGCCCTTCAACTTCACGGAGTTCTTGGGCCGTCAAGCGGGCTCTGCCGGCGCTCAGTCTTTGAACAAGACTTATACAGTCTCTGAAACTGGCGATGTTACCATCGCGTTTGATCTTTATCGTCTCGATACTTGGGACAATGAAGATATGATCTTCTTCATCAATGATGAAGCGGTGTTGACCCAAACGCATATTGGTTGGAGCAGTCTTGGTTCTGGTTCCGGCTCCTTGTCCGGCAGTCTTTCTGGCGCGACCTGGACGCGTACGGCGACCAACAATGGCCAGCTTGGCTTTAAAACGGGCGGGGGCATTACTCAAGACACTGTCTATCGTTTTGAGCTCACCCTACCGAGCTATGTGGCTGGTAATTTAAAACTTGGCTTTGGTTCAACCACGAACCAAGGTGTTAATGACGAATCTTTCGGCATCGACAATCTATTGATCACACAAGCGGGCAGCGGCGGTTCCACATCGCTTCCAGACGCGGTTGATGACAGCTATGCGGTTAATCAAGACACGACGTTGAATGTTGCGGCGGGCACAGGCCTTCTTAACAATGACAGTGACCCAGATGGCCACAGCTTTACGGTGACTGAGATCAATGGCAATGCGGTCACGAATGGTCAAACGGTTGCCCTGACGAATGGGTCCTTGACGATCAATTCAGATGGGTCGTTCGACTACACGCCAAATGGCGGCTTTACAGGCCAAGAGACCTTCACCTACACCATTGATGATGTCATCGATGGTACGGATACAGCCAATGTGGCGATTGATGTCAATGCAACAGGCGGTCTTACTGTGACCAATGGTCTAGTCCTCAACTTACAGTCAGATGCTGTTACACTCGGCGGCGGAACAACCATTACAGCGTGGGATGATGCTTCAGGGTCTGGCAATAACTTGCTGGCGTCAGGCGATCCGCAACTGCTTACAGGGGCGACGCCAACAGGTGAAGATGCAATCTCACTCGATGGTATTGATGATAAACTTGAGCGTCTTGGTACGGATACTCTGTTTAATCTTCCAAACAACAATGAAGACAGAACCGTTTTCTTTGTTGTCGATTATATCAATACCGACAGAGCGACAGGGTTTGCATTTGGCGATGGCGCGCAAAACGAAGCCTTTGGGCTTGTGAGCAATGGAAACAGTGACCTTATCGTTCAAGGTTGGGGCAACGCCAATGACGCGAACTCAGGTGTCAGCGCTGGCGATAATATCGGAACAGATGAATGGCTTGTTCAGTCAGTTGTTCTGGATCAAGATGTATTAACGCATTACCTCAATGGAACAGCGATCGACACCCAAGCACAAGTTTTCGCCACGGACAGTAATTCAGCGGAAAGCTCGATTGTAATCGGCGAAGAAATCGCTGGGCTAGGGTTTGGCCAACACAATGTTGCTGCGGTGCTCGTATATGACCGGGCATTGAACGAGACCGAACGCGGCGAAGTTGAAACCTTCTTGCAGCAGAAATTCGTCGACAGCGACTTTGTTCTATAGCTGATTTGAAAGAGCAGAGCCGGTCCGCAAGGGGCTTGCTCACATGATTAATAAGACGCCGAAGGATGAGGGGTTTACCTTTCTTTCGGCGTCTTTTTTTATGTTTACGCCTTCTTAACTCTCATTTACCCATCATTAACCCTAAAGGCGCAATTCTGCGCCTATGGCAGGGAAACAAACACATTCTGGAGCAAAAACACGCAAGTTGAGCGAGAGTGCAACGCGCAAGCCTGCGCGCGCGCATCAACGCGGGTTTGGGCGGCAATTTGCGCGCTATTGTGTTGATGCGGGCGTCTTCCTGATGACAGGAATGATTGTTTTCGCTGCTGGGGTTGCTTGGTTTGCGCGGGATTTGCCAAGCACCGATAAGCTATGGCGGTCTGAACGCGCGCCGAGAATGACGTTTCTGGCAGCGGATGGCTCACCTTTGCGGCTTCATGCATCAGGCTCCGGCGCGCCGGTGCGCCTTTCTGAATTACCAGCCCATGTTCCCAATGCGGTTTTAGCGGTAGAAGATCGAAATTTTTATCATCATGTCGGCGTTAATCCGGTGTCGGTCTTGCGCGCATTTGCTGTCAACGCGGCAAGCGGTTCAGTCCGCCAAGGTGGTTCAACCATTACCCAGCAGCTTGCAAAGAACATTTTTCTGTCGCCCGACAAAACCATTAAGCGGAAAGTCCAGGAATTGCTGCTCGCCTTTTGGCTAGAGCACCGCTTTACTAAAGAAGAGATTTTGACGCTTTATCTAAACCGGGTTTATTTCGGCGGCGGCGCCTATGGCATTGATGCGGCGAGCCGGTATTATTTTGATCGGCCTGCGACCCATCTATCCGTGGGGGAGGCTGCGGTTTTGGCGGGCCTGTTAAAAGCGCCCTCGCGCTACGCGCCAACACACAACCCTAAAGATGCTGGGCTAAGGGCGCGGATCGTTATTGATGGAATGGTCGCGGCGAACTTTATTACCCAAAGTGAAGCATCAAAGGCGCTTGCAACGCCCATTGTTCTGACCGGAACAGGGCGCATAACGGCGCCATATTTTCTTGATTATGCGGCCGCGCAGGTTCGTTCTTATGCAGAAGGGTATGACGCCGATCTATTGATTCAAACCACATTGGATCCTGATTACCAAACAGCGATGGACGAGGGCGTTAGGGCCGGTCTTAATCAAGCGGCGTTGGATGATGAGATCCAAGTCGCCGCCGTTTTGCTTGATAGTGAAGGGGCGGTGCGGGCGATGGTTGGGGGGCGCGATTACCGCGCCAGTCAGTTTAATCGGGCGACCCAAGCGGTGCGCCAGCCAGGGTCGGCCTTTAAGCCTTTTATCTTTCTTGCTGCATTAGAGCAGGGGGCCTCCGTCAGTACACGAGTGATGGATGCGCCAGTTAGTGTGGGATCCTGGAAACCAAAGAATTACAAAAACAAATATAAAGGCGAGGTTGGTTTTAAAGAGGCCCTCGCGCTTTCTTTAAACAGTGCAGCGGTGCGTGTGCAAGAACGCGCTGGGCGCGGCGCTGTTCGCGTAACGGCGCGGCGCATGGGGTTAAACACCAAATTAACCGCAGGGCCTGCGCTCGCGCTCGGGGTGGATGCCGTCTCGCCATTGACCCTCGCCGGGTCCTATGCGCCGTTTGCTAATGGCGGGCTAAGAGTTTCCCCCCACGGAATTAAATCAGTGGTGACCGCTGACAACCAGACAGTCTATGAAAGCGGCCCGGCCTATGACGGCCTTGCCGCGGACCCGCGCGCTATTGAAGGCGTAAACGAGATGATGCGTGCCGTCCCATCTTGGGGCACCGGCAAGGCGGCGGCCTTGGACCGCCATATCGCCCACGGCAAAACCGGCACCACCCAAAACAGCCGCGACGCATGGTTTGCGGGACACGCAAATGGCCTTACGACAATCGTCTGGGTCGGGCGCGATAACTACGCACCGATGAAGGACGCTTCAGGGAAACCTGTGACAGGCGGCACGGCGCCCGCCATCATCTGGCGTGAGGTGATGAACCGGGTGCTCAACGAACAAGATGCGCGCATCGCGCCGCCCGGCTTTGCGCCCGCCGGGCAATCCCCGCAAGGCGTTGATCAGCTACTCGCTCAGCAAAGGTCTGCGCCTCAGGACGATATTCCAGTTCTTGCGCCCATGCGGCCGTTGCCGCCTGCGGATCCTCTATCAGGTATTCTTGAGGCGGATGGGTTTTAGGGGCTCACCCCTTCACCGCAATGCCATAGCCGTAAAGCGTCTCTCCATATTCGTGGAACCAGTTGCGGGCGGCGTCCGCGTCAACGTCAAGGCTGGCGAGCAGGCGCCAATAAGCAGGCGAGTGGTTTAGGTGTTTTAAGTGGGCGCATTCATGGGCGGCGACATAATCTAAAATCCAGGGCGGCGCCAGAATTAAGCGCCATGAATAGGATAACGCCCCTTGGCGCGAGCACGAGCCCCATCGGGTGCGCATATCACGAATGGAGATGGGTCCGCGCTCCGCGCGCACCTTGGCGGCATAGAAGTCTGAACGCTCAACAAAGACCCTGCGTGCTTCACTTTTTAGCCAGTCCACAAGGCGGCGGTTTAGATGAGCAGCCTCGCCGCCGACAATGATCTCGCCAGCGGCGCCATCTGATGGATGGCGTACTATTTTCGTGCGGCCGCGCGCCGCGTCTGAGCTTTTAAGATGATATTCCCCGCCGCGATAGGGACAGACGCCGCCATCTACAAAGGGCTTAGCGCCGCTGGCGGCCTTTAATTGCTCATCAATCCAACCTGCCCGGCTTTGGGCGAAGTTTATCGCTTGCGGGATTGCGCGTTTTGACGGGGCGGTTACCAAAACCCTACCATGGACAGGGTCTACCTTTAATATCAATCGTTTCGCACGCCTGTTAACCTTTAGATCAACAGGAACCGTGCGGTTTTCAAGATTGATAACGTATGTATCCTGGGGCAAAGCGAGGCCTTTGCGACTATTTTGGGTGTTCTGTTCTTATCGCGCATCGCAAATATCACAAAGCGCCAACAACCGCCCCTAAGTGATGCGGCGATTAGATCCGTTTGAAGGCTTTAGACTGGGGGAATCTTTGCCTATAAACACCCTTTGCGTGGACATGCGAACCGGGGAATTTTATCCCCCGCCTATTCGTTCGCGATAACATCACCCCACGCTAGATAGGATTGCAGTTTTACGCCGATATGAACGCACCAACCCCGCGTATTGAAGAAAAAGTAACGCCGATGATGGCCCAGTACCTCTCCATCAAGGAGAAGGCGGGCGACGCGCTGTTATTTTACAGAATGGGCGATTTTTACGAGCTGTTTTTTGATGATGCGGTCAAAGCTGCGGGCGCACTTGATATAACGCTCACCAAACGCGGCAAGCATGCAGGCGAAGAAGTGCCGATGTGCGGCGTGCCGTGGCATTCCCACGAAAGCTATCTTGCGCGCCTTATCAAAAAGGGATTTACGGTCGCGTTGTGTGAACAGACCGAAGACCCAGCGGAAGCCAAAAAGCGCGGCGCCAAGGCTGTTGTTCGCCGCGAAATTGTACGCCTTATAACCCCCGGCACTTTGACAGAAGATACGTTGTTAGAGGCAGGGCGCAATAATTTCCTCGGCGCGCTTTGCGTATTAGAAGACGGCGCGGCGCTTTCCTGGGCCGATGTTTCAACGGGCGAACTTTATGTGCGTGCGACAGATGCGGACCGGTTCGCATCTGACCTTTCGGCATTAGGGCTTAGTGAGCTTGTTGCGCCTGATCCAGATCTTTTAACTGATCCGTGGGCTTCTCTTTTGTATGAGGCGTCAGAAAAGCGAGCGGGCAATGACCTGACGGTCACTTGGCGCCCGCCCGCTTTTTTTTCCGCGAAAGATGGGGAACGCCGGGTTAAAGAAGTTTTTGAAATCGCCGCGCTTGATGGTTTTGGTTCCTTTGAACGCGCCGACCTTGGCGCCCTTGGGGGCTTGCTTGCTTATGTTGAAATAACGCAAGTCGGTAAAGCGCCCGCTTTGCGCGCGCCTGTTCGGGCTGAAGCGCGCACGGTGATGGCGATTGATCAGGCGACCCGCGCTTCGTTAGAAATTTTAAAGACGCAATCTGGCGGCCAAGCTGGTTCGCTCTTTTCTGCGGTCAATAGAACCATAACCGGACCAGGCGCGCGTATGGCGGGGTCGCGGCTTTCTGCGCCGCTGATTGATTGCGCCGCGATTAATGGACGACTGGACGCGGCGGCGCATTTTATTGAGCACCCTGACCAACGGGAAAAAGTCCGTGAGGTTTTGAAGAAAACGCCGGATATGGCGCGCTCTTTATCACGCCTTTCATTGGGGCGCGGGGGGCCGCGCGATCTTCTTGCGATCCGTGACGGGTTGAATGCGGGGCGCCTTTTGGTCCGCGCCATTAGCGAACAAAAGAATGACATATCGGGCGCGCTTCCCGCTGAAATTGCTGAAGCGTTAGCGGATCTTGAGGCGCAATCGGCAGGCGGTTTTTCAGCACTTTTGCAATTGCTGGAAGACGCGATTGTTGATGAGGCGCCGCTTTTGGCCCGCGATGGCGGATTTATCGCCCGCGGTTATGATCCGGGCCTTGACGCCGCCAGAGTTTTGCGCGACGAAAGCCGCCGCCATATTGCGGGGCTAGAGGCGACGTATAAAGATCTTTCCGGTGTAAAAAGCCTTAAGGTTAAGCATAATAACGTTCTTGGCTACTTTGTTGAAACCCCTGCCGCCCACGGCGATAAGCTTATGTCGGCGCCATTGGATGAAACGTTTATCCACCGTCAAACTCTGGCGAATGCGGTGCGGTTTACAACAGGCGATCTTGCTGATTTGGATGCAAAAATCGCACGGGCGAAAGATGAATCTCTCGCGCGCGAAATGCAGATTTTTGAACAAATCAGTGAAAAGATAATTTTTTCATCAGGTTTAATTTCAGCAGCTGCGCAAGCAGTCGCCGTGTTAGATGTGGCGGCGGCGTCAGCAACTTTGGCCGAGAGCGAACATTATGCACGCCCGCTTGTTGACGACAGTCTTGCTTTTACAATTGAAAGCGGTCGTCATCCGGTGGTGGAGCAAGCCGTAAGAAAGGGCGGGGGCGCCTTTGTTGCAAATGATTGTCTTCTCGCCCGGGAGCAAGAGGCGCATTTGTGGCTTGTCACAGGGCCCAACATGGCGGGTAAATCAACCTTTTTAAGACAAAACGCGCTGATCGCTATTTTGGCGCAAGCCGGGTTTTATGTGCCAGCCCAAAAAGCGCATATCGGCGCGGCGGACCGGGTCTTTAGCCGGGTTGGCGCATCGGATGATCTGGCTCGCGGGCGTTCAACATTCATGGTTGAAATGGTTGAAACCGCCGCGATTTTGAACCAAGCGACGGCGCGCTCCATCGTCGTGCTCGATGAAATTGGCCGGGGCACCGCGACCTTTGACGGGCTTTCGATTGCTTGGGCGGCGGTTGAGTGTCTTCATACAGATAAACGGTGCCGCGGGCTTTTTGCGACCCATTACCACGAGCTGACTGCGCTTGCTGAAACCTTACCGAGGCTGAAGAATTTTTCGATGCGCGTACGGGAATGGAAGAAATCTGTCGTCTTTATGCATGAGGTTCGTGAAGGCCCAGCCGACCGCTCTTATGGCGTCGCCGTTGCCCGTCTTGCGGGGCTTCCAGACAAAGTGATTAAACGCGCAGGGGATGTATTAAAAAGTCTGGAAGACCAAAATCGAGACGGCCCGGGTGTCAATGCGCTGCCGCTGTTTTCACTTGCTGACCAAGGTGATGGGGATTTAGATGATGAAAGCGATTTAGAGCCACATCCTTTGGTTGAGGCTATAGAGGCAATGGACCCTGACGCCATGACCCCTAGGGAGGCTTTGGACGCGCTCTATAAGCTTAAGAATTTGAGTAAGGATGAGGCTACATGATCCGGATAATTCAAAGCGCGGCCGCATCGTGCCTTATGCTCGTGGTCATTTCATGCTCAAGCGCAGGAATAGTTTCGACCGATCTTTCCGGCGCCCCTTCACAAGAAGGCGTTCAAGCCTATCGGGATAAGGATTATGAAAAGGCGTGGACGTTGTTAAAACCACTCGCCGATCGCGGGGTTTATCGCGCACAGCGTTATGTCGCTTTCATGCTGCTTCAAGGTAATGCGCCGATCGTATGTGAAGAAACCGAATGCGCAAAACAAGCGAAAAATTTGCTGCTTGATGCGGCAAGGCGCGGCGACAATAACGCCTTAATAGTCCTAGAAGCGATGCGGGCAAACGGTGATAGTTATGCGCCGAGTGAGGAGGAAATCATTACCGTCGAGCTGGAGCGGGCAAAAAAAGGCGACCCGATGACCGCTTGGCGATTAGCTGCGCGCTATCGCTCCGGTGAAATTCAAGGGTTTAACGCACAAGATTATATCCGTTGGCTCATGATTTCTGCGCGCGGTAAAGTCTCGCTATACCCAAATGCGCCGGAAGCGGCTTATTTATTATGTGAAGTTTACGCAGCTGGCGAAGATGCCCCTTATAATGCAGCCCGAGCGCGTCGTTGGTGCAAACGCGCTGCGGAGGACGGGCATGTGGGGGCTCGCCTAGCCCTTAGTCGTCTTGATGGGGGGCGTTGATGAGAGAACAATCGATTGAGGAAACTCTCGATAATGATCGTATGGCACATACCAAAAGCGCACGGGCTGCCGGGCGGGGCGGCATTGCAGTCGCAATTGCAAAGGCGTGTGAACAGCAACGAGCAGGACAGACTTATGGTGCGCTTGGCGCTCTTTTAAAATCTGAATTTTCTGAATCGCGTCGCCGCGCCCTTGCCGCCACCAAAAAAGGGGATGTCATCGCGAAACGGCTTTCGGCTTTTGTAAATAGTGTCATTCGCGCCTTGCACCAGGAAGGAGCAAAAGCTTACCCTCAGGCTGCGGAAAAAGTCGCTATTTGTGCTATCGGCGGTTATGGCCGCGATCGTATTGCGCCCCATTCTGATATTGATCTTTTATTTCTCCATAATTTTAGTGATGACGAGAAGATTAAACCGTTTCTCGATTTTATCCTCTATCCCTTATGGGACGCGGGTCTAACTGTCGGCCAAGGGGTGCACACGGCCAAAAGCGCAATCGAATTTGCAAAGAACGACATTATTGGGCGCACAGCTTATTTGGACGCCAGATTTGTGGCGGGTGATCGCAGCGTTTTTGATAATTTTGCTGGACGGTTTGATAAGCTGCGCCAAAAAACGATTAACAAATTTGTCCAAGCAAAACTTGAAGAACAAGAACAACGCCACTTTGCCGCCCAGCGTTCGCGTTTGCTGGCGGAACCAGATTTAAAAGAAGGGCGCGGGGGCCTGCGCGATCTGCAAACGATGCGTTGGTTATACAGCTATGCATTCAAGGCAGATATAGCAGCCAATGGCGCGGGGAATGAAATTTTAGATGCTCGCGAGATGAAAGACTTTCTGAAGGCGGAGCAATTTTTTTGGTCATTGCGTGCGCAGCTTCATGATCTTAGAGATCGGGCGAATGAACTTGTCACGTTTGATGTTCAGCCCGAGCTGGCCGAACGCCTTGGTTATGCTGATCGTCCTGGGGTTTTGCCCGCTGAACGAATGATGAAACACTATTTTGTCAATGTGAATGCGGTGCGCCGATTAACGCGTCTTTTTATAACAAAGCTTGAAGAACGCATTCGTAAGCGTCCCTTTGCAAGACAATCTCCGCCAAAGGAGCTTATGAGCGACGAAGCGGCTGGAAAACCAAACATAGCATTGCGCTATGGGCGCATTGACTTTCAATCACCGCAAAAGGCGGTTAATAACCCACGAGATTTCTTCCGGTTATTTCGCGCCTATTCAAAACGACCAGAATTTGGCGCCAGCCCGTGGGCTCTTGCTTTGATTGCGCAGAACGCTGCTTCAATCACTAGCCAGGTTCGCCGTGACCCAGTTAATTGTGCGCTTTTTTTAGCAACGTTGATGAAAAGCAAGGCGCCGGCCCAAACTCTAAGGGTCATGGCGGAGGCTGGTTTGCTCGGTAAGATGGCGCCCTTTTTTGGGATGATCGCGGGTAGGGTAGAATTTGGCCTTTATCGCCAATATCCCTTAGATGAACAAATTTTTCAGGCGATAGAAGTTTTGTCGCTCATCCGACAAGGCAAACAAGAAGATGGACACCCGGTCGCTACGAAAATTTTGAAAGCCTACCCTGATCCGTCGGCTTTTTACCTTTTGGTCTTGTTATATGAAGCCTGGTTTTCGCTTAAAGACCCAACGGATGATGATATCAAGCGGTTTGTAAGGCGCGAGGCGCGGCGGCTTGGCGCTAACGAGGCGTCGGCGAAAGATATCGCTTTTGCGTCGATACATCTGCGGTCAATTATATCATTAGCTTTGCGCCGTAGCTTGCTGTACGCGCCAGCGATTGCTGGATTTGCAAGGATGGTTGGGACTAAAGCTCGTCTTGATTTGCTGTTGGTGCTAGCGGCTTGCCACCTTCGCGTGGTTTCAAGCACTTCTTGGGATAGCTGGGTGCGCCGACAATTGTCAGAACTTTATGAAGCGAGCAGCGTTTGGCTCGACGAAGGCGATGAAGGACTGGAGGCTTGGCTTGCTGCGCAAACAAAGACGGATCGCGCCGCCGCTGTAAAAGCGCTCGGACAGTGGACTAGGGCGGAACGGGACTATTTCCTTTCTAATGTGTCGGATGATTTCCTTCGGCGGATCGACAACAAGCAGCTAAAACGCTTCGCCTCACTTTCGCGGGCGGCTGATGTGCAAGGTCTTGGCGCTGGTGTTGATGTTCATGTCGAGAATGGGTTTTGCGAGGCGATGGTCTATGCTGATGACCGTGAAGGTCTGCTTGCGGATCTTTCTGGCGCTGTCGCATCCATCGGCCTTGGTGTACGCCGGATGCAGGCGTTAACAACGCCAAAGGGTAAAGCCCTTGATCTGTTTACGCTTGAAACGGGCGATTTTGGCGATTCCTTTGAAGATGTCTCGTTATTGCGCCGGGTTCATCAGACCCTTTTAGAAAGCGCAAAAGAGCCCAGGCGGGAGCCTTTTAACATCACAAAGCGCTTGGGCGACCGCCGGGCGATTTTCACCGTGACGCCGATTGTACGCATTGACAAAGACGCGTCAGAACATTGTGTCGTCATAGAAGCGGAAGGGCGTGATCGGCCAGGCCTTCTTCATAAGCTTGCAAATGCGCTCACCGAAGCGAAAGTCATCATCGACAGCGCCTATGTTGTCACGCGCGGCGCCCGGGCCGTTGACGCCTTTTATTTAAAAGATAGCGACGGGCGTAAAATTACCAATACAAAAAGATTGCAAACCATAGAACGCCGATTAATGGATGTCCTGGTTGAGGATTAGTGGCTATTGGTAAGCATCTATTGATGCGCCCACAGATCAGCATCGATATAAACCCATGCATCTGTATCCGGTGAGCTGAGCCTAATGCATATACGGATTATATCACCGTTGATATGGTTTGCTCTATCGTAATCAAGCGCCATATCGATATTTTGAATTTTGGTCCCTGGAGCAATATCGTAAATTTTGCCTTTTATCTTCTGTATAGGATATGATTTAGACTCGTTGGTTAAATCGGGTAATTGTGATAAATAGGCGTCGCCACGGTGTTTGAAATGCTCACTTACTGATTGGAATTTTTGAATAGCTCTAGGCCCAAACACCGCCACGTTTCTGCGGTAACTTGGTTCAATCGTCGTCATCAATCCGTCAAAACCAAAGTTGCATATATATTCCCGCAGAGCGGACTTATCCCAGCCTCTGAAGAAATCAATCCAGTAGCGAAAGACGGATTGAAAGTCCCGGCTGCGAATATGTCCCTCTCTATGGAGATAAAACATATGTTCGAAATGATTCAAGAACCGGTCAAATTCATCCAGAAATTCACGTTCTTGATCTGAAACAGGGATATTGGGGTTAGCCATACGATTTTCGAGCAGATCAGATACGAATAGACGATAATCGTATTGAAGCGTACGTTTCGCAAAATCTATTTTCGGGTCATCATAAAAGTCACGCGTAAGTTTATTAACCCAGCGTCCAACATCAGTATGGCGTGAGCGTGAATATGTATAAACAGCCCATATTCCGGTAGCAGCCAAAAGCGGTAGGAATACGATCTCCAACCAGTCTGGCAAACCGCTATTGACTAGTATTTCAATGACCCCCATGCCCCACTTAGCCCTCTTGCTTATTTATACAAGAATATTTTCAGCTTCAGCTCTTGCGTATGTCAAGCCTTTCAACCCATCACAAAGGCTTTTGGCAGATCACAAAATGTTCATAGATCACGAGGTCTTCATCTTCTAGGCTGTAGTGATCTTTGGATTCTGCAATGAAATGCTCGCTATCGCAAAAATATATTTCGAAAGAGACTATATCGTATCCTGTATTTTTTAGAATGGAGCGCAATCGAAGAGGGGTGTAAAAAATCTGGGTAGCATTTTGTTTAGGCTCATAGATAGTTGAGTTTTGGATGTTTACGAGATCTAAGCGATCGCGTGTTTTCTCTAAATAAGCCAAATCGACGGATGCAAACACGGTGGGAAAAAAGCCGAGCAAATATCCGCCCGGTTTCAGACTCTCAAAAATAGCCTGAATCATTTTCCTGTTTTCAGCGTCACTGTCAGATAAAATTGAATTTACGACAACACCAGCAGAAAAATAATTCTTATGCTCTTGTGGCAAATTTTCTGTGTCGATAGCTTTATAATTTATCTTCGGATTGAGGCTGTTTTTTGCTGCATGGGCAATCACGCGCTGAAAATCAGTCCCAATAATTTCGGTTATTTGGGGGCATTTTTCAGCAATCGTATTTTCCAAGATAGACTTCGAACCACACCCAGGAATAGCGAGCGACCCTGAAATGTTTAATGACGTTAGTTTTTGCACAACATAATTATTAAAAACCGGGTCATTGGTGACCGACCACACATTTTCGTAATCATGATTGTCGTACACATTCGACCAGTAGGCTTCAGTTTCCGATTTTGTTCGCAAGTCAGAGCGATCAATCAACCATTTCATAGTTTTCTCATAGCTTGAACGTGGAAATAACAGGCGCTATGCCGGTATTCTTATTTTTCCTAAATCTCTCTAGGACGGGATGAATATAGCTGCTTTTATAAAGTTCTTACGCGTTACGCCAGATTTCATTTATGCTGCTTTCCTATTTAATTTTAACAAATCAGCACATAAGCACCGTTCAAGTCATTGCATCCATATAGCGAGAGGCTAAAGCAAAATGAGCGGCGTTTTAAAATCTCTCGCCACCGTAAGCGGCATGACCATGGTCAGCCGTGTTTTGGGTTTTGTTCGTCAGATTCTGATTGCCGGCGTTGTCGGCGCTGGCGGCAACCCTGTGGCCGACGCGTTCTGGGCGGCCTTTCGTCTTCCCAATATGTTCCGACGCCTGTTCGCTGAAGGCGCATTTCACGCAGCGTTTATTCCGCTGTTTCAAGGTAAGCGCGTTGATGAAGGGGCGCAAGAAGCGAAGAAATTTGCGGGGGAAACGCTCGCCGCTGTTGCGTTTATCCTTACGTTATTAACAGCGCTGGTGGAAATCGCGGCGCCTGCTTTCGTCTACCTTCTTGCGGCAGGGTTTGAAGATGACCCAGAAAAATTCGCATTAACAACCGTATATTCAAGAATTATGTTTCCTTACCTGATCATGATGTCCATGGTCGGGCTTTTAAGCGGCGTATTAAACTCCCTCGGCCGGTTTGCAGCTTCTGCCGGCGCCCCGCTAGCGCTTAACATTTGCATGATTGCTGTATTGCTCGCTTTTGCTGATGCTGAGAAGGTGAGCGTTGGGTATGCGTTGTCGTGGTCCGTCTTTGCTGGCGGCGTTATTCAGCTGTTGATTTTGATCTATGGCGCACGGCGTCAAAAGTATCTGCCAAAGCTGCGCCTGCCTAAATTTACGCCGTCGGTGCGCCGCCTTTTGGTGCTTGGCACGCCGGGTTTTATCGCCGCCGGGGCGACGCAAATAAATCTGATCATTGGCACTAATATCGCCAGCCGAGAGGCGGGGGCGGTATCCTGGTTAATGAATGCTGACCAATTATACCAGCTGCCCTTATCGGTTATTGGCATCGCTCTTGGCATCGTGCTTTTGCCGATGCTGTCCAAACGCGTGAAGGAGGGTGACGAGGCGGGCGCCGCTTCTGCCCTAAATCGGTCGCTTGAGCTTTCAGCCCTGCTTGCGCTGCCAGCGACAGCCGCTTTTGTGGTGATGAGCGCACCGCTTTGCGACGCCTTGTTCCGCGGTCTAGCGGGGGACGCATTGTCTTTATTTGGCGGCCGAGGGTCGGCGTTTTCGGAGCATGATGCGGCGATGACTGGAGCGGCCCTGGCGCTCTTTGGTTGGGGGCTGCCTGCCTTCATTTGGCAAAAGGTCTTTTTACCAGCTTACTATGCGCGGGAGGATACAAAGACGCCTATGCGGTTCGCCCTTTTAGCAATCGCCGTAAACACCGTATTAGCCCTTGTCTTATTTCCTCATTATGGCTTTTTAAGCGTCGCTTTTGCGACCACCTTTGCCGCTTGGCTGCAACTGATATTACTGGCCGTAACACTTCACCGGCAGGGGCGGTTTCATGTATCGAAACGCCTGGTAAGCCGTCTTTTGCGTATTTCAGCCGCTTCTTTCATTCTAGGCGTACTGCTTACAGTGGCCTTGCCCTATCGCGAAACACTCGGAGTAGTTTTGTTCGGCCGTGATTGGCTGGCGGTTGCGGCGATTGTCGTCTTTGGGCTCGCGACTTATGGCGGGGTGGTTTTCGCGGTTGGCGCAGCGCGACTTTCTGACTACAAAGCGGCTTCGAACTAAAACGAGATTTTTATGACTGATCAAACGCAAGCGCCCGAGGGCGTCTCCGCTTATGAGGGGCCTGAGAGAGTTTTCTCTGGCATCCAGCCCTCAGGCGAAATGCACCTAGGCAATTACCTTGGCGCCATTCGCAAGTTTACCGAGCTGCAACACCAACATGACTGCATCTTTTGCGTCGTAGACTTGCATGCGATCACCGTGTGGCAGGATCCGGCAAAATTGCGCGCGCAGACCAATAATATTGCGGCTGCTTACCTTGCGGCGGGCGTCGATCCTGAAAAAGCGATTATCTTTAATCAGTCTGCTGTGACAGCGCATGCGGAACTCGCTTGGATTTTTAATTGCGTTGCGCGGCTTGGCTGGCTCGATCGTATGACACAGTTCAAGGATAAGGCGGGTAAAGACAAACAACGCGCCTCTGTCGGACTATATACATACCCTGTCCTGCAAGCGGCCGATATCTTAGCCTACAAAGCGACCCATGTGCCCGTAGGAGAAGATCAAAAACAGCACTTAGAATTATCGCGCGATATCGCCGCTAAATTCAATCATGACTTTGAAGCGCCAAACTTCTTTCCTTTACCTGAAACTTTGGCGAGCGGTCCCGGCGCACGGGTGATGTCCCTTCGTGACGGATCAGCGAAAATGTCGAAGTCTGATCCGTCGCCTGCTGCTTGTCTTTTTTTAAAGGATGATGCCGATACGCTGGCTAAGAAAATTAAAAAGGCCAAGACCGATCCTGAACCTTTGCCTAGTGAGAGGGATGGGTTAGAAGGCCGCGCGGAGGCGTCGAACCTAGTTGCGATTTATTCAGCGCTCAGCGGGCGGACAGAGCAAGAAGTTTTATCTGAGTTTGGCGGTCAAGGGTTTGGCGTTTTCAAACCTGCGCTCAGTGAGCTTGTTGTCGAAAAGTTAGCGCCAATCGGTGATGAATTGCGCCGGTTAGAAGATGATTGCGATTACTTGCAAGGGATCTTAAAGACAGGGGCTGAAAAAGCAGCTTCGATCGCTGAACCGATTATTAAAGAGGTCAAAGAGATCGTCGGGTTTATCTCTTAGTTCTCAGTTTTTATTGCTATGCGGAGGAATGATGAGCGAAACGCTTTCATTCGACTGGCCAGTTGCTGATCCATTTTTGGTGATACGCAAAGTTGTCGATGATGATATTGATGCTTTTAATCACGTCAATAATGTTCGATATATCGACTGGACGAGCGATGCGGCATGGGCGCATTCAAATGCGCTTGGCGTATCCTTTGATGATTACAGGCGTCTTGGGGTCGGGTTTGTTGTACAACACCATGAGTTTGAGTATATTTCCCCGCTTTTAAAAGGCGAGGACGCTCATATTGCGACATGGATCCACAAGAATGATGGACGTGTGCGAACTTGGCGCCGCTATGAGATCCGCAGAGGCGAGGACGCCAAGCTTTGTTTTCGCGGTGAGACCTTGTTTGTTTCGATCGACATGGAAACGGGTAAGCCCGCGCGAATGCCGAAAGAGTTTGTTGAAAGTTATAAACAATCTTTATAAGGAGGAGCATTTATGCCTTCATTTGATGTCGTATCTGAACTCGATTTAGCTGAGGCTGAAAACGCGGTTCAAAACGTCATGCGTGAAATCGGGACCCGCTATGATTTTAAAGGGTCCCAATCTAAGGTCGAAATCAAAGAAGGCGTCCTTACCCTTTTTGCTGATGACGATATGAAATTGCGCCAGGTCCATGAAATATTGCAAGGCAATATGCAAAAACGTGGGATCGAACCGGGTTCTTTAGATTACCAAAAGGAAGAGCCCGCCGCCGGTCAGTCCGTCAGGCAAACCGTTCTTTTAAAACAAGGGATCGACAAAGAGCTTGCAAAGGATTTAGTAAAGAAAATCAAAGCGGAAAAATTTAAGGTTCAAGTAGCGATTCAAGGCGAGGAACTCCGCGTGACTGGTAAAAAACGTGATGACCTACAGGCGGTTATCGCCTTTTTAAAGGGGCTCGCCATCGAACAGCCTTTGCAATACAAAAATTTTCGCGATTAGCGTTTTTTCTGCCCAAATCAGGGGGGATGATCTGGACGCCGCTTTAAATTCAAGAAAGAGTGATTTACCACTCAGTTATGTCGACGACATCGTGTTATTACAAGCAAAACGCCAAGATGAAACTCATCAAGCGATGAAAAAGGAATAAGCAGATGGCTGATATTGACGGGGCAATGCTTGATATCATCAAAGAGCATGCGGTTGGCCTGGTTGGAGAACTAAAACGCGAAACGGCGATCGGCGATTTGGGCATTGATTCTTTTGCCATTGTGGAAATTATCTATGAAGTAGAAGAGCGCGTTGGCATCGAAGTTCCCTTTAATGCAAACGACAACCCGCTAGCGGATATGAAATCTGTCGGCGACCTAATAGACGCCGTTAAGGCGCTGGCTGGACAGGATTAAAAAGTATGGGGCGCCGCGTTGTTGTTACAGGGTTAGGCGCAGTTAGCGCGCTAGGGGCGGGGGTAGAAAACTTCTGGCGTAATTTACAAGACGGCGTTTGCGGCATTCACAATCAAACTGTGTCTAGTGACGAGGGGTTGGAAATCACCACGCCGACAGCGCCTGTCCTTAATAAAGCTGAGCTCTTTGAGGGGCTTGGCCGGGAGATGGCTCGCGCTGACGAGTTTTCCCGTTTCGCGGCGATTGCAGCTGATGAAGCGGTTGCATCATCAGGTCTAGAGATTGACGAAGCATTAGGCGCAAGAGCTGCGGCGATTATTGGCACCGGCATTGGCGGCCAACTCGCAATGGACACTGCTTATACAGGATTATTGACGAAGGAGCGGCGCCCGCATCCTTTGACAATTTTAAAGACCATCCCCAATTCAGCGGCAAGCCATTTATCGATACGTTATGGGCTGCGTGGTCCGGCCTTTGCCGTTTCTAGTGCGTGTGCGTCCGGCGCCCACGCGATTGGCGTTTGCGCAGACATGATCAAAAATGGCGGCGTTGATGTCGGCCTTGCTGGCGCCAGTGAAATGGTGCTGACTTATGGTGCGCTCCATGCCTGGAAGGCGATGCACATTATGTCCGGCGAGCTTTGTCGGCCATTTTCAAAAAACCGCAAAGGCCTTGTGATCGGCGAGGGTGCTGGAATATTAGTGCTTGAAGAATACGAACGCGCTAAAGCGCGGGGCGCTGAAATTTATGCTGAACTCGTTGGTTTTGGCATGAATGCTGATGGCCGCGATATGATCAATCCCGCTGTTGAAGGGGCGGCGGGGGCGATGCGATCAGCGCTTAACAATGTGTCCATTGATGATCCGTCTAGGGTTTATATCAACGCCCATGGCACTGGCACTTTAATGAATGATCCAACGGAGACCAAAGCGATCGCTAGTGTTTTTGGCGCAGATGCTAAAAAAATCAGTATTTCATCAACAAAATCTATGCATGGTCATCTGCTAGGCGCGGCGGGCGGCGTAGAAGCAATTGCTTCTATATTAGCGTTGCGTCACGGCGTTCTTCCCCCCACGATCAATTACGATGAGCCTGATCCTGATTGCGACCTTGATTACACCCCAAATGAGGCCCGTAAAAAGGAGGTTAATACCGCAATCTCCAATTCGTTCGCATTTGGCGGGCTAAACGCTGTTTTAACATTCCAAGCCATATCTTAATAAATGTCTGATTTACCTTAAGGCCGCTCTCAATGTTGGTGAGCGATGAGGTTTAATGCTGCTGACACACATTTATGGCAGCTGTAGCGTATTGATAGTTTAGTGAGTTGATTTCATGGTCTGGGGCCTTGTTACAGCCATTTTGTGCGCCCTTATACTTGCGTTTTCGGGCGGAGATTTTTGGCCGGCAGAGATATTTCTAAGCCTTTTACCGCAAGCATGCCTAAGCGCGATTGGGTTGAGCGTTCTCGCCTTGGTATTACGCCGTTATGCGGCGGCGGGACTTTGTCTGGTAATGGGCGTTCTCGCCCTATATGGCGCGCGGGCTCAATTTGAACCAGCCGATCCGATGATATCTGAACCTGAGGGGCGCATTGTTTGGGCGAATGTTTTTGGACGCGAAAGCGCGCTTTTAAAAACCTTGGATTTTGCTGGGCAAGTGGGTGCTGATGTGGTTCTGATCGCAGAATTTCCTGACCACCTGATGGGCGAGAATCAATTACCTGCCAGCTCTTACGTCCACCAGGCTGGTAAAGTTTTAGGCGACCCAAAAGCAATTCATAAATCATCTGCGATCGCTGCTTTTAGTCAGGCTGCGTTGGAAAAAGTATTGATTCCCGATTCGGCTGGTAAGGACGGGATTGTCTTTATGACCCAAATCGCTGGGCGAAATGTTCAAATTGGCGGGGTCCATCCTGTTATCCCAAGCTCTCCAAGCGCGGTGTACCAGCGCGATGCTCATATTCGGGATGTTCTAGAACAGATGGACCCAAATATGCCAAGCCTTGTTGCTGGTGATTTTAACACCGTAACGTGGAGCCCGTCATTAATAGACGCTGCTGCGCATTTTGGTTTGCAGCGTCTTTCAACGGGGCCTGTTGCAACTTGGTTCTCTCACTGGCCTATGGTGGGCTTGCCAATTGATCATGCTTTTGTGCGCAATGTAAAAGGCGCTGTGCGACTTGGACCCGCTGTTGGCTCGGACCATCGCCCGCTAGTTATTGATTTGAGTTTTGAGCAAACCGGTCAACTCACCCAGCTAAGCAACTAAGCCAATGCTTAGCCTTCTTCGGACTTTCTAAAGGACCCGTGGATCCTGCGCCGGATTAGGGCGAAAAAGCCAGTCATTGCGGCGATGCCAAGATACCTTACAAGGTAAATTCCTAAATCGCTGGAGAACGTCTTTCCGTATGCGCCGATGGAGGCGTATAGGGTGTGAAGATCCGCACCAGCCAGCGCTTGTCCTGCGAGTGGCCATAAAAGACGATCCACGACGAGCGCAAAGAACGCCATCGTCCAAACAGTGTGCTTGGGAGATGTATACATAGCAGCGACAAACGACAAAAACACCGCTCTGGAAATATCCGTCCCGGAAAATCCGATGGTGATAATGTATTGCAGGTCGTCCAACGTCGCCTCTGTGCCCGGAGCGATCATCTCACCTCATTTTCTTGATGCGGTGAGCCGCTGACAACGGCGATCGTCCCACTTCACTTGAAAATACTCAAAACCATAACGCGCCAGGCTGGTTAACAAGTGGTAAACACTCGTGCTGCGAAGGCGTCTTTTCCCCAGAAAACTGTGAAGGTGGGATGATCGCAACAATCGGGTGGCGCACACCTGCAAGACAGGTGATAGTCGCTTCATGGACACCATCAATGACATCAAGAAAAACGCTGGCCAAACTTTAGAAAACGTATTGGCAAGGCGGGCGGACCTTTATGAACCGGTGGCGGCGGCAATAGATTTTTTGGCGGCTAACGTTGAGGAGCATCCGGGGTTAGAAGCCTTAGCGGGCGCTGCGAACATGAGCCCAAGCCATTTCCAAAGGGTTTTCCAAGAAGGCGTTGGCGTCTCACCAAAGCGCTTCCTGCAGTTTCTAGCGAACGAACGCGCAAAAGCGGCGCTAGAGCAAGGAGCGAGCGTTTTAGAGGCTTCATTGGCCTCTGGCCTGTCCGGACCTTCGCGTTTACATGACCTGTTTTTGGTATGTGAAGCGATGACCCCAGGCGCTTTTAAGAAGAAAGGCGAGGGGCTGACGATCCGTTATGGTTTCGCGCCGGGACCGTTTGGCGTAACGCTGATTGGCGCGACGGATAAGGGGATTTGCTGGCTTAGTTTTGCTTCTGATGATCCCGCAGAGCAAGGTGAGGCGATCCAACAAATGCGTGGTGATTGGCCGGCGGCCAGCTTTGAAGAAGACCTAAGGTATATATTGCCGCTTTCCCATAAAGCTTTTGCGTTTGCAAAAGGCGAGGCCCTAAAAGCGCCTTTAGCGCTACATGTTCGCGGCTCAAACTTTCAGATCAAAGTCTGGCGGGCTTTGCTTGATATTCCGCTTGGTTCTGTTGTGACCTATGGCGATATAGCAGATGTGGTCTGCACCCGCCGGGCGGCGCGGGCGGTGGGCGCTGCTGTCGGGGCGAATTTGATCTCGCTATTGATCCCATGCCACCGGGTCATTCTTTCATCTGGCGCCGTCCATAATTATCGATGGGGTGTGGGACGCAAAAAGGCGTTGCTGGCTATTGAGGCGGGACTGACGGAAATGACGGAATAAGGCAGTTTAATAACAAGCCTTTCCTTTACTTTCATAACAAGCCTCAAGGCAGGCCGAATGGGATGGGTCGCCATATTTGTGCTGATAACGCTGATCACACGCGTCGGTGCAGCGTTCTTGCACCACGCCGCATGCTGTTCCGGCGGCTAAGTCGCCAGGGCCATAATCCGCGCAACTGGCTAGAGCCGCCAAGCCAAATAAAACAATGGACTCTTTAGGAACGATATTCTTCATAATTTTCCCGATTTGCAGATTGAAGCGCATGGTTTAAGAACCCTATTTAACCGATAAGACGTTATGCGCGTTGCATGGAGCACATGGATCGCTATATACCCCCAAAAAATGTCCTCAGCATGGCCGACGGTGGTATTCTTCTGGCCTGATCCGCTTTGGCGCAGAAAAAATGAAATTACAGCCCGTCTGCGTTTAACGGGCGAATAGGAAAGTGACCCAGCGATGTTTATTTCGACCGCCTATGCCCAAGCCGCAGCGCCAGCCGCGCCAAACCCGCTTTTTCAGCTTGCGCCGCTGATTTTTATATTCGTAATCTTTTATTTCTTGTTGATTCGCCCGCAGCAACAGGCGCGCAAGAAGCATATGGAAATGGTGTCGAATGTTCGCCGCGGCGACGTTGTTGTCACAGCTGGGGGCATTGTCGGCAAGGTCACGAAAGTCCTTGAAGGCGAAGAAGTAATGATCGAGCTTGCTGATAACGTGGTTGTAAAGGTCGTTAAAGCGACATTGAGCGATGTGCGCTCTAAGCCACAGCCGCCAGCCAACGATTCTTAATTGCCAGCTTTCGCGGCGGGTTTAACATCAGGACCCGCCGGTTTTATCATTGATCAAGAGGAGCCCTGTTGATGCTGCAATTTTCGCGCTGGCAGACTTTCTCCATTTTTGGCCTTATTGCGCTTGCCGCTTTATTCGCCTTTCCGAATTTCTTCTCAGATGAAGAGCTGGCGCAAATGCCAGGGATTGTTCCAAAGAGCCAGATCAACCTTGGTCTCGACCTTCAAGGGGGCTCATACCTCTTGGCGGAGGTAGACACCGAAAAGGTTCTCAATGATCGCTTAAAAGCCACCCGCGGCGAGATTCAACGTGTTCTGCGCCCTGATCGCAATGCGGGAAAAGAGCGTGTGCGCGTGATTGGCGGGCGTGTCGCTTATAACGAGGCGACGGGGGAAATTTCTTTCCGCCTTGAAAACCCGGCCCAGGCCGAAGACGCGGTAAAACGGGTGCGAGATCTTACCCGCGGTAATGTCTTGTCTGGCGTTCGTCCTTATGAGGTGAAGCAAGAAGAAAACCGCATTTCTATAGTGATGAGCCAAGATGCGCGCCGACAATATTCTACGGACGCCGTCACGGCTTCGCTAAACGTTATTCGTAGGCGGATCGACCCGGCCGGCAACAAAGAAGTCTCAATCCAACCCCAGGGTGAAAATCGCATTGTTGTTCAAGTGCCGGGGGATAATGATCCGGAGCGTTTAAAAGCCGTGATTGGCGAGGAGGGACAATTAAGCTTCCACCGTCATGACCCGACAGTGAATATTCAAGACGCTCTTGCTGGTCTAATGCCCCCAGGGCGCATTCTGATTAATATGCCCGATAGCGAAGGCGGCGGCGGGCTTGTTCTATATGAAGATCCAATCATCACTGGCGATATGGTCAACGAGGCTTCTGCTGGTCTGAACCCAGACGGCGGCGGTTTTCAGATCAATTTCCAATTCGACACGCGCGGCGCAAGACGGTTTGGCGACTACACCGCTGAGAATATTGGCCAACTTTTCGCGATTGTTCTGGATGGGGAGATTATTTCAGCCCCGCGTATTCAAGGGGCGATTCCAGGGGGCAGTGGGCGGATCACGGGTGATTTTTCTCCTGAAGAAGCAAACCGTATTGCGACGCTTATTCAAGCTGGCGCCTTGCCTGCGCCCCTGCAGATTGTTGAGCAACGCTCCGTCGGGCCGGACCTAGGCGCAGATTCAGTGCGAGCCGGGACCCTCGCGCTAATCATCGGTTTTGTTGCGGTGGTGCTTTATATGATCGCTTCTTATGGGCGGTTTGGGGTTTACGCCAATATCGCACTGATTGCTAATGTGATCTTAATTGCGGGTGCTTTGTCGTTGTTTGGATCAACCCTAACCCTGCCGGGCATTGCGGGTATTGTTCTCACCATTGGTATGGCGGTGGACGCCAATGTGTTGATCTTTGAACGGATTAGGGAAGAGCTTGCGGCTGGTAAAGGCCCCATCAATGCGATTGAGCAAGGGTTCACCCGGGCGCGCTCGGCGATCCTCGATGCGAACGTTACCACCTTTGCGGCGGCCTTTATTATGTTCTTCTTAGGGGCGGGGCCTGTGCGCGGCTTTGCTATCACTTTGATGATCGGTGTCGCAACCTCAGTCTTCACCGCTTATTTCCTCACCCGGCTTCTTGCCGGCGGATGGGTCCTGCGTAAACGACCCCAATCAATCTTATTGTAAGGACGAATATCGATGTTGTTAAAACTCATCCCAGACCAAACCGATATTCGATTTACCAATCAGCGTTTTGCCGCGGCCATTGCTTCTGCTTTTATTGTGGTCGGCTCCATCATCGCGGTCGCTACGCTAGGCCTCAATTTCGGCGTTGATTTTCGCGGCGGCGTCACCATCGAAGCCGCCGATAATGAGCCAATTGATATTAGCGCCGTTCGTGATGGTGTTACCGCGCTCAATCTTGGGGACGTCAAAGTTCAAGAGATCCAAGACGTTACCGGCGGTGAAAAAGGCGTTGTCGTCTTTATTGAGCAGCAAGAAGCAAGCGAGCAAGCGGCTGAGCCCATTCAAGCAGAGCCTTCGCCAGATGATGCTGCAAAAGCAGCGGCGAAAGCGGGGGAGCAAGCGCAACAAAATGCGGCCCAAGCGGTGCAGGATGTTTTAAGAGAAGTTCTGGGCGATAATGTCCGCTTTCGCAAAATCGACGTCGTCGGCCCCGCCGTTTCTGGTGAATTAATCCAACGAGGGATTACCGCCGTCGCTCTCGCGATCGGTTTGATGCTTCTTTACATCTGGTTCCGATTTGAATGGCAGTTTTCCGTCGGCGCTATTATCGCTTTGGTCCACGATGTCGTCATCACTCTTGGCGTCTTCGCCGTAACGCGGCTTGAGTTTAACCTCGCCATTATCGCAGCGATTTTGACCATTGTGGGTTACTCCATGAATGATACCGTTGTCGTCTATGACCGCGTCAGAGAGAACCTGCGCAAGTATAAAAAGAAAGAGCTGCGTGAGCTGGTTGATCTTTCGATCAATGATACGCTTCAGCGGACGGTTATGACGTCTGTCACGACCCTTTTGGCGCTGGTGGCGCTTTATTTGATTGGCGGTGAGGTTTTACGCGGCTTTACCTTTGCAATGATCTGGGGCGTCTTGATCGGGACTTACTCGTCGATCTTTATCGCGGCGCCGATATTGTTGGCCCTTGGGGTAAAGCGTGACTGGTCGAAAGAAACTGCGAACGCGCCAGCGACGACCTAGCGAGTAAAGACATATTGAGGCTAGATGAGACGTCACAAAATCGCGTTTCGGCGCCAATCAAGCAACAGCGTATTATTGCTTGATTGGCAAGAGCGATCGCCCATCCAGAGTTAAGCGATGACTGCACGGCTATGGCCATGCAGATAAGGCTTAAGCGTTCGCGAGGTTCGCGTTTGCAAAGTCCCAATTGATCAAATGATCAAGGAATGTCGTGATGTAAGCAGGGCGCTTGTTTTGGAAATCAAGGTAGTATGCGTGCTCCCAAACATCCATCGTCAATAGAGGCGTCACGCCTGTTGGGATTTCAGCATTTGGCGTTTTGGTGACTTCAACCTTGCCGTCTTTTGCCACAAGCCAAGCCCAACCAGAACCAAACTGTGTTGCGCCAGCTGCAGCGAAAGCGTCTTTGAAAGCATCATAACCGCCAAAAGCAGCATTGATGGCTTCTGCAACCGCGCCTGTCGGCGCGCCGCCGCCGTTTGGAGACATGGAGTTCCAATAGAATGTGTGGTTCCAGATCTGTGCAGCGTTGTTGAAAAGGCCAGCTTTGCTTGCGTCGCCGGCACTGTCTTTGATGATCTCATCCAAAGAGGCGTCAGCCAGCGGGCTGCCGTCGATTAATTTGTTCAGATTGTCCACATAGGCTTGGTGGTGCTTGCCGTAGTGAAAATCGAGGGTGTTTTCAGAAATATGCGGCGCGAGGGCATTACGCGCATAAGGCAGTTCAGGAAGCGTGATCGCCATCTTGTCATCCTCTTTTGGCTTTGGAGTTTTAAATCAATGCCTTTAGGTAGCGTGATGCGCCGCTGCGTCAAGCAAAGCAGACCATAAGTTCAAAATTTTGCGCATACGAAATAGTTGCGAATGGTTATTAGAAAGAGATTTAACCGCGCGAATCTGCGAAAATCGCTAGGCGCAATCTACAGCTTATGGTTTATCGCAAGGATGGATAACGCGACGCCAAGTAATGACTGATACCGGTAATGAACAATATTGCGTAGATCTTGTAAGGCGCTTGGACGAGCATCGTTGGCTCGCCGTGCAATATGTAGCGCCAGAATTACGCCGCAAATTGATCGCCCTATACGCGCTTCATTGGGAAATCAGACAAATCCCCTCAGTCGTGAGCGAGCCGCCGCTTGGGGAAATTCGCCTCCAATGGTGGCGCGAAGCACTTGATGAGATTCTTGCTGGCGGCCGAGTACGCGCACACCCTGTGGTTCAGTTAGCACAAGAAACTCAGATCATTACAGAACGAACACGCCCCGTTTTTGAAACCGCGATCGATTCGCGCGCACCGCTGCTTTACAAAGATCCTTTTAAAGACGAGACAGCCCTTTGGGCGTGGCTTGATGAAGCGGAAGGATATTTGGCGCATATTCGAGTCAATTTAATATCTGTTGCAGATGAACGGTTAGACCATGCGCCATTAATACGTGCAGAAAGCGCTTTTTCTTTCGCGTTGCAATTCGCTGGCGTTAGCGATGATTTAATCGCGAGAGGGGCGATGGAGAGCGCTTCAACAAACATTGACGTTGCATTACTTCATTCTCGCACCCTCTTTAAAAGCATGGAGGCGGATCAAAGCGCATTACACCTACATCTTGCGTTAACGGACATGCGTAAACGAAACAGGCAAAATCCGTTCACACCTTTATTGGCGCGCCTAAAACTATTTCAGGCAATGGCTTTCGGCGCGTTCTAATGTGTATAAGAGTAATTTTGAAAAAGGATAAGACATGGCGCTAGAGCTTAGGCCGAACTGTGAAGGATGCGACAAAGACCTTCTTCCAGATAGTGTCGACGCCCGCATTTGCACTTATGAGTGCACTTTTTGTGTGGACTGCGTTGAAAACCGGTTAAATAATGTTTGCCCTAATTGTGGCGGTGGATTTGAACGTCGACCGATCCGTCCAAAGACTGAATGGCGAGATGGTGTTTGTCTCGATAAACAACCGCCGTCTTCTAAACGCCGCGCAATGGCTTTTACTTTTGAAGATCTTAAAGATCATATCACGCGTATTGAAAATATTCCCCCGGAACGCCGTTAGAAAGTTTGTGCTTTAAGAAATACGCTTATGCCCTTAGTTCAGGTATGATGCTCAATATGACTGTCAATCAGCGCCCGATTATAAGCGCTAAGGGCCTTTACACTTGAAAGATACCCGATAACGACAGTCGGCTCAGTGCGATCAGTAACGGGCAATCCGTCCTCATTATGTTTTTCTAAGATCGCGAGCGCCTCGCCAAGGGATTGATTGGCAAGCAGCCGTACCGCGTCCTTCGCCAAAGGTGCTTGTTGGGGCATCGCGTCCATGACATCGCGCACCCTGATAGTTTTTAAGATCACGCCTTGCGGGCCTTCTGAAACATCATAACCACGGCGAGATAACTGCCAGTGGAAGAATGATTTTTCAGCAAGCGTTTGTACAAGCATTGTCGCCAAGGCGACGGCCACCATTAAAGACATGGTCATCGTATAATCGCCGGTCATTTCAAAAACGATCAAGGTTGTTGAAATCGGAGCGCCTATTATCGCGCCGGACATCGCCCCCATGCCAATCATCGCATAATAAGCGGGCCCAGCCGAAGCGTCAGGTAAGATCACGCCGAGCATGCCGCCAAAGGCGGCGCCAGCGAATACCCCAATTACGAGGCCGGGAGAAAAAACACCGCCGCCAAAACGGCAAGATAATGTTACGGCTGTTGCAAAAAGCTTTAAGGCAAGCAATCCGCATAATATCTTGATCGTATATTCACCGTTTAATGTCCGGGTTACTGCTTCATATCCGACACCAAAGATTTCTGGTTGGAATGCGCCGATGAGGCCGACGATAACACCGGCTATAGGCGGCAACATATAAAAGGGCGTCTTATAGCGTTCAGCAAGTATACGGGCGCCCTCAGTAAAACGCCGCGTGACGACTAAAAATGTACTAGCGATTAATCCGCAAAAAATCCCGAGCAGGGCCGACAATGGAATATCTAGAGCGCTTGCAACATCATAATGAGGCGCGGGGAAAGCTGGAAAGTCGCCAAGATGAATATGAGTGATCATGGCCGCCGCCGCGCTCGCCGCTGCAATAGGGCCAAACACCGACAGTGCGTAATTGCCCAAGACGACTTCTAGGGCGAACAAAACACCCGCTAGCGGCGCGTTAAAGCTTGCTGAAACCGCCGCCGCCGCGCCGCAGCCTAAAAGCGTGCGCGCATCTTTTGCTGAAAAGTTAAAATGGCGCTCAATAATCGAAGCGATAGTGGCGCCGATATGCACCGCCGGCCCCTCACGCCCAGCGCTAGCGCCAGAGCCGATGGAAATGGCGGAAATAACGGCGGACGCCAATCCAGAACGGGCTGTGATCGTCGCCTCTCGCACGGCGCGCGCTTCAATTACCTCTGGCACGCCATGTGTTCGCGCATCGGTTAACCAGCCATATTTTTGAGTAAGATAAAGCAGGCAAGCCACAACAAACCCGCCAACGATTGGCGCCATCCACGCGCGAAAGAAGTTAAGAGAAGCGGCGCCGCTGGCCACCATTTCTTCTGTCTCTCCAAAAGCGATCATAGAAACGGCATCAATCGCCATGCGGAATAAAATTACGCCATAGGCGGCGGCAATGCCCGTTAAAATAGCTAAAATCCATAACAACCCGGTGCGTAACCGAATTTTCTGGCGCCGGAAATGACGCAAAAAGAGTAAAAATTTAGCAACAGGGCGCTTCATGGAATGGTGTGACTCGGGGCGCAAATTTATGGTTTCAAGGAAAATAAAGCTGTTCTTCAAACTCTCATAAAATGTTTAACAGCCAATTCACCAGTTAGTGGGACATTAGACTATTAGCGCAACTTGCGCGTTGCGAAGTTTGCATTGCGCAGAAAAAGTTTAGTCGCGCTCAAAAGATAATGGAGGATGGTCCCATGCAGCAGGGTGTCGGGCCAATGTGTGAAGACGTCGCGGCCTTGGATCCTAGCTGCGCAGCCGGTGAAACAACGCGTTGGCGGCGCGTGCTTGCAGATAGCGCAGGCGGCGATCCGGGCGGCGCCCTTGATACGCCCATGCGCCGCTTGACGCTCTTGAAGATATTCGGTTCGACAACTCATCTTGCAACATGGTGTTTTAAAACGCCGCTCGCCGCATCATCAGCGTTAACGGACGACCCATCAAAAGTCATTGCTGAGGCCGCACGGGACCTTACTGCGTTAGAAGGCGGGGTCGGGGGCGCCGACGCGCTGCATGCTGCGATTGAACCTATCAAGATGCGCTGCGACGTTGCGATTGGCATTGCAGAAATTAGTGGACGCTGGACCGGTTACCAGGCGGCGTCTGCGCGCGCTGAATTTGCAGAACGTCTAGTAGAGACTGCTTTGCGCTGGTTGCTTCGCGGCGCTGTCAATCGCGCAGAGCTGTCGATAGACCTAGAAGAAGGGCCCGCAAAGGGAATTTTCGCACTTGCTAGCGGCGACTTAGCCCAAGAAGAGCTTTGTCCCTTTGGTCCATTAAATATAGCTATTTTATACGATCCTAGTGTTTTTCCTGGGCAAGCAGCGCGCATGGCGGAACGGGCTTTTGTCCGTCTTGGTGCAGAGTTTCGTGAAGTTTTTGAAGGTAAATGCGGCGAGCAAACTTTGTTTACGTTAAAGACCCCATTGGGCACGGGTGTACAGGGTGCGGGTCTTGTTGAAACCATAGCAAGAGTGCAAAACGACCTTGAGCTTGCGCAAAATAATGCTTTACCGACATTTTTAAAAAGCGCCCGTGTTGTGGCTGGCGACCGTCTGGCGGGCGGCGTGTTCTTAGAGAATATCGAAGAGTCTCTGTGGGACGATAATGCGTCGTGTGAGGCCGCTGAAGACACTATCGACGCGCCAAAAGCAATTGAAGAAAACACAGGTCCGCGTGGTCCGTTGCGCGATCTTGCTGATGCTTTACGGTCAAAGTTAGGCCGAGGGCGTCCTATGTTTCGTTCAGCCTCCTCACGTTCCCTATTCAACAAAGCGGCGAAATTAGGCCTGATAGATGAAGCAACTGCGGCGCGTCTTGTGGCTGGAGAGGACTTTGCCCAAGGCGTTATTTCTCGCGCCCAGTTTATCAAAGGTCCGCAAGTGACCAGTGTGTCTGATCCAACAGAACGCGAGGCGCTCGCCTCTCTTTATGGCTTTGAAGACTATAGCGATGTCGAGCGTGTTCTAGCCGGCGTGCATGCGGACGCTAGAAATGCGCTCGCGATGGTGAGTGATAATCGCAAATCCGCTTTTATGCGATACAGCCCTGGCGTAGATGGGGAGAAGGACGCAGAAAATCTGGAAAACTTAGGGTTTGGTGATGGCGCCAGACTTTCTGACCTGGTCGACAATTGGGCAGGGCAAGTATCTGGTCACTCTAGCACTCGGTTTTCTGAGGTGGCGCCTGGGCTGTTAACCGCTTTTGGTCAAACACAGCACCCAGACGAAGCCGTCGCGCTATTTGACAGCGTAATGGAAATTGCTGGTGCAGATTGCAAGGCGCTTGAAGAGGTTACGGCTGAAGATGGTGAAAAGCGTCAATCAATGGTCGATGCGTTTGGATGTTTTGGCGCCGCGATCGCCCCATTAACGCAGAGTGAAGTTGGTTTACAGATCATGCTGGAACGCGGTGGCATTGAGACGCCAAAAGATGGAGAGGAGTGGCTTGCGCGCAATGTGCCGCCAGCTGAAGGCGCCAGCGTTCAAGACATTTCTTCATGGCGTCGCGAAAACTTGGCGGAGATCGCCTATCGCGCCGCGGCAGGCGATATGAGCTTCGGCGCCGCCGACAGCGCATTAGAAGAAGTACATAAATCAACTTTACGGCAAGTCATGCACGCGAAAGAAGTGGGCGAGCCGCCAAAGGGGCTTACACTGCATATTTTTGACTATGCTTTATGCGGCGCGCCTGGACAAACTAGCAAAATTGGTTTGATCGCAACTGATGCCGACAGCACAGAATGTGAGCCTTTTGCGCAAAATTACGTAAAATCCTTACAAGATTTAGATCACGGTTTTTTCGCTTTACAGTTAGATATTTCCCATCGTCCTTCAGGGGCCGCAGGGCCGCTTGCGCCCAATGTGGACGCGCTAAAGGCGTATATTCAATCAGAAGCGATCGCCTCCGATCAGATTTTACTTGCGCGCGCCCGCGTTATTGGGGGCGATGAATTGGCCAAACAAAAAGCGGCGACGGCCCTTCGCTCTGCCGTGTCGAACCCAAAGCGAGCCGATATTTTATTCCGTGACTTAGACCGCGCCCGAGCTCAAAAGATGCGCCGTGATAAGGCGGCTTCGGAATGGGATATCATGCGTATCGATGGCGGGCTTGCAGACGTTGAGTTGATTATAAGCGCCCTGATATATCGCAATGCTGCTTCTTTGCCTGGCATCCAACAAGTTAGCGCGCTTGAAGCGCTTGACGCCTTAGCGCGAGCGGGCAGCATCCCGCATGAAACGGCAGCTATTTTACAAGATGCATGGGGTTTTTGGACCCGGCTAGCGGTCGTCAAAGCGCTTGCCCGCTGGAGCGATCCCCAGCAACAGCCGGTGCGAGATCGCTTGGCTGCTTTGCTCGCCAATGCCGGGGAGGTTGATAAGTTTAATCAAGTTCGCCCGTTAATGCGCGGCTATGCGGAAGAAGTTAATCGTCTCTACGTACAGCTTGTATTAGGCCGTCCGGCTATGGCGCTTGCTGGAAACGCTTAAGTCGATTGCCTCTTTGCGGCATGCGAAAGAGCATAAACACGAAGCGCAGAAGAAAGACTGGGCGCCGGGTTCGCAGATAGACGCTTTTGGTCAATTTCCGCAATAAGATCCGGCAGCGAACGTTCGGATTGACCTGCGGCTGCTTCAAGAACAGTCCAAAAATCCGGCTCCAGAGCAATGCTGGTACGATGGCCGCGAATTGATAAAGAGCGTTTCAGCATACGGCGCTATTATAAAGCTTTATCCCTCGATGACCAAAGGCCTTCGAAGGACAAAACGCGTGCAAGTGTAAAAATAGTATTGGTCTTATTTTTTTGACCAGTCGTCGAGACCGTGGGCGCGAATTTTTGACGTCGCTAGCGAAATTCCGTCAATTACGCCGGCCATATGCGATACGGCCTCATTATCACACTCGGCGAGCTCTGCGCCCAATGCTTTGTAAAGCGCTTCAACGTCTAGGTCATTCGCAAATAGAAACTGCGCTAAAGCGAGGCGGACTTGGCTTGATGATTTGGCTTCAGCCATGGCGATTATCCTTTACCCATTTTGCAACACATCAAAGGGGCGAAACATCTTGCCCGCTTTCCCGTAAGTTATAGCAAGAACCGGTCCAAAGTTGCGTCGGGCCGGTTCTCATTTGGGGAAATCGCCTGTTGCCTTACCTAGCGAGGGGAAATCATCTGCTCTGGACGCACAATCGCGTCGTAGTCTTCTTCTGAGACATAGCCAAGACGTAACGCTTCTTCGCGCAAGGTTGTCCCATTTTTGTGCGCTGTTTTTGCTATTTCGGTCGCTTTGTCATAGCCGATTTTGGGCGCAAGCGCGGTGACGAGCATTAAGGAGCGTTCCATCAACTCTTTAATACGGTCCTCATTCGCCTTAACGCCGACAACGCATTTATCGGTAAAGGATGTGCTCGCGTCAGCAAGAAGCCTGATTGACTGGAGCGTGTTGTATAAAATGACAGGTTTAAAGACGTTCAACTCAAAATGCCCCTGGCTGCCAGCAAAACTAACGGCGGCGTTGTTGCCCATTACTTGAACGCAGACCATCGTCATCGCCTCGCACTGGGTTGGGTTAACCTTGCCCGGCATGATGGAAGAACCTGGCTCATTTTCAGGTAATGAGATTTCAGCAATGCCAGAGCGCGGGCCCGACCCAAGAAGACGGATGTCATTGGCGATCTTAAATAATGAAACGGCGATTTCGTTTAGCGCGCCATGCGCTTCAACCATGGCGTCATGGGTGCCGAGCGCTTCAAATTTGTTTGGCGCCGTCACGAAGGGCAGCTTTGTGTAGGTTGCGACTTCTTCTGCAAACTTTTCTGCAAAGCCAGGTTTTGAGTTAATCCCCGTACCAACAGCTGTGCCGCCTTGAGCCAAGGCGTAGAGACGGGGCAGAACCGCCTCTGCGCGTTCAATGCCGTTAGAGACCATTTTAACATAGCCGGAAAATTCTTGCCCAAGGGTCAATGGCGTTGCGTCTTGAAGGTGCGTGCGGCCGATTTTGACAATATCTTTGAAAGCTTCAGACTTGTCGTTTAACGCATTACACAAAGTTTGAAGGGCAGGAACCAGGCTATGTACGATTTCTTCTGCGGTCGCGATATGCATCGCGGTTGGGAAGGTATCGTTAGATGATTGGCTTTTATTGACATGGTCGTTGGGATGCACGGGATCTTTAGATCCAAGCTCGCCGCCAAGAATTTCAATGGCGCGGTTTGCGACAACCTCGTTAGAGTTCATGTTAGACTGTGTTCCAGACCCTGTTTGCCAAACAGAAAGGGGGAAATGATCGTTCAATTTCCCTTCCGCAACCTCACTAGCGGCTGCAACGATTGCATCACCGATTTTTGGCTCCAAATTATCCAGCGCCATATTTGCGCTAGCAGCGGATCGTTTGACTATACCAAGGGCGCGAACCATCGGTACAGGCATTGTTTCAACGCCAATTGGGAAGTTGATTAGCGAGCGCGCAGATTGTGCGCCGTAATATTTATCGGTCGGCACCTCTAAAGGGCCAAAGCTATCGGATTCTGTTCTGGTTTCGCTCATGCTGGTCGCCTCATCAATTTTACATCACACGCCAGACGCATTTGGCGGCGGAAGATGGGCGGACCCGAAATCGTCGCATGCGCTTAGGCGAGGGGAAGGGATCATTAGATGACGGTGACAAAGCACGATGCGCCGCCCGTCGCAAGGGGGCGCATATATATACTCCAAAGGAAGTCGCTTTTATAAAAGCGCAGGACGTTATTTCTTGCGGAAAGCGTCTAGGCTGACGACGTCGGCGCTTGGCTGCGTTTCATCTTCGCTTTTGTTATCGGCCTCAGCTTCTTTTTTGGAGGCCCGCTCAACACTCGCCGTTTCTATTATCGTCGCCTGATCGCTTAGCGGTTCGGTTAAGCTGTCAGGCTCGATGCTTGTCTCGTTAAAAGATGATTGAGCTTGGCTCTCTTCGCCATCTAAAGGCTCTGGGTCGAAACGCAGGCCGAACTTTACGCTTGGGTCTGCAAAGCTTGTCACTGCATCAAACGGGATTTCAAGATTCGACGGTTTGCCCTTAAAGCTAAGGGTGACTGAAAATCCTTCGTCTTCAACCTTTAGGTTTGAGAATTGATGCTGAAGAACAATTGTCATCCGGTCGGGATACGTCTCGATTAAATGATCCGGTAAGCTAACGCCAGGCGCTTGGGTTAGAAATTCAATGTAAAAGTGATGCTCACCCGGCGCCTCACCCATTTCGGCTGTGATCGTTAAAACATCAGCGATCACATTACGCAGGGCTTTTTGGGTCAAATAATCGTAGTCTAATTCAATATCGCTCACCGGCGCGCACCCGTTTTCATTTACTTTGTTTTTAATACGTTCCGCCTTAGCCGAACCCTCTCAATTGATAAAGCGCTAGACCATGAATTTCAAATTTGCAGATGAGTTTAAAACAAATAGGGGCGAGTATGCACTATGAGAATAGTTTTAGCGGGAGAGGGCCGGTGCAAATCGCCTTTCGCGGTGAAACGGCGCTTTTGCGGATCCGTGCCGCAACCACGCAAACAAGACGCTTAAAAAAGCTAGTCGCAACTTTTTGTCGCAAAGAAGTGAGTGTTCGCCGTCCGTCATTTGCTCCCTTTGAAGTCCATATTTGGACAAGCGTTGTCGCCGATAAAAAAGGCGCCTTTGATGTTGATAACATTGCGAAAGCCTGTCTTGACGCGCTGAATGGCGTTTTTTGGCGCGATGACCGTCAGGTTGTTCGGCTTACCTCTGAGCGGTTTGAAGGGGAGGTCAACGAGATTGCCATTTTAGTAAAACCACTTGACCAGGCGTTAGAGCCGCGCGTCCTAGATGAGGGGCTTTTTGACGAGGCTCAATCATAATTCTTCTTGTTGAACTCAAAAGTAAGGGGACTAAAGCCGCTTGGGAGGTTATTCCAGGCGGCGTGACAACCTTTGAAGAGGGATCTCAAGCTTGAGTTGAAGTCCCCGGCTTCTGTTGCCAGGCGCCGGGGGAGCCCCGCCTAGTCTTGGAAAGAGACTAGGGCTTTAAAGCGAATTCGCTCAGCCGCATTACGCAGCGAGAGCAAACTCTTCCGAGTAGTTGTCATTTGCAACTATTCAAGTTTCGCCAAATAACGGAGGCGAACCGAGCGAAAACGTCGTCTTTACACGCTCGTCGATCCTATTTCGGCCCCGCCAAAACGCCTTATAAACCTGCGAGTTACTCGCAATCTTTATAAGTTGTACGCCAAGGGCGCTTTGGTGGAGCCGCCGGGTACCGCCCCCGGGTCCGAACCGCTTATTACACGGGTCTTTTATCGCCATAGCTGGCAAGCCAGCACCTAAGACTTAAGCGCAATTCATAAATTTTTGAAGAGCACTGTAGAAAACATTTCAATAATTCTGATTTAGGCGCCATTTCTTCAAAATAATGTAATATGAATGCATTATGTGCGCATAGGGGAGCAGGATAAGGCGGAACTTTTCAGTGGTTGGAACACCCATGGAACCCAGCGACTTTCGCAAATGGCGCAAAACGATGAAGCTATCGCAAAAGGATGCTGCGCACGCCCTTGGTCTCAAGCGGCGCATGATCCAATATTATGAAAAAGGCGAGCGTGACGGGGAAAAGGTTGTTATTCCCCGGGCGGTTAGGCTGGCTTGCTATGCGATTGCTGAAGGCGTTGAAGATTACAACGGACCCAATCGCAAAGTCATAATGCGCACTTAGCGCAATTTAAATCGCTCAGCTAAACTTAAAGACTCTCCAGTGTGCGCCAAACCAGAGTGCGCCAAAGTTACTGGTTGCGACGGTGCTACTTGGGAGAAGCTGGGGCCGCGTCTTTTGAAGACCATACCGCCAGCTCATTGCCGACAGGATCTTTAAAATGGAACCGGCGACCGCCAGGAAAGCTGTATATAGTGCGTGTTATAGCGCCGCCAGCTTTGGTAATGCGCGCCTCTTTTTCTTCAAGGTCATGGGCGTATAGGATAACTAATGGGCCGGGCGACGTCGCTGTTATACCGGCTTCCCGATTAAATCCACCCTCAAGTCCAGCCCCTTCAAAGCTGATATAGTCCGGGCCCCAATCGGTGAATATCCATCCAAAAGCTGCCTCATAAAAAGCTTTAACTAAGCCCGGATCACCCATCGGAAATTCAATATAATTGATCGTATTGTCTTTAGGACGGTCCATGTAATCTCAACAAATAAGAAGGGTGTTTATTCTGGATCAGCGCTGAAAATACCGTCTCGTTCGCGTGTGCGATCAGCTTGGTTACGACGATACTCATAATAGCTTGATGCTGTTCTGGCTTGATCAACACCTGCTTTGATCGCAGCAGCTTCTGGATGTTCATCAAGCCCTTCAAGGCGCTGCAGCGCTTTTTGTCCTGCTTCACCAAGCTCAAACGCTAAATACCCGTAGTCAAAATCATCGGCTTTTATTCGTCCTTCGACGAGTAGGCGCTCCTGACTTTTCGCGCTTATAGCCCACGGGTTAATGATGGGTGTTGCTAAACCAATCAGAATAATCGCCCATAAAGCGCCCATCATTGTATTTAAAGGCGCCACCAGCGGCATCCACCGCTTTGAACGCCAATTAAGCTCCGATAAGAGACCGGCAAGGCAAACAAGACTATATGCAAACGCCAGGGCGTTCATAACAAGGCCAAAAACACGCGGCGGCGTCAGGCCGTATTCACCGACGCGCATCCAAAACGCAAAGGCCGCAAGGCCAGTATAGATTGGAAAGCTAGCCAACACCGCGAGCGTGGATAAGCGCAACCAAACTGGCGGCGGCGCGCCTTCGCCATTTTGATAGACGCCGTTGAATATAAGCATGCCGGCAAAGCTAAGTCCCAGTAAAATACCGCCACTGTAGGCGCGCTCAAATAAAGGCCCCGGACCGTTTATCGCGATGACAATAACCAGGGTAACTGAAAAGACCGCCATAATCGGCATAGCGATACGGCTGAACAGCAAGAGTAAAAACCGCAATGCGTTTAAAACGGTTTCCATGCCCCGCATCATTGCGATGGAAAGTCCGCCAATGGCGCCAAGAAACGGAAAGAAAAACCAAGGCTTGCTAAATGTCTCTGTAAAGGCGGGTACATTCAACGATTTTAGCAAAACGCCCCAAGCGAGCAGCAATGTAAAAGCCAGCCCGGCAAAGAGCCCAGCCCCAACAATAATCAATGGAAATGTCAAACCATTCAAAAACAATGGGTGGTAGCGCGGCGGAAACCCATCATCGATAATGGCTTTTGCAAAAGCTAACAGCACATAACAAGCAATAGGATGACCAAGCGATATCCAAAAAATAACTGGAAATTCTGTAAGACTTTGCTCTCCAGCAGAAAGTCCAACCATGTAATAGGTTGGCGCAGAAACAAACAGCGCCACAAGCACCGCCGCGACTATACTGCGCAATAGCGCGCCTGGCGTCGCCAGCAAAATAACGCCCCCAAAAGCGATCGCAATAAATTGGGCGGCGGCGATGGCGAGCGGGAAATTTTTGTTTGCGTCAAGCCACGTATCGCCAACGAAGTATATGCAAAGTCCGGCAAGCAGTCCGCCAGCCATCGCCCCTAAGGTGAATGTTGACCGCCCCCAAGCGCCATTTTCCCCGCCAGGCTGCATTGGCTTATTCATGCTTATATCCCCTTACGCCCCTAACCAATTACAATATACCATCATTTCTAAGGGCGGCGATAGGAAGCCTTGGGTTTTAATTCTGTCCCCCGAGATTATGGCCAATATCGCGCCTAGTTTGCTCATTCTAGGGTCAAAAATAAGACTGAGGAAAAAGGAGGGGCGAAAAATATTCCCCCATACCCTTGCGGGGCCTCGAATCAGGAGATTCTTACGCACATGAAACAATATTTGGACTTGCTAAGGACAGCGTATGAATTGGGCGATGATCGCGACGATCGCACAGGCGTTGGGGCGCGTTCCATCTTCGGTTATCAAATGCGCTATGATTTGGCGGACGGCTTCCCGTTGCTGACAACCAAAAAACTACACTTAAAGTCCATTATCCATGAGCTTTTATGGTTTTTAGCAGGCGATACAAATATCGCTTATCTAAAAGAAAATGGCGTCAGCATTTGGGATGAATGGGCTGATGAAAAAGGCGACCTAGGCCCCGTTTATGGCAGCCAATGGCGGTCATGGGCGACGCCGGATGGGCGAACGGTTGACCAGATTTCGTGGGTGTTAAACGAGATTAAAACGAATCCCGCCTCTAGGCGAATGGTTGTAAGCGCCTGGAATCCTGCTGAAATCGATAGAATGGCTTTGCCGCCATGTCACTGCCTGTTTCAATTTTATGTCTCAAAAGGGCGACTATCTTGCCAATTATATCAACGTTCTGGCGACATATTTTTAGGCGTTCCTTTTAATATTGCTTCCTACGCCTTGTTAACAGCCATGATGGCGCAAGCGACCGGTCTTGAGCCGGGCGATTTTGTTCACACCCTTGGCGATGCGCACCTATACAGCAATCATTTTGATCAAGCGCGCGAGCAACTTGCCCGCACGCCTGGGCCATTGCCGCAACTGCATTTAAGGCCAGAGGTTAAAGACCTTTTTGAGTTTCGTTTCGATGACATCGAAATCACGCATTACAATGCGCAAGCTCATATCAAAGCGCCAGTTGCCGTGTGAGTAATGTGTTATGAACACCATTATTCCGGATAAGGAAGGCCCTCTTTTAGCGCTTGTCGTCGCCGCCGCTGAAAAACGCGTTATAGGCATTGATGGCGATCTTGCTTGGCGCATTAGCGATGACCTTAAGTGGTTTAAATCGGTTACTTTGGGAAAGCCCATCATTATGGGGCGCGTAACCTATGACAGCATTGGTCGGCCCTTACCGGGGCGGGATAATATTGTTGTATCTCGCAGCGATGTGAGTGTTCATCCCGAAGTGATCATGGCGCAAGATTTAACCAGCGCCATCAACTCAGCAAAAAATTGCGCACAATCTCGGCGCCTTACTGAAATATGCCTTATAGGTGGGCAAAGCTTATATGAGCAGTCCATTGCGATCGCGGACCGGATTTATTATACGCAGGTGCGCGCAGAAGTTGAGGGGGACGCATATTTTCCACCGCTTCTGCAAGATAAATGGCGTAAAGTAAAAATCGGCTCAGCCGCACAATCTGACAAAAATGACTATCCTTGCGACTTTTTCATTTTGGATCGGATCCAAAACGACCATTAATGTTGAATATGGGGCAAGCTTAAAAATTCAATTCGAGACAAACTAGCTATCTTGCGGTAAATATATCATCTCAAAGCGACATTAATATCGTCGTTTGCCCGGAAATTTTATAGGCGCACTTTTCTATTTGCACTTTTGTTAGGTGCAATATTTTTGGTTTCACTGTGTTGCGCCATCCGCAAGTATAGTAACAAAGCCATATATTTGGCGCACTCCGGCGGAGGAGTTTATGGACGATAAAATGTATACAGGACCGCTTTCATTGAGCTTAAGGTGTTTAAGCATTTTAAGCGCGGGTGCATTAACCGCGTTTACTGGCGGTTCCGCTTTCGCCCAATCTCCTACAACTTCCGCAGCGACCATTGAGCGTGAAATCGAGCAGGGCGGTCAAGTAGAAGCGCAAGGTCCCATCGAAACAACGCCAATTGTTGAGCCGTTTTCTGCGTCAGTCCAAAATGCAGATGACGCAGACGACAACGTGATCGCTGAGACTGACGCAAAACTGGCAACAGCGCTGGATAAGCCCAAGACATCCCTTACTCAAACGGAGGGCTTGGAATCCATCGTATGTATGCGCGGCGACCAAATTCGGCTTTTTGAAGTTGTTCGCCCTGGTGAAATTGGGCTTGCGTGCGATTTAAAACAAACTTTTGTAAATAGCTCCGCCAAGAGAACCCCATACCACGCTAATAGTGATCCGAGTTATTGCGGCCGTAAAGCGCTAGAGATGGCGTCGGATCTTGAGGGCAAAGGGTTCCATTGCTCCCTCGCGGCGACGGTTGAACCCGAACTGCAACAAACGACAGAAACGCTACAACAAGCAGATCTGGAAATAGCTGAAAATACGCTCGCGACTAACGTAGCCCTTGAAACCACGCCGCAAATTCAAAGCCCAGAAAAAGCACCTGCCCTTCAAGAACAAGAAACTGTCGTTGAAAAACAAGAGCATTTGACCACAGCGTCTGCGCCTAAGTCAGCGCCAATCGAACAAAATACATTTATTGAAGATATCCTAAAGACTGCTGACGCGATGCCGGAACCACAGGTGGAACCAGAACCACAGGTGGAACCAAACGCGGCTCCAAAGGTTTCCTCAGCAACCGAGAATGTTGAGCAGGCTGAACAGTTAGCTAAAATTTCAACGGAGCAAACAGCGCCGACCACCGCGCCCATAACGCTCGTCCCTGCAAATGCGCCGGTCATAAAAGCGCAAGCCCCGTCCAAGAAATTTGTTCAAACCCGCGGGCCTCAGTCGGCCTCCGGTCCCAAAATTAGTGCGCCAACAGAACCGATTTCTCCCGTCACAAAGACTGCGACACCAGATATCGCAGCACCACAGATTGAAACGACTTCGTTGAAAGACCCATCGAACTCCTTTGATGATAAATCCGCAACGGTTCAACCAGAGCCGGTGTCGACTACTCCTTCAAAAAAGGCCGCCCCTGCGCCAAGCTTGGCCCAGCCCGCAATACGATCTGAAAGCACAAAGAACTCAGTCCCGACGATCAATACTGCATCTGCGCCAATCAATGAGGGACGGCTCGACGATGGATTAACCGGGCCTAGTGTAAAGCCAAATACGCATAAGCGTGCGCTCGCCAGGGCGCCTTTAAAAAACTCATCTGCGAAAGCTGAGCTAAAAAAGGCGACGCCAATTACAACTGCCTCATTGACACGCCAGCCATCGGCCGATGATCAGGCGTTAAAACAGGCCGCTTTAAAAGCTAGTGTAAATATGCGCATAGCGCCCGATATTATTCGTAGCGTTTTGGCCGCACAGACCGCTGCATGGAATGAAGGCGATCTAGAAGCCTATATGGCCGGATATTGGAAAAGCGCGGATTTGCGATTGGTCAGCGACAGCCAAATACATATCGGCTGGGGCAAAGCCATGAAACACTATCGCGACACTTATGGTGCGGGCGCAGCCCTTGGCGAGCTGGATTTATTTGATATTGAAATCCGAATGATGAGTGAAAACGTTGCTGTTGTCGTTGGTCGTTATGATCGTCAACATCCTCTGCGTAAAGATGATCATCAGACAGGCGCTTTCAGCCGCGTGATGAAGCGTTTCCGTGGCCACTGGCGTATCGTGCACGATCATACGGTTGCTGATTAAGCGCCATCGTATCTATTAAAGCACTTTGGCGTCGTCGGCGGCGGCCTGTTCCATCCGTTCGATAATTCCCGAAGACAGTGTATCAAATGCTTTCCGCGCCGGATTACTGTCGCTTTCAGCTGTTAAAGGCGAGCCCGTATCGCTTGCTTGTCTCAAATTCGGTAAAATGGGCAGCGCGCCAAGGAAGGAAATGCCGAGCTCGCGGGCGGCGTCTTCTGCGCCGCCTTGCCCGAATATATAGCTGCGCGCGCCGTCAGCTCCGTCAAGCCAAGCCATATTTTCAATCAAACCAAGCACCGGCACTTGTGTTTTGCGGAAGAAAGCCGCGCCGCGCCGTACATCAGCCAGCGCCATTTCCTGCGGGGTTGAGACGATAACCGCGCCGGACAAGCGCTTTGTTTGCGCGAGACTTAAATGAACATCGCCCGTTCCAGGGGGCGTGTCGATAATTAAGATATCAAGCTGTCCCCAATCGACATCGCTCATCAATTGTTTCACAGCACCCATGACCATGGGGCCGCGCCAAGCGATGGCTGTGTCGGTATCAACGAGAAGACCAATTGACATACAGCTGACGTCAAAGGCTATTAAAGGCACGATCTTATCGTCGCGCATTGTCGGCTTTTCATTCAGTCCGAAAAGAATAGGCAGGGAAGGCCCGTAAATATCCGCATCTAAAAGACCCGTGCGATAACCCTTTTGGGCGAAAGCGACCGCAAGATTGGCCGCCACTGTTGATTTGCCGACGCCGCCTTTACCGGAGGCGATGGCGATTACATGTTTGACCCCAGCCAAAAGAGGCGCTTGCTGCGCGGCCGGCGCCGATTTGCGAAGGCCCATGGGGTTTGCATGACCGCCTTGCGGCGCGGGTCTTGGCGTAGATGAGGCTGTGGGCGCTGACGGCTTTCCGCCATTTTGATGAGAGGTTGCCACCGCGGCCACACGGGTTATTCCCTCAACGGCGCTAACCGCCTTTTTGCTCTCTTCTAAAAGATTGCGGGCCGTATCATCCATTTGCTCGACTTCAAGGGCAAACCGGGCGACCCCTTCTTCATTGACGCTTAAACCTACGATTTTACCCTCGGCGACGACATTGCGGCCTGTTTCAGGGTTGATAACGGCCAAAAGCGCTTCGCGCGCCTGCATAATTAGGGAATTAGAGGTCATTTAAACATGGCTTATTATTGCACTTAACAATTTCATTGACATATATACGTCATGCAGTGCTACGCCAGTTTTTTTGCAAACTTTTCACGTTTTAATCTTTGCAAACCGGGACGTGTTAACCGGACATATGCCATAAGGCTTTAGCTCTTCGAATAAAGACGCAATGAATCGCACCACACTCCAAATGTCCAAAATATTCGCTTCCTTGATTGTTCACGATGTTACGGAAATGGAAAAAGACGGTTGCGATACTTGCCGACCCCTCCCGCGCATTAATGCGCATAAACGATAAGGATCCCAATGCCCTGGTCAGATAACAATGGAAATGGCGGAAATGGAAGCCGCGGTTCAAACAATGGTCCGACAAGGGGCCCTTGGGGAAAAGGCCCGCGCGGCCCACAGGGCGGGGGCGAGCCCCCTGATCTGGAAGAACTTCTTCAAGCGTCGCGTCAACGCTTAAAGCGCGCTTTTCCCCGTGGCGGCGGCGGCGGAGGAGGCCGTGGCGGCGGCGGAATTGAGTTCAATCAGCAAACAGCTTTTATCGGCGGCGCCGTCGCGCTTGGCTTGTTTTTGTTTAATTGCGCTTACGTTGTTAATCCTGGCGAACAGGCTGTTGTGACAACTTTTGGCAAATACTCGACTGTTACTGGGCCGGGGCTAAACTGGCGTATTCCCGTGGTGCAGCAAGCCGAAAAAGTCGCGGTGGAGCAACAGCAAACTGCTAATGTCGGCTTTTCTGCAAACAGGCGCGGACAAGCCTCTTCGCAAGAAAACCTGATGCTAACCAGCGACCGCAATATCGTCGATATCAGCTTTTCTGTTGACTGGAAGGTTGACCAATCGGCGCCGCAAGGCGGCGAGAAACCAAATGTCGCAAAATTCATTTTTAACGTGGATGATCCAGTGCAGATGGTGAAAGCCGTATCAGAAGCGGCAATGCGCGACACAATTGGCTCAAGCGAGCTTGATCCGATTATCACCAGCGGCCAGGCGGTTGTGACGGAACAAACTCGCATTAAAATTCAAGAAGTCCTAAACTTCTATGACAGCGGTATCGAAGTCTTGCGGGTTAATATGGAAAAGCCGGAACCGCCAGCCGCCGTTCGTGATGCGTTCGTTGATGTTGTAAAAGCGCGATCTGAAAAAGAACGCACCATCAACGAAGCCGAACTCGCCGCCAACCAAATTATTCCGGTTGCGGAAGGGCGCGCCCAACAAATTATTGAACAAGCACGCGCTTATGCGGCCCGTGTTGAATCGGAATCACTCGGTGAAGCGGAACGCTTTTCAAAGATTTATGAAGAATACCGCCGGGCGCCGGAAGTAACCCGCCAGCGTATGTATTTAGAAACAGTAGAAAAAGTTCTTGGCGATATGAATAAAATTATCATCGAGGATGATGCAGGTTCCGGCGTTGTGCCTTATCTGCCGCTTAATGAATTAAACCGTCAGCAAAGCAATTAAACGAGAATAGTCATGAATAATCGTACGGTTTTTACCCTTATTGTTGGCGGCTTCATCGCCGTCGTACTTGCGCAACTTTGCTTGTTCCTTGTGCGCGAGACGGAAAATGCAATCGTCATTGTCTTTGGTGACCCTCAAGATGTCGCTGAACGAGCAGGGCTTCATCCGAAACTACCTTGGGCGTCTGTGATTAAAATCGATAGCAGAAACCTTGAATATGATCTTGACCAGGCGATGGAAATTTCCGACGTCAATCAAGAACGCTTGTCGGTTGATGCTTTTGCGCGCTATCGCATCATTGAGCCGCTTCGCTACTATCAAACTTTTAAAACTGGCGCGAGCGATTGGCGCAGTCTTCGCAATCAGGGAGAAGAGGGCATTCAGCGGATTATGCGCAACTCGCTCCGTCAAACCCTTGGTGCGGTGGCGATTGAGGACATCATCACCAATCGGCGCACGGAGTTGATGGAATCCATCGCAGATAAAATGCGCGAAGAAGCGCGGAAATTTGGCGTTGATATCATTGACGTTAAAATCCGCCGTGCTGATTATCCAAGCGATATCGCGGAGCGCGTTTATGAACAAATGTCATCAGCGCGGAAGGAAGAGGCGGAACTGATCCGCGCTGAAGGTTCACGGGAAAATACGCGCATCCAAGCCGAAGCCCAACGCCAACGTACGACCATTCTCGCCAGGGCAAGCCGTACAGCCCTTGAAATTCAAGGCCAGGCTGATGCGACCCGAAACTGTATTTTCGCAGGCGCATATGATGGCGTGCCGGTAAAGGTGGAAGAAGTTGAGCCATCTGAAACAACGGTTGTCCCAGCTGAGGGCGAAAGCATGGAAGACACCCTGGCTGTGTTTGATCCAAAAACAGCCGCTTCCATTACATGTGACTTTGTCGGCGACGGCGCGGCGCGTGACCCACAAAGAGCAGAATTTTTCGCCTTTTATCGTTCACTTCTTGCTTATGAAAAAGCGCTTCAAGATGGCGATACGACCATCTTGCTTTCGCCGGATAATGAATTTTTTCGTTATTTCAATAGCTTAGAAGGTGTTCGTCAGTAGCTTTCCAAAGGTTGGTCGGCTTTTAAAGCCGGCCAAATTAACCTTGATGAACTTTATAAGACGCGTTTGCCTGAGCGCTCTTTTACGCTAACCTATTACTATTGAATTCCTATTATGTATGGGGGTTCCTAGGTCTATTAAAGTTCTCAAAGTGGGGCGAAATATAGTGAGGCGAGATATGATGCGCACGGGGTTAGCGGCGGTGATTGTCGCGATAGCGTCAATATTTATTAGTGATGCAGTGGTTGCGCCTGCTGAGGCGCGTGGGCAAGCGAGCCTTCCTGATCTTGTTGAAGATCTATCCCCCGCTGTGGTCAATATTTCATCCTCCCAGCGTGCAAAAGGCGCTGGCCTTGATGCTCTTCAAAAGAAATTCAAGGGTGGGGCGGTTTCCTTAGGGTCAGGCTTTATCATCGCTCAAAGCGGGATTGTCGTGACAAATAATCATGTTATCGACAAGGCCGATGACATTAGCGTCACCCTTAATGATGGCCGTGAATTTAAAGCGACAATCCGTGGGCGTGATCCTGAGACCGATCTGGCGGTCCTGCAAATGGATACGGGCGGTGTAAAAATGCCGTCTGTTCAATTTGGCAATTCTGATAAGGCGCGCGTCGGCGAAGAAGTTTTTGCCATCGGCAATCCGTTTGGCCTTGGCGGTTCTGTCACCAAGGGCATTATCTCGGCCCGGAACCGGAATATTGAAGCTGGTGACTTCGACGATTTCATCCAAACCGATGCTGCGATCAACCGGGGTAACTCCGGCGGACCACTCTTTAACATGAGCGGCAAAGTGATCGGCGTGAACACTGCGATTTTCTCTCAAACAGGTGGTTCTGTTGGGGTTGGATTTGCTGTGCCGTCTGACATGGTGATGATTGTCGTCAAGCAATTGCTTGAGCTTGGTGAAACCCGTCGCGGCTGGCTTGGCGTCAGCATTGATGATGTTTCCGCAACGCTTGCTCGCGAAGTCGGCATGGAGCGCCCCACCGGCGCTCTTGTTAACGTCGTACGTCCTAACAGCCCGGCTTTGAAAGCTGGGGTTAAGCCGAAAGACATTATTGTCTCTTTTAACAAGAGATCCATCAAAACTGTTCGCGACTTATCTCGCGCTGTTGCAGAAACTCCAGTTGGCGCAACAGTTCCGATGCAGATTATTCGTAATAAACAGCGCATGGTGTTGAAGGTAAAAGTTGATCGCCGTGAAACACAAATGATCGCAGGCGGATTTGGCGCTCTGCCAGCTGGCGCTGCGCAAGGGGCTGGGTTGGTCTTGCAAAAGCCAACGCGCGATGTTCAAGATGCGTTTGGTTTGCGCCCTGGTCTTGACGGTGTTGTTGTAACAGCAATTGACCCTAATAGCCCGAATGCCGCTGTCCTTCAGCCAGGGGATGTTATCTTAGAAATCGGTTGGGAGCGTACAACACGTCCTGAAGCTGCGGTTGAGCAACTAGCACGTCTTCGCAAAATCAATAACGGACCCGTTAACGCATACATCCAACGGGGCGACGTCCAGCTGCCGGTATTGCTGCGCCCTTAATGATTTTTGGGGTATCAGGACCAGGAAATTAGAAAAACTTTTTTACAAAAATCTTCGATCAGAGATTGCGGAGTTCAAAAAACTGCAAAAGACAAACTGATTGAGATAACGACCGCAAATGAAATCTTAAATTATGACGGTCTTGATCGCAAAGAGTCACTCGCTTTTGTAAAGTCTGTACAGGAGCGAATTTCATCTTGATGTTGCAAGGCGTTTTTTTGTATTTGCTGTTAACTTCTGTAACGAGCAGATCCCCTCATAAGCGCAAATATTTTCCAAGTGGTTCGTATGTTTTACGACGTAAACTCATCCTGTGGAATGCCTTGCAGATAAAGCAGGGCGGTCAGGTCGCCATGATTCACAGAAGTATGCGCTGCTTCAGCAACGGCCGGTTTGGCGCGAAAAGCAACGCCAAGACCTGATGCGCCCAGCATCGATAGATCATTAGCGCCGTCACCCACGGCCATGGTTTCGTTAAGGCTGAGCCCTTTATCTGCTGCAAAGGCGCGCAAAGCTTCTTCCTTCGCTGCGCGTCCTAAAATCGGCATTGAAACCTGGCCGGTAAGGGCGCCGTCTTCGATTAATAACTGATTTGCTTGTTGCGCCTCAAAGCCGATATGGGCGGCGACGCGCTCTGTGAAAAAAGTAAAACCGCCCGAAACGAGCGCGGTGAAGCCGCCACGTGCGCGCATGGTTTGTACTAATGTGCGCCCGCCCGGGGTGAAGGTAATTCGTTCTTCAAAAGCTTGTTGGAGTTTGCCTTGCTCCAAACCTGCGAGCATTGCAACACGCTCTTTTAGCGCCGCCTCAAAGTCCAGCTCGCCGCGCATCGCCCGCTCTGTGATCCCTGCAATCTCGTCACGTTTCCCGACAAACTCAGCAAGCTCATCGATACACTCTTGCTCGATCATGGTTGAATCCATGTCAGCGATCAGCAATTTCTTTTCGCGGTTCTTTTTGGGAACAAGACACAAATCAATGGGCTTTTCGCCAAGGGCTAGTTTTACCTCAGAAAGATTTACTCCGTTTGGGGCGTCAAACTCATATGCGACGCCGTCGCCAAGCATACGCCCGGTTCCGCAGCTGGCATTGGCTGCTGCATTGCTAAGGGACGACAAAACTGAATTATCAATCAAAGGCGTTTGAGGATTGCATAAGGCGACGAGGACATAATCCATGGCTAAGCTTTCAAAAGGGGCGAATGGCGTTTAGCGGTTTCAATACCGCAATCGCCCAGCAGCGCAAGACATTGGCGAAAGCGCACTATGGAAAGGCGCAGTCTTGATTATCCAGACGCCACAGTTGATAGTTTGTGGCTTACTAAAGAGCTCGCGTAAACGGAGCGCCATGTCGAACAATATCGATGTCTCTCACCCCCCTTATGAAGGCCCATCAATTTTGATCGCTGGGCCGACTGCGAGCGGGAAGTCAGCCTTAGCATTAGAGGCGGCGGAACGATGGAATGGGGAAATCATTAACGCAGACGCGATCCAAGTCTATCAAGACTTAGAGGTTTTAAGCGCCCGGCCAAGCACTGAAAATTTAAAAATGACCCCTCATCATCTTTATGGCGTTTTAGATGGCGCCCAAAGATGTTCCGTTGGCATGTGGACAAAGCTTGCTCAAGAGGCGCTCAACAAAGTGGCCAAGCTAGGTAAAACGCCAATCTTAGTGGGGGGAACCGGCCTCTATTTTCGTGCAGTTACCGAAGGATTATCACCAATACCGAGCGTTGATGACACCACTCGAAAAGAGGCGCATGCCCGTCTGTCCGTCTTGGGCCGTGATGGTTTCTATGATGAAGTTGTGAAACAAGATCCGAACATGGCCCGACTAGCGCCAGGGGATACGCAAAGGTTATTGCGCGCATGGGAGGTTTATCATGTGACGGGAGAGGCTTTGTCCTCCTTCCAAAAGGCGCCAGGCGTCCCATTGTTAGTGAACCCGAGCGTTAAACTGGTTTTAGCGCCAGAACGAGAGACCCTTTATGAGCGGTGTGAAAATCGTCTTGATTTGATGGTTGAGGCTGGGGCTTTGGAAGAAGCTCAAAGGCTGATCGATCGAAAATTAGACAAAAACTTGCCGATTATGAAAGCGGTTGGTGCTGCTGAACTGATGGCGTATTTGATAGGAGCATTAGAGTTCGAGCAAGCTCTTAATCTAGCAAAGCAAAACACGCGTCGGTTCGCCAAACGTCAGCTGACATGGTTTCGAAATCAAACGCCTAATTGGCGGCGCGCTGAAAATTTGGCGGAAGCTCTCCAACATGTTGAACATGGCATGCTGCGATGCGGCATAGCGCCCAATGGGGGTAAGTGATTGCAAACATTCATTGAGCACGCTAACAAGAGTTGGGGCGGGTCGATGTTGAGGCAGCGACCTTCAATAGGCATACAGATGGCCGTGCATGGCGGCGCCTGGCTGGCGACGCATGACGTAGTTTATTGTCGTGTGCTGTATCTTGGGGCGTTGGATTATGGTTGAGTTTTTTCGCCTGTTGGGGCGTTTTTTAAATAATATGGATGCAAAAGCGATTACCTCGCTTTCTGTATCCATAATTTTGCTCGCTTTTGTCATCGCCATGTTTTTACATGGTCAAGAATGGCTTCGCCTTAACGACGAAAATGCCCTTCAGAGCCTGATGGATCGCGCCTATTCGTCTCCTTGGGCGATTGTCGTCGTAGTTTCCGTATACGTTCTTTTGGCCTTAACGGGTTTTCCGCAAATTTTGCTAATCACAGCGACGGTTTTGACCTTTGGCCCACGCAATGGCGCGATTTACGCTTGGTTTGCAACCATGTCGAGCGCGACTTTAACCTTTGGCCTCGGACATATGCTTGGCGGCGGGTGGGTAAGACGTTTTGGCGGTGATCGCATTAATCGCACGATTAATTTTCTCGGCCGTCATGGCATTCTGGCATCCGCATTAATAAGGATAGTCCCATCCGCACCGTTTATTGTTGTTAACTCGGCTGCAGGCGCGGCTCATATACCAATCTGGAAATTCTGGCTCGGCACAGGCATCGGCATTGTGCCAAAAATTTTATTGGTCGCTACTATAGGCGCACTCGCGCCAGACCAATCAGTGCTGGAGCAAGGCGTTGGCGGCGTGGTTGAGTTTTTCACGAGCCGCGAACCAATCGATCTGGCGATTATGGCGCTTATCATACCGGCTTGGCTTGGTTTCTTATTGCTTATTCGTCATCTTTATATCCGGATGCGCCGCAGCGAATCAGATCTATAAGCTTCCGTTATTAACGATGCATTTTTAACGCCGACGGGAAGAATCCCTGTAATAAGTGCTTATTCCAAGATTTATATCGCAAATTTTAGCCTTTGATGGTCTTTGTTGACGATTTTGGAACCCCTTATGGTTAAATAAGACGTCGGGAAAAATTCAACCGACGATAGGAAAAGACCTATGCTCTCCACTCTGTTCGGCATGCTATCCGCGGACATGGCGATCGACCTTGGCACAGCAAACACGCTTGTATATGTCAAAGGTCGCGGCGTGGTCCTTAATGAACCGTCAGTAGTGGCGATTGAAACCCGGTCTGGCCGCAAGCTCGTGCGCGCTGTCGGGAACGAGGCCAAAGACATGCTTGGCCGGACCCCTGGCGAGATTGAGGCGATCCGTCCGATGCGTGATGGGGTGATCGCCGATTTTGAAGTCGCTGAAGCGATGATCAAACACTTTATTCGCAAAGTGCATAACAGACGATCTTTCGCCAGCCCGCGGATTGTTGTTTGTGTGCCGTCTGGCGCGACGGCCGTTGAACGCCGGGCGATCCAAGAATCGGCTCTTTCAGCGGGCGCACGAAAGGTCGAGCTAATTGAGGAGCCAATGGCGGCCGCGATAGGCGCTGGTTTGCCAGTAACACAACCAACCGGTTCTATGGTCGTAGACATTGGCGGCGGTACGACAGAGGTGGCGGTTCTTTCCCTTGGCGGGATTGTTTATTCTCGTTCGGTGCGAGTTGGCGGCGATAAGATGGATGAGGCCATTATCGGCTATATCCGCCGGATGTATAACCTTTTGATCGGGGAAGCATCAGCCGAGCGCATCAAAAAAGAAGTTGGCTCTGCGATGATCCCAAATGAAGGGTCTGGCGTTTCCATCCAGATTAAAGGCCGTGACTTAATGCACGGCGTCCCGAAAGAGGTTCGAATTGGCGAAGCCCAAGTCGCAGAAGCACAAGCTGAACCTGTCAGTCAAATAATTGAAGCGGTCAAAGTCGCATTGGAGGCGACGCCCCCAGAACTTGCCGCTGATATCGTTGATACTGGTATTATGTTAACTGGCGGCGGTGCGCTTTTGAAAAACCTAGACCAAGTGTTGCGAGATGAAACGGGGCTTCCAGTCTCGGTAGCGGATGATCCACTGTCTTGTGTTGCGCTTGGCACCGGCGCGGCGCTTGAAAATGATAAAACGATGCGCGGCGTATTAAGCTCAGCCATTTAAGGTTTCGATTAAAGGTTTCGATGCGAGATCAGTTTTTGATTTCGTGTAAAAAACAAGCACGGCTTAAGCGACGACTCAGAATAACAGATTGAGGTGCCGATATCGGAGGAAGGAACTCGCTTTCTCATCATTCGTAATCGGGGCCTTGATGATTATATAAAATTAACAAGTCGACGCGATGCAAACGCGTGATAATGCGTCGTTAGGCTTAGCGCTTGGGCGCACTCGGTAATAGACATATTGGGCACATGGACGTATTGGGCCAAGACAAGAGAGAAGGATTAGGGCGCAAAGCTAACTCAAGGGTTTTGCTGCTCTTATTAATGCTGCTCTCGGCCATCTTCCTATTATCCAGTCTTTATGCAGCGGAAGCATCTGTCTTTAAAAAAGCACGTGAAACGGCTATGGACGCGGCGGCGCCAGTCTTGTCCTTTTTTGCGGGACCCATTTCTGTTGCGGATGACGCTATTGGACGGGTCAAAGACTACTTTGCAGTTTTAGAAGAAAACAAAGCGCTGCGCGAAGAAAATATAGAGTTGCGTCAGTGGATGCGCGAAGCAATGGAGCTACGAAAAACCATCGCCTCCTATGAAGCGCTTAAAGTTTATCGCGCACCTCCCGAAGCAAAGCCCATTCAAGGGTTTGTCATTGGCGAGGCCAGTGACGCTTATGCACGAGCGATGCTTGTAAATGTCGGTAAGCGCGATGGTGTCGCCCCAGGCCTAGCGGTTGTCGACGATCGCGGACTTGTTGGCCATATCGTCGATGCTGGCGCTCAATCATCGCGCATTTTATTGTTAACAGACATTCAAAGTCGCATCCCCGTTTTTGTTGAAGGCGCGGAAGTGCAAGGTATTTTAGTCGGACGCGCCGCGGGGCGCCCAATCATTCGGTACACTGAAAGCTCTGAACCGGCTGGTTTTGAACCTGGACAACGGGTGTTAACCTCAGGCGCGGGCGGGGCGTTACCGCCCGGATTACCCGTTGGCGTTGTTGATAGTGCGATTAGCGGCGGCGCTGTTGTAAGGCCATATGCTAATTTTGCGCGCACACGTTTTGTTCGTGTCATCGACTATGAGTTTCCTGGGCTTGATGCGCCAGCGCCAGAGGAAGAAGCCTCATCGCGAAACCTTGATGTTTCTGAAGGGGGCGTCACTGAGCCGGTGGCGGCGGCTCTTAATGAAACAACGATTATTTCCGCTATTGAAGATGCGGAGGCGTCTACTGCTAGCGGCGCAGCACAAGAAAACAGTGATGCGCTGGCGGAGGGACAATGACACCCCGTGGAGAAACACTATATCGCGCATTAAAATCTTCAACGCCAACCCTTCTGGGCTTATTTGGCGTGGTTGCTTTAGCCTTGCCATTGCGTTTGGCTGAAGGCTTTGCGCCAACGCCCTTATTTCCTTTGATAATTGTTTATTTTTGGTCGATTTACGGGCCAGATTATATGCCGGGGCCTAGCGTGTTCGCGATTGGTCTTGCGCAAGACCTTTTAACGGGCGGCCCGCTTGGGCTTTGGGCTCTTGTCTACTTAACCACACAATATGCGGTGCTGGCGCAACGGTCTTATTTTTTAGGACGTGAACAGAAAGTCGTGTGGATAGGGTTTGGGGTCGCTGCTTTTGTTGCCGCTTTTATGCTTTGGGGCGTGATGAGCTTAATGCGCGGACAAGTGATGGCGATTACGCCCGTCGCTGGTCAATTAGCCGCCACAATCATCGTTTATCCTCTATTTTCAATTGCCTTTGCGCAGCTTCACCGCCGCGTTATTGTGGAGGCGTAAAAGACAGTGCCCGTAAATTCTCACGATCCTGAACGCCAACAAGTCGTTACCCGCCGCGCGGCCCTTTATGGCGGTGGGGTGAGTTTATTGTTTGCGGGAATTATCGGGCGTCTTTATCAATTGCAAATTGTTGAGCATGACGTTTATGAGAAACGCGCCTTAGAAAACCAATTTAACACTCGAATTATTCCGCCATTGCGCGGTGAGATTGTTGACCGTTTTGGCGAAAAGCTCGCGTCAAACCGTAAAAATTTCCGTCTTTTGTTTATTCCAGAACAAACAAAAGATATCGATGCGGCGCTTGATGAAGTTGAAAAACATTTAGAGATTGGCGCTCAAAAAAGAGCGCGCATCATGCGCGAAATTCGCCGGATGGGAAAATTTACGCCCGTAGAAGTCAAGAATAATCTGTCTTGGGAAGAATTTTCTAAAATCAATTTTGAAGCGCCAAACCTTTCTGGCGTGCAGCCGGATGTTGGGGAAACACGTAATTATCCCTTTGGAGAAGCCGCTGCATTTGTTCTTGGATATGTCGGGGCTGTTACTGACCGCGATCTTTCCGCTCCCGAAAATGAGACGGATGAAAAGTTACTTCGCCAGCCAGGGTTTAAAGTTGGCCGAGATGGCCTGGAGCGCGCCTATGACAAACAATTGCGCGGTAAGTCGGGCAAGGTAAGCATAAAAGTTAACGCCCATGGCCGCGTAATTGATGAATTAAAAGAAAGCGCGGTCGCGGCGACCCAAGGCGATACACTAGCGCTTACGATTGACGCTGAATTACAGCACAAAGCGATGAGCGTTCTTGCTGAGCACAAAGAGGGCGATGATCCGGTTAGCGGGTCCGCCGTCGTTCTCGATATAAAAACCGGTGATGTTTTGGTGCTCGCCTCAACACCTTCTTTTGATCCTAATGCTTTTAATGTTGGTATTGATCCGGACTATTGGCGCGAATTAAACAGCAGCCCGTATAAGCCGCTTTTAAACAAACCTTTGAGCGCCGTTTATCCTCCGGGCTCGACATTTAAAGTGGTTAGCGCCGTTGCCGCACAAATTGCAGGGCGTGACCCGAATCAGAAAGTTCAGTGTCTGGGAAAGACCTATTACGGCAACCGCTTTTTCCATTGTTGGAAACGCGGCGGACATGGTTGGGTCGATATGAAGGACGCCATTAAAAAATCTTGCGACGTCTATTTCTATGATATAGCGCGGACCATGAATATCGATCTGTTGGCGGATGTTTCAAGAAAGCTCGGCCTTGGGCAATCGCATGAGCTTGGCATTCCCGGCCAGAAAAACGGAATTGTGCCTGACCGCGCTTGGAAGCGCGTTTATTACGCCGGCGATCCGGCGAACCAGATATGGTTTCCGGGTGAAACGCTCTCCGTTATTATTGGACAAGGCGCTGTAACAACCACCCCGTTACAGCTTGCTGTCATGACCGCCCGGGTTGCGTCAGGTAAAGAAGTAAAACCACGCATTGTTCGTTATCGCGGGGATCTGACAATCCCCGAACCCGTTGCAAAGCCGCTTGATATTCCCAATAGTTATCTTGAAGTCGCTCGCGCCGGTATGGATGCAGTTACAAACGAAATTGGCGGCACCGCCTATCGATCGCGTTTAGAAAAGCCTGAATGGCGGCTCGCTGGTAAAACCGGCACCAGCCAAGTGTATCGTATCACAGCTGAGGAACGGGCGAGGGGATTGACGAAACCCGAAGATCTACCGCGCCATCGCCGGGATCATGCGCTGTTCACGTGTTTTGCCCCTTATGATAATCCTCGTTACGCCTGCGCAGTTGTGATTGAGCATGGTATCGGCGGGTCGCGCACTGCGGGCCCAAAAGCACGGGATATTATGCGCGCAGTCATGGAGAAAGATCCCGCGCTTCTCCCTACTTTTGATCCGCATCAAAATGGTCCTCGCAAAAACACTTCTGATGCTGAGCCATTATTTAACCTCATGCCGGGCGCTATAAAAGGTGAGGTCGGCTAATGGCGTTGCTGCTGCAAACACGTAAGCGTGGCATTCGCGATCGGCTGACCCGTTTGCATTGGCCGTTGATTATCATGCTGTCAATGTTAGCGGCGGCTGGGGTTATCACCCTTTACTCAGTGGCGGGCGGCGCATGGTCGCCATGGGCGCTTAAACATGCGATCCGTTATGGCGCGGCGCTTGTGTTGTTAATCGGTATGGGGCTTATCGGTATTCGCTTTTGGATGAGCTTGGCTTTCCCAATCTATTTTTTAGCGCTCGCCGCTCTGATCGCTGTACCGTTCATCGGCGAAATTAATATGGGCGCTCGCCGGTGGATAGAAGTTGGGGGATTTCAATTCCAGCCATCGGAGGCGATGAAAATTGGCCTCGTCATGGCCTTGGCCCGGTATTATCATGGGCTTCGCGCTGAACAGGTTTCCCACATCCTCTATTTGGCGCCGCCTATTTTGATTATCGGCGCGCCGGTCGCCTTGGTCTTTATTCAGCCGGATTTGGGGACATCGCTTTTACTTGGGGCCACAGGCGTCGCGGTTATGTTCCTTGCGGGACTTAGTTGGCGAATTGGTTTTCTTGGGGCGTCACTAGCGGCTGTCGCTGGATACGCGGCCTATTATTTTGATATTTTAAAGCCTTATCAGCTTGAGCGGATCACGACCTTTATGAACCCGGATATCGACCCGCTTGGGCAGGGGTACCATTTGGCGCAATCCAAAACCGCCCTTGGCGCGGGCGGGCTAAATGGCAAGGGCTATATGGCGGGCACCCAAAGCCAGCTTCAATTTCTGCCGGAAATGCATACCGACTTTATCTTTACAATTTTCGGGGAAGAGTTTGGTTTTGTTGGCGCTGTTGGCCTGTTGCTCATCTATTTGGGCGTCATACTGACCGGACTGGCCATAGCGTTGCAAGCAAAGCTGCATTTCGCGCGGCTGGCGGCTCTTGGTGTCACCGTTACATTCTCGCTTTATGTGTTGATCAATACAGGTATGGTGATGGGGCTGGCGCCTGTTGTCGGCGTGCCATTACCGCTCGTTTCTTATGGCGGCACTGTGATGATGACGATTATGGCGGGCTTTGGTCTTGTGATGAGCACCCACATTAATAAAGACCAAGATTCCATGGCCGGTCTAGGCCTTTAAAATAATCATAAAAACGGCTATCGCATCCTTACGTGATTTCAAATGGAAGGGTTGTGACATGTCGGATAAACAATTACTGCATCTCGTTTTTGGCGGTGAGCTGACGAGCCCTGATAAGGTTGAATTTGAAGACCTTCAAAGTCTAGACATTGTCGGCATTTATCCGAATTACGAGGAAGCCAAAAAGGCATGGCGCGCCAAAGCCCAGCAAACGATCGATAACGCGCACATGCGGTATTTTATTGTGCATATGCACAAGCTTTTGACCCCAGATACTGACGAGGAATAGGGCTTGTAAATGGGTCCCTTGCGCGCCAATAGCGCGTGAAACCTGGCCCAAGGTCTTGACCTTGGCCTGAAAAACGTTACCTAGGGTCTATTCCCCGAAAACAGTTGAAGGTTCCAACGTCCAAGCGGCGCACAAGAGACCTTTACCCAAAGGGGCAATGACGGAAAAAGGCTTCTCGCGATGGCGAAAAAACACAATCCTGGATCTAAAAAGCCTGGCGTTAAACGCAAACGCCGCGCCCAACCGCAACAACCCGCTAGTGCTGAAGCGGAAATGATTGAGGGGAAAGCTGAAGAAGTCGGCAAAAAGTCCTCTGTTTCTCCGTTCGAGTTTTTCCAGCAAGTGCGTAATGAAGGCGAAAAAGTCACGTGGACCACGCGTAATGAGACGACCGTTTCTACCATTATGGTGTTGATTATGGTCGCGATTATGTCGCTTTTCTTTTTCCTAGTGGATCAAACTTTGCGCTTTGTGCGTTGGCGCTTTGCTTTCTCTTGGCGGCTCTTAAGGCATATATAAAAGAATTGGAAAATAGCCATGGAACATAAGTGGTATATCGTTCACGCCTATTCAAACTTTGAAAAAAAAGTCGCCGAGGCGATTGAGCAATCAGCGGCGGAAAAAGGTCTTTCTGATCTATTAGAAGAGGTGTTTGTTCCCACCGAAGACGTCACCGAAGTACGCCGTGGACGGAAGATCAACACGGAACGGCGCTTTTTCCCTGGATATGTTTTGGTAAAAATGGTGCTGACGGATGACCTTTATCATCTAATTAAAGAAACGCCGAAAGTGACTGGTTTTTTGGGGTCTGGCAATAAACCATTGCCTGTGAAGCAAAAAGAGGTCGACCAAATTCGCGGCGTTATGGAAGAGGGCGCAGAAAGACCCCGTCCGACAATCAGCTTTGAAGTCGGCGAAAATGTGCGTGTTATCGATGGTCCGTTTGCATCGTTTTCTGGTATTGTTGAAAACGTTGATGAGGATGCAGCACGCTTGAAAGTTGCTGTTTCGATCTTTGGGCGTGCAACACCGGTTGAACTTGAATTTACCCAGGTTGAAAAAACCACCTAATAGGCTTTTGAGTGAGCCGCTCACTATTTTCTTGCGGGCGGCGCGCCTTCATATTTTGCAATAATATCAAGCATCACCTCATCCGCGCCGCCGCCGATAGAGCCAAGACGGCCGTCGCGATAGGCGCGCGAAACTGGGTTGTCCGCCGTATAGCCCATACCGCCCCAATATTGCAGACATGCATCGGGTACGGACCGGTTAAGACGCCCGGCGACAAGCTTGGCCATTGATGCAAGCTTGGTTACATCCTCGCCAGCGATATAGCGCTCGACTGCACGCCAAGTGATGGAGCGTAACATTTCAACATCGGTGCGTAGTTCAGCTAGGCGATGATATACAGCTTGTTTTGAAAGAATGGGGCGACCAAAAATCTGTCTTTCACGAGTATAGTCCATCGTTAAATCAATGGCCCTCTCAAGTCCTTTTATCGTGTTGAGCGCCACCCAAAGTCGTTCTTCTTGAAATTGCAGCATTTGCATTGTAAAGCCAGCGCCTTCTTCACCCACCAGATTACGCCTTGGCACGCGCACCTCATCAAAAAAAAGCTGCGCCGTGTCCGAGGCATGCATGCCTATTTTTTCAATCTTTATACGTTCTATTCCGGGTGCATTCATAGGAACAATAATAAGAGATTTGTTCGTATGGATTGTTGCGCTGTCACTGGACGAGCTTGTATTCGCCAGAAGACAGCACCAGTCGGCTTTTAGCCCATTTGTAATCCACATTTTAGCGCCAGAGATTATGTAATCATCCCCATCTTTGCGTGCCTCAGTTTTGATGCTAGCGACATCTGACCCTGCACCCGGTTCAGAAACCCCAAGGCAGCCAACAAGATCGCCAGCTATGGAAGGGGCTAAAAATTCGCGTTTTAATTCTTCTGATCCAAACCGGTGTAGGGCTGGCGTGCACATATCGGTTTGCACGCCAATCGCCATAGGTACGCCGCCGCAATGGACAGTTCCGAGCTCCTCGGCGACAACCGCTGAATAAGAAAAGTCTAGCCCCAGCCCGCCATAAGCTGGATCATATTTAACGCCTAAAAGACCCAAATCGCCGAGTTTTTTAAAAAGCGCATGGGATGGAAATTCATGCGCTTCCTCCCACTCATCGACATACGGATTGATCTCTTTTTGAATGAAACGAGATAGGGTTTCGCGTAATTGTTCGTGTTCGCGAGTAAGTTGCATGTTTTCTTTTCCTATCCCTTGAATATGCCTATTTTCGGATAGTACGAGAAATCTGCTGCCAAAAATCAATAGCCTTGCACACATGATTTGCTGCGCAGATTACGCTGCAAAGCGCAAAAAAAAGACCGGGCGCGGGGCCCGGTCTTCTTTTAACAGATCTTAGACGATCAGATTAGACAGAGTAGTACATGTCGAATTCAACCGGATGAGGGGTTGTTTCGAAACGTATTACTTCTTCTTCCTTCAGATCAATGTAAGCGTCGATCTGGTCGTCATTGAAAACGTTGCCTTTTTTCAGGAACTCGCGGTCAGCGTCGAGAGAATCAAGGGCTTCACGAAGAGACGCACAAACCGTTGGAATGTCTTTGAGTTCTTCAGGCGGCAAGTCATAAAGGTCTTTATCCATTGGATCGCCAGGGTGGATTTTGTTCTCAATACCGTCAAGACCAGCCATCAACAACGCAGCGAACGTCATGTATGGGTTGCCAGATGCATCAGGGAAACGCGTTTCTAGGCGCTTGCCGTTTGGAGACGCAACCCAAGGAATACGAACAGATGCTGAACGGTTACGTGCTGAGTAAGCAAGAAGGACTGGCGCTTCAAAGCCAGGAACCAAACGCTTATAGCTGTTTGTAGTCGCGTTCGCGAAGGCGTTGATTGCACGCGCGTGCTTAATGATGCCGCCAATGTAGTACAAGCAAGTTTCAGAAAGATCAGCGTAACGATCACCAGCAAAAGCCGGCTTGCCGCCTGACCAGATTGACTGGTGAACGTGCATGCCTGAACCATTGTCATTGTAAACAGGCTTCGGCATGAATGTCGCTGTTTTACCGTAACCAGCAGCAACTTGGTGAACGATGTACTTATAGATCTGAAGACGGTCAGCCATCGTTGTTAGAGTAGAAAAGCGCATGCCAAGCTCGTGCTGAGATGGCGCAACCTCGTGGTGGTGCTTTTCTGGCTCAATGCCCATTTGGCCCATGATCGCAAGCATTTCAGAGCGGATGTCTTGGCCAGAATCAACTGGCGGCACTGGGAAGTAACCGCCTTTAGGGCCAGGACGGTGACCAAGGTTGCCAGTCTCATAGTCTGTTGATGTGTTGTAAGGACCTTCAAGGGAGTCGATCGCAAAACCTGTATTGTTTTGCTCCGTTGACCAACGAACGTCGTCGAACATAAAGAATTCAGCTTCTGGGCCGAAATAAGCGGTGTCGCCAACGCCAGTAGAAGCAAGATAAGCCTCAGCTGCTTTTGCTGTTGAGCGTGGGTCACGGCCATAAGGCTGACCTGTTGAAGGCTCAAGAATATCGCAGAAAATAGAAAGCGTAGGCTGCGCGAAGAATGGATCGATCACAGCAGACGCCGTATCAGGCATCAACACCATGTCTGACTCGTTGATGGCTTTCCAACCAGAGATGGAAGAACCGTCAAACATCGAACCGTCAGTAAAGAAGTCGCCATCGACCATGCTAACGTCAAAAGTAACGTGTTGCCACTTGCCGCGCGGGTCTGTGAAACGAAGATCAACGAACTTGATGTCTTCGTCTTTAATTTTTCTTAGTATGGCCTCAGCGGACATAGATTTCATCTCCTGTTTATCAACTTATAAGATTGAAGGCCGGCCGGCGGTATGCGGGCGGTATTGTATATTTGCTGCACACGCTAACACCTTGCTCAATATTATCAAGGGAGTTGAGCGCGATAGTGGAACTTGTGGTACAGAAAATACGCTATTTTCTCTCAAGTTACAGCCAGAAATAGCCGATTATAGCAAGAATGAGACTTTATAACGCATCTGCTGAGCGTAAATTTTTACCCCTATAAGGCGTCTTTTCCTGTTTCCCCCGTCCGAATACGATAAGCGTTGTCAATAGTGGAAACAAAAATCTTACCGTCGCCAATGCGCCCTGAATGGGCGGCGGCGGCGATAGATTCCACCACCTTAGGTGCAATCTCATCATCCACGATAAGTTCAATTTTCACCTTGGGTAGGAAGTCCACAACATATTCAGCGCCACGATAAAGCTCTGTGTGGCCTTTCTGACGGCCAAAGCCTCTTACATCTACAACAGTCATCCCCTGTAAGCCGATTTCGTGGAGCGCTTCCTTCACATCATCTAACTTAAAGGGCTTAATGATAGCTTCGATCTTCTTCATGAACTCTAATCTCTATCTGTGGATTAAAGCCTGTAGCAGGTCAGCTGCAGACTATGACACTTTTGTTGTAAGGCGGGCTTGTCTAACCTGCAATAGGTTCGTTTATTCCTAAAATTTTGGAAACCTCAAATAATTGTCCGCCGAAAAAAAGGTAAAACATGGATTTATTTAGAGCTGCTGAGATTCTTCTAACCGCACAAGAAATGCGCGATGCGGAAAAGGTGGCGATGAAGAACGGCGCCGCCAGTCTTTCCTTAATGGAAAAAGCAGGAGCGGGGGCCGCAGAAGCCATACAGCGCGGGTGGGACAAGCGATCAGTGCTAGTCATCTGCGGGCCTGGCAATAATGGCGGCGACGGGTTTGTTATTGCGGATGCCTTAAAAGCGGCGGGTTGGCCGGTTCGGGTTGGCCTGCTCGGTGACGTTGATGCTTTAAAAGACGATGCTCGAATTGTTGCGGATCGCTACTTTAAAGGGGGCGGTACAGTTGAGCCCCTAAAGGCGGATCTGCTTGACGGCGTACAGCTCATCATCGACGCCCTTTTTGGGACAGGTCTAGCGCGCCCAATCGAAGGAAAGGCCGCAGCGTTCATTGACGCCGCGAACGCGCACCCCGCGCCGGTTGTTGCGATTGACCTGCCGTCGGGGATCAACGCCGATACGGGCGGCGTTATGGGAACCGCGCTTGAGGCCCAGCGGACTTTGACTTTTTTCCGAGCAAAAATTGGTCATTTTCTCTTCCCAGGCCGCGCGTATAGCGGCGCTGTGGATATTGTCGATATTGGCATAGACGGCGAAACGCTCAATCAAATCCGTCCCCAGACGATTATTAATGGTCCCCAACTATGGGGCGGGGCGTTCCCAAGGGCCTCATTTGTCAGCCACAAATACACCCGCGGCGGGGCGGCGGTTTTTGCTGGCCCACCCTTTGCGGGCGGGGCGGCGCGCCTTGCCGGATATGGCGCTCTGCGCGCCGGCGCGGGGATTGTCACGCTACTCGCCCCACGGGCGGCGGCGCAGGAACATGCAGCCCATTTAAACGCAATTCTTTTGCGACCCGCTGACACGTCCCAAGAAGTCGCAAACTTTTTTAAAGACGCCCGGTATCGCGCCGGTTTGATCGGCCCCGGCGCAGGGGTAGGGGACGCAACGGCGCAAAAAACATTGGCGCTTCTTTCTAGCGCCAGGTTCGCAGTCCTTGATGCGGACGCGCTAACAAGCTTTGAAGGATCGGCGGAACGGCTTTTTGACGCCCTGCGGGAGGAGGATGTGATAACGCCCCATGGCGGAGAGTTTGCGCGTTTGTTTACGGGCCATATCCAACTTCAAGAAGATCGCCTGTCCGCGGCCCGCGCCGCGGCCGTTCGCGCTGGCTGCGTTGTTGTCCTTAAAGGGGCCGATACGGTTATCGCCGCCCCAGACGGACGCGCGGCCATCAATGCGAATGCGCCGCCCAGCCTTGCAACCGCCGGGTCGGGGGACGTCTTAGCCGGATTTATATTAGGCCTAAAAGCGCAAGGGATGGCTGGTTTTGAGGCTGCCGCGGCGGGCGTGTGGCTGCATGGCGCTTGCGCGCAGGCGTTTGGCCATGGCCTTATCGCTGAAGATCTGGCTGACGAATTGCCAGGGGTATACCGCATGTTGCTTGACGGGAACCGGAAAGACCCCCAGCCAGCACAAAGCTGATTTAATTGCTGATTATAGCCGTAACTTATCTCCACAGGCGCGATTTTAGTCTCGACATCACCCATGACTTTGTTATACATGCGCTCTTCGACTGTTAGATCGAATTCTTTTGGTCGATGCGGATGTGGCGAAATTGGTAGACGCACCAGATTTAGGTTCTGGCGCCGCGAGGCGTGGGGGTTCAAGTCCCTCCATCCGCACCATGATCTGAGACCGTTTGCAACGCAAACGCAGCTCAGCGCGCTTCCGCTGGCCCAACTGAACGCAACGCGCTGATCAGAAAAACTGCAAAAGCTTATCTAGAATTGGCTGAATTCTGTCTAGCAATGTCGTCGCGGCGACGGGGTTAGTAAGCACCCCGGCCGCGATAGCGCTGGTGGTGGCAAGGGTGAAGGCCCCCACATATTGGGCGAGTTTGACAACGGCCCGGCGGAAGATGCCGAGCTTTTTACTACGCTCTTCTGGTGAGGCTGTTCCCTCGGCGGGGATGTCGCCCGCGGCTTCCGCCATATCAATAGCCGCATTCCCGATTAGGTGTTGGACGCCGTCATCTGTTGTCGCATCCGCTTCCTCATCTTGCATAATATTGGCGAGCTCTTCGCCATCTTTCTTGGCTTCGTCGGGGTCGGCGCCGGCGACACTGTGATATGGCGGCGGTTTTATGGCGTCCGGATGATCCGGCGGCGGCTGTTTTGGTTGCACAAGCGGGCGCAATTCCTTGTGACGCTCGTCAATCAGTTTTAGAGCGTCGGTAATACGGTCCGGCGCGCCAAGCATGTCGATGTCATCGTTCATCATACCGCGTAATAGTTGCATCCGGTCGTCCAGGGTTACCCAGTTCAATTCATCTTCCTTAAGCGAACCCAAAAGACGCCCCAATAATTTTATCAACTGCGGCGCTTTATGAAAATTAGATTGGCCATCAACAAGTTCTTGAACATCTTCAATCAGGTCATTCACTAAGGTTTTTTGGGCGCTGACGCGGCGGTCCCTGTCCGGAATATTTTCATTTTCGGGCCTAGCGCCGGGCGGGCGGGCAAAGGCGGTGATCTTACCGGCTGCGTGATCAAAACCCGCGGGGCTGCTGGCCCTCATGGCTTTGACTTTGTCGTTGCGGGAAATCGGGTTCAATTTTCCTTCTAGCGCCCGGATTAAAGCCGCCATCCCCTCAGAATCAGTGTCCCACCCTTGTAAATCGGAATACTGAGTTTCTGAAAACCCATAAGGCAATTCGGCGTCATCCAACCGGGCATGGACGAGTTTTTTGTTTGATTGCGCGGTGCTGGCTTCTTCGATGACGGGGTTGGATTGAACACTGTTTGCGGTCCAAAAGGTCAACACCGCTTTCGCGGCGCTTAGGCGTTTTTTAATCGTTTCTCGCCAAGCGGCCCCTGATTCAATATCTTGATCCCACCAGACCGGGACCCCTTTTTCAATCAAGTGACGGCGCAGTTCGCGAATGGATTTTGCGCCGCCTTGGTCGCGGTCATCACTTGAATAAGAAAGGAAGATAAATGGCCGGTCAATCGCGATGGGTGGTTCCTTGCCATCACCTGGCGCGACTTCTGAGCCTGGTGCGTCGTCTGATCCTGGCGCGCCCTCTGATTTTGCCGCCGCAATCTCTTCCCCCGTATGCGGATCAATAATCGGCCAGCTTGCTGGCTGTGTTAAACCAGCGGGAATCTTGGTTAAACTGTCCCCCAACATTGAATTTAATTGGATTTGACTTAAGGATGTTACGCCCGTTAAATCCGTAATCACGGGGTTAGCGGGCGGGTTGTGGCCTAACCCCGTGATTACGGATTCTACATTCGCCCCTTCGAGGTTCGAGGTCCGCCCCTTCGAGGTTCGCCCCTTCGAGGTTCGCCCCTCTGAGGTCCGCCCTCTGAGGTTCGCCCCTTCGAGGTTCGCCCCTCTGAGGTTCGCCCCTCTGAGGTCCGCCCCTTCGAGGTTCGCCCCTACGAGGTTCGCCCTTCTGAGGTCCGCCCCTATTCGAGGTCCGCCTCTTCGAGGTTCGCCCCTTCGAGGTCCGCCCTCTGAGGTCCGCCCCTTTCGAGGTCCGCCCCTTCGAGGTCCGCCCTCTGAGGTCCGCCCTTCGAGGTCCGCCCCTTCGAGGTCCGCCCCATTTCAAGATCCGCCCTTTGGTTATTCTTACGCAGTTCGTTTTGAAGGTTGCGCCATGCTTTAAGGTCGGATTTCAAAATCCGGACATGCTCTTCATTGGCCATTTCGCTCTCCCCCCATTATCGCCCGTGCGCGTCGCGGATCGGTGAACGCCGCCGCGGCCCAGGCGGAACAAACTATGGCCCGATTGTTTCAATTTTTCTAGGGTTTAAGACCGGTGTGTTCTCACCAATACTGTGCCCATAGCTAAGACAAAAACGTGGATTTACTTGAAAGCGCCTGGCGTTCTTCAGCCACTTTTTCAATTTCTTTGGCGAGGATCGGGTATTTCGCCATCGCGCGATCGAAATCTTTTTTATCAAGACGCATCAAGCTGGAATACCCATCGCTGGTCGCCGTCGCGATACGAACGGACGCGTTTAAAAGGGCAATCTCGCCAAAAAAATCGCCGGTGCCCAAATGGATGACCCGCCCGTCCTGAAAGGTGAGGGTAATCGCGCCGTCAGATATAAAATACATGCTGTCCGCGAAATCCCCGGCGTGGAACACAACATCCGTAGGCGGCAGGAAAACATGTTTCAACCTAGACGCTAAATAACGTTGCCCGCGTTTGGGCAGCTTGTTGAAAACGGGAAGATTGCCCAGCAGCGCCACCCGGTCGTAATGAAGCTCTAAAACGGGTTTGGGTTCATCAATATCATCAAGGCTTTCTAAAACCGCCTTATAGGCTTCTGGTCCGATAAGGCCATGGTCTAAAAGCTGGGCGTAGCCACGGCGCTCTAGCTTTAGCCCTTTGCTGCGCAGATTATAGCGTTCAACCGCCCGGGAAAATTTGGGGTGCTGGCGCCATAAAGCGTGGAAGGCTTTTTCAACCGCGGTTTTGCGCAGCTGATAAAGTTTTTGGAAGTCTGAATGGGTCTGCGCCGGCAAAATGGCGGTTATTTCTTCTAGCCGGTCTTCTTCTTCAAGCCGGTGCAGGGCCGCGCGGATGGCGGTCAGCCCATTAAACCGCCAGGTTAAAATTTGCGCCATTGGCCACGTTAGGCGCGTCGTTCTGTAAAGCCACAGGGCGCGGCCAAACGCATTTGTATGCCGCACAGATTGTTCGAGGACGAAGCTTATTTCGCGCAAGTCATCGCCTTTACACGAAAGGGCGGACAAAGCGTCCATCACCGTATCTATGCGGTCAAGGATAATTATTCGCCGCTCCGCTGAGGCGGCGCCCTCATCAAATGCATCAAGATAAAACTGACGCTCTTGGCTTAAGGCCAATAACAACCCGCGGCGCACCCAATCGGCGTGGCTCGGGGCGGCATCAGTTGAGGCGGTTTTGTCACGAGCGTCATCATTTGTGTCGGCGGAAATTGTGTTGGCAGAAGAAGCTTTTTGGGGCTGATATCGTTCTAAGATCTCCTTATACTCATCTGGATTTTTTCCTTCATCCGCTAAGTCATCGGTCAGCTCATCGCCGACCCGTTGCCGCACGAATGATACAGACCGATCACGAATTGTCTGCTCAGCAACGCTAAGGCCGCGCAGCCCCAGCCAGTTCATAAGCGCGCCAATGGATGTCGCCTGAAGCGCTAGGGTGAACAAGACGAAAATTGTCACAAGCTCTGCGATATAGCTTCTTGTCTCATGGGGGATTGCTTCCGCATCAAGGACAAGCAAGGCGAGGGCGAGCGACACCGCGCCGCGCAGACCGCCCCAAACCATAATCACTTGAAAGCCGGTGCTAAGGCGTTGGGTCAGGCCGGTATAAGAAAGGACCGGCATCGCCGCGAAAATAACGGCAAAGCGAACAATAGTCGCGACAACAAACAGCCACAGGGCTTCGTCAAAATAATTCCAGATATTGCCGCTAATTAGCGAAGGAACGGTCATGCCGACAAGCAGGAAGATCAACCCCGTCGCCCAATATGAAATATTGTGCCAGGTGTGGGATATGTCTTCAAAGATTTCTGGGGGAATAACACGGCGCCCAAAATTGCCGACGATAAGACCGCACATAACCGCCGCGATAACGCCCGATGCGTGGAAAAAATGTTCCGCCAACACAAACGCGAAAAAGGGCGTGACGATAGCAAGGGTTGTGATTGCAATCGCGTTCTCATGAAAGCCGCGCATTAACGCTATGCCGCCTCTGGCGATGCTGAGGCCGATAATCACCCCAAGCCCAAAGACACGGATCGCATCAAAAATTGCACCGCTCAACGTTGGTTGCGCCGCCATCGCCAGCAGCTGTAAAACAAGACCTGAAAGCACAATGGCCGTTGCGTCGTTAAAAAGGCTTTCGCCCTCCACCAAGACGGTCAATCTTTTGGGTGCGCCAAGGTCTTTAAACAGAGCGATAACCGCCACGGGGTCGGTTGCGGCGATAATCGCGCCTATCAATAGGCAGACCAGTAAAGCTTGACCGGAAAAGGCCTGTAGTGTCAGCCCGACAATGGCGGCGGAAATCAAAACCCCGCCAATTGCCAAAAAGATGATCACGGGCAAGTCACGGCGCAGCCATTTTAATTCAAGATGCAACGCGCTTTCAAACACGAGCGCAGGGAGAAAAACAAATAAAATCATTTCCCCAGTTAGGGAAAATTCCGTAATGGCGGTGACGCCTTCGTAAAATTGATCATAGAGCCCTGTGCCAAATTCGCTTGGTATAGGGATCACATGAGCCGCCGCAGATAAGGCTAACCCCGTGCCAGCAAGGACCACCGAATGTGGGACTTTTATAAACCGCGCAAAGGGTTGCAAAAGAACCGTAAGGCCCAATAAAAACGCAACGCCCAGCACTAACACCCAAATTTCTAACAAAACGACGACACCCCAGTCTTATACACCCTGCATTAGGTTAACACCGCGCGAAAGGCAAAGTGATGACGCATTTTGACCGGGGGGTGCATTCAGAATAACGATGCGTTCGCTTGGTGGTTGATCAATCGGCCTAGGCTCAAGCTTGCGGTGCATAAGCTTGATGGTTTGAAGTTTCTTGTGCATAGAAAACAATAGGATTGGTTTGGGGGAAAAGATGAAACTTACGGTTAGATCGATCGGGCGATCCTCGCGCGCGCCTTTGAAGATATTTGCAACACTTGCCGCAGTAATGATAACTGCCTTAGCGAGTGTTCACAGTGCGGAGCCCGAAAACAACCATCTTAGAGAGTATCGCGCCTTTAAAGAGGCGCTTAACAAAGGTGATTTGTCGTCAGCCGTTCAACATGCTGAGCAAGCTTGGGTCTTTGCGGAAAAGGAATTAGGCGGCACGGAAAAGACAGCAATCCTCGCTTATAATTATGCTGACCTGGTTTATTATGACCATCCTGAAAAAGGAATTGCTCCCCTAAGGCGGGTTATTGAACTCACCGGCGAGGGCGCTCCCGCTTTTGGCGCTGAACGCCCAGAGCTTATTTTACGACTTATAGAAGCGGCAAGCGATGAAGAAAGTCGCTCAAAAGAAAAATCGCTAAAGAAACTTTTGAAACAAGATCTAAAGGACAAAACGCCCCCTAGCCTTATAGCTGCACGAAGTTGGCTTTGGTTGTCAGGGCGTGAGTTAAAGGACAAGCATTCATTGAATGCCGATAAATCGATTGAAGAAGCGATCATAAACTATCAAAGCGTTGGTAACGGATATGGCCGCGAATATGCTCTTGCGCTTTATCTAGGCGGCGTCATACCTTTGCAACGCACTGAACGCAGTGCTTCAGATATTGAGAAATCAGTTCAACGTCTTGATAAGGCGATTAGCCTTTATGGCCCGCAGACGAATATCGAAAATTTCGATCCTATGCTCGCTAAAACATTAGCCTGGCGGCTTGTTGCAAAAGCTGCAGCACAAAGCGATTTGGCCCACACGGATTCCGGCGTAAGAAAGCTCAAAAAGGTTGTTGATGCGAAACTTGAAATGTCTGATATATTCGGTCGCAAAGTTTCAAAAGACCTTGATTGCAGTATACGCTGGGAAGAACAAAAAAAACCTACCTTTCCTTATAAAGAGCAAAGAAAAGGCCTTTTTGGCGGCGTTATAATCGGATATCGCTTGGGTAAGGATAAAAAAGTATTAGATGCAAGAATTATCGGCGAAGTGCCAAACGCGTCCTCCTTTGGTCAGACAGCGCTTGACCATGTTAAGAAGTGGCGCGCCAAGGAATTACCACCAGCAAACTGCGACGAACAACATTTAGTAAGCTATGTTTTTACGATTTTTTAGCCGCTAGGCGGCCTCCTTAACTAGCGCGCAAGTGTAATGCATCATTAACGTCTTTAGCCTTTGCGATTGGTAGTTCACGTTGAGGCGAGGCGTGGTCCTGTTCTTGAGGTTTAGTCTGGGCAAGGCTTAATATTACGCTTGTTCCTATATTTTCCTCAGACATAAGCTTTAATGCTCCGCCATGTCGATCGCACACCAATGACGCTAGGCTAAGCCCAAGCCCTAATCCGTCAACACTGCGTGTCGTTCCTTCTTCTGCTTGCCTGAAGGCTGTAGTAACGGCGACAAGTTTCTTATCTGGAATGCCGCGCCCTGTGTCAGAGATTTTTATATCAGTTCTTTCGCCTGAGCTACGGAGTGTTACGTTAATATGACCCTGTTTTTTATTGAAATTAACGGCGTTGGTAAGAAGCTCACGAAGGGCCAATTGAATCTCATCCTCTCGGCCGCATACTAAATAATTTTTGCGTAATGTATCAAATGCGATCGTGATATCTCGTTTGTCTACTGATGGTTTCAACTTGCCAATTTCAGATTTGATAAGTTGGATAATATCGAACTCCTTTTTTTGAATTTCTTTGGCGCCGGAACTTATTCTAGAATACTCAAGTATCCGTTCTAATTTAATGTGCAAAATGTTGGCGCTATCTTTTAATGTTTCAAGAAAAAGCTTTGATTGCTCAGCCGTTTCGCAATCGGGTAACTCAATCAATTGCGCTAATCCAAGAATGTGGTTAAGAGGCGTGCGCATTTCATGATTCATCATTGAAAGGAATGAATCACGCGCAACAACCGCAGACTTTTCATCGTTATCACTTTCAACTGAAAATCTATAGTCATCAAGTGCATAGTTAATGGCGTCTATTAGACTTTGCGTTGTGCACGGTTTGCGTAAAAAGCGCATAACAGACCCGTCATTAACAGCCGCAATAGCAGTTTCTTGATCTGAATTACCCGTTAGCATCATCCGCCTAATATGAGGGGCGTTCTTTTTTACCTTTTTCAGTAATTCGACACCGTTCATTTTCGGCATTTTCATGTCCGTTAAAATCACTGCAATATCTTGATGTTGTGATATTACATCGAGTGCGGATAATCCGTCGATTGCTGTAACGATAGAAAAATATTTACCAAGATTTCGTTTTAACGCAGCGAGAACATTAGGTTCATCATCAACTAATAAAATTTTCTCAGATGGCATTTCCATGGCGGGTCCCGATCTCTAATTACTGAATTTGCGCTCATAAAAGAATTTTAGAGGCGCAAAAACAATCCCCAAACGGGGATGGGATCCTAATATGCAGGTTAGAAATTAATTAAAATGCGCGCTTTTCGATTTACTATGGCGATGCCAAGCGGCTAATGCTTTGTCTCTAATCAAATCTATATTATATCCATATACTGTATCGGTAATTGGATATCGATAGATAGAAGAGATCATCTCATCATAATCATTTGAAATTCCGTATACAATGATAGCAAATATCGCAGGAGATCTTGTACAGCGTCGCAAACAGTTAACGCCAAATTCATCAAGAAAATCGATATCGACGGCGGCGATGATCGAATGCGACGAGGAGCGCAATAGCCCCAACATTGCTTCGCCATTCGCCGCCGTACGACAGGGGAGTGAAGGCTGGATAATTTTACCGATGTTTACCAATCGTCGGCGACCCGAACATATCATCATAAGCGGTGCAGGGTGAGTTGAAATGCTACTTTGGGTCTTAGCGTCTCTCCTTTCCATGAGCTAAGAGTACTTGGCTAAGCCGTTAAATTACATCCCCAAATGGAGACAGTTTTTATTATTCAATATTAATTGAATCATAACTTTGTTGATCTAAATCTTAATATCAGGAGCACTTTGATGAAGAGAATTGCTTTTGTAGATGATGAACTGAAGGTTCTTGACGGGCTTCGAAGAAGTTTGCGTCATGTAACCAATTGGACTGGTGAGTTTTTTTCATCGCCCAATGACTTGATTGACGCCTTTAACAAAGAACCGTTCGATGTCGTCGTCTCTGACATGAGAATGCCAGATATGTCCGGCCTCGAACTTATAGAGGTAATCCGCAAAACTTCATCGGCGCCATGCATTATACTGACCGGATCGCCAGATTTAACATCAGCTCTATACGCCATTAATAAGGCTGATGTATTCAGGTTTTATACAAAACCTTGCGAGCCCGCGATGCTTATTGAGGGGATTGACGCCGCGTTATCTTCTGTCAAAACCAATGAAAAAGCCGACCAGTCAAAAAGCGACTTAACGACTCAAATCGGCCTAGCAGCCCTGGACCGTTTATCTTTAGGCGTTATTGTGGTCCGCCATGATGGACATGTTATCTTCACCAATAAAAGTGCTGGTGAGACCTTAAGCTCTGGTGACGGGCTTATGATTTGTTCTAATAACAAGTGCCGAACGAGCGTAAGCGAAGGTACGAAAACACTGTTGTCACTTATCGGAAATGCTATTGATGCAGAGTATGATAACGCAGAAGATACAGCTGCAATGGCAATTGTGCGACCATCGATGAAACGCCCATATTCAGTTTTTGTCTCGCCTTTAAAGTTTGGCGATTATGAAGCTGACGAAAACCAATATGCTGTTTTGTTTATTTCTGATCCTGAAAAACAACCGGTGCCATCGCCAGATCATATTATGAAGCTGTATGATTTATCTAGATCCCAGGCTTTGATAGTACAAAGCCTTGCTATGGGGTTACGAATTGAGGAAGCTGCGCTTGAGGCTGGGGTAACGGTCAGCACAGCGCGGACATACCTTAAAAAAGTATTTTCCAAAACCCAAACTTCCCGTCAATCTGAATTGTTAAAGCTTGTCTTAGCGTCGCCGCGCGTACTTGCGGCATAACGTTAAGATTAATAAACTTAATACAATTGTTTTTTCAATGTCACCATATAGGGATTATCTCACAGTCTAATAATTCATATATTCCTTGAGTAACTTTGATAAAGAGTTTTAGATCAAGGAATTTTCATATGGACCAAGGGGTATTACAGGCTGTACACGGACCAGATAATACATCTGATCAAATCACGCTTGAGTCAAATAAAACATTAACTGGCAAGCAAAAACATGCGCGTGCTCTAGAAGCACTGGGCACGCTTGCTAGCGGCATTGTTCTTGAAATCAATACGCCAGCGCAATACGCCACCGACAATGTGGCATTCTTACAAGAGGCTGTTGGTGAATTTATTCAGACTTTAAAAACCTACGAAGAAATGTTTGAAAAGCTTCCAGATGATTTAAAACAAACAGAATCTTTCACTAACTTTAGATCGAAAATTAATAAGGAAGAAATTGCCTTTCTTATTGATGAGGCCCCGCTTGGCGCTGAACAAGCGATGATCGGCCTTCAACAAGTCGCGCAAATTGTTGGTGCGATTAAATCATTCTCTCACCCGCAAAAAAACGATAAAACATTAGCGGATTTAAATAAAATAGTTCAAACAGCCGCGACTTTGTCAAGAAATGAGTGGAAATTCACCGCACAGATGAACCTTTGGTTAGATGATACAATCCCTCAAGTATTGTGTTTTCCAACTGAGATCCATCAAGTTATGTTAAATCTTATTTTAAATGCTGTGGACGCCATAAAAAGTCATACGCCTTTCGAATTAGGTGTTTTAGACATAGCAACTGAAAAAAAAGGCGACTGGGTGGAAGTTAGAGTTTGCGACACAGGTTGCGGAATTGATGAAGCTATAAAGAACAAAGTAATGGAGCCGTTCTTTACAACCAAACCTGTTGGCGAAGGATCAGGTCATGGACTTGCCTTATGCAAAACAATTATTGAAAAGGAACATAAGGGCGAGATTATGTTTGAAAATAATAAAAACACAGGGGTGACCTTTACTATCCGCCTACCTCTTTTAGATAAGAATGCTTAAAGGAGAGACGCCGTGAAACCGAAAATATTATTTGTTGATGACGATAAAAATATCCTTCAGGGTCTTCGGCGCTCATTATTTTCTGTACGAAAAAAATGGGACATTCATTTCAGTGAAGGCGGCGAAAAGGGCCTTGAGGAGCTAAAGAAAGCGACATACGATGTCGTAATATCAGACATGCGCATGCCTGATATGGATGGCGCCGCGTTTTTAGAAATCGTTTCTCGTGAATATCCAGGGATCGTGCGGTTGGTGTTATCTGGGCAAGCTGATAAATTATCGACATACAGATCGATTGGCCCAAGCCATCAATTTTTATCAAAGCCTTTTGATGCGGACCAATTGATTAAAAAACTTTCACGCATTCTCTTACTGCGCAGTAAGCTAACCGAAGAAGCAAGCAAAGCCATTACAGGGTTAAGATGTTTTCCTTCACCAATAGGAACGCGTGAAAAACTTCGCAAAATCATGGAAGAACAAAAAGATGAAATTGAACCAATCGCTAAGGCGATTGCAGATGATGTAGGCTTGTCGATTAAGACGCTGCAGCTTACAAATTCATCTTATTTTGGTATCGGTGCAGAGGTTTATTGCCCTATACATGCGGCGCGGATGCTGGACGTTGACATCTTATCTGATCTAATCGAGGAGAAACGGTTCTCCGTGCCATTGGCGAAAAATATCAATGAAGGCAACTTTAGAGATATTAGCGAAGTCGGGTTTGTTATTGCGAAAAACTCGCGGCAAGAAGCGGAAAATAGGGGGTTTTCCCATAGCCTTCAGGCATTATCAGGAGCCGTCGGATTGTTTTCTGTCCTCGCAGATCTTCTTCCCATGACAGAACAAGGTAGCTTAATGGGACAAATCGATGATACAGCCGTGGCCTATATGCTGACGCTTTGGGGCATGCCGAACACGTTAATTGACATGTTTGATGAGGAGGCGACAAAAAGCGCCGACGTAGAGGAAGTCCTCAAAATAGTTGCTCACGTACGCGAGGCGAGCATAGCTATGCACATCGCTAATAGCGACAATCACGTTCCACTCGGCGCCGTTGGGTAATGTGCATAAAACATTATTAAAGCGCCTTTTGATCAGTTCTGATTGGAAGGGCGCTTTAGTAATTTAACACTCTATATCATAGGCAACTTTATAATAAAGCGCGCACCTTTGTTTTTATGTGATTGCACTGCTATTTCACCGCCATGTTGTTGCGTGATGATTGCGTAGCAGAAAGACAATCCCTGACCTGTTCCCTTGCCAACCTCTTTAGTCGTAAAAAAGGGATCAAAGATTTTTGCTTGGGTCTCAGCGTCCATTCCACATCCATTGTCTTCAACGGATATTTCGATAGATTGGTCCATCATCTGTGTTTTAATAAATATTCGCCCTGGGTGTGTTCCAGATTCTTCGATCGCATGGGCAGCGTTGACAATTAGATTTAGAAAAACTTGATTGAGCTCACTAGGGTAACATGCTAGAGGCGGCAAGTCTGCTTGAAAGTCTGTTTCAACTTCCGCAACATATTTCCATTGATTGCTTGCAATTGTAATTGTGTCAGAAATTAGAGCGTTGAGATCGGTTGGAACTTTTTCTTGCGCCCCGGGGTGAGCAAAAGTCTTCACAGCCCCAACAATTTTTGAAATTTGGGCGAGCCCTTCAAGGGTGTGGGAAAGCGCGCCCGGCAATTCGTCAAAAATATAGTCTAGATCCGTGTCTTCCACGACTGACAATGTCGAGTTAAGAATATCGCTTACGCCTTCTTTATCTGCTAGCGCAGCGCATAAATCCTTATAAGCATTAAATGCGATTGAAAAATCTTTTGTCGCTTCATTTAAGAAATTTACATTGTCCGTCACATATTGAACGGGCGTATTGATTTCATGGGCAATACCGCTTGCTAAGACGCCCAATGATTCAAGTTTTTGCGCTTGCGCAAGTTTTCGCTCAAGCTGCGTACGCTTTTGTTCGGCTTCAAGGCGGGTTGTTAAATCCCGGCAAATCCAAACGCTGTGGGGCTGTTCAGCAATATTTGCGCCCGCGATCGTAAGCTCCATCGGAAAATGTGCGCCATCGCCGCGCTGAGCTGAGATATCCCTTCTTATAATACCGTTTGCAGCGCCTGTCCGGATATCTCTTAAAAAACCATCATTCTCATCATTCGTCACTAGAAGGTCTGCGGCAAGACTGCCGATTAACATACTTTCAGATGCATCAAACAAAATTAGGCTTGCTTTATTCGCGCGCTTAATTAGCCCTTGGCCGTCAATTAAAAAAATTCCAGCCTGGGTGTTATCCAAAATAGCGCGCAGCTCATTAGACTGACTTTCTAATGATATACTCGACTTAATAAGGGCCTGATTGGCTTCATAAAGCTCGCGGCTTTTGTTTTCCAAAAGCTGTTCAGCCGCTAGGCGCGCTTTTTTTTCACGCTGCAGACGTTTTTCAACAAGCGCGTAGTTCATATTATGCCGCATGCTCTAGGCGGAAGACGGCGCTGCGGCCATCATCGCTTGACTGTGTTTTGGAAAAATCGATCGCCTCTCCAAAATGATCGATACACCCGGCGATTAGTCCTTCCGCAACATCAGCAAAAGGGCGATCAGAATGGTATGTTACGGTAAGGCCCGCTTCATCTTCTTCACATGCAATTGTAGGCAGCTCAGCATCAGGATAAAGCTTACGCACTTCAACATGAATGTGGTTATGCACCCGGTGCAAAAGCTGAAACGTGTTTTCAACATCTTTTACATATTCAGGATGCGCCTTACCCAAAGCATGGAATAGATATTTCCCAAAAGCGCGCACAAGGGTTGGAACATTCTCGCCAGTAATTTCACTAAGCTGTGTCACCAAAGCCAATATCTCGCCGTGATCATAAGCGCCAACGCTGGTATAGGATGCGCCGGAAGGGACATCAGCTTTTTCGATGATCTGCTCTGTTACCTCTGGCGAGAATACGTCGTCCACCATTTCCAAGAAATTGGTAAAAATTACGCCTTTCATAAAACCTCCCAGGAATACCGGCTCATCAATGGCCTTGTATTTGTTGAATGTGAACATTCGCCTGTTGCGGCTGCGCAATCTTTACGCGTGATTTCACATTCCTAAAAAGAATGCGCGAAAATCGTGTTTATTTCTTTACCAAGTAGGCTTAACGCCGCCTGTGTTCACGCGCATTTGGGGGCAGGGGTTAATGGGTGGTAAACTGCATCACACAAAGCCTCGCTGGCGGCGTTGAACCGCAAATGAGGAATTCAGTAAGAAGGTTGACATGAATGGCGAAGTCAAAGCCGGTAAGGCCGCAAATTGGCGCTATTTTGCTAGCCTCCGGCTTATCCCGACGGTTTGGCGTTGAGGATAAATTACTGGCTGACTTTGACGGCAAGCCGATCCTTCAACATGCGATAGACGCTATTCCCAGCACTTGCATTGACACACTAGTGGTCGTTGCGAACACCGCAAATGCGGACGCGGTCCATCATTTTAGCATGGGGGCACAGGCCCATATTACGATAAACGAGGTGCCTGCTTTGGGCATGGGGAAATCAATCTCAGTTGGAATGAACGCCATTCGCGATCTCAACGACGGCCTAGAGCGTGTATTTATTATTCTGGGGGATATGCCACGAATCGCACCCGAAACTTACACAGCGCTCTGCGATGCTTATACCGCTAATAGTGCTAATCAGATAATAGCCCCTTCCTATCAAGGTCAAAGAGGGCACCCCGTTTTGTTCCCTAAGACTTCCTTCGAGGCGCTGGCGGCATTGGACCAAGATCAAGGGGCAAGATCAGTGATCTCAGCACATCAAGGCGGGGTTTACCTTCTACCCGTTAATGACCCGGGCGTCCTTGCTGATATCGATAGACCGCAAGACCTTCAAAGGCTTGAGCATCGCTAAATAATATCAGAGATCATCGGAAAGGTGACTTTCGACTTTCTTTTCACGCCAAGCCGCGTTATATGCCCTTCTTCTTCGTTTTCGCCGCGGTAGCTCAGTGGTAGAGCGCACCCTTGGTAAGGGTGAGGCCGAGAGTTCAATTCTCTCTCGCGGCACCACGAGCCGAGACCCTTGGCGAAGCCAAGGAAGCTCGGCGAGATTACCACCTTCCAACAAAACGCCGTTGTTAAAGTTCAAACAAACTCTATCCCCAGGTGCCACGAGCGCCGACCGTTTGCTAAGCAACGTGGCACAGTGAGACCCAGCGCAGCACAATGAGACCATGAGCAAGCAGGGTTATGGATTTGAAATTTCAATCTGTATTGAATTGTAAAATGGCTCCCCGAACTGGACTCGAACCAGTGACAAGCTGATTAACAGTCAGCTGCTCTACCAACTGAGCTATCGGGGAATAACCAAGTAGAAATCGGCATATAGCAGACGCCCGCGGTCAAAGCCAATAGTTTTTTACCCCAATCGCCAATGTAATCTTACCCGAAAAAGAGACGGCTGCGCCTTTGGGGGGGAACGCAGCCGCTTACTCTTACGTGGGGTATGGTGGGGTATCTTCTTGGGAGAAGATGCAACCAAGGTGATATAAAACCATTAACATATGGTTAAGATTACGGGCATTCAGCGCCCTTTTGCAACTTACTGGCGTATTTTCACCTGGCTATCAAGAACAGTTTGATCCATTCAGCAAGCTTTATTTAGTCGCCACAGACTGATCGGAGATAACCGGATGGCTTTGGAGAGAAGCGCCATGTCCTATTTCTGGTTGGCGCTCGCCAGTCCAAGCCCATCGATAAAACCGCGCAATGTCAGCGCCCACCGCATACATTGTGGGGACGAAAATTAGCGTCACAAAGGTCGCAAAAAAGACGCCAAAGGCGAGGGCGACAATGGTAGGTTTTAAGAACTGTGCATCCGTTGATTGTTCAAACATGATCGGCAACAGACCGATAAAGGTTGTGAACGAAGTCAGGATAATCGGTCTAAATCGATTGACCCCAGCACGCACCAGCGCGTTAAACGCACCTTCCCCTTGCGCGCGAAGGCGGTTCACATAATCGATCAGAACAAGATTGTCATTAACGACAACCCCCGCCGCCGCGCCAACCCCAAAGTAGGAAAACAACGCAAAGTTCAATCCAAAAATAAAATGGCCAAAAGCCGCCCCCATAAACCCAAAGGGAATCGCCGTCATAATCAGCATGGGTTGCCAATAGGAACTAAAAGCAATAGCCAACAGCATATACATCACAAACAATGCCACGCTATATAGCGCAATAAAGTCGCTTATGAATTCCTTTTGCGACTCCGCATCACCGCGCTCAGTAAGATTGGCTGACGGGTGACGCTGACGCCACGCCGGTACGAATTCGGTGCGAAATCCCTTCAAAATAGCGGCGCGATCCGCACCGGGATATAAATTTGCCGTCACAAGGGCGGTGCGTTGACGGTCACGCCTTTGGATCTTTTTATAGTTTGGCGCAAAACGCGCATCTGCTATCGCGGTGAGGGGGACCTCGCGCCCATCAGCTGTGCGTATACGCATCGTTTCAATTGTTGTCAGAGATTGACGCGCTTCTTTGGGATAGCGAACCATAACGCGCACATCTGCGCCATCGCGGGGAAGTCGCTGTACTTCCTCACCATAGAAGGCTTGACGAATCTGCCTGGAAACTTCAGCGAGAGTTAGACCAAAACGTTCCGCGCTTGGCTTGAGTTCAATTTGTAATTCAGGAGAGGCCGATTGCAGACTGTCGCGCACGTCATAAACATCAGCGATTGAACGCAGATAGGTTTTCATATCTGCGCTTGCGAGCGCCAAGTCTTCTAAATTATCCGCCTGAACGCCAAACCCAATGTCATAATGATTGCGTTCATTTTGGGTATAGCCAATTGACACTTCCTCAGCATCAGGAATTTCACCAATTTCAGATCGAAACAGTTCCGCAACTTCTTTTGACGACAATTTACGTTTATTAGCGTCAATGATAGTTATATAGGAAACAACACTGTTCTCATTAGCTCTTGCGTAAATTGATTTAATAAACTCCTCGCCATCCACAAGGCCAAGGTCTTGTTTCAGCTCATTGCCTGCTTGCACCACATTGTCATAGATTTCCTTACTACGCGAGAACGGCGCGCCCTCTGGCATGCGTACGGTGACAGAGACAAAAGTGCCTTGCACTTCAGGCATAAATTTAAAGGCGACCCATCCTTGGGTTAAAAGAGCTACAGAAATTGCAAAAGCGACGATAAATCCGGCTACCGTAAAATAGCGATATCGCAACGCTCTTTCTATTAGGGGCTTATAGTACTTATTCGCCGTCGTTTTCATCCCTTCAGCAAAACGCTTTTGAAAGGCATAAAAACGGCCAGACTTGTTGACGGGTTTTAGATGGGCAAGGTGAGCGGGCAGAATTAAGAACGCCTCGATCAAAGAGAATATAAGCGCAAACGTAATGGTTAAACTTATTTGGCGGGTAAACTGTGAAGAATCACCGCCAATAAAAAGCCAGGGTGAAAAGGCGATGATCGTTGTTAATACCGCAAAAAATACCGGCTTTACGACAAGCTGCGTTCCTAACAAGGACGCCTCAACACCTTTTACGCCGCTCTCAACTTGGTTATGGATGCTTTCACCAACGATAATCGCATCGTCCACAACAATGCCGATCACCAATAAAAAGCCGAAAATCGACAGGAAGTTTAACGACACGCCGGTCGCCGGCATGAAAATAAAAGCCCCAGCAAAAGAAATTGCAATGCCGACACTAACCCAAAATGCAACCGTGGGGCTTAAAAACAACATCAAAACGATTAAGACTAGAATGAGCCCCACAATGGCGTTTGAGGTGACAAGCCCAAGCTGACTGTTAAAAGGGCCCGCTGAATCCAACCACACAAATATGGTTGCACGGCCATCTAGTTCTTCGTTTTTCTGGTCAACCCATTCGTTCACCGCCTTTGATAAAAGCGTTACGTTTGATTGTTCGGGGAGATGAACGGCAAGCGTTATTGAAGGTTTGCCATTGGTGCTGCGCACCATGTTTACATCCTCAAAACCATCAATCACATTAGCAATATCGCCTATGCGCAAGATACTTCCATCCGCTTCTTGACGAACGATGATGCGATTAAAATCAGCTTCCGTATCAGCAAGGGCGCGCGCCGCGATTTGGACATTGCCATTATCTGTGCGCACTTGCCCGCCAGAAAGGTTTAGCGAGCTTCCTCGTACGGCTTGGACGACATCATCAAACCGCAACCCATAACGGCGTAAATTTTCCTCTGAAACCTCAATCGAAATTTCTTCTCTAAGGTCTCCCCATAAGTCAACGAGCGGCGAACCATTGGTCAAAGACGCCAGTTGTTGACGAAGATCCCTAGCAAGACGATTTAGCTCTTGCTCAGGCATATCGCCATAAAGCGCCATGTATACGCCAGGGGCTGTCGGACTCCATTGAGAAATAATCGGACGATAGGAGTCGGTCGGCAGTGTGGGGATTGAATTAACCTGGTTTTCCAGCTCTGTTAGAAAGCGGACGGTATCGACCGTTTGTTCGCCCTCTACATTTATTTCGGCGCTGCCTTCGCGCGCCGTTGAATCAATATGTTTGATGCCATCAATGCCCGCAATTGCCTCTTCCACACGCAAAATTATTTGCTCTTCAATTTCTTGTGGGGAGGCGCCTGGCCAAGTGATGCTAATGTTTGCGCCCGCCAGAGATCCTGACGGAAAATTCTCCCGCTCCAATTGAAAAAAAGCCATAACGCCAGTGACGATGCAGGCGACCATTAAAAGGTTCGACGCAACGCTATTGCGCGCCCACCACGAAAGAATACCGCTCATAAGTCTTCTCCCTTAAGGGCTTTCGGGTCGTTTTCAACTTCCTGTTTTAGGTTGGCGGCGCCCTTGTCAGCGGCTGATAAAACTGGTTCTCCTGATACCGGATTAACAGGAGAAACTAAGTCACCGTCGCTCGCTCCTCTTAGCGGAGAGGTCACAATACGCTCACCATCCTGTAGGCCATTGATGACCGTAATCGTGTCTTTCGAAGAGGAGGCGATAAAAACTTTACGCTTATCTAGTTTGTTCTCGCGGTCTATTGCGTAAACAATATCACGCCCGTGCAGGGCTGATCGCGGTAAGATGTAAGCCTCATCATAGGGTTTGCCTTCTATCAAGGCGTCCACAAAAAGGCCCGCCGCTAGCGGTGCGCCATTTTCAGCCGCAGCGCCATATGGATCTTCCACCACCGCAATCACAGTTAACTGGCGGGTGGACGGATTAATTGCGCCTGCGGTGCGCACAACACGTCCCTGCCAAGTTTGATTTTGACCAGCAACAACTGCAGACAAGCTAACCGCCGGACCAGGCTCATCATCCGTTTCACTATAAGCGATCGGCAAGCCAAGCTTGGCTAAATCATTGTCGGTAAGGGACAGGTATATTTCAGCCACGTCCGTTGAAAAAATTTGCCCAAGCTGAGCGCCCGCGCCGACAAATTGGCCAAGCCCAGCCGACCTTGATCGCATGCGCCCCTCAAATGGCGCACGGATTTCGGTCCGTTTTAAATTTAAAGATGCCGTATCAACCTCGGCCTTCGCGGCCTGATAGTTAGCTTCGGCCTGGGCCAATTGGGGGAGGCGCAACACAAGATCGCTTGGGCTTTCGTTTCGGCCAAGGTCCGCGTAATCGCGGGCGGCAAGATCAGCCTCAGCTTTTTCCAACCGCAAGTTTTGTGCGGCGCCGGCCAGGCGCGCCTTAGCGCTAGCAAGCGCAGCGCGATAATCGGCGTCTTCAATCTTCAAAAGAAGATCCCCCTTATCGAAAGCACCACCGTCAACAAAGGCTGGGCCGGTTTCGGTGATTTTTCCCGAAATTTGAGCCGTTAGTGTAATATCCGTAAGCGGTCTAACCTCACCTTGACTTTTTACGCTAAGGGTCGCGGAAGCTTTCTCGATGCTGTGATAAAATACAAGCGTCGGCGGCGGCGTAAAATCTTCCTTTTTTGGCTCTGGCCGCAACCAATTCATAATTGAAACGATTAACGCCCCCAAAAATAAAATTCCGATCGTGCCGCCGACTGTATATATTTTACGTTTCATTATTCGTCGCCTTTTTGGATCGATACCGTTTTAAGTCGGGTCGCGGATGATTGTTGTTCTCGCGCTGATATGAGCTCTTGCTCAGTAAGAAAGTCGCCGCCAATAGCGATGTAAAGCTGTACCCGATTAGCTAGCCGGGTCTGCGTTGCCCGAATGAATGCGCTTTCCGCTGATATCCGCCGCGTTTGCGCATCTAATAGATTAAAGATGGTTGCTGTCCCTTGCGCATAGCGTCGTTCGGTAATGTCTTCCGCGGCCGCGGCTTCTTCATAAGCGGTTTTAAGGGCGGTTTCCTGAAGGGCCAGTAATTTGTCCGCAGCAATTGTGTTTTCGGCTTCTTGATACGCTTCTAATACTGTTTGTGCGTAAGCATACAAACTGGCTTCAGCACGGGCGCGCTGACTTTTGCTATTTGCGCGTATTCTGCCGCCCTGAAAAACAGGTTGGAAAAGCCCAGCAGCAATATTACCGGCAAGGCGTTCAGGATCAATTAAGTCAGACAGTTCTGGACCGCTAGTGTTCAAGCTGCTGGATAATGTCAAAGTTGGCAAAATCTGTTTACGCGCCGCACGCGCTCTTAGACCAGCGGCTTCCATACGAAGCTCTGACGCTATGATATCAGGCCGGCGGGCAAGCAAATCGCCTGGCGCGCCGACGCTTTCAAGGGGGCTTAAGGTCGGTAGAGTGCTGGCGCTTGTTACTTCCGCCGCCGGATAGCGACCGAGCAACACTTCCAACCGACGTGCGGCTTCACGTTCTTCTTGTTGTCTTTGGGCGAGGGTGGCTTGACTTGATCCGAGTGCTGACCGTGAAAGACGCACATCAAGGCTAGAAGCAACACCGCTTATGTACCGACGTTCGGTGACTTTTAGGCTTCCCTCGCGTGCGGCCACATCGCGTTCCGCCAGCTCCCGCTGCATGCGCGCGGCGATAAGGCCGTACCAGTTTTGTGCAACGCCAGAAGCAATTGACAGCTGAAGCCCGTGTAAATCCGCCATACTTGCGCGGGCGTCTTTATAGGCGGCGCGCGTCTCATCACTAACTCGGCCCCAAAGGTCTAACTCCCAGCTAAGCCTTGCCCCTGTTATGTAGTTATTAACGTATACCCGCCGGTTGGGGAGCGGGCTGTCCGCAATTCCGTCTTGTCCTTGATTGCCGTTCGCATCAACAAGATCCAACCCATCTAGTGCGCCATCCCCATCTGCGTCGACGCCGAATAGATCTTCAAGCTCGCCCGCGCCTAAACCGGAAATATCGCCACCGCCGCCGGATTGAGCCGCCGCAGACGGATCAGTGACAATTGCGTTTCTTGAAGCATCAGCATTTATACCAAAAGATGGAAACAAAGCAGCGCGGACAACTTTAGCATTTTGTGTTGCCGCATCGAAATTCGCAGCGGCGTTTAGCAAGTTTTTATTTTGAACCATCGCTTCGCTGACAAGACTGCGAAGCGCGTTATCATCAAAGTCAGCCAGCCAATCACCGATAGGCGCTGCATTAAGTTGAGCAGTCAAAGAGTTGTCGTGATCGCTCCATTGCGCTGGAGGGATCGGTTGGTGCGCCTGCAATAATTCTTTGTCAACGCTGGCGCAACTGGCAAGCCCTAAAACCGCGAAACCCAATATGGAGGGTTTTAACAATGCACCACAACTCTGCATGAAAATGCGCCCAAATTAATGCCATCGGCCAATGGAAGTTTCTTTTGTCCTCATAACGGCAAAGTCCATCAATTCCGTCGCTTTTGAGGCCAAAAATAATAAAAATATCGAGGCTCAACCGAGTCCGAGCTGAATCTGAATGAATCCCTTCCAGTAAGCTCGGATTTATCGGCAATTAATCACAATTTATTAAATATAAGACTGATTTTAATGCAGAAAAGGACAGATTTATGGCTTTCAACAAAGCCAATTGTGTTTTCCCAAAATGCTACTGTTATGGGGCCCGGTCATTTAAGTCCCAATCATATGCATAACGGCTTATGCGTGATGCATTGTTTAGCTTATCGCGCAGTTCAGGGGCAGCGTATTTTTTAAGGTGCTCCAAAACGCCTTCTTCATTGCCGCCAAAGTCCTCTTCATACCATTTGTAGATTGATGAAGCGACGATCCGCCCATTTTTTATCGTTACTCCGCGCGGATGGTTCACATATTGCTCAGCAGCTGTGTTCAGCGCACTGTCCAATGTATCACCTCGGAAAGCATGGGGAGCAAGGTTGGGACAACTTTCTGAGGCGCAGTTCAGTGCATAATGCACCCGATTATCTGCCCAAAATTTCCGCAAAATATCGTGTTCAATTTGATCCAGCGTCAATGAATAGCCTTTAAGCTTTGCGACTTTGCGTTTCCAGGGGCCAGGGCGGATGCCCGATCTAATCCGCATGATGCTCTGCACCGGATAGCGTTCTAAAACGATGTCGACTGTCAACGCATTATAAAGGTTCGCCCAAAAAGCGAACGCCTCATCTTTGGTCAATGTGGTTGGGTCTTCTTTTTGCAACAGCTTAATATACGATTTTAAGGCGGCATGATCTGCATCGGTCACGGCGGCGTAATCAACGACCGTGCGCCTGTCTTGTGTCTGCAGCACGTATTGCGACAGAAAATCATCCCAAGCATCATGATTTACGATTTGTGTGCTTGTTTCATCAAACTCATTAAAGGCGTTCTGAGCAAAAGCCATGGCGACCTGCGCGTTAATAAAGAAGAAGAACGCAACCCAAAACCGAAACTGCCTCATGTTATCGACCTTTCTGTGGACCGTATAGCCCCCTGATCACAGGAGATCCGACAGTTAAAATCTCACACGATGAGAGCTTTTGCGGAAGATCAATCCCATTAGATAGCGGGATTGTGAGCGTTTAATATAGGGGAGGAAAATTAGGGAATGAAAGAACTAGGTAATTAAAGAAAATGGGAATGGGTGAATGCTGGAGGTACCGCCCGGAATCGAACCGGGGTTCCCGGCTTTGCAGGCCGATGCATCACCACTCTGCCACGGTACCGTCACCCATAACTAGGCGAAACGCTGTCATACAGGGCAAATTCGCGAGCCGCAATGTGTGATTTTGAAAAAAAGCGCTAACAAGCTCTGTCTTTTTTTCTATAGCCAAGGAATCGCGAGGCTGCGTCGAATTCGCTAACCGGTTTTACGCTCAAAAATTGCGGTGTGTATTGGCCTTACGCGAAAAGCGTTTTATGAAGGCGACAAAGTCATAAGTGGATAGATGATGGACTACGCACAAGCGCGCAAAATTATGGTCGACAGCCAAGTTCGGCCTAATGACGTTACCAATCCCGCTCTTTTGAGTGCTTTTGAAACGACTCCAAAAGAATTATTCTTACCAGTCGAAGCGCAGGCGATCGCCTATGTGGACAAAGCCGTGCCCTATGGCGCGGGGCGTGTCTTGCCAGCTGCACGATGTCACGCAAAGCTTTTGCAAATATTATCGCCTAAAAGCGGCGATCTTATCCTCGATATTGCTTGTGGCGGCGGCTACACGACGGCGATCTTGGCCTCGATGTGCGAAATGGTTGTGGGCGTTGAAAGCGATGAGGCTTTGGCTGCATCAGCAGAAAAATCCTTGGCGGAACTTGGCATCGCTAATGCCGCGGTTATCACCGGCGATATTGCTAAAGGTGCGGCCAAGCAAGGACCATTTGACTGTATCGTCATTACAGCCGTTATCGAACAGGCTCCTCAAGCCTTGCTGGACCAATTAAAAGATAATGGCCGGCTTGCAGCCTTTCAAAATTGCGGCGGCGTTGTGAAAGGCGTTATTCACCAGCGTTGCGGTTCTGTTTTTACAATGACAGAGCACTTCGCAGCAAATATGAGCCGAATTTTGCCCGGCTTTGAAAAAGCAAAAGAATTTGCCTTTTAAGCGTTTCGTACAAAAAATCTCAGACAGGGTTAAAGGGTTTGTTTCCCTTTCTTGACAGCGATTAAACTAAAATTCAGCATCAGGGTTGATAGTAATCGCAAACCGCATGAAGAATATTGCTTAAAGTAGTATAGTGAGCAGATTTTATGTCTGGCGTAAACTGGCGAAAAATTGCCCATTAAAGAGCAAAGCTGAATGACAAACCCTCAGGCAGATCCAAGCATGGAAGATATATTAGCGTCTATCAGGCGTATTATATCTGAAGATGAAGAAGACTTGTCTTCCGACGATCAAGCGAAAAACCAAGCTGCGCAAAGCCCTAATCAACCAGAGGCGCAGGTTGAAACGCAAAATGATCCTGATATCCAACAAACAACGGCGCAACAGGATTTAGAAAACGATCCATCGCAAGAGGCCGATGAAGACGAAGAGGCATCACAAGAGGATGCTGAACTCCTTACCAAATTAGAAGCTTTGACAAGAGACGACTTCGCACACCCCAAAAGCCAAACTGGCGATAGCGATGATTACGAAATGTCAAAACAATCAGATCATACTGCCCCAGAAGAGACGCAAGATGATCTGCATGCCCAAGATAATGTCGTCTCAATTCAAGACGACCAAGTTCAAGCTGAAGAAGAGGAATTAACAATGGTTGGTGAAAGCTCCGCTGCTGCCGCGTCAAAGGCTTTTGAAAATCTTTCAGAGTCATTGCGTATAGCAAATAAGGAAGGCGGCACCACTCTTGAAGACATCGTGACCGAGATGGTTCACCCAATGATTAAAGAGTGGCTAGATGCGAATCTGCCAGCGATCGTAGAACAAGCCGTTGAGGACGAAGTTCAACGCCTTGCGCGCCGTCGTCGCTAACACGGCTAAACAGTTGGTAAGCTACGCACTGCGTAGGACGATCGCATCGTATGCTTGCCAGCTCTAGTTTTTTAGCCATGATTATTGGGGAGACTGTGGAAGCCTTTAGCAATCACCCAACATAGACTCATTCAAAAGATTAGCGGCTTTAAGCCGCTTTTCTTTTGCGTTTTCGCACGCCGCTAGTCGATGTGGTCTTCTTTTTCGTCGTTTTGGGTTGGCTTTTTTTCGGCGCCAGAAGCGGTTTTAAAAAACGACCTGTATGGCTGGCCGCGACCTTTGACACTGCTTCCGGCGGCCCTTCAGCGACGACCGTTCCGCCGCCATCGCCGCCTTCAGGGCCCATGTCAATAACCCAATCAGCCTGTTTAATCACATCCAGATTGTGTTCGATAACGACAACTGTATTGCCGGTATCGACCAATTCTTGCACAACCTCCATCAGCTTACGCACATCTTCAAAATGCAAACCAGTGGTTGGTTCATCGAGAATATACAGCGTACGTCCGGTCGCGCGCTTGGAAAGTTCTTTCGCCAACTTCACACGTTGCGCTTCGCCGCCGGAAAGGGTTGTCGCTTGCTGCCCAATTTTAACATAAGAAAGGCCAACCCGATTTAATGTTTCCAACTTATCGCGGATCGCAGGAACAGCTTTGAAAAACTTTGCGCCATCCTCGACGGTCATATTTAAAACATCTGCGATAGACTTGTCTTTGAACTTTACTTCAAGAGTTTCGCGATTATAGCGATCTCCCTTACACACATCGCACGTGACGTAGACATCTGGCAAAAAGTGCATCTCTATTTTTATCACACCGTCGCCCTGACAAGCCTCGCACCGCCCGCCTTTCACATTAAATGAAAAGCGCCCGGGCTTATAACCACGCGCTTTTGCTTCAGGCAGTCCAGCAAACCACTCACGAATTGGCGTAAAAGCGCCGGTATAAGTCGCGGGATTAGAGCGCGGGGTGCGTCCAATAGGGGACTGATCAATATCAATCACCTTATCGACTTCCTCCAGGCCTTCAATGCGCTCATGTGCGCCGGGCGCATCTTTTGAATTATAAAGCTTGCGCGCCGCAGCTTTATATAAAGTTTCAATGACCAGCGTTGATTTTCCGCCGCCCGAAACGCCGGTCACACAGCTTAAAAGTCCAAGCGGAAAAGCAACGTCTACATTCTTTAAGTTATTCTCTTTGGCGCCAATAACTTTGATTGTCCGACCATCATCATATTCACGGCGCTCAGCCGGTATGGGAACCATGCGCCGTCCTGACAAATAATCTCCGGTTAATGATTTTTCCGAAGCTAAAATATCTTTCACCGCGCCTTCGGCGACTATTTTTCCACCATGAACGCCAGCGCCAGGACCAATATCGACAACATAATCAGCTGCACGGATGGCCTCTTCATCATGCTCGACGACAAGCACTGAGTTGCCTAAGTCGCGCAACCGCATCAACGTTTCGAGCAATCGCTCATTATCGCGTTGATGCAGACCGATCGAAGGTTCATCGAGTACGTATAATACGCCTGTTAAGCCTGACCCAATTTGCGAGGCTAGGCGAATACGCTGGCTTTCTCCGCCAGAAAGTGTGCCAGAGGAGCGATCCAAGGTTAGATAATCAAGGCCGACATTATTGAGGAACATCAAACGGTCTCGAATTTCTTTTAAAATCCGCACCGCAATCTGTTTTTGCTTACGATTAAGTTTCTTTTCCAGTCCAGAAAACCAAGCTTCCGCACCCTTTATCGACATTTTGGCGGCGTCGGATATGCTTAAACCTGCAATTTTTACTGCAAGCGCTTCAGGTTTTAAGCGTGCGCCTTCGCAAGTTTCACAGGCGGTAACCGCTTGGAAACGGGCAAGATCTTCACGCACCCACGCCGAATCTGTTTCTCGCCAACGACGCTCAAGATTCGGAATAACCCCTTCAAAGGGTTTCACAGTCTCGTAACGTCGCGACCCGTCGTCATAGATAAATTGAATCTCTTCGCTTCCCGTCCCGTAAAGAACAACATCACGCGCATGGTCATCCAACTCAGCCCATTTTTCTGTTGGCGAAAAGTCATAGTGCCGGCCAAGCGCCTCTAAGGTTTGGCGATAATAGGGGGATTGACCTTTTGACCAGGGCGCAATTGCGCCTTTTGTTAAAGGCAAATCCCAGTCAGGCACGACAAGAGCCTCATCAAAGATCATCTGTGTGCCAAGCCCATCACACGCGGGGCAGGCGCCGGCTGGCGCATTGAACGAAAATAAACGCGGTTCAATTTCATCGATGGTAAAGCCGGAAATGGGGCAGGCGAATTTTGCTGAAAAAATGGTGCGGTCGCCTTCGCCTTCAGCATTCTTCTTATCTGCGCTTTCAGCGATAGCAATGCCGTCCGTAAGCCCTAGGGCTGTTTCAAAGCTTTCCGCTAATCGGCTTTCAACACCTTCTTTAACGATGATGCGATCGACGACGACGTCTATATCATGTTTGAAATTCTTTTTAAGCTTCGGCACATCAGGGATTTCATAATATTCGCCATCAATCTTGACGCGCTGAAAGCCTTTTTTCAAAAGTTCAGCAAGCTCTTTGCGATATTCGCCTTTCCGCCCGCGAACGATTGGCGCCAGTAGATAGAACCGAGCACCGTCACCAGCCTCCATCAATCGATCGACCATTTCTGAAACGGTTTGCGAAGTAATCGGCAACCCAGTCGCCGGTGAATAGGGCACGCCCACGCGCGCCCATAAAAGACGCATATAGTCGTAAATCTCTGTCACAGTCGCAACAGTAGAGCGTGGGTTTCGTGACGTTGTTTTCTGCTCAATGGAAATTGCCGGCGACAGACCGTCGATTTGATCAACATCCGGCTTTTGCATCAGCTCTAAAAATTGGCGCGCATAGGCCGACAGAGATTCAACATACCGTCTTTGTCCTTCGGCGTAGATCGTATCAAACGCCAGAGAAGACTTACCAGAACCAGAAAGTCCCGTCATCACCACAAGCTTATCGCGCGGGATCTCAACCGTAACATTCTTTAAATTATGTTCTTTAGCGCCAACAACGCGAATGGTTTTTAAGCTCATCGTCTAACGTACATCTCTATGAAAGGGGCAGATGAAGGCAGTGGAAAATTGCTTTATAGCCGTGCGTTGACACAAAGAACAAGGTGTGAACATTTGATTGTGGATAAAGGCTGGTTGAGCGTATTTCCAATTCACGCCATCAACAGTAAATCGCCAGTTTGGCAAATGCGATATTTTAGGAGGGTTCTATGGCCGGCAGCGTCAATAAAGTCATTTTAGTTGGGAATCTGGGCCGGGACCCTGAAATACGCCAAACAAAAGACGGGCGCCCAATCGCCAATCTTAGCGTGGCGACATCTGAAACCTGGAAAGACAAAATGTCTGGCGAACGACGCGAGCGCACTGAATGGCACCGGGTTGTTGTGTTTAGCGAAGGTCTTGCGCGTATAGCAGAGCAATATTTAAAAAAGGGCTCAAAAGTCTACGTTGAAGGGCAACTTCAAACACGCAAGTGGCAAGATCAAAACGGACAAGATCGTTATTCAACAGAAGTTGTCTTGCAAGGCTTTGGCGCCGTTCTAACAATGCTTGACGGACGCAGAGATGGGGGCGGAATGTCTGACTATGGAAGTTCCGGCGGCGATGCGTTTAATGAACCAAGTGGTCCTAGCGGCGGCGGTCAATCATTTGAGTTAGATGACGACATTCCTTTTTAGTGACTTTGATTAAGTCGCGCCTCATTGATTTTAAAATCGCAATCAGTCGGTCTGTGTGCAATCAGCGAAAGTTGCAGACAATACGAATATTGACAATTTGAACTTAGAAGCACTTATGAAACGACGGCAAAAACGAAAGCAGACCCTTGTTTGATTCGTTTTCGATTCGCGCAAGCTTAAAATAAGCAGCGCTAAGTCTTTTTACGCGCATGAAATTGTGTCGTTATTGCTACAACTTCGTGCGTTAAGAGAAAAAAATGCGTGTAAAGCGCAAAAACATGCTTGTGCGGACGCTATGGAACGCTCCGCGACAATACTTTTTTAGATTTTTGTCTTATGGTCTAGCTTTCGAATCGCGCTTCGGAGGCAAACATGGCGGTTAAACGCAAAAGCACAAAAAAAGCTACTAAGAAAAAAACAACCAAAAAAGCTGTAAAACGCAAGGTTGCCGCAAAGAGCGCTGCAAAAAAAGCAGTCAAACGGCCTGCCGCTAAGAAAAAAGCTGCAAAGAAAGCCACGGCGAAAAAGAAGACCGTGAAAAAGGCGACGACTAAGAAAGCCGCGAAAAAAGCTGTTAAACGCAAGACAGTAAAAAAGGCAGTAAAGAAAAAGGCGCCTGCTAAAAAGAAAGTCGCAACGAAAAAAACAGTTAAAAAGGCTGTGAAGCGTAAAGTCGCCAAGAAGGCTGTGAAGCGTAAAGCACGCTAAGGTACGGCACACCTTTTTCCGAACAAAGAATTTAGGGATGGTTACGGCATCAAAACTTTTGGCGCATAACCATTGCTGCGTGATTGTTTGAGGTTACCAAGCTTTTGTGAAATTCATCGGTGATACTTTTGAATGGCCGACAGCTTAAGTTGGTGATGGAATAAAAAAGCGGCCCATGAAAGAGCCGCTTTATTCCATTCATTGATGCAGATCTCTTAAGTTACAAGGCCAATCTCTTTTAATCGTTGCTTTAAAAAGTCTCCGGCTGAGATATCTTCATATTTCGCGCCAATTCCTTTGCACGCTTCCAGGCAACTTAAAATGACATCTGCGCGCGGATGCATAAAGAATGGTATTGAATAGCGTGAAACGTTATCGCCAATTGGGTTTACAACTCGATGAGTCGTTGCGGGGATCACGTCATTTGTGATGCGCGCAAGCATATCCCCGGCATCAACAATTAAATGTTGCGGGTCAGTATCAATTGCCAGCCATTCACCCTCTCGAGTCAAAAGCTGCAGGCCTGCGCCATTTGCGGCAACCAAGATCGTTATTAAATTAATGTCTTCATGGGCGGCGGCGCGCACTGCGCCAACAGGGGCGTCATCTGGAACGGGCGGATAGTGCAGTATCCGTAATATAGAATCTGCTTCTTGCGCCATATCACGAAAGAAATTTTCCTCCACTTTAAGTGATGGGGCGAGGGCGGTTAGCATTTCCAGCCCAGCCTCTTGTAACGCATTGTAAAGCTCGGTGAATACATCCCTGAAGCCCTCTGGATATTCCGGCCAAATATTTTCAGGGTAGGGATAGCTTTGCGCAGACACCTCAGATTGAGGCTGCCCTACATGCCAAAACTCCTTCAGGTCAGGCAGCTCGCAATCTTTTGCATGTTCGCGCCCTATAGGGGAATATCCCCGTTGCCCACCGGGAAGAGTATAGTTGCTTTTCTTGTCAACTGGCTGGCTAAAAAACTCAGCCGCTAGGTCATATGCACGCGCAAGTAAGTCAGGATGAACGCTATGATCTTTGAGAATAATAAAGCCAAATTCTTGAAGCCCTGCCATTAAATCTGCACAAAAATTACGACGACTAGCGCCGTCTCCTTTTGTGAAATCTCTTAATGATAATTCAGGTACGGATTTAAGCATGATCTTAACCTTCTAGATAATGCGAGAAGCATTACACACGTAATAAACTTCGTATTTAGCTGAGGCTGATAATGACATTATTCGCTCAAAGCCTCATGATAAATTTTGATCTGGGGTTGAAAAATCTATTATGCAGAAAAGTCACTTGGTTTCCCGCCCAATCCCCCATCATGGGCGCGTATTTCAAGGGGAAAAAGTCAAAATACCTAGCCATTTCGGAGGGCTCGATCATACATTTGCGTAAATGTCAATAATTAGTTTTCCGGAGGCGATTTGACGCCAGATTTTGGAAATAAGGTGCTGTATAGGATGCGCGAAGATTTCAAGTTGGATCGGACAATTTGTCCTGGCGTCTTCTAATGAGGAGGAAAGATTATGATCACCCATGAAGTGCGCGCGCATCGTTCTAAAGATGACCTTAAGAGAGAAGACCAGTTAGCGTGGAAAATCGCTTCGGTCGCCGCTGATCCTGTCGCCGTCGAAGAAGACGTCATCGACATGATTATTAACCGCATTATCGACAATGCTTCTGTTGGTATTGCGTCTTTAAACCGTGGCCCAATTAAATCAGCCCGCGCGATGGCATATGCCCATCCACGTACTGGCGGCGCTAGTCTATTCGGTTTGCCAGCTGATCAAACAGTTTGTGCAGAATGGGCCGCTTGGGCGAATGGTACAGCGGTTCGTGAGTTAGACTTTCATGACACTTTTTTGGCGGCTGATTATTCGCATCCTGGCGATAACATTCCGCCAATCTTAGCTGTCGCCCAACAGTGTGGCAAAAATGGCGCGGATCTAATTCGCGGCATCGCGACTGGCTATGAAATCCAAGTAAACCTTGTCAAAGGCATCTGCTTACACGAGCATAAAATTGACCATATTGCTCACATTGGCCCTTCAGCATCCGCTGGTGTTGGCTCACTTCTTGGTCTTGATACGGAAACGATTTATCAGGCCGTTCAACAAGGTCTGCATACGACTGTTACGACACGTCAATCACGTAAGGGCGAGATTTCTTCTTGGAAAGCTTTTGCGCCAGCTTACGCAGGAAAACTAGCGATTGAAGCCGTTGACCGCTGTATGCGGGGCGAGGGCGCGCCTAGCCCAATCTATGAAGGCGAAGACAGTGTCATCTCCTTTATTCTAAACGGCCGCACGGCGCGCGATAAAGGCGATAGCCCATACGCACCAGCCTATAGCGTTCCGCTGCCTGGCGCTGGTGAAGCTAAGCGCGCAATTTTGGATACCTATACAAAAGAGCATTCCGCTGAATATCAAAGCCAGGCGCTAATCGACCTTGCTTTCCGGATGGGTAAAGAAATTGGCGATTTCGATAAAGTTAAGTCGATCGTACTACACACATCTCACCATACACATTATGTGATTGGCACCGGTTCTGGCGATCCACAAAAAATGGACCCGAACGCCTCGCGTGAGACCCTTGATCACTCAATCATGTATATCTTTGCTGTCGCTCTTCAGGACGGTGAATGGCACCATGTTCGATCATATGCCCCAGAACGCGCTCAGCGCGAAGATACGGTGCGTTTGTGGCACAAGATTTCAACGATTGAAGACCCAGAATGGACACGCCGCTATCACTCTCACGACCCGAATGAGAAAGCGTTTGGCGCTCGCGTAGTTGTGACGATGGAAGATGGTTCCGTTATTGAAGACGAACTTGGCATCGCTAACGCTCACCCATTAGGCGCGCGGCCCTTCACACGCCCAGAATATGTCAATAAATTCAAAACATTGACTGATGGAATTTTAGATCCAACAGAAAGCGCGCGCTTCTTAGACCTCGTCCAAGATTTGCCGAACCTTTCTGCTGACCAAATCCTTCAGCTAAATCCTGTCGCGCCACAAGGATTTTTAGAGGAGAATAAAGCTGAGGGGATTTTCTAGCCCCCTCGTTTTATTTTCGAGGAAGGAAGAACTATGATCGCTTATTCTACAATTGGCACTAATGACATAGAGCGTGCGCGTAAGTTTTATGCTGAGTTATTTGCTGAGTTAGGCGTCAAAGAAATATTTCAACGTCCCGATGGCAAAATGATCGGGTTTGGAACAGAAATGGGCGCGCCGATGTTTCTTGTCGGCTCCCCATGGAATGGTGAGGAAGCCTCACCAGGCAACGGCAATATGGCGGCAATCGCCGCGAAAGACCCTGAGCAAGTCAAGTCGCTATATGAAAAAGCCATCTCACTTGGCGCGACTTGCGAAGGCGAGGCGGGGCCACGTTTAGGCGGCATGCTTCACTGTGGGTATGTCCGCGATTTAGACGGCAATAAACTAAATTTCTTCTGTATGGGTGGTTAATAAAATTATTAACTTTCGCCGCACGGAAGTAAGAGCCTAGTGAACTATAATTTGCCGTCGATAATACTGTGCGTTCCCATGATGTTGGGGGCAGCTTGTAAAGCACGTCAATGAATAATGGGGTTTTATCCCAAACTCAAAAGACGAACGGAGGCACATACATGCTCTTTACGAAAAAAACTGCGGCGGAAAAACGAGCCGCCTTCCGCGAAGGCTTAGCATCCGGGAAATTGATGCAGTTTCCCGGTGCATTTAACCCGCTCTGTGCGCAAATGATTGAGCGTAAAGGGTTTGAGGGGATTTACATTTCTGGCGCCGTAATGGCGGCGGATTTATGTTTGCCTGATATTGGAATTGCAACATTAACAGAATTCGTCGAGCGGGGACGACAAATCGCCCGCGTTAGTGATCTGCCCGCCTTTATCGACATTGATACAGGTTTTGGCGAGCCAATGTCCGCTGCGCGCACCATTATGATGATGGAAGACGCGGGACTTGCCGGTTGCCATATCGAAGATCAGGTGATGCCTAAACGATGCGGCCACCTTGACGGTAAAGAAATTGTTTCAACCGATGTGATGACACAAAGGGTGCGCGCGGCTTCTGACGCAAAACGTGATCCTAATTTTGTCTTGATCGCACGCAGCGATGCGCGCGCCGTTGAAGGGCTTGATCAATCTATCGACCGCATGAAAGCTTATGTAGACGCTGGGGCTGATATGATCTTCCCTGAAGCGATGAAGAGCATTGAAGAGTTTGAAGCGGTGCGTAAAGCGATTGACGTTCCAATTCTTGCAAACATGACAGAATTTGGTAAGTCCCGCCTGCTGAATAAAAAAGAATTGGTAGATCTTGGATTTAATGTCGTCATCTATCCAGTGACGACACTGCGCCTTGCCATGGGCGCCTGCGACCGAGGTCTTGATCGCATCCTCGCCGATGGTGATCAAAACGGCATATTAGACGAAATGCAACATCGCCGCGATCTTTATGATCTGCTGCGCTATGAAGAGTACAACCAATTCGACGATAGTATTTTCAATTTCCAGGTTGTTGACACGCCAACGGAATAAATTGAGCCGACTAGCGCCGTTTAGTTACACTGGATTTGCGGCGCATGCTAGATAAGCAAGGAGATGCCCTTATGAGCGAAGAAGTAAAATACGGTCTAGCCGGTGTTTTAGCCGACGACACCGCAGTTTCCAAAGTGATGCCAGAGATCAATTCACTGACCTATCGTGGTTACAAAGTGCAAGATCTCGCTACACAATGCCGGTTTGAAGAAACCGCATATCTGATCTGGAACAAACAATTACCAACCCAAGCTGAGCTTGACGCATTTAATGCAGCGGAAAAAGCAGAGCGCGGGCTTTCCCCAGAACTTTTAGAGGTGATGGCTAAATTCAATAAAAAAGCCCACCCAATGGATACGCTGCGTACAGCTGTTAGCTTTCTTGGTCAGGAAGACGACACAACAGAAGATTCCTCACCTGAAGGACTTTACGCAAAAGCTATTCGCATGTACGCGAAGATTCCGCAAATTGTTGCGGCTGATTTCCGTCTGCGCAATGGCAAAGACCCAATTGCGCCTACGGATGATTTGGCGTTCTCAGAAAACTTCTTCCACATGTGCTTTGGCGAAGTGCCAGCCTCAGAAGTCATCAAATGCTTTGACATTTCAATGACGCTCTATGCGGAACATTCTTTTAATGCGTCAACATTTACAGCACGGACAATTGCATCGTCCACTTCAGATATTTATTCGTCTATTACGGGCGCCATCGGTTCATTGAAAGGGCCGCTCCATGGCGGCGCCAACGAAGCTGTTATGCATATGCTTAAAGAGGTTGGCGAGCCAGGAAATGCTCGCGACTGGATGCTAGATGCGCTTGCAACGAAGAAAAAAATCATGGGCTTTGGTCACCGCGTTTACCGCTCTGGTGATAGCCGCGTGCCAAGCATGACCGAAGCCTATAAAAAGATGGTTGACGTCATTGGCAGTGACGAAGCGAAGAAATATTGGGAGATGTCAAAAATTCTCGACGAGACTATGGTCGCTGAGAAAAACATCTATCCAAACCTCGACTTCCCAGCGGGCCCCGCATATTACCTGATGGGCTTTGAAATCCCAATGTTTACGCCAATTTTCGTGATCAGCCGCATCACCGGCTGGACTGCTCATGTGATGGAGCAATTGGCTGACAACAAATTGATCCGTCCATTATCGAACTATAATGGCGAAGCGCAGCGCGATGTTACCGCTATTTCGGCACGCTAGCTGATCTTTAAGATCTAAAGTGTGGAAGCCGGCTGCGATTGTTTCGCGCCGGCTTTTTTTATCACTTCTTATTATATCTTAGTACTGATTATATACCGGCTATCTCCCATGGCCAAAACGGAAATGAGCCAATTGCACAGGTTGGATAGTCGCTATTGACATAAGAATGTATTAGCGATTTTATTCGCTCGACAAAATCTCATTCAAAGCATCACCAAATTAAGTACGCTGTTATGTTGAATTTCGACGCTATTGCCCAAGCCGAAACACGAACAAAGCCGTTCACTTATATTTCCGCGACTGGCGCTCTTGAACAGGAAGACGCAGCGGCCGTGCGCGCCGATTATCCAGCAATCACAAAAACTGGGTATTTGCCGTTATCCAAATTAGAGGCAAGAGGGCAATTTGGGGAACTCGTCAAAGACCTTCAATCACCGCAATTAGCAAAGGTGCTCTCTGACAAGCTTAATCTCGATCTTTTGGACAAGCCCCGCATGATTACTGTGCGCAAACTGTCAAAACATGGCGATGGCCGCATTCATAACGACAGCGTCTCCAAGATTTGCACCATGCTGATTTATCTAAACGAGACGTGGGACGCCAAGGAAGGCGGCGCAATACGCGCCTTAAATGGCAATCAAGATATGAATGATTTTGCCGAAGAAGTTTCTCCCATCGCTGGTAATGTATTTGCCTTTGCACGCTCTGAAACAAGCTGGCATGGACATCCGTCATTTGCTGGGGAACGTTACGTTGTGCAAACAACCTTTTTGACAAGCCAGGAAGAACTTGACCGAAAAGAAAAAAGAGGCGGCCTTCAATACCTATTGAAAAAACTCAATCCCTTTGAGGGTAAACGTAGCTAAGTCTAAGTTAGCAGAGACAGCACGGCTTTTCTTTTTTCAGAAACTGCAGATATTGATCGCACTAAACAGGATTTGCCTGGGGGCGGCTCAATAAACCACTGCCAAGCGATATAGCATTTTGTGGTGCGCAGCGGCTATGCTCGCCTCATGGACAATATCGTACTACTCATCGCCATTATTGGGGTCATTGGTATTGGCGCTCAATGGCTGGCTTGGCGTTTTAATTTGCCCGCAATTGTTTTAATGGCGATTGCAGGGATCTTAGCCGGTCCTGTCTTTGGTATTTTACGACCGGTTGAACCCATCCCTGGCGTTGCCCCATTAGAGGTAATGTTTGGCGACTTTTATCGCCCGATGATTGCGATCGCCGTCGCCGTTATTCTATTTGAAGGCGGACTAACCCTAAACTTTTCAGAATTACGCGGCCTTACAAAGGGGCTAAGAAGGCTTGTCTTTCCTGGGGCGCCGATCGCCTGGGCGCTCGGCGCTCTGGCCGCTTATTATATTGCCGGTCTTTCTTGGCCTGTCGCGATACTTTTTGCAGGCGTGATGATCGTCACCGGACCGACGGTCATCATTCCTTTATTGCGTCAATCAAAACTTAATCAACGCCCAGCGACCTTACTAAAGTGGGAGGGGATCATTAACGATCCCGTCGGCGCGCTGGCGGCTGTTCTCGTTTATGAGGTTGTAACGCATGACTACAGCGGCGGTGCGGTGCAAATCATCGCTTCGCTTGCAATTGCTTCGCTTCTAGCGGGCGCTTTGGGCTTTGCGTTTGGAGGCGCCATTGCGTCAACTTTTCGGCGGGGATATGTGCCGGAATATTTAAAACCCCCAATTCTTTTGGTAGCGGTGATCGCCTGCTTTGAAATCGCCAATATTTTACAGCACGAGGCTGGATTGCTCGCGGTGACGGCAATGGGGGTCACGCTGGCGAATGCGCGTTTGGCAAGTATTGGCGATCTGCGCCATTTTAAAGAGAATATTACGGTTCTGCTTGTCTCAGGCGTATTTATTATACTAACCGCCAATTTAACCTGGGAGACTATATCAAGCCTGGATATACGGGCATTCGCCTTTATCGCAGCGATGCTGTTTGTGGTACGGCCAGTTACAATTTTCCTTTCTACAATCGGGGCAGGGCTAGACTGGCGCGATCGGTTATTGGTGGGGTGGATCGCTCCTCGGGGAATTGTCGCCGTAGCGGTTTCTAGTTTCTTTGGGGCACAGCTTGCTGAAAAAGGTTATATTGACGGCGCCCAATTGATTCCTCTCGCATTCGCCATGGTCTTCGCCACAGTAATTTTGCATGGGTTTACAATTGGTCCGCTGGCAAAAGCGTTGGGGCTTGCCTCCACAGAAAAGCCCGGCGTGTTAATTGTCGGCGCCAACCTATGGTCGACGGCCCTAGCGTTAAAATTAAAAGAAATGGAGATCCCTGTAACCATCGCTGATACCAGCTGGCGGTCTTTGCGAAACGCCCGGCTTTGCGATGTGGACACATATCACGGAGAAATTTTATCTGAAGTGACCGAGCATCATTTAGACCTAAATCGCTATGGCGTTCTGCTCGCTGTTGGTCCGAATGAAGCCCACAATGCGCTTGTTTGTACAGACCTTGCCCCGGAACTTGGCCGTGCGGCAATATATCAGATTAATGCCCGCGGCAAAGAAGAAGAAGACAAACGTGCTCTATCTTTTACGCTTCAAGGACGCACGTTCCTACATTCGGGGCTGCCGCTTGACACATTATTGCGACGTCATGACGACGGCTGGACTTTCCAGCGCACAGTCTTGTCTTTGACCTACGGCCCAGAACAATACAAAGAAGATTCATCAACTGCGGCGGAAATTATCTTTATCATTCGCAAAAAGGTTATCTACGTCGCCTCCCGCGATAAGCCAATAAGACCTGAAATTGGCGATATCGTTCTCAGTTTTGCGCCTCCCAAAAAAGAAAACAAAGAGGATTTCAGTCTCAAAAAGAATGTTACGACTGAGGGCGCGCAAGCGTAGCTTTAGTTAAAAAGCAATTATTTCTGCACCATTAAACGCCAATCTTTTTCCTTAACGGCCCATTAGGCCTTCTCGACCTAAAGTGTTGGTCGTGCGCCGTCATATTTTGCGATGCTATAGCAATATTTTTGGGCGAACATTGGTAAAAATCGGCCGTCGCCGCGTCGCGAGTAGTGTTAATGCGCGCTTTTCAAACCCACAACCGCCACTCGGCAGGGCTGTTATCTTCCTATTCGCAAAACGCGGCCCAAGCGTTAACCTTAAATCGCGCAAAACAAGATGCGGCGCGTGCACGAGAAGAGGCCGCGCGCTCTATTAAGGCCCGTTCTGAATTTCTGGCTAATATGAACCATGAGCTGCGAACGCCTTTAAACGCCATTATCGGCTTTGCAGGAATGTTAAAAGACGAGGGGGAGTATAATCTAGAGCAACCCCAACGCGAAGAATATGCCCAATATATTCTACAGTCTGCTGATCTATTGCTAGCCCATGTTAGCACCGCGCTTGAAGCGGCTGATATCGATAATGGTGACATTTATCTAGATAAAGAAGAAGTTGATTTAAAACCATTGCTAGCCGAGGCTGTTGAACGCCTTCAAATAGCTTCAATTGCGGCTGGGGTTGCAATAGACTTACACCAATCGAACGAAGACAATATCATTATTTGGGGCGATAAAAACCGTCTACGCCAAGCTATTGATCATTTGCTTCGTGTATCGCTGCGCATGGCGCAAAAAGGCCAGAACGTTGTAGCGCGCGTCGCGCGGGATGAGGGCGGGGCTCCGGAAATTGCGATCCGCCACTTTGGCGAAGGATTAAGCCAAGAAGAGCTAAAAACAGCTCTTAGCGCTTTCGATGACGCCCATTATGGTTTGGGGCGGTCATTTGATGGGCCTGGCATCGAACTCGCCATTGCGCAGTATATGATTGACATGCATGGCGGTCAGTTTCTCGTGAAAACTAAGCCCGGCAAAGGCGCCTTAATGCGCGCAGTATTACCGCAAAAACAGGAGAGCTAGATGACGCCGTTGCAACAACGCGAAATGTTAAAGGCGAGCCTTGCAACCCAGCACGTCAATGAAGCCGACGATACGCCAAAGAAAAAAGCGCGCCTCGTAAAAGAGTGTATAGGCGAAGTTGTTTCCGTCAACGGCGCCTATGCCGTCATTATGGTGAATACTGATAATAGAGGTTTGAACCGTCAATTCCGTCCTCAAATTGGCGCGCTGATGAACATCAAAACTGGCGCAGCCATGACGGTTGGACGTATTTGCGCCATGAGCGCGCCAGCGCCTAGTGCTGGCGCAGACAGCAATGACGCTCATTTTATTGAATTAGAACTGATAGGCGAATTTTCAGCAAATACTGAAGATAGTTCAAAAATCACTTTCCAACGCGGCATTTCTAGCTACCCGGTTCTTGGCGACAGCGCCCATATGACCTCCCACAAAGAACTCGCTGCAATTTTTTCCGCCGCAGGACCGAGCTATATGCGGATAGGTTCAGTCGTGCAGGACGCAGCCATACCAGCTATTGTATCTGTGGACGAACTTTTATCGCGGCATTGCGCTTTCGTTGGGGCGACGGGCGCTGGCAAATCATATGCGACAGCTTTGATGCTGAGGTTAATTGTCGAACGCTATGACCAGGCGCATGTTGTTTTATTCGACCAATATAATGAATATAAATATTGCTTTGGCCAAAAGGCGATGTGGTTTGAGCCAAGCGATCTTAACTTGCCATTTTGGATGATGACTTTTGACGAATTAGCGGAAGTCGTATTTCCTGGTCGGGTTGGATATGAGGAAGAGTTGGAAATTTTGGCCGACCTCATTCCTAAAGCAAAAAAACTAAACATGACTGGTGCTACGCGTGTCGTTAAACAAGGCGCCGGCGCACGCGCGAGCGAACAAGGGGCGTTCTCACTCAATACGCCGTCGCCTTATCGTATATCTGATCTTTTAAATCTTATCGATAAGACACTCGGCGGTGTTGACGCGCCTCATGCTAAGGGGCCCTTTAAGCGACTGCGCACACGTCTTTATTCCATCAGCCAGGATGCGCGTTACGCCTTTATGTTCGGCGCGCTGAATGTGCAAGATAATATGGCGGCGACTCTCGGTGCGTTGTTCCGCATACCTGTTGAGGGTTCACCTATTAGCATTATTGCTCTTGGGGGACTGCCGGATGAGGTCTGTCAGGCGATTGTATCCATGACGGCGCGGCTAGCGTATGATTTTGGTCTGTGGAGCAATGCGGCGGCGCCAATTGCTATCGTTTGCGAGGATGCCCATCGCTATGCCCCCGCAAATGCAGGTGAAAACCTAAAACAGTCCCATAAGGCATTGATTAAAATAGCAAAAGAAGGACGAAAGTGCGGCGTCTCTTTATGGGCATCGTCACAACGACCGACCGAGCTTGATCCGACAATACTCTCTCAGTGTAACACGATCTTTGCTATGCGTCTTTCCAATCAATCGGACCAGGATGCATTACAGTCAGCTGCGCCTGGGGCGTCTGCTTCTTTACTGAATTGTTTGCCGTCATTGAGCAACGGGGAAGCAATCGCCATTGGGGAGGGGATCGCTATGTCGGCTAGAATCTCTTTCGATGCGCTACCTGAGGAATGCGCGCCGCGCAATGTTGATGCGCATTTCACAGATGCCTGGATGAAAAACGGTTATGACAGCGCGCTAGTAGAACATGTCGTTGCACAATGGCGCGCCCAACGTTTTGCTGATTAAAGACTAGTAATACCTATTCACTAGCTGGTGGCTCGGTGCGCGCCTTTAAGAATTCAATGATAAGCGCGCGCTTTTCAGCATTTTTTTCGCCGCCATATCCCATACGATTGCCAGGAATAAATTTAAATGGGCTTTCGATAAATGCACCAAGGGATGCTTCATCCCAGGTAACATTGGATTCCTTCAGCGCTTTGGAATACGCAAACCCTTCAACTTGGCCAGCGGCAGCGCCGTAAACGCCAAAAAGGTTTGGCCCCATCATTCTTATTTTCGCTTTAGGATCGTCAGCAGGGACAGCAAGATGACAAGCCGCACAAACGCGATAAGCATTGACAGCCGCCTGATCTTGCGCCGTTGCTTGCGCCCCAATAGCGGCGACGAAACTAACCGTTAAAGCTGCGATTGCAGTGACAGACTTTTTGTTCAACATCATTCTAACTTAGCCCAATTATTGATTGACGCCACAAAAAGCGACGCCAGAAAGGTCCGACATCTCACGACTGTAGGTGGTAAGGTCGCTCAACTCAAGTTGGTTCAAGTGAGACTTGCCGCATGCACGCGCCAAAACCTGCATGAGCTCAATCGACGCATTGAAAAAGTTCGTCAATTGTGCAGCCGATTTTTCTATCATTAAACGAGATGTTAAGTGCGGTTTTTGCGTGGCAATCCCGACGGGGCAATTGTTGGTGTGGCAAGCGCGCATTGCAATACAGCCAATGGCTTGCATCGCCGCATTGGAAACTGCGACCGCATCAGCGCCTAAAGCAAGAGCCTTAAAAAAATCAGCGGGCTTGCGCAGACCACCGGTAATAATAAGACTAATATGATCTGCTTTCAAACTGTCCAAGTGTCGTCGCGCGCGCGCCAATGCAGGAATGGTTGGCACAGAAATATTATCTCGAAAAATAATTGGCGCGGCGCCGGTGCCGCCGCCACGGCCATCAAGAATAATATAGTCAACGCCGACTTCTAATGCAGCGTCAATATCATGTTCAATATGTTGTGCGGAAAGTTTATACCCAATGGGTATGCCCCCGGTGCGACTACGCACTTCATCAGCAAAGTCGCGAATTTGTCCGGGGCTTGTCCATTCAGGAAAACGAGCAGGGGAGACCGCTGCTTCGCCTTCGTTTAACCCGCGCACCTCAGCGATTTTTCCTTTCACTTTCTCACCCGGCAGATGCCCGCCAGTGCCGGTTTTAGCGCCTTGCCCGCCTTTAAAATGAAAGGCTTGGACACGGCTTAGCTTGTCCCATGAGAACCCAAAGCGACCAGAGGCGAGCTCATAAAAATAACGCGAATTTGCGTTTTGCTCCTCAGGCAGCATTCCACCTTCACCGGAGCAAATGCCGGTCCCGGCGCGTTCAGCGCCAATGGCAAGAGCGATTTTCGCTGGTTCCGACAACGCCCCGTAACTCATATCGGAAACAAAAATAGGAATATCGAGTTTTAACGGCCGTTGTGCGTTCGGCCCTATAACAACATCAACGCCCACTGGCTCATCATCAAGCAGCGGCGGGCGATGCAACTGCGCAGTCAAGACTTGAATATCGTCCCAATCCGGCAACTCCCGGCGCGGTACGCCCATAGCATCGACAACACCGTGATGACCAGTTTTTGAAAGGCCATCCTTTGCATAACCTTGTATCAGCTTGGTGTAGGGTTCATCAGGCGTGCCGTGGGTGTCAGCATATAGGCCAAGATAATCGTCCCGCTGATAAGGTTGAGGGTGTTCATTCGCCCAAGCGGCGATCTCATCTTGATCGACAAGAACTTTGCCGCCTTTCAGCCAACTCGTAAATTTATGGAGCTGTTCGCTATTGTCATATTCAGACACGCCCGTATCTAAACGATAATCCCATTTATGAAGGCCGCAAATTAAGTTGTCGCCCTCTACGTACCCATCCGACATTAAGGCGCCACGATGCAAACAGCGCCCATAAAGAACCGACACGTTCTGGTCATATCGGATGATGACAAGATCAACCCCAGCAACAAGACCGTAAACTGGTTTACGGTCTTGCAATGAACGCCATTCAGCGACCACCACTTTTTTAGACATATTCTTAAAATCCACCCGTCCGCTTCTTAGAGCATCATGCGGATTTCAGGGGGCGGCGCCAATCACATTTTCGGTGCAATATGATAGACGGTTCGTGAGGGGGCTCACGGTTATAAGAGGTGACTTTATAGTTATGGGGTTACGCCATGCCTGTAACCAATTCGACCACTCTCTCAGCGGTAATGCCAAAATGCTGATAAAGATCAGCTTTTGGGCCGCTCGCGCCAAAGCTGTCAATGCCGATAAATTCACCTTTATCGCCAAGCCATTCAGCCCACCCAAAGGAAGAAGCGGCCTCAATTCCGATACGCAGCGCTGAGCCCAAGACTTCTTGCTGATACTCAACAGATTGTGCTTTGAAGGCGCGCCAGTTCGGAAGGGACACAACACGAACTGAAATCCCTTCTTTCGCGAGCATTTCGGCGGCGTCAACAGCTAACTCAACCTCTGACCCGGTTGCAATTAAGGTTGCTTTGTAGTTATCCGCATCTCGAAGAACATAAGCCCCTTTCTGGACGAGGTTTTCCTCTGAATATTCTGTTCGCACTTGCCTCAGCCCTTGCCGAGATAATGCGAGAATGCTTGGCCGCGATCTATCTAAAAGGGCCGCCTGCCAACATTCCGCCGTTTCAACAATGTCCGCCGGACGGAATACATTGAGATTTGGAATAGCACGCAACGCCGCAAGGTGTTCAACAGGTTGGTGCGTAGGTCCGTCTTCCCCAAGGCCAATGGAATCATGTGTAAACACAAAAATGGACTGTACACCCATCAATGCAGCTAAGCGAATAGAGGCTCGGCAATAATCACTAAAAACCAAAAAGGCGCCGCCATAGGGCGTTACCCCTCCGTGGAGGGCTAGGCCGTTCATAGCCGCAGCCATAGCATGCTCGCGAACGCCATAGTGGACATAGCGCCCAGAATAATCTTCTTCGCTAAAGGTTTTTAAATCACTAGTACGCGTATTGTTGGAGCCGGTAAGGTCCGCCGAACCGCCAAATAAAGTAGGCAGGGCCGGATTCAGCAATTCTAGGGCCTTTTGAGAGGCGACGCGGCTTGCAATAGTAACGGGGTCGTTCGTCAGTTTCTTTTTCAGATCGCTAATAACCTGATTAAGCACAGCGTGATCAACACCGTCCAAATGGGTCATAAATCCATTGGCTGCTTGCGAAGCCTCAAGACGGGCGCTCCATGATTTTGAGGCTTTAACGCCGCGCGCTCCAGCCTCGCGCCAAGCATTCAAAATTGCTTCAGGAATTTCAAATGGGGCATGGGGCCAATCAAGCTCCTTGCGGGTTAACACAATCTCGTCTTCACCGAGCGGTGATCCGTGGGATTTTGCTGTCCCGCTTTTGTTAGGCGACCCTTTTCCGATGACGGTTTTACATGCAATCAAGCTGGGCTTGTCGCTAAGCTGCGCCTTGCGTATCGCTGCCTCAATCGCTTCCGGGTCGTGACCGTCGACGCGCGAAGTCTCCCACCCACTTGCCTCAAAACGCTTCAGTTGATCTGTTTTATCTGCAAGAGACACTGCGCCATCGATTGTGATGTCATTATCATCCCACAACACTATCAGCTTTTTAAGCTGAAGCTTGCCAGCTAATGAAAGAGCCTCTTGGCTAATGCCTTCCATAAGGCAGCCGTCACCCGCTATGACATATGTGAAATGGTTCACAAGTTCATCACTAAACTGAGCATTAAGATGCGCTTCAGCCATTGCCATGCCAACAGCGTTAGAAAGCCCTTGGCCTAATGGTCCGGTCGTCGTCTCAACGCCAGGGGCATGCCCTGTTTCGGGGTGTCCGGCCGTCTTCGCGCCCAATTGGCGGAAGTTTTTGATATCTTCAAGATCCATCCCTTCATAGCCTAGCAGATAGGCAAGGGAGTAAATCAACATGGAGCCGTGACCAGCCGAAAGAACAAAGCGGTCACGATCAGGCCAATCTGGCGCCGCGGCGTCAAATGTCATGACCTTTGTAAAAAGAACGGTTGCGACATCGGCCATGCCCATGGGCATGCCTGGGTGTCCTGATTTTGCGGCTTGTACTGCGTCCATCGCAAGCGCACGGATCGCATTCGCCATTTCGGCGTGCGTGACATTTGACATAATTTTTCTCTGTACGTTTTTTAAGTACCGAACAATTGTTTAAAGTACGGATTGGCCCGTTTCGGCCCAGTCCTTCAAAAAGGCCTCAAGCCCTTTTTCAGTTAGCGGATGTTTGCTTAATTCCCAAAGAACCTTTGGCGGAGATGTCGCGACATCAGCCCCAATCAATGCACAATCGCGGATGTGGTTTGCAGAGCGAATAGAAGCGGCCAAGATTTCTGTCTTCATGCCGTAATTATCATATACGGTGCGTATCTCTTTAATAAGTTCCACGCCATCAATATGGATATCGTCAAGACGTCCGATAAACGGAGAGACAAATGTCGCTCCGGCCTTGGCGGCTAAAAGAGCCTGGTTTGTGCTAAAACACAGTGTAACATTGGTCATAATGCCATCTGAAGAAAGGCGTTTACACGCTTTCAGGCCGTCCATCGTCAAGGGGAGTTTGACCGCGATGTTATCAGCAAGCTCCGCCAAAGAACGACCTTCTTTTTCCATTTCATCGGCAGTAAGCGCAGTAACCTCCGCGCTTACTGGACCGGTCACCACGTCACAAATTTCCGAGATAACTTCACGGAAATCTCGTCCGGACTTTTTAATCAAGGAAGGATTAGTGGTGACGCCGTCAACCAGGCCAGCATCTTCCAACGCCTTGATATCCTCTATCTCGGCAGTATCAGCAAAAAATTTCATCTCAAATCCGCTATTTCAAAAAGTTGGTAATATGGTTTTCTAAGAACTCTTGTCGTCCAGAGCGTGGGCTAGGAACTGATGAGGCGTTGAGCGCCGCGTCAGACATTTCGGCGAGTCCGATGTCTTTGTTTAACATTTGCGCGCCAATGCCAGTTTTCCAACCTGCATAACGCTCCTCACAGAATTTTTCGATTGCGCCGTCTTCAATCAATGCCGCCGCATTAATCAAGCCGCGCGCAATAAGATCAATTGCGCCAATATGACCATAGAAGAGATCAACCGCATCAATACTCTGGCGGCGTATTTTTGAGTCAAAGTTTAAACCGCCCGTTGTAAGGCCGCCGCCTTGCAGGATGTAATACATGGCAGTGGTAATTTCACGCAAATCATTAGGAAACTGGTCTGTGTCCCATCCATTTTGCGGGTCGCCACGGTTCATGTCGATGGAACCGAAAATATTTAAGTCTTGCGCCAAAGCAATCTCGTGCTCAAAAGAATGGCCCGCCAAAGTTGCGTGATTTGCTTCGATGTTGACCCTTACTTCTTTTTCAAGGCCATAACGCTCCAGGAAGCCGTAAACGGTTGCAACATCTGCATCATACTGATGTTTTGTCGGCTCATGGGGCTTAGGCTCAATTAAGATCGTGCCGTTAAAGCCAATCTTGTGCTTGTGTTCCACGACCATATTTAAGAATCGGCCGAGCTGGTCTAACTCTTGACCAAGGCGTGTATTTAACAAGCAGTCATAGCCTTCACGCCCGCCCCAAAGGACATAGTTCTCACCGCCTAAACGGTGTGTCGCTTCCATTGCATGACGTACTTGCATTGAGGCATAAGCAACGATTTCTGGATCTGGATTTGTCGCACCGCCCGCCATGTAACGCGGATGGCTGAACAAATTGGCTGTGCCCCATAAAAGCTTCATGCCTGTTTCCGACATTTTAGCTTCGGCTTTATCGACGATTGCTGACAGATTGTTGACGTGTTCTTGGGCTGTCTTTGCCTCAGCCATAATGTCCACGTCATGGAAACAGTAATAAGGCACGTCTATGCGCTTAAAAAATTCAAACGCTTCGTTAAGTTTGTGTTCGGCTGCTTCTTGATCTAAGGCGCCGCCATGCCATGGACGTGTGAATGTCCCTGCACCGAAGATATCAAATCCGTCCCAACAAAACGTGTGCCAATAGCACACCGCAAAACGCAAATGTTCTTCCATCGATTTTCCAAGGACTGTGCGGTTCTTGTCGTAATAGCGATATGACAACGGATCGTCGCTATCAGTTCCCTTGTATGTAATAGCGGGAACATCTGCGAAATAGCTTGCCGACATTGATCAATCCTCCTTGAAAAGCGGCGATAATTGAGCATACAGCTTTTGGAACAGCGGACGCCGCACCGCATAATGGTCCCTGAGCTTTTCTGATGGTTCTATAATGTCTTTGATGGGGGGAGGGGCGCAGATTTCTTCTATGTCCTCTCCCGTTAAGGCGAGACGCGCCAAACGCGCCGCGCCATAAGCTGGCCCGACTTCACCGCCTTGGCGATAAATTAAAGGTTGATTGATGACGGAGCTGATAATCCGTCCCCAATATTTTGAACGGGCGCCGCCGCCAATGACGGTGAGGGTTTCAATTCGCGCGCCCGAATCATGGAGCGCATCGACACCGTCCGCTAAACCAAAAGCAACCCCTTCAAGCGCAGCTTGCGCTAGTGAAACCGCATCAGCGTTTGGCGTCATGCCAAAGAAAACTCCTTTAGAAAGCGGGTTATTATGGGGCGTGCGTTCGCCCGTAAGGTATGGCAAAAACATTTCAACATCGCAGGACTGATTGCGACGCTCCACCGCCTCATAAAGATCACCAGGGGTTTCAAAACCTGTGATTCGAGAAACCCAATCGACGGCGCTTGCCGCGCTCAGCATTACCGACATCTGATGCCAGCGATTCGGCAAAGCATGGCAGAAGGTATGAACCCCGCCTTGTGGGTTAGGCCGATATTGATCATCCGCAAGGAAAGTAACGCCCGATGTGCCAAGCGACAAAAATGCGTCGCCAGTCCGAACCGTTCCAGACCCCACAGCGCCAGCAGCGTTATCACCGCCGCCAGCTGCAACAGGCACAACTTTCATCCCCCATGCTTCGGCGAGCTCTTCACGCAAGACGCCCGTAAATTCGTTGCCTTCATAAAGGCGCGGCATGTGATCTTTAGAAAGTCCGCAAACATCAAGCACCTCGTCAGACCAATCGCGGGCGCTGGTATTTAACCATAATGTGCCGGCAGAATCAGACATGTCCGATGCATAGTCACCAGTCATGCGCAGACGCACATAATCTTTTGGAAGTAGAATTTTTTCAATTTTCTCAAAGATTTCTGGTTCATTGTCGCGCAGCCAGAGGAGTTTTGGCGCGGTAAAACCCGGCATAGCGCGGTTGCCCGTAATTTCGCCAAGGGAAGGCAAAGCCTCCTCTAAGCGCTGGCATTCGGCTAAGCTGCGTCCATCATTCCAGAGTATTGCTGGCCTAATAGCCGCCCCTTCCGCGTTTACTAAAGTTGCGCCGTGCATTTGGCCGGAAAGGCCAATCGCTTGCGTTGCCGCACGGTATTCTGGCGCAATATTTGCGACAGCTTTATTGGCGGCGGCCCACCAATCGGCGGGATTTTGCTCAGACCAAAGAGATTGAGGACGAGAAACTGTTAATTCTACCGCTGACTGGTCAAGCACAGCGCCTTTGTCGTCCACCGCAACAGCTTTTACGGCAGAGGTTCCGATGTCGATCCCTATAAACATGGCGGTTTTGAGCGCTCCGATTATTCTTGATTTTGAAAATGGTAGCGCTAACATTGTCGTCAGTCAATTAATAAACGCGCGATATAATCACTAAGCAACGTACAATCGCGTGAATTAGGAAACGCTAAGCTTTACCGGGCTAGGCATTCGATTTAAAAACTGTTCGTTTTGTTTAGATTGAGGCCAAAAGTAACTTATGGACACGAAAACGGCGACACTATCAGATGTAGCAGCGCATGCTGGCGTATCCCCCATGACCGTTTCACGCGTAATCAATGGCGAACAAAATGTACGCTCAGAAACCCGTGAAAAAGTTCAAAAGTCCATTGATGCTCTTACTTATCGGCCTAATTTGTCTGCCCGCGCATTAGCAGGAAGCCGTTCTTACAAACTTGTCCTTTTATATGGAAACCCCTCTGCATTCTATTTAAGTGAATTATTGGTAGGGGCTTTGGAGGAGATAAGCGATCTTGGCCACCAGCTTTTAGTGCACAAAATCTCCGATACAGCGACACAAGATGAGATCAAAGAGCGCCTGACCGCTTTGCTTGGCGCTTATGACGGCGTCATCGTACCGCCTCCATTATCAGATTATCAAACCGTTAGAAAATTCCTTAAATCTAATGATATTCCGGCAATCCTGCTTTCTGGAGATGAGGGTAAAGGGCGTAGCCAGAAGATCTGTATTGATGATTACAAAGCCGCTAAGGAAATCACCGAATATTTGCTTGGTTTAGGCCACAAACGTATCGCTTTCATAAAAGGAAACCCAAACCAACACGCCAGTGCGGAACGCTTGCGGGGTTATGAAAAAGCGCTGACAGAACATGGCGTTAATCGAGAAAAGTCTTGGGTCGCACCTGGGCAATTTACTTACGCATCAGGCGTTAAAGCAGGCGAGCGATTGCTATCGCTTAGTGAGCCGCCAACCGCAGTATTCGCCAGTAATGACGATATGGCCGCGGCCGTTCTTGCTGTCGCTGCTTCAAAGGGAATCAAAGTTCCAGAAGAATTGTCAGTCGTAGGATTTGATGATTCTCCTCTTGCGTCTTCTGTGTTTCCTCGTTTAACAACCGTCCGCCAGCCATTAACGCAAATGGCCCGTTCAGCAGTGAATTCATTAATCGAGTTAATTCGAAAATCACCGGACCCTTCTGCTCCGAAGCGTCTAACAATGAGCTATCAAATTATTTTTGGCGACAGCACGACATCTGCGCCAGGAAGTAAGGCGCCTTAATGCGACCACGCATGTGGTTAGGCGTCTGCTTTCTATTCTAATCAAAGAAAGATACAGCATGAATAACATTAAAAACCCCATTTTGCGCGGGTTTAATCCCGACCCATCAATTTGTTGCGTTGATGGCGTGTTTTATATCGCTGTATCTACTTTTGAGTGGTATCCGGGGGTTCAAATTTATCGCTCAGAAAATCTTGTAAATTGGGAATTGGCCTCGCGTCCGCTTAATCGGGCGGCGCTTCTGGACCTGACTGGGGTTCCTGATTCTTGCGGCGTTTGGGCGCCGTGCCTTAGCTATGCGGATGGCTTGTTTTGGCTCTGCTATACCAAGGTCACTCGTTTTGACGGTGAGTTTAAAGACACCCACAATTACCTAACAACATGTGATAAAATAGACGGAGAATGGTCTGACCCGGTCTATATGAACAGCAGTGGTTTTGACCCAAGTCTGTTTCATGACGAAGATGGACGCAAATGGCATTCGAATATGATCTGGGACCATAGGCCTGACCGGTCCTATTTCCGGGGAATTGTCTTGCAGGAATATTCTCATGAAGACAAAAGCTTGATCGGCCCCAGTCGAATTATTTTTGACGGCACAGTAACGGATTTCACTGAAGGCCCCCACATCTATAAAAAAGACGGATTTTATTATCTGATGACGGCGGAAGGCGGAACCGGGTATACCCACGCTGTAACACTCGTGCGCTCAAAGAATATATGGGGTCCTTACGAAGAGGATCCTGAATTACACGTTGTTACAGCGATGGACAAACCCCGAGCCACTTTACAACGCACAGGGCATGGCTCCATCGCGCAGGGGCCAGATGGCCGTTGGTGGCTAACCCATCTTTGCAGCCGCCCAATCGAAGGGCCACGGCGCAGCCCAATGGGCAGGGAATCAGCGCTGCACGAAGTTTATTGGGATGACGCTGGTTGGCTGCGTTTAGTGGACCCGGAAACCGCCTATGATGCGGACACTACTCACGAATTGCTGGATATTAACTATGATTTTTCCAGCAAAGAATTGCCGCAAGATTTCCAATGGTTACGCACGCCCGATACGTCTGGTTTATTCTCAATGACAGCGGCGTCTGATACATTGCGCCTATACGGCAGAGACTCGCTTGGAAGTTGGTTCCACTCGTCCCTAGTGGCGCGCAGACAGCAACATTTCAATTACGAAGCGACAACTTGTGTTGAGTTTCAACCCGATAATTTCCAGCAAACCGCCGGTCTTGTCGCCTATTATAACGCTCATAAGTTCCATTATCTTCACGTTACCCATAAAGATGATGCGGGGCGGGTGCTTGCCGTTATGAGCTGTAATGGAAACCAGTCTTTGAACGCTGAATTTCCGGTCCGTGAGGGAGATATTCCACTTCCACAAAGCGGTAAATTATGGCTTCGCGCGCGTGTCGAAGGGATCAGTCTCGCATTTTCATGGTCATTGGACGGTGCAAATTGGGAGCCTGCTGGGCCCATTTTAGACGCCAGCGTATTAAGCGATGAAGCTGGCAAAGGGGAGGGCGCGAATTTCACAGGCGCTTTTGTCGGCATGACCTGTCAGGACTTAACGGGTCGCCGTTTGCATGCTGACTTCAGCACATTCCGCTATCGCGAATTTGAAGGTTAACCTTGCTATTAGCTTATTCGGCGCCGTTGACACTTGTAACTTAAATCGCAATGATAGCGCTAACATTGTGTGTTTAATATAGCGACCCCGCCGCCAATAAACCTTTCAAAGGCGGGGCGCAGTAGGGAAGAACAAAATGGCGGCGCAGCAGGCTTCGGCCTCCCAGCGTGCAAACGCAATCTCCTTTTGGGAAAAGATTGGTTATGGCTGCGGCGACCTCGCGAGCAATTTAGCCTTTCAAGTTATCATAAATTTTCTGCAGGCGTATTACACAGATACGTTGTTGCTTGATCCGGCGCGCGTTGCGTTGATCTTTGGGCTCGTGCGCCTTAGCGACGCCATTACCGACCCCTTAATGGGCGGTCTTGCAGACCGCACGCAAACAAAATGGGGCCAATTTCGCCCCTGGCTGCTTTGGTTAGCGATCCCGTTTGGGGTTGCGTATGTGCTTGCTTTTTCGATTGGCGGCATTGAAGGCGAGGCGAAAGCATGGGCCGCCTTTGCAACTTATTTCTTATTGATGGCTGTATACACGGCGATTAATATTCCGTATGGCGCCATGGCTACGGCTATTACGCCGGACCCAGATGAGCGCATGTCGTTACGGTCATGGCAATTTGCAATGGCCCAGACAGGCAATATCATCGTCGGCGCAGCGACGATGCCCCTGGTTGGGGTGCTAGGCGCAGGGGACAACGTAAAGGGTTTTCAGCTTGTCATCGCCATCTATTCTAGCCTTGCTGTGGCCTTGTTTTTTCTTTGCTTTTTAACCACGCGCGAGCGGATTTCAGCTTCTGGGCAAGTGGCCGAAAGCGACGGCAAACAAAACACCGACACAAAACGAACAGTCTCAGTTTGGCAAGACATCGGTTCGCTCTTTCGCAACGATCAATGGGTCGTCCTAGCCTCAATTAATTTTTTCTTATTGATGGCGGTTGTTATGCGCGGCGCCAATACATTCTATTTTACAAAATACGTGCTCGTTGCGGAGGATATGTTCTCTGTGTACCTAACCTTGGCGGCGATCGCAGCAGTTTTAGGCAGCGTCGTTGCTGGTCGTTTTTCGGGCGGTTTTGCAAAGAAAGATGTCTATCTTTCAATCGGTATTGGTGTTTCTGTTTTAGCACTTATAACAGTCTTAGGGTTAAGCAACTTAATCGTAAAACTCCCCCTTGTTGCGACTGTAATTGCTATTTGCGCGATGATCGTAGGCGGTGCGATTGCGCATGAATTAGGTCGCCGGTTTAATCGGGTTAACGCATTCGTCGGTTTATTCATCGCACAAGCGATCGCCCAATTTATGGTCGGATTTGCCAGCGATAGTTTACCCCTTGCAGCTTTATTTATGTTTGTGTTGTCGGCTTTTACCGGCCAAGTTGCCGTGCCTGTTCTGTGGGCGATGTTGTCAGACTGCGTTGATTACGGCCAGCATAAAACGGGCATTCGCAATAATGGCCTGGTTTTTTCTTCAGTCTTATTTTCACTAAAGCTTGGCGTTACCGCCGGCGGTGTTATTGGCGGCATGATATTGGCTTGGACAGGATATGCGCCAGACCAAGAGCAATCACGCCTTGCTCTATCGGGCATTTTGTTTGCGTTCGCATATGCGCCAGGCATCGCCTTTTTAATCGTCGCGGCAATCAGCTTACGTCTTAAATTGACGGAGGCATATACACGACAGCTACAAACAGATATCTCCGTTCGCGCGGAGGCCGTGCAATGACCCCGATTGCGCGTCAATCGAAGAACAATCTTGCTCAACAGGAAGCTGGGGAAATTATCGGCGTGACTAAGTCCGGTGAGACTATCTGGGAGTATACGCTAGAAAATAAAAACGGAGTTCGCGTTTCCATCATGGATTACGGTGCAATTATAACACGTATTTTTACGCCGGACCGCACGGGCCACTTTGATAATATCGTTCTCAGCTATTCCGATCTTTCTCAATATGAACGTTGCCCATTTTTTATTGGCGCTGTTATCGGCCGATATGCTGGCAGAATTGGCCGGGGGCAATATCAGTCAGAAAACGGCCTGATACCGCTTGATCGTAATCAAGGCGAGAATACGCTACACGGAGGGTTTAACGGATTCCATAAACAATGCTGGCGTTGCTTGGATGTTAAAGTTTCTGGTCTATCTTATGTCGAGTTTGAACTCGTCTCCCCAGATGGAGAAGGGGGCTTTCCCGGCGTGGTGACGGCCAGGGTTCGATATTCTTTATCAGATGATGATCAACTGTTTGTGGACTATTACGCAATTACAGATGCGCCAACAGTAATAAATCTTACACAGCATACATATTTTAATTTGTACGGCCATATTGATAGCGAAGTTAGCGATCATCATTTGACCATATATGCAAAAAAACGTCTTGAACTTGAAGCGGAAGGCATCCCAACAGGACGCTTCCTGCCAGTAAAAGGAACGGAGTTTGACTTTACTAGCTCACGGGTTTTGGGGGATGCTGTAAAAAGATTAGACCATGACTTTGTGTTGGAAAATAACAATGGCGCCCTGCGCCCTGCTGGTGTTTTATTTGATCCGCATTCAGGGCGCCGAATGGATATTTTAACTGATCAGCCCTCTCTTCATATCTATACGGGGCAAAACTTAAAACGTCGCATGAATAAAGGATTTCGTGAGTATTCTGGGATCTGTTTTGAGACACAGGCTTTTCCTGATTCTCCTAACCATGCTCATTTTCCCTCTACCAGACTTGCCCCCGGTGAAGCCTATAAACATCGCTCAGTTTTTAAATTTTCAGCAGATACCTAACCACAAAGGGAGGTTATTATGACACGAGAGGAATTAGTTCCTGAACAGGTCGCTAAAACGTTCTGGCAACAAGGATATATTCATCTGCCTGCATTTTTCGACAGCGAATTGATGAACCATTTGGACAAACGGATTGAAAAGCATTTTGGCGCTCAGCCAGATTTTTCACACACAGATGAATTTGTCTCTCTTTCTGCAACGGAAGTTGTGCCGTGGTTCCCTCAGCGTGAAGGGGTAACAGACTTTGATTCAGTTGAAGAAGATCCATTTTTTAAAGAGTTGACTGAAGCGATTTTAGATAAAGGCTGGGGGCGTCAGTATTGCATGGTGATGTTCTCTAAGGAAGGCACTGTTGGTCAAGCATGGCACCAAGATTGCCCGCCAGAAACAGGCATGTTTAATTTAAATCGGTTGGTATATACGCGCGACCTAACGGCCGAGAATGGCGGTGAAGTGGTCGTTATGCCTGGATCTCATCGTGAGGGCGTGCTGCCTGCTGGCGATCCGCATGAAGATCTTACAGGGCAAGTTGTGTTGACGCCTAAACGAGGTGATTTGGTTCTGTTACATGGCCATTGTTGGCACCGGATTTTGCCAATCCGCAAGGGATATCGTTTTTCTACTAATTATCGTTCAGCAGGGGCGGGCACGCCGGAAGATATTACCGACGTATGCGTTTATCGCAATATGCGGTATCGTTTTTCGACAGAAGAAGTTTTAGAGCACCGAACCGCTTAAACGCGCTTTCGCCTGGCAAAGGCGAATCTCTGAATGAAAATCGAAAATGCGGCTATTCTAGCCGCATTTTTATTGCATCCATTGTCTTCTGGAAAGCAAGGCTGTTCTTCAATGGCATAATCTCTGATTGACGCGCGCCCTTGCGTAAATCTTCACAAACGGCAATGGCTTGGTATTCGTAGCCTTTAGTGTGTCTGTGCGCGATAAAGTGATCGAGACAATCTTCTATTTTGTATAGAAAGCATTCGTGGCACCGGAACGCATCTGGAATAACGATATATCCTTCATCACCAATGATATAAGCCGCGTTTCTAAGGCGAGCGCGAAAGCTGGTTGAAATAACGGCGTTAACGTCACCGAAGCTCAATATTGCCGTAACATCATTTTCAACACCATTTGGCGCCCTTGTGCCAATTGCTGAAATGACTTCCGCATCCGCACCCCCGAAGTAATGTGCAATTGCTACAGGATAAACACCCATTTCAAGAAGAACGCCGCCGCCATAGTTTACATCGTACTCTCTTGCATCTGCCGCATAGGGCACCGGATAACCAAAATCGGTTTTTATCTGAAGCAAATTCCCTATACGCCCCGTATCGACCCACTCCTTAGCTTTTTGCATAGCTGGCAAGAAATATGTCCACATCGCCTCCATTAAGTAACCGCCAGTTTCTTCGGCGGTTTTTATCAATGCGGCGCACTCATCTGCATTCACAGTAAGTGACTTTTCGCACAGCGCTGCTTTACCGGCTTTTAGCGCATCGATTGAGTTTTCAGCATGAAGCGAATGAGGCGTTCCGATGTATACGACATCGATCTCATCATTAGCCAACATTTGCGAGTAATCGTCATAACAGTTGGGGATGTCATATTGTGCGGCAAACTTTTCCGCACTCGCCATAGAGCGGGAAGAAACGCCAACAAGTTTTCCATCCGTTACCGCGCCAAAGTCACCGCAAAACCAATCCGAAATACGTCCAGTACTGACAATACCCCAGCCAATTTTCTTCATCTTAAGATCCTTTCTTAAACTTATGACGCCAGTTTGGCTTCAAGCTTTTCAAGCGATAGCCCTTTTGTTTCAGGCAGCAGCCAAGCAACGAGCACCAAACCAATAATTGCGAAAATGGAAAAGGCGAGGAATACACCGGCGCTGCCGATATGGGCGACTGACCATGGGAACAAGAACTGAACTAGCCAGCTTGTGCCGCTGTTAAAGACGGTGATCAATGAAACCGCTAAGCCTCTGATTTTGACTGGGAATATCTCGGATAAGAGTACCCACATAACCGGCCCGAGCGATAAGGCGAATGAGGCGACAAACCCTAAAATGCCAAATAATATCAGTTTGGCGTTCGCCGACATCGACACGCTCAAAATTGCGGCTTCGTTGTCTCGCATCACCGTGTCGCCAATAGCGGCGATAATAGCATTTTTAAAGCTTACATCAGATGCAAACTCAACACCTAAAACTGGCGCTAACTGTTCAGCGTAGGCGCTAAGCTCAAGCTCGTTAAGAGCTTCTTGCGGCAGAAGGTAGGTCGCATTATGAAAGCCCCAAGCGACCAGCCCCATACTTACGGCCACACCAAAAAGGCCTATCACCATAAGCGGCTTTCGGCCAATACTATCTATCGCGGCCATAGCGATAAGTGTGAACACGACATTGACCAACCCAATACTAATTGCTTGAGCAAAGGCCGCGTTTGTTCCAACACCGCTTTGTTCAAAGATTGTCGTCGCATAGAAGAAGACAATATTAATACCGGTTATCTGCTGAACAATTGCGATGACTAGCCCTATGGTCACGATAAAGATCATTTTTCGCGAAAACAGTTCGCCAAGACGATCGCCAAGCGTCGTTGCACTTTCACCAATTGTATCTTCAATCTCTTTGATTGCTGTTTCTGCTTCGGATGGCGGTGTTACTTGCCTGACAACTGCTCTCGCTTCATCCCAGCGACCTTGGGTGCCGAGCCATCTTGGGCTTCGCGGCACGAATGTTAACAGTCCAAGCCATATCGCTGCAGGCAACGCCTCGACCCCTAACATCCAATTCCAGGTATGCTTATCAACGCCGAGCATTGAAACCCACGCAGCATCAGAGGTTGATATTGATTGAATATAATAGTTGATAAAATAGGCGGCCGATAAACCAACAACGATATTGAGCTGATTCACCGAAACCATTCGTCCCCTTAACCGTGCGGGAGAAAGCTCAGCAATATAAACGGGGGCCAAATATAGAGACCCGAAAGCATAGCCGCCAACCGCCCGGGCGATAACAAGCGACATATAGCTGTCAGCCAGAGCCGAGAATATTGCGGATATGATATAAAGAAGCGCCATTAACTGCAGCATCCTTTTGCGACCATATAGATCGGCGAGGAACCCCACCGTTAAAGACGCAAGAACCGCAGCCAGCGTTGGCGCGCTGACGACCAAGCCTTGTTGAAGAGGCGATAACCCAAACTCTCGTGTGACATACCCAATGACACCGGAGATCACCGATGCATCAAATCCAAAAACAAATCCCCCCAGTGCAATAATGATAGAATAGCGAAAGGCGTTTCTAACTTCCCTTGAATCACTCATTTTTCTACTTTCTTTTATCAGTCACGATTGCGCCATGTTTCAAGACGCTCATTCCAGCGATCCGCTAACGAATCATTTTTATTTAATCGCGTATCGCCCCAATATCCGCTTTCATATGGCGGCCCCCACATGGGTTGGGCTTCCCAATTACAATTGATGTAGGAGATTGCATCGATCACGTCATCATTAGACTCTAAATATTGGAAAAAAGGTTCGAACCAAGAATCCCAGATTTCATCCGGCGTCAGTTGTTTAGGGTTTTTACCTGGCGCGCCATCCCAAATAGGGGAATGGTCACGCTCCTCGTTATTTACTAAATCAAAACCTTGCGGCGAAGCCTCCGCCACCATCACCGGCTTTGCGTGCTGTCGCGCGAAAGTGATAACTTCGTCCGCCAACTGCCTAGCTGTGGGCGCTTTATAATCTGCGGCGACAGTTTGCACCTCATCAGGACTGATAAACCATGACAAACCAATCCAGTCTACATAATCATCGCCGGGATACCATACGCTAATATCCTCGTGTTTCTTTTCAATAACATCATCAATAGGGGAGGCGCTGGCCTGCCAAACCGTTACAAGGTTCTCGGCGCCCTCGGCGCGCAAGACGTCAACAATGTGTCGCCATGCAGCTATATAGACTTCTGGGGCTTCATGACCAACATTCCATACACCGTCAAATTCATAGCCGATACGCAAGAACACTTTACCGGGAACATATTGAAACAACCTAGCTAAACGCTTTATCTTGTTATCATGCTCACCAGCGATAAGTTCCTTTAGCGCGTTTGGGCGATCATTTTCTGCAATAAACAACCCAATGGCGAGATCACGAACGCCGAATTCTGTTGCTGTCTTATAGGCGCTAACGGGCCCAGCGCCCCAACTTCCCTCATTTGAGTCAGGTTCACCTTCAATGTTGAGGCCTAAACCGCCAAAATCAAGCTCAGGGGACAGAACGTTATATAGTCCAACATAAGCTGTGGCCCCATCAGCGGCAACGCAACAATCGGAATCAACATATTGTCTTATCGCGCCAAGGTCTTGGCCGATAAAGAAACGATTCGCCAATTTTTGCTTCGATGAGAGAGATTCATTTTTATGCGCACCATTCAGTGGGCTTTCATCACAGCTGACATCTTTATGCACACCATCTTCACACGTGACCACTTTTGTGCACGCGCTAAGACTAAACGTCAGTATAAATAAGGGAAAAAACCAAATGCTGCGGTGCAACAATTTATGTATTCTATTCATTAACATTACCGCCCTAGGTTATATTCAAGTACTGTTTGGCAACACTTCGTTTGAAAATAGAAATGTTAGTCCAAAGACTGTTGACATCTGAGTGTGCCACGTCATTAATGATAGCGCTAACATAAAATCATCGGCATAATACAAAAATGTTGTCGGAATTTTACTTCGTCCATAAATTCGCACTAGGGAGCGCAATGGGAGGGAACATGAAAAAATTTAACTTATTAGGCTGCACTTCAATGGTAGCGCTATCATTGACGGCGTTTAGCGCGCCGGCTTTAGCGCAAGAAGTTGCTGCGACTGACGAGGGCGACATTGTTACGGTTACGGGCATTCGTCGTTCATTAGCGGCTTCAGCTGATATCAAACGTAATGAATCAGGTGTTGTTGACGCGATTACAGCAGAAGACATCGGCAAATTCCCTGATGCGAACCTTGCTGAATCGCTGCAGCGCATCACAGGTGTTTCAATCGACCGCCAAAACAACGAAGGTAACCAGATCTCAGTTCGGGGTCTTGGGCCAAGCTTCAACCTTGTTACGTTGAACGGTCGCCAGATGCCTGTGGCATCTTCACCAGAACTTGAAACAATTAGCAGCCAAACACAAAGCCGCGCTTTTAACTTTGCTGAAATCGCGTCTGAATCAGTTTCGGGCGTTAATGTTTACAAAACAGCGCGTGCTGACCTTCCAACAGGCGGTATCGGCGCAACAGTTGACATTCGTACAGCGCGTCCGTTTGATTTTAAAGAAAACCAAGCAGTATTGAGCGCTGCTGGTGTTTATGACTTCTCTTCAGAAGTTGGCAGCGCCGTAACGCCCGAAATTGGCGGTTTGGCGTCATATGTTTATGAAGACAAATTTGGTGTTTTGATTAACGGTTCATTCTCACGCCGGAATTTCCGTGAAAGTGAAAGCCACCTTGATGGTTGGGACCGTAACGACCCAGGTTCTCAAGGTCATAACAACCTAATCGCAGCTGGCGCGATTGATGCAACAGAAGGCACTGTTTACTCACCACGTACACACCTTAACGAACTCGCAGACAATCAGCGGGAACGTATCAACCTTCAAGGTGTTGTTCAGTTCCGTCCAGTTGAATCATTCACAGTAACAGCAGACTATACATTATCACGTTTTTCTCGTGACGAGCAGCGTTACCAAACTGGTCTATTCGGTCTATTAAGCTCCACTGATGTTACAAACAACATCGATGGCCCAATTACTTTGACCGAAAATGGTTCTTTGGCTTCTATCAACTTCACACCAACACGTGCAGCAGACTTGCTGGCATATGACAACGAGCTTCGCGTTGAGAATGACTCGTTTGGTGTCAACGCTAAATGGGAAAGCGATAGCTTAACACTTGAGTTTGATGGCCACTTATCACAAGCTGAAAGCCAACCAGACGGCCAGCTAAATGATAACTTGGCTTTATACCAAGGCCCATTAGGTATAGACTTTGGCGTTGTCTATAATGGCTCAAGCGCGCCAACAATCACTTTTGACGATAGCGGCGCAAACCGTAACGCCCTTCCAAATATTGATAGCCTGCTTGATCCAGATGGCGCGTCGCCGCTTGGTTCTGTTGTTCGCAGCATCGCTATTAAAAACGAAGTTGACCAAGCTCAGTTCCGTGGCACATGGCATGGTCAAGACGGTGACCTTATTCAGTCACTTGACTTCGGGGTAGCTTATACTGAGTATCAAGTCACAACATCCTCATTAAGCACTAACTTCGTTTTCCAAGGTCTTGGCGATTGTGTTGGTTGTGAGGACTTCTTTACAGAAGTCGCTAGCCCAGGCACGATCTTCCCATCGGTCCTTTTCTATGATGCAAACGCGGCGAATACGGAAAACTTCCCAACAAACGCAATTGCGGGCGACTTCCTACCTGCATTTGAAGACATCTTCACAACAGAAGAATCATTCTCAGCTTATGTGAATGTTAATCTTGAAGGTGAATTCAACGGCATGATCGCCAAGCTTTCAGCGGGTGTTCGTTACGAGGACACTGATGTTGAAAGCTCATCGACACAAAACTTGCCGCTGGCGTTACGCACAACAAGCCCTTCTGAGCAAGAAGTCGTCAACACAGCTGAAGAGGTTTCACTTACCCAAACAGGTAACTACAGCCACTTCTTACCAGCAGTTGACTTCCAGCTTCAGCCTAGCGAAGACTGGGTCGTTCGTTTGTCATACGGCCGCACATTGGCGCGTCCTGACCTGAACGCTCTACGTCCTTCGCTTACAATTGCTGACACACGTCCTTTTGGTCCGTTTAATGCTGGCCAAGGTAACCCAGGCCTTCTTCCATATTTGGCTGACAACATCGACTTCTCTGTTGAGTGGTACTACCAGCCAGAAAGCTATGCGTCTGTTACATTCTTCCACAAGAATGTTCAGAACTATATTGGTACGGAAATATCAACGGGCACCATCAATGACGTAAACGGCAATCCGTTGACAGATCCTAGCCCACGTTTTGACGAAACAATCGTCCCACCAGTATCTGTTGACAGCCAACCAACCGACCCAGTTGCTATCTTCAACATCACACAGAGCGTGAATACCGGCGACGCAAACATCAACGGTCTTGAGTTTGCTGTTCAGCACGTCTTTGGTGAAACTGGTTTTGGTATGCAAGCCAACTATACATTGGTTGACTCAAGCGCATCCTTTGATCCTCAGGCAATTGAGCAAACGGTTAACCTGATCGGTCTTTCAGACTCAGCAAACCTTGTTGCTTTCTATGAGAACGATAAATTCCAAGTTCGTGTCGCTGCAAACTATCGCGATAAGTTCTTGTTCTCAGAAAACCAGCTTCGTACGCAAGGCGAGCCAATCTTCTTTGATGATTATATCCAAGTCGACGCAAGCATGGCTTACAACTACAACGACAACGTAACGTTGTTCTTCGAAGCGTTGAACATCACTGGTGAAGACCAGCTTCAAACTGGACGTTTCGACGATCAATTCTTGTTCGATAACGATCAAAAGCCACGTATCACCTTTGGTGTTCGCGGCGAGCTTTAAACCTCCCAAAACTTAGCAAACTATCGCTAAGGAAATTAGGCCGCCATCAGCCAGGATGGCGGCCTTTTTTTTGCGCGCCACTCAAAATCACTTGCTAATCAGCACAAGTCATTGACCTCCACCAGAGGTGGAGGTTTGTAACGCTTCGCTTGGGACCGCCAGAGGCGGTCTTTGGACCTTGGACCGCCAGAGGCGGTCTTTAGATCAATGAGCGTCTCAGTTTTCCTCCCCCGCAAGCGAAGGAGGAAAAACCGCCAACTGTAGATTTTAACAAGCTGATAACGCAGACAAACTGCGGTCTCCTACCTACAATGTAGAACGCGTCCAATCCTCCACCGAAGGTGGAGGTTTATGATGGAATAAAAAAATGGGCAGCGTAAGCTGCCCATAAGTTCTCGGAGGAGGAAGTGAATATAATGATTAAATCAACGCTATTGACCGATTAGCTTTAAGGCTTTTTTGTATTGATCATCATACGCCCAGATCAAACGCCCTTCTTCTCTATCGAATGGCCGCGCAAAAGGACCAATCTGTGATGTCTCAGCGCGACTTTCACTTAAGAAATCCGCCATTAGATCATCATCAACTGGGCCTTTGATTTTAAAATTCGGCTTAACGCGGTTTGCAAGATCATCAGCAGGGGCCGGCAGATTTTCAAACGGCGCAGTGAGGTAAAGCATCATGCCAGCTTCGGTTTCTTCAAGACGGTAATCAACCTCATCAGCTGAGACAAAACCATCCGTCTCCGCCGCGCTTGGGGCTGCGCCATTGAAATAAGCATTCGCGCCATATTCATATGTTGGCTCATCAGGCGCTTCAGAAAGACCTTTGCCAACGAAGATATTGTTAAACCAGCGCGCGTTTTTCACTGGAACCCGGTTGCCCCAATCCTGGTTTTCCCAGCGCGGCGGCGTATCAATAAAAAGATTATGCGCCCACATTTCGCCGCGCGAAGAGGCCGTCGCCAAACGCCCGCCGATGATAATGTTGTTATCGTATAAAAGCGGGCCTTTCCAATTTGCCTCGCTTAAAATCGCATCAGAACCAGAGTCGCGAATAATGTTGCGTGTTACACGAACGTTTCTATTTTGATAGTCTATCCAAACGCCATGTGCTGCGCCGATTTCGCGGTCAATTGTGCTAACCCCGTCAACGAAATTGCCCTCGATCAACAGATGGTCAGCATTATGGAATTTAATGCCAGCGGTTTCCCAGCCACCATACTGAATGCGATAATTGGTGTCTTTGATGTAGTTGCCCTCAATTCTAGAGCCATCAATCCAGTCTTGCCCAGCGACACCGCCTTGTCCGCATCTCAAAAGGACATTGTTGCGAACGACGTGCTGACCACTTTTCTTCTTCGTAAGCTTAATCTTATCGGTGGGCAGTCCTAAGGATATGCAAAGCCCTTTGGAATAAGCGACAGTGTTATTTTCAATGATCCAATTGTGCCCGCCATTAGGCCCGATTGCGCCAGGTTGATGAACCGTCGGCGGCGCCCAATGGGTCGCCACGTTCATCATCGAAAATCCGCGAACAGTAATATAAGAAAGCCCAGATTTGTCGGGATAAAACAGATAGGGCAGGACACTGATCTCGACCTCTGCTTTGTTTGGGTTGAGGTCGCCGAAGTTCGCCCAGAGCCGTGTTACATCCTCATCAACTTCGGCATACCATGAAAGCGGCTTCGACATATCTTCTTTTGAGTGTCGCTCCGTCAGGCCTTCGCCATTTACAATAACATCACCGCGATGGGCATTGCGCCCATATTTCAACCACCCCCATCCATCGCCGGATTCATCGACTTCGACATAAATCGGGTGACGAATTAACTCGGCAAACGGATTGATGCTAGGAAAGAAGTCAATAGAAATGGTCGCCAACCACAAGTCACCATCTTTAGTCCAATTAGTGACCGGCCGCGAGCCTAGAATTTTCACGTCTTCTCCAGGGGCGGCTTGATAAACAATTCGCTCATCATCTGACGCGCCGCCGCGGGCAGGGCGCACCCACTCACGATAAACACCTTCGCGAACAGTCACGACATCGCCAGGACCAGCAATTTGAGCCGCTTTGTTGATGGTCAATAGGGGCGCATCAACGGAGCCAGAGTTTTCATCACTCCCCGTTTTTGCGACAAAAATATCTTTCGCTTGCGCCTCCAGGCTCGCCATCATCAAAATGCTTAATGACGCACTGGCAAGTAAATTCATACGGTTTTTACCCGTGTTCATGACGTCTCTCCCATATGTACTTTTGTAATTTTGTAAGAACATTGATTATGGCGGCAAAAAATGTTAGCGCTACCATTGATGCATCATACACGCTTATGGGGATGTATCGCAAGAAAGATCGTCTTTCACATTAAGGCGAACATGCGGGCAAAAATGCGCGCCAAAGATGTATATTAGCGGAGAAAACAAATCGTGCAGCAAACAGTGCAAGGCAGCGCGCCGAGCGAAAATAAGCTGTTGATTGTCCTCATTAGCCTTGTGGCCACAATCGGCGGATTTTTATTTGGTTTTGATAGCGGTGTTATCAACGGAACAGTGGAGGGGCTACAGGTCGCTTTTGATTCTGATAGCGTTGGTACTGGTTTTAACGTGGCGTCGATGCTGCTTGGATGCGCGGTCGGCGCATTTTTCGCGGCAAGGCTAGGTGACATATTCGGGCGCCAGCGTTTGTTGATGGCCGCCAGTGTTTTCTTCTTGATTAGCGCATGGGGCTCTGGGGCGGCTGGAACGTCTCTTGAATTTGTTATCTACCGTGTCATTGGCGGGCTGGCGGTTGGCGCAGCAAGCGTTTTGGCGCCAGCCTATATTAGTGAAGTTGCGCCTGCACGATTTCGCGGCGCCTTATCATCCGTCCAACAAATTGCGATCATCACTGGTTTGTTTGTCGCGTTTTTGAGCAATTTCTTAATCGCAAAAACGGCTGGTTCCTCTTTGGACGACCTTTTCCTTTCAATCGCTGCTTGGCGATGGATGTTTTGGATAGAGCTGGCGCCCGCGGCGGCATTCCTTATAGGCCTGTTTTTTATACCCGAAAGCCCTCGCTATTTGGTTCTTAAAAACAGAAGTGCTGAGGCGCTAAATGTCATGACACGCCTATATGGCTCACAAGCCGCAGCAGAAAAGCTTCGTGAGATAGAGGCCACGCTTGCAGAAGACCGCCACACGCCGAAACTATCAGACCTTGTGGAGCCGCAAACCCGGCGTTTACGTAAAATCGTATGGATTGGCCTTGGACTTGCTATTTTCCAGCAACTTGTAGGGATCAATGTCGTTTTCTATTATGGCGCCGTTCTTTGGCAATCTGTCGGATTTACGGAAAGCGACGCGTTGCTAGTCAATGTTATCTCAGGCGCTGTCAGCATTTTGGCCTGTATCGTTGCGCTGCTTCTTATTGACCGTATCGGGCGGCGACCATTGTTGCTTGTCGGATCGGTTGGCATGGCCGTTTCTCTGACGGTCCTTGCCGTGTGCTTCGCCTCTGCTGTTTTAGTCGACGATAGCGGCTTAAGTATGTCACCGAGCACTGGCCGTATAGCGCTTATATCCGCCAATATTTACGTCTTTTTATTCAACCTTTCTTGGGGACCGGTTATGTGGGTTATGTTAGGTGAAATGTTCCCCAATCAACTTCGAGGCCCAGGGCTCGCCGTAAGCGGGCTGGCGCAATGGCTCGCCAATTTCGCAATTACCATCACATTTCCAATTCTGTTGGTTGCAATTGGTCTTGCTGGCGCATACGGAATTTACGCCGCATTTGCAGCGCTTTCTGTTATTTTTGTTATCTTTATGGTCGTTGAAACGAAAGGCGTTGAGTTGGAGGCGATGAAAGGATGAACGCCAGCACGCAGGATAAGGAAACTGGTTTAACCGCGGGCGTGAATAAACGCGCTGCTAGCATGGCCGCAAAAGGACGCACAATAGAAGGGCGACCCGATTTGTGGCCCCAATACGTTCCTGCCTCTGAGAGTCCGGAAGAAAAAACAATTTTAGATGAATATATCGCGCAGATGACGATTTTTGAAAAAGTTGCGCAGATGATCATCGCTGACATATCCCAAGTTCAACCAGAGGAATTGTCGGAAATTCCGCTTGGCGCAATCTTAAATGGCGGGGACACATCGCCCTACGGTGAACGACATGCTTTACCTGAAACCTGGTTAGCGCTTGCAGACAAATATTGGCTAGCGTCTAGCACGCGGGATGGATCAAAGGTTCCAGTGCTTTGGGGCACTGACGCTGTTCATGGGCATAATAATTTGTACGGCGCTATTCTTTTTCCGCACAATATTGGACTTGGCGCAGCAAGAGATCCAGATCTTATTACACGAATTGCCAAAGCGACGGCCGAAGATGTACGCATCACAGGCCAGGACTGGATTTTTGCGCCAACCCTTGCTGTCGCGCAAGACCCTCGATGGGGCCGTTTTTACGAAAGCTATTCAAGTGATCCAGATTTAATTGCGCTTTACGCTGCATCCTTTGTAAAAGGTCTGCAAAGCCCGCTGGGCGATATTTACACATTAGCAACGGCAAAGCATTTTGTTGGTGATGGGGGCACGCAGGGCGGTGTCGATCAGGGCAATACGGCGTGCACTGAAGATATCCTTGTGCGTCAGCACGGTCTTGTTTATCTACCCGCTATTCGCGAGGGTGTTGCGACAATCATGGCTTCTTATAGCTCGTGGTTTGGGGAAAAACTTCATGACTCGCAGTATCTTCTTACTGATATTTTAAAAGACAGACTTGGTTTTGATGGGTTCGTTGTGGGTGATTGGAACGGTCATGAACAAGTGGCTGGTTGCTCGCAAGACAATGCCGCGCGTGTAATAAATGCGGGCGTTGATATGATTATGGCCCCTGAAGCGTGGCGCGCTCTTCATACGAATACGGTAAAACAAATAGAGATCGGAGATATATCAATAGAACGGATCAATGACGCTACACGGCGGATTTTACGCGTTAAACTCCGCTCAGGACTGCTTCATGCTCCGCGTCCTTCTGCCCGCTATTTAGCTGGTGAGACCACAAGGCTCCAGTCTGAGGATCGCCGAGCGCTGGCGCATGAAGCTGTTCAAAAATCTCTTGTCTTATTAAAGGGTGATCCTGATACGTTCACTTCATCAGCGCATGGACGCTTCTTAATTTGCGGGGACGCCGCCACGCATATTAACCGTCAGCTGGGCGGATGGAGTCTTACCTGGCGCGGTAATGGTACTACGAATGAAGACTTTCCCCATAGCTGCACAATTGCGACCGGCTTACAAGGCAAAATAGAGGCAAATGGCGGCGTTTGCGATATCATCGGGGATGAAAAGTTTGAGCCTTCGCATAACGATGCTAAATATGATGCGGCTTTTGTTATCATCGGTGAAGAACCTTACGCTGAATGGTTTGGCGACCGTGAAGATCTTCGGTTTCACTCCAATAGCTTCAAATTAATGCAGCAGCTAAAAGCGCAAGGCATTCCAATCATCACTGTCTTTCTTAGCGGTCGCCCTTTAGCGGTTTGTGAACTTATAGACATTTCTGATGTTTTTGTCGCTGCCTGGCTGCCAGGAACGGAAGGCGAAGCCGTTGCAGATATGTTCTTCAAAGATGGGGGCAGGGTAAAATTTACAGGCAAGTTACCCTTTGATTGGCCGAGCAATGACGGGGGCATTCGATGGCCTATCGGACACCAAGCTGAGTTAACTGATAGCAAAACAGGTGTTTTCGATGAGTGAAAAAAGTCACGGACAACATTCAGCAAGTCCACAATTACTTCCAGTACAAGCCTTTGATATAATTGTGTTTGGCGCGGCCGGAGATTTATCCCAGCGTAAATTAGTCCCTGCTTTATTTCACCGTTGGCGTGACGGCCAAATTCCACAAGAATCCAGAATCATTGGCGTTTCCCGAAAAATTTATAGCCACAATGATTTTCGGGAAATGTGTTTTGAAAGCTACAAAAATTTTTATCCTAATGAAGTGATAACTCACCAAGAATGGACGGCGTTCGCCGAACACTTGTTTTATTATAACGTAGACGCAGCTTCAGATGACGCGGATTGGTCTGACCTATCAGAGGCGCTGGGCAATACAGCAGAAAAACAACGCATATTTTATTTGGCGTTACCGCCTTCAATATATGGAAGGGTAAGCCGAAATCTTGCCGCAGCTGGATTGCATAACAGCAACGCGCGGATTGTTCTTGAAAAACCGATAGGCAAAAATCTGGAAAGCGCCCGTCAGGTGAATGAAGAGGTCGGTGCTGTTTTTGATGAAGGGAATATATTCCGTATTGACCACTACCTTGGCAAGGAGACAGTGCAAAACCTGATAGTTCTCAGATTTATGAATTCGCTTTTTGATCCAATCTGGACAGGCAATACTATAGAACATGTGGAAATTACTGTCGCTGAAGCGATCGGGGCGGGGGATCGCGCAGGCTATTATGACACCGCTGGCGCTCTGCGCGACATGGTCCAAAACCATCTGCTGCAACTGCTTTGCCTTGTCGCTATGGAACCACCTTTAGACCTAAATCCCGATATTTTACGCGACGAAAAAATTAAAGTCCTAAAAGCCTTACGGCCGATTACTGTTAAAACCGTGCGAGACAATACGGTACGCGGACAGTATAAGGAGGGTGCATCGCAAGGGGTCGTTGCGGCGAGTTATCAAGAAGAATTGGGGCAGAGCAGCCAAACGGAAACGTTCGTCGCCATAAAGGCCAATATTGACAATTGGCGCTGGAAGGGCACGCCTTTTTATCTACGCACTGGCAAGCGGATGAGCGCAAGATATTCTGAAATCATCATACAATTTAAAGATGTCGCTCATTCCATCATTGATACGAAAGAGCCAATTCCGCCAACGCGGCTGGTTATTAGATTACAGCCCGATGAGGGCATGAAACTGCTATTGGTCACGAAAGATCCTGGCCCTGGCGGTATGCGTCTTCGCTATGTGCCGCTCAATCTATCTTATGCTGAGCAATTTGAAGCACGATATCCCGACGCCTATGAACGCTTGTTGATGGCTGTTGTGCGCGGTGATCTTGGCCTATTTATGCGAAGAGATGAAGTCGAAGCCGCTTGGCATTGGGTCGATCGCATATTACAAGCTTGGAGTGAAGATAAAACGCCAGTTCATCTTTATCCAGCCGGATCGGATGGGCCAGCGCATTCGGCTATGTTAATGGACCGCGATGGAAGGGCCTGGTTCGATGGTATTTAAAAACGATCTAGTCTGTTTTTCGTCTCGTGAAGAAATGTCTGAGCGCCTTTCTGATTTAGTGGTGTCACACCTGTCCGCCGCCATTGGCGCCTGCGGCGACGCGCAATTAGCCGCTTCTGGTGGGTCTACGCCTGTCGGGCTTTATCAAGCGCTTTCCCGCCGTTCATTGGACTGGAAGCATGTAACCGCCGTGCTCGCCGATGAGCGCTGGGTTCCAATGGACCATGAGGCTTCTAACGAAGGACTTGTCCGCAAAACCCTTAAAACGGGCGCGGCGGAAGCGCTGAACATCTGTGGGCTATATGATAGCGAGCTTAGTCCAAGCGATGCGGCGGACATGGTCGAAAAACGCCTAACAGAAACCCCAGGTGCGCTAGATGTCGCCATACTTGGTATGGGTACGGATGGTCACACGGCGTCATGGTTTCCCCATTGCCAAGGTTTGGATAGAGCCTTAGCAAGCAAAGGCCCAAGGGTCACCAACATCACAGCAAATCCTAGCAAAGTGACCGGTAACTATTTAGACCGTATAACCTTAACCCTCAGCGCTATTAAAAATGCGAGATTAATTTTGTTGCTTTTAACGGGTGATGAAAAACGCAGCGCATTTGAAAATTACACCCGCGACGGCGCCATCGAAGAGGCGCCGGTAAGAGCCATCTTACAGGCGCGAAAAGATATATGGGTCTGCTGGGCGCCTTAAACCTCAATCACGATACCCGCTCGCGGGTCCGCCTTACCATTCGCCACCTCTAAATAAGCTTCAAGGACGCCGCTTGCGCCATGGCGCTTATCAATGTGGAACAGCTTTTTGGCATCGCTTAAAAAACCGGCCCATGCTGATTCTGTGCGTTTTCTAAATTCATCTGAACCCCAATCATTTATGCGTTTTTCTATACGTCCTGGGGCGAAGAATCCAGTTGTCGGCCAACTTCTTTTTTGGTCTGAATCCCAGTGGGATTTTCCGACCGTGAGATGGAATTTTAGGTTTTCTCCAAGGTATTCGCTAAGCTGAGCCATCACCGTATTATTCCCAGCCATATCAACAACAGCCAGTGGTTTATTAGAGATTGTGTCGGTCTGATCATACACGACTAGCTCATCATATAACTTTGAACCTTGCAAAAATTCAGCGCCGCGCGTTGAGGTTAAACCAATCATGTGTGGGCGGCTCGCCCGTTCACGCATCGCATGGGCGAAAGAAACAGCTGTTTTAGAAGAAGCGCTCGCCGTAACAACACAATCAACGCCGTAATCATTTTCATCTTCAAACTGATCGGCAATAAACCACCCCGTCATGTAGAGCGGGCGAAATACTGGCAGCCAATCATGATTGTCTTGTTCATGGGCATTCATTGTTGAAGCGCGTATATAGCTGTTATAAACCGCAGGCATATCAAGTCGGTGAACGCTTTGATCAGCAAAACCATGTGGAGAAATTTTTCCTGGCTTTAGAACAACATGGGATGCTGCTGGATAGTATCCGTAAAAAACGTCGCCAACGGAAATATCTGAATTTTTAGAGCGCGAAACTTTAGCAAAGCCCCAAACTGGCAACTGGCCAGGTCCATTTTCAGCCGAGAAAAAATCCCAATAGCCTTTATCATTGCCAAATAGACCAATAGGCTTACCCAACGCCGCATATGTGATGTTATTCGCCGTCATTGCAAAGTTTTGCAGTTCCATCTCTATTTGCCCTTCAGCAAGGGTGGGCTCTCCACAGTCAGTGATTCTAGCATTAGTGATAAAGTCTCGGTCGATTTCCATAGACCATTTTTTGGCGCTCATTCTTCGTGTCCTCCATTTGTTTTATTAATTATGACCTTTATCTGGTCGAGTGGAAGCGCGCTGAACACATGATCAAGCTCATCATGGGCTTTGCGCCATAAAGGCATCGCTGCTTGTAGGACGCGCGCGCCTTTTTCCGTTAGCCACACAGCGCGACGGCGACGATCACTTTGAACACGCACAATTTCTACGAGTCCAAGCTTTTCAAGGCCTTCTAAGGTGCGTGATAGTGTTGAAGGGTCTATCGCGGCGCGTTCTGCAAGTGCGCTGATGCGATCGTCACTATTGGCGGCGACAAGGGCCATCAATGTAAATTGCGCAGCGCTTAAGCCTGAGGCTTCCAGCGCTTGATCAAAATGCCCATTGGCAAGACGCGCAATGCGCCTGATGTGCCAGCCCACATCATGATCGACAACGGTTTTTGCGTCACTCGTTAGGTTAAACTTGCGGGTCATATAATGCTTGTATATACAAGTATTATTATAAAGTCGAACACTTTCTAAGGAACAAGGCATGACCAACAATTGGGACAAACACGAATATGGCTTAGCGTCCTTTAAAGAAGGGGCGCACCTTACTGGACTGGCGTTTATGCAAAAGATTGCGAACAGTGAATATCCGAGCCCGCCTATTTGTCGGTCACTTACTTTTCGGTTAGTTGAAGTAGACGAGGGACGGGCGGTTTTTGAAGGGGAGACGGGCCCACACCTTATGAATCCTATGGGCGGGGTGCATGGCGGTTGGGCTCTAACTCTAATTGATAGCGCAACGGGCGCGGCCGCTCACACGACGTTACCGCCTGGTAAAGTTCATACCACCATTGAGACCAAAGCAAATTTTTCCCGCGCCATTTCTCCTAACACTGGGCTTGTTCTTTGCGAGGCAAACGTTGTTTCGGCCGGGCGAACAATTATCTCATCAGAGGCGATAATCAACGATAGCGCCGGGAAGATACTTGCGCACGGAACGTCAACAATTATGGCGATTGACGCGCCGCAAGTTTAGGGCAGGCTTCAAAAAACTTTTGCGCCAGCTCATACATTGCTGCTTCATCGGCAATTTATTGTGGTCTGATTTTCCTGTGGCAAGCATATGGGGATCATTATCAAACTGCGCATTACTCACCATTATATTGATTTCTATTCAATAATAAAATAGGATATACCCGTCATAAAGAGGGGCGCGTTTGACCAAACGATTTCGGAGCATGGGCCTGGCTTTAATCGCATTTTCCACTTTCTTCGAAGTGTTTCTCAAACTACCGGGTAGGCGGATTATCTTGGCTGTTTTCGGCGCTCATGTCGCCACAACCGCACTGAAAACAAGAGATACAATATGATGAGTGTTTTGTTCGACTATTTTACATCCTGGACGGATGATACCGTTGGGTCCGTACACTTAATTTTTGCGCTCATTGCGGTATTGGCAGGCGGCTGTGTTCTTGTTCTTAAAAAGGGTACGAGATTTCACGTTTTCCTAGGCTATGTCTATTTATTCTCAATGCTGACGGTAAACTTCTCAGCTCTTATCCGATATGAAATGACTGGCCATCTAAACTTGTTTCATTATCTGGCGATTGCTAGCCTGGCGACTCTTGTTCCGGCTTACATCGCTGCACTTATATTCAGATTTAAAAAGTGGGTTCCTGCAGCCCGGGCCCATGGCGTTATGATGATCTGGTCTTATTTCGGGCTGATTATGGCGCTCATTATGCAAATAATAACGCGCTATGCTCCGACACTATTGCATGGCGAGGGTAGTTGGATGCGGTTTGCTATTTCAATGCTCCTCATAATGTCAGCGGCAGGGTATTTCACGCATCAGTTTATTCGTCGTGAGTTGATGAGGACTTTTTGAGAATACAAAATACAAAGCCCAAATCCAAAAGGGAGTACTCCCGCCAAAGGCGCACTTTAAAAAACTAGATTAGCTCACGAAACAGGTTATTAATTTAGGCGAGCGTGGATTAACCCACAGCGCGGTATTCCACCCGGCGGTGAAAAAATAAGGGCTGGGGCAAGCTGCGCTATTGATCAAGGTCAAACGCCCGCGCGTATTTTAAAACGCCGCTTGCTTTGTCAGCGCCAAAGGAAAGCCATTGAATGAATTGCGATGGAACATCGCCGTACTTAAGGTTTCCATCGCTAACAAAACCAAATCGGCTGTAATAATCGGGATTACCGATCAGCACACAGCCGATCGCCCCACGATTTTTTATCTGTGCAAGACCATCTTTTATAAGTTTACTGCCAATCCCTTGTTTTTGGCGCTCAGGGTGAACAGAGACAGGGCCCAATCCGTACCAGCCGTTATGAGCGCCATCTATCGTGACCCGCGAGAAGGCGACATGTCCGAGGATTGCGCCATCTTCATCTTTGCCATCCTCAACAGCGACCAGCGAAAGCGCTAAATCTTGATCCTTGCGCAGCTGATCGACGATCGGCGCTTCAGCGCCATTGCTAAAAGCCGTCGTTTCAAACGCCAATCTCGTCAGCTCGTAAATCGCCGCTTCGTCACCAATTTGTTCCAATCTGATTTTCATGGGGCGACTTATACACCAGCTATACGAATTTCAACGGGCTTTTTGATTTCCAGATAATTAGAGGAGCTTAAAACTCTTAGCTTTTGAACCTGAAAACTGACTCCACCCAGTTATATACATTTGTCGCACAATTTATATTGTCGCAAATTTAAAAAGAGTCAGTCGACAATGCGACACAAAATATCCTCCTTAATCAGCAGCAAAGCGCACACGTTTAGAAACTTTTACGAAGTAATCCAAAAAACTTTTAGATAACAATCTCAAGCTGCATTTTGCCCTACCGCAAGGTTTGCTGTCTCGGATGGGATGGGAACGGCCTTCATCCCGCCCCGGGGCCATTTCCATCACAGCCGCCAGCAAACCGGAGGAACACACCTATCTCGCTCCAACAGAGCTTCTTGGCTGGATTGGAGGGTTTGAAACGGTCCTTGCCTTATAAATGGACCGCTCATATTGCAAGCGGTTCTTTATATCGCAGATAAAGCCAGATAAGCGTGATCCTGGCTCGCTACCGCATTGTGCTTTCTAAGTTCCAGATCAAAAGCCTCGAGCTTGGCGCCAGCGGGCAAACCAACTTTTGTGGGATCTTTGTAAATTTCGCGATAATCTCTCATGACCGTCTCCCCGCATCATAAATTTAGGTAAACTTGTGGATAACTTTAAGGCGCAGTCCAACTATAAGTAAGCTCAATAGATTTTATTCGATCTATTTCTTCTGATAAAATCTTTCCACGCACCGTCCAAATTTCATTGAATGCAATTTCATCCTGCAGCTGAAGAAACTCTTCAACGGTTGGAGTCTTATCCAACTCAAACAACAGTTTCATCGTCACGCTCGGCTAAAGCAGGGTTCAAATTTTTTTGGCTATGCGGAAGCGGGATAGTAGTTTCAATTGGACACACGTAAAGACCTGCCAATTTTCCGTTGACATTGTATTTAGGCTCCCACTTATTGGTCTTTATATTGAGCTTCTTATCCTGCGCTACGCAGCGAGCTGCACCGTGATTTTTCATGTAATGAACAAACTTATCAACAGAAGTCCCTTTTGGAAAAAAGCGGTTAAATTCATTTTCTAGAGCTTTGATCAGCACCTCCTGCGTCGGATATCTCGACCGTTCAGCCCTTCGGGATGCCTCCTCAGAGGGAAGTCCCTCGCGATTAATTTGCCAATAAATGTAGGAGTTGTCCCGGTAGGATAAAACAAACTTCTGAAGATCCGTAGATTGCGATAGTTTTTCCGTTTCTACTTTTTTTTGAGCTTCTTTCGCCACCTCAGCCTCCGCTGCAATACCAGCTCCTTTACACCCGCATAAAACCAGGAATACGATAAGAAAAAAAGCTTCTTTCCTCACCCCTTAATCTCCTTTTCCTCGCGTTTGCCCGTGGACGGATCGATTGTATGGAGTTTGAAGGTTTTGCCTTTAAAGACCCCTTGGACGAGGTCGGCGAGCATCGCGTCTTGGAGTTTGTTTTCCGGCGTGGCGAAGGGGGCGACCAGCTCAATCAGCCATAACCGATCACCGGACTTCCAGTCTTGGGGGCGCAGGCGCACGCCGCCGCCCGCCGCGGCTTGTTCTTTAAAGCGCGCCTCAACCTCTTGCGAAAAGGTCGCCCACAGAGCAAAACCAAGAGGGTGTTTCTCGCCATGAAAAACCCGGAACTGTTCCAGTAAGATCGCCGGCATCACGAGCCACTCAAGGTCGCCAATCGAAAAATGCTTATGGGTGGGCGAATGGGATAGGAGCCAGGTTACCTCCCCCAACATATGAGATACGGTGGGCTTTGGCGCATTTTCGCCAGCGCTTTGCAATCTTGCAGCATCTTGAATTGTGTTTTGAGCCGCGCCGGCGTTGATGATCGGCGACCCTGCTTTTGCTGCTGCCTGATCTTGCGCTACCTGTTCTTGCATTGCTTGGTCGCCTTTCTTGCCTTTACTCAGCTTTATTTTACTTGGATTATCTTGCTTTTTGCGCACCAGACCAAACGCGTCCGCTTTAGACGCAGCCATCCCGTTGCCACGCACACCCATTTGACATAGCGCAGCAAGACGCACAGCAAAACCCCATGCGCCGCCCATGCCCGCGCCTTCGTTTCGCTTAAAAAAAACAAGATAAAGACAAGCCGCTAAAGTCGTTCTTTAACGGCGGCCCACTAGAATTCCATCTTAGTGCTGATTAGCACCGGCCCTCTCCCAATAACCCGCAACATGATCACAAAACTAGTCGCGATTAATCTTTTGTAAAGAGAATAATTCTCTTTTTGGGGAGTATTTTTGCACTGCGGTAGCATCAACAATTTTCCACACAACAAAAAGTTTTACTATCTCTCTCTTAAGGCTTCGTCTCGATATCGTAATAAAGGCGATAATAAATATTTAATAATGCGGCGCTTGCCGGTATTTATTTCCGCTGTCGCGGCCATGCTGGCGGTAAGCACCGTCTCCCGCCCGCGCAATATTCGTTTGTCGGTCAAGCTTGATGCGCGCCTGATAGACAAGCCCTAGGTTCTCGTCATTCACAGCGTCATTGGAGACGTCTTCCACGATGCCTTCAATGACGCCATACTTCGTGAACGGAAAGGCCTCTAGCTTGACTTCAGCCATATCGCCTTCTTCCACAAAGCCAATTTCTTTGTTCGCCAGAAGCGCTTAGACTATGAGCTCACCCTCCCCCGGCCCCACAGACATTAAGGCCTCCGCCGGCTGGACAACGCCGCCAATCGTGTGTACCGCCAATTGCTGAACCACGCCGTCAATGGGCGCTTTTAGGCTTTGCAGCGCGAAATGTTGATCGGCTTTGTTCAAGTCTTCGCGCGCCAGCCGCGCCCATACCGCTAAAGAAAATCGAAACGCGCTGCGGCGTCTTCGAGTGAACTATGCCTGCGGGCACCTCAGAAAAAGCGCCAAAGGCGCTTTTCAAGCAATCGTTTATTTTCTGGGGTGTTGGTTGAGGGAGAGGTCAGCCAACATGACCTAACAACCTCTGCATACGGAAAAAATAGGCTGATTTTAATGAGAAAAATCCTAAAAACCTGCGTTCCGAGTCGTTTTCGCAGGACATGTTGGGTGCGGGAGTAGGATTTGAACCTACGACCTTCAGGTTATGAGCCTGACGAGCTACCGGGCTGCTCCATCCCGCGTCAACATATTGGAGGGCCGCTTATGCCTGGCTCAGCGCTAAAACGCAAGCACTATTTATCGTTTTTATGACGCGCCGGGGAGAAAAACTAATGGGATTCAGCATCTAATATCGCTTCAAAATCCGCTCTAAACGTATAATGGTGTCAGTCCTACTTTGGAGAAGCCAATCGATGAAAATAGCCTATCTTACTTGTCGCCCTCTTTTGGAAAAAGCACCCGATTATCAACGGATTTCCGATGAACACGAGACCATGCTGGCAACGCTTAACCCTGCATTTGAAGCAAAAGGAGCGGCTTTTCAAGCGATCGCTTGGGACAGCACAGACACAGATTGGACCGCTTTTGACGGTGCGATCATCGGAACGACGTGGGACTATTGGGAGCGACAAGAAGAATTCTTACAGACTCTGGAGAACATCGAAGCAAAAACGCGCCTCTTTAACGGGGCAAAGCTTGCTCGCTGGAATAGTCGCAAAACTTATCTAAAAGATTTAGCGGCCAATGGGGTTCGAACCGTTCCAACGCTTTGGCTTGACGAGGCAAGTGAAGACAGTGTGAAAGCCGCTTTCGATCATTTTCAAGTGGACGATCTTATCTTCAAACGTCAAATCGGCGCCGGGGCGATGGGACAATACAGACTAAAGCGCAGCGGCCCCCTACCCGCTATGAACACCCCCATGATGGCGCAACCTTTTGTCCCCGCTATTCAAACCGAGGGGGAGTATAGTTTTCTCATCATTGGCGGCGCGTTTTCCCACGCGCTGATTAAACGCGCGGCGACCGATGACTATCGCATTCAATCTGAGTATGGGGGCGAACAAGAAAAAATTGATCCAAGCAAAGCGGATATGGATGCAGCGCTTAAGATATTCTCCAAACTTGAAGAACAAACGCTTTATGCGCGCATCGACATGGTGCGCGATGAGGATGGCGACTTAATGTTGATGGAAGCTGAACTCATCGAACCCTACCTCTACCCTGATCAAGGGCCAGGGGTGGGCGACCTACTGGCAACCGCTATGTTGAACGCCCTTTGAAGGGCGATCAACATATTGAAGATTTAGGCTAGACTTTCTTTTCTTCAATCGGTTTTACAACGCGAATGTGCGTTTCTTTTAATTGTTCCGGTCCGGCTTCGGCTGGCGCTTTTAAAAGAAGGTCTTCAGCCTGCTGATTCATGGGGAACATTGTGACTTCACGAATATTCGCCTGATCAGAAAGCAACATGACAATCCGCTCAAGTCCCAAGGCGCATCCACCATGTGGGGGCGCGCCATATTTAAAGGCGTTCAGCATGCCGCCAAACTTATCTTCAACCACTTCTTTGCCATATCCTGCAATATCAAAAGCCTTGTACATTAAATCAGGTTGATGGTTCCGAATGGCGCCGGAACCGAGCTCATACCCATTACAGACCAAGTCATACTGATAGGCCTTAATCGCGAGATATTCTTCATCGCTTGAGGCGGCGTTTAAAGCATCCAGCCCGCCTTGCGGCATAGAGAATGGGTTATGCCCAAACTCAACCTTTTTGTTTTCTTCATCCCACTCATACATCGGGAAATCGATAATCCAGCACATAGCGAATTGATCTTTGTCCGACAGATTAAGCTCGTCTGCGATTACATTCCGGGCTTTGCCTGCGACAGCGATAAACTCAGATGCTTTGCCCGCTAGGAAGAACGCTGCATCTCCTTGTTTCAAACCAAGTTGAATGCGCACGGCTTCGGCCCGTTCGGGGCCAATATTCTTAGCGAGCGGTCCCTTCGCCTCGATCACACCGTCGTCTTTCGCCTCGCCCCACATGATATAGCCCATGCCTGGCAAGCCTTCTTTTTGCGCCCAAGAATTCATTCGGTCGCAAAATGCGCGGCTGCCCCCGCTTGGCGCAGGGATAGCGCGAATCTCATGGCGCGGGTCAGCATCAAGAATGCTTGCGAAAATTTTAAAGCCCGACCCTCTAAAGTGATCAGAAACGATCTGCATCTCTATTGGGTTGCGCAGATCCGGCTTGTCAGAGCCATATTTAAGCATGGCTTCGTCATAGGGGATCATCGGGAAGGGATAACTCGTAACGTGCTTATCACCAGCGAAGGCGGCAAAGACATCATGAGCAACTGGTCCAACAGCGTCAAAAACATCCTGGCGTTCCACAAAGCTCATTTCCAAGTCGAGTTGATAGAACTCACCAGCAGAACGATCAGCGCGCGCATCCTCGTCCCTAAAGCATGGAGCGATCTGGTAATAGCGGTCAAAGCCAGAGACCATGATCAGCTGTTTAAAAATCTGAGGCGCTTGCGGCAGGGCGTAAAACTTCCCAGGGTGAAGTCGTGACGGCACCAAAAAGTCTCGTGCGCCTTCCGGCGATGAGGCTGTCAAAATTGGTGTTTGAAAATCGGTAAAACCCTGCGCTTCCATCCCATCACGGATTTTCTTGATGACAGCAGAACGCAACATAATATTCGCATGCAATGTTTCACGGCGAAGATCCAAATAACGGTATGTCATGCGAATATCTTCAGGGTAGTCCGGCTCCCCAAAGACAGGCAACGGTAATTCTTCCGCTGCTGATAACACCTCAAAGTCCTCCAGGCGCACTTCAATCTCGCCCGTTGGCAAGTTCGGGTTTATCGTCTCATCAGAGCGCGCAACAACCTTGCCTTCAATCTTAATAACGCTTTCCTGACGGACGCTTTCGACATCGGCAAAAAACGACGCCTCAGGCTCCACGACAAGCTGGGTCAGGCCGTAATGGTCACGCAGGTCAATAAACAATAACCCGCCATGGTCACGCTTGCGGTGAACCCATCCTGATAAACGGACCGTCTCTCCGACTGCGTCGCGGCGCAAGGCTTGGCAATTATGAGTGCGATAGGCGTGCATGGGTCGAAAAACCTTTTTCAGGAAGAGCTTCAGCGCCGGGAACGCTAAAACGAAAGACTAAATGTTGAGCAACGGCAGTGACCGCGTCACGGGCTGATTGTCAAGCCATCAAACGCCGCAACTGCTTCTGTTTAGGGAAAATATGGGCCAGTTTCACCCGCTTTTTGGGAAACTGCTCCCAATTTATGTAAAAATGGGTTAAGCACCCGCCCTTATGAAAGTCATTAAAGACACCCAGACACTCATTGAGTTCTCTTCGGCCTTAAGAGAGCAGCCCGCCTTCGCCGTTGATACGGAGTTTATGCGCGAAAAAACCTATTGGCCGATATTGTGCTTGATCCAAGCCGCTTCAGACGGGCTTGAAGCTATTATCGACCCATTGGCGGAGGGACTTGATCTTTCGCCATTCTTTGACGCCATGGCCGATAAGAATGTCGTAAAGATATTTCATGCCGCCCGCCAAGACCTTGAAATTTTTTACCGTTTTATGGGTGAAATTCCCTCTCCTTTATTCGACACACAGATTGCCGCCATGGCGTGCGGGTATGGCGATCAAATTGGCTACGAGCCCTTAATGCGAGACCTGTTAGGGGCGCAAATCGACAAGGGCTCGCGCTTTACAGATTGGTCCAGGAGGCCTTTGACGAACGCACAGCTTTCCTACGCCATGTCCGACGTCACTCACCTTTATCAGGCGTATGGACTGATGAAGGTGCGCTTAGATCAACAGAATCGGACAAAGTGGGTCGATGAAGAATTAGAAACGTTAAATGATCCAGGGCTCTACTTTGTAGAACCTGCACGCGCATGGAAACGACTTAAATTGCGCAATATCCGTCCCCGTGACTTGGGACCGTTGATGAAAATTGCCGAGTGGCGCGAAAACGAAGCACAATCGCGGGACGTGCCGCGGGCGCGTGTCTTAAAAGACGACGCAATTTTTGAGCTAGCGCGTCTTCAACCGGAAACCCCGCAAGAGTTATCGCGGGCCCGCGCCATTTCCTCAGGCTTTGAACGTTCCCGCGCAGGAAGCTCTATTCTAGAAGCGATCAAAGACGGTAAGGCAATGCCAAAGGAAGCGTTGCCGAAATTAGACAATGCCAAACCGACGGCACAGCCGCCCGCAGATGTGGTTGATCTATTGCGCGTTCTACTAAAACGCCAATGCGAACGCTTTGACGTTGCGCCTAAGCTGATTGCATCAGCATCAGACATTGAAGCGATCGCGTTAGATGACGATGCAGATGTGCGTGCTCTAAAAGGATGGCGCCGAGAAGTGTATGGAGAGCCGGCCTTAAAACTTAAACGCGGCGAAGTAGCGTTGAAGTTAAACCGCGGGGCAGTTGAAATCGTCGATTCTTGAGATTGTTACTGTTCGGTCGCAAGCTTGTATTTCCTCAAGTGTAATCGATACGTAAATCAGCCTCAAACGCCTCAGCAATCGTTTCAAGACGGCGACGCGGGTAATCCTGCATCAAAACCTCCACAGCTCGCGGCGCTGTAAAAATCAGCGCCCCTTCCCTAACGGAAAGAGAGCAAGAAGCGAGCGGACCAACAGTCTTCGGAGAGAACGCGCCCGCAAAGCGCAAAGCAAGGCCAAGTCTTAAAGCGTATTGCTTTTGCTCATAAGGCAATAGCGCCACAGCCGCTTCATCAGGCAGCGCCGCCCGGCGCCCCTCATGACGGACATATAACGCATAAGCCAGCATTAAACGTTCTTGGTGAGAGATTGCATAGAACGGCGCCCGTAGCGCCGTATCAAACACATGCCGTCCCCTAAGATCAGGGTGGAAATAAGCACCAATATCCATCAATTGGCAAATCGCGTAGCGTAACCTTTTTTCTTCAGCGCTCTCGCCGACAAAAAGCTGATCTGTTAAATGTGCGCTCGCCCCTCCAACACTAACATCTGGCGACAGACGTTCTGCGAAAAATTCAGCGCCCACTATCAGCGGATCTTGCGCCCTTTCCTCCGCAGTCAGATCCTCAAATAACAGCCCGTCACGCACGCCTCCGGCTGAAACAATCATGCGTTCAGCGCCCATATGCTGCAATATCGCCTTAAGGGCCAGACACGCATAAGGCAACGTATCAAGACGGCGGCGCGGAATGCCGGGAATTTCTTCTAATGATCTGCGGCTCTGGCTTGCGATAAGGTCACAAACATCAATCGTTTCACGATCACTCATTTCATATTGATGGAGTATGGGAAGCGGATAATTTCTAAGCCGCATATGTATGCGCGCAACAGCACGCCAGGCGCCGCCCACTGAGTAAAGCGTTTTCGCTTTAGTATTTCTCAACCAATCTAATCGAGAAATCTCACGCTCAATGATATCACGGGCCTGATCAATATTTTCCCCAGATTGCTGCATGATCCGCAACGGGCCGAGAGATAGGCTCGTCATTTCACCCAAGGCGTCATTGCGAAGTTCGGCAAGCTCAAGACTACCGCCGCCCATATCGCCGATGATGCCATCAACACCAGGATTGTAGGAAGTCACCCCTAATCCTGCGAGTTCTGCTTCCCTTGGCCCGGCTATGGTCTTCGCATCAAAGCCTAATGCTGCAACCCGCGCCATAAAGGCCGCGCCATCTCTGGCTTCGCGCACAGCCGCCGTAGCAATCGTTCGCGTTGGCGGATCACCATGTTCAGTTAGAATTTGACGAAACCGTTGAAGCGTGAGCAAAGCGTCCGTCACCGCTTCTGGGTTGAGCGCCCCATCCGCCGCCATTGCCCGGCCTAGGCCACATAACGCCTTTTCGTTACAGATGGGCGCCGGTGCGCGGCGCGGCCCCTCATAAATCACCAAGCGTACTGAATTGGAGCCGATATCAACAACCGCGCGTTTAAAAAATCCTATCGCCGGATTGGGGCGATGATCATATAGAGCCTCAATATTTCTGTTGCTCGACATAACGCGACAGTCTCTTTGCCTTGGAGCCTTCTTTGCCTAATAGGGTTTTAACGCAAGCTATTTGCTCAAAGTTTAAAGCCGCCCGCATCTTCCAAGAGCGAAACGCAAAACACTCACACCACACCCTGGCTAATATTCCTCTCCGGCGAGAGAAAACAGTGCGCCTTTTAAGAAAACAAGAGCCATGAGCGCGGCATTATGTTGCGATGATTCGTACCATGCTCAGAATTTAAGTGAATACGCTTCACCAAAAAGAAGCTTAGTAAATCAAAAACTTAGCTGTCTGCCAATCCAATCAAAATCGTCATTGATTGGGCTTAAGGGCCTTAGGCGCATGATATTCGATGGCTGCGCCGCGCCCAGATAAGCTAGGATTAATGATCATATAAGTATGCACGTTAAACGCTGATGCACCATCTTGCGGCCTAATCCGCTCAAAATGCCCATCTGACATCATTCGCCAGCTTTGCGCTTCATCATTAAGATTGGCGACCAAAATCTGATTGAGAATTTGAGAGTGCACCGTTTCATTTTCAATCGGGCAAAATACTTCAACCCGGCGATTTAGATTGCGCGGCATTAAGTCAGCTGATGAGATATAGATTTTGGCTTGCGGATTAGGCAATGGCCCGCCCGCTCCAAAACAATAGATTCTTGCATGCTCCAAAAAGCGGCCAACTATACTTTTTACACGAATGTTTTCAGACAAACCGGGCACGCCAGGACGCAAACAACAAATGCCGCGCACGATTAAATCAATCTGTACGCCGGCCTCGCTCGCCTCATAAAGGTGATCTATCATCACACCATCAACCAGCGAATTCATCTTCATCCATATCGCCGCAGGTCGTCCCGCGCGCGCATGGGCGATCTCCTGATCTATCAGCTCTCGCATACGGTCACGGCCGCTCATCGGAGCAACAGCAAATTTTTCAAAACTTTCAGGCTTAGCGTAACCGGTTATGAAGTTGAAAACTTTTGCAGCGTCACGGCCAATCGCCGGATCACAGGTAAACAAGGATAAATCCGTGTAAATCTTTGCCGTAATTGGATGGTAATTTCCTGTTCCCACGTGAACATAAGTGCGCGTCTCACCAGCCTCTTGACGTACAACAAGAGAAAGCTTCGCGTGGGTTTTATACTCAACAAATCCGTAAACCACATTAACGCCAGCGCGTTCAAGCGCCCGCGCCCATTGGATATTCGCCTCCTCGTCAAAGCGCGCTTTTAGCTCGACAAGGGCGGTGACATTTTTACCGGCTTCCGCCGCTTCAATCAGCGCATCAACGATCGGCGATTGTTTAGAGGTACGATAAAGCGTTTGTTTGATAGCAATAACATCAGGATCGTTCGCGGCTTGCTTTAAATATTGCACCACCACATCGAAAGATTCATATGGATGATGAACCACAATATCCTTCGCCTGTATGGCTGAAAAACAATCCCCTCCATGTTCGCGGATCCGTTCAGGGAAACGCTGCTCATAGGGATCAAATTGCAAGTCTGGGCGATCTTTCGGGATCAACTGGGATGTTTGAGCCAATCCCAATATTCCATCAATTTGCACAACATCACTTGACGATACGCGCATGCGCTCAGCCACAAGCGATTGCAGGCGTTTTGGCGTCGAAGCATCGACTTTCAAACGAATGACGTCACCGCGCCGACGGCGCTTAAGCATCGTTTCAAAGACCCGAACCAGATCTTCAGCCTCCTCCTCAATCTCAACATCAGAGTCGCGCACAATTCGGAACGCGCCCGAACTTTTCAGCGTGTGGCGCGGAAAAAGATGGTGGATAAATTGTACAATGACTTTTTCTAGGGCCACAAACCGGGCGGTCGGTTTACGCCCGCCAGCTTCTGAAGCCATAAGCGGCAGCCTTATAAAACGGGCGACTTTAACAGGCAGCGGAAGCAAAATCGTCAATACGGACCCGTCCTTACGGACAAACTCCAAGCAAAGGAAAAAGCCTAGATTGGGTATAAACGGGAATGGATGTGCAGGATCAAGCGCAATTGGCGTTAAGACAGGAAAGATGTTGTTTAAGAATTCTTTTTCCAACCACTGCAATTCTTGTTCGTTTAGAGAGGAAGCCGCCGCCAACTCCACGCCTTCACTCTCCATCAATGGAAGCAAATCGCGCCAACACCTTTGTTGTTCCGCCATCAAGCGGCTTGCTTCCTCATTGATCAGCGTCAATTGTTCAGTTGCCGTTAGCCCTTCTTGGCTAAGCGCAGAGACCCCTTCGCGCAATTGCCCTCGAAGCCCGGCGACACGAACCATAAAAAACTCATCAAGATTGCTCGCCGAAATCGACAAAAACCGCAACCGCTCAAGCAAAGGATGCGCAGTGTTCGAGGCCTCTTCCAAAACGCGCATATTAAATGCGAGCCATGAGAGTTCGCGGTTTATAAAGCGGTTCGGATCATCACGAGTGTACACAATATTCCTGCCCGCTTCTTCGTTTTGCGCCGATTGTGGGTTTACAAGCGTCCCAAAATCGCTGGCCCGCCCAGTTAGGGTGTCGTTATCAACACCGCCACTTGAAAAGGCCAGGTTCTGATTTTCATTTTCATTGGTCATGCTTTTCCATCCCCGAATTTTAAGGGCCCCTAAAGCTCATTTAACTTGTATATCACACCGCCGCAAAAAGCGCCTCAATTGCATCGCGCGCAAGCGGTTTTGTCACCGGCCCCCGCCTTTCCGCCGCTAAGGCGTCAGCGGCCCTTACAAAATACTGGGCGGCTGAGAACCGTCTTTGCAACCGGGCCGCCGCATAGGACGCCACTTCAGGGTCTACGTCTATTTGCTTATCTTTAAATAACTTTATGATGACTTCCTGCATTAATGCTTCATCGGGTTCGGTAATATGAATGCGCGGCATCGCCTGTAGCCGCGTTTGCATGTCTTTGAGATCCTTTGCCCACTCTATGGGCTCTCCTTGACCAGCAAAAATAACCCGCGCTCTGGCCGCTTTCACTGTTTCAAACAACAAAAACAAAAGGCGCGGCGCGGCGGCCTGAACACCGTCAATGACGAGTAAATCCCCCATCTCAATGCTAAGGTCTTCAACTCGTATAATTGAGCCGCCATCCGCAAAGTCATGGCTGCTAAACCAATGCACAGCGCCAAGCGCTGCGCTATCTGCGATAATTTTGGCAAGATGCGTTTTTCCAGCGCCCGCGGGGCCGCATATCGCAAGGCCAAGCTCATCACTTGCAAGCCACGCATCTGCTAGTTTTAGAACACTATGGTTTCGCTCAGTCGTTATGAAATCCGCGCGCCCATATCGCGGCGGAAGCGGCGCAAAATTAAAGGTCAATTGCCCCTTTAAGCTCGTCATAGGCGTAAAACACCGATTAATTCCTACGCTAGATATTACTAGGATGTGTGATCTAAGAAATTATGACACCGATCAAGCGCTGAACATAGAGCCGTTCAATAACTGCTTCTACGTCCTATTCGCAATGAACAACATACGCATTCAAGCAGAACTTTTCACCACTTATTGTGCGATCTTTTCCTCATAGTTGGTCAATGGTTGGGGGGCCCCATTATAAGGCGAGCCTGGCTGTCGTGCTGGGCCTTCCACCGGTAAGGAAACGGGAATTGGCTGCGCCTGACCATCAACCGGGATATCATTTTCACCAAACATACCGCGGCGGCGGCGCAATGAGCGCTGTCCACGATATAAAGTCGCCGTCGCCGGTGTCGCGACAAACCAGCGTTCCCCGCCTTCAGACCAGAAGACCAGCCCCTTGCCTTCCAAGGCGGCCGCCAAACGTGACGGATCGCCAAACACCCGAAGACGCATCTCGGCGCCATCCCTAGACAGCGCGGACACCTGCACCGACCCAACAAGCGGTGTTTCAATTAAAGCGGCGCGAATCTGCGCCCATTCTTGAATGGATTGGAAAAACGCCGTGCCCTGCAGCAACGCTTCGGAAGCATAATCGATCAGCGTGCGCGCCTTCCAGGATTTGGCGTAGCTAGCGATAGAATGCTCAATGGCGCGTTCCGCGAGCAAGGGAAAATTGCCCGATGGTTCCGTAAAAAACGCATCACCCAATACATCACCAGGTTTCGCGCCGCCGATCACTGTCAATGCATCGTCAGATGTTGGCGCAGAAAAGATCGATCCTGACTCACCGCCAATATCTTGATTACTTAAAACATCTCCAAGCTCATTGCTTGCCTTTACCGCTGAAGTCTCGAGATATCCATTCAGCAAACGAATGCTGATCTGATCAACGCCTTCTTCTTGGCGAAGGCGTGCATGCGCAACAATCACTTGCGGCACTGAATAATTTTGGGCCAAAGTCCGCAGCTTTTCTTGATCAAGCGCCAAAGCTTGCTTTGCTGAAATTAGGCCGACATCTTCAAGATCGCCAAGGGGCGCCGTCATTGGCGTTAATTCGTGCGTATATGGGCGCGCTTTCCAAGCCGCCATCCAGGGATTGTTTTTCTCCCACAAATAAATCGACTTATCGGTTTGCAATACTGGCAATACCAAGGCTGTTCGCGTCTGGGCTTCGCTATATGGAATGCGCGCATAGCGTAAAAGGCGGCGCACCTCTTCCGGCTTAAAACGATAGGTAATAAAAGCGCGATAGGTCCGCGCTGATGATTTCTCACCATAAACGACAAAACCGCTTTCCAGGCTCAATAATTGCTGCGCATCAATTGAAATTGGCGATTTACCCTCAATGCCAGTCATGACGGCCGCCGCCGGTTCACCCCGGCGCAAGCTTGGCAAATAGACCCAGTCTTCTTCGACCGTTAGGCGGCGCAGCAAAATGTCCATCGCTCGGCGGCGACCCCGGTTTTGCGCGATCCGCTTTGCATCGCTGGCGCTATCCGCCTGTGCTTGAACCGGCACGCGGGGAACAACAAAAACATCTTCATTTTGCGCATGAGCAGCAGGCAGAAAAAATAGGAACTGCGCCAGAACGCACAAAACGATTTTGTTCAACATATTTGATCTTAACCCCATATCACTTGCCTTAGTTAAAGGGTGACTTCCCCGTTCGCGTTACCCACCACATGAATGTAGACCACTTTTTTGGCCAAATTACGAAACTCGCCGCCTGCTTGCAGATCATAAGATGCGCTGATGGGCGCCGCACGCATTTATCTCCCCTTAATGGCTTATTTTGCCGGAAAATACAGTTAACGCGCGGTGAAAAATTCTTTAATACAGGCTTTTTATACGCAACTGACGATTTCTCCCCACAATACCCCCAATATTCTAGTCGGGGATGATTGTTTTGAAATCTAAATGAACACTTGCGCGGCGCGGTCGGCTGCGTTTACAGGATGGCTCATGAACAAAGCCTATAAAGACGCTGGCGTAGATATTGATGCTGGCGACCGCCTCGTTAAAACCATCGCTCCTTTTGCGAAAGCCACAGCCCGTGCCGGCGCTGACAGCGCCCTTGGCGGTTTTGGCGGCGTTTTCGACCTAAAAGCAACGGGTTATAAAGACCCGCTTTTGGTTTCTGGCGCGGATGGTGTTGGGACTAAGTTAAAGATCGCATTTTTAACCGGGCGCCATGATACAATTGGTATTGATCTGGTGGCGATGTGCGCCAATGACGTCCTCGCGCAAGGGGCTGAGCCACTTTACTTTTTAGACTACTTCGCCACTGGAAAACTTGAAGAAGGCACAGCCGCCGCGGTGATCGCTGGCGTCGCTGAGGGATGTAAACTTGCTGGCTGCGCCCTTATTGGCGGCGAGACGGCTGAAATGCCCGGCCTTTATGGGGACGGAGAATATGACTTGGCGGGCTTTTGTGTTGGCGCGGTGGAAAGGGAGGCGCTTGCGCCCCGGACCTGTCAACCAGGAGATGTTTTAATCGGCCTTCCCTCCTCCGGCGCGCATTCAAACGGTTATTCGCTTATCCGCAAAATTGTTGAGCAAGAAGGGCTCGACTATGCTGGCCCGTCACCGCACGCCCCGGCACGCACCCTTGGCGACGCCCTGCTGGCGCCCACCAAAATTTATGTGAAATCTGTCCTGCCTTTAATGCAGGCGCAAAAGGCGCGCGCCTTCGCCCATATCACCGGCGGCGGTCTGACGGATAATATCCCCCGGGTTGTCAGCGCTGGCCTGTCCCCGCGTCATACGGCCAGCCTAGAGCTGCCGGCGTTATTTAAGTGGCTCCAAGAAGCAGGCGATTTATCCCTTGGTGAAATGCGGCGCACGTTTAACTGCGGCATTGGAGGCGTATTGGTCGTCGATGCAAAAGACGTCGACAGTGTACTTGCCGAGCTTCAAGCAGCTGGCGAGGAGCCAATGATCATCGGAGATCTTGTAGAAGCAGAACGCGTATGAGCCGGGTAAAAGTCGCTGTTTTAATTTCCGGGCGCGGCAGCAACCTGCAAGCCTTGCTAGACGCCAGCGCCAATTGTGAGTATCCGGCCGAAATCGCGTTGGTTATCTCAAACAGACCAGGCGCCGCAGGGCTTGAACGCGCCCAAAAAGCCGGCGTTCAAACCCTCGTTATTGACCACCGTGCCTTTGGTACAAAAGAACAAAAATATGATGACGGCCGCACCGCATTTGACGAGGCGCTCAACAACGCGCTTACCAACGTCAGCGCGCAATATGTATGTCTTGCTGGCTTTATGCGGCTTTTAACCCCTGAATTCGTACGCCAATGGCGGGGTAGGCTGATCAATATCCACCCATCCTTGCTGCCCTCTTTTAAAGGGCTTAATGTTCATCAACGTATGATAGAGGCTGGGGTCAAACTTGGCGGTTGCACCGTACACTTTGTATCTAGTGAAATGGATGCAGGCCCGATTATTGGGCAATCAGCAGTTCCGGTCTTGCCGGAGGATACGGATGAAACGCTCGCCGCACGCATCTTAAAGGAAGAACACCGGCTTTATCCCGCCTGCCTTGCTCGCGTGGTTGAGGGGCGCGCGCGCCTCAGCGCAGGAAATATCGTTATTTTAGACAAAGAAGTTTGTGCAAACGGCGCACTATCAAACCCGCAATGCTAACAGGTTTATTCAGATCCCATTAACGATAAGCCAATTAATCCTATCTAAAAATTAAGTGCTGGCCTTTAGGCTCCCCTCAATCGTTTGAACGTCAAGGAGGGCCAAGGACGTGTCTGCGCAAACAAGCCAATTGCTACATCTTACGGATGAAGAACAAAATTTAAGCGCGCCGGTGGCGCCTTTTAACGAAGAAGCTTGCGAAACTTTTAAGGCGCATTTTCCAGATAAGCCGTGTCTTTTAAAGCATGACCTAAATGGTCACCCAGCGTTTCAGCTTTCCGCCCTAACAGAGCTCGCCAAACGCGTTCCTGACGCATGCAGAGAGTTTCATGCGGGCGACATTCATGTCAGCCAGCCAGACGCCGAAGCAATCCCAACAACGGGCCTTACCTTTGATGAGACCCTAGCTAGAATTGAGACGCTTAAGGCATGGACTTGTATTCGTTCCGTCCAAAATGACCCAGATTATCGCGATATTTTAGAGCAATGCATCGCGAACCTTGCGCCAGCAAAGCTTTTGCCAGGACAAGCAACCCATATGCATGACGGGTTTGTTTTCACCTCCTCGCCCGGAACCCAAACACCATTTCATTTTGACCCTGAATATAATGTTCTTATGCAGATCAAAGGCGAAAAGACCGTCATGGTTTTTCCCGTTGATGACGAAGAATTGACAAGCGGCGCCGACCACGAAGAACTGCACGCGACTGGTAAGTGCAATATTGCCTATGATCCTGCGCGCTTTGACAATAAAGGACAACGGTTTGTCTTAAAACCAGGCGACGCCCTTTATATGCCGGTAAAAGCGCCCCATTGGGTGAAGAACGGCGATGAAATGTCCGTGTCGTTTTCCATCACATGGCGTTCAGAAGTTTCTGACCAAAATCGCCGCGTTCACATGGCCAACCGCCGCCTTCGCGCTGCGGGACTTAACCCGCCAACCGTCGGCGGCGCGCCCGTGCGTGAAACGATCAAAGCACTAGCCGTCAAGCTAAGCGAGAAATTTGCACGCTGATAAAACGGCGTGCACTGTTGACTTTCTTACAGATTTAGGAGGCGCTCATGCGGCTGAAGAATTCTTTCATCCGTTTTGCGTTTGCACCAAGATCAGAAAGACCGACGCGGGACTTTGAGCGCACATTAACAAGAGCGCTGTCAGGGCCTGTCGCGTCGATGCGCACTACGAAGTCATCTTTAAAGCCGAACCAAAACGACGTCGCCACCGCTTCAATGCGCCATGAGGCTGGGTCGGCCTCTTCCGGCGCCCCTTCTGCTGGAATTGGACCATCGCCAATAATGATCATATCCATAGTTTTAATCACTTTCGTCACGGCGATGACTGTTTCGTATAGGTCGCTATCGACCCGCATTGGCTCAAGATCGGCATAAGCAATCCTTTGCGCTTCAGCGATGGTCATATCACTATCGCCCACAAGTTCATCCCCCACATAGCGCGCCGGGTTCGATCTCTTTGCTCCCGCGCCAGCAACAATCATCGGCGGGTTTTCAAAATCCGTCGTAATGTCATGAATGTAAGGGTATTTTTGCGCCTCAGCCCGCATTTTTAGCGGACCATAAGCGCCCATCGCGCCGACAGCCGCCGCAATAAGCGCGAAGGCCCCTATTCGGCGCGGACCATTAATCACCGCGAACAAGCCCCCCAAAAGACAGATGACGATCGCTGTAAATAAAGGCGAAAGCGCCACCGGACCAACAATCTGAATTGGCGCCATCACCGCGCCAAAAAGCTGAAAAGCCTTAGAATAATCAATTAAGCCAAACCGAACCGCCGGCCCCGCTGTAACCATCGCCCCGCCCATTAATAGGGCGAATAGCCCCGATAATGATAAAGTCGCCCGAAAAAATCCGAAAATAAGATTTGCGCCCATCCCTCGCTCCACGTTAAAAATCAACCCCACTTCTCAACGATGTGTTCTTTATAAGCTGCGCGCATCGATATTACATGCGCTAGATCAAATTGCACTAATCGCAACTGTGTTTTTGGAAAATTATTTATGCCCCGCGCTATCACCGTCACATTAAACCATGAACTTGGCCAAGAAGAAGCCAGAAGACGCATTGAGCACGGCTTTGTGAAGTTAAAAGAATCTCTCAGCGGCGGGGCTAATTTCAGCTTTGAAGAAACATGGGTGGATGATGACCGACTTTCTTTTCATGCGCGCGGCATGGGACAGAAAGTCGACGGTTCAATTGATATCTTCCCCGAACATGTCAGGGTTGAGGCGCGCCTACCGATCCTACTTGCGATGCTAGCTGAACAAATCACTGGCGCCGTAGAGGAGGAAGGGAAATTGTTGCTGGAGAAGAAGTAAATAATAGAGCCTATGATCAGTTAACGAATTACTGCGCCTACCCGTGGATCATCTTGGCCACGTCAAACTTTTTCATCCGCTCAAAGACGGGACCTGAGATATTCGCCGGGGCCTCGCGCGCGCCGGAGGCCCAATCATATAAATCACGATCAGAGAGCGTTAAAAGCTCTTCAAATTCATCCAGCTCTTCTTCCGTCATCTCAGCCAAATTCGCAGCGGCGAAACCGCCGACAAGAAGATCGGCTTCCTTAAAACCACGGTGGGTGGCGCGATAAAGAAGTTGTTTGCGGCGGGGATCAGTGAGTTGTGTCATGGGCGAAATATGCCCTATTCCAAGACCTTAGACAAATCACGCAAAAGAGAAGATAGTGCGGCCCATGCGCCCATCAATTCTTGATCCCTTATTTAAAGCGATTACGACGCTTAAAGGTGTTGGCCCGCGCCTTCAGCCGCTGATTGAAAAAGCAGCGGGGCCGCAGCTTGTCGATCTGATTATGACGATGCCCCAAGGGATGATCGACCGGTCCCATCGGCCAAAAATCTGCAATGCCCGCCCGGGTGAGCTCGCCACCCTTGATGTGGTCATCGATCATCACGAACCGCCGCCTGGCGGGGGGAAAGGCGCGCGGCGCGCGCCTTATCGGGTGATCGTTAGCGACGAAACGGGCATCATAACCCTCGCCTTTTTCCATGCGCGCGCCGATTACCTTGAAAAAGCGCTGCCGGAAGGTAAAACGCGGCGGATCAGCGGCAAGGTTGAGGACTATCGCGGCGGACTGCAAATAACGCATCCGGATTACATTACGGATCCGGCGCAGCCTGACGCTCTGCCCCTTTATGAGCCGATCTATCCGCTAACGGCCGGGCTGACGTCCAATGTTATGCGCAAGGCCGTTGCGGGCGCATTAGAAAACGCGCCCGTTCTGAACGAATGGCAGAATAAAAGCTGGCTTGAAAAACAAGGTTGGCAAAGCTGGCAAGACGCTTTGGTGACCGCTCACCGACCCACTGCGGCGATAGACCTGTCCCCGCAAAGTATGGCGCGCCAACGGCTTGCTTATGATGAACTGTTCGCCAATCAGCTCGCCCTCGCCCTTATCCGTCGCTCAAACCGTAAAAGCGCTGGGCGGGTGATAAGCGGCAATGGTGTTATGCGCGCCGCCGTATTAAAAGCGCTTCCCTATAAGCTGACGAATGATCAAATGGCGACATTGGAGGCGGTGTTTTCCGATATGGCGGCGGAAACGCGCATGGTCCGTCTCGTCCAAGGCGATGTCGGCTCCGGCAAAACCATCGTCGCCTTTATGGCGATGTTAAACGCGGTGGAAACCGGCGCCCAAGCAGCGATTATGGCGCCGACCGAAATTCTGGCGCGGCAACATTTTGAAGGGCTCGCCCCCTTTGCGGAAGCTGCGGGCATTACGATTGAGCTATTAACAGGGCGCGATAAGGGCCCGGCGCGCGAAGCCAAGCTGACCGGCCTTAAAGAAGGCTATATCGATATCTTGATTGGCACCCATGCTATTTTTCAAGAAACGGTGGCGTTTAAAGATCTTGCACTTGTCGTGATTGATGAGCAGCACCGTTTTGGCGTCCGCCAACGCATGGCTCTTGCTGACAAAGGGCCCGCGCCGGACCTTCTTGTGATGACGGCGACGCCAATCCCCCGCACCCTCGCCTTGACTGCTTACGGGGATATGGACATCAGCGCCATTCGTGAAAAGCCCCCGGGCCGCAAGCCCATCACCACACGAATAATTCCGCTGGAGCGCTTGGATAATGTGACACAAGCCGCCAAGCGCGCTGTTGATCAGGGTGAACAACTATACTGGGTCTGTCCTTTAGTTGAGGAAAGCGATCTTTCCCCTCTAACCGCAGCGCAAGCGCGATATGACCATTTACGCACGATCTTTGGCGAGCGCGTCGGCCTTGTCCATGGACGTATGAAGGGCCCAGAAAAAGACGCCATTATGGGCGCCTTTTTAAATGGCGATCTTGCTGTCTTAATCGCAACGACCGTGATTGAGGTTGGGGTCAATGTTCCCAACGCCAGCATTATCGTTATTGAACACGCCGAACGCTTTGGCCTCGCGCAATTGCACCAACTTCGTGGGCGTGTCGGCCGAGGCAATAAGCAATCTAGCTGTTTGCTTCTCTATAAAGGCCCACTTGGACAAACAGCAAAGGCGCGTCTTGAAATGATGCGCGCCTCAGAGGACGGATTTGAAATCGCTGAGGAAGATTTACGCCTGCGCGGCGCGGGCGACCTTCTCGGTTCAGCGCAATCTGGGTTTCCTGAATTTCGGCTTGCTGACGCCACTGTACACGGATCACTTCTAAAAGCCGCGCGGGATGATGCGATGATGGTGTTAGAAGACGACCCGGACCTAAAGTTGGAGCGCGGGGAGGCGTTGCGCGCCCTGCTCTATCTTTTCCGGCGGGATGACGCCGTCAGGCTTTTAAGAGCCGGATAGCTTAAGACGCTTTGCGCTTATCGCCGCCAAACCCGCCAAATAGGCGCTTTTTTGGCTCTTCGTTTTCTTCCGCGAGTTTTGATGCGGTTTCTTCAAGAGCTTCAACCGCCTTATCAGGATCTGTATATTCTGGCGCGACAAGCCCCAAAGAAAAGATCACCTTCGCAGCGTCTTCAACAGACATACTAAGTCCGCGCAATTCAGACCGGGGAACAAAGATTAAAAAACCAGAAGTAGGGTTCGGCACCGTTGGTATAAAGATCGCCGTTAGGTTTTCGCCTTGATCGTCGAGTTTAGCCGGTACTTCACCCTTCGCCGCGCCGACGACAAAAGCCATCACCCATAGTCCTTCGCGTGGGTATTGAACGAGCACAACCTCCTGAAATGATCGTTCCGACTGCTGCAGCGCCGTTTCGAAGACATTTTTAAAAAACCGATAGAGATTACGCACCACCGGCATAGAATCGAGGATATTTTCCCCCGCATGAATAAAACTGCGGCCAATGAAATTTTTGGCCAAGGCCCCTAAAATCACTAACGCAATAATGGCGGCCAGAACCCCGACCCCAGGGATCACCTGAAGGATTGTTTCAATTTTTTCGTCGCCAAGGTTTGGAAGCAATTGTTTTACAAAGCTATCCAGCTTGGCCATGGGGCCAGTGACAAACCAATATACAATCGCCACCGTGATTCCGATTGGCGCAGCGACCACAATACCCGCCAGAAAACTGGAGCGTAATGAAGCAAATAAGCTTTGCTTAGGTGGTTTTATCAGCGGCGCATCAGCGCCAGCGCCTTTGTCGCCTTTATGTCCGCCAGTTGGCCGAGCGTTCATATCCAAACCTTCTTAGGGTTTAACCGTACAATCAGATGCGCCACGCGCAATAATTCTTAAATTATATAGTGTCTTGATCTTATGAAGAAATACTCACGAAATTATCAACAGGCGCATTCCCAACGTCACAGTTTCACCTTAACACTAGTGATATAACCGATCATCAAGGTTCCAGCCCGTTAAATTGGGCTTAACGCAACAAAAGGTGCGGATTATGACCGCAAAAGGCGTAGATGATGACGAACCGCCTACTGGGCAAGGCCAGCCCAGCAACCCACCGTCAAAAAGGCGCCCTGCAAAACGTATAGGCAATCATGTCTGGCGCTTGCCTATTATACTAGCCTTTGTTCTGACCAGCATTCTAGCGACCATTACGTTAATTGTTTTTCAAGACAATGTGACGCGGTTCGCCGTTAAACCACGCACCCCCTTTCAAACGAGCCCGACACCGCCGCCCCCAAACTATACGGATAGGAGCGCATGGTTTATGCGCCCCGAAGCGAGCCCAGACGCGCCGCCCTCAGCATCATCCGCGCCTAAAGCGGCGATTTTTTATGTTCATGGAGGAACATATTACAGCAGGCAAGGCTGGAATGCGCCTTATACAGATGAAAAAGCGACTGAGATATTAAAAACCATCGCCGCGCCGAACGAACTGGGTCCCTTTAAGTCAATGGGCCATATTTATGCGCCATATTATCGTCAGGCAACGCTGTTTTCTTTTTTCACGATGAAATATGACGGGGTCGCCGCTCACGAAACCGCTTTTGAAGATGTAAACGCCGCTTTCAAAGAGTTTCTCCAAGAAGCCGATGACCGGGCTCAACCGATTATCCTCGTTGGCTATGGTCAAGGCGGGCTTTACGTTCTTGGCCTTTTGCAAAAATATTTTCAAACAGATCCAAAGTTAAATGACCGCCTCGCCGCCGCTTATGTCATCGACCACGCCACATCCATGGGCTTTTTTATGGAAGAAGGGCAAAAAACGCCCCCTTGCACTGACCCTAATCAAATAAGATGTGTCATCGGTTTCGCTGCGCGCGAGGCTTCGTTCAAAGCCGACATAGAGCGGCTGCGCCAGCGAACACTGATGTGGAATAATGAGGGCCGCATTGTCCCTAAGACAAATCTAGCCGCAAGCAGCAAATCACTCTGCATAAACCCATTAAGTTGGCGCAACGATGAAACCTATATGAGCGCAGACAAGCATATCGGGGCCGCATCCGCGACAGGTCTCGGCCTTCGCCAAACACCGCCAGCGATTGCCCATGCGCTCGGCGCACAATGCGACGATGGCATATTGCTGATTGATAAACCTTCCCAGAGCTATCTACGGCGTCGCCATTGGTTTGGCGCCCATTGGAAAAACCAACACTTTAATTTGTTTTACCATGACCTTCGTCAAGACGCGGCGCGGCGCCTCGGCAAAGCACGCCCCATTATTGCGGAAGCCGCACGAAGCTTAGAACCCATCGGAACCGAGCTTGACCTTGGCGTTAGTCCAATTAACAAGGTGCCGGAATAAACATATTAAGGCGGCAAAGATTACGCGCGCCAATTTGAAACACTAATTTCAACCATCAGCTGCAAATCGTCGCGCAGCCTTGGGCCGATCCTTGCATTAAAGTCAAAAAAACATATTCGCGCATAGGGGTTCTCAAATGAAACCGATCAAAAAAGTCGTTATTCCTGTTGCTGGTCTTGGCACCCGCGTTTTGCCAGCCACAAAGTCCATCCCAAAGGAATTGTTGCCCGTCGTTGATCGTCCGCTGATCGACTATGTGGTCAATGAAGCGCGTGAGGCGGGCATTGAACATGTCATTCTTGTGACAGGCCGCGGCAAAGGCGCGATCGAAGAATATTTCGACCATGCGTTCGAATTAGAAGCAACCTTAAAAGCGAAAAACAAAACGGCGATTTTAGACGATATTGTCGGCGCCCTGCCGCAAGCTGGCGACATATCTTATACCCGTCAGCAAGCGCCATTGGGCCTTGGCCACGCAGTATGGTGCGCCCGCGCGATTGTCGGGGATGAACCTTTCGCGGTCTCCCTGCCTGATGAGATTGTTCCGAGCAAACCGGGTTTTCTAAAACAGATGGTCGACGCCTATAATGAAACCGGCGGCAATATGGTGGCGGTTGAGGAAGTCCCGCGCGAGGAAACCTCTAAATACGGCGTGATTGCGCCAAAAGCACAAAACGGCAATCTTATTGAAATGACCGGCATGGTTGAAAAACCTGCGCCTGAAGATGCGCCATCAAATTTCCGTATTATTGGCCGCTATATTCTGCAGCCGGAGATTTTCTCCCTCCTCGAAACACAAGAACGCGGCGCCGGCGGCGAAATTCAGCTCACCGATTCTATGAATAAGCTGAATACGGAACAAACCTTCCACGCCTGTGTGTGCGAAGGCGTGATCCACGATTGCGGCTCGAAAGTCGGCTGGCTGAAAGCAAACCTCGACTTAGGCCTTCAAAACGAAGAATTCGGCGCAGCGTTCGCTGAATACGCCAAGGGCCGGGTTTAGGGCGCTTTTTCAATACGAAAAACTCTTTAGAGGCGTCTCACTTCCCTCCCCCATAAATGGGGGGAGGCGCCGAACGCTAGTGAGGCGGAGGGGGTGTAACCGGTCCCTCTATATTCAATCAATCTGATGCATTCCCCCTTCGGCCCTGCGGGCCACTTCCCCCACAAGTGGGAAGATTGATTGAAACAAGTTGCCTATCTCCATCCTTCGAGGGCCAGCAAGCTGGCCACCTCAGGATGAGGAATAAACCAAGCTTCAACACAACTGCACCTCACCTTGAAATGATCGCTTCAGGCAAACCTTAAAAGGTGGAACTTGCCTGCCCTCTCTGTTACTTTAGCAAGCATAGAAATGACCGTTGGAACCTTTAGTTTCCACGCAACTTATAGGGGGAGACGATGCCGCGCATTATCTTAGCAATCATTCTCGCATTACCGCTCGCCGCATGCCTGCCACAACTTGAAGAATCTCACATTGTTGTTGATGGCAAAGCGAAAATTAAAGTCGAGCCGGATCAGTTTAACGTTAGAGCATCCCTAGCAAGTCGGGGAGACACTAGCGAACAAGTCCTTAAAGATATCTCAGCCAAACTTACTCTCATCCGTGAAGAAACGCCGAAACTCAAAGGTCTCACGCACTTAGAAGTCGATCCGTCAACGGTATCGGTGAGTCCAAAATATAATGCCGAATGCAAAGAACTTAGGCGGTATTCTGACGAAGAAGCCTGTAACGTCGAAGGTTATTTTTCAACTATCTCAATTTCGGTCATTGGTTCTCCGGCCAATCAATCCGGAAACATTCTTTCTTTACTTTCAGAGCTCGGCGCCGAACAAGTAAACCTTGCAGGATACAAGGTCACAACATATGAAGACGCGCGAGAACAAGCGATTGCTTCCGCACTAAAAGATGCGCGCGCTAAAGCTGAGAAACTTGCATCAGCATCAGGAACAACAATCTCAGGTTTATCTAGGATTCAATATGGTCAAGGTTTTTCTGATGGTTGGCGAGATGGTGCCCGTCCATTCATTGCAGGGAGCCCAGCACCTGCAATTGATGCGCAAGACCGTATGCCGGATACAGAGCTCCACCTCGACCCGCAACCTATCGAAGTTTCCGCGGAAGTCGTTGCTGCGTTTAAGATAAACTAAATTCGCTGAACTCTCGGATTTCCTCCCCCATTTATGGGGGAGGCGCCGAACGCTAGTGAGGCAGAGGGGGTGTAACCGCTCCCTTTATATTCTATCAATCTGATGCATTCCCCCCTTCGGCCCAGCGGGCCACTTCCCCCACAAGTGGGGAAGATCGATTGAAACAAGTTGCCTATCTCCATCCTTCGAGGGCCAGCAAGCTGGCCACCTCAGGATGAGGAATAAACTAAGCTTCAACGCACACTGCCCCTCACCCTGAGGTGCTTTTGCAAGGCAAAAGCCTCGAAGGGTGGAAACAGGTCTGATTTTTTTTTCCAACAAGCGCTTCATCCATTGCGCCTAAGCCATTCATCTCAGGTGCGTCCCATCCATAACGCTCCCCCTTGACCTTTTGGTCAGCGCGCCGTCAGTTTAAGGGGTTATGTCGCCGCCTCAAATCCAGTCTCATATGTATCAAAGCGAACTGCCCCGCCGAAAAGATGGCGGCGCGCTGACGGCGGTCTTGGGGCCGACCAATACGGGCAAGACCTATTACGCGATTGAGCGGCTGCTGTCTCATCCGACGGGAATGATCGGCCTGCCCCTGCGGCTACTTGCGCGCGAAGTCTATGACAAGCTCGTCGCGCGCCGTTCCGCGCGGGAGGTGGCGCTGGTCACCGGCGAAGAAAAGATCATCCCCAAATCACCGAGCTATTGGGTCTGCACGGTTGAGGCGATGCCGCTTGAGCGCCAGGTTGCGTTCCTTGCTATCGATGAAATTCAGCTCGCCGGAGATTTAGAGCGGGGACGGATCTTTACCTCTCGCCTCCTCCATGCGCGGGGGATGGCCGAGACGGTATTCTTAGGTTCCGAAACGATGCGCCCCCTCCTTAAGCGCCTATTCCCGGACATCAATTTCGTCACGCGCGAGCGTTTGTCCGTGCTTTCTTATGCGGGGCCGAAGAAAGTCACCCGCCTGCCTCGGCGCAGCGCGGTGGTCGCGTTCTCAGCCGACACGGTCTATGCGGTGGCGGAGCTGATCCGCCGCCAGCGCGGCGGCGCGGCGGTTGTGCTTGGCGCTTTGTCCCCCAGAACCCGCAACGCCCAAGCTGAACTCTACCAGTCTGGCGAAGTTGATTATCTCGTCGCGACGGACGCGATAGGCCTTGGTCTGAATATGGATATCGACCATGTCGCCTTTGCCGCCCATAAAAAGTTTGATGGTCGCGGATTTAGGACGCTCAGAAATGATGAGACGGCGCAGATCGCTGGCCGCGCCGGGCGGCACTTGCGAGATGGAACCTTTGGCGTCACCGCTGACTGCCCCATTTTTGATGAAGAAACGATCGAGGCCATTGAAAATCATCGTTTCGACCCGCTGCACGCCCTGCAATGGCGTTCGGAGCGGTTAGAATTTGCCTCACTGCCTGCGCTTATCAATTCGCTCTCAACCGCCTCGCCGCGCACAGAACTTCATCGCGCCCGGCCCGGGGATGATGAAGAAGCGCTGTTGCGGCTATCTCGGATGGAAGAAGTGAAAAACCTCGCCACGGGGGGCGCGGCGCTTAAAATTCTGTGGGATGTCTGCCAGATCCCGGATTTCCAAAAAGTCTCCTATGATGAACATGCGCGTCTAATCGTTGATATATATCAACAACTTATGGCGAAAGGCCAAATTCAAGAAGATTGGCTCGCCCCGAAAGTTGAGCGCCTTAACCGCACTGACGGTAATATCGACGCCCTATCAGCGCGCATTGCCCATGGGCGCACTTGGACGTATTTAGCGAACCATCGCCAATGGATTAAGAACGCCCCCTATTGGCAGGATAAGACAAGAGTCATAGAAGATGCTTTATCGGACGCACTGCACGAAAAACTGACTCAACGATTTGTTGACCGGCGCACCTCAGTGTTGTTGAAGAAACTGAAAGACGACACCCCGATTCTCGCTGGGGTAACTGACGACGGAGACGTGATCGTGGAAGGTCAATTTGTAGGCCGGTTGATCGGGTTTGAATTTATGATCGACCCGCGCGCAAAAGGCGCGGACGCAAAGCGCGTGCGCTTGGCGGCGGAAAAAGCGCTCACCCCGATGCTGGCGGCCCGGTCCGCTGCGCTCGCCAATGCTAAACCGGAAGAGTTTGAACTGCGCGATGACGCGAGCCTTTGGTGGCGGTCTGCGCCGGTGGCGCAATTAACAAAAGGGCCAACGCCCTTGCGTCCGACGATCACGGCGCGGGGCCTTGATAAGATTACCCCTTCCCTGCGCGGCCGAATTATGGACCGGCTTCAGGATTATATAGCGGTTCGGATTGAAGCGTTGCTTGGCCCTATGGTGCTGATGCGCCAATCGGCGGAAGCCGCCGATGGCGGCGAGCTAACCGCGCAAGGGCGCGGGGTCGCGTATCGGCTCGTAGAAAATTTCGGGGCCATGTCGCGGGTGCATTTCGGCGATGAGCTAAAACAGCTCGGCCAAGATGAGCGCGCGAAACTGCGCAAACTCGGCATGCGCTTTGGTGAATATACCCTGTTTATGCCAGCATTGCTAAAACCTGGCCCGGCGCGTTTATTGACATTACTCTGGGCGCTTTGGACAGGCCGCAAACCTATGGAGTTCCAACCGCCAAAAGCGGGGCTTGTCTCCATTCCTGTGAATGAAGATCTACCGCATGCATATTATTATGCTTCCGGCTATCGCCCATCCGGCGCGCGCGCTGTGCGTATAGACATGCTGGAACGGCTCGCCGGACAAATCCGTAATGATCGCAAAGACGCGAATGGACGTGACGGCTTTGAAGCGACGGCGCAAATGATGTCTCTTGTTGGTTGCTCAGGCGAAGAGTTTGAGGGGATCCTAAAATCCCTAGGCTACAAAAAGAACGTCGTTAAGCGCCCAAAGAAAAAAGAAGAACCAGCGAAAGTTGATGCTGCAACACCTGGCGAGACACAGACTTTAGAAGCGCCGAGCGCCGCCTCGCCGGAGGGCGCCCAAAGCGGCGAGCAAGCGAGCGTAACACAGATTGATATAGCGAGCACTGAAGGCGCTTCGCCGACGACACCACAGGCAACCGAACCTACAAATAATATGCCCGCGGCTAATATGCCCACGGCGATCGTTTCTCCGTTAGCGAATGTAGCGCCCACAGCAGATACACAAATTGCGCCAGCTGTAGAAGACAAGGCGAGCCCTGAGACCATAGGCGAAGAAGAACTGGAAGAAGTCACCCTCTGGCGTTTCGCCCCTCGCCGTCCGCCACAAAAACAACGCGCCAACCAAGATGGCAATGCTGACAAGCAAGCACGTGGGAACCGGCAAAATCACGCAAAAGGCCAAGAAGGCAATCGCAAAGGAAACAAACGCGATTCTGGAAGACGCGACGGCGCACGCCGTGACGGCGGCAAAAGCGGCGCACATCAACAAAGGGCAAACTCTCCTTACAAGGGATCGGCTAAAAACGCGCCGAAAAAGGGCGCTGAAGGGCATGCGCCTCGGCACCGCAAGGTCGCGGACCCTGATTCACCTTTCGCCGTCCTGGCGGGTTTAAAAGACGGGCTTTCTGGACCGACTGATAAGCCATAGTAGAAGCCGGCACATCTTGAACGAAAGACCTTCACTGAAATCAAACCCGTCTGTCGACCTTGAAGGCGAGACACAACGGATCGATAAGTGGTTATGGTGTGCGCGGTTTTTTAAGACCCGCAGCCTTGCGTCGAAGTTTGTTTCGGGCGGTCAGATGCGCCTAACGCGCGACGGACAAACCCAACGCATTTCAAAGCCAAGCTTTATGGCGCGCCCAACGGACGAACTAGCTTTTGCAATTGGCGCTCGCCTTTGGATTATTGAAATCAATCACTGCGCGGCGCGGCGCGGTCCGGCAAGTGAAGCCAGCTCGCTTTACAAAGATCATTCCCCCCCGCCCGCCGCAAAAACGGAGGGCGCCGCCGGCGAAAATATCAACGCCGCCCGCCAAGGCGTCCGCGAAAAAGGGTCAGGACGCCCCACAAAAAAAGACCGCCGCGCCATATCGCGCCTACAAACAGATTAATGATACAACGCTTTTGGAGCCCCCTTTATGTTAAAACAACTTGCCGCCTTGTTTGGGTTTTCCCCAAAGAACAAAGAAACGCCAACGAGCGAAGATGTCGGTTACTCAGCAAAAAGTTTGGAATACGCCATCGCCGCCCTTCTGGTTGAGGCCGCCAAAGCTGACGATGACTACGCAGACGAAGAAAAAGCCGTTATCGACCAATCGTTAATGGCTACTTTTTCAATGTCGATGGCAGAGGCGCAAACACTGCGCGCCCAAGGGGAAATGGCTCAAAAAGACGCCATTGACCTTCATCGCTTCACGAAAGTCGCCAAGCAAATGACAACGCAGGAAAAATCCGCCTTTGTTGAGAACCTTTGGCGTATCGTTTTAGCCGATGGAAATCGCGACCAATATGAAGACGCTTTGATTCGCCGACTTTGCGGTCTGATTTATCTAGAGGATCGTTTAAGCGGCGAAGCGCGCCAACGAGCCGCAGATAGCCTTTCGGGTCCCGCAGACGCCTAGAAAAAGCCTATTTCGCGCATCGTTACGACGTCCTACAAGGTCCTTTAGGAAAAATCGCAAGCTAGCCGCTTGCACACGCGCCGTTTCACGGTATGAGAAAGTGGAGATCGCGCCTAGATGGTGCGGCGCTCATGATGAATTTGGAGAACCTCGCCCATGACTTATGTCGTCACAGAAGCCTGCATCAAATGCAAATACACCGACTGCGTCGAAGTCTGTCCGGTTGATTGCTTTTACGAAGGCGAAAACATGCTCGTCATTCATCCAGACGAATGCATTGATTGCGGCGTATGTGAGCCGGAGTGCCCAGCCGAAGCCATCGTGCCTGACACTGATGATGCGGACGGCAAGTGGGTCGAACTCAATTCCAAATATGCGGAAAGCTGGCCAAATATCACCCAAAAGAAAGACGCGCCTGCGGACGCCGATGATTTTGCCCAAGTCGAAGGCAAGCTTGATAAATATTTCAGCGCAGAGCCTGGTTCAGGCGACTAATGACTGTCGATAAGCTTTCCGGTATTTAGGTTGATTAGCTTTCATTGAAGCAATCTGTGGTTCTAATGATTAGGGTGGATCACCTTTTCCATGCATCCCCCCGAAATCCGCACGCCCAAGTTGCGCATGGGTTAACCATAGCGTTTTCGTCATTTTTGTGTTAATATCCACAGCAACGGCGATTAATCCCAACGCGGCGGTAAGCTGGCGAAGAAAGGGACAGGACTATCGGTTAAAGTTTATATGAAATAGTGGGTTATTGACGCTGTCTAAGGCTGAGTTTGAATATAGCCGATCAAGTTTTGCGTACGCGTTACAACCAGCGATCAACCATAGTATCACCCTATTTCGGGCATCTTTCTGCTTCTCTTAAATTATATCCAGATGGATAGCGTGAAAACGCTAAAGTGCGCCATTTGGCATATGACACCCAGTTTACCCGTACGCAGAATTTGAAGCCAATAGCGGCAACAAAATCGCCAGTATCGACGGAAAAGCCCATAATTTTTGGGCGGGAGATAGATTATGGCGGCGAAACAAGCGCAAACAACAAGTAAAGAGAAAACAACAAAGGCGGCTAACGGCGCAAGTTCAACTTCGCGTGCAACCTCGCGCAAAACATCAACCCGTAAAACCGCGACGTCAAAAAAAGCAACGGTGAAAAAAGCAGCAACCAAGAAATCTGCAACGAAGGCCGCTGAGAAAACAACAGCAAAAACAACCACCAAAAAAGCTTCACCGAAGAGAACGACAAAGAGTACGAGCCAAAAAGCCGCAGCCAAGCCGAAAACAGCAACAAAGAAAACTGTTGCAGCAAAAAAGAGCGCTGCTAAAAAGACTGATGCTTCAACGCCAGAAGCGCAAAAAACCCAATCAGTTGCGAAAACAGCCTCGACGTCTGTTGAAAACACAGGCGACGATAAAACATCGGTAAAAACGCCAGTTATGAAGAATTTAAACGTCGGTCAAAAACCACCCTCTGAGCGCGCATCACAAATTCCAGTTCCGACATCTCTACCGACGTCAAAAAGTGTGGATCAACCGAAGGCGGAAGAAACACAAAAACCTACTGCTGAAAGCAAAGCGGCAAAGCAAACTTTTCGGGTTAATGATTATGTCGTCTATCCCGCGCATGGCGTTGGCAAAATTGCATCCATCGAAAAACAGATGATTGCAGGCGTAACCAATGAGTTATTCCTGATCGTGTTTGAGCACGAGAAAATGAAGTTGCGCGTACCAACAGCAAAAGCACAAGCCGTCGGCATGCGCCCGCTTTCTGAGGAAGCAACTGTTGTTAAAGCCATTGACCTTCTTAAAGGGCGCGCTCGTATTAAGCGCACAATGTGGAGCAGACGCGCGCAAGAATACGAAGCGAAGATCAATTCAGGCGATATCATCCAAGTTGCTGAAGTTGTGCGAGATTTATTCAGGGCTTCTGACCAGCCAGAACAAAGTTATTCTGAGCGTCAGCTGTTCGAAGCGGCCCAAGACCGCCTCGCTCGTGAAGTTGCGGCTGTCAGAAAAACTGATTTAGGCGCCGCTATCTCTGCGCTTGATGCTTCATTACAGCAAAAGGCCGCTGCATAAAAATCCATGCATCTGATTATGATGTGACAAAGCGATCACTCATTGGGGGGTGCTTGCCTGGCTTTGTTTTTTGGTGTCCTTAAAGGGGAAAAAATTAACCTTAACCCCGCCGAAAATACGCAGTTGTAATGATATCTTTGCAAACACGCCCTTAAAATGACATCTTGAAAACGTTGTTATTGGTTAATTCACACTCTAAAATCGTGAATAACGATAAGTTACCTGGGATGGAGGGGCAGTTGATTAAGAGTATTTTTGTGTCGTTGAACCCTATCAACGGCAAATCTTTCGATTGGCGGCTACTCGCTTCTCTATTCGTTACAACCTTCACGTTTGCCTTTTTTCCTGCACAAGCAAGTGATGAGAAAAAATGTGCGGATCAATACAGCTTAGAAGAACAACAAATTTTAGAATGGGCCGCGATTGGCGGCGATCCACATGCGCAATTTTCTATGGCGCAATGCTCCTTTCCTCTTGGAACAAAAAAACTGACGCGTGCTGAGAAATTTTATGCGGTTCAATGGATTGCGCTAGCGCGTTGTGAAGCCCTCGATACTGATACGGCCCATCGCCATAACGCTCGAACCCGTACTCTTAAAGAAGACGGCAAACTATCTTTTCGTCGTTTCACCGGCGGCGAGGATGAAAGTGGTTGGACGAAGCGGGAGAAAATGTTCCAGCATTACCGCCGTCAGCGTATAGTCGAATTAGAAAATCGCGGCGAGCAGTTGAATAATTTACTGTCAGAAGATGAACGACGCATCGCCCAAAATGAGATGGTTGATCGTTTTTCACGCATGGGCCCAATGGGGCTGACACGTCTTGCAAGTTTATCAGACTGTGAACATTTTTCAGCTAACGAAAGTTTAAGCGCCGCCGCTTGGCAAGTCGCGGCGGAAACTTGGAGTGATGCGAATACTTCTGAGCTTTATGGTAAAAGCGATGTGAAGGGATGGTCTTTCAAAAAAGAAAGTAAAAAACGCACCAAGAAACTAGATCAAATCGCTGAAAACAAAGTTGCCATTGAACGCGGACGGTTGTTGCGCACAAGTCAAGCGAACCTTGCCGCGCTAGAAGATCAAGCAGCGCTTAGCGCCATTGAAAATCTGTCTATCGAACTGCCCGCGACTCATTTTGCGCATGTCGCCGCACAGGAGGTTAATCCGGTCATAACAGAAAGCCAGGCGGCGAGCGCTATACCTGCCAGCTTTTCTTTATCATCAAATGCTACAGAGCTCGTAACGAACGCTGTCAATGAAACGCCAACGGTCGCCTTAGCCGCCCAATACGCCCTTGAAGCTCTGGGCCTGATGAAGTTTATTAATGGTCCGGATAATGATTATGGTCCAGCGACGCTAGAAGCCGTAGAAAAATTCCAATCAAAGAACGGCTACGAGCGCACACGCTGGCTGAGCCATCAACAAATCCGTGACGCCATTTGCCAGGCGGCTAGCCAAAAGGATGATCCAGTATCGCTAATGCATTTGTCCTTTATGCATGCTGAAGGGCTAGGCTATGTGCAGGACTACAACAAGGCGCTAAAAGCTGCGGAAGCAGCACAAGCCAGCATGGAAGAGACGTTAGAAAAGCAACATAAACTTCCCGCTTGGAAACAGCGCCACTATCCTGTCTTTGCGCAAAAAATCGCCGCCCAAAGCCAAGTTGCTGCAATCGCCTGGGCTGATCAACCGGACTGGCGCAAGCAAGACCCGTCCAATGTTGAACTTTGCAATTAGCGCATGCTAATCACTTGCTTTAAGTTCAATCTGTAATGGGTGATTAAGTGAAATAGAGGGGCCGTTGATCCAACTGACATAGCCCCTTACACGCACTTTTTCGCCTTTAAGCGTAAGCCAGTCAAATGAACCTTCCTGGGCCCAACGCTTCGCCTGGCGCCAGGTTGCTGTTACCGTAAAATCATCACGATAATCGTCGCCAAAGTTTAAAAATGCTCGTCCACGCCTCTCGCTAGCATTAAGAACACGCCCTTCGATTATATTGAAGCGGTTTAGCGCCATTTTGGCGTTATCAGCGTTTCGCACCGAATATGCCTTCAGGGCCCAAAGGCCTCTTTTGTCAGCGCGCGCCTTTTCTTCAGCCAATAAAAGGGTGCGAATGAACGCCATGTCGTTAGTCTGTGGCCAAACCCTTACAGCGCCGCTGCTCACCAATATATATTGAAGGCTGCGTTGAGGTGAATTTGCCTTCCCCTTTTGGACTTTTGGATAGGCATTGACTATCTGACGCCCCCACCGATCAGACACGTCAATTTTCTCAAGGTGAAAATAATCATCGCGTAATATAGCCTGTAGCAGTTCCCGTGATTGCTCTGCATACGGCGTAGGGCTATGAAAGCTATTGATAGAAGGCGCTAATATATTTGCTAATTTATATTCGCGGCCCATCAAAGAAAAGCTCTGTCCACTGCTTGCTTTTGGCCCTTCTTCGGCGAGGCTGGCGCCTACATAAATTGTAGATACAGCCTGTACGAGCCCTGCATGAATAAGAATGCGCCTAGATAGGCCTTTAATTTCTCCCCGCTTAAATTTCATCACAACGCCGGTAAAACTTGTACTTTTGCGCGCCCCGATCGACCATCGCCATCCACAACAGTAATATCGTAAAACCCTGGACTGGCGGGGCGCCATATCGCGCGCCCTTCAATATTCAGCTTGTCAATATCAACCAAGTCCCCATCGACATACCATTGGTAGTTTTTTGCGCCGCCGCTCGCTGTCATGGCGACGCCTCTTTCTTGGCTAGAAAAATCCGCATACAAAGTCGATCCATTTGGCGGGAACAAAATTTGTGGCGGGCTCGCTTCCTTTTTAGGGGCAAACCGCCTTAACGCCATGGGTGCGGGCTCCGGCTGCGGAGCTGTGTTATTTGGGGTGTCGTTTTGATCAAGTTTGGCCAACGCATCAAAAACATCAAATAGCAATGGCGCAGCAGCCTTACGGCCGGTTTCGCCAGGCCGCGGAGCGCCGTCTGCTCGGCCTACCCAAACGACAACGGTGTAACGCCCTGCATAGCCAGCCGCCCAGGCATCGCGGTATCCATAGGACGTTCCTGTCTTGAAAGCTGGTTGAGGCGCATCAGAGATAAGCATGGCCGGCGCCCGTCCTTTTAATGAGGGCACATTTCGTAATATGTCGCCGACCTTTTCAGCGCTTTGAGCTGACAGCAATCGATAGGACGCATCCGCCTTTTCTTGATTATCGCTATACAGCCAATTAAGGGGGCGCACCGCACCGCCATTGGCGAGCCCCGCATAAAGCATGGCAAGGTCGCGCGCCGTCAAACCGGCGCCGCCGAGCGCTAAGGCAAGACCTGGTCCCGCACTCTCTTCCATGCTCTTGGTCTGCGCGGTTTTCATATTTGCCCCAGCCGCTATTAGAAGGTTGGCAAAGCGCGGCGCGCCAAGCTGTTCCAGAGCCGCAACAGCAGGTAAATTCAGTGAATGCTGTAATGCTTCCTTAATGCGCACTTCACCGCGGAATGTGCGATCAAAATTTTCCGGCGTATAGCCGCCAAATCGTTGTGGACGGTCACTGATTAGTGTTTCTGGCGCAGCAATACCGTCATCAAATGCGAGCCCATAGATAAAGGGCTTTAAAGTTGACCCTGGAGAGCGCACAGCCCGTGTTAAGTTAATCCATCCCCCTTGTGTTTTTACACCTTTCGAGCCAACCGCAGCGCGCACCGCCATCGATTGATGGTCAACAATCAGTAGGGAGATATTAGCTCCATCACTAACGCCTTCCCCGTAAGAAGATACAAGGCGCTCAGCTTTTTGTTGCAAGAATAAATCTAAACTAGTCCTTACAAGGTCATCACCATCACGGGTCAACTCCCAAGCTGTGTGATACGCGATACGAGGAAAAGGTGTTCTATTAGGGGGAAGCGGTTCCTCCCCCGCTTCCCTTGCAATGTTAGCGGTGAGAACGCCATTATTTTCAAGCTTATTCAAAATCACCCCACGCGCCGCTTTTGCTGCTTCTGGTCGCCGATCTGGGCGGCGCGCTTCAGGCGCTTGGGGTAAAGCGATTAAGAGCGCTTGTTGCGCCGGACTTAACCCAATAGGTTCAACGTCAAAATAAGAAAGGCTCGCTGCGCGCAGCCCTTCTAAATTTCCGCCATAGGGGGCAAGCGTCAAATAAAGCTCAAGGATTTCTCGCTTTGAAAGCCTGCGTTCAATTTGCAGGGCTCGAAGCATCTCCAAGACCTTTGAGGATAAAGTGCGCTCACGCGGCTCCAACAAACGCGCCGTCTGCATCGTAATCGTCGAGGCGCCAGAGGTTATACGTCCATATCGAATAGCGTCTATACAAGCCCGCGCAAGAGCCGTCAGATCGACCCCCAGATGGCTATAAAACCGTTTATCTTCTATGGTGATGAGCCGTTCGATAAAGTCCGGGTCGATATTTTCAAGATCAGCTTTAAACCGCCAACGCCCTTGCGGCGTTGTAAATGCATGAAGCCATCGCCCCTCATGATCAACAGCCAACGGACTAACAATTTGCGCCTTTTCCAGTGGCGGGGGGGCAACAATGTCTGCAATCGCGATAGCCGCAATCAAGGCAAAAAGGCCAAATAGCCCTTTAAAATAAGGGGGCAAAGCTTCCGCTATTTTAAAGAACGCCTTTTCCATTATTGCTGCGCGCTAGCGACGGTCAATTTGCCTGCACTCGTGCGACCAACATAACCGGGGCGATACATATCTTCGACGACAACGCCAGGCATTAGATAGGCCCCTGGCGTCACCGCCCTTACAATATAGGCTACAGTAAAGCTTTCCTTACGGATGTCTAAAGCGGCTATAAAACGATCATCGCGGGCTTCAGCAATTTTTGTGCGAGATATTTTCCCAAGCCAACGATAAGCCCCGCCAGCGCCGCCAGATTGAGCGGCCCCATCGGCTGGCTTTAAGATTGTCTCAATTTCAAAACCGGGGGGCAATAGGTCGGCAATAATAGCAGGGTGTAATCGATCATCTCGTGCGTTACCCTTTATCGCAATAACAAGCCGGTCATTTTGTTGAACCCCTGTAAGATCAACCGCTGCGCCGGATAGGGTTGTAATCCGCTTGGAAACAGAAAAGCCATTCGATAAAGGCGGCGGCGCGGATATGGGCGCGCCGGACACGCTAACCGTACGGAAGACTTGTCCGCCGCTTATATTTTCAAAGATGACGCCGTCACCTTCCAGATCGCTGTAAGGCGGCGTAATAGTTGGAGCGTTGATGCCATCAATCGTAACGCCATTTACCAATATTTTAAGCGGACCGCCTTCTCTTAAGAGCGCCTGAGCGGCCAAAAGAGAAAACGCCTTTTCTTGTGTATGCAGGCGGTTAGGTTCTTTCATATATTCTTCAAACGCAGCGGTCGCTCGCTCAACCGTTGCATCTCGTCCCGCTTCCGCGGCAAGCGCGACAACACCAGCTGCATCACGCAGCGCTGTTTGATAATAATCACCGGTGTTGTTAAAGCCCAAGGCGGCTTCCGCTGCTTTAAAAGCACTTGTTGCGCGGGCCTTGTCACCCATCATATGAAGCGCAGACGCAATATGGGCCCGCGCTAATGGACTTGGCGTTTGCAACAAGAGCGCATCGTGAAAATAGCGCAGATCCGATAAATCCGCCCGGCCAGCGCGCGCTAAAACATATAAGGCGTATGCAGCGGAACGTCGGCGCAAGAACTGCGTCGTATCATTTGACCCCGCGCCGCTATTGGCGCGTAGTTGATAGCTAACAGGCGCCCAACGATTGACGCGCGCAACATATTGCAGGGCTGAATAGGCGCGCTCCAATGCTTCATCCGGAACACCATACCCCTGCTCTTTCGCGCGATAAAGAAAATCCGTCGCATAAGCCCCAATCCACGGGGTTGCCCCGCCATCCCCCTCACGCCAGAGGCCGATGGCGCCATCTTGACCTTGGCGATTCAATAAAGAATTTACCGCTTTTTGAATGCGTGGGCGCACCGCCCGTTCTGGTCCGCGTCCTGCTTCTCCGCCAAGAACATCAACAAACAAAAGCGGCATTGCCCCGCTGGTTAGTTGCTCCGTGCACCCATAAGGATAGCGATAAAGCGCATCAAGCAGCGGCCCTGGCTCCACCCCGCGCAGACGAGAAAACGAAACATTCACCGCCCCCGAACCAGGAACAAAAGGCGCAAGCAATTCGGCCTTTGCAACAAAACGCTCACCCGCTCCTTGCGCTAGGGTTGAGACATTCGTCACAGGGAAATAGGGCGTTCGCACCTGAATAGGGTATTCCCGCGTTACTTTAAATCCGCCTGGTCCCTCTACGTTAAGGGCAATTGAAGCAATCCCTTGCCCTAATGCTTTAATGGGGAATTCAGCGGTCCGTCTTTCACCTTGTTTCAGTGTAAAGTTCTGGGATTTTTCTAGCTCGACCGGACCAGACGCCGTCAGCGTAACCATATAGTCCCCAGCGGCGCCATCAACATTGTCAATCAATAGGGTCGCCGTCGCATCATCACCCGGCGCTAAAAAGCGCGGTAAGGAAAGAAGAGCAGGCGCCGCATCGCGCACAGTTAACGGCGCGCTTGACGCGCCAACCTGCTCCGCCGACCAAGCAACCGCCATTAATCGCAGCTCGCCATTAAAATCGGGAATTTCGACCGGCACGCTAGCCTTGCCATCATCCCCGACTGTAACGAGCCCGGAATAAAGCGCAATTGACTTCGTTGGCACAACGGTTAACCCCTCGCCGCCAATTTGATCGCCGCCAAACCTTGCGGGCGCCCCAAGATTGGCGTTTAGAATGCGGCCGTAATCATCATGCACCTCAACCCCAAGGCGACGTTTGCCATAAAAATGGCCTATTGGATCAGGGGATGCGAATTTCGTCAGCCGTAATATTCCTTCATCCACGGCCGCGACAGTCATCATCACTGGCGCCCCACGGCGGACGCCGTCAATTTTCACTGGCAAGTCTATTTTTTGGCGTGGGCGGAGCATTTCCGGCTTATCAAAGGCTAGGTCTAGCGTGCGTTCACTCATATCAAATGGCACATGAGCGACAGCCATAGCGCGCCGCGGGACAGGCTGGTCCCCAGGATCACGCTCCGTCACAATACTAGCCAACACATAGAACCCTGCACCCCAAGAAGGATCAGTATCGATAATAATTTCGCGCCCAGACTTTTCGACTTTTAAACGCTGCACCAAATGCACTTTGTCCGTAGCGATCGTGATAATCGCTTCCCCATCATAAGGCGGATTTAAAAACAAACGAGCGCGCGATCCCGGCTTAACGGGCGTTTCAGGGATCGTAAAAGCCGCTTGATCCGGGCTTTGCGCGCCCGAAGCATAAGAGCGCCAACCAACATAGAAGCGAATGTCTGACTGGGCGCCGGTTTTCGGGTCTGTGACAGACAGGCGGTAAGATCCAGGATCGAGCGTATTGGCGATCCGCGCCGGCGCACCGCTCGCGCCCGTCTCAGCGCGGCTTTCGGCAATTAGAACATCGCGGTAGGAACGACGCCAGCGCCATTCCCCATTCTGCCGGTACCAATCAAACCAATAGTCTTCTTCAACAAGACGCCAATCTAACTCGGCTTGCTCTAAGGGCTTACCTTGCCAGTCAATTAAGACAGCCTCAATCTCAGCCGCCTCGCCTTGACCAAACCCGCCGCCATCGTTCGCCAGTTTCAGACCGACATACGCCTCTTCAGGCCGCACGGGAATCCGTGCGCTATCTTTGACAACGCGCCCGCCCGGTTCTGCAACGCCAACAACAAGATCAGCGCGTAAGGGCGCGCCAACTTTTTTCGGTGCGTCATCAAACGCTAAGGGAAAAGTCAGTTTACCCTCAGCGTCTGTCTTGCCGCCTGGAAGGCGCACTAGACGTTCGTTAAAGCCGCCCTTCACCGGACCAAATCGATAGTCTTTAAATGCCGGAAATGGGTTTGGATCAAGGCGCAGGCGCGCCTCCGCCTCCACATCAAGATCACCGCCGGGGGCGCCATAAAGAAAGCGACTGTCGACCACGACCTCTCGCGGCGCGCCAATCCTTATCGGTGTTTTGTCGTCTAGCTGAAGGGACACGGCCAGGCGTTGGGGGACAAAATCTTCAACCGCGAAGGTGGTCGTTCCTACGACGCCAACACCGTCCGCCTTAGCTTCAACACGCCATTGCCCACGCGGTGCGCCAGCTGGTGTGTTATAGGTATAAGAAAATCCGCCAACGGCTAAATTATCGATCCGAACTTCCTTCGCCTGGGCGCCATTAGGACGTTGTATCGTGAGCGTTAGCGGACGGTCTTCAGCAGCAAGACCATCAGCGCTGCGGATCAGGCCGGTTAGGTGAACGGCTTCGCCGGGTCGATAGATGCCGCGATCAAGATATAAATACGCGTCAAGCTTTGAAGGAACAGCGCGCCCGCCAATATTACGATCGCTTAGGTCCAACGGCGCACGTTCAAGATCTAGCGCGGCAAAATCTTCCTGCGCGCCATAGGCCATAATCATTCGCGGGTTTAGCGGATAGTCACCGTTTACAGTTGGTCCATCAAACCGAGCGCGCCCTTCGGTGTTTGTTGTTGCTGTTCCCAAAATATCATTGTTGACCGCGATAAGATTAAGCTCCACCCCTGCGAGCGGGCGTCCATTGTCAATGGAGCGGGCAAAAACATCGATCCCCTCATCGCTGGAATAGGTCGTGAGCGCCATATCAGTGAACATGACCCATCGCCAGGCTTGGGCCGGACGGTTCTCATCAACGCCCGTTGAAATGTCTTCCACTCGCACAAAATAAGCGCCAGGTTTTAAATCATCTAGCGCCGCTCCAAGTGAAAAGACCGTCGTCGCCCGCTCATTAGGCGTGTTATTGACTTCAAGCTCGCCTTCAAAGACTGGCGCGCCGACATCTCTTCCATCTTCTTGACCATATACATAGAAGTAATCGTCTTCTGTAATCGCCTCGCCCTTTACGATTTTTTTTCTCGCTAGAGATCGATCTGAAACGCGCAGTACACGGATTTTTAATTTGTCGACATTAACGGTTTCAATCCCCAACCCATCAGCCTCAAGCCGCGGCAGGATCACCCCATTGCCAGCAAATCCGACAAAAGCAGGCTTGTCGCCAAATGCGACCGCCACGCGCTCTGCCCGTTCTAAGACTTCACCCTCCGCGCCAGGTAAACCAGGGCGCAGTTCAACGGTGTAATCTTTGTCGAAGGACAATCCTGAAAGACAAAGACTAGAACCAGCCACTTCAACCACAGGCTTCAGGCTCGGTGTTAGACGGATGTAATCATTATAGCGGTTCTGACCACTTTCATCGAGTTTGCCCGTAAATTGCAGACATGCGCGTGGGCTCTCCCCATTTGTTTCGAGCACTAATCGTGAAAACTGAAAACCTTGCGCCGCTGTGGGCGCCGGACGTTCAGCATCGATAGCACGCAATGTTTGGAATGGACGCCGAACAACCTCCCCCTGCACCGCCGCGCGCCGGTCGTCGCGGGCTTGAGGGGCGATAAGCACTTGATCTTCGCTCGTAAACCCCTTTCCGGCATCACGGCCGCCGGGCGTAATTCGCCCAATTAGCAACCCAAACGCGAATGCTGCTAGAACAACACCTGTAATAAAAACCGAATTTTTCTGTCCCATGGCTCCGCCTCCCGTCCAGGCTTGAAGGGCGCCCCGTTATTAGCGATGAGGCTCACCTTTAAGGTTAATTATGGCGACAATCGCACGGAAGGAAAACGATTTTCAGAAAAATTAAAGACCCACAACCGTTAGACCTGAAAGGGATGGGTTTTGCCCTAGAAGAATGCTATGGGCTTAAGCCCCGGCCCTGTAGCTCAGCTGCATAGAGCAACCGCCTCCTAAGCGGTAGGTCCCAGGTTGGAATCCTGGCAGGGTCGCCAAACAGCAATAAAATCAACAACTTAAACCTTACTGCATATGGATTGCACCCCATACAAATCAATGGCTTACAAGCGACTTTGCCAATCTTTTGAATCTCATTGACTGCCTTCGTCGTCTACGGAATCTTTGCTCTGGGCTAGACGGTCAGCGCTACTTCCTGGGATACGATCAATCGATTAAGCTGATGAAAATCAAGACCACCGCCAATCCTATTGACCTTTGCGGCCCGTGTAAGCCTTGTGAACCGGCATAAAAAGTTGCGGACATTGATGTGCCAAAACATCTTGGACACTGGGGTAAAACGAGTTTCAAACGATATTCGTTCCCGTTAACGCGATCCTTGCCCATTTCCTGCATGGTAAGTGCGCCTTGAGTTTAGGCGGCGTTAAGGATTTGCAAAGCATGCGTGCAGAAAGAAAGTTATCAGCGGGTGTTGGGGCGACGGCTCAGTTAAACAGCCTAAAAAAAGCCTTATCGGCTGCTGCACCCAGCAAAACGGAGCTATTAGGCGCGCAATTAAGGCCGCTTAGCGATCTCACAGAACTTGAGGCGCAATGGGAAAATCTGTGGCAGAAAACAAATAGACGCTTTTTCCTGTCATGGGATTGGACCAGAACGGCGATAGAAGCCGCAGACCCAGCCCAACTTTATGTATTACGCATATACAATCCCCATTATGACCTTGTTGGCCTTGGTCTTTTTTGCGCAGTTACTGAGATCCGTCATAAATTTATACGTGTGCGCCAAATGCGTCTTCACGAAACAGGTAAAACAGCGGCCGCGACGGTGGATATAGAATATAATACGCTTCTTACGCTGCCTGGCCTAGAAGACGCAGCCTGGGAAGCCTGTGTGACCGCGCTTATTGATAAATCCCACCCATTTGATGAAGTCTATATCGCCAACGCAACAGCGTCGGCGCGAAACGCAGCCCATAAAGTCGCCAGCAAAGAAGGGTTTTTCTTTCATCACCAAGCTGAACATACCTCAGCATTTACTGATTTAACGCCGCTTCAAAACGGACAAAATTCAACTCTCGAGCTTTATTTACAAACCCTTGGAAAAAACACCCGCAGCCAGATTAGACGGTCCATCCGTCTTTATGAAGAGCAAGGTCCCCTGACCCTTACGCGTGCGCAGAATGTTGATGAAGCTTTAACTTTCTTTGAAGAAATGGCAAGCGCCCACGAAGCAAAGTGGAGCCAACGCGGCGCGGGCGGCATAATCTCTAACAAACATCTTTACGAGTTCCATCAAGAGTTAATCACTAGATGTCTTGATAAAGGGTCTGTTGAGCTTGTTCGCATTTCAGTGGGCGAAGCCCCCTTTGCGTGGCTTTATAATTTCATCGATGGGGAACAGGTCCTTTATTACATGGGCGGGTTTATCCCCGGGGCGGACAATCGCTTTAAACCGGGCCTCGTCGCCCATGCCCTTACAATCGCTGACCACGCTAGAAAAGGTAAGAAGGCGTATGACTTTATGGCCGGCGCGGACCGTTATAAATACAACCTTGGGGACTATGGCCCCGATTTAACATCATTTTCCATCCAACGCCCAACCTTTGCATTCAGGGTTGAAAATGCCGCCCGGCGGTTAAAACACACTATTTTAAAACACACCAAATAGGCGCGATTTTTGAAGAATTATCCCTCAATAGCGGCGTTGGCTGCTAGGGCTGTGTCTTTTTGAGACACAAGGCCCCACAATTGAGGATAGCCCATGCGTGATGCGCTTTTATTGCTGATTATTTTTTCAAGCCTTGTGATCGCCATGCGTTTTCCGTTCGCTGGTGTTCTCGCTTGGGCCTGGTTCACATTGATGACGCCGCATCAAATGGCATATGGCGCCTATGGGCTGCCACTCAATTTAATTATCGCTGCCGCCACCCTTGGCGCTATCGCTATGAATGGGGGGCTAAAAAAAGGCGATTTTAAAACCGGCGGTCTTGACCCCATAAATGTCTTGATGCTTATCTTTTGCGTCTGGTTATTTGTCTCCCAGATGTTTTCTCTTGATGCGGATAATTCAGCAAAATATTTCGACCGTTTTATTAAGACGATGCTCTTTGTCTTAATTGTAGCGCGCACCGCGAATGACAAGTTAAAGATTCACGCTTTACTATGGATGATTGTTGTCTCGCTTGGCTTTTTTGCGGCCAAAGGCGCGCTCTTCACTTTTGTGACCCTTGGCGAGTATCGCGTGCAAGGGGTTCCAAATACGATCCTAGAAGACAACAATCATATGGGCATTGCCCTTGCGAGCCTATTGCCATTAATTGCCTACCTGCGCGGGGAAGCCGCCCGCCCCCTTATCCGCTTTGGTTTAGCGGTGTTGTTTGTCACAACGATAATCTCAATCATCGGCACCCACTCACGCGGTGCATTTTTGTCATTGCTCGTTTTTTGCGGCTATTACTGGCTCCGCTCAAAACACAAAATTTCGATCTTGGCGGCGCTCACCCTGCTTACCATTCCTGCGATCGCGTTTATGCCCGCCAAATGGTCTGAGCGTATGTCAACCATCGGACAAGCAACCCAAGATGAAAGCTTTATGGGCCGCGTTGACGCCTGGGTGATCAACTTAAAACTGGCTGCTGAAAACCCCGTGACTGGCGCTGGGCTGCGCAACTCCTACCAAGAAGAGATCGCAAAATCGGTCGACGCAAAACGGGCAAAAAGCGCAAAAGCCGCCCATAGCATCTATTTTGAGATCCTTGGCGGGGCTGGTTATATGGGGTTGTCGATCTTTTTAAGCCTTCTTGCTGCTGCGTTTTTTACAAGCCGCGGTATCGAACACAGGGCCACCAGGCGTAACAATCGCCGGTTAAGCAAAAAATCCGCCCTGCCGACTGCGCCCCCCTGGACGGGACGGCTCGCCTATTATTGCCAGATTTCTCTTGTAGTTTTCTGTGTTGGCGGCGCCTCAGTCTCTATGGAGATGTGGGATGGCTACTGGCTTGTGATCGCTATAATCTCCGCCCTACACCGTCTCACAGCGCCAGTACAAAAAGCTGCGCCTCGCTTTGCAGGACCGGCGATCAATCGCCTGAGCCCTTCGCCAGCTTAACCGCCCCTTGTGATACAAGACCGAACGGGCCAAGGTGGTTTATTCCGAGCTATTCTATATAAGTACAGGCCGCAAAACCTGCATCAACAAGAGCGCCTCCCTTGCCGAGCAAACGCACGCCTCAAAAGAACGGCTTGCCGACCAGACAAGCAATTCTTGACTATGTGACGGATAATCCCACAGCCGCCACCCGCCGAGATATTGCGCGAGCATTTGGCGTTAAAGGCGAGGCGCGCACTGAGCTGCGCGGAATTTTAAAAACAATGGAAGCTGAAGGCGTTTTGGAACGCGAAGGACGCGCTCGCTTTTCCAAACCTGATGAGCTTCCGCCCGTCGCCCCGGTTGACGTTATGTCTGTCGATGAAGATGGGGACCTGTTATGTATGCCTTCCAACTGGCGCGGAGATGACGATCCCCCCATGATCCGCCTTACGGCTGGCCACGCTGCGAAAAGAAAACCAATCCCTGGGGTGGGCGACCGCCTACTTGTCCGTCTGAAACCCGCTGGCGACAGGGGATACTCAGCAGAGGTGATAAGAGCAATTGGCAAAGGGGCGCACCGGTTTCTTGCTGTTTATCGTAAAAAACGAGGCGGCGGCGTCGCGGAACCTGTTGAACGCCGGGCGCGCAACACATTCGATATTGATAAAGGCGATGAAGCGGGCGCCCAAGACGGCGACCTTGTTTGGGTAGAAACGAAAAACAGCCGTGGCTATGGCCCTAAAAAGGGGCGCGTGCGCACCATTGAAGGTCATATCGATGACCGCAACGCCTATTCCCTTATAGCACTCGCCAATCATGGCATCCCTTTTGAGTTTCCTAAAGAGGTGATGGCGGCGGCGGAAAAGGCAAAGCACCCGAGCCTTGGCGATAGAGAAGACTTGCGTGAGCTCCCTCTCCTTACCATCGATCCGGCGGATGCGAAGGACCATGACGATGCGGTTTGGGCGAAGTGCGATGACGACCCCAATAATGAAGGGGGGTTTATTGTCATCGTCGCCATCGCAGACGTCAGCGCTTTTACGCCCTATGGCGGCGCATTGGACCGCGAGGCGCTAAAGCGCGGCAATTCTACTTATTTGCCGGACCGGGTGGCGCCCATGCTGCCCGAAAGATTGTCCAATGATCTTTGCTCCTTGAAGGAAGGGGTTGATCGTCCCTGCCTGGCTGTAGAAATGGTTCTAAATGCGTCTGGCCGCAAAACCCGTCACCGTTTTTTACGCGCCATGATGCGCTCAGCCGCCAAGCTTGCCTATGAAGAGGCGCAAGCAATTATTGAAGATAAGATTGAGGCCGCTGCTGGCGCCGTCGCCGAAACCGTTAAAACGCTGCATGCCGCTTACAAGGCAAGACTGATCGAACGAGCCAAACGCGCGCCCTTAGACCTGGAGCTGCCGGAGCGAAGGCTTGTTCTCGACAAGAAAGGCTTTGTTAAAGAAGTTACAACCCGAGAACGCTTTGACGCGCACCGCCTGATCGAAGAATTTATGATCCTCGCCAATGTCGCTGCTGCTGAAACACTTGAGCGCCGTAAGACACCTCTTATTTATCGCATTCATGAAGGGCCGGACCCAGAAAAGCTTGAGGGCGTTAGAAATTATCTGGCTAGTCTTGATTATACCCTTATTAAAACCGACGCGGTGCGTCCTTCCCATTTCAACCAGCTTTTAAAGATCGCCGGTGAGCGCGAGCAAAAAGAAATGGTTTCTGAGATCATCTTACGCGCCCAGCGACAAGCGGTTTATAGCCCTGATAATGCTGGGCATTTCGGCCTAAACCTTGGAAGATATGCGCATTTTACGTCTCCGATCCGTCGTTATGCGGATTTGGCTGTCCACAGAGCGCTTATCAAAGCTTGTAATATTGGAAATGATGGGCAGAGCGAGGCAGAAGCCGAAACGCTGGAAGATACCGCCCGCGCTATATCGGACCTTGAACGGCGGGCGATGGCCGCCGAACGCGAAGCGACGGATCGTTATATGGCGGCTTTTTTAAGCGACCAGGTGGGCGCCGAGTTTAATGCCCGGATTCGCGGGGTGACGCGGTTTGGTCTCTTCGCGGCGCTCGATGAGACGGGCGCGGATGGGTTTATTCCGATGCGCGCCCTGGGCTTTGAGCGGTTTCGATTTGATGAAGAAGCCCACGCAGTTGTGGGAGAGACCACGGGCGGCGTCTATCGCCTCGGCCAATCGGTGCGCGTGCGCCTTGCCGAAGCAACACCTATGACTGGCGGCTTGAGGTTTGACATGTTGTCTGATCCTGAAGCTGGAAGCGGCAAAAAAAGTAAGCAACGCAACTTCAAATCACCGAAAGGCGCCCAGCTAAAACGCAAACCAAAGAAGCAAAGTGGCGCTTCAAGAAAAAAATCGCCCAAACACCCCAAAAAATAACCCAAAACGCGCCTTTGTTAGGTCTCGATTAAGTTTAATACGGTCAATATCCGCATAAGTCGTTTCGGGGCAAAGAAGTCTCGATTGGCTTGGGATTACACTGTCGCGAACCCGCGGCATATTTCTTGCGGGGATTTCAACTAATTGGCGTATTTGGGCCCTTTTTCAGCCCATCTGGATCATATTGATACGCCAACGAATAAAGCGCTGAACGCGAAGAGAATTCGCCATCTAGCGTATAGCCGTCAGCAAAGACCCTTGGTCTTAAAGCTGTGGCGGGGGCTTATGCCCACCCGCATCGAAATAACAACAGCATGGGCTTTGGCCCATAAACGCAATTTTGAATAGATCAGGAGCGTCTAAAATGGACAAATTCTGGGAGATGATGAGAGAACGGGCGGCGACTTATTTCCGCGTCACAGAAAGTTACGAACCTGTTAAGGCGCCGGAAAATGCCGTCTTAATATTCCGTACACCTCTTGAAAAAAGTTTATTGGGCGAACAAGCTTCAGCTGCCCTTACACAGCCTGAACACGTTTGCTTGTCGGCGTCTCGCCCTCATCATGGGCGACAGCACCCTGATCAGCGCTTTCCCGGATAACGCCGCCATTAAACACAAAACCTTCAACGCCTGGGATATAAAGCATATTTGTCACGCGGCCACTAAGGGCGACATACGCGCCGTCTTTGTTGACAAAGCAAATATGCTCTAGCGGCATGACCTCGCCGAGTTTAGATAAAGATCGCGCGCCCACAGATTTAAAAATGGGAAAATCTTGCGGGTGAACCAATTGTTTCGTCGACATGCCAATAATAGTTTGTGGCGCAAAGCCGAGCCCTTTTTCTACAGAAGGGCTGGCGTAAGTGACGTGACCATCCGGTGAAAAAATAATCGTTACATCTGTGGTCGCTTCCACCAGTGCGCGGAAACGTTTTTCCGCATCTTGGGCAGCATCCATTTGTTTCATTGCGGTTTTAAGTAAAACAGCGTTTCGAGAACGCAGCTTGATTAAGCGCATCAACATTTGCTGAAGCGACCAGGACAAATACGCAACGCCCATTCCATACAAAATGACTACCCCGGCTATAGCGGCGCCATCACTGCCCGCAGTCACTGCATAAGTCGTAGCCAACGATAGTAAGACGGGTATGTTAAAAGCTTGCACCGCTCGCCATGAAGCGCCCGCCGATGTTAAAGCAGCAGCCGTCATGCCAGCGATGACAAACGGCAGATAAGCATTCCCCATCATTCCATACATCGCAAAGATTGGCGCTAAGGCGCCCCATAGCGCACCATTAAGCGCCATGCCAATCACATGCATTCGGGTGAAGAAAAACAAACTGTGGACAGAACTCTTGCGCCGTGCGTGTCGAAGCCACAGCCCCATTCGCACCATAGCCAAGCTGACAACCAGGCCAGCCCAGACGCTAATCACCGTTTTATCAATATGGGGCCAGGCTACAAAAGCTGTTAAGATTGCTAAGACGACACTCACGCCAATAGCTATTGGCGCCCCGCGCATTAATAGCGCATGGCGATCAACTTTTATCTTCACAGCGTCAGCCTTCGTCAACGGCGGGTCTTTGCGACCCAGGCGCACGCTCTGCCCAGCCTCAGCGCTTTGGCCGAGTGCAGTTTGAAGTTCTGCGATCATCTCGCCTCTCTCCCAGTAACTGCGACAATCAGATCATACCTTTTTTGATCTTGGAACTCTCCAATGTCGCTAAAATAGAGCAAAAACCAGGACGCCGCACACCCAAAAAGAGAAATCACCCAATTATTTCAGTTGTATAGACAGATGTCTTCAGCCGAAAAAATTCTTCATAACGCCTCTTGGCGGTAAAATTTTTTCCCCAGATTAGACGACTTAATCAACGGGGCTTGTGGATAAGCCGCGCCAGGATTACGAACAACAAACCGGTTCAATAAGGATCAAAAAATGACGGACTTTATCCCTTCCGACGCTTTATCCCGCGTCGCTCCCTCGCCGACGATGGCAGTCACGCAAAAAGCGCGCGAACTTAAAGCGCAGGGCGTGGACGTAATTGGCCTTGGCGCAGGAGAACCAGATTTCGACACCCCTGATCATGTAAAAGAAGCAGCGATTGAAGCCATTCGCCGAGGGGAAACGAAATATACGGCAGTGGATGGCATTCCGGAGCTTAAAGACGCAATCGCCGCCAAGTTTAAGCGAGACAATAACTTAGATTACAATCGTTCGCAAATTGGCGTCGGCCCTGGCGGTAAAGTTGTTTTATACAACGCGCTCGCCGCGAGCCTTAATCCGGGTGATGAAGTCATTATCCCTGCCCCTTATTGGGTGTCTTATCCTGACATGGTCAAACTCACAGGCGGTGAGCCCGTGATTGTAAAAACCAGCGCGGAAAACAAATTCCTTATCACTGCAGAAGAGCTTGAGCGCGCAATCACGCCCAAAACACGATGGCTGATTTTAAACTCGCCTTCTAACCCCACGGGGTCCGCTTACACCCGCGGAGAATTCGCAGCGCTTGCCGATATATTGCTAAAACACCCGCATGTTATGGTGATGGCGGACGATATGTACGAACATATCACCTATGATGGATTTGAGTTTTCTTCAATTGCTGAAGTTGCACCCGAGCTTTATGAGCGGACACTGACTGTTAATGGCGTCTCTAAAGCTTACGCCATGACCGGATGGCGCATTGGCTATGCGGGTGGTCCTGAAAAACTCTTAAAAGCGATGGGGAAAATGATGTCTCAAACTACCTCAAACGCCTGCTCCATAAGCCAGTGGGCGAGCGTTGCTGCGCTAAACGGGGATCATAGCTTTTTAAAAGAGCGCAACAAAGCGTTCAAAACCCGCCGCGACTTGGTCGTTTCTATGTTGAATGAGGCAGATGGCATTACATGCGCAACCCCTCAAGGGGCGTTTTATGTCTATCCTTCTTGCGAAGGCGTTTTAGGCAAGAAAACACCAGGTGGTAAAACAATTACCAATGACGAAGAATTTGCAGCGGCGCTTTTGGAAGACAAAGCCGTCGCGGTTGTCTTCGGCGCCGCATTTGGCCTATCACCCTATTTTCGTATTTCATACGCTACCTCCGATGAAGCTTTAAAAGAAGCGTGCACGCGAATCCAACAATTCTGCGCATCGTTGACATAAATTTTAATCCGACTTTCCCAGCCTCTCTATCGATAAAATCAATAGAGAGGTTTTTTATTATCTATTTGATCAATGCTTTTTTATCGCTATCTTATGATCATCAAATAGCAATCGGACGGAGAGCCATCATGACCAAGATCAACACTGGATTAGATGACAATGCACGCGGCGCAGTCGCAAAAGCCTTAAACGACGTGCTCGCCGATACATATATGCTTTATATGAAAACCCATGCGTTCCACTGGAATGTTGTCGGGCCGCAGTTCCATACGTTACACATCATGTTTGAAGAACAGTACCGTGAAATGTGGGCGGCCCTTGACGAGATTGCTGAACGCGTACGGGCTCTTGATGTCTTTACCCCAGCCAGCGGCGCGGCTTTTTCAGAGAAATCAGAAATCTCCAAAGCCGAAGACGGTCAGATTAATGCTAACGATATGATCCAAACGCTTCTCGCTGACCACGAAACTTTAATCCGCCGCGCACGACAAGCACTCGAGGCGGCGGGAGAGGCGAACGATGCTGCAAGCGAAGATTTGTTAACCGTCCGCATCCAAATCCATGAGAAAACAGCTTGGATGTTGCGGTCTTTAACAAAGTAAAGGCACGGAAATATACCAATAGGAAGCGCTGGTTACGTCAGCGCTCCTATCCCCCTATGCACCTTGAAACGCGCGCCAACGGCATATCAATTCTTTCGCAGCCCGCGTTGTTTCCTGTAAAGGCCTATAGCGCCACTCATCCATTATACCAGAAAAAGCACGGGTCGCCCCGTATTCCATCAAACTGTTATGAAATCGGCGAAATTTTTGCGAAACGCCCTGCATTTCCTCGCCGCGCCAATGGTAAATATGAACTGGTTTACCTGTTGCGGCTGCTTCCGCCGCCATATTAACACTGTCATCCGTGACCATTATGTGGTCCGCTTGATCCAACATTCCAAAATATGGATTAGCGGGGGGCGAAAGTCCCTCTTGTTGCACTGAAAACCATGCAGCTTCGGTTTGAAAGCCTGTCAATGCTGTTCGCACGACGCTTGGCGTGCGCCGCGAACTCGTGACCATCAACCCAAAACCTTCAGCCAATAGATTGCCCAACACAATTTGTAATCGCGCCGCCTGAAATTCATTCACACGATTGTATCGATTTGATCCGCCCAGCAGAACAGCAATACGTGGCTTTGGTAGGCGTTCAATATAAGGAGCAAGCTGTTCGCCCGCTTCGGTAAGTTTTTGTGAAGTAATGCGGTTAGGTGAACCAATAATCGGAAAGACATTATCGCCGCTCAATTGATCATGGCTTGGCGGGACGACTAAATCAAATGCATGGGTTGGCGCTCTGGGGCGTTGCAACTGAACAGTAAAGGTTGCGGCATGACGTTTTTTTAGGGCCATGCCAAAGGGTATGCTGAGCCTTCCGCAACCTATCCAAAGGTCAGGAAATGGCGGACGCAGCAACGAATACTCTCGCGAAAGCTTATCAAAAGGGTCTCCCCAAAGCGGATATGGCAGATGTCGCCACGGGCTTTGTACGCTGATAATTTTTTTGACAATGTGAATGTCGCAATAGCGCGCAACTTCTTCGGCCAAGCCAAGCGCCTGGCTTTCTATGCCAGCCCGGCCGTCGGTAACCACCCAACATTCTTTGCGCCTAGACATAACGTCGTTTTCAAAAATAGCCCCAAAGCAGTTCTACTTTAAGCGCCTTGTAAGCCGCCAATGGTAAAAATCATAGAGATTTCTATGACCCGATTCTGCCCAAATCTAGAAAACGACTGATTTTAGCCGAAAGCGGGTCCCAAAGCGGAATATGCGACCCCGCCATCAACTGCGAGCGTGTCGCCGACGACATAATCCCCAGCGCGGGACGCAAGAAAAATAGCCGTCCCCGCCATATCCTCTTCACGGCCAATGCGCCCGGCAGGAACTGCCTTGGCTGTTTCATCCGGCGCATTTTTCGCGGCGAAATTCATTTCAGAGGAAAAAGCCCCCGGCGCAATGCCGCTAACGGCAATATTGTCCCGTATTAAGCGCGCCGCCATGCGCCGTGTTAAATGGATGACAGCCGCCTTTGAGGCTTGATAGGAATAAGTCTCCCACGGATTAATTTTTATACCGTCAATGGAAGCGATATTAATCACTTTCGAAGGAGTATCCAAAGAAGCATTTACTTTTAGCGCGCCATGCAGCATCTGCGTTAGGAAGAACAATGACTTGACGTTCAAGTCCATCACCTTATCCCAGCCCGCCTCAGGAAACTCTTCAAATGGATGCCCCCAGGCTGCGCCAGCATTGTTCACAAGTATATCTAACGCTCCCCCGCTCGCGTCTTGAACTCGCTCGGCAAGATTTTTACACCCATCATTCGTAGAAACATCCTGTGGAAGCGCAATGCAGGGACCAATTTTTGAAAGTTCCGCAGCTGCGTCCTCACATTGATCGACTTTTCGCGAAGAGATATAGACGCTTGCCCCTTGCGACAGCAAACCTTTCGCGATCATTTTGCCGATGCCGCGCGATCCACCCGTTACCAACGCGGTGCGCCCATCTAACCGAAACAGTTTGTCCATCGACATTTATCCCTCTTGCTAGATATTTCTTAAAAAACGCCATTGCGCCACATCACATGGCGGTCACATTAGCCTTTAATATCCACAAGAGCCGCCATCGGTGCAAGAACGGCGTACAGTTGAATGTTGCAATCAGCTAGTCTTCAGCGCCGAAACGTTCACGCCATTCGCCAAGTTGATCATCTTCGATCTTCGCGAACAAAACGTCGGGTGCTTTAAACGCAGCGCCTTTGGGCAGTGCGTTTAAGCTTGCGGCAACATCTGTTGGCCATGCGCCAGCCTTTTGCGCATCGAGATCAAAAATCGCGAACATCTTATCAGCAGTAAACGGGATAACGGGCCGTGAAAGGGCTGCGATCATTACAATCAGATTTAGCGCACACCGCACCGACGCCGCAGCAGCGTCTTTATCTTCTTTAATGACTGTCCACGGCGCCGCTCTTTGAAGATATTCGTTACCCGCCGTCCAGATTAGTCTTAGTTCAGCAAAGGCTTTACGGAACTCCATCTGTTCAAGATAGCCCGTGTAGGCGGTGACATGGGTTTGAAGCAGCTTTGTGAGCGCCTCTTCTTCTGCGCCATATTCCCCTGTATCCGGCACCGCTTCGCCAAAGCGGGCCGTGCAAAACCTGGTGATACGATTGACAAAATTGCCAAGCACATCGGCAAGGTCTTTGTTTACGACCCCAGCAAAATGTTCCAACGTAAAGGAAGCATCATCAGACTCAGGCGCATTCGACATTAAATACCAACGCCAATAATCCGCAGGCAGAAGCTCCAACGCCTGATCCATAAAGATCCCGCGGTTCATGCTTGTCGAGAATTTACCGCCATACCAAGTCAGCCAGTTTAACGCCTTCAGAGTATCAACGCTTTTCCATGGTTCTTTCGATCCAAGGATTGTCGCCGGAAACGAAACCGTGTGGAACGCCACATTATCTTTGCCCATAAACTGGACATAACGCACATCATTAGCGCCAGCATCAGTGCGCCACCAGCTTTGCCAATCCCCGCCCGTATCGCTCGCCCATTTTTGGGTCGCGGCGATATAAGCGATCGGCGCATCAAACCAAACATAGAATACTTTGTCTTCAAAGCCTGGTCGCGGCGAGCCGTCCTTTGTCACGGCAATGCCCCATTTAAGATCACGCGTGATAGAACGATCGCGCAACCCTTCTTTCAGCCATTTTTGCGCGATGGAGCGGGTTAGATGTGGCCAATCTTTTTTACCCTCCACCCAAGCGGCGATATCATCTTGCAGTTGTGACTGGAGAAGATAAAGGTGATTTGTCTCGCGGATTTCGATGTTTTTTGATCCGGATACGGCAGAATAAGGATCCTTTAGATCAACTGGGTCCAGTAATCGTCCGCAATTATCACATTGATCGCCCCGCGCCTTTTCATATCCGCAATGGGGGCATGTTCCTTCAACATAGCGATCAGGCAAGAAACGCCGATCATCCACCGCATAGACTTGTTTGTCGGCGCGCTCCTCGATCAGGCCATTTGCTTCCAAAACGTCCGCAAAATGTTGAGTGAGCGCGTGGTTTTCTGGTGCGGAGGTTCGTCCGAAATAATCGAACGAAAGCCCGAAGGCTTCGCCCGCCTGCTTTTGGATCTCGTGCTGCTCCGCGCAGTATTCAGCCGTAGATTGACCGGCCGCGCTCGCCGCCAATTCCGCTGGCGTGCCATGCTCATCTGTTGCGCAGATATAAAGCACGTCGGCCCCGCGGGCACGCTCAAACCGGGCGTAAACATCGGCTGGCAACATAGACCCGACCAAATTGCCAAGATGCTTGATGCCATTGATATAGGGGAGCGCGGAAGTAATGAGAATGCGGGCCATAATGCCGATCTTTTTCGTGTGAATAATTAAGCGTTAGAGCGCCCTTATAGGGCATTTCGCTAGAGGAATGAAAGCCTAAGCACAAAACGCAAAACGGCGCGGAAAAACCGCGCCGCCAAGCATTATTGTAAAAGCAAAAAGCTCTAGCGTTTTGAGAACTGGAATGAACGACGCGCTTTTTTACGGCCGTATTTTTTCCGTTCCACAACCCGGCTGTCGCGGGTTAAGAACCCACCTTTTTTCAGCACACTGCGCAACTCAGGCTCGTAATGGGTTAGCGCTTTTGCGATACCGTGACGTACCGCGCCCGCTTGGCCAGAAGGACCAGAGCCAGAAACCGTGCAGACCACGTCAAACTGGTTTTCGCGTTCCGCAGCTTGCAACGGCTGTTTAATGATCATTTGAAGAACGGCACGGCCAAAATATTCCGTATGGTCCTTTTTGTTGACGGTAATACGCCCAGCGCCTGGCTTAATCCAAACCCGTGCGATTGCCGTTTTACGCTTACCCGTCGCATATGAACGGCCAAGATCGTCGATCTTTGGCTCATAAACAATTGGCTCATCGCCAAAGGAAATCTCAACACCTTCCGGCGCGCTAGCCGCTGCGTCAGAAGCGCCTGTGTTCGAGGCGATTGATTTTAGATCTTCTAAAGAAGAGGCGGTGTTTTCTGTATTGCTCATCAGTCTTATGCTTCCCGCGAGTTCTTAGGGTTCATCGCCGCAATGTCGAGTTTTGTTGGGTTTTGCGCCTCGTGTGGGTGCTCTTCCCCAACATAAACGCGCAGATGCGTCATTTGCTTACGCGCAAGCGGAGAGTCTTTCGGCATCATCCGCTCAACCGCTTTGGTGACAACCCGTGTTGGGAATTTACCGCCGAGGATTTTTTCCATCGAGCGTTCTTTAATCCCACCAGGATATCCCGTGTGCCAATAGAACTTTTTGTTCTTCATCTTGTTGCCTGTAAAGACAACTTTATCTGCATTGATAACGACCACATGGTCGCCGCAATCAATATGAGGCGTATAGGCTGGCTTGTGCTTGCCGCGAAGGCGCGTTGCAATCAGCGCTGCTAGACGGCCGACAACAAGGCCTTTGGCGTCGATTAACAGCCAGTTCTTTTCAACCTCGCCCGGTTTGGCGTTATAGGTTTTCATCAGGTCAAATCCTAAAATTTAACCGCGCCCCAAATGACTTTTTAGCTCAGCAACTAGGGTACGGTTTCGCTAGTAAATTCATGCCCTTAGCGTAAGGTCATGACAGGGTGGGAAAAAAGGGCGGCGCCCTTCCTCCCCACAGCGCGTCAGCAATACGCCAGGAAAGCGCGCGAAATACCCCAAATGACTTTTTGCGTCAACAACTTTTTAAAGAATGCAGCAAAAACAATAAGATAAAAATGCGGTATTATAATACCTCATTTGATGGGAGAGTATTGCCTTTTACGAATGCAAAGAATTAAGGAAGCATGCCGAACTTTCCTTCTCGAGAGCTCTACCCTATATTTCGAATAATGCTACAAATTGTACGGATGACACTTCTTTGTAACTTCGTTAGTAGCAAATTAGTAATGGGGAGATAAATGATGTTAATGACCGATTTGACAGACGAACATATAGACATAATCTCAAGTGAAATCAGTGACTTAGTATCAGCGGCTATTTCTGCGCGTCTTGATGTAGATGTGCAGTCAATCGAGTTCGACGCAGGGACTGATTCTGAAGGTAATTCGATAATAGAGGTCAAGATTATCCTGGCGGTAAAACCCACGAAATGGGAGCGCGGCGGGATGTTTGATATGGTAGCCGCCGCTTCAAGAACACTACGAGAAAATGGCATCCACCAACAGCCGTATTTTCGTACTAGAATTAAAAGGGACGGGCGCCTGAGGGCCTTGTAAGGTGCATACTGAGCTAATCCTTCAAGCCAAGGTGCTTGCCAGCCGCACAAAAAACGTACAACAAATTGATATGCGACGTAGCGTTAGTTCAGCATACTACGCCATGTTTCATGCGCTTTGTGAAAATGCAGCTGATTGCCTCATAGGAGGCAGCTCTCCTGACAGGTGCGAAAGAGCATGGGTACAAACCTATAGGGCCCCTGCTCACAATTTTGCAAAGAAAGCCTGTGAACGCTGTACAGTAAAATCAAACGGATACAATTTCCCTACAGAAATCGAAGATTTTGCTGCTTATTTTGTACAAATGTATGAAGCCAGAATGCGCGCGGATTATAACCCGACAGCACGTTTTGCAAGGCCAGAAGTTTTAAGTATGATTGAAGGTGCCAAAAAAGCGATTGCTACTTTTCAATCCACCGAGAAAAAACATAAGTGCGCATTTGCAGCCCTTGTCTTATTTCAAGAACGAAAGATTGGCTTATAGTTAACCTTCCTTGTAGGAGTTTGCTGAAACACACTTTACCTAACAGCAATCTCGCCTCTGGCGGCATCTACTGTTTTGGCATTTCACCGCTCCCCAATCAGTTGACAAATTTGAGAAACGCGCCAGTCTTACGCGAAAATTGAGGCAAACTTATAAGGTGAGGTTATGGGGTGGGATTTCAGCTTATCGCAATCGCTTAGCGCAATGATGAAGACGGCGCCCTTTATTGTGGTGCGCATGATTGTCTATTTCGGCATTGCTTTACTCTATATATTTGCGACCGGCGCTGGCGGCGCGGTCGGTTACGGATTTACCTCCTTCGGCGATGGTCAAGGCGCAGGCGCGTTCTACGGCGCCATGTTTGGCTTTGCCGGTGCGTCCGGCCTGCTATATTGGGCGCGGGAATATATACTCTATATCGTTAAGGCGGGTCATATCGCCGTTCTTACCCATGTTTATGACGGCAAGGACCTGCCCGGCGGGCGCGGACAAGTTGAATACGCAACCAATGCGGTCAAGGAACGCTTCGCCGACGCCTCCGTCTTGTTCGGTGTCGATCAATTGATCAAAGGCGTCTTAAAAGTCATTACGGGCACATTGAACACCGTCGCTAATTTCATCCCCATCCCCGGGCTTAGCAATTTGACAAAGATGGCGAGCGCCATCGTCAAAATGTCGTTGACCTATGTTGATGAGATTATTTTGGCACATGCCATCCGCACCCAATCTGACAATACTTGGAATTCTAGCCGCGAGGCGCTTGTTCTCTATGCGCAAAATTACGGCAAATTCGTCAAGAACGCCGTATGGCTTTCCCTGATGATGTGGGCGCTGACAATTTTTATCTTCTTTGTTATGCTCGCGCCGACCCTGGCGATGATTTCAATCTTCCCCGGCAATATTGGGTTTTGGGGCTTTGTGGTCGCCTTTATTTTGGCCTGGTCCGTTAAGGCCGCCGTCATTGAACCGGTGGCGATGTATGCGCTCATGCAGGTTTACTTTAAAACTATCGAAGGCCAGGAGCCCAACACCGAATGGGAGGAGCGCTTGGAAAGCGCCTCAAAACACTTCCGCGACCTTAAAGAAAAAGCGATGAACGCCATGCCGTCTTTTGCAAAAACTAGCGCTGAGGCGGAAGCAAAATCCGCAAATGCTGGGCAGACGCCGCCGCCAGCAACGTCGGGGTAGTGCGGCTCTTCACTTTGATTTTTTCCGCCTCCACCGCTAAACAGATCGCAGGAACGAGCGAAAAGCGAGGGGTCGAGGATGCGCCGCACAATCACGCGAATTTGGTTTATTTGTCTGGGGCTTGTCGCCCTTGCCGCTTGTGAACGTTCGGCGGCGCCGCCGCCTGCTCCGCCAAAGCCCGTCACCCCGGCGGAAGAACTTGGCGGGTTTGACGCCTCTATCGTCGCGATTGATTTTTGGGCCCACCCCACGCTCGCCTTTAACGGTATGGTCTTGACCCTTTCCGGCGGGGACCTCGCCGCGTTTAACATCGAGGACGGTGTTGAGGTTGCGCGCCTTCCAACCAGCGCTGACCGCCTCGCCGTTGGTTATGACGGCAGGGGCCTTAGCGCAAACGGGCTGACCGTCACAGTGGGCGGCAAGGATGGCGGTGAAGACGGCGTTTCGTTCTTTGCGATCGACAACATCTCCCGCGCGCTGAAGGCGTTGACCGATAATGTCAGCGCGCTGCTTGCTCCTGTCGGCCTCAACAGCGCGACTATCGCCAATATTTGCCTTGGCAAAAATGGAAAAACCCAACAGCTAACCCTCTATCTTTTAGGGGACGAGACATTGTCTAGCTTACCCCTTTCGATCGAAGGCGACGTCGTTTCCGCCTCTGGCCTACAAAGCCGCCCGGCCCCCGCAGGCCTTACCCACTGTGCGGTTGACGCAATTGACGGGGCGGTGTTTGCGACTAGCGAGAACGGGAAAATCTATCGTTTTGGATCAGATGAAACTGAGCCAGAAACATTCGCTAATGCGCAGATTGAAAAAGCGGCTGGCCTAGACCTCTCCTTCAGTGGGCTGACAACTGGCGGGCCGACGGAAGAATGCTGCGGCCAGCTTGGGGTGATCGACGCGGCGAGCGGCGTCCTGCACATCTTTGACCGTGATGACGGGGCGAGCCTTGGGACAGCCCTTGTCGGCGAATCCTTTGATATCGATGCAACCTCGAACGTCACCGCAATGGCGGTCGGATCCGGCAATTTCGGCGGTACGCTGCGCAATGGCGTTTTAGCGGTTGCAACAACTGACGCCAATCAAGAACCTGTAGTTCGCTTCGCCCCATGGAGCGGCGTTCTAAACGCGCTTGAAGCGCCTTTTGGCGATTCGCTAAGCCCCCGCGGTGAAGATGAAATTGAGGATAGCGGCGTCACAATTGATCTTAATATTCTGACGAATCCTTAGTCGTCTTTGGGCAGATCAACATGGATCCCGCGATCGTCCTCTTTCCAAGCGAGGGAGGAAAACATCAAGGAAGGGAAAAAAGCTTACGGGCTTTACCGTGTCTGATAACTCGGCAACGTCACCGCCCCGCGCAATGTGTAAAGCGCGGCGGCGAAGACTATCAACGCCCCGCCCTGATGGGCGAGCCCTAAGCTAATTGGTGTCGCTGAGATTAGCGTGACAATCCCCAAAAGCACCTGCGCCGCCACCGCATAGAGAAGGTATCGCGCACGCTCTTCAATCGCGGAATTACGTGCAACAAGGTAAAACCAAACCGCCCCCGCCGCGACCAGATAGGCGCCGATACGGTGGTTAAACTGAACCGCCGCGATGGATTCAAAAACCGTTGCAAAGCGCTTGCCCCCCTCAAAATAAGCTTCGGGGAAAAACCGTCCGTCCATCAATGGCCATGTAGTATAAGTGTGCCCTGCCCTTAGCCCTGCCACAAACGCGCCTAGGATGATTTGCGCAAATACCCCAACGGTCAGCACCAGCGCGCCAATACCAAGTCCGTTCCAGCGGACGGGGTTAGTCGCCGGGTTGCGCACGGCGAGCGCCGTCCAAAAAAGGGCCGCAAAAAGCACAATCGCAAAGCCCATATGGGCCGCCAAGCGATATTGACTGACGTCCACCCGCTCCGTCAGGCCGCTTTGCACCATATACCAGCCGAGCGCTCCCTGCGCCCCACCAAGTAAAAATAAGCCAAATAGCGCGCCCCCTAACCTTGAGCCAACATAACCGCGCACTAGAAAATAAATCAGGGGAAGGAGGAATGCAAAACCGATAAGGCGCCCCAACAGGCGGTGTCCCCACTCCCAATAGTAAATTGTCTTAAAGGCGCTAAGACTCATGCCCTGATTAACGATCGCGTATTCAGGGATTTGTTTGTATTTTTCAAATTCAACAAGCCAGTCGGAATGGCTCAACGGCGGAATAGCGCCGGTCACTGGTTTCCATTCGGTGATGGAAAGACCTGAGTCCGTTAGACGCGTCGCCCCGCCAACAAGCACCATAAGCGCAACAAGGCCGCACATCATAAAAAGCCAAATGGCGATTGCGCCCTGACCTTTTTGGAAATGACCTCTGCCTGGTATTTGGGCAGTCCCCCCTAACGCACCGCCCGCCGTTGTTTCTTCTAATTGCGCCATTTAGGGCCGTCTTTCTTTATTCCAGCTCAATCTTCAAAATAAGGGTCGCTCTTTATATGCGAAGCCGTAGCGATCGGATCCGTGACAGCGGGTCGCGTACGCGCGAACATTTCCAAGCAAAGCGCACACCGGTTCGCGTTAAGAGATTTGGAAGAGCAAAAAAACTTATGCGATGCCAACACTCTATTGAAAATTGCATAGCCGCATTTGTTGTTTAGAGGCTCTATTTCCCCTATTTAAGGCCTATGGAACCACGTGTAAAAAAACTGCTCGGCATTGTTATTCTTGTCCCAGGGCTCTTCATCTATTTGTTCGCCGCGGCCGCGATTGGCGAGCGGGTGCCCAATTTCTGGCTATTTCAGCTTATCTATTATATTGCCGCTGGGACATTATGGGCCTTCCCCATTAAGCCGTTTATGGCTTGGATGAACACGCCGCCTAAGGCCCGGCCTGGCGAATAACCACTATATTTCAATGAACTAACGCAGAAAACAACTTTTTGGCGCGTTTGGCCCCGTCTTTGCATGTCATTAGGCGAGAATACGAGAAGGGCTTTTGCGCTATGTTCGATAAATCAAGCGGCACGCTGGGGGTTACGGAAATCGCGGTTGAGGTCACACTCAGCGATCAACAGACCTTTTCGGCCAAGATTTTCGCAAAAGTTGGGCTTAGGCTTCAGGATGTTTTAAACGATGATCGTGCTTTCATTCCGATCGTTCGTAATGATGGCGCATCGATGATGGTCGCCAAAACCAGCCTTTTTAGCGTCATAGAACGAAGCCCCGAAGAAGAAACGGAAAAAGAAGAAACAAAACCACAAGGGGCGAAACGTTTTGATCCTTATGCGGCCTTGCGTGTTGAGAAGTCGGCGACGCTGGCAGAAATTAAGAGAGCCTATAAAGACCGTATCAAGAGCGTTCACCCAGATTCAATCGCCGCCCTCGATCTTGACGAAGACCTTGCAAAAGCCGCTGTCCTTGTCGCACAGCGGGTAAACCGCGCTTATAAGCTGATAATGGACGAACGCGCTGGCGAAAATGAACCGACGCGCGGCGCCGCGTAAACGACTAGCGTGGGCCGTTCTGGCCCTCGCCGCCAAGAGCGCCGGCAGGCAACTGACCCACATTGCCCAATAGCTGCTCCCAGAAAGAAAGTTCTTTACCACGGGTGCGTGTTACACGAGAGATCGTGTCGACATCATAGCCTTCTTCAAGGCCTATATTTTCAACGCGTGAGACATAACCTTCCTGATCGAAGCGGAAGGCAACGACCGTGCGCTTTGTGACCTTTGGCTTAAAGAAGGCGCGGCCCGCATCACTACTGCGCAGATAATACCATGCGTTTGGATCAAACGTGCCGATCAAAGAAGGCTCGCCATATTTTGCAAGCACGCTTTCTTTCGTGTCGAGCCCTGGTTTTGCTTCAAGGGCGGTTTCCCCCCGCTCGAGCACATATCCGTGATTGGTGCGCACCGAAACGCATCCTTCAATCGCGAAAATGCTGGCTGCGGCGAAAAGCGCCGTAAGAGCTGAACGGGTCATTCACTTGATCCTTCATACGTAAAGACTTAGGTGGTCCATAATACGTGCGATGCTAGCGACGGACAAGGCGATGATCCTATCTCTTTTTAAGAAAAAACCGGCTGACCAAGCTGCCCTAAAAGTTTATCTCAGCGCGGCTGAACATGCACGCTCGCCTTATTTTTACACCGATTTCCAAGCGCCCGATACGGTTGACGGCCGCTTTGAGGTGCTAACGCTCCACCTTTATGCGGTTTTGGCGCGGCTAAAAAACCAGGGCGGTGCAGCAAATAACTTCGCCCAAAAGGTCTTTGATTTGTTCTTTCAAAATATGGATGATTCGCTAAGAGAAATGGGGATCGGCGATATGTCGATCGGACGCAAGATCCGCGGTCTTGCGGAAGCCTTCTATGGCCGGGTCGGCGCGTATGAAGAGTGCCTTAGCGCAAAGGACGAGAACGCCCTCGTCGCGGCAATATCGCGTAATATCTATGAAGAAAAAGAAAAGCCGGAAGCAGCGCGCTTCGCCGCTTATCTGCGCAAGCTGTGCAATGCTTTAGAAACCCAACAGGTTTCCGAAATTATGGATGGTCGAATAGAGTTTCCTGATCCTAAAGCTGAATAGCCATTGTCCAGGCAAAATAAAAAGAAGAAATAACGAAATGACAGAGCCACCTGATAAATGGATTTGTGAACTGCTCGTGAGTGAGCTTCCAGCTTCAGGCAAGACCTTTAAGCTTGAACCGACAGAAGTTGTTTGCTCCGTAATCGCAAAGCGCATCGATGTGAACGCGGTTGAAGCCTTTAAAGGCGCGCTAACAGTAAAGCCATTAAAGGATGGCTTGATGATCGAAGGCGACCTGACGGCGCGGCTTTTACGCACATGCGTCGCCAGCCTTGAGCCCATGCATGAGGATGTATCCGATCAATTTTCAATCAGATTTTCGAAAGACCTAGGGGCGCCAAACGAAGATGAAGAGCTCGGCCTAGAAGATCTGGCCGTTGAACCGCTTGAAAGCGACCGCTTAGATCTCGCTGATTTATTGGTTCAACACCTTGCTCTCGCCATGGCGCCATATCCGCGAAAGGCCGACGGCGACTCACTTATCCAAGCCCATGGCGAAGAGGTTCTCTCATCTCCGTTCGCCGTATTACAATCGATTGGCAACAAGCCGCCTAAGGGTTTAAATTAACTGTATTTTTTTTCAGCCTTTGCACACACTAAGGTTTGAATTGCAACACTCCACGCAACTGTTATGGTGCAGCACAACAAGGAGATAAGTCGTTGGACGACAGGGTGATAATAATAATACAAACCCTGACCGGCCAATGGCGCAAAAAGGGGCGCAAACCGTAATGTCACAAACGACATCCCCTAAGCTAGCCGTTGACGCAATGGGTGGGGACGAAGGACCTGTTGCCGTTATTGAGGGCGTGGCGATCGCCCTTAAGCGCGGGCTTAAAGCTGACATCGTCTTTTATGGCGACCAAGAACAACTGCAACCGCTTATTGAGGCGCGCCAGGTACTGCATAACGCTGTTATAGTACATACGGCAAAAGCCGTCTCAATGGATGATAAACCAGCGCAAATTTTACGCCGCGGTCGCGATACATCTATGTGGGCGGCAATAGAAGCGGTTAAAAATGGTACGGCGAACGCGGTCGTCTCTTGCGGTAATACCGGCGCTTTAATGGCTGTATCCTATAAGCAACTCGGAATGATCGATGGGGTTGATCGCCCCGCAATTTCAGCACTGTGGCCGACGCCCAAAGGTCGGTCAGTGGTTCTCGATGTTGGCGCAACCGTTGAGGTCACCTCAGAACAATTGGTGCAATTCGCCATTATGGGCGAGGCGTTTTATCGGGCTCTTACCGGAACCCAAAAACCAACCGTCGCCTTATTGAATGTTGGCGCGGAAGAAAAAAAAGGCCACGACCTTGTTCGCAACGCGGCTCGCATTATCCGTAAAGCTGATCCGGAAATGACTTTTGAAGGTTTTGTGGAAGGCAATGATATCTCTAAAGGCGACATTAATGTCGTTGTGACGGATGGCTTTTCAGGCAATGTCGCCATTAAATCAGCCGAAGGGGCGGCAAGACTTGTCGCTACTTGGCTGAAAGAAGCTCTTAAAAGTTCTCTGCTATCAAAGCTTGGCGCACTTTTACTGATACCGGCCCTAAAGCAACTTAAGTCGAAAATGGACCCGTCATCATCCAATGGGGGCGTGTTTCTCGGGTTAAACGGCACTGTTGTTAAAAGTCACGGCGGCGCCAACGCGGAAGGTATAGCAACAGCAATCGATATGGCCGCAAATCTCGCGCGTCACCCCTTCCAAGGTCAGGTTGCACAAACGGTGCAAAATGTTCGCGAGCGTATAAGCGACGGCAATTTGTCAAAAGAGGCGGCGCCAAAAGAAACGGCGGCGTCAAATAAACAAACGCCAAAACAAGAAAGTAATATAAAGGCGGTCGGATGAGTTTTAAATCAGTAGTAACGGGCAGCGGCGGATATCTTCCAGCCCGTGTTTTGACCAATCATGAACTCGCCAAAATGGTCGACACAAGCGATGAATGGATCCGTGAACGATCCGGCATTGGTGAGCGCCACATTGCAGCTGATGAAGAATATACATCAGACCTTGCGACTGAGGCCTGTAAAGAGGCGATGGAAAAAGCCGGGGTCGGACCGGATGACATAGATTTGATCGTATTGGCGACAGCAACGCCTGATCTGACCTTCCCTTCCACAGCCTCTATCGTACAGGCTAAACTTGGCATCGAAAACGGCGCCGCTTTTGACATCCATGCTGTTTGCACGGGGTTCGTATACGCTTTAGCAACGGCGGAAAAATTCATTACATCCGGTCAACACAAGCGCGCTCTTGTTGTCGGGGCGGAAACTTTTTCAAGGATCCTTGACTGGGAGGACCGATCAACCTGCGTCTTGTTTGGCGATGGCGCAGGCGCTTTCGTTTTAGAAGCTCAAACGGAAGAAGCCGCAGGCAATCGCGGCGTGCTTTCAAGCCACCTTCGGTGCGACGGCCGATTACGAGAGCTGCTGTACGTGGATGGCGGCGTTTCAACGACGGGCACGGCCGGGCATCTTCGCATGCAGGGCAATAAAGTCTTCCGCGAGGCGGTCACACGCATTTCCGGCGCTATGGAGGCCGCTGCGGTCGAAGCAAATATTACCCCATCTGACATCGATTGGTTCGTCCCGCACCAAGCTAATATTCGCATAATTCAAGCAATTATGAAAAAGCATGGATTAAATGATGGCCAAGTCATTACAACGATTGAGCGCCATGGCAACACATCGGCGGCGTCAATTCCCCTCGCTTATCATTCAGCCGTTGAAGATGGACGCATTAAGCAAAACGACTTAGTCATGATTGAAGGCATGGGCGGCGGATTCACCTGGGGCGCAGCACTGTTTCGCGTTTGATAAAGTCAGCCTAGCTGTGGCCGACTGGCGCTCCTAGTGCGCTTAACCGAACAAAACACAATGCTTTTTAGCACGCAAAATCCTTCTTAGCGATCACGCGCAATGCTTGTTCATAAATTCGTTAACAAAAACTCTGCAAGAAATTCAAACGGTTGTTGACCGATGCGTCTCGGAGCGCCTAACATCGGGTCGAATTTGTCCTGGTCCGGCGCCTGGCGAACCGCTATAGCGGGATCATCCTTATCGATTTGCGGCTATTGTACCTGCCGTCTGGAGAGGGGCAAAAACGAGAGATCGCTTCGGCCATGATAAGCGCCTAGATTGAGACAAGAGGGTCAACGCATGAGCGGCAAGACTACGACAAGGGCGGATTTGACGGACGCCGTCTATCGCTCCCTTGGTGTTTCACGTAACGAGTCATCTCATTTTGTAGAACGCATTTTGGAAGAGATATGCGCCGCCTTGGAACGGGGCGAGAGTGTGAAAATCTCTTCCTTCGGGACGTTCTCCGTACGCGACAAGAAAATGCGCATGGGGCGCAATCCAAAAACTGGCGAGGAAGTGCCGATAACACCGCGGCGGGTCATTACCTTCCGCGCGTCGCATGTCCTTAAAGATCATATCAACAACGCCTTACAGCGCGAAAACGCAACGGCGGCGGAGTAATACGGCCCAATTATGGCTGTTACAAAATCATCAGAAGCCTTTCGCACCATCAGCGAAGCCGCCAGCGAACTTGATGTGCCCCAGCATGTGCTGCGCCATTGGGAAGAAGTTTTTGGCCAAATCAGACCGATGCGGCGCGCTGGCGGGCGTCGTTATTACCGCCCAGTTGATATCGACATTCTGCGCGGCGTTCGGGTTCTTCTGTATGATGAGCGTTACACCACTAAGGGCGTGCAAAAAATCTTCAAGGAACATGGGGTTAAATATATAGCTGAACTTGGCCGTCTTGCCGCCTCCGGTCAATCAATTGAACTGCGCCCGCTTTTAGATGAGGATAGCGCGGACAAAGCGCCGCCGCATGCGGAAAATCCATTCCGTAAAAGTTCCCACCCGACGAAAGACCCCTTGCCCACCCCTAAACCTGCAAGCGAAGCGTCAAACGATCAGACGCTCGCCGATCTTGACGCCCCCACCGCGGCTGGGCCAGCCTCTGCTTCTGCGCTCACGCCAGAAAAACGCCGCCAACTACAGTTTTTACTTACTCGGCTTGAAAAAGCGCAAGAGGCCCTTGATGACGCCTCTAGCGCACTTGATGCTGTGGACGCGATCAAGCAAACAAGTAAATAAATCCGTCTGCTTTTATCTTTCCCCAAGAAAACCGGTAAAAAGTTAGATTGGCCAATTGCGATCCGTCAAAACCACGCCTATAGTCCGCCCTCGCTTAGCGGCCTTTTAAAGCCACAAGCATGTCGGAGCGTGGCGCAGTCTGGTAGCGCACTTGACTGGGGGTCAAGGGGTCGCTGGTTCGAGTCCAGTCGCTCCGACCATTTAACCCAGAAAAATCAACCATTTAAAATTCTCTTCATGTGTCAGCTTTTCACTTGGCGTCAAAAGGAACCCCGCAGGAACCCCCGCAATTTTTTTGAGGGCAGCGAGGAAAAGTTTTTGAAATATTAAAACGCTCTGAGACCGTCGGTAATGAACCAGGGGGGCCTGCCTTTTCGGGGGGTGGGGTCGAGACCCCCGGGGGTGGGTCTAAATTTCTCTCATCGTGCAAAAAGGAAGCTGCTCAATCGACGGTGATTATTTGTTGTGAGTTATTGCGCTCAACGTCATGTATTAGGTGTACAGAAAACCCCTCCATGAAAGTGAGTCAGTAGGCCGCATATTTACTGGATTCTCAATGTCGCCTCAGCCTGTACAGTAAACATTTGTTTTCTGTACACCTGATCAGCTCAAGGAGGCGGCTATGCCCAAGACCAAAAAGACGGCGGCGATTTATGTGCGTGTATCCACCGACCAGCAAAACACTGAGAACCAAGAACAAGCGTTGATCGCAGTCGCCGAAAAAGCCGGCTGGACAATATCGCAGATCTATCGCGATCAAGGTGTCAGTGGCGCAAAGAAACGAAGCGACCGTCCCGCTTTCAAGAAAATGCAGAAAGACGCTGTGCAACGTCAATTCGACGTTATCCTCGCTTGGTCAGTCGATCGCCTTGGCCGATCACTCCAAGACCTTGCCGAATTTTTGACTGAACTCCATGCCCTAAACATTGACCTTGTGCTCCACCAACAAGGCTTAGACACGACGACGCCAGCCGGGAAAGCCATGTTCCAAATGATGGGCGTCTTCGCAGAGTTTGAACGAGCCATTATCAAAGAACGCGTCAAAGCTGGCTTAGAACGTGCAAAAACGAATGGCGTCAAACTCGGACGACCAAAGATCGATACACAGCTAGAGGAGGAAATCACAAAGGCAATAGCTGCCGGTAATGCAGGCATTCGTAAAATCGCTAAAAAATACTCTGTAGGGGTTGGGACGGTTCAACGCATTAAATACCAAAATGCTTTGAATCCTGAAGAGTTGACTATCGCGTCTCTGAAACAACAGTAAGCGTTTCAATAAACGACTTCCTTATATGCTCCAACGCAAATTCTTACTGGTTAGGCTGATAAATAAGATCATCGCCGACGGCGGCGAGAGTTACGGCGTGAACTCTGCTTCACAGTTATACTTGGAGGGTGGCCAATTTTTTTATACATCTTATCGACCTGATCTTTGAACTCCTTAGTAGGAAGCCCCTCCCGAACAGAACTATATTTACACTCAGCAACTTTGGGAAAAGTGGCTGAGTCAAAGAAATTCGACTCTACTAAATTCAACTTTTCGCAAAGCTGTTCTCGCAGGGCATTAAAACTTCTTTTTATTTCCCATCGCAAGAAAGCAGCGCCTCCCGACGAAGTTCGCTGGCATACGATATCACTCTTTAGGAGCCTAACAACAATATCATCGTCTGGTATATTTACTATTACACTCCGATCTCGTGGACCAACTATTTCAGCAACACGACCTAGCCGAATTAGTACTGATCTCATTATAGCAGGAATAACCTGCTTTGATCGTAGCATTGGTAATATTGTAATTAGCGCAAAGGCAGCACTATCAGTATTAGCTGTTTGCACCACATTGATTAAAAGTTTCAATGCCTCGTCCGCGCTCAAGATAGGGTCTTTCCCAAATACCGCAGACGAAATTACGCCCACTTGAGGAGCTCTGATTTGAAAAGGTGCCTCACTTTTTGCTTTATTCACAACTGAAATGTTTTTGGCAAACAAATCAAAATAAGCCTTGCTTAATGGTCCATTCGCTTCCGGTAATGTTCCATACCAACGAGTAAGAAATTTTTTATCACCACTTAATGTTAGAAACTCGATTACCTCAGGCGTCATGGCAGCAGAAAAAACCGCGTGTTGCTGAGGAGAAGGTGACTGCTCTCGAAGATATTGTGCAACTAGGAATTCTTGAAACGAACGATGTGCAAAATATAACACACCTGATTCTTTCTCTTCTGTAACAGTAGCCACAATGTATTCATTTAGTTTTGCCTCATTATCTGCAGCACCACCTGACGGCACATCTCGTAGTAACTCCACAGGGATCTCGTCACGATGAAAAGCTCCTTGCATGGAATTTCTTCCTGTCCAAGCCCACCAAGCAAGCCCTCTCTGAAAACGTGCACGATCTTCCTCCGGAATATCTCTACGTGCTTTCTTTTCTGCGTCTCGCTCAATTAACTGAGCTATAAATTGATCGTAGAGCGTGTACCGCGTAAAACCTTGTAAGTCTGTTTTAGGGTCAGCAGCTAGCTCAGCTACTAATCTTGCTTGTACGGGTCGTTTCAATAAATCTTCGTCGACATACTCAAAGATTTCTTCGACACGTTTAGGTATAACATCATTCTCTGCACCAAGTTTAATCAGGTATTTTGTTAGAAACATGCGCACTTCCTGAAGCGTGAAAAAGGCAACGGTCACTTCACGCCATTTCGGGAAATTAGGGTCAAGTTTAACTTGCTCAGCCCACTTTCTCTCTCCTCGAAAAACCAGATTTCGTTCTTCTGATGGTAAAGCACTTGGCCGTCCAAGCATTACGACTCTAGATTTTGCTTGCACAAGTCGGTTAATCTGCCGAAAATTTGCCCTAAACTCTTGAGCAGACATTGCGTGCTTCATTTCATCAAAGCCGTCAAAGATGATTAGTAATCGCCCTTCACGATTCAGCGCTTCAAGAGTAGCATAACGAAAGTTTCGATTAGGCTGCTTTGCTGTAAACTCCTTTCCGAACATAGCCTCTAATTCAGTCTCATATACGACCTCCCCCAGGGGCAATAAGATTGGAATGCGTCGTGTTTGATCCTCAAGATATTGCTCAGCAGCAACACTTGCTAGTCGGCGGGAAAAACTAGTCTTTCCCACGCCATAGCCACCTAAAATTGCTAAAGGGGCAACAACATCACTACTTATCCATTCCTCAATGACAGATAACGCGGTCTCAGAAAGATCTTGGAACCTAGTTTCTATATAATAATCTGCAAGCGGATCACAGCCAAAAGTGCGAGCAAGGTTTTCAACATATAGCCTAATTCCGAGCAAGTCTTCTTCTAACTCCGAGAGCGTACGATGGGAAACCCATCTATTTGCAGACACCAAAGCTTGCGCATCAGCGTTCAGAGGTCTTCGACTTACTATTATTAGCTCATCAATATCTTGAGCATCGTACGCGCCTTGATAATCAGGTATTATGTCTCGTCGAAGTTCATTGGCCGTTAAAGCTACCTCATAATTTTTACATTCAACTGCGCAACGCTGCGTTCGACCGTATCTAACATCTTCGAAGAAGACATCAGCTTTTTTAGAATTTGAAAGACGCCGCTCAGTTTCAACTGTCGGGTGTTGCGTGCGCAAGAGAGCCGCAACTGTGTCCCTGAGCGCATCACCCTTTGCCGTGGTGTTTTTAAAACCAGCTAGCTTTGCATTGTTCATTACACGATACCGTTCTCGTTATTGTATCCCCACCAGCTTTGGAATATTTGCTCCATCACACAACCGATCCAAGCAAGACAATAAACACCCCGCCAGCGACAGCCGCCAGCATGTTAAGGCCGAGGTTGACATTCCCACCCTGCAGCAAGGCTCTTCCAAGAGTTAAATTCTGCTGACGGGCTTCATCAAGCGCTTGCGGAATACCGCGACGCAGCCACTCCACGGCAAGGCCAATCCATAAAACAAACAAGATGAATATCGTGGGAATGGACGTTCCGACAAACGGCAAGAGGGCTGCCAAGATAATCACGCCAACAATAAAGCGAGTAAACGAAAGACGATAGCGCGAGCCCACATACTCCCAATAGCTCATGCTTAAACCACGTTTTCGATTGATTTCCGGCCGACTGATGAACCCGCTAAACGTCGTCATCACGATCCAGTAAAATAAAAATCCCAAGAGCGGGAAGAAACCAAATAGGAATTTCTCTAGATAGCTTCCATTTTCAGCGCCCCAAAGGCCTCCCATTAAAGGGAAGAACAGAATAGCGATCAAACCAGTTACAAAGCTCGCGACAATATTGACGGTCTGTCCATAACTTTTGAAGTTATAAAAATCGCGGATGAAGTAGAGCCAGCTGAGTGAAGTAAGATATCGCCACCTCTCGTCCAGGCTGAGATCAAAGACCAGACCTGTAGATGCTATGAACTCAATAATCCGTGACGCTATCAACCCGCCAAGCACGCCGATAGTTGCGATGAGCGCGGCATCCAGCCCGCTTAGAACCTGCTCTATAATTGCAGTCAGATCGAGCTGAAGCCCGCTCCAGAGCAGGTATGCGACCGACAAACTGCCAAGTAAAATTGGAAATAGTCGATAAAGAATGAAATCCATTAGAGCCATATGTTCCCCCGCCCATAGCCGTCACCCTGCATACCTTAACCAAGAGCTCACTCGATGGGAATACGAGCCAAAAAACGATAAATGAAATAGTTTGGCCCTAAATCCGCCTAGTTTAGAAATTCTATCCACAATGTTCTGTCAGACACAACCGGTGGCCATTAGGGCCAATAGCTCCACTAGCACCTTAAATATGATTTCAAATATTTAGACCGCGTGCCATTAGATCCATTAGGACCAAAAGGTCGAGCTAATGGATCTAATGGACCTAATGGCACAGGGTAGGCGCGGCGCATTCCATCAAGCGAACACTGCAGGGTTGATCACATAATCCTTTTTGCGTTGGCCTTTGGTCCCACCATCTCGCGTTCCAACGTTCCGCACCCAACCGCTTTCAACAAGAACGCCTAACGCAGCATCCATATCTTTTGCTTCACGTAGTCCGGGCAGACGCCAATCCTTGCGCGCTTGACGAGCGTTAAACCGCGATATTCTATTTTTTAGAATATGCTTAGCAACAAGCGCTGCGTTTCTATCTTCAACTGGAATAACTGCATCATTAAATACTCGTTTCGACATCGGAATCATGTATGTATTTAAGAACTGGATACTCGTTTCTAAGGATAACCTAGAAACCATTTGGGGCGGTACGGCCTTTTCACTGATAGCCCAATTTAGGAGCTCAATCAGTCCAGCTAGACGCACGCAAATCCCTGGTAGCTTTCCAATAAAACTGCCAAGCACGCCAATAGAGTTTTCTTCATAATCAAAGAGGCGTTGTCTGTATGACAGCAACAATTCCGGCTCTGCTAACTTCATGATCACAGGCCGAAAACGCCCATCAGCTTCTTCCATTTGTAATTCTTCAAGGCGGCCAAAGGCATGAGTTAGCATACTGATGTCATAATCATGCTCTACTTTTTCTGGCCGAACTGGGTCCGGCCAAAAATATAGAAACCTCGCCGAAAACCCGTCATTATCGCCTGAAAGCAGCAGTGTGTTCAATTTGTCTGGCTGAATACCGCCACTAATGGAAAGCGTTAAATGATCAATTTGAATTGGCGTATCGTTTTTCCGTCGATCAACCACATACAGTTCGCCGTTATACGCCTCGATATACATGGCTCTATCCCCATCGGAGCCATATCGCCCAAAATTTCCTAAAAGACCGCTGAGCTCATCTCTAAAGACAAGTAGTCCCCTTGGATTTGACTGTACAATCGCAGCCAGCTCCTCAACGGTAACATCTTGAACGAGCGTTCGGGGCCGCGCTGGGGCGACTGGTTCAACAGCATCATCAGGCAACGGAGGAACAGGCGTATTGGAGTTGTGCGCTTGCTTACAGTCATCACGCCAGGTCTCCGTAATCAACTTTGCCTTTTCAACATCAGCAGCGAATTGCCGAAGCTTCTTATGAAAATCGCCCATCCGTGTTCGTTCAATATCTTTCAAGAGGTGCTGAATGGGTCGCTGAGCTGGCGTTTTGCCCGCCGAGGGGCGCCCGACAAGACAGGTCCAAATGGCACAAGGTTCCTCCCAGCCTGATTGTGGCTGGAACCATCGCGCATTGCCGACGAGTGACGCACTGGCCGATAAAACACTGCCGAGGATATAATCTGGTGGTGCGGATTTTGAGGCCGCAATGGCTGTAACCGTTGTAGATATTTCTTCATGAAATAGATCGAGCGGCAATTTTGGTGGCGGTACGCGGCCCTCGTTCACGACACTCATGTCCGGCGTAGTCCAGGCGCAATCATCAGGGCTTAATTGCTTACCACTCTTTAAGGCTGCTTTTGCTGCCTGTTCATGGGCTGCTGATACTGGTATATTTGCTGGCATGCTTATCCCCGCTCTTCGGGACAGAGGTCAAACGCTTCACGCACCTCAGTCCAACGGGTTGGGTCAACTGGTAATAGAGGAAAATCGCAAACATCAATCTCCAACTCAACGAGATACGCGCCGGCTAGTCGGAATAATTGTTGTGATAGCTTGAACTCCTCATCCGATAATTCACCTAGGACTAAGGCGCAAGCCTCGGAAAATAGATTGTTCGCTCTTTTCCACTGCCAAGTGGATTGCTTTGCTTCGTCTAACGAATGCATTGCATTTGCGTAGAGATCAAGCATGGTTGTATAGGCTTGCTTTTCAAAATGGAGAGTATTTTGAATGAGGCTCTGGCTCATTTCACACCTCCAGCGTCGGAGGTTGACGTTCTTTTTCGACTGGCTAGCCAATTATCAAGGTCATCACGATCATACAGGATAATGCGACCCGTCTTAATGTACGGAGGCCCCCAACCTTCGACGCGCGCTTTGGCCATGGTCGAAACGGCGAGGCCGACATAGTCGGCTGCAGCGTTCGTACGCAAATAGCTTTTTGATTTTGGGGCCTCAAAGGCCTTCGGTCTTATAACAACCATAAAAAATTCTCCTACGAATCAAGATGCCAGGAGAATTGATTGGATTGCCGGAGCGTTCCACCGGTATCACCGGTAACTAGTTAGCGGTGATGCATGGAGAGAGATTGTGATGGGCTGTCGCCTGCCCTATCAATCAGCCTTAATATTTCATCGGCATAATCTTGCAGTGATGAATCTGACTTAGGTTGGCCAAGCCTATCATCGGCATCTTCTTGATAACCAAGAATTGAAAAAGCGGTTCTTAAATAGCGCATTACTTCAGCTTGGGAATCAGGTATTCGCGAATCTATTAACATCCTTGCTAAGGCTAATTTTTGGATTTCATCATAATCCCACTTCTTCTTCGGACCACCCGCCTTTTTTTTACGTGCAGTGCCTTTCTCAGATTGTTGATACATTCTTTGAGCCCAGTCACAAATTTCATTTGGATCGAAGAGATAAATCGCTTGCTCAACTGCAGAACCTTTACCTGCGTAACTGTAAGGGGTTTGGAGACTTGGGTTGGACGGAATTATATCCCTATAAGCGGGACGTGATAACTCGTGCCAAGCGGGGTTGGTGTCTTCATATTCATCTGTCCGAGAAATTTCAGTGAAAAGAATGGGAACACATGAAGGCGATTGCCATTCCGCTGCCCTTACTTCACCAAAGCAGGTTGTCCCTGGACTGCTCGAGACTTTAGTGATTTTGATTTTATCGCATTCGATTGCGCTAAGCAGATCTCTTTTAAGTGCACTCGGCTCTAATTCCATTTTTTGTGCTGCGTACCGACAGGCAATTTGAAGTGGGTATCGCGCACGCTCCCTCACGAGATAGGTGGCTAGTTCAGGTGAGCACATCATATGCTCGGTCATATAGGCAATGGCGTCAGCATCCATTCGAATCACCTCGTCAATCCGCGCCCCATAATATGGAGCGCGGCAACTGAGACGAGGCGCTCAGCTTTCGGCGGCCGACCTAGCCGCGCCGCCAGTATTTAAGATTGATTTGCCTGATTCGAAAAAGCGAAATTTACTCAACATCTAAAGAACCAGTTACTTCGGAACGCGCCGGTCCAAGAGCCCGCTTTAATTTCTCAGCCACATAATCGCACGCATCGGCCTGATATGAACCAGCCCATCGCAACTCTCGCACAGCGGCCAATAGCAGCTCATATTTTGCTGGATCTTTTTCTGTGATTTCTCGAATTTCGTCGATATTCGAATCCATGATCTTTTGGATACTTACAATCACGTGATACATGTGACGTGTTTTTTCAGAATATTGCTCCTGATTGATTTCCTCACCGATATCAAAGCCTGTGAACCCGTTAAACACAGTGCCGCGAATGGAAGTGCTTTCGTCAAAAGTTTCAAATTTAAAACTATACACCATAGTTCGATCATCCTTTTATCAGTGTTTCATCTACATGCGCCGGTTAACGCATAGTCTTTACGCTCGCGCGTTGATTCTCTCAGCAATCGCATCACCAACAGCCGCTGTGCTTGCGCGCACGGGGTCGTCGCAAAGGTGCGCGTATCGCTCAGTGGTTGAGGCTCGCTTATGACCTAAAACGCGAGAGATGACAGCAAGGGGCACGCCTTGCGCAGCCGCAACACTGGCATGAGAATGTCGAAGGTCATGAAGCCGGACATCGTCAAGGCCCGCAACAAACCTTATGCGTCGCCAGACTTTGGGCAGGCCTTGATAGGGTCCCTTCGCCTCAATGCCGGGAAACACATAATCACATCCTTCAATACGGGGTTGGGCGTCAATAATCTCCGCCGCTTGGCTTGGTAAGTACACGATCTTCGCACCGGTCTTACTGTCTTTGAGGCGGAGCATGCCTCGCTCGAGATCAAACTCTGGCCATTGAAGGTTTGAAATTTCGCCGCGACGGGCGCCAGTTAGCGCTAAGACTTTTATGATAGCGATGGCGCATGGGTTTACGCCATTGGCCTGCGCACTATTGAGAGCCTGCCCTAACCGCTCAAACTCTCGCTGGGACAAGAACCGCTCCCGTTTATTTTCTGGGTAACGTCGAACACTTTTGACCGGATTATCAGTGACTAAGCCACGTTCGATCGCGAAATTATAGACAGTCGACAAAAGGGTTACGACACGATTGGCTGTCATCTTTCCGCCAGTGACAATCGCCCGGCCTCGGCTGGCTGTACGTTCATCAAGGGCGGTTTTGCCATTCGCAATATCCGACATGAACTTATAGACATCTGCTCGATGTACGTCCTTCAGACGGCGTTTGCCAATCAGCGGGCCGATATGACGCTTTATGTGGATCTCGTTGTTAACGATCGAAGCGGGCTTTTTTAGCTGGACACCGTCCCGCATATAGAGTTCGCAGGCCTCGAGCACCGACAGAGACTGTCTTTCTTTCGCACGCTCAATGGCGGGGTCATTTCCTTGGATAACCTCTGAAAGGATAGTGCGCGCCTTTTTTCGCGCCATATCAGGGGTGAATTTTTCGCTATATCTTCCCAGTGTAATTCTGCGAGACGGCGCTTTTCGTCCGTAACCAGCACGATACTTGACAACAAATGTCTTCTTTCCATTGGGGGTTACACGAAGCCCAAAGCCGCTAAGCACTTCGTCCCATAGGAAATACTCCCTTGATTTTACTTCTGCTTTTTTAACAGTGGTTACTGTTATCTTCGTACTGGGCATTGCGACCTCAACATGATCAAGAGGTCTAGAATGGAACCACCGAGTAACCCCCGTCAACGAAACGTCCGATATCTCTATGGCTGAAGACTGGGCGAATTTTAAAAATTTCAATGGGTTATCGTATGAAAAATATGTTGAAAAAAGGTCCGGCGACCCCTTTCCAAATCCTGGGGGTCAAGGGGTCGCTGGTTCGAGTCCAGTCGCTCCGACCAGTAAAATCAATACCTTAATAGGCATCATAAGTTTGGCGATAATAGCCATGCGACCAGGGTGCTACTACCCGGATTGATTTCGCATTCTTTCAGATTGGAATAATGCAGACCGGCTAATGTTACAGAGCCCTGCTCGCAACGATGGTTTAAATCAAGGACCCGATTCACCTGTCAGAATAGCGATGGGCCTAGGATGGCTGAAGCAGGAAAACTGGTCTTGCCTCATTTCAGTGGACAGTATTCGGGAATAGTGTCCGGTTTCATGTCGAGTATTTCAAATAAAGACGCGCTAAGAACTCATAATTTGCATTAACGGACAGCTCAAAGGCGACACTATTGACAATAGTGTTATCGATCCGCTTTTGACAGTCGCCGTTTTCGCGCTAAAAGAAACAGGGGAGATTCTTGTGTGAATTCTTTGTCCTCCCCTTCATTCAAAATTCGAGAGGACGACATGAAGAAAAGCAAACTTGTTTCAGGACTTATCGGGGTTATCGGCTCCCTCGTAATAACATCGACCGCATACGCCGCCGGCGAAGAGAAGCTTTATCAGATCAAAAATTTAATCACGGTCGGGTATCTGAGTGACTCAAGTACCGTCAAGCTAGAATTGGAAAACTTAGGCGACATTCTTTTCAATACTAAATGTTCAAAACGAAGAACTGGTGATCTTTCACGCGCCTACAGGGCTGTAGTAGATTCTGTAATAGCAGCCGACGATAGTCTTATGGCTGAAAAAGTGAAAGCCCTCCGCTACACGATTACGCGTTCTAAAATGTACACTAAGTGTTGGGATAAGATGAAATCTCATAGTCAAACTGTTGCCGATGTGGGCAACCTTGCCTTTGAGTATGTTGAGCTAAATCCATAATTTAAATTCTAAGAACCAGACACTTCCCCGCATCTGTTACCGGGTGCGGGGATGGGACCGTATTATTAATAGTGTTATTGGACTGGGTTCGAGGTCGGGTCAGTTGGTGTCTTGGGCATGTGCCACGGGCGCTTACGATAGTGCTATCGGATGCGCTATTGAACTGACGAAATTCGTCACAAAGTAGCCATTAACATCGGCTCGATTGGGCTACACAATTTTTTGGATTAAGCGCCAGTTCTCTAGGAAAGACTATGACCATAGAACACAAATTCGATATTGATCAGGACTTTGTTCCGAGCGACCCTATTACGCTTGCCGACGATAATAGCAAAGTCGCCGATGATCCGGTCTGGATTAGAAGTGGTATGTTGCTGACATTCGATCGTGATCCAAACAATGCGCGCGCATTCGTTAGAAAGACATTTGAAGGGATAGTATCTCCAGATGCTCCGTTGAATGTCGTTTTTGAACGAACTCCGTGGCTGTGGAAGGGTCAACGGGTTTCGCTTCTGATATTCCATTTGGGGGAATAAGTAGAAAATTCCCCGCATCTGTTACCGGGTGCGAGGATCGGACACTATCATGAATAGTGTTATCGAACTACCGGCATTGATAACGGCAAAAATCATCACCCTGACAGTTATGGCCAAAAAATTTTCATAAAATGAGCATCAAAAAAACATATTGCAACGATATCAAGTCGGGATTGCAACAAAGGGAGATACTGCAATGGGAGACATACGCATTACGCTGCAATTTCCGCATTACGCTGCAATTTCCGAACCAAGCAGGCCGTAATCTTAAACTAACGGATCAGATCACACTGGAACCGAATAGGGATGGTATTTATGCGTTTGAAGATGAGAATGGGCAGCCGTTCACGCAGAAGGACGGTCTTGTTTTCTTAACGGGCGTCACGGGGAAATTTGAAGGGCACGGTGAGTTAATCCGCATCCGCACAGCGGGCGACACAAACCACTGGGTTGCCGAGGTAAAATCGGGACAGCATGGTAATAAAATAGAGGCCGTGGCATTCATGGTGGCGCTCAAATTCTAAGGTACAACGGCTCACAAGCCTCCGTAGCCCAAAGGCGTGGAGGGGATGTGCAAACGGAAAGGAAAATAGACAAGGTCTTGATGCGGGCGCAGGCTTAGCCGTGCTACGGCCCTGTCTATTTTGCTTGAAGTGCGCTTAGGGGCTAGCCCCTAAGCCTTAAACTAAAAAAAAGCCCGCCAGTGGCGGACTCAAACTAGACATTTCGCTGGAAGTGTTAGCGGGTGCGGGGACGGACACTATTGATAATAGTGTTATCGGCGTAATTCTTGACAAAGATGATCATACTTAGTGTGATTTAGAGATGATACGAAAAACAATCACCATGCCCGAACCCATGGACGACTGGATCAAAAGCCAGATCGACAGTGGACGCTATGGCAATGACAGCGAGTATGTGCGCGACCTCATCCGCAAGGATCAGGAGCGCCGTGAACTTGAAACGATGATTAGTGAAGGTCAGCAGGCTTTTGAGAAAGGGGATTTTACAACCCTTGAATCAAAGGACGATGTGCGCGGCTTCATAGAAGGGGTTTGGGCGCGCGCAAAAAAAGCTTCGCTTGATAATAACTAAACCCGCAGAACAGCATCTCGAAAAAATAGCGCGTTGGACACTGAAAAATTGGGGTTAGGCCAAAGTCGAGAATTACAAGCACGACCTAGACATGGGATTGTGCAATATCATGGAGCATTCCCATATCGGCCATGATGCAAGCGACATCCGACCAAACTACCGAAAGCTTCTCGTAGATGAACACTGGATTTTCTACGATGTGACGGACGATGCGATTATCGTCAACGCCTTCCTACATGGCAGTCAGAAGCCGGAAAAGCACCTTTGAAGGAGACACTACCCCGTATCTGTTACAAGGCACGGGGAGACGCAAGACAACTCTCTATGTAAGCCCCCAACAAACCCGCTTTGATCCTCATTCCTCACAAGCGAACCCTATAGCAGAGCAAGTCTATTCAGCAGGATTGTCATCCTCCGCAATAATCCCCGCCTGCAGCAGGAATACATTGATCTGTTGTTCAACTGTCGCGCTTGCTTAACCGTCACCGACTTTTCCAAAAGCTTGGCGGCGAATGGCCCGCCCAACCGAAGTGACCCAACCCATTTGTTGGATCCAACATATTGTGAAGCGCTTGGTTCTAGTAGTCTAGGATCGGCGTTAAATGCCGATGGCTGATTTTCTAGCTTGGCACGACCATTCAGGCGCAGGGTTCCGCTTAACGTTCCCACATCACGCTATGTAAGCTTTGAGGCCTCACGCCCCCTAATCCGCCCCCCCCTCACGCAAGATGACAAAGACTGGCGGGCATTTATCTTTACCTAAATAGTTTTGATCCTTTTAAGGCGTAGATTCAATTAAGCGAAGGATTACATCAGCCTAATGGTTATTTTACTTCTAGAAAGTTGACGCCCTAAAGTTTCTTAGGGCGTCGTTGATTAACGTCAAGCAGGCGCTTGCAAGACTTGCTCATTTGAAGTTTTCGATTGGTTCCGCGAAGGTTCATGGATAATCCGCTTTAACACAAGAAAGCCGACAAGGCCTGAGGCAAGTGATCCAACCAATACGCCTAAGCGGACCTGGTTTAAAACATCAACCGTTTCAAAGGCAAGTGTTCCGATAAATAAACTCATCGTAAAACCAACACCCGTCAAACACGCAACACCGTAAAGATGTCCCCACCCTACCCCTTGAGGCAGACGTGCAAGCTTTGTCGACACAGCCAAATATGACATTGCAAGGACGCCAATTTGCTTTCCAAAGAACAAACCCAACGCAACGCCCATCGTAACCGGGGCCATGAGTGATGATGGGGAAAGCCCTGCGAATGAGACACCCGCATTAGCGAACGCAAAAATCGGCAGGACCATATAAGCCACCCAAGGGTGAAGGTCATGTTCAACCTTATGCAATGGCGATTGGTCACCCTCTTTCTTTCCGTGCAGAGGGATTGTAAGCGCTATCATAACACCGGCTAATGTGGCGTGTACGCCTGATTTTAATACGGCGGCCCAAACAATAAGACCGATAATCGCATAAGGCGTAATATTCTTTACGCCCATACGATTGAGAGCGACAAGAGCGGCAAACCCAAGCCCGGCGATACTTAGCGCCGTGATAGATAGATCGCTCGTATAAAACAGGGCAATAATTGCAATCGCACCAAGGTCGTCAATAATTGCAACCGCAAGCAAGAACACCTTCAGCGATACCGGCACACGGCTGCCTAACAAGGCTAAGATTCCAAGGGCAAAGGCGATATCGGTCGCCGCAGGAATCGCCCAACCTGATAATGTGTCCGCGCTGCCCCAATTAATCCACAGATAGATCAATGCAGGCGCCGCCATGCCCCCGATCGCTGCAAATATTGGCAAGGCGGCTTTGTCAAACGATGAAAGTTCGCCTTCAATAATTTCACGCTTGATCTCTAGGCCAACTAAGAAGAAAAAAATCGCCATCAAACCGTCATTGATCCATAAGAGCAAAGGCTTGGCGATTTCCAAAGCACCTATCTGAACGGCCACTGGCGTAGCTAACAACGCACCATAAAAAGGCGATAAAACCGTATTATTGGCGATTAACGCCAATAGAGCGGCCAACATTAAAAGGATGCCGGCGGAAGCCTCCATCCGTAGAAAATCATTAATTTTTGAAACTATTTGGGTCATCTTCGTGTAACATAAATTCCTTAACCGCTCAATTACTGAGCGGGCAATTTGCGCTTCCTTTTCATTAAGAGACTAAAAGACCGCATTGAGCAGCCTCTATTCTTTACCACAAGATATCATGCCATACGTTCAGGTGACGGAGTTTCTTCCCAAACAGCTATGTCTTGCAACAAAATTTTTAAGTTCCACTCATTGTGTTCGCGCGCTGCCTTAGATCCATGATATATAAATCGACAAAGCGCTCGAACTTTATTGCCTTTTTCAAAACTAATTGGCGAAACACTAACGAGCTCAAATGGTCCCCAGTCTGATATTCCTTCCAATTTACGCTTCAATTCTTGAAGCGACTGTTCCCAATGAACAATAAGCTTGAGGGTATTTTCAAATTGATTACCATTCATGCGCCTCAAGACGCTCTCCATCTCCTTTTGCGTCATGATAGATTGCGGCGGCGATACACCAATATTTTGAGAAAGATTGTTCTGTTTTCTTATATTATCCGTATACACTACGGGTCTAACTGCTTTAGTCATGCGACCTTATCCTTTACTTCAATAATCACGATCGCATATTGCCCATCTTTAAATAAAATTAAACTGCCATAATCAATAGTATTTTCCTATCAGTAAAATTTAAGCCCGTTAAACACTATGGAATAAGCGCATCAGCGCTGTAATAGGATAATTCTATTACAAACATTACATATGATCGATTGAAATTGGGAGCCATGCACCTATTTGTCCAATAACAAAACGGAACAGAACACAAAGGAGCATTTACTATGAGTAGAATCGCTAGCATCACAGCAGTTTGCTTAATCGCAATCGGTTACATCACTGCTGTGGCTGCTTTTGTTTAAAGGAAAGGAGGAAAAATGCCGCTTCAGGTGGGAAATTGATTACGTTTCCCTGCCCACCTGTTTCAGGATGTGGACTGAATTGGACCAGCACCTTGCGGCGAAGAGATATATCATTTTCAAGAAGTTTGTGGCTGATTATTCAAAGCATGTCGCCAGCCGCCGCATGTCTTTCAGCCTGCGGCAAAAACGGTCAACGATGTTTCGCATCGAATAGAGATTTTGGTCGTGCGGAACAGGTTGGAGGGCGTACGATTTTGAGGGGGGGGGGTAGCGATAACGCACCTTCATCGGTGACGGCTCGCCTAATCCTGGCGCAACCATAAGCCTTATCCATCACCATGGCGAGCGGCGCGTTCCCCCCAATCGAGGAAGGCGTCCATGACCCGTCTGTCATGAACATGCTCGCCAGAGCTGGCCAAGCGAACCGGACGCCCCTTGGCACGGGCTGAATGATTTTCCATTCTTCAACCGATAGATCAAAACGCGACATGGCAGGGCTCCTTTTCGAAACCCCTGGATCGCGCTTCGCACCTTCAAATCAATCAGATAAAGTAGGTACAGCCCCTAGTACGAATGCAATGTCACCGGCAGTTCTTTGTAGCCATTGAAGTGATTGCTGCAGAGCCGCACAGGTTCGCCAACCACTTCGACTGTTTGGAACCGCTTCATGATCTCTTCCCATAAAATTCTGAGTTGAAGTTCCGCCAGGCGGTTCCCCATACAGCGATGGACGCCGAAGCCAAATGATGCGTGGAAGCGCGGATTTTTCCGGTCAATGATAAACTGATCGGCGTTTTCAATTGCGGATTCATCGCGGTTCGCAGAGATCCACCACATGATAACTTGATCGCCCCTTTTGATTGTCTGACCGCCAAACGCCACGTCCCGCGTCGCGGTTCTTCGATGATGCAAAATTGGCGTCTGCCAACGAATGATCTCTGACACCATATTCGGGATCAGCCCGACATCCTTGCGCAGCTTTTCATATTCGCCGGGGTTTTCGTTTAACGCTAAAACGCCGCCAGTCATTGAGTTTCGCGTCGTGTCATTGCCGCCGACAATGAGCAAACCCAAATTACTCATGAAGCTTACCGGATCATCGATTAGGTTCTTTGTCGCTTCCGACCGTTGCAGCAGTGATAGCAGATCGTAGGCAGGCGGCTGCTTCAGACGCGCGTCCCAGATTTGCCGGAATTTCGTATACGTATTTTTGGTGAGCTCCAGGCGATAAGCTTTGTGTTCTTCCGTTTCCTCGGCGCCAAGCGATCCAACCGAAAGCTCGGACGTCTCGATGAGTTCACTTCTGCGCTCCAGCGGATAGCCCAAGAGTGTCGCCAGCATCTGGCTAGTCAACTCGATCGACACCTTGTCGACCCAGTTGAAGCGTTCGCCCACCGGCAATCCATCAAGCGTCGTCACGACCCGCTCTCGGATCAGGCCTTCAAGTTCCTTGAGGTTCTTGGGCGCCACAACAGGCTGAACAGCCATGCGGAGCGGCTCGTGTTCGGGCGGATCCATGAAGATGAATGGCGGTTTTTCGAGCCCAACCGGCGTCTCGCCAATAACGCCGAAAGGGCTTGCACTGAACGACTTATGGTCTTTGTCCACCTCCATGACGTCGTGCATTTTGGTGATCGACCAAAAGGGGCCGAACGCACTGCTCTTGCAGTAATGGACCGGCGCTTCTTGGCGAAGACGTTTAAACCAAGCCAGATGCTCGTTACGTTGAAACAATGAGGCGTCACTCATGTTGATGTCAGCCAATGGGCACGTAGCGGCGTCTTTACCATCCATCGACCATTTTCCGGCAGTTGTTTGCACTTGCATCGTGGATCCCTCCCTACATCTGCATTTCAGGCAGGGCCACCGTCAGGCCGTCCATGGCGTTGGTGGTGACAATCTGACAAGCCAAGCGTGAATTGTTCTGAGCATCGGGCCGTGTGTCGAGCATGCCGCTTTCCGTTTCGTCGGCCTGGGGCAGCACACTCAGCCAATCCTCGCCGATAAAAACATGGCATGTTCCGCATGCACAGCTTCCGCCGCAATCGCCGTCAATTCCGGGAATATTGTTTTCTACCGCCACCTGCATTAGCGTGTCGCCTTCTTGAGCGGTAATTGTATGTTCCGCGCCATCGAATTCGATGATTTTGATTGTGGGCATGGCCAGCCTCCCTATTGCTCTGCGGCAGGACGATAGCCGACAAGACTTGCACCTATAACAGTTGCACACGCCAAATTATCGTCATATATTGCCAAAATAAACCGAAGATGGGCGTAGTTTAACGGTTATGAAGGATAAAGCTGAAGCTCTGGTGCCGCCGGGATGGCTCGAGCCCACCCTTCACGGCTCCTATCTTAAATGGTTGTTGCGCTTTAACGGCTACCCAGAACCCAAGATCGCGCGCTATTTCGACGACCGCTCCGGTCTCTACAGCTACCTGGAGTTGCACAATATCCTGCAAAACCTAGAGATAGACTTCGCCTCCGACCGGGCGCTGGACTTTGGCATGAACACATCGCTGGCGGCGCACGGATTGTTCGGTCAGGCTGCTATCGCGAGCGCCAACCTGGATCAAGCCTTGTCGATCATCGCGACCTACAAACCCACTCGGAACAATGTCTTCACCTATGACTGGACATATCGGCGAAACAGGGGTGTGTTCACCATGTCGCCGCGTTTCGAGCTGCGCGATTATCAGGAGACCAGCACAACGGCGACACTCACCAATCTGGTGCACATCGTCGTTTTTCTTTGCGGAGAACACGTCATTCCAGAACTCGAACTTTCCCTGCCTTGGGAATTGAAGCTGAGCGATTCCTTTGAACATCTGAGGGGTGTACAGATTATAAAATCGAACCATCCTGAACGAGCGGCGCTAGCGATCCCAGCGGCTGTTTTGCGCCATGAAAATATTTTCGCCGACTCCAGACAATTCAATCTAGCGCGCCGCGGCTGCGAGGAAGAGCTACAGATCCTGCATGGTCGTTATACCGAACGGGTCAGGAGCCTGATCGTACACCTAGAGATCTTGGCGAATGGGGAGGAAACCACTCACTGGCTTTCGCTCCGGGAGGTGTCCGAAAAACTCAGGCTATCGCAGCGTACGTTGAACCGCAGGCTCAAAACTGAAAATACCAGTTATGGTCAGATACTAGAGCAAACCAGAAGCGATCTGGCTTGCTGGTATCTCAAGAACACACGCCTCAGCGTCTCGCGAATTTCCGGTATTCTTGGCTATAGCGACGACACAAACTTCAGTCGCACCTTCAAACGTTGGAAGCGTATTTCTCCAATAGACTATCGCATCAAACGAAAGCCACTTTGAGCGCAGAGATTACAATTCCCATAAAAACAAGCCTCCAATCGATAGGCGCTGATGAAAAGGTAGCTGCTTAACGAAAAGGCTCTCCACTAAACCGAGGCAAGTCTACCTATCATCGCCCCAGCAGAAAAGACAGCACACAACACAGCGCCAAAAAACTTACGAAACATTTCAATCATTCCACGACACGTCAACAACGCGGCTTCAACAAACAATCAGCGGCCCACTATCAGCGGTCTCACTATGAACCCCACGTTACCATATCAAAACAAACACAACGATTAGTTGGCGCCATTTAAAATCAAGGCCAAATTAATCGACCACGTTAAAAAATCTTAGCAATAGTATAAGGACGACAAGAAATCTGACGCCCTCCATTCGTTATTCTGCGGCGTAAGGCAATGAAGAGTGATGCAAATTAATCTTTAGACCGCCTTCGTTGTCAAGGACATAGCCAAAAGTATATTCAACTTTTGTTTCACTTCCATCGGCCCCGGTAAAAAAGTAATTTCCCATGGCCATTGCGGATTTTTTATTCGTATAAATTCCATTATTCTCCCAACGAACTTTCGTCCATCCCTTAATGGCAAAACCACTATCTTCTGTGCCCTCGGTCCCAATGAAATAAGAAAGCGCTTCATCAAAATTTTCGCGGAACTGGTCCTCCGCTGCGAGAGTTGGCTTAAACATAACAGGCGTCGCACCATAGGCATAAAGAGTATTGACATGCTCCCTAGCACGCGCCTTAAAGTCACCGCCATCACTGTGCGCCTTAGCGATAGCAACAATACCATCACCCCACTCTTTTTGAGCTTCAATCACGGCATCTTCAGTGATTTTTGATTTTGATCCCGCTAAAGCGGCTCCTGACATAGTGAACGCACCCAAAACCCCCAATAATGCTAGCTTTATTTTGGTATTATTATTGTCAGTATTCATATTTTATTTTCCTTTCAACTTTAATTTGCAAATATATTCACTCGATAAACGTTATTTAATTGCGAGGCAGCATCGACAAATCTCAACGCTCTTAAATATGGCTTTTGTCTTTTCGGCTAAAAAACCGTATTTTTAAATTTATTAATCCGTATGGGATTTATAAACGCCGCAAGTTTAACTGGTCACGAGACAAAGCACCCAGCAAGGTGCTGCGCTTTGATCCTGACCAAATCAGTCTTGCCATACCGCCACTATCTCATGCGATCGCCGACAAAAGCGGGACACACCTCAACGCATTCGCGCAAGGCAATAGCCGATAACCCAGACGATAGTTCATCCTATCTTCATATTGGCAGCCTAGCATAAATATGAATATGGCTCATCTAAATATTTTAATAGAAAACGCCTATCACATATAAGTGATATTTATGTTTTGACTAAACACGGTGTATAAGTCTGTTTATCAATTGATCTGATTATTTTAATTGGATATAGCTATCAAAAGAATTAACCTCTAGAAAGCCCAGCCCATGGACCCTGATGCAGTTACCTTGAAGCAATTGCGCTATCTTATTGCACTGCAAAACGCTAATCATTATCGACGCGCCGCAGAAAATTGTGGAATCTCGCAGCCGTCACTAACGGCGCAAATTCAAAATATAGAAGAAGCGCTTGGCGTCCATTTAGTAGAACGCAGCCGATCGGGCGTTGCCTTTACGCCTGTTGGCCGTGAAGTTACAGCTCGGGCTCAACGCATACTCGATGAGGTGCAAAATCTCACAGATTTTACGTCAGGGGCGCAACGTGGCTTGATTGGCACAATCCGCCTAGGGGCAAAACCAACACTAGGCCCATATTTACTGCCTCATGTTGTGAAGCTATTACACCGCCAGCACCCCGATCTTAATCTATACGTTCGTGAAAGCGCCCCGCGTGACTTAGAGCCCGAACTAACACGCGGCACTCATGATTTGATACTTGGTCAACTCCCCATCGCAAGCTCTGAATTGGTAACAGAGCGTTTGTTCCGTGAACCTTTATACCTAACCATTGCCTCTGATCATCCGTTAGCGAAAGTTGACGACATCACGCCTTCCATGCTGAAAGGCCTGGAAGTGCTGTCGTTAACCCCACAATTTCATTTACATCACCAAGTTCACGACCTTTGCAAACAGTTCGATGCAAAACTATTGCGCGATTATGAGGGGACCAGCCTTGACGCATTACGTCTTATGGTCGGTATGGGAATGGGCGCCGCGTTCTTGCCGGCCCTCTATGTTAACTCCGAAATCCCTGCCCGCGGAGAAGTTGTCGTGAAAAAACTCAAAGGCAAAACCATTACCCGCTCAGTGGGCCTTGTATGGCGTAAAAGCGCTGGGCGCGCCGAGGCTTATAAACAAATCAGCCATATTATTCGTGATGTCGTCAGTAAAAAGTTTAAGGACTTATCCGTCGAGGGATAGATGTTAAAACTAATGCGCGTTTTTTACGCCATAGATCGAACATCCAGATAGGCTTCTACGCCTCCCAATCATCGTTCAGGCGGGGTGCCGTGATAAAAAACATGCCTGCAGCAATCAGATAAAAGACGACCCCTGAAAGGATAGCGTAGCGCAACGCCTCTTCCGCGAACCGTGCCGTTAATGCGTCAGACAATGCGCCAATAATTAAGTTGCCAATACCTATACCGATTAAATTATTGATAAACAGGAAAACCGCCGAGGCGGTGGCGCGCATATTCGGCTGCACCAAATGTTGGAATGCGGAAATAACCGGTCCAAGCCATACCAGACTTAATGCCTGGATGCCAAGAAATGCAATAAAAACGATTGCGAGATTAGGCGCCAAGACACCAACAAGAAAGAAGGGCAAAGTCGCCGCAAACGCAATGGCTGGCACTAAAGCATAGGCGCTTTTTTGCGCTGCACCATACCTATCCGCCATTACGCCGCCTAACCAAATACCCGCCAGGCCGCCGACAAACAAAATCGTTCCATAAAAATAAGACGCATACAAAACTGGTGTTGCATCGGGCGGAATCAAGAACCCAGGCATCCACCCAAAAAACCCAGGGAGCGCTTCGCCGAAGCTACGCACGAAAAAGGACGGCAACCAAAATATCAGACCATACCCCATCATGGAGGAACTTGCCGCCCCTATCGACATGCCCCAAAAGCTCTTTTTACTAATCAGTGTTCGCAACACGTCCATAAAAGGCGCTGGTTCAACCTGCGCCGAAGCGCTATCAAATTGGCCTCGTTTTGGCTCTCTCATGGTCAACCGAAACAAAGGCGCAATCGCCAATCCCATTAATCCAACAATAATAAACGCGGCGCGCCATCCTAAAATATTTGTGAGCACCCCCCCTAAAATAATTCCAAGGGCGCTGCCGATTGGGATGCCAAAAGAATAAATACTAAGAGCCCGCGCTCGTTGATGAGGAGGAAAATAATCCGATATCAACGAATAAGCTGGCGCTACGCCCCCTGCCTCCCCAACACCAACACCAAGGCGGGCCAAAAATAACTGGAGAAAGTTCTGCGCAAAGCCACATGCCGCTGTCATCGCGCTCCATATGGATAGCGCGGCGGTCATAATCCAAACGCGGCTTTTGCGATCAGCTAACCAAGCGATGGGAATGCCAAGGAAAGTATAAAATAGCGCAAAGGCCAGCCCGCCCATCAACGATAGTTGCGTATCGCTAAGGCTCAATTCTTCTTTGATCGGAACGGCCAAGATCCCAACAATCTGACGGTCAATAAAATTAAAGGTATAGACGAGCACCAAAATAAACAGCACCCAAGCACGATAGGCGCCAGAATAATTCGGAGTCGCTGATGGCGCTGAGGATAAATTTGATGCACTCACTGTTGACGGCCTTCTGCTAAAAATCCGTGCAAATCCTTCAATAGGCGCGCGGGGTCTTCCTCATGGGGCACATGACCCAATTGATCATAGAGAATTAGGTCAGCATTAGGCATCGCCTGAACCATTTTCGCACCATGCTCAGGCGGGATCAACATATCCTCTACGCCCCACATGATAAGAGTAGGCATTGTAACACGCGCAAGATCGGCCCTGGGATCGGGCATCGTAAATTGATTTAAATGGTCGATGAACGCCTGGCCATTGCCTTTACGGCGCATCATATCCTGTAAGGTGATGAGCCGTTCATCCGTGATTTTACTGTCATCAAAATAGAGCAATTGCGTTGACTTTAAGACGCCCTCTTGCGGGGCCAGTAAAAAGAAAGACGACAAAATTGCGTTTGGGGGTACGGGCGCTGAACCTACGCCATTGAACGGAAAGGCGGGGGCGTCAATCAAAACCAGTTTTTCAACACGTTCCGGCGCAAGCGCCGCAAAGCGCCACGCGGTCAGCCCGCCCAAAGAATTTCCAATCAGGGTTGCCCGCTCTATTTTAAGCGCATCCATAATGGCGCCTAAGAAAGCGGAACGCTGGGGCGGCGCATAACGTTTTTTAGCGTCTGGCCCAGTCAATCCGTGCCCAAGCAAATCATAACTGATAACACGGTGATTAAGTGCTAAGTCTTTCGCGAAAGCGTCCCAAGTTTCCAGGCTAAATGTAAACCCATGAACAAGAATAATCACCGGAGCATCAATGGCGCCCTGCTCTCTTATTCTTACCCGGGCGCCTTCAACACGGATAAACCGGTCCGCCGCCGTCATATATTGTTTTTCTAAACTTGTGGGCGCAACGCCGCCCATCGCCATTTTAAAGAACATTATGGCTCCGGCAACCGCCACTAAAATAAGGAATCCAAAGGCAATCAGCAGGCGCATTTTTCACAGGACTCCTGGGCTGAAAAAAGTGGCAAAGGCCGTGCGTGGGGACGAAACGCATCAATACGGCCTTTGCCATTATAGAGACTTAGAAGCGGACTTCTACCGTCCCTGTAACCGTGCGCGGTGCGCCAAAAAATGCCGTTAACACGCCCTCAGTACCTAAGGTCGAAGCTATAGGCGTTACAAAACTACCGTCTTGGTTTTGAGCAACAAAGTTATAGCCAGCCACTTTATAACGGCGATCAAGAAGGTTCTTACCATGAACGCCCATTTGCAGCCGACCATCATCTGAAGTCCACACAAGGCTGGCGTCAAATATACCATAACCACCTTGGTCAAGGAACGCATTTGGAACCTCGAATTGACTTGTACGAGACTTATAAGATGTCTGCGTAATAAATGATAAGTCACCGCTTTGGTTCATGAAGTTAAACGGCGTGGTGTAATTTGTTGTCAGAGAACCAGTATACTCAGGCGTATTTTGAACAACGCGATCATCGGCGACGTCAACAGTCCCGACAACAAATTCGGTATATTCAGCGTCAATCCACCCTGCGCCCCATGAAACAGAAAATGAATCTCCTGGGCTCAATAATTCTTCTGCGATTGCTGCTGTACCTTCTAGTTCAAGACCATAAAACTCAGCGCCGCCAGCATTGGTTGTTACCCCAATAAACGTAGGAATATTCGTAATTGGGTCGATACCGCCTTGCGAGCCTGGAATTTGAACATTGGTATAATCAGCATAGAAAGCAGCGATATTAGATGTCACACGTCCATCAAACAAAGACGCCTTCCACCCGATTTCGTATGAATCAACCTCCTCAGGTTCAAAGAGGAAAAACTCAAAGACGTCATCGGCGTCGACATCTCCATCATTGTCGAAATCAAGCGTTACAGCTGTCGACTGTCCACGCGGATCAAAGCCGCCGCCTTTAAAGCCTTGGCTATAGGAAACATAGAAATTATGGTCAGAGTTTGGACTCCAAGAAAGCGACACTCGCGGACTAAAGTCGGTAAATGTCTCTGAACCTTCAAAGTCAGAAGTCGTAGCGAAAGGAACAGTCGCCGTCCCGCCAAAAGGCGGTGTATTTCCTGTAAAGAATGTTTGGCGCAATACAACCGCTGAACGTTTATCGCTCGTATAACGACCGCCAAGAGCGAGCTCAACTCCTGGAATTCCAACCAGCCCTTCAAGGTCAAAAGTTACATCACCGAAGACGGACCATGACTGTGTATCAACATCACCCGTCGTATTAGCGTTCAAACCAGCTATTGATGTGTCCAAGATTACGTCAAAAGTATCAAAAGCATTTGCGTCAATATAGTAAAACCCTAAAACGCCAGCGATATCGTCACCCTCATATAGAAGCTGCAACTCTTCGGTGAACTGTTCGTTTTCATAAATTACGGGTACATCAACATCCATTGCAGGAAGAGCGTCGAAGTCAATTTGCTGAATGTTGTCGTCTTTTCGCCACGCAGCGATATTTTTCAACGTCCATTCATCATTTAAGTTGATCTCAACATGTAACGCACCGCCATAAGCTTCGGCATTATTCTCACCCCTTATACCGCCGCGTGAATCAAAGACATTATCCAGAACCGGCGCACCGGAAACTATCCCCGGGATCAAACGATGTCCCCCTTTAGGGCTTGAGCTATCTTCAAGATAATCACCGCTTAAGCGTACAAAGACTTTATCATTATCAAATTCGGCGCTAGCGCGAAACGCCAGAACTTCTTTGTCATAATTATCAACGCCAGTGGTTAAATTTCTTCCATAGCCGTTACGCCTTAGATATGCGATGGAGCCACCGATAGCCAATTCATCACTAAGCGGCATTTCTACGGTACCCACTGCATCAAATTGACCAAAGGTTCCGCCAGATACTCGCAATTTTGCTAAAGGCTCGTCGCCTAAGCGTTTAGTAACGTACTTTAAAGCGCCGCCAACTGTGTTGCGACCATAGAGCGTGCCTTGAGGTCCGCGTAAAACCTCAATCCGTTCCACATCATAGATATCTAGAACTGCACTTTGAGGACGATTGAGATAAATATCATCAACATAGATACCAACGCCGGCCTCAAACCCGGCGACGGGATCTTGCTGGCCAACACCGCGAATAAAGGCCGTTAATGTTGAGTTTGTGCCGCGAGAAACTTCTAACGTCGTGTTCGGAACAGATTGTGATAAATAAGTAATATCTTGCGCATTTACCTTTGCAAGATCCTCCCCCGAAACAGCGGTCACCGCGATCGGCACATCCTGAAGGCTTTCATTACGGCGGCGCGCCGAAACGATGATTTCATCAGAGACCGCCTCGTCCTGTGACTGCGCCAACACTGGCGCCGGTTGTAAAGCAACAATCGGCGCCGCGGCGGCCCCTATCGCTAATAGTGTCTTGATCTTTTTTGTCTTCCTGGTCATGGGTTTCCCCTCCCTAATTGCTAAGATTTAAGCTTAGTCTTTACTGTTGGACTGATGAGAACTGGGCCAAGCGCGCCTAGGAACCTTAAGATCTCGGCGTTAAACCATTGCGGTTCTTCCAAATGCGGAGCATGTCCGGAGTTTTCAAAAACAACCAGCTCAGCATTGGGCGCTTGGTCAGCGATATATTTTCCGGTGTCTAATGTATAAAGTTTGCTTTTAGCGCCATGCACTGCAAGCATCGGCGTGCTCATCACCCGCAACGCTTTGCGGAAATCTTGCACCGCCATAGATTCCCAGAAATTCGATAGTATAAGCGGATCTTGCTTCAGCGTTTCCTCAATAATTTGTTTAATGATAACGCCGCAACGGTCTTCATTATCTTCCGCAAAAATTCTCGGCACGAACCTATCCACAATGCCAGACCAATCGCTGCGCATCGCCTCAACCGCCTGTAGCGTCGTATGAGGTCGGCGACCATCAGATAGTCCTAACGTCCAGCTATCGTCATTAGTGATTCGCGGGCTCATATCGATCGTAACAAGCCCTGAAACCCGTCCATTGAAGGAAGGATGAGACAACGCCTCCCAAGCGGCCATCGCCCCCATTGACCAGCCAACGCATAAAGCGCCGTGTAAATCTAATTGTTCGAATATTTCCAACAGATCGAGGCCAAGACGCTCAATTGTCGCCTTTTCGCCCCCATTCCTTGACGCGCCATGCCCACGCAGATCGAGAGTAATGACTTGGACTTTGTCTTTAAGGGCGGCGACTTGAGGAGAAAACAAGCCGCCATGCATCGCCCATCCATGGATAAAGACCACGGGGCGGCCTTTTCCGACGCTGCGCACATGAATACTAGCGCCATCACTCATGACTAAATCTGCGCCCAAGCTCTTAATCCTCCCAAGAATTTGGCGCTTCACAACGCCCATCGAACTTGCTTATCTGAAGTGGCTAAGTATAGTTATGAAATATGAACCACCTATCATGTTGAAATATGAACCATATGTCAGATTTTGTCCAGACCCTAATTGCAGACGCCCCTAAAACGGCCCGTGGCCGTAAAACATGGCATAAACTCTTGGATGCAGCAGAAAGAGAGTTTGGCGAGCGTGGCTTTCACGATGCGGCCATTAACCGTATTACTGAAGCTGCGGGCGTCGCGATGGGGACTTTTTACGTCCACTTCGAAAGCAAGGAAGTTATTTTCCGCGCGCTCATCGCCCATATGGGCCACCTTACAAGGCGTTGGATTGCAGAACGGATCGCTGATGCCCCCGACCGCATTAGCGCTGAGCGGAAGGGTCTTGAAGCTTTTATTGAGTTCGTCCGTGAACACCGCGACCTCTACCGGATCGTTAACGAAGCCCAATTTGTGGCGCCCGACGCCTACCGCGAATATTATACAAATTTTGCTGACGCCTATCGCCGCCGCCTTCAAGAAGCCTGCGAGAACGGAGAGATCAGACCTGGCGAAAATGAAGAACGCGCCTGGGCCCTTATTGGTGCAAGCGTTTTTCTTGGCATGCGCTTTGGCGTTTGGGATGAAAATGTCGCCCCGCAGGAAGTCGCTAAAGGAGCCGCCGACTTATTTGAATTCGGCCTTAAGCCAGATGATGCTTAGGCAAATCAAAAATTTACCTTAGGTCCCAAGTCGCCATGATGATGAACGAAATTCCTGATTTGCTTTCAAAACGCGCCTATTTAGCGCCGGATGCTACAGCAATGCGTGAACATCATACGGGCAAGAAGTTAACCTATAAAGACCTTGACCAATCTGCGACACGCGCCGCCTCGTTATTTAAAAGCCAAGGCATAGGTGACGGCGATCGCATCGCAATTTTATGCCGTAACAGGATAGAGTTTTTCGAATCACTTTTCGGCGCCGCCCGTATTGGCGCCGTGATTGTCCCTTTAAACTGGCGCATGCCAACGAAAGAAGTTCAAAATATTATTGCTGATTGCGACCCCAAAATCATTCTTGTTGGCGCGGAGGACTTTGAGAAAGTCAAAGACTTATCAGCAGAGCGAACAATCATCCCATTTGATGCAGAGAACGGTGAGACTTTCACAGCCCAATGCATAAAGACGCCAGAAATAGCGACACGGAAACTCTGGCCAGCCGATGGACTTTGGTACCTTCTTTATACGTCAGGAACAACCGGCAAGCCCAAAGCCGTCATGTATACATTCCAAATGGCGCTCGCGAACTATGTGACGTCGCGCCAAGCGCTAAGTTTTGTAACCGGAGAGCGGACGGTCAATTTCCTCCCGCTCTTCCATACTGCCGGCATCAATCTTTACACGCTTCCATTTTTATTCGAAGGCGGCGAGATAATTGTTTTTCCAGGATTCGATGTTGACGCAATGTTGCCTTATATTTTAGAAGGGCGGATAGACGTCTTTTTTGGCGTACCAGCTTGTTATCAACAAATCTCTCTTCATAAGGATTTTATAACGGCTGATTTTTCAAAAGTACGCTATTGGGGAAGCGGGGGCGCGCCCTTACCAGATATTCTCTATAAGCAATTTTCAAAACAAGGCGCAAAAGTCTGTGGCGGCTATGGCATGACGGAAACAGGGCCGGCAGCCTTTTTAATAGACCCTGAAAGTGTAACACGTAAAATCGGCTCGTCAGGCCGGGCGCAATTGCTTACTTCAGCTCGAATTATGACCCAAGACGGCGAAGCAAGCGCAAATGAAACAGGTGAAATGCAATTAAAGGGGCCCGGCATAACTCCAGGTTATTGGCGCAATGAACATGCGACACGCGATACTTTCACGGATGATGGCTGGTTGAAAACCGGCGATCTCGCGCAATTCGACGACGAAGGGTTTGTCTATATCGTTGGTCGCTCAAAAGAAATGTTCATCTCTGGTGGAGAAAATGTTTACCCCGCAGAAGTAGAAAATGCTTACACGGAGCACCCGGCTGTTTTAGAATCCGCAGTTATCGGCGTTAGCGATAAAAAATGGGGAGAAGTTGGCAAAGCATATGTTCTGTTGAGGGAAGGAAAAACCGTTAGCCCAGAAGATTTAATCGCTTTTGGGCGCACACAGCTTGCCGCTTATAAAGTTCCAAAATCTTTTGTCTTCGTTGAGGAGTTCCCCAGGACCGCCGCAGGCAAAATTCAAAAACACCTCCTTCCATAAAAGTAAAATAAATAGGCACACACCATGAACGACGCGATCGAGATTACGCGCACATTCACTCAAGAGGATTTTAATAAATTCGCGCGCCTTAGTGGGGATGACAATCCCATCCATGTTGATACAGAATTTTCAAAGCGCACAAGTTTTGGCCGCACCGTCTCTCACGGTATGCTCTTATATACCGTTCTGCGTGGATTGATCGAACGCCTTGCACCGAAAGCGAACCATATAAGTCAAGAACTGATGTTTCCCGCCCCCGCTTTCGCGGATGAACCACTGCAGTTTGAAGCAAAACTCATTGAGACCCAACAAACGCAAAAAACTTTTTCCGTTCAAGCCTTTCGGTTGGAAGATAATCAAGTTGTTGTTGAAGGACTGTGTACACTCAAAACCGAACCAGAGGGGCGGATATGAAACTCGAAGATATCGCTTCAATCCAACGTTCTTTTTCGATTGAAGATGTAAAAGACTTTGAAGCCCTGAGCGATATGAGCGCGAACACTGACCATGTGCCAGAGCCGATGATCGCTGCATTGTTTTCTTATCTGCTCGGCGTTCATTTGCCGGGCCCTGGAACGAATTACCTAAAGCAATCGTTAGATTTTAAGAGCGCCGCTAATGTCGGCGAACAGCTAAGCGCAACCATAAAAGTGACGCGCTTACGAGAGGACAAATTTCTCGCTGATTTTGAAACGTTGTGCCGAAACGCTCAAAATGAAGTCATCTGCTCTGGACGGGCCTTAGTCCGTTATAAAGATGCTAATGTCTAAATCTTATCCGCTCGCTAAGGTTAAAAATGCGAAAGCACAATGGGCGCTTCTACCCGCAAAGGCCCCAACATATTTACCATAGAAACACTTCGCCCAGCTGAGCGCCTCGCAGAAACAAAGTATAGTCTCGGACTCGAAATAAGCATTTACGCTTTTTTATAAGCCTTACTTTAAAAAATCTTCGCAAAACGGCGGAGAACCGGGTGTCTATTCTGGCGAGGATATACAAAAGACTTAGTATCGGCACCAAGATTTCGGTGGCAACTATTGGCGTTACTGCGTTAACGCTTGTCTTGGCCTCTGGTTGCCTTCTGTGGAATGAATGGATTTCGTACAAACGCGTATTGATGCAAGATCGCGCTGACCTAGCAGCGATTTCGGCGTCAAGCATGGCCGAAGCTGTCGCGGCTAACAATTCTGAAGCAATTGACGAGCATCTCTATTCGCTTGGGTTACTTCCTGATTTAGTGTCCGTCGCCGTGCGAAAGATGGATGGCGAAATCCTGTCTGAGTATAAAGTCGATAAAGAAACCGCTATCCCTGCGCGTCTCGGCCCCTCACCTACGCCTTTATACTTTACGGACGCTAATGGCGTTTATGTTCAAATGCCAATTTTTCAAGGCGAATTACTGGTCGGACATCTTACTTTATCGTCAAACTTTGACCGGCTTCATAAGACGTTTGTCAGATATATGCTGATCCTTGGACTGGTATTACTGGTCGGCGTATTCTTGGCGTACGTTCTGTCACGCTTAACCGCCCGTGCACTCGTCAGCCCGATCCGAAATGTTTTGATGTCAATGCACGATGTTAGCGAACACAAAGATTACTCTATTCGCGTCCCTAGAACATCAGACGATGAGGTTGGTCAACTCGCAGATGGTTTTAACGCTATGCTTGATGAAATTCATCAGCGTGATGAAGCACTGGAAGAAACAGTGTTGGAGCGAACAGCTGACCTTGAAAAAGCACTAGAAAAAGCTGAGGCTGCAAGCCTGGCTAAATCTTCGTTTTTGGCGAACATGAGCCATGAAATCAGAACACCAATGAATGGTGTTCTTGGGATGGCGGAACTTCTTTTAGAAACGAATCTCGATTCGCGCCAGCAGGAACTCGCTAGCATTATCATGACTTCCGGTTCAAGCTTGGTCACAATCATCAACGATATTCTAGACTTTTCAAAAATTGAGGCCGGTAAGTTCACGTTAAACGCAGCGCCTTTCAATCTGCGTGACGCCATCGAAGACGTCGCCACTTTAATGGCTGGCCGGGCCAATGAAAAAGGCTTGGAATTGATGACGCGCTATCAACCTGGCTTGCCGGAAGGCGCCATCGCCGATGGCGGCCGGTTACGACAGGTCATAACAAACCTTGTGAGCAACGCTGTAAAATTTACAGAGGTCGGCCATGTTCTGCTTGAGGTAAGCGGGAAATCGATTGGAGACAAGGTCGCACTAATAATTGATGTATCAGATACCGGTGTTGGCATCCCTGAAGATAAGCTAGAGACGGTCTTCGAGAAGTTTGAACAAGCCGACACCACTAGCTCCCGCGCCCATGAAGGCACCGGACTGGGGCTAACAATCTGTAAGACCATAGTTGAAATGATGGGTGGACAGATTAGCGCGCAAAGCCAAATTGGCAAAGGCTCAGTATTTAAGATTGAAATTACCTTACCTTCAAGCAAGCACGTAGCTGTTGAGCCTTGCACTGACATTGGTTTACTGAAAGACAAAACAGTTCTTGTGGTTGACGACAATTCGGTCAACAGAAAAATTCTTAACGAGCAGATTTCCAGCTGGGGCGCCCAAGCAGTTTGCGCATCTTCCGGCCGAGAGGCTTTTGACTGGCTTGATAATAACGATACGCCACCAGATATAATCGTCACAGACTATCAAATGCCGCAAATGGATGGCGAAACCTTCGTACTTGGTGTACGAGCGCGCACAGCTTTTCAGGACTTGCCAATCGTGATGCTATCTTCAGTATCAGACCACGAACCAAACGCAGGTAATTCAGCCTTGCGGTTATCAGCGTGGCTTGTAAAACCAACCCGAGGCGCCCAATTAGCAAAGTGCTTATGTGAAGGATTGAGCGAAACGAGCGATAAATCTGTAAAGGCCGCTCAGCCTGCAAAAGCTAGGCCGATTAATACCGAACCCAAAACCAATCCAGCGCCGACCCCGATAGTGTTTAAAGAAAAACTCAACGTCCTCATTGCCGAGGATAATGTCGTCAATCAACTTGTGATATCGAACATGTTGCGCGACCAGCCTGTCGAGATCAAGCTCGCTGAAAATGGTCTCGTTGCGGTTGAACAATTCAAGGCTGAAAAACCAGACCTTATTATCATGGATGTTTCCATGCCTGTTATGGACGGATTGGAAGCGACGCAAGCTATCCGCAAACTAGAAGAACAAAACGGAACCCCTCGAACGCCGATTATCGGCGCAACGGCTCATGTTATGGAAGAAGACCGTCAGAAGTGCCGAGAAATAGGCATGGATGATTATATGAGTAAACCAATTCGCAAAGATGTAATCGCTGGTATGTTACGCAAGTGGACAAAGCTTGATCCCAGTACAGACTTAAAGTCCGCCAGCTAGCTGCGATTGTCTAAATCTCGCAAATCTACTGAAGAAAACTAAAGCCTAAGCTGTCGCTTCGACCTTCTTTGAGGGTGGAGCAGGCTGCGCTGGTTCGGGATGCGCCCGGGCCCAATCCGCAGGCAGCCAACGCATAGCTAACACATAGGCTATTCCAGACAATGCATAGCTAAAGATAAGCATAGAAAGCGCTATTCTTAAACCACCCGCAGCCCCGTATTCTCCCGCGAAGTGATCACTTAAGGCGCCGATTATGGTTGGTCCCCCGCCAAGAGCAATCATATTCAATACAAAGAAGAAAACGGCGCTAGAGGTCGCACGCATAGAAAGGGGGGCAAGATTTTGCGCTAAAGAAAAAGATGGACCTATATAAAACCCAGAAAAAAATAATGACAGGCCATTAAAGAGTAAAAACAGATAAAAATGGGGTGACCAAACAAAAGCCATGATACAAAGGCCAGCCAAGAACGAGCCAATCAACGCCGCTTTCGCGTACCCGCTTGCCCCTTTTCTTGCTAGTCTTTCAGCAAAAATACCCCCGAAATAAACGCCCCCAAGGTACATCGTACTGCTGATAACGCCTAACGCCACCAGGAAAGTTGGGTAAGATATACCCTCATACATGCGTACAGCAAAGACAATACCAAAAGCGCTCGTCGCATATGAACCAAAACTCGCAAACGCGATACCAAGGCAAGCAGCCCAATAGCTCTTTACCGTGAGGAGTTTTTTTAAGCCCTGCTTAAAGGGAATCTGCTGAGGCGCGACCGCCCCTTCATCCATTTGACCGCGCTTTGGTTCGGCAACGCAAAACTTCAAAAAAAGCGCCATAAGAATACCAGGCGCGCCCACAACAAAAAAGATCAGCCGCCAATTCACATCATCTGAACTGGATAGAGCAGCGGCGATGAAATAAGCAAGCGCAACGCCGATTGGAATGCCAAGAGAATAAATGCCCAAAGCTCGTGAACGTTCGTCGCGCGCATATAAATCAGACAACATTGAGTGGCTTGGCGGTGAGCCTCCAGCTTCCCCAATAGCGACGCCTATCCTCATCAAAGCCAGAGCAACAAAACTCGTGGCAAAACCAGACAAGAACGTAAAGAAACTCCAAATCGCCAACGAAACACTGACGATGGTTACGCGATTGGCGCGATCAGCTAGCCAAGCAATCGGCAATGCCAAGGTCGTGTAGAAAGTTGCAAACACAAACCCTGTCAGCAGGCCAATCTTGGTGTCATTGAAACCCAAATCTTCGGCGATGAAAGGCGCCAGAACGCCAAGAATCTGACGGTCGATGAAGTTAAAAGCATAAACAGCGGTCAACATCGCCAAGATATGCCCTTTTGACGTCACCTTTAGCGCCATAGCCATTCACTCCCAGTGTATTTTAAGCCCAATCAGCGGCGCTTTTTTTAGGCATCGTACCCAGGTGTATTATGAAAAGATACATAGTTATACAAACAAAGACATAACTGCCACGAAACAATCCCAGCCTCTTCCCGTGCTTTTGTATTGAGCAAACAGAGACTACCGAATTAATCAACCAAAGTGGTTGTAACCAGACGAGATAACAGCAATCGGGGCCCGGTCCACATTCAATAGGCGCACGCCATCGCCTTTCACAACAACGCCAATACGGGTCACAGGTGTTTTCGCAGCGCGCCCAGCCATCTCAACCGCACGGCGATGGGCAGGCGGCGCAGTAAAGATAAGCTCATAATCATCACCACCCGACGCAAGCGCAGCAAGTGCGTCGTCAGTAACATCCTGGCGTTCAAACCAAGCCTGTCCTTGTGGTGAAAGTGGTATAAGTCCCGCTTCAATTTGTGCGCCTAGACCAGGACCGGAAGCTTTTATTATATGACCAATATCGGCAACTAGGCCATCTGATACATCAATCGTCGCGCTGGCAAAGCCTGCTATAGCGCTCCCCATCGTTAGGCGCGGTTCAGGAATTTGATAACGCTGAATAAAAAATGAAGCTTCTGATTTTGAGAAATGCTCTTTTGTTGTCAGCGCCTGTAAGCCGAGAGCTGCATCACCGACAGACCCCGTTACATAAATATCATCACCATCAGCAGCACCGTCGCGGCGCACAACGCCGCTGCGCGGCGGCAGCCCAAAGAAGGTGGCGGAAAACACCATCGGCGCCCTATTGTCCGTATGCACGGTCGTGTCGCCGCCAAACAAAGAAAGATTAAATTGGTCTTGATCTCTTTTAAGACCGCTCGCAAATAGGGCGATATCACGGCGGGATGTTTGCGCGCTCCAAACACACCCTAAAAAATATCCGACCGGTCTAGCCCCCTTCGCTGCAAGGTCAGAAAGATTGGCGCGCATAACTTTTTGCGCCACAAGGTCTAAAGGGTCTTCGTGCCTGAAATGAACACCGGCGATTAAAACGTCTTTGGTGACAATATAGTCCCCCAACGGAAGAGACGCAGCATCATCCGTTAAGTGATGCGCGCCTTTCGCCCCCTCACTTAGCGGGGCGAATAAATCTTCGATAATAGAAAACTCATTATCACCCACTAATCAAACGGCCTTTACTATTTCATCACTACGCGCCTCACGAGCGACGGCATCCAAGACACCATTGATAAAAGCACTATCATCATCCTCAAAGAAGGCTTTGGCGATATCAAGATATTCATCAATCACAACGCGATAAGGAATATCAACACGTACACAAAGTTCATATACACCGGCCCGTAAAACTGCACGCGCCGTGGCGTCTAAGCGAGACAATGTCCAACCTTTTGCAAGCCGCGCTTGGATTTGTCGATCGATGCGCGCCTGACCCTCAACAACACCGCGCATAAGATCAGTAAAGAAATTATTATCGGCGCCGCTTAAAGGCAAAGAAGCCTCATCCTCGACCTTCGAGGGCGCGGCATCATTCTCGTCCTTAATCGTTGGATTTTCTCCAGCTTCTGGCGGAATTCGATAATGCTTAAACTCAAGCACGACCTGTTCTACGCCGTCGCCCGCAGTCTCCATTTGGTATAACGCCTGGACAGCGGCAAGTCGCGCCGCTGTCCGCGCTTGATGGCGGTGATCGCTCACACTGAGCCTCTAACTTTCATGCTGGTCTTCAAGGTTGTCGAGAAAATGTTCGAAGTCTTTTGCTTCGCGGAAATTTTTGTAAACGGAGGCATAACGTACGTAAGCGACATCGTCTAGCGCTGCCAACCCTTCCATCACAAGCTCACCGATAAACTGTGTATCGATTTCCCCCTCGCCGCTCGTTTCAAGGCGGCGAATGATGCCAGAAGTCATTTGCTCAACACGATCACGATCAACATCTCGTTTGCGCACAGCAATTTCGATTGAGCGCAACAGCTTATCACGATCAAAAGGCATTTTTCGGCCATTGCTTTTTACCACAACCAGTTCACGCAATTGCACACGTTCAAATGTTGTGAACCTGCCGCCACAGGCTGAACACTCACGCCGACGGCGTATCGATGTCCCGTCCTCAGCCGGACGGGAATCTTTCACCTGGGTGCTCTCACTTCCACAAAAGGGGCATCGCATAATATGCTCCCATTAATTGGCGCGCTTAGGCGTAAATAGGAAAGCGCGCTGTTAAAGCTTTGACTGACGCCGCCACTTCCTGCTCAATGCCGCTATTGTCGCCCCCTTCGGCGAGCCCGTCGAGCACTTTCGCAATCATTGCGCCCACTTGTTTGAATTCTTCAACGCCAAACCCGCGTGTCGTCGCGGCTGGCGACCCAATTCGGATGCCTGATGTGATTGCTGGTTTTTCTGGATCAAAAGGAACGCCATTTTTATTACAGGTGATACCTGCTCGTTCCAAGCTTTCTTCAGCAGCATTGCCCTTTACGCCTTTCGGGCGCAGATCGATCAGCGCCAGATGCGAATCGGTGCCGCCAGAAACAACCGCATATCCTGCTTCAACAAGAACGTCCGCCATGACTTTGGCATTGGCGACAACTTGTTTGGAGTAGTCTTTAAAAGATGGCTCCAACGCTTCACCAAAAGCAACCGCTTTTGCGGCGATTACGTGCATCAGCGGTCCGCCCTGAAGACCTGGAAACAGCGCAGAACGGATCTTTTTTGCAAGATCGGGATTATTCGTTAAGACCAATCCACCCCGCGGCCCACGAAGGGTCTTATGTGTCGTTGTTGTTAAAACATCAGCATATTCAGCAGGGTTCGGATAAACGCCGCCCGCAACAAGGCCAGCAAAGTGAGCCATATCAACCATAAAGACAGCACCAACTTCATCGGCGACCGCGCGGAATTTTGCAAAGTCGATAAAGCGTGAATATGCGCTGCCGCCAGCGATAATCAGCTTTGGCTGACACTCCTTAGCAATGGAGGTCAGCGCATCATAGTCAATCAATCCATCGTCTTCGCGAACACCGTAGTGAACTGCATTGAACCATTTGCCCGACTGATTAACCTTAGAACCATGGGTTAAGTGACCGCCGGCAGCGAGGTCAAGCCCCATGAAGGTTTCACCCGGCTTCATCACCGACATAAATACTGATTGATTGGCTTGGCTTCCAGAATGAGGTTGGACGGCCGCCTCTTGTACGTTGAAGAGTTCCTTTGCGCGATCAATCGCTATCGCTTCAACCTCATCAACAAACTCGCAGCCCCCGTAATAACGGCGACCGGGATACCCTTCCGCATATTTGTTTGTTAGGACGGAGCCTTGCGCTTCTAGCACAGCCCGTGAAACAATATTTTCTGAAGCGATCAACTCGATTTGATCCTGCTGTCGGTGATATTCTCGCATCATCGCGGCATTTAAATCAGGGTCGCTTTCAGCAAGCGGCAAGTCAAAAAAGCCTTTATTTTCCAATGACATAGTAGAGCTCACAACATTCTCCAAGACTGGGTGCGCGCCTGAGAAGCGCCGCCCTCAACACGATTTGAGAGACACATATACGCCTGTGCGCCCTTCCCCGCAATTGCGACCTAGAAACAAGCTTCATTTGAGCGCCCGTCAAATGCTAAAGCCCTCTCGACGTCTACACGAAACTGAAGGTCAAACCCCAATTTGACCAGCGCATATCGCCCTTGAATAATTCCCCTAGTACATTCGTATAATCGATATTTGTTATCGCGACAGCAGAACAATCGCTTTTGACTAGCCGATAGCGTGCCAATCAATAAGCTCAAAAATTGCGATCCTAAGCTTCTTGGTGACAGTTACTATTAATCGCCATCAGACTGCCCACAAAGGAGACAGAGCCGATACCTTTGCGAATATTATCTTTCTGACCCTCTTACTATACGTGGGCCAGTCTTGTTTCCAGTCAACTTAACACTGACAAAAACAGTGCACTGCACAAAATGAACGTAGCAATAATAACTCAATACTCAATATAGGTGATCAAGACACTTTATTTCCCATTTTTTTAAACATAGATGAAGTATAATAACTCCTTTAAAATTTGAACATCACATTTGAATATGACTTGATTTCAAAAATCGATTCGATTACAGGGGTAACGGGGGAATAGACAAAAAATAGTCCCCCTCGGGGAATTCGACTAACCGTAGATAATTGCGATTACTTCTTGGGTACGTTTGTAACCTGAGGGTCTGTCTGTTCGTAAGGAATTCCACATGACTGATAAACAAATAACTGACCTTAGTGAAACATTGGCGATGACCACTGATATCGTTTCGGCTTTCGTCAGCAACAACTCAATTAATGCAGATAAAATCCCTGCACTTCTCCAAGAAGTTCACGACACTGTAAAAGCTTTAGCCGCTGGCGCTGCTGCAAATTCTGGCAACCAAACCCCAGCGGTTAGTGTCGCAAAATCAGTGACACCCGACTACATCATTTGCTTAGAAGACGGCAAAAAACTGAAAATGTTAAAGCGTTATTTGCGTACCCAATATAATCTTTCTCCGGAGGATTATCGACGCAAATGGAACCTGCCAGCCGATTACCCAATGGTGGCTCCTAACTACGCTAAGCGTCGTTCTCAATTTGCAAAAGAAATCGGCCTTGGCCGCGGTGCTGCTGGACGCACAACAGCGCCGACATCTGCCAAAAAATCCACTAAAAAACGCGGTCGCCCAAAAAAAACAGCAAAGTAGAAAAGCTGCGCCTGCAAACATAATTAGGGCGACAGATATTAAAGCTAATTTCCACTGAGTTTTTTTGGAGCCTAGCCAAAACCTCACACCCCTTGGGTGAGCAAATATCAACAAACAATGTTTGTTGGAAATTACGCTAGGCTTACTCTATCTTCTAGCAAAAATAGTCCTGCCCGCCACGTGGCGGCGGGGCTATGCAGCTTCACAAAAAGTTATCTTTTCAAGCGGCGCGCTGAAGGTTCAAAACATTCCACGTGCTGTTAAGCGCGTCAACAAGGGCCGCCATAAACTGGTCATTGTGGAGTGGGCTAGGCGTCAATCGCAAACGCTCCGTTCCCTTTGGAACAGTTGGGTAGTTAATCGGTTGCACGTACATATCATGCTTTTCAAGCAGATAATCAGTGACCTGCTTACACTGTACAGGGTCACCGACTTTAACGGGCACAATGTGGCTAGGCGTATGCATAACCGGCAATCCCGCTTCAAATAACAAACCTTTCAACCGCTCTGCACGTTCTTGATGCTGAACACGCAAATGGTTTGACTCTTGTAGCAAGCGAACGCTCGCAAGCGCACCGGCAACGAGAACCGGCGATAACGCTGTCGTAAATATAAAGCCCGGCGCATAGGAACGGACCGCATCAACAAATGTGCTGCTTGCGGCAATGTAACCGCCCATCACACCAAACGCTTTACCAAGAGTTCCTTCAATAACGTCAATGCGATCAGCGACGCCATCTCGCTCCGCGACACCGCCGCCATGCGCTCCATAAAGGCCGACTGCATGAACCTCATCAAGATAGGTGAACGCCTCATATTTTTCAGCCAGATCACAAATCTCTTTTAGCGGGGCAATATCGCCGTCCATTGAATAGACAGATTCAAATGCAATCACTTTCGGACGATCTGCTGGAATTTTTTTCAGCAGGCTTTCCAAATGCTCTAAATCATTGTGGCGCCAGATCCACTTTGTGGAACGACCATTTCGAATTCCGTGAATCATAGACGCATGATTCATTTCATCGGAAATAATGACGCAATCAGGCAGCACACGAGCAATAGTTGATAGCGTTGCCTCGTTCGCGACGTAACCAGAAGTAAAAAGCAGCGATGATTCTTTTTGATGAAGCGAGGCGAGTTCTTTCTCAAGCAGAACATGATAATGCGTCGTACCCGCAATATTTCTCGTGCCGCCTGCGCCAGCGCCGACTTTATCAACGGCGTCTTTCATTGCTTGCGTCACTGTATGGTGTTGGCCCATGCCTAAATAATCATTTGAACACCAGACAGTAATCTCACGTGGATCACCATCACCGTGATAGACGGCTCTCGGGAAAGCACCAGCAATCCGCTCAATATCAGCGAACACTCGATAACGCCCTTCAGCCCTTACAGCGGAAAGTGCGGTTTCAAACGCCTGCTCATACCTATCCATAAAGCGCCTCTTTTTGGGTCTTAATCCTCAGAAGATAAGGTGCGCCTAAAAAAACGCTAGCCTTTTTGGGGCCATTTCACGGACCGATCGCCGCATTAGCCAGTTTAAGAGATAAACTTAACACCAATATATCAGTAACATGCTAACCATACCCGAAAACCGTGTCCCAATAGGACGATACAACTGTTAACAATGCATAAACCAAAAAAAACCCTGAAGGCTTGACGCCAACAGGGTTATGCAAGTTTAGGGAGGGATTGGTTTTAGAGGCGGAAACGAACTTGGTCGGCCCAAAAACGTTCAAGGCGCTGTAGTGATTTGTTTGTCGATTCGATCAGTGGCAAATCGACCCCGCCAACCTGTTCAACGGAACCAAGCTGGCGCTCGAAAAGAGCTGAAATTCGGTCGCGAATTTCAAAACCCGACTGTGTCAATGAAACACGCTTAGAACGACGGTCCACATCAGAACGCTGATCCTGGATATAATTTTTGTCGATAAGCTGTTTAAGGTTGTAAGAAACGTTAGAACCTAGGTAGTGACCGCGAGAACGCAGCTCCCCAGGCGTAAGTTCTGAATCGCCAATATTATAAAGCAATAAGGCCTGAACAGAATTGATGTCCGTCTGGCCGATACGCTCTAACTCGTCTTTGATGACATCTAAGAGTTGCCTGTGAAGTCGTTCGATTAGATGCAAAAGTTGCAAATAACCGTTTTTGAGCTGTTCCTGGCTTGGCTCTTGGGCGTTACTAGCCTCCATGCCAATGACATCAGATTTCATTGCCCCTTCGAACACCGCCATGCTGCGCCTCATTACTATTTGATACTACACACGCACTGACGTCGCAGTGCAAAATTCTCGATTAGCAGCAAACTAGACCCCAATCTCTAAAAGTCGCGTTAAATTGCGCTTTTCAATTTGAATTCAAATGATAAAAAAGTTTGCAACACATCTTCAGCATTGGATTAACGAGCTGAAATAGGGCTTAGCGCTCAATATACACTCGCTTGCCCTAACATTTGCATTCAAGCCATCGGCTCCATTTATAAGGATGATGAGCGTGTCAAAAGACCAAATACGGCCCCAACAAAGTTTCCCCGCAACGCGAATGCGCCGACCGCGATCATCTTTTTGGTCAAGATCCTTAATGCGGGAAACGGTCTTAACACCCTCGGATTTAATTTTAGCGATTATCTTAAAAGATGGTGAAAATTTGAAAGACCCGGTTACGGCGATGCCGGGTGTTGCGCGACTGTCTCCTGACAAGGCGGTTGAGGCGGCCAAAGAGGCTAAAATGCTCGGCATACCGATGCTCGCCCTCTTCCCTTATACTTCTGAGGCGGACCGCACCAGTGATGCAAAAGTGGCGCTTGATAAAGATAACCTGATGTGCCGCACAGCGCGCGCCATTAAAGAAGCCGTGCCAGATATTGGCTTAATGGGCGATGTCGCCCTCGACCCTTATACTGATCACGGTCATGATGGCGTGTTGAAAGATGGCGAAATCCTAAATGATGAGACTGTCGAATTATTAGTCGAACAATCCTTACTCCTCGCCAAAGCTGGGTATGACGTTATCGCCCCCTCCGATATGATGGACGGCAGGATTGGCGCAATACGCCATGGACTAGAAGAGGCTGGGTTAAAAAACACCCAAATTATGGCTTATGCCGCCAAATACGCCTCTTGCTTTTATGGCCCCTATCGTGAAGCCATAGGGGCGGCTGGCGTTTTGAAGGGAGACAAACGCACCTATCAAATGGATCCTGCAAATAGCGATGAGGCCTTACGTGAAGTCGCAATGGATATCGCCGAAGGCGCCGACAGCGTCATGGTGAAACCGGCGGGAGCCTATCTGGATATTATACACCGTGTAAAAACCGCTTTCGCGATGCCGACCTTTGCGTTTCAAGTCTCTGGTGAGTACGCCATGATAAAAGCGGCTGGCCAACATGGCTGGATTGATGAAAATGGCGCAATGATGGAATCACTCCTAGCGATCAAGCGCGCCGGCGCCGACGGAATTATTACCTATTTCGCGACGCAAGCGGCCCGGCGTTTATCCTAAAACGCCACTCTTATTGCTGCTTATGCGGCGGGAGTTGCTGTTGATGGATTTGGCCCGTGGGCGTTGTCCCCCTGATCGCCCTTTAAAAAGCCAAGCTCCACCAGCCCCCAAATGCCGATGACGAGTGAGGCCAAATTTACCAAACTGCCCAGAAAGTTGGGCTTAAACATAGGTACGTCCTGTCCCAAAACGCTCATGTCTAAGGTCGATCCGCTTAAGCCAAGCATCATTAAGAGCGGCGATAAAATCGACGGCGCAATAAAAACCCAAAATAAGACTTCAGGTCGTGACCGATCGTGGAGCCTTTTAAGCGTCAACGCCTTATAGGGAACGAACAAAATTGCAATCAGCGCAAGGGAGATAAGGCCTTGGCCGAAAGTGCTTTTCGTAAGCCCTAAAATACCGGCAAAAACTTTTAAAATTACAGAAACTATCAAACTCATCACAATCATACCGATGACGCCAAGCCACCAGGTTTTGCGGTTAATGCGTCCTTCGGTCGTCGTATATAGCTGCACAAAGTCCATCATGTCCCTCTTCTTTGCCCAATAGCTTTAGACTAAGACGCAAAGCGCCTAAAAGCACCTTTTAAATGACTGGCCCCATTGCAAGACGCCCCCTTGAGTTGCGCGCGCAGCGCCCCTACACAAGCGAAAAGCAAGAATTTTAGAAAGCTCCAAGAAAATGATTCCCCGTTATACAAGGGCCGACATGGCCGCCATCTGGTCCCCGGAAACAAAATTCCGAATTTGGTTTGAGATTGAGGCGCATGCCGCCGACAAACTCGCTGAACTTGGCGTGATCCCAACCGAGGCCGCTCAAAAAGTATGGGACAAAGCCAAAGACGTAGAATTTGACATTGAGCGCATCGATGAAATCGAGCGGGAAGTTAAACACGACGTTATCGCGTTTCTTACCCACCTTGCTGAAATCGTCGGTGAAGAAGCACGGTACGTGCATCAAGGCATGACGTCATCAGATGTTTTAGATACTTGTCTTTCAGTTCAACTCGCACGAGCGAGCGACCTCCTTCTTGAAGGGCTCGACCGCCTTCTCGCGGCGCTGAAAACCCGCGCTGAAGAGCATAAAATGACTGTATGCGTTGGGCGCAGCCACGGCATTCACGCCGAACCAATCACGATGGGTTTAAAGCTCGCGACCTATTTTGAAGAATTTAAACGCGCCCGCGCACGGCTTGTTGCAGCCCGTGAAGAAATCGCCGTATGCGCCATTTCTGGCGCAGTTGGCACATTCGCCAACATAGATCCCGCAGTGGAGACGCATGTCGCCGACAAAATGGGTCTTACCGTTGAACCGATTTCCACACAGATTATCCCCCGCGATCGTCACGCCGCGTTCTTTGCCGCCCTTGGCGTTGTCGCTTCATCGATTGAGCGTCTTGCCGTTGAGATCCGGCACCTTCAGCGCACTGAGGTTTTGGAGGCGGAAGAGTATTTCTCCGCCGGGCAAAAAGGCTCTTCAGCCATGCCCCATAAACGCAATCCGATCTTGACGGAAAATCTTACCGGACTTGCTCGTCTTGTACGCATGTGCGCAATGCCAGCAATGGAAAATGTCGCCCTATGGCATGAGCGGGATATCTCCCACTCCTCAGTTGAGCGCGGCATCGGGCCGGATGCAACAGTGCACCTTGATTTCGCGCTTCACCGCCTTGCTGGGGTCGTTGAAAAACTCGTGATCTATCCTGAGCGCTGTCAAGCCAATCTTGACCGCCTTGGCGGGCTTATACATTCACAAAGGGTGCTGTTGGCCTTGACGCAAAAAGGCGCATCACGTGAAACCGCTTATAGCCTTGTGCAACGCAACGCCATGCCTGCTTGGCGCGGTGAAGGATTATTCCTTGATAATCTGAAGGCGGATAAAGAAGTGACAGCACTGATGAGCGAAGCCGAGCTTGCAGCACTATTCGACCTTGGTTACCACCTAAAGCATGTGGATACGATCTTCGCGCGGGTTTTTAAATAAATGCCCTAAGTAGTTTTTTCCAGCACAAGGGGGTAAGAAAATGAACTGGAATCTTGTAACTGCAGCTGCAACAAGCTTGGCTGCAGTCGCAGCCTTTTTTGCAGCCGGTTATTACACCGGCAGAGATACGGCTGTATCTGAGGTTAATTCATTAAAACGCGAGCTCCAAATGTTTCAATCAGCTCAAGGGGCAACGAATTTACTATCCTATCTTGAGGATTTATCTGAATATAATGACAAGCTTTTTAACTTCACAACCCATAAAAGAGAAGTCGCAGAGCTTAAAAATAAAATCCTTACACTGGATAAAGATATCCAAAATGGCGTATCGAAACTTCAACAAACAGAAAATGAGTTAAAGCAAAAAAATACAAGACTGCTAGAAGCTGAAGAAGTAATTTCAGACTTACAAAAGAAACTGTCCGCAAAATACTCAACCGCCTCTGAAGTCACCCTTTCAGAAGGGCAATCGCATAGTTTTTTTAATGGATCCGTTATATTGGGTGTGCAGAGTATTTATTCAAATTATGTGGTTGCAACTATTTTTAATGAAAGAGAATTTTTGGATATCGCAGAAGGGTACCAATTCAAACTAGAGGATAATGTTTGTTCGATTACCCCTACCCACTTAACATCTACCAGAGCACAAAAATCCGCCGATTTTTCATTAATTTGCAGTCAAGAAGGGCAATGAGGCGCCAACAGCGTCACTAGATAATTTAGTATCAACGAGTTGCTCTGATTTAGACCGAGACGAAACGCAAATACTCCACTTTCCTTCAAACGCTCTAAGCTCGTCGGCGAATTCAGCTTCGATAAATCAGCGCAATCATCACGCCCGCATAGGCGGGCGCGGCGTTGCGCCAAACCTGCCATAGGCTCATTTCAAAAAGCGCTGAGACAAAGACCACAATTGCGCAACCAGCAATCAGCGCTTTTACAATCGGCTCCAAACTGGTGCGCATAATCGCCATGGCGCCATTTAGGATCGCGGCTGCAAACAACACAGCGCCAACGATCCCCGCCTCCAACCAAATCTGTAAGAATAAATTATGCGGGTGCAAAGGCATCACGGGCAAAGGTTCTGGCCAATGAGGCGTAACAAAGGTTTCTTTGGCCGCATGGATCGCCCGCGCATAGTCGGCGCCGCATCCTAAGGGAAAACACCCAATCGCCGCCTCGCCCGCATACTGCCAAATCACTAAGCGTTGAAGCCAAGAAACCGGCGCCGAGCCGCCAAAACGCTGAAACAACTCTTCCGCCGGTAAGAAAGCCGCAACTGGCGCTAAGAACGCCGCCGCCACAAAGCCCCATGCGACAAAGATAAGCCCAGTGTTCGGTCTGATGCGAACAAGGATAAAAGTTACCATACTAAGTAAAACGCCGATAATGGTCGTAGAGACGCCAAAACGCCAAAACGCGAATAACGCCATCGCGGACAAAGCAAATATGGTTAAGTACGCATTAGGCTTATTGTTCCGGCCCTGATAAACCAAGACGAGGCCGGGCAATAACGAGATGGCGGCGATTGTCGCCCCCCGCCCTAAAGAGGCAATATCTTGTGCAGGATCACGCACATCCGGCGGTGTTAGTTGGCGAAGCAAACCACCAGTTATTGCCTCAAAGAACAACCCAATAACCGCGACAACCACGCCAATTGCGAAGACTTTTTGAAGCCTTAAAGCGGTTTGCGCTGGCCACTGTAAAATTGTCCAGATAACAGCTCCACCAGCGATAGAGGGCGTTAAAGGGTTGAGCGCAAGGGAACCATCAACCGGTACCGGCGCCCATAGCCCGCTGATAGCAATCCAAAAACAAAACAAAAAAAAGAAAAGCGCGCAGCGCACTAACGGCGAATGCCAATCAGGCTTCAATAAGAATGTCTTAAAGCCCACCCGCCAAATGTCGCCGCGCATCGCCGCCGCAGCGCCCATCACAAGTAACGCAGGCGCAACCCCGCGATGGCTTAATACAAGAAAGAAAGGCCACAACACAGCACTAAGGATAAACAGGCCCATCGTCGCCCGATCGCGGAAAGCAGAGTAAGAGCCCGTCACAAATCCCTCTTGTTGGCTAGCCATCTGTGCGACTATTAACAAAGTTGCATGGATTACAGCAAGGCCAACAAGTTACGCTTATCTATAAAAACTAACGCTTCTGCAGCACCAACGCATTCACGACTGCAATCACCAACATAACAAAGGCCATCGTAAAAAGTGTTGGCGACGCGCTGGCGGAAAAATGTTCGGCCAAGAATGGGCCGCCAGATTTCAATGCTAATGCCGGGGCTGGATCAGCGTAACCGTCCGGCGTGACAACGCCCAGCAATGGCGAGAGGTGAAAGATAACCGCGCCCAAAAAGGGCGCCACAGCAATAAGGGAGCCAATTTTTCGGGTCAACGGTATGATGATCAAGACGCCTGCCGCAAGCTCCAACAGTCCAACAGCGTAATTAACAAGCGGAAAGAAAAGATCAGCCATAGGAAAACCAAGCGCAACCGCTTTATATTCTATATACGGAAAAATATGCGCACCGCCGGTGAACTTCGTTACGCCGAAGAGAATTAAAAATCCGCCAATCGCGAGTGCCGCTATCCATTTTGCTATTGTCATTTGTCTGTCCTTTTTTGCCCGTTTGCGCAAGGCGCCGAAAATTCGCCGCCCTCATCGCCATCAACATAGCAAAGCAAACGTCATGGGTTACCCCGCATGACGCGCTCGTGAGGAGGTGTGTGCACACATACCTTCACGAAAAAGAGAGCAAGAACGGACTACTTATCCCTTTCGACAAGTCCCATCGCTTTTAAGGCGAATGCGTAAAGATGGGCGCGCTCATCAAGGCTTTCAAACCGTGCCGCTGAGCCCGCATGGCCAGCCCCCATATTCATCCTTAAAACAAACGGCCCGCCGCCATTGGTGTCATCGCGCAGGCGCGCGACCCATTTCGACATCTCCCAATAGGTGACACGATAGTCAGTTAACCCACCCGTCGCCATAATCGGCGGATAGCTTTCCGCGGCAATATTTTCATAAGGCGAATAAGCGCGGATCCAGCCATATTCTTCTGCGCTTGTGATCGGGTTGCCCCACTCCTCCCACTCCGGCGGGGTTAAGGGCAGCTCGCCATCTGAGATCGTATTAAGTACGTCAACAAACGGCACAGCGGCTAGAACGCCCGCATAAAGTTCAGGTCGCAAATTCGCCGCGGCGCCAACCAGCAGTCCGCCGGCGCTGCCGCCATAGATCACGATCTTTTTTTGCGAAGTATATCCACGCTCGATCAAATTGTCCGCCACCGCATTAAAATCAGTGAAGGTATTCATTTTCTTTTCAAGCTTGCCATCAAGGTACCATTGCCGTCCCATAGACGCGCCGCCGCGTGGATGAGCGATTACGGAGATGACGCCCCGGTCGACAAGTGACAAAATTGATGTTGAAAACGACGCTGGGATTGTCGCCCCATAAGATCCATAACCATATAAAAGAGTTGGCGCAGAGCCATCTAAGGGCGTCTGTTTTAAGCGCAAAACCGTAACGGGAACCCCCGCGCCATCCGGCGCCGTTGCTTTCAAACGCTCAACCAGATAGCGACCCTTATCATGACCGCTAGGCACTTCCTGGCGTTTAACGAGCGTACGTTCACGGCTCACCATGTCATAATCATAGGTCTCTTCTGGCGTTGAGGGTGATTCATATGAAAAGCGCAGCGTCTTGGTGTCATATTCATAGCCTGAGCTCATTCCAAGGCTATAGGCCGCCTCTTCCAGTGAAACCTCGTGGCGTTCGCCTTTATAGCTCGCAACCACCAAATGCGGTAGGGCGTCCCGCCTCTCCAACCACACAATATAGTCTTTGTAAGTTGTATAGCTTGCAATATACGCATCAGGGCGATGACCAATAAAGTCAGTCCAATTCTCGCGGCCAGGCGCAGAAACTGGCGCCGTGACAATTTTAAAATTCACCGCATCGTCAGCGTTTGTTAAAATAAAGAATGAATCGCCATGATGGTCGGCGAAATACTCAACACCGTTATTGCGCGCCTCAATCAATATAGGCGCGGCGCCGCTGCTTAGGTCTGCATCAGCTGCAACATACCGCACTTCACTTGTTGTATTGCTATTTGAAGTAATAAAAATATAAGCGCCGCTCTGGCTTTCTGAAACGCTTAAGAAGAAATCGTCCCCAGGCTCTTCATAGACTAAAATATCATCCGCTTGGTCTGTTCCCAGCGCGTGATATTTCACCCATTTCGGACGTTGATTATCATCGCGTTCGATATAATAAAATCCTTGCGCCTCAGCATCCCACGCGATGCCATCGCGGTCGGCGTTTTGTATTTCCTCCGACAAGTCCGCGCCGGAATGCGCCTCACGTATTTTTATCGTGTAATATTCAGAACCCACACGGTCGACGCCATAAGCGATATATTGATGGTTTGGGCTATGGTCGACAAAACCGATACTGAAAAATTCAGCGCCTTTACTTTCTTTATCACCATCAAATAAAATCTGCTCGCCCTTGCCAACACGAAGCTTGCGTTTAAACGTAGGGTAGTTTCCGCCGGTTCGAAACTCACTCCAATAAAGCCAGGGGCCATCAGGCATCGGCGCGCTGCTTTCATCTTCTTTTAGCCGCCCGCGCATTTCCTCAAACAACGTCTTACGTAAAGGTTCAAGATCATGGGTCACCGCTTCATAATAAGCATTTTCCGCCTCTAAGACACTGCGCACATCATCGGCAAGGACAGAAGGATCACGCAAGACTTCCTGCCAATTATCGACTTTTAGCCATGCGTAATTATCAACCCGGGTTTCACCGTGCTGCGTAATTTCCACCGGTCTCTTCTCTACGTCTGGCGCCTTAATCGCCCGTTCCACAGCGAAATGATCTTTATGGCTCATAATTTTATTTCCATCATCTTGATTGGGCGCCTCGCCGCCGCCCCCACTACAGGCCGCTAAAAAGAGGAAAGCCCCTATGGCGGCTAAAAACGAACGAATTCCCATTACCAACCCCTCGTAAAAAAACCTTTAGGTCCTGATGGAAGGCTATGATCATTCGCCCCTAAGGCCAATCGCCGCCAACAATAATTCTGGCAAAATGCCGGTGAAACCATTGAAACCCGGTTCAATAACATTTGCGTGACGCATCGCCGCGCCGGGTAGTCAACGAAAGATACGACATTACATTATCGCTGCTCTGGTAGACAGCGGAGGATACACAGTGCAGTTCGTGAACCCTACAAAAATTCAAGCGATGGTGGCTGCCGCCCTTGCATTGACTATTGCGGCTGTTTACGCCTTCAGCTTCAACAGCCAGGCGCACTCGCAAACGCTTGAGCCGCAGGCCGTGCCCGCTGAGGAAGAAAACACGAGCCCTGTCAGATCAACGGCCATTTTCGCTGGCGGCTGTTTTTGGTGCGTGGAAGCAGACTTTGATAAACTCAAAGGCGTTCTTGAGACAACTTCCGGCTATACCGGCGGAGATGTCGATAGCCCCACCTATAAACAAGTTGTGAAAGAAAACACCGGCCATTATGAAGCCGTCCGCATTGTATACGACCCAAACATTGTAACCTATCCCAAGTTAGTTGAGTACTTTTTTCGCCATGTGGACCCGCTAGATGCAGGGGGTCAATTTTGTGATCGCGGCGCATCCTATCGCACAGCAATCTTCGTGAATGACGAGGCGCAACAAAAAGCTGCGCAAGACGGCAAAAAAGCGGCGGGAAAAGTGCTCGGTAAGAGCATCGTAACGCCTATTATTGCCGCCGGAACATTTTGGCCAGCGGAAGCCTATCACCAGGACTATTACTTAAAAAACCCTGTACGTTATAAATTCTACCGCAGCCGCTGCGGCCGTGACGCCCGGATTAAGCAGCTTTGGGGCGCATCTGAGCAATCACAATGATGCGGCCTGACCTTAGGAGTGCTGTGAACACTTGAAATATTATTCAGTGATTGATATGTAAAGTATTACGGTGGAAAGCCGTAAATATTGATCTTCGGGGCGGGGTGAAATTCCCCACCGGCGGTAATGCAAAAAAAGCTATTAATATCAATAGCTTTCCTTGATGAGCCCGCGAGCTGAGCACTATTTTGTGCAAAGCAGGATTCTGGTGAGAGCCCAGAGCCGACGGTTACAGTCCGGATGGTAGAAGATCGCGCGATAGGATTGACGCTACTAGGCTGTCATGACGGATAGTGTTGCACTTTAGGCGTTTTGTTAGAACGCCTTAATTACGCAACCTCCTCGTCATTAGCTAATAGCCGTCCAATTAATCGCGATGGGCCCCGAAGCAACGTGCGACGGGGTTTTTTTATGGGCGACGCCCAAGACCATATGACAGAGGAGCATCACGCAGCCTATATGCGGCGTGCGTTGGACCTTGCTGCACGCGGTCATGGGCTAACATCCCCCAATCCGGTTGTCGGATGCGTGGTGGTGAAAAATGGCGCGATTATCGGCGAGGGTTGGCATATGGGCCCAGGCCGCGATCATGCCGAAGTCGCCGCCCTTAAGGCCGCGGGTCAAAGCGCCAAAGACGCAAGTGTTTACGTCACACTTGAACCCTGCAATCACTTTGGCCGCACCCCCCCTTGCTCACAAGCCCTTATCCAAAACGGGGTTAAAGAAGTCTTCTATGCGCTTGGCGATCCTAACCCCCTTGCTGCTGGGGGCGCGAGCACTCTTAAAGAAGCGGGTATAGCCGTACACTGCGGAATTTTAAAAGATGAAGCATGCAAGCTTAATCGTATTTGGCTGCATAACGTCAACAGCGATCGCCCCTATGTTATTGCGAAGTTTGCAATGAGCCTTGACGGCAAAATCGCAAGTCGCACCGGGCATAGCCAGTGGATCACCGGTGCTGAAGCGCGAATGCGCGGTCATGATTTACGCCGTTTGTGCGACGCTATTATAGTCGGCGCCGACACGGTGATCGCCGATGACCCTGCGTTGACGGCCCGTCCAGAAGATGTTCCAACAGATTATCTTTATAATGATTTTCAAGAGCGCATACAGCCCCTTCGCGTGGTAATGGACAGTAACGCCCGCACGGCGCCCGGCGCAAAAGCCTATGACCGCACCAGCCCCGGCGCGCTCATCGCCGTTACATCTTCAATCACACCTCAAAAGCGCAAACAATTTGAAGAACATGGCGTTCAAATTCTTCCCGTCGCGAGCGATCAAAATCGTCGGCCAGACGCTGAAAGCCTTCTCATTTCCTTAAAATCGCAAGGTTGCCAAAGCGTTTTAATAGAAGGCGGCGCAAACGTCCTTGGTGCCTATTTCGATGCAGGCTTGGTTGATGAGGTTTGGGCGTTCATTGCGCCTATGGTGATTGGCGGCGCAGGCCTGGCCCCAATCGGCGGGCTCGGCGCAGATCGATTGGACGATGCGTTACGACTTGACGAGGTAGAAACAGAGCATCTTGGTTCTGATTATCTAATCCGCGGCCTTGCGCGTAAGCCACAAGACACGACAAAGGAGAGCGGTTAATGTTCACAGGGCTTGTGGAAGAGATGGGCGCCGTTAAAACAGTTCGCCGTAGCGGCGACAGCTATGAAATGACCATCAGCGCCCAAAAGGTTTTGGAAGGTGTCATACTTGGCGATTCCATCGCTGTTAATGGCGTCTGCCTAACGGTCACGGCTTTTACCGGCGACAGCTTTGATGTCGGCCTCGCCCCAGAAACAAGAGTGAAATCTAATCTTGGAGATTTGACCGCTGGCGCCCCTGTAAACCTGGAGCGCTCCTTAACTCCTACGACGCGGATGGGCGGTCACTTCGTTCAAGGCCATATCGATGACACAGGCGTTATCGACCATTTCCGTAAAGACGAAGACGCTTTATGGATGACGATTAAAACGCCGCAGGCGTTGATGCGCTATATCGCGCCCAAAGGATTTATTGCGATTGACGGCACATCGCTTACCGTCGTCGATGTCGGCGAGGATTGGTTCAATGTTACCCTAATCGCTTATTCCCAGCAAAAGATCATCCAGCCAAGTAAAAAGCCCGGAGATCGGGTCAATCTAGAAGTCGATATTTTAGCTAAGTATTTGGAGCGGCTGGTCACGGCTCGTCTGCCTGACGGTGATGCAAAGTCCGTAAGCTCAGGCGGAATATCAGCAGAATTTTTATCACAGCACGGATTTACAAACCAAGGAGCGGGTTAATGCCGATTGCGTCTATAGAAGAGGCGATACAAGCCTACAGTAATGGGGAAATCGTGATCATCGTCGATGACGAAGATCGCGAAAACGAAGGGGATCTAACAATCGCCGCGGATTTCGTTACCCCCGAAATCGTAAACTTCTTTGCTAAGGAAGGCCGCGGCCTGATTTGCTGCGCTATGGCGCCAGCTCTTGTTGATCGGTTCAATCTGCCGCTTATGGTGCCCGACCAAGATAATCAGGCGGGTTTTGGCACGCGATTTACGGTATCAGTTGAGGCCGCCGAAGGCGTCACCACCGGCATTTCCGCCGCGGACAGAGCCCATACAATTCGTACACTTGTAAACCCTAATGCAAAACCAACCGACATTGTGTCCCCGGGCCATATGTTCCCTTTGCGCGCAAGACAGGGCGGCGTTCTTGAACGGGACGGACAGACCGAAGCAAGCGTTGACCTTGCCACCCTGGCCGAACTGACGCCGGCTGCGGTGATTGTGGAGGTTATGAATGATGATGGAACAATGGCGCGTCTTCCCGATCTAGAGGTCTTTGCTGAAAAACATGGGCTGAAGATCATCACCGTTGCGGATCTTGCCAAATATCGCCGCGCGCAAGAAACAGCGAACGACTTAAACGTCGCCGTTTAAGGCCTTACAAGGATTTTTAAAATGGGAAAAATTTTCGAAGGACAGGTAAGCGGCGCAGGACTAAAGCTCGCAATCGTCACAACGCGGTGGAATGACTTTATCACCGAGCGTCTTCTTGCTGGCGCTAAGGACGCAGCGGTGCGCCACGGCATTGATGCGAATGCGATTGATGTCGCCGTCGCGCCTGGCGCTTATGAGCTGCCCTTTATCGCTAATCAGTTGGCGAAAACTAGGCGGTATGATGCTGTGGTCGCCCTAGGCTGTGTTATTCGCGGGGCGACGCCGCATTTCGATTATGTTGCTGGCGAGGCCGCACGCGGCCTTTCAGCGGTCATGCGTGAAGCGGGTGTTCCTGTCGCCTTTGGCGTATTAACCGTCGACACAATTGAACAAGCGATTGAAAGAGCTGGCACAAAAGCTGGCAATAAGGGCGCAGAAGCAGTTTTGACGGCGATTGAAACCGTCAACCTAGCCCGGATGATTGAGGAGAACTAAGTTATGAGTGCAGAAACAATTCCGCTCAATGAAAATATCGCAAAACCAGATCGACACGCAGCAGAAGAAGCCGTTCGCACGCTGCTTTCATATTTTGGCGAAGATCCTAATCGCGAGGGGCTAATTGATACGCCAAAGCGTTTTGTCGATGCCTATGAAGAGTTTCTTTCAGGATATAATGAAGACCCGGCGGCGATATTGTCACGCACTTTCGAAGAAGTTGAAGGCTACGACGATATCGTCCTGTTAAAAGACATTCGCATTGAATCCCACTGTGAACACCATATTAATCCCATTATCGGCGTCGCCCATGTCGCTTATTTGCCGTCTGATAAGGTCGTAGGCATTTCTAAAATCGCGCGCGTTGTTGATGCTTACGCAAAGCGACTTCAAAGCCAGGAAATTTTGACCAACCAAATCGCACAAGTGATAGAGGAAACGCTAAACCCTCGCGGGGTCGCTGTTCTTATCGACGCGCAACATTTTTGTATTTCCACAAGAGGCGTACACAAACAAGATGTTGCTTGCGTCACGCGCGCTATGACCGGTGAGTTTAAAGATGATGTCAATATGGAGACGCGGTTTTACCGTTTGATTGGCCAGTAAGGCTTTAAAAGCGGGCTTTATTCAAACCCGCTTTTTATACAGCGAAAAATTCTACGCCGCCTCGCGCAAGCGCTGCGCCTCAGCAGCGACTTGGGCGGCGCGCTCGCACAGCTCCGCCGCCAGCGCGGTGCGTTCCTCATAGAAGTTTTCAGTGCGCTCACCGATTAGCCCTTCCCCTTTTTCGCAAACCTCGCCAAGGGTCCAAGCGCCCACACCGCGTGCGGCGCCTTTCATTGCGTGCATTAAATCATGCCAATCTTGATCGACGGCTTTGATATTAAGCGTCGACAAAAGCGTACGCATTTGTTCTTCAAACAAGCCTAAAATCTCGGTGCGAAGGGCTACGTCTCCGCAAACATATTTTTCGAGATGATTTAAATCGATACCGCCCATAAATGCTCGCTTTGCCAAATAACCTATTTATCGCCAAGCGGCCTTGCAGAGCGGTTAAGCTTTCGTGAAACATTTTAGGTAAGCGATTAACTATAAGCCAAGTCACTGACCTCCACCAGAGGTTGAGGTTTGAAACGCTTCGCTTGGGACCGCCAGAGGCGGTCTTTGGATCTGGGACCGCCAGAGGCGGTCTTTGGATCAACGAGCGTCTCAGTTCTCCTCCCCCGTTTCACGGGGGAGGTGTCGGCGAAGCCGGCGGAGGGGGCGAAACTGTGTTCAAATTACTCAGGCCCATCATGATATCATAGACCGCATCCCCCCTCCGATCCGCGCCTTCCGCGCGGATCACCTCCCTCGCAAGCGAGGGAGGAAAAACCGCCAACTGTAGGTTTTAACAAGCTGATAACGAAGACAAACTGCGGTCTCCTATCTACAATCTAGAACGCGTCCAATCCTCCACCAGAGGTGGAGGTTTTTGATTGAATAATAAAAAACGCCGCCCCTAATGGAGCGGCGTTTATAAAATTTAGATCTCAATTTTGAGATAAATTATTCGGCTTTGATAGCGCCTTCAACAGCAGCAGCAGCGTCTTCAACTTGTGTCGCTGCTTCTTCAGCGGCTTCTTCGACAACCTCAGCAGCTTCGTCAGCAACTTCTTCAGCAGCCGCTTCCGCAGCAGCTTCAGCGCCTTCGACTGCTTCTTCAGCTTCACCAGCAACAGCGTCTTCTACTGCTTCAACAGCATCGCCAGCTGCTTCCATTGCGCCGTCAACAGCATCACCAGCAGCGTCAACTGCGTCTCCAGCTGCATCGCCAGCCGCATCAGCAACGTCACCGGCTGCTTCAACTGCTTCATCAGCAACGTCGCCAGCAGCGTCAACTGCGCCTTCAACAGCTTCTGTTGCTGCACCAGCAGCATCTTTTAGCTTGTCTTCATTGCCTGTAAGTTTCATCAGACCAACAATGGCTGCAAGCGCAACTAAAATAATAAGGATAATTCTCAACATTTGCCCCGTCCTTTTTGGTTTAACCGTCTTGGTTATGCAAATTGCTATGTTTCATGCACGCCCATAAAGGATGGGCATTGTTAATACTCAACTGTTCTTACTCACCGAATCCTGTGACGCTCTTACTCTACACCATCCAATCGGACGGGCTTTCGGCACTGGAATCGGGACAGTTTTACCTTTTTTAAGTTTAACGGTAAACGACAAAATTTTGACATTCCCCGACTTTTCCAAATGATAACAAAAGCCTGGTCAAAAATGACATCATATCCCCCTACAATTGCGGGAATCCAACCACAAACCGGCAGGTTTTTAGCAACATATGTCACAAAATAATATTTTTATAGGCAAAGGCGCCAAAGAGCAGCATATCAATCTTAAATATGCAAACCGCCACGGGCTAATCGCCGGCGCGACCGGCACCGGTAAAACCGTAACGCTTCAAATCATGGCGGAAAGCTTTTCTAATGCGGGTGTTCCGGTCTTCGTTGCGGATGTGAAAGGAGATTTGGCGGGTCTTTCACAGCCGGGCAAATTTAAAGATTTTCTGCTGGAGCGGGCAAAAACCATTGGCCTTTCCCCCTATGAGCCGAAGGCCTTTCCGGTTTGTTTCTGGGATTTGTACGGCCAAAAGGGCCACCCTATTCGCGCGACAATCACCCAAATGGGGCCCCTCTTGTTGTCGAGGCTTTTGGGCCTGAATGATACGCAAGAAGGAGTGCTGACACTTGCCTTCCGCCTAGCAGATGATGAGGGCCTGCTACTTCTCGACTTAAAAGACCTACGCGCTCTGCTAGTGGAAATCGCTGGGCGTACAAGCGAGCTGAGCGCCGAATATGGTCATGTCTCGAAAGCATCCATCGGCGCTATACAACGCCGTCTTCTCGCCCTTGAAGAACAAGGCGCTAAAAAATTCTTCGGCGAGACAGCCCTTGAATTAGAAGACTTTCTTCGCACTGATGATGAAGGCGCAGGCTTCATTAATATTCTTGCCGCAGATAAATTAATGCAAGCGCCCAAACTATACGCAACCTTCTTGCTGTGGCTTTTATCAGAGCTTTTTGAAGACCTTCCAGAAGTCGGCGATATGGACAAACCAAAGCTCGTCTTTTTCTTTGACGAGGCGCATTTATTGTTTCGTGACGCGCCAAAGGCGTTACTAGAAAAAATTGAACAAGTGGTGCGCCTTATACGCTCAAAAGGTGTTGGCGTCTTTTTCGTCACCCAAAACCCTATGGATGTGCCAGACAGCGTCTCAAGCCAACTTGCAACCCGCATTCAACATACATTGCGCGCTTTTACGCCGCGCGAGCAAAGAGTTGTGAAAGCCGCGGCTGAAACTTTCCGGGCGAACCCGGCGTTTAAAACTGTTGACGTTATCACCGAGCTTGGCATTGGTGAGGCGCTTGTATCTAGCCTTGTCAAAAAAGGCGTCCCGTCCGTTGTAGAACGCACGCTTATTCGCCCGCCGCAATCACGTCTTGGAGCAATTACAAAAAAAGAGCGCACTGAGACCATGGCTTTTTCGTCAATGGGCGACAAGTATGACCAAACAATCGACAGACACTCAGCTTACGAAATATTAAAGCAACGCACAGAAACCAAAGCCGCAGAGCCAGAACAAAAAACGCCTGCAAAAAAGAAAAAAGCCAAACAAAAGCCATCACGCCAAACACAACGCAGAAAAAGCGCGCCGCGTCGCCGTTCAAATCGTCAATCTGTTGGAGAAGCCGCAATTAAATCTGCAGTGCGCACTTTATCATCCACTCTCGCGCGTGAGCTTATTCGCGGTGTATTAGGCGGCCTAAGGCGACGCTAAAAACGAGCAGCAGTTCGCATATTCTCTTCGCAAATCGGATAGCCAAGGTGACTGGGAATAACGAGATATTGCTCGTCACCTCGGCGTTCAACCCGCGGTTCAATCGGCTCAATTAGGCGGTTCTTTGCGCCGTCAAGAACTTGTTGCACATTTTCGCCCAACCCAATGAGCTCCAAATTGCGCCGTGTCGGGAATATAACGCGCCTTACGTCACGATCAGCATCATCAATAATCTGTTGCGGCGAAGCCCATAAAGTCGTCACTGCCTCGCGCCCATCCGCTATTGGCGACTGCCCCTTTGGGGCGTGCGCGGCGAAAAATCGGGTATCAAAGCGCTTATGAAATCCTTTTGGCGCGCGCCAATGGGCAAAGAAAACCAGTTGATCACAAGCGAGCTTTAAATTTTTCCCACGAATTAAATCTAAAAAGAACTGATCATCGTCTTCGACTGCCGAGCGTTCTTGCTGTAAGGATTGAACAGTTTCCGCATCCAGTAATTTATCTTCGGAACGGGCGAGCAAAATGCCCGTTTCCTCAAAAGCTTCACGCACAGCCGCCACCATAGCGGCGGCGAGCTGCTGATCCCCAGCCAGGCCGTCAGCATGATCACGCCACGCGGACGCAAAATCACCCTCCCCAACACGCCCGCCCGGAAAGACCATTGCTCCGCCTGCAAAGGCGATATCGCTATGTCGTTCCACCATTAGAACTTCAAGCTTGTTGTCTTGGTCCCTTAAAAAAACTGTCGTCGCGGCAGGCCGAAGAATGTTGACTTCCTCGTTCACGAAAAAAGCCCCTTAGATTGACCCTCATCTTCCCGCATATTTGGGTGGATCATGGTCGTTTGCTGAGTGATGACCGATAGCCAACCGCCGCCCGCCACAAAAAGGGTCGCTAAAATCCACGTCCAAATGCTCAAGGGTTCGCCAATTAAGGTCAACATGCCGTTTAGCCCGAGCGCAGCAGCGGCGAGGAAACCAAGTGGTCGCCAACGCTGGCCAATCATGACGGCCGATAGCCCAGCAATATAAGCGCCAACGCCCCACCCTGCTATCAAAGCGCTTTGGTGCAGCATTCCATAACGCGCGCCAGACAGCGCTAAGCCAGCCGCCTCTATCCAGCGTGCAACCATTAGGCCTAGGATTACGGCGACGATAACCGCCAATAATGATCGCAACAAGGCGCGCCTCCAACGACTTGATCAAAGTTGAGCGCTAGATAAGCCCATTGGCCATACATTCGCAAGACGGCAACAAAGCACCTAGCAACCGCCGGACTGTACTATGATTTGTTAGTGTATCGGCTAGAACGCAAAACCGCCGCGAACCAACGCCCCCAGAGAACGCTTGGTATAAATGTCTGGGTCCCATTGATGGATTAGGTTTAATTCAATTACGCCGCCAAATACATCACCCAGAATATAGGCCGCCTCAAGATCAATATTCCGTCTATGCGCCGTCAATCCAGCGCTTCGCTCTTCAAATAGAAACTCTTCGTTCACGCTGTCAAATGCGCTTGGCGCCAAGACGGTCAACTGCCCTGACACAGCCTGTAAAGGGTGACTTATTGAAAAGCTGATTTGATCGCTTGTGGCGAAAACGCCTTGCCGCGTTAGGCCAAAGGCAGCTTGAACTGTGTGAAGGTCCTGAACCCCTTGCACCAACCCGCCGTCGGCGCTTAAATCGGTGCTCCCGACGGCAACACGCCCACGACCAACCCAACCAAATGGCAAGTCGCCTGCGCCAGAAAAACTAAGATAAGCCGTTCTGGCGACGCCGCCTTCACTTAAAAGATCACCAAGCTGGGCGCCTAAAATAGCGTCACGCTCCATTAACGCGCCAACCTCAAGGCGCATATGTGCATTACTAAACCTTCTAGTGGCCCCAGCACGCAAATTACTGCCAAGCCCATCAAGCGCTTGAACCGCAAAAACATCAAACATCAAAGGCTCATTCGTGCGCCATTGAATGAGAGAGGAAATCGCATCTTGAGTTGACGCCAAATATCCATCTGAAAACCCATCACGAGATAAGCTGCGCGCCCGTGGCATGCTTCGCCCAACCGCCAGTCCAGCCAGGCGGTCCGCCTCGCGCGGCGCATACCCTTTCGATACTAAATATGCGGTCTCACTAGAAAGTGTTTGCGAGAACGCGAAGCTGATATTTTCCTCAGCATCGGCGCTATTGATATCTGTTGCAAAATCGTTCTGACCGCCACGATAAGCACCCTCGCCCGCGTTGACGCGCAGGGCTGCATCGCTGTCAATGAAGGCTATATCCTCACGCTCTAATCGTAAATGCAATTTACCGCCTACGAAGGATGAAGCGTGCGAATGTATATTTTGAAAAGGTCGCTGTGTGGCTATCGGATCAAAACTGAGCGCCCCCGGTCCCGTTACAAATGCGTCGAACGATGAAGTGTAATCACGTCCATAATCATCAACAAAAGCAAAACCGCCAAGATCAGGTCTTACACCGCCAAATACCGGCGAGCTTATAAAAGCTGATTGCGCGGATGGCGCGCGCCCCTGCATGATTGGCAAAGTGATGCTTGCACCGTCAACGCTTGATGTTGTAACGCCGCCCTGGGGTTGCAACGCTTCACCAATATTTAAAAGGCCGCGCCCAAAAATTACATCCGTACCTGGAGCGCCTAAATCCGTCGCTGTATCCAACAGAATTTCCACCGCTTCTTGGGCCGACAATTGCGGCCACAAGCCCCGAATTAAAGCAGCAGCGCCAGAAACATACGCTGTCGCTGGACTTGTACCTGTCACAAGCGCAATCGTATTTGGTTGCGGGTCGACTAAGATTGTTGGAACATCTTCGCCGGGCGCCACAAGATAGAACTCCCGCGCGACACCGGCGCGCGCAGAGAACGAAGAAATGTTGTTACTGTCATCCACCGATCCAACGACAATGACCGTGCCCCGCGCCTCTGGATCGATTGCAGCAATAGCCGAATCGTCTGGATCCGTAGTGCCGTCATTACCGGCGGAAATTGCAACGACAATATCTTCTTGCGAGGTAAAATCAAAAATAGTTTGAAAGTCTGAGCGCGCCCCCGGTTCACTGGTTCCAAAGGACATGTTTAGTACATCGGCCCCATATTGGGCGGAAAGCAACAACCCTTCCGTAATCGCTGGGCCAATAAACAATTCCGGATCATTTTCATCATCAGCACGGAAGATTAAAAGGTCCGCCTCCGGCGCAACGCCGTGTACAAGGCTGTTGTCACGTGCGGCGGCGACTATTCCTGCCATTGCCGTACCATGCCCATCTTGGTCCTGAAGCTGCGGTCCTCCAGGACGCAGATCCGCAGCATCAGCGATTCCAGGCTTTACTAAGTCCTCGCTACGCGGATCGATACGCCCATCAAATTCAGGATTATCGATATCAATACCCGTATCAATCAGTGCGACAAGCGCACCGGATCCATCCGCTCCTTCATCATAAGCGGCAAGCGCATTAACTTGGTTCAAGCCGGGATTTTGCCGGTACTCAGCAGTATCGAAATTTACTGGCGTCGGCGTTGGGGCAGGCGGAGGCGTTGGATCGGGAGCAGGTGTTGGATTAGACGGCGGCGGTGTTGGCGTCGCCACTGGAGACGGGGTCGAGGAGGATCCACCTGTTGAACAGGCCCCAGTTATCAAAGCCAACGCCGAAATTAAACCCAACGATATCATATGAGGGGAAAATTTATTCGGATTATTATTTTTATTCACAACTTCACTCAAGATGGTCGCAACCACGATTGGATTGATGCGCTGAAAGTACAAAAGTAAGCTGCTACCAGCTAAGTAAAAAAAATAATTATGTCTCGTTAAAAATAGGGCAGAAAACTTAATTGCATCGTAAAGAACAAATCTAAAACGGTTACAAAACATTCATAATTCATGCGCCCTGCGCCGAAACTCGTTCTATCCCCATTTTAGATCAGCCTAAGCGGGTAAGTCTTTTCATCATATCCCGATATCGAGTTGGGAAAACCCGTTGTAAAATAGACAAAAATTTCGCATCACGTCCAACAACAACGCGCCTTGCCCGCCGTGCCGCGCCATTTAAAATTTGACTAGCGGCCGCTTCAGCGCTTGTCGCTGCAACTTTTTCAAAAGATTTTGCAAATTCTGTTTCATTGTTGATGCCCCCAGTTGGCGCATCAACCACTGCGTTTTTAACGATATTCGTTGCAACCCCGCCAGGGTGGACAGAAGTAACGCTCACCCCTGATTCGTATAGTTCCACTGATAGTGTTTCGGAAAATCCACGCACGGCGAATTTTGATGCACAGTAATGAGATTGGCCAGGAAACGCCACAAGGCCAAAAAGGCTTGATATATTTATCACCGCGCCCTTGGTCGATATTAATTGCGGCAAAAAAGCCTTCGTCATACGCACCGTCCCCCAGAAATTGACGTCCATGACTTTTTCAAATGATGCAATCGGCATTTGTGCGAAATTAGAAAGCGTCGTTAGCCCCGCAACATTAAAAACATAGTCCGCATCGCCAATTGTTGATTGCACGCTATCAGCATAGGCTTCAACCGCACCGCCATCAGCAACATTCAATTGATGTGCACGAATTAATTCACTATTTGGATTTAAGCCTTTTTTCGTTTCTTCAAGGCCAGCTTCATCTATATCACTAATCGCAAGCACTGCGCCTTGACGATAAAGCTGGCCGGCGATTGCACGACCGATCCCGGAAGCTGCGCCTGTTATGACACAGACTTTTTGATGGAATGGATGATGATCGCTTTTACGATTAAGCATTGAAAAGCTCCTCTTTGCCAATTCCCCCAAAAACAAGCCACGATCGGGATCGTAGCGCGGAACTAGGCTCCATGCTCAGTTAAAAAGACCGGCATTCGCCACTATTTGCCGTTCGAATTTGAATGCCCTACGACAGCAATGCGGGCAGAACCGGACGTAAGAATTTCGGCATGTGATCGGGTGTTTTTGGCCGAGGCTGTGTGAAAACGCGCCGTCACGGCTATTTGCTGAGTTTCTGACTGGCGTATTTATTCCTTTCAAGCGATCATCACCTTGATTAGCGGTCTGACGCCGAAGATTGAAATCATACGTTTTAGATTGTAGGCTAGGACCTGAAGGCTTGTCTCCGTTTTCACGTTTTTCAGTGTTTTGGTCAGGAAGTGTGTCGAGCCCATCCATGCCTTTATGGTTCCGAAGGGGTGTTCGGCTGTTTGTCTACGGATTTTCATAGCGTTTGGCATTTGATCAAGTCGTTCTTGCATGGCGTCGAGCACGTCTTCATGGATCCATCGTTTGACCCTTTTGACTTTGTCCGGCGTGCATCGCGATTTGAGCGGGCAGTCGCCGCAAGCAGTGAGGTTGCGGTAGTGATCTGTTTCAGCATCTGGCGCACGGTCTGAACGCACTTTCCCCTTAGTTAGGTGCTGGCCAGCCGGGCAGATATAATGATCATGTGCTGCGTCGTAGCGGAAGTCTTGAATGGCGAACCGGCCGTGTTTGAAAGCCCCTGAGGTTTCACTTTTGGGAATGTAAGGCACAATGCCTGTTCCCTTGCATGCGCGGACTTCATCGCGGCTGTAGTAACCCCGATCCGCGAAAACTTTAACCTTCGCGCACCTGCTCGCTTGCAGGGCGGCATGTCCCATAGGTGTCAGATACGCCCGGTCGCTGCCGATATTGTTGACGTCGTGAGCGAGGATCAGGTGATGTTCCGCATCGACCGCTATCTGAACATTATAGCCGACAACATTTGTTCCATTCCCCGCGGTCGCCATAGCGCGGGCGTCAGGATCAGTAAGCGACACTTGTTTGTCTGGCGCAGCTTCCACTTGCTTGTCCATCTCATGCAGGCGTTCAATCCGTTTGCGCAGTTTTTCTATTTTTTCTTTAAGATGCGTGGTCTTGCTTTCCGCAAAATCATCGCCCCCATCACCGGCTTGTCGATCAACGCGTTCGAGCGCCGTCAGGTAGCGTTTAATATGTGTCTCCGCCTGCTCAATGCGTTTGGCGATTTTGGTTCGTGTAAAATTGTTGTCCCGGCTGTTGACGGCTTTGAACTTGCTGCCGTCGATAGCAACCAACCCGTGCTCAAAAAGGCCAAGATCACGGCACAGCACTGTGAACTGAGCACACACAAGCTGAATTGCAGACCCATAATCCTTGCGAAAGTCGGCGATGGTCTTGTAATCGGGCGCAAGACGCCCCGTCAGCCACATCAACTCGACATTGCGGCCCGCTTCACGTTCAAGCCGTCGGCTTGAGGGAATGCGATTGAGATAACCATAAATATAAAGCTTCAGGAGAACTGATGGATGGTAGCCAGGTCGGCCAGTTGCACGCGGATCGACAGCTGTAAAACCAAGTGCGCGCAGATCCAGCAAATCGACAAACACATCAACGGCGCGGATCGGGTTATCTTCATCAATGAAATCATCAAGATGCGCTGGAAACAAACCACCCTGATTGCGTGATGCACCCTCGATAAACCGCTTCATCCAAGCCTCCTGCATTAACCGCAGAAACCTTGAACTGCTTCGGTGTTTTCACACAGCCTCGGCCCAATGCGGACGTTCAGTTGCGTGGCCGACAAGTACCGTAAAGTCCTTCTCTTTGTGCTCGCGTCGTGCTAGTATTAATTTCGTTTAAGGGGGGGGCATATGCGGTATATCACGATCTTTTTGCCGGTTGTGACGCTAGCGGTATCCACTGCATTGGATTTCTTCGGGCTAATAGAATCGGGGATTTTTGAATGGTTTTTTAAAATTTCCGAGGCAGCCATTGAGGGTGATGCGGGAAAGGTGAAACTGCTGTGGGAAAGCGTGCCCGGCATGATTAAGAATCCGGTCGAATACGGGATTCAAGTTGGCTTGTTTATATGGGCATACCGGCAATTTCAGTCATTACGTGAAAAGCGTTTGTTGAAAATGCGACGAAAATTTGCGTTTGGAGCATTGCTACATCGTTCTCGCGAACTAGACGATAACATCAAGGCGGTTTCCGAACAACTTGTTCAAGTTGTAAACTCTTATGTATCTTCCATACAAGACGCTCTCGACAGCATCATTGATAGTGGGATAGATATTTATCCTCAGACTGATGAAGAATGGAAAAAAATAAGGTCGGTATTGGTAAAATCTCAAAAGCAATATGAAGAAGTTTTTGTTGATGCTATTGGGGAACTCGATGATCGATTAGCTACACTTAGAAAGCATGAGTATATAATTGACGATACTATTGAGGCGCATGCTGTTCAGCTAGATTTTGAATCGGCGCATTTAGCGAACCAATTCCGTTCCTGTGTGCGGGAATTAGTCGAGCTTGCGCAGAAATTCAGAAATGATGTGGTCGCTCGACGAGAACGCGACAACACAAAACTACAAAACCAGCTAATTAAAGAATGGGATAACTTTATCGACAAACAGTCGAGCCAATTAAGAATGAATGATGACGAGCTTCTGGAGAAGCAAAAAAATGCGATCATAAAAAGTTGGATCGAGTGGAAAGAGGATCAATCTAAATCATTTGGAAGTCAGATTGAAGACATGCTCAGTAGCGTGCGGGATGCAGCGCGTCCCCTATACGATTACATATTAGATGAAAAAATTGTATCCGTAACATCGATGCAAGTAAAGAAAGCGAAAACGGATTCAAATGAAGAGCATATGGTGGTGAATACTGATAATGACGATAAGATTGGCCCTTTTGTTATAAACGGAGTATTTATTGCCTCCGAAGATGATTAATTTTGTGAACGTTCATGTAGCGCATGGAGTGTCTTAGCCAACTAAAGTTCGGCCACGAATTGAAATAATTTTCTAATTTCGAACTGAAGCGATCGTTCGCAGTCGAAATGCGCGACCAGTCGTCTGAATGATTGTTTCTAGCGATGAATGCCCGGTTGTCGCAGCCAGTAGTCACAGCCGGAATGCGGTCAGAAGCGGCCATAAGGGTTCCTTGCGCACATGCTCTTTTTGGAGGACTTTACGGGTTTGGCAAGGGAGCGTCGAACGTGGGAATAGATTTTGAGTTAGCAACCATAGTTCATCCAGGTGAGATCGCAGCTTTGTTTGAAGCGACTTTCGCTGATTCAGAAAATGCGGATGAAGGTATTCTGATCGGGAACCTGGCGAAGGGGCTGATAGAAACGACTCCTGATACCAATATCGCTGTATTCACTGCTTCAGACAACGACAGAGCCATCGGCTGCATCATCTTCACTCGACTTTGTTTCGAGGCAGACGAAAGACTTGTCTATCTCCTGTCGCCAGTCGCGATCTCATCGGATCAACAGGGTCTAGGTATCGGGGCGCGCTTAATCAATTTCGGTCTCGGCGCGCTACGGGACTCTGGAGTGAATGTCGCCGTAACATATGGTGATCCTGACTACTATAAACGCGTCGGGTTCAAACCCATTGGTACCGATATCATTCCATCTCCACTGCCACTAGAACAGCCTGATGGATGGTTGGCTCAATCGCTGACAGGCGAAGAGATTTATCCCCTTGATGGTCCTTCGCGTTGCGCAAACGCGTTGAACGATCCCGCCTATTGGTAATACTGATTGGCGAGCACGTAGAGCCTCGCTCGTTTCGATTGCTTTGAGGATTAACCTGCCGTTCAATTTACCTTTGTCGAACGGCCGCTTAGGACCAAAAATCTGTCTTTTAGCTGAGCATGGACCCTGGTTTATGAACATTGTCGACGCTTAGCCTATTTAGCCTTGCATATTTGCAGCATACTCGGCCCAATCCCGCCCCGGGGCTGTGGCCAATAGGGGGCGTCGCAGCGTCGCACAAGGACGATAAACCTGGTCATCGTCAATGAAAGCGGCCCAACCGCCCGCTTCCATTGTCAGCAAAACGCCCGCCGCATGATCCCACGGGTGAAGCAAACTTGAAATTTTAAAGTCCAACAAGCCGCGCGCGATATTTAAATATGCATAGGCGGAACATTGCCCCTCAGCAAATTGGAAACCAGCTTTCAGTTGGGCCAATAGCCGTGTCCGCCATGAATCTGATAGAGCGCCAATAGACCTTAACCCCTTTGGCGGTGATGCTTCATCTCCACTTGGCGCAAGCTTTTCCCCATCCCAAAAGGCGCCGCCGCCTTTAACCGCAACCGCGGTTTTGCGCTCCAACGCACCGTGGATCCAACCCATTATGGTTTCGCCATTTCGAACCAGCGCAACAATGGTCCCGAACTCATCAACGCCGCGCACAAAATTACGCGTCCCATCAAGGGGGTCGATAACCCAATAAGCGCCATCGCTTTGTAACGCTGCAACAATATCGGGCTCGGCTGCGGCCCCTTCTTCCCCTATCACCGACGCCTCGGGCAAAACGTCTTTTAAGGCACGCTCCAAGGCATCCTCAACAGCATGATCAACAACCGTCACCAGGTCGTTAGGCCCAGATTTTTGCTCAACTTCATGAGATTCTAGTTTCTGGTAGCGTGAAACGATCTCTCGTTCAGAAATCTCCGCAATTATCCCAGATACGCGCTCAGGATCCACGCCCGCCATACATACGCCCTTGCTGTGTCTCCAGCGGCTCAATGGTCGAAGCTGGAAACGCTTTTAAGAATTGACCTTGCGTTTTTTGAGACAACCGGACCGTCAAACAACGTCCTTCATCGTCCTGATCGGCCAACACATCGCCGCGCGAATACAAAAACGCGCGTGCTGCACCAAAGTCACCTTCAAGCGCAACCGTGACAACCTCGCGCTCGCGGGTCGCCACCTCATCGACCAAATCGCAAAGATCGTTAACGCCTTCCCCCGTTGCAGCCGATATAACAATCTGCGCAGGCTCCGCCAAGGTCATTCTCTCGCCATCTTGGCGCACCCGATCAAGCGACAATCTCGCGATGGACTGGACCGCTAACCGATCTTCTTCGTCTAAAAGATCAGATTTATTCAGCGCCTCAATAACAGGTCGCTCATCGTGTTCACTAATCCCAAGCGTCGCTAAGACTTCGATGACATCAAGGCGTTGCGCCATACTATCTGTATGCGCCACATCACGAACATGAATGATGATGTCAGCCGACAGCACTTCTTCCAAAGTCGCCCGGAAAGCAGCAACAAGATGGGTCGGCAAATTCGATATAAACCCAACAGTGTCCGACATGACAACCCGCTCGCCCGACGGCAAGTCAACAGCCCGCATTGTTGGGTCCAGGGTCGCAAATAAAAGATCTTTAGCAAAAACGCCCGATTTAGTAAGTCGGTTAAAAAGCGTAGACTTACCGGCGTTCGTGTAACCAACAAGCGCAACGACCGGATAGGGCGCGCGCTTTCGTTTCGCGCGTTGCAAATTCCGGGTGCGTCTTACCTGCTCCAGCTTTTCTTTCAAGCGATCAATTTTCGTGGACAATGCACGCCGATCCGACTCGATCTGACGTTCCCCAGGACCGCCAAGAAAGCCCGCGCCGCCTCTTTGTCTTTCCAAGTGCGTCCATGAGCGCACAAGACGAGAACGTTGAAAGGTTAAATAGGCTAAATCAACCTGCAAACGCCCTTCAGCTGTTTGCGCCCGTGCGCCAAAAATCTCCAAAATCAGCGCCGTTCGATCTAGAACTTTGACGTTCCACTCTTTTTCAAGATTTCGGTGCTGCACAGGCGTTAATGCCGTGTCGATGATGACCAGTTCTGGGCGCCGTTCTTCTTCGTCAAGCCGCGCCCCTATTTCCGCCACCTTGCCAGCGCCAATCAAAGTCGCAGGCCGAGGCGCTGTAACGCCAAACGCTTCCGCCACAATTACATCAAGATCAATGGCCGCAGCCAAGCCAACCGCTTCTTCAAGACAGGCGTCAACATTCCGGTCTAAAACCGCCCCTCGCTCCTGATTGGAAGGCGCTTTTAATACTGGATGAAAAACAAAGGCTCTCGCCTGTTCACGCTCAGTTGTTTCTTGTTTCAAAGAAGACAAAGGTCGCTATTCGTCATTTTCCACATCCCATAGTTTAACGGGATGGGCTGGCATGATGGTCGAAATTGCATGCTTATAAACAAGTTGTGACTGTCCATCGCGCTTTAGCAACACACAAAAGTTATCGAACCACGAAACGATGCCCTGTAATTTAACACCGTTTACTAGAAAGATCGTGACAGGAATTTTATCCTTACGCACATGATTGAGGAATGTGTCTTGGAGGTTTTGTTTTTTCTCGCTCATTTAAATTTAGCCTCTATACGAGGGTATCCTTTTTTTGCGCTGCAATAACATCTTTGCGCGGGTCACAGCATAAGGCAACAAGTATTCAAACAAAAATTTATCCGCCTTTACACACGCCGGACATAGGGTCGCACATATTTACTTTTTAACGACTGATCGACAGCAATAAAATTCGATACAAATCGTATATCGACAAACCTTTCAGTGGTTTGTTGCAGTGTTTTAAACTTTTATGACGCCGCCTGAACGCTATTTAAGTACTCAATATAGCGAGCCGCCTCGCATAATTGCTTCGTTAAGAACGCCAAAAAGCTGCGTTAAAGATGGCGAGCGCAACCACGGTTTCAAGGCGCCCCAGAATCATACTGGCGCATAAAATTGCACGAACCGGAGCGTCAAACATCGCGTATCCATCAAATTGCGCGCCTGCCATATCTGCTACTGCAAGCTCAATAACGGGTCCCGCATTCGCTAAAGCGGCAATGGCGGCGGTTGAAGATACCGGGAATGCATGACCGCCTAAACTAATCGCGAGGATGATGACGCCCAGCGTCATCGTAAAAACCAGAAAGTGGATCCAAACACCTAATTCATTGGCCACATTCGATTTTCCGAAAACCCCGTTAGGCGTAATTAACCGTCTTATTTCCTCACGGATCCGCGAAAAAATAACAAGCCATCTTAAAATTTTAAGCCCGCCCGCAGTCGACACAGCAGAACCGCCAATAATGACCGTAACAAGCGCCAATGGAAGCGGCGGCGCTTCGCCAATAATGACGCCATTTGTAGAAAACAAGCTTGCGGCGTTAAAAATCTGCGCCGGGATCAAATCAAGATCCCCCGCGCCAGCCGCTAGCCACATAACAAACCCAACCAAAATGACGGCGGATACATAAACCCGTGTTTCAACATCTTTGTTCCGACCGACACCGCCGCGCATTGCGCGCGCTAACAGAACAAAATTTGCGCCGCTTAAGATAATAAAAGGCGCTAAGGCGCCAATCACGGCAAAAGAATAGCCGGTTAAGCGCCCATTCTCATCAGGAATAAAACCGCCCGACGCCGCAACGGATAAAGCCATAACAATACTATCCCAGACCGGCGCCCCGACTGAGGCCAAAACAACCGCCACACCGGTTGTAAACAGGCAATATGCACCCCCAAAGCTGATTGCCGCCCGCCGTAAAGCATAGATATTGGAGTCTTTATCGCCCCGCGCAAACGGCGGCAATAGCGTATCAATACCAATAAAAGCAGGGCGAATGAAAATCGCCGCGGCAATTGATAAAGAAGCAAGCCCGCCGATCCATTGCAGTAATGCGCGCCAAAACATGCCAGCAAGTTCCGCTCGCGCGCCTTCGACAGACAACCACGCCCCTGTGGTTGTCATGGCGGACACCGCTTCGAAATAGGCGTCAAAAAAAGTTCCGCCCGCTAACAAAAATGGCAGCCCAGCAAAAATCGGCGCAATAATCCACCAAAGCAAGATAAATAGGATGGCACCGCGGAAATCTTCAGTTTTGTGGTCCGCGCCCCCCATTACTGTAAGGGCCCCGCCGCAAAACATTGTAATTGCAGCGGCAAATAAATAATCATCAGCGCTTTTTTCACCAACCGTAAGCGCAATAGCCAACGGCGCTGTCATAAAGACAGCTAAGAAAATAAGCGCGCCCCCAAAAGCGCGAATGATGCTTGAATATCCCATCAGCTATTGGAAAAACTCAATGCTGACACGGAACATATGCTCAACATCTTTTACGCTATCAGCCATGGCAATCAGCACAACCCGGTCTCCTGGTTGAATGACCGTTTGGCTCGTCGGCATGATAACTTGCTGATCACGATAGACCGCCCCGATGCGAACTCCTTCCGAAAAATCCGCATCCCCAAGCGGCTTGCCGACAAGAGGCGACGTTTCAAGCGCCACGGCGTCTATGAGTTCCGCCTGACCATCAGAAAGCGAGAAGACGCCTTTAATGCGCCCGCGACGAATATATTGCAGAACTGTAGAAATCGTTGTTTCTCGCGGATCAACAAATCGATCAATCCCCACAGCCTCGCTAATAGGCGCATAGTCTTGATTGTTTATCAGCGCCATCGCCCTTCGCGCGCCTTCCCGCTTCGCAACGGCGCACGACAATATATTAATTTGGTCGTTGTCTGTGACAGCAAGAACAGTCTCTGCATCCTCCGCCCCTGCTTCGCGCAAAATGCCGCGATCCAGACCGTCCCCTTGCAAAACAACCGTCCGCTCAAGTTCTTCGGCGATTGTTTCTGCTCGCGCAGTGTTTTTTTCCACGATACGGATTTTCATGGAACCGCGGCGTTCTAGGTCTTTAGCAACATACAGCCCAACATTACCGCCGCCAATAATCACGACCCGGCGCGCCGCACGCTCTGCTTCACCCAGAATGTCGATGGCGCGCGGAACTTCCTCACGAGCGCTAATAAAGAAAATATCATCCCCAACCTGCACCTGATCATCAGCATGGGCCAAACGCATAACGCCGTCCCGCTGAATAGCCGTGATCGTAATTTTAAGATCTGGAAAAAGCTCCGCCACTTGCCGCAACGGCGTATCAATAATGGGGCATGTTTCTTTTATTCGAACACCAACCGCCCAAATGCGCCCAGCCGCAAACGCCTTTACCTCAAACGCCCCCGGGGTTCCAAGGCGTTGCAAGATCGCTTCTGAGATTTCCCGTTCCGGAGAGATCACAACATCAATCGGCATTTGATTGCGCGTAAAAAGATCAGAATATCGTGGATCAAGATAGCCCGCCGCCCTTATTCTCGCAATTTTAGTCGGCACGCCAAACAACGTATGCGCAATCTGGCAAGCAATCATATTAACTTCATCGGAATATGTAACCGCGATAATCATATCAGCCTCGCGCGCGCCCGCTTCGGCCAATACATCCGGATAAGACCCATTGCCAATAACGCCGCGCACATCTAGGCGCTCGGTCACACTACGAATTAATGAACGTGAATGATCGATAACCGTGACATCGCTGCCTTCACGGGCCAGACGGCTGGCGATGCCGTAACCAACACGCCCAGCTCCGCAGACAATTACGCGCATAACCGTTGATCCTTAAATGATATTAAGAAAGTTCGTCGCATATTAAGTCTCACCAGCTTCGGTCCTATTAGGCTGTACTGGCTTTAACCCGATTAAGCCCACCGGCCCGCACCAACCTAACGCCCTACCGGAGTCCGCCTCACTCAGTCTTACCGGCATCCGCCTCTGTGCGCGATTGGCCTGTAACGCCCAATGTTTTCAACTTCCTGTGCAACGCAGAACGTTCCATCCCAATAAAATTGGCTGTGCGCGAAATATTACCGCCAAATCGATTAATCTGAGCGATTAAATATTCTCGTTCAAAACGCTCGCGCGCCTCGCGCATAGGAAGAGCGATTATTTGCTCAAGCCCTTCCCCAGAAGGAATGGAAAGGCCCGAATCCATTACTTCTGCAGGCAGATGGTCACAGCCGATCGCAATGTCCCCATCTCGATTCATCAGCATCATCGTCCGCTCCAGCACATTTCTCAGCTGCAAAACGTTACCCGGCCAGTGATAAGATTGCAGCGCCGCCATGGCTTCATCTGAAACCCCTCTTTTCGGCAACCCAGATGCAACAGAAATCTGATCGATGAAATGCTCCGCCAACATCGGAATATCTTCGCGCCGCTCCGTTAATGAAGGCGCTGAAATGGGAACTAGATTTAACCGATGAAATAAGTCTTCACGAAATGCGCCTTGTTCCGCGTCCTTCAACAAATCCCGCGAGGTCGTTGAAACAATTCGCACATCAACCGTCACCGGCTCAACGCCGCCAACCCGTTTGAAACGCTGGTCAACGAGAACGCGCAAGATTTTCCCTTGCGTCTGAAGCGGCATATCGCCAATTTCGTCAAACATCAGCGTGCCGCCATGAGCGTGCTCCATAAGACCTATAGTCTTTGGCGCCCCGTCTTCGCCCTCTACGCCGAATAGTTCCTCTTCCACCCGATCTGGCGCAATCGTAGCAGCACTAACAACCACGAATGGAAGATTACGGCGGCCAGACTTCGCATGGAGCTGACGCGCAATCGTCTCCTTCCCAGAGCCTGGAGGGCCGGAAATCAAGACACGCGAACGCGCGTCAGCAACCCGGTCAACAAGGGCCCGCAGTGAATTTAGAGCAGACGAGCGCCCGATAAGGCCTATCTCTGGCGACCGGACTTTTAACTCCGAATTTTCACGTCTTAATCGTGTCGCCTCAAGCGCGCGACTGATCACTAATATCAATCGATCAGTGTTAAATGGCTTTTCAACAAAGTCATAAGCGCCTTTTTTTATAGCTGCGACAGCTGTTTCGATCGTGCCGTGTCCAGAAATGATGACGACTGGAAGCTCAGGGTGCTTTGCGCGCACCTCTGATAAGATTTCGATTCCGTCCATGGCTGAGTTTTGCAGCCATACATCCAAGACGATTAATGCCGGCAACCGCTCGCGCAAAGCTCTGAATACGCCATCGGAATCAGCCGCCGTTCTTGGACTAAAACCCTCATCTTCCAAGATTCCGGAAACGAGTTCGCGAATGTCAGCTTCATCATCGACAACAAGGATATCAATGCTCATTCTTATGCCTGTTCTGCCTTACTCGCTTTCACCGCGTCTCCCCTACGCACTATCTAAACTTAATTTATTGAGCCGCCGTTACATCAACCACAGTATCATTTTTTAATTCTGGCGCTGTTGACCCATTTACCGGCGGTTCAAGATTTGAATGATCCTTGCTCTCGATCGCCAAAGGCAGCGTGATTGTCATACGCGCGCCTGTGTCGCCGATGGATTGGTCGTCAGCAAAAGACAAACTTCCGCCGTGCTCTTCTATAACTTTGCGTACAATCGCAAGCCCCAGCCCTGTGCCTTTCGTTCGCGTCGTCATATAGGGTTCCGTTAATCGGTGTCGCTCTGCCTTCGGCAGGCCAACACCGTTATCAACCACATCAATGCGGGCCATATTCACTTCCTCGCTCAAGACAACCTCAATCTTGCCCGGCGCCGTTGATCCTTTTGCAATCCTCGCACCGATCGACTCTCCTGCATTTTTGAGCAGATTCGATAGAGCTTGGACAATCAAGCGTCCATCACAGCGGGCCGTTAGCGATTTGCTGGGCGCTTTGGTTACAAAATCAATGTCCGGGAAGGCCACACGTTGGGGGAACACGGCCGTTTTAACAATCTCTGTAACATCGTGGTCGTCAATAACGGGTTTTGGCATGCGAGCAAAAGAAGAAAACTCATCGACCATACGACCGATATCGCTGACGTGACGAATGATAGTGTCCGTACATTTGTCAAACACCTCGCGCGAAGAAGTAATCTCGTCCCCATATTTGCGGCGCAAGCGTTCCGCAGAGAGCTGGATGGGCGTTAAAGGGTTTTTGATTTCATGGGCGATACGCCGCGCAACATCCCCCCATGCCGCAGATCGCTGCGCCGAGACAAGCTGGGTGATATCGTCAAAAGTCATCACATAGCTACGCTGCCCGTCGGAGACATCACTAGCGATGCGGACATTTAGCGTCTTCACGCGCCCGCCCCGCTCTATCTCGACTTGGGCTGCTAGCGCATGCCAAGGTTTTTCAGCCGCCTCTTTTAACAATCCTACAAGCTCAGGCGCAGCGTCTTTGATCGCACACCCTTGCAGCGCTTGAACGCTTGATCCAAGCAATTCAGCCGCTGATCGATTGGAAAGCGTAATACGTCCGTCATCAGAAAGCCCCAAAACGCCAGCGGAAACCCCAGATAAAACCGCTTCAGTAAAACGCCGCCGATTGTCAAATTCTCGGTTGGTGTCAATTAAATCGTTACGCTGGGTCTGCAATTGCGCGGTCATATGGTTCATTGCCCGAGCAAGAGCTCCTAGTTCGCCGTCGCTTTTTAGAACACTGACGCGGGCGCCAAGCTCACCGCTCGAAACTTGTTCCGCCATATGCACCAATCGCCCTATGGGCCGCACAATTCGTGTCGCCGCCCATAGCGCGAGCCACACCGCGCCAAAAAGGATAATGATCGCCAGCAATAAATAGCTCGCAAAAAACACACGCTCGATCCTTGAGCGGCCGTCTTTGACGTTACTCCAATCATCTCGCATCTCGCGCACGGCGAGCAACCGACTGCTGAGCGGAATAAATTTATAGCTAATCAGATAACCGCCCCCATAAGCGTCGATTTTCAAAAGCGCACGGAAAAGGTCAATCTTTTCTTCATTGTTTAAGTCAAACTTACCGCGCTCGGCCGCGGGGCGGCCTTCAACAGCCGCCGCATCGACCGCGTCGAAAGATTCCAGAGAAGGAAAGTCGAACGCGGCCTTCGCCATTTCCACGCGCGCGATAATCCGTCGCTCCCCATCGAGAACAACAAGACCCGCAAGATTTCGTGCATAGGCCTGTTCTTCAAGTCGTTGGCGATAAAGGATTGGTGTTCGGGTCGGACTAATCCCTAAAAGATGTTCATCCTGGGCAAGATCAAGCGCGATCTGTTTTAAATTAGTGCCCGCTTCATTTGCTTCCTCCTGGAAATAGTTGTTCACAAAATCCAAGGATATGCCGATATAATTATCGATCCGGCTACTGAAAACATCATTCAGGCTGGTGCGCAAAATCGTAAATGCGAATAAAAATGCTAGCACAGCCGGCACAACAGCAACGATGGAAAAAATTCCCACAAGCTGCATATGCGTACGTGATCCAGCTAGCTGATGGCGACGGTCAGACCAAACATGCCAGAGCCGCGCGCTAATAAGCGCCATAAACGCTATGGCGATGATGATATTAGTGGCAATCATCGCGATTAGAATTTCGCGATCAATCAACTCAACTGATGGCGACAACAACACGCGCGTCGTCACAAACGCGAACACGCCCGCGCATGCTAACGCGGCGGCGGCGGCGGAGTTTGAAAAAATCCAGTCTGGAAATAAACGCCGGCTGCTCACAAGAGTTACATCCGTCTAATCATTCGTGGCATACACTTAAGGCCGAAAGTCCTTGAAATGCGAACGATACCAATATCTAAGCCTTATAGACTGATGCGGTTGTTGCAAAAAATCAACACCTGTATCCAAGCCCCGTTCATCAAAACAAGTGATTTGAGGTTGAAGTCGGCGCCTTCGACAAGACTTTAAGCCGCCCGGCGCTTTTTTAAGCGTCGTCGATTGCGCGGCTTTATTCGCTGCTTTGGTTTGCGAGACTTTTCAGACTGCAACGTAGAAAGTTTATTCGCGGCATCCTCATTAAGACCATTTGCAAAGAACTCTTCCAGAGCAGAAGTCACCGCCTTTGCACTGTTGAGCTGGCAGATATGGCCTCTAAAAAGTCGGCGCGCATCAGGCGACACATCAAGGGGCGCCAAATCTACATAGGCGGCAAGGTGCTTTCGCGCCATGCGAACGCCGTGCGGCTCCCCATAAAACGAGATAATGTCCTGATAGTGGTTAATAGCAATATCAGCCTGTTTACAAGGGGATGGATCTATTACCTGCCCCCCTTTTTGAAGGGCGTTTGCTATCGCACCGGGCAACCAAGGCCGCCCCAAGGCGGCGCGCCCAACCATTACGCCATCAGCGCCGCTTTCATGAAGCGCCCGCCGCGCATCTTCAACAGATCCAATATCACCGTTAACGATCAAGGGAATTGAGAGGGCTTCTTTAACAGGTTTAACCGCCGCCCAATTCGCATGACCCTTATAGAATTGATTGCGCGTGCGGCCATGAACGGTGACGAGCTTCACCCCCACAGCTTCAGCGCGCGCTGCAAGCTCTGGCGCATTTAAGCAATCAAAATCCCAGCCTAGGCGCATCTTCAACGTAACCGGTTTTATCGTCGCCCCAACCGTCGCATCAATTAGGGAAAGCGCATGGTCTAGATCGCGCATAAGGGCTGAACCTGAAAGCCCCCCTGTCACCTGGCGGGATGGGCAGCCCATATTGATATCAATGACATCCGCCCCGGCTGCTTCTGCCAATTTTGCGCCCTCAGCCATCCATTTTGCATCACGGCCAGCGAGCTGAATAACAAAGGGGGAAAGCGCATCATCACCCTCCGCCCGGCGGACGACATCTGGCCTGGCGCGTGCGAGTTCTTCACTCGCCACCATTTCAGAAACAACAAGCCCAGCCCCAAGGCGCGCAGCCGCTCGCCGGAAAGGTAAATCGCTCACCCCTGACATTGGCGCTAAGGCAACACCGTTTGCTAATATCTGATCGCCGATCGAAATAGACATATCAGTTTTGTCTCTGTTTTTTCAAAAAAAAACAATATCTGCTGGATTTTCAGCAGGAAAAACAATGGGCCTTGCCGTTGAGCTGTGCCAAAAGGAGTGGGTAAGGCAGCCCCTATCACTGAAAGTCCTCAGATCTCATGACGAGCACATCCACACAATCTGGTCCCATCACCGCGATTATTGTCGCCGCAGGTCGGGGGGTGCGCGCAGGACCCGGCGGTCCTAAGCAATATCGCCTCCTTTCAGGCCGTGCGATCTTAGCCCACACGGCGGAAGCGTTTTTGTCACACCCTGACGTTACGAATGTACGTGTCATCGTTCATGCCGACGATCACGATCTTTATGCAGAGGCGATGGGTGATTTGCTATCTCATGAAAAACTTTTACCGCCCGTGAATGGCGGGGCGGAGCGCCAAGATTCCGTGCGCCTTGGTCTTGAGAGCTTAGGGGACAATCCGCCATCCGGAGTGTTAATCCATGATGCGGCGCGCCCCTTTATTGATGCGGGGACAATCGAACGTGTCATAGACGCATTAAAAACATGCCCAGGCGCCATTGCGGCCTTGCCGGTTTTTGACACGATTAAAAAGGAAACCCAAAAGGAAGTTGGGAAAGAACAATCGCGCCAGCCTGCAGAAATCGCTGAGACGGTGCCGCGCGGTGGCCTTTGGCGCGCACAAACGCCGCAAGGCTTCCAATTTCAACAAATCCTGGCTGCACACCAAAAAGCGGCGGGACAGACACTCACCGATGACGCTGCTGTCGCAGAGGCCGCAGGGCTTACCGTTCGGTTGGTCGCTGGTTCCCCCGATAATATGAAGATCACACAGGCAGAAGATTTCGGCATGGCCGAAACCCTCCTTGGACGGAAAAATATGATGCACGAATTTCGCACCGGCAGCGGTTATGATGTCCACGCTTTTGAAGATGGCGATGCAGTCATCTTATGCGGGGTCGAAATCCCACATACCCATAAGCTAAAAGGCCATTCGGACGCAGATGTCGGCATGCACGCCCTGACGGATGCGATCTTCGGCGCCCTTGGCGAGGGAGACATTGGCGACCACTTCCCGCCATCAGACCCGCAGTGGAAGGGGGCTCCTTCCAATATCTTTTTAGAAAAAGCGCGCGACCTTGTGCGAGAGCGCAGCGGCGCGATCGTGCACTGTGATATTACATTAATTTGTGAGGCGCCAAAGATCGGGCCGCACCGGAACGCGATGTGCAAGGTGCTTGGGGAAATCTTAGACATAGACCCCACTCGTGTTTCAGTCAAAGCAACGACCACTGAGCAATTAGGCTTTACCGGTCGCCGTGAAGGCATCGCCGCCATGGCGACAGCGACCGTAAAATTACCAACCTCCAGGGATCACGCCTAATGACACAGCCCCATCGCATCTGGACTTTATCTCAAGCGGTGATCGACAAGGCGGGCGCGGAAGGCAAAATGATTGCGACGGCAGAGTCCTGCACCGGCGGTCTTATTGGCGGCGCGTTGACGGACGTACCCGGCTCCTCCGCCGTTTTTGAGCGGGGGTTTATCACCTACTCTAACGAAGCAAAATCGGAACTTCTTGGCGCGCCCGTTGCTGTTATTGAAGCCTTTGGCGCCGTCAGCGGTGAGGTTGCGCTCGCTATGGCCCGCGGCGCGCTCGCTCATTCAAACGCCAATATCGCCGTTTCTGTTACCGGCATCGCCGGGCCCGGCGGCGGCAATGAAGACAAACCAGTGGGTCTTGTCTGGTTTGGCCTGGCCGATGATCAATTTAATACCCGTACTGAAAGGCGTGTTTTCGCCCATGGAGATCGGTCTTTCGTGCGCGCCCGCGCGGTCGAGACGGCGTTACGGCTATTGTTGAGCGGGCTGTAGCATTACTCTGCTAGCCATAAACTTGATGGGCGCGCTGAACAAATGCATCCGACATTTTTGCAAACGCTTTGTCAAAAACGGTCTTCGCCGTTTTTTGCAGAATAATGTTTTTAAATTCAAAGTCGATATCAAAGATAATATCACTCGACCCGCCGGAACCTTCTTCAAACCGCCACATCGTATTCAAATGATGAAACGGCCCGCGCAGATAGCGAACATCAATGCGACCCGCTGGCTGATTTAAAGTGACAAGCGAGTTAAATTGTTCGCGAAAAACTTTATAAGCGACCAACATATCGGCCGTCATTTCGCCCACCCCATCGGCGACACTTGATGAATTCACGCGAAGGCCGATGCAGTATGGAATAAACTCCGGATACTTCTCAATGTCAGCGACAAGCGCAAACATCGCATCGGCGGAGTATGGCACCGTTGCTCTTGAATGGGCGGTCGTCATCTAAGCGGCGCTTTGCTTTGCCCGCGCTGAAGCGCGGGCAAAGCCGTCATAATGATCCAACATGCGATTGAACCAAGCATCTAGCCCTTCAGGCATTGGAATAAATTCCGCAGGCCCAACATTACGCACCCACATTAAGATACCGCCAACAAGGTAATCGCTGGCGTCTGGCGCATCGCCGCCGAAATAATCGCAAACGGCCAAAGGGGCCGCCAAAACTGTAAAGGCGTTTTCGCAATTATGCGCAAAGCTAGGGTCTTGGTTAGCTTGCTCTAGGCTGGTCCCATGACGCACTTCACGTGTTTCGCGAAAATAAGACTTGTCTTGATCCGCAATCGCCTCGTAAATATGGAGCCCTAAAAACCGCGACAAAATCATAAAAACATATTGATAGCAAAATGCTTCGCAATAGGCGTACCGGGCTTTTGCCTGCCCGTCAGCCAATAAAGGATTTTCAGGGTAAGTCTTATCTAAATAGGCGATAATATCTTTACTATCGCGCACCAGATCGTCACCATCTTGCAATACCGGCAGTTTTCCATAGGACGTATCAGGATAATTTTCTTTGTCGGTAAACGTAAGCGGCGTTGTCTCAAACGCAAGTCCCTTATGGTAAAGCGCGAATTTCACCAACCAACAAAAAGGACTAAACCGCACCTCGGGATCTCGCCCGCATAGGTCAAATAAAACACGTGTCATGATTTTAGCCTTATGCTTTAACTTTTTGCTTGGCGCGCTGCTTTTAGACGCGCAAAATCTTCGCCGGCATGGTGGGACGATCGGGTCAAGGGGCTTGATGACACCATCAAAAAACCCTTCGCTCGAGCGAGCGTCTCATAGGACTTAAACTCATCCGGCGTCACAAACCGATCGACCGGCGCGTGTTTACGCGTCGGCTGAAGATATTGGCCGATGGTGATGAAATCGACGCCAGCACTGCGCATATCGTCCATCACCTGCATGACTTCTTCGCGTCCCTCACCCAGTCCCACCATGATGCCGGATTTGGTGAACATTTCGCGATCACGCTCCTTAACCCGTTCAAGCAAACGTAAAGAGTGGTAGTAGCGGGCACCCGGTCTAATGGAGAGATAAAGCCGCGGCGCCGTCTCTAAATTATGGTTAAAAACATCAGGCTTGGCGTCGATCACAACTTCCGCCGCGCCGTCTTTACGCAAAAAGTCTGGCGTTAAAATTTCAATGGTCGTCGAGGGTGATTTTTCGCGAATGGCTGATATGACTTTCGCAAAGTGGTCGCCGCCGCCATCTTCCAAATCATCTCGGTCGACTGAGGTGATCACAACATGGGCGAGCCCCATCTCCGCCACAGCCTCGGCCACATTATTTGGCTCCGTCGGATCTAGCGGCGCTGGCAAGCCTGTCTTCACATTGCAGAAAGCGCATGCGCGCGTGCATGTATCCCCCATAATCATCATGGTGGCGTGGTTCTTGGTCCAGCACTCGCCAATATTCGGGCAAGAAGCCTCCTCACACACCGTGTGAAGGTTTTTCGCGCGAACAATCGCTTTGGTTTCGGCAAACCCTTTTGAGGTCGGCGCCTTCACCCTTATCCAGTCAGGCTTGCGCAAAACTGGACTGTCAGGGCGGTTTCGCTTTTCAGGATGGCGCGCCGCTTGGGCGCTAACAGTATCAATCAACGTTGGCATGGGTCGTATGTAGCAGCAGTTGGCTCATTTTTTAAGAGCAATTGATCGACAAGCGCCTCTTCAATGCTGACAAAGTCACTTTTTTAGAGCGATAATTCAAATGACTACCCCAGCTATCGGTCGCTTTTATCTTATAGCGCTTTATGGGACCGCTTTAACGATCACATTGAGTGATTTTGCGCGCATACTCCCATCAAAGGTCGCAGACCCCCGAAAAGCGCCGTGTTCAACTGTCACCAAATTCAATTGATCGGCCCATAGGTCACGAAAAATCTCGTTTTGAATAAGAAGCTTAAAGGAGGCGCCGAGTTTTTTCGGCATTGGCGCCTCAGCATAAACCCAAAAGAATGGCCCCTCTATCTCGTGACCAACAGGTGTAAAAACAAGGGCCGCGGGGGACTGCTCGTTGCTGCCGCCCACAATGGCCAGCGCAAATTGGGCGCGAACCAAAGCGGCAAGGCTTTTTTGAGCAGATTTGTCTCCGATTAAATCCTTAACTTTGGCCATCTTTTGAGCCGCATGATCCGCATCGTGAAGGCTGAGGCGGTGCATGACTTCAATATTCCCGGTGCGCGGGTTAAACAAAACCTGCGTCAGGGCGGATTTACCCTCATGGGCCTGCCCGGGCGACAAAGTAGCGGCGAGCGCCGCCCATAAAGCGATGAATAGCCGAGCCAGAACGGGCATCTTTTTCACTTTATTCATCAGCACCTTTATCATTGTCAGATTTCTTCACTGGTGAAGCGGCCTTAGAAGCAGCAGGCTTCGGCAATGGTTGCGCTTTGTCTTTGTCTTTGTCTTTTTCTTTAGCCTTAGCGTCCACTTCACATTCAACTTCACACTCTGGCTGTCCCAGCGGCGCTTTGATGTCCTGCATCAAATCACGGCCAGGCAAGTCACCAGAATACTCCCTTTTATATGTTTCAATACGAGAAGGCAGAATGCGACTTGGGAAATAATTGTTGTTCAGATCAACATCCGCAGTTTCAAGATACGGGTCGAGGACAACGTCTTTAATCTCTTTTTCCGTAATAAGCAGTTTCGAAACCGCTTGCGGACTGCGGCGCCAAATTTCAGCAGGAAACCGGAATTCTTCCTTAGTGTCGTCACTATATGTCACCTGAAGAATAACCGGCATGACCAGACCGCCCAAATTTGAAAAAGAAAGAACATAGTAGTTCTCATCTTCCTTTACAGCGCGCTCTAGGGCTGCGCGCTCCCAATCCTCAAGATCAGCCAACATCGCCTGATACGCATTGCGATCAACGTTCGTCACCGTGTAGCGGTCATTCTTGTTGTAAAAATCTTGAAGATATTCGCGGCGGGAAATGCGTGTCTGAACGCCAGCGGCCTCATTGCGTTGGTCCGTGATCGAGACAGGCGCTTTTAGGTCTTCTTCCTTACGGCGCGCGAAATCAATGTCTGGATTTTTTGTATCCATACGAAGTTTTTGCACATTATCAATCGCCATATCAACATGATCGGTTGAATAAAACCAACCGCGCCAAAACCAATCAAGATCTACGCCGGAGGCTTCTTCCATCGTACGAAAAAAATCTTCAGGCGTCGGGCGCTTAAACCGCCAACGACGAGAATATTCTTTAAAAGCAAAATCAAACAGCTCCCGCCCGATAATTGTTTCGCGCAAGATGTTTAAGGCTGTGGCTGGCTTGCCATAAGCGTTAGAGCCAAATTTTAAAATACTTTCTGAATTGGTCATAATCGGCACTTGATCCGCCGATTTCATATAATTGACGATGTCACGCGGCTCGCCCCGACGAGACGGGTAGTTAGTATCCCATTCTTGTTCGGCGACAAATTGTAAGAATGTGTTCAGGCCTTCGTCCATCCACGTCCATTGACGCTCATCAGAATTAACGATCATGGGGAAATAGATGTGCCCAATTTCGTGAATAACGACACTGATTAAAAAGCGCTTTTCCGCTCGCGAATAGGTGCGGGTCCCGTCCTCTTGGAGATCTGTACGCGGACCGTTAAAAGTAATCATCGGGTATTCCATCCCCCCGACCGGACCATTTACCGATTGGGCCGTGGGATATGGGTAGTCAAAGCTGAAACGTGAATAGACTTCCATTGTATGGATGACAGCTTCAGTGGAATAACGCTCCCAAAGCTTGCCGCCCTCTTTAGGGTAAAATGACATCGCCCAAACGAAAGGCTGCTCCGCGCCAGCTTGTTCATAACCTTGCGCATCCCAGATAAATTTACGCGATGAAGCCCAAGCAAAATCACGCACATTTTCCGCCGTAAAACGCCAGGTTTTAAGATCTTTCGCCTTTGATTTTTCTTTTTCAAGAGCCTCATCTGGCGTTACAACAAAAACCGGCTTTTGCGCTTTGCGCGCTTTTTCTAAGCGTTCTTTTTGCACCGCTGTTAAAACATCATCCGGATTTAGCAATACGCCAGTTGACGATACGATGTGGTCAGATGGAACGGTGATGTCAACTTCGTAATCACCAAATTCCAATGTAAACTCGCCCCGGCCCATAAACTCTTTGTTGTGCCATCCCTCATAATCGGAATACGCAATCATGCGCGGGAACCACTGCGCCATTAAAAAGATATCATTGCCGTCATCAAAGCTTTCAAACCCGCTACGCGCTGAGACAGCGTCCTCTTCGACGATATTGTTGGACCAGTCGATGGAAAATTCAAAAGTCTGTTTTGGTAACAAAGGCTTGGCGAGATCAATACGCATCAGCGTGCCAACAATTGTATAGTCTAGCGCGGTCCCTTCGCTGTCAGTGACGCCCTCAATTTCATAACCTAATGGCCTGTCCTTCATCGCCTGATGACGCCGTAACGCGCCAAAGCTGATTTGCGCTGGCGTGTCGCCATTGCCTTTTGAGCCGCCCGGCCCGCGTTGCCCAAGACCGCCAAACGTGGCGGAACGCTCATTCAGCGAATCTTTGCGAAATCGATTTTGCTCAAGCTGTAGCCACAAGTAACGCAGCGCATCTGGAGAATTATTCTTATAGGTGATTGTTTCGCTCGCCTTTACCCGGCGCTTTTCTTCATTAAGAGCGATTTTAATTTTATAGTCAGCCTGTTGCTGCCAATAGGCGAAACCAGGCTCGCCAGCAGCGTTGCGATATATATTTGGCGAACGCCAACTTTCATCAAGTTGCCTGAACTTGTCTTCAAAGGTCCCTTTGGTTTGGCGAATGGGTTCTGCAGACGCAAAACTTACGCTCAAAGACACCATAACGGCAAAAACCGAAATAATACGAAAATCCATTTTCGACCTTCTCGCTTGCTGAATTGCCCACAACATTCACCAGTTATTGCAGACTTTTAAGACGCCGCCTCCCGAATGGGCGGGGATAGGGGATTTATAGTAAAAATGCGTTACGATTTAGAATACGCGCGTGCAAAAAAAGGGCGCGGGGCTAGCGGCCCCACACCCTTTTGATCATCTTAACGCTTTTAAGCGATTAGCCGACAATCTCGTCGTCAGAAAAGAAGAATGCGATCTCTTCTTTAGCTGTGTCTGGCCCATCAGACCCGTGGACTGAGTTCTCACCAATTGAAAGCGCGAATTCTTTACGAATTGTGCCCGCAGCGGCTTCTTCAGGGTTTGTTGCACCCATAACTTCGCGGTTACGGGCAATTGCATTCTCGCCTTCAAGAACTTGAACAACGACAGGCTCGGAAATCATAAATTCAACGAGCTCGCCAAAGAAAGGACGCTCGCGGTGAACGCCATAAAAGCCTTCCGCCTGTTCGCGGCTCATTTTTATGCGTTTTTGAGCGATAACGCGCAAACCGCCTTCTTCTAATTTCGCAACAATGTTGCCAGTAATATTGCGGCGTGTTGCATCAGGTTTAATGATGGAAAAAGTACGTTCCAGCGCCATGGTCTATTCTTTCTTTGCTAAAACCACCCTTGCTTAACGCAAAGGCGGATATTTGGAGGTTCGAACGCCAGGCCCGCCGCCCCCTTGAACGACAAATCCAATAGCGCCTTTAATTCTTCGGGGGGTCTAGCAATCTCGTCCTCCCGCCGCAAGCGCCGCACGTGCTTTACTTCGCCGCAAGGAAGCGCGCCCGAAACATTATTCCATACGATTGCGGTCGCGGAACGTAACGATTTGCACTTTATCTTCGCCCGCATGGTCGCCAATCGCTTGATCCAGGCCGATTAGGTGAAACCGGTTCCATTCATGGCTCTCCACCACGCGAAGCATCATCGCAGAGATACGCCATAAGAAAGACGCAGCAACCAAAATAAATACCGCACCGCCAATCGCGATCCCAACCATCGCCCCTAGTGACGATGGGGCAAACATCCAGGTAAGAAGCTCAGCAGCACCGAGCATCGCGCCGCAAAGCACTAAAGCGCCAGTCCAGTAAAGAACGGTATTACGGCGGATCTGATAGAATTTATTGCGTATCGTCAGCTCACAAAGAAATAGGCGCAAGGCAAACCACTGATAAGACAATGTCCATGCCGCCGCTTCTTCTTTTAAATCATCGCGCTCAACCATCCGCTTATTGCGTTCAACGTTAAACGCCCGTCGTTTTGCGACTTGGAAATTATGATTAATGCGGCCAAACTTGGATGTGATGTAATTATCAAGATTCATCAAATTACGTTGCTGCACCACCTTGAAAGGCCAGCTGTATAATAGATATACGGTAAAAAGTCCGGCTAATGACGCCAGAACATACCCGAATGCGCCGCCCGCAATATTTTTGTAGTCGCCTAAGCCCGACAAGAAAGGCGGCTCAAATAATGAGGCGCTAATACCTGCTAGACTAAACCATGCGCCGCCTAAAAGGCTGAGTAAAAATATCAGCGGCATCCAAAGCAACATCATCGAGCGCGTATTGTCATTCAACGTTAGTCGAAAAAGCGTCATAACGTCTAAAAATCTTTGATCAACGCTATGCACATCACGGCCAAGCGCTTTGTGGAGAAAATCTTCCTCTACCTCTTCATAGAACAAATCGCCAGAAGAAAAGAGTGGAAATTGAAAAGCAAAAAAACGCTTAGATTGCTCAGCATAAGCACGAGCGTCAGCCGCCGTTAAATCAGCCGCTGATTGCTCTGACAGGCGCGGACGCGGTAATTGCTTAAACAAGAGGGTTTCCAATCCCCCAGGCTCAAGATCGGCCATTTCAGACCGTAAAAGTATCTCCGCATGAGGGACTAAACCGTCATCATTCATGTGGTCATCAGAATAGGGATTATCTTTTTGATTAAACCCCTCTGCCTGCCGCGGCGCTTGTTCCGCGTTAGAGCCATCATCACTTTGGTGGGAGTTATTTCCATCCCCAGTATTTCCATCCCCAGTATTTCCATTACCTATGGAACTAAGCTGATCGCTTTCCCCGCCAGTCTGCTCCGATGGACTATGGGGATCGCGTTGGTTTTCGTGTTGTCCATCTGGGGAATTTTCAAACTGTGTGGATTGATATCGCTGATCTGGCGTATTTGCTCGATATCGTCGCTCTAGATCAGCTTTTTCTAGGGCGCGCGCTCCAAATTGTGAGCCAGCCTTTGCGCCAACGACGCCAGCCTCATGCGCCATATCACCAACATTTTGAAAACGCTGAGATGGCCTTGAAATTTTATGTGCATTTAGTTGTTGACTAGCCAAAACCTGGCTAGCGCCCAAGCTTTTAGCTATATCGCGCCCATGCCCAGAAAGAGGTTTTTTCTGAACCGGTTTTTGTGAAATTTTACGTATCGCCTTGCCCCGCGCCCTGAATGGACGCAGTTTAAATGCTGCTATCATCAGCCCTCCATCAATTTTATTGAACATGGTTAATATACATATTATTAAGATAAAATCAAGTATTTAGTTAATTTTATTACAGCACGCATGTATTTTTCATTCGTCAAATTTTAAATTTTTTTACGTGATCAGTGCGCATTATTTATGGAAGTTATTTCCATATTTCTGTGTAGTGATTAAATAAGGCCACAACCCCAGAAATACCCCAATCGACAACCCCGACATTTTTTTGGCTTAAATACAGACGCGCTATTAGCCCTTGCAAGATGCTTTGAGGTCCGGCAAAAAGCGACGCTAATCAACTTTGTTCCGCTGCTTATCCCTTTTGCCAAATGCTCCATATCAACGACCTCACCTATCGTATTGAAGGCCGCATTCTGTTCGACCAAGCGACCGCCGCCATCCGCGAAGGGTGGAAGGCGGGGTTTATCGGACGCAATGGCGCCGGCAAATCAACATTGTTACGACTCATCAAGGGGGAAATAAGCCCCGATGACGGCGAGGTTTCATTCCGCAAGAACCGCCGCCTTGGGGCTGTCGCACAGGAGGCGCCGGCGAGCGAGGCAAGCCTGCTGGAGACGGTGTTAAGCTTTGACCAAGAGCGCGTGCGCCTTCTAAGCGAGGCCGAACAAGAAAGCGAGCCAACGCGCATTGCTGAGATTCATACACGCCTTGCGGACATCGACGCCCATACCGCAGAGGCGCGCGCCGCTTCAATCTTGTCGGGGCTTGGGTTCTCCGCGAGCGATCAGGCGCGCGCTTGTGCAGAATTCTCTGGCGGTTGGCGCATGCGAGTGGCCCTTGCCGGGGTATTGTTCGCGGCTCCGGATTTGCTCCTTCTGGACGAGCCGACAAACTATCTTGATATCGAAGGCACAATGTGGCTTGAAAGCTACTTGCGAAGCTATCCTTACACGGTTCTTATTGTTAGCCACGACAGGGATTTTTTAAACCGCGCAGCCACCCATATCTTAGCGCTTGAAAATAAAAAGCTGAGCGTTCATGCCGGGGATTACGACACCTATGTTAGACGACGCAGCGAAGAGCGCGCCCAGGCGCTGGCCTTTAAAGCCAAGCAAGAGGCAAAGCGCCGCCATATGCAAAGCTTTATCGATCGTTTTCAAGCAAAAGCGTCAAAGGCAAAGCAAGCCCAAAGCCGGGTAAAAGCGCTTGCAAAAATGCAAGAAACCGCCCTGCCCCTTGACGAGCAAGTGGCGCCCTTTGACTTTAAAAACCCGCGCCCTATGGCGCCGCCCATCGTACGCATCGTAGAGGCGGATTTAGGATATGAAGAAGACGCGCCTGTCCTTAAAAATGTCAATATGCGGATCGATCAAGACGACCGCATTGTGATTTTGGGTCCAAATGGCGAGGGGAAGTCTACGCTTGTTAAAGCCATTAGCGGACGCATAACGCCACTTGCGGGCAATGTTTATAAACACAAAAAGCTAGATATCGCCTATTTTTCTCAACACCAAGTGGACGAGCTAAAACCCGCGCAAACCCCTTATGAACATGTTCGCGCTTTAATGCCTGACGGAACGGAAGCCCAAATACGCGCCGCAACCGCACAGCTTGGTTTTGGCCCAGATAAAGCAGACACCAAAGTCATCAATATGTCTGGCGGGGAAAAAGCGCGGTTGCTCCTGGGGCTCGCAACATTCCACGGGCCCCATATGATCATTCTTGATGAGCCAACGAACCACCTTGATATCGATTCCCGCGAAGCGCTCGCCCTCGCCTTAAACGAATACAAAGGCGCGGTATTACTGATCACCCACGATGCGCATTTGGCCGAAAGTGTCGCCGATCGATTGTGGCTCATCAAAGACGGCGCCGCAAAACCTTATGAAGGCGATCTGAGCGATTATCGACGCTTGATCCTCGAGGCGACAAAGACAGCAGCCAAAGAAAAAAAAGGCGTTGAAAAACCCCGCTATAAGCAAGCAGAGCGGCAAGCGGGCGCTGCCGCCCGCGAGGCCATTGCCCCTTTAAAGAAAAAAGCGGATGAAAAAGAAGCGCGCCTTGAAGAACTTAATGAGATCCTGCCGCGCTTAGACGCAGCGCTTGCTGACCCAACGCTCTATCAACAAGATCAAGCCCGCGCAACAAAGCTACAGAAAGAACGCGCCGCCCTTCTTCAAGCGATCGAAAAAACTGAGAATGAATGGCTGGAAGCTTTAGAGCGCTATGAAAACGCCAAAGCTGCACAAGAATAACGCCTCATTCGCATTGCCATTACTGGCGCTCGCGCCGCTGGATGAAAACCTGCCCCGCTTCACTATCAGCCAAGGAAACCGCAAAGGCGTGAACCCAATCTTCAGCCTGGTGGGCTGGAAACGCCGAAAGTGACGTTGGTGACCACCCTTCACTTGGCGTAAGTCGGCTGACCAGCTGATTGTAACGATCGCGTTGCTCTGGGGTCAGCGGCAAACTCTCCAACATTTTTAACTGAGCAAGAGCAGAGTGGATCCGCGTCAGAGCTCGAAAGGTGTCATAGACATCCGCCTCAGATTGATCGCGCAAAGAGCCCTTAAAAACTTCGCTAATCACACGCGGCCCAGCGCCATGGCAATCAAATGTAAGACACCCTAAATAACCTTTAGCTTCCCGTTTCTCATATATGGCGCAACGTCCATCAGCAGCAAGATGGCGACAAACCTCGTTCGCCGCTTTTTTATCAGCAAACTTATTGGGATCATTGAAAGGATAAGCACCACAACAAAGGCCCGCACATTTTTCACAATCAGTCGTTAAAACTGGCCAAGTTTGCATCTTGATCTCTTCCGCCTGCACCAAACGAAACCAACTTAAAAGAATGCTGGATCTTAGATTCCAGACCCGCCATAATTAGCGCAAGGTTTCTTCTGCATTCCTATGCATAAATCTCATGAACTTTAAAGAAAAACATCACCGAACGAGGCCCCATGAAAGCCCCTGAAGACTGCCAATCCCCTGCGGATGTCCGCGCTGAGATCGACCGCGTCGACGCCGACCTTATAAAGTTATTCGCAGAGCGATGGCGTTATGTGGATCGTATCTGGGTGTTCAAGCGCGAAGCCTCGTCTGGCGCATCGGTGCAATGGCGCAACGAAGAAGTCATCCAAAAAGTCCGCACCGCTGCAGAAGAACAAGGAATGCCCCCTGGGCTTGCCGAAGACCTTTGGCGCATGCTTTTAGAATGGGGCATCAAATACCAAGAAGCAAAATTGGGCGAGAAATAACCATCCCCCCCCACAAGCTGCCAGCCCTTGCTGCTTCAAAGAAAAACTGGCCAAAAACGCCAAGCCCATAAAAGAAAACAGCCCCTAGGGGCTGTTTAAGCGTCAACGAGACTTTGTGCTATTATAAACTGAAATACAATAACTAGTATAAGGCGTTTCCAACTAAACTATCACCGCAGTAACGCGATTGGATCGACAGATTTTAGGTTCTGTCTTATTTCAAAATGAAGCTGAGGCTCTTTCGCGGCGCCGGACTGGCCAACCTTTGCGATTACTTGCCCCTGCCTTACTTTTTGCCCTTTGCGCACAAGAATAACATCCGTATGCGCATAGGCGGTTACAAAATCATCTCTGTGTTTGATTAAAAGTAGGTTGCCATAACCGTCAACCTCAGCGCCGCGATAGACAACCTCTCCATCAGCGGCAGCACGAATTGGCGTACCGACCGGCGCGGCGATGTTAATTCCATCATTGCGTCGGCCTAGTTCGCCAGCGCCATAAGAACCAATAATCGCGCCTTTTACTGGCCAATCAAACATTGCCTTAGGCTCATTTGATGGCGCAGGCTTTTTATATGACACAGAACGCGCAATGCTCTGTGTTGTCTTCTGAGGAATAACAGATGCAACGCCGCCGCTAGGAATAGATAATTGTGTCCCTACAGACAGACGGTATGGCGCATTCAAACCATTTTGACGCGCGATAGCGGAAACCGGAACACCGGAGCGCCGTGAGATGCTATATAACGTGTCACCTGGACGCACGATATATGACGTCCCAACCTGCTGTTGCGGTGCTCCGTACGTGGATTGAGCAGGCGCTGACGCGGGAGCAGGTGCAAATCCAGCGGCTTGACCGCCAGAAGGTATCCTGAGCGATTGACCAACGCGCAACGTATACGGCGCAGCCATCCGATTTTCTGCGATGATTGCACGCGGGTGAACACTTGTTCGCCGAGCAATTGCAAACACGGTGTCCCCAGGCTGGACGGTCACATAAACTGGAGAAGTAGACGGCCAGCTGCTGCTAGGCGACCCGACTGGCTTTAACTCAGAAACGTAAACCGGCGCCACACTTTGTGAAGGCGCGCCATAGCCAGACGCATTCACAGGTTGATATACCGGCGCTGCGTTTTGATAAGGCGCAGGATTATAAGCTGATTGAGATACGGGTGCTAAAGGCGCTGGTCGCGAATTTGGCGTCGCATAGATATCATTCGAAACGCCCGCTTGCTGGCCAGCAGCCGCAGCGACGCGCTGATTATCCGCCATATATACATCCGCAGGAGAATTATACACTCGTGCGTTTGTTGACGGCTCCGTGCCATATACGATGGGGGCCGAATTCCGGCTAGCGCCGCAACTTGCCGCCAGGCTTATCGTTAGAAGTAGAAATGCTGCTGAATGGCGCTTCATGGCCCGCTCCAAAGACCGTTAATATTTATTAAGACAGTCAGTGATTTGCGTTAACAAGACGTTAACAGAAGCTTTGGGCTTTGACATTAGTAAAAAAGTTTACCCCCCATTTTATGCGCGCAAGTTTAGCCTTAAATTGACATATCACCCAATGCTTTGGTCAGATTAGCATGGGTTTCATTATGGGTTAATGCAAGGTGGAGCGGCGTAATGGATATGCGACCATCATAGATTGCGCGCAAATCTGTGCCTGCCGGTGGATTTGACAAATGCCCCTTAAAACCGAACCAGTAATACGAACCACCGCGCAAATCTTTGCGCTCATCCGTGTAAAGTTGAAGCGCATCGCGTCGCCCTTGCGAGGTCACCTCAACCCCAGCCACATCATCAGGATCGCGGTCTGGAAAATTTACATTCATAACAACATCGTCCGGCCACCCAGCATCAAGCAGCTGACGAACAATCTTGGCGCCGTAATGCTCAGGCGTCGCCCAGCGAGCGCTTTCACGCGAAAAACGCGCAAGCGATAATGCGATCGACGGCACGCCCAAGGTCATCCCCTGCAACGCCGCCGCAACAGTGCCGGAAAATGTCACGTCATCAGCAATGTTCTGGCCATTATTCACACCGGACAAAACAAGATCCGGTTTGACGTCTTCCATTAAGCGGGTAATACCCATCATAACCGCGTCGGTTGGCGTACCGCTAACAGCAAAGCGCTTGTCTTCATAACGGCGCACCCGCAAGGGACTATGAAGGGTCAATGACCTTGCAGCGCCAGATTGCTCTTCTTGAGGGGCGACAATCCAAACATCATCGGAAAGCTCTCTGGCAATTTTTTCAAGGCTTTTTAAGCCGCTCGCGTAAATGCCATCATCATTGGAACAAAGAATTCTCACGATTACGCATCTCCTTGCGGCTCAATCTTAGAAAGTCCGCCCATATAAGGTTTCAATACATCTGGTATTACAACGCCGCCATCTGTGTCCTGATAATTTTCCAAAATCGCAACAAGTGTACGCCCGACAGCGAGGCCAGACCCATTCAACGTATGAGGAAAACGCAAAGCTTTTTCGCCTTTGACACGGAAGCGCGCATTCATCCGGCGCGCCTGAAAATCTCCGCAATTAGAGCATGAAGAGATTTCACGGTACTGTCCCTGCCCCGGCAACCAAACCTCAAGATCATAGGTTTTGTGGGCGGAAAAGCCCATATCGCCAGCCGATAAAATCATTGTGCGGAACGGCAGCTCAAGCTTGTTCAAAATCGCTTCAGCGCATTCCGTCATGCGCTCATGCTCCGCCTCTGACGCCTCTGGCAAGGTAACGGAAACAAGCTCAACCTTGGTAAATTGGTGCAGGCGGATCATGCCGCGTGTGTCACGTCCTGCAGAGCCTGCCTCTGATCGAAAACACGGCGTGTGCGCCGTAAACCGCAGAGGTAAAATGTCGGCGTCTAAAATTTCTTCGCGCACGATATTGGTTAGTGAAACTTCAGCGGTTGGAATAAGCCAGTGATCGCCCGTTGTGCGAAAAAGGTCTTCTGCGAATTTAGGCAGCTGACTGGTTCCGAACAACGCATCATCTTTAACCAAAACTGGCGGCGACATTTCTTTATAACCGAATTCTTGAGTGTGTGTGTCGATCATAAAATTCGCAATGGCGCGTTCAAGACGCGCCAACTGATCAGAAAGCAAAACGAACCGAGCGCCCGACATCTTCGCCGCGGTTTCAAAATCCATCTGACCAAGGCTTTCACCAATCTCAAAGTGCTCACGGGCCTCATTGATCTCGCGGGGCTCGCCAACCCGGCGCACTTCAACATTGTCCGCTTCATCAGCACCGTCCGGCGTTTCGTTAGAGGGTAAGTTCGGCAAGGCGGCAAGTACGGCCTTTAACGCCTCGCGCTTTTCTTTTTCCGCCGCCTCCAATTTTGGCGTTTCGGCTTTGATCGCCTCAACCTCAGCCATCAGTTTTTGGAAAGTCTCTTCATCACCCTGGGCTTTAGCCGCGCCGATCTGTTTTGACGCCGCGTTCCGCTTAGCTTGAAGGTCATTCACCGCCAATGTGAGCTTGCGCGCCTCTTCATCTAAGTCCAAAATCGCGCGCGCTTGAGGCTCAAGCCCCCTACGCGCCCAAGCAACGTCGAACTGGTCTGGGTTTTCTCGTATCAATCGAATATCAAACATAGCGCGTTTCCGAGCAAAAGTGGTTTAGCCATTAACGGCTCCCATCCGTCAATCGCGGCACGAAAAACGCGCCAACAAGTTCTGGCGCCAATGCAGTTCAAAAGTACCTAAATAGCGCTAAGTCTGGCTATAGGGGGTTCTGCGTTAATTGCAAAGACGGGGCTTAATCTCAATCGCAGTTGCAATGCATTAAACGCCAAAATTTAGGAAGACGATGCGGCGGCTTCAGCCTCTGCTCGCTGTGCTGCTCGTTTTCCAGCGAAAGCAACGGACAGCACCGAAATCTCATAAAGGGCAATAATCGACATGCCCAAAGCAAGCTGACTAAAGGGATCTGGCGGGGTTAGGAAAGCCGCAATCACAAAAATAATCACAATCGCGATCCGGCGATTCTTGCGCAACATAGCCGCATCAACAATCCCCACCCTTGCAAGCAAGGTCAACAGAACGGGCAGCTGAAAAGCAAAGCCAAACGCCATAATCAGCGTCGTCACAAGGGAAAGATAATCGCCCACTCTGGTCAACAATTGGAAATCAGCTGGCGTATCGCCGCCAGCTTGCGCCTCAAACCCCAAGGCGAAGCGCATCACGAATGGCATCATCACGAAATACACAAGGCTCGCGCCAATCGTGAATAACAAAGGCATCACCGTGATAAACGGCACGGCCGCCTGGCGCTCATTTTTGTAAAGGCCAGGAGCAACAAACTTATAGCCTTGATAGGCCACAAGCGGAAACGCCACCACGATCGCGGCGAAAATCGACAAACGCACACGTGTAAAAAAGAACTCAAGAGGCGCAAAGTAAAGCGTCGGCGCACTCTCAGAAGCAACGCTTTCCACCGCCTCGACAAAAGGCACAATCAGAAAGTTGAACAGCTGCTCTGAAAAGATAAAGCAAAAGACAAAGGCGGCCGCGAGACCGGAAAACGAAATAATCAGCCGACTGCGTAACTCTTTAAGATGCTCCATCAAAGGCGCAGCTGAAGCCGCCACCTCGTCTTCGCCATCAAACTCATCCGACTGAGTAAGGTCGGGCGCCGCCACGCTGACATTATCTTGCTCAGCATTAGCCGTTGCGCCTTGCGTCGCTGGCGTCGCGTTCTTTTCTTCGTTGTTTGCGTCCTGATCCGCCATATAAATCTTTAAACCTTAAGATGGTTCGCTCGTCGCAGCAGTTGGCGCATCAACCGAAGCGGAGTTCTTTGTCGGCCCATTGGACGTCGTGTTGTTGTTTTGCTCATTTTTCGGCGCGGTTTTTTGCACCGTATCAACCGGCTTGGTCACTTCATCTCTGATTTCAGCTGTTTCATCGCGCAAAGCGTCGCCCACCTCGTCGACAGACCGTTTTGCATCGGCAAAAACATTGTCCGACTTGATTGCTTCAATCTCATCTTCAAGCTCATCAAGCTCAATTTCTTTGGCCATCTGCCTGATTGCCGCCCGAAATTCCCCCGCCAAAGCGCGCAGTTGACGCACCTGCCTGCCTGCCATCACCATAAGGCGCGGCAAGTCCTGGGGGCCGATGATTACCAACGCTAAAGCGCCGATCAATAAAAGCTCGAAAAAACCAAACTGGGGAATAAGGCTCATAGCCTGGGCTGGTCCTTAAGATGCGTCTTTACTTGTAGAAGTCGCGGTTTCCGCTGTTTCAGCTGGCGGCGTGATGTCCATTGCATCGCCGGAGCGATCCTCAAGCTTCTCATCTTCTTCCTGAAGACCTTTTCTAAAGCTTTTGATTCCTTTTGCAAAATCACCCATCACAGATGAAATTTTACCACCACCGCCAAACAAGAGCAGCGCCAGCAAAAGAATAATGAGAATTTGCCAAGGTCCTAAAGCCATGTCGATCACCTCTTACGGGAATTACAGTGCGGTACATGTAGTCGGTTAGGCGCCGCTACGCAATTGCGCGCCGACCGTAAAGCAAAAGTATGACTTGGAGATAAACAAGCAGCGCCTGCGTCCTCATGAACTTTGAGGACCGTTAAGGTGCGATTTACTTTTGAGCTTTGAGAAGAATAAGGGTTATTCCTCCTCACCCTCTTTAAGGTAGTCTTCAGCAAAGACTGCGTCTTCGCCTGCGCTCGCCTCACCTTCATCGCTCTCCTCGCCGTCATCACTTTTGGGCGTCGGCACAGAAAAACCTGGCGGCAAACGCGCATCCAAAAGACCTGCTGCTTTTAGGTCGGACATGCCCGGTAAGTCCTCAACTGTTTGCAAGTTAAAGTGCTCTAAAAAGGCTGGCGTCGTAGCATAAAGCACTGGCCGGCCTGGCACATCCATGCGACGGCCACGAAGGCGAACCCAACCAATTTCTAAAAGTTGGTCGAGCGAGCCTTTTGAAACCGCCACCCCGCGCACATCTTCTATATCCGCCCGGGTGCAAGGTTGGTGATAAGCAATGATGGCAAGTGTTTCCAGCGCCGCACGGGAAAGCTTACGTTGCTCGACTTTTTCTTTTTCTAAGACGTGAGCGACATCTGGCGCCGTAATAAAACGCCATTTTCCGCTGGATTCAACGAGATGCACGCCGCGGTTTTGGTATTGATCACATAGCGCGGCTAGAAGGACTTTTATTTCCGCCCCCGCCGGCAAACGGCCAGCGATAGTCTTTACATCTAAAGCGTCGGCGCTTGCAAATAAAAGCGCTTCAACCATCCGCAGTTGTTCAGCCTGCTGAGCAGCGGTCCACACTGGTTTTTCGGCGACAAGCGCTTCAGCTTTATCGCTATGACCATCCTGGGGAGCATCTTCTTGATCAGACTGGCCGGTTGGGATTTCTTCAGATGAAGGTTCGTCTTCACTTTCCTCATCACCATCTTCAAAGGCTGTGGCAAGGGCTTCTTGGGCCCCGCGCGCATCAAGACCGTCTAGTTCTGGTCCATCAAGGTTGTTTTCATCCAGTTCAGATGCGTCAAGCCCGGATGCTTGCTCAGCTTTCGCACTTGGCTCTTCTTGCGCATCCAAAGATTGGCGCTCTTCGTCAGGCGCACCGCCTTCATCGCAGATTACAGCCTCTTCTGCAGAAGCCTCAACCGCTTCATAGGTGTCTTCTTCTAACTGCGCGCGCGCAGCGGATGGGTCGTCATCAATTGGGGTCATGGGTGGTTTTCCATTTCGCCGTTATTATGCGGTGAGTGAGACGTTGGAGGGTTTTGGCTCGCCTTGCGGCGAATATAAATCGGTTCAAAATGACTGGTCTGGCGCAAATCAATTTTGCCGTCCTTTGCAAATTCTAAAGCGGCGGAAAAAGCGCTGGCCATAATAGAACTTGCCGGTGCATCGGCGCCGCTTTCATTTGCAAGGGCTGATAGCGTCGCCCATTCTGGGATGCGTCCTAAGATACGTGTTAAGCGCTCCCGGGCCTCTTCAATCTGCAGCACTTTTGGGGGTTCCGGCTTATAAGTCCGCTCTACCGCGGCCACCCGTTGGCGGGCATAGGCGCCAAGGAGATCGAAAAGGCTCGCCTGCCAGTCAGCCTTTTTGACGACTCTGACCCCTTCCGGCGCGCCGCGCACAAAAAAGTCAACGCCCAATTGCGGCATGTTCATAATATCATCAGAAGCCTTACGCATCGCTTCAAGACGCTGAAGCTGGAAGGCGAGTTGCGCCGCCATTTCATCCGCGCTCGGTTCTTCACCATCGTCTTTCGGGACCGGCAACAATAACTTCGATTTTAAGAATGCGAGCCAGGCCGCCATTACAAGATAATCAGCCGCCACTTCAAGCTTGCGCGCCTTTACAGCATCCACAAACGCGAGATATTGCTCAACAAGAGCGAGCATGGAGATCTTACGTAGGTCAACCTTTTGCGAGCGCGCCAATTCAAGCAGTACGTCAAGCGGGCCCGCGTAACCGTCAAGATTAACGATCAGCGCTTCAAAATCATCTGTTGAAGCCTCGCTGACGTCTGTGCGCACAGGCGCGTCAAACGGCTCTTCTTCCCCTTCACCCTCAGCGGAAACAACAGTTTCATCAGCCTTAACAGGTTCAGAAGAAGCATCCGCCTTCTGCTCGCTAACTTCTGTCGCCTCACTCACTTTGGGTGAGACGTCATCCGCAGCTTCAGCTTTGTCAGCATCATTTGGCACAATAGCAAGAGTATGCCCTAAATCGCTCGCATCCGCGACCTCTGACCTCTGCGAAATCTCTTCTTGGTTTTCGCTGGCCTCAGCTTCACGCGCCGCGTCTGTACTAGCTTTTGTTAAGGGTTTGTTCATAAAATCGGATTTAGGGCCGATTCTGTCCTGCAGAGCGCTTTTATTTTCACCAGTGGCAAAAACAACCGAAAATTAAGCCATTACTGGCTTCAGCAGCGCCTCGAGCACCGCGTAATCTTCACGCGTATCAGACCGATCAGGCTCGTTCAGCATATTAAACGCGCGAGCAGAACGGGCTGTCGCAGCGTCTGTAAGAGGCTTAACGCCTTTCATAGCTGTTTGTTTCTCCGCCAGGCTAATATTGCATACAAGTGCAATATCACACCCCGCCGCAAGGGTTGTCGCCACCCGCTCGTCATAATCGCCGCTTAGAGCCTGCATCTTTAGATCATCGGTAAAGAGCAACCCATCAAACCCGATCTCACCGCGGATAACCTCATTAATGATGTATGGGGATTGAGTCGCAGGGCGTTCCGCATCTAAGGCATCATAAACCACATGGGCAGTCATGCCGAGCGGCGCTTCATTTAGCGCCTTAAAGGGGGGAAAATCCTCAGCCTCCAAATCCTCACGCTTTGCTGTAACCTTTGGCAAATCATGGTGACTATCACAAAGGGCGCGCCCCAGGCCGGGCATATGTTTGATAACCGGCAAAGCCCCGCCTTCAATGGAGCCATTAACAGCCGCCCGCCCCAAAGACGCAATCGTGTCGCGATGGCGTGCAAAAGCGCGATCCCCAAGGGTCGCCGGATCGGAGTCAATTTGCGGCGCATCAAGAGATGGAATGCAGTTTACATTAACGCCAAGGTCCGAAACCATCCGCCCTAAGAGTTTCGCATTAAGCTGAGCGGCTTCAAGCGCTTTATTGGGATCAAGCCGCCAAAGCTCGCCGATAACGCCCGGCGCCACATGTTCCCGAAAAATCGGGGGTTTCATTCGCGTTACGCGCCCGCCCTCTTGATCTATTAGGATCATCACGTCACGGCCAATACAGTCCCTAAGCTCATCACAGTGGGCGCGAATATTTTCCGCCGTCTCGCAATGGCGTGCGAACAAAATAAATCCAAATGGATCAGCCTCACGAAAAAACGCGCGCTCATCATCTGATAAGCGCGCGCCTTCGCAATCAAAAACTATTGCATTACTCATGTATTATTTTGCCTTGATAAAGCACCCAACTTCACGATCCTTCAGCCCTTGGCAGTAAGTACTGGCCGCGGATGCGTTTGAAAACGGACCAACCCGCAAACGATAATATTTATCATCTGCGCTGGTCGGCGACAGGATATGCGGCGCTTTATTGCGAAGATATGCGCCAACTTTACCCTGCATCTTTTTCCAAGCTTGGTCGGCTTCTTCCGGCGAACCGAAAGCCCCGACCTGAACCAGGTGAGACCCCGACATCGGATCGAGATTTGGATCCAACTGCGATCCGGCTTGAGGCGCAGGCACGCTGACTGGCTGTGGCTCAGCCACTACAATTTCAGGCGCAGCAGATTCTTCAACAACCGGCGGTGCTGGCACGGTGACTTCATCAGTGGTTGAATCGGTCGCCTCTTCGATTAATGCGCCAACACTATCGGTCGTCTCAACCGCTCCGGCTTCTAGCGTATCAAGCGCCGCATCTGCGGCTTCTAAAGAAGCAATCCGATCCGCAACTGCATCATCCACAATTTCAGTATTTTCCACAACAGAAGCGATGGCCCCGATTGGGTCATCTGAGGAACGCTCAACCGGCTCTTCCGGGCCCTCGGCGATAATCTCAACCGGATCAGCATCCGCGCCGTCAAGGCTGTCATACACCTCGCGTTCATTGTCAAACGGATCGGCTGAGGCATCGGCTGTCTCAATTTTCAACGGCTCAGGCTCAGCGGCAACGTAGGGTGTTTCCGTGCGACTGTTTTTAAGCCCCTGCTGATATGCGATCCAGACAACCGAAGCAAAAGCGCCGAGCATCACGACGCCCATCAAAAGCACGACAAGACCGGACAGACCGCCCTCATCTTCCTCGTCTTCGTACTCGTCATATTCGTATTCGATGTCGGTTTCCTCAAGATTTTCGTCTTGGTTCGCCATATCAAAGTCTCCTCCGCTGCTTTGAGCGGGTTTAGAAATCTGCATAGTCAGCGATTAATGAGCGAATCGCGTCGTTGGCGCAAGATTAGCACTATCGCCCCGATAAGGGGAATTGGCACATGCGCCAATATGCGCTTTTTCACCCATCCGCTTGTTTCCCCCTGGATGCAAGCGGCTTTTCCGTCAAACCAGGAAAATCCGGCCTTTCAAAGGCCTCGAACCGTCGAAAAAAGCCGATCATATTCGATCAAGGCGTACCGATCCGTCATTCCAGCAATATAATCGCATACTAAGCGGGCGCGTTTGTTGCGATCCGCGTCTTTGCATTGGGCGCTCCAAAATGGCGGCAGTGTGTCAGGCTCAGTAAAAAACAAATCAAATAATGATCGCACCACTCGCTTTGCCTGACTGCGCGCGCGATTGACCTTGTAATGGCGATACATATTTTTGTGTAAAAACGCGCGAAGGCCAGTCAGGTTTTCCTGCATCGCGGGGGAAAAACGCACCGTTGCTTGGCGCGCGCGGCGAATATCATCCGCATGGGTTGGCTTAAGGTCTTTAAGCGTCTTTTTTGTTTCCTCAACAACATCGCTGACCATGGCCCCGATCAGGTCTGAGACCGCCTCGGCGATCAAAATCTCCTTTGGCGCGCCAATATGGGTGCGTTCCGCCGCCGCCAGAGCTTGCCCGACCAGCGGAACATCTCGCGCTTCATCAAAGGAAAAAAGCCCGGCGCGCAGGCCGTCATCAACATCATGGTTGTTATAAGCGATATCGTCAGCGAGCGCCGCGACCTGCGCCTCTAGTCCTGGAAAAGTATCCAGCCATAAATCGTGGCTTTTTGCATATTCAACGATTGCTGTCGGCAAAGGTTTGGCCTTCGCTTTCGCATCCGCCCATGGCCCAATTAATGGGCCATTGTGTTTTACGACCCCTTCCAACGTCTCCCAAGTCAAATTCACGCCGTCAAACGCTGCATGGCGCCGCTCTAATTTCGTTAAAAGGCGCAATGTCTGGGCGTTATGGTCAAAACCCCCATACTCTTTCATACACTCGATCAATACATCCTCCCCCGTATGGCCAAACGGCGGATGACCAAGATCGTGGGCAAGCGCAACACATTCCGCGAGGTCCTCATCCAGCTTCAAGGTGCGCGCGATCGATCGCGAAATCTGCGCCACTTCCAACGAATGGCTGAGCCGGGTGCGAAAATGGTCTCCCTCGTGATAGATGAAGACTTGGGTTTTGTGTTTTAGCCGCCGAAAAGCCACCGCATGGATGACCCGGTCGCGATCACGCTGGAACGGCGTTCTGGTCGCGCTTTCCCCTTCAGCATGAAGCCGCCCCCTGGTTTCATGGGCCATGGTCGCATAGGGCGCGAGCGGCGCGGGAAACGCCATGAGCTTGGGGACAGAAGACATATTAGCACTTGTTGAAGCTGTCATGGTCATTGCTTTTTACTTTATAAAGCCATTTACAAGGGTGGGGATAAACTGCGTCGCATAAAAGTAAAAGCGGGCCAAAGGCCAGCCTTGCCGAAATTTCAAATCGGGTGATGCGCGCGGCGGTCAAAACCCCGACGACAAAATGGTTTTGCGCCCAAAGGGGTCACTCACATCCTTGAAATCAGCTTGTGAAACCTTCCCGTTTGATGTCATTGCCAGCGCAAGTTGAGTAATCCAAAGCTAAGGCGTCAAGTGACCTGGAATTTTACTAATCTCCGTCGCAGCACTTATCTCCGTCCCAGCTATGTGTTTCGCATTGAGCTAATTGCAAGTTTTCTATCGTTTATTACGAATAACTGAAAATGAACCAGAGCCCCCTTTTCATCCGCCCCAAGGCCCCTTATCTGTAGACAGGAAACTGCAGTAACCAGCTAGACGAAGCATGAGCAATAATTTCGGCATTACCGTATCGACCCGCGCCGCTGAGCGCATTGCGAAAATCCTTTCCAGCGAAGCGACAGGCGCGATGTTGCGGGTGGCGGTGAATGGCGGCGGATGCTCTGGCTTTCAATATGATTTCGCCATCGTGGATGCGCGCCATGACGACGACCTGGCGATCGAAAAAGGCGGCGTTACGGTGCTCGTTGATGAAATCTCCGCTGAATATATGAAAGACTCTGAGATCGATTTCTCAGACGAGCTGATCGGCGCGGCTTTTAAGATCAATAATCCAAATGCGACGGCCTCTTGCGGCTGCGGCACCAGCTTTTCCATCTAAGCTACCAATATCGGGCAAAACGGTTATTTGACGAAGGACTGCGGGGCGGCTTATTGCTAGGGTCCGTTCTTTCCTGCGCAAGATTGCCATACCCATGCCCCACGCTCCGATTTCCGCCAGCCATTCCATTATCACCGAAACGCCGTTCAAAGATGCATTTGCCGCAGTGATTTCGTTTGATGTTCCCACTCTTTTTAAAGACCACGGCCCCCTGCCAGGGGCGCAGCGGGTTGAAAACACCAAAGGCGATTGGAGCGCGGTCGGCGATACGCGCGATATTTATTTGACCGATGGATCATCTGTCCACGAAGAAGTTATCAAGCTCGAACCAACAAAACACGCCGCTTTCCGCTTAAGCGGATATGCGGCGCCCTTAAAGTTCCTTGTAATCGAAGGGGCGAGCCTTTGGGACTTTGAAGAAGTAAGCAACCAACAAACGAAGGTCACTTGGACCTATTCTTACACGCCGCGCTCTGCCTTTACGAAACCTTTGGTCAATCTTATCGTAAAGACGCTTTGGTCTGGATATATGCAAGCATCGCTTGGGCGATTGAAAACCGGCCTAAGCGCCGGTCAAAATAAAGCGGCTTAATCAGTTTATCTCGCCGCGATTGGCCCATTCAATATAAAGGCGCACCCCATTGAAAATTGCCACCTTTAACGTCAACTCAATTAACGCAAGACTGCCCAGAATTCTTGAATGGTTCGACGGGGCGAAACCAGACGTCGTCATCTTGCAAGAAATTAAATGCGTCGACGAGAAGTTTCCTGCTGATGCATTTGAAGAGCGCGGGTACAATGTCGTCGTGCACGGACAAAAAACCTATAATGGCGTCGCTTTGCTTTCCAAGCATCCAATAGAAGACATTGAAAAGGGCTTGCCCGGGAATGAAGACGATGAACAAGCCCGTTATATCGAGGCGGTGATCACGCCCGATGAAGCAGCGCCCTTTCGATTGTGCGGACTTTATGCGCCGAACGGCAACCCGGCGCCGGGCCCTAAATATGACTATAAGCTCGCTTGGATGGAACGCTTACAAGCCCGGGCCGAAGCGCTTTTGCGAGATGAAGAAGCTTTCGTGATCGCGGGCGATTATAACGTCATTCCCCAAGATGAAGACACCCATGATCCCGCCGTCTGGGCGAGTGATGCGCTGTTCTTGCCTGAAACACGCGCGGCGCTGCGCCGTCTGATCAATCTTGGCCTTACGGATGCGGTTCGTCAGATCGAGCCGACTAAGACCCTGTATACCTTTTGGGATTATCAACGCGGCGCTTGGGAAAAAGACCATGGCATTCGCATTGATCATCTTTTGCTGTCACCGCAAGCGGCTGACCGCCTAAAAGGCGCAGGCGTTGATCGCGCGACACGAGGGAAGGAAAAACCCTCCGATCACGTTCCGGTCTGGATTGAACTTGTATAAAGAGCCCTGCACTGATGGAATGGTCCCCCGAACAGGATGATGCCTTGAAAGCGGTTAACCGCTGGCTGAACAAAGGCGAAAGCCAAGTCTTTCGGCTGTTCGGTTATGCTGGCGTTGGCAAAACCACCCTCGCCCGCCATATTGCGGACCATGCGGGCGGACATGTGGCGTTTGCCGCTTTTACGGGCAAGGCTGCATACGTCTTACGCGAAAAAGGATGCGAGGGCGCAACCACCATCCACAGCCTTATTTATCGCCCAACCAGCGCAGAGGAAGAAGAAGACGGCGGCCCAGTCTTCACCATCCGCCGCGATGCGCCCGCCTCTGACGCCGACCTGATCGTGATAGACGAGTGTTCGATGGTTGATGAAGATTTGGGACGGGACTTACTCTCTTTTGGTAAGCCGGTGCTCGTTCTTGGTGACCCGGCCCAGCTTCCGCCTGTAAAAGGCGGCGGTTTTTTTACCGACACTGAACCAGACTTTATGCTGACGGAAATTCATCGCCAGGCGGCCGATAACCCTATTATTCGCCTCTCCATGGATATCCGTGAAGGACGCGATTTCGATGGCGAGGCGAGCGAAGCGCTCACCTTCCTAAGTCGTCAGGAGATAGACGCCGAAGCGATCCTTGAAGCCGATCAAGTACTGGTCGGCGTCAACAAAACGCGCCGCCGGTTTAATGAACGGATCCGCACCCTTAAAGGCCATGATGATCCGACGCCGGAGGCTGGGGAAAAACTCGTCTGTCTGCGTAACAACAAAAAGAAGGGCCTCTTAAATGGCGGCATTTGGACAGTTACACTGCGCAAATCCCCAAGAGGCAATAAAACGCGCATGACTGTCGCGCCAGAAGATGGCGGCAAGCAAGTATCAATATCTGTCCCGCGCGGCTTTTTCTTAGATGGCCCAGAAAGCGTCCCGTTTCCGCAACGACGCGGCGCTGATGAATTTGATTACGGCTATGCGCTAACGGTGCATAAGGCGCAAGGCTCGCAATGGGACCATGTGGTCTTATTTGATGAGAGCTATGCGTTCCGCGAACATCGTGCACGCTGGCTATATACTGCTGTCACCCGGGCCGCGGAGCGGTTAACGATCGTGCGTTGATTGTTCCATTACTTCGGTAATAGCGATTTCATATTCTCTTGCGATTGCTTCAGCGCGAAAATCTTCCATACGCTCTGATGCTTTAGCCGCCATTTTATCGCGAAAAGCATCGTCACTCATCTTGTTCAAGGCCGCCTGCATCGCTGTTACATCATTGATCGGCGTCATAAGCCCATACTCAGCCTCAACAGCGCCCGCGCCGGCTGGCGCTTTACCCATTAACAATTCCGCTGGACCAGAAGGACAATCGGTTGAAATCACAGGGCGGCCAAGCACCATCGCCTCTGCAAGCGCATTGGGGAACCCTTCAGCATTGGAAGGGCAGATATAAGCCAAAGCGCCCGCAACGATCGGATATGGGTTATCGACAAAACCAGGCAAGTGCACGCGATCCCCCACCCCAAGCTCCTGGGTTAGGATCGAAAGCTTCTCGCGTTCCGGCCCCTCTCCCAAAATAACAAGATCCGCCCCAGGATTGCTTTCAGCATATGCCTTTAATAAAAGTGGGAAATTCTTGTTCGCGTTTAAGCGGCCCACAGAAACGATATAAGGCTGACCATTGGCGCTAAACTTAACATCTTCAGCACCCGCCGCGCGAATAGCGTCAAGCTCATAAGGGTTATGAATAACTGACAATCTGTCAGGAGCGACAGCATAATTGTCAACCAAATCCTCACGCACGCCTTCGGATGGAGCAAGGATTTTATCCGCCTGCGGATATAAAAAACGAACAAGCGTACGATTTAAGAGCGCCCCAATCCCCGCTCCAAAATGGCTGGTGGTGTTTACACGTTCTGAAATGACGCATTTATGTCCATAGGCCAAAGCCGTAAGAACACAGGCGCAATTTGACCTGGTTAAAAAACTAAACGTTAAATCAGGACTTAACTCACTGACCAAATCCGCTGTTTTAAGGACGCTCTTAGCAAAACTACCGCCGCTGTCGAGGGTATGTTTCGTAATGGTCGCCGGAAGAGTGTATTTTTCCTCAAACTGATCAAGTAAAGCAAGGTGAAGCTCAGCACCGGCAAACACACCACTTGAACCATCGATTGACGCTTTGGCGAAATGGTCAAGCAAGATCGACATGACACGCTCTGCGCCGCCGCCTTCCATAGAATTAATGACGAAAAGAAATCGGCGCTTTTGTGTCATGCGATCGCAGTCGCTGGCCTAACCTCGCCAGGCTTTAGCTCAGAAATCAGCTGATGTGTTCTAACAGCGATGTGCCTCCAATCATAACGATCTTTAAGCGCCTGATTATCAACACGGAAGACGCCATAATCGCAAGATTGCAAGAGAGTAGACAGCACTGCGCGGTCTCCTAAAGGAAAATAGCATGTTTCAGGCAGACCAATATCGAGGTTCGGCTGAATATCGCTTAGCAAAAGCGGCGCCCCTACGGACATCGCCTCCAATGCAGAAATCGGCAACCCTTCATGAGATGAGGGCAGAACGAATAATCCGCACTGCTTATAAAGTTGAACAAGAGCCTCGCGATTTCGCCGCCCGGCAAAGATAACACGATCACTCGCCTTTTCCTTAAGTGACCGGCTAAAATCATCATCGTGATCAGCATCGCCAACAATAACCAATGGCGCCGCTTGTGGCGCATTGTTATGCGCGGCGATTACATCATCAAATCTTTTTTCTGGGACTAAGCGGCCAACACAAAGGATGTAACGCCCCGCCTCAATGCCAAGTTCTTTTAACGGATCGCTACAGCCTTCCGTCGCAATAGGCAATGCAGCCGCGTTAGGCACAAAGTGAATGGCTTCGGCTTTTTTTGGAAAACGTTTAGCCATATTTTTCGCGCCCGAAGGGCTGACCATTATAACCTGATCAGCAAATAGGGTTGAGAAATTTTCCCCCAAACGCAATATAGCCTTAGCAAATCCGTTCCATTTTTGCCGATCATAATCATGGCCATGATGCGTCATCAAAACCTTCAGCCCAAAGATTTTAGCAAGAGGTGTTAAAAGTCCGGGCCCAATTGCGTGAATATGTATGATGCTCGCCTTTTCCCAAAAGCGCGCATAAAAAATACTAATCGCTGTATGAAGAATAGTTTCAAGATATTTATTGCGAATTGTCCAGATTGACTGAACCGTTACGCCCTGCCACTCATACCTGTCTGCTGGCGCATAAGGCGAACGAGCAAGGATAACAATATCCAGCTCATTATCGAGGGCGGCAAGACGTGGACACAAATTCTCGCAATGGGTCTCAATACCCCCCATAATATCCGGTACGCCACGAAGTCCCGTTACGCATACTTTCACTTTTTCTTTTTTACTAGGCCCGCTCATTATTTTTCTTGCGCCTCGCTACAGCTCCCTTGATACGATCTTCATTCGCAATACTAAACCAAAAGCGTTTACAACAGACTTAAGGCGATCGCACGAGCTGCCGCATCCCATGAATAGTTCGCATTGACAAGTTTAAATGCTTCTTCGCATAAGTGTGCGCTTAATTTTTCTTCCTTTGCCAGGCGCTGAACTGCTTTGACAATATCAGTTGCACTAGAAGCCAACAAAACATGACGATTATCTTCAATGTTCACTCCTTCTACGCCTTTTGGAGTCGTAATCACTGGTCGCTGTGCAGCAAAGGCTTCTAAGATTTTCAATCTTGTGCCGCTGCCGACGGTAATGGGCAAAACAATCGCAGACGCCGCCTTTAAATAAGGCAACATACTCTCCACTTCCCCTGTTACGATAACTGAGGGATTAGCCTTCGCGGCCTCCTGCATGCGCTTAGTCGGTTTTCTCCCAGCTAGAACAATTTCAGCGTTGATCCCTGCATTTTGTAAAGCTGGCAATGCTTCATTGGCTAAGCTTAATGCAGCAACCTCATTGGGCGCGTAGGAAAATGTACCAGGATAAAGCAAGGAAATGGGCGCCGCCTTTGGCGTAGGCCCAAGACCATTATAATCCTCAATACGCACGCAATTTGGAACAACAGTTACTTTTTCTTGGGGTTCGTATAACGCATGCAGACGCTCAGCATCGATATCACTGCACGCCCAGATGATATCGGCCCCCTCCACCACACGGCGTTCTTCCCGCACTAGCCGGCCCGCTTTAAACTTACCAATAGCGCCGGACTGAGCCATATCCTTTCGCAAATCCGCCTCGACATTATGTGCATCGAACACAACGCGTTTGCAAATCTGTTTAAGCGGCCCCAAATAACGGGCCAGTGATAACTCTTCTATTACGCCGAGCTCATAGGGGCCCATCTCAGTGATAGATGTTACTGCTTCAGGATGGTGATAAGTCTCAACGCCTGGGTGAACCCCTGGTCGTATTGGCCAAGCCTTCGCGCATAGTCGAGACGATGCAAGTTTGTCCCGAACTGGGAAATGACGCCAATTCCTTACGACGCTCGCCTTATCAACAGCCATCGATTGTCCAATTGAAACCACATCAACCGGTCCAAGATGAGACAAGGCGTTTATGTTCTGCCAATTGCGCAAAGCTGCGCCGCCTTTTGGCTGATCTGGACGAAATCGTGTGATGACAAGAGCGCTCATATGCCCCCGATTACCTTTTATAATTGAATGTTTTCTTACGGCGCGGCGCTTAGCGACGATTTATCCTAAATCGAGCATAAAATGCTTTGTCCCCTAATCTTCCCTAAGGGCCGTTATACAGCCTTTTCCGAATCGCATAAGTTGTTGCAAATCAAACACACTCGCGATCTAAAATTTGTTCACTGCAGCACAAACTTTCCCAAAAATTTCTCTCAACCATCACGAAAATGACACATAAAAATAGGGACTAAGGTGCAAATCGCTCTATACGACATCGTGAAAAGTTACACAAAATTACATTTCATCGCTGCACCGCAACAAAGTAGAACATCGATTATCAAGCAGGATCATTACCTTACGAGGAGCGACGTGAATTTGATGAAAATAAAACGAGACAAGTGGTTTGGAATCTGAGTTGGTATCAATCGTGCAAAACAGAACTTCGATCGAATATTTTAGTGGATTTGACCTCCACCCCAATAAGGCGAGACATGCAAATGCTACACAATCGAATGGATTTTTAACTTTTCAATTGGCGTAAAATTCGCTTTATTTTTAACAAGGTGGGACAGTAGTTACCGAAATTTCATGCACATCGATTCGATAGCGTAAGAGATTTTCGGAAGAGCATGGGGATAGCTCTCGTGGGTAAAGTAATGCAAGAAACTGGGCGCGTATCGACCTTTGCTAATAATCAATTTCAGGTCGATGTACCTGGAAAACGATGGTTCGACCTTATCATTTCCAGTTTACTACTGATTATGCTCGCTCCAGCGTTCTTAGTCATCGCCATTTTGATCAAATTAGACAGCCGTGGCCCAGTCTTCTTTCGCCAAACACGCACCGGAATGGGTAAAAAGCCCTTTATGATCTGGAAGTTTCGCAGCATGACCGTTCAGGAAAATGGCTGTGATGTCGTTCAAGCGAAACGTAACGACCAACGCATTACACGAATCGGCAAATTTTTACGCAGCACCAGTATCGACGAGCTGCCGCAGCTCATCAATGTCATGCTCGGCGACATGTCGCTTGTTGGTCCGCGCCCTCACGCGTGTTCCCATGACCGGGAATTTGCAACAGTTTTTGCAGACTATGACCACCGCTTTTCTGTGCGTCCCGGCATTACCGGCCTTGCTCAAGTTATCGGCCTAAGAGGCGAAACAGACACAAACGCAAAAATCCGCGCACGCTCTCGTGCTGACATTCTTTATATTCAACGTCGCAGCTTTCTTTTGGATGTATTGATATTATTCCGCACTGCAATTGTGCTCGTGTGGGGCCAAGAAAACGCTTACTAATCGGCTAAGCGTAAGATCAGCAAAACAACATTAGCGACAAGTTTTACGCAGCACGCTTGCGATAAATAAACACGAAATCTGTATTTAATGTCTCGAAGCCCTTTGCCATAAAAGGCTTTATTAGTTTGCTATACCCCCAAAAAAGCCAATAGCCAAGACGGCTCTTGTTTTTCAATTTCAACACCTGATTAGATTGAAAAGTGACCGTCATAACCTCTTCATAGTTTCGCTCAGATAGAAATTGCGCCATCGTATGATGCTCTGCAGACGAATGGTGAGATGTTTTAAAGGGAGCGTAACCTGGCTTGCCTGCATTTTGCAGGTTCAAAACATGACGATAAAAAAAGACGTGAACCCAATGAGGTGTGCGGCGAATAATAATAGAACGCGCTGAATTCAATATGGGGCCGCGAACGATAAAAAGTCCCTCCTTATCAAGGGAGGCTTCAAGTTTTTCCAAGGCCTTGTCAGGGGCTGGAACATGCTCCAACACATTATGGCATATCACGACATCAAATGATCCAGGCGCCCAATCATAGGTTTGAATATCGCCATGAACGACTTTGCTAGAGGTTGTATTTCGTTCAAGTTGGGATGCATCAATATCAATGGTGGTAATTTCAGCGCCGACTGGCAAAGGCACACGTGAGTTTGAACCGCCCCCCGCCTCAAGCACACGCAACTTTGCATGGTCCTCAGTGCAACGAATAACTGCTTCCCTTAACAGTTGTTTTGCCTGGGTTTCATCAATAATACTTTCCCCTAAAGACTCGCCGTTTTGCATACTCAGTACTACCCCTCCTCAACCGTTTTTTTAACAGTCCAGCATCTGTTACTAATCATACCAGACCGACCTGTTGCGTCCAAACGTATGACGCGGTTAATGCCCTATCTATCCTAAACATCCTGTAAGCTAGTTACCTTTGTTTTGCGACTAGGAAGTTAATTGGGATCAAAAGGATTGTCTGGCTTCTTTAATATTAACCGCACGGGCGCGCCCCAGACGTCAAAGGCTTCTCGCAAACTATTGATGAGATATCGCTTGTAAGAGGCCGGTACATCTTCAGCTCGGGTACATTGGGCGACAAAAGTCGGCGGACGGGTTTTGGTTTGTGCGATATAACGCAACTTTATGCGTTGACCAGACACAGCTGGCGGCGCATGGCGCTCAACCGCATCGCGTAGCCAAACATTTAGGTCCGGCGTTTTTACGCGTGCATTCCAATCAACATAGATACCAGTGACCGAAGGCATTAGACGGTCAATATTCCGCCCGGTCAAAGCTGAGAAAAAGACGATCGGCGCACGGGGCGCTTGCGGCAATAACCGTTCGGCTTGTTCCCGAATCCGTCGTGCGGCTGCGTCCTTGTCTTCAATCAGATCCCATTTGTTGAGCGCTAAAACCAGTGCGCGCCCTTCACGGAGCACAAGATCTGCGATCTGCAAGTCCTGCTTTTCGAACGGCATTGTTGCATCAAGAAGCAAAACAACAACTTCAGCAAATTGCACCGCACGCAGAGCATCAGCGACAGATAGCTTTTCCAGCTTTGATTGGACACGCGACTTTTTCCGCATACCCGCCGTATCGAAAAGTTTAACTGGCCAATCCCGGTCTGGCCCTTCCCAGCGCCACTCGACAGAGATGGCGTCGCGGGTCATACCCGCCTCTGGCCCTGTTAAAAGTCGGTCCTCGCCAATGATGTTATTAACAAGCGTCGATTTACCGGCATTTGGCCGACCGACAATTGCCACACGAAGCGGCTTTAGCGGATCATCCCAATTTTCCGCCTCGTCATCTGTCGCCTCCAGGCTAGCAGCTTCCTCCATCGCCGCAGCAAGAGGTTCAAGCGCATTGTAGAGCTCGGCCATCCCCTCCCCATGCTCAGCTGAAAATGCAATCGGCTCCCCCATCCCGAGGGAAAAACCATCAAACACCCCATGCTCGCCAGCGTTTCCTTCCGCTTTATTGGCTAGCAAGACCACCGCTTTATTCTCAGCCCTCAAAATCGAGGCAAAAGTTTCGTCCAAAGGCGTCAGGCCAGCGCGCGCATCATACACGAATAAACAGATATCGGCTTCTTCCACCGCGCGATTCGTCTGCTGGCGCATACGTCCTTCCAAAGCCTCTTCCGGCGCTTCTTCAAGGCCGGGCGTATCAATGACAGCAAAACGAAGGTCGCCCAGCCTTCCCTCACCTTCGCGGCGGTCTCTTGTGACGCCTGGGGTGTCATCGACTAACGCTAAACGCTTGCCGACAAGACGGTTAAACAGTGTCGACTTGCCAACATTTGGCCGCCCTACGATTGCAACTTTCAACGTCATCAATAAGCCTTATGGAAAGACATGCGCGCACCGCTAAAAAGAAGCGGATGCTCGATCGGGCCTTATACTCAGGGGCAGCCAACCTCTCAAGGGCGGGCGCAAAATAAGTCTGAAGCCTTATCAGGCAAACGAGCGCCTTATTTTAAAGCGTGCAGCTTGCCTTTTTCAGTTAAGACATAAATCGTCTCTTCTGCCACCACAGGTGAGACAACCGACCCGTCGCCTAGTTTTCGCTCACCAAGAACTTCACCGCTTTGTGGTGAGGCTTTAACGACACGTCCCTTTGACGAAACAAGCACCAAATGCTCGCCCACTAGAACGGGTCCAGCCCAAGAAATGCGCCCTTTGCGCTTCTTCTCGTTCTCATAGCGCCGCAATTGCTCCACCCACACAATTGCGCCGTCCGCGCGCGACACACACACAAGCTCCGCTTCAGTGGAAACAACAAAGATATAATCCCCAGCAACCCACGGCATCTGCAGACTAGCGATCGGTGCTTCCCAAACCCGTTGGCCGGAACGGATATCAACCGCCGCAAGGCGCCCTGCATGGCTCACGACATAGACAAGACCGCGGTCAATAACCGGCGCGCCAGCGATGTCATTGAGGGTCGAAAGCGCATTAAAGCGGGTGTTCCGGGCCAAAGTGTCATTCCAGACGGGCCGTCCGCTGTCTGATAAAAAGCCTACCAACTCGCCGGATGAAAACGGCGCCACAAGCAAATCGCCCGCCGCCGCAGGACTGGTCGCAGATAGAATGCGCGCGCCTTCTTCAAATGATTGGAATGTCCACGCAGTCTCGCCGTCTTCTTGGTTTAAGGCGATCAGTTCATTGGTATTCGTAACAAAATAAAGCGTATCGCGGTAGGCTGTCGGGGCGGTGCGCACCGGCGCATTAAACTCTTTGCGCCACACCAATTCACCCGTTTCTGCATCAACAGCGGCAGCAAACCCAAAGCCAGAAGTGATAAAGACGCGCCCGCCATCATAGGCGACCCCGCCGCCAAAGCCGATCTGTTGCGCTTTTGGGCCGCCAACGATTTCGCGGAAACGAAAACGCTCCTTTATTTTCGGCGTTAATTCTTTACGCCAAATACGCTCGCCATCTTCAGCATTATAGGCGGAAATCCGCGCCTTCGCATCGATCACAAAAACACGACCATCAGCAACGATAGGCGGCGATGTAAGCCGTGAGCGGCGCCCAGCCGCAGCGCCAATATCGCTGGTCCAAGCTTTTTCAAGACTGACTTCCGCACTCAAATGGTGGAGCGTGTGATCCGCTTCACCACCCGGCTGAGGCCAAGCAGGATTGCGATAGGATGGAGGCAGATCAATTAAAGTACCAGCAAAACGCGGGTCCGCTTCCACCTGTTCTTCAAGAGCGAGGATGGAAATACGTCCGTCATCTTCGTCCTCATCCTTCTTATCATTCTCAGCGCTTTCTTCGCCTTTATCGTCACCCCCAAAGACCGACCCAATTGGCCCCGTAGAACAAGCAGAAATAAGCAACACAGCCGCCAGCAGCGTAGGCGTCAACAACGTTTTCCAACGAAAAACAGATAAAACGTCTTCTAGACACAAACCGGAATTTATTCGCCGAACCATAAGTTACTCGCTTTGTTGATCGCCGGAGGGCGTCTCTTCATTGGAAGTAGAATCAGCAGGCGCAGCATCTGGCGCTGCATCAGCTGGCGTCGCTTCTGTATTTTCGGCCCCGCCCGATATGTCGGATGACGCGGGCAAAGGGGCCTCATCGGCCCCCTCGCCAGAAGGCTCAGCACCATCTTGGATAGACTGTATTTGTGTATTCTCCGCTGGAGCCTCGTCAACATCAGTGGGCAAATCAAGGCCAAGACCTATTGGCTCAGCCGCTGGCGGCACTGATAAATCTGACGGCACTTTGATGCCTGCCACAGCGGCGGCGGCAAGGGCGCCATATTCCTCAGCCCTTTGGCGAACGGCGCTCGGCGTGTCTAGATTTGTCGAAGCGGCAGAAAACAACGATTTTGCGGTGCCATAGTCGCCCGCCTGTAAGGCGGCGACCGCTTCAAGTTCCCTTGCATGAAATCCAAGAGCGCTTTCATCAAAGCGCAAATCACCAAGATCTTCGATGACGGCGTCGCGATCATCATTCAGTGAAATCAAAGCCGCGCGCAAACGCGCATATTGCTGAAGCCGCTTTGGCGCTGCGCCATCGGTATAAACCTCGCGATAAACTGCGCGCGCAGCGATTGCTTCATCCTCCTGGACGAGTGAGGACGCCCGCCGCATCAGCGCCAAGACGCGATACCCCCCAGGGGCGTTCGCAGCGAATTCATCAAGGGCGATTCGACCATTAGCGGGGTCATCGGCTAACTGTTCCATCGCATCGCGGAACGCTATCGCGCCACTTTGTGATGAACGGTTTTTCATGGATGCGAAGATTTGACCGCCAGCGACCCCGAGAACCACGACACTCGCAGCTGCAATCACTAAAGGGCCGTGCTTGCGAAACATCGCCCATTGGCGTTCTTCAGCTAATTCTTGGTCCACCTCACGCAAGAGGACATCGTCTTGCGAAGGCTTTTTGTTCTTTTCGTCGTCTTTATTTGCCATTTTGCCAGCTATCGAGCCCTTAAATCAGTAACAGGCCCTGAAAGCCGGACACTGCATCCCAAACGCAATTGTATCTAACGACGTTTCTAGCCCGGTGCAACGCGCCTGAAGCAAAGATGTTCGACATGCTAGCCTAACAGAATGGCGAAGCTGCCCCCGCAAAAGGGCGTTTTTGTGGCGCTAAACGATGCGCGCTGGCTATCTTCAACAAGCAAGGGCATAGCGCAACTGCATGAATAACTTGTCCCACCATGGCTGCAAACTATAGTCCGACATTAAAATCAAGATGGAGCAAGCAATGGCTTTTACCGGTCGCAGCCTTCGATCAACGATCGACGAAAATGGCAAGCTAACAATATCCTTAGACAAGTTAGAACTGGACGCGCCTGGTGATGATGAAGTTATCATCCGCGTTGAAGCAACGCCGATCAATCCAAGCGATCTTGGCATTCTGCTTGGACTAGCCGACCCCACGACGCTTCAACCAACAGATGAGGGGTTAACCTTTGACGTACCCAAAGGGGTTTTACCACGCCTTAAGAACCGGATTAAAAAGCGCATTCCTGTCGGCAATGAAGGGGCCGGAACCGTCGTCGCCGCAGGACGCAATGCAAGCGCTTTAGAAGGCAAGACCGTCGGCATTATCGGCGGCGCAATGTATGCTGATTATCGCAACGCTAAAGCGAGCGAGGTTGTTCCCCTTCCCGAGGGTACAGCCGCAGCAGACGGGGCGTCTATGTTCGTTAACCCCCTAACCGCCCTTGGTTTTGTTGAGACGGCGCGCATAGAGGGACACAAAGCGATCGTCCATACAGCCGCTGCATCAAACCTTGGTCAAATGCTGCAAAAAATCTGCCTCGATGACGGTATTCCCTTAATCAATATTGTCCGGTCGCAAGCCCAAGAAGATATCTTGCGCGAAATCGGCGCTGTACATGTTCTAAACAGCAAAGATGATGACTTTAAAGAACGCCTTACGGACGTTATCGCTGAAACAGGCGCAACGATCGCCTTTGACCCCATTGGCGGCGGTTCTTTAGGTAGCGACATCTTAGCAGCGATGGAGCGAGCAGCGGCCCGAAATATGACGCATTATAGCGTTTACGGCTCAGACACGTTTAAACAACTCTATATCTATGGGGCGCTTGACCGCTCGCCGACCGTATTAAATCGCATGGGCTATGGCTTTGTATGGAGTGTTTCGGGCTGGCTGCTTTTCCCATTCCTCCAAAAAACGGGCGGCGATGTGCGCCAAAGATTGCAAAAGCGCGTTATTGCAGAGCTGACCACTACTTTCGCGAGCCACTACACCAAGGTCATCGGACTTAACGATGTTCTGGACCCAAAGATTTTCAGCGCCTATGCCCGCATGTCGACAGGTGAGAAATACTTAATCGACCCAACTCGCGGATAACTTGACAATCTTACACAAAGCCACTGGCCAAATGCGCCGGTGGTTTACCGGGGCTTTGAAGACTGGGACGCGCCAATGTGATAGAGCTGCGCCGGACCGGGGAAAGCGCGTGCGCGTACATCTTTCGCATATTGCGCCGCCGCCGCCCCAACGACTTCATTCAAAGCGGCGTAGCGTTTTACGAATTTTGGCGTCCACTCAAAAAGTCCCAACATATCTTGTGTGACTAATACCTGGCCATCACAGTGGGGAGACGCGCCTATACCAATCGTTGGAATATCAACTTTCTTGGTAATTTCATTCGCTAGATCTTCTGCAACCCCTTCGATTACCATTGAAAACGCCCCGGCCTCAGCCGTTACGCGGGCTTCCTCTATAATTTCTGCGCGCTCTGATTCTTTCTTGCCTTTGGCTTTAAACCCGCCGGTGACATTCACCGCTTGCGGGCGCAGTCCCACATGCCCCATCACCGGTACGCCGCGCTCGACTAGAAACGCAATCGTTTCAGCCGCATATCGCCCGCTTTCAATTTTAATCGCTTGAGCGTCCGTCTCACTTAGGATGCGAGAAGCATTTTCAAAGGCTTGGACGGGCCCCGCTTCATAAGACCCAAATGGCATATCAACCACCACCATCGCTTTTTCAGCGCCCCGCATCACCGCCTGTCCGTGCAGGATCATCATTTCCAGCGTTACGCCAACCGTTGAAGGCAACCCGTGAACCACCATGCCAAGGCTGTCCCCGACAAGAAGAAGATCGCAATGCTCGTCCAAAATGGCCGCTGTTGGCGCATCATAGGCGGTTAAACACACGATTGGCTCCCCGCCTTTACGAGCTTGGATATCGGCGGCGGTTATGCGTTTTGCACGAGTTTGAGCGGACATAGCGTCTCCCTGTAACAGCGTTATTTATGCTGCACCTGCTAATATAAGAGTTAATTCCTAAACGCCAAATTGCATTTGCGATTTATTTAGCGACCTAAACTTTGCTCGCCATAATCAAGGCATGCTCATTTAAGGGAATAAGACGCCCCATAAGGCCAGCTAAAGCTGGGCTATAAGGCAACTTATCTAGCTATGAGCGCAACCCCGGCGATATAGGGGTGTAAGACGAACAAAATGGCCAGATAAACGCCCGTTCCAACGCCGATCGCAATAACATCATTCATGGCTCCGCCCGCAGGCCGCGTTGGCGCGCCGCGCTTTTTAACGGAAATACGGTCAACAACGCCAAAGGCTAAAAACAGCCCAAACAGTAAAACGGACCTTACCTCCCCATTCGCAAGAAGGTGAGCAAACGCCCAGATTTTTACGCCCGCAAGCATTGGATGCTTCACCGCTGCGGCGATGCGCCCCGCAGGCGCATAAGCAGACACAAGCAAAATCAAAGCGATCCACATAAGGAGGAAAGCAACATGACGCCCCCAAGCTGGTGCGGCATAGATCAGCGACACATCTGCTTTTGGCCAACCGAAAATGATGAGCGCCAATCCAACAGCACTCGTAAGGGCGTAAAGGCCTTTATAAGGCCCCTCACCAATTTTGTCGATAATCCGTTGTCTGAGCGGTCGCGCAATCGCAATGGCAAAATGAGCCGCAAAGAAAACAAAAAGACCAATTAGGTACAAGCTCATAACGTGTCGCCCCTATGGCTGGGTTTGGTAGGTAAAATCAGCCTTTGGAAATAAAACTCTTTTACTCGCCATCAAAAGAAATCAGTGTCGTCACATCTTTGCCCGCAGCGCGCAATTTATCGGCCCCGCCCAAGTCAGGCAGATCAACCACAAAAGAACAAAGCACAACCTCGCCGCCAGCCCGTTCAATAAGCTTAATCCCCGCCATCGCGGTGCCGCCAGTTGCGATTAAGTCGTCAACCAACAAGATCCGCTCACCTTTTTCGATGGCGTCAACGTGGATTTCAACTTGGTCTGTGCCATATTCTAGCTCGTATTCTTCGCTGATCGTATCATAGGGAAGCTTCCCCTTTTTGCGGATTGGCACAAACCCAACAGATAGCTGATGCGCGATCGCCCCGCCAAGGATAAACCCTCGCGCCTCAATCCCGGCGACCTTGTCGATTTTTTGTCCGGCCAAGGGCTGCACCATCTCGTCGATCGCTTTGCGAAAACCTTGCGCATCGGTGAGCAATGTAGAGATGTCGCGAAACATAATCCCTTTTTTTGGATAATCAGGAATGGTGCGAATAACGCTTGTGAGGTCCATGGAAAGCCCTTTTCATCAGAGGCTGAAGGTATGAATAGATTACCACTAGAATGACGCATGCTTTTTACGTCGGCAAGAAGCGCAAGGCCCCAAAATAGCTAATCTGAACGCGACCAAATTGCTTAGTACTTTTAGGCGCACGCTATCGCGACTGTGGACGCATGCGTTAACCTTGGGTTAACGTTTTGCCCGCCAGTTCAAATGACCAGCCTGCCCAACGTACATTCCTATATCTTTGATAGACATCTTTTCAGGCCGATTGAGGAATTTTTTCATGAAACGCATCTTACTTGCCTCTTTTTCCATTCTCGCCCTTACTGCATGCGGAAATGAACCCCCAAGCGCATCGGCTGAAAAAAAAGAAGCGGCCTTAGAAAAATCAATCTCCTCAAACAATAAAAAGAATGGGCCCGAGCTTGGGGAATGGGGCATCGAGACCCAGCATATTAAGTCGGAAATCAAGGCCGGGGATAATTTTTATCAACACATCAACGGCAAATGGATCGATGACTTTAAGATCCCTGAAGAGTTCTCCAGCTATGGCTCTTTCACCGTCTTGTTTGAGCGATCTGAAGAGCGGGTGCGCACGATCATTGAAGACGCGGCCAAGAACGCCAAATCCTCCGGCGCAGATAAAAACGCGAAAAAAGTTGGGGATTTTTACAACGCTTTTTTGAACACAGACGCGATTGAAGCGGCGGGCCTTGCCCCCCTTGGCGCTGATCTAAAAGCCATCAATGCGATTGCGACCCATGATGACGTAGCCCGCATTATGGGCTCCCCCAACCATGGGGCCAAATCTGTTTTCGGCGGATACGTCAATATCGACGCGAAAAAGCCAGATCGTTATATTTTCTATGTCGCCCAAGACGGCCTTGGCCTTCCGAATAGGGATTATTACTTGGAAGAAAAATTCGCCGACAAAGCTGCGCTTTACCGCGATTACATCGAACAAATTCTTACGCTTGCTGAAATCGAAGGAGCGTCAAACAAAGCGTCCGCGATCTTTGAGTTAGAAAAGCAAATCGCCACCCTGCATTGGGAGCCAGCCAAACGGCGCAATCGCGATTTAACCTATAATCTAAAGGCAAAAGCTGACCTCGCCGAATTTGCACCAGGCGTTGCATGGGACATTTTCTTTGAAGCAGCGGGCATGGGCGCGCAAAATGAATTCGTATTCCGCGAAGATGACGCCCTCGCTGCTCTTGCGGGGCTGTTCGCCGAAACACCGGTTGATCTTTGGAAGGATTATTTCACCTTCCACCTTATCAGTGATAATGCGGATGTATTGCCAAAAGCCTTTGATGATGCGCGCTTTGCACTCTACGGCACCGCTCTGCGCGGCACGCCCAAACAGCGCGCCCGCTGGAAGCGCGGTGTCGCCGCGGTCAATAAATCCCTTGGGGAAGCAGTTGGTAAGATCTATGTGGAAAAGCACTTCCCCGAAAGTTCGAAAACACAAATGGAAGAACTTGTCGCGAATCTAAGGAAAGCTTTGGACGAACGTCTCGACCAAATTGAATGGATGGGCGAGGAAACGAAAAAAGAAGCGCACGCAAAGCTTGAAAAATTTACCCCTAAAATCGGTTACCCGAGCAAATGGAAAGATTATAGCGCCCTTTCTGTTTCCGCCGACGACGCCTATGGCAATATGCGCCGCGCCGCGGTGTGGTCTTGGAACCACGAGATCTCAAAACTTGGCGGACCGATAGACCGCACTGAGTGGTTTATGACGCCGCAAACGGTTAACGCCTATTACAGCCCCACAAGAAACGAGATTGTCTTCCCCGCTGCGATCCTGCAAGCGCCCTTCTTCGACCCCAAAGCGGATCCAGCGGTCAATTATGGCGGCATCGGCGCCGTTATTGGTCATGAGATTGGTCACGGCTTTGACGATCAGGGCCGTAAATCCGATGGCGATGGCATTTTACGTGATTGGTGGACGGATGAAGATGCCGCAAATTTCCAAAAGTTAGCGGAAAAATTAGGCGCGCAATACGAAACCTATGAACCGATCAAAGGCTTTGCGTTGAACCCAGGCCTGACCATGGGGGAAAATATTGGCGATCTTGGCGGGCTTTCCATGGCGTACCGCGCTTATCGGCTTTCTCTTGACGGTCAGGAAGCCCCAGTAATCGATGGGCTTACGGGCGATCAACGCTTCTTTATGGCTTGGGCGCAAGTATGGAAACGCGCTGTGCGCGATGAACAGTTGAAAAGCCAAATTGCGGCCGGGCCCCACTCCCCAGCCCGCTACCGGGTCAATGGCGTCGTCAGGAATATGGACGCTTGGTATGATGCGTTCGGGGTCCAAGAAGGCGATGAGCTCTACCTCGCGCCGGAGGATAGGGTCTCGATTTGGTAGCGATACTGGGCCGCTCAAAACAAAACGGCGAAAAACCGATCTTGCAACGCGTGCCCAACCAGCCTAAAGCCCTTTATAGTAAAGGCTTTTGGGAAAATATAGAACATCCACCAATCCCATCCGAGTAAGATAAGGCGATATCTATGGCGCGCAGCGCATCAGCAAAAAAAGAAAAAGACCTCTTTGACGACGACTACTCCGCCAAGGATATTGAGGTGCTGGAGGGGCTGGAGCCCGTCCGTAAGCGCCCAGGGATGTATATCGGCGGCACTGATGAGAAAGCCTTGCACCACCTGTTTGCTGAAGTCCTCGATAACTCCATGGATGAGGCTGTCGCAGGACACGCGACACGCATTGAGGTGGAGCTTCACGAAGACGGCTATCTTGCGGTTAGCGACAATGGCCGCGGTATCCCCGTTGATCCGCACCCGAAGTTTAAGAAAAAATCCGCCCTTGAAGTCATTATGACGACGCTTCACGCTGGCGGTAAATTTGAAGGATCCGCCTATCAGACCTCAGGCGGGCTGCACGGCGTTGGCGTTTCCGTTGTTAACGCCCTTTCTGACGACCTTATTGTTGAGGTTTGCCGAAAACAAAAAATGTGGCGGCAGAGCTATTCGCAAGGAAAACCGCGCACCAAGCTTGAAGCAGCAGGCCCCGCGCCGAACAAGCGCGGCACGAAGGTGATGTTCCACCCTGACGCTGAAATCTTTGGCGCCAAAGCGGCGTTTAAACCGGCGCGGCTGTTTAAAATGGCGCGCTCAAAAGCCTATCTATTCGGCGGCGTTGAGATCCGCTGGAAATGCGCGCCTGAATTAATCAAAGAAAAAGACGACACGCCTACTGAAGCGGTCCTTCAGTTTAAAAATGGTCTTGCGGATTATCTACAAACACTTGCGGCAGGAAAGCCAACCGTAACGGAAGATATGTTCGCCGGTAAAGTTGAGCGTAAAGATGACGGCGGCCACGGCAATGTGGAATGGGCGGTCATTTGGGGCGCAGCGGGCTTTGGCGAGGCGGACGGCTTTGTCCACTCTTACTGTAATACAATCCCAACACCCGAAGGCGGCACCCACGAAGCTGGTTTGCGCGCTGCATTATCGCGCGGTTTAAAAGCCTATGGCGAACTTGCCGGCAATAAAAAAGCGGGCGTCATTACAGCGGAAGATGTGATGGGCACGGCTGGCGGGCTACTTTCCGTCTTTGTTCGCAACCCCGAATTCCAAGGCCAGACCAAAGACAAGCTCGCCACTATGGAAGCGCAAAAGCTAACAGAAGCTGCGGTGCGCCCCGCCTTTGATCACTGGCTCGCCTCAAACCCGAAGCAGGCTCAATCCCTCCTCGATTGGGTCATTGATCGTGCAGAGGACCGACAACGCCGCCGGAGAGAAAAAGAGGTTTCGCGCGCCGCCGCGACACGCAAACTCCGCCTGCCCGGCAAACTCGCCGATTGTTCGCAAAAAGCGCGTGAGGGAACGGAAATTTTCCTCGTTGAGGGGGACAGCGCCGGCGGCTCCGCCAAGCAAGCGCGCAATCGCACGACCCAGGCGATTTTGCCTTTACGCGGTAAAGTTTTAAATGTTGCTTCCGCCACGCGAGACAAGATCACCCAAAACCAAGAGATCCAAGATATCGCTCAAGCTCTCGGCGTTGGTCTTGGCAGCAGGTTTGACGCGGAAGATTTGCGCTACGAAAAAATTATCATCATGACCGATGCTGATGTGGACGGCGCCCATATCGCGGCATTGCTAATAACGTTCTTCCACGAAGAAATGCCTGACCTTATTCACACGGGCCGCCTTTACCTCGCCCAACCACCGCTCTTCCGGCTCTCTGCTAGCGGCAAAACGGTCTACGCAATGGATGAAGAGTCGCGAGATAAGCTTTTAAAAAGCGAGTTTAAATCGAATCAAAAAGTTGATGTTGGCCGCTTTAAGGGACTTGGTGAAATGAACCCAGGCCAGCTTAAAGAGACAACGATGAACCCAGCGAGCCGCGCGCTCGCCCGCGTTGTTATCGCTGAAGACAAGGCGGAAGAATCAGCGGGTCTTGTGGATCGACTGATGGGCAAAAAGGCGGAACCACGCTTTAAGTTTATCCAAGAAAATGCAGTTTTCGCTCAAGAGGCGCTAGATATCTAGAACACTTTCAAAGGGTTCTGAAATTTCTTTCAGACGAAATATCAAGATTAAAAAAAGAGCGCCCTCAAACTGGCGCTCTTTTCAATTGAAAACCGATAGCCGAAGCCAATGAATTTCTTATTCGGCTTCACGCTTAACGAAGGTCACAGCGAATAGCGGTTCGCCATCAAACATATCTTCTGGCTCGCCAACGCCTTCAATGATCTTAAAATTGCGCGATGTGATGGAGCCTTCCATGCGATAGCCTTTTTCCGCCATTTTACCGCGATGGAATTCAAGCGCAGCGGCTGTAAATTCGCGAGCAAGGATCGTGATGCGTTCGGGAGTATTCGACATGGGGACAAGCCTTCTTAGTGAACCATGAAATGAGATATATGCCGCGCACTATGGCGGCGCTCGCCAATAAAGTCCATGCGAGAAAGTATAGGCTTTCTCTAACTATATAAGCATAGCCGATAGTACTTAAGACCGTTTAAATACCGTGTAGATGGCCATAGTCACACTCAAAAGATGCATACGTAAAATCGACGCATGGCTATAGAAACGCCGCGCTCGTATCAATATATTCGACAAGAACTTTTGCTGGCGCTTTGCTAAGCGAATATTAGACGAGACGTGGCTTATTTATAATTTTGAGTAAAAAAAAACGGCTTGAAGACTTGCTCCAAACCATTTTTTCTCTCTCCCCCAAGCATCATGCTGTGGTGACTAAACATAGCATATCAATGGGATAGATTAAGATCGCTACGTCCCATAAAATGGGGACATATGCCAAGTTCTTTTGACTTTGAGCCCGGCGGCTCAATCGACCTTCTCAGAACTCAGCTGCTTTTAGCGGCAGTGGATTTTTCGAAATTGAACGAGTTTGTGGAAAACTTACTTGTAACCACGAATTCTGATGCTGCTCTTTTTCGTTATCTTGACTTCAAGGACTTTAGTTATCCAGTAACAATGACAGCTGGTGATCCAGAAATCTTTTCGGAAACGTTCTTCGCCGAATATGATGGGGGCATGGTCCAGTCCGACCCGCAAATCAAATTCGGTCTTGATTTTAAAATCCCCAAATATTCAGTTTATCTCTGCAATGAACAGTACTCAGAAGAAGCGCGTAAGAATGACCCTTACTTCTCAGAATTCCTGCCGAGATATAACATCAAATGGTTTGCCGGTTATCTTGCAAATGTCAAAAATACGTTCGGCGCCGGTTTCGGCATCGCCCGTTCAGCGGACAAGCCGCACTACACAGACCGAGAAAAAAATATTTTGGCGACGCTGACGCCCATTTTAGAAGATTGGGCGCAAGTCTTTATTCTCGTTCAACAAAGTAAAATGGTGCAAACTGCAACCTCCAAAGCCTATGCTGATAAGGCAAGTTTCGCCGCGTGTATCGATGCACAAAAACGCGTCCTGTGGCAGGACGAAAATAGCGAGCAATTTTTTAAAGACCTTGGCCTTTCAAGCCTTAGAAAACCGGATGAAGGAGCGCTGACCCTTTATAAGAATGAGTTGAAGGCCAGCTCAAAAAGTGAAGGAGAACGTTTTTTAAACGCCGCCAGTGAGGTGGCGAAAAAACCAAAAATAGGCTCTCCTACCTCCCTGAAACCTCCCAGCGAAATTACCGTCACCTTGAATGATGATCAAAAAGTCTCTGTTCGGTTCGACCCAATTTTCGCTGAAGAAAACAACCTTGAAGAGGCGGCGCTTAAAGCTTGCTTAATTACGGGTGCGCCTGTTTCAAATGCCGCCCAGATGATTTCACCTCTTGCGAGTGGTATCGATCTCACAAAGAAACTTAGTAAAAAAGAGCTTGAAGTTGCCCGGCTTGTTTCAATGGGCCTAAAAGCGCCAAAAATTGCCGAAAATTTGGGCGTGGAGCCTTCGACAATCCATACACACCTAAAGCGGGCTTACAAAAAGCTCGACATCAATAGCCAATCAGAACTTACCGCGCTTTATATCCAATCCGGCCTCCCTTTAGGTAAGGGTGACAAGAAGGAATTCGAGAGCAAAGAATAAGGGAACAAAATTAGGCGGCGCTAGAAACGCCGCCTTGTGACTTTTGATAACGTCTATAAAGCCTGAAGTTCAGGCCTTTGTCTAAGCTGGCGTTTCGTTCAATGCTTCCTCGCTGACGCGCCGTGTCTTCATAGTATCAAAATGCGCCCACACACCGTCAGCACCGTGCCACTCGCCTTTTGTCGCGGCCTTTGAATATTCCGTAGCGCGCGCTTCAAAGAAATTCGCATGCTCAACGCCGTTTAGAATCTCCGTTAGCCAAGGCAAAGGGTGTTGTTCAACGCCAAAAACCTTGGGCAGATCCAGCTGACCCAACCGCCAATCAGCGATATAGCGGATATAAGCTTTGATATCTGCCGCTGTCATGCCTTCGACAGGACCCATTTCAAAAGCAAGGTCGATAAATTTATCTTCCAAAGAAACAACTGTCTTACAGCAGTCAACAATATCATCCGCGACAGTTTTTGTGACGCATCCGGTTTCTTTTGCAAAGGCATGATAAAGCTGGATCATTCCCTCGCAGTGAAGCGATTCATCACGCACAGACCAAGAAACGATCTGTCCCATCCCCTTCATTTTATTAAAGCGTGGGAAATTCATCAGCATCGCAAAAGATGCGAATAATTGCAGGCCTTCCGTAAAGGCGCCGAACATCGCCACCGTCCGCGCAATATCAGCATTCGAATCAACGCCAAAGGCCTGCATATAATCGTGCTTGTCCGCCATCTCTTTATATTCAAGAAAAGCGGTGAATTCTGATTCAGGCATGCCAATCGTCTCAAGCAACAAAGCGTAAGCGGCGATATGAATCGTCTCCATATTCGAGAAAGCCGAGAGCATCATTTTGATTTCAGTCGGCTTAAAGACCCGCGCATAGCGCTCCATATAATTGTCGTTCACCTCAACATCTGATTGGGTGAAAAAACGGAAAATCTGGGTCAAAAGATTGCGCTCAGCATCACTGAGATTGTTGGCCCAATCTTTACAGTCCTCGCCAAGGGGAACCTCTTCCGGCATCCAGTGAACTTGCTGCTGGCGTTTCCAAAAATCATAAGCCCATGGATAACGAAAAGGCTTATAAGAATGGGAAGGCGTCAAAAGACCAAAGGTCGAAGCGGAAGTCGTGTTCGCAGCCATCAAAAACCCTATTGCAAAAGGTGAAATCGGACGATACCGAAAACTAGAGCTTAACACTATATGTGGTCGCAAAACGCTGCAACCACTCAATTTGTAGTGTTTTCCCCGCACCTTCCCCTAGGTTTTCAACAATTCATCCAGCATGCAAAAAATAAGTGAACTCTAAAGGCCAGGTAAATTGATGGGCGGAATCAATCCGTTGTCGCGACCCATTCTTCATCATCTTGAACTTCTCGTTCGAAGGTCAAGAATTCATAATATCCGCAGCGGGTTTGCGTTGGAAAATCACGACAAATTTTTGGGCGCGCTTTATAGATGCCGCAATTGCGGGTTTCTTCGTCCAAGAACATACAAGATGAACCGAAATGCTCATCATCTGTATGGCGGAGCACGCGGGGGTTTTCTTTATCACCTTTTTTAGTGTACCGCCGACGGGCCTTTTCTTCATCAACCTCAAAGTATTTAGCGAGGCGCTTGATATCATTCGCTGTTGTTGGAATGTGGGTGTACGAACAGCAATAGGCTGGACACTTTAAACAATCATACTTTTTTTGCGCCATTGGAACTTTCGCCCGCGAAGAATGGAATCATTGCGAGTTCTTTACCAATCGATCCCGCACAAGGAGGCTATATGAACGCCGTTTCGCCGCGTGTTTCAACTATTAATTTGTGCAGAGGCAATCCATCCGCCGCCCAAGACTTGGTCATGAGCTTCATCAGCGGAGTAAAAGACACAAGCTTGCCCTGGCGCCACTCCTTCTTCCGGCTCATCAAGAATTACAGCGTAGCCCCCGCTTTGTTCTTCCCAAAGTAACTTCGCTGGCGCTGGCGGACGGGTTGACCGCACCTTCACGCCAAGACGGAGTTCCGCGCGCGCTGCATCTTCACCGCGCCCAGCACCAAGCCAGGTGACCTCTTTTAAGCGGATCAATCTTGATTGCAGCGCTTCGCGCGGGCCAACAACGACCTGCCGCGCCGCAGCGTCAAGGCGCACAACATAAAGCGGGTCCCCCGTCGCAACTCCAAGGCCGCGGCGTTGACCAACCGTATAGTGAATAACCCCCTGGTGTCGCCCCATCACGGCGCCATCAACATGGATGATATCGCCAGGCGCCGATGCGCCAGGACGCAAACGTTCAACAACAGATGCATATTTACCTTCCGGCACAAAACATATGTCTTGACTGTCAGGCTTATCAGCGACTTCAAGCCCTAAAGATAGGGCCATCGCCCTCACTTGCGCTTTTGAGAAATCGCCAAGGGGAAATCGCAGAAAATCTAGCTGTTCTTTTGTGGTGGAGAACAAAAAATAACTTTGATCCTTGGACGCATCTTTGGCTCGGCGCATCTCTGCGCCGTCAGGCCCTTCGACACGGCGGATGTAGTGGCCTGTCGCCATCGCCGCCCCCCCAAGATCACGCGCCGTTTCAAGCAGGTCCTTAAACTTCACTCTTTCATTACAACGCACGCACGGGATCGGCGTTGCGCCGGAAAGATATGTGTCTGCAAAGTCCTCCATTACCGACTGACTGAAACGATCTTCATAATCGAGAACATAATGAGGAATGCCAATGCTTTGCGCCACACGGCGCGCATCATGAATGTCTTGCCCTGCGCAGCACGCGCCTTTACGCGCCACTGCGGCGCCATGATCATATAATTGCAGCGTCACGCCCACAGCGTCATAGCCCGCTTTCTTTACGAGCGCGGCCGTGACCGAACTATCCACACCGCCGGACATCGCGACAATCACTCGTGCGCCCTTCGGCACGCCAAGATCAATACGATCAAGATCAATCGCACTAAAAACGTCTTGAAGCGCGCTTGGGTCTTCCGTCACCGGCAAATTATCGGGTTCTTTGTTCATCATAAGAGGGTTTACATAAGCCTTCGCAGCGCGAGGCGAAAGAGTGTTTTAATGTGTCTTAACGGGCCATAAATACGTGAAAACAAGCAAATTTGCGCCTTTCATGTTCAAAATGTCCCACGCTGAAACAGATTACACGCTGAATTTCTTAATTTTTTTCAATCAGTTAGCAAAGCTTTTACTGTATCGCTTAGCCGTTTTTTAAAAGCGTATGGGCTATGTTCACCCTAGTTAGTTGCGTATAGGGGTAAGCCTCGCATGTCTGCGATAGAAACACAGATTGCATCTCAACAGGGCAAAGAGCCCTATGTCATTGGACCAGATGGGATGCCTTTAACATTAAAAGATCTTCCTGCACCCTCCACAAAGCGGTGGGTGATTAGGCGTAAAGCAGAAGTCGTCGCCGCGGTTCGCGGTGGGCTCTTAACGCTGGAGGATGCTTGCGAGCGGTATCATTTGACCGTTGAAGAATTTCTCGCTTGGCAAAAAGCGATTGATCAATACGGACTGCCTGGTCTTCGCGCCACGCGGGTTCAACAATACCGCTAAGCACCAGCATGACAATTCAGCTGTTTGATCGCGCTGAATATCGCCTGGTTCTCGGCAAAAAATGATGGTTGCATAAATTTATTGCGCCAAACTTTCATCCAAGTCGGCTCCTTTTGAGGACGACGATTAACCGCCCTACAAATTCTTAAGCAGAGAAATTTGTAAGGAGGTGAATTTTCTGCGCTCAAAAGCGTGCGTCCTTCCACCCAATCTGTTAAGTAAGGCTCTAGAAAGCGGCTCGAGGCCGCTTTCATCTCTTTAAATTGCAGAGTTTGGTCCTTATAGTGGATCGCTCAGTATGAGCCGTCTTTAATATGATGAAATTCATCGCCTCTGACGTGGACGCCGCAAAAGCTAAAGCGCGCCGCGCCCTCGGAGACAAAGCCATTATCGTTTCAACCCGCAATCTACCAAGCGGGGATGTCGAGGTGACCGCCTCTAACCGACCCGCAAGTGCGGCGCCGGCGCAGCCGGTGCAAACACAAGGCGCGGCCGGGTTTGCTTCACAAGCGCGTGAAGCGATTGACCAAAGCGCTATGCGCGCAAACTCCGGCGCAAGGTTAAATGAAGCGCTGGAGCAACGCTTTTCAGAAGACGCCCTATCAAAGCTAAGGGGCGGTCTTTCCGACCGCAGCGGCGGCCCGGCGCAGGTCAATTTAAGCGATGTCAAGGTACAAGCGCTGCATGAATTGTTATCCCTTCATGGGCTGAGCGAGCCGTTAATGAAAGATATGATCGCTGGCGCCTCTGCCGCCTCGATCGATGATGATTACCACCGGTTAGAAACAGCTTTTGCAGAAAGCTTTGGCTTTGCACCTATTGGTCCCGTTCCCCCAACGCCCATTATGTTGGTTGGGCCAACTGGTGCTGGCAAAACCTCTTCATCGGCCCGGCTGGCGAAAACCGCGATCGAACACTCTGGCGCAGCCTTTATGATGACCGCTGATGTTGGACGCGCCGGAGCAATAGAACAAATCAAAATCTACGGCGATAGTTTGGGCGCTGATTATTACATCGTCGAAACACCGATGGATGTTGAGCAAGCGATCCCGTCGGCGCAGTCTGGCGCTGCGATTATCTTAGATACTCCGGGGGTTAGCCCATTTGATACGGGCGATGTCGCAGCGCTCAAAAGCTTTCAGCAAGCCGCTGGCGCTGAAGCAATCTTGGTCTTGCCAGCGAGCGGCGATGCCGTTGAGTTCACCGAATGGGCAGTCGCCTTCGCAGAATTTGGCGTGAAACGGGCGATCTTAACAAAATTCGACGCCACCAAACGGGTCGGCGCCGGGCTGTGCGCCCTTCACGCGGCGAATATTGCGCTTTGCTATTTCTCTGAAAGCTCATTCATCTCCGACGGGCTTATCCCCGCAACACCGGAATTTTTAGCCCGACGCTTCTTGGTCAGCTGGCCCGGCCAAGTGGGATAGACGCCAGTCTGAACTTTTTGCTCAGATCATAAGCCTCATCTTGAGCTATTCAGCATAAATATGACTAGAAGCTTCAAGCTACTCTTCACGCAATGACCGCGCGAGGGAGTCCAGCAAGGGCTTAATCAAATAGCTGATCGCAGGGCGTTTGCCAGTGCGGATATAGGCCTCAACCGGCATACCGGGTACGAGACGTTGGCCGCGCAATATTTCATGAAGGGCGGCGCCTTCTGGTATTTCGACAAATACCAGATAATACGGAACGCCTGTCACTTCATCCACAAGACTGTCAGCTGAAACCCGCGCGACGATGCCTGTTGTCTCCGGCGTACGGCGCGAACCAAAGGCGGAAAAACGCACCAAAGTCTCTTGGCCCTCGATTACCTTATCCACGTCTTGGGGTGCGATTTGCGCCGCAATGCGCAGCCGGTCATTGTCCGGCACAATTTCCATCATCGGTTCACCCGGTCCAATAACCCCGCCGATCGTATGAACAGACAGAGAAATCACGCGTCCGCTTTGAGGCGCTGTAATTTGTGTACGATCCAATGCGTCAGCAGCGGAAATTCGGCGCTCTTCAAGTTCGGCAATGCTGACCTCAACATCACGGAGTTCGGTGATTGCTTCTTCTCGCCCTGCCTCTTCAAGGCGGCCAATTTCAAGGCGCGCTTCTGCGATTATGCTTTTTGCTTCAGCGACTGAGGCTTGCAGGGCGCCTTGCTCGCCGCGAAGACGCTCGCTATCGCGTTCAAGCTCCCGCATGCGCGTCTTTGGCGCAAATCCTTTTTGGAAAAGTTCTTTTACACCCGCCAATTCGTCTTCAATTAGGTTTAGTTGTTGGGCGAGCGATTTTAACTGCGCCGAAAGCCCCGTGATACGCTCATTTTGTTGAACAATGCGCTCTTCAAGCAAAGCGATTTGCGTCGCTTTTGTTGTTTGGCGCGCTTCAAACAGGCGCTGTTGACCGGTGTGTTTGACGGCCGACGCTGGCAAGGCCAAAACCGCTTCAATCCCGCGCGCAGCAACAAGCTTGTCCGCCCCGTCCCGCTCAGTCTCTAGTCGGGCGCGCCGCGCATAAAGCTCTGTTAACTGACCATCAATCAGAGCAAGATTGCCCGACTGAAGCGTATTTTCAAGGCGCGCCACAACCTCGCCCGACTTTACGCGGTCGCCTTCGCGCACCAAAATTTCACCAATCATGCCGCCTTCAAGATGTTGAACGGCTTTACGGTTTGTTTCGACTTCAACTTGTCCCGCCGCCACAATCGCACTGTCGATAGGCGCGACGAGCGACCAAATGGACATGCCGCCAAAAACCGCAATGATCACACCTAACCCTAGGCGCGTGAAAAACATTTCAGAAGCTGGCTTTTTGATTTTTTCTTCTTCCGCCGGTCCCTGCTGTAAGTTATCAGAAGTTTCACTTGGCGCTGCCATAGCGTTGGCGGCGGATAGCGGATTTTCAAGCTGCGCCACTTGCGCCTCCTTGGGCCTGGGGTTGCGGCCGGTTCCTGGTAGCGATCTGCTGCGGCGCTATTTGTTTTAAAACCTCGTCACGCGGACCGAAGGCTTTAATTTCGCCTTCAACAAGCAGCAAAAGCTTATCGACCATAGCGATCGCACTTGGGCGATGCGCCACAATGATTGTCGTTGCTTTGCGGGCCTTTAAATTCTGCACCGCTTGAGCGAGCGCCGCATCTCCTTCCCCGTCCAGGTTGGAGTTTGGCTCATCAAGCACGACAATCGCCGGATCGCCGTAAAGCGCCCGCGCTAAGGCAAGCCGCTGACGTTGACCAGCAGATATATGATGCCCGCGTTCTCCAATTTGCGTGTCATATCCATCGGCGAAATTCAAAATCATTTCATGGGCGCCAGCGGCCTGCGCCGCGGCGATAATGCGCGTTGCATCAGGGTTATCACCAAAGCGGGAAATGTTTTCCGCTGCAGTTCCGGCAAAAAGCTCAATATCTTGCGGCAAATATCCAAGATGGGGCCCCAAAGCGTCGCGTCGCCATTGGCTGATGCTTGCGCCGTCTATACGCACATCACCAGCACGGATTGTTTCCACCCCGACAAGGGCGCGGGCTAAGGTGGACTTGCCCGCCGCGCTTGGCCCAATGATCCCAACAGTCTCACCGGCCTGAATTGCAAAAGAAATGCCTTTGATGACGAGCTTTTTAGCCCCTTCCGGCTGACAAAAAAGCTTTTCGACCGATAAACTGCCCTTTGGCGCCGGCAACGCCGTTCGGTCTACTTCCGGCGGCATTTTGGTTAGAAGTTCTTTTAGACGGCCATAGGCGGCGGAGGTTAGCGCAAAATTCCGCCACTGACCGGTAACGATCTCGACAGGCGCTAGGGCGCGGCCTGTGATAATTGACGCCGCAATCATCGCGCCTGGCGTCACTTCGCCTTTTATTGCGAGAAACGCGCCGACGCCCAAGATCGCTGATTGCAAGAACAGGCGCGCCGCTTTTGTCGCGGCGGTTAGTCCGCCAATCGTATCGGTGGACATTAATGTATAGTCCGACCCTTCAACACCAAGGGTCAACCAACGCTTGCGCAAAGGTTTACGCATCCCCATGGAATCGGTGGCAGCTGCATTGCGCATCGCGGAAATCGCAAGCTGATCAGTTTGCGAATTAATATTATGGGATTTCATGTTGGCTTCACGGGAACTGCGCTCGTTAATCACCGCGAGCGCCAACAAGACGCCAAGACCAAGAATAGCCACAAGCCCTAATGCCCAATGCAGCATAAACACCAAGAACATGAAAAACGGCGTCCAAGGGGCGTCAAACACAGCCGTTAGCGCAGGGCTCGCCACAAATTGTCTTATTTGCCGAAGATCCTTTAGCGCGTGGTCAGCATGCGCAGACCCAAGGCGCGCCTGTTCCATCGATAAATCAAAAATTACGGGCTTGAGACGTTGTTCATAATACGCCCCCGCCCGCGCCAATAAGGCGCCGCGGGCATAGTCCAAAAGGCCCATCGCTATAAACAATACGACCGTCAGCCCCGTGATCACCACTAGGGTTTCGGTGCTGCGGCTGATTAATACCCGATCATACATTTGTAACATGTAGATTGGACCGGTCAGCATAAGCAGGTTAACAAAACAGCTGAACACCGCCGCTTGGACCAACAGGCGCTTAACAGCGGCTTTCGCACGTGAGATAGGATCAAGTTTATTTGGCGCAGCCGATGGCATCATAACAAAATCACTAGTCGATAAAAATCTTTATACAAGAACAACGCAAAACTTTGTAAACGCACTGCATTTTGTTTGCACGTAAAATATTAGCGCAAAATCACCGCGGAGACGATTGGCATCGCAGCCCCCCGCACCGCGTTCATGTCAGATACTATTTATTTACAGCTTCGCGCCGCGAAGTATTCAACAATAGAGCCAAGAGATTTTTATTTCATAAAATTTTTGCACGTGCGCAAAAATCAAACAAAGATCCAAAGACTTACAAACAACGCCCTTCAAGCGTTCTAATCGCCGGAATTGAAAAGCCCTTCAGCTGGACGATTTTCTTTGAGGGATTGGAAGAGCGTTAACAATCCATTATCCTTCAAATTGTAATGACTTTGGACAAGACTTTCTTAATCATGTTGGAGACGTCCTTTGTCGCGCCGTGGCTTGTTTTCGTTTCGTTTTTGTTCAAGCCTTGCGCTTGTTACGGCGACCGCCTCTCTGTTAACGCCGGTCGCCGCCTATCCATTCACTGACATTGATGAGGCGCTGGCCGATCGCGAAGAAGCCAGCCAGACTAACGATTTGGGCGCCTCTGCTCAGGGCGAAACAGTAAGCGAAGCTGTTAATGCGGCGTTAACTTTTAATCCGCGTATCGCTTCGGCTCGCGCCCAAGAAAAAGGCGCGCGCGCTGAGCGCTTCCGCGCCCTAGGCGGTTTTTTGCCTTCTGTTGAAGGCAATGCGTCTTATGCGGGGGAAGATTTCCGCAGCAATCGAATTGACACGCTGGAAGATCGCGATGGGCTAACCCTTGGCCTTACAGTCCGACAACCAATCTTTGAAGGCTTATCGACAATCAACGCGTTTCGCGAAGCGCGCGCCAATCTTGCCGAGGCAAGGTTTTCTCTTGCGGATGCTCATGAACAGGCCGCCCTTTCCGCCGCACGAGCGCACGCATCTGTCGTGCTCGCTCGTCAGATCGTGGATCACAGACGCAACAATCTTATCTTGATCAAGAAACAATTTCAGATCACCCAAGCGCGCATGAAGGCTGGCGCACAAAGCCGTACCGGGGTTGAACAAGCGCGCATGCGGGCCGCGACTGCGGGGGCCAGCCTAGCACAAGCCCTCGCCGACTTAGCTTCAAGCGAAGCAAGCTACGCTCGCGCCATTGGCCGCGAAGCGCCATCAAAACTTGCCGCGGATGAAGATCAAAGCACCTTTGGCTTTCTATCGCTCAGCGACGCTCTTGCAGCCGCAGAACGAGCAAGCCCATCGGTTAAAGCCGCCGAACAACAGGTCAAAGCTGCGCGTCACGCAAAAAACGCCGCGAAAGGCGCCTTTACACCTAATTTCTCAGTAGAAGGAAACTTCTTTCGCCGCCTTCCTGAAGATAGCGCCTTAGACAACGAAGACGAGTATCAAATCGTCGCTCGCATGCGCGCGCCGATTTTCGTTCAAGGCGCCAATATCGCCAATATGCGCCAGGCCTCAGCGACTGAACAAAATCAACGGGCTTTATTGAGAGAAGCAAAACTATCAGTCGAAGAGACCGTTACGCGCACTTGGCGGTCAATCGTCAATGGTAAAGCGCGTATCGCGGCGGCCAAAAAAGCAATACAAGCCGCCAATCTAGCCGTAAAAGGCCTTCAAGTAGAATTCGAGGCGGGCAACCGGACGGTGATTGATGTTCTGGACGGCCAGCGTGATCTTGTGAATGCAGAAATTGACCTATCGCAGGCGCAGTTCGATTTAAGGGCCGCGCAATATGAACTCGCCGCAACTGCTGGCGTGCTGGTGTCGGCGTTATCTGAATCAGATGAAATGTCTAAGCAGGATCAAAGCGCCGAGCTTGCGACAACCTCAATAGAAATCCCCCCTGCTCAATAATTAGTAACGCAATGCGACAGCACCATGTAGTAATCATGATGCCGCTTAAATCGCGTGATGTTCGTTTAAATCACTTGTTCAATGTCAGTGAACTCAATCGTTGATCCGTCATTCAACGTAATAAGGCCATCGGCATCCTCGGACAATGTAATCTCATCATCCGTCTGGGAAAGCACACTTCCTTCGGTCACATCCAATGTCCAATCAACGCCAAACTCGCCTAAGGATTCTAGACCGCCGGAAAATTCGATAGCATCGGTCCATCCGCCAGAGCCGCCATTAACAATATCTGCGCCAGAGCCAGCCCCGTCATTGACATAGATAAAGATGTCATCGCCATCGCCGCCGTAAAGCGTGTCGTCCCCAGCGTCACCTTGAAGCGTGTCATCTCCATCACCACCATAAAGGGCATCATCACCGCCCCCGCCGGTTAGCTCGTCCTCGCCCAGCCCGCCTGAAATGACTTCATTGTCTAAGCCGCCATCTAGCTCATTGTCTTCGTGATCACCGACTATTTCGGTTTCATCAGCCAATACCCGAACGGGCAAATCCTGTGATATCGAGCTTTGAGCGCCGCCAGTTTCAGTTGACGTTGCATTCACTTGCAGTGTGAAATCACCAGTATAATCAGTGGGCGGCGTAACCTGCAACGCATCCATATCCCAGCTAGAAACATCCACTGAGTTATCGCCAGAGCTCGCAGTGAAGCTATTAACGCCGTCACTTAACTCGGCGCCGTCAGGAATGCCCGCAACAGAAACAGACAACGTTTCAGAGCCATCAGTGTCAGTAAGGTTAGCGTTCAACGCAGGAAGTTCAATCGCTTCGCCTTCCACGCCTTTCGCCGACCCGTCCAGCGTCTCGGTCATCTGAACATTATCGATCCTCATGCCGCGACCATAGTCTTGGTCATTGCTTGACGCTTCACGGATCTCAATCCGACTTGGGTCGCCGTCGCCCGTCAACGTTATATTATAGGTCTGAAACTGCGGCGATGAATCGCTAGAGCCATCCGCAGAAATTGTTTGAACAACTTCACCATCCCAAAGGACTTCGATTACATTGACTGTCTCGTCATAGCCAGGGCGCGGCGCATAATCGAAGCTTAAATCATAAGACGCGCTATCCGTTGTGTCGACTTCTCGGAAGATATTTGTTGCGTCTGAAAAGTTATCGATCGCATCATCATTGAGCTCAATATAACCGCCGCCTGAACCGTCGCTCCAAAACTCGACGCTGTTATCACTTTGCCAACCATCCATCGTGCTCCTGAATGAATCATTGGAATCGTGCGCTTGCGATCCTTGCGAGTCGTCTGAGAAAGTAGAATTAAACAGCTCTCTAGAAACCGAGCCCAGATTGATCGAGGGCGCATCCACCTCGGCAGAAACACTGACAACACCCGTTGCAGCAATATCATTCACGCCATCTGATACAGTGTAAGTAAGATTTACGTCACCACTAAAATCAGCATTCGGCGTAAAATCCCACGTGCCGTCGCCATTGTCAGAGATTACGCCATTATCAGCAGATAAATTTTGGATAGATAGCGTCGCCCCATCAGGATTGCTTGTCGACGCCAGCAATTGCGCCTCACTAATCGTGACCGTCTGGTCCTCCGTACCAGAAACAGCGACCGGACCCGAAACGCTCGCCGCCTCATAGATGTCATTGACATCGATAGTGACGGTCTCTTGATACGTACCACCGTTCCCATCATCCACTTGGATTGTGATGTCATGAGAATCTTGCGCCTCATAGTCAAGCGATACGTCATCTTTTAACTTGAGTTCATTGCCAACAATTTCAAAGTTCCCAGATGGATCTGAAACGATCGAGAATGTCGCGCTGTCGCCTACATCAGGATCGATTGCAGAAAGATTGGCGACAGTGACGCCAGCATCATTTTCATCGATTGCCGCATTTAGCGTTGTTGTTGTTTGCGTTCCACCGGAATCGCCTGTGAGCTCAATATTGTCTACGAAATATTTTTCGCTCGAATAAGTAGTCTTAGCACGGAATTCAATGACGAGAGTATCGCCAGTCGGCAAGTCCGCAAAATTGTATGTTTCACTCGATATACCGCTATCGCCATCTTGGTCTAGCAACAGATGTTCTGTCCCATCAACAATAGCGTAAGCTTCAAAATAATCGTGCCACGATCCGCTTTCTTCCATCGTTCCTTCTTCACGCAGATCAAAGCTTAGATTAAGGTTAGTTTGGCTAGAAATATCTATAGACTCACTACGCCAGCTCACATAAGCATTATCATTAGATGTGCTTGTCGATTGTGAAAATTCATATTCTCCGTCGTCGACACCATGATTTGGATTAGAGTAATTCGCGTTTGTCTCATCCGTACTCCACGCTGATGAACCGCTATCTGATTGATCTCCATCGGACATTCCGGAGAAGTCTTCGCTCCATAACGTTTGATTCTCAACTAATGTGTCGGTAGTAAAGAGAATATCAGTTGGGGCAGCATTCTCATTGATATCATTCACATTGATCGTGACCGTCTCTTGGTAGGTCGCCCCTTCGCTGTCAGCGACTTCAATCGTAACATCGTAGCTGTCTTGGCCTTCATGGTCGAGGGAAACCCCGTCTCTTAACTTAAGCTCGTTACCGACGATCTCAAAGTTCCCAGACGCATCCGACGCAATCGAAAAGCTCGCCGTATCGCCCGCATCAACATCGCTCGCCGACAAGGTCGCAACTGTCGCGCCCGCATCATTCTCATCAACCGATGTCCCGGACAGGCTGATATCCGTCGGGCCTTCATTGACGTCATTGACGTTAATGGTCACCGTTTCTTGGTAGGTCGCCCCTTCACTGTCCGCCACTTCAATCGTGACGTCGTAGCTGTCTTGACCTTCATGGTCGAGGGAGACGCCGTCTCTTAACTTAAGCTCGTTACCGACGATCTCAAAGTTCCCAGACGCATCCGACGCAATCGAGAAGCTCGCCGTATCGCCCGCATCAACATCGCTCGCCGACAGCGTCGCAACTGTCGCACCCGCGTCATTCTCATCAACCGATGTCCCGGAAAGCGCAATATCCGTCGGGCCTTCATTGACGTCGTTCACATTGATCGTGACCGTCTCTTGATAGGTCGCCCCTTCGCTGTCAGCCACTTCAATCGTGACGTCATAGGAGTCTTGGCCTTCATGGTCGAGGGAGACGCCGTCGCGCAGCTTTAACGTATCGCCGACAACTTCAAATAGTCCGGAAGCGTCATTGGCGATGGAGAAGCTCGCCGTATCGCCCGCATCAACATCGCTCGCCGACAGCGTCGCAACTGTCGCCCCAGCGTCGTTCTCATCAACCGATGTCCCGGAAAGCGCAATATCCGTCGGACCTTCATTGACGTCATTCACATTGATCGTGACCGTCTCTTGATACGTCGCGCCTTCGCTGTCAGCCACTTCAATCGTGACGTCGTATGAGTCTTGGCCTTCATGGTCGAGGGAAACCCCGTCTCTTAACTTAAGCTCGTTACCGACGATCTCAAAGTTCCCAGACGCATCCGACGCAATCGAGAAGCTCGCCGTATCCCCAGCATCAACATCGCTCGCTGACAGCGTCGCAACCGTCGCCCCAGCGTCATTCTCATCAACCGATGTCCCGGAAAGCGCAATATCGCTCGGGCCTTCATTGACGTCGTTGACGTTAATGGTCACGGTTTCCTGATATGTCGCGCCTTCGCTGTCCGCCACTTCAATCGTAACATCGTAGCTGTCTTGGCCTTCATGGTCGAGGGAAACGCCGTCTCTTAACTTAAGCTCGTTACCGACGATCTCAAAGTTCCCAGACGCATCCGACGCAATCGAAAAGCTCGCCGTATCGCCCGCATCAACATCGCTCGCCGACAGCGTCGCAACTGTCGCACCCGCGTCATTCTCATTTACTAAGGTAGGATCGCCCGTTCCACTGAAGAAAGACGGTGTTTGCGAAGAAACAAATCCGCCACCTGTTACATGACCTTCCGATAAACCGTTTCCATCCCCTAATGCGCCCGGCGTTTGTCCAGCATCAAATGAATCTAACGGCCAATGAGCGACAATATGATCGGAACCGTTATTCACCGGGTCGGCCAAATCTTGTTCTGTTAGAACCTCATCATACACTGAGATATCATACATATTCCCGGAGAAAACTTGATTGCTCGCAAACCCGCCACCAAGGCTGTCTTGCTCTTGTCCAAAGACTAGTTCACCGCCAGACCGTATTTCCTGGCCCGTTTGAACATTTGTGGCGGAATAAGCTTCTTGCCCATCAACAAAAACTTTTAGTGACCCGTCTTCATTGTCCCAAGTCACTGAAAGCTGGTGGATCTCACCATCAAATAAATCATCAAGATTTATTCCGGTCAAAGCCTTCTGCCCTCGAATGAAAACACTTAAAGCTCCATCCGACGGATGGCCGCCTACAAGGAATTCATTACTTTGTCCGGGAGCAGCGTAAGATACTAATGGAACAAAACTACCAGATACTTCAGTAGAAGAGAAGGTCATATCAACAGTAAGTGATTCAGCCCCCCCCATAACAGCATCACCATCTTGTGCTTGCAGATAAGCACTATTCCCACCATCAGTATTCAACTCGAGACCTGATGGAGGCTCAGAAAGCGCAATATCCGTTGGGCCTTCATTGACGTCGTTGACGTTAATGGTCACCGTCTCTTGATACGTCGCCCCTTCGCTGTCCGCCACTTCAATCGTGACGTCGTAGCTGTCTTGACCTTCATGGTCGAGGGAAACGCCGTCTCTTAACTTAAGCTCGTTACCGACGATCTCAAAGTTCCCAGACGCGTCCGACGCAATCGAGAAGCTCGCCGTATCGCCCGCATCAACATCGCTCGCCGACAAGGTCGCAACTGTCGCGCCCGCATCATTCTCATCAACCGATGTCCCGGACAGGCTGATATCCGTCGGGCCTTCATTGACGTCATTGACGTTAATGGTCACCGTTTCTTGGTAGGTCGCCCCTTCACTGTCCGCCACTTCAATCGTGACGTCGTAGCTGTCTTGACCTTCATGGTCGAGGGAAACCCCGTCTCTTAACTTAAGCTCGTTACCGACGATCTCAAAGTTGCCAGACGCGTCATTGGCAATCGAAAAGCTCGCCGTATCCCCAGCATCAACATCACTCGCCGACAGCGTCGCAACTGTCGCACCCGCATCATTCTCATCAACCGATGTCCCGGACAGGCTGATATCCGTCGGGCCTTCATTGACGTCGTTGACGTTAATGGTCACCGTTTCTTGGTAGGTCGCCCCTTCGCTGTCAGCCACTTCAATCGTGACGTCGTAGCTGTCTTGACCTTCATGGTCGAGGGAAACGCCGTCTCTTAACTTAAGCTCGTTACCGACGATCTCAAAGTTCCCAGACGCGTCCGACGCAATCGAGAAGCTCGCCGTATCGCCCGCATCAACATCGCTCGCCGACAGCGTCGCAACTGTCGCACCCGCGTCGTTCTCATCAACCGATGTCCCGGACAGGCTGATATCCGTCGGGCCTTCATTGACGTCATTCACATTGATCGTGACAGTCTCTTGATAGGTCGCCCCTTCGCTATCCGCCACTTCAATTGTAACGTCATAGGAGTCTTGGCCTTCATGGTCGAGGGAGACCCCATCGCGGAGCTTCAACGTATCGCCAACAACTTCAAATAGTCCGGAAGCGTCATTGGCGATGGAGAAGCTCGCCGTATCCCCAGCATCAACATCACTCGCCGACAGCGTCGCAACCGTCGCCCCAGCGTCATTCTCATCAACAGACGTGCCGGACAGGCTGATATCCGTCGGACCTTCATTGACGTCGTTCACATTGATCGTGACCGTTTCTTGGTACGTCGCCCCTTCGCTGTCAGCGACTTCAATCGTAACGTCATAGCTGTCTTGGCCTTCATGATCGAGGGAGACCCCATCACGCAGCTTTAACGTATCGCCAACAACTTCAAATAGTCCGGAAGCATCCGACGCAATCGAAAAGCTCGCCGTATCGCCCGCATCAACATCGCTCGCCGACAGCGTCGCAACTGTCGCACCCGCGTCGTTCTCATCAACCGATGTCCCGGACAGGCTGATATCCGTCGGGCCTTCATTGACGTCATTCACATTGATCGTGACCGTCTCTTGGTAGGTCGCCCCTTCGCTATCCGCCACTTCAATCGTGACGTCGTAGCTGTCTTGGCCTTCATGGTCGAGGGAGACGCCATCACGCAGCTTTAACGTATCGCCGACAACTTCAAATAGTCCGGAAGCATCATTGGCGATCGAAAAGCTTGCCGTATCGCCAGCATCAACATCACTCGCCGACAGCGTCGCAACCGTCGCCCCAGCGTCATTCTCATCAACCGATGTGCCAGAAAGCGCAATGTCGCTCGGGCCTTCATTGACGTCATTCACATTGATCGTGACAGTCTCTTGATAGGTCGCCCCTTCGCTATCCGCCACTTCAATTGTAACGTCATAGGAGTCTTGGCCTTCATGGTCGAGGGAGACCCCATCGCGGAGCTTCAACGTATCGCCAACAACTTCAAATAGTCCGGAAGCGTCATTGGCAATCGAGAAGCTCGCCGTATCCCCAGCATCAACATCACTCGCCGACAGCGTCGCAACCGTCGCCCCAGCGTCATTCTCATCAACAGACGTGCCGGACAGGCTGATATCCGTCGGACCTTCATTGACGTCGTTCACATTGATCGTGACCGTTTCTTGGTACGTCGCCCCTTCGCTGTCAGCGACTTCAATCGTAACGTCATAGCTGTCTTGGCCTTCATGATCGAGGGAGACCCCATCACGCAGCTTTAACGTATCGCCAACAACTTCAAATAGTCCGGAAGCATCATTGGCAATCGAGAAGCTCGCCGTATCGCCCGCATCAACATCACTCGCCGACAGCGTCGCAACCGTCGCGCCCGCATCATTCTCATCAACCGATGTCCCAGAAAGCGCAATATCGCTCGGGCCTTCATTGACGTCATTCACATTGATCGTGACCGTCTCTTGGTAGGTCGCCCCTTCGCTATCCGCCACTTCAATCGTAACGTCATAGCTGTCTTGACCTTCATGGTCGAGGGAGACCCCATCGCGGAGCTTCAACGTATCGCCGACAACTTCAAATAGTCCGGAAGCGTCATTGGCGATCGAGAAGCTCGCCGTATCGCCCGCATCAACATCACTCGCCGACAGCGTCGCAACTGTCGCCCCAGCGTCATTCTCATCAACCGATGTGCCAGAAAGCGCAATGTCGCTCGGGCCTTCATTGACGTCATTCACATTGATCGTGACCGTCTCTTGATAGGTCGCCCCTTCGCTATCCGCCACTTCAATCGTAACGTCATAGGAGTCTTGGCCTTCATGGTCGAGGGAGACCCCATCGCGGAGCTTCAACGTATCGCCAACAACTTCAAATAGTCCGGAAGCGTCATTGGCAATCGAGAAGCTCGCCGTATCCCCAGCATCAACATCACTCGCCGACAGCGTCGCAACCGTCGCCCCAGCGTCATTCTCATCAACAGACGTGCCGGACAGGCTGATATCCGTCGGACCTTCATTGACGTCGTTCACATTGATCGTGACCGTTTCTTGGTACGTCGCCCCTTCGCTGTCAGCGACTTCAATCGTAACGTCATAGCTGTCTTGGCCTTCATGATCGAGGGAGACCCCATCACGCAGCTTTAACGTATCGCCAACAACTTCAAATAGTCCGGAAGCATCATTGGCAATCGAGAAGCTCGCCGTATCGCCCGCATCAACATCACTCGCCGACAGCGTCGCAACCGTCGCGCCCGCATCATTCTCATCAACCGATGTCCCAGAAAGCGCAATATCGCTCGGGCCTTCATTGACGTCATTCACATTGATCGTGACCGTCTCTTGATAGGTCGCCCCTTCGCTATCCGCCACTTCAATCGTAACGTCATAGGAGTCTTGGCCTTCATGGTCGAGGGAGACCCCATCGCGCAGCTTCAACGTATCGCCGACAACTTCAAATAGTCCGGAAGCGTCATTGGCGATCGAGAAGCTCGCCGTATCGCCCGCATCAACATCGCTCGCCGACAGCGTCGCAACTGTCGCCCCAGCGTCGTTCTCATCAACCGATGTGCCAGAAAGCGCAATGTCGCTCGGGCCTTCATTGACGTCATTCACATTGATCGTGACAGTCTCTTGATAGGTCGCCCCTTCGCTATCCGCCACTTCAATTGTAACGTCATAGGAGTCTTGGCCTTCATGGTCGAGGGAGACCCCATCGCGGAGCTTCAACGTATCGCCAACAACTTCAAATAGTCCGGAAGCGTCATTGGCAATCGAGAAGCTCGCCGTATCCCCAGCATCAACATCACTCGCCGACAGCGTCGCAACCGTCGCCCCAGCGTCATTCTCATCAACAGACGTGCCGGACAGGCTGATATCCGTCGGACCTTCATTGACGTCGTTCACATTGATCGTGACCGTTTCTTGGTACGTCGCCCCTTCGCTGTCAGCGACTTCAATCGTAACGTCATAGCTGTCTTGGCCTTCATGATCGAGGGAGACCCCATCACGCAGCTTTAACGTATCGCCAACAACTTCAAATAGTCCGGAAGCATCATTGGCAATCGAGAAGCTCGCCGTATCGCCCGCATCAACATCACTCGCCGACAGCGTCGCAACCGTCGCGCCCGCATCATTCTCATCAACCGATGTCCCAGAAAGCGCAATATCGCTCGGGCCTTCATTGACGTCATTCACATTGATCGTGACCGTCTCTTGGTAGGTCGCCCCTTCGCTATCCGCCACTTCAATCGTAACGTCATAGCTGTCTTGACCTTCATGGTCGAGGGAGACCCCATCGCGGAGCTTCAACGTATCGCCGACAACTTCAAATAGTCCGGAAGCGTCATTGGCGATGGAGAAGCTCGCCGTATCGCCCGCATCAACATCGCTCGCCGACAGCGTCGCAACTGTCGCCCCAGCGTCGTTCTCATCAACCGATGTCCCGGACAGGCTGATATCCGTCGGGCCTTCATTGACGTCGTTGACGTTAATGGTCACCGTTTCTTGGTAGGTCGCCCCTTCGCTGTCAGCCACTTCAATCGTGACGTCGTAGCTGTCTTGACCTTCATGGTCGAGGGAAACGCCGTCTCTTAACTTAAGCTCGTTACCGACGATCTCAAAGTTCCCAGACGCGTCCGACGCAATCGAGAAGCTCGCCGTATCGCCCGCATCAACATCGCTCGCCGACAGCGTCGCAACCGTCGCCCCAGCGTCATTCTCATCAACAGACGTGCCGGACAGGCTGATATCCGTCGGACCTTCATTGACGTCGTTCACATTGATCGTGACCGTTTCTTGGTACGTCGCCCCTTCGCTGTCAGCGACTTCAATCGTAACGTCATAGCTGTCTTGGCCTTCATGATCGAGGGAGACCCCATCACGCAGCTTTAACGTATCGCCAACAACTTCAAATAGTCCGGAAGCATCATTGGCAATCGAGAAGCTCGCCGTATCGCCCGCATCAACATCACTCGCCGACAGCGTCGCAACCGTCGCGCCCGCATCATTCTCATCAACCGATGTCCCAGAAAGCGCAATATCGCTCGGGCCTTCATTGACGTCGTTCACATTGATCGTGACCGTCTCTTGATACGTCGCCCCTTCGCTATCCGCCACTTCAATCGTAACGTCATAGGAGTCTTGGCCTTCATGGTCGAGGGATACCCCATCGCGGAGCTTCAACGTATCGCCGACAACTTCAAATAGTCCGGAAGCGTCATTGGCGATGGAGAAGCTCGCCGTATCGCCCGCATCAACATCGCTCGCCGACAGCGTCGCAACTGTCGCCCCAGCGTCGTTCTCATCAACCGATGTGCCAGAAAGCGCAATGTCGCTCGGGCCTTCATTGACGTCATTCACATTGATCGTGACAGTCTCTTGATAGGTCGCCCCTTCGCTATCCGCCACTTCAATTGTAACGTCATAGGAGTCTTGGCCTTCATGGTCGAGGGAGACGCCATCGCGCAGCTTCAACGTATCGCCAACAACTTCAAATAGTCCGGAAGCGTCATTGGCAATCGAGAAGCTCGCCGTATCCCCAGCATCAACATCACTCGCCGACAGCGTCGCAACCGTCGCCCCAGCGTCATTCTCATCAACAGACGTGCCGGACAGGCTGATATCCGTCGGACCTTCATTGACGTCGTTCACATTGATCGTGACCGTTTCTTGGTACGTCGCCCCTTCGCTGTCAGCGACTTCAATCGTAACGTCATAGCTGTCTTGGCCTTCATGATCGAGGGAGACCCCATCACGCAGCTTTAACGTATCGCCAACAACTTCAAATAGTCCGGAAGCATCATTGGCAATCGAGAAGCTCGCCGTATCGCCCGCATCAACATCACTCGCCGACAGCGTCGCAACCGTCGCGCCCGCATCATTCTCATCAACCGATGTCCCAGAAAGCGCAATATCGCTCGGGCCTTCATTGACGTCGTTCACATTGATCGTGACCGTCTCTTGATACGTCGCCCCTTCGCTATCCGCCACTTCAATCGTGACGTCGTAGCTGTCTTGACCTTCATGGTCGAGGGAAACCCCGTCTCTTAACTTAAGCTCGTTACCGACGATCTCAAAGTTGCCAGACGCGTCATTGGCAATCGAAAAGCTCGCCGTATCCCCAGCATCAACATCACTCGCCGACAGCGTCGCAACTGTCGCACCCGCATCATTCTCATCAACCGATGTCCCGGACAGGCTGATATCCGTCGGGCCTTCATTGACGTCGTTGACGTTAATGGTCACCGTTTCTTGGTAGGTCGCCCCTTCGCTGTCAGCCACTTCAATCGTGACGTCGTAGCTGTCTTGACCTTCATGGTCGAGGGAAACGCCGTCTCTTAACTTAAGCTCGTTACCGACGATCTCAAAGTTCCCAGACGCGTCCGACGCAATCGAGAAGCTCGCCGTATCGCCCGCATCAACATCGCTCGCCGACAGCGTCGCAACTGTCGCACCCGCGTCGTTCTCATCAACCGATGTCCCGGACAGGCTGATATCCGTCGGGCCTTCATTGACGTCATTCACATTGATCGTGACAGTCTCTTGATAGGTCGCCCCTTCGCTATCCGCCACTTCAATTGTAACGTCATAGGAGTCTTGGCCTTCATGGTCGAGGGAGACCCCATCGCGGAGCTTCAACGTATCGCCAACAACTTCAAATAGTCCGGAAGCGTCATTGGCGATGGAGAAGCTCGCCGTATCCCCAGCATCAACATCACTCGCCGACAGCGTCGCAATCGTCGCACCCGCGTCGTTCTCATCAACCGATGTCCCGGACAGGCTGATATCCGTCGGAGTAGAGTTAACCGGCGCGTCTATAATTGCAGTGTCGTCGCCGTTCTCTCCAGCACTATCTTCTTCGGTTAAAGGGTCACCACTTGTAGCGTTTTCATCACCAATAGCGCCATCTGGTTCGCCAAGTTCAACGGCGGCAGGCGTTTCTTGCGGTTGCGAACCCGCAGATTGTTCAGTTTGATCGTTCTCGCCTTGCTCAACAACAATTTCTTGAGCAGTTTCTTCCTCGGGAGAAAAGTCAGTGCGATCAGGTAAACCTAACGCCTGCGCCGCACCGTCTTGAATATTTGAGGCTTCGTTTGTCTCACGGGCCGCTGTTAAACCCGATGTAAAATCTTGGGCATCCCCCTCTTCGCGATCAATCGTGTCAGATGAATTAAGCAGTGGATCACGAGAAGACGGTCCAGCATTCGTCGTATCGGCGCCTGTTGGCTCAACGCCCCCCTGATCTGCTTGTGGATTAACGCTAGGTTGATCATCAATTGGCTCAGCAGCTACTTTATTATCAGCATCATTATTAGACACCGCTCGCGCAGGATCGCCGATATTATTTAGCCCGCCCTCATCGTCACTTGGCGCACCCAAAATTTCACTATCATATTGTTCACCATAGTGAAGGTTTTCATGAAGGCCGCCTTGACCATCATCGGCTTCAACACCATTACCCTCTCGCGCTTTTTTTAAGGCGTCCGCCTCTTTTTCAGCTGCTACGTCAGCTTGAACATTCAATAAATCTTGTTCAGCTGAAGGTTTTGGTTGTTGGTTGTTAACACTCTGCTCGTCGTCGCGCGCCATAGCTCAAGCCTATAAATGTAAAGGATCCTGGCAGGCATGCTAAATGGACGAGCTTAATCGGTCCTTTAGAGGTTTAGTTAATTTTTATCGGAATAAAACCACCCTAAAAGACCGTTTGCTTAGGGTTTTTCAATCATTTGAATCTAATTCTAGTAATCGTACTCTTAACGTTAATAGTTAGTAAACGTAGCGGCGCAGTATGTTTAGCAATTCGCTTCGCGATGTAACGCGATTCTTCCAAACGCTTGCCAAAGGCGCAACCGGGGAAGATGATTCGGCTTTTTTTGGTGAAGAAGCGCCGAAAGCCACACAAAATGTGTATGCGGCATCAGCCGTCGTAAACATTTTGGCGTTGGCGTTACCCATAACCATTTTACAAGTTTATGACCGTGTTTTGCCGAACGCTTCATTTAAAACCCTCAACCTTTTGTTAATAGGCGTTTGCTTCGTCTTAATTGTTGATTTTGCGTTAAAGGCCCTTCGCAATTACGTTGTGAATTGGTCGGCTTCTTCGTTTACACATAAACTGACACGTCGTTCCATGCGGGCGATTATGACATCACCGCCTTCTGTTCACCGGGAAAGTACGACTTCAGATCATTTAGACCGTGTCTCGTCAATTAGTGGCTTTGGAGATTATCTTAGCGGCTCTTCTCGGCTGAGCGCATTAGACATGATGTTTGCCCCTTTATTTGCGCTTGTGATCTTAATTGTCGGGGGCCTCTTATTTTTGGTCCCGCTTAGTCTTTTTGCGATCTTTAGTTACATGTGTGTTCATCGGTCTGAAAAACTGCGGGCTTTGGCCGAAGAACGAGAAAAAACTGAGGCGCGCAAAACGGACTTTATTATCGAAATCTTGCGGACGATGGCGACCGTAAAATCATTGGCGATGGAACCATTTATCATGCGCCGGTTTGAACGCTTACAAGCAGGCGCCAGTAATATCGTCAGACAAACAATTACAACAACAAATGCAGCACAATCTCAAGCTGCGGCCTATGCCTCCATTTCAACCGTCGCCATTGTCTCATTCGGCGCAATACTGGTCATTCAAGACAAGCTTTCAATGGGCGGTCTTGCCTGTTGCATGCTTTTATCGTCGCAGTTGCTACAACCTTTGATCCGCATGTTATCTGCTTGGAATGAAATACAGCTTGCCACGTTAAAACGTGATCGGATTAAAGAAATTTTTGATAATAGCGAGCCGCAAACTTTTAATATCTTAGCGACAACACAAAAAAATAGCGTTGTTCAACGGCCCGCGGAAATTATATTGGAAAATGTCTCCATAAAACACCGCAAAAGCCAAAAGTTTCAGTTTGAAAATCTATCACTAACAATTCCAGGCGGCGCCCTGATCGCCTTTCGCGGTGAAGATGGCAGTGGACGCACAAGCCTTTTGCGATCGCTAAGCGGATCATTTTCTCCAAGCTCAGGAATGGCGATGATCGGCGGCGTGCATCTAATAGGCGATAACGCCCCCGCCATTCGTGAAGCGGTGCGTTATGTGCAGCAAGAACCGCAAACTTTTCGCGGAACGATATTAGAAAATCTGACCCTTTTTGGAGCGACGCCAACACCAGCCTGCCTATGGGCGTGTAAGTTAATCGGCCTAGACACAGAAATCACCCGCATGCCGCTCGGCTATGATACGCCCTTGCGCGGAACCTCAGGCGGTGAGATCCCCGCTTCCACCGCACAGCGCATCTGCATCGCACGTGCATTGGCGCTTCGGCCTGCAGTCTTACTTCTAGACGAAGCCAATACGGCGTTAGATCTTGGGGCGGAGAAAGCATTAACAGCAGCACTAAACTCATTGCGCGGGCAAATGACCGTGCTGATAGCAACCCACCGTCCTTCGCTTATCCGCCTGTGTGATGCTGCGTATGAAACGCGCAACGGTCAAGTTCAAACGCTCGACATATCCTCGCCGCCGAAAAAAGACCAAGCGCAGAAGGCCTCGTCATGACGCAGAAAAAGGACACGCCAAGCACATTGCATCAGCTGCGCTTTGACGACGCGCCAACGCCGTCGATAAACCCAGTTGAACGGCTTCGTAAAAAATTGTCAGAAGCCTTTTCCATCGATGCCCCAGAAAGCATGCCCGCGAATAGCGCGGATTGCATGAAAACGCTCGTTCGTTTTTTGAAAATTACTGGGTGGACACAGGGTGAGCGCCGAATTTTTGAAGCGATGCCCCATGTGGACCAAGTTGACACGCTTCAAACATTTAGAACCGTGCTCTTCCGCCTTGGCTTCAAGACCACTGTCGAGGCGGCAAACCAACACGTTTTACGAAATGAATATTTGCCCTGCTTCATGCAAATGGAAGGCGGCCGCTTTCGATTAATCGAAAAAGTCGATGAGCAAGGTTTCGCCCATTCATTCAATCCGCAAACGAATAAAGTTGAACGGCTTGAAAAAGACGAAATCTTTGGACTCCTTATTTTTCCTGAGCAAAGCGAAACTGACAAGGTTCCTGGCGCCGGTAAACTAAAATGGTCATCAACCATTTTCCGTGTATTCCGCCCTGTTATCGGATCGATCTTTGCGATCAGTTTTGTGACAAACCTGCTAGCGATGTTAACGCCGCTGTTTGTCATGAATGTCTATGATAAAGCGATCGGCGCAAAAGCATATGATGTGCTGCTCGGCCTGACGGTCGGCATTATTATGATTTTATCGGCTGACTTTATGCTGAGAGAAATCAGAGGACGTTTGCAAGCCTATCTTGGCGGACGGCTAGATAACCAAATTAACGAAGCAGCTTTCCGTCACCTGTTACATATGCCGCTTTCTTATACCCAAGATTCTCCTCTTGGTTCTCAAATCACGCGTTTGCGTCAGATGACGTCAGTACGCGAGGCGTTTACCGGCATGCTCGCCAATGCGATATTTGATTTACCTTTCATCTTATTGTTCTTAGCGGCGATTGCGATGATTGGCGGCAACCTTGTTTTTGCACCGGTTGCGCTGATTGTTTGTTACGTAATTATCGCGGCTTGGGGGCTGCCCCATTCTCGCGGTCTTGTTCGCGCAGCGGGCGACGCAAAAGCGCAGCTCAATAATTTGACCGTTGAATCACTATCATTGCAAAACGTGATTCACGATCTTAATGCTGAGGAAATGTGGCTGCATCGTCATCGCCAACTTTCAGCCGATAGCGCGACTGCAAGCATGAAGGCCCGCCAGCTTAATATGGTTATTCAAACGCTTTCGCAGTCCTTGGTTACGATTGCCGGCGTCTTAACATTAGCCATCGGCGTTCGGATGGTTGTGGACGGGAATTTAAGCTCAGGCGCGCTTATCGCCGTCATGGCGCTATCATGGCGTGTACTCAACCCATTACGCAATATTTTGTTGAGCAGTCTGACGATCGGTCAGACAATGCAAAGCATTGAACAAATTGACCGTCTCTTGCGCATGCCGCTAGAGCGTGACCCGAACGCTAACCCCACCATCGCGAGAACATTCAAGGGCACCGTATTTTTTGATCGCGTCAGCTTCCGCTACCCGACGCAAAAAGAACCAGCACTGCGCGGCGTATCATTTGCGATCCAGCCTGGGCAAATGCTGGCGATATGCGGGAAAAGTGGTTCAGGAAAATCAACGACGCTAAAGCTGCTCGCGGCGCTCTATCAACAACAAGCAGGTTCAATTCTAATTGATGGGCTGGACCTGCGCCAGGTTGACCCGGGTGAATGGCGTCAGTCTTTAGGCGTTACATTAGAAGAATCGCATTTTCTGTTCGGGACAGTTGCGCAAAATCTGCGGCTTTCCCACCCTTCGGCGACAATGGGCGAGCTGGAAGAAATTGCAGAAAAGTTTGGCCTGACGCAATTTTATGATGGCGCCTTAAAACAAGGGCTGGAAACCAAAGTCACAACTGACGCCCTTTCTGTTTGGCCTGACGCCCTGAAAAAGCGCATGTCCCTCGCCCGCGCATTTATCCGCAAAGTTCCGATTTATTTGCTGGATAACCCAGCCGACAATCTAGACGACGAAGGCGAACGGGCGCTGCTTGCCGTGATCGAAGAACGCCGCAAAGATAGCTCGATTATTATGACGTCTCATCGCCCGAGCCATCTTCGCCTTGCTGACAAGGCACTGTGGATTGACAACGGCGCAGTCGTCGATTTTGGCGACCCAGAACAAATAGTACCAAAGCTTCTTGCTTCTTAAAGTTATTGATAAGTGTGGAATTGACCAGATGAGTAACGAGAACAAAGCAACGACAGCCACTGGAGAACGCCAGAGCCTGTCTATGCCGATCGAGTTGGAGGAAGGAGCGCCGCCACATCTGGTGAACGCCGCGCTTACTGTCATCAGCAGCTTGATGATTGGGTTGCTTGTCCTATCTAACCTTGCACAGGTAAGAGAGTTTTCCATCGCGATGGGCAATATTGCGCCGTTAGAAGAAACACGCGAAATCGCCCACCTGGAAGGCGGCATCGTGAAACAGATATTGGTGCAGCCTGGTGAGAGTGTTTCTACTGGCGCGGCTCTTGTAGAACTACGCCCCGAGAGCGCCGATGATAGCCACGCGCGTTTTGTAACGCGTCAAGCAGGGTTAAAAATCCGCATCGAACGTTTGGGCGCAATGGCTGAAAATAGAGTGCCAGATTTTACATCATACAAAAACAACTGGCCGTCACTCGTTTTGGAAAACGAAAAGCTTTACGATGTTGCAACGGAAGAAAAAACGCAAAGCTTAAAGGGTTTAGACGCGCGCATTGCCTCAGCGGAGGCGGAATTTAAAGCCGCTAAAACATCCCATAAAGAAGCAAAAGAACAGCTTACTCTGTCTAGAGAGCAGTTTAAAATCCAAGACGAGCTCATCAAAGACGGCTTCACGTCAAAACAAGCCTTGTTAGAGGCGAAATCCAGCCTTTCATCCTCTCGCGCATCACTTGCGGACGCAGCGTCTCGTTTTGAAAAAGCTGAGCGTGACCTACAAGCAGCGCAGGCGGAACATGACCGCGTCGCGGCGCAATATCAAAACGCAGCTGCCGAAGAACGAACAAGCGCGCTCGCAGAATTGCTAGAACTTGAACAATCCATCGTCTCCTCAAAGGACCGCGACGCCCGCCTCGTTATCCGCGCACCAGTGGACGGCGTCGTCAATGACATTGCTGTCGGCGGCGCTGGCGCTGTGGTGCGCCCAGGCACAGTGATCGCACAGATCGTCCCTTCTAATACAACTCTTATCGGCGAAGTACGCCTTAATCCAAAAGATATTGGCCATATTGATCTTGGCCAACAGGCGGAAATTACGGTCACCACATTTGACCCAAAACGCCACGGCGTTCTTAAGGGCGTGGTCTCGCACATCTCAGCCGATACATTCCTCGATGAACGCACGGGCGAGTATTACTACAAGGCGAAAATTGCAGTTGAGAACCAAACCCGCAAGGAACGCGCGTTGACGGAAAAATTGAGCGCAGGCATGGAAATTCAAGTGAAGGTCATCACCCGCTCACGCTCGTTAATGACTTACCTGCTGAAGCCGGTTGCAAACTCATTAGACGGCGCATTTTCAGAACGCTAGACGTCAGTCCCATTGCCTTCCCATTTGGGAAGCGCACGCATATTGATAAAGGCGTCTTTTAAGGAGTTTGACCACGCATCGCTCAGCGCGCGGAAATTTTCATCTTCCGCTTCGATGCGCCTTTGTTCAGAAAAGCCATATTGCCCCTCTGGAATTATGGCAAGATCAACAGGCATGCCCACCGACAGGTTAGAGCGCAGGGTTGAGTCCATTGAAAGCAGACACGCTGTCAACCCATCTTCCAAACTGGAGTCTGAATTGATGACCCTGTCGATGATCGGCTTGCCGTACTTCAATTCACCCAATTGCAGGTATGGCGTATCGTCGGTCGCCTCAATAAAATTGCCCGCTGAATAGACCATAAACAGGCGCGGCTCCCCGCCCGCCCGTTGACCAGCAACAATCATCGTGGCGAAACCGGACTCATTCATTGAACTTAGCCCCGGCCCCCAGCGATTTTGAGCGTCCTGCATCAAATCGCCCACCATCTCAGCAATACGATAAATCGAGGGTGCTGTTAAAATCGTCTCATATTGATTGTTGGGATCATCAATCGCATTTTGAAGACGAGAAATTACCGACTGTGTTACCGCCAGATTGCCAGCCGTCATTATCGCAACTGCGCGCTCGCCCGGCACCGACCAAGTGAACATCTTGCGAAATCGCGAAATATTATCAACGCCCGCATTGGTGCGTGTGTCTGACAACATCACCAAGCCAGCTTTTAAACGCAAAGCTACGCAATAAGTCATGTTTTCCGCCTCTACTCCTAATACGCCATCACTGATAAAGCCGCTTTGAAAGCCGTCGCCTTGAAATCCTACTTGCGATCCTTGAACGCTCCCCCCAGGAGAGGCGAAACCATCATCAATAAAACCGCCATTCGCAAAACCGTCGCCCGGAAAATCCACTATACAAAGCCTTCCGCGGTCCCACCCTAATGCATAAAGCCGCATTGTAACGCAGCGCAACAAGGCGGGGAAAAAAGAGTTAAATCCAGCGCATATTTAACGGGTTTCGCCCTAAAACACGCAATCCCATCGCTAAGCTTTATAGTTTGGCGCCGATTCTCCGCGCTGTGGGGGCATAAATCGACCTATTTTGTCACAAATCAGTAATTTAAAGCCAATCACAGGGTCTTTAATGAACGGAAAACTGTTATAGTTAAGGTAAATTAACCATAAGAAGTCTATGGAACGCCCGAGCAAGTGGAAAATATAGTGTTAGTAAGATTTTTCAAAAAAGGCTGGGGTCATGACAATAAAAGCGGCGCTTACACATAAAACGCGTTACAGCTATGACAAACTAATCAATTTGGGGCCACAAACGGTCAGGCTGCGACCTGCACCTCATTCACGCACTCCCATTGAGAGCTATGGCTTGACCATCGAGCCGGCGGAGCATTTCCTAAATTGGCAGCAGGATCCTTTCGGAAATTACTTGGCGCGCCTTGTCTTTCCAGAGCGCACAAGATCATTTGAGGTCTGCGTTGACCTTGTCGCGAACTTAACGCCCATGAACCCCTTTGATTTCTTCGTTGAAGAAGAAGCGCAACGAGCGCCCTTCCTTTATGATGAAGCGACCCAAAAGGACCTCACCCCCTATCTTGCGCCGGTAACGGGCGGGCCGCTTTTTGAAAAACGTGTCCAGCAAGAGCGTGAATTCTGGCGCGGCAAGCCCGGCGTTGAACAACTTACCATCGACTATCTTGTCGCGATCAACCAGCGCGTAGCCGATGACATCAACTATACAATCCGGATGGAGCCTGGCGTGCAAACGCCCGAAGAGACCCTTGAGAAAAATCGCGGTTCTTGCCGGGACTCAAGCTGGCTTCTCGCGGCCCTATTACGCCGTCTAGGCATAGCGGCGCGGTTTGTGTCCGGTTACCTTATCCAATTGAAAGAAGATGTTCCCTCCTTAGACGGATCGCCAGGACCGACGCGGGACTTCACTGATCTCCATGCTTGGACGGAAGCCTATATCCCTGGCGCAGGATGGATCGGGCTTGACGCTACATCTGGCTTCTTTGCGGCGGAAGGCTATATTCCGCTGGCGGCGACGCCTGCTCCGCAAAGCGCCGCGCCAATCGATGGCGGCCACGAAGCCTGTGAGGTCGAGTTCGACTTTGAAATGTCGATCAAACGCCTTTATGAGACGCCTCGTGTCACCCTGCCCTATAATGACGACCAGTGGAAAGCCGTTGTGTCGGCGGGCGAGGAAGTCGACAAAATTCTTGTCAAAGATGATGTGCGCCTCACCATGGGGGGCGAGCCCACCTTCGTAGCGGATCAAGACAGAGACGCCGGGGAATGGAATATCGATGCGGTCGGGCCGACCAAACGCGCCTATGCGGACCAGTTAATCCGTAAGCTGCGTGATCGCTTTGCACCAGACGGCCTCTTACAATATGGTCAAGGCAAGTGGTATCCGGGCGAGCAGCTGCCTCGCTGGGCGTTCGCCCTATATTGGCGGGATGATAAAGAACCCCTTTGGGAAGATGTCAGCCTTATCGCCAGAGAAGACGCCCCGCAAAACGCCGGCTATCAAGAAGCCGCCGCCTTTACCCATGCTTTATGTGATGCCTTAGGTATCGAGCAAGAATGCGCCGCCCCAGCCTATGAAGACCCAGCCGCTTTTATGATGCGCGAAGCGAGCCTGCCAGAAAATCTTGATCCGGATAATAATAAACTTGAAGACCCCCAAGAGCGGGCGCGATTGATGCGCGTTTTTGAACGCGGCATCACTGCGCCGGTCGCCATGGTGCTGCCAGTTCAGGCGGCCCAGGCCCGCGCGCGCCGCAATGACCCTAATAAAAACCGCCGCGCCTTTAAGTGGGTCAGCGAAAAATGGCGTACCCGCCGTGGAAAAATCTATCTTCACCCAGGCGACAGCCCGGTGGGATTTCGTCTGCCGCTTAACTCACTGACTTGGCTCGACCCAGCAAGCAGGCCGGAAATAATTCCGCTTGACCCCTTTGCTGCGCGGGGCGCTTTGCCATCGCCAATCCCACGCCTTCAACAGCGCAATGATGGGCCATTCGTTTCAGAAGGCGGCGCGCCCGCAAATGATGAGGCGATGATGGACGCAAATGAAGATGATATCGCGGCCTATGAACGCTGGCGCGCCCAACGGGAACAAACGCCGATGGAAGATGTTCCGCCGGGCGGGTTCTTTTACGGCGCCGGGCCGGAAATCCGCACCGCCCTTAGCGTCGAGCCGCGGGACGGCGTTGTCCATGTTTTCTTACCGCCCGTTCGCAGCGCCGATGAATTTGTCGACCTTACCGCCGCTATTGAAGAAGCGGCAGAAAACGCAGGCGTGCCAATCCACCTAGAAGGTTATCCGCCACCGGATGATCCGCGCCTTAAGGTTATTAAAGTCACCCCTGACCCTGGAGTGATTGAGGTCAACATCCACCCTTCCGCCACATGGAAAGAACAAGTCGCGATTAACGAGGCGCTCTATGAAGCAGCACGAGAGTGCCGACTTGAAGCATCAAAATTTATGCTCGATGGTCGGCCCACAGGCTCTGGCGGCGGCGCCCATATTGTTGTTGGCGGCGCAACACCAGCAGACAGCCCCTTCTTGCGAAGACCGGATGTTTTAGCCTCCCTCCTTCGTTATTGGCAGAACCACCCGTCGCTGTCTTATTTCTTTGCGGGAATGTTTATCGGGCCAACCAGCCAGGCGCCGCGGGTCGATGAAGGGCGCTATGAGTCGCTTTATGAGCTAGAGATCGCGCTGAACCAAATCCCCGATCCGCTAAACGCAACCGCCGCCGATCGTCCGCCATGGCTGGTCGACCGTATTTTTCGCCACCTATTGACGGATGTTTCCGGCAACACTCACCGCTCAGAGATTTGCATCGACAAACTCTATTCACCGGATGGACCAACAGGCCGCCTTGGCCTAGTTGAATTCCGGGGCTTTGAAATGCCGCCGCACCCGCGCATGAACCTTGCCCAGCAACTCCTCTTGCGCGCCCTTATCGCGTGGTTCTGGCGAAAACCCTATACGGCGCCGCTTATTCGCTTCGGCACTGAGCTTCATGACCGGTATTTGCTGCCTTACTTTCTGCACAAGGATCTTTGCGCCGTAATACAAGAGATTACCGACGGACTCGGCGTCGCCCTTGATCCTTCCTGGTTCGATGCACAATATGAGTTTCGCTTTCCCCTCATCGGTACGATCGAGGCGGAAGGCGTCAGTCTTGAACTGCGTTCTGCCCTGGAATTATGGCATGTCCTTGGCGAGGAAAACGCTAGCGGCGGCACAGCGCGCTTTGTCGACAGCTCCGTTGAACGGGTGCAAGCACTTATCACCGGTATAGATGAGGCGCGTTATCAGCTCGCTTGCAACGGCGTACGCGTGCCCCTAACTTCGACAGAAGATCCGGCGCAAAAGATCGCAGGCCTACGCTATCGCACCTGGTTACCGCCCTCCTGCCTGCATCCGACCATCTTGCCGCCCGGACAGCTGACCTTCGATATCTTCGATACTTGGAACAACCAGTCCGTGGGCGGGTGTGTCTACCATGCCGTGCACCCAGGGGGACGAAATTTCGAGACGCAACCGGTTAATGCGGCGGAAGCCGATGGTCGCCGCAAGTCCCGGTTCTTCCCGTTCTCAAGCGCGCCAGGCGCCTATGTCTTGCGTGAACCGCCCGCCTCGCCAGAGTTTCCAATCACCTTGGATTTAAGACGGGTTTAAGGTTTAAAGCATGGCTACCGGATATGAGAAGATTGCGCGCCAATAATACTATCAGCGCTACTTTCTCCACGCGGGTTTGGTTGCCGCGGCGATAATTTTAGTGCTCGCTGACCGGCTCCAATGGATCGGCGGGCGCCCAGAAAAACGTTTCAGGGCAAATAAAGCCCACGCAACCCTTCATCTCCAGTCGGCCATCTTCCAGAACATCGACCTTAAGCCCATACCAAGCCATTTCTCCTGAATGAAGGGACTCAGCAACGGCATTGATCTTACCCCCACGATATTTGCCCTCCCCTTTGTCTTTCAGACCTTTCACCATCACAAAACCCAACAAATCGCTACCGTCTGGCATTTTTGTTTTGGTATCTGCAGGATCGTCATTGACCACACGAACGACCGTTCCACAAACAAGGGCGGGATTTTCCTTGCAAGGGTTAAACTTAACATCAAGCGTTCCATCAGCGCCGCCATCAGCCCCTGATTGTCCCGTATTAAACGTCCCCTCAAGGGGCGCGGCCGAAGCACTTGTTATTAGAACCAAGCCCAACCAAAGGGCGCCATTAAAAGAAAAAAGTCGCAAAAATCGGAAAAGCATAAATCTGTCCTTACATTCCCTTTGATTGGTTTTGCCCCATTTCAGTGGACAGTTTCAAAAGACTTGGCTGACCGTTTTTCAAAGTCAGCCGGGCATAACTTGAATTTGAAAATGGGCGAAAATTGGTCGACACAAAACGTCTTTACTATGGAACAAACACGCCACAGCCGCTCTTTATTGTGCGTACCGCCCGGCTCTGGTAATTAGCGCCATTGCCGCCGTGCGCGGGCGCGCGCGTAAGCTTGCTTACTTTGCGCAACCACTCGGCCAACCTTTTGATTTTCGGAGACTATTTTGAGCGCGCAAGCCTTTCAGACCAAAGTCCAAGCCTGGCACGACCTTAAAGATGACGACCGGGAGATGCTGCTCTCCAGATCGGAAGCGGATATTTCCGACCTTCTTGATTATGTAAAACCTCTCATCGAGCGGGTTCGCAATCAGGGCGATGCGGCCGTGCGCGCCATGACGCTAGAGTTTGATAAGGTGGACCTTGGCGATCTTCCCTTGCGGGTTCAACCAGAAGAATTTGAGGCCGCAAAAGCCGCGATCCCCGATGATGTGACGCAGGCTATTCGCGTTGCGGTCGCGAATATCGAAAAAGCGCACCGCGATCAACTTGGCGAGAGCGTGATCCGCACTGAAGTCGCCCCCGGCGTGGTGGTGGGCGAGCGGACTTTGCCGCTTGATTGCGTGGCGCTTTACGTCCCCCGCGGCAAAGGTTCCTTCCCATCTGTTGTCATGATGCTGACAATTCCGGCTGTTGTCGCTGGTGTCGCCCGGCCCATCGTTGTCACACCGCCTGGCCCTAATGGCGAGGTAGATGCAGCGACATTGGTTGCTGCGCAAATGGCTGGCGTTGAAGAGGTTTACAGGGTCGGCGGCATTCAATCGATCGCGGCGCTCGCCTATGGCACAGAATCAATCCCTCGCGCGCCAAAGGTTTTGGGGCCTGGCAATTCCTATGTCACCGCTGCGAAACGCGCGCTGATAGGCGTGATTGATCCTGGCGTGCCAGCGGGCCCCAGCGAGTCCGTCGTCTTCGCGGATGAAACGGTGGACGCGGAAATCGCCGCCTATGATATTCTTATCGAAGCAGAACACGGGCCAGATTCCTGCGCCGTTCTTGTTACGCCAAGTAAAGACTATGCTGACAAGGTTGCCGGGTATCTGCCGGATCTCGTCGCCGCGCTTCCCGAGCAACGGCGCGAATTTATAACGGCGAACTTCCAGTCACGCTCGCGCATCCTCTGGACCCGGACGGAAGAAGAAGCAATTGAATTTATCAACGCATTCGCACCGGAGCACTTGGAGCTGTTAACAGATAACCCGGAACGTATGCTCGACGCTATAACGAATGCGGGCGAGATTATGATGGGCGTTCACGCACCGATTACCCTTGGCAATTTCTGCGCTGGCACCAACGCTATTTTGCCCACTGGCGGCATGGCGCGCAGCGCGTCTTGCCTTGGCGTGCCGGATTTTCAAAAGCGCACTTCTTTTGTTCAAGCCACCAAAGAAGGTTTTGATACGTTGGCGCCAACGGCGGTGACACTCGCCGATTATGAGGGTTTCCCCGCCCACAGCGCCGCTGTGCGCCGCCGCATGGGAACAAATTAAACGATGACGAAAGCTATGCGCGATATCGGCGGGCTGATCGAACTGCCACAGGAAATCGAAGGTATGATCTTCGACGTTGACGGCGTTCTTATCGACAGTGTCAGCGCCGACCATGATCTATGCGTCAGCGCAGCGCAAAATGTTATCAATGACGGCGCATGGCTTAAACGTAGCTCGATCCTTAAGCATTTCGCGCTTGAGCCGGAAAGTTTCTGGGCGGAGCTGGTTAAAGACGCTCCTTACGAAATTTCCGATGATCAACTTGATGCGTTGATTGATGATTATAATGCACGCCGCGCTGATACGGTGTTTGAGACCATTGCCGGGGCCGTGAATGTCTTAAACGCCTGTCATGCCGCTGGGCTAAAATGCGCCGTCGCGTCAAGCAATGATGAGCCGATCCTTATCGAGATGCTAAAAAAAGCGGGGCTGGCGGATCGGTTTGAAGTTATTTGCGGCATCGCTGGGGACCATGTATCGCCGAAACCGGCGCCGGATATCTATCAAAACGCGGCGAAGGGCTTGGGACTCAATCCATCGATATGCGCTTTTATCGAAGACTCGCTCACCGGTCTTCAAGCAGGCAAAGCCGCGCAGCTTAGTTATGCGATTGCGGTCGCCACGGGCCCAGCCGCTTTTAATGATCTTGTTGATAGCAGTCTGGCAGATATCGTTTATGATCGCTTCGCAGAAAATAGCGTTCAGTTTTTCGACCGCGCCCCAATGAACAAAAGCATTGATACGCCCAATGACTTTGTCAGCCATATGGTGGAGCATATCGCGTGGCGCCTCGGGACGGGCATATCCCTGCGCTGGCGCAATGGCGATTGGCTGGCGCTTGGCAAAAGTCTTGGCGCAGCTTTAAAAAGCTTTGACTTTGAACCGGCAAGCGCCGCCACCCTTGGCATGATTGACGACGGCGCGGCGGAGACTTTAATCGACTTTACAAAAGCCCCAGGCGTTGATTTTGACACCCACCACAGTTTGAACCGCGAGGCGATTTTAAAAATGCGAGCCGAACAAGTGCGCAGCGGCCAGGAACTGATCGACCTTTTGCAAGGGATCGCCGAAGGCCTTGGCGCTCATATCACTGTGCGGCTTTGTACTTTTGAAGACCCCCACCACTCATGGGAAGGGGTTTACCGCGCCATTGGCATATGCCTTTCACGTTTACGGAGGGCTGCATGACGGCGCCGCAAGAAAATATTCCCGCCAGCAAGGGCGAAGGAAAACCCATCGGCAAACTGAGCATCACCCTTGATGATGGCGGCGCGGCGAGAGTTGAGCGACTAACGGCGGAAAGCGAGACCATTATCAGCCTGTGGCGCGGCCAAGGGGGCGGTGCAAAAGCGTCCTTTACGGTGGCCGATAGCATTGACGTTTCGGACTTTCCTGAATTCCTCAACGCTTTTTGCGAGGCTGCGGATCTGCAGATTGAAATGTCCTTTCGCGCAACACAGCTTTCTTCAAGCCATGTGGTTTTAGAAGACGCCGCCCTCGCCATCGGCGCCGCGCTTTTTGAAATGATGCGAGAGCGGATGGAACAAACCGGCGTAAACGGTGCTGGCTCCAGCCTTAAAACTGCTGAAGATTTTCACGACGCTGGCGTCAGCGCATCCATCAGCCTTGAGGGCCGTAAGTTCTTAAAAATCGTCAGCGCGACCACGATTGACGATTTTCGCTGGCGCAATATTCTCGGCCATTCGGTGTTTGGCAATCTGCGCAGTGAAGATATTGACGATTTTGTCGATGCGCTGGCCGGCGGCATGCGTGCGAGCATCTTCCTGCATGAACGGCGCGCCTATGATGATGCGGAAGCATTTTGGCGAGACGCTATCGACGCGCTCGGCGCTGCCGTGAATGAGGCGTTCGCGCCGAATGAAGCCCGCAAGGGCTTGCCGCCAGGTGTTAAAGCGACGCTTTTTTAGGCGCAAGTTCTTTGCTGCAAAATAATTTCACCTACATCCTTAAAGGATCAATATGCTGATCTTTAAGGGTGGAGAACATTCGTACCGCTAAAAATTCGATCTTTATTTAAATTAGTAACCTACAAGCCCCACGGTCAAGCCGTTGGGAATCAGAGTGTGGCGCAAAGCTTTATCACCTCTCAGCGTCTCCTCACGGCTTGATCTTGGGCCCAAGGAATCTAACTTCATTTTAATACTGACAGTTATATTCAAACTCACCCCACCGAGCCATCTTCATTAATCAGTAGACGCCTTACCCGCCGCATACCGCCGAGCCAGCGGTCGCGACTTGAAGCGCGTTGCACTTCATACTCGCTTACTTGTTCGTGAGGCAACGCAAAGAACCGTTTTTCCGCAATGGCTTTTAGCGTTTCAGCGGCAACATCGCTTGCCGCAACGACGCCATCAAGAGCGGCGGGGTTCCCCTCAGGGTCGCCAAGCATATTCGTTTGCACTGCTTGTGGGCAAACGCACACGACTTGCATGCCATCATCGCCATGGGTGATCGCCAAGCTTTCCGCAAATGCGACTGCAGCGTGTTTTGATGCACTATAAGGCGCGCCGCCTATCAACGTTAAAAGACCTGCGGCGGAAGCAACAATCACAAATACGCCTTGCCCGCGCTCGCGCATTTTGGGGGTAAGCAAGCGCGCAGCGCGCACGGCGCCCATCACATTCACATCAAACGACAACATCCAGTCCGCATCTGAAGCGCTGCCCGCATCCCAGCCCGGTGCATCCATCCGCAAGATACCGGCGTTTGAAACATAAACATCAACGGAACCGAGGCGCTTTTCCGTCTCCTCAATAAAGGCGGCGATATCGGCTTCTTTCGTCACATCAACGCGCATGCCGAAACCACCAACCGCCTCGCCCGCTTGTTCAGCGCCTTCAAGATCACCAATAGCGATCTTGGCGCCCTCTTTCGCAAACGCTTCCGCCATCGCAAAGCCGATGCCCCGCGCGCCGCCGGTAATAGCAACCACTTTGCCGTTATAATCTATTGGCGCGTTTTGTTTTGACGTTGTCATGACGGGCTTCCTCTTTATGGTGGTTGATTGCCCTTAGTCTCGCCTAGCGCCCGCTTAAAAGAAACGTTTTCCTGCAGCTGTGGGCGCGTCCCCATAAACGCGCATAGGCGAAAAACAAGAAAGCGCAGGGGCCGCGCGACCTTCCAAAATGAGATCCGCCATGACCGCTGCTGTTTGCGGCGCCAACAAGATACCGTTGCGATAATGGCCGAGCGCATAATAAAGTTTTTGATGGTCACCGTCTTCGCCCAAAACCGGCGCATAGTCCGCCGTCGCGGGACGCAGACCCGCCCAGCGCGAAACCTCGCCCTCGTTCGCCAATTGCGGCGCCGCACGTATCGCGGCCTCTTTTAAAGAAGCGACCCCTTCATCCGTGGGCGTTGCATCTGTATCGTGGGCAATTTCCGTGGCGCCAACCACAAGCCGCCCATTTGATTTAGGACACATATAAGCGCCGCGCGCCCTTACCACCCTGTTTAGGACAGGGCCAGCATCCGCAAATGCAATCGCCTCTCCTTTTATTGGAAAAATTAGGGGCGGGTTGCCCTTGCCTCCTTCTTTTTGGATTTGAAGCGTTGACGCAAAGACCCCAGCGGCGACCACGATGGAGGCCGCGCGGAAAACATCGCCCTCGTCCAAAACAACACCATCGGCCCGGCCATGATTATCCACATTAATCTCACGAACCGATTGTTCCAAAAATCGCCCGCCAATGGCGCTGAAAGCATGGCGCAGCGCTTTAAAGACCAAAGGCGGATCAACTTGTCCTTCATTGGGGGCAAAAAGCCCCGCAGAAATATCAGTGGAAAGCGCGGGCTCTAACTTTCTCACCTCATCGCCAGAAAGCCATTCAACGTCGCTTGCCCCATGATGGCCGCCCCAAGCGGTTAAACGCTCAAAATCCTGGCGGAGGATTTGCATATCTTTTTCGGTCGCCGCGACGCCCAAAATGCCGTTCGCTTGATAATCAACGTTCACGCCGCTCAACTCTTCAAGCATGGGGGCGAAATTGCGCCAAAGGGCAAGGCTTTCTTCAGAAAACTTATGGAGCGGCCGTGCAAGGGGCCCGTCGCCTTCAAAGGACGGCGCAAGCATTCCCGCCGCCGCAAGGCTCGCCGGCGGCGCATCGCCGTCAAATAACGTGACATCCGCCCCCATCTGACGAAGCTTAACACCAAGCGAAAGACCTATAACGCCGCCGCCAATAATAATGATATCGCTTGTTGGTCTACTCATCTTCTCAATAAACGCTGCGCGCGAACACGCGCCCATAAAACAGACAAGACCTATTGCACAGACGAGGCCCCGGCGCCAATTCGGCGGCTCATAAAAAAGCTTTCTGAGTTTAATAGGGGAAAGACTGACCCTTTCGCTTTTGGTCCTTTTGCTCTTGGCCCTTAAGAATTTGGCTTAACCTGTCTACTCCCCTGAATACCACCAACATGTGCGCCGCCAAGCAATTCGGTTTTCACTTTGGAGCCAGCAGAAGAGCCGAAAAAATAATTTACCACCGCCGCCGTCATGGTGGCCAATGCGCCCAGCATAATTGAAAATTCTGTCTCCGCACCCGGGGGCAAACGGCGGGTGACCATGGCGGCCAAAACCACAAAAAAACCAGCGATGATAATCCCGCCTAAAATCGCGGGGGTTCGATCCCCCATTGCTTGTTGGCGCGCGCGCGCATTAGCCCGGTCCTGCGCACTGATTCGCGCTTCATCGTTCGCCGCTGCACGTAGTGCAATTTTAAAATCATGGTCGGCTTTTTTCAGCGCCAATAATTGATCCGGGCGAGCGCCTAAAAGGGCGGCTTCAAGCTCGTCGTCACCTACCCCTTCGCGTCCAAACAGGGCCTTAGAAACGGCCCCAATGGCGACGGCGGCAAACGGCCCGCCAAGGGCGCTTGCAAGCCCTGGCGCCGTGTTAGCAATGACGCGTCTGATGCGACCGCGCCGTAATTTTTTTTCACTAGTTCGTCTTTTGTCCGACATCACGACCTCATGGTTTTTCGCAAAGTTAAACGAGACAAAACGCACGCGGAAAAAAATCCCCAGGATTGAGGGAAAAGTTAGAGGGCGGAATGAGAATTACCAAAATTAAGAACATCAACGAAACTGACAGTTCAATCCGCAGTCAATCCGTATTGTTTCACAAATGTTGCGGAAAAATAATCCGCAACGAATTTAACGCCCTGATTCGCAGTGAATTCGCATGAGCCTCAGCAAAATACTGGTGATTTTGAATTACAATTTGCATTTTAAAGCGGATCACTCAATGTTTGTCGGAGTTGATTCCAAGTACGAACCATATCACCCGTTCGCCTTCGGCGGTTTGCTGCACTGACTAGGCGCTTATGCGCTTTTTTTAGCAGCGCCAGTTTGGTGTAATTATGCGGCTTTAGGATCTAGATCTTATACGCCGCCGGTATTGTGACGTTGATCAAGATGACAGCTTTTTTGTTGGCCGTTCTTTGCGTATTTGGCTTATTAGGACTTTCCGCAACCGCTTTTGGGCGGCGCGCGGCGAGTGCGCCTGCGATTGTGCTTATCGTTGGCGCGACGGCCTCGTTAACCTATCGCAGTTTTAATCTTCCCTTTGCGGATCTTACTTTAATTGCGGGTGCAGCTGAAATGGGCCTTGCGGCGCTCACTTTTGTTTGCGCCGCTCAATTCCGCATTAGTCGTCTTTCCGCCTTTCCAGCTGCTTTACGTCTAACCCTTGGCGGCGCGCCGTTGTTTTTACTGACCTGCGCCTTGGCCGCCTATATTTTGTTACCACAATTGGACGTTGCTTCTGCGCTTCTGCTTGCTGGCGCGCTTGTGTTAAACGGCGCGGCCTTTGACCGACGCGCCGTCACCAACGCACCTGCGCCAAAAGACATAAAAGCCGCGGTGCGCATGGAGAGCGCCGCGATTTTAGCCCTTGGCGCGCCGATCGCTATTTTGCTCGCTTCCAACGCCTCCGCAGCCGCTGTTGGAGAACCCGCCACCGGCCCCTTAATGGAGACGAGTTTTGCCGTCTTAAAAGGGTTCGCTTTTGGCGGCGTCGCGGGACTTCTTGTTGCAAAATTAGGCAATCGCTTACGGGGCCGCGCCGTCCTTTGGACGCGCCTTATCGATGATAAAGCCGCCAGCCTTACAGCTGCAGCTGGGTTTATTCTGGCGCAGCCGCTTGGCGCTGATCCGATTATCACTGCTCTTGGCGTTGGTCTTATTTGGGGGGAAGAAACACGCATTGAAGAACGAAAGCGCTTCGTCATGCGGCGGATCTATGAAAATGCGATCGGTCCGATTGTTTATTTTTCTTTTGGCTGTTTATTCGCCCCGCGTCTGCTGGAAGCGGATTTCTTGACGATCTTTTTCGCTTTATGCGCGGTGACAATCTTGCGCGCTGGCATGCGGCTTTCAATCTTACAAACGAAAAATATCGCAAAAGAAAGTCAGGTCTTTCTTGCTTGGTTCGGCGGCGCCCCAGGGGCGGCAAGTGCTCTTTTTTTCATCATTTTGTTGGCCAATCCTGCACTGACGAATCAAGATGGCGTTCTAACCGTCGGCGCTGTGGCCGTAACTTTAGGCGTCTTTATCGCGCGCCTAAGCGCAAGACCGCTGACAAATCACTATTTACGTCGGCGCGCTATCGCCATGCGCCGAGGCCGCTTTGCGGCTTAATTGCTGCAAAACTACTGGGGATGTAAGGCGGATAAGGTCTTGTGCGCCGGCATCACCAAACTAAAATAAAAATAAGATGCCCAACCTCTTATTTCTGTTGGAAAAAGCGGTTAGAATCTCCCTTTACTCATTTGGTTGTGTCAGAGCCTTCCTGTGGGGGGGACTGATAACAGCGCAATCATTTTCGCTATGCCGTCTAAAAAGCGGCCCACTAATACGCTTTGTATAAACATACGCTTTGCATAAACAATGAGACGAAGGCCACAAGACGGCAAAGGGATAAATAACAGATCTCATGACTGACCGTAATGATACGCAAACTGTCGCGCGCACGCCCGTCGCCACACAATCAGCCAGTCGTATGAAGTTTCAAGGCATCATTGAAGCTGATGCGGAGGACCACCCCCCCGCGCCCGCCTCCAGCAATGCCGCCAAAGATGATACCGCCCCAGTTGATCGTGATCAGCCCATGGTCGCTATTCCCCTTGGCGCTGGTGATCGTAATTGGAATGCTTTGAGCCGCCAAGTCTGGCAAGCAAGTCGGCTTTTTTCCATCATGATTTTCTTCGCCCTCGTGGCGGGCTGGCCGGTCGGCGCTTATTGGAGCCATATTAGCATCTATGGTGTTTCCGCTGGCTGGCTGACGACCCTTCGGGGGATGCTGGATCCTGGGGTTGTCGTATTCGCATTTCTGACGCCAATATTGCTCTCATTATGCGGATATTTCCTATCCCACGCATACAAGATGCTCTATGCGGCTGAGTCTATCGCCAGCGCCGCACAGCAATTTTTAAACCCGGCGCAAAATGCGGCGGACAGCGCCAATAGCGTGGGCGCTGCGGTGCGCAGCCAGCTTGATGCCCTTAACACAGGCATCGATGGGGCGCTTCAACGATTAGCCGGCGTTGAATCGATGATCCGCCAACATGTCGAAGTCATTGAAACGGCGGGTGATGCCATTCAGACCCGCACAAGCGGCGTCATCGATAAAGTCGCGACCGAGCGTTCGCGCTTAATAGATTTGACAGAAAGTCTAAATATTGAAGCGGACGCCTTTGCGGCGGCAATTGCGGAACGTGCTCAAACCAGCATAGAATCACTCAATCAAGCCAGTAATTTATCAGAAACTTCTGAGAGTAGATTTGAAGAAAGAATTGCTCATTTAGAGGCCGCTGCGGCGAAAGCGCTTTCGAGTTTTGAAGCGCTGCGAACCGCCATTGACGAAGCAGACAGCCACATGCGCGGCGCGGCGGTGACCTTTGAGGAAAGCAGTGAAAAGACCCGTGTTGCTGGCGATGCTGCAGCAAAAACAGCTGAAGCGGTGGCGGCGAGCGTTGAAGAAAACGCGAAGGCTCTACAATCTTCCACGAAAACTGTCGCTGATGCGATTAAACAAGTCGCTGACGACACAATTCAAAACGCATCCAAGGACGCAGAACGGATTGTTGAGGAAACATCAAAGGCCCTTGGCGATGTTAATGATCTGGCCAAAGCCGCAATAAATCAGGCGGCCGACCAAGCAGCGAGCGCCAATGAATCAGCAAAGGCCCTTTCACAATCGGCTAGCCAAACCGCACAAGCAGCAGCAAAGGTTTCCAGCGATATCGTAAAGTCAAACGAAGACACCAAAAAAGCCGCTGAAGAGGCAGCCCAGCAAGCCCAAGAAACGGCCGCCCAAATCGAAGCGCGCAGTCAAGCTCTGACAGAGGCGCGACGCGCTCTTGAGGCGGAAAATGCGCGCCTAGAAGCCCTTATCAACGAGCAACGTAAACGCGCTGACCGTCTTGCAAACGCCATTGCTGCGCAAACAGATCGCTTGAGCAAACTTGCAGAATCTCAATTACAAGAACAAGCCGCCGCGGAAGCAAGCCAACAAACTATGCAAAGCGAGCCCACGGCGCGCTCACACCCCACACCATCAACAAACCAGGAAGATGCGCCGCCGCCAAATGTGACGCCATTTTCGAGCAGAATTCGCGTTGATTATAATAAAAAAACGCCTAAGCCGGAGCGCCCAAACGAAGAGCAAAAAACACCTCGACCGAATTTTTCCGCTGAAAAACAGGCTCGTAATCATCCCACAGATCGCTCAGCCGAAGCCCCAGCATTGCAAAACAAACAAGCAAAGCTAGATAAGGGACAACCCTTTGGCGGTAATACAAATGAGCCCCCCAAAAGGGGCCCGAAAGATGACGTAAGCTGGCGCGAAATTTTGAGCGCCACAGACGAGGCCGCTCCACTCGATTTGCAAAAAGGTCCGCCCCCAGGGCAAAGCGCCGCTTTTGCGATGAACATCATCTCAAACCTGCAAGACTTTACGATGTCCTTAGAAACGCGCCTTTATGGCGATCCGCCGCGTGCGCTATTAGAGCGTTTTGAACGTGGCGACAGAAACGTCTTTGCAAACCGTCTCTTGCGCCTCAATGAGGCGGACGTCAAGCGACGCATAAGGATGGAATCTGGGCGGGACAAGAATTTTGAGAAAAGCATCCACGAGTTCTTGCAAGGCTTCGAGCGGTTATTAGAAGACGCAACCACCTCCGAAACAGCAGACGAGGAGCTAGAGGAATACCTCTCCTCCTCCCTTGGGCGCGTTTATCTTTTGATCGGCGCAACAGTGGGGTACTTTGCTTAGTTAGGGGTATGGCCCTAACAACAAGCCCCCTCACTCATCCTTCGTCCAAAGCTCTGCGTGCACCCTTAATATCTGTGTCGATATTGTCGTCTCGGCCAGGAAAAAACCAAGCCCGCCGATCAAGACCCCCATCGAAACAACGAACATGCCCGCCACAAAGGGCCCTGAATTCACACCAATAATATCAGAAAAGAAAATCGCGCCGACAAGAATACAAACTAACAGTGCGGCAAGCGTCCACAAACTGATGGAACGCTGCGCATAGCTTATACGATTGTCGAGAACCCCCAACTCTTCAATATGGCGCGCGCGTTCTTCATCTGAAACGCCATCAACTAAACGGGTTTCTAAGTCTCTAACCCGGTCAACCGCCCGGCCCAAACGCTGGGTCACCACATTCAATAGGCCGCCAATGGCAACCAAAAGAAAGACCGGCGTAATCGCCAATTCGATCGTGTGAGCAATATCTTGAAGCGCTGTCATGACAGCCACGATGGACCTAATCAAGACGCGCGTAAAGGAGACCCCGAGACGAAATTACAATTAACTCGCGATCAATCGTCCTGATAGGCGCTGTTGCCAGCCTCCAAAGACCAAGGTGTCATCTCGCCGATTATGGCTCCAACGGCTGTATTGAACGCGCTTGCTATCGCGCTTGGGTCTTCTGACTTTAATTTTTCACGCGCTTCAAAAAGTTTAGCGGCTTTAATGCGTCCACGGCGGTCAGAAAGCTTAGCGTATACCGTAATCGTTGCATGTCGCCCACGGCCATTATGCTCAACATGGAAGTCACGTAAATCAGTTTGCAAAGTAAAATCAGCAACCGGCAACGATATGCTATCGCCGACATTTAGAATGCGGCCCGAATTTTCAAAACTGCGTATCAAGGCTGTTTGCCATAGGCCAGGCCCGCGATCGGCCCACTCGCCATCAGCATAATATTCAATCTGTCCTGGCTTGCGCGATAATGCGATACGCGCCGTATCATAAGCACGGGTCGCCGTGGTGTCGCCCACCGCTAGAGACCAAGGCACAACTTCAGCTTGGATGTTTTCAAAACGGATGGCAGAAAAGTCATACCGCACCGCCGCCGGGGCGCTGGCTGGCAGAACATTGACACAGCTAATGGATCCTAATGCAACAAAAGCAATAGCGATAAGGCGGGGTACACTCGGTGATATGATCATCTCGTCCTCTATCGCCCGTTTTCAACTTCCGGCGTATCTTCGCCAAGCAGGTAAGCGCGCGGGTTACGGTCCATCGCTTTTAGCACTTGGTCGAGGGTCCTAAACATGCGACGCGCTTCGGCCATAGCCGGTCCAGCCTGGGCAAGCCCCTGATTGGTAAAGATTGCAACCCCATCCCGGTTTTCAGCAACGACGCCGCGTAAATCTTTGATCAATAAGCGTGCTTCTTTTATGGCTGCTTCAGTTTCCGCGAGGGTTTTGGGCGCATCTTCGCCAAGTAAATCGTTGGCGGTTTTGGTCAACGCCTCAAGTTCATCGGTCATCTTAGCAAGATCATCAGTTATAGCCGCGAGATTTTTGACCATCCGCGCAATGTCTTCATCATTACTCGCAACCGCATCGATCACGATATCAATGTTACTCACGATGTTATTGATCGCTTCAATGTTTTTATCAGACAACAAACGGTTCGCCGCGGTAATGATGTCGTTGCCGCCTTCAAAAATCTGCGCAATGCCGGCGGTTTCGCCTTCAATTCGAGGAATGCCCCTCACCGTATCTTTCAGTAACGGCTGGTCTGGGCTGCCGCCCAAAAATTGAATGATCGCAAGACCGGTGAAGCCAACAAGCTCAAGTTCTGCGCGCGTATCAGTTTTGATTGGCGTGTCCTTACCCACTTGAACACGGGCGACCACAACCGATGGATCATCCGGGTCAATTGTCAAACGACGAACTTCGCCCTTAGAAATGCCGTTAAAGCTGACATGGGCCCCCTCCGTCAGACCAGAGACCCGATCACGGAATACAACGTCATATTCGTCAAATTCGCGCTGCGTTTGGCCAATCCATAAAATAAACAAAAACGCAGAGGCAATCGCGCACATGACGAATGCGCCGATCAATACATAATGCGCCCGCGTTTCCATTTTATTCTGCCGCCCCTACTATATCTGCGGTCTCAGTCTCACCATGTTGAGCCGCCGCCGCCGTACGGCCCCGTGGCCCTGAGAAATATTCTTGGATCCAAGGATGGCCCGATCGACTGACCTCTTCCATTGGCCCGCATTCGATCACCCTTTTCTCCGCCAAGACCGCAATACGATCGCAAGTCGCATGAAGCGTATCAAGGTCATGTGTAACCATAAACACTGTTAACCCTAAGGATTCCTTTAGGCTGACGATCAGCTCGTCAAATTTCGCCGCGCCAATGGGGTCCAAACCGGCTGTGGGCTCGTCCAGAAAGACAATCTCAGGGTCAAGCGCCAGAGCGCGGGCAAGCCCTGCCCGCTTCTTCATGCCGCCCGAAAGCTCTGAGGGATATTTCAAGCCAGCCTCAGACGGCAGACCAGACATAGAGATTTTCATCGCCGCAATATCTTGGGCCAGCCCTTCGGGCATATTCATATGCTCCAACAGGGGCGTCATCACATTTTGCGCCACCGTCATCGATGAAAATAGCGCGCCCCCTTGGAATAAGACGCCCCATCGCTGTTCAATGGCGAGCCTTTCGGCTTCGTTGGCCTTGTAAAAATCCTCGCCAAAAATTTCAACCACGCCAGCAGCCGGACGGTTAAGACCAATAATTGTGCGCATCAATACCGATTTACCGGTGCCTGACCCGCCAACAACACCCAATATCTCGCCCCGACGAACTTTTAGGTCGAGCTGGTCATGGACGACAAACTCCCCAAACTGGGTGCGAAGCCCCTTCACCTCAATCATGTGTTGATATGCGTCGTTTGCCGCCATTTAAAAATCAATCTCCAAAAAGAACATGGCGAAAAACGCATCAAGCACGATTACGAGAAATAGCGATTGCACGACCGACAGGGTTGTACGTTTGCCGAGAGATTCAGCACTGCCCGCAACCTGCATCCCTTGAAAGCACCCGATAACGCCAATCACAAAGGCAAAGAACGGCGCTTTAATAAGCCCCACCCAAAAATTATTGGGCGTAATCGCATCTTGCAGCCGCGTTAAGAAAAGCGCTGGCGAGATATCCATCGCCGTCCAAGCAACAAGACCGCCGCCAATCAGGCCGAGCATGGCCGCAATAAAAGCAAGCGCTGGCAACATAATAATCAACGCAAACACTCGCGGCAGCACCAAGACTTCCATTGGATCAAGCCCAAGAGATTGCATCGCATCAATCTCTTCACGGATTTTCATGGATCCAATCTGCGCCGTAAATGCACTACCTGAACGTCCTGCGAGCAATATGGCGGATAATAAAACGCCAAATTCCCGAAGGACAGCGATGCCTACAAGTTCAACGGTAAAAATGCTTGCATTAAACTGTTGAAGGATGCGCGCGCCCATAAACGCGACAACCGCGCCAATCAAAAAAGACATCAGCCCAATTATCGGTACGGCGTTCAACCCCGCCTCTTCCATATGGTGGACTATAGCGGTGCCCCGCAATCGCTTGGGAGAGGATAAAACCCTTGCTGCGCTAGAAAGGGTGAACCCGATAAAGCTCAAAACCTCTAAGGAGGAGAAATAAACATCCACCACCCCTTGGCCAAGGCGGTGCAACATCATCATAAATGCGTTGCGCGGCAAAGGCTCTATTGGGCAAGGCGCGAGATGGGGCCGTACTTGATCGAGAAGCGCAGCATGAACTTCACTCGCGCCAGCAAAACCGGAAAGCTCGGTCCGTTTTGAACAGGCGCGCAAAACCCGCTGCAGCACCATAGCGCCAGCAGTGTCGATCTTTTCAACGGCGGAAATATCAATAATTAGATCGCGACCGACCGAATCATCCTCAAAATTACGCAAATCACGGTCTATCGCGCCGAGTTCTGACGCGCGCCAATCGCCCCTCGCAATTAAGCGGAGGACGCCCCTGTGGAGGTCAGACGTAAATTGTGCTGCGCCAGCGGCCATGGATTACGCTTTCTTCATCGAATGATGGGGCGCATTAACAATACGGCCCAAGATTTGCATCGCAAATTGTGTATAACAGGATGATAAATTGATCTTAAAGACGGCGAAAACCAGTTACAAATAATGGAAAAGCCTCTGATTTCGTTAATATTGTTGCTTTGGAGTAACTGACTTTGGCGAAGAAAAACGTCGCAAGCCCCCTGCGTGCACTCTCAATACTGCCTCTTATAGGGGTGATTTTTGTTCTAACCGTCATGGCTATCAGCGCCATGTCGAGCGCGCACGCGCCAACCAGCAGCGCACGCGAGGGCTTATTTGACCTCTACCAGCGCTTAAACCCAGCGCCAGCCGCAAACGCGTCTCTCTTTCATGTGGTTGAGATTGATCGGGAAAGCTTAAATGCTGTCGGACCGTGGCCATGGCCGCGCACAGTGATTGCGGATTTGGCCAGTAAAGTTCAAGCCGCAGGCGCGAAAGCTGTTCTTTTTGTTGAGCCTGTGGACTCACCGGACCCGTTGTCGCCCGAAGTAATCAGCGCGTTTTGGCTTAAAAATGCGCAAGATAGCGAATTTGCACAAAACCTGGCCAAGCTCCCTAGCACAGATCAGTCCCTCGCATCAGTGTTTTCAACACTGAGCGGCGCTTTAGCCGTCGCAGAAAATCCAAACCGCCTTCCAAGACGCGGTCTGCCCTTAGAACGGGCGGACGCTGCGCTTGCGGACTGGTTGAACATCGAAGAGACAAGTAATGGATATTTCGCGTTGCCAAGCGCGTCTTTGCGTTTCCAATTAAGCAACGCCCTTGCCAACGCCAGTCCCCTTGCCATTGCCGCAACGCCTCATGATCCGGATGGATTTTTCCGCCGCGCGCCTGTCTTATGGTCCCTTAATGGCGAGCCTGTGCCATCAATAGGCCTGGAAGCCGCGCGTCTTGCAAGCGATAGTAAAACGATCAAAGCAATAAGCGACCAAAATGCGATCAATGCAGCTGGTCAGCCGCTTCGCGCTATTCAGCTTGATGAACGCACTTTGCCTTTGTCCAATAACGCGATGCGCATTTTCACGCCTAAGCACCCGGCTCAACCGCAAACGACAGCAATCGCTCTTTATGACAATGCGCGCGCAAATAGCCAATTGCGCGATAAAATCGTTTTAATCGGACTTGAGCCAAGTATTGGCGGCGCCGTGAACATGCGCCGCGACAGCGTCTCAAAGGCGCAAGCCCACGCCCAAATTGCAGCGCAAATTTTTAGCGGCGCAATACTAAGCAGGCCAACGTGGATCGGATATGTCGAAGCGCTAACAGTGATGTTCCTTGGCGCCGGCGCTATCATCTGGGCGCAAAAACTCGATTTTTGGCGCGCGCTTTTTTTAGCCGGCATTTTCTCATCACTCATCGTAGGCGGATCGTTTATTCTTTTCGCAAGCAATGCGCTATTATTTGATCCGCTTGCCGCTGCCGCGGCGATGTTCCTTGGGGCGTTTTCTGTTGCTGGCGGACGCACGCTTGGCGTTGTCTTAAGAGACGATACGGTGCGCGCAGCGTTCCATGGCGCCCTGCCTGAAAGCGCGATGAAAAAAATTCGCGATGCAAAAAATGACGATCTATTACAAGGGTCGCACCGGCGTGTGACTGTGCTTGCCTGCGAATTGCGCTTGACCGACGACGATTTAAAGCGACTTGCGCCGCACCCAGAGGACATCACCAATATGGTTGCTTCTGCTTGTAATGCACTGCGCAAAACAATTATCGCAACCGGCGGCGCAGCAGACCAAGGGGATGGCGGTAAAGTTTTCGCTTATTTTAATGCGCCGCTAGAACAAGCCGATCATGTCGACGCCGCTTGCTCCGCTGCTCTTCGCCTTGTTGAGAGTATGGACAAGGTCAACGAGGAGCTTGATAATGCCCCGCGCACCAGGGGTATTCAACTTCATCTTGCAATCGGGATTGCAAGCAACGACGCCGTCGTTGGACCTATGGGTCATGGGCGCAATAATCGCTACTCCGCGATGGGGCCTGCGGTGGAAATGGCGACGTTCCTGCGCAAACAAGCCGAATTTTACGGCCCAGCGATTATTTGCGATGAGCCAATTTACCGCGAGACACACCACCATTTCGCCTATCTTGAATTAGATCGCATACGTACAGGTGAAACGCCTTCAGCAACGGGGATTTATGCGCTCGTGGGCAACCCATTCATTAAGTCATCAAAAAGCTATCGTCACCTTGATGAAAGCCACCGTCAGTTGCTTAGCGCTTATCGTTCCGGCGATTGGGAAGCGGCGCAGGAATTGGTCGAAGATATCAAAAAACTGCCCGGCGCTGCGATCGCCTTATTTGATATCTATGAAGATCGGATTGCTAGCATGGCAAAAAACGGCGCCCCGCCTTCTGACTGGGACGGCGCGTTGGATGTGAAAATTTAGTTTGGGCGCTGGGCTCTCTAACGTCCCCCACAACTATTTTTATTCTTGGTGTTGTAATCCAATTGATTAAAGCTCCCCCGCTCAAACAGCACTGAGGGACGGGCCGAGGGACGCGCCGCGCAGCGCGTAACAAAATAAATTAAATTGGAAAACAGATTATATGAAATTGATTAGAGCGAGCCGTTGAAATAGCCGGTTAAGCGCTGATCAATACGGTCACGGTCCGCCATATCTTTGCGGCGATTGTCAGCAACCTTATCAGCCAATAAGTCGGCCGCTTCGCCAACATCGCGGATTGCACGAATAAAATCTGATTTCAGGCCGCGGGTGACAAAGCGCTCTGTGTCTTCATCCTCGACCACGACTTTTAACGCTGCAATGTAAACTTCTTTCGCCTCACGCAGGGCGCCGATCGCCCCCTCAACCACCGCGATGTCTGACATTTGCGGCTTAGCGAAAAGCGCTGTGCGCTCACAGGCGCGGATCAGAATGTCCGCCGCCATAAGGTGCGTTTGCGCATCTTCGACGAGGCGGGCTTTTGCATCGCCCATCGCCGCTAATTGCGCAGCATAGGCCCTGACAGCGTCCCGTTTGGTTACTTTTTCCTTTGAGCTGGAAATAATGCCCGTAAACCCAAGATCAAATGAACGCGAAGTGGGTTTTGGCCAATTCACGGCTGTCACGTCTTTCGCCGCCGTACGTAGCGCCTCGCGTTCAGTGGAAATAGCCTCGCTAGCGCCAGGTCCGCCGCTCATAACAACCGAGGAACAACCCTGGATAGAAAGAAGCGATAACGCAGATATGAGGAAAACAAGACCCCCACCTGCATTGCTGAAAGGGCTAAGCATCCCTACAGTCAGTCTCGATAAGCCCCCAGCAATCAACCCAAATACGGTCACGCGCACAACCCCGATAGTAACCAAACCGGCGTTCATGCCCAAAGCTCGATAACAATCCTGAAAAGACTTGCCTTTATATCGCAATAAGGTCAGGCCTTTAGAAAGGATTGATCGTATTTTTGCACCGCCGCCAATAGTGATACCAAATAACATGGTAGGAAGCTAAAAGTCATCTAAATTATGAAAGAACAGTTAAAATTATTTCCGCCGATCGAACCTTTCGACACTGGCCGTCTTTCAGTTTCACCAATTCATACAATGTATTACGAGGTGTCCGGCAATCCACAAGGCAAACCTGTCATTGTTTGCCATGGCGGACCAGGGGGCGGTTCGACCCCTTCCATGCGGCGTTATTTTGATCCGCATACTTATAAAATTATTCTTTTTGATCAGCGCGGATGCGGCCGATCGGCGCCCCATGCTAGCCTGGAAGACAACACCACATGGCGCTTGATCGAAGATATGGAGCTGCTGCGCATTCATCTTGGCGTTGACAAATGGCAAGTTTTCGGCGGTTCGTGGGGGTCTACCCTGGGGCTGGCCTATGCGCAATCCCACCCGACACGGGTTAGCGAACTTGTGTTGCGCGGGATATTCACCCTGCGCAAAGAAGAGCTGCTATGGTTCTATCAAGAGGGCGCAAACTGGTTCTATCCCGACACGTGGCAGGAGTTTTTGGCCCCCATACCGCCGGAAGAACGCGGCGATATGATCGGCGCCTATTACAAGCGCTTGACGAGTGAAGACCGGAATGAACGCCTTACCGCCGCCAAAGCATGGAGCGTGTGGGAAGGCGGATCAGTCTCCCTATTTCCATCACGCGAGCGCATGTCGGCCTTCGCGAATGACGCTTTCGCCCACGCCTTTGCGCGGATTGAGTGTCATTACTTCGTCAATAACGGCTTTTTCGACCGTGACGATCAAATTCTGGCCAATATGGATAAGGTCCGCCATATTCCCGGCGCGATCATCCAGGGCCGCTATGATGTCGTCACCCCAATGAAAACCGCTTGGGAGCTGGCGCAGGCCTGGCCATCAGCAGACTTCAACGTCGTGGCCGACGCCGGACACGCCGCAAGCGAACCCGGCATTATCAGCGCCCTCGTCGCCGCAACGAATAAGTTTGCGGTGGGATGATAGCTATTCTTGAGTGGCGGTTGAGTGGAAAAAATATGTTTTGCTGAGGTCGCTTTATCGCCGGAAGCCGTCACTCGTTGGTTCTACGGCGAATGGTGAGTTTTAACACATATGCGCGATGCCATCATTTGCACCACGGTCCGGGTTGGGGCTTAGGCCTCACAACCCAAAGGGCATGATTGTCATTTCGTGAAAAGATGTCGGCCACCGTCCACCGGGATCACAGCGCCTGTAATGGCTCGCGAGACCATTATCCGAATAGCAGCTTCGCCGAACTGCAAAGGGCTTACGATTTGACCGTCCGCGGTCTTTGCTCGTTCGTCATCCCGAAGGCGCTGACGTTCCGCTTCATCCATAAAGTCCCATAGAGCCGAGTCTATAAACCCAGGCCTGAGTATATTGCACCTGACCGGAGCCAGTGAGACAGCAGCAACACGCGCCATTGCCTCTATCGCCTGAAACGCGACATGGACGTGGCCCGCCTCATTGGTAACCTGAGTGGAGTATCCTCCTGATATCAACGTAATGGACCCATCAGTACTAAACCTGTCTTTCGCCTTCCAAAGACAGCGGTGCGTCGCCCAAAGCTTGGCGTCGAGGAACTTGGAAGCCTCCCCCGGAGGCGTTTCTGTAAAACTTGCCCGCCCGGTCGCACCCGCTGTAATCGCCAGGTGGTCAAGTCTGTCAATACCAGCAAATAAATCAGAAACGCTTTCGTCGCTCGTTATATCGACCGCTGCGAAGGCGCACCCAATGTTTTTTGCAGCTGATTTAGCCTTGCCATCGGAACGCGAGGTGATGGTGACGTAAGCGCCAGATGCCAAAGCGGCCTCAGCAATTCCGCGCCCCATGCCGCTCGCTCCGCCGATACAAAGCACGTGCTTGCCATCGAGCTCGGTCATTCCCCTACCATCTCGTATGCGACCGCTTTGGCGTTTTCCCGCATTAGGTTCGGGACGGCTGCGACAGGTAGATAGTCAGGATACAGTTTATTCATTTCCGCAATGATTTCGTCTATTTCCGCTTCAGTTAACCCTTCTGTCAGACGCTCGCTGACGAAGGCACGGAAGGTTTCAATGTACTCTATCTGATCGTCGAAAAGCTCCATCCCCGCTAAGGTCCCGTGCCCTGGATAGACCACAGGGTCGCGCTCTGCATAAGCGTCTCTCAATTGAGGGAGCTGCTCCAACCAAGCAGCGGTGTGGCCTTCCATGAAAAATGGAGTTCGTTTGTTGTCAACAACATCGGCAGCGAAAAGCGCGTTTTCCGCTGGTGCGTAGAACAGCGACATCGCATCGGCTTCGCCTTGTCCAATTTCATCGACAATTAATTCGATGTCGCCGAAGCGCAAGACCTGTCCGTCAGTGATGACCTCTGTCGGCAAGGGTTGCTGATCCGGCGCGTCGTCTCCGAGAACCTGTTTGGTCGCGGCAATGAACCCGTTTGCGTCCGTTGCCATGATCTGGGTCGTGGCTTCGGATGCGTAGACCGGTGTTCCGGGAAAGGCATCTAAAACCGCCGCAAGTCCACCGAAATGGTCCGGATGAGGGTGCGTCAGGAGGATCGCGACAAGTGGCTTTCCAGTTTTTGTGACAGCTTCGGCCGCTCGTCGACCGAGCGGAAGGGAGCGCTGCGCGTCGATCAGCACGACACTGTTTTTCCCCTCCAGCACCCAGGAGTTCACCGAACCGTCACCTTCCTGCGTAACGCGTGTGATTTTAAAAGTTGAATCGGAGGCACCGTTAGGCGAGCACGCGATCACCATGAGCAAAGTAAAAAGGGCGAGAAAAGTCTTTTTCACCGGGGTAAACGCCTTCCAAATACTAAGTTTGCAGAACGCAATTACTTTTTAATCGTCGTTTTAAGACACTAGCATCGTCGCGCGACCACACCAGGGACTTATTTTGCTTCACATGCGCCAGTTTTGTCGAACGCTTACATCTTACGCAGGGAAGGGCAGCAATGCTGGGCAAAGCTGCCAGCTACATGAGGCCACATCAAGGGCAAAAACGGGCCAATACCTCCCCCATCCTCGATAATCGCTTAAACCTGCCCTGCGTGTAAGCGCTCAAAGGAATTCAGCCCCTCATAAAAATAGCCGGTTTGGACTTTCCCAAACCGGCTATCTTCAAAGATGAATAATCGTTTCTAGCTTCGATAAGCTAAGACCCGTTAAGCAGGCCGTTTTCGTCTAGGTAAGTGACGATTTTTTCGGCGGCCTGTTCGGCGCTCATCGATGTTGTATCAACAGTGATTTCAGCGTTTTCAGGCGCTTGATATTCGCTATCGATGCCAGTGAAGTTTTTGATCTCGCCAGCGCGCGCCTTTTTATAAAGGCCTTTTACGTCACGCTGTTCGGCGACTTCTAATGGCGTATCGACGTGGATTTCAATGAACTCGCCGTCATCCAACAATGTCCGCGCCATCTGACGCTCCGCCCGGAAAGGTGAGATAAACGAAACAAGAACGATCAAGCCCGCATCCGCCATCAGCTTGGAGACTTCAGACACACGGCGGATGTTTTCAACCCGGTCCGCATCCTTAAAGCCAAGGTCTTTGTTAAGACCGTGGCGCACATTGTCCCCATCCAGGGTGTATGTGTGGCGGCCCATATCAAAGAGCTTTTTCTCAACCAAATTGGCGATGGTCGATTTACCAGCGCCGGAAAGACCGGTGAACCAAAGAACCGCAGGTTTTTGGTGTTTCTGATTGGCGCGTTCGCTCTTGGCAATCTCAAGGTCTTGCCAGACAACATTCGCCGCACGGCGCAATGAGAAGTCGAGCATGCCAACGCCGACCGTCGTGTTCGTTTGACGATCGATCAGAATGAAGCTGCCAGTCTGGCGGTTATCTTGATACGGATCGAATGGCACAGCACGGCCAAGTGAAACGTTACAAACCCCAACCTCGTTCAGCTCAAGGGTTTTGCCCGCTTCTTGCGCGAAGTTATTGACATTGACCTTGTGCTTTAGCTCCGTAATCGTCGCTGGCACCATCTGGTTGTTGATCTTCATCACATATTGGCGACCAGGCAGCATTTTGTCGTCATACATCCAAAGAATATGCGCCGCGAATTGGTCAGACTGTTCAGACGGACCGCTCGTGCCGCAAATCATATCCCCGCGAGAGATATCGATCTCATCTTCCAAGGTTAGCGTAATGGCTTGATCTTGACGCGCTACCTCAAGGTCGCCCGTATAAGTGACGATGGATTTTACTTTTGAACGCTTGCCCGACGGTATCGCGATAACCTCGTCGCCTGGGCGCACTTCGCCATCAGCGACAGTGCCGGAAAAGCCGCGGAAATCGAGATTTGGGCGGTTCACCCACTGCACCGGCAGGCGGAACGCGCCATTCGATGAGTCATTAGAAACATCGACCGTTTCCAAATGCTCCATCAAAGTCGGGCCTTGATACCAAGGCGCCCGCTCGCTTCGCGTGGTGACATTATCGCCATCAAGCGCAGACATCGGCACACAGACGATATCTTCAAAACCAAGTGACTTTGAAAACTCGCGGTACTCTTCTTCAATCTTATTGAAAGTGGACTGAGAAAAATCCATCAGGTCCATTTTATTGACCGCAACAACAATATGCTTAATGCCCAGCAATGACGCGATATAGCTATGGCGGCGGGTTTGCACTTGAACGCCTGCGCGCGCATCAATCAGAAGGATTGCAAGATCCGCCGTCGAAGCGCCAGTCGCCATATTGCGGGTATATTGCTCGTGGCCAGGCGTGTCGGCGACGATAAATTTGCGCCGATCAGTTGAGAAGAAACGATAGGCGACATCTATCGTAATACCCTGCTCGCGCTCAGCGGCAAGGCCGTCAACAAGAAGCGCCAAATCAGGTTTCTCACCGGTTGTACCGACTTTTTTACTATCGGCTTCAATGGCGGCAAGTTGGTCCTCATAGATCAGCTTGCTGTCGTAAAGCAGGCGCCCAATCAGGGTCGACTTGCCATCATCCACAGATCCACAGGTGATGAACCGCAAGAAGCTCTTTTGCTCCTGCGCTTCGAGGTAACCAATAATGTCTTTTGCAATAAGCTCGTCTTGATGGGACATTTAGAAATACCCCTCCTGCTTTTTCTTTTCCATAGAGGCGGACTGATCGTGGTCGATCGCCCGGCCCTGACGTTCAGATGTGGTGGTCAGCAATGTTTCTTGAATGATTTCCGGCAAGGTCGCTGCGCGACTGGCGACGGCGCCCGTTAGCGGATAGCAACCAAGCGTGCGGAAACGAACCCATTCTGTGCGCTGTGTGGCCCGTAATTCCTCCGGCACACGGTCGTCATCAACCATGATCGTAATGCCGTTATAATCAACAACCGGACGTTCGGCGGCGAAGTAAAGCGGCGGAATTTCAATTTTTTCTTTGTAGATATACTGCCAGATATCGAGCTCAGTCCAGTTGGACATCGGAAATACGCGCATGCTTTCGCCTTTTGAAATGCGCGTATTATAGATATTCCAAAGCTCAGGACGCTGATTTTTTGGATCCCAGCGGTGCTGTGCAGAGCGGAAAGAAAAGATCCGCTCTTTTGCTCGCGACTTTTCTTCGTCCCGGCGCGCGCCGCCAAAGGCTGCATCAAACTGATACTTATCAAGCGCCTGTTTTAGCCCTTGGGTTTTCATTACATCTGTGTGGAGTGATGAACCATGAGTGAACGGGCCAACCCCTTGCTCAACCCCTTCCGGGTTAATGTGGACAATTAGCTCTAGCCCAAGCTCTTTAGCGAGACGATCACGAAATTCCGTCATTTCACGGAATTTATAGGTCGTATCCACATGCAAAAGCGGGAATGGCGGTTTAGACGGATAAAACGCCTTTAACGCCAAATGCAGCATAACCGAGCTGTCTTTCCCGATGGAATAAAGCATTACCGGGTTTTCGCACTCTGCGGCGACCTCCCGCATAATATGAATGCTTTCTGCTTCTAGTCTTTCTAAGTGAGTTAAGTCGCTCATACTTTTTCTCGCTATGATCGCTTACGCTATTATTATGTATCTCTCGTCGCTTGATGAATTTTGACGAAACTTAAGACCCTGGACGCGTTAATCCCGAGACCCCCAAGCGACAAAATGAGGATTATCAAATCCCCGCTCTTTTTTATTATAGGTCAGCGCGTCGCCTTCAACGCCGTCCTGTAGTGTTAAAACAATACCGCCAGCCGCACGCAAAACTGCGTCCGCCGCGGCCGTGTCCCATTCCATTGTCCGCCCTAAGCGGGGGTAAACATCCGCCAACCCTTCAGCAATCAGGCAGAATTTCAAAGAAGATCCAGCGGGGGTAAAATCCGCCGCGCCGATTTTTGCCAAGTAATCTTCGGTTTCTGGTGATCGATGGCTTCGGCTGGCAACCGCGACCAGACCGCTTTGCGGTTTTGGGCGCACCTGAATTTCTTGCGGCGCCTGGCCTGAAGCGCGATCAGCGCCAGGTGCAACTTTTTGCATAAAAGCGCCTTTTCCGTCTACGCCATAATAAATCTTGCTTGAACCGGGCGCATAAACGACGCCCATCACCGGCGCGCCATTTTCAACCAATGCGATGTTAATCGTAAACTCACCCGTTTTGTTCACAAATTCACGCGTCCCGTCGAGAGGATCGACAAGGAAAAAACGATCTCCAAGCTCAGGAATATTTCCGTCAGAGGCCGCTTCCTCAGCAAGAATAGGAATCTCAGGCGCAATAGCTGTAAGCCCAGCGACGATAATCTCTTCCCCCAGCTTATCCGCCTGGGTGACAGCAGAGCCATCGCCTTTCACAGAAACGTCAAAATCAGTCTGATAAATTTCATCGACCTTTGCGCCTGCCTTTAACGCCAGATCGATCATTGTGTTTAAAAGAGCTTCAGACATACGCGCAACTTTCTAATCTTGGTACAAGACGCACTTCACTTTGGGCTAAGCACATGCTGCACTGCAGGAACTAGGCCAGACAAGAGCGACGCACAACCGCACCACGACAGGATTCGCCGCTGTTACGTGTAATGCGATGAAGCGCCGCATGCTCATCTCTGCTGTGATAGCCTTAGCCCGGCTTGGTTAATCGAAAGTTCCAATCAAAACAGTTCCTAAACAGCCGACTGATCAAACTTTCTGATGCACAGATTAGTTTAGGTAAGCCTTAGCTTTTGAGATTAAATATGCACCACGCGTCCATACGCATCGAGCGTTGACTCATGCATCATTTCGGACAGTGTCGGATGCGGGAAGATTGTATGGAACAGATCCTCCTCTGTTGCTTCCATCGTCCGGGCCAGACCGAACCCATGGATTAGTTCTGTCACTTCAGCGCCGATCATATGGGCGCCTAATAGCTCGCCAGTTTTAGCGTCATACACGGTTTTAACGAGGCCTTCCGGCTCCCCAAGCGCAATGGCTTTGCCATTACCCATAAAGGGGAAGCGGCCGACCTTAACCTCATAGCCTTGTTCTTTGGCTTTTGCTTCGGTTAGACCAACACTGGCGACTTGCGGCGAACAATAGGTGCAGCCAGGGATTTTTGTCACATCCAGCGGATGAACATCGTTCAATCCAGCAATTTTCTCTACACAGATCACCCCTTCATGGGACGCCTTGTGGGCAAGCCAAGGAGGGCCAACAACGTCGCCAATCGCATAAAGCCCTTTCACGCCCGTTTCCAGCCACTCATTGACTTGGATATGGCCGCGATCAACTTTAACGCCAAGGGCCTCCAGCCCTAAATTTTCCGTGTTGCCCACAATACCAACAGCAAGCACTACCCGCTCCGCCTCAATGGTTTCGACCTTGCCTTTTGCGTTTTTAATACGCGCTGTTGCGTGTGTTTCACCTTTTTCAAGAGCCTCAACGGTTGCGCCGGTTAAAATCTTCATGCCTTGTTTTTTGAACTGTTTTTGCGCAAAGGCGGAGATTTCCTCATCTTCCGCGGGCAAGACGCGATCAACCATTTCAACAACTGTCACATCTACGCCAAGGGCGTTGTAAAAACTAGCGAACTCAATCCCGATCGCGCCAGAACCAATCACGAGCAATGATTTCGGCATAACATCTGGAACCATCGCTTCTTTTGCGGTCCAAATCAGCTTTCCGTCAGGTTCAAGGCCAGCCGCTGGAATGGTGCGCGCCCGCGCGCCTGTAGCGATGATGACATGCTTTGCCTGGATTGTATCTTCGCCTTTTTCACCTTTCACGCGGATAAGCGGCGCCCCGGCCCCGTTGGCTGTTTTTTCAATCTTCGCCACGCCAGAAACAACTTGGATTTTGTGCTTTTTCATCAAGAAACCAATGCCGCCGGAAAGCTGGCCGGCAACATTACGCGAGCGCTTAACGACCGCATCAATATCAAACCCAATGCCTTCCGCTTTTAGCCCATACGCATCAGCATGCTTCATCGATGTATAAACTTCGGCCGTACGCAGTAACGCCTTTGTTGGAATACAGCCCCAGTTTAGGCAAACGCCCCCTAATGCATCCCGCTCTATAACAATGGTCTTCATGCCGAGCTGACTGGCGCGGATCGCTGCAACATACCCCCCTGGTCCAGATCCGATAACCGCCAAGTCACAAGTGTGGCTCGCCATACGACAATCTCCATATTTATGCATTCACAATTACGTTTTAGCTGCATACGCCGCTTGCTATCACAAGGGCTCGCGCGACTATAAAAACCGAAATGGCACTAAGCACAAGGTTAACAATTAGGGCGAGGAAGAAATGACCTTAGAAAAACTGCGCACACCGGACGACCGCTTCAACTCACTACCAGATTGGCCTTTTGCACCGCAATATATTTCAGACCTACCAGGCTATGCTGGATTGCGCATGCACTATGTCGATGAAGGCCCAAAAGAAGGGCCCGTTTTTCTGTGCATTCACGGGGAACCGAGCTGGGCATATTTATTCCGCAAAATGATTCCTGAATTTACAAGCGCAGGATATCGCACAATCGCTGTGGACATGTTTGGCTTTGGCCGGTCAGACAAGCCGGTTGACGATAATCTCTATACATATAATTTTCATCGGAATGCGCTACTTGCCTTTGTTGAAAGACTGAACCTCAAAGATGTTTGCCTAGTCGTTCAAGACTGGGGAGGATTATTGGGGCTTACGCTGCCGCTCGAGGCGCCGGATCGGTACTCGCGCCTGATCGTCATGAACACAGGACTTCCCGGCGGCGAAAAGGCAGGCCAAGGATTTGCGGACTGGCGGGCCTATAACCGTCAAAACCCCGATCTTAATGTTGGCGGCCTTATGAAGCGCTCCACGCCCATCCTCAACGAAGCAGAAGCCGCCGCCTATGATGCGCCATTCCCCGATCAACGATACAAAGCCGGCGTGCGCCGTTTTCCTGAACTCGTCATGTTGCGAGAAGGCGATGCAGAACTGACAGACGCTTCAAAAGAAGGCGTTGAAACGTCCCTTAAAGCGAGGAAATTTTGGAGCCAAGACTGGACCGGGGACAGTTTCATGGCAGTCGGCATGCAAGACCCGGTGCTTGGTCCCCCAGCGATGGCCGCGTTGCACGCAATGATCAAAAACTGCCCCGACCCTATGGAACTTGCTGAGGCTGGCCACTTCGTACAAGAATGGGGCGCACCAGTCGCAAAGGCGGCTTTGGAGCATTTTGGCCTGTAAAAAAACGGAAAATTCGGCACACTCTTTTCTCCTCAAATTTACTTTTGAGGAGAAAGCAAATGCTCTATAGACCCATCTTATGGATTAATCGATGCATCGCTTCGTTTGCCTGAAACATCCTTCATGATTTGGGCGCTTCATCCGCTCAATTCAGGCAATGATTTCCTAGCAATGCGTTTCTTTAAAAAAGAGGCTGCCATGAAGATTTTTATTGATACTGCTGACGTCGCCGAACTTAAAAAACTCGCCATTACAGGCCTCGTAGATGGGGTGACAACCAATCCATCTTTGATCGCAAAATCAGGCGCGCCAATCTTAAAAACCTTAGAAGAGATTTGCGCCATTATCCCCGGCCCGATCAGCGCAGAGGCTGTGGCAACTGATACCGAAGGGATGCTGGCTGAAGCCGACAAACTGCTCGCCGTCGCGTCCAATATAGTGATTAAACTTCCGCTTACGTTTGATGGGCTTAATGCATGTAAAGCGCTCTCTGACCGCGGCGTAAAAGTCAATGTCACCTTATGTTTTTCGGCCGCCCAAGCCTTACTTGCCGCCAAAGCCGGCGCCGCTTTTATCTCTCCTTTTATTGGGCGCATCGATGACGCTGGCCGAGACGGCATGGAGTTGATCCACGAAATCCGCACGATCTACGATAATTATGACTTCGATACGGAAATTCTCGCCGCCTCAATCCGCACCACCGCTCATGTCCGCGACAGCGCGATGGCCGGCGCCGATTGCGCGACGATACCGCCTAAAACTTTCCTCGCGCTATATAAACACGTTTTAACGGATACTGGGCTTGAAGCCTTTTTGGAAGACTGGCGTAATACGGGACAGTCAATTCTTTAGGCCACTGACAAAATCCGCGATATATGATTCAAGCCGCAAAAGCGCTTGCGGCTTGATAGGAACTTAAACCTTTCACGGAAGATTAAAGCATCTAACCATGACTTCGCAGAGCCCTGAAAAGTCCATACAAGAAAACATGGCGTCGCGGACGCGGCACGATCTCCTGCAGCCGACCGCCGCTATGAAAATTTTACTGTCGAGATTAAAAGATCCGATTGAAGACGCTGAACGATTAGAGATCGTCAACGCTTTACTGCGCGCAATTGACGACCTTGATGAAGCGGTGAGCGTCATTTGCGACTATCTGATGCTTTCTAACGGATTAGGGCATTGCGAACCAAAAACAGTCTTAGTTAAAAGCTGGCTTGATGATTGCGCGGTGCCTTTTATTGCCGCTGCGGGCAGCAGCAATCTAGAATTGTCCGTCAACTGTTCTGTAGACGAGGCATTCTTTGATCCTAAACTTTGTGGGCGTATTATTAGCGCCTTTTTAAGCAACGCAATCGACTTCTCGCAAACCGGGCGCATCGCCTTATGGGCGAGCCTGACGCCAGATGAGAAATACCTTGAAATATGCGTTAGCGATTGTGGTGTTGGATTGGCGCAAGAGGCTGAACCGCATATTATGAAGCCATTTTTCGTCGACCAAGCCCATCTTTCACGCAGGCCGCCGCGCCTTGGCCTCGGGCTTACAATTGCTCAAGAAGCGGCGCAATTAATGGGCGGATCAATTTCTGTAAAACCTAGCTCAACAGGAAAAGGCGTTATCGCAATGCTGCAGACACCCATGAAAGGTGCGTAGACGTTGCTAAGATGCGTCCGCCGCTCTTTCTTTCCACCGCGCCGCGCAGAGGGCGATTTCAGAACGGTTGCTTATTTTTAGCTTGGATGTGATCGCCTGCATATGCACGCGCACAGTGTTCACAGACAAATCCAAAGTCCGAGCAATATCTTTATTTTGCGCCCCGGTCGCAAGCAGACCAAAAATTTCTCTCTGACGCGGTGTAAAATGCTCTAACGCTGCACAAACTTGGGCAAGCTCCCTGTCATCTGCAATTGTCTCGCCCTGGTCTGCTTCTTGTTTCACAAGCAATCGCTGAGGCAAAGCAACCTCGCCCGCCAGCACACGCTTTACAGTTGATAAAATAACGTCAGGCTCTGCACTTTTGGGCACATACCCAACCGCGCCCTCTTGTAAGCTTCGCAAAACATCCGCTCTTTTCTCACTTGCTGAAATCACAATTAAAGGCGTCATAGGAAGTGATTTTCGAACATTCCGGATGGTGCTCCAGGCATCACACCCAGGCATGTTGAGGTCCAAAATAATTAAATTTAGGGCGGGGGCCGAATTAAGCGCGGCGTTCAATTCATCGCCATTCGCCGCTTCAAATAAATCAATTTCGCGATCTAATTTATTTAGCAAATGGCTTACAGCAGCACGAGCAACCCAGTGGTCGTCGGCGACCAAAACTGATAACTTTTCCATCAATCCTCACCCATACTCCCCCAATGCGATTACTCTTCTTATTATACTATAGTAGGCACTCGTCCATCATGAGGTTAACTCACCAGATACACCATAACATTTAAGGCTAATATTTCCTTAATGTCGTTATATGACCGACACTAATTTCACTTATTGCGAGAGCAAGCTGGCCGCTACACCGGTGGCTGAGTAGCTTACCTCACCAAAGAAAACCAAGAATTTTCTTTAGAAAACAATCAATTATCATTCTCAGCCATTCCTTGGCGCGTGCAGTAAACTAGCGATTGAGTTTTAACCAATAAGTAAGGGCGACAACATAAATTAATCGATAAAAATTAACCTAAACAAAATGACATCTGCACGCTCCTCCGAAAGACCAATTAGCCAATCGGAAATCCGTAACAAGCTTGCTCGCATAAACTTACTGTTTATTGCATCGGCTATGTTGGGGATATTAGGCGCTTGGGAGATGGTCAAAGGATCGAATCTAGAAAATTTAAACTTCGACCATATTGAACATAGCCACGCCCTTATTTTGGAAGTGAACGCCTTTCGTGCAAGCTCGCATAATGATGCAAAACAGCTGGAGCGCATCGTCAGCGAAATGCGCGAGCAACCCGTAAAATGTCTCAACATTATCGGTCCGCTAGAGCGCACCGCCATGAATATTGCTGGCGCATCTAAAGCACCCGATCTATGTCGCCGGGATATTCTATTGGCTGATCACACTCTGGCGGTCATCCGGGCCTATGAAACCGGAGGGGTGTCAAAAAAATACCTCCTGGCACAGATGGAACGCGCGATAATCGAATTTCGCAAAAATTCCATTCAGTTTCAACCTTTAGTCGAAGACACAGTTCAGTTCGTTTTCCGTGCGATGTTGCTGATTATCGGTATTAAGGGCGCATTTATTGCTTATTTAGGCTATCGCCTTTCTGCGAGCATTTCGAAAAATTATCGCTATTTAGAACGCGCTCAACAACGCTCCTTAAGTTTGAGCGACGAGTTGGAACTTATATTTAATAACGCTCCTGTCTTTTTCTGGCTTCTAGACAAAGAAGGATATGTCATACGCGTCAACACATATGCCGCCGAAACTTTTGATCTACCCCCAGACCGGATGGTCGGCAGACATTTCACACAATTTTTGGCGGGCTTAACAGACCAAGAAAACCTAAACCTGCAAACCAATATAAAATCAAACAAACCGCTAAAAAATCTAATATTTGAATATACATCAGCCGCTTACAAAGAAAACACAGCCAGTTACGATATTGTTCCCTATAAAGATGAAAGCGGTCATGAATATTCGCTTTTAGTTGGCGTAGATATAACTGAAGCACAACAACAGCGCCAAGCTCTTGAACAAAGTGAAGAACGGTACAATTTAGCTGTCGCAGGCGCATCGGACGGCATTTGGGATTACTGCTTCACCTCAAAGAAAGTCCACTATTCAGAACGAAATTTTGAATTGCTGGGTCACCCCGCCACATCGAAGGAGGACAGTTTGGATTGGTGGCAGTCTCATATCCATCCAGATGATTTTGTAGCTATACGAAAGGCCGCCCTGTCTCACCTAAAATATGGCGCAACCTACGACCAAACATATCGCATCCTTCATCAAAGCGGCGCATGGCGCTGGTGGCAAACCCGGGGCAAAGCAACTTACGACAACAAGGGCAAACCCTTGCGGATGGTCGGCACGAACAGAGACGTAACAGACCTGGTCCAAGCACGAAAACAAGCAGAAGCCGCGAACGAAGCTAAATCAAAATTTCTGGCGAATATGAGCCATGAAATTCGTACACCAATGAATGGCATTTTAGGCATGACGCAAATTCTCGCCCATTCAAACCTTGATGATCGCCAGCAACAAATGCTTACCACCATAAACACTTCAGGCGAGGCGTTGCTGACAATTCTTGATGACATTCTTGATCTTTCGAAAATCGAAGTCGATCAACTTGAAATTAAATCAGCGCCGTTTTTTATAAATGACCTAATTTGTTCTGTTAAAAACCTTTACCAACAAAGCGCTGAGGCAAAAGGGTTAAACTTAACGACGGCCGTCAACAAAAGCCTTACTGATAAAGTATCAGGCGATGAAATAAGGCTCCGTCAAATTTTGAATAACTTAGTCTCCAATGCGCTAAAATTTACAAACAAAGGCAGCGTATCAATATCGGCAACTCTAAAAGAAAGCGATGAGGGCTCAAATAAAATTTGCGCTCAATTTGTGGTCTGCGATACCGGCATTGGCATGGACAAAATTGAGGTGGAACGAATGTTCGAGCCCTTTGTTCAAGCAGATGTCTCATCTACACGCGTGCATAGCGGCACTGGACTTGGCCTAACCATTTCACAACGCCTTGCAAAACTTATGGGCGGCGCCTTGACAGTTGAGACGGAACAAGACAATGGTTCATCTTTCATTCTCACCGTCCCCCTTACTAGACTTTGCAAAGCCTCGACCAAAGAAGAATGCGCCAAGTCGCCTGTACCGCAGCCAATGCCGACGAAAAAATTAAAAATTCTTGCTGCTGAAGATAATGAAATCAACCGCCTTGTCCTAAGGAAATTATTGGAAATTTACGACTGCGATCTGACCATCGTGGAAGATGGGCAAAAAGCGATCAATGCCTGGAAAGACTGTGCGTACGATCTCGTCTTGATGGACATTCAAATGCCCCTAACCGATGGCATTAGCGCCATGAAAGAAATACGTCGCCTTGAGCAAGAACAAAACCGCACGCGCACTTACATGGTGGCCCTGACGGCGAATGCCATGACTTATCAAGTAGAAGACTATCTAGAAGCTGGCGCCGACGGACATATCGCAAAACCAATAATCGAAAAAGACCTTGCTCAGACGCTGACTAAGGCCGCCGCCTAAAGCGCCAATTTCATAAAGACCCCTTCAAGCTGTTCTAGCTAAAAGGCGAGAAGCTTTAAGCTTCCATGACTTTTAACAGTGCAGCCCCGATACGGTCCGGACCCGGAAAATACACCCATTCTTGGGCATGCGGATACGGCGTATCCCACCCGGTTACTCTCTGGATTGGCGCTTCGAGATGATAAAAACAAGACTCCTGCACCACAGACATAAGCTCAGCGCCAAACCCGCATGTGCGTGTCGCCTCATGCACAATAACACAGCGTCCAGTCTTTTTTACTGATTGTTCAATAGCTTCTAAATCAAGCGGCAAAAGCGAGCGCAGATCGATTATTTCTGCGTCAACCCCGGTCTCTTTAACGGCCGCCTCACTCACAAACACCATAGCCCCATAAGCGAGGATGGTGATATCAGCGCCCTCGCGCCGCACGGCGGCTTTGCCAATCGGTAAAGTATAATGTCCCTCGGGCGTTTCACTTAAAGGATGACCAGACCAAGGCGCAGAAGGACGGTCATAATGGCCATCAAAAGGCCCATTATAAAGCCGCTTTGGCTCCATAAAAATCACCGGATCTTCATCTTCAATGGCGGCGATCAACAACCCTTTTGCATCATAGGGACAAGAAGGGATCACAGTCTTTAGCCCAGCGACATGGGCGAATAAAGCCTCAGGGCTTTGCGAATGGGTCTGACCGCCATAAATGCCGCCGCCTGTCGGCATACGAACAGTAAGCGGAACTGTAAAATCCTCATTCGAACGGTATCGTATCCGAGCCGCCTCTTGCGTCAACTGATCATAGCCAGGATACATATAGTCAGCGAATTGAATTTCAACACAAGGGCGCAGCCCATAAGCGGCCATACCTATTGCTGCGCCGACAATTCCGCTTTCGTTAATCGGCGCATCAAAGCAACGGTTCTTGCCGTATTTTTCTTGCAAACCCTGGGTGCAACGAAAGACGCCGCCGAAATAGCCGACATCTTCTCCAAAAACCACAACATTATCATCGCGCGCCATCGCAACATCCATTGCGTCACGCACCGCCTCGATCATGGTCATTGAGCTTGTTGTTGTCATTGCGATTGCTCTGCCGCCTACTCTTCGGCTTGTGCACGTTGCCACGCGAGATGCGGCGGCAGGTCTTTGTACACACCCTGGAACATATCTTTTATCGGGCCAGCGCCGTCATCAAGCATGGTGCCGTTTTCTTCTGCTTGTTTTTGCGTCAGCGCAACTTCACTATCTATTTCAGCTTGCGCCTGGACATGACGTTCCTCAGACCAAGCGCCTTTTTTAATGAGATAATTCTTTAAGCGCTCAATCGGATCCCCCAACGGCCATGCGTCGCTCTCCGACTTTGGACGATAGGCTGATGGATCATCTGATGTTGAATGGGCGCCGACACGGTAAGTAACATATTCGATAAGGGTCGGCCCGCCGCCGCCTCTTGCCCGCTCGCTCGCCCATTTCGCAACAGCGCGCACAGCAAGATAATCATTTCCGTCCACCCTTAATGCTGGAATGCCAAAGCCAAGCCCGCGCGCTGCAAAAGTCGCCGCCTTCCCCCGCGCGATCCCCTGATAAGTTGATATCGCCCACTGATTATTGACGACATTTAAAATAACTGGCGCTTGGTAGGTTGATGCAAAAACCAATGACGAGTGAAAATCAGACTCAGCGGTTGATCCATCGCCAATCCAACCCACCGCGATCTTTGTATCCCCCTTAATAGCGGACGCCATGGCCCAACCCACCGCTTGCGGCAGCTGGGTCGCCAAATTGCCGGAGATGGTGAAAAATCCATGCTCTTTTGATGAATAAAGAACCGGCAATTGCCGGCCTTTAAGTGGGTCGGCTTTATTGGAATAAACCTGGTTCATCATATCAACCAGCGGATACCCTGCTGTGATAAGCAATCCCTGTTGGCGATAGGTGGGAAAGTTCATATCACCTTTAGTAAGCGCACTTTGAAAAGCCGTTGCAATCGCTTCCTCACCAAGAGACTGGGTATAAAAACTAGTTTTACCTTGGCGTTGTGCGGCTAACATGCGCGCATCATAAGCCCGTACGGTCATCATATTGCGCAAGCCCTTAAGGGCATCTTCATCGCTCAATTCGCCCGCCCAAATGTCCTCCGCCCAGGGACCGACCGCCTCGCCGTCTCGGTTCATTACACGGATAATAGAATAGGCTAAATCGTGGATGTCATCAGCAGCAACAAAAACATCAGGCTTGCGCACCGCACCAGCGCGAGCGATTTTTACATTACTAAAATCAGGCTCGTCACCGGGACGAAACGCTGGCTCGGGAACATGCAAGCTTAATGGCTTTACGTTCGTCATCCGCGAACTCCCGTCTTATGACTGTAATCTATCAACCGCTAAAACTATCTCATTTGTAAGCGGTGTCGCTATAAGCTGGCAATGGCTCGGCGCCACTTGCTGTCCTGCAATCTCGCCTGCATATTACCTATGCAATCTTAAGGCAAAAGGTTCATCATGGCGTCATCCTCAACGAATTCACCTGCCCCACAGCTCAATCTAGATATGAACCGACGGCTAAATGAAAGCGAGCTAAGGGCCCTGGCCGCCTATGGCGATAAACGTTGGCATGAAGCTGGCGACACCCTTTTTAGCATTGGCCAACAAGACGCCGACCTTTGCGTTGTCATCAGCGGACAACTCAATCTGTATTTAAAAGATCATCAAGGCGAAAGACGTGTCGCCTGGCTGGAGCCTAGCCAGTTTACCGGCGACGTTTCCATGATTTCTGGCCAAGTTTCCTTAGTTGCCGGTCGTATGGAAAAAGCGGGAGAAGTGCTGCACGTTTCCTCCCAAGCCTTAAAACGCTTACTGGTCGAACATTCACGGCTTTCGGACGCCATTGTGCAAGCCTTTATCGCACGCCGTGCTTGGGCGCGCGAAAGGGAAATGGACAGTGTTGTGCTGGTTGGACGAGCCTTTGACCAACATGCTTTTTCGTTGCGTGATCTTTTAACCAGACACAGCGTCCCCCACTTATGGGTAGAAGCGGATGCTGGTGAACAAGCCAAAATCGTATTGGAACAACTAAACCTCAACCTTGCGGAAACGCCCGTTCTGGTCACAGGCCTTGGCGCACCGCTCGTACAACCTTCCCTTAGCAAAGTCTCAAAAACCCTTGGGCTTGATCTTCTACCAGAACAGTCCTGCGCTGATGTGGTTGTCGTCGGCGCAGGGCCGTCAGGACTTGCTTGTTCTGTTTACGCAGCCTCCGAGGGTCTTAGTGTAGTGGCTGTTGACGCTAATGCGCCCGGCGGTCAAGCCGGCGCCAGTTCAAAAATCGAAAACTATCTTGGTTTCCCTTCTGGCATTTCAGGGGGCGATCTTGCTGAACGCGCTAGCCTACAGGCGCAAAAGTTTGGCGCCCGGCTCGCCTCGCCCGCTATCGCTGAAAGCCTTGAAAAAAGCGGCGCCCGTTACAAGCTTCACCTAAACGACGGACGCAGCCTTTCGGCACGTGCTGTGGTTATCGCCAGCGGCGCACAATATCGCGATCTGCCAATTGAAAATATTCAGACATATCGCGGCCGCGGCGTTTATTACGGCGCAACGGCGATGGAAGCGCAAATCTGCAAAGACAGTTCTATCACAATAGTCGGCGCGGGCAATTCAGCTGGGCAAGGAGCAGTTTATTTATCCGACTACGCAAAATCTGTTCACGTTCTTTACCGACGAGCTGATATACGCGAAACAATGTCGGAATATCTTGTACGCCGACTAGAAGAGACGCCAAACATTCACCTTCACCCATCAAGCGAAATCAACGCCGTTCAAGGAGATGGAGAGCGCATCCATACCCTAGACATCAAATCTAAGGACGGAAACTCCCAACTAGAAACGCCTTTCATCTTTCTTTTCATCGGCGCAGCCCCATGCTCGGACTGGCTGCCAAGCACCATCGCGATCGACAAAAGAGGCTTTGTAAAAACTGGCGGCGCGATTGAAAATATTGAACTTGTCAAAGCGGGATGGGATCTGGATCGTATGCCAGATATCTACGAAACGAGTTGGCCGCGAATTTACGCCGTGGGTGATGTGCGTTCTGGTTCGGTAAAACGCGTCGCCTCCGGCGTTGGCGAGGGGTCAGTCGTGGTGCAGTATATTCATCGCGCCATCACTGAAATTGCTTCAGCTTCAAGCGAAAATTAAGCCAGCGACGGCTGCTAGCCAATAATTATGGGCGCCGCTCAACGCAAACGCCCATGTAAAGGCCTAAGAATGTTAGCCTTCGTTTTGGATCTCTTCAGCCGCTTTGATGAGCATCTCATCCATATGGCGGCGAATTTGATGATCTGACTGTTCTACGCCCGCATCATCTAGATCTTTTCGCAATTTGCGGAACACATCATCATCGCCCGCTTCTTCCAAATCAGCGATAATCACCGAGCTGGCGTATTTTTCGGCCTCTTCGCCATCAAGGCCCATTAATTCCGCCGCCCAAGCGCCTAAAAGCTTATTGCGCCGCGCTTCAGCCTTAAATTTTAAATCAGCATCATGGGCGAATTTTTTCTCGAAAATGTCTTTACGTTCATCGAATCCAGACATGCAAACCCCTTATAGTCATCGGCCCCATGGCCGATCAGCGTTAAGAAAGGGCCTAAAACCGCCTCCGGCGGCAGACCATATTTAGTATCTAATACTGGTTTTGCTCGCCTACAACACTGCTTTCAGCATTCTTGGGAATTGGCGAATCAGGAATTTCACCTGCGGGCTTCCCAAGTGTTGCGCAAAGCCTTAAAAGGCTCGTTTCGCGCCCTGTCAGTCAATAAGGCGAAAGCCTATTAAGCTGGTCATCTGGCGCAAATATGCGACTAGTGCATGAATTTATTTGTAAGGATCCCCCAATTATGGCGCGCCGCAAACAGATCTACGAAGGCAAGGCGAAGATTCTCTTTGAAGGACCAGAGCCGGGCACGCTGATCCAATATTTTAAAGATGACGCGACCGCTTTTAATAATGAAAAGCACGCCGTCCTTGAAGGGAAAGGTGTTTTAAACAATCGTATCTCAGAGTTCATCATGGGCGGCATCGAGCGGATTGGCGTACCCACTCATTTTATCCGCCGTCTGAACATGCGCGAGCAGCTTGTACGCCATGTGGAAATCATCCCGCTTGAAGTCGTCGTGCGCAATGTCGCAGCAGGCTCGATCGCGAAACGCCTTGGGCTTGAAGAAGGCTCACCCTTACCGCGCTCTGTCATTGAATTTTATTATAAGAATGACGACCTTGGCGATCCGATGGTCTGCGAAGAACATATCACCGCCTTTAATTGGGCGAACCCACAAGAAATCGACGATATGATGGCGCTGGCCCTGCGCGTGAATGACTTTTTATCGGGACTATTCACCGGCGTCGGGATTAAACTCGTTGACTTTAAACTGGAGTTTGGACGCCAATATGAGGGCGACTTAATGCGCCTTGTTGTGGCTGATGAAATTAGTCCAGACAGCTGCCGCCTTTGGGATATAGATTCGGGCGATAGTCTCGACAAAGACCGCTTTAGAAAAGATCTTGGCGGTGTTGTTGAAGCCTACCGTGAAGTGGCGCAACGATTGGGCGTCGTGCGCGACAACGGCGCCCCAGGCGCTAGCGGGCCCGTTTTAATAAGCGATAATGGCGCAACGGAATAAGAAAGAGACGTCTTAAATATGCAAAGCACCCCTGGGTTGCGAACAATCGCGGGGCGCTCTAAGACCAATAAGAATTCTCAAACATCGAATGTGCCACAGAGCGCGAATTTAGGCCGCTTCGGGCCGCAACTGGCAAGGCTGTCACTGATGAAAGCGAAAATTACGATTACCCTGAAAAATGGTGTTCTAGATCCGCAAGGCAAAGCCATCGAAGGGGCGCTGCATGGCCTTGGTTTTGATGATGCGCAGCAAGTCCGCCAGGGCAAAGTGATTGAATTGTCGGTCGATGAAAATGATGAAACAGCGGCGCGCGCCAAAGTTGAAGCGATGTGTCAAAAACTACTCGCAAATCCCGTAATGGAAAATTACGTTATTGATTTGACGCCATGACCCAGCCGCCCAACCCGTTCGGTCCGGATGGGTGGACGCCGGACCGCCTCCCCGATTTAACTGGAATGGTTTTCGTCATTACCGGCGGAAATAGCGGCATTGGGTTTGAAACGGCCCGCGCCCTTGTTCAGGCGGGCGGGGAAGTTATCGTCCTCTGCCGTAACGTCGAGAAGGGCCGAGCCGCCCTTAAAAGACTTCGCCAGACGCGCGAAAACGCCCAGGTCGATATGGTAGCCATGGACCTTAGCGATTTAGCCTCTATCCAAGGCGCCGTTCAGATCTTGCGCGAGCGCCTAACCAAGATTGACGCCCTTATCAACAATGCCGGTCTTATGATGATACCAAACAGGACCCTAACCAGAGACGGGTTTGAAACACAGTTTGGCGTCAACCACCTTGGCCATTTCGCTCTTAACGCAGCGCTGTGCGATCTCGTCGAAACCGCTGGCGGGCGTTTTGTGTGCGTCACCAGCATCGCCGCCCAATTCTCAAAGGGCCTGCCCTTCGATGATCTGATGTCCGAAAAAAGCTATAGCCCGACAAGGGCATATGCAAATAGCAAGCTTGCCAATCTGATTTATGCGAAGGAACTCGATAATCGTCTTGCCGATGAAGGGCTAAATGCTCGGGCCTATGCGTGCCACCCTGGTTATTCTGCAACGAACTTACAATCGACGGGCCCTGGCGCCTTGTCAGCCATGTTGATGCGCCCATTTACAAAAATTTTGTCTCAGCCCGCCGAGAAAGGCGCCATCCCGAGCCTTCTTTGTGCGGCTGGCGAAGAGGTTGAACCCGGCGGCTTTTATGGACCAACCGGTTTTATGGAAATGACTGGGCCCGTTGGCCCCGCCAAACTTAAACCGGGATCTATAGCGGCGTCTGCAGGGTTTGAACTTTGGGAAGCCTCCGTTAAATATACCGGCGCCGACTGGGCCATTTTTAATGAAAGCCAGACATGAAATCCTGCGTAATTATTTTTCCCGCCTCCAATTGTGATCGTGATGCAGCTGTCGCATTAGAAGAAGTTAGCGGCGCGCGCCCAGACATGGTTTGGCATCAAGAAAAAAGCCTTCCTGAGACGGATTTAATCCTCTTGCCTGGCGGCTTTTCCCATGGCGATTATCTTCGCGCTGGCGCGATGGCGGCTCGTGCGCCGATCATGGACGCCATCGTTGATAAGGCAAATAGCGGCACGCCTATTCTTGGGATTTGCAACGGATTCCAAATTTTATGTGAAACGGGGTTATTGCCTGGCGCCTTGATGCGTAACCGCGGCTTAGACTTTGTTTGCCGCACAACGACTCTGCGTGTTGATAATAGCGAGACAATTTTTACACGCACATATCAAACTGGCCAGTTTGTCGATTTCCCGGTCGCCCATCATGATGGGAATTATATGGCGGATGAAGACACTTTAAACGCACTTGAGCAAGATGGGCGCATCGCTTTTCGCTATGTCGATAACCCAAATGGATCAAGCCGGAATATCGCTGGCGTGCTCAATGAAAAACGCAATGTACTCGGCATGATGCCTCACCCCGAACGGGCAATATCACCTTTGCTGGGCGGTGTTGATGGCGTCAACTTTTTTAAAGGATTGATTGAAGCGGCCGCAGCTTGAAGATAGTCCCAAGCTAACAATTAGTCCTACATAGATGTAGAGCGTGTCGCCTCAATTTTTACACTGACACCGACTTCTAATCCGACCCATTTACCTGTTGAGAAATCTTTGCCCTGCCCGACGCCATAGTCAGTGCGAATTAGGGTCACGCCACCAGCGGCGTAGGCTTTATCACCGTCAATATTCAGCGTAAATGGCAAGATCAATTGTTGAGTGGCATCGCGTATTTTTAATTCAGCATGCGCCTCATAGCCGCCATCTTTGCCTGTAACAATTTTATTGGCTTTAAAATTCGCCGTTGGAAAGGATTTAGTGTCAAACCAGTCCGATCCAACAATTGCCTTGTCGCGTTGTTTATCACCTGTTTTAGCGCTCGCCGGATCAATCATCACAGAAATGGATGACTCATCTAAATTATCAGGGTCGAACACGATCGTTGCATCAAAATCCTTAAACGACCCCTCAAAGGACCGGCCATTTTGAACGCCCGTAAAAGTGATGCTGCTTTTATCAGCATTAACAATCCAAACATGCGCGGTGCTGGCTGCATTTTCAGAATCCTCTGCCGCTGTTGATGTAAAACCAAAAACCATCAAAACCAAGCCAAACGCCAATGCATCGCTTAATCGCGCCATTTGTAACTTAAGCATTTAAGATCGCCTTTTTATAAAGGGCGCCATTCGCGCCAAGACATCATCCCGATTTACAAAATGGTGCTTAAGCGCTGCGCCAACATGCAATATAAGCAACCCGCCAATCGCAAAAGCGAAAATCTCATGAATTTCTGATAAAATTTCTGTGATCGCGGCACGATCATCCACACCGGAAAAGAAGGGTAAATGCGGCCAGGGTATTAGGCCAAATAAATAAGTCGGCACACTATCCGCATAAGGAGAAGCCGAAACCATCAACCAACCGCCAATTGGCACGCCAATCATAAAGGCGTAAAAAAGAACATGTGTCGCTCTCGCGGCGCGCCGTTCCCAAACGGCCATACTATGGGGAAGCGCTGGCGCAGGATGGGTCAATCGCCATCCTACACGAGCGAGAGATAATAAAAGAATGCTAATTCCAAAAGATTTATGCAGTTGGTAAAGCTCAAACTGTGTTGCTGAGCCTTCCTCAATTACATGCGTCATTGACCATCCGCCAATAATCTGCCCAATGATGAGCAAAGCGATCAGCCAATGCAAAACAATTGCGATTCTCGTATAGGTGCTTGGCGATCCCCCACCAGATGTTTTTAGTGCAGAATTTTCGGCTTGCTCAGTCATTAAACTAGAAGCACCTTTTCGATATTAGGTACAAAGCTAAGCACAAATTATAGTTAAACTAAAGCGAAGATGGCGCAAGTCACTCTTAATTGCTGAATTGGCAACCGTCATTAGGTTGCAAAGTCTGACCCCATATATAATGAGTAGCATTTATATTCAGCATAGCCTCAATATGGTCGGATCAATTCCTCAACCACCGGGCGCGCTCTTTCTTTTGGCGCTTCTTTCGCGGTTCCAATATAAATAAAGCCTGCAATGCGCTCCTCCGCTGACAAACCAAACGCTTTTACGACATCATCATCATAGGCGCACCACTCGGTTAGCCACTGCGCCGCAAACCCGCTCGCACTTGCAGCAATCAATATGTTTTGACACACCGCGCCAGCGGTCAAAATTTGTTCCCACTCTGGCGTGCGATGGGCAAAATCAACCTTTGATACAACACCAACAACAATTGGCGCGCGTAAAAATCTAGTTCGCTCTTTCTCGATACGGGGAGGCTCTGCGCCTGGATCATTCTTTTGGAATGCTTCGGCTAAAACATTACCGGCGCGCGCTCTGCCTTCTCCCTCAAACAATATAAATCGAAACGGCGTTACGCGCCGATGATCAGGAACCCTAGAGCCGCTTTTTAAAATGGACAGTAATTGATCGGCGTTTGGGCCAGGGCCATCCAACAAATCCGCCGCCGTAGAACGACGATGGCAAAGGAGCCTTAAGGTCTCATCATTTTTATGGAAAGGCGCCATGTCATCCCCAAATTTTGGCTCAAACTCGCTCCCCAATTCAGAGTTGGTGTGGTCCGTCATCGATATTCCTCAAAAACATATCTAAAAAAAGACGCTGCTGGCTACTGCTAGCGATCAATGCGCTCGGTAAACCAGCTTTAATACCTAGCCTAGCCTGTTTCAATTTCCTTGGCTCTAATTCGCTTTAAACGCAACAGCCATCGACTTTTCGCGACAAAATCCATCATGTACGATCATAATGAGGGTAAAAAATTCTGGAGCTCGCCTGTACGACAGGGCATTAAAGGAATATGGCGAAACTATTCATCAGCTATGCCCGGGAAGACCAAGAACGGGTCGAAAAACTCGTCAATGCTCTTGAGGCGGCGGGCCATGACGTCTGGTGGGATAAACATATCCGCGCCGGCGCTGTCTATCATCGTGACATTGAACAAGCCCTGACGAACGCAGAGGCTGCGATTGTCGTGTGGTCGCCTGCATCAGTTCAGTCCAACTGGGTGAAAGATGAAGCGGTTTTCGCCCGTGACGCTCAAAAACTTGTGCCAATCTGTGTCGATGATTGCGCAGCGCCTCTCGGCTTTCGCCAATATCAAACAATTTCCTTTGACAAATGGAGCGGCGACGCAACCGCGCCTTGCATGACATCACTATTGACAGTGATTGCGGAAAAAACAGGCGCGCCAACGCCTGCCCCTATTTCTGATGGACAAGGTTCCCCCAAGACAAACGCCGATGGGTGGCGCAGCCTTATAGGCAAATGGCGACAAGACCGCCCGCTTATGACCGCAGGACTAGCCGCCGCAATGAGCCTGGTCGTCATTTTGGGGCTCTACAATATAATTTTTCCCAAGCCCAATACCAATGAACATCCCGATATCGTCTCCATCGCGGTTTTACCGTTCGAAGACATGTCGCAAGAGGGTAACCAGCAATATTTTGCTGACGGCTTATCGGAAGAATTGCTCAATGTTCTAGCGCGCGTGGATGGGTTGACTGTCGCCTCGCGCACTTCTTCTTTTGCGATGAAAGACAAGCCTTTGAGTATTGGCGACATCGCCCATAATCTAAATGTTGATCACCTTGTCGAAGGGTCAATCCGCAAGTCAAATGATCGCATCCGGGTTACGGCTCAGCTGATTGACGCAAAAAACGACCGACATTTATGGTCAGAAACCTATGACCGGCGGCTTTCTGATATTTTCCGCATCCAAGACGAAATCGCAAACTCTGTCCTTACTGCCCTCACCGGCGAGTTTGGCATGGCGCAAGACAAAAAGGTCAAAATTGCACCGGCCACAGAAAATCTCGATGCCTATGATATGTATCTACGGGCGCGGGAACTTTTTCTCGCCCGCGGCGGTGACAATGTGCGCGAAAGTCTGCAGCTATTTGAAAAAATTGTGGAAATGCAACCCGATTACGCTGAGGCTTGGGAAGGCCTAGCCGCCGTATACGCCATCGCCACAAGCTGGGGCGTGCGTGATCGGGACTATTCCGCCCTTTCATTTGACGCGGCGAAAAAAGCGCTAGAACACGACCCGACTTTATCGATGCCTTATGCGGTGATGGGCCTTTCGTATCGCACGCACTATCCCACCCCTTGGGCGGAATCTATCGCCAATCTTGAAAAAGCGATCGAGAAAGATCCGAAAAACGCGAACGCCTATCTGTGGCTGGGTATGGACTACATGGCGCTTGGTTATCACGACAAAGCGATGGCGGCCCTGGATAAATGTATTGAAATCGATGCAGCGCTTAAGCTGTGCCGAAAATATAAATCCATCACCCATCTTTTCCGCGGGGAATATGATGCGGCGTTGACATTAGCAGAAATCAACGCCTCAGAAGGCTATTTCGGAGACTTTGACGTTTACATCCCTGTCTTACTTGAACGAGACGATAAATTCGCCGCCTACGCCGTTTCCCGCACACTCTATTGGCAGGGTGATTTTCCGCATAAGGATTATATCCATGTGTTACAAAACCCTCAGGACGCAACGCTCGAAAAATATGAAGAGTTAAAAGCTTGGGCGAGCAAAAGACGGGTCCGGCTAGCGGGACGCACCAGCCTTAACCTGGCGTTCCGGGCCTATGATTTGGTGAACGCTGATACTTTCGGCAATGACTATGAAGATTTGTGGCTGCCTGCCCATGCCCATTTTCGCGCTACGCCTCAGTTCAAAGCCCTTTCCAAGGCTATGGGGTTAGAGACCTATTGGCGCGCCCATGGTTTTCCCGCGCAATGTAAAGTGATCAGCGAGGAAGACTATGAGTGCTTATAATCGTTGCGAACAACCCTTTCGTAACGGGCATGCGTTAGGGTGCGCATTCTAACGCCAAATTAACGAGGTTATTATGAGTAAACGCGCCGCCCTTGAAGCTTTAGAGCCGGTTTATAACGCCCCGACATTTGGTGAAGCCAGAAATCGGCTTGGGTCTTTAATCGGCCTTGATGAGGCGGCGCCAGCAAATATGACAGCGCGAACGCTCAATGATCAGAAATTCGCGATGATGGTCTCTTCTCTTGGCAAGCACCCCAAGTGGCGCGCCCAGTTCCTTCACGATCCCTATAACGCAAAATTCGCCCCGCCAGCGGAAACACCCTTCGATACGGATAAACAAAGCGTCGCCTCAGTATCTGTGCTCGTAAAAAAAGCAGCCCAAGGCATGTTGAAATGGGGAACGACCGGTTTTCAAATGGCTGAGCCGCAATTGATGCAGCAACGTCGTTCAGCCTGTCTAGATTGCGATCAACTGTCAGAGCCGCCGGACACATTCGCCTATCGCATCGCTAAAAAGGTCTCTAAAGGCGATAACCGCATCTGTAAGGCTTGCGGGTGTATCGTGCTTAAAAAAGCCGCTATGCCGACGGAGCGTTGCCCCATGGCCGCGCTTGATGATCCTTCAAAGTCCCGCTGGGGCGATCCAATCGAAGAAAGCACGCCGCAAAGTAATCTCGGTTAAACAGCCCGTTCGTTAGGCGATGGTTTGACGGGTATTGCCAGCAAATTTTTCAAGCTCACCTTTTCGCAGCGCGCCGTCGCGATTGCGGTCCGCTGCCTCGAACCGGGCAGTTTCAAGGTCGATAAATTCCGCTTCACTAAGCTTTGAGTCTTCGTTTGCGAAAGCGTAAAAAACGCCCCTCGCCTTGGCCTCAATAAAGGTGCGGTCTTGTGGCTCAATACGGCTTTTCATTTCTGGCAAAGACACAACCCGATCCCCATCAGCCGTGACAAAAACCGTATAGCCGTTTAGGGCCGTCAGCTCAGCGGTGACAATATTCAGCGCCGCATATTCGTCTGAGCTAAGGGCGCCGTCTTTATCAACGTCAGCGCGCTCAAACAACACCGCAGCATGCAGGCGCGCATCGCTATAGCGGAGCGTTTCAATACATGCGCAATCTTCGGCTTCTTTTTCAAAACCAACACCGGCGGCAAGGGCGCCGCCAACACCGGCGGCTAAAGCGAACAAAGAAAACAATGTAGTGCGGGACATCAGATCAATTCCTCTTTCTCCTAATATGGTCCCATGAAAACGCCCTATCATGGTTTCAATAAGCTGAGATCAAGGAAAGGCGGCGCCAAGCGCGGCGTTCTCGCGGCATTAACGGCGGAAATGTGGCCCGCGCCCCAATTTGCGGTGGAAGAAAGGCTTATGACGCGTCAACGTCCCGGGCGGGGCCCTCGCCAAGGGGCGCACCCAAGGGAGCTCCCCCCCGCGCCCGCTCCTTAATCATTTTGGAGGTCAAGCGCGAGCCATCAGGCGACCAACCGGGCGGGCCCATTAGGTACCCCATCGCCTCTTTAAACGAACGGGCGGCGCGGACATCTTTAAAGACCCCCGACCATTCGTGAAACGCAATAACAATGGGATTAAAGCTCGTCAGATTTTTCACAATGCCATAGACCGGCTTTTCGTCGGTTTCCGCAACGAACGTTCCAAACAACCGGTCCCAGATGATAAGGGTGCCAGCGTAATTTGCATCAAGGTAATCAGGGTTCGTCGCGTGGTGCACCCGGTGATGGCTGGGGGTGTTGAAAATCAGCTCTATCGGCGCCGGCAAGCGATCAATAAGCTCCGTATGGATCCAGAATTGGTAAACCAAATTAACTGCGCCGACAAAAATCACCATCTCTGGCGGGAAGCCAATAAAGGCAAGTGGCAGGCCGAAGATAAAAGAAAAGCTGAGCTTTCCCGTCCAAGGTTGTCGCAAAGCGGTCGACAGATTGTAATGCTGGGACGAGTGGTGGTTCACATGGCTCGCCCAAAACCACCGCCGCTCATGGGCGATGCGGTGCCACCAGTAATAGACAAAATCATCCGCCAGGAAACAAAGCAGAACAATGCCCCAATTGACGGGCATGTCGTCAATTAACCGGAATTGGTAGACAAACAAGAACGACACATAAACAAGCGCCGAAGCGCCCAATATCCCCACAACCTGATTACCAATGCCCATGGCCAGGCTAGCGAAAGTGTCCTTCGGCTCATAACCTTTAATGCTTTGCCCTTTCGCGCTGCGCCTCGTGATAAGATAAAGCTCAAGTAAGATAAGCCCAACAAAGGCCGGTATCGCAAAGGTGATGATATCTGGATAGTTCATAGCAGCGATTATAACTGCACTGGGTAGTCAGTGCGAGGGGTGATGGCAGTATATTAGATATTTATCGATCTCTGACATAGGTCATTAAAGACCGATGATGGAGTTACTGCTGGATGGTGCGAATTCGCCAGCAAGCGCCATGTCGATAGTGGATGCCCTCTATATGATGGCATGGAGGATTGACTGGAGCGCAAGGGATGACGCTGTTGACCAAGCAAATTTACAAGCCGTCAACTATGCTGAAATTCCTCAGGAAAAGTAGTCGTAACGACCTGGCATGACAACGAGCCGCTTGAAGAGGTTTTATGGTTCGCGCAATACGCTGCATATCATGAAGAATTGCGTGAAACACGGCTTTAGTTAATCGACATAACAAAGGAGGCGAGACAAGACTCTATATTAGCGCAATTGTCCCAGTCTTCGGATTTGCAGATGAGGGAAAGTATATAATCATTCCCGCCTAAAGCTTTCGCTTCTAACTAAAAATAGTATTATACAAAAGTAATCTTGGAGGGGGTGGAATTGGGGAGAGTGAGAATACTTAGCCGCTATCAAGAGCGGAAATCGCGGGAAGCAAAGCGTCGCTTTCCCATTTCACCCTTTACGATTGTGCTATTAGCGCTCGGTTTTTTCTTTTGGAAATATTTTCTTATCACCACCACCTACGCAGCGAATTGTGAGTTGGCTGTCTATTGGATTTCTGGCTGGTTCGGTTTTGTATCGCCCCTACAATTATATGGGCTTTCATTCGCCCTTGCATTAGTCATTTGGTGCATTCGCTTATTTAGCTTTTGGCGCGAATTGAATTTTTTTGAGACCTTGCTTCAGGGCGTGTTTATCCTGGGCTTCCTGGTGTCCCTGGGATTTGTAAAAGCGATGATCCTTCCGTATGCAACGCCCAGCTATGCGCAAGCAACTTATATCGCCAAGCGCATCGCGCCCCAGCAATTGCGCCTTGAGGAAGAAAAAGAAAATCTCGCCCCAAATTCGAACCCGTGGCCATATGATTTTCCGCCGCCCCCGCCCTACCCCGATCGGTGGAGTTGGACTATGGGGTATAACCCAGATTTGCGCGAAATCTTTACCAGCAAAAATTCCCCCACCTTTGGTGAATACAGCCAAGTGAAAGAATGCGCAGCGCGATATCGCGCGCGCATAGAAGACCGCGAGCGGGCCTTAGCGGAATATAAAGCCTGGGTAAAAAAGTACAGTTGGCGGTTGGAAAGGGACTAATTTTAGTCGCCGCAGTGAACTTAGGTAACGAGCAAATGTTTCAACGGATTATTTTAATTCTTTCTGCCATTGTCATCGTCTGGCTGGCAAGCCTTGCGTTTCGCTATCCCGCTCATACCGCAATCATTGCGACAATGTTGTATGATATGGCAAACCCCGCAGCCGGGGCCGATATCAAAGCGATTGGTGTTGACCCGGAACAAATTGATGTTTCAGATGCTTCGAAATCACATGTCAGACAAGCGCTACTGAAAAAACACCCAGTTGGAACTGATTTTGAAAAAGCGAGAAAAGAGTTCCTCCTTGCAGGCTTCACCTGCGAATTAAATTCTTTTACCCTGCCAGATGATCATTTCAAAACCAAGCTTGAAGACGATAACAAAGGCAATGTTTATCGCTGCTCCGGTGATGTCGGCGGTTCAAGGGTTGTATATTGTATCTTGTCTTTTGACGTGCAAACAGATGCAAATAATCGCATCACGGATTATAAAGGTTTTTATGGCTGCACTGGTCCATAGTCCCCTTTTTCCATCCTTCGCGGCTCGCTGCGCTCACACCTCAGGATGAGGAAAAAGATTGTGTAAAGATCGGTCAGTAATTGCCTTCACCCTCATCCTGAGGCGCTTTTGCTATGCAAAAGCCTCGAAGGATGGGCGTCATGGGGACTGGTACACCACGCGAGTAAAACGGCAAGCAATGAAACGGCGTATAAAGCACGGATTACTCCATTGCTAAGGCCGTTTCGTGCGATCAGCTCGCCCCCAGTCGCCATCAAGGTTGGGGAAGCGTCAAAGCGCTCCGCCCCTACCCCTTTTCGATCATGGCGGGAACGCTCGCGCCGCCGCCTTTTCCGCCCTTATCGTCTTTAGGGGAAATCGCCGGATCCTGAACAAATTCAAAGGCAAGCTTTTCTTTGTCGGCCTTGTCGACGGTGACTTTCACAATGCCGCCGTCTTTAAGCGCGCCAAATAGAATTTCTTCCGCAATCGGCTTTTTGACGTGTTCTTGGATGATCCGTGATAGCGGCCGCGCACCCATCTCATCGTCAAAGCCGCGCTTAGCAAGCCAGCGGGTCGCCTCATCAGAAAGCTCAAAAGTAACGTTGCGGTCGGAAAGTTGTACCTCCAGCTGCATCACGAATTTCTCAACGATGCGATCAACGATAACCGAAGACAGACCAGCAAACTGGATGATCGCATCAAGGCGGTTGCGGAATTCTGGCGTGAAGAGGCGGCGGATCGCCTCTTCCGAGGCGTCGTCACGCTTGCCGCCAGCAAAGCCAATCACGTTTTTGGCCGCGTCCGACGCGCCCGCATTCGTTGTCATAATAATGATGACATTGCGGAAATCGATCTTCTTACCATTTGTGTCCGTTAACTGACCATTATCCATGACCTGTAGCAGGATGTTGAAAATCTCCGGATGGGCCTTTTCAATCTCATCAAGCAGCAAGACCGCATGGGGTTGTTGGTCAATCGCGTCGGTCAAAAGGCCGCCCTGGTCATAGCCGACATATCCGGGGGGCGCGCCAATTAGGCGAGAGACCGTGTGACGCTCCATATATTCCGACATATCAAAGCGTATCAGTTCGACCCCAAGGGCGAAGGAAAGTTGTTTTGCAACCTCCGTCTTACCGACGCCGGTTGGGCCCGCAAATAGATAACTGCCGATCGGCTTGTTCGGCTCGCGCAGACCAGCCCGCGCCAATTTGATGGCGGCGGTCACCTGTTCAATCGCATTATCTTGACCAAAAACCACGCGTTTTAGATCTTCGCCCAATTTGGCCAAACGCTCCGTATCTGACTTTGATACAGATTTCGGCGGGATGCGGGCCATTTTCGCAACGATCTCTTCGATCTCTTCTTCGCCAATCTCAGTAATCCGCTGCTCAGGCGGGAACAGCATTTGGCGCGCGCCCGCTTCGTCAATCACATCAATCGCTTTATCAGGCAATTTCCGGTCGCTCATATATTTTGACGACAAGTCCGCCGCGGCGCGGATCGCCTCCGGCGTATAGGTGACTTTGTGATGGTCCTCAAAATACGGCTTTAGTCCGGTGAGGATTTTCACTGTGTCGTCAACACTCGGTTCTACGACATCGATTTTTTGGAAGCGGCGGGCGAGCGCACGGTCTTTCTCAAAATGCTGGCGATATTCTTTATACGTTGTTGAGCCCATGCAGCGCAGCGCGCCAGATTGAAGCGCGGGCTTCAACAAGTTCGACGCATCCATCGCCCCGCCAGATGTCGCCCCGGCGCCGATAACCGTGTGGATTTCGTCAATAAAAAGAATCGCATCTTCGTGCTCTTCAAGTTCTTTTAATACCGCCTTGATGCGCTCCTCAAAATCGCCGCGATAGCGCGTGCCCGCAAGCAACGCCCCCATATCAAGAGCGAAGATCGTTGAGTTGTCCAACACTTCTGGAACTTCTTCATCAACAATACGGCGCGCTAGCCCTTCAGCAATTGCGGTTTTACCGACCCCAGGATCACCCACCAAAAGCGGGTTATTTTTGCGGCGACGGCAAAGCACTTGAATGGACCGCTCAACCTCAGCATCGCGCCCGATAAGAGGGTCGATCTTGCCCATCCGCGCTTTTTCGTTAAGGTCAACACAATATTCCGATAACGGATCTTCCCCTTGACGCGGGACGCCTTCAGGCTCCTCTGCTGCGCCGCGGGCCGTCCGGCCAGTCCCCTCGCCTGGGCGTTTGGCAAGCCCGTGGGAGATATAGTTCACCGCATCAAAACGGGTCATATCCTGTTTTTGTAAGAAATGCGCAGCGTTCGACTCACGCTCAGCAAACAAGGCGACAAGCACATTGGCGCCGGTTACTTCTTCGCGGCCCGATGACTGAACATGGATGACCGCCCGTTGAATAACACGCTGAAAACTCGTTGTGGGCTTGGCTTGTTCACCGCTATCAGTTTTTAAATTCGCCAGCTCATTTTCAATGAACTCGTAAAGGTCGCGGCGCAATTCATCGACATCAACGTTACAAGCGCGCATTACCGCCGCAGCGTCTTGGTCATCCGTCAGCGCGATCAGCAAATGTTCTAATGTCGCGAGTTCATGATCACGTGATGTGGCGATAGCAATCGCCCGATGTAATGCTTCATCTAGATTCCGACTGAAAGACGCCAAATGACTACTCCCGCTCTAAAGTACATTGAAGAGGATGTTGATCACGACGCGCAAGCTCCATCACTTGCGCAACTTTCGTCTCCGCAACCTCATAAGTGTAAACACCACACACGCCGATGCCGTTCTGATGAACATGCATCATGATCCGCACCGCCTCGTCTTGATCTTTGTTAAAGACCGCTTGAATTAACCACACCACAAAATCCTGGGGTGTGTAGTCATCATTCAAGAGTATGACCTTATAGAGCGAGGGACGCTTGGTCTTTTGTTCCGGCTTAGTAATTACGCCGATATCAACGCCGGGCCCGGTCCCCTGTTCATTATCTTTTTCGTCAGTCATTACCTTATTCGTCAACCCGAAATTCGTATTTAGCTATCAATCAAAGCAACGCTTACCCGCTGCTATTATACCCTAATTTTCGTCGCCCGAGGGTTATCAATACTTTTCTTCAATAACGCCCACACCGTTACTATGCATGACAACGCATTTAAAATGCATTGACTAACTTGAATATTGACTATCCGTCTTTGCGCCTATCCTCGTCATGCGCAAATCGGCGCCATCATCTAATAACGCTTTAGATAAGTGTCCTTAGGGCTTAAAAAAAGGCGATTGCGAGTTCATCACTCACTTTTAGGATAACCTTTTTTCGGCGCCGATGCTATCGGTAAGTTTCTTCAGCCAGTCTTGCACCCGTCTTTGGTTTACGCCCAAATCGCTATACCCAAGACGGGATGCGCTAAAAATTGAAAGCGCCGTCTCAGCCTCGCCTTCTTTTTCACTGCTCTGAAATTGGAAGGCGATATCATCAACAAAGCCTATGATTTTCGTCTTTTGAATAAATCGCCATACCAGGGCGCTTTCTTCGGTTTCAATAGCCCGCACACGCGGCTCATGATTTATGACCGTTAGAAGCGCCTGCTTAATGTCGCTGACCGACGCAGAAAAAATGGGTGCAGGTCCGTGCGCCTTGCGGCGCTTGCCATCAGCGCCCAAGAAATAATTATTCGGCTTATGCGAGCGCAAATCGGCGTTAAAGATTTCCATAACGCCAAAATAAGACGGCCCTCTCGTTATTCAAGAGTTAACCATGGGTTCACGGCGAACCGAAATCGATCTTGGCCCAAGCACTTAAGACTTGGGCCATGACAAACCTTATTTGGAGGCTGATAAAATCGTCTCAATCGTTTTGTTCATTTGATTGAGATTTTTTTGGAATGTCTTTTGGACATAGGTACTTTGAATTTGCGCAACTTCTTCAAGGCTGGGCGCAGCCGCCGCCTCTTTTAAAGCTGCAACACCTTCTTCAAAAGTTTCTTGCGCATATGCAGCCTGATCAGCAGCGAGCGATTGTAGCTGTTGGCTTAATGGACCAAAGGCGCCGTTAAAGGCGTCCATTGTCACTCTTTGAAAGTGGAACGGGTCCAAAAAGGCTTGCGCCATGCGCTCATAATCTGCGCTGAAATATTCTTCCCCCATTGAGGTTTCATCCTCAAAATTCTGGGCTTTTGCTTGTGCCGTTGCCATGGTTCTCCGATGATCGGGCTACGGCTAATGAACAGCGGCAGCCGCAAATATAAAAATGGATAATAAAGAATCGGACGGAACTCTTACCTGTTTCACCATAGGCCAATTGCAGCAAGCGTCAAGAAAAATGTTGCACCGCAAAATCAATTAGCATTGATTTGATAATTTTAGTTAACGAAGCCTTTACCGTGATAAGGTATAGTAAATGGAGTTTCCGGCATGCGGCTTGCTCATATACGATACATATGTTGCGTGCGCAGGAATCGCTGTTCGATTGGGCGGCGTTTCTTTGGGTATTAATAAAAATGCGCAAACTTTGAGTGGGATTGGCATGACGCTAACTGATCTGCGTATCACAAAGGTCTTTACGATTAACTTTTCGCATTTGAAGGCCCTACTGTTCCTTGCCTTGTGCGCCAGTTTTATGCTCGGCGCCCCAAGCAATGCTAGCGCGAATTCTAAATACGCTGCTTTTGTTGTTCACGCCCATTCTGGCGATGTCTTATTTGACCGCTACAGCAAAGGAAAACGGTACCCCGCTTCTCTCACAAAGATGATGACGCTTTATCTTTTGTTTGATGAGATTGAGGCGGGACGGTTAACAACCCAATCAAAATTAAAGGTTTCTTCTCGGGCAGCAGCGCAACCACCCTCAAAGCTTGGCGTTGCGACCGGATCAACAATCGATGTTGAAACAGCGATTAAGGCCCTCGTCGTAAAATCTGCTAATGATGTCGCTGTCGTCGTCGCCGAAGGCGTTGCTGGCTCAGAATGGCGCTTTGCGCAAAAGATGACAGCAAAAGCCCGCAGCCTTGGCATGCATCGCACAACATTTCGTAACGCCTCGGGCTTGCCGAACCGCAAACAAGTCACAACCGCGCAAGATATGGCAACGCTAGCACGACGTTTGATGCAGGATCACGCAAAATATTGGTCTTACTTTTCCACAAAAAGTTTCGCATGGAATGGGCGGACTTACCGCACGCATAACGCACTTCTTCGCACTTATAGCGGCGCCGATGGATTAAAGACCGGTTATACACGTCGCTCTGGCTACAACTTAGCGACCTCAGCAAACCGCAATGGCAATCACCTGATCGGCGTCGTCCTAGGCGGCCGGTCATCCCGCACCCGCGATGCGCATATGCGTAAAATCCTGGATACAGCGTTTTCCTCGATCAAAAAACGTCCGCATCTAATTGCATCGCTTCATCGCAGCCGCCCTGAGCCTCGTCTAAAGCCAACACTACTTGCGCAAATGGGCGCATCAACAGGCGCAATGGCAGCAGCGCCGGAAACGATTTCGGGCAACCCCGTTCTGGATGCGGAGCTTAAAGCCGCCGCAGCAGCCCTTAGCGGTGATGAGAAAGACCCGATCAGCGCTCTTATCGCTGCAAATGAGACGGATGATGATAACATCCTGCCCGCCGAAGCTGATCCCTACCTTGGCGAAGGCGATATCGAGCCAGCGGAAATTTGGAGCGTGCAAGTAGGCGCTTATTCCACAAAATCACTCGCGCAGAAAGAACTTGAGACGATTGCAATCATTGGCGGCCTTACAGACCGCATGCGCATTATCTCTCCCACTAAAAAGCATAATGACAAACGCACGATGTATCGCGCACGTTTCACGAAACTAACGGAAGCAGAATCAACCGAAATCTGCCAGTCATTGCGCTCACTTCACATCAATTGCTTTGCGACTGACAAAGATGGGTCGGCCGCTTTTTAAACGCGCACGTTTAATTAGCAAACATAGCACACACAAAAGTGTTCATCGTATAAGGCGTCCGGCTATTTGACGCCCGATAGCTTTTATTCACAAAAGACATTGCACTTTCGCAAAAGACGTTGCGCTCAAAACCCTATCTTCTAAACTGCGGCAAAATTCGCTCACAGCGTTGGCGTAAAAGCAACGCTGTGGAATAGGAAACGTTCCCTGAGGTTATAAATATGAGCGCATCTGATCTTTACCCCGTCCCAGAAGCATTCGCAAAAAATGCACTGATCACCCGCGAAAAACAAGTCGAAATGAGCAAAGCGGCCGATGAAAACCCCGATGCATTTTGGGCCGAAACCGCAAAACGCATTGACTGGATAAAACCATTTTCAAAAGTCAAAGATGTCTCTTTCAACGCTGAAAACCTACATATTAAATGGTTTGAAGACGGAACACTTAACGCAAGCGCCAATTGTCTAGACCGTCACCTGCCAGAAAAAGCAGACCAAACCGCCATCATTTGGGAAGGCGATGACCCATCCGATGATAAGCATATCACCTATGCGCAAGCTTACAGTGAAACCTGCCGTATGGCGAACGCCCTCAAAGACCGCGGTGTTAATAAAGGTGATCGCGTCGTTCTATATATGCCCATGATGCCTGAGGCTGCTTATGCGATGCTTGCCTGCGCACGTATTGGCGCCGTTCACTCTGTCGTCTTTGGCGGGTTCTCTCCTGACGCCCTTGCAGCCCGCATCGAAGATTGCGGCGCTGTCGTTGTTATTACCGCAGATGAAGCCGTAAGGGGCGGTAAATCCGTCCCCCTAAAAGAAAACGTCAACAAAGCCCTTGAAGGCGATAGCCAAGTCAAATTGGTTCTAACGATTGAGCGCACAAAAAAAGACGTAGAAATGAAAGCTGGACGCGATGTTTTTTGGTTCGGCGAAGCCCGCGACAATGCCGCCCCAGACTGCCCCGCCGAAGAAATGGGCGCGGAGGACCCGCTTTTTATTCTCTACACTTCAGGGTCGACCGGCAAACCAAAAGGGGTTCTGCACACCACTGGCGGCTATATGGTCTATGCTTCTTACACGCACGAAGTGGTTTTTGACTATAAGCAAGACGATATTTATTGGTGCACGGCTGATGTCGGCTGGGTGACGGGCCACAGCTATATCTTATACGGTCCGTTAGCAAACGGCGCCACGACGCTTATGTTTGAAGGCGTGCCCACCTATCCCGACGCATCACGGTTCTGGCAAGTCGTCAACAAACATAAAGTAACGATCTTTTACACTGCGCCGACAGCGATCCGTGCGCTTATGCGCGAGGGGGAAGAGCGTGTCAAAAAGACTGACCGCTCCTCGCTTCGGCTGCTTGGTTCTGTGGGCGAGCCAATTAATCCGGAAGCTTGGCGCTGGTACCATAACGTTGTTGGCGACGCGCGCTGCCCGATTGTCGATACCTGGTGGCAGACGGAAACAGGCGGAGTATTGATTTCCCCCCTACCTGGCGCCACTGACCTTAAACCTGGCTCCGCCACCCACCCCCTGCCCGGCGTTAAGCCCGCGCTTGTTGATGCAAACGGCGCCTTTTTAGAGGGCGCTACCGCTGGCAACCTTGTGATCACCGATTCCTGGCCGGGCCAGATGCGCACTGTTTTTGGGGACCATCAGCGCTTTATCGATACCTATTTCAAAACCTATCCTGGCCTTTACTTTACTGGCGACGGCGCACGTCGTGATGAAGATGGCTATTATTGGATAACCGGCCGTGTGGATGATGTCATCAATGTGTCCGGTCACCGTCTTGGCACGGCGGAAATTGAAAGCGCTCTTGTGGCGCATGCGGATGTTTCTGAAGCCGCCGTTGTCGGCTACCCCCACGATGTGAAGGGACAAGGCATCTATGCTTATGTTACCTTGATGGACGGCATTGAAGGCAATGAGGAACGCTTGGCGGACCTTACCGCATGGGTGCGTAAAGAAATCGGGCCTATCGCTAAGCCTGATCATATCCAGTTCGCGGCTGGCCTTCCTAAAACACGGTCTGGGAAGATTATGCGGCGGATCTTGCGCAAAATTGCAGAAAATGACTTTGGCAGCTTGGGTGACACCTCAACCCTGGCTGAGCCTGGCGTGGTTGATGCATTGATCGAGAATAGAAAAAACCGATAGACGCCAATAAACCGTGATCGGCGTCTCATTGCAAAGGGACGCCGCACCACATGTCTCAAAATGGCACAATCGCAGCTGACTATTCTGTTGATCACCATACGACGGATGCATTAATCCGCCCAGCAGAAGAACGCGCGCGGTTTCATTTGTTACGCCCTTTGAGGCCGGCGCCATATCGCCCGCATTACAGCGCCTGGCTAAGCGCGATTTGTGTTTATGTCGCCTATGTTGTCATGGTTGGAACCGCCAGTTTTACATCCATCACCAGCATGGCCAGCATTTGGGCAAACAGCGCTTCTTACGCCCATGGCCCAGTTGCCCTCATCATCGCTGTCGCGTTGATTGTTCGAACAAGTTCAAACCTCCAAGCTGAACCCAAACCTTGGCCAGCCGCCCTTTTAGGCGTGGCAAGCGCAAGCTTAATATTGGCGATCGGCCGCCTTCTGGAAGCCCAAATTCTAGAGCACATCGCTTTTGTCGGTCTGCTTGTTACTGGGGCGGCGCTAATATTTGGCGAAGAACGGGCAAAAGCTTGGGCTGGCGGCCTTGCGTTTGCATTTTTCAGCGTGCCCTTTGGCGATAGCCTTATTCCCCTATTGCAAAACTTTACAGCCATGATCACCGAGGCATTACTTGTGCTTTCCGGCATCAACTTTTCCATAAGCAATAACATCATCACTACCGAGACCGCTTCGTTCCACATCGCGCCGGGATGCGCCGGTCTTGGCGGCCTCTTGATGAGTCTAATGGTCGGCGCATTGTTTTCACTGACTGCATTTTCAAGCTGGCGTCAACATAGCCTTATGTTTGCAGCGGCGGTTGTCTTAGCGATGATTGCAAACGGACTTCGTGTTTTTGCGATTATCGCCGTTGCCCAAGCCTTAGGCGGCGACTGGCACGGTCTTCACGATCACGCTTATATGGGCTGGATTTTTAACGGCGCCGCCATTGCGATTTTAGTCCTGATCGGCGCCCATCTAACCAAGCAGCCATCACTAGATTAAGCATTCGTTACAGCAATTATGACACAGTCGCCTTTGATATTATTCAAAGGATAACACGGCTTTATGTGCGGTATTGCTGGAATTTTCGATCTAACAGGCAAAGAACGCCCGATCGATGACACCGCGCTTAAGCGAATGATGGACGCGATGGTTCATCGCGGGCCTGATGGTTCCGGCGTTTATACGCGCCCCGGTCTTGCTCTCGGCCATCGCCGCCTCGCCATCATCGACCGTGAAGGCGGCGCGCAACCGTTTCAAACGGCGTCAAAGAACAGCGCATTATCCTTTAACGGTGAAATTTATAACTACCCAGACTTAGCCCAAAACCTTCAAGCAGCGGGAGCCACAATCCGCACCAGGTCAGATACTGAAGCGCTTGCGGAAGGGCTTGAACGCGAAGGTGTAAGCTTCATAGATAAACTACGCGGCATGTTCGCCTTCGCCTATTGGGATGAACAGCGACGTTCATTGATGCTCTGCCGTGACCGTTTTGGTGAAAAACCGCTCTATTACGCCCAAACTGATGACGGATATTTTTTGTTCGCTTCAGAAATTAACGCAATCGCCGCATCCGGACTAATGCCTTTAAAGATTAACCTGGAGGCTGTGGCGGACTATTTTCACTATGGCTATGTGCCAGACCCTAAGTCAGTTTATCAGGGCATACATAAATTGCCCCCAGCCCACATCATTACAGCAAAAGCTGGCGGCGAGTTCTCTTCAAAGGCCTATTGGCGCATAGAAATGGCGCCGCACGAAGCGCCTGGGTTATCATTCCAAAACGCGCAAGAACAGTTGCTCGCTCTTTTGGACGAGTCTGTCGGCCTACAGCTTATATCAGACATGCCCCTTGGCGCATTTTTATCAGGCGGCGTAGACAGCTCGGCAATTGTCGCCGCAATGGCGCAAAAGACAGACCAGATCACGGCTTGCTCTATCGGGTTTAATGAGGCAAGTCATGATGAACGCTCCTATGCCCGCATTGTTGCGCAACGTTATGGCGCAAACCATCATGAAAATGTCGCTAATCTTGACGTTAATGCGCTTATAGACCCTTGCGCCCGCGCATATGGCGAACCTTTTGCCGATGCATCGGCCTTGCCCAGCTATATGGTATGCGCTTTAGCAAAACAGCACGTCACCGTCGCTTTAACGGGGGATGGCGCCGATGAAATATTTGCAGGCTACAGACGGTACCCGTTTTTTGCGGCGGAAGAACGTATGCGTTCAATATTCCCGATGGACTTACGGCGCCCAATATTTTCTGTGCTTGGCCGTCTCTACCCTAAGCTTGATTGGGCGCCCCGCCCTTTACGGTTTAAAACGACGTTCTTGTCACTTGCCGCATCGCGTACGGATGGATATCTTCAAGCCTCTGGCGCAATTCCGCCATATCGTGCCCACCAAATTTTATCCCCTGCACTTCGCGACACCCTCAGTGGATATAAGCCCAGCGCCATCCTTCAACCAGCTTTTACGAGCGGGCAATCGCGTCCAGCAATCGCCGCAGCCCAACAAGCAGACCTGTTATCATGGCTGCCTGGTCGTATGCTGACCAAGGTTGATCGCGCTTCTATGGCTCATTCATTGGAAACACGCGCGCCATTTCTTGACCATACGCTGGTTGAGTGGGCGGCAAAAACACCGATTGATTTTAGGCGCGGCCCAGGCCCAGATGGCGCCGCCACCGGGAAACGTTTATTAAAAGCAGCCCACGAAAACCGTCTTTCAAAAGATATTCTCTATCGTCCTAAGCAAGGCTTTGGCTTGCCCCTTTGTGAATGGCTACGCGCCGACAAAGGGCCCTTAGATAGGCTGGATAACAGTTCCGCCTGGCGCGATTGTGATATGATTGATATAAAGACCGTTCAAAAAATGCGAGAGGCGCACCTTTCTAAAGGCGCAGACTATTCGCAAGAATTATGGTCAGTCATTATGTTTGACGCATTTTTGACGAACACGCCTCAAACAAGTTAAGCAGCGTAAATTATGCCGCTGCATGCGTCGCTGGAGCGCCCAAATTCACCTCTTTAAACAAAGATCGATATCGGCCAACCATCGTGTCTAAGCCAAACGAATGCTGTGCTTTTTGTAAATTGGCGCGCCCTAGCCGGCTGCGTAAATCTTGATCATCAGCGAGGGCGCGCAAGACCTTCGCAAGAGCACTTTCATCGCCTGAAGGGGTGATAAAATATTTATTCTCATCACTAACCATATCACGGATATCGCCGACATCGGTCGCCGCAACAGGAAGCCCAGCCGCCATCGCCTCCATCAAACTTAATGGCATTTGTTCGGTCGAAGACGACATCGCGAAAACATCCATCGCTCTGTATGCTTTTTCAGGCGTATCAGTTTTACCTTCCAAAAAAAGTCGGTCGCGAATTTGCGAAACCACGAGCATTTTTTCTAAAGAGGGTTTTTGCGGCCCATCCCCATAAATCATCAACCGGCCTGCGGGCAACTCAGCGCGCGAAAAAGCGTCAATTAATAAGGGAAGGTTTTTCTCTTCACGGATTGCGCCAAGGCTTCCTATCGTTACACAGCGCTGGGCATAAGGACGATCAGAGAAATTAAATCGCTTTAAGTCTATACCGTTGGGAATATATCGAACTTTATTTTTGGAAAGCCGCCATTGCGTTAGGGCTATATTTTCAAGCGACTTGGAGGGCACAATAACAAATGCGTTCCGAAGCAACCCCATACGCGCAACGACCCGCTTAATATTCTGTCGATCCGCGTTCTCATCTGGCCCAAAACCATCCTCAAAATGAATGTGAGAAATTCGTTGGCCAGCGGAGTTCGCCACCACGGCTTCTATTGCGCCCCAATTATATGTGCACAAAATGTCAGGCTGGACAGAACTGATTTCTTGTCGAAGGCGTTGCACCGCGCGCAATGAAATAAAACTCGATTTTGTTGTCGCAACAGCTTTAATGGCACAATGTTCATCAGGGGCGATTGTAGCCGCAGCTAGATCATCACTTAAAGATATTATGGTGTGAGAAGCTTCTTCGCCCAAACCGTTCATCACATCAATCAGGCGCCTTTGCTGACCACCGAGCCCAAAGGTTGGGAAAATATGAAGAATATTAAGAGCGCTCACGATGAAATCTCTTCTGGCTAAAGTTCGATGTGAACTAAGTTGCTATGTTGTACAATCATTTGGGTCGGCGTCTTTGCACAACTGAACACGCGCTGATAAGCGCGGCAAACGAGACGCCGTATTTGCAAGCGTATAAGGAGATTTATAAATGTACCCACTAACGGCGCCATTATATTGATACTTCACCTCAGCAAACAAAAATGATAAGTTTGCTTTTAAGATTGATGTATCAGAAATACCATTGAATGTAGCGCCAGCCGCATAAGGTTCATTTAGATCTTGATCTAAACTCCAATGGACAATTGCATTACTAGAATCATCCGGATCAACGATAACACTAGTGAACTTTATTTCTAGGGATGAAACCCCATCAGTATCAATCATATCCTCAACGCCAACAATGAGATCTTGAAGCTCGTTTGGCGTAATTGTGGCGGCCTGCGCCACTAAGTCGACTATGGCGGTCGAAGCGCTTTCAACCCGCCTGTCTGTGGCTAATAGATCACTTCCCTCCAACATGCCAAAGAAAAGCATTACAATCATTGGCAATAAAAGTGAAAACTCTGTCGCCGCGTTGCCCTGGCGCTCACTCGCCATTGCTAACGCTTTTTTTCTTATTGAAAATCTTGGCTTCATGTTCTTGCTCATGGCCATTAGCTTAGCTTCCATTTTTCAGGTAGGGCTCATTTCGGAAAATAAAGGTGGTCTTTAGTCGTCGATCGCCATTTGGGCTCGTCGCCAAATTAATCCCAATCGCTGGATTTAAGGTCCTATAAAGAACACATAGCCGCACACGCACAATGCTGCTCTCTGTGCCTGGGTCGACCTGGATGTTGTTGATAGCCTCGGCGTCGTCGCCACGACAAACAAATGAACCGCTGTCTAAGCTCAGCTCAGAAAAACTGCTGTAGGTTTTTACTTCCGCGGTTGCAACTTGGTTGCAGTCGCCAAAGAATGAAAGCGAAGGACAAACAATATCGTTAAAGAAGTCATCTTTATCAAAACCTGTTCCTCCTTGTACTTGGCCTGTACGAATTTTTCGAGAAATATCCGTTATAGCTGTATCTAACGTAGCGTTTACGAAGTAAAACCAACCAACCTCGAAAGTCGACATCATAAGCAACAAGAAGACCGGCATCACCAAGGCAAATTCAACCGCTGACGCACCGCGCTGATTTTTTAACCAACGATTGCGGCGGCGGTTTATTTTACCAATCTTAGCCCTAGCGATCATTGATAAGGGTCCTATTTACTTACATGCAGCTGAACAAGGTCGGCCGCGATATCACCAAAAGCCGATTCAAGATCAGCACCGGTCGGCGCCTTATAGTAATATGGCGCCTCCTCATCTGTCGCACAGGCTTTAAAGACTTGTTCTAAATTCGAGTCATTTAGTCCAAAGATGATCGTATAAACCAGGATGCCTTTTTTCTTCATCCGGCGACAAACGCGCAACAATTTCTCATCAATATGATCAGGCATACGGTCCGCATCAAAACCACCGCCGCCACGGTCTGGTTTATTGACACCCGCCCCCATACGCTCATCAATAGAAAAGCCATAAACAGTATTGACTGATTCCCAGTGCGTTTGATCATCGCCAGAAGCGACGTTCACACCATCCGTCATAATAACAACAGCTTTTTGCCACTGACCATCATCATAGGAAACACCTTCCGTAAACGGCGCCTCCGGTGAAACCAGTCGCCAGCCCCAAACAGCGCCATTGGCAGAATTGGTGTTGCCGCCCGGTTGCAAAGCATTGACGTAGTTTTCAATTGAATTTCTGTTTGTTGTCATTGGAAGGATCGGCGCCGGACAGTTAATATTTGGTCCACGGTCCGACTTATCTCCTGGCGTGCTGGGTTCAAGGATGTCTATGTCAACGTTAGCATCATACCGTCCACGGTATTTTTGCGTCGCCTCATCCCACCAACCCGGATAAGCCATTCGAAGTTTGTATTCATCATATTTCCGGCTATTAATATGCAATTCCTCAAGCCGCGTTTTTACGCCGTCCCAATAATCATCAAGTTCACCAAAACCTTGCTGTGATGCGTATCGCATACCAATAACGACTTCAAGATAACGGCCAAATGACCCCGCATGACCGTTATATTTTGAATAGTCCCGATCTTCCGCGAAATACTCATTGTCATATGAATCATCATCATACCCATCAGGGTCGGCATCAGGGTTGGTAAACATCCGGCCACGGTTTCGAATGCTGCGCGGGGTGGATCCAAGGGTATAATCGCTATAACGCCAACTCCAATCGCTATTGCAATAGAGGGAACCGTCGCTTGGGCAATCAGGCTCATCCGGGTGGAACATCGGCACCCATCGCGAATTTTCAGCCTTTATCAGCTCATCAACGCTTAACACCGGATTTGGCGCGCGCTCAAAAGCAAGACGCATACGTCCATCCGACTCTTCTGCCGGGCTCAACGGGGCGTGGGCGTTATCAATGACCAAAGATGTTGTTCCTGCCCCCGGGGTGGTATCAAGCTCATCAAGGGGATATGGACGCGCCTCAACACAGCCAAACCACTCATAATCGGGCATGGAATCGTAAATATCAAAGTGGTTCACCTTGCGCGAGACATCTATAACCCGCGCAATACCGGCGCTATATTCTTTTTTGTCTGAAACATCGCCGAGGCTGCTTTTAGGATCGATATCAACCGATCCGTTCCCATCGATATCACCGGAACCATCAACGTGAATAAACCTGGCGCCGTGATAATGCGCTTCAGCGTCTTCATCAGCCCAAGACATACTCCAAGACGAAGCGCCACCCGGATTAACAAAAGCGTTAAACGGCACCACACCGATTTTCACATATTCACTACTCGCATCATCGCCATACATGACCTGGAGAAGATTTTCGGTCGCATCCTTTAAGCTATCGATCTTCTTTTTGCCGCCAGAATAACCACCCATAGAGCCCGTAACATCCAACACAAGCGCAAGCTCAATGCGGCCAGAACCACGGCGAGTAATTTCAATTGCTTCTGAAACGTCTAGAAACTCAAGGTCATTTGATGCGGCCCCGAACTGAAGCATCTCACCAGCATGCAGCAACAAGGTCTCTATCTTACCGCTCGCGCTTGGCCGGATTACCTGGGGTGTTAGTTCAAACGAAACACTAAGGTCCTCAATAGACCCTTTATACGAAAAATTTTCGTCAAAAACGGCTTTACCGAATTCTTTTAACTTCGCATCACGGGCCGCACCAGTAAGCCCATTTAGTTCCGAAGAGCCGGAATCATCATATTGCGCGATCGCAAGTCCCGCCGCCTCAAGCGCCTGAACTAAATCCGCTCGCACCAGATTATAACGGGTGAAATCCACCGCGCCGCCAGCGAAGAATAATAATACGCCGAGCATCATCACGAACATTATCGCGATATTGCCCTCTTCAGCACGCGCAAAGCCGCTCTTGCGGCGACGGATGCCAACACAATAACGCTGCAACACTCCCATGTGCGGTTTCCTTTATGATGACGAAGTCGTTAACGCCAAACATTAGGAACATAAGCCGCACAAGATTAACCGCCTGTAAGGAAACACGGTTAATAGACGCAAATATATCTTGATAAAATTAAAGGCAAATACTTGCTTTTATACGATATTAAGCAACTACATCCGTATAAAGCTCTTCAGGCGCAGGCTCAGGGCTTTCTAAGGAAAAGTCCGCAGCTTGTTTGACAATCGCTTTCACGTTTTTGTCAATTTCTTTCAGTTCTTCTGCCGTTGCAGCGCCAGCCTCTAAAATCTTCGCCTCACAGCGTTTAATTGGATCGCTGTGCTCACGCACGCCCTCAACTTCCTCGCGGGTACGGTATTTTGCGGGATCTGACATTGAATGGCCGCGGTAGCGATATGTCTTCATCTCAAGGACATAAGGCCCCTCGCCCGCACGGGCGAACTCCATCGCCTGGCTAGCGGCAGCGCGCACCGCCAACACATCCATCCCGTCGACTTCCATACCTGGAATGCCAAACGACGCGCCCCGACGATATAAGTGGGTTTCTGAATGGGCGCGGGTCACGCTTGTGCCCATCGCGTATTGGTTGTTTTCGATAATAAAGATCACCGGCAACTTCCAAAGCTTCGCCATATTCATGGCCTCAAAGATCTGGCCCTGGTTGGCGGCGCCGTCACCGAAATAGGTCAAGCTAACACTATCGTTACCGCGATATTTGTTGGCAAAGGCCAGACCTGCGCCAAGCGGCACCTGCGCCGCCACGATGCCGTGCCCGCCATAGAACTCTTTTTCCTTAGAGAACATGTGCATGGAGCCGCCCTTACCGCGCGACAAGCCGCCCTCGCGGCCAGTAAGCTCCGCCATAACGCCCTTCGGATCCATGCCGCAGGCGAGCATATGCCCGTGATCCCGATAACCAGTGATGGTTTGATCGCCAGTTTTTTTAACCGCCTCTACGCCGACGACAACGGCTTCTTGACCAATATAAAGGTGACAAAACCCGCCAATATGACCCATGCCATAGAGCTGGCCGGCTTTTTCTTCAAACCGACGGATCATGACCATATCGGTATAGTATTTAATGTATTCCTCTTTCGTCGCTGAAAGGTTGGACGCAGGAGAAGAATTCGCTTCTGAAGAGACGGCGGACATAGGCACCCTTTTATGTTTGGATGGCGCGACACTAGAACGAGGCCGCCAAAAAAACAATATTTGCCAGAGTTTATCTAGGTTTATTATTTGCGACCGCATATTCATGCCCCAAAACCCAATCGACTATTAAACGAACTCAATGAAAGCCGATCATGAAATATTGCCTGACGGGCAAGCGCATCATCCCCATTCAGCGGCTGCGCAACATCTGTTCGAGCTCATGGCGCGGTAAGACCACATCATCTTCGTGAACATATCCAAGTGTCGCGCGGATGCGCTCATCAACTAGGTCCGGATCAAGGCGGCTTGGATTTAACATATTGGCCCGCCGCTCTAAAGCCTCCCGGCGGGCGGACAAAACGGCAAGCTCGGCCATTTTTTGTTCGTGCACGCCCTCTAGCCGCCTTAGAGCGCCATATCCCGTTTCACCAGAAAATGCGCCCATCACAAACGACGCCGCCCAAATAATAAGCAACGCTGGCGCGATAATCTCGATCAATATGGTTTTAAAGCCGCCCATGAAACGCCCTGAACTGTCCCAACGCGACTCAGAAGAATCCTGTATACTTAATAAATGATTAATATCGGCGGGAAAAATTAAGGCGAGCTAAAGCTCGCCTTAATCAGAAGAATTTCTTCAATACTAACGACCGCTAGAGGATTGATTTTCCGGCATAAACAGCAGCATCCCCAAGTTCTTCCTCGATGCGAAGAAGTTGGTTATATTTTGCTGTACGGTCAGCGCGGGCGAGGGATCCAGTTTTGATCTGTCCGCAATTTGTCGCGACAGCCAAATCAGCGATCGTTACGTCTTCTGTTTCACCTGAACGGTGAGACATAACGGCTGTGTAGCCTGCGCGATGGGCCGTCTCAACAGCCTGCAGCGTTTCTGTCAGTGTGCCGATTTGGTTCACTTTAACGAGGATTGAGTTGGCGCACCCGCGGTCAATGCCTTCAATCAATCGTGTATTGTTGGTCACGAAAAGATCGTCACCCACAAGCTGACAGCGATCGCCAATTGCATCGGTTAAAGCGCGCCAGCCATCCCAGTCATCTTCCGCGAGGCCATCTTCGATAGAAACGATTGGGTAAGAACCGACAAGATCGGCGTAGTACTCAGACATGCCCGCACCGTCGAGGGTCTTGCCTTCGCCTTCAAGAAGATACTTGCCGTCCTTATAAAATTCTGTAGACGCCGCATCCAGAGCAATAAAGACATCTTCGCCAGCCGCATAGCCCGCCGCTTCAATCGCGCGCATGATGAAGTCGAGAGCTTCTTTGGTTGAGGCAAGGTTTGGCGCAAAGCCCCCCTCGTCACCAACATTGGTGTTATGGCCCGCATCCTTCAGACCTTTTTTAAGAGCGTGAAAGACTTCAGCACCAGTACGCAACGCCTCGCTAAAGCTTGGGGCGCCAAGCGGCATGATCATGAACTCTTGAATATCAACGGGGTTATCCGCATGGGCGCCGCCGTTTAAGATATTCATCATCGGCGCAGGCAAGACGCGCGCGCTAACCCCGCCCACATAGCGATAGAGCGGTAAGCTAGAGGCTTCCGCCGCGGCTTTCGCCACCGCTAATGAAACGCCTAAGATAGCGTTCGCACCAAGGCGAGACTTATTTTCTGTGCCGTCAAGCTCAAGCAGGGTCTCATCAATCTCGGTTTGCAGCTCAGCCTCAAGACCAACAAGCGCTTCGATGACTTCACCGTTTATCGCTTCAACCGCTTCGCGAACGCCCTTGCCGCCATAACGCTCATCGCCGTCACGGCGTTCATGCGCTTCATGGGCGCCTGTCGACGCGCCAGACGGCACGCCCGCACGGCCCATAGAGCCGTCTTCTAAAACAACATCCACCTCAACGGTTGGATTACCCCGGCTATCAAGGATTTCGCGTCCGATGATATCAACGATGGCGGTCATAACGGCAGCTCCGTATTTTCTAGGATTATTCTAACGTTTTGAGGCAGAGCCCCTTACGAGGCCTGTATACGCCTGTCGCCACGGTTTTAAAGCGCCCAAATAGCACAGAGGGCGAAATTTTCGCCCTAACAACGCAAAAACGGCGCTCAGCTAAAATACTGGCGCCGATTAACGCATATACATGTCACAAGAAGACTTAGTCTTCTTGTGCTTCAAGAACCTGACGCCCATTGTAACGACCAGTTTTCAGGTCGATATGGTGCGGGCGACGCAATTCGCCTGAATCTTTATCTTCAATATAAGTTGCGCCTTTAAGCTTGTCGTGTGAACGACGCATGCCGCGACGCGAGCCAGTAATTTTACTCTTCGGTACCGCCATGACGGTTGTCCCTCATCTTTGGCGCAGCCTTGTGTCGGCGGCGCGAGCGCTCAAATAAAGAACGCACATAAAACAGTTGAACGCAGGCGCATACCCCATCGCTGCCGTTTTCGCAAGCCTAAAAATCGACCGATCCGAAAGGCCCCCAAGGTCCATATACGCGATCAATCCTGAAGCCGCTAAGCTTTTTATTAAATTGTATGGTTTTCATTCAATGAGCCCCAACCATTATGGGGTAAACCTTATTGTAGTTTGAGTATTCGGGGTTTGTTGTGGACGTGCGTTTTTCGTCATTTATTCCAGTATTTCGTATTTTTAAGCTCGGCATTGCGAGCGCTTTTATCTTAGCTGCCGCTGGTTCTGGCGGGGCTGAGGCAGGCGATGGACGGTGGCTCGGCTTGTCGCCAAGCGACCGGGCTATTATCGACCGAATGGCGAGTGATCTTTACGCCTCGGAAGGGGCGAACGACCCTTACCAAGCAAGCCGCGATTACGCCCAAGCGGCGCCCGTTGACCAGGCCCGCTTCCGCCAAGAGCGACGCAACAGCTGGCGGGCAAATGGAAACGGCCAAAACTTTTACCAAGCGCCCCAGCGCACGCCCTATGCGCGCCTGTCGCCAGCCCAAAAGGCGGCCTATCGAAGACGTGCGATGGACATCCTCGGCGCACAACACAGATCCTATAGCGCCCCCGGATATGGACACGATATTTAACGCGTTTAACACTTATTAGAGCGCGGAAACTTCCACCGGAAATAGCCCTTGATCGCGGATTTCAAAGACGCGGTCCATGCGCTTGGCGAGATTGCGATCATGGGTTGCAATCAGAGCAGACAGCTCTTGCTCCTTTACGAGCTCTAAAAGCGCATCAAACACAACATCCGACGTCTTCGGATCAAGATTACCTGTCGGCTCATCCGCTAAAAGCACCTTAGGGTTATTTGCAAGGGCTCGTGCGATAGCCGTTCTTTGCTGTTCGCCGCCGGAAAGCTGGCCCGGCTGGTGCGTTAAACGCTCGCCCAACCCAAGACGAGTAAGCAGCTCCTTCGCGCGATCTTCAGCCTGTTTCTTTGGCGTCCCAGCAATCATCATCGGCAGGGACGCGTTGCCAAGGGCGGAAAATTCGGGGAGCAGATGATGAAACTGATAAACAAACCCCAGTGCATCGCGCCGCAAACGTGTGCGCGCCGCATCGTTCAGGCGAGAGGCGGCTATCCCATCAATATGAACCGAACCAGCGCTAGGGGTTTCTAACAGCCCCGCAATATGCAAAAGCGATGACTTGCCTGAGCCAGAAGGGCCCAAAAGCGCAATCGTTTCCCCCGGCGCTAGGGTCAAATCCACTGCCTTTAGGATGATAAGATCACCATATCGGCGCTCCACCCCTTCAAGGCGTAAAACTGCGCCGCTGGAAGATCCCTGTTCTGATTGTGCCATCGCCTGTCCCTTCCCTATTCGTAGCGCAGCGCTTCCACCGGATCGAGCCTAGCGGCCCGGCGCGCGGGAAAGATCGTGGTGATAAAGGACATAAAAAGCGAGAATCCAGCGACCAGAGCAACTTCACTTAGCTCCATCTTGGCTGGCACGCCATCGAGATAATAAATCTCCGCCGGAAACAAATCGGTGCGGAACAATGCCGACAAGCTCGTCTCAATTGCATCGATATTGATAACAAAAAGCGCGCCCAAAATTACGCCCGCGAGCGTGCCAAGCCCGCCAATCATGGAACCGGATAGAAAGAATATCCGCATGATCGCCCCTTGCGTCGCGCCCATAGAGCGCATGACGGCGATATCGCTGGTCTTATCTTTCACCAACATAATCAGCCCGGTGATAATATTAAGGGAGGCGACCATAATAATCAAAAACAAAATCAGCCGCATAATAAAACGCTCAGTTTGAAGCGCGTTAAAATAGCTTTGAAAGCGCTGGCGCCAATCTAAAATATAATAACCGGGCGCGGCCAGCGAGATCGGGTCTCGGTATTCACGGATTTTTTCCGGCTGCGCAACCTTTAGCTCGATCTGTTGCACAGCGCCTTTAAAATTGAAAAACAGCTGCGCTTGTTCCAAAGGCATAAAGCCGTAAATCCCGTCATATTCCGCATTCCCCACATGGAAGATCGCGCCGACACGATAAGCCTTGCGGCGAAGAGTACGGCCAAAGGCGGTCTCATCACCCCGGCCCGATATCAGCGTCACACGATCGCCAGCGCTAACGCCGAGTTGATTGGCGACGCGGCTACCTAAAACAATGTCACGGCCGCCTTTTTCGCCAATGCCAAAACTCTCAAAATCTCCCCCAACAACATGGTCCGGACCCGTAATATATTTGATTTTTAAAAGATCCTCGCGCGAGACGCCGCGCACCACCATGCCCGTTTCCCCATTGGCGCTGGCGTAAACGGGAAGCTCAATCATCGGGGTTGCTTGGGTGACGCCAGGAACCGCCCGCAGCTTTTCGGCTAGATCTTCATAATCAGTGATCGCCTCACTTGATTGCACATAGGCATGGCCATTAGTGCCGAGAAGTTGGTCAAGCAGCGTTAAGCGAAAGCCCTGCATCACCGACATCACAATGATCAACGTCGCCACCGCCAGCATAATCCCAACAAAGGCAATGACGGAAATTAAAGAAACCCCTTTACCGTCACGCGTCGCGCCCAGATAACGCCGCGCCACCATCCACTCAAAATAATTGAACGGGGCCGCCGCTTTGGGCTGGGTCGATTGAGCGTTCATAGAAGCGGATGTCATAGAAAGAAGGCCTTGTTAGAAAATACCCATCTGCCAGCAAGTTAAGGCGAAAAAAAGAACCGGGGAAATTATTCCCACACTTTGTTAGCGCCAATCAGGCGCTCAAGGCTTTTTGCACAGCTTCCGAAATATATGACGCCACATTATCGAGGGGGATTTCCTGTTTTTCGCCGCCTGCGCGCGCTTTCACTTCCGCCTTCCCCTCTTTCAGACCGCGTGGCCCAATCACAACTTGATATGGCAAACCGATCAGATCCATCCGAGCAAATTTTTCACCTGCCCGGGCGGGTGTATCATCATAGAGCACATCAACGCCTGATGCTTTTAAAGCGTCATAAAGCGTCTGACAGGCCGCATCCGTCCCCTCATCACCCTGTTTGAGGTTGACAATCCCAACGTGGAACGGCGCAACCGCCATTGGCCACTTACAGCCGTCATCGTCGTGATAAGCCTCAATCAACGCGCCAACAAGACGAGAGACGCCAACGCCATATGATCCCATTTGGAACATCGCTTCTTTGCCGTCAGGCCCCATAAAGCCAGCTTTCATCGGTGCGGAATATTTCTCACCGAAAAAGAAGATATGCCCAACCTCGATGCCTCTTGCGGAAACGCGGTTTTCTTCCGCCACCGCTTCGAAAGCGGCTTCATCGTGCATTTCTTCGGTCGCCGCATAATGAGAAAGGCGCTCATCAACGATGGGTTGAAGATCACCGTCAAAATCTGTGTCAGCCCCAGGGAGCGCCATATCAAGGAGGCGCTTGTCACAGAAAACGGCGCTCTCACCTGTTTCCGCAAGCACGATAAATTCGTGACTAAGATCGCCGCCGATAGGCCCAGTATCAGCGCGCATAGGGATGCCTTTAAGGCCCATTCGCGCAAAAGTGCGAAGATAAGCAACAAACATTTTATTATAACTGCGACGCGCAGAGGCTTCATCTAGATCAAAGGAATAGCAGTCCTTCATCAAAAACTCGCGTCCGCGCATTACCCCAAATCGAGGACGGATCTCGTCCCGGAACTTCCACTGAATGTGGTAAAGCATCTTCGGCAGATCTTTGTAGGACCGCACGCTAGAGCGAACGATCTCTGTGATCATCTCCTCGTTGGTTGGGCCAAAAAGCATTTCCCGATCAGAACGGTCAGTGATCCGCAGCATTTCCTTGCCATAAGCGTCATAGCGGCCGCTTTCCCGCCATAGATCCGCCTGCTGAATGGTGGGCATCAACATTTCCACCGCACCAGCGCGATTTTGTTCCTCGCGCACAATCTGTTCAACTTTTTGCAGAACGCGGAACCCAAGCGGCTGCCAAGCGTAGATCCCCGCCCCTTGCTGACGGATCATGCCAGCGCGAAGCATCAATTGGTGGGAGACGATCTGCGCCTCCGCAGGGGTCTCTTTCAATACGGGCAGATGGAAACGTGTAAGGCGCATGAATTGGCTTTCCTAACAGGATAAACGTTCCCAACGCCTATCGACATTGGCGCGCCAATTCAACGGAAAATCGCGTTTCTAATGGATGCTATTGATTAGGGGTGGACCCCAGCGCCGCAAAACCGCGCCTTTAACTCCGGCGAAAGGGCCGACCAGTCCTCTTTCGCCATGGGATCAAGGCGAAAACGAGAAAAAAGCTGTTGGCTGGCCCAACCGTCGTAGCGGCGGTCGTAAATAATCTCTGGTTTCTCGCTGACCGCCGCGCCCTGTCGCATATTAACCGACACCACGCTATCGCCTGAAATAATCAACGGGCCGCCAGAATCGCCAAGGCAATTATTGGCCCTTAACGTGTAATATTTATAGTCGTCGTCATAAATCACGACAACATCGGCGACGGCGGCGGCCGCCAATAAAAAAACAAAAAGGCCATAAATTCGCTGCATGGCAGACGCCGATGCAGGAACGGCGCCTGATTAAGAATTCGCTGCCGACTTCAAAAGCGTTTACTTTGCAGCGCGCGCTTTAGAAATTGCGCCCAAATCCCCCAAAACGCTATGAGCTGTCGGCACAGGGCCTGCGCCGCGGCCCTTCGCAGCGATGGTTTCGCCATTTTCTAACGTCAAGCGCACGCCATTGCGTTCACCCGCAAAGTCCCAGAAGAAGTCGCCCTCTTCAATGCGCTGATATTGAACAGATGCTGTTGGGGCGCCGTCTTTTATCGATATCCGCGTCATCTGGCGCCACACGCCCGGCTCGTCCGCGATTTTGGCGCGCATCGCATCATCAAGCGCTTCACAAGGAAACTCACCAGCAATAGCGGCGCTAAACGCGTCATGACTTAAGATCTTCGCCTTTGCGACAGCGTCCGCGCCAGAAAGATCCGCTGTCGGATCAGCTTCAGCAAAACCAGCGTCTTGGGCGGCCTTTACGGCGCCGTCAAAATCAGCACCCGCCGCAAGTTCTGATAGAATATAGTTCACGGTGCCGTTCACCACCGCATCGATCCTGGTAATTGGCGAGCCGCCATTTTTTGCTTCAGCCGCTGTCCGGCGCACGGTTTCAATCATGGGCGCCCCGCCGCCAACAGCGGCGCTATATTCTAAGATCGCGCCGTTCTCGGCCGCCAACGTCTGAAGGCGCGCAAGATCATCAGCAAGCGCTTGCTTATTTGCAGAAGCGATACAAACGCCCCGCCCTAACGCCGCTTCAGTTAGCGCGAGACCCGCATCACCCGACGAAAGCACATCCACAATAATATCCGGCGCTGTTTCGAACAACGCATCCATATTATCAACAAGTTTTGCGCCGCTAATGTTGCCAGTGCGTTTTTTATTCAGGTCACGCACTAAAACAGCGCAAACGCTATATTCGTTGCGCCGCCCGGCGAGCAAATCCGCTAGGCCTGTTCCAACAATACCGCAACCGGCAAGCGCCACTTTTAATGGGGCCAGCACGGGCGCTGCGCCCTGTTGATTTGAGGTCACAGATAGATCAAGGCCATGCGAAAGTGCGCGCTCAACTTGTGCGGCGCTATTTTTATTGGCGCTTTCAGGAATAATCGTGACGTCATGATCCTTAACAGCGTCGAGCAAGGCGTCCCCGCCCTCAACGGCGGTATCACCGCTCACAACTTTCGCTTTTAGCCCTGCTTGATCGCAAGCAAGCGCCAACAAAGTCGCGGCGCGCTTGGGCCCAAGATCAATATAGGCGCCGCCATATGGCTCATCTGCATCGCCGCCGAAATCAGCCGCCTGCGCTGTTAAACTTGCCTGTTCGCCTTCAAAAGCAGGAACAATGGCGACAACGCGCGCGCCTTCGCGGATGACGGCATAGATATCACCGACAATACGCGGCAGATCTTCGTTCATTCGGAATTGAGCGGGGGAGAATTTAAAACAAGCCGTCTTCATACAAAATCTTTTTCTCAACGAACCGGAGGAGCCAGGCAATTGATTTCAGCCGTCATAACAGGCTGTGTGCGCTGTTGTGGTCAATTCTGCGCCATGCTGTCAAGCGCTGCGAAAACGTCGTTGATAAGGTCCTCAGGGTGTTCCAGCCCAATGGCGAAGCGTACAAGCGTGTCGGTTAACCCAGCTTGCGCCCTCGCTTCGGGGGGCATCGCCGCATGGGTCATCACTGCTGGCACGCAGGCAAGGCTTTCAAAACCGCCGAGGGACTCAGCAATCGTGAATATCTCAAACCGGCGCAACAAGCCCACAACGTCAACAGTTTCTTCAAACTCAACGCTAACCATGGCCCCGAAACCTTCCTGTTGTGCAGCGGCAAGCGCATGGCCCGGATGGTCCTTAAGGCCAGGGTAGTAAATTGTCGCAACCTCGGGGCGCGTTTTAAGCGCCTCGATAAAACGCCCCGCGGTGGCTTGTTGGCGCTCAATTCTGGCAAATAGCGTCCGCAATCCGCGCAAGGTTTGGTAAGAATCAAAAGCACCGCCGGTCAGCCCCAGGCAATTCGCCCACCAGCGCAGATTCTCAGCCACGTCTTCGTCTTTTGCCAGCGCCGCACCGCCAACCACATCGCTATGACCATTAATAAATTTCGTTGTGGAATGAACCACGATATCACAGCCAAGCGCCAATGGCTTTTGCAGGGCTGGCGATAAAAATGTGTTATCGGCGACAACAATCGCGCCCGCCGCTTTCGCTGCTGCGGCCCAACGCTTGATGTCAGTGATCCGCAGCAGAGGATTGCTCGGCGTTTCGATCAAGACCAGCTTAGGGCCCTTGGCGATGGCGGCTTCAAAGGCTTTGTCATCCGTTTGATCAACAAGCTCAAGGTCATAGTGCCCCTTTTTGGCGCGCGCGGTTAACAGCCGGTGTGTGCCGCCATAACAGTCATGGGGCGCAAGAACGAGATCGCCCGGATCAACGAGATATAATATAAGATCAATAGCGCCCATGCCGCTCGCTGTGAAAACACCGCCAGCTGCGCCCTCTAGTTCTGAAAGAGCGTTTTGAAGAATATCGCGGGTGGGGTTTGTCCCGCGCGAGTAATCATGGGCCGGTTTATCAAGCGGATCATTCCACACATAATTCACAGCCAAGTTAATAGGCGGCGCCACGGACCTTGAAGGATTTTCCACGCCAATACCAGCGCCAGCTAGTTTTGTTTCAACACGGTGTTTGGGGGGAATAGCGTCACTCATCGCTTTTCGTCCTATTCTTTCGAAATTTGCGCATCAAGATACGCGCTAACAAGCGGTCCGATCACATCATATTCTTTCAAAAATCCGTCATGCCCATAGAGCGAGGGAATGACTTCAATGCGTGTTGGGCCCGCTAGGCGGTTTTCTAAATCACGCATATCGTCAAGCGGTACAATCTGGTCACTATCAATCGCAATCAGCAAACTTGGGGTTTTAATATCCTCTGGTCGCTCAAAGTGATTGTCGATCGAAGCGGACAATGTCAGATACCGCGCAGCTGGCATTTCACCGCCATAGGCTTTTCCGCGTGCGGTAAGGTAACTCTCAACCCCGCCATTAGCGCCTTCAGCACAAGAAAAGCGCGCATTAAATTCCGCGCCGCTTCTATAGGTCGTCATCGCCAAGCCGCGGGCAATCGCCACCGCCTCTTGCGGGCGATCAGCATCAAGACCGAAAGCTAAAATTTTACGCTGAACAGTGCGCCAAGCCTGAGCCAATGGCGATGGTCGATGCGCCGCGCACAATATAATCAGCCTATCAACCATTCCAGGAAACTGCCGCGCAAAAGAAAGCGCCATCATGCCGCCGAAGGATGCGCCAACCAAAGCGTGCAGCTTACTCACTAGCGCCCCTTTTAGGGCACGTGAAAGCAAATCCGCGTGGTCAGCAGAACTCATCGAAAGCGGTGTTTTTCCATCGCCAGCAGCAAAGTCCATACTGACCATTTCAAAGCGATCAAGATCAATCGGCGCACCGGGCCCCGCCATGGGCGTCCACCACCCGCGCTCTTTCCCATCGTCGATAATGACGCGTGTCGCTGAGATGCCGCCAAAAACACCAATTAATGGCGCGCCTTTACGCCCCACAAACCGTAAGCGCATTTCAGTCCCAGCGGGCAAAATCGCGCCGAGACTTCCCTGCCAATCCTGGTCAAGAGCGATCGTTACATCCCGCAAAGCAAGATAATTCGCCCCATTAGAACCAGCGTTATCAGCCTTTGCGTCGATTGCGCCTTCTTTACTCACGTTCTGTTCCTCATGCGCTTGTAAAAGCGTGTTGCGCACATGCGCCGGGAACATTCAATTGCGGAAGGGAAAAATCATATAGAGGCGCTATTATGGTCCTGTCACGCCCCCTCGCTTTAGCGTAGATTTATCGCGCGCCCGCAAGCTGAAGGGTTCAAAACGGCGCATAAGTCAGCCGTAATTGGCGCATTGCCGGAATAATGTCAAGATTAATCGGCAAGTGAACACGGCTTCACGCTGCAATACCCTGCAACAACCCTCCAAGAACAATGCGATGCTTCTTTCAACGTGAGGCGTTTAAACCATTAATAGGTAATGGTCACATTCGCGACCAGGTGTCTTTCCTCGCCAGGGAAATAGCGCTCGTCGCCAAAGGCGAAATCCGCCCGGGTCGCATAGCGCTTGTCGGTAATATTCTTCCCAACCAATCGAAGCTGAATGTGATCACTTACGTTATAAGCAGCACAGATATCGATAACATTATGGCCGCCATAATCATTTGTATTCGCCGCATCTGTAAAATATGCGCCTACATGGGAGACCTGGCCCGAAACAGAAAGTTGCGCAAGCGGTGTCCAATTAAACCCCGTTCGCCCTAGCGTGGTCGGCGCCGTATCAACTTCGTTGCCAGCAACAATGACCTCGCTCGCTCGGCCGACAACCCGGTCAAAGTCATATTGATGTTCTGCCAGCGTTCCTGAAACGAACAGTCTAAGATCACGCCGCGGCGCCCATGTAAAATCGAACTCCACACCCTTATGGGTGGTCTTCCCATCGTCAACCGTAAAACCATCTGCATCACGGAATAAGAAATTCTTCTTTCGCCCAGTAAAAGCAGCGATAGACCCAGAAAAACTATCGAACGTTATGCGCGCGCCGAACTCGGCCATATTAAGATTTTCAACTTCGCCCTTACCGATTTCCTGATTAATCTGCAAGCGGTATAAGTCGGTTGTTTGGGGTGGCCGTGCGCTTCGCGCTAGGCTGCCATAAAGGTCAAAATTAGGAGACAATTGGTAGAATGCTGCGATTTTCGCTGTCGCGGCCGTAAAGTTATCACTGCGATCCGCGGCGCGAATAAATCGCCCAAAACGCTCCGGTTCATCATCAAGACGATTATCGTAATCATAATGCGTATAAGTCAGCCGTGCGCCGCCTTGGACAGATAATTTATCGCTCAAGCGGTGATGCAAGCGAATAAAGGGCGCAACGCTAATCGCATCAACCTCGTAATCAAAATGCACGCCTTGAACAAAGGAGAAAATTGTTGGACGCTCTTGCACTTGCAACAAAGCCCCTGATGCATATTCCGTATCCACTCCAACGAGAAGGGAGGTGTTTTCGCTTAACTGCCCCTCACTAGAGGTCAAAAGCCCAAAAGCGGTGTGGCTGTTTTCTTCGATCGCTTGTGAAGGAAGAAAATGTTGGCGAAAACGCATATCCGCATGCATCAAATAAGGCGCAACATGAAACGACCAATTTTCCCTTCCCCATATTATTGATGTTGCAATTGACACATGCTCAGCATCCCGAAACGCTTCAGGATTGGGGTTGGAGCGGCGAAGGGCGTCATCTGCAAATGCATCTGTCCCCTCAACAAATCCGGCCGTCTCCTGATGCAAAACATGGCCATTTAGACGTGTACGAATTTTAACATCACCGAGATCGACACCATGGGCTAACTGCGCTTTATACTGATCCACGCCGCTCTCGGCGCGATAGCCGCCATCGCTTGCCCCATGAAAAGCAGCGAAGACGCCATGCGCGCCCTTTCGCGCACCATATGTCGCTGTGCCGCCATAGCGCTCAAATTCCCCTATTTGCGCCCGGATATATCCGCCCTCAGCCGAAAGCGGATCATGAGATATTATATTGACGGCGCCGTGAACCGCATTTGAACCATAGGCGACATCACCCGGCCCCCTCACGATCTCAACCTGTTCAGCGTAGGGCAAACCGGCGTCAAATAACCCGTTTACATTCGCAAAACCCGCGCTGCGCAGCGGAACACCGTCTTGCAAATAGAGAAAAGACCCAGCGCCCGCGCCGCCGGTTAAAACAGGCGACCTAATCGCCGTTAAGTGTTCTTGGCCGGAACCTGCTTGAACAAACGTTCCGGGCGCCTGGTTTAATACTTCTGCTGGATGGACCGGCAGCCCCCCTGTCAACTGCTCTCCTCGCAGGGCAGTAATCGAGATCGGCTCTTCAGACAAAAGCGCCGGATTACGGGTCGCACTAACAATAAAGATTTCTTCGTTTGCTTCTTGCGCAGCCGCCGCAAAAGAAAGAAGCGCACCGATGAGTGTAGGCGCAACAACACCGTAGCTTCTATTATTCATGAGATTTATTGCGATCAAGCACCCCGAACAAACCAAACTATTCTACGAAGACAAAGCCTCGCAAGACTTAAACTGCGCCAATCCGGCGGCGACTTTATAGCTAGCTAAACCTAGCTTACCGGTCCAAAGAAGACCAGGAATGCGGTTGGGAAAATATAGTCTCACTGAGCTGCGTTCGCTTCGCGAACGGTCTCAGTTCGTGGTGCGGTCGAGAAGACTCGAACTTCCACCCGTGTTACCGGACAGCGACCTCAACGCTGCGCGTCTACCAATTCCGCCACGACCGCACAACGCAACGATGGAGGCGCGAGCCGCCGCCATCAAAGATGGCGCAGCATCTGAACTGATCTGGCTTTTAGAGCACCCGCCCCTATACACCGGCGGCACAAGCGCGAAGGAAGCTGACTTAAGAAACCCCGCCTTTCCGGTTTATAAAAGCGCCCGCGGGGGGCAATACACTTATCATGGCCCTGGACAACGGGTCGCCTATGTAATGTTGGACTTGAACGCCAGACGCAAAGACGTTCGACTATTTGTTCGTGCTCTAGAGCAATGGGTTATCGGCACACTCGCCGCCTTCAATGTTAAGGGCGAACGACGCGAAGGACGCGTCGGCGTCTGGGTTGACCGGACCCGTCCGGGCGGCGCCCTTCACGAAGACAAAATTGCTGCGATCGGCGTGCGCCTGCGCCGCTGGGTCAGCTTCCATGGGATCTCTTTAAATGTGGAGCCTAATATTTCCGATTTCGGCGGCATCGTCCCCTGCGGCATCGATCAAGCGGGCTTAGGCGTGACAAGCCTGGTCGATCTTGGCTTACCCATTACTATGGACGAGGCTGATTACGCCCTAAAAAATACATTCGAAGACCTCTTCGGTCCAACGACGCGTGTCGCCGCCCCAATTTAACCAAAAAGGCTATCCATGTTGGTTTTAATCATGAAATTTATACGAAATTATCGCATCGCGCACAGAAGGGTTTTGTTAACCCATTAGGGCAATGTTAACCTCGATCCCCAACGGGAGTTTTCGGGCGACAGGGATAAAAGGTGTAATGAGATGGGTCTTATGAAGTCTTTTTTGGGCGGTGCTGTGATCAACATTTTTTTTGCAGCGAACATGAGCGCACTGGCGCAAGAAACGCTTGTCCCTATCCCTTCAAAAGATCAACCCTCAACGACTGACGTTGATAGTCTTGATCAAAACTCTCAAGCAGAACCAATTAATGAAGACGAAATGGCGGCTTCGCTAAACGCCCGTCAACAGTTTCAACAAACTTACACCTTCACGCGCACCATCGACGGCAAGGTGGTTGAGACCGAAAAGCGCACGGTCACCATTAAACCTGGTGAGAGCGTTGCGAATACATCGGCTTTACAAGCCCTGCGTAATCGTTTCGATAGTGAGCTTTTGACAAGGACAGAAGCCTTTGAAGAAGCAAAGCAAGATTTCACCGCCGCTGATACAAATAATGATAATTTTATGAGTGCGGATGAATTTGCGGGACTAGCTAATATGTGGCGCGAGAGCGAAGCGCGAAACGCCGCCCCGGCAACAAAAGCCCAAAAGGAAGAGCAAGAACTGGTTGCTCTTCTAGCCGAAATTGCCCCTGAAGAAGTTCGCAAAGAAACTGAGGCTAATGCGCGCCGAAAATTTGCTTTTATGGCAGGCGTGGCGGAAAACCTTTCCAGCAAAGACTATATTGCAGAGTATCTTTTAGACTTTGATACAATGGACGCAAACGGCGACACCCTTCTTAACGGGGTTGAGCTTGCTAATTTCCGCGCCGTTACCCGCGGACAGCAAAACACAACGGTGGAAGAAGGCGCCAACGAAGGTTTTGAACAAGAGGCCCTGCCCGCCATCGAACAATCAGTCGATTAGAGCGCCTATCGCTGGTAGTTGTTTGGGTTGGTACTGTCTCTACCGCTTTTAACCGCCTAGGTTACGAAAAACAATTTTGGTACAATAAAGCACGATGCAACTTCTATCTATCAATATTGGACAGCCCCAAGATATTGAGCACGATGGAAAAGTCATACGTACAGCAATATTTAAAAATTCAATCGATCACTCAGCGACAGTGGAGACTTTGGGCATTGCTGGTGATGGTCAAGCTGATTTGACCAATCACGGCGGCATTCACAAAGCAGTTTACGCGTATGGCGCTAACCACTTCCCCTACTGGTCTGATATTTTGAATGGGCGCAACATTGAACATGGCGCTTTTGGTGAAAATCTCACTATTGATCATCTTGATGAGGGCAAACTATGCATTGGCGACTATGTGAACATCGGTGATGTTCAACTTATGATCAGCCAACCCCGTATTCCTTGTTTTAAACTGGGCGTCCGCTTCAATAATAAGAAAATGGTTCGATTATTTAAAGAAGCGCTCCGCCCCGGAATCTATTTTCAAGTAATCACAACCGGCGTTATAGAGCCCGGCATGTCCGTCGATTGGCAACCAAATTACGCCGAGCGGATATCCGTTAAGGCGACTTACGAAGCCATTGTCAACCGATCAGCACTTCAATCACGCGAAACCTTCAATCGGCTTGTGACCTTGCCAACCATACCAAGCGCACTAAAACACTATATCGACTTGGCCATAGGCTAATCAAAAACGAACGGTATTTAAATTAAGTCGAGGAACCGTGCCGCGCCGTCAAAGTCTCGCTTGATGGCGGCCTCACGTTGCGCCGCCTCAGCGTCGACGCCCCAGCGCTCTTGCTGAAAATGCTCATCAAGGCGGGAGGCGGCGAAAATTTCTTCTACGCTCGCCCACCTTTCAAGCAACGCCGTTCCTAAAACCGCTGAACCGGTTAAATCCGTCGCGGCTCTGCATACAAATAATTTTGGCGTTGATAGCTCACCCAAAAAAGAGCGCATCGCAGCTATCGCTTCTTGTGGCTGATCAACCGCCATTATTCCCGACGCTACAGCCAACCGCACGCCGAAACGGTCGGACCATTTATCGAGATACGGCGTCCATATTTCAGCTTGCCGCTCAACAAGCACAGCCGGCGCTGTTGCGTGATAACATAAAAGGTCCGACCCAAGAAAGTTAAGCACTTCTTTACAGAGCGCATCTCGAGCATCATCCCCAAAATCAATGGTCGTGGTCAACAGCCTGGTTAACGGCATAATGGTTGTGTCAATTTCTTCGTCTGCCGCCGCCCATTCTTCAGCAACAGCCGCAACCATTTTTTCATTCGCCCAAGCGAGCGGCGACCGCTTTGGGGTTTTTGCAATCCGGCCGTCAAGGGCAAGCGCAAACTTATCGCTCCCTTCTTCAAGGGGTTTGACGCTAACCTCTTTATAGAACCTTTTTAACGTTGGTTTTTCACGTGCAATTTCCGTCATGACGGCGCCTCCGACCAATCAACTACAGCCTCCGGATCAAAGCTGAAAAATGCCCATGTCTCTTTCATATGTCCTGTTAAGGGCGCCGTGATTGTCATCGCACGCCCTGTTACGGGGTGAGGAAATTTCATAGAGCGACAAAAGAGATGCAACCGCTCCGCCACACCACCAATCATCGCAGCGGGTCCGCCATATTTGCGGTCGCCAGCGACCGGCGCGCCTGCCGCGGCCAAATGAACCCGGATCTGGTGTTTACGCCCTGTTACTGGGCGCAAGGCAAGAAAAGAAACCCCCTGTCCCGCCTCGTCCAATCGCTGAAAATCCGTGATTGCCTTTTTGGCGTCTTCGCCATCTGCGGGCGCAATGCGCTCCTGGGCGCCGTCGCCAATACGCATCATACGCGGGGCTATTTTCAGATCGATGGTCCCACGCGCCGTGCGCAGAGCACCCGCCGCAAGCGCCCAATAAGTCTTTTCCACTTCATGTCGCTGGAAGGAGCCCCCTAGCTTCGCCGCCGCTTGGCGGGTCTTAGCAATGAGTATCAGCCCGCCAGTGTCGCGGTCTAACCGGTGGGTCAGGCGCGGGCGTTCTCCATTTTTCTCCAATGCGCCGAGCATCCCATCAAGGTGCTTTGTCGTCCGCGTGCCACCCTGTACGGCAAGACCAAAGGGTTTGTTTAGCGCTAAAATGGCATCATCCTCATAAAGCGTCATCTGCCTAAGGGCTGCTGCATCCTCTTTTCGGCGCGCTTCATTTGGGACGGCATCGGCCCGGCTTCTCTTTGTGGATGCTTCATTAGTTGACAAAGGCGGAATACGGATATTTTCTCCCGCCTCCAAGCGTCGATTGGCTTTCACCCGACCCCCGTCAACACGCACTTGGCCTTTGCGCAGAAATTTTTCGAGCATGCCATGACCGACTGAGGGGAAATGTGTTTTAAACCAGCGGTCAAGTCGCATGCCCGCTTCGTCGTCACTAACTGTTTTTGCTGTTACGCCGCTCATGTCAGGGCCCTCATAATACTAAGCCCTAATGCAAGACCGATGATTGAAAAAACAACAGAACCGGCGACATAAAGCCCAGCTGCTAGGTAGGCTTTATCCTCAAACAAACTAACGGCATCCAATGAAAAGGTCGAAAAGGTCGTAAAAGCGCCAAGCACGCCAACAGTTAGAAACGACCGCAGTAAAGGGGCCATCGGTTCACGGGCTGCTAGCCAGACAATCACAACGCCCATAAGAAAAGATCCGGCCACGTTCACCAAAAAAGTACCCCAGGGAAAGCTTGTCCCGAAAAAAGCCGCCGCCAAACGCGCCACACCATAGCGCATAACAGCGCCAAGGGCGCCGCCGCCAGCAACCGCTAACCAAATCAGGGGGCTGTTCATGCCCTTGTATCTCCCTAATCGTCTTTGCCTTCAATACCGGATGTCGGCGCCTTCCCGAAAGGCGACATTATTAGCCCCAAAAACGAGCGATCTTCAACACCCTCAACGCCAATTGGCATTGCTGTGAAACGCTTCGTGGGGCTTTTTGACCCGAAAAGTCTGTCCCAAATGCTGAACAAACTAGCAAAGTTGGAATTCGTGTCCTTATCGTCCGCGTGATGGTGCACCCAATGATGGCTCGGCGTGACAATAATCCAAGCTAACGAACGCTCCACTTTTGAAGGAAGAGCGATATTGGAGTGATGAAAAATCGCTGACGCAAGTAATACAGTCTCAAAAATCACGACATGGGCGAACGGCACAGCAAGACCCACAATAAGCGCAAGACGTAAAAAGGCCGAAAGTATCACTTCCCCGGGATGAAACCGCACCGCACTGGTTGTATCAAGATGCTGGTCGAAATGATGGGGCGCGTGAAGCCGCCACATAAATCCGACCTGGTGATAAGCGCGGTGCGACCAATAGGTAAATAGATCTAGCGCAAGAATGCTAAGGGCAAGCCCAACACCGCCGCCTAGCCATTCAGGGCGCGTCCAAAACGCAGCCCCCGCCCCCAACGCAGACATTGGGATAATAATCAGAGGTGAGATCAAAGCCAAAATCACCCATAGTCCTAAATTTCGCGCAAGCCGCGACCATCTTTTAATAGGGTCTTGCCCAACAGTCGGCGCAGCTGAGGCTAGTCGCTCGCCAATAAAAAAAAGCGCGAACCAACTCCCTAGAAAAATAGACTTATATGCCAGCGGATCCATTGCGAAAAGCGAGCCTAATCTTCACTGTTTTTCGTGCTAATGCCAGGCTCTTGATCAGCGCCATCATCAGACATTACACGCGGCTTTCGATATTTGTCCCAAAAGGCAAGGCGCTTTTTTATTTCTTTATCGAACCCATAATCGGAAGGTTCATAAAACCGCCGACGTTCCATATCTGGGGGAAAATAATCAAGTCCTGCAAAGTTATTTTCAGCATCATGATCATAAACATACCCATCAGAATACCCCAGCTGTTTCATGAGCTTAGTGGGTGCATTCATCGCGTGTAATGGCGGCGCTAGCGAACCGGTTTGGCGCGCCGCGCCCTTCGCCTCTTTAAAGGCCCGATGGCTGCGGTTCGACTTTGGCGCCGTGCCTAGATAGGCGACCAGCTGGCCAATGGCGATTTCGCCTTCTGGCTGGCCCAAAAATTCGTAGGCGTCTTTAGCCGCGATCGCTAAGGGTAAGGCTTGCGGATCAGCGTTACCAATGTCTTCTGACGCTATAACCACCAAGCGGCGCAAGATAAATCGCGGATCTTCCCCGCCAGCGAGCATTCGTGCAGCCCAATAAAGGGCGGCGTCAACGTCTGACCCACGAATAGATTTTTGCAAGGCGCTAGCAAGGTTGTAATGCCCCTCTTGCGATTTATCATAAACAGGCGCCCTGCGGCGCAGAAATTGAGCCACGCCGGAAGGATCAAAGGGCTCTCTATCTTTAGCTTCTGCGAATAGCTCCTCAGCAAGGTTTAAAATGAAACGCCCATCACCATCCGCCATTTCGATGACGGCGCTGCGCGCATCGGCCAGCAAGGGCAATTTGCGCCCTTCTAACTCTTCCGCACGCGCCAATAATTTTTCTAGCGCCTCTTCATCAAGCCTATTAAGCGTTAAAACCTGCGCACGTGATAAAAGCGCTGCGTTAAGCTCAAAAGACGGATTTTCCGTCGTCGCACCAATAAGCGTAATGACACCCGCCTCAACATGAGGCAAAAATCCGTCCTGCTGGGCGCGATTAAACCGGTGGATCTCATCTACAAAAAGAAGCGTTCCCTGACCTGTCGCGCGGCGCGCTTTAGCGGCGTCAAAAACTTTACGAAGATCAGCAACGCCGGAAAAAATCGCTGAAATCTGGACAAACTCCAAATCGCTTTCTTGCGCTAACAATTGAGCGATCGTGGTTTTCCCGACCCCTGGCGGCCCCCATAAAACCATGGAAGAAAGTCGCCCCCCGGCTATCATGCGCGCGATCGGGGCGCCTTCGCCGAGCAAATGATCTTGACCAATCACTTCCGATAGAGATTTCGGCCGCAGCCGGTTCGCCAGTGGTTGAGGCGCTGATTGGTCAAGCCTCGCACTCGCGAAAAGATCACTCATCGGCGGCGCCCGTTTACGCGCCAAGGAACAACCCGGTCGCCCGTGTCAACCTCGATGTTCCATCCTTTAGATGACTTGGCGATTTCTCGTTCAAGCTCTTTTGCATTACGGATCTTCTTGCCGTTAACAGACAATATCCGATGCCCGCGGCGCAGGCCCCGGCGCGCTGCAAAAGTGCGCCGATTTATTTCAGATACCACAACGCCGGAAACCAGCGGATCAATACCCAACTCATCATTAAAGCGCGGCGATAGGTTTGCGACCGTAACGCCGTTTAACGGGTGTTCGCCTTTTAATTCTCTTGGATCTGGGGCCGGGTCTTTCGGCGGAAGGCTTAGGGAAAGTTTTCCGCTGCGCTTCTTCCCATCACGGATATAACCAACCGTCGCTTGATCACCTTCACTAAGGACGCCAACCCGATACCGCAATGTCTCAGCATCATAGACGGGCGAACCATCAATTTCGATAATAACATCACCAGCTTCAAGGCCAGCAATATCAGCGGGGCCATCTTTCCACAAATCTTCTATAAGCGCGCCAGCAGGACGGTCCAGCTTCAATGCACTAGCAATATCAGCGCTAACCGTTTTGGTGGATGCGCCAAGCCATGGGCGCATCAAAACACCGCCATTAATTGCGGTCGCTAATACTTGTTGAACAAGGCGGGTTGGAATTGCAAAACCAATCCCGTTTGAGCCGCCGGAGCGGGAGTAAATCGCAGTGTTTACGCCGACGAGACGCCCTTCCCCATCCACTAAGGCGCCGCCTGAATTACCCGGATTAATCGCGGCATCCGTCTGGATAAAGAATTGATAATCAGAGATTGAAACCGCTGTGCGCGCAAGGGCGGATATGATCCCGCTCGTCACCGTTTGACCAACGCCAAAAGGGTTGCCGATAGCGAGCACCACATCGCCCACTTCAATTGCGTCAGAGTCCGCAAACTCCAAAAACGGCAATGGTTCCTCCGTTTCAATTCGCAGGACAGCAAGATCTGTTTGCGGATCAGTAAAAACAAGCTCAGCCTCAAATTCACGGCGATCAGCGAACACCACCTTAATCTCCGTCATATTTTCAATGACATGGTTGTTCGTGATGATCACTCCGTCAGGGCTTACAATAACGCCGGAGCCGAGAGAGTTTTGCTCACGCGGGGTCATTCGGCCAAAAAACCTATCAAAAAACGGGTCGCCCGTGGTGCGTGCTTGCGACACGCGTTTGGTGAAAATGTTGACAACCGCGGGCGCTGCTTGGTCCACGATGGGCGCAAAGGAAAGCTGAACCTCCGCCATTGACTGAGGGGCAACCCGCGTCTTGCCAGCATCAATTGGCGGCGCACTCATACCGTCAGAGGCGCTAATTTGCGCAATTTCTGTCAGCCCCTCGCCAGGAACCTCCCCTTTTTGCGCACCTTCATCCGCACATGCGCTGGCGCCCAATGCTGCAACGCCGACCAGCAAACTCACCCAAAATTGGCCCATTTAGCACTCCCTCAAGTATTATTGAGATATGTAAACTACCCGTCTTGCAACAAGCGATCAATGCGCCTCGCAAGGCTGTTACTCCGCCGCCCCGGCTGTTACGCCCGCCCCGGCCCCAATAAAGCCGCCAGACTGGCGCGCCCATAGGTCAGCATAAAGGCCGCCCTTTGCGATCAGCTCTTCATGGGTCCCTTCTTCAACAATCGCCCCTTGATCAAGCACGATAAGCCGGTCCATAGCAGCAATAGTCGACAGACGGTGAGCGATGGCGATCACGGTTTTGCCTTCCATCAGAGTAAAGAGGTTTTCTTGGATTGCCGCTTCAGCTTCAGAATCTAGGGCCGACGTCGCCTCGTCCAATATCAAGATTGGCGCATTTTTTAAGAAAGTTCGTGCAATCGCAATGCGCTGACGTTGCCCGCCGGAAAGTTTCACGCCGCGCTCGCCCACATGGGCGTCAAGCCCGCTGCGCCCCGACCCGTCATTTAAATCATGAATAAACTGATCGGCATTAGCGCGCTTTAGCGCGTCTAAGATCGCCGCCTCGTCGGCGTCTGGGCGGCCATAAGCGACATTATCGCGGATGGAGCGATGCAGCAGTCCTGTGTCTTGCGTCACGACGCCAATCGCGGCCCGCAAACTCTCCTGCGTGACAGCGCTGACGCTCTGCCCGTCGATCAGAATTTCACCTCGTTCAACATCATAAAACCGCAACAACAGGTTCGTCAGCGTCGTCTTGCCAGCGCCGGAACGGCCAACGAGGCCAATCTTTTCGCCAGGCGCAATGGACAATGAAAAGTTGCGAATGACCGGCCGGGCTGAGGCTTCTTCTTTCTTTGAGGCGTCGCTCACACCTGATTTATTGTAGTTGAAACAAACCTTTTCAAACGATACCGCACCTTTTGAAACTACTAATGGAATAGCGTCAGACGCATCTTTCACCGTTACCGGCTTGTTCAACATGGTCATGCCGTCATGAATAATGCCGACATTTTCAAAGAACCCAGAAACTTCCCACATAATCCAGTGAGACATATTGTTGAGACGAAACGCCATCGCGATAACAATTGCAATCGCTCCAACAGATATGGCGGAGGCCGCCCAAAGCCAAATTGAAAGCGCGGATATCGTAAAAATCAGTACGCAATTGTTAAAATAGACAAGGCTGTAAAACTTTGTCACATAACGCATTTGCCCGTGTACTGTTTTTAGAAAACCGCTCATGGCGTCACGAGCATACGCCTCTTCCCGGGCAGTATGAGAAAACAACTTCACCGTCGTAATATTGGTATAGCTGTCGACGACTCGGCCAGTCATGGACGAGCGCGCATCCGCTTGGCGCTCTGAGACATCCTTCAACCTTGGCACAAAATAATAAATCAAAAAGCTATAAATCCCGAGCCAAATAAGAAGCGGCGCCACAAGGCGATAATCGGCGGACCCAGCGAGAACAATAACGCTCAAGAAATAAACGATTATATAAACGAATATATCGAGCAGCTTTAAAACCGCCTCCCGCACCGCGAGGGAGGTTTGCATCATTTTCGTTGCGACCCGGCCAGCAAATTCATCAGCAAAGAAAGACAGGCTCTGCCCCAGCAATTGGCGGTGCATTCGCCATCGCGATATCATCGGCAAATTACCCATCAATGTCTGATGACTGACAAGTGAGTCGAGCAACGTTAAAAGGGGCAACACCACAAGAACAAGCGCCCCCATCCATAAGAGACCGCCGGTTTCGCGCGCCAAAAAACTCTCGCGATCTGATGCCGCCAGCCAGTCCACCAATTGGCTTAGAAAGCCAAAAAGCGCCACTTCCGCGATCGCAATAGCGGCAGACAAGAGCGACGTCGCAACAAGCCACCACTTAGCATCTTTCACATAATGCCAACAGAACGCCGATAGCGACTTCGACGGACGCTCGCGTGCATCCCCTGCACTCGGCGCATTATCTGGAAAAGGCGGCAAGCTATTTTCAAACCAGTTAAACATATTCGCCTATATGGCTGTAAAGGATGGCAAAGAGAAGGTCAGCAGTACTTTATTTTGACAAGCAAACACATACCCAAAAATAAAAGCCCCGTCTTTTACAACGAGGCTTTAAATCAAAATAAACATTGGGTGTGAGAGTTACTCTTCCCCAACCTCATCAGTTTCAATGTCGATTACTGGGCCAGAATCTTTTCCCTTAGCGTCAACGTCGCGGTCAACAAACTCTATCACCGCCATTGGCGCGTTATCGCCATAGCGAAAGCCCGCTTTCATAATGCGGATGTAACCGCCATCACGTTCAGCGTAGCGTGGCCCAAGGGTGTCAAAAAGCTTCTTCGCCATGTCTTTGTCGCGCAAGCGAGAAATCGCTAGACGACGCAGATGCAAAGAACGGCTTTCATCTTTTGCGCTTTTCTTTGCAAGCGTCACCAAACGCTCGACAATTGGGCGCAATTCTTTGGCCTTTGGCAGAGTCGTTGTGATCTGCTCATGCTTGATAAGCGCACAGGACATATTGGCGAACATCGCCTTGCGGTGTTCGTGTGTTCTGTTCAGCTTGCGGTGCGCCATCCCGTGTCGCATGGGTTTTCTCCATTTTCGCGCTGACTATCAGCGCGTAATTTTACTCTTCGAATTTCTTCGCTAATTCTTCAATATTATCAGGCGGCCAATCCGGCACATCCATGCCAAGATGTAGACCAAGACCGGCGAGCACTTCTTTGATTTCGTTCAAAGACTTACGACCAAAGTTTGGAGTGCGGAGCATTTCTGATTCCGTTTTCTGAATCAGATCGCCGATATAGACAATGTTATCGTTCTTCAAGCAGTTTGCGGAGCGAACGGACAGTTCAAGCTCATCAACTTTACGCAGTAAAGACGGATTGAACGGCAGTTCTTCGCGTTCTTGCGTTGCGCCTTCTTTTTGCGGCTCGTCAAAATTAACAAAGATCTGCAACTGATCTTGCATGATACGCGCCGCGAAAGCAGCCGCATCTTCAGGTGTTACAGAACCATCAGTTTCAATATCAAGGATCAGGCGATCGTAATCAAGAACCTGGCCTTCACGGGTGTTCTCAACACGATAAGCAACCCTGTTGACTGGAGAGAAAAGACTATCCACAGGGATAAGGCCGATTGGCGCATCTTCTGGGCGGTTTTGATCCGCATCCACATAACCTTTGCCAGATTGCACAACCAACTCCATACGAAGCGTCGCGCCCTCGTCAAGGTGACAGATCAAACGATCCTTATCAAGAATATCAACAGAAGCGTTCTCTTCGATGTCCGCCGCTGTAACCGGACCAGGTGTTGTCTTCATCAACACCAAACGCTTCGGGCCTTCCGCGTGATTGCGCAAAGCAAGTTGTTTAATGTTAAGGACAATATCGGTTACATCCTCGCGCACGCCAGGGATAGATGAAAACTCGTGCACAACGCCGTCAACCTGAATAGAGGTGACAGCAGAACCCTGCAAAGAAGACAACAAAATACGACGCAATGCGTTGCCGAGCGTCAATCCAAAGCCGCGCTCGAGAGGCTGGGCGACAATCGTTGCGCGCCGCGCTGGGTCAGTACCCGGCGTGACTTCCAACTTTGTTGGACGAATCAATTCTTGCCAATTTTTTTCAACAGTGGTCACGCTTGCTCCATTCGTTGAACTTGAAAGACCGCGCCTTTTGCGGCGGCAATATTACTTACTTCCGCCCGAAATTAGACGCGGCGGCGTTTACGCGGACGACAACCATTATGCGGGATTGGCGTTACATCGCGGATCATTTGCACTGTCAGTCCCACAGACTGCAAAGCCCGCAGTGCGCTTTCCCGGCCAGACCCTGGACCGCGCACTTCAACGTTCACTGATTGCAGGCCGTGGTCCATCGCTTTTTTCGCCGCATCTTCAGCAGCAATCTGAGCGGCATATGGGGTCGACTTGCGTGAGCCTTTAAAGCCCATGCCGCCAGCAGAAGACCAAGAGATGGCGTTGCCCTGCTCGTCAGTAATCGTCACCATAGTGTTGTTAAAGGAAGCATTTACATGCACCACGCCATTGGTGATGTTCTTACGCTCACGGCGTTTAACGCGTCCTGTAGATGGTTTCGCCATTGCTCGCTATCCTCTTTATTTCTTCTTACCAGCGATGGGCCGTGCTGGGCCCTTACGCGTGCGCGCATTTGTGTGGGTGCGCTGACCACGGACCGGCAATCCGCGACGGTGGCGCAATCCACGATAGCAACCTTGGTCCATCAAACGCTTGATGTTAACCGCCACTTCCCGGCGCAAATCACCTTCAACAATAAAGTCACGGTCGATTGCTTCACGCACTTGAAGAACTTCCGCATCAGAAAGTTCATGCACACGGCGCTCACGCGGGATGCCGACCTGTTCGCAGATCTCAGTCGCCTTTGCGGGGCCAATGCCGTGAATGTAACGAAGCGCGATTTCAACACGCTTGTTCGTTGGAATGTTAACGCCAGCTATACGAGCCATGGGGCTCACCTCTTATTTTCGCCCATTTAAGAGCGGCTAATTATGCAATGGACGCTCACAGCGCCAAATGCGTTTCGTAATCTTCAATACAACAAGGCTCGCCGCGGCTTTCTTGTCGCCGCCGAGCAAGCCTGAATTCCCGCAGAAAGCCGTAAAAGTGCGAGACTTTTAAAAGAACGCGTAGATATAGCCATGCCGGGGGCGACGTCAACTCTTTCCTTGCGTTCAATCGGTCTTTTTAACGGCTTTTTACCCTTTCACTCCGTCCAAAATCGCATCAATGGCGCCGCCAACCTCTTCGATGGCGCCCATGCCGTCCACACGCTGTAATTTGCCTTGTTTTTCATAATAAGGAATAAGCGGCGCCGTCTGTTCGCGGTAAACAGCCTGACGCTTGCGGAACGTCTCTTCATTGTCGTCATCGCGCAAAGGCTCACCTTTGGCTTGCGCTTCCTTAATGCGATTATTAAGGCGCGCAACCAGCTCTTCCTCATCGACGGATAGTTCAATCACGACGTCAAGTTTACGGCCAAGCTTGTTTAAAACGCGGTCGATCATTTCCGCTTGACCGACAGTGCGCACGGCGCCGTCAAGGATGAAACCCTTTGCGCAATCGTCCTGTTGAATACGCTCTGTCACGATGCCCTCGATGATCTCGTCAGACACCAGATCACCGCGCGCCATGATATCTTTGACTTTAAGTCCTAATGGGGTCTCAGCTGCGATTGCTGCACGTAACATATCGCCGGTTGAGAGTTGCGGAATGCCGCGCGTGTCGACAATCCGCTGAGCTTGTGTGCCCTTACCCGCGCCTGGCGGTCCTAACAGGATTAAAATCATCGTCTTCCTCCACGGAGCTTAGACTTCTTAATCAGGCTTTCATATTGCTGCGCCACCAAATGGCCCTGGATCTGGCCAACTGTATCTAGTGTCACCGACACCACAATCAAAAGAGACGTACCGCCCAAATAAACTGGAATATTGGAATATTGCATCCGCAAGAATTCTGGCAAAATACATACGAACGTAATGTATGCGGCGCCAATAACTGTTAGGCGTGTCATCAGATAATCAAGATATTCCGCCGTCCGCGCCCCTGGCCGATAACCTTGGATAAAACCGCCATTCTTTTTCAGATTATCCGCCACATCTTCAACATTAAAGACAACAGAGGTGTAGACGAAGGTGAATAAGATGATGCCAGCGGCATATAGGGCGACATAAAGCGGTTTGCCAGGTTGGAACCAGATTATGAGATCCTGCAGCAATTGCGGGGCGTTTGTACCAACCGCGCTACCCGCAGTAACCGGTAATAAAAGCAAAGATGACGCAAAAATCGGCGGAATAACCCCAGATGGGTTCAGCTTTAACGGAAGGTGAGACTTTTCACCTTGAGTCATACGCTGGCCGACCTGACGTCGCGGATATTGTACAATCACCCGGCGCTGAGATCGCTCCATAAAGACAACAAAATAAATCAGCGCCAAAGACATCACGAGCACCAGAAGCACAACGCCGCCTGGCAAGGTTTGTCCGCCACCGGCTGTGCCGCGCCCAAGCGCAAAAAGCCCCGCCGCCGCCCGCGGTAACTCAGCAATAATACCGGCAAAGATAATCAGCGATACGCCGTTGCCGACGCCGCGCGCAGTAATTTGTTCCCCTAACCAAAGTAGGAACATAACCCCGCCCACCAAGGTGACGACGGTTGGAACCACAAACTCAATAAAGCCCGGATTGGTAACAACCGGGATGCTGCCTCCGCCGCCGGAGCCTTGCAACGTCACGGCAATAAAATAGCCCTGAAGCGTTGCCAGGAAGACCGTCAAATAACGCGTATATTGGTTGATTTGCCGGCGACCTTGCTCGCCCTCTTTCTTAATGGCCTCTAAAGAGGGAATAACCGCCGTCATCAAGGTCATGATGATCGAGGCTGAAATATACGGCATAATATTAAGAGCGAAGATCGCCATCCGCTCAACCGCGCCGCCCGCAAATATGTTTAAAGTTCCAAGCAGACCGCCTGATTGCGAATCAAACTGTTGGGCGTAAGCAACCGGGTTGATTCCTGGCAGCGGGATATATGTCCCGACACGATAGACGATTAAAGCGCCTAACGTGAACAACAGCCGCTTGTGTAGTTCTTCAGCCTTAGCAAAAGAAGAAAGATTAATGTTTGAAGCAAACTGTTCTGCCGCAGAAGTCATATCGTCTTTGTTCGCTCCTTATAGCTGGCGCATTTTACGCCAATCGTCCTACCGCTCTAGATAAGAACAGCTTCAGCGATTGCGAGGGTGCTTATCTAAGCGTTGTCGCCAGCATCCGCTGAAGCAATTTTGCCTTTAACTTGAACCTTTACGCTGCCGCCTGCTTTTTCAACAGCCGCCCTCGCGCCAGCTGACGCATGGGCCACGACAAGATCGAGTTTAGCGGATAATTCCCCAACACCGAGTAATCTTACGCCATCAAGCACGCGGCGAATGACCCCAGCCTCTACCAAAGCCGCCCCGTCAATGGCGCCGTCAGATTTCAGCTTGCCAGCATCAATCGCTGTTTGAAGACGGCCAACATTCACCTCAGCAAATTTCAGCCGGTTTGGTTTATTAAAGCCGCGTTTTGGCAAACGCATATAAAGGGGCATCTGACCGCCTTCATACGCACGGATGCCTGAAACACCTGAACGAGATTTTTGACCTTTAACGCCGCGTCCGCCGGTTTTACCTTTACCAGAACCAATACCGCGACCAATACGCGTACGGGATTTGCGGGCGCCTTTATTATCGGCAAGTTCGTGTAGCTTCATTTTCTTCCTCGACTTTCGACGACTTCACTCGCTTCAAAAAGCACTCGTCGCCTCGCCTAATATGACGGGTCGCCCCGTCTCATCTAAAATGTCTATTCTTCGACTATCTCAACCATATGAGCAACTTTCCGGATCATACCGCGTACAGACGGCGTATCCTCAAGCTCACGCACACGACCGATTTTGCCAAGGCCAAGACCGGTTAGCGTCGCGCGCTGATCTTGTGGACGGCGGATCGGGCTGCCTGTTTGGCGAACTTTGATCGTTTTCTTATCGGCCATCGCCTTTATTCCTTATCTTGTATCGCTGCTGATCTGCGCGTTATGCTTCAGCAACCGTCTCGCCAACTTCGCGAGCCTCACCGCCGCCAACCCGGCGCGCGATAATGTCCGCAACTTTTTTGCCGCGCTTATTGGCAATCGCACGTGGGCTCTTTTGCGCCTTTAAAGCATCAAAAGTTGCACGCACCATATTATATGGGTTTGACGTACCAAGAGATTTAGCAACGACATCTTGAACGCCAAGGGTTTCAAAAACCGCCCGCATCGGTCCACCGGCGATAACGCCAGTACCAGGAGGCGCAGCGCGCAATGTCACTTTACCAGCGCCATGGCGGCCATAAGCATCATGATGCAGCGTGCGACCTTCACGAAGGGGAACACGGATTAAGTTGCGTTTTGCTTCTTGCGACGCCTTGCGGATCGCCTCTGGCACCTCGCGGGCTTTACCCTTGCCAAAGCCGACACGCCCGCTTTGATCGCCAACGACAACGAGCGCGGCAAAACCAAAGTTTTTACCGCCTTTAACAACTTTCGCGACACGGTTGATCGCCACGAGTTTGTCAACGAATTCGTCGCGTTCTTCTTGCTCTTCGCGACGGCCTCGTTTGCGTCCACGTCCTTCTTCGCGCGCCATAATCGTTCTCCTTAAAACTTCAGACCGGCTTCGCGCGCTGCATCAGCAAGCGCTTTTACCCGGCCATGATAAATGTAACCGCCGCGATCAAAGACAACTTCTTCGACACCGGCTTGTTTTGCGCGCTCTGCAACCGCTTTTCCAACTGCGCCTGCTGCGTCTTTGTTGGAGCCTTTTTCGATCCCATCACGCAGAGTTGCATCTAGCGTAGAGGCCGAAGCAATTGTTTTGCCTGTTTTATCGTCAATCACTTGCGCGGAAATATTCTTGCTAGAGCGGAAGACCGAAAGACGCGGCCGACCGTTCGACGTTTTGGCAAGTTTACGCCGCGTACGCGACGCCCGTGCTTTAATTTTATTTGTCGTAGTTATCGCCATGATAATCTCACCGCTATTTTAAGCTTTAAAAGCTTGCTCGATAGAGCGTCGCTAAGCCTATTTCTTCTTACCTTCCTTACGGAAAATATATTCATCTTTGTACTTAACGCCCTTGCCTTTGTAAGGTTCAGGCGAACGGAATGCGCGGATCTCAGCCGCGACTTGTCCAACTTTTTGCTTATCGACGCCAGTGATAATAATCTCTGTCGGCTTCGGCGCTGCGATTTTCACCCCTTCGGGCGGATCGTAGCTGATGTCGTGTGAATAGCCGAGCGCTAAAGAAAGACTGGAGCCTTTCATTTGTGCGCGATAACCAACGCCGACAAGTTCAAGCTCTTTTTTGAACTCGCTTGTCACCCCTTCGATAAGATTAGAGATCCGTGTGCGGCTCATACCCCACATGGAACGCGCAGGTTTGGATTTATCAACCGGCTCAACGGTAATCTCGTTATCCGCCATCGCAACAGTACATAAATCGTTCACAACAAAGGAAATCTCGCCTTTTGAGCCCTTTGCGGTAACAGTTTGCCCATCAACCGTCACGGTCACGCCAGACGGTACAGGAATAGGTTTTTTACCAATACGAGACATGGAAAGCTCCTAACCCTTAATAGACTTCGAACAGGACTTCGCCGCCCACATGAGCATCGCGCGCCGCAGCATCTGACATCACGCCTTTAGGCGTAGAGACGACAGAAATACCAAGGCCGTTGCGAACAGACGGCAAATTTTGAACAGATGAATAAACCCGACGCCCCGGCTTAGAGACGCGTTTGATCTTCGAGATAACCGGCTCACCGTCGAAGTATTTTAGCTCTACTTCAAAAGATGGCTTCTTACCTTCAAGCTCCACCCGAGAATAACCACGGATATAACCTTCATCTTGCAACACATCGAGAACCCAGCCCCGTAGCTTAGACGCCGGCACGCTTGTCACCGTGTGACGACGCATTTGCGCATTACGGATACGGGTGATCAGATCGCCGATAGGATCATTAATTGACATTCGCGTCCCCTCCTTACCAGCTTGACTTTACAAGGCCAGGGATCTTGCCTTCAGATCCCAACTGCCGCAGTGCAATCCGCGACATTTTCAATTTGCGATAAACGCCGCGTGGACGACCGGTTACTTCACAACGATTACGCTGGCGCGTTGTAGAAGAGTTACGCGGTAATTCAGCTAATTTAAGCGCCGCATCAAACTTGTCTTCCGCTGGCGTATCTTCGTCAGCGATTATCGCTTTTAAACGCTCGCGCTTTTCAGCATATTTTTCTGCTAGGCGACGACGCTTTAAATCGCGCTGCACCATTGCTTTTTTAGCCATTTCTTGCCTCCAGTTAAGCTGGTTTCGCGCATCGCGACCTTGCTTAGTTAAATCTCTAAACCCGCACCCTACTCATTCGGCGCGATCAATATGTTTTTTCGGTCCCTAGTTCTTTTTGAACGGGAAGTTAAATTCTGTAAGCAACGCGCGTGCTTCCTCATCGTTCCGAGCGGACGTACACACAACAATGTCCATGCCGCGGATTTTGTCGACCTTGTCGTAATCGATCTCAGGAAAGACGATATGTTCTTTTAAGCCCATTGCGTAATTGCCACGGCCATCAAAACTTTTTGGTGAAAGCCCGCGGAAGTCGCGAACGCGCGGTAGAGCAATCGTTACCAGGCGGTCCAAAAATTCGTACATCTGGTCTTTACGCAAAGTAACTTTCGCGCCAAGCGCCATGCCCTCACGGACTTTAAAACCAGCGATTGATTTCTTGGCGCGTGTGATCACCGGCTTTTGGCCCGCAATGAGCGCAAGATCAGCCGCCGCATTTTCAACCGCTTTACGATCATTAATCGCATCGCCAACACCCATATTGATGACGACTTTTTCAAGCTTTGGCGTCATCATTACATTTGCGTACGAGAACTTTTCGTTCATCGCTGCACGGATAACATCCACATACTTGGTTTTTAACCGCGGGATATAGGTTTCAGTCTCAGCCATCGATAACCTCGCCGGAACTTTTCGCGACGCGAACCTTCGTTCCGTCTTCTTTTACTTGAAACCCAATGCGCGTCGCCTTGCCAGATTGCGGGTCGACATAAGCAACATTGGACAGATCGATCGGCGCCTCTCTAGAGATAATGCCGCCCTGTTCTGTCTGGGTTTGCTTTTGGTGTTTCTTGACGATATTGACGCCTTGAACGAGCACACGGCGGTCTTGAGGCAAGACTTTTAAGACTTCCCCTTCAACGCCGCGATATTTGCCGGCCAATACGACAACCTTGTCGCCTTTTTTAATTTTAGCAGCCATTTCAGCAGCCCCTTTGTCGAACCTTTAAAGCACTTCAGGCGCAAGCGAGACGATTTTCATATGTTTCGCCGCTCTAAGCTCGCGTGTAACCGGCCCAAAAATACGTGTGCCGATCGGCTCTTGGTTGTTATTAATCAAAACCGCAGCATTGCGATCAAAACGGATAACCGATCCGTCGCGACGCTTAATATCCTTCGCTGTGCGCACGACTACCGCTTTCATAACAGCGCCTTTTTTAACGCGCCCACGCGGCATCGCTTCCTTAACAGAAACAACGATAATGTCGCCAACAGAAGCATATTTACGCTTCGCGCCGCCCAGTACTTTAATGCACTGAACTTTCTTTGCGCCGGAATTATCAGCGACGTCTAAATTTGTTTGCATCTGGATCATTGTCGACCCTCCCCGGGACAGCCCGGCCTTAAAATCTCAACCAAAAATTCTCAAATAAAGTGACTAGCTTTAGCCTTTAGCGCCGTGGCCAATCACTTCCCAAGTCTTCGTCTTCGAGCGCGGCGCGCATTCTTGGATTCGCACCAAGTCACCCGTTTTATACTCGTTCTTTTCGTCATGCGCGCTATAGCGCTTGGAGCGACGGACCGTTTTACGAAACAAAGGGTGAGTGAAGATTCGTTCCACTTTTACGACAACTGTTTTGTCGCCTTTGTCGCTTACGACCGGTCCTTGCAAAATTCGCTTCGGCATAGTTGGTTCGTCCTTGCGGTTATTCTTATTTGTGGCGTCTGCAAAAAACTACTGCGCCGCTGCGTTAATCTTCTGTGTTAAAATCGTCTTAATACGGGCAATATCGCGCCGCACCTCGCGCACACGCGCGGTTTTCTCAAGCTGGCCCGTCGCGGTCTGAAAGCGCAAGTTGAACTGCTCTTTCTTTAGTTGAAGAAGCTTATCCTTCAACTCGTCCTGGGTCATATCGCGCACTTCACCGGCTTTCATCCGATCAACTCCTTCTTCTCGCTATTGCTCGCCGCCAATGCGGGTTACAATACGAGTTTTAATCGGCAGTTTAGCAGCCCCAAGGGAGAGCGCCTCGCGCGCTACATCTTCCGGCACACCGTCGATTTCAAACATTACGCGCCCTGGCTTAACTTTGGCGCACCAAAATTCAACAGAACCCTTACCTTTACCCATCCGAACCTCGGTTGGTTTTTTCGAGACCGGCACATCTGGGAAGATACGGATCCATACGCGGCCCGCCCGTTTCATCGCACGGGTAATTGCACGACGCGTCGCCTCAATCTGACGAGACGTAATTCGCTCAGGCTCCATCGCTTTAAGACCGTATGAGCCAAAATTAAGGTCTGTACCGCCTTTAGCGACGCCCTTAATCCGCCCTTTGTGCATCTTGCGGAATTTTGTCCGTTTAGGCTGTAACATACTCGCTCTCCAACCCTAGCGCTGTTCACCGCGTGGTTGACGTTGCTGCTGCGCGGGGGCGACCCCGCCAGTTTGCGTGTCAATCAAACGCTTTTCTTGCGCAAGCGGATCATGTTCCATGATCTCGCCTTTAAAGATCCAAACTTTTACGCCAATGGCGCCATAGGTCGTGCGCGCTGTCGCAACGCCATAATCAATGTCAGCGCGAAGGGTGTGAAGCGGCACACGCCCCTCACGGTACCATTCCATCCGCGCGATCTCTGCGCCGCCAAGACGGCCAGAAACGTTAACCCGGATGCCAAGGCCGCCCATACGCGATGCAGTTTGCATGGCGCGTTTCATCGCCCGGCGGAATGCAACACGTCGCTCTAATTGTTGCGCAATGTTTTCCGCCACCAACGTCGCATCAATCTCAGGCTTACGGATCTCAACAATGTTGAGAACTGTTTCAGAAGACGTCATTTTTTGAAGCTCGTTACGGAGCTTTTCAATATCGGCGCCTTTTTTACCAATCACGACACCAGGGCGCGCCGTATAAATCGTAACGCGGCACTTTTTATGAGGACGTTCGATAATGATGCGCGAGACGCCAGCTGCTGCGAGCTTCTTTTGCAAAAACTCGCGGATCGCAAGGTCTTCGTGAAGAAGATCAGCGTATTGACCTTTATTCGCGTACCAACGGGAATCCCAAGTGCGGTTGATGCCAAGGCGCAGACCGATTGGGCTGACTTTCTGACCCATTATGCGGCCTCCACTTCTTTTACGACGATCGTGATCTCAGCAAACGGTTTTAAAATCCGTCCGACCCGGCCGCGCCCACGAGGACGCCAGCGCTTTAAAACCATGTTTTTGCCGACAAAAGCCTGATCAACAATCAAATTATCAATGTCAAGGTCATGGTTGTTTTCAGCGTTCGCAATTGCGCTTTCCAAAACCTTTTTTACATTCTGCGCAACGCGTTTGCGCGAGAAAGTCAGCTCAGCAAGGGCTTTATCCACCTTCTTGCCGCGAATAAGTTCAGCCACAAGATTAAGCTTTTGCGGAGAGGTTTTAATCATCCGCCCCTTCGCCATTGCCTGGCTGTCATCAAAGCGACGTTCGTTCTTCGCCTTACCCATGACTATTTCCTCTTCGCCTTTTTATCAGCGCCATGACCGTAATAGGTACGTGTTGGCGAAAACTCGCCAAGCTTGTGGCCCACCATGTCCTCGGTGACATGAACAGGAATAAATTTCTGGCCGTTATAAACATTGAACGTCAGCCCAACGAATTGCGGCAGAATGGTCGAACGGCGCGACCAAGTTTTGACGCCGCCTTTGTGCTTACCGTCACCGGCTTCGTCCGCCTTCTTAAGAAGGTAACGATCAACAAAAGGGCCTTTCCAAGCGGAACGCGGCATAAGGGTCTCCAGCGCTTCTTAGCGTTTTTTCTTGCGCGCGTGACGCGAGCGAAGAATGTATTTATCGGTTTCTTTATTTGAGCGGGTTCTTTTACCCTTGGTCGGCTTGCCCCAAGGCGTCACCGGATGGCGACCACCGGAGGTGCGCCCCTCGCCGCCGCCATGTGGGTGGTCGACTGGGTTCATAACCACACCGCGTACAGAAGGGCGTTTGCCCTTATGACGATTGCGACCAGCTTTGCCGATATTTTGGTTCATGTGATCCGCATTCGACACAGCGCCGATCGTGGCCATGCAAGAACCAAGAATAAGGCGAACTTCACCTGACTGAAGACGAACCTGGGTATAAGCGCCATCACGGCCAACGAGCTGTGCATATGTGCCAGCTGACCGCGCAAGTTGAGCGCCTTTTTCAGGCTTCATCTCAACATTATGGATGATCGTTCCAACAGGAATAGAACGCAGCGGCATCGCGTTGCCAGGCTTCACATCAACCTTCTCGCCAGAGATAACTTTATCGCCCGCTTTTAAGCGTTGCGGCGCCAGGATGTAAGCAAGCTCGCCATCTAAATATTTAACAAGAGCGATAAAAGCCGTACGGTTTGGATCATATTCCAAACGCTCAACCTTCGCTTCGATATCAAACTTACGGCGCTTAAAGTCTACCTTACGATAGGTGCGCTTAACACCCCCGCCGCGGCGGCGCATAGTGATGCGGCCAGTGTTGTTACGTCCGGCTTTCGAGGACAAACCTTCCGTCAACGTCTTTTCCGGCTTGCCCTTATAAAGTTCGCCGCGATCCACCAATACAAGTTGGCGGCGCGAGGGCGAGGTCGGTTTAAAAGTTCTTAACGCCATAATTGCGTATCCGTTTATTTCTAAATCTTAAGGACGCTAAATCTTTAGAGCCCTGTCGTCACGTCGATAGAGTGGCCTTCTTCTAAGGTCACGATCGCTTTCTTCACTGTGGTTCGCGTATAGCGGTGTCCACGGAACTGTTTCTGCTTGCCCTTCATGCGAAGCGTATTGACAGCTTTGACTTTCACTTTGAAGAGACCTTCAACAGCTTCGGTAATCTCTGGTTTCGTTGCATCCAACGGCACGCGGAAAGCGACCTGATTGTTCTCAGCCGCCAGCGTGGATTTTTCTGTCACGATCGGCGACAACAACGTATTGTAAAAACGTTCTGTTTGGCTTGTTGCGGATTTGGTCATGAGATTAAGCCTTTCCGCCTAAACGGGCTTGAAGCCCTTCTACAGCCGCTTTGGTCAAGACAAGTTTGTCACGACGCAGAATGTCATAAACATTAGCGCCAACAACCGGTAGAACATCAACATCCGGAATATTGCGAGCAGCAAGACCAAACTTCTCGTCCACCTGGCTGTCAACGATCAATGCGTTTTTAAGGCCAAGCTTTGCAAAAGAGCTTACAAGCGCTCTCGTCTTTGCATCTTCAAGCTTCGCATCTTCAAGAATAATCAATTCGCCCGCCGCGCGTTTGGCTGAAAGCGCATGCCGAAGAGCAAGAGCACGAACTTTCTTAGGCAGGTTAATCGCATGACTACGAACGCGAGGCCCATGCGCCTTACCGCCGCCACGAAATTGAGGCGCTTTGCGATCACCATGACGGGCGCCGCCAGTGCCTTTTTGGCGGTACATTTTTTTACCTGTCGCCGTGACTTCGTTACGCTCTTTGGTTTTGTGCGTACCTTGTTGACGCTTGGCCCGCTGAAAAATCACCATACGGTGCAAAATATCTTTGCGCGGCTCAAGACCAAACACATCCTCGGCGAGATCTATGGAACCCGCACCGGCGTTATCAAGATTTATAACGTCGAGCTGCATTATTCGCCGTCCTTCTTATCGTTATCTTCTGCTGGCGCAGCTCCTGACGCTGGCGCGTCACTCGCCGTTACTTCTGCGGCCTGCGTTTCCGCGGCTTGCGCTTCAACATTTTCTTCTGCAGGCACCGCTTCTTCCTGGCTAGCTTTCTCTATGATCGCTGCAGGCATCGGAAGGCCTTCTGGCGCAGGCGTTTTCACTGCGTCATTAACAAGAACCCAGCCGCCTTTAGGGCCAGGCACCGCGCCTTTTATAAGGATTAAACCACGGTCTGCATCTGTACGCACAACCTCAAGGTTCTGCGTCGTGCGACGACGGTCACCCATATGACCCGCCATCTTTTTGCCTTTGAAAACTTTACCAGGATCTTGGCACTGACCCGTTGAACCATGGGAACGGTGAGAGATCGAAACACCGTGCGTCGCGCGCAAACCACCAAAGTTGTGACGCTTCATGCCGCCCGCAAAACCTTTACCGATTGTCGTGCCGGTGACATCGACTTTTTGGCCATCAATAAAGTGCGCCGCTGAAAGCTCAGCGCCAACATCTACAAGGCCATCTTCTTCAACACGGAATTCGACGAGCTTTGATTTTGGTTCAATCTTAACCGCAGCAAAATAACCGCGCTCAGCTTTATTAACGCGCTTTGATTTCTTCACACCTGCGCCAAGTTGCACCGCTGTGTAACCGTGCTTTTCAACTGTACGCTGACCAACAACCTGACAGCTGTCCAGCTGAAGGACTGTGACCGGCACATGCTCGCCATCTTCGCGATAGACGCGGGTCATGCCGACTTTCTTGGCGATGACCCCTATTCTCGTTCTAGCGCCCATTTTCGTTTCTCCCGCCGCTAAAAGCAGCGCCTCTATCAAAATTGGTCCCTCATGGACCGGTGATCTTATCTGGCTGTTTTACAGCCAAACGGAGGCGAACTCCGTAATAACGCATCAAAAGCAAAGCGCTAACGCTTAGGCCCCAAGGCGAATCTCAACATCAACACCCGCAGAAAGATCAAGCTTCATCAGCGCGTCTACTGTTTGCGGTGTTGGATCAACAATATCGAGCATGCGCTTATGTGTGCGCATTTCGAACTGCTCGCGCGACTTTTTATTGACGTGCGGCGAGCGATTCACTGTAAACTTCTCTATACGCGTCGGCAGAGGGATCGGCCCGCGCACTTGAGCGCCCGTGCGTTTCGCCGTGGCGACAATCTCCTTCGTGGAGCTGTCAAGCACACGATGATCGAAAGCTTTGAGCCTGATTCTAATATTTTGCTGCATAGTTCGACGCAATCTTCGTTTTTAACGCTTTAAAAAAGAAAGACGCGGGACCGAAAATCGGCCCCGCGCTTTACTCGTGTTATCCTATTCGACGATCGACGCAACAATACCAGCGCCAACCGTACGGCCGCCTTCGCGAATAGCGAAGCGAAGTTTTTCTTCCATCGCAATCGGCACGATTAATTCGACATTCACTTCAACATTATCGCCAGGCATAACCATCTCTGTACCCTCTTTTAGGGTAACAACACCGGTAACGTCTGTCGTACGGAAGTAGAACTGAGGACGGTAATTCGTGAAGAATGGCGTGTGACGACCACCCTCTTCTTTCGTCAAGATATATGCTTCAGCAACGAACTTCGTGTGCGGGGTAACAGAACCCGGCTTACAAAGAACCTGACCGCGCTCAACCGCTGTACGGTCGATACCGCGAAGAAGAACACCAACATTGTCGCCAGCCTCGCCGCTATCAAGCAGCTTGCGGAACATTTCAACACCCGTACAGGTGGTTTTCTGTGTTTCTTTAATGCCGATGATTTCAAGTTCGTCGCCAACATTGACGATACCACGCTCAACACGGCCCGTAACAACAGTACCACGACCAGAGATTGAGAACACGTCTTCAATCGGCAATAGGAAGTCTTGGTCAACAGGACGGTCAGGCGTTGGGATATAGTCATCAACAGCCGCCATCAATTCTTTGATAGCATTCTCGCCAATTTCAGGTGTTTTACCTTCCATCGCAGCAAGAGCTGAACCTTTAACGATCGGAATATCATCGCCAGGGAAGTCATATGAAGAAAGAAGTTCGCGCACTTCCATCTCAACAAGCTCTAGAAGTTCTTCATCGTCGACCTGGTCAACTTTGTTCATGAAAACAACGATCGCAGGAACACCAACCTGACGCGCAAGCAAGATGTGCTCTCGTGTTTGTGGCATTGGGCCGTCAGCCGCGTTTACAACGAGGATAGCGCCGTCCATCTGCGCCGCGCCGGTGATCATGTTTTTAACATAGTCAGCGTGCCCTGGGCAGTCGACGTGAGCGTAGTGACGACCTTCAGTTTCATATTCAACGTGCGCCGTGGAGATGGTGATGCCACGCGCTTTTTCTTCCGGCGCGCCGTCAATCTCGTCATAGGCCTTGAAGTCGCCGAAATATTTCGTGATCGCCGCTGTCAATGTCGTCTTACCATGGTCAACGTGACCAATTGTGCCGATATTGGCATGCGGTTTTGTGCGTTCAAACTTTTCCTTAGACATCTTCTTCTCCGTATTCTGACGTCTTAACTAACTTTTCGCTACAGCCTCGAGATACTCGTGAAGCAATCCTTGTTTCGTCCAAAGGGCCTATACTAACCAGCAAGCTTGGCCCGTACTTCGTCCTCAACCGCTTTAGGCACCCGATCATAATGATCGAATTGCATTGTATAGTTTGCACGCCCTTGGGTGGCGGAACGAAGGTTATTCACATAGCCAAACATGTTGGCCAAGGGAACCATGGCGTTAACGACGGTCGCGTTGCCGCGCATCTCTTGGTCCTGAATCTGACCACGCCGAGAATTAAGGTCGCCGATAACGGTGCCGGTATACTCATCCGGCGTCACAACTTCCACTTTCATGACTGGCTCAAGCAATGCTAGGCCCAAATCACCTTTATTTTCGCGCATCGCGCCACGAGCTGCGATTTCAAAAGCGAGAACTGATGAGTCGACATCGTGGAACGCGCCGTCATAAAGCTCAACTTTAAAGTCTAAGATCGGGAAGCCAGCAAGAAGACCTGCTTCGCGAATAGAATCCAGACCTTTTTCAACGCCTGGAATATATTCTTTAGGAATAGAGCCGCCAACGATCTGGCTCTCGAACTCATACCCCTCTCCAGGATCTTGAGGGATAACACGGAATTTAACGCGCGCAAACTGGCCAGAACCACCAGACTGCTTCTTGTGCGTATAATCGATATCCGCCTCTTTTGTGATCGTTTCACGATAAGCAACAGACGGCGCGCCAATATTGGCTTCAACATTAAACTCGCGCTTCATTCGATCAACAAGAATGTCGAGGTGAAGCTCGCCCATACCTTTAATAATCGTCTGGCCGCTTTCTTCATCAGAAGAAACACGGAACGATGGATCTTCGGCCGCCAAGCGCTGCAACGCAATACCCATTTTTTCCTGGTCAGCTTTTGTTTTTGGCTCAACCGCAAGCTCAATAACCGGATCAGGGAATTCCATCCGCTCAAGGATAACAGGCTTTGCCGCTTCACAAAGCGTGTCGCCCGTTGTCGTATCTTTCAAACCAGCGATCGCAACGATATCGCCCGCATAAGCCTCTTTAATATCTTCGCGATCATCAGAGTGCATCATATACATACGACCGACGCGCTCTTTCTTGCCCTTAACGGTGTTCATCGTGAACCCGCCTTGGTCAAGCTTGCCAGAGTAAATCCGGCAGAATGTCAACGAACCAACAAATGGGTCGTTCATGATCTTAAAGGCCAGCATAGCAAGCGGCTCATCATCAGATGAAGGGCGCGTAAGCTCTTCTTCTGTATCAGGATGAATACCCTTAATCGAAGGAACCTCAACAGGGCTTGGCAGATAATCCACAACCGCGTCAAGCATCGGCTGAACGCCCTTGTTCTTAAAGGCTGAACCACAAAGAACCGGGTGGAAATCAACGTTACATGTGCCCTTGCGGATCAATCGTTTGATCGTTTCGTTGTCAGGCTCATTACCTTCCAAATAGGCTTCCATAACCTCTTCGTCTAACTCGACGACGGTTTCGATCATTTTTTCCCGATACTCAGCTGCCTTGTCAGCAAGGTCAGCAGGAATATCTTCCTCGTGAAAAGAAGCACCAAGATCTTCAGCGTCCCAGATGATCGCCTTCATCTTGAGAAGATCAATCACGCCAGCAAATTCACTTTCAGCACCAACCGGCAACTGCAAAATGACTGTTTTCGCCGCCAGGCGGTCATGGATCGTGTCAACAGAGTTATAAAAATCAGCGCCCAGCTTATCCATCTTGTTGATGAAAAACATGCGCGGCACGTTATACTTATCGCCCTGACGCCAAACCGTTTCCGTTTGCGGCTCAACACCGGCGTTCGCATCAAGAAGCGCAACAGCGCCATCAAGAACACGCAACGAACGTTCAACTTCAATTGTGAAGTCAACGTGACCTGGCGTGTCAATAATGTTCAGACGCTTATCATTCCAAAAACAGGTCGTCGCAGCAGATGTAATCGTAATGCCGCGCTCTTGCTCCTGCTCCATCCAGTCCATCGTGGCCGCACCATCATGAACTTCGCCAATCTTGTGGCTCTTACCCGTATAATACAGGACGCGCTCTGTCGTCGTCGTTTTACCCGCATCAATATGGGCCATAATGCCGAAATTGCGGTAATCTTCAATTTTATGCGTACGGGCCATAGGACCAGTTCCTTAACTAAGCGATATCTACCAACGATAATGAGAGAACGCCCGGTTGGCTTCCGCCATACGATGCGTATCTTCGCGCTTTTTAACGGCGGCGCCGCGATTTTGCACTGCGTCCATTAATTCATTCGATAACCGGTCAACCATCGTTGTTTCATTACGCCCGCGCGCAGCAGCAATAATCCAGCGCATCGCAAGAGCAATTTTACGGTCAGGACGAACTTCAACCGGCACCTGATAAGTCGCACCACCAACACGGCGTGAACGAACCTCAATAGCTGGCGTCACATTGTCGAGGGCTTCCTTAAAGAGCTCAACCGGCGGGCGCTTTAGCTTGCCCTCAATCTTATCAAGAGCCCCATAGACGATTTTTTCAGCCGCTGACTTTTTACCGTCAAGCATAACGTAGTTCATAAACTTAGAGATCGTCTTATCCCCAAATTTTGGGTCGGGGTGGACGACGCGTTTTTCTGCGCGGTGACGACGTGACATAGATCTTTACCCCTACTTCGGACGCTTCGCGCCGTATTTTGAACGACGCTGTTTACGGTCTTTAACCCCTTGCGTATCTAGAACGCCGCGCAGGACATGATAACGAACACCTGGAAGGTCTTTCACACGACCGCCACGGATCAAGACCACTGAGTGCTCCTGAAGATTGTGCCCTTCGCCCGGGATATAGCCAATGACTTCATAGCCATTGGTCAAACGAATCTTAGCAACCTTCCGCAAAGCGGAGTTCGGTTTTTTCGGCGTCGTCGTATAAACACGGGTGCACACGCCGCGCTTTTGCGGACATGCTTCCATAGCCGGCACTTTATTAATCTTGCGCTTCGGCTTCCGCGGCTTGCGAATAAGCTGTTGGATCGTTGGCATTCGCGCTCCAAATTCCTCTTATCGCCCTATGGGCCCTTTAACTTTGCCCAAATGGGCGTTTTGCCCCGCCTAATCCATCGCCAAGACGAAGAAAGCGGGTAAGCGACGACGAAGACGCCCGGCAAGCTCAAAATTGCTCACCGTCATGACGCCAAACAGCGTGCCACGATCGTTCGTGGAACGCTTCCATCGACATTAAACTCATAGCTAGGCTCGGTTGCGTTTCAAGGCGACAAGGCGCGGTTGACGGCCAACCATCCAGCAAGCGCGCTTAATATATCCGCCGCGCCCTCGGGTCAACATGCTAACATGAAAATTTACCCGTTTAACGCGGTTTATTTTCAAACAATGCGCGCACGCAGCAGGCAAACCACAAAAACATAAAAAAACCAGCGGAAAACCGCTGGCTTTTTTGTTAATGGGGGTGAGACACCCAATCCTATTCAGCGGCTGGAGCGGTATCCCCTGGCGTTGATTCTTCAACTTCAGTTGCTGGAGCCGGCGCGGCTTCTTCAAAAACCACAGGCTGGGCGTCAGCCGATATCGACATTTCAACTGCCTCGCCCTGGACAGCCTCTCCCGGTGCAGGCAACGCAGTCGCCAAGCGCTTTGTACGTTCTTCCAGCAGAACCATATCACGGCGATCCGCTTCGATCTGGTGACGGGCCATCTGGCCGCCGGTGCCAGCCGGTATCAAGCGACCAACGATCACGTTTTCCTTCAAACCTTCGAGGCTATCGATTTTACCATTAACGGCCGCGTCCGTGAGAACGCGCGTTGTTTCCTGGAATGACGCCGCTGAGATAAACGAACGCGTCTGCAGAGACGCTTTTGTGATACCCAGAAGAACCGGCGCGCCGACAGCGGGGTTCTTGCCCTCATTTTCCAGCCGCTCATTTGTTTCTTCATATTCGAGACGATCAACTTGCTCGTCTTTCATATAAAGCGAATCACCAGGATCTGAGATTTCGATCTTCTGCAACATCTGACGCACGATGACTTCGATGTGCTTATCGTTAATCGGAACGCCCTGTAGACGGTAGACTTCCTGGATCTCGTTAATGAGGTAATCGGCAAGCGCCTCAATACCCATAATCTGGAGAATATCATGAGGCGCAGGATTGCCGTCCATCAGATATTCGCCTTTTGCAATGAAATCACCTTCCTGCACGGTGATGTGCTTGCCTTTCGGCACAAGGTAATCAGAAGGTTCTAAGCTTTCATCGGTTGGAACAATCCGGATACGACGTTTGTTTTTATAGTCGCGGCCAAATTCAACACGTCCATCCGTGTCCGCGATAATCGCATGATCCTTCGGACGTCGCGCTTCAAACAATTCCGCAACCCGCGGCAGACCACCGGTAATGTCTTTAGTTTTCGCGCCTTCCGTCGGGATACGCGCCAACGCGTCGCCAACACGAACCGAATCACCATCCTCAACAGAAAGAATAGCATCCACAGGCAGGGTGTAACGCGCCTCCCCGCCGCCTTCTAAGGTGAGCGGGATGCCTTCATCATCAACGACCGCAATAGCCGGTTTCAGATCAGCCGCGCGAGGGTTTGATCGCCAGTCGGTGACCACGCGGCTGGCAATACCCGTCGCCTCATCAGCGACAACCTGCATTGAAAAGCCTTCTTGCAGATCTTCAAATTTCACCTTGCCGCCAAGTTCCGTCAAGATCGGGATTGTGTAAGGGTCCCAGTCAGCCAGACGTTGGCCGCGCGTAACGGTGTCGCCGTCATCAATCCGCAACTTGGTGCCATAGGTAACCTTGTAAGAAGCCTGAGCAACACCGTCAGCATCTATGATTTTAACGAGCGTGTTACGGCCCATCACCATCAAGTCGCCATCGGAGTTTTTAACGACATTTCGGTTTTCAAGAGAGATTTTACCCTCGTGGCTGGCCTCAATAAAGGAAGTGTCACCAACCTGCGCCGTACCGCCAACGTGGAATGTCCGCATGGTAAGCTGAGTGCCCGGCTCACCAATTGACTGCGCCGCGATCACGCCAACCGCCTCGCCGATATTGACGTGGCTGCCGCGGGCCAAATCACGACCATAGCATGCGCCGCAAACGCCCGATTTCGACTCACAAGTTAGAACAGAACGAACACGGACCTTTAAAATGCCGGAACCTTCAATCTCCTCGGCCAAAGCCTCGTCAATTTCAGTGGTTTTTTCCGCAATAACGGCGCCGCTGTCAGGATGAACCAGCTGATCAAGCGTGGTTCGGCCCAAAATTCGCTGAGATAACGGCACAACAGTTTCACCACCCTGAACAATAGCCTCTAAGGTGATGCCGTTTTCCGTACCGCAATCGACTTCGCGCACAATGCAATCCTGCGCAACATCGACAAGACGGCGTGTAAGATAACCAGAGTTCGCCGTTTTAAGCGCCGTATCAGCAAGCCCCTTCCGCGCGCCGTGCGTAGAGTTAAAGTATTCAAGAACGGTCAGGCCTTCTTTAAAGTTTGAGATAATTGGCGTTTCAATAATCTCGCCAGAAGGTTTCGCCATCAGACCGCGCATACCGGCAAGCTGTTTCATCTGTGCGGGAGAACCACGCGCCCCAGAGTGAGACATCATATAAACTGAGTTGATTTGCATCTCGCGGCCGGTTTCTTTTTCAACCTTCGTGGCCGAGATTTCTTTCATCATCTCGTCAGCAATTTTATCCGTACACTTAGCCCAAGCATCAACGACTTTGTTGTACTTCTCGCCGCGGGTGATGAAACCATCCGCATATTGCTGTTCGTAATCACGAACTAAAGACCGCGTCTCTTCAACAAGACCGTGCTTCGTGGTTGGAATAACCATGTCGTCTTTACCGAAAGAGATGCCCGCCTTACACGCCTCTTTAAAACCAAGGCCCATAATATGATCAGCAAAGATAACGGTCTGTTTCTGACCGCAATGGCGATAGACAATGTCGATCAGCGACTGAATGCTCTTTTTGGTCAATAACTGGTTGATGACTTCAAATGGCACATTGCCGTCTTTGGGCAACATCTGAGCGATTTTCATCCGGCCTGGCGTTGTTTCAACAACGGTGCGGATAGGCGCGCCATCCCGGTCAACGGATTCCCAGCGGGCTTTAACTTTAGCGTGCAACGTCACCGCGCCAGCTTCCAGCGCATGTTCGATTTCATCAATGTTTGAAAAGACCATGCCCTCGCCCGGCTCATTATCTTTCTCGATGGAAAGATAATAAAGGCCCAAAACAATGTCCTGTGAGGGAACAATAATCGGCTTACCGTTTGCTGGCGACAAGATGTTGTTCGTCGACATCATCAAGACGCGCGCTTCAAGCTGCGCTTCTAGCGACAACGGAACATGCACAGCCATTTGGTCGCCGTCAAAGTCGGCGTTAAAGGCGGTACAGACTAGCGGGTGCAGCTGGATTGCTTTACCTTCAATCAGTTTTGGCTCAAACGCTTGAATGCCAAGACGGTGCAAAGTCGGCGCCCGGTTCAACATAACGGGATGTTCGCGGATCACCTCGTCCAAGATGTCCCACACTTCGGGACGTTCTTTTTCAACCAGTTTCTTGGCCTGTTTAACGGTGGAGGAAAGCCCCTTCGCATCAAGACGCGAATAGATAAACGGCTTAAACAGCTCCAGCGCCATTTTCTTCGGCAAACCGCACTCATGAAGCTTAAGCTCAGGCCCAACCACGATCACCGAACGACCAGAATAGTCGACCCGCTTACCAAGAAGGTTCTGACGGAAACGACCCTGCTTGCCTTTCAGCATATCGGACAAAGATTTCAACGGACGCTTATTGGTGCCAGTGATAACTCGGCCGCGGCGGCCATTGTCAAACAAGGCGTCGACCGCCTCTTGCAGCATCCGCTTTTCGTTCCGCACAATGATGTCCGGCGCACGAAGCTCTATCAAACGCTTCAAACGGTTATTCCGGTTGATCACACGGCGATACAGATCATTCAAATCGGAGGTCGCAAAGCGGCCGCCGTCTAGCGGCACAAGCGGGCGAAGTTCCGGCGGGATCACAGGGATCACCGTCATAATCATCCACTCAGGACGATTGCCGCTTTCGATAAAAGCGTTGATCAGCTTCAAACGCTTGGCAAGTTTTTTCGGCTTCAGCTCAGTTGTCGCTTCCGCGATCTCAACTTTTAGCTGCTCTGCGATGCCGTCCAGATCCATATTGGAAAGGATCTCGCGGATCGCTTCGGCGCCGATGCCAGCCGTAAAACTGTCCTCGCCGTATTCTTCTTGAGCCTGCATATACTCTTCTTCTGACAGAAGCTGGTTTGGCTCCATCGGCGTCAGGCCAGGCTCAATAACGATGTAGTATTCAAAATACAAAACACGCTCGACATCTTTCAATGTCATATCCAGCATCAACGAAATTCTGGACGGAAGCGACTTTAAGAACCAGATATGCGCAACTGGCGCCGCAAGCTCAATATGGCCCATGCGGTCGCGGCGCACCTTTGTCAACGTAACTTCAACACCACACTTTTCACAGGTGATGCCTTTGTACTTCATGCGCTTATATTTACCGCAAAGACATTCATAGTCTTTCACGGGGCCAAAAATCCGGGCGCAGAAAAGGCCGTCCCGTTCAGGCTTGAACGTACGATAGTTGATCGTCTCCGGCTTTTTGATCTCACCAAACGACCAGGAGAGGATTTTCTCCGGGCTCGCTAGAGAGATACGGATCTGATTGAACGTCGAGACCGGCGCAACCGGATTAAAAATGTTCATCATTTCCTGGGACATGGGGACCCTCGCTTTTAAAACTCGGTTTTGCGGTTTGGATAATCCGTCCGCGATCAAAAACTGAAATCACAGCGCTGATATGCATCGACGCTGCAAATTTTACTAACTCGTCTGCAGCTCAACATTGAGGCCAAGCGAACGCATTTCTTTAACAAGAACATTGAAGCTTTCCGGAATACCAGCTTCAAAGCTGTCGTCACCGCGCACAATCGCTTCATAGACTTTCGTCCGGCCAGCAACGTCGTCAGATTTCACCGTCAACATTTCTTGGAGCGTGTAAGCCGCGCCATAGGCTTCAAGCGCCCAAACTTCCATCTCACCAAAGCGCTGACCACCAAACTGGGCCTTACCGCCAAGAGGCTGCTGCGTAACAAGAGAATAAGGACCGATTGACCGGGCGTGGATCTTATCATCCACAAGGTGGTGCAGTTTCAGAAGATACTTGTATCCCACCGTAACCTGACGCGCGAACTGTTCGCCCGTGCGCCCATCATAGAGTGTGACCTGGCCGGAATCTTCAAGGCCAGCGCGGCCAAGCATCTCAACAATGTTTTTCTCTTCAGCGCCGTCAAAAACCGGCGTCGCCACTGGAACGCCGCGCACAAGATTGCCCGCAAGCTCTTTGACTTCTTCATTCGTGCTCGGCAAGGCTTGATCTTCGCCGTATACATCTTTCAGTTTGGCGATCATATCCTCGCGGCCAGCAAGTTCCGCACGCCAATTTTCCAAGACCTCTTTGATCTGTTGACCAAGGCCCCGGCACGCCCAACCGAGGTGCGTCTCTAGAATCTGCCCAACGTTCATCCGCGAGGGAACGCCAAGCGGGTTCAAAACGATATCAACCGCGGTGCCGTCTTCAAGGAACGGCATATCCTCGATAGGCGCAATTTTTGAGATAACACCTTTGTTCCCGTGACGACCGGCCATTTTATCACCAGGCTGAAGCTTACGCTTCACCGCAACGAAGACTTTAACCATCTTCATCACCCCTGGCGGCAGCTCATCGCCGCGGCGCAGTTTGTCGACCTTGTCGTCAAAGCGCGCCTCAAGCCGTGAACGGCTTTCATCATATTGCTTTTTCAGGGCCTCAACCTCAGCCATAGAGGCTTCATCTTCTAGGCCGACCTTCCACCATTGACCGCGCGTTAAGAGGCCAAGATTTTCTTCCGTAACAATGCCTTTCTCTAGCTCTTTCGGGCCAGACACAGCATTTTTGCCAAGAAGCAGCTGCTTCAAGCGAGAAAAGATGTTCCGCTCAAGAATAACCAATTCGTCATCACGGTCTTTAGCAAGACGCTCAATTTCCTCACGCTCAATCGCAATTGCGCGCTCGTCTTTGTCAACACCGTGACGGTTAAAGACACGCACCTCAACGATTGTGCCAGACGCCCCAGGCGGCAAGCGCAGTGAGGTATCGCGAACATCGGACGCTTTCTCACCAAAGATCGCGCGGAGAAGTTTTTCCTCTGGCGTCATTGGGCTTTCGCCCTTTGGCGTGATTTTACCAACAAGAATATCGCCCGGATGAACCTCAGCACCAATCGCGGTAATGCCCGCCTCGTCAAGGTTGCGAAGCGCTTCTTCAGAAACGTTCGGAATATCCCGGGTAATTTCTTCTGGCCCAAGCTTGGTGTCACGGGCCATCACTTCGAACTCTTCGATGTGAACGGACGTAAAGACGTCGTCGCGCACAATCCGCTCAGAGATCAAAATGGAGTCTTCAAAGTTGTAACCATTCCAAGGCATAAACGCGACGAGCACGTTTTTACCAAGCGCCAATTCACCAAGGTCCGTCGACGGGCCGTCGGCGATAATGTCTCCGGCCTGCACCTCATCGCCGATCTTAACAAGCGGGCGCTGATTGATGCAGGTTGATTGGTTGGAGCGCTGGAATTTGCGCAGATTGAAGATATCAACACCCGGCTTTGTTGGGTCCGTTTCTTCCGTCGCACGCACAACGATACGCTGGGCATCAACCTGCTCAATGACGCCGGTACGCTTAGCAGCAACCGCCGCGCCAGAATCGCGCGCCACAACCGATTCCATACCGGTGCCGACATAGGGGGCCTCAGCCTGCAGCAACGGCACCGCCTGGCGTTGCATGTTTGAGCCCATAAGTGCGCGGTTCGCGTCGTCATTTTCTAGGAATGGGATAAGCGCCGCAGCAACAGAAACAAGCTGTTTCGGCGAAACGTCGATATAGTCCACTTCTTCGCGAGGGATCAACGTCGCATCTCGGAAGGCGCCCGCGCGACAGTTCACGAACTCATTGAGAAGCATACCGTTCTCATCAACGCCCGCATTCGCCTGGGCGATCGCAAACCGCGATTCTTCCATGGCGGAAAGATAAATCACCTCATTGGCCAACACGCCGTTTTCGACACGACGATAGGGACTTTCGATAAACCCATATTTGTTGATCTGAGCGTGGGTGGCCAAAGAGTTGATCAAACCAATATTCGGGCCTTCCGGCGTTTCAATCGGACAGATCCGGCCATAATGGGTTGGGTGAACGTCTCGAACCTCAAAGCCAGCACGCTCACGGGTCAAACCGCCTGGCCCAAGGGCTGATAAGCGCCGCTTATGGGTAATCTCAGACAATGGGTTAGTCTGGTCCATAAACTGGGAAAGCTGTGACGAGCCAAAAAATTCTCGAACCGCTGCGGCGACCGGCTTGGCGTTAATCAAATCATGAGGCATCAGCGTATCAAGCTCAGCTGATGTCATGCGTTCCTTAATGGCGCGCTCCATACGAAGAAGACCAATGCGATATTGGTTCTCCATCAACTCACCGACCGAGCGCACGCGGCGGTTGCCAAGGTTATCGATATCATCGATCTCACCGCGGCCATCACGCAGATTAACCAGCGTTTTAAGAACCGCGAGAATGTCGTCCTTGCGCAAGGTGCGAAGAGAATCATCCGGCTCAAACTCCAAGCGGATGTTCATCTTAACCCGGCCAACAGCGGAAAGGTCGTAGCGCTCCTCATCAAAGAAAAGACCGAAGAACAGCCCTTCTGCTGTTTCTAAGGTCGGCGGCTCGCCCGGGCGCATGACGCGATAAATATCAATCAGCGCCATATCGCGGTTAGAGTTTTTATCAGCCGCAAGCGTGTTGCGCACATAAGCGCCGATATTGACGTGATCGACATCAATCGTGTCAAACGCCTCGATGCCAATTTCAGCAAACGTTTCAAGGTGCTGAGCGGAGATTTCATCACCGGCTTCCGCATAGATCTCGCCGGTTTCAAAGTTCACAAGATCAGACGCGAAATACCGCCCGATCATATCCTCTTCTGCGATAAGCAGGTCTTTTAGGCCTTCTTCAATCAGCTTCTTTGCCGCCCGCGCAGTAAGCTTCTTACCCGCTTCCGCAACAACATCGCCAGTTTCAGCATTGACCAAATCGCGATCAAGCTTATTGCCTTTTAGTCGGTCCATATTATAGGCCATGGTCCAACCAGCTTCGACCTTACGGTGCGGAACACGGTCGTAGAATTGGTCAAGAATTTCTTCCTGATCCATGCCCAAGGCGTAAAGCAATGTCGTCGCCGGCAACTTACGACGCCGGTCGATACGAACATTAACGATGTCCTTTGGATCAAACTCAAAATCGAGCCAAGAACCACGATAAGGGATAATGCGCGCTGCAAATAACAACTTGCCAGAAGAATGGGTCTTCCCGCGATCATGATCAAAGAAGACACCTGGCGAACGGTGCATCTGACTAACGATCACCCGCTCAGTACCGTTAACAATGAACGTGCCGTTGTCAGTCATGAGCGGCATGTCGCCCATATAGACTTCTTGTTCTTTCACATCGCGGATGGATTTAGCGCCAGTGTCTTCATCCACCTCAAATACAGCCAGCCGCAGCGTCACCTTTAGCGGCGCGGCGTAAGTCATATCGCGTTGCTGACACTCTTCCGTATCGTATTTCGGCTCCTCAAATTCGTAAGAGACATATTCAAGGACCGCCGTTTCCGTGAAATCGGAGATGGGGAAAACCGAACGGAAAACAGCCTCAATCCCCTCATTTAGGCGTTCATCAGCTGGTGTCCTGCGTTGCAAAAACTGCTCGTAGGAATCCTTTTGTACTTGGATGAGGTTCGGCATCGCCGCTGCGTCGCCGATACGGCCGAAGCTTTTGCGAATACGTTTTTTTTCAACGAAGGTTTGCGCCATTCTGGTGTCCTCACAAAATCAATCGGCACTTAACACGGCTAATCTTTGCAACATCATCTGCGCGATTGGCATCGCACCCACAAAACACAAAAATACCGGTCCCGATTGCTACAACAACCAGAAGAACGGATTTTTAGATTTCGGGTCTCGATTGACCAAGTTTCAATGAATATGCTCGCCGCAAGCCTAGCGTCACCGACGGGGCCTTCGCCGACAACGAGGGGTCGTTAATAATATTGGCCGACGCCCGCCGCAACCCCTGTCAACAAAAAAAATCCCCTATTCGCCGAAAAATTATCCCCCAGCCTTAACTGGGCGGCGCACAAGAGATCCAAAACAAGGAAACCAACTGCAGCGGACGAAACATCGCCCTCAAAAATCGAGCCCCACAAATCGGGACCCGCCTATAACGCAATGGACGCAGCTCCACAAAACGAAGCAGCGCCCATAAACTCTGGATCGCGCATCCAAAACGAGTGCGCGCAAGAAAATACAAACCTACTTGAGCTCGACTTTCGCGCCTGCGTCTTCCAGCTTTTTCTTGATTTCTTCAGCTTCAGCTTTAGCAGCGCCTTCTTTAACGGCTTTGCCGCCAGCTTCAACAAGCTCTTTCGCCTCTTTAAGGCCAAGACCTGTAATCGCGCGAACCTCTTTAATAACGTTGATTTTCTTGTCGCCTGCAGCAACCAAGATAACGTCGAATTCGTCTTTTTCTTCAGCCGCTTCACCGCCGCCGCCTGCGCCAGGGGCCGCCGCAACAGCAACTGCGCCAGCTGCTGGCTCAATGCCATACTCATCTTTTAAGAGGTTTTTCAATTCAGCCGCTTCTAAAAGCGTAAGGCCGACAAGTTCTTCTGCAAGTTTTTTGATATCCGCCATGGGTTTTAGTCCTTAAGTTATAATCAGGTTAATACAAAAATGCCGATCAAACGGCTGATACAATTAATTCAAGGAAGCAGGTTACGCCGCGTCCCGCTCCTCCAAAGTCTTCAAAATGCTCGCGATATTGGAGGCTGGCGCGCCAATTGCGCCGGCGATTTCCGCTGCTGGCGAGCTAATTGCTTGAACGATAGAGGCAATAACCTCTTCGCGAGACGGCATAGCGGCCAGAGCCTTCACACCGGCCGGGTCCATCGTCTCCTCACCCATCGCGCCGCCAAGAATGACGAGTTTCTCATTCTTCTTAGCGTATGAGTTAACCGCCTTCGCCGCAGCGACAGGGTCCTCAGAAAAAGCGATCGCGGTAGGTCCTGAGAAGAGATCAGAAATCTTTTCCGCCGACTTGCCAGAAATGGCGATTTTCGCCAGACGGTTCTTAACGATTTTCATCGTCGCCCCCGCCTCACGCAATTCACCGCGTAATTCAGTCATCTCAGCAACTGAAAGACCGCCATTTTGCACAACGACAACTGAATTTTTGTCGAAGACATCGCCGATCCAGTCGACCATTTCGGCTTTTTGAGCCCTATCCATATCGCGTTATCCTCACGCCCGGGCCAAACACGGCCACTAAATTCCAAAGCCCCATAAGGGACAAAAATCCTATCGCCGCGTCGTACCGGATAGGCCCTTTGAAAACCAAAAGGCCCCAGCGTCTTCACGACTGGAGCCTGCCCAAAAAAACAGAATAACATGCCGCTCTTTCAAGCGATTGCATGGGAAGCGCGTCACCTTTCAAGAGGAGCGCTGTTCCAATTCTGTCTAGCCTGGCGAATTTTAAGCCAACCTTGTAAGGCAGGCGCCGGACATTTCGGACAGGTGATCATCCAAACTGGACAATCGAAGACGCGCTTATGGCGGACAAATCAGCATTTGTCACCCCTAAATAGCGATATTTTGCTTAAAATAAGGAGGTCAGGCAAAACGACCGGTCGCGGCGCCCAATATATGGGTAATGTTCTCTCCGTCATCCGCCAATGGCGCCAAGATAGAGCGGAACAAGATATTGCGACCGTCGCACAACATTAGCTCATCGTCGCGCAAATGCGGCCCTTGCGCCTCAGCTGCTGCTTCAATTTCACCGGTCGCTACATCTAACAATGAAAGCGTCCAATCACTTGCATCCGCCAGATACACATCTGAGAGTTTCGACAAGTGATCACCAATATAGATGAAAAAGGGAAAGCCCACACTCTTTTTCAAATCAACCACAAAAACCCAGCGCCAATCTTCACCAAGCTCAACCCGCTGCATTTCCGCCCATGTCGGAAAACGCCCGCGCGCAGCGCGCGCCCAGGCATTTAACACACGGGTCGTAAAACGGCGATCGCTCGGCGGCGCCACCATTGGTTCGTTAAAAAGCGTCCCTAATTCACTCAACATCTTTCGGCCTTTAATTTACGCCGTAACTTAAGTGAAGAAGGTATTCTCAAGGTTTCTAGGGTAGGAAAAATTTTAATAACTTTAAGCGGAAAACGAAGAAACGGCGGCAAATAATGTCAAAAACGCCGCCGCGGCAATATACTGACCCGCCAGTGTCATAACACGCCGCCGATACGATCGCGGCGAAAGCCGTGTATACATAGTTCACTCCATCCTCGCCCCTTAGTCGGGGTAGACCTGGAGTATGGCGCGCCGCGCGCCAAAAATTGGCGATACAAGACCCTTTTGCGGAATTTTCTAGGCACGCGTGTATAGTTGTCTCTAAGCCTCTTGCATTAACGCTCGGGACGCGTAAATACCGCCTCTAAATCTATTCGGCTTTAAGATTCGCCGACAAGGAACGTACGCAACAAAAGGGGCTGTCGTAATGACTGCAGTTTACACAATCTTGGTCTTCATCCTTATCTTCGCCGCCCTCAACCTGCTGGAAAAAGGCCGCATCGACTAAACAAAAGCGGAACGCAAACAATACGCGTCGCTCCTCCTAAACGCATCTCGAAACTGGCAAGTATTGTATTTGAGGAGCGCTCAGCTTGCATTTTCGCGCAATGCGCGCCAATGGTTAAAAGCCTAGCGATTTTAGCGCCGATTGGCAGGATTTGTTCGCGCTTTTGCCGCTTGTCTATATTTACTGGGGACGACGAAATCTAAGCGAGCCCTATTCACGACTGCTATCATTATTTTGACAGGTTTATTATGGTTATTGAGATCGCGCTGATTATCCTTGGTCTCTCCATATTGTTGATCGCTGGCGATCTACTTGTACGCGGCGCAGTGTCTCTGGCCGCCGCTTTGAAAGTCCCCGCTTTAATCGTCAGCCTAACGATTGTCGCTTTCGGCACATCCGCCCCCGAATTGGTGGTGACAATTCAAGCGATTTTAAATGACGCTTCTGGCATCGCCATTGGCAACATTATCGGCTCAAACATTGCCAATGTTTTACTCGTCTTAGGCCTGCCAGCGATTATCTATCCGATGAGCACGCATATCCCCGGTCTGCGCCGCCATGGTGTTGTTATGCTGGCTGGCAGTGCGATTTTCGCCGCTTTTGCTTATACGCGCGGTATGCTCGATTTCCAGGCTGGCGCAATCTTGTTCACCGGAATTGTTTGCTACATTACTTATATGATGGTCAGGGCCTTAAGCGGCGCCAGTTCCGACCCGGTCCTTGATGAAGTTGAGGACTATGCGGAAGGAAATGGCATTTCCCTCACCATGCTGGTTTATCTCGCCGCGGGCCTTATTGGCTTGCCTCTTGGCGCCCACCTTTTGGTTACGAATGGTTCAACCCTCGCAGCAGAACTTGGCGTTCGCGACACACTGATCGGCCTAACGATCGTTGCCTTTGGCACATCGTTACCTGAGCTAGCAACGGTTGCTGTCGCCGCATTCCGAAAGAAGTCCGATGTCGCGATTGGCAATGTTATTGGATCGAATATCTTCAATCTGCTAGCGGTTGGCGGCGCGGCGGGCCTTGCTGGCGGAGCGGCCTTTGATGCAAAAGCCCTTAGCCTCGATCTGCCCGCCATGTTAGCGGTGACAGGGATCTTGTCTTTCTACGTCTTTTTAAAGAGAGACATTGGCCGACCAGCCGGTATTGTCTTCTTCTTAACCTATATCTTTTTTATCTTCGCCGTATCGACCCAAACGAGCGCATAAGGCTCCTATAAGAAAATACGCTAGTTGTGACCCAAGCCCATCCCCCTGAAACACAAGTCGCGCTCGTTACAGGCGCCGGGGATCGCTTAGGCAAAGCGATGGCGCTGGCGTTAGGAGACAAAGGCTGGTCGGTTGCTGTCCACTACAATAGTTCCGCACAAAAAGCGGATGCGGTCGCCCAAGAGCTTACCCAAAAAGGCGTCAAGGCGCAGACTTTTCAAGCCGACCTTAGCAATGAAGCGCAGACGAGCGGATTGATCACAAAAGCCGCCCAAGTCCTTGGCCCTATCAATTTACTGGTAAATTCCGCGTCGCGTTTCACACCCGATGAGGCGATGAATGCCACACGCGCCAGTTGGGACGCGCACATGGAAACGAACCTACGCGCGCCCTTTAAACTTTCACAAGACTTTGCAGCGCAAGCGCCAAAAGGCGGCGACAATCTGATTATAAACTTGATTGATCAACGGGTCTTAAAACTAACGCCGCAATTTATGAGCTACACCCTTTCAAAAGCGGCGCTTTTAACGCTGACGAAAACCCTCGCTCAGGCTCTTGGCCCTAACGGCATTCGCGTAAACGGCATCGGCCCCGGCCCTACCTTGCGCAACCCCAGACAAAGCGAAGAAGATTTCCGCACCCAAACCAGCTCAACGGTCCTAGGATATGGCTCTTCCCCACAAGGGATAGTCAGTGCGATGTTCTACTTGCTAGAAGCGCGCGAAGTAACAGGGCAAATGTTGGCTGTAGACGGCGGCCAACATTTAATATGGCAAACAGCGGATGTGATGATCAGTGAATAAAATAACCATCAGCAAAAAAGAAATAAAAACGATGCAGGACGGCGGCTTAACCACGCGTAAAATCTTTGCCACCGGCCTTAGGCTTGACGCCTATATTGGTTGCTATGACCATGAGCAAGGCGTCTGTCAGCCTGTGATTATTGATTTTGAGGTTGAAGTAACGCCGCCGGCCGCCCCTCAGGCTGATCAGCTTGAAGACGTGATGTGTTATGACCGCCTTATTCAAGGAATTAAGCGCATTATCGATGAGGGCCATATTAAGCTAGTGGAAACCTTAGCCGAACGCATCGCGGACCTTGCGATTAGTCACCCGCTTGCCATCACGGTTACAGTCCGCGTGTCAAAACCCAACGCAATCGAAGAAGCGATCACGACCGGCGTCGAGGTTAAACGCATTAAAGCAGTGACCGCTTAAACGTTCCATGGCCTTACGACGACTCTTTTAACACAGCATCATTGTCAGAATGGCGGCGATGTTCTTCAGCAAAATCAGTGAAACTTAGCGCCTCGCCGGCTTTTTCGTCTTGAGCCGCTTCATCTTCTATTAGCGTTGACGTTTCCGCTTGCTCAGCACCAAAGCGTAATGGCTGTGTCGACTGGCGATCTGACCGAGAAGAGTCTTTCCTGCGACGCGCGGCTTCTTTGTCTAAAGGTTGATAGGGGCGCATTTGGGTTGACGCTAGACACTGGGCAACGCCGCCGCCGCCAATAAAAGCAAGCCCAGCCCCAAACAATGTAACAAGCACAAACATAACACGCCCACCACCCCGATGGAGAACCGCTTCATTGGGGTTTGTCGGCGAGACATAAACTTTCACGAACCGGTTCGCATCGCTGGAAGGCTTTTTAAAATATTCACCAAGCGAAAAGCCGGTCAAAAAGCGTTCTTTATGCGATTGACGCGTACGCCCGCTCCAGGAATAGGCATATGTGACGCCCCAACGATTTTGCTTTAAGACAACCCCTTCCACCGACGGCCATAAAACGCTTGCGCGGGCTTTGGCGAAATCACGCACGGAATATTGTGCAAGCAATACTCCAGCGGCTAAAATGGCCGCAAATAGGGTGAAACGTAAGAAACGGTCGCCTAAATCAAGAACGGGGATCGCCATTTGCCGCTCCCTTAATAGTTATTGTTACGCGCCCAACTCGTTGCGAAGCACAAGCAAGCAAGCCCTTGATCATGAGTATGGTCGGTCGGCGCAAAGCTCGGTAAGACATAACCTTATGCCTTTTTTGAGTGTTGATCTCTCAGCGGATACTCCGCGGTTAAAGCCAATATGACGTCGAATCCGTCTCAAACAGACACCATTTCAATGGACCCGAACCGCCTTGATAATCAGTTAACAGGCGCAGAGCTTATTGCTGATCATGTCAAACGTTTGCCCCCCAAACCTGGGGTTTATCGCATGTTTGGCCCAGGCGGCGAGGTTCTATATGTCGGCAAGGCGAAAAACTTAAAAAACCGCGTATCCAGCTATGCAAAGTTTAGCGGCCACTCCAACCGCATTATGCGCATGATTAGCGAAACTCATGCGATGGAATTCGTCGTTACGGCGACGGAAACCGAAGCATTATTGCTTGAAGCAAATCTGATCAAGCATCTAAAACCACGCTATAATATTATTTTACGGGATGACAAATCCTTTCCCCATATTCTGATTGCTGAGGACCATGCGGCGGCGCAAATTTTAAAACACCGCGGCGCCCGAAAACGCCCTGGCAAATATTACGGCCCCTTTGCGTCGGCTGGCGCTGTCAACCGCACGCTAAACACACTGCAAAAAGCATTCTTGCTGCGCAGCTGTTCAGATAGTGTTTATGACGCCCGCACCCGCCCGTGCCTTTTGCATCAGATCAAACGCTGCGCTGCGCCTTGTGTTGACCTTATTTCCTCTGACGATTACGCAAAGTTGGTCTTGGAGGCGAAAGCCTTTCTTGATGGCCAGGAAAGCTCAGTACAAAAAGCGCTTTCTGAAGAGATGGAAAAAGCCGCTAACGCCCTTGATTTTGAGCGCGCCGCGGGGCTTCGCGATCGCATTCGCGCCCTTTCTTATGTACAGGCGAGCCAGGGCATTAACCCCGGCGGGGTCAGCGAAGCGGATGTGTTCGCCATCCATTGCGAAGGCGGCCAAGCTTGCATCCAGGTCTTTTTCTTCCGTGCTGGGCAAAATTGGGGCAATCATGCTTATTTTCCGCGCCATGACAAAGATGAAACGCCAGAGAGTATCTTAGACGCCTTTATCGCTCAGTTTTATGATAATCGCGAGCCGCCAAAGCTAATTTTTACCAGCCATGCGCCGCCACAAGCGGACCTTCTGTCTGAGGCATTCACCTTGCGCGCAGGACGCAAGGTGGAAATCACAACCCCGCAGCGGGGCGAAAAACGCGAGCTTACCCAAAGCGCGATGATGAACGCCCGCGAGGCCCTTAGCCGGCGCCTAGCTGAACGTTCCAGCCAAGCAAAGAGCCTTCAACGTTTGGCGAACCTTTTAGATCTAGAAACACCCCCGTCGCGAATTGAGGTTTATGACAATTCTCACATTCAAGGGTCAAACGCCGTCGGCGCTATGATTGTCGCGGGACCAGACGGCTTTATAAAAAATCAGTACAGGAAATTTAATATCAAAACCAAGTCCCTTACCCCAGGGGATGATTATGGCATGATGCGTGAAGTGCTGACGCGCCGCCTTACGCGCCTAATAAAAGATGAGACTGATGAAGGCGAAACCCCGCCGAACGCAAATGATGATGACGCCCCAACGAGACCAGACCTTATCATCCTAGACGGCGGTAAAGGGCAGCTTTCTGTCGTTTTAGAAGTCGCGAATGAGCTTGGCCTTGATATAGAAAATGATGGACCAGTGATCATCGCAGTCGCCAAAGGTCGGCGTGAAGATGATCACGGCGCTAAGCGACCAGACCGCACGGCAAGCGCTATTGGGGAGCAAGTCGTTATGCCGGGGCGAGAGCCCTTTACTTTGCCGCCACAAGACGCAGGATTGTTCTTTCTTCAGCAATTGCGTGATGAAGCACACCGCTTTGCTATTGGGGCTCATCGGGCAAAACGCAAAAAAGCGATTAGCGCAAACCCGATTGATGATATTCCCGGCGTCGGCGCAGCACGCAAGCGCGCCCTACTCAACCATTTCGGCTCCGCCAAAGCCATCGCCCAGGCAAAACCACAAGACCTTGAAGCGGTAGGCGGGGTCTCAGCTGCGCTCGCCGAACGGATCTATAATTTCTTCCACGAAAAATAATGAGTGCGCAGAAACATCAGCACACCACTTAGTCGGATCACTTCTGATTGGACAGCCACCAATGATGCATTTCCTTAAACATTGGCTCTAGCGCTTTCGCCCGTTGCGTCGCTGTATATTCAACACGCGGCGGGACTTCGGGGTAAACCTTTCGGTGAACGAGCCCGTCAGCCTCCAGCGCACGCAACTGGTTTGTTAGCATCGTTTGGGTGATCGACCCAAGTTGACGGCGAAGCTCATTAAACCTTTTCATGCCCTGAAAAATCAGAATCTGAAGGATGATCAGTTTCCACTTTCCACCAATTAATTTTGCAATTTCGGGCATTGGGCAAAGCGCTGATTCCAAACCCTCAGGGGTTTGTATTGCTTCATTTTTTTTTAGCATAAGCGCCTCCTTAGTATCATAAACAGTACTATATACATTTTTATTGCCTACTTGAATAAAAATACTAATAAATCCACCTTGCCTCTACAATCAAAATGAGAGGTAACAAATGCGATTGTACACAATATCAGGCGCCCCAAGGGGATGGCGGGTTCAACTCGCGCTCGTCATAAAAGGAATCGACTTTGAAATATCCTTCCTAGAAGGATCTAAGCGCGAGCATAAGCAAGAGGCATATTTGGCGATTAACCCACGCGGAAAAGTGCCAACGATTGAATTTAACGGGCAACATATCACAGACTCATTAGGAATTATGGCATGGCTCGACCGCCAATTTCCAGAGCGCCCCCTATTTGGAAGCACGCCACAGGAAGCTGGCGCAATCTGGTCGCTTACCACAGATTTGGAAGACTTTTTACGGCCAGCGCAACATAGCTTAATTTTTCCGCTGTTGGTGGAAAGGAAACAACTTTCTGAGATGACCCCCAAAGAGCATGAAAGCTTCAAGGAAGCTGCAAATAATCTCTTTAAGGAAATTCAGTCTATTGAGGACCGATTAAGAAAAACTCCATTCCTTTGTGGTGAACAGATAAGCGCTGCGGACGCTGTGGCTTTTCCTGAGTTGCGGATCATTCAACGCGCCATTGATGTCGTACCAGAGTCAATGGAGGCGTTTGGCTTCGTCAATCTCAAAAGTCAGTTCCCGCAAATTCACCAGTGGATGGAAGGTATTTCGGCCATTCCAAATTTTCAAAAAAGTTTGCCAGGTCATTGGTCTAAAGCAGCGGCCTAAAATCAACGAGGTAACAATCGATGACAAACTCAGACTATCACCGCACATTGGACGTTAACGCCTCGCCGCAAAAAGCCTACGAGGCTGTAACCACCGGGTTTGAAAATTGGTGGACAAGTTCGTGCACGCCTCTTGCGAGGATTGGCGATATTGCTACATTTAAATTTCCCCCAAAAGACTCGTCTTGGACTTTCCGCCCAATAACATTAAAGCCCAACACCTTGGTTGAACACGAATGTGTTGGCGCTAATCATCTGCATGATGGACTGCCCGATTCAATCCGAACGGAATGGCTAGGCAGCGTGATGCAATTTGAAATTGAAGAAAACAAATCTGGAAGCCGGATAATTTTCACCCATCGCGGTTTAAAACCAAATTTGGATTGTTACGAGATTTGTGAGGCAGGTTGGGACTTTTTCTTCATGGATAGCCTGAAGTCCTACTTAAATTCGGGTGCCGGGAGTCCTCACCACTAATTCTTTTTCCAGATTTAGCCGCCACATTCCAAACAAATATTTCAAGCAAAATAGCAAAAATCTTATTTCTTAAGGCTGTGAAGGCGCCAACAATCTGCGTTGGCGCCAATGTATGAATTTTAAATGACAATAGCCCTTGAATAAAAACGACATTGCCCGGCAAAAGGCTTGCGTTCAGAAAGATTTTCAACAAAATGCGCGGCATTAAGAAGCTGATTGAGTTGAGGACTAAAAATGAAAGCGCTTGTAATGACGCGTTGCCTAATCGCGGCAATTATCTTTCTGTCTGCTGCTTGCAGCGGGGCAAATGAGAGCAAAGACATCGCCCCGTCCCAACCAGCAACTGTGAAAGAAAATACAGGAGAGCAAGATGTGCCGCTTTCCGAACGCCGTAGCGGTCCTATCGAAATGAATGGACGAATTTGGGAAGAAAAGCCGGTTAAAAATGGCACGATCTGGCACTATTGCGAAGATCGCAGTGAAGCTTACGCGCAATGCTGGGCAACACGAGGAGACGAAGCGCCAAAAGATTTACCCGAAAAAAGCTTATTCGCGGTCAATATTGGTCCGTATACGTCCTTTAAAGAGACGCTAGCGCCATTAGGCCAAGAGTTAGTCGATGTCTTCGGACGTGGCCATATCTACAAATATAAAGATGATGCATATTTGAAAATTTACTACTATTCTGCCTCTCGGGGTGAACGCAAAGGCTGGCATCTCGATGTTTTCGCGCCTGATTGCGCTGAAAAACTAGGTTTACCGGTACTGATCGAACAAACCGACGACATGCCCACGTTCACTAAAACGTTCGAAACTGTTGGCGCCACCCCTGACAAACAATGCTTATCATTTGAAAATAACCGCGGCTGCATCGACCGCGAAATTGGTACGAAACCAAACTTTTACAATGCATGCTATCTTAGCGCCTTCCTAAATGAGGGCTCCAATTAACCCCCTATTTGCGCACGGCGCCCTATGGGGGGGATTTCATCAAACGTCCCCCCCCTCTTTCAAGACCTTAAGGCTGTTATCTCTTATTAAAGCCTAGCCTCTTTGAATGTACTTCATATTTATTTTAATATACTCTTGTCGGAATGGGCGTATTGACGGGACCTGTGACGTCGGCAGCGCAATAAGCAGGGTTACTGCAGCGACAGACGCCAGCCAAGCAAAGAATGCAGACCGCAAACATGGGGCTGCCGAGCTTACCCCCCAAGGTTGCGTTCAAAGACGCCATCACGGGAATGAACATTCCCGCGATGAGCATTAGAACTAAGAGCAGCAATTGAGCGGTTTGCATTATGCCGCCTGCTGATGTTGCGAAATTTTAACAAAAGCTTCTGCGTTAGCTTCGCAAACAGTCTCAACTCATGGTGCACCTACGCATGCTGTTTAAAAAACTTCTCCTGATTGCGCGTGCGGCTTACCCAGTCATAGGGAAGGTTTTTGAACTTCAAAAACGACTGCACTTTTACTGTATAGGGTGATGGTTCCAGCCCCATCAAACGAAAACATGATTGAGAAACGGTCATGTAAACCCTCCCGTGATAATTAGTTGACGTTACGCTCTTTGCCCGCCCAATAAGGCTCTCTTAGCGTTCGCTTAAGGACCTTTCCCGACGCATTTCGCGGTAACGCATCAATGAAATCGACAGACTTTGGAACCTTGAACGCCGCAATGCGCGAACGTGTGAATTCCAGAATGCTGTCCTCACTGGCCTCAGCGCCCGGTTTTAGGGCAACCACCGCCTTAACCGCCTCTCCCCATTTTTCGTCTGGCACACCAATTACTGCGACCTCGGCGATGGCGGGATGGCCAAATAATGCACTTTCCACTTCGGCTGGGTAGATGTTCTCCGCACCGGAGATAATCATGTCTTTGACCCGGTCGTGGATATAGAGATAGCCATCTTCATCCAGGTAGCCCGCATCGCCAGAACGCAACCAGCCGTCAGAATCCAAGGTCTTGGCCGTGGCTTCATCGTTCTTCCAATAGCCCAGCATCACGCATTGTGAGCGTACAGCGAGTTCGCCAACCTCTTCAGCACCCAGCGCGTTGCCTTCGCCATCGATGATTTTCAGCTCCACGCCCGGCATGGGCAGACCAGCTGAACGCATGCGGCGATTACCTTCAGGATCGTGATCTTCGGGTGGCAGATAGACGATAGTGCCGGCCGCTTCAGTCATGCCGTATTGCTGAACGAACTTGCACTTGAACACATCCATGCACGCGCGCAACAGATCGAGCGGGATCGGCGAAGCGCCGTAGAAGATGACTTTGAGGTTGGAATAATCGATGTCGCGCGAACCGGCCATTTGGATGAGAAAGTTGAGGGCCGCGGGTACCATGAACATCTTCGACAAGCGTTCTGACGCAATCGACTCGAGCACTTCCGCCGGATTGAACTCGCGCGTGATGAACGCTGTCGCGCCATAAAGGTATGCGATGATCCCCCAGCCGGTGCCGCCCACATGGCTAACCGGCATGGCGACAAGGCTGACCTCGTCATCATCCCACTCAAACCAGCTATATCCCATGCTGCCAGCTTGCGACCACATCTTCAAAAGATTGTCGTGGGAGAGCATCACACCCTTAGGAAATCCGGTCGTGCCGGAGGTGTAAAGCTGCAGAGTGGCCTCCCCGGGATCGACCTCGACGCCGGGGGCGTCAGCACTCTGCGCATCGCGCCAGGCGACAAAGCCGTTCTCAGCTTCGCTTTCAAGTGCGATCACACGGATCTCACGCCCGGCTTCTTTGACGGCGGCCTCGGCCAGTTCAGCAAACTCAGCGCCTACGAACAAAAGCGAAATCTCGCCATTATTGAGAATGTAGGCAATCTCTGGGGCGGCTAGGCGCCAGCCAATAGGCAAGCTCACCGCGCCCATCTTCGCAACACCGAACAATAGCTCGAAATAATAATCGGAATTTTTACCCAGATAGCCCAGGCGCGTGCCTTTAGCCACACCTTCTGCGATGAGTGCGTTGGCAACTTTGTTAGTGTTGGCGTCGAGCTCGGCATAGCTCGTCGCTCGACCTTCAAATTTTGACGCCACAGCGTCGGGACGAGACGCTGCATGAATTCGAGGAACGTCGCCTAAGGTTCGGATTTGGCTGATCAGATCCGTATTGGCCTCGTGCATGTTATTATCCTCCCGTGAGAATTTTATCCATTAAACGGCTACTTTTTGCGTGGACTTTCTTCGGAAAAGCGGAGAGAGTTTTTGTGTTTAAGCTTTCATTTTCTCGAACTCAATGGGTGAATGATAGCGGCATGTTGAATGTCGCCTGACGGGATTATAAAATCCGTCGATATAATAAGCAATTTCAGCTGTGGCTTGTAGGCGGGTCTGGAACGCCGTTCGCCAGATCAGTTCTGTTTTGATTGTTTTGGAGAATGTCTCGACGACTGCGTTCACGGACTGCGTTTGCTTCGCAAATGGTTTCAGCTCATGGTGCGGACGCCCGGACTTGAACCGGCACGATCTTACGATCGACAGATTTTAAGTACGGTATGGAATAGTCCATACCATTGATTTTACTGTTTAATTTTTCTGAAATTTCAAAAATGCGCCAACTAATGCGCCAGCAACCATTTAAACGTTAACCAAAATTCATAAACCCCTTCCCAATTTGAAACATTCGAGCGCCGAGCGCTTCAAATGAAGCGGACTGTTTGGTTATTTGGCGAACAGTGGGTCCCGTTGATCGGAGGTGACCAATGGGCAAAGCGATTTTACTTCATATGTGGGTTGGGATGGTTCGCGGAATGGCGTCGGGCAAGTCCCGGCATGCGGTTGCGGCGTAGTTCGAGATTGCGCCGTCGACAGCGGTGCGTCTTCAAAAGCGGCCTGAACAAACCGGATCGATTGATGCGATCCCGCGCGGATGGGCGAAAAACAGCAGCAAGCGGTGCCCCCACTCGGTGCGCTTCTCATCGCCATTGTCGAAGCGCAGCCGGATATCCCCGTGCCTGCGCTAGCCGCCCGGCTTGAGGATGAGTGGGGTGTGAAAGCCGATCCGTCGAACCTTTCGAAGCTGCTTTGCCGCGAGGGGGATAGTTATAAAAAAACCCTTCTGGCGTGGGGGAAAGAACGCACCGACATTCGTGAAGCGCACCGAGTGCGAGTGGCGCTGTTATCGCCAGCCGGCAATGCAGCCTGAACCAGGCTGGCTGGTTTTTATCGATGAGACGTCAATCAAAACAAACATGACGCCCTTGAAGCTCTATGGAAGGCCGCGGCGATGTCTGCGACCTTTTTGCCCTAGACGAATACTGGAACTTCTTCAAAGCACAAAACTATGTTGCAGAATAATCGCCCGGCGCTCTGGACTAAACTAGTTACTACAAGGAATTTCTCAAAAAATTTAGGATGTATAAATATCGTGTAAGCTTAATCATAAGGGGAATGAAATTTAACCAGAAGCTTCAAGTTTTGGCACAAGCTTAAAAAATGGTGCTGCAATAAATACCGTAACAATAAAATTAGGCGCCCAACACGAGGGTACGCTAATTTAATGAGACCCAACCTAGCGGCAGAGCGCGATTGTCAAGAATTATACTCGTCCCAGCAAAAATTTTATGCTCGATAGTAAGGCACGCCCAATAACGAGAGCTGTAAGGCCAAATAGAGTGCCCATCCCAAGAAACAAGAGAAAATTCGGCGCGTGTTTTAAGGGAACAAATAGAAGAACAACAATCGAAATCGCCGCTGAAATAAGAAGCTTAGCAGAAAATTCGCCCGTAAAAAAAATTCTAGGGCGCTTCAATTTGCTTTGATCAACATAATTATCCAAAAGCCGCAAAGCGCTAATCCACGCTGCTAATTGCAACAATGTCGTTATGGCAGGTTGAATGTTTCCGGAGCTTACAACTTTAAAGATAGCCCCAAGATCAATCAACATAAGAAAAAAGACGCTAATCGCGGCAAGACCGAAAAAAAAGCGATCTAGACGGAGACCAAAAAGAGTACCACCTACCGGCGCCGCCACGTCAATGCCGCCAAGTGTAGGATTGATTCTAACACGGGGAATGATGCCATTCACCTTATTAGCAATCTCAAGGATTGGTTTAGCGTCTTGCGATCCACGCCACTTCTTCATATCCAGAACCTGGATCGTCTCCATGACCTCTTCAGGAAACGGCGTATCGTCAATGGCGACGGGTAGAATTGTGGTCTCAAATTTCTCCGCCATCTCACGCTCGCGCATGACCCATTCAGATTCGCTGGATCTTGAAGACCAAACCAAAACCATCGCTTTGGCATTACGGATTTCATCCGCAACAAGCTCTTGGTAGCGATCGCCAACGATCACGTCGCTGTCCCACCATACACTTACACCATGCCTCTCAAGCGCTGGAACGAGCTTAGAGACCAGTTTCTTGTCCGTTCTCGAATAACTTATGAAGATGTCGGCCATAATTAAATTGGGAAGGAAGTTGAACTAATATCTATCCATCGCCCAACAATCGAATTTCCCCTCTCCCTATGCAATACCAATTTAAAACGGTACGCCGCCGCTAGTTTGCCGGTCTTTTTCACGGCGTGCTTGATTATCGAGGCGGCGCTGGCTCGGACCAGCTGCTGTCGAGGACAACGAGTCCTGTCGCTCATAAACAACAATATCGCCAATCTCCATAGTACCGGAAAAACCCGATTCCTTATCTGGGGAAACGAAAGCAAGATTGTCATCCACCTCGACAACTCTCACGGCGCCGACACTCCGTTTCGCACGTCCAAGGGAAATCCCGCGACTGCTTGCGTCACGGATTTCACCGCCAAATTCCTTATAGAGCGTAAGTCGATCACCAATAAACAACCCATCCAATGCGCCACGTGTAATAATCGCTTGTCCCTCACCTTCGATAAGACTTGCCACTTTTGCGGGAGAAATAAAGTCAAGCACGCTCAGCGTTATCTGGCGACCAATTTCGTCTTCCACTCCCTCATCTATCTCGTAGGCGACTTCTAGCCCGAGGTCTCTTTCTCCCGAACGGCGTGATACTTCCGCAAAAAAGCTATCAGTATCAACAATTTCCATTGCCGGGTTTGAACGTACATCTAGAAGGCGATAGTCATATTTAACCTTGGCTTTTGTGTTCACCCGAACGCGTCCTTCAGCCGATGGCAAATTAAGATGCTTGCGGGTCGAAAGGGCGCTTTCCTTGTGGACAATGAGAATATAATCTGCACGCAGATCTTTTGCTGGTGAGTAAAATTTCTTTAAAAACTCTGGATCTAGCATGCTCCAGATCGAAGCCTCAGCGACAAGGTTTTCTGACGGATCGGGTTTAGGTTCAGGTTTGCGCTCCTTCGCCTTTTTACTGACCGATGAAATATAGCGCTGAAACGCAAGTTCAGTTTCATGCCTTTCGACCACGGTAAAACGGGACGACTTGCTAAATCGGACCGTTAAATCTTGGATCATTGGAGTCATTGCAGTTTCGCGGTAAACGTCGCCAAAATATCGATTGATATCGGAGGAACGCATAACCTCATATGGCGTAGCAATTACGATACGATATTTATTACCTGCCTGCATCTCGTCTTGAGGCGGGAAATTAAGACGACCTGTCGCCAAAGCAATCAAAAGCGCTCCGACGATAACGATGGAACTAATTAAAAGCCAAGCCCGAGCTGTCATGACGCCTCTCCCTTCCGATCAACAATGCTGGTTATCGGCCCGAGGTGCCAATGCTCGCATCTTCGGTCCATTGCCCGACAACAACGCCGTCTTTGTCTAACATCTGCATGCGATACGAATAGTTCGCAATTGAAGCGCCGGTCCCATCATAATGGGTTTGGCTAGTTAGACGAGAATTAATGATATAGTCAAAGTTTATCGCACTTTTATCCTGGACTACCTTAGCCACACCGGACTCGATAACAACTTCAGTAATTCGACTAGAAATGGCGCCGGATGGGATTGTCTCATCGGACGTTCTGTTACGAAAATTCCCAATCAGCAAGCGAGGACGTTTGCTGCCCCAACTTGCAACCTCACGCGACACTAGCATGCGGTTGGTTACACTCTCAGCAAGGGCGATAAAATCACCGGTCACAGTCTGGGTGCTCATATGATTGCGCTCAGCCGCATCACGCACACTTGAAACCCCAGTTTTTAACGGCACTGTATTGCTAGTGGTTTGGCAAGCAGCAAGGGTGGCGACCGACGATAAAACTGCAAACTTTAAAAGACAATTTCTCACTCTTAAACCCCTTCTATTGAATTACAACCGATTGGCATCTTTGCCTCGGTCGACTTGTGAATAATTGAACTAAAAACAAATCGCTAAACTCGTCTACGATCCGGCATAACGGATTATTACCCGGATGGAATGAGAATCAATCGTTCTACCCGACGTTTGTATTGTTGCAGGCGCACCGGCAGGAATCGTCGCAACTTGCCAAGCTACGGCTGGCCCAGGAACATCAAAACCATCCTTATCCTGCCATTTTACCTGGTGCTCAATTACGATCTGTTCTTCGCGAAGGCTCTGAATTTGGAACTGAGCCTGTGTAAAAGCACCCACCTTACGGAATTTTGGCTCCGCAACGGTGATCGACCCGGACAATTCAGTATCAGCAAATACAATCGTTGCTCGCGATCCTGCTTGTATCGTCGTAGGAGACTGAGCAATAGCTGATCCGCTCAATACGAAAACAAAGCCCACATAAAGTGAGAGCACAAAAATAAAAATTTTAAAGCTAGAAACAGACCGCACAGACATAACTCACCTAGCCTTTCCATTCCGTCGGATTTGCAAATGCAGAAAGCTCATTTCCCATTGCTCTGCCATAAACAAAATTCTTACGCCCTGCAGACAATGTAATATTTCGTTCACTGACTTTCCGGCCTTTTGTGTCAAACGCGATAATTACGACGTCTTTCACGCTCGTTGGGACTACAATTCGCGCCGCATGATAGGCTCTTGGCAAACTCGCCCATGACTTCATGTCAGGCATATCAAGCTGGTCCACCACGCCATTAGCGACAATGCTTGCCAGGCCGCCTATTTGGTTAACCGCCTTACGGCGAAAATATGTCCGCACTAGGCGCATCGCCATATCCCCGCTCTGCGCATCAGCCATATCTTTTTGATGACGTAGTGCGATTGCTTCGATGTCCGCCAATGGCGACATTCGAGAAAGCAACGCGCCAGCTTTATTGCGAACTTCGATACGACCAATCTGCGCCGCAACAGGTTCAAGAACAGGCATACGCACAGCGACTGGCTCCGGCAAAATCCCAACAATGTCATAAGACAAAAGCTTTTTTTCTGGAGCTGAATCGGCAGCGACAAGCAAATGAACGAGTTGTTGGTTATCCGCTGGCAAGCGCCGCGCACTCATATCTGCGACCGCTTTTTTCAGCAGCCTAGAGCCTGGCCGAAGTTCAAGTGCTTTTTCATAAGCTATACGGGCATTATCTGCGTTGTCAGATTCCTCAAGGGCATCGAATTCGTAAACCACGCCAGTCAAATAGTCGCCAAGCGGATTGACATATGAATCTGGTAGGTTCAACTCCGCAACATCATAGGCGTCATATTGTTTTTTAATACTGCCCTTGAAGCCGATAGAAGCAGACCGTTCGTCATCACTCGCTGCTTGAGCCGCGGCCTCTTCTTGCCGCGCCTTCTCGATCGCTACTTTTTTTCGAACTTGATCGCGCATGAAATTCTGCCAATCTGCAGCACGACTAGCGACATTAAATGCGCGTCGATCGCTTAACGATAAATACGCAATCGTCTTATAATTCAACATCAAAATCTGTTCGTATGGCGATCCGACAAATTTCCCACCATCACCAATGCCGACGACAGAAGACATTGTGTTGTTGAAATCGGTTGAGAATTTGTCCTTCCCAGCCCGCTTTTCGAAACGCTTTTCGGCATCCGCAAAATGCTCGATTGCCGTTTCAAAATTTCCAGCGTCTGTGGCCAATGCACCAAGCTCAAGCGGCCGGAGAAATTTGTCTTTAGTAATCCGTGATGATTCGTAGGCGTTTAATGCAGTTGAAAAATCTCCAGATCGAACACTTGGCCTAACCGCATTAAAGCCAGCTGTATAACCAGCATAGTCAACCCTTCGCGCCCGTGGAGCCCGCGGGGTGCTGATTTGCTGCGCCTCAGGTTCGACGGTATTTTTAAGAGCATTGAGGAAATCTTTACCACCAAATTGCGCTAAAGCCGAATTCTCTAATCCGCCCAAAATCCAAAAGGCTGCAAACAAAAGACATGCACGGTGCTTTAAAAGCATATTTTATCTCCAGTCTATCGAATGTTAATTCACTATTTTTTTCGAACGAGATCGAGTTTCTTGACTGCGCCAGGAGAATTTTCCTTGATGATTTTTGCTTGGCTTGTCTTGGGATTCACCCGCGTAATTTCGATTTCACCAACATATGTTTCCGTCGTACCAAGATTGTCACCTGTTGTAGGATCAATCAACTCCTCCCCTGGACGGAAGACACTCATCCGTTGTCCGACTTTTACACCTGTGCCATCGCCTCGATTGAGATACGCCACACCATCCGTTAACTGCAAAATGACAACCGGGTAAACCGAGTCAATAAGGCCTGCTGATATCTTAGACGCTACATTTTTTGCAAGGCGCACAAATCTCGATTTTGCAGGCGCGCCATGATTACTCAGCACCACGCCATGATCCGCTTTAAATGCATCCGAATAAGAAAATGTATCTTTGATCCTACCGCTGTTAGCCTCAAGGATTTGCACCTCTACCGACATACTTCCTTGATCGGTGCGTTTCCATTTTCCATCAATGTTCGGGATTTTTCGAAACGAACTGTACATGCTGAAGCTAGTGACAGTTGGAATAGCTATATATTCGCCCGATATTGGCGTCCCAACACTTCCTGAATCACCATGACGGTTAGCTTCAATGTCAGCTTCAAGCGCCATCGCATCAAAATCAGCGCCTTCTCTAGTCAACACATCAAAACGGCGCGTATCCAGGATGGCGCGCTCGATCTCAGACCTTAACACCCCGATATCGATTTGAGAGCCCTTTACCGATGATGCAATTCTTGGCTCTTGCACCGCAACCGTTGCACGGGCGGCGTAAGCTTGGCTCGAAAAAAAAACCACCCCAATGGCAAGTAAAAGGACAGCGCCCACTAAACGGAAGTTAGTCAAAATTTGCATGAATAAGATCTCCCCGTCTTAGATAGATAAAAGCCGATAAAACCAACGATTGCAATGATATTTAAATACAGTCAAAAGGTCGCATGGGCTTTGATCTGCTAGTATTCTTCGACTAAAAGTAAGGCACAGTGAAAACTATTTACTTTTATAATAACATTAGAAAATTCCATCTGAATGCCAAAAGCGATAGACAATAACGCCCCCCTAGCCTCCACAATAAAAGACACGAGCGACAATCGAGACGTCAACGCACCACCAGAAAATGAGCCGCCCTCATCGGTGTTTTCTGACGTACAGTCTCAAACTAAGGCTAAACCACTGCTGGCTAACATCGAGCAGTTGGATGGTGGCATAAAGGTTGTCCTAAACAACCCGAACGTCCTTATTTACAATGCGTATGTTGAAACTGCCGAGAAGAACATAGACCGAAGGCATCTCGGCAATCGTTTTTTCTTAGCTTTCAGTGGAGGGTTAGCTGCGGCGATCGCTTTTATTTTTGAAGGAAAAATTGGAAGCGCAGCTCGAAAAATTAGTGGAGAAGCAAACCAAATGTCCGTAATCGATATGACGCTAGTCACGGATATAGCGGTTGGACTAAGGCTTCCACTTATTTTGCTGCTATTTCTTTTCATGGCGACACAGCTGCTCTGGTTGGGTTTCATCCAAGCGGCGCGCAGAATCAGTAAAGCTAAATATAATGTTATCCACAAAATCGAAGAAGAATTCCTCGAATTTCACCCATTCAAAAGCGAATGGGAAATCATAAGGCCAGAAAAAAATACACAAAGTAAAGAAAGCGAGGCACACAAAAAAGATTGGAAACTTTTGCCGCAGTTGAATTTCACGGCTTTAGAAACTCTTTTGCCCAGCCTTCTATTGGCAATCTCTTGCGTTGTGCTCGTATGGCTTTTCGTCATAGGAACGCCCATCTTCGAATTATCCGCCGGACCGAATTAGTCTTCAATCTTGCCTTGGTCATTGATACGGATGCAGCGCTTGATGGAACAAGCCTTTTCGGCTTGGACAGATCTATGGCCTCTTTTGACCTTAGCCGCTTATTTGTCGGCGGAAACGTTGAGGTTAAGGTTGGCAAACGGATTGAATTATTCGCCCTATATCGCGGCGAATATGGAAACGACTTCACCAACAACCGCATCAATGGCGGCTTCGCCTTGCAGTTTTAATCTCTATTAGCGCTGCCCGCCACTGCTCCTAAAATACTGGAACACTCCACTATGAATGCGCCAGAATTAGTTTTTACACAGATACATTACAAGGGAATTGAAAAATAGTTCTATTTCAACGGGCTAGAATATTTTTTAGGGCGTTTGACGATAGCAGGAAAAATAAAGGCACGATTGGAAAGTCTGTTGATTATAACACCCAAGCAAGAAGCCTGTCTTTAGAAAGATATTTTATTATTAAATATCAATATATTAGAAAATGTGGCACCTAGGGTAAAAGGCGTTGAACCAAGAAAGGCATGAAAGTCTTTCAGATTTCGCTGAGCTGCTTTTGCTTCGCAAATGGTCTCAGCTCATGGTGCGGACGGCCGGACTTGAACCGGCACGATCTTACGATCGACAGATTTTAAGTCTGTTAGTGTATAGTGCAAGCGTCTGATTTTTATTAGTTATTTCTGCTGTTATTTTTTGTGTGCAAAAATACGTGCAAAATTTTTGTGTTCCAGGCATGGTTTCCCCCGATAATTTGCAAATCAAACTTTATCCCAATTATAGCATTTTTCTATCATATGCCGCGTCGAACTATAGAGGTCAGCAGTGTTTTATTCCCGCTGCAAGGATTTTTTGGCTTTAGGTGCGTTCAACGCACCAGTTAAGCTGATCTGTTGCACTTTGGTTTTCAATCGCCCCGCCGATAGGCCTTAGTCGCCCTATGGCGCGGTTACTATAAGAATGACCCGCATAACCCCTAACTTCAGTGGGCCGTGTAACAAAGACACTTGATATACGTAAACAAGATAACTCCCTTGTGTGCTTCCCGTCAGGATAGCGGCATGGGCGGGCGGGCAAGCTGGCGCTGCTGCATTCCATTACACCCTCTTAGGTGCCTGCCTTGGCCTGCTCTGCCGCGATGGGGCCTTCCTGTAACCACTTACAGGAGTTTCTATGTTGCACCGTTTTCTCATTTCGCTTCTTACTTTTCGTAACGGTCGGCTTGCACTTGTGGCGATGTGTTCGCTTACTCTCACCGTGGGGCGGTGGCTCATCTGCCGTATTCGCATTGCGATTTATGTGAAGCTGGACTGAACATCTCCGCTCTTTTCTTTCGTGGGGTATGGGTTGCGCATGCAACCCTGCCTGAACGGCGCGTGTGCGGGGTGAATGGTCAAGGGTCGAAGACGGCCTGCGGCGCAGGGCGCGCGGCGGGCGCAGAGAGCATAGCGAGCGAGCCTCGGGAGACCGCGCCCTTGAGTAGAGGGGCCGCTAAAGGCCCCTATTAAGCAATAGAGCTACGCTGGTATTTCTGTTTGCAACGACAGGATATTTCCTTACACTGATGGTATGCGTGACTTTGAGAAAGAGGATCTGTTAAAAGAAGCGGGCCTGTCGCCTGAGCAGGCGCGTGCTCTGGTGCATGCTTTTGGCAGCGAAAGCAGCGACATACGCAATGAGCTGAAGGATACAGAGCTGCGTCTGGCCGGTCAGATGGCCGAGGTGGATAAACGTCTGTCAGGCCAGATTGCTGAAGTTGATAAGCGATTGACCCATGAGATGGGTGAGTTACGCAGTGAAATGCGTGAGGGATTTGCGCGTATCGACGGACGTTTCGAGGCGGTAGATGGACGTTTTGAGGCAATAAATGGCCGTTTCGAAGCTATCGATGGATGTTTCGAGGCAATAGATGGACGTTTCGAAGCTATCGATGGCCGTTTCGAAGCGATTGATGGACAGTTCAAAGCACTGGGACGCAGCATATATGTTGCTTTAGTGGCCATGCTAGGGGCCGCTGTCGCCTTAAAACAGGTTGGGCTTCTTTAACCGTAGCGCTTAGTCCGCAGAAAAACTATATTTATCGTGTTTTCATCTGGCCTGCATCATAGGCCCGCTGCAATTTCAAACTCTCGGCGCCACCGCTAAGCCATTCACTACACTCAGCCGGGTCGGTGAGAATAACCGGCATTGCTTTTTCATGAACTGGGCGGACGATATCGTTGGCCTCTGTCGTTAGGAAGGCGTAGAGCTCCCAATCTCGTTCTTCCTTGGCGCGGCGTTTCTTGCCGGGCTGTTCGACTAATCGCTCACCTTGCCATGGTCGCCACACGCCAGCAAAGAAAGCAACGTCCACATCCTTGATGGAGAACCAGGTTGAGTCGCGCACGGGCTCCGCGAATTCGGTGAACGGAACAAGACAGCGATATTGCGGCTCAAGCATGTACTCACGGTTTACATCCCGCCACCAACGGCTTTTGAGATTGCGGATATTGGTGATGGGCGCTTTCTGGCCTGGGATAGGCGGCAAGCCCCAGCGCAGCATGGCGAGCTCTAGGCCGCCGTTCTTGTGGGGCCTTAGCACAGGCGCGTCCTGGTCAGGATAGATGTTCTCCTGCGGCGGTAGGTTATCCGTCGCTGGCGTCGTCTCTAGGGGCTTTTCAAGCGTTAAAGCGAGCTTGCGAAGCTGTGAGACGGTGGCGCGATTTGCATAACGATTGCACATTGAAACAAATTAGCACGTATGAACAGACAAAGGCGAATATGGAAACTTTACTGATCGGGTGATTTTGGCCCTTTAGCGACGTTCGATGAATAATAATGAATGTCCGAAAGCTGACTCATACTCGTGTTAAGCCAATGACTTAAACAACATCTTCAAGGTATCTTGTGTTTACGGATCATCAATATCGATTGACACAGGTTGTGGAGTGACGTTTCGTCGACCAGAATTGATTATAACGTCAAGAATAACAGCCCCCCGGAAGCAATATTGCGTAACTTGTCAATATCTTGGCTCTTGCTTGCTGCAATATCACTCACATTTTCAGATGGCTTTGCATTAGAAAACTTGTAATGTGATCGTTCTGCGACGCAGGTGCGAAATTGCGTCAAGCTTATGCTCCCAATGCACCGGGTCGTGTGTTCGCCAAGCTGGCATCGGGGTTAATTGCTAAAAGGTGTCGATGTCCCGCAATCTCCGCAGGTACAGGTACCGCCTATCAACGTAACTCGGCTTTGTTCGGGCAGCGCGATATGTCGATGACTTTGAGGGTGAAGTTGAGTGGATTTACGCTAGTGCTTATAATATAACTGGCATCAGCACCTACCATCTGCGGTCCAGATTTGGACTATCCCGCATCCATGCACGCCAACGCCCCTTATCGTATGGATAATCGCGCGCAGCCTCACGGTCGCGCTCGTCATCGTCTACCTCATCACTTCCTGCTGACTGAAGCTTTGCGGAATAGGCAAAGTCACGACGATAAGCTTCAAACACAGCGTAATCATAAAAAAACGTGTACGGACGCACATCGTGCCCAAGCATATTTGCTAGTTTGGCAGATAGAAACAGCAAAAAAGTTTCTGAGCGAGTGTAAGCGTTGTGAGTAATGCCTGAGCTGCTTAGAATTTCCTCGGCGTATTCTGGCCATTCACTGAATTGTCCACGGGCGCTATACGCTAAGCGCTCGGGCAATTCAGCTAATAGCGATCCGAATTTAGACAATCCCCCCATACGAGCGCCAGCTATTGCTGCAGCGACATCGGCATATCGTTTTGAGCCTATAGATGCGTCTATAGCTCCTTGCTCTTGTGAGCCTACTTCATCATCCCCATCGACTCTAGCGTTTAAATAGAAATACCCACTTTTCGGACCGACGCGGAATATATTTAGAACATTCTTTCTCATTCCAGCCAATAAGACAGCAAACGCTTCTCCAGTTCGTGAGGCAACTGTCGCCAATGCTGGCCAAAAGCCTTTTGGCTTTTATATAGGCTGTTTCGAATCCTTCTTTGTCGAACGATACTTGAGTAGCGATACGATCCAAGATTTGGTAGTTTTGTATTTGCCAAATTCTCTTGAAATACCGAATAAAATTTTTGTCTTCAATAGGAACATAAGAATTGGCCTCAGTTTCATTTTTGGAGAGCGGATTTTTGTTACTCCGGTCTAGTAACGAAGCGCCGTCATCTGACCACCAGTCACGTGGTGCGTAGCTGGCACAACGAGCAGCAAAGGCGTCTTTATCCTCTATCTCTTGCCCGTCTAAGGAGTCGTCGTAGTTTTTACTTTGAATACCAAGTTTGTGACGGCGGTCCAACTCCGACTCTAAGCCATCATCACCAGCGAAAGTGCCATGAACAGTTAAAATGCAAAAATATTTAGATTTTTCTTCCATGACTCATCGCCCCAATGATCCCCTAATTTTGACCAAATTATTCCAAATGCGAGCATGAATCAAATGACGATATTGAAGTATCAAATGTGTGACAAGACTATGACTATTGACATTATGGATATGATTAAATTCGAACTCTAGGATTTTACATGTCTGAAATGTGTGCGTGAATTGCCGTTTAGCAAACAGCGCTGGAAAGGCAGAGACTGGCGAAGAATGCCTGGTCGTCTTAGCTCGTAGCCATAGCCGGAATGCGCGCAGAAGCGGTCATCAGAAACTGAGTAATTGGACGAGCGATTCTGGCCCTTCGCAGTCGGTGGTCGCCGTCGTCGCGAGCGACTTAAGTCGCCCCTAAGCGGTCAGCCAAGTCTTTCGAAACTGTCCACTGAAAAGGGGCAAGACTAATTTGCCAAAGGTGGATGTTCCCGGGGCAGTGCTGGGTGACTGACTGGGGCGTGAAGCGGACGCTCATGGAACGCGACGACTGAGCCATAGCAGACATTCAATGGTCAAATGGACATCGATCTCAGGGTTTGAATCCTGCCCCATTTTCATATGCCCCCGAACCGGGCCAGCAACGCACCGATCAGGGTAGCAAGGGTTGTGAGCAGCAATAAACCATCAGCAATGACGGGCGGTTGTGAAACAAAAGGCGGCACTCCGCGCCCGTTATTCCTGAGATCGAGTGCAATCGCCATCATCGCGCTGCGGCGTGTCACAGCAATAATGCTAGGCACAAAGAGCTTTCTTGCATTTCCGAAGAGCCTGAAAGGATATAGCAGCGGGGAGCCTTTTGAAGTGAGCCGCGCCTCACGGCTGATGCGGGCAAGATCGGCAAAACTCAAATAGATCATGACAAAAACTTGTCCGATAACCGCGGAAAACCGACGCGGAAGGCCAAGGCCCCTTAATCCCGACACCATCTGCGGGATCGGCATAGTGGAAAGCAGGCTTATCCCGAACAGAATCGCCGCGACCCATCCAAGCCCAAGACGGAGACCAAAACCGATTTCATCATTGAATTCACCTTCCCCGAGAAGTGGTAGGAAAATTAGTCCAAGAATGTTTGGAGTCTGCACAAACATAGCAAGGCTAAGCCAAAAGAGAGGTGGTCGGGACGTCAAAGTCAAGACTATGCCGATGGCCGCCATCACTGCCATCCAGGGCCAGGTAGGAGCCACATAAATCAGAACAAGGAGACTTAGAAACATAAACCACTTGATCCGGGGATCACGTTCCTGCCACCAGCTGCTTCGTGTGGTTTGCAGAGTCGGCACCTTGATACCGCGACCATCATCTTCGGGATCAAGCTCATCGAGATGTTCGGTTAATTGATGATCATCGATGGAACTGAGGTCCTTTGTGCCAATAACCTCTGGTGTACCGGCAGCGGTGAGTCTCAGAATCTTACCGGCCCGTTCCATCACAGGTCCTGTCCCGCTGCCGGTCACGATAACAGCGCCCGTCTCGAGTTGTTCGGTGATCAGGGTCTGAAGGGCTGACAAGGCCTCGCTACTGATGTCGAGTGAAGGCCGCTGGATAAGGAGAAGCTCCGGTTGCGCAGCCCGGGCGACGGCAAGATGAACAAGAAATTGGGTGTTCTTGTCGAGCGTCCAGATCATGGCCTCACAATCATCCGGGGTTAGACCAAGATCAGTAAGAAGGGTCCGTGACGTCTTAAGGGCCAATAGCGGATCGCCGCCCTGCGCGAGCAGCATGCCCGCCACTTCTTGTTCTGGCGTGGCTTGTGTCGTCTGATCACGAGGGTCGTGAGAGAGAATGGCAACGCGTCGTGGCGGTTTCATTTCACCGACGAACTCGCCGCCCGTAACCCGCGGCGATAGGCCCGCAAAAACTAACCCGGCGGCCTCAGCGGCCTTTGGGTCCGTACTGATGAGACCAAGGCAGTCTCCCGGACGGACGATCAAGGAGAGCTCTACGAAACTCGGCTCCTCCGTCCCCGGATAACGGAAGCTTGCTCCGGCCAGGGCCGCTAGCGCGTCCTCCGGGATCGAACCATCTACCGACCCCGCGACAAGTGGCGGGAGCGGGTTCATCCCCAACGGGGCAAAACCTAGATAATGCTCGAATTTGCCGCGTAAAGCGGGCACCAGAAAAAGGACCGGGATCGCCCCCCAGATAAGGCCATGAGTGATGGTATTGCCGATCGCACTTTCAATGGTCACGGCGAGGCCTTCCGCGCCGAACAAGAGAAAACTGCTGGCCTCAATGATGCCTTGCACAAAGCCGCACATGATGGCGCCGAAAATCAGGATCACGGAAGAACGCGGTGCAACGGCGTAGATTTTGCTCGCAGTCCAGAAGCCGGCGATGTAGCCGACGAACCCGATCGGATCGTCAAGTTCATACCCCTCCATCAAGTCGCGCATGCCTTCGCCCAGCGCGACTCCGAGGCCAATCGCAAGCCCCATTCGTGAGGGCAATAGGGCACACAGCGCGAGCGGGACAAAAAACGGTTTGAAATCGATATCGACCGGGATCTCCGGCATCATTTCAAAGGGCAAAAGTACCAAAAAGAACAGGACGGCCGTGACCGTCACGACCGTCGTAAAGCCCGAATAGGGTGCAGTTTCCGACATAATACCCTCATTTCCCTTCCCCCATTGTGCCATGCTGGCGCGACCTCGACATGACAAAGGTCAATTGTTCGCATGTTGCGTTGGTTCTTGCGCTGGTTCCCGTCACGACAACAATCTGTAAACACGCTATTTATCGGCGTGGATTGGATTTTGGTTGGTCGTGCACCTCAGAAATGATCTTCGCGTTAAGTCAGTCGGATCAGTGACGCTGGCCGTCACCAAAGGGCCAATCCCGGTCAGTCAACGGTTTCCACGAGAGACCTAAACTCGCCCCAGCTAAGGCACTGGCCGAGTATGGTTCGATGACCGATCCTGGCGATTTTCCCTCATTACATTCCACGAGCTTGACTCTTTCGTTCCCGTATTGTTCTCTGAAACCTCTTGAGGCGGTGATGGTGAATTCGGGCGGTCCATTTAGGGACCATGTATGCGTAAACCGCAGACGATAGAATGCTTGTATCTTGATTTTGACGGGTTTTTTGCGTCCGTCATGCAGCAAGCCATGCCGGAAATTCGGGGGCGGCCTGTTGGCGTCATTCCGTTTGAAATCAAGAATGCGCGTTTCACGGTGGTGATTGCCTGCTCAAAGGAGGCGAAGGCCGCGGGTTGCCAGAATGTTATGCCCGTGCCCGAGGCTTTAAAACAATGCCCAGATATGGTGTTGGTGATGCAGCGGCCCGATTTGTTCCGCCGTGCACATAATGCGCTTCTCAATGAAATCAGCTGCGAAATCCCCATTGAGACGGTGAAGTCTATCGACGAGCTGACGTGTAAACTTGACAAAGGCGCCATCAATGACCCAGAAGGGTTAGCCCGGCGCTTAAAGCACCGTATCAAGACGAATATAGGCGATCAGATTACATGCTCCATCGGGTTTGCCGCTAACCGGTTGCTCGCTAAGCAAGCCTGTAAGATCGATAAGCCTAATGGCGTTACTATCTGGCGGCCGGAAGATATGCCCGGGCCGCTGTTACAGCTGCCCATCTCTGAAATCTCTGGAGTTGGCGGACGGATGGAGCGGCGGCTTAATATGGCTGGCATCTGGACGATGGTGGATTTGCTGGGGACCCAACCTAAACAGATGCGTAAGCTCTGGGGCAATGTGAATGGCGAGCGCATGTGGTACGCGCTGCATGGCTATGATCTGAAGGCAGAACCCACCTCTCGGGGCATGTTCGGTCATGCCCGTGTGTTGCCGCCTGACTGGCGCAATATTCCTAAAGCGCGGGACTGTTCCAGGCTATTGCTGGCGAAGGCTGCACGGCGCACAAGGCGCGATAATTACTATGCGAACCGGCTGCATCTGTGGCTCGATATCCGTGATGGTGGATGGTTTGGCCAAAGAGAGCTTCCTTGCGTAAATGATGACCAGGCATGCCTCTCAGCGCTCATGGCGCTGTGGGAGAAGGCGCAAAGGGAAGTCAGGCCCAACTGCGAAATCGTTCGTGTTGGCGTCACGCTTCTAGACCTCACGCCAAGCAATGGCCGTCAGCTTGACATCTTCTTGAATGACGATGAAGCCCGCCAGGATTGGGAGCGCATTACCGGCGCTATTGATTATCTAAACCGCAAGTTTGGCAAACGGGTTGTGACCGTCGGCCCCTGGACACCACCGCCGGGCGGTTATGCGGGGGGCAAGATTGCTTACAACAGAATTCCGAGTGCGGAGGACTTCCTATGAGCTGGCTTGACGACATCGTGCTCAGAGATATTGATGACCGTGAAATTATCGAGGCGACCTGTATGAAATGCCTTCACACATGGCTGCAAAGCCCAGTGCAGTTGCTGTTGAAGGTGGACCACCGCGACGTGACGCTTGCTGAGGTAGGCAAGGAACTTAAATGCCCAAGGCCCCATTGTGGTCACTCAGGGGCGCGTATCTCGCTTGTGAGGAATGAAGACACGAGCGGCTTTGTTGGCGGGATGCCATAAAACTTTCATGTTTGCTTGTGGCGTTAGAACGTGAGACGCTTTTTATCTGATGTGTAAAATGTGCTAAAGTCGTTGTGAAGAGCTATCCAAGGGGGAGCAAGATGGCTGAGCAACCACAAAAAAATCTGTGGCAACAATTTGCCGACACCGTAAGGGCAAAGGCGCTCGAAAGTCTGGCAATAGCATTGATTACTGGTGTTGCGGCGGTCGCTGTTTCAATTCTTGTTGCTTATCAGGCAGGGTTTAATGACAAGGTTTCTTTTTTAGATCCCATCCCTGCTGGCACGGTAATCGCGTCGGTAAATGAATGTGATCGGAATAAAGGGTGGGTTCCATTTCGGGAAGCATCTTCACGTTTTATTATCGGGGCTAGTACGGACGAGACACTTCGCAAGAGTGACAAAGGAGCGGATGGAGAGCCGTTAACAGCACGACCAGCCGGTGAACCTGGCGGCCAAGAGAGTGTAACTTTATCAAAAGAGCATTTGCCTTCGCACGGACATCAGATAGGGTTTCGCAATCGTAATCTTGATGCGGGCGGCGGCGGCCCCAGTGAACCATTTGTAGATTCTGTTGGAGATGGCGTAAATGCTGCAGTTCCCAATCCAAAACACTTTTCTAAGACAGGAGAAACGGGTAAAGGCGAGTCTCACGAAAACATGCCGCCCTTTATCGCGTTGCATTTCTGCGAGAAAGTAAACTCATAAACGCTCTGTACAGATACGCTACAATTTAGCTATAGCGCCGGTTTGAGCTTTCCCGACAGTTGGCGCGCTCACCTCTGTCGAGTCTACGTCGGTGAGTGCAATACTGTCTTTTGCGGGCACATCTTCCGCACTGACCCATTGGTCGAAGCGGGAGGGTACGTGTTCCTGGGCTGATGGCGTGGGCGCCTTGCTGCTGCGCTGTATGTCTTGCGTTACCTCGTGTTCGGTATTGGCGATGATGGCTTGCGCCTCATCCAGTGAATGGCCCGCTGCTTCCAGCTCGGCCTGGTAGTCGCGTTTGTGATCAACAATAATCTTCTCCATGCTGTTTGCAGCTTTAGCATCGCCTGCGGCAATGGCTAACTCATGCTGAAGTTGGAATTCACGCAGCTTATTGTCGTATTCGCTAATTGTATCGCCCTGACGGCGCGCCTGATCAGCAGCGGTGCGATGCTCCTCCACACGCTGCATAAGGTACGGGTCCATGGTATCGCCGTATTCTTCGCGCATGGCCTGCCACAGTGCATCAGCGGCTTCACGCCGTTCGTCCAATGCCAATTGGCGTTGTGTGGCTGCTGCAACCGCATGGAGCTGTTGAGAGGATTGGCGTTCTATAGAAGAGACTGCACGCTCAATAGCGGCTACTATTGTAGCAAGCGTGGCCTGCGCGCTGCTCGTGTTTGCATTGATGCCGCCTAATGCGGCTTCTGCCGCCGCAAGTTCAGGCGGGATAGCGCCCTGACTGCCCATGCGCTGGCGCGCCTCGGCTAATTGTGCTGAGGCATTGGCAATCTGTGCTTCCAACCCGGGTGATGTCATGTGCATCCGCTCATTTGTTCTGTACAGATAGTATACCAGAATCGGTTGCGAATGCACAGTATTTTGCGCATTAGGCGTTTGAAACAGATAGTATTTTATCTGTTTGGTTGGGCCGCATATGCAGGCTTTTGCACCAAACCCAGTGTAGAATACACTTCACTTATTTAGGGTGGATATAACGTGCTGAGATGGCGGCCATCCTATGCACTTCTTTCTGATTATCTGCCCGCAGTACGTAAACTGAACGCTGTCCCCATATGGCTGCTGCGATGAAGCAATCGTTCGATAGACCCTTACCCTCTGAGCAATGACGCAACGTCGAGATGATCGCTGCTTCAGGAACGCTGTCGTATTTTTTGTAGCGCTTAGGATAGGAAAATCCGGTTTGGAACCCTACCCGCAACGCCTCAGGCGGTGTCATTTCAGCGATGGGTTTAGGATCGCTGGCGAATGCCGTTGCACACATCACAACGATTGCAGTCAGACTTAGGCTGAAAGACCTCATGACTTTGTTGTATCGCCAATGTCGAAGCCAGTAATTGCAGTCAGCAATAGGCTTCCTGCTGCCGAGATTAAGACCTCACGGATAAAATCCTGCGCGGTATCATATGCTGTGTGATGATCGTCTACTGCCACGACCTGGCTATAGGTGCGGCCATTTTCCTCATAATAAACGGTGTAAGTGTGTTGCGCCATAAACACTATCCCCCTCTTTGCTTAGGGAAATATGCTTACTTAAACCGTTTCTAACAATTAGTGTTTCAGTTTTTCTTCTTATGCGTGCACTTTTAGGTTATAGGTGACGCGCAAAAAGAGTTATCTACTTGCAGGAAAAGGGCCCTTTTCCTGCAAGTCAGATAACCCTTTTTGCTCGTAAACCTATCATTACAAAGTGCACGCATAATTTTAAAAACTGAAACATAATTGTTAGAAACGGTTTAAGTTATGAATAAGCCTCTGAAAAGAAATGCAGAATGGTCCCTCTTTGATAATCAGGGAAGGCGTAAATACATAACAAGGCGGGAAAGCCAGCGAGTTCTATCAGCGGCAGGTTCTGTCTTTCCAATATCCACGTATCTATTGGTGTGGTTCCTATTGGCGACGGGCGCGCGCATCTCAGAAGCCCTAGCGGTTCGCCCAAGACACGTCGATTCCGAAACGGCGTCAGTTGTGCTTTTCACATTAAAGAAACGCGGAAATGTACAAGAATACCGTATACTGCCATTGCCTCATGAGTTGATCGAGCAACTAGAGCGATATCAGATGCAATGGAATATTCCTGATGACGGTTTTGTGTGGCCGTTTAACCGCATCACGGCGTGGCGGCGCATCAAGGAGGTAATGTTATCTGCGCGAGTGCCGCCCTTTCTAGCACACCCTAAGGCGCTTCGACATGGCTATTGCACCAATACCCTTGAAGCGGGTACGCCCATGCGACTTACCAAAGACGCTATGGGACATAGTAGTATAGAGACAACAGAAATCTATGCTGATGTTAAAGGCGCGCAGGCCCGTGCCTACGCAGAGCGCTATTGGGAGATGTTAAAGCCGGGATATGTGCCGCCAGAGAAAGGAGTCAATCTGTTGAATTAGGCACTGCCCGTGTGGTCAATTTTCATTCATAAACTTATGATAGGGCATAGTTTTAGTGAGTGTGTAATTTCAGCCACTCACTGCGGTAAATCTATTCGCTCTGCCTTATATTCGACACATCTAAGTTCATTACTCAATTAGAGTTATTAGGGGGAGTGCCAGATATTTATCATTGATGATATAATGATTGCTTCCGCTGTAAGCACAGCCTTTGGTGCTTTAGGCAGCCGGATGATGTCTCAAGTTCTAAGGACACCTGGCGAGCAAGCCTTCATTGAGCGTTTTAAGAGCGCAACCGAACAATTTCACGAGAAACAGCGGGCTGACCGCGAAGCGCTCACTTTACAATTAGAGCACAAGGAACGGCTTCAAGAGAAAGAATTTCAGCACCGCGAATCACTTGCGCATTTAAACCGAGAACTATCTGCATGGCCGTTTCTGGATAATTCGCCCAGACAAATATTGATGGAACGTCCATCATACGGTGTGAAAGCAGTCAATCTCTTTATTTACGCATCGACTAGCGAGTTTTTCGACTCTAGATGCGGACAGGACAGTGCTTCCAGCAAGATGGTTCTGGTTGATCAACTTCGGCGTTCCTATCTAGGAGACATAAATAGATTGGACCGATGGGTGTTGGAGAATTATCCAAAAGCAGACTCAAATATTATTGCGCTGCCTTATATTGCTATTGATCCTAAGGATAGGCCCGCACCAAGAACACCACACAGTATTAGCACTTCACTTCGTCAATTTTTGAGTTCTGAGCCGACTATTTTCCTTCACGCTGACTTTAAGAACCAAGATATTTGCCACTTTTATATTGAAGTTTGGGGAGTCGTAGATGGCGAGGAGGAACGCTGTCCCCATGTGCACTCCGTTCCTATTACTCTTGATATGAGCACAATTACGAACGCCGAGGAACGCGCCGTAAGGCGTGATTTTTGTATCAAAGCACTTATCACAGGCTTTATTGACCTCGCACAATTTGCCTACCGCCCTCATGAACGACTCCAACCAACTGCTCCCAGCATACTGTTAAGGGAGTTCTCTAGTTCGGTGGCTATTTCCCCTCATCTCTTTGCCTCTTATCAGCCCTTTTTGAGCGAGCTTGCAGAACAAGTCCCTGCATTAGCAGCTGAGGTTGCGATGGATATGGTGGAGTGTTTTCTGCGGTTAAATCAAACAGACGCCGTACAATCGTATTTTGTCCTTGCACGAAACTACTTGCTCAAGAACGTAGAATTGAAAGCTGAAGAACCGGAGTGGCATGACACAGCGTGTTTCGGTTCAAACTTATACGGAGAATCACGCATAAGTGTAGAACGACTTCGTGGTCTAAGGGCGCAAATTGCGAGAGAATTGCCTCTCGATGCACCATTGCCTGACGAAACCGAACTATTCTGTAGCGATGATAGTAATCACCAACATAAGATGCAAAGTCTTTTTCAAAAGCTTGGCGGAAGCAAAAGTGGGGAATAATTATGCGAGTCGCACTTCTTGGCATACCTAATTCGGGAAAGACGTTATTCATTGCCGGGCTTTATAAAAAGTTTAGCCAACGGACATCTTTTCCTAAAATAGGTAAAAAGATGAGAGAAAAATACAAAGAATTAGGCATCACACGTCGGGCGAGTTTACGGGTAAGAGTTTCTGATGAAACAGCATCTAGCATACTCTCCTCTTATTCTATCATGTTAGCAGAGAGACCTATTGGTGCACTCCCTCCTGCCACCCTGGCGCTCAGCAAATTTCCATTAAATGTAGACTTTAGATTTAAGGACATGGCTTTCGATAGCCAAAAAGGAGAAAAGATAGGCGATATTTTACATAAAAAAATAGCTTTCTATGATCCACCCGGCGAAGCTTTTGAGGAAACCAATAGCAAATCTGTTGAGATTCTAGAATCGCTTGATCATTGCGATGTTTTTATGATTTTTCTCAGTGCGGACATTGTTGCGCAAATAATACAAGAACTACAACATGATGGTGAAAATATTGATGATATTTGCACTGAAATAGATTCAATATTACGATTAGGCTCTATTTTCCGACACCTTTCAGCTTTAAATAATAGATATAAGGATTCTGCAGTTAAGCGGATCTTCCCCGTTTGCTTTGTGCTTTCAAAAATGGATTTGATTAACGAATCATTAATTGATAAATTTCGGGAAGTCGTGTACGAGAATATTATTATGCCGTTTACAGAGGAAAATACGAATGTTCTGGCATGTGCCGCACCGATAACCGTCATTGACGGCAAGCGAAATCGGTTTGCGCCAACAGGATTACAATGGCCATTTTTCTTTGCCGCTGGTGGTGCACTGCTTAATGAAAGTTTTAACAAACTTGACGATGCAATTTACGATGAAAACCATTCCCTATCTGAAACTGAGGCAGCCCTAGAGCTTGAGGCGCTGGCAGAAAGGAATTTCATTCTCCGTGCGCTACGTTTCTTGATTGATGGCGAAACCGCCAGTGAAGTACGTGAAAGAGCAAAGAAAGCGAAATCTCGAGCAGAAGGGAATAGAATCCTATCTCACGCCCACGCCAGGGAGGCACATGATGTATGGTCGAGTCTCGGGGATGAAGGACATATGCTAGGTGTACGTATATTTTCAGAAGGCCGGGAGATTGATGATCCCGCGGAGTTCGTCTGATGGCGCAAGAGTGGTTGCTATCAAAAACTGCCGTCGACCCCAATACACTGCGTATTAACGGATACTCGTTATTACTCGGACAATCTGAACGAAGCGAGGCTTTAGAATTTAATAAATATAATGAGAACGTACTAGACAGCACGCAGAAGAATCGTGCATTTGCCTTTATGGAGGAAGGGAATATGCATGTTGGTATCTCTGGATATACTGGCGACGTATTAGGCTGGGATCACGCGTACGCCTATGAACGTACAAGCCCCAAGCCTGACGGTAGTCGCGGCAGACGTATACCTTTTTCGTACATGTTACAGCTTGAACCGGGTGAGCCGGTTCCCGACATTTCGGAGTTGCGCGATCAGCTGCCCGAACGCCTGGAAGCCGCACTCGACAAGGCGCATGCATCTCCTCGCGCTCTACCCGTACAATCCACCACCAGCCTTCAGGCCACAAGCAAACTACAGGGCGCATGGGCCAAACTGATAGAAGACGTTCAAAATGGGAAGCCTGGCGTCGGCGTCCTGCAGAATGAAAAAGCCGTGCAATGGCTGGAGGTGAACACGCCTAAAGCTGCCGCCGCCGCCAAAGCCACCCAAGAGAAAGCCGCGCCAAAAGCATCAGATGGTAAGCTGAAAATGTCGCGCAATACGGTTATTATTGGTGCAATTATCCTCACCTCGGCGGCGGGCCTGGCTTGGGTTGCACGGGAGTTGATGCGGCGCGATAAACAGCAGGATATTCATAGGAAATATTAAAATAGCTCTATAAATAATTCCGTTAGAGAATAGCGGGTCTATTCCCCAAAACAGATGCTTACCAATCCCGAAAAGGGTGAAGCTTCTGTATCAAATAGGCCAGAATCTTCGCCGAAGCTCGAATTACCATCGCCGAAAAGAGACAGAAAATCACTCTCGGGATGAGGGTTGCATTCAATAGCAGGTAGACCGCCTGGCTCCGGAGGATCGATATTCAGGACTGCATCTGCCGACATCAAAGGCTCACCAATACTTTCCTCCCCAACTGGTAAACCAGAAAACTCTCCCGAACCGCCGATCGCACGCTCCGCCACAGCTTGCCCTATACCAGCAGCGAACCCACCTAAGAGTCCTTGGCCAATATCCGCGACCAAGTCGCTGATTGAAAATCCGTTTTCTTGCGCTGGATCAGAAATATTTAATTCCTCGACGCATTCAACGGGTCGTATGTTCACATAGGTACACTGCTCAAATTCGAGGAACGAGTTTCCGTCGAATTGATTAATGGTCGTTTCTGTGTACGCAGACTTTTCTGTAGCAGGCTGGTTTTCTTTTGCAATATCGCTCTCATTGAAGGAGAAGTTAAACGCATCTCTTAACTTAGAGTAACTCATTTCAACCTCAATTGGATGACCTATTTATCATGATAGTCAATTGAAATAACCACAAGATTGTATGTTCTTTATAACAGATTCATCACCACATGGCGATGCAAGGAAATTACCTGCTTCTATATTTTGTGTGCAGGGAAACTCCACCCGAGCATTTTCTCGTGTAGGGAAATTAGATGACCACTAAACCGCCCTCTCCTCAGAAAGTTGGACGCCCCTCTAAGCTGACGCGGGCGCAAGTTGCCTATGCCAAAGTGCTTCTGGCTGGCGGCCAAATGACCTTTAAGGATGTCGCCGCCCGCATGGGCGTGCATCGCACGACGCTATATGATGCGTTTCATGCTGCCGGAATAGCTATTCCTAAGCGTTAAGTTTTTCGCACCCACCTCGCGCCCGAAATAATAAATTTCCTATACGGAAAACCTGCCCATAAATTTCTTGCATTGTGGCTGCGTTTTGTTAAATTCCTTAGTATAATCATACCTATAAAGACTTCTATAGCATGCCTTCCTTCCGACCTAAGCGTAGCTTAGGGGATATGTCTGCTTAACCCAAATTTTCAATTTAAAATTGAATTTCATCCCTGCCAGTAGTATATTATGGTTGATGCTGAGGATCACAAAATCACGTAGCGCTACTGCTGCTAAACAGTATTTTCGCACAGAGTTACGGGCGACAGATTATTATTTAGAGGGGCGCGAGGTGGGTGCCAATTGGTGCGGCCTCGGCGCACAGCGCCTCGGCTTGCCTGAGGTTGTTACCAACCATGACTTTGAACAGCTTTTGATGAACCGCACGCCCGAGGGCCAAAAGCTCACCCCACGGGACGGAAAAAATAGAATTCCGATGTTTGACCTAACGTTTAATGCGCCTAAAGGGGTCAGCATGGCTGGATTAATGGCCGATCCTCGTTTGCTAGAGGCGCATAAACGCGCTGTGAGCGAGGCGATGGCCGAGGTGGAGGCGAATTTGGAAACACGCGTGCGTAAGGGGAAAGCGGCGCAGTCCAATCTCACACGAAATGCCGATGGCGGACTATGGGCTGAGTTTTTCCATACAACAACACGCCCCATTGATGGATCGCCTGATCCGCACGCTCATTCACACTGCACCCTGATTAACGCTGCGTATTGTCCTGTTGAACAGCGCTTTAAAGCGATTGATGTTTCTGGTCTTTACCGGGATCGAGGGTATTTTGAGGCGTGCTATCACGCCCGATTAGCGAAAGAGGTAAAACATCTAGGCTACCGGATCGAACGGAGCGGAAAATGGTGGGATATTGCGGGAATAGACAAAGAATGCACCCGTAAGTTCTCCCGCCGCACCCAGGCTATTGAAGCAGAGGCGCAGTCCCAAGGTCTTGTCACCGCAAGAAAAAAAGACGCTCTCGGCAAGCTCACCCGCGAGCAAAAGGGCCCTGAAGCAGCGATTGGTGATTTGCCTGCGTTTTGGAAGTCTCGCATGACCACCAAAGAGCGCACTCTGTTTGAATGGGTGATCAAGCAAGCCTATCAGCAGAAAGGTCGGTTGCCCGCCCAGACAACGGCCCAACATGCGTTCCGCCATGGGCTGGACAAGGCGTTTGAGCGTTATTCTGTGGCGCGTGAGAAGCAAGTGCTTGAGGATGCGCTGCGGTTTGGTTTTGGTGACGTCACCCTTGAGAGGGTCAAGACCGCCTCCCGCGCCACTCCCCTCATACGCGGAAAAGCCGGAAACGCTTCGATTATATCAACGCAGGAGATGCTGAAGCTTGAAGATGAGATGGTTGCCGCTGCTCGCAAGGGGCGCATGACCTGTCGGCCTTATGGTCATGGCAATTACACGCTTCCTGATTGGTTGACGGAGGATCAGCGCCGCGCCGTTCGGCATATCTGGAATAGCAAAGACCGCATTTGCTGCGTGGAAGGCGATGCGGGCACCGGAAAAACCAGCGGCATACTCGCTCAAAGCGTTGCGGGGCTTAAAGCAGCGGGCCACCGTGTGATTACCACAGCCCCGACCACGGCAGCGGTCAAAGAGCTTGCGCGCGAGGTCGAGGCGGACGCGTTTACCGTTTCCCGACTGCTCGGGGATATTTCCCTACACGCCAAATACCGTGGCTCTGTTGTGGTTGTCGATGAAGCGTCGATGGTTGGGGTACGGGATTTATCAACCTTATTTCGACTGAGCGAACAGCAGCATTTTCGGCTGATACTTGTGGGTGACAGTAAACAGCATTCTTCGGTCAGCGCTGGAGATGCATTACGCGTCTTGCAAGAACGCGCAGGTTTGCATACGGCCCGCGTCGCTGAGATTGTCCGTCAAAAAGGTCAGTACCGCGATGCGGTGGAAGCGGTCTCTCATGGAGATATTGCAAAGGGCTGGAAGGGGTTTGAACGGTTAGGCGCGGTGGTTGAAATCGAGGATCGCGCAGACCGGCACGCGGCGATTGCCAAAGATTATCGCGATGCAATTGCCACCGGTCAAAGCTGTTTGGTGGTTACCGCGACGCACCGCGAAAAGAACGCCATTGCTGAACACATCCGTGACGGGCTCAAACGCGATGGCGTCATTTCCGGCCACGAACATCGCGTGACGCGGTTTCGCAACACGCAATGGACGCAGGCGGAACGCAGCGACCCGGCGCTCTATGAGGTCGGCATGACCGTATCACCGATGTTTGGCGCGAAGGGGCTTCGTTGCGGCGAGCGGTATGAGGTGATTGCCAAGGATGATCGCGGCATCCCTGTCATTCGCGATAGTACAGGCTCAGAAAAAACCTTGCCGCTGGAAAGCGCAGCGCAATTTAAGGTCTATGGGCGCGATAACATCGAGTTGGCGAAGGGCGACCGTATCCGCATCACCGAAAACAGCCAAACCGTGCGGGGTACGAAGGTGACCAATGGTGCGGTGTTCACGGTGCGAGGGTTTGACGCCAACGGCCAACTGCGTATTGACGGCGGACGACGCTTAGGCCGCGACTTCGCGCATATCGACTACGCTTATTGCTCGACCTCGCCTGCGGCGCAAGGCCAGACGGTAGACCGTGTATTAACCTCTCTTAGCTCAGAACACGCCCATGCCCTCTCCCGCGAAGCGTTTTATGTCAATGTGAGCCGCGGGCGTTTTGGCGTGCGCCTTTATGTCGATGATCGGGAGGCGGTGCAGGATGCGGTCACGGACTCCTCCGCACGCGCCTCTGCCTTAGAGCTTGCCGACGGGCAGGTTGACGAAAAGCTGAGGCCGACCACTCGCAATCGTATGCAGGAACACCATCTGCACCAGACGCAGCACTGTCGTTATGGTGCGGAGCATGCCACGGGTCCACGGATTGATCCGGGCATGGCGCATAGCGCATCGCAGATTCCTCAACTGGAGCCAAGCCATGTCCAGTAATGTATTGCACATGAGCGAAGCGCTGCACTGGCCGCGCGAAGGCCGTAAGGTCATACGCAAAGGGGCCTATTCGTTGTTTCAGGAAGCGCGTATGGGAACGCGGATGCGGTGTAACTTTGCAGATGGGCGCTTTATCACGCTGGATTTGCTGAAGCTGGATTGTACTGAATATGATCCCGATAATGGCTTGTTGTTGCGTTTTCTCGCGCAAGAAGTGCTCATTAACGGAATCAACCTTGTGGAAATTGCCAATGCGATTGATGATCGTTTTTGTGCGGAACTTTATGTGAAACACCGGTCCCACCGCCTCCTCCCGGACGATCCGCATGAACGTGATGACGCCGCCCGTGAGCCGTATATTGAGCGGATTGTAATTAGCGGCTCGTAACCGTACAGCCCACCCAAGCAGAACTCGCCCCGCACCATCCGGTCCATTCGTTTTCAGAGAGAAGGAAATGATGTTGCTGATTAAGAGCCAACTAAATTCGAGAAGAAATCCAAGACCTTTTGGTGATTTACAATAACGACGGTTATGCCGGATAATATACTCACCACCACTCCAAGGCGTCCCACCTTATCCCAGAAACCGGCTTGTCCTTGGTTGCCTTCATCCTCACTAAGCACAACCTTGACGGGTCGGAGATCTTCATCACTAATCTCTGCTCGTGATGGCAGATCGGGAATCCCCTCAACCTCACCGTCTGCTTCCCAAACTACTGACCTGGCGATTACACCGCTGTTCGTCAAAACGAACCCGCTCTTGGTCTCCTCCTTCACTTCCACGCTGCTGTCGAGATGAAAACTGGACCGTTCATCACGGACCACAAGATTTGGTGGACTGAGATACTCTATGGGATAGGTAATTTTTTTAACTGAGTTAGGTTCACTCCAATCACTTGGGCGTGCTCGGAGTTGCTCTGTTCCTCGCTGTTTGTAGTAATAATTGCCCATAGCCCCCTCCGGAATACATCTTATAGCTACCTTGAAGGTAGTTACCTCAAAGAGGCCTTTTGTCAAACAGCTCCCCCGATTTCTTCATATGCGCAATGGAGGAAGGCGCAATTGTGAACAGAAGAATCCCTAGCGTTCTAGAAAAACCGGACCTCGGTGGAGGCCCGGCTGTTTACGGCTACTGGTTGCTAAATTCATGGGCGCGTTCGGCTAAGCGGCTGATCGCGGGAAGATGTTTTCCGGAAAAGCTGGTCGCGGTTTGCCATTCGCCTTTTTTGTCTTTGTAGCTGCGTGTAAAAATCACGCTGTGCCATGCATCGCCCTGGTCGTTCTGATTACGCCAGATGGTAGCCTTGATGGCGTCGTCACGGAAGATTTTTATGGGCTTGTTTGGTTGGGTCATGGTGTTTCTCCTTATGTTCGAGGCCGGAACCATTTCCGGGCCTGCGCGAAGAAACCGGGCGGGCGCAACCGAGGCGGATGTCCAGTGTTTTACTGGGGGTCCATTAGCAAGACCGCAGCTTTGCTGCGTTGGCGCGCTTATGGGGATAAAATACTGGACACACGCCGCGCGACCGCTAATTTCGCGTCAGTCATGCCTGGAATGGCTGCGGTTGAAATAAGTAGAGGTTCCCCATTTCCATACAGGCTCTGTAGAATAGCACTTGCATGCACGATCAAGCAGGTAATATGTGATGCGATGAGCTTGTATAAGCATCATTTCACTGACTGGCCAATCTGAGCGATTCGCCCCAAACATGACCTTTTTGAAGGGCTTCAAGCGCACACGCTATGCCAGAAAACGTGTATAATAAAGAAGCGGAATTCTTAGCACGCTATTGGCGTGAGATATTTAAAACCGAATGCCAGCGTAAGGCGTTGCCAGAAGAAGAGCCTCAAACGAATATAGCTAAATCGGGGAAAAATCTGCGCGATGCGATCAAAAAAAATTTTGTAAATCGCAGACCCGGAGGTTTTCCGTCTTGGAAATCAGGAGCCAGGGACGCATTGAACGCGTACGAGAAGGATACTGAATTCCAACAAAGTTTTGCCCTTTTGGATGCGAGCTACTGGGAAGAGGTAGAGGAATATATACGCTATGAATATAATATCTTAGACATTCACAGTTCTGATGTAGATGGCGAGCCCACTATACAAGATCTGTTCATTATAGGATTTCACTCTCTTTACAAAAATGTTCTTGAGATAGAAGGCATTGAGCGGCTAACCTCTGATGCCATTGAAGCACAATCTGCTACGAATAGGGCTATCGATTCAACAGCAGAGGCCGCAGCTTTCGAATTAGTCTGCCGCTCCCTTGTCGAAAAACTTGAACGTCAGCGTGACGAACAGTGCAAAGCAGTGTTAGACACTATTGACTTTGAATCTTCTTCCATCGTTGTGCCGAGTGCTCTTGCCCTTGCTGGTGTTGCTTTCCCGCCTCTTTTTTTGGGTGGAACCATAGCTGCGGTTGGGACACTACTCCATGAAAGCAATCGATTGGATAACATCGATACGGTTCGTACGGCTATAAAAAAAGATTTTCAGAAACTCTACAAACCTCACCTCGATACTATTTCAAAAATACAGAAAAAATCTGGTTCTTTTCTTGAAAAGTTAGTACAATTAACTCCGTACATAGATGATAGTTACGAGATAGCACCTAAATTACAGATTAGTGATACCGAGTGGCGGGGAAAAATCACCCAGCTTGAAGAGCTATTGCATCATATCCATGGCGACCATGTAAGCAGCAAACCCAAATGGGGCCAACGTAGCAGCATGGAAATTGTTGCACTCTATGGTAAGATCACTACCGCCAAAGACTGGATCGAGAAGGTTTGGGGTGAAGATATAAAAGCTAAGCGCGTGTCGGCTTCTGAAGTATGGAGTTACGACTCTGGCTTGACGCATGCGGTGAAAGATGAATTTGGCTCTACGGCAAATTTGTTCCCGAGTAATGCAGACATAAGAAAACGGCGCGAAGAATTAACCGAACAACTAATGACACTAGGTCCACTCAAAATATAGCCACTAAAACCTTGACTTCCCATGATAATGAAACTACCAATTACATTGTCATGCAACGTGAAGAGATCAATTATTGCGTGATCAAGTCTAGGAACCACCCGAAGTGGGGTGAACAGGGCCGTTACCCTGTCCACTCCGGATTTGGCAAACGATGAAACCTGCCGTCTCTGACACTAGTTCCTGTCGAGCGGCAAATCAATAGCCGCAGCGGGACGTATTTTTCGTCCCAATGCATCTCATTATCCGATGGATTGAACGTCGCACCCGTTGCGGCGAACAGAAAAGGTTTGTCGATGACAAAAATAACTAACGTAATTCACCCGCCAAATAGGAAGGTGATCATTCAATGTTTTGCTCTGATTTTGGCTGGGGCAAATGGAGACGAAGCGCAAATAATACTTAAGATAAAACCCAATCGCCATGAGTCTTTGCTTCGAAGCACGGCACGAAAGGTTGAACGTGCTTTGTGTCGGACGCCACTTAAATCGGTAGCGGTAGCGCATATATTCTATACAGATGGTATTGTCACCGATAGTGATATCGAAGAAGCAAGAGCGGCGCTATGGTCGCTGCGCACCGGCGGCGGCATGCCGCCGGATACGCCTTCTTCACTAGCTGCGCACGCTACGCAGTAAGTAACGCGGCCACACCGTTACGTAGCAATGGTGTGGCCGTTCTTAGCGATTTCGGCATAGGTTTGTTGGGATACATCGTACCCCAACCCGAGCCCGGTAAGTCCGACCAATAAGGCGCTACAGACTTCGCTGCCTTTAAAATTGTCTGCCTGCAAAAAATAGCGCGCGCAGGCGTGGCCATAGGCGCGTGTCAGGGTGGCATTGAGGGTGGCGTTAGCAATCCCGCTTACAACCAAAGCGGTGCCGCCGGTGAATGGCGTTGCGACCCAGCTGAGCAGCCAGGTGGCTAGTTTTGCACCGGCGCCAAATGCGCCGATGCCTGTGGCTGCCGCCATAACGGTTTTTTCGAGCGAATGTTGCTCAAACACGTAGCCTGCCTCTTCGGCGAGCGAGGCGGTCATGGCTACCCATGTCGGTGCGATAACAATGAGATCGGTTCCGGGGCCAATCATACCGCTTGGCACGCCAACAGCGCCAAGGCCTGCGGTATAGCCGTCAATTTTTGATTCCATATCGGCTGGAATGGGGTGTGATGCTGAAAATGTAGACATGATGTTTTCTTTTCTGATTGCGTCAATCAGCCTGATGCGCTGATGCTTGACTGTACGCCACACACCCCAACGTGTGCAGATCATATATTTCTCAGCATAAATATCTGCGTACCTATTTATGGGGTTTTCAGCAGCTCAATGGGGAGGCATGATGCGATCAATCGAAAGAAAGGAACGACCGATGTCAGCGCCCTCTCCATTTCTCTATTGCAGTGTGGAAGCTGCGGAATTCTTCGGTGACAAACTCACCGAAGCGATAAAAGAACTCAGTGCATTGACGACAATCATGCAAAATTTCCCGCTGGGGCTGGATCAGTGCCACCGGGTGCTTGAATTGACCACCTCGCTCCATAGTGACCTTAAATATCTCCAACAACATGCGAGCATTCAGCTGGATCACTATACGGCCACTATTGTTGGGGGTGGTTCATGAGCGCGTCTAAACAAGAGCTTGCACCCACAGAGCAGACGCCCGCCAAACCGGCAACGCGCCGTAAAAAAGCTGATGCGGATACTGTTGCCTATGAGATTACACCGGATGCAGAGGCGCAGCAACGCGCGCATCTCTTACAAACGGCGGTGACACATGCGGAGCATGTGGGCGGGCTGCACATAGATGCATTCAAGTCCGTGTTGTCCTCGCTAGAGGCGCAGCAATCGGTGACGGCGCATAGTCTGGCCGCTATTGAGGGCGCGCTTACCAATGGCGCGGATAGTGACGAAAAACTCGCGCTGGCTGATCGGCATGCAGCGCTTACGGATCAGCTGGACAAAATGAGCGACAAGGCCGTCGCCATTTTAGAAGCCACGCAAGACCGCATTGAGAAAATCAAACTCGATGTGGGCGCTCCCGCGCACTCCGATAAGCCACGCATCGTCGCACCGCCGTTTTTGCGGTTGGGGCGTAGATAGCCAATTTAAAGGGGATTATTGATGTATTACCTCAAATTGACGATTGCAGTACTGATTGACCTATTTGATTTCACAGTAGGTCGGTTGATGTTTGCGACGCCGTTTGCTTCGGAAATTTTTTCTACGGCGCTTTGTTACCTCATGTTTGGGCCGCGTGCCTTATGGGCCGCGATCGAGCTACTCGATCCCACGGAGCAGGTGGATGCGATGATTCCCGTAGCAACGTTAATTGCATTAAGCGTACGCGATGAGCAACTACGCTCATCATAAACAAGAAATATATGGGGTGTTCACATCGTTATCTGTTGGATACCCCTACCATATCGGAGAGGCATTTATAGGAGAGATATCATGCAATCCATTCAATATACGAGACGTGCACGACATAAAAAAGTAATCGCAAGTGCTTTGTCTGCATTGTGTTTGTTCACCGCCCCTATGCACGCCAACGCATCGCAATGTCTTCTTGGCGGGTGTTCGGTCGCGGACGACCCCAACACCACTGTCGGCCCGGGTGACGCAGTATATCTGCATAGCGTCACCGGCTCTAATACCAAGCTGCTTGTGGTCCGCCGTATAGGAAGTAGGTATTTTGTGCAGGATCGCTTAGGCCGCCAATATTGGGTGCATGGCTCCTCTATCTTCACACAGCAGCGTGTAGAGGAACGCGACCGCAACACGGCCATTGGGGCGTTGGGCTTTTTGTTGATGCTGGCGGGTTCAGCCGCTGGGGATGGTGGTTTGTCCGTTGTCCACGGCGGTTCAGATAACAACGCCAATAGCGACACAGAATTACAACGACACTATCAATCTGCGCCTAGCAACCACTATGAGGCGAAGATCGGTGACGCCTATCGCAATGACACCTCTGCGGGGTGTGCGTGGGGAGACCGGGCGCTGGGGACGTGTCACTAGGAATCCCTAACCATGAGTAATTTCTGGTCTGTCTATGCCAGTGTGAACGACGACATCCGGCATAAGATTGTAGAGGAAGGCGTCTACGGACGGCAGCAAACCGGGGATATCACGCGCGAAGATATGCCTGGGATTGAACCCGCTTCAGCAGAGCCGGAACACTACCAGCTCTATGAACAGACATGGGGGCCAGAACCGTCAGCAGCTGAGGTGTACGGTTCAGCCTCACCACCTGCCACCGGGATTGCAACGCCTGAGATTGAGGAACCGGAGATCGGCCCAGCGGAACCGGAAGCACCCGAGATAGAACCGGCAGAATAGCTATGCGTTTCCTGTTGCTCCTATGTACCGCCCCCGCATGGATACTGGGACGCCTGAACGGCATCATTCGTCGCCATGGCGTCCCTTTTTATTTCCATCTTAATACGACATTGTTGACGATTGGGCGTGAGCGCCTGACATTCTATGATTTTTTCTCTGGCGTATCGGTAACCGGAGGACCGGGCGCCGGGAAGAGCTCAACGATGCAGCCCTATACCCTGAAAGCGTTGGCCTGTTCGGGTGCTGGTGGTGTCATTGGATGTATAAAAGTCGGGGAAGCAGCAAGCGTGAAAAATATACTAAAACGCGCAGGCCGCGCCCGTGACATCATCGAGATTACCGCCCACGGACCGTATCGGCTCAATATTTTTGATTATATGATGGCGACGGTCGGCGCATCGGGTCTTACGACTGCCCTTGTGGATTTAATGGATGTGGTGTCGGAAGCGTGTAACGCTGCTGACACGAACAGCGGTGATGGCGATAATGGCCGCTTCTTTCGGCTGGCTGCGCGTGAATTCTACGCCCATATGTTTGTGCTATTACACGCAGCCTACGGACGTATCCGTATCAAGGATATGTATACTTTTATGCAATCCTTGCCGGAGAGTGTTGCACAGACCCGGGATCCTGACTGGCACGCAACGTCATTCGCGGCAAAAACATTGGTGATTGTGGGCCATAAGGCGAAGGAACACGGCGATGCTATTGCCGAAAAAGCCGTCGATCAAAGTGGGGATTATATCGTTTCGCAAATTGCAACCTTAGGTGAAAAAACCCGTTCATCGCTGGTTACGAGCATGACGGCGCAGATTTATCCGCTAGCTCACGGTCCGCTTGCCGAGCTGTTTGGCACTGACACCACAATTGTCCCCGATCAAACACGGCTGGGTGATATTTTCATACTCAATCTTCCGGTACGCACGTTGGGGGCCGGTGCGGTCATTGCCCAGCAATTGTTTTTCTATCTCCACAATGTATCGGTCGAGCGCTACCCGGTAAAACGCACCACCCGGCCCGTTTTTTCGTGGATTGACGAAGCGCCGTTCCTGGTTAATTCCCATACGGTTGAAGCCGCCGCCGTGGCGCGCGAAAGCAAGCATGCAATTGTGCTATTAGCCCAGGATCATACGGCCTATCATGCAAAGCTCGTCGGTGATGGCGAGCACCTCGCCGCCACGTTGCTTGCAAAAATGCAGACCCGTATCGCCTTTTCAAATACCGACCATACGACGAATACGGATATAGCGAACATCATCGGACGCGTCAAAAAAACCCATAACGCGCGCTCTCGTATGAAAGGTCGCTCGAATTCCAGCAGCCTGAATCAGAATGAATTTCACGGGTCGTATGCAGGCGGCTCTGGCACGAATTACACCGATAGTGATTCCTATTCGGAGTATGATTCGTATGATGTCGAACCGCACCAATTTGCGCAGCTTAAAACAGGCGGCACACTGCACCGACGCGTCGTTACGGGGTTTTTGGTCCGCGCCGGGCGGGAGTGGCAACAAAACCACCGTAAGCATTGGATTCCCATCAAGGCAAAGCAACGATGAAATATCTGTTACGGCTGCTGTACGAGCTGTGGTACGTCATTCGTCTGGCGGCCTATCTGCTACGTCTGCCGCTGTGGACGTTGCATGCTGGTATGGTATTTTTTACCAAGCCCGGCTCACGGATGATTGTGCCGGTGTGCCTGTCTGCGCTGGCGCTCTTCGGCCACGAAGCGGTGCACGCATTCGTCCTTCCCTATATTGCGCAGGCCAGCGACTATAGCGGATACGACCTAACGTTCGATTGGAAATGGACACCGTCCGTCTACGTTGAAATTATTATCTGGGTGTTTGCGTGGGCTTATTCCCGTGTCTCGCGCTTTTTGAAACCCATTCTTGGCGCGCTACCCTCGCCAACGCGGCCCTTTTGGCCGGCGCGCTCCCTTAGAGCACCCACAATACACGTAAAACACCGCAAGCTGCGTGTGGTTATCAAACGCCCCCTGCGTATTCCCATGCCACGGCGGAGCCATGCAGACACTATCAGGGCGCTGCCGCCGGAGGTGGCGGGGTTATTACTCAAAACGAAAATACGCTGTGCCGAAAGTAGTCAGTGAAATTTTCGAACCAAGAAATCTACCGGTGATTTGATTGCTGACATTGTGGTCGGTGGGGTATTTCCGAACGTTTGGCTGGTCTTATCAAATCTATATTGCCTCTTTTTTCAACTATTATACGATCTAATGTTTGATAAACATCACACAGCTCAGCAGTTTCTCCAGCGGCGTCGCATCTGATTTTCAATGGACTTTGCATGGCCCCAAGGTTCGTTTTTCGCGGCCCTTCATGTTGCGAAACTTGGCTAGATGCGATGGCAATAGACCGCATGTCCTCTGCCCAATCATCGTATGTATGGTTAACGGAAGCCCCATCTGCACAAGAGATAATTGTACCAAAAGCTTGGTTGCCATGATTATCTTCTTTAAATGATGGCATTCCTAATTTCTCGCGAAACAAATCCCACCAATTTTTATAGATAATAACTGATTCTTCTAAATTTTCATCACTCATAACAAATCCTACACATACTATTTATACTGATAATATACAAAGAAGATTGCGAATTGTGTTACAGTTTTGTTAAATTCGTATTAGGTCCTTCTGACAAACTGGGCGCAGCTTTCAGACAGCCCTGCTTCCACAGCCATTCTTTTTACTTCTTTGCCAAGTGCCTTAAGCTCAAATTCAACGCGCCTAACTTCATTTGGGTCGTCAACAAAAAACGGATACGAAGAATGACTGCCATTTTGAAGGTAGATCGTACATAGTTTTGCGCCCTTGGCAGTTAGTTTAGGTAATTTAATGCATAAGCTTCCCGTACCGATAAAATCACTGCGGCACCCCCATAACTGATTGAGGTACCCTTCTATTTCAACTTTTTCAGAGTTGAGGTCTTTGATTTCCAAAACCGGAGAAGAAAAATCTTGCTCTGAACAATTCTGGAACTCAATTATCGGACGAGGAGCTGCATTCTGGCCATAAATATACCTGTCAAATGCTTTAAGGTGCTTAGTAATATTATTACCTGTATCAACATCGCTCAAAAAAGCACGAAGCGCGGTGCTTGCCGCCAGTCCACTCATCGCTGCAGCTACCGCTTGTGGAATGAAAATTGCCACACCAGCCGCAACTGCTTGCCCCAACAATAGTACGATGTCGGTGGTTTCGATCACCTCTTCGTAGCTAACACGACCATCACTGTTCGTATCGCAAGATGTCAATAAGCTGGTGGCGACTGTTGATGAGCTGCCGAGCAAAAATGTTCTTCGAGGAATTTTCAACATCAATTCCTCCGTTGACCAATTATGAAGGAGCATTGCGGTCGGTGGGGTATTTCCGAACGTTTGGCTGGTCTTATCAAATCTATATTGCCTCTTTTTTCGATTACAATTCGGTCGAGTTTTTCATAAATGGCGCATAGGTCTCGTTGAGTCACTTTAGTTTTGTCCAACTGGATGTAGGGGGTAGTGCGGTAACTACCATTAGGAAACGTGGCTCGGTACGCGGGGTTATAGGTTTCGCATCCGCCAAGTAAAACTATTAGCAATGCGGCTATCTGCAATCGCATGAGTCTCTCCATTTGCTATAGTTTATACTATATTGGCGCGCTACTTATCTTCTTCAAGTTGGTCGCAACGAAATTATACAGATCATTCATAAACCAATTTGATGGTAAAGTTAGATAAAGCATTGGCGATGGCCGAAGCCTGTTCAGGCTTCCAGCGGCCACCGGAGAAATTGTCCAATTTCCCCTTCGCGTGGCTTGGCATAATTCGGTTCCGAGCCTGCCTGCGCTGGACGGCGGTTTCGCCGTTGATTGTAGAGTTTGAGATTGGTGCGGACGGCCGGACTTGAACCGGCACGATCTTACGATCGACAGATTTTCTTACCCTCTACGGCTTTCGCCGCCAACGCATACGCGTTGTTTGTGGTCTGGACTATCCCTTCATCGTAGCCAGTCGCCTGACCTTAGATGCCGCCCGTCTAGTCTCTACACCTTCCCCTATAAGGGGCTTGGCTCGGGATTAGCATTGGCTTGCGCCGGAAGCCTTCCCCGAATTTGAGCGGTTCTACTCCCGGTGTTTCCGCCGGGGCACTCAACATGGCTTAAGTCTGTTGTGTCTACCAATTCCACCACGTCCGCAGTCTGGCCACAAAAGCGCTATACGCCGAAAATATCAACTAAAATCTTTCGATTGGTTTTCCCGGTTTGCGGGCTTGGGTTTGCGTTTTGGACGTTTAACATTGATTGCCTGGGTATCGAGCATATTTGCAATATGCGCAGCATAGTGTTTCTCGATCATTTCCACGCTGGTTCGGCAATTCTTGGCGATTTGATAAATATCTGCGCCCTCCATTAGCCTCATCGAAATGTAGGTATGGCGCAATGAATACGCGGTCCGCGCTCGACCATCGCGGTCATAGCGTAAATCTTCTTCTTCTAGGATGCGCTTAAACAATTCCCGATGTGTTTTGGGAAAAACGAGGTCCATCGGGCCAGCTTTGCGCCTAGACTTTATGCGTTCAAAAGGGCGGACTGCGCCGGGCATGGTTTTACAGTAGCCAACACCACGCTTACCCCGCACTTCGATTTGCAAGATGCGCTCGTTTGTTATCTCGTCGTCTAGAATGGCCACGTCGCGAAACTGCAGCCGCGTATCTTCTCCTGGGCGCAAGCCGCTATTCGCCATAAAAAGCACCCAGTCATGTAGATTTTCTGATTCTTCTCGCCAGCGTTCGCGCTTGGGGTTTTGGGCGCGACGGCGCGTGGCTTGATAGAGCCGCTTGTATTCTTCGGGCGAAAACCACGCCCTTCGTTCAAGCTTGCCTGTTGTTTTATAGGGCATGGATAGGTCTGGAAGATGGGATAACCACCCGTGACGAATGGCTGTTTTGAGCACCTGCCGTATGGTCACGATTTCCTTATGCATGGTGCTGCGCGAAGGCGGCTTTGCCGGGGCCAACGCCCCTTCATCATCCTTTTTCTGCGCGACACGCGGCACAGAAAAAGATCGGCGGTGAATGCGGTACTCTTGAACCAGCCCTGGCGTGATTTCCGAAAGTCCTTTGTCACCGAAAAAAGGGATCAGGTAATTGCGCAGACGAGACTCGTATCCGTCGACATGGCGAGGGCTACGAAGTCCTTCTGTAATGGTCTCATATTCACGCATGAACTGCTTGGCCGCATCGCCGAATGTTTTCTCATTCTTGCGAAGCGTGCCGCTACGCTGTTTGCCTCGTAGGTCCAGATACCAGTCTTCGGCAAACTCTTTCGCGCGGGCAAGGCTTTCTTCTTTTGTGGTGATCCGGTGATGCTGCCCCTCTAGGAAAGTATAGGCTTGCCAGTATCGAGCATTATCGTTTCGACGATAAACTCTAACGCGTCCGTTCAATACCGTGTGGTTATGAGCCATGCTGACCTATTTACGCATTCTTGGTTCTATTTAAACATTCCTCTCTACACAGAACGACCCATATATTTATGGGGCTATATACCGGCACGGTGCTTCGCATTGCGAGTGCAATGCGCAAAAGTGTGCAAGTTCTGTGCAACTAGTTTTTCTCTTAGAATTAATGACTAAATTGTATAAACTATTGTTGTTATTGTCAATTTTAAAATCATTATGCGAAGCTATTCGCCTTTTAAGTCTGTTGTGTCTACCAATTCCACCACGTCCGCAGCAGAAGGTGAGCAGCCATGAATAGCCGCGCCGCAATCTAACTTCAAGCAATAAAGTGCGCTTATGGCGAATAAGCTAAAAGCGCACATCTTGGTGAATGGTGATAGCTGTATATTAGCTTAAGTCTGCTGCTTATGATCTCCCTGCTCAGGCTCTAGCCCCAAAGCGCGTATCGCAGCGGACACAGCAGCAATCGCATTTTCAGCAAGCTCAAGATTTTCTGAACGCGCAATCACCGTCACGCCTTTTTCATCTTCATCGATAGGATAGCTACCGATAGCGACGCCTTTTAAGGCGCCTTGTATTTGACCAAGAGCATCAGCAATCTTCGATTCTGGCAGCCCACGCGCTGTGACAGCCCGCGACCAAATTCTAGCACCTCGTTTGAGGTCGGCATCCACCGCCGCGAGCATGCCTTCAAAAATGCTGGGAACACCGGCCATTACGAAGACATTTTCCAACCGCACGCCTGGGGCGCCTGAAACAGGATTTTCAATCAATCGCGCCCCCTGGGGCAAAGCCGCCATCCGCCGACGGCTAGGCGTCACTTCTTCACCGCGCGATGAATACCACTTTTCTAATTTTGCAATTGCGCCTGGATGCTCTTCAACAGGGACGCCAAAAGCATGCGCCACCGCTTCATAAGTGATGTCATCATGGGTTGGACCAATGCCGCCTGAGGTGAACACATAGGTATGGATAGCGCGCATCGCATTGAGCGCATCAGCAATCGCATCCTGTTCATCAGGAACGATCCTTGCTTCTTTTAAGGCAATGCCGCGCTCTGTCAGCCATTGCGCCAACCGATTGATATTCACATCACGAGTACGACCGGACAAAAGTTCGTCGCCGATGGCGACAATCGCAGCGGTTAATTGAGTCATAGTCGAATTCTTTTCAAAAAATAAGCGATCCAGAAACAGTGGATCTGTAAAGCTCCACCAAACTTACTTATGGGCCCCCACCAAACTGCCTGGCGGCGGGGCGGTTTCAGGGGGCGGCTGAGAGCAAGCAGCATAAAATCGCAATTCTGGATCATTTTGCAAATAATCCATATTCGTCTCTTGGGACTTTATGTCTGGACACATGCTCCCGATTTCCATTTGTACGGTGGAGCGCTTAATACCATGCTGCTCCTCTAGATAAGTCTTAATTCTTTCCAAAGTGTCTTGTGCGGCGTCGGCTGAGGCGATCCGAGTATGCATTGTTAGACGCGGTTCCTCAGGGGTAATCTGCCAAACATGCAAGTTATGGATCTCTTCGATTGCTGGCGCAGCATCACGCACACCTTTTACGAGCTTGCCAATATCAAGATCAACTGGCGCCCCTTCTAATAAGATATGCGCAGTGTCTTTCAACAACCGCCAAGCTGATCGACCAATCAAAAATGCAACTAAGATCGATAACAACGGATCAATTCTCACCCAGCCCGTCGCCGCAATAACAAGTGCAGCGATGATCGCCGCGGCTGACCCGATCAGATCGCTCATGACATGCAGCATCGCAGCCCGCACATTCAGATTGCTATCGTGAGAAGAATGCAAAATTCGGAAAGCAACAGCATTGGCAATAAACCCCATGATCGCGACACCGAACATAATGGTCCAATCAACTGGCACAGGCTCAAAAAACAGGCGGCGAACTGCTTCAAACGCAATCCAACTTAATAAAACCACGAGCGCGATGCCATTGACGAAAGCCGCTATGACTTGAATACGCCGATATCCAAAGTGAAGACGCTTATCGGGGGGACGCGCCGCAAACCACTGCGCCCCCGCCGCAAGAGCAAGCGCTGTCGCATCCGTAAACATATGTGCAGCATCAGCCAAAAGGGCTAGCGACCCGGCGAGCACTCCGCCAATTGCCTCCAAGACCATGAAAGACGCAATTACAGCAAACGCAAGTAGTAAACGTTTACCATCTGCAACGTCAGAATGGTCATGTTGCCCACATTTAGTCATTGGTTGATTTCATAAAATCTGTACAGACAATTTTTTTCTATAATCTCATGCATTTTAGCCAGAAATTACGGTCAATTCGGTTGCCCCTCAGATAGTAGGCATGGTCGTCACCCACGACCTTTTCCTCACTGTTGCGTCATTGTTTACCACAATTTCACTAGGGTCAAACAAAACAAACGGCTCGGATAAATCCATTTTTTAAGCTTAACCAAAATAAGTGACGTGATAACATTTCCCTTTATGCTTCTAAATGCTTATATGAACACCAAAATATAAGGGTGCACATGCCTACTTTACATGCCTAAGCAAGAATGGCTTAAGCAAGAATGGCCTAAGCAGAAATGTAAGGCAAAAAGGGATAAGCTACAGGGTGTTCGGGGCGGCGTTAGATCAAGGGCTTCTGGCAAGCATGGTTGCAGCTAGTGTGAGTACGGCTGGGCTTGTTTCTATGGTTTTTGTTGGTGACTGGGGCCGCCGCAACAGCTCATATTTTTCCGCATTCGCCATCGGCATATTGGTGACCGGCGTCATTTTCCACCTGATGCCTGAAGCCTTGGAAATGACGCCATCGGCTTGGAAAGCCACCCTGTATGGTTTTCTAGCAATGACGGCGATCGGCTTTACGCTACGCGCCCTGCCGAAACGTCGCCAAGATGGCGATAAGCTTGCATTTGGCTACGCCTCCCTCATCGCGCTTGGATTCCACTCATTTCTGGACGGGGTGATTTACCAAACTTCGTTTCAAGATCATGCTTTTACAGGGCTAATCGCAACGTCTGGATTAATGCTGCACGAGTTTCCAGAAGGCGTGATCGCTTTTTTCCTTATGCGCGCCAGCGGCGCTAGCTCGTTTGTGTCCGGTATTTCTGCATTTGCCGCCGCGTCCCTGACGACTGTCGCCGGCGCATTATTTGCGGTTTTCTTTTTCGGATTTACACAAAGCCCGCCAATAGGCTTATTGCTGGGGGGGACCGCTGGCGCTCTTATTTACGTGATGATCTTCCACCTTGGCCCACATGCTAGATTGACCCCCAACAAAAGAGGGTATCTGCTCGCTAGCTTGGGCGTAATACTTGGTTTAGCAGCTATAATGTTGCGCCATATGGAACATATGCATTGATCAAATAGACTATAAATCAATCCGTTGTGTGTTCGGCCAGCAAAGGCATAGGTGCGGTTAGGCCAGCACAGGCATAAAGTGTAATAAACAAGGCTAGAGGCGGCAGCCAACAATCCCCGCCGCTGGCGTTACAAACCGCCAGCCATCTTGGGTTTCAATCGATATCAGCCCGCTTTGCACATAAGCACCGCCATCAAACCCAAGACCAAATCGCACATCAACGTTGATCTTGAGGGCGCCGTCCTCATCGATAAATTCTTGGTTTTCTGCAACGCCAAACGCACTCGCACCAAAGGCCTTTGTAAGCGCAGCGGTTATCGGTGCATTATTAACGGCGAATTCAGCCTCTTCTTGCGCTAAATATCGGAAAATTGGTGAAGGCCGGTCCCGCTCTAAGGTCCATAAAATCATCCCGCATTTGCCTTTTGGGATCGAAGACGATTGGAGCGCCGTTAGAATATAGCCATCACCCGATTTATCTGCGGCGCCAATAGCGCCTGCGGAAGGTTTGCTTACGCTAGTTGCGGCGCACCCAGTTAGAAGAGCAGCGCATAAGGCGGCCTTGAATGCTCTCATAAAAATAGACCTTTATTAGACCGCAAGATACTGAATGAGCCTGGCTTAAACGCCTTTAAAGACGCCTTTAGAGCCATAGATAAGGCCATTGTCGCTTTTTTCGAAGCCAAATTGACGTAAAGTCGCCCCAAATTCATCGCGGTTCGGTTGGACCTCAGCTTTTAAGGTATATTGCAAGTTTGACTTTATAGCCAAGAAAAGATCGGCGCTGCCCTCATCACCGCTGCCTTTTAGCGCCAACCGCAACGCACCATCGTTGCACGCGAGCGGGCCTTCCAAATCAAACGCCTCACGTTCAAATGCGCGCGCAGTGCCGTGCAGAACGTCCGTCCAGACGGCGCCTTTCGCAGCCTTACACCCCTTTTTTGTGTAATGCAGCTCGTCAATCTTTACACTGGCAAGCCCTTCGATTGGCGTACCAAGAAAATCATATCGACGCGTCGCAGAAGTTAGATTGATGTGGAAATCAGCCTTTTTAACTTTTAAAGATCCCAATAGCCCTGCGCTGAAAGTCCCCTTTCCGAAAATATCATCACCGCGGGCGGAAATTTCCACACGCGCACGCCCCAATAAAAGCGGCGCGAGGCTTGTCTTATAGTCTATGTCACCGAGATAAACGTCGTTCAATGAAGCGCCCGCCATCGCGCCGGACCAAATCGTTCCTTCAATATGCTGATAACGAAAATCAGCAGACGCCTTATTTAATACAAACGGAATTAAACTCGCCGGCGCCGAGAGTATGAATGCGCCTAGAAAAAAGACGCCCCCAATAATCCAACTGACGGTCTTATGGGATATACTTTTTTTCATGTTACTCATCCCTATACTATAGATAATTTAACGTCTGCCGACGGTTAACTGCACCCGAACCAGATCGCGATCACTCTGTTCACGCGCCATGTCAGCCTTAATCACCGACATGCCATATTGGCGCTGTAATTGAGAAATCCACGCCAAAACCGCATCTGGCTTAGCCTGCGACGCGCTAACTGAGATATCACCATTTGATTGTTCATTTATGGTGTTCAGCTTAAACCCAGCACGAGAAGAAGAGTTAAGCACGGCGCTGCGCGCAGGCGTCTTTAGATCAATCCGGCGCTGATCCCGGCCGGTAATTTTCGGGTTTTTCTCCGCCGCGGCTTGCACGACAGAAAAAGACCGCGCCGCACTTTGAGCTTCCGCCCGCGAAACATCACGCCAATTGGCCGCTGGCGACCAGATGACCAAATAAAACAGGCAAAAGGCGACAATGACCCCGCCAGCCCGAATAATAATCCGCTCACGGTCTGTAAGGTCTAGCCACCAAGTTTTGACGGTATCAAAATTCATTTCACATCCGCCAGTAATTCACTAACCCACTGCCCTTTTGAACGGCGGTATCCGCCATTGTCTCTTACAACGACGCCCCGTTCAGCAAGCGTCTCGCGAAACCCTTCTATCGCTGCATCGGTCTTACTTCGTACACTGACAGAAAAACGCCCACGATTGCGATCAAAAGATATTCGCTCAATCTCAAATCCATCTTGTCCATCAGCCGCATTAGCAAATTGTCCTATGGTCGCAAGATAAGAAACATTATCCGCCCCCTGCCCTAAAACACGCCGTGCATGCGTGACAGGGTCAGTGCTTGCCGCCTCTGGAAACGTCTCAGTATGCAGGGTTTGGGTCAATTTAATCCACCGCGCCCTTACCCGATCATGCTGCCAGGCCTCAGCAACCATCGATGCAATAATCATGCCGACAAGGCAGGCGGCGATGACACCGCTACGCCGCCAAGGTGAAAGATCTATATTCAAAGCGCGCTGGACCCGATAAGCGCCTTGAAGCAAATTGATTGGCGTAGAAGCGTCGATTTTACGCGCAAAAAACTCAAAGCGTTGCTGTTCGCTAAGGGGGCCTAACCATTCAAAATCATCGCCCGACAAGTACGCTGGGGCGCCTTCGCTCTCGCCTATAAAGGCGCGGGTTCGGCCAGCCGGAGGAGTAAGAGCGGGATGCTCTAATTGATCAAAAAGCGCATTTTCACAAGCATAAGCAACATCATTCGCCGCCAGCAAGGTCCGGGCGCCATCGCGTAAAACGACAACCCCATCAACCCCCACCATGATGGCCGTATCGACGGTAAACAGGTCCGGCGTTAACGATGCTTCTTCAAATGCCTTACGCCATTCATCCATCAAGGTTTTACTGACGCCAAGCGCTCGCCCGCTCGGGGCGCCATCACTATTTTTCGAGAGGCCGTGCGCAGAAAGACTGTTCTTGGCCAAACTTTGCGTGACGATATGCATCTTCTCAATCGGCTCACTAAGTTGATCCTCTAAAAGCAGGCTGACCGCGGCCTTAAATTTTGCAGATGATTTTGGCGGCGCCGCCATATGCTGCAAACACGCTTGCTCCCCGGGTAAAATAGCGATGGTTTGATCAACTTTATCAACGACAGAGATAAGATCCCCTATCAACGACGCGTCATCCAGTCGGCGGTGTTCGACAAGGCGCAATTCGTCGACTACGCCCCAATTAATGGGCGCATGGAGCGACTGTCCTAAAAATATCAATAACCGCCTAGTCATGTTCGCCTACCTATACGCCGAGAGATTACCTCAACATCCTCTCCTTCCACCTTAAAAAGAATGGTTAATTCAAGGGCTCCCTCGTCAGCGTCAATGACGCCCCGCATTGCAATATAAGAAGAAGAAACGTCAAATCGCTCTTCTATTAACGTGTTCACATCGATCCTATCTTCCATCGCTCGCACCGATGGGGCAGAAATAAAATCAGCCAACACCGAATACCCCCCTGGGGGGATCGATGCAATAAGCTCTTCGGCTTCAAAGCCGTTCATCGCTTCCCCAAAAATCGCAGAAACAAGCGGCGCATCAGTGCCCGTCAGCATATTCACGTTAACCTTTAAGGGCTCACGTTGGGGGCGCGCGCAAAGAAGCGGCGACAATTGCCGATAGAGTTCCGCTTCCACCTCAAGCATCGCACGGATTTCACTAACATCCGCCAGTAACACACCGCCAGTACGGTATGGTGTTGGAAGAGCCGTATACACACCGTCCTCCGCCCCTCCAGCTTCTTGGAAACTATCTGCGTCCACCCAATCAGCAATCACAGACGCCATGCGCGCTGCATTTGTCGGGCTGACGCCAAACGGCTCAGCATAGGCAATCAACTCATCGCGCGCCGCCGTGTTTAAAGGGGAGCGGTTTGAACTTTCCGTGGCCACAGAAAAACTATTCAAATTAAGGCAGCGTGTTTGATCGGCAAAAGCGATATTGGCGCTCGCACCTTCCATCGGCAATTCATAAACTTGCGCAAATAGAGGGTTTTCGCTGCTTAAATAGTTATCTTGCGCACGAACCGCTTCCATAATCACCGTCTTTGCAAGGGTTTCGACACCGATGGCGCGCCAATAGGTTTCCGACACACTGCGCGAGGTGATCGCGCGCGCAGCAGAACGGCTGCCTAATTGTGATAGCGACAGGGCCAAAAAACTCAAAATGACGGTGAGGAATAAGGCGCTAAGCAGTGCAGCGCCCTTTTGGGACCGTATAAAGCCACCCTGAACTTGATTTAATGCCCCACGTTTCATGCTTTAATCTCGCCGACCCAAAAAAGGTATTCAACCTCGCCCAAACGGTCATCGTTCAAAAGCAATTGCACTGCTCTTGGAATTTTCTGCGTGCCCCCGGTCGGCCAAGCCGCCACCCAATCAAGTTGACCGCGCCGCTCGCCGCGCAAAAAGTTAGCCCCAATAAAGTTTGCGTTTTCAAACAGAACCCGTTCCGCTCGTTCTTGCCCGCGTGCATCATCTAAAAAAGGACGCACCCGCCGTATAAGAGCGCCGTCACGTGCGACGTATTGCACATATTGCAAGCTCGACCGAGGCTCAATCGCATCCGGATTTACCCAGCCATGGCGCACAAAAGACATAAGCAAAATCTCACCATCCTGCTCAAGGCCATCTGGATGAGAATCGCCGCCATAAAATATACGCGGCTGCGCCAAGCCAAATTCATCACGAACTGGGCGCGATGCAATTTGCAACAAATCACGTTTGATCATAGTACGCATTAAGTCTACTTGCCGCGCATGTTGCTCTGCAACTTCAATGCGCGCGTGAGAATCGATGCCGATGCGCAAAGCGTAGGCGCCAATGCCAGCCACAAAAGCGAAAATTAATAAAGCCAGCATCACTTCAATGAGGCTAAAACCACACTGATTTTGCAAAGCCATTGGCTGCGTCTGTGCGATATTTTTATGCAAAAACGAGCTCATTGCTTACCGCCGTGTTTTCAGCGTACTAATTGAAGCTAAAGTCTGCTCTGAGTTCTCGAGCCCCACAGATAGATCAATGCGCAGTAGATCACCAGCGCCTGTATCAACAATCGTTTCTTCACTGCGCCATTTTAGTCCGGCGAATTCGCGCTCAGTGACCTTTTTGCCAGGCCTTAAAGGCGAGCGGGTTGCAAGACGCTCAACCATCAAGTTATCGGCCAGAATACTGGCCATAAGTCGTTCTTCGCTTAGCACCACAAGCCGCGTATTCTGACTGATTAGCGACAAAACCCCGCCAGCGATCATCGAAATAATGACGAGCGCTACCAGGACTTCGATTAGCGTAAATCCCTTTGAGGTAAAACGCTTTCCGCATGTTCCAGTGCTATTGAACCTTCGCAACGTCGACCTCCCCCGCCTTTGTGCGCAACACGCGCCATTGCTCATCGCCTTGAATAAAAAGCGCCCGAATTTCACTCGGCAATCCTGCAGGATCAATCACAGTAGACGGATCTTCTTTATTTATCCCCTCATTATCCGAAACCAGTCCATCGCCTAAAGCGCGCGCATTCGCCAAAACAGGGTTATCAACTTGCATAGAAAAGATAACCCCCGCCGGCGGGCGATTACTTAAAGAAATGCGTCCGGCCTTCGCTGGCGCCCAATCAGCAACACGCCGCACCTCGAAAACATATCCGCCATTGCGCTCTGTTAGGCGCATTTGGCGGCCCGACAATGCGCCAGCGTCCTCCGCCAATTGCAAGGAAAGCGCGAACTGGCGCGCTGCTTGTTCAGCATCTGACTGCAAATTTGGAACAGTCGCAGCGGCGACAAACGCGACTGCTGACAAAATGCCCATCACAACAAGCATCTCAATCAGCGTTATGCCGCGCATCGACTGTCGCAAATGTTGGGGCCGATTATTGCGGCGCTGGACCATTGCGGATATCAGCATTTACACCTTCCCCGCCCGGGGCGCCGTCAGCGCCAAGGGAAAAGACATCAAAACGCCCGCCCTGACCCGCTTGGCGATATTGATACGGACTATCCCAAGGATCAAGCGGCACCTCGCGCAAATAGCCACCCGCGCGGTACTGGTCTTTACGTCGGGCGTCTGCAGGAACCGTTACAAGCGCCGCCAGGCCTTGATCCGCTGTGGGGTAAACCCCCATATCAAGGCGATATTGATCAAGCGCTGCTTCTATTTGTTTAATATCAATACCAGCTTTACGCGCCGCGGCTTTATCGCGCTCTGGCAAAACATTAATGACGACCACTGCTGAGATAAAGGCTAGAATAGTCAATGCGACCAGCAACTCGATCAAGGTGATCCCGCGCTGGCTAGCCCGCGAATTGCTTACGCTTTGCGTGTGCATATCTGGCGTTGGCGCAGCGGCGACAAGTAGATCTCGGCCCTCTAATTGAGCGTCAACAAAGTTCATTACTTTTCTCCCAATCAATAGCGCCGGGCAAATAAGACCATCACGCGCCAGCTAATGTATTTAGCCGCAAAATCGGCAATAAAATAGACAAAACAATGACCATCACAACACCGCCCATGGCGATGATAATCAGCGGTTCTAACAGCCTCAACGCCACTGAGGACGCGGTTTCAAACTCTTCTTCCAGCTGTTCAGCCGCTTTATCTAACAAATTTGGCACTTCGCCGGCCCGCTCGCCCGCAGCGACCATTGGCGCCATCATCGGCGGTAAAACGGCTGGGCGCTTCAATGCGCTGGCAAGTCCGGCCCCTTCACGAACGAGGGTAACGGTCTGATCGAGCCCCTGACGGATAAAAGCATTTGAAACGGTTCGCTGTGCACCGACTAGACTATCCAGTAATGGCGCGCCGCCAGCAAAAAGGGTGGACAAAGTGCGCGCAAAGCGCGCGCCGTCAAGGCCGCGCAAAAGCTTACCGATTATTGGAAGGGTCAACATCCACCGGTCAAACGCCAATTTAAATGTAGGAATTTTCAACCCACGCCATAAGCCGACGCCAAATATAATCGCCATCAAGAGCAACACGAGACCATAATTACTCAAAAAATTCGAAGCACCGACAACAAATTGCGTAATCGCCGGTAATTCTGCGTCAAAACTATTAAAATTAGCGACAATGTTCGGCACCACTTGTGTTAACAAAGCAGTGATCACGCCCCCCGCCACAAGCGCTAGAGCAATCGGATAAATTAGCGCCGACAACGCCGCATTGCGCATAGAACGGCTTTTTTCCAACATTGATGCAAGACGCTCCAATACAGCGCCAAGGTCACCAGACGCCTCACCCGCAGCCACAACAGCGCAATAGAGTGGCGAGAAAGATTTTGGATACTCCCCAAGGGCATCCGAAAACCGCCAGCCCTCTCGAACCCGTTCACGCACCGCTGACATTATCTGACGGACATGGTCTTTTTCCGCCTCTACAGCAACAGCGCTTAGCGCCTCGGCCAAAGGCGTCGCCGCCCCAACAAGCACCGCGAGCTGACGCGTAATCGCAACTTGATCATTACCCGAAATATTTTTTTGGCGCTTCGCGCTTTTTTCCTCGCTTTGCCGTTGCGCCTTAGACGTGCGAACAGCAACCGGGGTTAAAGCGCGACGGCGCAACTCCAATCGCGCCTGGCGCGGCGTATCAGCTGAGACGACACCGCGCTTTGAACGTCCAGATGCATCCAGCGCCTCATACTCAAAGGCCGGCATCATCATCCTCCCGCCGCACGACACGCAAGACTTCCTCTAAAGATGTCTCGCCCGCTAGTACATGGCGAAAGCCGCATTGGGCTAAAGTTTCAACATTATCGAAAGCATGGGCGGCAAGATCTTGCTCGCCAGCATTATCGTGGATAAGGCCGCGCAAAGCCTCATCTACGACAACAAGCTCATAAACACCTATACGCCCCTCGTAACCAACATGACTGCACCGTCCGCACCCCACGGGCCGGTAAATGGTCGCGTCATCACTGTCGGAAAGGCCTAGCAACACACGCTCAGCCGATCCTGGCGTATAGGGTTCTTTACACGATGGACATAGTCGGCGCACCAATCGTTGGGCTAAAACCGCCGCCATCGTTGATGACAATAAAAACGGCTCTACGCCCATATCCCTTAAGCGCGTGATAGCGCCAATGGCTGAATTCGTGTGAACCGTCGAAAGAACCAAATGCCCCGTGAGAGAGGCTTGGATAGCAATTTGCGCGGTTTCACCGTCACGGATCTCCCCCACCATCACAACATCAGGGTCCTGACGCAAAATAGCGCGCAGCCCGGCCGCAAAGGTCATTCCGACTTTGGGATTAATCTGTGTTTGACCAACACCATCCACAGCGTATTCCACCGGATCTTCAACCGTTAGAATATTCCGGCTTGGTTCATTTAATAGTGTTAGCGCCCCATAAAGCGTAGTTGTTTTACCCGACCCCGTTGGCCCGGTAACGAGAATAACCCCATTTGGCCGCCCTAAGGCGATTTTAAAGCGTTCAAGCATATCCGCGGGCATGCCAAGCGCATCAAGGTCAAGACGCGCCTCTTCCTTGTCAAGCAGACGCATCACAATACGCTCACCAAAACGAGCTGGCAGCGTTGAAACACGCACGTCGACCGCTTTTCCGCCTAACGAGATTGACATTCGCCCGTCTTGGGGCGTTCTTTTCTCCGCAATATCAAGCCGTGACATCACCTTAACCCGAGAGGTTAAAACTGGCGTCATACGCGCTGGCAGCTCTAATATCTCGCGCAAGACGCCGTCAATCCGTAAACGAACCGATAAAGTTTTTTCATAAGGCTCGATATGGATGTCAGATGCTTTTGTTTTCACCGCTTCGGCAATTAACGCATTGATAAGACGAATAATTGGCGCATCATCATCTGCATCAAGAAGGTCAGCCGTAGCTGGCAGGCCTTCAGCCAGGCTGTTTAAATCGCCGCCGCTATCAAGCCCATCATCCATCGCAAAAGCATCAGCATCGATAGCATTTAATGAATAAATTTCAGACAGGCGTCGGTCAAACGCCTCTTCCGGCATGACATCAATCTCAATCGGCATATTTAAGGCGCGGCGCGCCTCTAAGACAGCAGAAGTATGCGGGGTCCCGCGCGCGCCAACCGTCGCCGGCTCGTTAGCTGACTGCAAAACGATAAGGCCAAATTCCTTTGCAAAGGAATAGGCAAAGCGAAAGTCTTGAACAGTTTCAGTCTCGCTCATTGCTCTAACGGCGCACCCAATATCGGCTCTAAATTAATTGGCTCACCGCCCTCTAATCTTTCCCCGTCAATACGCGGGCCCTTGCCGGTTACCTGATCAATTAGTCGCTCAAGATCAGAAACGGGCGAACCGCGCCGCAACATATCCCGCGCGCGGATATAGTCGAATTTACGCTGCGTCGCCATCGCAGAATCATCACGATCACGCAAAATCGTTGGGCGGATAAACACCATCAAATTGCGCTGGGTGCTTGATCGTCCGCTTGACTTGAACAGAGTTCCTAGAACGGGAATGTCGCCGATCACAGGCGCTTTGCTTTCCGTCACATTTTGCGTCTGGTCGATCAGGCCGCCGATCACTAAGATATCCTCATTGTCGACAAGGGCTGTTGTCGTAAAACGCGTTTTGTTCGTAATTAAATCGGTTGAACTATCAATAATTTGCCCGGCGACGCTTGAAATTTCTTGGGCAATTTCCAACGTAACTGTTCCCCCTTCGTTAATTTGAGGGGTGACTTCTAAAATTACACCAACCTCTTCACGGGAAACGGTGCGGAAAGCATTAGAAAAATCATCACCGATTTGTTCACCTGTGGTGATTGGAATTTCCTGCCCAACGGAGAGGCTAGCGGTTTGATTATCTAGCGTTGTCGCAAAGGGGGTGGACAGAATATTAGATTCTGTATCTTGTTTTATTGCGGTTAAAATTCCGCCAAACAAAGTGTCCCCAATCTCTCCCACGCCGCCAACGCCCGCACCATTAACCCCCAAAAGGGAAATAAGCGCCGCTTGGGCTAAATCAGACGTGTCAAAATCAAAAGATGTGCTTGAATTGTCGTCGTCATTACGATTTAAAATAGACGCGCCCGCGGCTGACAAAACGCTGGGTTGAGCGTTAGAGAAATTCAAGCTTGTAAAGGGTACTGAATTATTTGTTTCGTCCCCCGTGATGAAATATTCGATACCCAACTCTCGTGCAGCAGTATCGCTCACCTCAACAATGATTGCTTCGATTAAAACTTGAGCCCGCCGCACATCATGTTGGGCGACGACATTTTGCAGCATTCGCTGAATGCCCGCATCCCCGCTGATGATAATCGAATTGGTCGGTTTAAAGAACGAAATCGTCGCGCGCGTCGCCCCTGCGGACCCGCCTTCTTCTCCGCCTTGCTGAGCATTAGCAACTTCACGCAATAAAGTCGCCATCTCCTCAGCATCTGCATGGTTTAGGAAAATAACAGATAGGTCTGGGCGGGCTTCAACCGTCTTATCGAGTTCCATTGCGACACTCATAAGCCTTCGAAGCATGTCGGCCTCACCACGGATAATAATGGTGTTATTCGCCTCGACTGGAAGAATGCTTAACTGTCGTTTTACGCCAGAATCTTCTCCCATCTCCTTACCGAGCTGGGTCAAAATAGATGCGACGTTTGTAGCGGAAGCGTTTTGCAGAGTTGATCGTCCGGTAGATGCTCGTGTCGCGATCCAACTTCACCAGAATGTTCTTGATTCGGGTTATGTTCTCGACCGTATCGACAAGTATAAGCGCATTACTTGTTCGCACCGGCGCCACAACACCGCGCTCACTGATTATCTGGTTGATATTGGCTGCGGCTTCACGGCTTTCGACATAGTTTAATCGAACAATCTCCGTCACGAGATCACCTGGCCGCCCCTCACCCACCGGGCCGGCGGCGCGTGGGCCTTCTTGAACCGGAATAATTTTATAAGCGCCGCCATTGATCGGCGTAGCGGTAAATTGGTTTACCCGTAAGATTGCCTGGAAAAGCTCCCACACTTCATCAGCACATAGCGACCCATTTGGCGCTGACTTAACTGTCACCTTTCCCTTAACGCGTGGGTCAAGGACAAATTTGCGCCCAGTTCGCAAGGCGATTTCATCGACGACTGTTCTAATGTCTGCGTCTTCGTAGTTAATACCAGAGCCACATTGTTGCTGAGCCGAAACCGCTTGCGCTATCACCGATGCGCCAAAAAAAAGCGCCGCACCAATCATCTTATTACGGATAATCATTGTACCAGACCCATATCACTTCCGCTTATCTGGCAACGGAAATCGTTAAATCTACAAGCGCGTCGCCACGCTCCACTTTTATTTCAAAGGCGCTTTGACCGCTCTCAAAACGCTGACGCAGCGCCGCAATTGCAGAAGCCCCGCCGGATACAGCCACCCCGTCAACGGAAATGAGTAAGTCACCTTCCACTAATCCTTGCTCTGCAAAAGCCGCCCTATTCGCTCCAGGAAACAACGCTAAAGCTGCACTTCCTTGGCTGTCACGAGCTGGCCTAAAACGCACTATGTCGCCTAACACGATTTTAGGGGGTGTGTCTCCATCACTTGAAGGGACAGCTTGAGAAGACCTTCCGCCCCGCGCTTTTGGCTGAATAGACAAGCCAGTATCGCCAGCAAAATCAGCCTTATTAGGCAGTTTCAACGCCTCAAGAAAACCATTGGTGTTAATGATAACCTGATTGGCGTAGACCGAATCAAGGGTCACGCTATCCCAAATGGTGTCACCAATACGAAAGACGCCTTGTTTCTTATCAGGAGTCTGAATTGTCGCGCTGCTCGTGTCGCCAGAAAGCCAAACACCATGAAGCTTTAAGTCAAGCGATGTCTCGCGCACATCAGGAGCGCCGTCCTCGTTGGAACTTGCAGCACCGCCAACGCCGTCACTCCCATCGGCGTTGCTCGCTACAACAGCCTTAAATGGATTTCCAGAAACTAAGACTTGCGATGTTACGGGTACGCTTGCCAGCTTCGGAGGCGCATGAGGCGCTGGCAAAGGCGCAAATAATAACCAGACAAGGCGTGCGGCAATCAGGCAAACAGCCGCCAATAAAACAATTTCAACCCATATAGGAGAACGACGAATTAGAGTCGCATAGGAAACACTGACAGCAGGAGGTTTTGGGGCGGTTTTATTCTGCTTTCCCGCCGCGAGAGCACGGCGTTTCCCCATTCCTGAATTGCCCGACGCGCGCAATACGCCCGGCTTTTGCGCCGCTTGCGCACGCGAAGACTTGTTCGAGGTTTTGATAAGCTCTACTGCCATATGCGCTATTTACACTGTGCGGCGCCAAATAGCGAGACGCCAAATAGCGATACAGCCGCTCACAATGTGAGCGGCTGCACCAGATTACATTTTAAAACCTATCTCTAGGTTTAATAGAGTACTTCAATTTAGAAGACACGCTTTAAGCTAACAGAAAGTTCACGACCTAGATCGTAAAGGTCATAATCAGCTTGGGTGCCGTCGGCGAAGCCTTGAGTCGCTTCGTAATCATCACCAAGGATATTGCGAACTTTGAAGCCAAGCTCCCAATCACCACCGAACTTTTCGAAGCCACGTGTATAAACGAAGTCAACCATGAACGGTGGACGCTCGATAACATCAGGAACGAACTGACCTGGCGCAAATGGCGTTCCAACGTCACGGATCCGCTTGCTCGCCCAGTTAAGAAGGAAAGTAGCGCGAGAGTTATACTCTGCATCTTCCACACCCAACTGTAGGTTAAACAAGTGATCGGATTGACCCTGAAGAGCACGTCCGTCAACAACTAGCTGATCAGCTGTGATAACACTTTCTTGAACAGGTTGTTGTGCAAGAACACGCGTTACAGAGACATTGCCATTATCACTTACATCTGACTGTGAGTAAGTATAGTTTGTCTTAATCACAAGGTCTTTCGTAGAGAAGATTGACCAGTCAACAAGATCAGCAAGAACAAAGTTCTTTTCGAATTCAAATTCGAAGCCCCAAAGTTCTGCAGATGGAGCGTTGATAAAGCTTTCAATGAAAGTATCACCAGCTCGTTGGATCAAAGCATTTTCAATTGGATTATCCAATTCTTTGTAGAATGCGCCAAGCGTCACAAATTGACCGCGAGAGAAGTAGTATTCCGCACGAACATCGTAGTTGTTGATCTCAGTGTTCGTAAGGAACGAGTTACCAGATGAAATGCTATCTGTATCTTCGTTTAGGAAGAATGCAGGAGATAATTCACGGAACTGAGGGCGTGTGACTGTTTGAGAAAAACCAGCACGAACCTGTAAATCGCCAATCGGGTTCCAGGTCACTGTCGCCGCAGGCAAGAAGTAATCTTCGTCGATCACAGTTGCTGAGAATGTCTGAGCAAACTGGCCAGTCGCGAAAGAACTTGTTGACTGACGGCCATCCTCGTAACGGACGCCAGCAGCGACACGCACGTAAGGACCAACCTCAACATCAAAACCGCCATAGTAAGCTTGAATTGTAAGCTCACTCGCTGAATTATCCAAGAAGTCAGTGCTATCAATTAGCTCAAGATCGAAAAGACCTGTACCAACAACGTTTGGCCCATAAAGTACATCAATACGCTGCTGAGTTAGGTCAAGAACATCATCTGCAGAGATGAGGCTAAAGTCATCAGCATATTGGAATGTACGGCTTAATGTCACACGATCTTTTTCAGTGTAAGAATAACCGAACTTAAAGGTGTGCGAACCGTTAAACGCCTCAAAAGGAAGAAGGAAATCAGCGCCAATGTCGATGTTTTCATCTTCAATTTTTGAGAAGTTAATAGAGTTTGTGATCAAGCTTACGTCATTACCACGGTCATAGCGGAAAGTGCCTGTACCGTCATCGATATACGAGTTCTCACGGTTGTATGGCGCATCACGGAAAGCTTCACCGTAAGCGAAACGCCATTCAGCAGATAGATCCATCAAAGATGGAAATACATGCTCGCCACGAATCTGAGTTTGCCAAACTTGGCGCTCAAAAAAGTCAGTGTTTGTACGGCGTGTATCACGGTCCAAATCACCAACGTTACCTTGCGTAATACGAGCTTCTTTCAAAGTCGACCGCAAGATTAAGTTTGTGAAAGTAAACTCGTGGTTATCACCAACCTCAAGGCCCACTGTTGCTACGGCATTGGCATCAACAACATTTGTTGTGCTTTCGAAAGTAAGATCGTTACCATCAGAAGCAACAGCTGTTGTTGTTAAGAAACCTTGTTGACGAACGCCTTCACGTGTCTGCCAGTCGCTTGAGAAGCCAGCTGCCGCTGTGAAGCCTAAAACAATGTCGTCAGAGAGAACAAAGCTTGTGCCGCCGGCAATATCGATACCGTAATTAACAGGGATTGTGTTCTCTGTAATTAATAGCGTGTCAGAGTTCTCAATGCTGAGGTCAAGAGCTTCTTGATCAGCAGGCGCAACCGTACCCGTGCCCAATACGGCAGCTAACTCATTTGAAAAATTACGGGTTCCGTCATCAAAACCAAACCAATCCGTATCGCCGCCATCATATAGCAAACCATCACGGATAGTTGTAGCTGTGTCTAGACCAACAGAACCGCCAATTTCTAAGAAGAATTCACCAGGCACTGCTTTAGTTTGCAGGTCAATAGAGCCACCGCCAAATTCACCAGAAAATTCTGGAGAAAATGTCTTTTGAACCGTTGAACCCGCAAGAATGCTTGTTGGAATAATATCAAGCGGAGCAACACGTTGTAGAGGCTCGGGACTTGGCAATGGCGAACCATTGATCGTCACGGCTGAGTAGCGCTCGTTCAAGCCACGAACAACAACGAACTTACCGCTGCTCAATGACAAACCAGCTACACGCGCAAGCGCGGAACCGATGTCGGAGTCGCCCGTACGCTCGAAAGATTCAGCATCAATAACAGCTGAAATTTCTGAAGTTGCACGTTTTGTATCGGGGATACGCGCCCCACGGATGATAATTTGGTCTTCAATAACTGGTTGCGCACCATCTTGTGCTAAAACAACTTCAGGCGCTGTAAGAGCTGTAGCTGTTAGCAATGCGCATAAAAACTTCGAGGAAACTTGCCTCATTTTGCCCACCTTTTCGGTCGTCGACCCTGATCGAGCCATAAATACCTTTTAAATGATGGGGCGAGCTTCCGCTCGCCCCAAGCTACATTCCAGATTAGAAGCTGCCTTGTAGCGTCCAACCTTGGTACCATGTGTCATTAGCGTCTTCGACAGCGCCGACATAGTCAGCATCAACGAAGTCAGAATTGATGCCGGACAAACCAGTTGTTGGCGTGATCGCTTCTTCTGAGCCAGGGACCAACTTAGCTGTAAAGCCAGTTGGAGCCGTAAGCGTAGAAGTCGTTGTGCCTTTATCTTCGTTACCATCACCAGCAGCAAAGATTGCAGCGCCATCTGTGTCAAAAGAATCACCTGGCACGTCAATGATCAAGCTTGTGAAAAAGCGTGCAGATCCGGCAGCAGAGTCATCGTCGTAATCTAGTGCGTCATCACGAGCTTCTGTGATGATGATGTTGTAGTAGTCACCGAAAGATCCACGACGGATGCGAACACCGTCTGAGTCGCCACCGTTACCACCACCAATCAATGTGAAGTTAGCAAGGTTTGGCGCAGAACGTGGTGTTAGATCCGGTGAACCATTACGGTTATCACCTTCGATCAGACGGTTACCGGTGCCTAGAACTTGTGAGGCAATACCGAACTGAATGGAACCCGTCCAACCGTCAGTCCAGTCAAATGCGTCGTCGCCAGCTTCTGTGATAACAATGTGGCTTGCGTCAACAGTACCACCGAAGAATTCAACGCCGTCGTCGCCGTTTAGGTGAACTTGGACAAAGTCAACTTCTGTACCGTCGCCAACACCTTGGAAAGCAATACCGTTAAGTTCGTTCAAAGAGCTGAAGAGAACGCCAGCATACTGAACACGCACATAGTTCAAACGGCCGGAGTTATCACCAGTTGTAATGCCGCCAAAGAGACCAGAACCGCCTTCACCGTCTTTTTCACAGTCGATTGCGCCTGGCGTCGCCATTGGGTCTTCACAATCGTTAACTGGCGCGCGACCATTGATGACCAAACCACCCCACTGCTGGGCAGCAGTCGCTTGGTTGTTCACATCTTCAGAGCTCGTCATAACGATTGGGGCTGAAGCCGTTCCGTTTGCGAACAACTGAGAACCGCGCGAAACGAATAGAGCCGCTTGGTCATCACGACCAAAGATCGTTGTACCAGCTTCAATCGTTAGAACGCCAGATTCAGCATTTGCTGTTGGGTTAGCAGGATCAGCACCTTGGTCTTCACCAACGAATACAGCGCCTTCAAGAACGTAGAAGTTGCCGCTTGTAAGCGTAACATTGCCAACAATCGGGCTCGTTACAGAACAAACTGACTTAGACGCATCACTTGTAACTGTCTCATTTACGAGAACTGTGCCTTCTGGGCAAGCAGAAGAACCAAGGCCAGTCGTCCAACCTGTTGTCCAGTTATTATCAGCTGTTTCAGTGGCTGGGTTGATCGCGCCAGCATAGCTTGCTGGTGTGAAGAATGAACCAAGTGTGTTGGTTGGCGTTGGGGTTACAGCATTTTCAAGCTCACCAGGGACGATGCCGTCAAGTGTCGTCGCTGTGTTGGTTACGTTATTTGTACCAGCAGTGATGATTGCTTGGGCGTCAGCGTTATCTTCAACGTTTACGCCGTTGGCGCCAAAGAAGACAGAGTCAACAGTTGGTGTTGCGATTGCAGAGTCTGCATCGAAATCAAAACCGTCAAGCGCGAAGCCCGTTACAATGCCGTTCACCAAAGTAGCATCTGTACCGCGACGAAGCTTGATGCCGTCATTCTCACCGCCAGCGCCAGCGCCGATAAAGGTGAAGTTAGAAAGCGTTGGATTAGAACGTGGCGTTAGGTCAGGCGAACCGTTACGGTTGTCAGCTTCGATGCCGCGGTTGCCTTCGCCTTCGTTTTGCTCAACGATCGCGAACTGAACGTTGCCGACCCAGCCGTCTGTCCAGTCTAGGCTGTCGTCTTGAGCGCCTGTAACAACCAAGTTACGTGCGTTCACTGTACCACCGAAGAACTCGATGCCGTCGTCGTTAGCATTCGCAACTTGAACGAATTCAACAGTTGTTGCGTCGCCAACACCTTGGAAAGCGATACCGTTTAGCTCGTTTAGAGAGCTGAAAAGGATACCAGCTTGATAAACACCAACATAGCGAAGCGTACCAGAGTTGTCTGATGGGTCGTCGCCGCCGAATGAACCAGAACCACCCTCACCGTCTTTTGTACAGCCAGCAGAACCAGGAGTCGCACCAGGATCGTCACAATCGTTGATTGGCGCGTTACCGCTGATCACAAGGCCGCCCCACTCGCCAGGAGCAGAAGAAGCGTTTGCGATGCCGTCATCTTCAAGGTCTTGAACAGATGTAAAGATGATTGGGTTGTCAGCAGTACCAGCAGCGTTGATCTGACCGCCAGGAGCGATGAAAAGGGCGTCATCTTCACCACAACCAAAGAAGACAAGGCCTGGATCGATGTTTAGCGTAACGCCATCAGGAATTGTTGTTGCGTTTACGATAACAACAGGAGTGCCTGAACCATCATCGTTAAATGTAAGGTCCGATGTGATCGCTGTTGTGGCGCCGTCAAGCGTACAAGCGCTGACAGTTGTTCCGCCTGGTGTCGTAAATGTATCGACAAAGGTTGTCTCAGAGCTGATCGCATCACAATCTGACTGTGATGATGGCTGAGGTAGGCTAGCGAGGCCAGCTGTGCCGCCGCCTGGGTTAACGATGACGTTCAATGTGTCTGTCGCCCCTGGAGACGCAACATCCGCGTCGGAGCAAGCCGCAAGAAGCGCCATTGCGCTACCTGCTAAGAATAAAGAACGATATTTAGAGATTTGGCTCATATCAAAACCCCCGCGTTTCGATGACGCGTTAAAACCGTGAAAACAGGAATGAACGTCGCCCCACGCGCCGCTCTAAAAACCCTGGTAGGGTCGGTTGATGTGATTTTTGTGAAGGTAATGTTTAGTTTTTGTGACAAGCCGCACAACAAACCGCACAAAGAGCGCAAAATATGCGCTCACTAAGAAGAGCCGCCAACAGACGCGCATTGTATCATGAGCAAATTCCAGTATTTACGGGTTCAAAATGGTTAGGACATCGTGCAAATGAACGACTGGGTCTTTATTGCAACAGCTGGCATCTTCAGCTTACTAATCGGCAGTTTTTTAAACGTCGTTATCCACAGAGGGCCAGCCATTTGGGGGTTGTTAGAAGATCCAGAAGAATCGCGCGGAAGCTTAATGCTGCCCCGCTCTTACTGCCCGTCTTGCAAACAAACACTAAGAATCATCGATCTAATTCCGGTCCTAAGTTATCTATTGCTAAGGGGACGATGCGCTTTTTGTAAGGCGCCTATTTCTATGCGCTATCCCATCGTTGAATTAATGGGCGCAGTCGCTGGCGCGGCGGCCTATAAGCTGGCGGGCCCGACCGTAGACGCGCTATTTATTGCTTTATTCTTTTGGAGCCTTATTGCACTCGCCTTCATCGACTTTGATATCGGCTATTTACCAGATGCGATTACCCTCCCACTCCTATGGCTAGGACTAATCGCCAATCTGAATGGGCGCTTCGTTCCTTTACAGCAAGCTGTAATCGGCGCCGCGGCCGGCTATCTAATTTTTAGAGGACTTGGCGCCCTTTATCAGCGCATACGCCAACGCGAAGGCCTGGGCCAAGGCGACACAAAATTATTAGCGGCGCTTGGCGCTTGGACTGGTTGGCCCAGCTTAGCGCCCATTGTTTTTATCGCTTCAATAGTTGCCCTTGTAACAATAGCAGGCGCAACAATCGCAGGCAGGGCTGTAAAGGCCGATAGCGAAATTCCCTTCGGCCCCTATCTAGCAATCGCCGGCGCTTTTGCGCTTAACGCCGTATACATGGAACTGATTTAACGCCCCTTAAATGAAGGCGCGCGCTTGCCCATAACGGCGGAGACGCCTTCGACAAAGTCCTCAGACGCCATCGCTTGCTTTTGCAGCATAGCCTCCATGTAAGCCGCCTTACTAAGGCCTTCCTGGCACGCCGCCCGTAAAGCACGTTTGGTCAACGCCATCGCCAAAGGCGCACGCACTGTTAAGCTTTCAGCCCATTTAAGACTGGCCTCTACGACATTTTCCGTCGGCTCCACCCGATTAACGAGCCCAGCCTCTAAACAAAACGCCGCAGAAAGCTTTTGCGCCTCAACCATCGCTTCATACGCGCGGGCGTAGCCAAGCTTTTCACTTAAAAGCAAAGTCAGCCCCCCGTCAGGAACAAGGGAAATATTTGCGAATGCGGACATAAGATATGCCTCTTGCCCCATTACCCTTAAATCACAAGTCAGCGCCGTCGTCATTCCAATTCCAGCAGCCGGTCCATTGACGGCGGCTATGACTGGCTTGTCGCATGTTCGAATAACGGTGAGGAAGGGTGAATACTCCGTATTCAGCACGTCCTCTACTGATAGGTGAGGCTCCCCATCCGTTATATTGTTATCCTGCAAATCAGCGCCTGCACTAAATCCGCGCCCTTCGCCCGTAATAACAACCGCGCGCACCGCTTCGTCACGCGCCGCCTCACGCAAGGCCGCCAAAAAATCAGATCGCATTTGCCCATTAAATGCATTTAAAGACTGGGGCCGATTTAAAGTAATCAATGCAACAGCGTCACGCGCCATCTCATAACGAACCGTCATTTCAATACCTTTCTTTCGGCCGATGCAATTGTATATACGGCCAATACTTTCGCGGATATTCGCGCACTCTCAATTGCTATGAAAGTTTTTTCAGCAGTTAAAAATGTCCTCAAACCAAAAAGGTCTATGCGGCGGCGGGTAAGGCGACAATAAACCGTGCGCCTTCTGGCGCCGCGTCACCGCCACGATTTTCCGCCCAAATGCGCCCCTGGTGAGAATCAATTATCTGACGGGAAATCGCTAAGCCAAGGCCTGAATTATCCCCAAAGGCCGCCCCCTCAGGTCTTTTTGTGTAAAAGCGCGCAAAGATTTTTTCTTGCGCGCCTACAGGGACGCCTGGCCCATCATCATCAACATAGACACTATATTGCCCGCTCTCGCGTATAAGATGAACGCGCACGGTCCCTGACGCAGCCGAAAATGATATGGCGTTATCGATAAGGTTTCGAAACACCTGTCCTATGGCGGCTGGGTTGGCAAAAACATAGGCCGGCTCGCCAATCGGATCGAAAGCGACCTGGACACCGCCTTCCTTTGTCGTCGCTCCATATAAATCAACAATGTCGGCCAAGAGCCGACGCAAATCAGTTGGTTCTCGCGCCTCTCGTGCGAGTTCAGCATCAAGGCGGGACGCATTGGAAATATCGGTAATCAGACGATCCATACGAACCACATCTTTTTTAATGACGCCCATCAATTTATCTCTCGCTTCAGGCGACTTGGCGATTTCCATCGTCTCCGTCGCTGAACGAATAGACGTTAAGGGGTTCTTTAATTCATGCGCGACATCTGCGGCGAACCGTTCAATCGCTTCAATACGGTCATAGATTGCTTGCGTCATTAACTTGAACGACTTTGAAAGCTCGCCAATCTCGTCACGGCGCCCAGAAAAATCCGGAATCCGCGCGCGCCCAGCACCAGCAATCCCTTCACGAACTTTATCGGAAGCCGATGCTAGCTGGCGGATGGGCGCCGCGATCATACCGGTTAATAAGATAGAAGATAAGACAGCCGTTAAACAGGCCAAACCAAAAAAGGGTAAAATAGACCAACGCGCGCGCGCAACCAAATCGTCGATGCCGCCAATTTCAGCGGTTACAACGCCATAGATCGCCTGAACCTTACGAATGGGAATTGAAACGGAGGCGACCAATTCACCATTTTCGTTTAGCCGCACGGACGCCGCGCCCCGCCCATCAGCAAACGCAGAAGCCGTCATGGCTTGATTAAGTTCAGCCTCTATCGTTTGCTGCGCGGCCTTACGCCGAAAACCTCCAGACAAAACACGGGTTATTCGATTGGCGAGGCGCTCGCCCATGGCGTCAAAACGGGCCGCAAATCCTTGCTGCCGAATTGGCGGCAATATCTCAGCGACAATCGCGTCTTCCCGTAATACTACATCTTCAATCAAATAGTCGGCAGCATTGCTATAAGGCGGGTCAACAATGCGTTGCGGAACGTTATAAATCCGCACCCGCCCTTCAAAAGAATCCCAAACCCGATTGAAAACCGCCTTTACATCCTCGCCGCTTAAGGACAGAGGACAAATCGCGCTGGTATCATCGAGAACGCCCTCTAGATCTTCGATAACGCAATCGCTTTCAACAATTGCAACTTGTCCCAAGACGTCAGCGATGATTTGCGCCTGGGCTCGCACCCCTTCCAGCTTCGCTTGGATAAGGCCATCTCGGTAGGGCGTCAGCGCAAACGAACCTAACAACAAAATCATCAACCCAATCAAATTGGCGATGACAATCGTAAAGGTAAGCCGGGACACCAACAACCCACGCCGCCCATAAGGGGCGGCGGATCTTTTATCAGAAAATTTTTTCTGTACTGGCCCAGTCAAAGGCTCGTCCCTGGCGGCTAAAGCCAATTGCGGTCAATGAAGCTACAAAAAATTATGGCGCAATTGGCTGATCAACTTTCGGTATATTTATAACCAACGCCGTAAAGGGTTTCTATCGCATCGAACTGTTTATCGATGACACGGAACTTTTTTCGGATACGCTTGATATGACTGTCGATGGTGCGATCATCGACATAAATTTGATCATCATAAGCGGCATCCATTAACTGGTCTCGGCTTTTAACAAATCCTGGTCGTTGAGCCAACGCCTGCAAAATCAGGAACTCCGTCACTGTTAAGGTGACCGGCTGCTCCTGCCACATGCAAGAGTGGCGCATAGGATCGAGAGATAGCCGCCCCCGTTGGATGACTTTACTTTCTTCATCTGACGATGTTTGGCTCGGCGCCTGACGGCGACGCAGCACCGCCTTGATTCGCTCTAAAAGAAGGCGTTGAGAGAAAGGCTTTTTAACGTAGTCATCTGCGCCCATGGTAAGCCCCAACACTTCATCGATCTCCTCGTCTTTCGACGTTAAGAAGATCAATGGCAGGTCTGAGCTTTGCCTAATGCGCCGCAAAAGCTCCATTCCGTCCATTGTCGGCATTTTAATATCTGAAACCACCAAATCTGGCGGCGCGGCAGCGATTTTTTCAAGGGCCGTCGCGCCATCTTCAAAAACGGCGACTTTATAACCTTCCGATTCTAAGGCGATAGAGACAGAGGTCAGTATATTTTGGTCATCATCAACGAGGGCGATTGTCGTCATTTTATATCCCCGAATAAATTCAATACTTTAAGTATATAGCTTGTGAACGGCTGAAGGAAGGCCAGGCCCAGGCCTTTCAATGGCGCACACAAGGCGAAATCATGGCCACATTTAAAAAGTGACTAACGCGCCGCCAACGCTTCTATAAACTTGGCGAGCGCAACATCTTTATGCGAAAGCCCCCCTGCGTCATGGGTCGTTAGCGTGATCGTCACTTTATTATAAACATTACTCCACTCAGGGTGGTGATCGGCCTTTTCCGCCGCGAGTGCAACCTTGGTCATAAAGCCCCAGGCTTCGTTAAAATCCGCAAAGACGAACCGCCGTTGAGCAGCGTCTCGCCCTTCAACTGGGCGCCAATCGGAATACGCCTCAAAGAATTGCTTTCGTGCCTGCGAATCCAGCTGTTCAACCATTAGGTCCTCCAAAAATAGAGCAGCCCTCCCCCATAGAGAGAACAGACTCGCGATTTTACAACAAAATCCAGCTTTTCAAAAACTCACTTCAACGATTGATGAAAACTCAAGCTATGGGAAAAACATGTCTTCCAATAGAAAAACGAAAGGGCCGCCCATAGTGAGCGGCCCACGCTAAAAAAAAAAGCGTTCGTGAATTCTTCAACCTTGGGTTTTTCAGCGTGATAGCTGCAACAAGCTTGAACTGACGATTAATTTCGCAATCAAAAACTCGTCAATCGATTATGACGCGGCGAGAGGCTGCTCCGCACCGTGTACATTCCCGATAAACCTCATTGGCTTTAAGAAATCACTCGACATCGGATCACCTCCTCTCGTTTGATTGAACATTAGTGTACACTTTGGGCTGTTCGCATCATCTTTGCAAGCCCTAATTGGTTAACGCTGGCGCAAAAACTCATATTTTATCAAGCATTTTCCAAAAGCCGCTCAGGGTGAAAGCCCATCAAGCGTCAGTAATTCAGCTTGCCATCAAGCCTTACCAGCAAAACACAGGAATCCAATGTATCTTTATACGAACAAATAAAATGAAGCCTATTCATTAAGGCGCCGCCATCAACGGTCCCATCACGATCAATTGATCTCAAAAAATCATCGATAGCGTCAAGCCCCGCCCAGAATCTCATCAACCCAAAGCGGAACAATTTCCCCGGCTTTGCCGTAGCGCCCCTCATTAAACAGGGCGGCGTTTTCAGACGGCTCCAGATTAAGCTCAATCGTCGGAACACCGAGGGACTGCGCCTCCCCCACAAGACCAGCAGCAGGATAGACCGAACCTGACGTTCCAATAGAAGCAAAAAGATCAGCCTCCATCATTGCGTCCGCGATCTCATCCATATACATGGGCGTCTCGCCAAACCAAACGACATGGGGACGCATAGCGCCAACATGCCCGCAGGCGTCGCATTTTGTTTCTAAGCTCAAATCCCCATGCCAAGAAAGAACCGTTCCGCATTCGCCGCAACGCGCCTTTGAAAGCTCCCCATGCATTGCAATCATATTTTTCGACCCCGCACGCTCATGCAGATCATCGACATTTTGAGTAATTAACGTAAGCAGGCCGCCTTTTGCGGCGAGCCCCATCTCAAGCTTTGCCAAAGCACGATGAGCTTTGTTAGGCTGAACGCTGCTAAGCCCCGCCCTTCTGGCGTTATAAAAGCCATGGACCTTTTCAGGATCAGCGGCGAAACCTTCCGGCGTCGCAACCTCACGGTAGTCGACCTTTGACCAAACGCCATCTGGATCGCGGAAAGTAGAAACGCCGCTTTCCGCAGAAATGCCCGCGCCGGTTAATATTACGATATTCTTGCTCATAAGGGCGCTATTCCTTAGCTCGGTTCACTCGGTAATTGACGATCATGCAACTCAGCGCTAGCCATAAAACATGACTAAAATACTTTGCGTCTGTCTTGGCAATATCTGTCGCTCCCCCGCCGCTGAAGGCGTGTTGCGGGCGCAATCGCTTGCCCGCGGTCTGGAATTAACAATTGATTCGGCTGGAACAGGCGCCTGGCACGCAGGCTCGCCGCCGGACAAACGTATGATCGCCGCCGCGCGGGCGAGGAAAATTGATATCAGCGCACAACGCGCCCGCCAGGTTGCGCTGTCTGATTTTTATGAATTCGATTTTCTGCTCGCTATGGACGCCAGCAACCACGCGGACCTTATCGACATGGCGCCGCCCAATAAGGAATGCGCGATCAAGCTTTTCCTTGATCATGCGGGCGGCGACATTCGCGAAACGCCGGACCCCTATTATGGCGGCCCGGACGGGTTTGAACAGGTGCTCGATCTTGTAGAACGCGGTGCGGCCGGTTTCCTTGATCATTTATCCGGCGCTAAAAAATAGCTCTCCAATATCTCATAGTGAGAGCCTTGACCGCCAAGGTGAGATTCGTAGAGATGAAAAGCGCCGACGCGAAACGGTCCGCATGAGAATAAATTATGCCGCGCACAATAGGTGGCGACGACATCCTCACGCACCCCTTTTAGATAGGCCAAGGTAATATGGGGTATATATTTTCGGTTTTCTAATTTTAACCCAATATTGCGCAGCGCCGTCTCAACCTTTGCCTGTAAGTGATCGAGGGGCGCAGATGAAACAGCCCCCGCCCAAAGGGCTCGGGGCTTGCGGCCGCCAAAAAAGCCGCACCCGGAAAGTGTCAGGTCAAAACAAGGGGCGCTTATTCCCCCTAAAGCGCTCGCAACCTCATCTAATGCGCGCCGGTCAACAGAGCCAATAAATTGCAGCGTCAGGTGGAAGTTATCAACAGGGCGCCAAGCAGCGCCGTCCACGCCCCCTTGCATTGGCAACAGCGCATCCGCCACCACCTCCGGCAAAGATAAAGCAACAAATAATCGATGCATACTCTAACCAAGAAATAAAGGAGCAGCATACTAACAGCTGCGCCAAGGCTGCAAACTGTAAAAATGATTTTCTTACAATGACCAGAACTTTAGCGCTGCTTCGCCGCCTCTTCTTCCACTTGTTGAAGACGGTCTTTACCAAAGAACATTTCATCGCCAACAAAAAAGGTCGGCGCGCCAAAGACGCCGCGGCTGACCGCATCCTCAGTGTTTTTCATCAATTGTTGTTTGACTTCCGGCTCCTGGGTTCGCTCTAAAATAGCGGCGCCGTCTAACCCAGCTTGAGTCAAAGCCTCTACAAAAACTTCAGGGTCATCCATCTTAAGGCCCTCTTCCCACATGCACCGAAAGCCAGCTTCAACATAGTCATCAAACGCCCCTTCCATCTGCATGGCGACGGCGCCGCGCATCATAAGCAATGTGTTGACCGGAAAGTGCGGATTAAAAGTGAACTCATGGAGCCCGTGTTTTTCAATAAAACGCATAATTTCAAGTTGTTCGTAGGCTAATTTCCCCTTCACTCCGCCAAAAGCGACCACTGGCGGCTTATTGCCGGTAGCTTTAAAAATGCCGCCGATAAGACAGGGGTTCATATGAATTTCAGCGCCCGTACGCGCCGCAATTGACGGCAAAATTTTATAAGAAAAATATGCATTGGGGCTGCCAAAGTCGAAAATGAAATCAATAATGGCTGGCATAAACACCTCCTCTTAACACCTTGAAACTGGACGCAAATTAAGTCGCTGATAAAGGCAATATAACGTCTCTTTTTCCCAACGACTGTTATGTTTCATTGCGTTTTAACGCTATCCCCTTTTATAGTTTTTCGCCACAACTAAAAGCACCTTGCGACGGGAGGATCATGTTAAAGCCTGTTTGTCTTGTGATTGGCGCCGGGGCCGGTATTGGCGGATCCGTAGGCCGAAAGTTCGCTCACGAAGGGTACCACGCGGTTCTTTGTCGACGCAGCAATCAAGAAGGCCTTGAAAAACTCGTCGCCGCCATCAAAGCGGATGGGGGTGATGCGACGGGCAAATTAATAAACGCGGCTGAAGAGAGTGCGATAGAAGATTGCGTCGCCTCCGTTGAAGAAAGCATCGGCCCGATAAAAGTTGTCCTTTATAACCTTGGCGCGCAAATCGGCGATCGAACTCTTTCTGACACAAGCTATCGCGCATTTGAAATGGGGTGGCGGCTTGCGACATACGGACTGTTTAGACTGGCCAAATCTGTTTTCCCCCTTATGGAAGAACGCGGCGGCGGCGCCTTGCTCGTTACATCCGCCACCGCTGCGGTGCGCGGAAATGCGGGCCAACACTCCCACGCCGCCGCAATGGGCGGGCGCCGCATGCTCTGTCAAACTCTAAATGCGCAATATTCCGCCAAAGGCATCCACGTGGCGCATATCCTTGTCGACGGCATGGTCGATGCGCCCGACACATTAGGGAAAATGTTGGGTCCGGAACGCTTTTCAGAATTACGCAACACAAAAGGCGCCAACGACGGCCTTTTGCTGCCAGAAGAAATGGCGCAGACATATTACCATATCGCCCATCAACACCGATCAAGCTGGACACATGAGCTTGACCTGCGCTCATACTCCGACGTCGCCTGGTGGAACAGTGCATAGGGCGGCGGTAATCATATGACCGCAATAGTTTGACACGCCCCTTTCCCTCCGCCAAACAAGGGCCATGACGGAAGAGACATTAAAAGAGCCCAAAACCCTTCTTTGCCTTGGCTGTGGGTACACCGCCCAGGCCTTTGCCGCGCGCCTTATAAAAGATGGCTGGCGGGTCATCGGCACGACGCGATCAGAAGAAAAAGCGCAAGCCCTTAAAGCCATGGGCATTGCCCCCCTGTTGTGGGACCCGCACAACGCAAAAGCGCCGATACACGCCGTTAAAGACGCAACCGCCATTTTAATCTCAACCCCGCCAGGCGAACAGGTTTGCCCCGCTTATTCGGCCTTTGGTGATGCCATCAAAGACCGCGGCCAGGCGCTAACGTGGATCGGCTATCTTTCTACCAATGGTGTTTATGGCGACCATAAGGGCGAATGGGTCGACGAAGAGGCGATGCTCTACCCCTCCACCCCTCGCGCGAAACGCCGGGTAAAGGCGGAAGCGGACTGGGTCTCCTTCGGGGTCGCCCACTCATTGCCGGTCATTACATTCCGCCTTCCGGGTATTTATGGACCTGGCCGTTCTGCGCTGGATACAGTGCGCGCTGGAAAAGCAAGGCGAGTCCTTAAGGAAGGTCAAATGTTTAGCCGCGCCCATGTGGATGATATCGCGGCGGCGCTGCACGCCAGCCTCAATAACCCCGCCGCGGGTGATCTTTTCAATATCGCTGATGATGAGCCCGCCCCGCCCCAGGATGTGATTGAATATGCCTGCATCCTGCTCGGCGCCCCTGTTCCCCCGCTTGTCCCCCTGGAAGAAGCGGAGCTTTCTGAAATGGGAAGAAGTTTCTATCAAGACAATAAGCGCGTCCAAAACACACTGATGAAAACCGCATTAGGGCTCGCGCTTGCCCATCCAACCTATCGCGACGGGCTGAAGGCTATTTTTGAAGCAGAAAAGCACGAATCTTAGGCGTAGGCCACTAGCTGTGTCGCATCGTAAAAACGGCGCAAGCTTGAAAGAATTTCTGCGCCAAACGCTTCGCCTTGTGTTTGCGTGTCTTCTCGGCTCGTGACAGATAAGACGTTGCCGCACTCACATGGCCCATTTGGAAACCCTAATGACCATAGCGGGAAACTACGCCCGTCCGCCTTGCCGCGGTAAAGAACCCTCAGATCCTGGTGGCGCGCATCGTCAGAAATATTCTCTAGCAAAGCTTCAAGGTCTTCAGATCGTCCCTCAAGGGCCTGAACAAAACACTGATCGGCGTATAAAAGCGCGCCGGTGATCCCTAAACGACGATTGCGCGATCGCGCCTTCGTCAACAACGAATAGAGTGAAGGCCGCGTCATCGCCTGTGTGGGCGTGCTGGCGTAAACAAGAGTTTCAAGCTGAAAAGACTGATCACTATCATACATAATTATTGATCATCGCCCCAAATGTTTTCGATTTTATTGATTACCCTTGTGCATTTGAAACAAGGCGCACTGATGGCGCATAAATGGTCATCCAAGGGCTATTAAATGACCTACGGAGATTTGTTGCGTGCTGCGGCCACAGCAGGCGTAATTTCCCAATCGCGCACCCCGCCATGGGTTAACCCGCTCTTAACCCGGGCGCGCGCAACCATTTTTCGGCGAATTCCTCTGCACACAAGGGTTTTTCATAAAGATATCCCTGCGCTTCAAAGCATCCAAGTTCTGCGACGCGTTTGGCTTGCGCCTCCGTCTCGATGCCTTCGGCTAAAACGTCTAAGCCAAGGCCATTCGCCATCGCGATCGTCGCGGTGACGATTTGTTCTGTCGCTTTTTCCTGTAAAAGATCGCGGATAAAAGAAATATCGATCTTTAATTTATCAACGGCAAATTGCTTCAGATAAGCCAATGATGAGTATCCAGTGCCAAAATCGTCAATCGACACTGATACTCCCAGCTTTTTTAGATCAGCTAAAACTTTAAGGGTTCTGTCCGTATCAGACATCATGCTGTTTTCAGTGATCTCTATCGAAAGGCGGGACGGATCAATCGCGTAAGCCTTTGTGGCGTTAACAATTGTGTCGATAACACTGCCGTCTTCTATCTGTTCGACAGCAACATTAATCGATATTCGATCCGGTAAAGGAACCCCTGCTTGCGTCCAGTCATGCATTTGTCGACATGTCCGATTAATAATCCAGTCGCCAAGTGGCGACATTAAACGGTTTTCTTCAACAATCGGGATTATATCTGCAGGGCTGATATTCCCCATCTCTGGATCAGTCCAACGCAAAAGGACTTCCGCGCCCGTTAAGCGGCCGGAGGTGATTTCCACAAACGGTTGATAGGCAAGCCGGAAACCATCATTGTTCAAAGCTTCAATGAAATGCGCTTTTAGCTTTCGCCGGTTGGCGAGTGACAAGGCCATATAAGGTTCAAATTCTATGATCGCGGACCGTTCCAACTTCGCCGCGCACAACGCAATATCTGCATAACGCAATAATTCTTCAGGATCGCCGCCATAGTCTGGATATGAAACACAACCAATATTGACGGCCCGCTGGACCGTGCGCCCATTTACTTCCAAAGGGGTGTTAAAAGACGTGCTTAAAGCATTAGCGGCGCTTATGAATTCCGTATGGGAGATGTTTGGGAAAATAGCGACAAATTCATCCCCGTTAATACGCGCGGTAATATGCTCGGCCGGCAACGCGGCCTCAAATCGCCGTGCGACCTCCTGAAGGAACATGTCGCCCAATTCATTGCCAAAGGTGTCATTGACCTCTTTAAACTGGTCAATATCCATTATCAGCATATGTAAGGGCTCATTCGTGACCTCAGCGGTCTTCATCGCTGACGCCAAACACTCCACCAATAAGGTTCGATTGGCGAGCCCCGTCAATTGATCATAATAAGCAAGCTTCTTAATCGCCGCATCTTTACGGCGACGGTTGGTTATATCTCTTGCTACTGAAACGAAAACTGGCGGCTTTTCATACCGGGCGTAATGGATATTGACTTGTGCTGGATAGGTGGACCCATCTTTGCGGATCTGTGTTGTTTCAAACTTCAACGCCGCTCTTTTCCCGGCGCGCAGCGTATCAAGCTGCATGCGCAAACGTTCTTCGGTTAAATCAGGGATGAGGTCGACGGGCCCCATATCCTGGATTTCCCCGGACGTATAGCCAAGATTGTCACGGGCGCACCGGTTAACCAGAAGAAACTTCAGACTGTCCCCATCAAAAACAGATATCTCATTTTGTGAGTAGTCCAGAACGTGGGTCATCCGTGAAAGCGCATCTTCTGCACGCATCTGATTTGTAATATCATGGCGGATGGAAATAAAGCGTTCGATCTTCCCATCCGAACCGACCAGCGGCATGAGAATGGTGTCAACCCAATAGTAAGAACCGTCTTTGGCGAGGTTACAGATTTCCCCGCGCCATGCCTTGCCGGACTTTATGGTTTTCCAAACATCTTCCCAAAATTCAGAATTATGAACTTTTGAATTGACGATTGAATGCGGGGCGCCAATTAGTTCTTCTTTTGCATATCCGCTGATCTTACAAAAAGCTTCATTGACATCTGTTATCACGCCATGTGCTGTTGTTTGGCTAACGATTGTATGCTGATTAATAGCGCCAAGAATATTATCTGATGCTGACTGAGCGACAGTCAACTGGTCATTGGTAAAGCGAAGTTTCTCTTGGCGCCCATGCGCCCATATTATTAAGCCTAATGTTTGAGAAAATCGTTCGAGGACTTTGATTTCTTTTTCATCTCTTTGATGACCATATGGCATGTAAACAACAAGCACGCCAATAAATTCATCGCTAAGTTTGATCGGAACGCTGTATTTGGCGTAAGACTTCATTCCGTCAAAAACCGTGTCATGACGGTCATCAAAACAGCTTGCGTGAACAGATTGCTCGTTTTGCGCGGCGCGTCCACAAAGACAATGCCCGAATTCCACTTGGTCACATACTTTAACAATTTGTTCGTCAAGTTTGTGGCTAACAAATAAATTGAGAACCTCTTTGCCTTCTTCCGCTAGAAAAATTCCGCCTCTAGACGATAGACCAAACCAGCTTAGAGCGATCAACTTTTCTAAGGCGTCTTGCAATAATTCTTTTAGCGGGCGATCAAAACGGTTAGCAGCAAGCAAGCTATCAATAAGCTCAACTTCCTCACTAGCCTGTTCGCCGCGCAAATGCACTGGAGCAACATTTCGGCTAAGTGCTAACCCTGTGGCATCGCCATAATGACTGTTCATCTCTCGTCTCCCCTATAGCCAGCGCAACTATAGGTGGCGAATATTATTAGTCGATTAATTTAGTCTATTCTTTCCTGAAGCAGTCTTATGAGACTATATTAGCATAAAAATGCAGTCATCAGCGAGATCAAATCTAATGGATCTAGCTTTAAGGCCCCGCTTAAGTACTGAATTTTATCGCAAAGCGCTAATTTACTCGCCAAGTATACACGCATTGCGTTAGCCGCCGCAGGCTGCCAGACCTGCAGGCTAAAAGACGCTAAACGAGCCGATCTGCCCAACAGCATGACTAATGACATAAAGAAATCTTTATATGGCACTTGGCGCAGCTGAAAACCATTGCTATAAGCCCAGCCACAATTCGCTTTTCCATCACCTGACAAAGGATATGTGCGCCCATGGCCAATGAAGATTACATCATCAAAGACATCGCTCTCGCTGAATGGGGGCGCACCGAACTTGATATTGCAGAAACGGAGATGCCGGGCCTTATGGCGACCCGTGAAGAATACGGCCCATCACAGCCATTAAAAGGCGCGCGCATCGCTGGTTCGCTTCATATGACGATCCAAACAGCCGTTCTGATCGAAACGCTTCAAGCGCTTGGCGCGGAAGTACGTTGGGCGTCTTGCAACATCTATTCAACCCAAGACCATGCGGCGGCGGCGATCGCAGCGAAAGGCACGCCCGTTTTCGCGGTAAAAGGCGAAACATTGGAAGAGTATTGGGACTATGCCGATAAAATCTTTGAATGGCCAAACGGCGAAGTCGCAAACATGATCCTTGATGATGGTGGTGATGCAACCTTGCTCGTTCTTCTTGGCGCAGAAGCTGAAACAAACCCTTCAGTTCTTGATAATCCGTCTAACGAGGAAGAAGAAGCCCTATTCGCGACCATTAAACGCCGCCTAGAAAAGAACCCAGGCTGGTACTCAAAACTGAGAGAAAGCATTCAAGGCGTTACAGAAGAAACAACAACGGGTGTTCTACGCCTTTATCAACGGGAAAAAGCGAACGACCTTCCCTTCCCGGCGATTAATGTTAATGACAGTGTCACCAAGTCAAAATTTGACAACAAATATGGCTGTAAAGAATCTCTCGTTGACGGCATTCGTCGCGGCACAGATGTTATGATGGCGGGCAAGGTTGCTGTTGTCTGCGGGTATGGTGATGTGGGCAAAGGCTCCGCCGCTTCCCTTGCGGGTGCGGGCGCTCGTGTTCTTGTTACGGAAGTTGACCCAATCTGCGCTCTGCAAGCAGCGATGGACGGTTTTGAAGTTGTCACGATGGAAGACGCGGCGCCGCGCGCTGACATTGTGATCACGGCAACAGGCAACAAAGACGTTTTGACCGTCGATCATATGCGCGCCTTAAAAGACATGGCGATCGTCGGCAATATCGGTCACTTCGACAATGAAATTCAAGTTGAAGGCCTGAAGAATTTCGAGTGGACGAACGTTAAAGACCAAGTGGACATGATCAAATTCCCAGACGGTAAGCGTATGTTGCTCTTGTCTCAGGGACGTTTGTTGAACCTTGGCAACGCAACAGGCCACCCAAGCTTTGTGATGTCTGCGTCTTTCACGAACCAAACGCTCGCTCAGATCGAGCTTTGGACAAAAGGCGAAGAGTACCAAAACAAAGTCTATGTGTTGCCGAAGCATCTTGACGAGAAAGTCGCCGCATTACACCTCGATAAAGTTGGCGCCAACCTTTCAACACTATCGAAAGAGCAAGCCGATTATATCGGCGTTGGCCAAACCGGACCCTTTAAGTCAGAGCAATATCGTTATTAGGTTTGCTCACCACTTTCTACGAATACAAGGGAGGCGTATCAGCCTCCCTTTTTTTATGCTCTGCTTTACTCTCTTCCAGCGCATCGCGCATGATCAATGTGACCGTAACGAAGCTGACATAAAGCAACAAATACCATGATCCGATCATCGATAAGCGTACAAACTCCCACTCTCCTCTTCCTTGTCCGGCGTAAACCCAAGTTTTTGTAAGCACACCAATGTTTTCAGCGATATAAAGGGCAATAGCGGAGAAGAACGCCGCAAGCGGCAGCGGCATCCAAAGTGGACGCCTGGTAATATGAAACCAAACTTTCGTACGCCAATAAATGATAACAGTCGCAGCGAACAAGATATATCGCCAATCTACAAACCAGTGATGAGCAAAAAAATTTACATAAATCGCCGCCGCCAAAACTACACACACCCCAAATGGCGGGTATGGGGAAAACTGCATACGGAAAAGGCGTATCACTCGCGCGATGTAACTTCCAACTGCGGCATACATAAACCCGGAAAATAAGGGCACATTCGCAATTTTCATCAAGGCGGGCTCAGGATAAGACCAACTGCCCGCGTAGACTTTAAACCATTCCATAATCGTCCCCGTAAGGTGGAACAGCAATATCACCTTGACCTCATCTAGGGTTTCAAGCTTCGCTTTTATCATCACAATTTGAACGATAAGCGCAAAGATCAATAACGCATCATAACGGGCGAGCACCCATCCTTCTTGCCAGAGTGCTTTAGACCCTAAAATCGCCGCAAGCATGAGACCGCCGAACAAAGCCGCCCAGCCTTGTTTGAATACGAACATTATAAATTCGCCAGCCGGCCCTGGAAGGCGCGCACGCACTAAATCCCCAAGGTGGCGCTCAACCGGGCTTGGCTTTAACCCATAGCAAGGCGAAACACGATGAGCATCCGCCCTATTTATCCGGCGAAAAAAAGTACTATATTGAGTCATAGGCCGGAATTAATCCGGCTATACGGCCAAAATAGGCCTAAAAATGGAGGCAAATGTGTTTCCCAAACCATCTCTTATGACCAGTATTGGCGTCGGTAAAACTATCGGATTTCTAATAGGGTTGGGCGCCTTTTTTGCGGCGCCGCAATTAGCGCCGGATTTGCCTGAGCGCCTGCGTTGGGCGCTATTGTTTTGGTATATGACATTCGGCGCTATCATTGGTCTGTTTGCCGTCTTTAACTATCACCCTATGATCCGCCTTTCCATGCCGTGGTGGTTTCGCGGGGCTTTAATGGGGGCTTGGTTAAATTTTGTTGCTGTTCTGTTTGCGTATGAGCCAATGCGCGTAATCATGCAGGGCATGTTCGCAGGCTCTGACCTTTTGGCGTCCCCTTATTGGTTCGCCCTTGAAGGCGCGATCCTCGGCGCGATTATCGCCTATATCGCCAAAATTTTTGCTGGTGAAGGCGCCGCCCTTTTGCAAAACCATCGCTAGATACATCACTAAGCTAGGCGCGCTTTATCAGTGCGCCTACCCCATATTTGCGCCAAGCGGCTAACCCGCCGCTAGCGTATAATATGAGCCAAATGAACGGGAATTGCAGGGCGACCCGGCCCCATAGCATCGCGGCGGAAAAATCCTGTCCGCCAACAGAAATATCGTAAAGCGCCATATTTATATTGGCTGGCAACACCGCGAGCAGATAAAGCGAAAGCCATAGCCCAACCCTCGCCCGCCATTTTGGCGCCAACAGGCCGATGGCGTAAAAAAACTCCGCCACACCCGTTAGTTGCACAATTTCAGTTTTAAACGGTAAGGCCCCCGGAACAATTTTGCGAACTCATCCGTGATCGCAAAATGCATGTAACCCGCAATCAGAAAAAATGCTGACAAAGCAAGGCATAAAGTGAGTTTGACCATAGGGAAATGTTTATAACTTGGCGGCGCGTCAAATATACTCTAAACTCTTCAAAAATAAGCTTGGGGAGGAAAATCAATGCTTCGTTGGATTATCGGACTGCCTTTAGCTGGGCTGATCACTGCTCTTTTGTTTCTTGTCATGGCGTACCTAATCCGCCAGGATTTTGACGTTCCACCGCCCGTTCCTCCACGCGGGCCTATCGTTGTGACAACGCAAATTGAGGAAACAGACCCCAATAAGCAGCGCGATCCTAATGGAATAACACTTCCCGAACCGCCAGAGCCAGTCGATGTGGTTGACGATTCAACGTCTGAGCGTCCCGGCGGCGATGGAACTATTCCGACGTCCCTTCCAACGGAAGGCGGGAAACTGCCGCCCATTGACACCCAGGGCGTATCGATCCCTATCCCGCCGCAATATCCGCAACGCTGCGTTCAAAAACAAGCGGAAGGCCTTGTCATTGTCCAGTTTGACGTCACAGCCCGTGGCGAGGTTGTAAACGCGCGCATCATTCAGTCTCCAGACAGCTGCTTTGACGGACCCGTCCTGCGCACTGTTCAAAAATGGAAATATTCACCGAATTTCAAAGACGGCGTTCCGCAGCCGCGCAGCAATGTGACGGAACAATTCCGATTTGAGCTGGAGGACTAATCAGTAATATCGACACCACTAAGTGCGAGTCTGTTTATTGTTAGATCAATATATTGCTGATGTGGATAATTATGCGTGTAAATCATATTTTCATTCAACTTGTTGCTGCTTGGCTTCTACTGTTAACCTCAACGAATACAGTGCTAGCACTGTCTAGCACCGCCAAATCATCTTTAGGCGATATAACTATCGATACTTTGTTTATCGAGATATCTAAGGAAGACAGTAATTTTACCGTTATCGACGCCCGATTTGACGAAACAGCCACATCCTCTAGCAATGCGGGTAGCGATGACGAAAAGGCTGATGTGCTGCGGGATACTGCGTGAAAGCCGCAATTGCTGATTTTGCAAATAAGGTCAATCTTTCAATCAATTTCAAAGAAGCCTTGGATAAAGTCAATAACGCCAGCCAGTCTTCTGAGACTGTCGACCCCATCCCATAAACCGAATTCGCGACCAAAAAATTTCATCACAAAAAGCGGCGCTTATGCGCCGTTTTTTATTCGTCCTTCTCAAAGCGAACGACTTTTGTCAGGAAGCCGATGGTCTCATCAACTTTCTTAAACCCAGCCGGAGCGAATAACGTCTCTAGGTCTAAGCGACAATAGCCGTCGTAATAAGGCTCGTGGAAACCGCGGGGGAAGTTTTCGAGTAATATGTCGAGCCCTGGCTCGTCCCCATATTGTATCGTGTCGGTCAAAATTACCGTACCGCCAGGTTTGATAAGGCGCGCCATTTCCTTGACCACACGCTCCCGCGCGACGGAAGGAAGCTCGTGGAAGAGATAAACGGCGCTGATTATATCAAAACTCCCCGCCGCTAACCCCGTATCCTCAGCGTTCGCCTCAACAAATTCAAGGGCGTGGGCGCCGCTTGTAACCTCACGGGCCTTAGCAAGATAAGTCGGCGACAAGTCAAGCGCTGTAACTTGAAGGTCGGGGAAATTATCCTTTATCGCCGCCAAAAATGATCCGGCGCCACAGGCCATATCCATAAAGTGCAGATCCTGAAGGTTACGGTCTTTAAAGGCCGCACGAATATGGGGCAGCGCTTGACGGCGCATTGCGTGGCCTGCGCCTGTAAAAAGCGTTTCCACTTGCATATCATAACGCTCAGCCGAGTCGTCAGAAAACCAACCGCCTGTTTGAAAATGGAAATTCTGAAGGTAGTAACGTGGATATTGCCCCCGCTTATCTTCCGTAATATCTTTGCTTAAAACTTCAGAGTGCTCCTTATTGTGTTTACGCCGCGAAACCTTTTCCGCATCACGCAAATAGTCAACGCTCCGGCGCCAAAACTTTATCGGCGACATGGGGCGGCGCATTTCAACCGGCAATTTATATTGCCCCTGTTTAATATTTCGCCAGTCAGCTTGAAAAAGCTCGCGAAATGATTTGGCGAGCCGAACACGATCAAGCGGGGCAAATTCATCCGCATAAGGCGCCTCGCCCGGCTCCGTCAACGGGCCCATTTTGCGCCGGCCATAGGCGTAAAGCCCCGTGTACCACATAATCCGCGCAATTTGTGATGTTGAGTATACCGCGCGCTTTGCAACATTGTTTAAAGATGCGCTCATAGTTGCGGCGATGCTGGTCATGACCTAACCTCGTGAGAAGATGCTGACAATTTCTATGTGGGAACTATACACGAATTGATCTACTGGGGTCACCTGTCGCAGGGAAAACCCGCCATCGATGAGAATTTTCGCGTCTCTTGCGAAACTTTTCGGATTGCACGAAACATAAACCGCCATAGGAGTCTTCGCTTTCGCTAGCTCTCGCGCCTGATGGATGGCCCCTGCGCGGGGCGGGTCTAATACCACCGCATCAAAGCTTTCCAAGTCCTTAAAGTTTAACGGACGCGTAAACAGATTTCGCGCCTCAGCCTTTACCGGTTTGATCTTTCTGCCATCGCTTTGTGCTCTTTTTGCGGCAGCGTTGAGCGTAATAATCCCATCTTCGTCGCTGTCATAAGCGGTAAGCGTCCCATGCGCCGATAGAGGCAAGGTAAAGGTTCCGCACCCACAAAAAAGGTCTGCGATTTTGGGCTTCAACTTTTTCAACGCCCATTCGCTTTTGGTAATCGCATCAACGACAAAATTGATTAAGGCTTCCTGGCCATCAATACTTGCTTGCAAAAATGCGCCAGGCGGCGGTGCGGCGATAAATTCCCCAAAGCGCACCATGGGCGGCTCTATCGTCACTAAGGGCGCGCCATGAAGGGACAGACGCAATATCTTAACCGCTGATTTAGCAGCCTTCATAAGCCTTGCCGTCTCTTGCGGTGAAGGGTCCGGCAATGGCGTGGTATTGGAAAAGTCCAGATCAAACGCCTCTTGACCGCGTCCATCCTCGCATAGCGTCACCGCCATAGAAAACCGCGCCCAGCTCGCTGGCGCAGCGGCGGCCAATAGCTTGAAAGCGGGTAGCGCTTTGTTCAAAGCAGGATGCAGCACAAAGCAATCGTCAACGCTTACAAGCCGGCGGGACCGCCGGGCGTAAAAACCAAGGGTGGTCTCATCCCCATTGCGCGTAATATAAAATTGCGCCCGGCGCCGAGACGCAGCAGGTATCGCCGCCATCGGCGCGACCACACTTGGGTCAATTCCGGCGGCTCGCAATGCGCCGCGCACTTCTGTTTCTTTCCAATTGCGGTAGAAGTTTTCAGACACATGCTGCAGCGCGCAGCCGCCGCATTCCCCGTAAATTAGGCATGAGGGATCGGTGCGATCCGGCCCCGGATTGACAAGTTCGACAATCGTTCCCCGATCGCCCACCGCTTCAATACGCGCAATATCGCCCGGCGCCGTATAAGGAACATAGACAGGCCCATCAGGCCCTTGAACCAGGCCGTCACCTTTGGCGCCGATGACCTCAACCGCGCCGTCAAAGGCGACTGGCTCGACAGGCTTTTGAAGCACTTTACGATGGCCCTTGTTTTGGCCTTTGGCTTTTTGTGACTTACCCTTCATAAACGCCATGAAGTAAAAATTCCCGGTTCCCGTCACCGCCTTTAATAGGGCTGTCGATAAACCCTAGCGGGCGCCAGCCGGATACCCCCTCTATAAAAGCGGCAATATCCTCCGCCACCCCTTCGGCGTTTTCACGCCCCGGTTTGACAATCCCCCCTTTGCCAAGGCGCTCGCGCCCAACCTCAAACTGAGGCTTGACAAGCGCGGCCAGCCGGGCGCCAGGGGCTGCCAGAACCAATGCCCAGGGTAATGCTTTCTTTAGGCTGATAAAACTAACATCACACACAATAAGATCAATGGGGTCAGGAATAAGCGCCGCTGACAAATCCTTCGCATGGGTCTGTTCAAGGTTGACAATGCGTGGGTCCTTAGCAATTGTTTCATGCAACTGCCCTTTCCCCACATCCACCGCATAAATTTTTGACGCCCCGGCGCGCAAAAGCACATCACAAAACCCGCCGGTGGAGGCCCCAAGATCAAGGCATGTCAGTCCCTTCGCATCAATCTCAAACGCTTCTATAGCCGCTGCAAGTTTGACCCCTCCGCGAGAAACGTAAGGGTGAACATCGCTCGTGACTTCAACCTTGCTTTCCACGCCAACTTTTTGGGAGGGCTTTGTCGCCAACGCCCCGTCAATCAGCACACAGCCGCTCTTGATGGCTTCTTGGGCGCGCGCGCGGCTTTGGAAAAGACCGCGCTCCAATAATACTGCATCTAAACGCATAAGCGCGCCCCACAAGAATGCGGGACGCGCTTTAATCTATTCACAGTGTTATTCACCGCAGTTCGGTAACCGCCCTATGCCCTAAGGTTTACAATCTCAGCACTACGGCCAAGGGTTTTTAGGGCCGTCTCAACGATATGGGGCGCATTAAGGCGCGCCTCATCATACATCTGGTCGGGCTTGTTTTGATCTTGATAGATATCTGGCAAGGTCATGGTGCGGACTTTAAGGCCAGCATCCATCGCACCAACGCTTGAAAGGTGGTGCAGCACAAAGGCGCCAAACCCGCCAACGGACCCTTCCTCAATCGTAATAAGGACCTCATGCTCCTTCGCGAGGCGTTCAACCAACTCGTTATCAAGCGGCTTTGCAAAGCGCGCATCAGCAACCGTCACACTAACACCGTGGGTTTCCAAAGTATCAGCGGCCTTCAATGCTTCTTGCAGACGCGCGCCATAAGAAAGGATCGCAACATCCGTCCCTTCACGGACAACGCGCCCCTTACCAATCTCTAAGATCTTGCCATATTCCGGCAGATCAAGGCCTACGCCCTCACCGCGTGGGTAACGGAATGCAATGGGCCCTTCGTCATATGCAACGGCTGTTGCGGTCATATGGACCAGCTCCGCCTCATCACCCGCGGCCATCAATACCATATTCGGCAAACAGCCAAGGAAGGCGATGTCAAACGAACCCGCATGGGTTTGGCCGTCAGCGCCAACAAGGCCTGCGCGGTCCATCGGCAAGCGTACCGGCAAATTCTGGATCGCCACGTCATGGACGACACTGTCATACCCACGCTGAAGGAAGGTTGAATAGATCGCCGCAAAAGGTTTTAAACCATCCGCCGCAAGACCGGCCGCAAAAGTGACGGCGTGTTGCTCAGCAATACCCACATCATACATACGATCTGGGAAGACTTTCGCGAACATATCAAGACTAGTGCCAGACGGCATCGCCGCAGTGACGCCAATAATCTTATCGTCGCGCTCTGCTTCTTTAATGAGGGCCCCAGCAAAAACTTTTTGATAGGCTGGTGAGTTTGGCGTCGGCTTGTGCTGTTTGCCGGACACCACATCGAACTTTGCAACGCCGTGATATTTGTCCGCCGCTTCTTCGGCAGGACCGTACCCCTTACCCTTTTGAGTAACCACATGCACCAGCACTGGTCCGATCTTCATATCACGGACATTCTCAAGAACCGGCACAAGATGGTCAAGATTGTGACCATCGATTGGGCCGACATAGTAAAAACCAAGCTCTTCAAACAGCGTGCCGCCGGTGAACATGCCCCGGCCATATTCTTCAGCTTTCGCCAGTTGCTTATACACCGCCTTGGGAAGACGGCGACCAAGTTGCTTAGAGAACGAGCGGAACCCCTGATAAACGCCAGATGAAGACGCACGTGCAAGGTAATTGCTCATGGCGCCGACCGGGGGCGCGATTGACATGTCGTTATCATTCAAAATAACGACCATGCGCGCATCAAGATGGCCAGCGTTATTCAGCCCTTCATAGGCCATGCCGCCAGACATAGAGCCGTCGCCAATCACAGCTATCGAGATATTATCTTTGCCAAGGTGGCGGTTCGCTTCCGCAAAACCAACCGCCGCAGAAATCGATGTCGCAGCATGCGCCGCGCCAAATGGATCATACTCACTTTCAGAGCGTTTGGTGAAACCAGAAAGACCGCCGCCCTGACGGATCGTGCGAATACGCTCGCGCCGTCCGGTAATGATTTTGTGGGGATAACATTGATGGCCCACATCCCACACCAACTGATCGTCTGGCGTATTAAAGACGTAGTGGATGGCCGTCGTCAGCTCCACAACACCAAGCCCAGCGCCCAAATGGCCGCCAGTCACAGAAACCGCGTCAATCATTTCAGCGCGCAATTCATCGGCGAATTGACGAAGTTGACCCTTTTCAAGATTCCTTAGATCAGCCGGATAATTGACTTGATCCAGAAGCGGCGACTTGCTGTCAGCGGTTTGGTTATCGGACATGAAATAACCCTTTCATAAGCGGCGGCTACAAACGTCTTATTGCGGCGAATACGTAAATGGATGACCCATAGCGTAATCAGCCAATTTTGAACACTCTAACGACTACGCGATTTTCATCCACTCACAAGTCAATGATTTGGCGGTAATGTGGCCATGATTTAACCAAGTGCGACGATAAGGCCACGGTAAAACACAGCTTATATGGGTGCTGGAGCGTTAAATACCCCCGAAAATGACGCGCGCGTTTTAAGACAAATCCGCCGCTTCGGCTTTTAAGCCGCCAGCCTCATCGGCGACGATCTTCTCGATCTTTTCTTGGGCCGCTTTTAGCGTCGAATCGCAATGGGCCTTTAACGCCGCGCCGCGCTCATAAAGAGCAATCGATTCTTCTAAAGGCGCTGCGCCGCTTTCTAATTTCTGGACAATGTCTTCAAGCTCGCTTAGCGCAGCTTCGAAAGGCATGTTTTTAATATCGTTTTGTTTCGCCATAATCTTTATTTGCGCCGAGCGGCGCATAAATGCAACTGCTTCATTTTACGCGCCCTACTCCGCCGCGGCGGGCCGAGTTGACGCCGGTTTAGCGAGCCCTTTTGGCGGCTCATAAATCCGCCAAGACCAATAATGATTGCCCCCTTCATGGACTGTACAGCGCCAACCAATAGACTTCATCCGGCGGCTGATCATCCAATTTAGATATCCATGAGCACACAGCAACACGTCGCCATCCGCGGCATGATCAGCAAGCCGGTCTGCAATTGTCGACACCCGGCGCCAAGTCTGAAAGTGGTTTTCAACGCCCTTTGGCGCATAGCCTAGGAACCAAAAGATCCGAGAGACAACGCCCCATGTGCCGGGCCTTAGCTTAATGAAAGGAACCGGCGGCGGCGGCAAAGGCGCTTCCACATAAAGCGCATCAGTCGGCACGACGCGTGCGCCGCCTGTTGCAAAACGCGCTGTTTCAATAGCGCGTGGCAGGGTCGACGAAAGCACTGTTTGTGCGCTAGCCGCTATCTCGATCAGCCCTTGGGGAGGGCGTTCGTCCGGGTGCAAGCCGCTTTCGTCATAACGCGCCCACCAGTCGCCATATTCGCGCGCCGTGATTTTCACGTCTCGCGATAAATTTGGTCGGCCATGCCGGGCGGTGATAATACGTCCGCTCATAAAGGCGCCCCATATTGCCACTTACAAAGTAATCCAAGCTCAAATAGTCGAACTTGGTGTGTTTAACTCAAACAAAATGCCACGATTCTCGCGTGCCAACTTACTCATTACGCCATAAGCGAGCGAACATGCGCTGCCGCACTGCGCCCCAAGGCGGGGAGGTCATACCCTCCCTCCATCAAAGAGACAACGCGCCCGCAGCATTTATCTTCCGCAATGGCAAGAATTTCCCCCGTAATCCAGGCAAAATCATCCTCTGTCAGTCGCAAACCGCCCAAGGGGTCTGCTAAATGTGCGTCAAAACCCGCTGAAATTAGGATTAAATCCGGGTTAAAGTCAGATAAAGCGGGCAAAAGCGCCTCACCCCATGCGCGACGAAAAGACTCTCCGCCTTCACCAGTTGCGATCGGGGCATTGGCAATATTGTCGTAGGCGCCGCGATCTTCCTTACGGCCCGATCCAGGGTATTGGGGCCATTCATGAGATGATGCAAAAAACGCATTTTCATCATCCCAAAACGCCGCCTGCGTACCATTGCCATGATGGACATCAAAATCCACCACCGCCACACGCTCAGCGCCATAAGCGGCGCGCGCGTGCATCGCCCCAATAACGACTGAATTAAATAGGCAAAACCCCATGGGTTTTTCAGGTTCCGCGTGATGTCCCGGCGGACGAGCCGCGACAAATACATTTGCCGCCTCGCCTTCAAAAACCATACTTACCCCGGCCGCCGCCGCCCCGGCGGCGCGTAAAGCCGCATCAAAGCTTGTTGGCCCCATAAATGTATCGCCATCAATCTGAACCAGCCCCTCAGCTGGACGAGCATTCTTTATGATGGAGACCAGCCTTTCCCCATGCACAGCTTCGATCAGGCGCAACTCTACAAGCGGCGCCGAACGCCTTGAAAGTGCGCCAAATTCTTCTCCTGCTAAAGCATCAGCCACAGCCTGAAATCGCCCAGGCTGTTCCACATGGCCGGGCGGTGTTTCATGCCCGCCAAAATCTTCATGGGTGAAAAGCACCGTTTTAGACATATGGTCTCCTGGTAATGTCTTGGCGAATTAGGGCTTTGTTAACGCAATGCTCACAAGCCTTGGCCAAACAGGGCTTAGATTAACCACAAAATCACCGTTTTTGCATTGAATGAATTATCAACAGCAAAGGCGTCGATAAACGGTTTTGCTTGAGCTAGCGAATAAGATCGCACTATGATTCGCTAAAATATTGGGAGCGGCGGGGTATGACTTTTGGGCGGACAAAAACCAACTTATTTATGAGCGCACTTGCAGCGCTTGCTGTACCGGCTGCTATAGCCGTGTGGGTGCCGGCCGCCGTCGCGCAGACAGCGCCAACAGCCCAAACATCAAACGCTGAATTTTATAACTGGTTAAACAGCTTCCGCGCAGAAGCCCTAAGCGCTGGTGTTCGGGCCGACGTCCTCGACCAAGCCTTTAAGACGGTCACGCTAAATCAGCGCGTTTTTGAGCTTAACGACAATCAGCCGGAGTTTTCTCGCAATATCTGGGATTATCTAGACAGTGCAATCTCCGAAACCCGTTTGAATAACGGCAAGGAAAAGTACGCGACTTACGCCAGCCTGCTGCAAAAGATGGAAGCGCAATATGGCGTCGATCCTAGCATTATTGTCGCGATCTGGGGGCTTGAGACTGCTTATGGCGCCGTCATGGGGGACCACGACGCGATTAGTGCGCTGGCGACCCTTGCTTGGAAAGGACGGCGGACCGGCTATGGGCGCAGCCAGCTAATTGGGGCCCTTAAAATACTGCAGAATAATTTCGCCTCTCGCGCAGAGCTAAAAGGGTCCTGGGCTGGCGCCATGGGGCATACCCAATTTATTCCGACCACTTATCTTAGCTATGCAGTCGATTATGACGGTGATGGCCGCCGCGATATTTGGAACAATCTCAACGACGTCTTCGCTTCCACCGCTAATTATTTGCAAGTCTCCAAATTTCAGCGCGGACAACGATGGGGCGCGGAAGTTACCCTGCCTGAAGGGTTTGACTATGGCCAAGCCAATGTAATGAAACGTCGCGCCATTGCGGAATGGACAGGGCTTGGCATTTCAACCCCAGATGGATCTTTGGTCGCAAAATTTGATCCAAATCTTCGAGGACGGATTATTTTACCCGCAGGCGCAAAAGGCCCCGCCTTTATCGTCTTTGAAAATTTCGAAGCGATCTTAAAATACAACCGCTCCACCGCTTATGCTCTTGCGGTGAACCTTTTGGCGGATCGCATATCTGGCCGCGGGGGCATTATCAACGCCGCCTGGCCGCGGGGTGATCGGGCCCTGTCTTTGTCAGAACGAAAAAAGCTGCAAGAAACCTTGCGGGACAAGGGGTTCAACCCCGGCCCTATTGACGGCGTTGTTGGCGCGGGCACAAAAAACGCCTTACGCGAGTGGCAAAAGTCCGAGGGGCTGCCTGCGGATGGGTATGCATCTGCTGATGTATTATTGAAATTGACGGCCCCAACTGAGTAACGATCCCTCCAGTCCCCCTTCTCAATCGGGTAAAGGTCCCTTGAAACACGCGGACCTTCGCTGGACAAGCGAGGACGCTAAAGACGCGCCGCACTCCACCGAGTTTGACGATATCTATTTTGCTGGCGACGGTCCGGCCGAAACAGAGCATGTGTTTATCAGGGGCAATGACCTTCGTGAGCGGTTTGCTGCGCTATCTCACAACGACATGGGCAATGTCTTTCAAGTTGGGGAGCTTGGTTTCGGCTCTGGCCTCAATTTTTTAATGATTTGGAAGGCGTGGGATGAGACGGCCAAGCCCGCCGGATCACGCCTTGTCTTTTTTTCTGTAGAACACCGCCCCTTTCATACGGAAGATATGGAGCGGGCCCATCGTTCGTGGCCTGACCTTGCGGCGCGCGCGTTGCGATTGCGCGCATTGCTGCCCCCCGCTGTTCGCGGCTATCATTCTCTTCCCATAGCAAAAGACGTCACTCTGCTAATCTATTATGGGGATGCGAAAGACGGCCTTTGCGGGCTTGAAGGCGCCTTTGATGCATGGTGCCTAGACGGATTTTCGCCCGCAAAAAATCCTGATATGTGGGGAGCAGATCTTTTTACCTTATTGGCGGAAGTTTCAAAACCAACCGCAACGGCGGCGACCTTTACTGTGGCGGGCCATGTTCGCCGCAGCTTGCAGCATGCTGGATTTACGATAGAAAAACGCCCCGGCTTTGGCCGCAAACGCGAAATGTTGACGGCGAAGTTAAAATCGCCGCCGCCTGCGCAAAAGCGCCAGCCTTGGTTTTCCCGGCCTCAACCGCTGCGGAATAAAACCGCGCGTATTGCGATTATCGGCGCAGGCATCGCGGGCGCCAGCCTCACCTACTCATTGAAACGAGAAGGCTATCAGGTTGAACTTTTTGACAAAACGGGTCCCGCCGCCGGCGCATCCGGCAACCCTGGCGGCTTAATCATGCCGCGTCTTGATTTGGGGGAAACGCCAGCGGCTGCTTTTTTTTGCCAATCTTATCTTTATACGTTGAATATTTTACAAGAGTTACAAAACAAGGCAGGTAAATTTTTCAACCCGTGTGGTATCTTTCAGCCCGCTATGAACGACGATGAAAAGCGCCGACATGAAAAATTAGTCTCCCTAAAGATTTTGCCAGACGAATGGGTTGAAAAGCGAAATGAAGGCTTATTCTTTCCACAGGCCGGTGTTATTGACCCCGCGCGTTATGTTGCGGCGCTGATAGATGATACGGCTGTAACGCGCGCTAATATTTCCGCTCTGTCACGAGAAAAAGACGGCTGGGCGTTGTTCAGCGATGATGGTCAGCAGTTTAATTTTTTTGACGCGGTCATCACAGCAAATAGTGTTGGTATTGTGCGGCTTTACGATACTTCTCACCTAGCGCTGAATGCGGTCGCTGGGCAGATAGATCTATTTGAAGATGGTCCTTCTCCTCAATATGCGATCGCGGCTGGCCCATATGCAGCGCCTGCGTCTTTGGGCGGGCTAATCATTGGCGCAACATATGATAAAATTAGTGTTGATTCTTCGCCTATTCCCGATCGGGGCGCAACCCAATCAAACATCGACGCAGTAAGAAAACTTAATCCTGACTTGGTCGAAAATGTGGACGCAGAACAGAGCATCCCTCGCACAAGTATACGCTGCCAAACCCCTGACAGGCTGCCCATCATAGGCGCGTTGCCGGATTGGGATTTCTTTTTGCATTACTATGTTGGGCTTAAAAAGGGGCTTCGTACAGATTATCCGCAAGCCACCTATCAAAAAGGTCTTTATGTTCTTTCCGGCCTAGGATCACGCGGGCTTGTCACCGCGCCTTTGGCCGCCGCGATGATCGCCGCAGAGATTAGCGGCGCTCCATCTCCGGTTGCGGCGAAGATTAGCGCCGCCCTTCATCCCGCCCGCTTTTATATCCGTCAGCTTAAGCGCCCCTAGCGACCTGGGCCAAGCAATCAAAATCACGTATTTATCCCGATAATACCAACGACTATGGAAAGGCTTTGATATTATGATCACGCTTTATGGGCTTAAAAATTGCGATACTTGCCGAAAAGCACTAAAAGCTCTTCAAGCTGCTGGCCTTAATGTTATCCTACATGATGTCCGTGAGGATGGTCTATCGCAGCAACAACTTCACCTATGGGTCAAAACCGTTGGGTACGAAAGGTTGTTAAACACAAGATCAACAACCTGGCGTAGCATTGATGCAGCGCTGAAAGAAAATGTCGACGCCTCTAAAGCGATGGCCCTTATGATGGAAAATCCCACACTCATTAAAAGGCCCGTTATAGAGCAGGAAAATGCGATTCACGTGGGCTGGTCAAAAGAAACGCAAGATGAGTTACTCTCATAATATCATCCGACTAAAAATAACTAATTAATCAGGACTAAACGTAATGACGACGCTGCAGCGAACTGCAGCGCCGTCAAAATATCGCCAGTGGGGGAGAAGTCCGGCGATTGAATATTCTTCACCAAAACTGATGAAAATTTCAAGATCAATGTTAATGGATTTGATGATTTGTAATTAAAATAGTTGGTTTTACCTGAATTCAGCCGGCCCTATAGACAAGACTTCCCCCATTTTAAACCATTGCACTCTGACTATAGCCTTGGCAAAATTTCTAAAATCGTCTTGCATACTCACTCGCCTGCACGCCAACGCTTTGTTCACCTATAAGAGCTTTCCTGAAATGTCCTCTTCATCCCCCGACGCTGCAGATTTTGCTTCTAACATCGACGCTATTGTCGCGCCGATTAGCGATGCTGTGAACGCTGTTATCTTTTTTTCTCCCGATTGGCGGAATATCACTACCAATAGTCGTAGTTTGGCTGATCAGCGCCGCTGTATTTTTTACAGTCAGGCTGGACTTCATCAATATAGCAGGCTTTACCCATGCCTGGCGGGTTTTACTCCGCAGCCGCACCCACAACCCCCAAGGGGATGCAGTAAAAGGGGAAATCTCTCACTTTGAAGCACTCTCCTCGGCCCTATCCGGCACCGTTGGTCTTGGCAATATTGCCTCCGTTCCCGTTGCAATCGCCCTTGGCGGGCCGGGCGCCGTCTTTTGGATGATCATCGCTGGTTTTTTTGGCATGTCGTCAAAATTTGCTGAATGTGCGCTGGCTGTAAAATACCGACGAGCAAGACAAGACGGCGCAATTGCCGGCGGGCCTATGTATTATATTGAACATGTGTTCAAAGCGCGTGGCTTTAAAAACCTTGGCAAAATCGCCGCGATTTTCTTTGCTGTTATGTGCGTAGGCGCATCGATTAGTGTTTTTCAAATTAATCAAGCGCATGCGCAATTTGCTAATGTCACGGGTCAATCCGTTCCTTTGCTTTTTGGCGCAATCATGGCCGCGCTTGTCGCGGTTGTGATTATTGGCGGCATCAAGAATATCGCTCGTGTCACAAGAATTTTAACACCGGGCATGGGCGCGATTTATGTCACCGCTGGGCTAATTATTTTAGCACTTAACTTTGAGGCTTTACCGGAGGCCATCGCCCTTATTTTTAAAAGCGCTTTTGGGTTTGAAGCCGCAGGCGGCGGCGTGATTGGGGCCCTTATAAATGGCATTCAACGCGCTACCTATTCTAATGAGGCGGGCGTTGGTTCCGCCGCGATCGCCCATGCTGCGGTTAAAACTGATGAGCCTTTGACGGAAGGCTATGTAGCCTTGTTAGAACCATTTATAGATACGATCGTTGTTTGCACGATCACGGCTCTTGTTATTCTTGTCACTGGCGCCCATGAGCCGTTTTTATACGCGCCAAAGTCTGAGATCGTCGGCATTGAGATAACATCAGCCGCCTTTAATAGCGCATTTAGTTGGTACCCTTATATTTTATTAATCTCAGTGATTTTGTTCGCCTTTTCGACCCTTATCGGTTGGGCGTATTACGGCGCGCAAGCCGCCGCCTATTTGTTCGGGCATACAAGGCGCGTTGATCTCATTTACAAAGCCGTGTTGTGCCTAATGCTGTCGACCGGCGCAGCGATCCACCTATCATCGATTATCGATTTTATTGACGCCATGTTGTTCGCCATGGCCATCCCCAATATCATCGCGCTTTATTTGCTGTTACCAGAACTAAAAGAAGATATAAAAAATTATCGCGCGAAACCTCACGACCGAGGGTGAGCTTTGGCGTAAGTTTCCATCATCGCACTGACATCAACTTTTGTATATCGCTGGGTAGAAGCGATAGTCGCATGGCCCAATAACTCTTGCACAGCCCGCAAATCACCGCCCCCCGCAAGAAGATGGGTCGCAAATGCGTGCCTTAATGCATGGGGCGTTGCGCTTTCAGGCAACCCCAATGCACGAACATGAGCCTTCATCGTGCGCTGGGCCATTCGCGGGCTAAGCGCCTTGCCGCGTACGGAAAAAAATAAGGGATCATCCGCCTCAGTCCCATAGGGGCAAAGCACACAATACGCCTCCACCGCCTGACGCGCTGCTGGTAACACAGGCGCAAGGCGTTCCTTGCCGCCCTTGCCTTGAATACGCACGCTTTCACCAAGGGGCGCAACACCCCATTTTAAGCCAAGCGCCTCTGAGATGCGCAGCCCCGCACCATAAAGAAGTGTAAAAAGCGCCGCATCACGCGCGCGCACCCAGGCGCGCGCCTCTCCGTCTAGGCCTTGCCCTTCAGCGGCGGACTGAATAAGCGCATCGGCTCCTTGCGTTGATACGGGCCGCGGCAAAGGCGTTTTTTGCTTCGGCCCGCGCAAGACGCTAATCGCATCATTTTTCACACCGCGGCGCTGATGGAGAAAACGGTAAAAAGACCGAATGGCGGAAAGGTCCAAACTTAAAGTTTGGGGCTGCGCCCCTTCTCTGCGCCGGTCAGCCAGAAAAGCCCGGAAATCTCTGGGCTCTAAAGCGCCAAGTGCGGACAAACCCGGTCCAACGCCTAGGTGACTTGTCAAAAACTCATCAAAGCGCGTCAAAGCCGCTTCATAATTTCTAACCGTATAGGGACTAACGCGCCGCTCAACCGAAATATATTCGACAAAGGCCGCAATCAATTGCGGCAGCTTTTCCGCTTTTCCGGTTTTGCTTTTGTACAACGCCATTGCCCTAGACAGCCGCGAGATCTTTAACAAATAGTTAAAGCAAAATTTCCCTAAGCCAATTGCGCAAGGTCGGCACGAAGCGCAGCAATGCCCTCGCCGGTTTCAGACGATGTTGGCCGCACGACCGGATGCGCCGCCGGACGGCGCGCAAGTTGTTCGCCTGTTTTAGCTAAGACAGCCGAAAGCCCCGTCGGTTTGATCTTATCGCCTTTTGTTAAAACGATCTGATAGTTCACCGCCGTCTCATCAAGCATATCCATAATTTCAAAGTCAGACTGTTTGACGCCGTGACGCGCATCGACCAACACACATACGCGCCTTAGCACTGATCTTCCACGCAGGAAATCACGGGTCAGCGCCGTCCACTTTTCTACTTTGTCACGCGAGACTTTCGCATAACCATAACCTGGCAAATCAACAAGGCGCATTTTCCCCGCACCAAGATCAAAATAATTGATCTCCTGCGTCCGCCCAGGGGTATTGGACGCGCGCGCTAGGCCTTTGCGGCCTGTTAAGGCGTTGAGCAAGGTCGATTTACCGACATTAGAACGTCCGGCAAAAGCGATTTCCGTACACGCCTCATCAGGTAAGCCATCCAACGCCACAACGCCAAGCATAAAATCGCAAGGGGCCGCAAACAATTTGCGGCCCACTTCTATCTGGCTTTCTTCAAAATCGTGAACGTAAGGGGCAGCGCCTTGGGCCATTTATTTGCCGCCAACAAGGCCTTTAAAACGACTGAGGAATGAAAAACGCTCGCCCCAATCAACATCAACGCCATTTCGCTTCATGATGAACCATTGCTGCCAGATCGACAGAACTGTGTTCCAGAACCAATAAAGCACAAGCCCAGACGCAAATGATGCAAACAAGAATGTAAAGATAAACGGCATCAACGCAAAGATCTGCGCTTGGGTTGGGTCTGGCGGCGGCGGATTCAACTTCATCTGGAACCACATGCCAACGCCCATCAAAAGCGGTAAAACGCCAATTCCCAAAAATGCGCCAATCATCGGTAAGCTTGTTGGGTCATATGGAATAAGCCCAAACAGGTTGAAGATTGTCGTTGGGTCCGGCGCAGAAAGGTCTTTAATCCATGCCACAAAAGGCTCGTGACGCAGTTCGATGGTAACGAACAATGTCTTATAGAGCGCATAGAAAATGGGCATCTGAATAAGAATCGGCAAACACCCAGCGATTGGGTTTAGCTTTTCCTTCTGGTAGAGCGCCATCATCTCCTGTTGTTGCTTCATCTTATCATCGCCATGGCGCTTGCGGAGCTTTTCAATCTCCGGCTGAAGCTTTTTCATCTTAGACATTGATTCATAACCCTTATTCGCCAGCGGGAATAAGATGGCCTTAATGATCAATGTCAGGATCAAAATCGCGACGCCAAAATTGCCGATAAGATCGCCAAAAAAGTTAAGCGTATAAAAAATGGGTCGGGTCAGGAAGAAAAAGTTGCCCCAATCGACCGCCTTGTCAAAATCATAAATTCCAAGGCCGCCTTTTTCTGGGGAATGTTCATAGCTTTGCAGGATATCCACATCCTTTGCACCGCCAAACAAATAAGAGGTCAGGGAAGTTTCTTCACCTGGCGCAAGGTTCCGCACTGTCAAGGCGTAGCCTGCGCGAAAGACAGGCTCCAGCGAGGTGCCGATATTGCTTAGGTACCCTTCAAAGGTTTCACCCTGGGGCGGAACAGCGGCGGCAAGCCAGTTCTTACTCGTAATACCAACCCAACCGCGATCACCGGTTTCAGTAAAACCGCCCTTATTCACGATCTTTTTGTACTTGCGCTGATAGAGCGACTTGCCGATCATACCGATCGGGCCTTCATGCAAAATCATGAAGTTCTCTAGATCATCGGGAATGCCTTTTTGGATAACAAGGCCATAAGGCGTTAGGCTGGCCGCTTCTTTGCCTGTGTTGCGCACCGTTTGGGTGACGGTGAACATATAGTTTTCATCAATCGAAAAAGTCTTTTCATAGACGAGCCCGTCTGCGGTACGTGTTAGGGTGACGGGGGTTTCCGGCGTTAGACGGTCGCCCTGCTTAACATTCCAAACCGCCGCGCTAGCGGCATCACCGCCAACAATCCAGCCCTGCTGGATATATTGACCGTTTTTAGAATTGCGCGGACTAAACAGCCGAATGATCGGGCTGTCTTTATCCAGGGTCTCGCGATACTTCTTAAGGCTAAGATCATCTATACGCCCGCCAGCAAGATTGATGGAACCCGTCAAAGAAGGGGTTTCGATCGTAACGCGGCCCGGTCCTGCAATAAGTGCGTCTTCAAGCGTGGCGGCGGGCGGCGCATCAATTCCGCCAAGGCCGCTCATATCATTTCCACCAGCGGCCGGCGCCGCAAGGCCTGAAGTTGCGCCCTCGCCGACTTGAGCGCCCGATTCGCCAGCGGCTTCCGCCGCGGCTTGGCGTTGCGCCTCCATAGCCTCACGCTGGGGGCCAGCGATCATAAGGTCCCAACCCAACAAAACGGCCATGGACAAGACAACCGCAAGAATGACGTTTCGATCCATCGACAATGCTCTCAAGCGTTATGAAGGCGCCCAACGGCTGGGCTTTTGCCTATCGTCTATTTAGAATTACTGGGCAGGGTTAAAAGAGCCTGCTTAAGCTCGTCAAGCAGATCCTCGAATTTGCGCGTTAAAGCCGCACGACGTGCGATTAAAACGTAATCAAACCCCGCCTTTCCGTGATCGTTTATGACCAATCGTGCAGCAGATTTCAAACGGCGTTTGATTCGATTGCGCGTAACCGCGCCGCCTAGCTTTTTGGTAACCGTAAAACCGATACGAATCTCTTCTTGCCCGTCATCTCTGCTGCGTCCAGCAAGTAGAAAGCAACGAGATTGCCGGGTTTTCGCCGACCTAAGAGCAAGGAAGTCCGTTCTTTTTTTCAACACCTTCATTCATGGCCTCACTGGCCAGCAGCATGACGCCTGATGGCGTGCTTTAACCAAACAGAGCGGATAATAGATGGGGCCGCACTTGTTGAAGCCCCCCTATCTAATGCTTTGATGCTGAAATGATTGAAGGCTTAGGCTAGGCGGACAGTTTTTTCCGCCCCTTTGAACGGCGGTTAGCCAAAACTTTTTGGCCGCCATTTGTCGCCTTACGCGCACGGAAACCGTGACGGCGTTTACGCTTTAACCGGCTCGGCTGATATGTGCGTTTCATCGCTCGCTCTCATCGTTAAGTCGCCGCCGAAGCGGTAAGAAACGGGGGAGATAACCGGGTAGAAGCCATCCGTCAAGCTGAAATTCGGTTATATCACTCATAGGCTTTCGCTTCTGCCCTCGCGAAAATGTTATCCTCCCCGCGCCATTGTGTGGCGATATTATGGCAGGATCGGTTATGTAGGGATCTTAGAATACTTACTTCAAGCAATTTGGCGATGCATGGCCTTAGAAAGCCGTCATAAGGCCTTGTTATGCAAAAGAATACCGGAGTTCTTCTGAATATGAATAATGCAACACAGGAAACGCCCGCCAAAAAGAACGCGCTAGCGCGCTGGCTGCCTGTCTTGATAATCCTAACCGCCCTCGTCTCGTTTTTCGCCCTTGGCCTGAATAAGTATTTCTCAATAGACGTTCTTAGGGAAAACCGCACAGCTCTTTTAGATTGGGCGGCGCGCGAACCAATTCTCGCGATCAGCGCCTTTATCGCGGCCTACGCTGCGGCGGTTGCGATATCTTTTCCCGGCGCATCGATTTTAACAATCTTTGGCGGCTTTCTTTTTGGCCTATGGCCGGGCGTTCCCATGATCGTCACCGCTGCGACGATCGGGGCCTTTATCGTCTTTCTGGCGGCAAAAACGGCTTTCGGCAATAGTATGTCATCACGCGCGGGCGGCTTTGTAAAACGCATGGAGGAAGGGTTTAGACAGAATGAACTCAGCTACATGCTGCTGTTGCGGTTGGTTCCCTTATTCCCTTTTTGGGCGGTGAACATTGGCGCTGGCGTTGCAGGCGTTAAGGCCCGCAATTACCTGGCCGGCACGTTTATTGGCATCATTCCCGGGTCGTTTGTCTATGCCGGAATTGGCGCAACCGCTGGGGACGCCTTTGATGCGGGCGAAGACTTAACGCTTAGCGGCGTTCTATTCTCTCCTCAGACAATTGCGTTGCTGTCGGTCTTCACCATTCTTGCGATTGCGCCGATGATCTATCGTTGGCGTTCGGGGAAAACAAAAAACACATAAAGAAGTATCGGGCGAACCCATGAGCACTTTGAAGGCAGATCTTTGTATTATCGGCGCTGGCTCCGGCGGTCTTTCCGTCGCCGCGGGCGCTGCGCAATTAGGGCGCAAGGTCATCCTCCTAGAAAAGGGGGAAATGGGCGGCGATTGCCTCAACTATGGGTGCGTGCCCTCCAAGGCGCTGCTCGCGGCGGCGAAACATGCCGCTTCCGCCAGAAAGGCAGCTCAGTTTGGCGTAAACCTTCCAGAGCCCGATATTGATTTTCCCGCCGTCATGGACCATGTGCGCAGCGTTATTGCATCTATCGAACCCCATGACAGCCAGGAGCGTTTTGAAGGTTTAGGCGTAACCGTTATCCGCGAGGCAGGCGTCTTTTCAAGCGCCGATGTAATTCAAGCTGGCCCACATAAGATAAAAGCAAAACACATAATTATCGCCACAGGCTCGCGCCCTTTTATTCCGCCAATTGAAGGGTTGAGCGAAACACCTTTCCTAACCAATGAAACGATCTTTGAAAACCGTGAACAGCCAGCCCATCTGATTATTATTGGCGGCGGCCCAATCGGCGTAGAAATGGCGCAGGCCCACCGGCGCCTTGGCTCAGCCGTGACAATTATAGAAGGCGGAAAGCTCCTTTCCAGAGATGATAGACAAGCCGTTCAGGTTGTGCGTGATGCGTTAGTCACAGAGGGCATAACGATCAAACAAGGCGCCCATGCTGAAAAAGTCAGCCGCCAAAACGCAGGCGTCACCGTCACCCTGAAAGACGGCGAAGAAATTACAGGCACCCACCTTCTTATCGCGACGGGTCGCACTCCGAATGTTGAAGGGCTTGAGCTGGAAAATGCGGGGATAGAGTATGACCGCCGCGGCATTAAAACGGATAATCGATTGCGCACGAGCGCAAAGCGCATTTACGCAATTGGCGACGTAGCGAGCGGCCCACAATTTACTCATATGGCCGGTGATCATGCGAGCACAATCATCCGTAACGTGCTTTTCAAGGCGCCATCCAAACGCAATGACGCGATTACCCCTCATGTCACCTATACCGACCCAGAGCTTGCCAGCGTGGGCCTGACGCAAGAGGCTGCACGCGCCGTCCATGGCGACGCCATCAAAACCGCACGCTTTTCTTACGCGGATAATGACCGCGCACGCGCAGAAAAACGCACCGAAGGCTTCATAACGATAGTCACAAAGAAAAATGGCGAGATACTCGGCGCAACAATTGTCGGGCTTAATGCTGGAGAGCTTATTCACCCATGGGCTGTGGCGCTCGCCAATAAGCGAAAAGTTAGCGATTTCACAGCCTATATCGCCCCTTACCCAACCCTTGGCGAGTTAACAAAACGGGCTGCGGGCGCATGGTACACACCGACCCTATTTTCAAACCGAACACGAATGCTGGTTCGTTTGCTCGGTGCTTTTGATTAAATGATCAAACGTCCATAAGTTTATCGATGAACGACGATTGGGACCATAATCCACTATGGGTTGGCAAAATAAATCACGTCAATCAGGAATAGTCCGCTCCATGAGCGCTCTGTTTCGTGCGCCCTATGAGATGGCCGCAAAATACTGGCGTCAGTCACTATCAGCAAAACTCATTTTACTGACGGTAATTGCTGTGCTCGTCGCTGAAGCGCTTGTGCTTGCGCCTTCCATCGCGAAACATCGACAAGATTTTTTAAAAGAACGGGTTGAGCAAGCTTATCTTGTCGCAATCGCAGCAGAATCCCCCAATTGGGAGATGATTGATCAAACCTCAGCAAAGAGTATTTTTGAAACCGCAAATATCTTGGAGGTACGCGTCTTCCGCGATGGCGCTTATTACCAAGTGATGAGCCCGGCCTTTTCCGGCCTGCCCAGCACCCCGGAATATTTCGTCGATTTACGCAATCAATCTGTGTGGGAGTTGTTGAGCAGTCCCTGGTCAACCCTGTTTTCCAGTGGCGATGCAATTGTAAACCTAGCCGGCGCCCCAAAGCGCGCACCGGATGATATGGTCAATATAAGGATTTCCCAAAGGGCGCTAAGGGAAGCCCTTAGGGACTATGCGTTGACTATATTAGGGTTATCCCTTGTCATCAGCACCCTAACGGCGGCGTTGATATACTGGGCGCTTAGCCGCATTATTGTAAAACCTGTAAAGCAGCTCACAAGGGATATGGTTTCTTTTCAAGCAACGCCCGTTAGCCCCGCCATATCTGCTTTTAAAAAACCGCGCCAAGATGAAATTGGCGTCGCTGAACAAACTTTTCTTGACCTTCAAACGCGCATTCATACTCTATTGGAAGAACAGCGCCGCCTAGCCGCCCTTGGCGCTGGCATATCTAAGATCAGTCATGATTTGCGCAATATTTTAGCCTCCGCGCAGTTAATGTCTGATCGCCTAGCAAAAAGCGATGACCCGCGCATGCGGAAGCTCAGCCCACGGCTTTTATCCGCTATCGATCGCGCTGTCGCCCTTAGTAACGATACCCTAAATTATGGGCGGATGGAGCCAGGAGCGTTAAAAAAAGAAATGATATCGCTCAATAATCTTGGCGAAGAAGTCCTAGAAGATGTAACCACATTACATGTTGAATTTGAAAACCATATTGACGAAGACATCTCCCTATCAGCTGACCGCAATCAGCTTTACCGCGCTTTGTTTAATTTAACCCGCAATGCCGTTGAGGCCTTAGCCCCGCCGCCGCCTGACGTTGCAACAGATGGCGTTGAACGAACCATAACCCTTCGGGCAAATAATGGCGCCAAAACAATCTCTATAGACATAGAAGACAATGGTCCGGGCCTTCCGGATGAGGCCCGCACACATTTATTTGAGCCCTTTAAGGGCTCGCGCAAGCCAGGCGGCTCAGGGCTTGGCATTGCAATCGCACACGAAATAACACGCGCCCATGGCGGTGATTTAACTCTGCTAAAAAGCAACAGCGACGGAACAACCTTTCGGCTGAGCTTGCCAATTGGCTAATTTCAACTTGGTGTTGTTCACCACCCGGCCACCGCCGATTTCGGGCCACGCGGATCAGCGGCGCCATAAAAAACACCATCCTTGGAAATAATCGTATTCGCCCGCCCCATGATGCGGCGTTGATAGTAACCGCTATCATCGCGCCGCAGCTTAAATCCACGATCATAAAGAATATTCAGTGTATCAACAGAAAGCCCTGGCTCAGTAACAATAACATCAGGCAACCATTGATGGTGAATGCGCGGCGCAGCGGTCGCTTGCATTGCATTCATATCAAACTCCATAACGTTCAACAATATTTGCAAAACGATGGTGATAATTGTGCTGCCCCCTGGGGAGCCGGTTACAATAACAGGCGCGCCGTCTTTAAACACAATGGTCGGCGTCATTGACGATAACGGGCGCTTTGCCGGCTCGATCGCGTTCGCCTCGCCCCCAATCAAACCAAAAGCGTTTGGCGCGCCAGGCTTAGCCGAAAAATCATCCATCTCATTGTTTAAAAGGAACCCGGCGCCGTCCACGGAATAACCGCTTCCATAGGAAAAATTAAGGGTCGTGGTAACGGAGACGGCATTGCCTTCCTTATCCATTACGGAATAGTGCGTGGTTTCAGGGCTTTCCGGCGCTGGCGGCAGGCCCGGCTTAATTGTCGTTGAATCTCCCGCCTTTTCAAGATCAATGCCCGCGCGCAACGTGTTCGCATATTCTTTATCGATCAGCGCATCAATCGGCACATCAAAAAAGTCTGGATCACCCAAATATTCTGACCGATCCGCATAAGCCCGGCGCATCACCTCAATCAATCGATGAAGATAGTCCGCACTATTGTGCCCCAACACCTTAAGGTCGTACCCCTCAAGGATATTCAACATTTGCACCACATGCACCCCGCCGGAAGACGGCGGCGGCATAGAGGCGATTGTGTAATCTTTATACGTTCCAACAATCGCCTTGCGGGTTACAGCTCGATAATCGGCAAGGTCTTGATGGGTGATCAGCCCGCCATTGGCCTCCATCTCTGCGACGATCAAATCTGCGATTGGACCATGGTAAAACCCATCCGCGCCTTCCTTAGAAATGGCTTTTAGCGTCATCGCTAGATCTGTCTGGACCAAATTTTCTCCTGGCGCATATGGCGCGCCGCCAGGCTTTAAAAAGTAAATTTGCGAAGATGGGTCTGTTTTAAACCGGTCTGCTCGGCGCCGAAGAGAATCGCTCAACCCATAGGGAACTTCAAATCCTTCATCAGCGAGTTTAATGGCGGGGGCCAGAACCTCTTCAAGAGACATCGATCCGTATTCAGATAAGGCCTCAGTCAAACCCATTACGCTGCCAGGCACGCCAGCAGATAAATGGCTGAAACGCGCCCGCTCTTTGTCAACCGCCCCTGTTTCGTCTAAAAACATATCCCGCTTCGCAGCAGCAGGCGCCTTTTCACGAAAATCTAATGCGATCACCTCTTCATTATCAGCAAGAGAGATGAGCATAAAGCCGCCGCCGCCAAGATTGCCTGCTTGCGGATGCGTAACAGCAAGGGCAAACCCTGTTGCAACCGCCGCGTCCACCGCATTGCCGCCAGCTTTTAAGATATCACGGCCAACTTCCGCAGCGATCGCATCCTGGGCGGAGACCATACCGTTTTCGGCAATGACCGAGTGAAACCTTGAAGAAAACGATAATAACGCGGCGGCTCCGCTTGCGTCCGCCGCTGTCTCGGCGCGCTCGGGCTTTTGTTGTGGTTGTTTTTCCGCCTGCTCCGTTTGTTTCTTCTGCTCTGTTTGTTGCTCCTGCGGAGCCTGGGGCGGCTCAGCATTTAGTTTAGATTCCTTGCTCTCTTCAAAAGAGGGTTCAGGCTCACCAGCATCACTATTTTTAGGATCACTCTTTTTAGGATCACTGTTTTTTGTCTCGCCTTTACCAGTTTCAGCTGTTTCCACTTCCTCAGTGCTTGTCGACGTGATCGTTTCACTTTGCGCTTCTTCAATAATTGGCGCTGGGGAAATTTCCGCCGTATTTTGGTCGCCTCCGCATGCTGCAAGCAAACAAAACGCAAATAGAAAGGGTATTTTGGGTGACATGAATAATCCTTTGAGGACGGTGAGCTTGCTTCCAATATATGCTGTTCAGTCGCAGGTTGCACGTTTAGCTATACAATTATAGAGCTTGCCATAAGGACCAATTGTCCCAAACATATTCAGTCTATCGACTTACCATCTTTCCTTGGCGCGTCCAGGCGAACCCCTTAACTTATAAGCAAAGCCGCAACTAGCCAGATCTTTTGGCGCTGATCAGAAAGAATTAATATGGGCGCACAAACACGAGGGGGCATAAGGCCTGGGCCTCACAATGATATTACGGATGTGCCCGGCATAAATGTGGGCCAAGCCTCGGACCATGCCGTCCAAACCGGCGTTAGCGTAATCTTGCCGGAAACGGCAATGGTATGCGCCGGTGATGTGCGCGGCGGAGGTCCAGGCACAAGAGAAACCGACCTGTTGCAACCTGACACATTGGTGCAAACCGCAGATGCAGTCGTTTTAAGCGGCGGGTCCTCCTATGGCCTTGGCGCGGCGGACGGCGTTACAGCCTGGCTTGGCGCGCAAGGGCGCGGCTTTCAACTCGTCAACAACCCTAAAATCCCCCCCTCACCCATTGTGCCTTCTGCTATCCTTTATGATCTTGCAAATGGCGGCGACAAGGATTGGGGGCGAACACCGCCTTATGCCGCCTTGGCGCAATCAGCCTGCGAGGCCGCAAGCGCAAACGCTGTTGCACTGGGGCGAGCTGGCGCGGGTTATGGCGCGCGGGCAGGTAATACAGCTGGCGGCATTGGCGGCGCCTCGTATGTAGATGATGAGGGCCTTGCCATCGGCGCGCTTATCGCCGTCAACAGCTTTGGCTCAGCAAAAATGCCGGGCAGCGATGTCTTTTGGGCATGGCCATTTGAGCAAGAGGGCGAGTTTGGCGGCAAACGTCCCGCAGCTGATTGGCGCCCAACCGCAGACCTTCCGCCAGATACGAAACTTGCCGCCGCCGCCCGGGCCAATACGACAATTGGTGTCATCGCGGTGAATGCAAACCTAACTCAATCAGACGCCCAGCGCATTGCGATCATGGCCCAAGACGGCTTAGCCCGCGCGATTAGACCCGTGCATGCGCCCACTGATGGCGACGCCATATTTGTGCTCGCCACGGGCAAAGGGCCAGAGCCGACCCCGCTTCACTTGACACGGCTTGGCCTCCTCGCCGCAGACTGCGCCGCGCGCGCCATCGCGAGGGGCGTCTATGAGGCTGAGCGCCAAACCGCCCAGCGACCGGATGCTGGGGCAACCTAGAAACAATAGCCATTTTCAACAGACCTCGGTATGACGCATGGAAATTCTCCCTAAGCGCGCTTTGCCCCTTGCAATCGCACCCCCTTTGGGGTTACACCCTCGGCTCTGTTCGAAAAGAACACTTAGCACCGGTAGCTCAGCTGGATAGAGTACTTGACTACGAATCAAGGGGTCGGGAGTTCGAATCTTCCCCGGTGCGCCAATGACAGCCAGCTTAACGAGCGCGATCAGCTCAAAATGCCGTTGGAGCGCAACGCGCGTCCAAGGGCAAATAACCGTCTTGGAAGCGAGATCGCGGTGAGGATCGCAAGCGTTCCTTCTTGGACAAGACACGTTGCGGGAAACCACCGGACACAGAAAGGTGAGAACAACCAAGCAACAGATTGCTTTTACAGAGCTGGACTTGCCAGTTTGGGTGTTCAGTATGAGACTAGATCTTGAAAGCAAAGATCTCAAAACTCACTGAGTAAAACCAAAAAATGCTCTGCAAAGAGTCGGTCGACGGCTTCCACATAGTGGCCATCGCCCAAGAACCCAGATGCATCTCTTGGGTCGAAATGTTCAACAGTTGCCAGATATGGGATGTTACCTTGTTCTATTACTGGTCGCACAATCTCAAAGATATCTGGATCGGCTGGGTCACGAGATTGTATCAACATCACTACTGGGATTTGCCCATCTGCTCGCGATAAACGCGCAAATTCGCTTACCATCAGCTGGAGAACCTGCTCATAGGGGTAATCGCCTGCTAGAACTTCAGCTTTGGTCTCCTGGATCATAGACGCGGCAAGCGAGCGGCGCACTAGCCTGACGAAAGGAGAATGGTCCATCCAGCTGAGTCCAAAAGTATGAACACCAAAGAAGTAGTCCTCTTGTTCAAGTTGCGCTTCCCAAACTCTACGTTTTGCATCGGTTAAATTACGTAAATCTGTAGCGCTATTGATGGCTGGCTCTACGCGTCTTAGGCCCGTTTCGTTGGGCCAATAAATTGGGTATGTGAATGGTGCTGGTTGCTCGAAAGCCCAAGTGCTGTTGCTTAGCGCGGCCATGCCGCTGATAGATGAAGATAGGATACCAAACACGGCCACATCTCCAGGTCTTCGTGCGTGGCGGTCGTCCTGAAACAAAGCAAAAGTAAAGTTAGGCGGCGCTCCTGGACCAGCATGGCCATCCCATATTATCTCAGATTCGAGCTCAGTCGCTTGGCGAATTATGTTGTTTACAAACGACATTCCATAGCTGCGAATAACTGGACCTCGTGAGGTGTCTTCCCTTTCAAAGGCCTGCTGTGATTTTAGGATAGATTCTGATCTCCATGCGACATCATAGAGATTGCCTGGTGCTCCAGGGTTCCGTTCCCATTGCGCGAGCTTACCGGGGACGGAACGTCCATATTCAAAATACTGAACAAGCGATCCTAGCTTGCCGTTATCTGATGCCCAACTCAGCGTTATGGCGACAATAACGTCCAAGATCATCACAAAAAGTGCCGTGAGACCGATCATCGAAAGAGTTTTTCTCATTGATTCTGTCCGAAGCTAGAATTGAAAGTAGATAAAGGCTGATGTTTGAGTGGTCGCGCCGAACGCTAAAAGGTAGATCATGCTGGCGTATAGCGCGCCTCGAATGACCATCGGCCAGCGCGCATAGAACTGTACATCTCCCAATCGCTCCACCAAGCTGTCCCAAGCGAATAGGAAACCCAATGCAAGAAGCGCGGCAAATGGTGGTGCTGGCATAGTGAGTTGTGCGGGCGTTTCAACAAAACCAAGAAGCCGTTCAGTGAAGTCCTTTATTTGTCCGAACGATGTTGCTCTGAACAGAAGCCACCCATAGCAGACGACCTGAAAAAAAAGCACAATGGCCAAAAGTCGTCCAATCCATGAGAAGGCCCCGCGCTTTGTGCCTTCTCCAGTTTGGCCGTGACGCCCTGCTAGCGCTCGATGAACGGACAATATAGTGCCTTGATAGATACCCCAAAGTACAAAGTTCCAAGCAGCTCCGTGCCATAAGCCACCAAGCGTCATCGTTGCCATTAGGTTGCGGTAGGTCTTCCAAGGCCCGGCGCGATTTCCCCCCAAAGAAATATAAAGGTAGTCGCGCAACCACGATGACAAACTGATATGCCAGCGGCGCCAAAACTCTTGTGGATCAGCGGCAAAATAGGGCTGTGCAAAGTTTCGCATTAGTCGAAAGCCCAGCATCTTTGCGACACCACGCGCGATGTCGGTATATCCCGAAAAGTCACAGTAAATCTGAATCGCAAACAGCCATGTCGCAACGATGATATCCAACCTTGTAGGATCAGGGCTTGCGTAAATGGCATTCACCGAAGGCGCGATACCATCAGCGATGACGATCTTCTTGATCAATCCGAGTAAGCAAAGTACCGCGCCACGTCGGGCGTCTATCCAGCTTAATGCGCGTGGCTGTTCAATATTTGGCAGAAGGTTTTTGGCGCGTTCAATTGGGCCTGCGACCAGTTGAGGAAAGAATGCTACGAACAGAGCGAAATCAAAAAAATCCCGCGTCGGAGATAAATCCCGTCGATAGATATCGATTGTATAGCTCAAAGTCTGGAAGGTATAGAACGATATGCCAACTGGAAGCGCAATGGATAGAATAAAAGGGTCAGCCTCGAATCCAAAACCTGCTAGAAGAGATTGAAAGCTATCAACAAAAAACCCAAAATACTTGAATATTCCGAGCATGCCGAGGTTCACTGCTAGTGAAGCAAATAGTAGCCGACGCCGTCTCGTGTCAGTGGTAGCATTTGCCATGCTCAAACCGACAAAATAGTCGACTATTGTGCTTAGCAAAATGAGGCTTAAAAAACGCCAATCCCAAGCGCCGTAAAATACATAAGACGCGACCAGCAGCATACGGTTCTGGTGTTTGTGCGGAAGAGCAACATAAGCCGCCGCGACTGCTGCGAAGAAAACCCAAAAATTTAGCTCTGTAAATAACATGAAAGATCCTAGTACAGGCGAGAAAAAGTGTGCTGCCTGTTCCAAGGCTAGATGACATTAATTTTGAGGTTTTGGAAGCTTTCTAGATAATTGAACGCATCCTAACGGACCGGGCTCTCGTGAACCGAGCCAGCAAGCTGTCTCAGCCACACGGCTTCGATCTCTTCTATAATCGGACCTTGGCCGTCAAGTGCAGATTCTTCTTTTTCATTTCTCTGCTGTTGGTCTGCGCCCCAATTCAACCCAAAATTGCTTCAAAATTTCTGCGTCCAAGAGCGCCAACATACCGTCAACCATGTAAGCTGCTGATTTTAAAATAGATTTTTCACTCGCTCTTCGTTTTACGGCGGCTAAACGACTTAGACCAGCTTATACACCTCTGATTTCCCCGCGATTTGGGTTCTAATCCCCCAAAGACAGCGAACGACATTGTAAGTTTGCTTATACTGATTTATCAGTACCCCGCCCTCTTTTTTACTACCCAGATTTAACCCTTTAAGAGTTAGTGAATGCGGGGTATTTATGATTTCGGAAAGCTTTAAATACAATTCAGAGGGTTTCTTGGCAGCAACACCGCATCGGCGACAATTTATCATTTGCCCTAAAGAGATTAAGACGGCGCCAGGCTGGAAACATCTTTCAGTATCTGACAAGCACGTATTAAGTTATTGCCCTGAACTTTCAGTGATTAACGCACGCGATCAAGAAGGAACCAATTGGGCCTTATTAGGGACCGCCGTTGATAGCTTGCCTAATCGCGCGCCATCTCAGTCAATTGCAGAGTGTCGAACCGATCAAGTTCCATTAATCAGTCAGAATTGGGCGGGCCGTTGGCTGCTTATTTCTCCCACGACGATACACACCGACGCCTCAGCACTATTAGGATGCGCTTATGCAACAACTGAGGATGGATCTGTATGGGCGTCAAGCAGTGTTACGCTATTGTCAAAACAATTGGGGTTCACTGAAAAAATCGACTCGCGCCAGCTTAAATATGAGCAAGGTTTGGCATGGTTCCCTCCTCCGCACACCCCTTTTAAAGCAATCAAAAGATTATTGCCGAGCCAGGCGCTGTGTTTGGATGGAGACGGAGTAAGGCCGCACTCATTAATGCCTCAAATCCAAACGGAACGTCCGACCCACGATAGCTTACAAAGCATTTTACTACGCTTAAAGACGATCATGGCTGGACTTTCGGATCACAATAAAGGGCCGATATGGCTTGGCTTAACCGCCGGATATGATTCAAGGCTCATGCTAGCCATCGCCCAACAAACCAACACTGAAATTCAGCCCTTTACGCGATTGACGCGGCGCATGTCCGTCGCTGATCGGGTTATGCCGCCGACACTTTCGCGCCTTGCCGGGCTATCCCATCAAAAAATGCGCGAGGCTCCTCAAACGCACAGCAGACAACAGCTTTTATCGCAACATGCGCCTAATTTAGTTTCTGATGGCGACGCGGCTCCCTTTTTGAGCGCTTCACGCGCTGATATTGACGGCATAATTATAGGAGGACACGGCTTCGCCGTTGCAAGCGGGTTTTCCAACTGGCGTGATCTACCTGACATATTCCCTTCACCCAATGAGGCCGCCAATCTATTTGCTGCGCATTTGGGTGAGCCTCCATCATCCCCAGCTCTTTGCGGCCTTCATGCATGGTTTGATTGGGCAAGCAAAACGGAACAAGAACACTTGGATTGGCGCGATCGCCTGTTTTTAGAACAACGCCAGGCTGGCTGGTTAGCCGCAAAAGAACAAATTTATGATATGGACAACGCCATAAGATTTCCTGTCCTGAATTGCGCTGCTCTTTATGCAGATATTTTAAGCATTAACCCAGCGGAACGCCTTGGATCAAAGCTACAACAAAATTTGATCGCCCGCCTTTCACCCACACTGAATGCGCTGCCCTATAATCCCAAGGATCGCAGTTTTCTGTTGCGCTATCCACATTGGGTGTTAAGGCGACGATTGTATAAATTATCTGTCTATTAACTTTGATAAAAAAATTATATCCAAATCATCGTGATAGTGGATAGGCAGGCAAAATTCCGTGTTTTTAAACGGGCCGGTCCATCTTTTTAATGCGCTATTACCCCATCAGGTTTATGGAATAACTTTGTAAGAAGGTTAAAAGGCGCTATATGCGCGTTCGTCGTGCGATCATTCAAACACTCATATCGCGGCAATTAGGGCTGGTTATTCGCGCCTTAAGCCTTGTGGTTTTAGCACGCCTACTAAGCCCGCAAGATTTCGGCATTTTTGCAACCGCAACAGCGATTATTGCGATTGCTAGAGCGGTTTCTGACTTTGGGTTATCCGCTTATCTTATCCAACAAAAAGAGCTTGATAATGAGATTATAAAGGCCGCTGTCGGCCTATCGGTCTTGTTATCATTGACCATCGTCGCCGGCTTATCGACGGGAATATATTTCCTACCTGACCATTATCTATCTGCTGAAATGCGCTTAACGCTCTGGCTGCTTGCTCTATCACTTCTAACACAACCCTTAATGTTGGCGGTTGATACAGCTTTAAAACGCGATCTTGAATTCACCCTGCTTTCAGCCCTTGCCGTTGTTCGCATCATCGCACAAACAATCGGGACGATCGGTCTGGCGCTAATGGGTTTGGGCGCCAGTGCTCTGGCTGGCGGCGTGCTCATCGAAACTATCATAGCAACAGCAATATTACTGGGCGCGGCCGGTAAAGGGCGTTTTGTAACCCCGCTGTTTAACGGATGGTCATCCCTCCTTCATTTTGGCCTTCGATATTCGACGTCGACCTTTTTAGGCAATGTAGGCGGCGCAATGAGCATCCTATCAATTAGTCGCTTTTTAGGGGTTGAGTTTTTAGGACTATATAACAGGGCCCAAAGTGTCGTTTCGCTATTGGATAAAACGCTTCTAGACGGCATCGCGCCTGTGATGCTGCCAGCCATCTCTAAATCTTTACGCGAAGGAAAGAGCGCAAAAGAACTATATTTGCGCAAAGTTAGCTACCTGTCTGTTCTTTGCTGGCCCAGTTTCGCCATTATCGCCTTACTCGCCGATCCGTTGGTACAGCTATTGTTAGGCGATCAATGGAAAGCGGCGACGTCGACCGTGCAAATTCTGGCGCTTATGGGGCTTTTTTTACCCTTTACGAAAATGAGCATGAAACTTTTTGTCGCCCTTGATATGAACACCAAGTATTTGCACCTTCAAGCCATACACCAAGCCGCTAGAGTCGCCTTAGTTGCCGGAGGAGCCGTCATATCTCTTGAAATGGCTTGTTTAGGGGTCGCCTTGTCCCCCGGTGTCAAAGCGTTGCTCGTCGCAGGACCATTGAAGCGAGCAACGATGTATAAAGCCGATGAAATGGCGAGGGTATTAACGCAAAGCATGATCGTGACCGGGGCGGCAGTGATTGGACCAGCTTTGTGGTTGGTCCTTAGCAATGGCGCATCAACCCCAATCGTTTTAAATTTACTTGTCGCGACTGGGTTAGCCGCGGCTGGTTGGTTATTCGGGGCAGTGATTACCAGACACGCGTTACTGAATGAAGTAATAGATCTAGTGAAGAAAAAATTCAAATAACCAAAAGCGGTTCCCATTATGCGCCAGCGAACTAGCCGTCTTACCAAACAAATGAAACAGTTTTTGCGAGCGCTGCCGCTTTTATATCGATCGCGTCACAATCGCTCCTTAACCAGAATATTTTCGTCCTATATTGGTGTTTTTCCTTTATGTATTTTCACATCCCCCTTTACTTGGATTCGAAATCTCATCCGCTCGCAAAAGCGCTTTGAGCGTCCAGATCAATACCCGCACAGATTCTATGTGCCTGATCTAAAAACTCTGCCCTTTGCCCCGCAAGATAAAATTTCTAAATATTTAGAAGATAATTTCGAGACGATCTCAAACGAGTATCGAACAATTGCGCCTAAGCTTTCGCAAACCCCGTCAAAAAATCTGATCGCACAAGGCGCATGGAATACATTTCCCCTAATACGGGCGGCAAAACGCATAGAGAAAAATATTGAAAAATGTCCCCAAACATGGGCTATCGTTGAACAGTGCCCCCTTCCTTGGGGCGCCTTGGGCGGTGTTTATTTCTCGATCTTAAGCCCCTGCACAAAAATAGCGCCCCACTGTGGGCCATCAAATTTGAAGTACCGCTATCACTTGACTATCAAGGAAGCCGAAGGCGCAATGATCCGATCGGGTAGCGAATGGCGTACATGGGAGGAAGGAAAGTGCCTCATCCTTGATGATTCATTCGAGCATGAAGTCGCGCATGAAGGAAATCATGAACGGGTTGTCTTGATTGTCGATTGCTGGCGGTCTGACCTTACTGCGGATGAGCGGAATTTTCTAACACATCTTCACAAACGTTGGTCATGATCTAGCGCCTTATTAACACAGATCTTAATACATTGTCTTTAAGGTCGCGATGAAAAGTATATTAAGAATTTCCAAAGCCGCGGACACAACCAGAGCATGAAATATGGTAGATAGTGACGAAAAATCCACCGTAACGGTGATCATCACGCAACGTGAACGCTTTGGTATGACTGCAGAGTCGTTAGACAGCTTGTTTGCTCACACCCCCCCACCTTTTGAACTGGTTTATGTGGACGGCAATTCACCAAAAGCCAACGCCAGATATTTGCAAGAGCAATCGAAGAAACATGGATTTTTGTTAGAGCGCTTTGACCATTTTTTGACGCCAAATCAAGCCCGCAATATAGGCTTAAAAAAGGCTAATACGGACTATGTTGTTTTCGTCGATAATGATGTTCTATATACAGATGGATGGTTAAACGCGCTCATAAAATGCGCTGAAGAAACAAACGCTGATATTGTCGCGCCGTTGATTTGCCAAGGATTGCCAGCGCATACCCAAGTCCATCATGCGGGCGGCAATTATACAGATTCACCAGACCTAAATACCTTCTTTGAAACGCCAGAGCACCAAACAGAGCGTTCCTTTATTGAAGACATGATTGCGCATGGCGAAGAATTATCTAGCGTCGAGCAAACATTAAAACGTAAGGAAACTGGGTTTTGTGAATTTCACTGTGTGCTAGCAAGGCGTAGCGTGTTTGAGCAGATTGGCGCCCTAGACGAAAACATGTTGAGCACTAAAGAACATATCGATTTTTCTATGTCTGTGCGCAAGGCAGGCGGAAAAGTATGGTTCGAGCCTCAATCAATTGTTACTTATGTATTCCCTTGCCGTGAAAAACCATTAACGCCGAGCGACTGGCCTTATTTTGCTTTACGATGGAGTGATTTATGGGGCAAGCGGACACTAACATACTTCCACAAAAAATGGCGGCTTGCTCTTCCGGATGATTACTTGGCTTCCAAAAAAAGAATTTACAAAACGAGACGCAAACAAGGCATTGTCATGCCAATGCTCTATATGTTGCCTTTTGTTAAAAAAAATCGGAACCTTGTTAAATTTTCATCTCGTTTATTGTCACCAATCGAGCGTGCAATAAACTATGTTTGGGTAAAGATTTTTGAAAACTTACATCCCAATCAAACCGAACCAACAGCTAAACCCAGCACGCAATAAGGGTATGACAGTGGTCTCGGATTCCTCTCCACGCTCGAGCCTAGCGCCTATAAAAAAAGAAGGCGCACCCAAAGCATTGCGAATAGCCTTTTTTGTCCATCGTTTTCCAGAGTTATCTGAGACATTCGTGATTAACCAAGCCGCCGGACTAGTTGAGGCGGGACATGATTTAACGATCTTCACCTTAACCAACAATGTTGCCCATGCCCAGATGCACGATAATGTGCACAAATACAACTTAATGAATAATGTCTATTCTTTAGATCGTAAACAAAGCAAAGCTATTCGGTTTCTCAAAGGCATTCCGTCAATTTTCCTAAACCCCCGTCTAGCGTTCAGCGTTATTCGGCAATCGGGTCCTTTTACAATTTCTATCAAACTTCGACAGTTATCTGAACTGGGTCACTTTAAACGTCATGAACCCTTTGACATCGTCCACTGCCAATTTGGCACAGCTGCACTAGACGTATTGGCGGAGATTGAAACCGGCGTTTTAAGAACACAAAAATTGATCACGCACCTACGGGGAAGCGACATTACGTCCTTTGTTCGCACCCATGGAGATGACGTTTACAAAGCCTTATTTGAAAAATCGGACTGGGTGTTCACAAATAGTCATTTTTTCCGTGAACGGGCGATATCTCTTGGCGCCAACCCCTTAAAGACATCAGTCCTTTACTCTGGCGCTGATTGTGAAAAATTCCCCTACAAAGAACGAAGCCTGCAACAAGGGCGAACTGTTAAACTACTGACTGTTGGCCGCCTGGTCGAAAAAAAGGGAATAGATTACGCCATTGAGGCTGTATCTCGTTTAGTCACTGGGGAATATGATTTAACCTACGATATCGTTGGGGATGGTCCTTTATTTGAACATTTGTCTTCAAAAATTAAAAACCTCGGTTTAGAAAAAAATATAAGGCTTTTAGGCGCAAGAACACATGAGGAAATAATTCAGCTTCTCAATAAAAGCGATATATTCCTAGCGCCAAGTGTTACCGCCTCTAACGGTGACCAAGACGCCCCGGTTAACACTCTAAAAGAAGCAATGCTGGTTGGACTACCTGTTATTGCAACGCGCCATGGGGGCATTCCCGAACTCGTAGAAGACCATATTTCAGGCTTACTATCTTCTGAGCGGGATAGCACAGCCCTCGCTGAAAATATTAAGCTGCTGCTTTCTATGCCGGAAAAATGGTCAACCTATGGGCGAGCCGGCCGAAAGCGTGTAGAAAGAGACTTCAATATCAAAAATCTCAATAAGGATTTAATTAATACCTACACCTCTATTTTAAATTTATAATATAAATATGTAGTAGAGAAAATACCGACATAATCCTTTTGTTTGGGCCACAGGGCTGAATAAATTTTTAGCTCTCTCACAACTGCGCCCTGTACTGGCCCCATGGCCGCATGCATCATTCTATTCATTTGAATTGCCGCGGATTGCAGGCAAAGTAATTGTTGCTGAAGAAGCCTATCGCATTGGGTTAGTCAATGAGCTTGTCCCCAAGGGCAAGGTCCTTGCACGAGCCAAAAAGGTTGCACAATTTATGGCGACCCTGCCACGTGAGGCTCTTTACCGAAAAAAAGGCGGCGCGGGCAAAACACCTGGCATTGTTCGTCAGTGAAACCTATCAGATGAAATCCAGCGGAGCCCCGGAGAAGTTCGCCAAATTTGGTAATGCTGTCTGGATCTCACTATCGGTAAGGCCAAACCAACGCCCTAAGGGACTTGCATATTGATCAACAGATAACGCTGGTATCAATCGACCATTCCCGCCATCTAAATCATGATCGAAATCATAAGGCGGCGGATTGCCATAAATTTGCTGTCCTTGTACAGCGCCGCCAACGACAAAATGATGCCCGCCCCAACCATGATCGGTTCCGTCACCGTTAATAGCAAGCGTGCGTCCGAAATCAGAAGCTGTAAATAACGTTACATTATTCTCAACACCAAGCTCTTGCATGGCGCTGAAGAAAGCAACCACACCGTCATTTAGCTCCTGTTGCAAGCTTGGCAGGTTCGTGGCTTGGTTCGAGTGCGTATCATACCCACCGACACCGACAAAGAACACTTGTCGACTGGCTAACAATGTATCGCGAACAGATACAGCCCGCGCCACCGCAGACAATTGCTGGCCCAAGAACGATGTGGGAAAGGTTGTCGCCAGAGGAAGCGCCGTGTCCAGCGCTGTATTATATAACTCATTAGTAACAAGGGCAGCGGAAGACGCCGACGCCATATCACGCTGAAGGAGGTTGGAACCTGTAAAGCGCCCAGCAGAAAGCTGTTCACGAACAAGCTGATAACGCTCCTCTCCGCCTGGGGTTGATCGCTGGCCGTCTAAAAATTCCAGGAGGTTAACAACTGTCCCCCCTTCCAGGCCAATCTGATATGGACTTGCCTGCTCGCCCGTTAAAAAAAGCTCATTACCAAGAGTGGTAATTGTTGAAAACTCACGAGTCGGATTAGCGCCTGACCCCAAAGCAGCGTCAGCAAACCGGCCGCCCCAACCAAATTGCGCGCCCTCAGGGCTATTTGAAACCCATGTTGACTGCTGATCATTGTGTGAAAACAAGCGCGTTGGCACGCGGCGACTTTGCTCTTGAAACTGTGTTCGTGAAACTGGCTCAATCAACGGTCCAACATTAGCAACGATGGCCGCATTTCCGGCTTCGAATAAATTGTGAATACCCGACATCTCCTCCGTCAGGGCAAAACGCCTTGTCCCGAAAGCGGCGCCATTTGTCGGGTTTAATTCAAGTAAACGGCTTCTAACTCTTGTCGATCCACCACTCTGCTGATCATAAAGTCCAAGCAGAGGCGCACGAATATCAGCGTATCGGCTATAAGACGTTGTGTCGTAGGGGAGCAAGGTATCATGACAATCCATGCCGCCTAACAAAAACACACAAACGAGGGCGCGATAGCCGGAAATATCAGCCGCTTGCGCCGAGGAGAAGGTCCTTAAAGTTGACCCGATCCCGCCAAAAGCACCCATCCCAATGGCGCAACTAGCGGCGCTTGAAAGAAAGTTACGACGATTGACTAACATATTCTCCCCCTAACGCTGTACTAAGTAATCTGGAGACGTCATAATAAGCAAAATTGCGGCTGTTATTCGAGGCTCGACAACATCTCCAGTGACAGGAAAAGCCTCAACAGTCTCAATAACGCCCGCTCTTACTTCCGCGCTCAAAACGCCATTTGTCAAAAGCAAATTGAGGTGATCAACGAGCGCAGCTGGATCATCGATTAGGGCCATTTCATCAGTGTAATCTGGCACGAAGCTAGCATTCGCGGGTGGTACCTCAAACCTTGCATCAAAAGCATCAATGAACAGGGTCATAAAATTTGTATACCCTGCTAAAGTACTAGCATTGACAATTTGCAATTCAGGCACAGTAAGACCAGCTGCACCCGTTTGTGTTCCTGGCGCGACATAACCAGGACGATAAAAATTGAAAACCGATGGAGACTTATAAGGCCCCTGGGCCAGGGCCGTATTAAAGCTGGTGTTAAATAGCCGAAATGTATTTTCCGGCGTAACGGTTGAGGCGCCAAATGCGCGCGCCCAGTGGGTGAAACGAAGAACAGGCTCCCTAATTTTACCAAAATCAGTTCTGACCATCGCGGCGTCAGAGCGCGCTTCTTCATCGAATAAAACAGCTGCGATCGTTGCTTGCAAACTGCCGCGTCGGCCATCGCCAGCAACACGCCCATCAGGCAACGTATAAGTTCCAGTTGCAAAAGCGTTAGACACACGCCCAACATAGGCAGGCTCAGGATCACTCGTTACAAAACGTTGAATAAGCTGGCGTGCAACGAACGGTGCAACATTCGGGTGGTTAAAGATTATATCAAGCGCTTGCGATATGCTTTCTTCTGGGCCTGTGCCAGCAGCGATCGTCTGTCCAAGAAATGTTTTTTCAAGATCTGAGTGTTGCGATGGGTAGGCGCGAAGTCTTCTATAAAGAGCGTCCCGCCCAATATTGAAATAATCATCAAAGAAGCCTCCCCCATCAGCGCTAAGGCCAGTAAAGACCCGCGCCAAGCCCGTAATGTCTTGGTTCGTATAGGTTTCAATTGGATTATTAGAACTATCCGTTACGGGCGTGCCATCTGGATTCAGTCGCACTAGACCAATTGAAAAAAGCTGCAAAATCTCGCGCGCATAATTTTCGTCTGGCACGCGTCCCGTTGTTGGGTCCCCTTTTTGATTTTCATAGTAGGTGAGATATTCAGCCATCGCACGCGAATAAGTCACTTCCTCTAAGATATCGCGATAATTTCCAAAGGCATTTGCAATTAAGATATCTTGATAATATGCAACAGCTTCGGGGATCATCTCTAGTCCCGTTCCCTCAGCGTGTGAGAGCACAAAGATCTGAGACAATGCAAACGCCATGCGCTGGCGCAATTGATCCTGTCCGGTTATTGAATTGATCCAAAAAGCAAAAGTGGGCAATTGGCGCGCTTCAAACGGCACATTGAAGTCAATATTACCTGAGGGAATATTGGCGAGCGTATAAGGCAGGCTCAGACTCGCTGTAGCGGCGAATTGATTAAAAAGCCAATCTTCTGCGCTGGCGCCCGTTAGCTGAGTTATACCCTCATTCGTCGGGCCAAAAGTTGCTTGGGTTAAGAAACGCGCAGTCGTTTGAGGTGTTGAAAATGCAGCAGACGCCGTGCCCGTCGATTGATCATCACCACCGTTATCAGCGCCCCCGCTTCCACCATTATCAACTACAGGTCCTGGCGTACTTGAACCGCTGTCGCTACAACCGCTTATAAGAAGTAAGCTACAAGAAGCCGCTAATGACAAGGCGAACTTACTCTTCAAGGTAATCCAATTCGGCATGGGAAATTCTCAACTATCAGGTAAATACGTATTGGGCGTATGATGTCGAAAATCAAATAAATAAATGGTGTCAGAAATCAATTAATTAATTAGTATGAATTTTTTATTTTAGGGCCGTTCAACCGTATTATTTTTTAACTTGACAAATACTTTGTTCTTGATTGGGGATATATATCCGTAATCAGAGTTAAAAAATTCATTTATTCAGTGGCTTAGCTCCTACACGGTTGCAATAGATTCAATTTTCCCGAAAACGTGCAACTCACCAGCAATTTACACCTAACTGTTTTACATTCTGTAGTTGAATTAATTTATCAAATTACAATCCAACCACGCATGCCGCAAAATGACAGAATACTTGATAGAATTAACTCACCTCATCCAGACAAATGAGTTTTTTAGGCTCATCCCAATGTTCAAATTTATCAATCTCCCAAGCAATCAAACTAATGATTAAAATTTTCTCTTAAGCTCTCTCAATAACCCTTTGCGATAAAAGTGTCACCGAAGTGTTCCGCCAGCGCGGGTTGAATAAGGTGACCCATTATAGATGGCGCCGGGAATTTGGCGAGGCAACGTAAGTTATTTTGTCTGATACACCTTCCCTAAAGTCGCGTCAGTAAATATTGATAACGCCGGGCGATTACCAAAAGTGATGAAACCTATTCAAACAGATCAAATGTTCCCCAGGACCAGATAAGCTCTGAAAATGGCGTTTGTTCCTCTTTGAGTATATCCGCGGGCGTTGAGACAGATTGCGGCGGCATCCTTTCTTCCGGTCCTTCAATAATGTATTTCAATGCCTACCGCTGCAAAATACCGTATCCTGGTCTAGAGATTTCCCATTTCAACATCGCAATAGCTGTGCATATGTGAACAGCCACAGGTTTTGCCGAGTATCGCTATGCTAATTAATGATTACGATTATGGTTTTGATTACTTTGGACCAACAAGCTGATGACGGGATATAAAGCCCGCGCCAAGCTAAGCGAGGCATTATCCATTGGGATTGCCGCCGCCCAGCCAGCAACCGCATTGGCGCGCCTTAATCTTGACCCTATGAAGAATGCCAACACCCTAGTGGCGGCAGGAAAATCCGCCGCTCAAATGGCGCGTTATTGGCTAAACAATGTTGGTGCGCCAGACAATAGTTTAATCGTAACCCGCTATGGCTATGCGGATGATGTTAGCGATTTCCCAGCGAAAGCGAAAATGATATTCGCTGGTCATCCCACGCCAGATCTAAATTCACAAAAAGCTGGTGAGGCCGCTTATCGCCTAGCAATCGGCAGCCAAAAAGACGATCAAATCATATTTTTACTTTCTGGCGGCGCCTCTTCATTGCTCTCAACTCCTATTGATGGCGTAAGCTTTGAGGATCTTCAATCAGTAACGCGCCAGTTGTTGCTGTCAGGGTGTAACATTAAAAAACTAAATACCGTTCGCAAGCATCTTACCCGCTTGGGAGGCGGTGGTTTTGCAGCGGCGGCTCATCCAGCACGCATTGATACGCTGATTGTTTCCGATGTCGTTGGTGACCAACCAAGCGATATAGCCTCTGGGCCTTGCTCTGCTGACCCGCATACGCTTGATGACGCCCTTAGAGTGCTTAAGGACTATAAAATTGATGCGAGTACTGCGGTTAGAAAGGCGCTTGGCAACCCGGCAAATGAAACCCTAAAACCCAATGCACCTATCTTAGCCAATGCAAATACACAGATAATTTGTTCAGCCTCTGATTCTATCGCGGCGATCTCGGACTATGTTTCTGCAAATGGCTATACACCCGAAGTAATTTCCGAAGGCCTAGAAGGTGAAGCACGAGAAATCGGAAAAGATCATGCTACTCGCGCCCTCCAAGCACTACACCAAGGCCGTCGCTGCGCCCTGATCTCTGGCGGAGAGGCCACAGTCACAGTTCGAAACCATGAAGGCCGGGGCGGACCAAATACGGAATTTTTGTTAGGATTCGCACTTGCAATTAATGATGCGCCAGGCGTTTACGCCGCCGCCTGCGACAGTGATGGCGTTGATGGAACACAGGATAATGCTGGTGGTTTTGTGGAACCAGGTTTATTAAAGCGGGTACGTTCCAATAATATTAATCCTTTTTCCTACTTAGAAAACAATCAATCTTTTGATGTATTTCAGTCGGCGGACGCGTTATATTCACCGGGCCCAACAGGGACTAATGTCAACGATTTACGAGTCGTCTTGATAGATCCTACTCACACTTGAAATGAAACGGTATTTCCATGAGCGATGTTATCATAACCGCTGACCTTCCTAGTAAAATAGAAAGCGCCATAATTTCACAATATGATGCAAAAAAAGTTCGTTTACAGGATGTTGGCGAAGAAAAATTCGTTCAAGAAGCCCAAAACGCAAGAGCCCTAATTACGAAACCGGGCGACACCTTCGGGGCGTCATTAATTAATCAGTTGCCCCATACGGTCGGGATTGTTGCAACCTATTCAACGGGCGTTGATCATATTGACCTTGCGGCCGCGAAGAAGCGAGGCATTTTAGTTTCCAATACGCCCGATGTATTAACCGAAGCAACCGCAGACATCGCCCTATTGCTTATTCTTGGGGCCGCCCGCGGCACATCGCGTGCTGAACGTATGTTGCGTTCAAAGGAATGGCATGGTTGGACGCCAGAACAAACCTTCGGCCTAGACCTGAAAGGAAAGACATTAGGAATATTTGGCTTTGGCCGTATTGGCCAAGCAACAGCAAATCGGGCCCGCGCTCTTGGGATGCGAATATGTTATTATGCGCGAAATAAAGTCATTTCTGAAGACCATAAAGACGCCTTATACTGCTCAACGCTGGACGCTTTTTGGGCGGAGGCGGATGTTATTTCCCTACATGCGCCATCAACGCCGCAAACCCGCGGCGTTGTTTGTGCTGAATCTATCACAAAAATGAAAGATGGGGTCATAATCATAAACACCGCCCGGGGCGACCTCATTATAGACGACGATCTCATTAACGCTGTGAACCACAATAAGGTTTTTGGGGTAGGCCTAGACGTGTTTACTAACGAGCCTGATATCAATCCGGGTTATTATGATCTGGATAATGCATTTTTGTTGCCGCATATTGGCAGCGCAACCGTAGAGACACGCGCCGCCATGGGACAAAAAGTGCTAGATAATGTATCGGCGTATTTCTCCGGTCACCCCCTACCTGACCAGGTATAAGTAAATTGCTTTTATGAAATTTCTGCGCGACTTAATTGGGTGCGTTACAAGCACTCTCCTCTTTTTAAAGGCTCCTAACAAAAGGATTTTCTGCACGAGAAGGCCGCATGTATTTTGGCGGAAACAGCATCACGCTCCACCAGTTACTACCAGCTGAAAAATAACCTGCCGCAAAATAAAGGATGAAATACGTATACTATGTAGTTCATCCTTGAGTATCGCATGTATTCACACCGCAAAAAATCTGACGTAATTACATTGAACAAAGAGCGGAGCAATCACCCATTGAAACGTGGCTCAAATAACCCTTCATATTCTGTTTCAACAACATAAAGCCCGCCCGCTAATGGGTATTTCTCTAATTCCTCATCCGATAACCCAAGTTTGGCGGTCGTAATATATAATTTATTCAGGTTTTTCCCGCCTAGACACGCGCATGTAACTTTAGGAATTGTCACTTGAACGAATAGATCAGGCCTACCCTCGCTATCGTAACGTTGCACACCAGAACCACCAAAGCGAGCATTCCAAACACCACCCTGCGTATCAACACAGGAACCATCCGGATACCCCTCATCATCACCCAGTGTTGCGAAAATCTTCCTCGCGCCGGGCGTCCCCGTAACATCATCATAGTCATAAACGTAAATATGCTTCTCAGCGGTATCAGCAAAATACATTTTCTTTCCATCTGGTGAAAATGTAATACTATTAGCACAGCCGAATTTTTCGATGATCGTTCTTACCTTTTCCCCATCATAAATATAGGTATTACAAAACGGGGCCATCTCCCCTTCTTCAACACTGCCGACGACATATCGTCCTTGCCGATCGCAACGGCCATCGTTAAGCCGTGTTGTTGGAAATTCTGTTTCGACTTGCTGAACCAATTCACGCTGTCCGGTTTCCTGATCAAAGTGATAAATACCATCAGCAAAACCAGCGACGATTTTTCCAGCCTTATCGAATACAAATGACCCAAGCTTATCAGGCAAATCAATTTGCTTTAAGTCAGAACCATCTTCGAGACAACTTAGAATTTTACATCCGTGGATATCAGTCCAATAAACCCGTTGATCTTCTTCATTCCACTGAACACCCTCGCCTAAGAAATTTTGGCAATCAACGAGCAATTGCGCCTTTTGTTCTTTCATATCGATTATCAACCTCCCGATACTGTCTGTTCGTAATCGTCGCCATAAATCAGCCATTGTCATATCTGGCGCAGCAACGACCTAATTAGAAATCTCTTTTTTTAGCTGGCTAATGTTGTTTTTTCCAACATGTGGAATAAATGAAAGCTGATAGTTTCGGGTCTCGCCGTTTTTCAACATCACCAGTTCTCCGCGCTCCAACCAGTCCTCCCGCGAACCAAACCGCGTAGTTGCAGGCTCCATAGCCGCAACATAGGCGCCAGATTGGTAATACTGCCACTCGCAAAAACCCGGCAATGTTGTCGGATCGAACTGAAGCTCTAAGGCTAAACCTTCGTCACCACCCGGAAGCACAATTTTTTCATTCACAAGCGCTGTCCGCATTCGATCTGGTGCATTTATTTCTAGTTCTAAATCAAAGACACGTTGCTTGAAATTTTTCGTGGGCCCCTCCGCAATTGTCACGGCGCTTTCATCTGTTTCATGATCATGCATTGTACCAATTACTTTTTTTATTGGAGCTGCCAATTGGGTTCCTTCAGCGAGCAAGGGATAACCTAGATTGACATGGTAAAGCAAAACGTGAGGCGTATCCAAAAATCCCATATTTTCAACACGGTCGTGTATATCAACTTTCTTCGTCCCGGCGCGAACTTCGATGCGCCTTGTAAGCGAAAGGTTTTCAGCAAACAGCGCTGATTGGCGAATTTTACCTTCTGCATAGAGAATGCATTCATCTCCATCCCATTCAATGCCGTACGATTTTAGATGGGCGGGCAGCAGCCCAATTCGCCCATGGAGTGAATGATTGATATGCTCTTTTAAGGGATGGTTAAAGTGTTTCCCATCTTCAACAACACCAGCGTGAATATGATCAAGTCCGCATGTCATCATTAATCCAGAAGCCATACGCGCCCAACCCGCGCCATTTTCAGCTTCATTGTCGTAATAGGCTGGATGCTTAAACCCCGACGGCGAATGCCAACCAATGGGAACGCCGCCATAGCTCATTCCTGCGATATCCATTGCGCGATCGACTAGAACGTCAAAATCTAGGCCGCCTCCAGTACGAAATCGCAAAACGCGAATGCCGCGCTCCACACCATCCTGAAATTCTAGCAGATCAACGCCAAATACTTGCGAAACATCCCCAACATGACTGCACAACTCGGCTCGGGTGAAAGTCTGTCCAAATAATGTCGGCATTTGACCCCTCAATCTTGTTGGAATGTTTCATTCGGCTTAATGATGCTTTGGTTATCACCAGCCAATGGCACTACTTACTTCGGCGTTGGCGTTTCGTCGGCCAATAAACCTTCGTACTTTAATTCTTCCCAAAGGTCCGGTGGTATGTGCATGCTGAATAGGGTGTAATTATCTTCCCACTCCGATTTATGACGCACACCTGATAATATTGTTGTTATGGCGCTATGTCCTAACGGAAACTGCAACGCCGCGGCACGCAAAGGAATTCCGTAAGCTGTACATATTTTTTCTATATTTTGCGCTCTATCCACAAGTTCTGATGGCGCTTCAACATAATTGAATGTGGCGCCTATTTTCGCTTGTGCTAGCAAACCAGAATTAAAAACACCGCCTAACATGATCGCAATGTTTCGCTCACTACACATGGGAAGGAATTCCAATAGGGCCGATTGATCTAAGAGTGAATATCGCCCCGCCAATAAAAAGCAGTCAAAATCAGCATGGTCAGCAAAAGCACTTAACATTTCCCATTGGTTCATACCCGCTGAGATCGCAGAAATAGCGCCTTCCTCACGAAGGGTCTGAAGCGCCTTTACAGCGCCGTTTAGCGCGTCCTCAAAATGATCGTCCGCATCATGGATATGCAGAATATCAATACGATCAACGCCTAAACGAGTTAAGCTTTCCTCATAAGATCGCATCACGCCGTCATAACTGAAATCAAATTGAGCAAACTTGTCCAAATTTGCATGATAAAAGGGAACGCCATTGTGGAGCTCCCCTTCCGTTCTTTGTCCCTCGCGAATAAGGCGCCCTACTTTGCTGGATAAAACGAAATCATTCCGTGATCGGTCAGATAACGCCTTACCGACACGCTGTTCAGCAAGGCCGCAACCATAAAATGGAGCGGTGTCGATAAGGCCAATCCCACTATTGATTGCAGCCTCTAGCGTTTCTTCAGCATCCGTTTCTTCAATAGCCTTGAATAAGTTTCCCAAAGGCGCCGTGCCTAGCCCTAGCTGGGTGACTTTAAGATCAGTTCTCCCAAAACTTACTTGTTTCAGTGGGTCAGCCATTCGCCAGCTTCCTCCATTCCACCCTGTTTAGCAAAGCACTCAATTCATTTATGAATTTTATATATCTATATATGAAACATTATTTTTTAGGAACGCAAGGAATTTATACCTTTAAGATTGGGCGTTTCGCCGTAGTAAAAAACTCTATAAAGACAAATTCCTTCATATTGCCGCGCCTTGTTTTAGCGCACTCAACAACACCCCCGCTTAAAGCAAACCCCGGCTAGCTAGATTGCGCATTAAATGACTGGCGCCAAATATCCATGGCTGACATTCAGTCGAATACTGAACTTTATTAGTTAGTATACCGAGACCGGCAGCGCTAATCTGTACAATATCCCCAATTTTATGGGTAAAACCGCCACCGGGCTCATCCCTATCTTCTGTTGGCGCAAATAAAGTCCCTAAAAACATCACGAGCCCATCTGGGTATTGATGATGCGCCCCAAGCGCTTGCGCCACCAATTCCACTGGATCACGGCTTATTTCAGACATTGATGAATAACCTTGAAGAACAAAACCATCTTCCCCACTGACCTTAAGGTCAACTCGAATGTTCCGCACATCATCTAGCGAGAATGTATCATCAAACAACCTGAACATCGGCCCGATGGAACAAGAAGCATTATTGTCTTTCGCTTCGCACAACAATAATGCCGATCGCCCCTCAATATCCCGTAAGTTGACATCATTCCCCAAGGTCGCGCCCAAAATATTTCCCGCAGAAGACACAAGCAATACAATTTCAGGTTCTGGATTGTTCCACTGAGAAATGGGATTAACACCAATTTCAGCGCCAAAACCCACGGAAGAAAGAACCTGCGCCTTGGAAAATATCTCAGCATAGGGACCTATCCCAACTTCTAGGTACTGGCTCCATATGCCTTCTTGAATAAGTGTTTGCTTTACCACTTCAGCTTCTGGCGAACCCGGCTTAATATTCTTTAAGCTCTCCCCAATCATATCACCTATTCGCAACCGAATATCCGCCGCTTTGCTTGGATCACCGGACGCTTTTTCTTCAATCACACGCTCCACCATAGACTTAGCGAAGGTAACGCCGCATCCTTTGACCGCATGAAAATCACAAGGAGCAAGAAAGTGTATTTTACTGAAGTCCCCAACTACATTCGCTGCAATATCCGCCAGTGTCCCAAGCAACACGCCCTTTTGTTCACGAACATAATCACTGGGATTGTCCAACTCACAAATATCACGGACTGTTGGGGCTGTTCTGCTGGTTATATCAAAAACATCACCGCCCCTTAACGTCACGACGCAAGGCCCATTTGCCTGCGGGCTCCAAACACGGCCAATAAAAAGTCCATCTTGTTCGTGCTCTGTTAAAAATGCAGCCACAATTAACCCTCACGCTTGGCGATATCTGCAAGTCACAACCCAGATACTGGGTCGTATATGAATTGATGTCAAATTATATATGAAATGATCTAGCATTACCAGAACCGTTTTGATATATTGGCGCAGGGCGTTCTTAAACTGCATAAAGGCGCTCTTTGCGCCATCTCCCCCCCACGCCTAACTCCACAGAAGAGGCCTGGGGCTTATAATTACAGGCGGCGCACCACCTGATTAAAAAAACAAGCAAACGAGGCGATTTTGATGATGTATGGCAAGCACCTAATTTCAGGAGAATGGGTCGGCTCTGAAGCAACATTTAACAATGAACCAATTGATGGCGCGGCTGATGTTTTTTCAAGGGGCTCAACCGAGCATGTAAACAAAGCAGCACAGGCCGCGGAAGAAGCCTTTTGGTCTTTTGGATATTCAGACCGTGTCGACCGTGCGAACTTCCTGCGTAAAATAGCTGACGAGATTGATGCCCGCGGCGACGAGATCACCTCTATCGGCGTACGTGAAACTGGCCTGCCTGAAGCCCGGCTAGTTGGGGAACGCGGTCGGACCGTCGGACAATTACGTCTATTTGCTGATCACATTGAAAAAGGCGGCTACCTTGACCGCCGTCATGACGATGCCTTGCCAGACAGACAGCCCTTGCCCCGCCCAGACCTAAAACTCATTCAACGTCCAATAGGCCCTGTCGCAGTTTTTGGCGCCTCCAATTTTCCGCTTGCCTTTTCAGTCGCGGGCGGCGACACAGCCTCAGCGCTAGCGGCAGGTTGCCCTGTCATTGTCAAAGGCCATTCCGCACACCCCGGCACCTCAGAAATTGTCGCCCGTGCAATTGAGGCCGCCATCAAAGCATGTGATGTTCACCCAGGTGTTTTCAGTCTCATACAAGGCGGAGACCGTTCCGTCGGCTCAGCGCTTGTAACACACCCCCTTATTAAAGCGGTTGGTTTTACTGGCTCGCTGGCAGGCGGAAGAGCATTGTATGACCTTTGCGCAAGTCGGTCAGAACCCATCCCCTTTTTCGGCGAGTTAGGTTCGGTAAACCCAATGTTTGTTCTTCCATCAGCCCTCACCAATAGAGGTTCACAGATCGCGAGCGGCTGGGCAAGCTCACTCACCATGGGTGCAGGTCAATTTTGTACAAACCCTGGCATCGCCCTCATCATCGGCGAAGAAGAAGCAACGTCATTTGCTAACGCTTCAAGAAAAGCGCTTAGCGAAGTTGGTGAACAGAAGATGTTAACCGCCAGCATGGCTGAAGCCTTCAAAAACGGTGCAAAAACTCTGTCTGGTGCAAGCGAGGTTACTGAGGTTCTCGCCACGTCATGTGGCGAAAGAAGCGCTGGCCCCTTTTTATATCAAACCACTGGCGCTAGCTTGCTTGCTAATGAATTGTTGCAAGAAGAGGTATTTGGCCCTCTTGGCCTGGTCGTATCCGTCACAAACCTAGATGAAATGGTCAGTATAGCTAAAAAAATACAAGGTCAACTGACTTGCACCCTGCAACTGGATGAACAAGATAAAGATATCGCGGCGCAGCTTTTGCCCATTTTAGAACGCAAGGCCGGACGCATTTTAGCCAACGGCTTCCCTACCGGCGTAGAGGTCTGCGATAGCATGGTTCACGGAGGACCATATCCAGCTTCCACTAATTTTGGGGCTACATCAGTCGGGACAATGGCCATACGAAGGTTTTTACGGCCGGTCTGTTACCAAAATATTGCGCATGATCTGTTACCAGATGATTTACAGTAATTTTGCATTAGTTTTGGAGCCCACGACGCGCGCCCAACAGACCGCTTTACCGACATTAGGAACCACTTTTAAGCTCCGCTTATTGGGGCGCACAACTTCGCGCGATCGCATGTGATATGGACAGGACACAACTATTCACTGATATTGAGTCTCTAAGGCGGCAGGCTAAGCGTCGTGTTCCCAAAGCGATATTTGATTATGTAGATGGCGGCTCATATACAGAGCACACATTAACTTATAATCGCAGTGCGTTACAAAAAATTGCAATAAAACAACAAGTCATGCGCGCGATTGATAATCGCACCAGCAAAACCACCATTTTGGGCGGACCGACAAAACTCCCCCTTATCCTCGCCCCAGTAGGGCTAACCGGATTCGTCCACCCAAATGGTGAAGTTTGCTCATTAAAAGCAGCCGTAAATGCTGGCATTCCGTATACGTTGAGCACGGCGTCAATCGGCGCGGCGGAAGATTTATCTGACGCGGTCAAGGAACCTTTTTGGTTTCAAATATATGTAATGAAAGATCGCGAGTTCACAAAATTTTTGCTTAAACGAGCAAAAGATGCTGGATGTAAGACACTTATCATTACTGTCGATTTGGTCGTTAATGCGCAACGTCACCGCGATATTCGCAATGGCCTGTCTATTCCATTTCGCGTAACGCCGACGACCGCGTTAGACGCGATCACTAAGCCTGGCTGGTTTTTACGGATGCGCAAAAGCAAGCGCCGAACTTTTGGAAATTTTGAAGGATATCATCAGGACGCCTCTAATGCTTTATCGATGGCGCGATGGGTCGCCAACCAATACACAACTGACCTAACCCCTGATACCATTGGATGGATACGCGATAATTGGGATGGGCCCATTATCATCAAAGGCGTTATGACGCCAGAAGATGCGCTTAGAGCCGCCGATTTCGGGGCCAAGGCTATTATTGTCTCTAATCATGGTGGACGTCAGCTTGACGGCGGCCTGTCGCCAGTTGATGTATTGCCATCTATCGCTCAGGCTGTTCGCGGCAAAGTGGAAATCTACGCAGATAGTGGCATACGAACTGGCGCTGATATATTCCGGCTTATCGCGCTCGGCGCCGATGCGTGCCTGATCGGGCGAGCGTATATTTATGGTCTTGGCGCGGCAGGGCAGAACGGCGTATCACGCGCGATTGAAATTCTGTCTAGTGAACTGGACGTGGTTATGGCGTTAACTGGATGCCGGTCGATAAAAGACATCACTCCGGAACTTTTACACGCCCACTCAACTTCCATAGACCAGGCTTTATCTTAATGCGCAGATACAAAAATCAATAGTGGGCTTATAGGCTAGCAACCAAAACTGTTTACTTTGCAAAGTTTACGAGGAAACAAAATGAAAAAAATTGCGGTAACAGGCGCAGCGGGCGGTTCAGGTCGTGTCATTGTTGAGCATCTCACGAAGCAGGGGTTTGAAACCGTCAGTATTGATATAAAAGCAGCAGATCCCGCCCTGCCTGGCGTCTTTCATATTGTTGACGCCGCCGACTATGATGAAATCGCTTCCGTTCTTAAAGGATGCGATGCTGTCGTTCATTTTGGCGCCAATCCGTGGCCAGAGGAATCATTTGCCGAAGGCGCTGACCGTTTCCGAAACAATACCCTCAGCACATTTAATGTTTTTCAAGCAGCCGCGGAGTATAAAATCAAACGTGTTGTTTGGGCGTCTAGTGAGACTGTTGTAGGGTTTCCTTTCGAAACCTGCACTCCTGACCAGGTCCCAATCACAGAAGACCATCGGCCAATTCCACAATGTGCTTACGCACTTTCAAAGCTAGCGTGTGAGGTATTAGCCGAGCAAATGTCGAGTTTATATGGCACGGTGTTTGTTGGGTTGCGATTGGCGAATATATTATATGATCGGCCTGGATTTCATGCGGGTTATCACCACTTGCCCGATTATTGGAAAAATATTGAAGTTCGAAAGAACACCCTTTGGAAATATATTGACGTGAACGACGTTGCCGAACTTGTCGAATGCTCCCTCACAGCGCAACTGAAAGGCGCCCATATTTTCAATGCATGTGCACTCGATACCTTAATGCTCACGCCCACACGAGATCTATTCGCTCAATTCTTTCCGGATGTGCCCGTTTCAAATGATCTGCCGGAATTTGGCTCACCAATGTCTGTACAAAAAGCAAAAGACCTACTTGGATGGACGCCAAGACGGTCATGGCGAGACTTCATCCAACCATAGAACCACGCCAATTAAGCGATGACCTCTGGTTCGACCCACCTTTTTTCGCGCGCCGAGCGGAACAAAGCATCGATTACAGATGCATTCATCATTGCATCACGAAGTGGGTAAGGCGCATCCGATGATTGCAAAATTGCGTTGGAAAAAGCATGCAGCTCTAATGCATATTGATCCGCCGCTGGTATTTCGATGATATCAGCGCTTTCACCGCGCAAATCCGCCCCATCATCAATGTAGATCTTCACAGACTCAGTTTCTGGCGTATTAAATGGAATCTCAAGCTGAAGCCGTTTTTTTGTGCCTATAATTTGAACCATCTGGAACCGTGACGCCTGCACGGAGGCCATAAATGAAAGCTGGCGCCCCCCTTCGTAATCCATTAACGCCATCTCTAGGGCATCGATGCCAAAATTCTCATCAAGCTTCATCGAAGAAACGACGCGGCTAGGCATCACGCCAAAGATGTCATGCCCGACCTGCACAGCATAACACCCCACATCGTAAAGTGCGCCCCCACCGGTTTCGATCTGATTACGAATATTGTTAGGGTCATCATTGTAAAAACTAAATGCTATTTGCAAAGCACGCACATCGCCCAAAGCACCGGACGCAATAATTTCCTGAACCTTGCGCCATTGTGGGTGGAAACGATACATAAACGCTTCCATTACCATCCGGTTACTAGAATCAGCTGCTTGATTAACAAGCCTTACATCTTCCAAACTCATGCACAGTGGCTTTTCGCATAATACATGCTTTCCAGCTTCAAGCGCTTTTATTGTCGTATCAAGGTGCAAATTATTCGGTAGCGGATTATAAATCGCATCAATGTCAGGGTTCGCAATAAGTGATTCATAATCACCGTGAACGTGCTTTATACCAGCCTCTTCGGCAATCGCTTGTGCGCGGCCTTTGCTTCTTGATGCTATCGCAATGACTTCGCCAGATTCAATTTTCTTAAATGCTGGCAGGAATTTTGCCGTCGCCATCCATCCCGTACCAAGAATACCCCAACGGACATATTTATTATTGGACATCATCTTCACCCCATAAACGTGAATACGCATCTTCATTGTAAGGATGTTCTCGCACAACATCCTCAACTAATTCTATCCCCCCCAGCCCTGGCGCATCGGGAATGATGAACTCTCCCGCCACAGGCATAGGGCAGTTCTTCACCAAATCAGCGCGCCAAGGATCTCCAAACTCACAAAAGGATTCTAACATGGCGACATTAGGCGCGGTTGCGCTCACTTGAAGCGCCGCTGCGGCCGCGACAGGCCCAAATGGATTATGAAAAGAAACCTGCGTATAATAACTGTCTGCTAAAATCGCGAACTTTTTACTCTCTAAAATGCCGCCAATTTGTACAGGATCGGGTTGCAAGACATCCGGTTTACCGCGTTCAATAAGAGCCATCGCCTGATATCTGCTATAACAACGCTCTCCCGTCGCTATTCGCAAACCGTCCGGTTTTTGGACCCGAGCTAGTGCGTCATAATTTTCTGGATCAACCGGCTCTTCCATCCAATATACGCCGTGCTCTGCTAATGCTTTAGCAACAACACTCGCTGTACCGACCGAAAACCTACCATGGGTATCAATCATCAGTCGTTTAGATGGCCCTATGGCCTCGCGCACTTGGGCTACCTGTGTTATAGCCTTTTCAAGTACGGTTTCGTCAGGCTCTCTTCCATACCCCCAAAATGGGTCAAACTTAAGACCGACATACCCCTTGTCGACTGTCTCTTTTGCGGTAGCGGCAAAATCAGCAACCGGGTCCATGACATTGAACCAGCCATTTGCGTATGCAGGTAAACGCTTGCGTAATGCCCCTCCAAGCAGGTTATAGACCGGTTGTTCGGTTATTTTACCGCAAATGTCCCAAAGCGCCATTTCCAGACCCGCGATGGCGCTGTTTAAAGCCGGACCGCCTTTTGTGTATTCGTCCCGATTTATCACATACACAGCACGCTCGATCGAAAAAGGATCAGAATCGTAAATGAATCTTTTAAACAGCAAACGAACAATCTGTTCAACAGGCGCTGATAGATACTGCAATGTTGCTTCACCGAGCCCAGTGACGCCAGACTTTGTTGTCAATCGGACGACTAGATAGTTGCACCACTGTGACCCAATCAAGAATGTTTCGAGTTTTTCTATATCGTGCTTGGTTGATCCCGAAACATTCATAAGTCGATACTCTCAGTTTTAGTCGTTTAACCGCAATGGTTTTTTAGATCGTGCCGTATTTTTCAAAAATATCTTTAACACGCGCTCCGGCCCGAATTTCCTCGCGGGCTTTGGTTTCGGTATCCCGGCGCTCCTCAGCTAACCTTAAGATATTTTCAACTTGATCTTTAGGTATACAGATGACGCCATCGACATCACCAAAAATCCAATCGCCTGGATTAACACGCACTTGCGATGTTAAGGCGCCGCTCATCGCAACCGGTCTTTGATACTCGCGAACGCGGTACCGGCGGCGGCCTTCAACAGGGGAGATATATCGAGCGAATACGGACCAATTTTCCATTTCAAAAATTAGGTTACCATCACGGGTTCCGCCGTCAATAATCGCTCCTTCAGAACCTTTCGCTTGCGCAGCGGTGCTCATAATCTCGCCCCAATGACCAGCACGGTTCTCGCCCGTTGCAGCAATGACAACCACACAGCCCTTATACATAGAATCAAAGTAGGCGAAGTCAGCGCCCTCTTGATACTCATACTCATCGTCTTCAACAGGATCAGCATTACCCGCGATTGTAAAAGCTGGCCCAGCAATACGCATAGTACGGTCTAAAGGCTTGATATTAAGATCTAGACACTGGTGGGGGTGCCCTAGCTCATCCAAAATATCATAGACAGCAGCGGTATATAGCTTCTTCAACCGAGCCGCGGTTTCTTCAATATACCCACTATCCTGTGCAGGACTTAATTTAAAACTCACGCCACCCTCCTTAATATGCCTTCGCCATCTAACCTAATTTGAAACGATTACTTTTCAAATACGAATATCTATTGGGCAGGCTTTATTGTCAACGACAAACTGAATCATCCCAAAAATGAGTGCAAAAAACGGTAATACTCAGCAGGAGCTCAATACGCCCGCCACTTTTTTTGTTCACATTTGAATAATTCCGCGCTAAAAGCATTAGAAATGATACAACGCTTGGAAATTTGTGACCAATGAGTACAGTAGCAACAGAAGACGAAAAAAATATAGTGCCCGCAATTACCCGCGCGGCTAACATCTTTAATATCTTAGAACAAAATAGCGCTGGTATAGGCATTCGCCAGATTGCAGCCCAAGTCGGCGCCCCACGCACAACGGTTTACAGAATACTAAACAGCCTAGAACTACACGGCTTAGTGCGCCGGACTAATTCTGGCGATTACTTACTAGGCGGCAGACTCGTTTCCCTCGCAGCAGCAGTGCCAAGCGATAGTAACTATGCGGATCTGGCGCGAATCGCGACACCACACATGGAAAATTTAGCCAAAAACATTGGCGAAGGGTGTAAACTTTCTGTCATTCAAGGAAAGTCCACTCTTGTTATCGCTGTGGCCGGGTCGGCTAGAGAGTACTCCCTCACCGTCAATAAGGGGCAACGCGTTCCTTTACATGCTGGCGCCGCGGGCAAAGTCCTACTCGCTTACCTTGACACGAAGGAAAGAAAAAAGCTCCTTTCCAGCCCACTATCAAGATATACGGTCCATACTCAGACTGATTCCGACAAACTTGAACAAGAACTATCAAAAATTTGCGAACGCGGCTGGAGTGAGGACATTGGCGAATATACCCAAAGTATTAACGCCTTCGCCGCCCCAATCAGATTGCAAAATGGCGATGTCGTCGCTTCTTTAAGCGTGCCTTTTATTGCCGGTAAAGATGAAAAAACACGCACCTCTATCATGGATTCGACCGTGACCTGCGCCAGTGCAATATCAGCAGAATTGCCAGAATAATTCTTTTGCGTAAAGCACCGTAGGTTTATTACTTTTCTTTACACTAACTGTACAGATCAAACCAGCTGTATTGGGGCACGAACCCGAGCTCCAGCTTCGCCTTTTCACAAGACAAAAAAGCCCCACGATCAGCATAATCAGCTGGCAAAGCAAGGTGCGGGAAAATGGCTTTAAGCAAATCGCGGCTGCGTTGCTTCATAACTGTATCCTGAGCTGCGATATTGAACACATGCGCCCCTTTAATTTTTCTTTCAAGCGCTAATCGCACCGCTTTAGCGACATCCCTCGCATCCACATATCCCCACAAATTAAACTTACGATGTGGAATATCATTAGAATAAGTATGAATCTTATGCATACTAAAATGAACATCTTCATCATCATAGTGTATATTAGAAATACGTAGGCCAATAAAATCTATAGAATAAAGATCGTGCATCCTACGCGCTAAATTTTCGGACATAACTTTTGACAACGCGTATCCATTTTGCGGTTGGAGCAATGTTTCTTCTGTGATTGGAACTTCAACGGGAACATTATTTACAAATGGATAACCGTAAACTGTTTCTGAAGATGCCCAAACAACGCGCTTAATCCCCAATGCACGCGCGGCATTAAAGGCATTAAACAGACACATGGTGTTGTTGTTAAAACTTACCGCCGCACCATAGTGCTCATCATCAGGGTGTGGATTACCAGCAAAATGCACTAATGCATCGGCCCCCTCCATCGCCTTAAACAAAGAAGGGTAGTCCGTCATATCGGTAGGTTCAAACTGACATCTATCAATGGTCGGAGCTCGGCGATCTATATTTATACATTTATAATCATTAGCATGAAGATCTTCGATGATAACCTGTCCGGCCGCACCACTTCCGCCCGTTACTGCAATTAAACTCACGTGACTGACCTCATACTATCTCTCACGCCCTGAAAGCAAACACTCAAGCGCGCTCAATTATCCTTTCACCGCTCCGCCAGTTAAGCCCGCAACAATGTATTTTTGCGCCGCTAGAAAAAAAACAACAGCAGGACTTAAGGACAAAGCGACAAATGCTAGAATTTTATTCCATTCAATGAAATACTCGCCACGATACTGCAACATTCCCAATGTCCATGTATACTCTTCGCGCCCACTTAACATGATCAAAGGTAATAGATAGTTATTCCAACTGCTGACAAAAATAAATGTTGCTACCGTTGCAATGATTGGTAACGATAGAGGCAGGGTAAAGAAAAAATAAAACCGAACATACCCACACCCATCAACTCTTGCAGCTTCAAATAGTTCTTTTGGCAGCTCCTCAAAAAATGACCGAAATAGTAAAATTGAAAAAGCGAGTCCATAAGCAACTTGAGGGAGTATCACACCCCACGGATTATCAAGCAGGCCCACATTTTTAACCTTGATAAATAACGGAATGATTGCAGCCGCAAATGGAAACATTAAACCAAGTAATAAGTACCCAAAAAGGTATTCAGAGCCAAAAAATTTTATTTGTGCAAATACATATGCAGCCATTGAAGCAATCATCAGCGTTACCGCCGCACTCATCAATGAGATAAACAGGGAATTCCACAAATAGCGCCAAAAGCTGCCGTCAGTAATTATGTCCCCATAAAATTCAAAATGCCAAACCCGCGGCATGCCAAATGGGTTTGTTGTTAAATCTCCTTGGGTTTTAAAGCCCCCCAATATGGTCGCCATCAAAGGAAACAATATCACGACCGTGACAATTAATAGTGTCATAATGCGTATCGCTTGATGCCAACCAAACGTATTCATTTATCTGCCTTCATTACGGTTGAACGATAGGTGATAGCGAAAATAAAACTTACCACAAACAGGACAATACCCACGGCAGACCCAAACCCAATACTTTGCCGCCCTATACCAAAGTAAAAAAGATAAGACACTAACGAATTCGTCGTACTGCCCGGTCCGCCAGACGTAAGCGGTACGATCAAATCAAATATTTGAATTGAACCAATAACGGCAAAGAATATTGATACGTTAATAGCCGACCTTAGCATTGGAATTTGCACAAAACGAACAATCTGAAAGCGTGTCGCCCCATCGATCCGTGCGGCTTCCATTAAACTTGCCGGCACATTTTGGAGCGCCGCGACAAAGATCATCATATGAAAGCCAAAATACTTCCAAACAAATACAACAATAAGCGCTGGCAACGCCCATTCTCTTTCAGATAATGGAAAAAATTTCTCTGTTCCCATTAGTTTCGTAAAGAACGCCATTGCTCCGTAGTCACCATCAAAGATGAACGACCAAATCAATCCTGTTGCAACATCCGCAATGATGAATGGAAGAAAGAAAATAAGCCGGAATACGGAATTTGACCAGCGCTGTTTATATATAAGCAACGCTATTGCAAGACCGACTGGGACTTGAATGAAAATTGCCGCAAGAACAAATAATATAGTATTCCAAACGGCAATATGAAAATATTTATGCCCCGCCATATACTCAAAATGCCTAAGGCCACGAAAATCATTTAGCTCGCTATAGCCATCCCACTTAAACCCAGCGTACCACGCCCCCTCAATCAATGGGACGCTGACAAAAAGTGTAAATAACAATAACGCAGGCGGCAGAAATATGAGTAACGCCGGAAGACGGCCACTCTTTAGGCTCCGGTGCAACAGACTTGATGTGTCTTTTGGGAAATACTTTGTTCCGCTTTCAATTAAGCTTCGCACGTTAGATCCGCTTTCCATCACTAAACCGATGGATCAACCCTTGATCGGGGGTTAAAAAAACCTCCTCTCCGGGATTAACCTCTACCTCCCCCAAGGAGCGAACAACAAGCTGGCCCAGTGTTTCTGTCTCAACGTAAAAAATTGTGTCCGATCCGAGGTGCTCAGCATAACGTAGCCGCCCCCGCCAGAGCCCTTTCTCTTTCGATAGAGATATATTTTCGGGGCGCACGCCAATTAAATCAGCCTTTGGGTCGTTTATAGCCTTTCCATCAATGATATTCATTTTAGGCGTACCAATGAAACTTCCGACAAATGGATTTTGCGGTTTATTGTAAACCTCCATTGGCGTTCCATTTTGTTGAAGTACGCCTCGTTCCAAAATGACGATTTGATCCGCCATCGTCATCGCTTCGACTTGATCATGGGTGACGTAAATCATCGTCGTGTCGAGCTTTTTTTGTAGCTCCGCCAACTCTACACGCATTTGAGTTCGTAAATTAGCATCCAAATTTGAAAGCGGTTCATCGAACAAAAAAACTTTCGGCTTCCGCACGATGGCACGGCCAATGGCGACCCGCTGCCTTTGCCCGCCAGATAACTGTTTTGGCTTTCGATCAAGATAATTGGTTAGCTGTAATATTTCCGCCGCCTCTTCGACACGGCTGTTCATTTCAACTTTAGGCGTCTTTGCTAATCGAAGGCCAAAGCCAATATTCTCTCGAACGGTCATATGCGGATAAAGAGCGTATGACTGAAACACCATAGCAATACCGCGGTCTGACGGTTCGCTTGCTGTTACATCAACATCGTCAATAAAAACCGCCCCCGCCGTTACGTCTTCTAAACCTGCGACGAGACGCAAAAGCGTTGATTTACCGCACCCTGATGGACCGACCAGTACAGCAAACGCCCCTTCGGGAACCGTAAGACTAAGATCAGGTATGACTTCCGTTGAGCCATAACTCTTCGTGACATTTTTTAGTTTTACTTCCGCCATAAGGTTGGTCGCCAAAGTTCAACTTCTAATTAAGAATTAAGCAAGAAACGTCTTATCACATTATAACAAATCAAACAGTCTAACCTTCTTACGTCTATTAAATTTTTTGACAAATGGAATCAGGTCAATCGCTATGCTTAGAACATTAACTCAGCTTACTGTTTAACAAGGCTCTTGTATTGCTAGTTTAATTCATCGATCAAAAGCAACAGATTCTTCAAGCATTCTTGCGGCCTCCTCAGGCGTTATCCACCCTGCAACAAGGTCAACAGCAACGTCGCCCATAGTCGCCGCGCTTCGCACCGACAAATAACTATCAAAAATTTGGTGCCAGGAAGACGCTCCTAAATTCTGAACAACCTTTCTGTAGAAGGGGTTTTTTAAAGCACCCCCAGCTGTCTTACCGGCCGGAATCCACAATCCCATTTCAGCCGCACGGCGCTGGTTTTCTTCACTTAAATAATAACACATGAAGTCAACTGCGGCGTCTGAACTGCCGTTGGTGAAAGCAAAACCATCTATCCCTCCAAATGTGGCCCGCTCTCCATCATTCCCCTTAACAATCACAGGAAATGATATCATCCCTAATTGAGAATCAGACAACCCCTTCCCAGTTATGGAAGCTGATCTATGTTCATTATACACCCAATTCCCTGAAAGCGTGAATAAACCTTCTCCGTTGCCGAAAAGCCCAACGGCCTTGTCCCAAGATGAACCTAGATACCCCGGCTGAAATGGATCAAGGGCCGCTAGTCGTTGCAATTCCCGGCCGACCCGAACCCATTTAGGATTATTAAACCCACCATTTCGTCCCGCCAAGGCGTCTTCAAACCCTTTCTTACCGACAATTCGCACTGCTATATATGAATACCAAAATTGTAATGTGTACCAACTTTTTCCCGAAACAATTATCGGCGTTACCCCAGCCTCTTTGGCTTTTTTTACTTGGGCTAAAAAATCTTCCCAAGTCTCAATTTTTTCAGGGTCGACCCCCACCTTTTTTGCGAGATCTTTATTATACCAAAGGGCAAGCTCTGAAACATATTTTGGGATGCCTACCTGTTTTCCATTATAGGAAAGCGCAGCCAGAGTGATATCTGTAAAAGAATTCCGACATTCTTTTGACATTACATCGTCTACAGAACGAAGCCAGCCAGCCTTAGCTTGTTCTTGCAGCATGCCGCCGCTCCAAGTGTAGTATGCATCAGGTTTAAATTCCGAGTACATAAGGCTTGGTAATTTAAGCTGCATGGAAATGTCGTCCATAAACATAAAGTTGACATTTATGTCTGGGTTAGCCTCTTCATACTTATGAACAATACGATCGATTTCTTGTCGCTCACGTTCCGTAATCACAATTGCTAAAATATCAACGTCTTCAGCATATCCATTAGTAAATAGAACTAATATCGAAAAGAGTATGCCAATAACAAAGTTCAAGATTTTACCCTACGGCCATTTTTTCAAAGTGAGCGCTACCCTGGCGACGCCCTATATGGAAGACCTGCAATCAAAGCTTAATGATGTCAATTTCAACTCATTGATCCCACCCAACAGATCATGTTCATTTTTATTTTTTTGAGCTGCCGATTTTCTCGGCTAACTTTTACGGACACTCAAAGCACAGTGCCCCGAGCTCTTCTCGTTTATTCGTTATTGAACTATATATAATTCATTTGTGAACCTTGCGTCAAAACCCCGTATTCGTCAACCCTATAAAAAGACCATATCTAAATCTATGAGCCCCACGGGTTTTATGCGCGCCAACGAACTAAGTAAGTTTTGAGCTAACTGTAAGCATTTGGGCTCGTTAAACCCTCTTTAATTCAACAGATTAACGCCTTTCTTTTAGGGTTATACCTATGCATTTTCGGGCCTATTCATTATTGAACCGATTGAGAAATTCTCCATTTTTCCGCCTCAATCATAGGGAAATAGCAAGCAAATTTTAGCCTTCTCGTAGGCAAAGCAACACTTCAATTTGTGGAAATCAAAGCCTCTTGATAAAAAGCAAAAACGAACACAACATCAATTCAACATCGCGCTTACTGAGAAATAATTGCATGCCCTCTTCAAAAAACACTTTATCAGACATAAAAAAAACTGCCGCTCCATTGAATTCACCGGCCGAAATGGCTGATGCGCTGCGCGATACAAAGATCACCCGCATTAGATATTACGAGTGGCCGTGGCGTTCGATGGTTAATCAAAGCGCGAATATAGTGACCATAGAGACCAATACTGGCATAACCGGAATTGGCGAAGGCGGAACGGCATTTTTAACAAAACAAATGGCCGGACTGATAATTGGGCAAAATCCGCTTAACATTGAACGCCTTTGGAACACTATGTATCGCGGGCATTTTTATCCGCCAGGCCGGGAAAAAGTTCACGCTCTTGGCGCACTTGATATGGCGCTGTGGGACATCAAAGGGAAAATACTTGGCGTGCCTGTTTGGGCTCTTTTAGGCGGAAAATCTCGAGATTACATAGAGTGTTATTCAACAGCTTTTGATGCAGAAGAAGCCCCCAATAGCCCAATCGAAGATTGCGCTAAACGCTGTATCGATTATGGCTATCGCGCTTTTCGTGTCAGTGTCGCTGACCCGCGTGCTGGTGAACCATTTAATTCTAACAAAGCTATTCTTGATACGTATGATATGTGCGCGAAAATTCGCAATGCAATTGGTTCTGAAGCTGATTGGTGCATAGACTTCCACACACGACTAGATCATCCTTATTCAATCCGTTTAGCGAGTATGCTAGAAGATTTAGCACCCTTTTTTATTGAGGACGCAACTCGCAGCGAATATCCAGCATTGTACAAGCACCTGCGCAATAAATTAAATTCGCCGATAGCCGCAGGAGAACACTTTGGCGATAAATGGGATATTCTGGATTTAATTGAGCAAAACCTTATTGACTACAACCGAATCTCTCTCCCCAACACAGGGGGAATAACGGAGTACATGAAAATCGCCGCAATGTGCGAAACGCATAATATTGGCCAGTGTCCACATTTTACCGGGCCTATCGCGACCGCCGCGTTAGTGCACGCAAATATTTCTTATCCCGGCCCTGTTCTTATGGAAATGTTTGGAAAAGATCGCCCAAACATGCCTCACCTCCCCGAATCCTATGATTTGGTCGAAGGAAAATTATACGCCAATGATCGCCCCGGATTGGGTGTAATCTTCGAGCCTCAACACGTGAAATTGGTCGAGGAAATAACAGAGTTCGAAATAGGCGTTCCTCAACTATTCCGTGATGATGGTTCTTTCACCAATTGGTAGGAAAGTTCACTGTTTCGCACGGTAGAAATATACCTATTGGATTATATATCATAGCACGGAATGTTTTCCGAAATACTATATGGTCATTCGATACAAATTATCAGGCGAGAAAAAACAGCTTGACGGGAATGTTCCTGCTATAGTGTTAAATGACATTGATATTGCCGAAACAGCACACTTAGTCTTTTGGGCAACCTTTCGAAACTCTGGCCACATACGCATCGCGGCTAAGCGAGTACATGTACCGAATGAGATCTTCGACGATTTTATAGAGCAAATCTCAAAACTTGCGAAATAAGCTAAGGTCGGCGATGGCTTAATGTCATATCTGCAAGCCAAAACAACGATTATCAATAAAAAGATGGCGGGTATCGCCCGGCAGACTCGAAATGATAAAGCACAGACAACAATTTTTACCCCTCAAACTGTTAAACTTTATCCAAGCTTAAAGAATTAACTTGCACGACTTCTGCACCAGAACGAGCGTATAAAGATATATTCGCCTCCCCAGCCTTACGTATTGCAAACGCTGTAGGTGCGGAAATTGATACAACCGCGCGCACATTCAAGCGTGCTGCCTTTTCAATTATTTCATAAGAACAGCGGCTCGACATCAAGACAAAACCGTGAGCCATCTTAAATCCCTCCTTAGCTACCGCCCCTAGAAGCTTGTCCAATGCATTATGACGGCCGACGTCTTCACGAACCATAATTATTTCGCCCGCTAAGCCACACCAAGCAGCGGCATGAACAGCTCGTGTTTCAGAATTTAATTTCTGGAATTGTGGCAATGCTTGAAAGGCATTTTTTACTGCCCCCTTATTCAGCATTAGGAGTTCTTTCGTTACTTTAGGAAGGCGTTCAAAAAAAACCTCCGCATTTTCTAAGCCACAAACACCGCACCCAGTGCGCCCAACCAAATTACGCCGCTGTTGGCGAATATCAAGACGCTCAAGCTTTTCTGAATGTATAGAAAGATGAAGTTCAACTCCACGCTCACTTTGATGGATATCGACAGAGCTTATCTCGCTAAGATGATCAACAACACGCTCAGTTAAAGAAAAGCCAACTGCGTAGTCTTCAATGTCAGTAGGCGTCGCCAACATCACTGCATAATGACGCCCATTGTAAACGAAAGCAATTGGCGTTTCTTCCGGAACGCGCCACCTGCCATTACTAAGCTCGGCTTGTCGTGCTGCTGGCGGCGCTTTGCCAAAGTAACGAAAGGTCAACATTCACTCCGCCGTGACCTTAACGCCGTTTTGCATAATACGGCGCATTTCTGGTGAAATTGCTTCGTAATCTTCTTGCCAAGGAGATTTATGATTAGCAGGTGTCACTTCGACCGCCGTGACCTTGTATTCTGGGCAGTTCGTCGCCCAATCTGAATTTCCGGTTGTGACAACATTGGCGCCGGTTTCTGGGTGATGAAAAGTCGTATAGACAACGCCCGGCGCCATTCGTTCTGAAACCAACGCTTTCAGTGATGTTTCACCCTTACGACTCTTTACACAAACCCAATGCCCAGTTTGAATTCCACGCGATTGCGCATCTGACGGATGAATTTCCAGGACATCTTCTTCGTGCCATACTGAATTCGAAGTGCGCCGCGTTTGCGCGCCAACATTGTAATGAGACAAAATCCGCCCTGTGGTAAGAATAAGGGGGAATTTCCTATTTGTTTTCTCCGTTGTTGGAACATACTCTGTTTGCACAAAAAGACCTTTGCCGCGAACAAAACCATCTGTATGCATAATAGGCGTACCTTCTGGCGCAGCATCATTACAAGGCCACTGCACGCTGCCTTTATCATCAAGCATCTTATGTGACACATGGGCAAAAGTAGGCGTTAGAGCAGCAATTTCATCCATAATTTCAGCGGCATTTTCATAATTCATTTGCTCGTAACCAAGGGCGTTTGTAAGCATTTGTGTCGCTTCCCATTCTTGAGCCCCTGTTTTAGACTTCATCACGGGACGTACACGGTTAATCCTCCGTTCAGCATTTATAAAGCAGCCATCTTTTTCCAAAAATGATGTTCCGGGTAAGAACACATGCGCAAATCGCGCCGTCTCATTCATAAACAAGTCTTGAACAATAATAATGTCCATTTCTTTCAAAGCAGCTTCAACATGCTGGGTGTCGGGATCAGATTGAGCTATATCTTCGCCCTGCACGTAAAGACCTTTAAAGCCCCCCTTACACGCCTCATCGAACATATTTGGGATACGATAACCAGGTTCCGCATCCTGTCCGCGCCCCCAAGCTTTTTCAAAAAGCAGCCTAGCTGAATCATCTGAAACATGGCGATAGCCGGAAAATTCATGGGGAAAAGACCCCATATCACAAGATCCTTGTACGTTATTTTGTCCCCGAAGAGGGTTTACACCAACACCACGCTGACCGATATTACCCGTCGCCATTGCAAGATTGGCCATCCCCATTACCATCGTAGAGCCTTGACTATGTTCAGTTACGCCAAGACCGTAATATATCGCCGCCTTGCCGTCGCTGGCATAAAGTCGCGCAGCAGCCCGAATATCCTTTGCACAAACACCCGTTACTTCCGCCACCGCCTCAGGCGCGTTTTCTTCCCTACGAATAAAAGCAACCCACTCACGGAATGATGCCAAATCACACCGCTCCTTCACAAAGGCTTCATCAAGCAACCCATCAACGACCGCGACATGAGCAAAAGCATTGACCATGGCGACATTTGTTCCTGGCCTTAAAGGCAAGTGGTAAGACGCTTCAACATGGGGTGTTTTAATGAGGTCAATTGCACGCGGATCAATTACGATCAATTTTGCCCCTTCGCGCAGTCGGCGCTTCATCTGCGATCCAAATACAGGGTGAGCATCCGTTGGGTTCGCCCCTATAACAAGAATAACATCAGCTTCTTCGACGCTGTCAAAGTCTTGGGTACCCGCAGATGTGCCGTATGTTTGTTTTAGACCATAACCGGTAGGAGAATGGCAAACCCGCGCACATGTATCAATATTATTATTGCCAAATGCAGTACGAACCATTTTAACGACCGCCCAGACCTCTTCAATCGTGCAGCGTGATGATGAAATAGCGCCTATTGACTTGCGGCCATATTTAGTTTGCGTAGCCTTGAGACGTCGGGCCGCAAACTCTATGGCTTCTTCCCAACTTACTTCACGCCAAGGGTCTGTGATCTTTTCACGAACCATTGGAGATGTAATCCGATCTTTATGGGTGGCGTACCCCCAAGCGAAACGACCTTTAACGCAAGAATGGCCATGATTTGCCTTGCCATCTTTATGGGGGACCATACGAACGACCTGGTCGCCCTTCATTTCCGCCTTGAAAGAACAACCAACACCGCAATAAGCACAGGTCGTTAAAACTGTACGATCAGGAACCCCATGCTCCACAACAGATTTTTCCTGTAGTGTCGCAGTTGGACAAGCTTGAACACATGCGCCGCAAGACACACATTCACTATCAAAAAAGTTTTCTCCGGCGACAGTAACTTTTGAGTCGAAACCGCGCCCATCGATTGTTAACGCTAATGTCCCTTGAATTTCATCGCATGCACGCACACAGCGCGAACACACAATACATTTTGAGGGGTCAAAGTCAAAATAGGGGTTGCTCTGATCTTTTTGCGCCTCTAGATGGGATGCGCCATCATAGCCATAACGCACATCACGCAAACCAACCACACCCGCCATATCTTGTAGCTCACAGTCGCCATTATCTGAACAGGTAAGGCAATCAAGCGGATGATCTGAAATATATAACTCCATCACGCCGCGCCGTAATTTCGCCAGCCTATCCGTTTGCGTTCTAATTACCATCCCTTCTCTTACTGGCGTCGTGCATGATGCTGGCGTTCCCTTAGCTCCGTCTATATCAACAAGGCAGAGGCGACAGGAACCGTAAGAATTTAAAGAATCGGTAGCGCAAAGCTTAGGAATAGATATTCCAATTTCTTGGGCAGCGCGCATGACGCTACTCCCTACAGCAACCGCAACAGAAAAACCATCAATCTCGACGGTAACTGTTTCATCGCTTTTTGGTTCTGGCGTACCAAAATCAGTTTCCCTCAATAAAGCCATCGTCGATTTCTCCATATTCGAGCCATTTCGGCCTAATTTTATTTGCTTGACGCTTTGGCGGGAGCAATCCCGAAATCTTCAGGGAAGTGTTTAACAGCACTTTGTACGGGTACCGGCGTCATCCCGCCCATGGCACAGAGTGACCCATCAATCATAAGCTCGCAAAGATCTTCTAAAACTGTCAGATTTTGCTCACGATCGACATCATGTCTTATCCGCTCGATAACTTCCCGCCCCCGCACAGCCCCAATTCTGCAAGGCGTACACTTACCGCAAGATTCTTCAGCACAAAACTCAAAAGCGTAATGGGCCTGTTCGAGAAGGTCGATACTTTCATCAAAGACAACCAAACCACCATGGCCTACAGTAGACATTGTCTCGTAATCAACCGTAAGGTTGAATAACTTTACGGGCATATAAGCGCCAAGCGGGCCGCCCATCTGCACCGCCCGAATAGGTCTGTTCGTTAATGTACCACCGCCAATTTCTTTCACCAATTCGTGCAGCGTCATACCAAAAGGCGCCTCGAATAGCCCGCCGCATTTAACGTTGCCCGCTAATTGGAAAGGCATAGTCCCCGTTGAATCGCCAACGCCGAGATCACGATAATATTTCGCCCCTTTGTCTAAAATGGCGGGCACAGAACAAATAGTTATCACGTTGTGAACAAGGGTGGGCTTACCAAAAAGTCCTTCCAAAGCGGGCAGAGGCGGTTTTGAACGCACCTCCCCGCGTTTCCCTTCTAGACTGTTTAAAAGAGATGTCTCTTCACCACAGATATAGGCTCCAGCACCGATAAACAGATCAATGTTAAACACTTTCCCAGTCCCGCGGATATCATCGCCAAGCAGTCCAGATGTGCGCGCCGCATCAAGGGCAGCATTTAATATTTTCTCCGCAACTGGGTATTCCGACCGCAAATAAATATATCCCCGCGTTGCACCGACAGCGAGCCCAGCGATTATCATCCCCTCTATCAAACAAAAGGGATCACCTTCCATAATCATTCGGTCAGCAAACGTACCACTATCACCTTCATCAGCATTGATGACAATGTATTTCTGTTCGCCTTCAGCATTATGTACAGTGTTCCACTTAATGCCAGCTGGAAATCCAGCTCCGCCACGCCCCCGAAGCCCCGACTGCATGACCTCATCACATATTGTAGCGCCGGCGATGTTGAGCGCTTTATCTAACCCCGCGAACCCACCACGCGACTCGTAATCCTTTGGACAAATCGGATCAATGACGCCACATTTTGAGAAAATTAATCGTGTCTGCTTTTTTATAAACGGGATTTCTTCAACAGGCCCCAAGAACTTATCATGCATATTGGCGCTAGATGCACCATCCGCTAAGACATCAAGAAGCGCGGCCGCATCCTCTTGCGTCACTGGACCAAAACCAATTCGCTCACCGTTCTTATCCACTTCCAGCAATGGCTCTAGCCAATGCATCCCACGTGATCCAGTACGCACCAGGTTTAACTTAATTCCTTTGTGTTGAGCTTTATCGGCCAGTGCAGCAGCAAGCTCATCGGCCCCTAATGCTATCGCTGCAGAATCAAGTGGCACGAAAACATTAAGCGCGTTCATGACCGAATTTCCCTGTTGTTTGCTTCAAAGTATTTTCAACCTTTTTGGCATCTGCCCGGCCAACTAATTTGTCACCAACCATAACCGCTGGCGCACATGAACAAAGCCCCAAGCAATAGACGGCCTCAAGCGTTACCTCTTTCAATAAGGTCGTTTCCCCCATTTTAAGGCCAAGCACATCCGACAGCTCTGTCGCAAGCTTCCGTCCACCCACAGCCTGGCAAGCTTCCGCTGCGCACACTTTGACGACAACTTTTCCTTTTTCTTCACGCGTAAAATCTGCATAAAAACTTATAACGCCTCGCACCTCAGCACGGCTTACATTAAATATATCAGCCAACACCTCATCAGCTTGTTTCGGGATACAACGATAAGTTCCCTGAATAGCGCGAAGCGCAGATATCAACCCACCCGTCTTACGTTGGAAGGGTGAGACAAGGTCGTTCAGCTTATCTTTATCTATTTCCAATATTTCGTCCTATCATCTATTTGTATACCCATACCGTAGCCAGAAATACCTTGACGCGCCTTATCAATCCCAATTTGAGCTGTTACAAAATTTGGCAAATCTTGCTCTTATCAACACAAAAATAACTTTCATTTTTTTCTTAGTACACGACAACGCTTCGAATACTTTCGCCAGCATGCATTAAATCAAAGCCTTTATTAATCTCCTCAAGTTTCAAGACATGAGTAATCATAGGGTCGATTTGGATTTTTCCATCCATATACCAATCAACAATTTTCGGAACGTCCGTGCGGCCTTTAGCGCCGCCAAAGGCTGTACCTCGCCAATTACGTCCTGTAACGAGTTGAAAAGGGCGTGTTGAAATTTCCTTCCCAGCTTCCGCAACACCAATAATGATTGATGTGCCCCATCCACGGTGGCAAGCTTCCAATGCTGTGCGCATAACTTCGGTATTGCCTGTGCAGTCAAAAGTAAAATCAGCGCCGCCATCTGTCAGTGCTAAGACTTCCCCAATGACATCATCACGTGATTTATCTTTCGCGTTGATAAAATCTGTCATACCAAAATCGCGGCCCCATTTTTCACGATCAGGATTAATATCAACCCCAACAATGACATTGGCGCCTGCCATTCTCGCCCCTTGAAGAACATTGAGACCGATACCGCCAAGCCCGAATATGACGACATTATCGCCAACCTGAACTTTGGCTGTATTTACGACAGCGCCGACACCAGTTGTAACGCCACAACCGACATAGCAGCTTGACTGAAAAGGCGCGTCTTCACGAATTTTAGCAACGGCTATTTCAGGTAACACCGTGAAGTTAGAAAATGTCGAACACCCCATATAATGAAAGATTGGTTGGCCGTTGTAAGAAAAACGGCTTGTACCGTCTGGCATTAATCCCTTACCTTGAGTTTCCCTAATAGCTGTACAAAGATTAGTTTTCCCCGATAAACAGCTTTTACACTTGCGGCATTCCGGCGTGTATAAAGGGATTACATGATCATCTGGTTTGACGCTTGTGACCCCCTCTCCAACTTCACGAACGATCCCGGCGCCTTCATGGCCCAGAATTGATGGAAAAATTCCTTCGCTATCAAAACCATCAAGGGTGTATGAATCGGTGTGACAAATTCCAGTTGCCATAATCTCAACCAGAACCTCGCCCGCTTTTGGGCCTTCTAACTCAACTTCAACGATTTCCAATGGTTTTTTAGCTTCAAAGGCTACAGCCGCGCGCGTTTTCATCCGTCTTTTCTCCGTAATATTGGGCCTTCACCGACGGAATAACCATTATCATTATTGCTCTAATGCGATAATATGCATATTTTGGTTTTCTCTATTTCACCGGTGGCATAATGAACGATAATTGGATAGGCATAGAAGAAGTTGTAGCCATCGCAGACACAGGCAGCTTTGCAGGCGCCGCCAGAAAACTTGAACTATCGCCATCCCACGTTAGCAGAGCCGTCAATCAGATCGAAAAACGGATGGGTGTACAGCTATTCCAACGCACAACGCGCTCAGTAAGCATGACAGAAGCTGGACGCTTCGTTGTCAACAACTTCCGTCGCTTAATCGAGGATCGCAATGATGCATTTGTTGCAACACAGTCGTTACAAATAATGAGCGGCGAGATTCGGATTACATGTTCAGTCGTTCTCGGAGAACGCTTTGTCGAACCTCTTTTAAGGCGGTTTATACAAGACCACCCCATGATTAGCGTCCGATTGGAGTTAACAAACCGATTGTTGGACCTTGTCAGCGAATCCTACGACGTCGCTATTAGGACTGGCCAACCTAATGATAATCGCATCGCAGCCCAACAAATTGCAAAACGATCGCTCGCGGTTTTAGCCGCGCCCTCATACATTCAAAGACATGGCGCCCCTAAAAACTTAGACGATCTTTGCGTACATGAATGTTTGATCGGCACCAACACAAGTTGGCGCTTCTCAGACGGTCAAAGTAATCTCACCATCAATCCTAAAGGTCGGTGGCGCTGCAATAATGGTAACGCCATCATGCAAGCAGCGATAGCTGGAATTGGAATCTGTCAGCTACCTGAGTATTATGCAAAAAAATATATGGACTCTGGCGACCTTGTCCCCTTACTGGAAACTTTTAAAGCTACTCCAGAAGCTATTTGGGCCGTTTATCCTACTGAACGCATTCGCATTCCCAAGGTCCGACAACTCATTGATTATATAGCAATTCAACTTCGTCAAACCATTAGCTGACACAAAAACCGCCGGACGACGCAAGCATACAACAACTTGTTGAACCGTTCAGAAAAATGAAAAATCCGGTCTGATTACGGATGATAACACTTGCAATCATTTAGAATTAATCCGATCAGCACTCAAAAAGAAATTGGAAATTCGTAATCTCACAGAACTGCGCTTGCATCGCAAACGGTCTCAATTTGTGGTGGGCGGCGAGAGAGAAAGTCTGAACCCTGAAAATCAAAAGCGCGACTACGCTTCGGCCAGCCGGGCCGCCCCGCTGGAGGCGTGTAGCGCCGCAAGGTAAATAATGGTGGGCGGTGAGAGGTTCGAACTCCCGACCTACTGGGTGTAAACCAGCCGCTCTTCCAGCTGAGCTAACCGCCCGAATAACCAATACGGTTTTTATTGAGCGGATGGTCCTAGCCTAGAAACTCAGGCGGAGCAAGCGCTTGAAGTGAAAAAACAAATAATAAAGCGGCCCTATTTATGCACAACGTCCACAACCAGACGAAGCGCTATAAGGCCGCTATTATGTTAAAGCCGAAGGTAAAACTAGTTCAACGCGTCCTTCAAACCTTTGCCAGCTGAAAACTTAGGTTGCACGCTCGCAGGTATTTTAATCGTCTCACCTGTGCGTGGGTTACGACCATCACGTGCTTTGCGCTCTGCAGCAGAAAAAGTACCAAAGCCAACCAACCGCACATCGTCGCCATTCTTTAGCGCTTCCGTAATGGAATCAAAGACAGCATCAACCGCGCGCGCTGCATCTGCTTTGGTCATATCCGCTGCGTCGGCGACCCGGTCGATAAATTCGTTCTTATTCATTTTTCGCCCTTTCTATGTGTTTTGGAAGGCAGCCAAATTATGTTCAAGGGAGAATATTGCTCGTACGGGCGGGCGCCAAACGAAAAAAAAAGAAAATTCGCGCGCACCGGCAAAAAACAAACTAACTTATTGTTTTAAAAGCAGATATTTATGCTTTCTTTTGATGCGTCAACGCCCAAGTTTCATGCTCATGTTCGATGCAACGCTCAATAAGTTCGCGCCAAACGGGTTCAGCGATTCGTTTTGAGAGCCCCACTTGCGCGGCTTCGGCAAGCACTTTTTCGACCACTTCTTCAATTCGCCAGTCTAAACGGACATCTTCAGAGCGGTTTTTGATGCGCCCCGCTGCCTCGATATAGCCTTGTCGCTCAACCAAAAGGCGCACCAGTTTTCGATCAAGGCGGTCAATTTCTTCTCGCACTTGCGCCATTTCCACACAGCGTTCAGCCGGAGTTTTTGCTGCAGAATCATTCATGGCGCGCCTTTCCAGAGCCAATTTTCTTATAACTTGTACTTAATAGCCCCCAATGCGTAGGCCAATGCCCAATAACAAACAATGGCCACTCAATAATGACGCAGTTCTAAAACTGCGCCAGTCTGATTGCTCTGGCCCGATTGCAACATGCAAAAGGGCTAGATTAAGCCCGCCAGCGGAGAAGACGGGTCCGCATAGGTCTTCTTCGGCATCCGGCCAGCCAGATAAGCCTCGCGCCCTGCGATCACCGCATGTTTCATCGCGGAAGCCATTAAAATTGGGTCTTTGGCTTCTGCAATAGCGGTATTCATTAAGACACCGTCACACCCAAGCTCCATCGCCACCGCAGCGTCAGAAGCTGTGCCGACGCCAGCATCGACAATTACAGGTACTTGCGATTGTTCAACGATAAGACGGATATTTACCGGGTTCATCACCCCCAACCCAGAACCGATTAGTGAGCCAAGGGGCATAATAGCGCAACACCCGACATCTTCTAATTTACGGGCGTAAACCGGATCATCCGAACAATAGACCATCACGTCAAAGCCGTCTTTGATCAGCAATTCCGCGGCCTTTAGCGTTTCAGCCATATCAGGATAGAGGGTTTTTTGATCCGCTAGCACTTCCAATTTCACAAGCGACCAACCGCCCGCTTCACGGGCAAGGCGCAAAGTGCGGATAGCGTCCTCTGCAGTAAAACACCCTGCCGTATTCGGTAAATAAACATAACGATCCGGGTCCAAATAATCGACCAACATAGGCTTATCTTTGTCAGTCAAATTAACCCGGCGCACGGCCACAGTAACCATCTCAGAGCCAGCAGCTTCGGCCGCCTGTGCGTTTTGAGCGTAAGTCTTATATTTACCAGTGCCGATAATTAGCCTGGAAGAAAACTGTCGTCCTGCAACTTCAAATCCCATGTCAGTGTCTTCTAAAGACATATGCTATCCGCCTCCTACAAACTGGACGATTTCTATGCGATCGCCATCGGCCAGCGGCGTTTGCGCATAAGCAGATTTTGGAACAATCGTTAGGTTATGCTCCACCGCAATCTTGCGCGGCGCCAGTTCAAGCGCCTTTAATAGATCCGCGACGAAAAGGGGCTCTTGAAATTCTTTCCGCTCCCCGTTTACAACAATCCGCATGCGCGCTACCGCCTTCACATTAAATAAGTTTTCGCCGCCGCCCTTTTTTGTGCTAGCCTACATATGAGCGCTAAGCGCCCCCGCCGCAAGCTTCAGGACCAACACGATGGCTGAAAAAAAGATCTATATCTTGAATGGCCCGAACCTCAACCTCCTTGGAACGAGGGAACCTGAGATTTATGGCGCGCAAACTCTCCAAGACATTGAGCAAGAATGCGAACAAAAAGCGCGCAGCCTGTCGCTAAAAATCGCCTTCCACCAAAGCAATCACGAAGGCGCGTTGATTGATTTAGTCCAACAAGCCATAAATGATAGCATCGGTCTGATCATTAACCCAGGCGCGTACACACATACATCCATCGCGCTCATGGACGCTTTAAAAGCCTATGCGCCGCCTTCTATTGAGCTGCACTTGTCGAATGTTCATGCACGAGAGGCGTTTCGTAGGCATTCTTACATCAGCCCCGTTGTAAATGGCGTCATTTGCGGATTTGGCGCGCAAGGCTACAACCTAGCGCTTGACGCCGTGGCTCGGCTCATTGAGAAGTAAGATAAAATAGCGGTAAAATCGGATAGGCCCATGACAGAAAAAGAATTAACAGCAACTGAGCGTGAAGCGGCTTGGATAAGAGAACTAGCATCCATTCTTACTGAAACGGGCCTAACAGAAATTGAAATAGACAAAGAGGATGTGCGCTTAAGAATCGCCCGATCAGCGACTGTCGCAGCAGCCCCGCAACCCGTTGCAACTTATGCGGCCCCTGCGCCGCACGCCGCGGCTCCGGCTGCAGAACCCGCCCCTACGGAAGCATCTGGCGCGCCAGCGGCGTCAAATCTAGAAGCTGCTATTCCATCCCCAATGGTCGGCACGGCATATCTTTCGCCTTCTCCTGGCGCAACGCCTTTTGTAAAAGAAGGCGACCAGGTCAAAGAGGGGCAAACCATTTTGATTATCGAAGCGATGAAAACGATGAACCCGATCACTGCGCCACGCAGCGGCATCGTATCAAAGGTGTTGATTGGCGATGCCCAGCCGGTTGAATTCGGCGAACCGTTGATGATCATTGAATAAACCAACTATTCGTGGGCGGATGAAAAATTATGTTTAACAAAGTCCTCATCGCCAATCGCGGCGAGATTGCCCTTCGGATCCACCGCGCCTGTAAGGAAATCGGCATTTCCACAGTCGCAGTGCATTCAACGGCCGACGCCAACGCACTGCACGTTCGACTTGCTGATGAAAGCGTTTGCCTTGGGCCACCAGCGCCAAAGGATAGCTACCTTAATATTCCCGCTATTATTTCAGCTGCGGAAATCACTGGCGCCGATGCAATTCACCCAGGCTATGGCTTTCTTTCTGAAAATGCACGATTTGCGGAAATCGTAAAAGCACATGGCATCACGTTTATCGGCCCAGACCCCGAGCACATAAAGGTTATGGGCGATAAAATCGCTGCTAAAGAAACTGTCGGCGCGGCTGGCATTCCCCTTGTTCCAGGGTCAAATGGCGCAGTGAACACAGTCGAAGAAGCGCGTGCTGCGGCGAAAATTATAGGATACCCGGTTCTCGTTAAAGCCGCGTCTGGCGGTGGCGGACGCGGCATGAAAGTGGCCCCAACTGAGAACGACTTAGCAGAAGCGTTCCAAACCGCCCGAGCCGAAGCCGCTGCCTCCTTTGGCGATGACGCTGTCTATCTTGAAAAATACCTGACGCGCCCCCGTCATATTGAAATTCAAATCCTTGCCGATAGCCACGGTAATGTCATTCAACTTGGCGAGCGTGATTGCTCTCTTCAACGCCGACACCAAAAGGTCCTCGAAGAGGCCCTCTCGCCAGCTCTAACAGAAGAACAACGCGCTGAGATCGGCGAAGTAACTCGCCGCGCGATTGCAAAGCTAGGCTATCTTGGCGCCGGCACCATTGAATATCTCTATGAAGATGGCCGCTTTTATTTTATCGAGATGAACACGCGCCTACAGGTTGAGCATCCGATTACGGAGCAAATCACACGATTTGATATCGTACGCGAACAAATAAGTATTGCGGCTGGAAATAAATTAAAGCTGGCGCAAGAAGATGTAAGCTTCAAAGGCCATGCAATCGAGTGTCGCATTAACGCTGAAGACCCTCGCACATTCCGCCCTTCGCCTGGTGAAATTTCATATTTTCATGCCGCGGGCGGGCCGGGCGTGCGCTTTGATAGCGCGATTTACACCGGATACCGCATTCCGCCGTTCTATGATTCAATGATCGGTAAACTTGTGGTCTTTGGCGAAAATAGAGACCACTGCATCGCGCGATTACGCCGATCCTTAAGCGAAATGGCTCTTTCTGGTATTGAAACGACAATACCACTGTTTGAAGAGCTAATTGAGGAGCCGGACTTTAAAGCAGGCGATTATCACATTCACTGGCTAGAACAATGGCTTGCAGGAAAGCACGGCGTCTAAATCGCCATTTAAGTGTTAAGCGACCTTAAAGTAACCCTGTTGGGGAATAAGCATTGCATGATTGAGCGAGTACGTTGATACTTCGCTTATGCCCCGCGATTCTGCTTATTTCATCAGGCCAGAAGAGCTGTTGCAGGCTTATCGCCTGGGTTATTTTCCTATGGCTGAAGAAAGGGACGCACCCCACGCTGTCTGGGTGCTTCCTGATTATCGCGGTGTTCTGCAGCTTCAAAGAGCGACAGCTCCTAAAAAACTGCGACGCTTGATAAAAAAGCAGCCCTTTGAGATCCGGATCAACTGCGCATTCAATACAGTCATGGAAAAATGTGCAGAAGCGACCCAAACACGCCCTGAAACATGGATTAATGATCAGATTTATGAGGTCTATTGCGAGCTTCATCACCTTGGCGCCGCTCATAGCGTGGAGTGCTACGAAGATGGGGCGCTCGTTGGGGGACTATACGGCGTTGCAATCGGCGGTGTATTTTGCGGCGAGAGCATGTTTTCTCGCAAGACCAACGCAAGCAAAGTTGCTATGGCCTACTTGATCGCCGTCTTAAAAAAGCAAGGCTTTTCGATATTGGATACCCAATTCTATACGGATCATTTGGGGCAATTCGGCGTTGAAGAAATGTCGAATGATAATTACCAGCGCTTGTTGGAACGACATGTCGATGACCCAGTCGCTTTTGATTACGGCACGTCAGTAGACTATCGAAGCGCTGGGCCAGAGGTGACTGGCCCATCATCATTTGACGTGACAGTGTCGGTAGAAACAGTCTTACAATCAATCACCCAAACATCATAAACGGCATGCTCTAAAGGGTTAAGCGCCGGACTTGATGCAAACATCCAACCACTGAACACCTTGTCCCCGACGGAAATATCCCCCAATGGGTCCTCAAGCATTAAAATAGAACCGACGTCAGAAGTTTCATCATCTCCATCAGCATGTTTTTGTTCAATCGGTTTTACAACCGCCAGCGCCGCTGGTTCATCGCCCGGCACAACCTCGTCAGCGGCTTCCTCGCCCCAAGACTTTGCGTTAGCAGCCATTTCTTCAAGGCCCAGATCGTAAACCTGTAAGAACGCCGACGTTTCAGGAAACTCTTCTGGCGGGCGTTTATCACAATAACGGGGCACAATTTCTAAGGTGCCGAATTTTGAGATCATATCGATCGGCGCTTCAATATCAGAATAACGCGCTGTAATTTTATTGAGTGCACGAATGGTGACAGAAACAGGTTTTATCTTATCTTTCGCCCGCAAGTCAGGGAACGGATCATCCGCTGAACGTGACAAGCGATCCAGCTCATCTTCTTCCTCAAGTTCGCCGCTGGCGACCAAATCGTCAATATCGGCAACAGAATGATCACCGCTTGATGGTGCTGGTTCGAGTTCGTCACTTAATATCTGAGCAACAGAACCGCCAGCACCCAAAAGCATAAAGCCAGCGACTGCCGCGCTAAAAAGTAAAAACTTGGGAGAAACTGAGCTCATTAAAAATCTCCGAGTGGGTCATCACCAAGGTCGCCAGTTCCGCCGCCACTATTATCAGAGGCGTCTTCCCCACCTTCGCTTGCAGCAGAATCGGTAAACGCCTGAAATGCTAGCCCTAAAAGATCAACAGAACCTTGGGTGAGCGCAATCGTCTCCCCCGCCAGAAGCGTCACCTCTGAAGCGCCAGGTTCGATAGCAATATGAGCGCCGCCCAAAAGACCATCGGAGGCAACCTTTGCGACAGAATCTTCCGGCACAAGGACACCATCCTCGAGAGAGAACGTCACCCGCGCTTGATATGTTTGGGGATCCAATGCGCTTGCCGTAACGGCGCCGACTTTCACACCAGCAATTTTAACATCCGCTCCTACCGCAATGCCGTCAATTCGACCAAAAGCGGCATTTAACGAATATGAGCCGCGCGACAAATCCCCGCCAGTTATGGTGTAGCTATAGCCAAGAAAGGCAACAGCAACGGCCACGACAACAACGCCAACGATTGTTTCAAAAAATCCCGCCTTACTCACCACTTTGCTCCTGTCGTTACTCCTAAATGCAAGGAGATCCCCAAAACAGATACGCTAGACATACGCTAGTCTAGGCGCGAGTTTACGCTTCCTCAGGCGACCAAGCCTCGTAGTCTTTCGCTAGGTTATCAGGCCCACCGGTGCGCACAAGGCTCCCTTTAGGATGATAAGCGAGCGGCGTACCGGTCATATTCGGCACATGGTCTTGCTCAAACGCCTGACGCTTTAACGGCGCCTCAGTCGGCGGCAAATCAAAGGTGTGATGCAGCCATCCATGCCAATCAGGCGGCACGCGCGAAGCCTCAGCAACACCATGATAAATCACCCAACGGCGTTTGCGCCCATCAGAAGATTGAGGCGACTTTTCCTCAAAATATCGATTACCCTGTTCATCAACGCCGACCTGCTGCGCGCTTCGCCGAAAAAGCGTAAATGCTGCGCCCATCGTTGCGCCGTTCCACCAAGTGAAGATCCGCTCTAGCATCTTAAAATCCTACTCCTCGCGGTGTTTTAATTCCATTAACACACGCTTTTGACGGGACTATGGCGCCGCGCTTGTTAGCAGTCCATAGGATGTTTTCGCTTAAAGCGCGTTAATCGCCGCACCCTAAAGTGTTTCCAAACAAAGCGTAAGCAGTTCTCGGCCAGAAAACCCACCAAATCATAAGCTTACACCGTCTTAATGATTTACCGCGCGTTCAAAAATTTCGGAAAATTCCGCTCTTTTGCCCCTATTGCACCACACAGCCTTGTACTAAACAGCGAATATTGAGAAGCAGGTGATTCGGTCTTAAACTTATAAGGCAAAGCTTAGGGATTAGATCCATGCGCATTGAACGCCGTTACACCCGCACACCAGGGGCGCCGTTTGAAACGATCCGCTTTAAATGGGCGGACAGTGAAATCAGAAGCTTTTCCGGTGAAGTGCTTTTTGAGATGGAAAATCTCGAAGCGCCGCGCCATTGGAGTCAAACCGCAATTGATATCCTTGCGCAAAAATATCTGCGCAAAGCCGGTGTTCCGGCGGCTATGAAAAAAGTCGCAGAAAAAGGCGTTCCTTCATTTCTTCAACGCTCAATGCCAGATGTTGCAGCTCTCGCGAAAATGCCTGCAGACAAACGCTATGGGGCCGAAACAAGCGCTAAACAGGTGTTCCACCGCCTTGCAGGGGCTTGGGGGTATTGGGGCTGGAAAGGCGGATATTTTGAAGATGAAGCCTCTGCCGCCGCGTATGTCGACGAAATGCAATATATGCTCGCGGCCCAACTGGCGGCGCCAAACAGTCCGCAGTGGTTTAACACAGGTCTGCATTGGGCGTACGGGCTGGAAGGTGATAATCACGGCCATTTTTATGTTGATGATGCAACCGGTTCCCTTGCTGAGTCCGATAGCGCTTATGAGCGTCCTCAACCTCATGCCTGCTTTATTCAGTCTGTAAACGACACCCTGGTCGGTGAAGGCGGCATCATGGATTTATGGCGCCGGGAAGCTTTGCTTTTTAAGTACGGATCCGGCGCAGGCACAAACTTTTCCACCATTCGCGGTAAAGACGAGCCGCTTTCCGGCGGCGGCAAAAGCTCTGGCCTGATCAGCTTTTTACATGTTGGCGACGCAGCCGCTGGCGCCGTAAAGTCTGGCGGCGTAACAAGGCGGGCCGCTAAAATGGTGGTGGTTGATGTGGACCACCCGGATATCGAAGAATTTATTACTTGGAAGGCCCGTGAAGAAGACAAAGTCGCTGCGCTTGCCACTGGTTCAAAAACACTTGCCGTTCACTTACCAAAAATTTTAGACGCCTGTTGGACGCAAGAAGACGAAGATCGTTTAAACCCGAAGAAAAACAATACCCTAAAAGCCGCGATGAAAGAGGCGCGCCGCGCGCACATTCCCGATGGCGTGATGCGCCGGGTCATCGATTTTGCGCAGCAAGGCTTTAAAACAATCGAGGTTGAAACCTTCGACCTTGATTGGGACAGTGAGGGCTATCGCACTATTTCCGGCCAAAACGCCAACAACTCCATCCGAGTGACTGACGACTTTTTAAAAGCGGTCTTAAACAAACAAGATTGGAGCCTGAAGGGGCGCGTTAGCGGCGAGACGGTAAAAACCGTAAAAGCGCGGGAGCTATGGGATACGATTAGCGAAACCGCGTGGGCTTGCGCGGACCCAGGTCTCCAGTTCCACGACACGATCAATTCATGGCACACATGCCCTGAAGACGGCGATATTCGCGCATCTAATCCGTGCTCAGAATATATGTTCCTTGACGACACGGCATGCAATCTTGCGTCGATTAATCTTGCAAAGTTTAAAATCGATGAAGGATTTGACGTTGAAGGTTTTGAACATGCTTGTCGCCTTTGGACGTTGACGCTGGAAATCTCCGTCGCTATGGCGCAATACCCCTCCCCGGCTATTGCTCAACGCTCTTATGACTTTAGAACACTTGGGCTTGGCTTTGCTAATCTCGGCGGCTTAATCATGAGCGCGGGATACAGCTATGACAGCGAAGAAGGGCGCGCCATTGCGGCCGCCGTTTCATCTTTAATGTCTGGCGCTGCCTATCGCGCATCAGCTGAATTGGCCGGTTCAGTCGGCGCGTTTCCCCAGTTCAAAAAGAACCGCAAAGCAATGCTGCGTGTATTGCGCAACCACCAACGTGCAGCACAAGGAGCGAATGACACCCTAGGGGCATATGAAGGGCTCGCCATAGAACCCACAAAATTTAGACCCTCTGATTGTCCTTGGGCGGATCTTAATGATCGAGCCCAAAAGATATGGGATGAAACCTATGAACTGGGTAAGCTAAACGGTTTTCGAAACGCACAAATTTCGGCGATCGCCCCAACGGGGACAATCGGCCTGGTAATGGACTGTGACACAACAGGTATTGAGCCGGATTTCGCCCTCGTAAAATTTAAAAAACTCGCTGGCGGCGGACAATTTAAAATCATCAACCGCGCTGTGCCGATTGCCCTTGAAGCGCTTGGCTATAGCTCAGATCAGATTGAAGACATCACTGATTACGCTGTTGGACGCGGCACATTAGAAGGCGCCCCAGGCGTCAGCCTTGATGCGCTTTATGACGAAGGGTTTGAGGCGCGCCATATAAAGGCCTTAGAAGAGCGCTTGAAGACTGCATTTAACATCACCTACGCCTTTACCCCATCAATCTTGGGCGAAGATTTTTGCCGTAATATCCTGAAACTAGATGACGAACAAATGAAGCAAACCGGTTACGGATTATTACGTGACCTTGGCTTTAGCGACGAAGAAATTCACGCATCAAACCTTTATTGTTGTGGGGCGATGACCCTTGAAGGCGCACCGCACCTGCATATTGACCATTTACCGGTTTTTGACTGCGCCTCCCCTTGTGGATTAATTGGTCAGCGCGCGCTGTCAGTAAACTCCCACCTCACCATGATGGCGGCAGTGCAACCCTTTATCTCTGGCGGCATTTCCAAGACCGTGAATATGCCCCAATCAGCTTCAATCGCCCAATGCGCTGGCGCTTATATGCAGGCTTGGCGGCTTGGCTTAAAATCTATCGCGCTCTACCGCGACGGCTCCAAACTCTCACAACCTTTGACAGCCATGCTGTTAGAAGAAGGGCATGATGAGCAGGATGGTGATGCGCAAGAGGAAACCCCCTTGCGTGAACTCCTCGATGAAGCGCCCGCCGCCAGAAAATCGCAAATCGTAGCGGAACGAATTGTTGAGCGGATTATTGAGCGTACGCCAGGCCGCCGCCGCCTGCCAGACCGCCGAAAAGGGTATATTCAAAAAGCTATTGTCGGCGGCCACAAAGTCTATCTTCACACTGGTGAATTCGATGATGGTGAGTTAGGCGAAATTTTCGTCGATATGCATAAAGAAGGCGCAGCATTTAGAAGCCTAATGAATAACTTCGCCATCGCCATTTCTCTGGGATTGCAATATGGCGTTCCGCTTGAAGAATTTGTCGACGCCTATGTCTTTACACGCTTTGAGCCAGCCGGTCCCGTCCAAGGCAACGACCAGATCAAAAACGCCACTTCCATCTTAGATTATCTGTTCCGTGAACTTGCAATCTCCTATCTTGGACGTACCGATCTTGCTCATCTTAACCCGGATGAAACGGCGGTAGACGCCATCGGCCAAGGCGTCCATTTTGAAAAAACCCAGGAAGACGCCACAAAGCTGATCTCTAAGGGCTTCAGTCGCTCAACGGTGACCGATAATCTGGTTGTTCTGCGCGGCGGGGATTTCGACCGCTTGCGTGATGCATCCAACGATCAACTCCCGCCAGAAGAAGTTGAGGATATACCTAGCGAGCCCGCAAACATGGACGACCAGGATTATCGTGAAGACCCCTCTTCTGCATTACCAAGCGATGAAGGCCCTAAAGCGCCAGAAATCGAAGCGCAAATTGCAAAGCTTGCAAAAGCGGTCAATCAGCAATCACCGCGCCCTGGCTCTCTTGCTGATCCGACGGGACCAGAACACCAGGCCCGCATAAAAGGTTATGAGGGCGACGCATGTAGTGAATGCGGACAATTTACGCTTGTTCGCAACGGCACATGCCTAAGGTGCGAAAGCTGCGGCGCCTCGACGGGATGCTCTTAAACATCCTCGCGCACATTAAACAACATTACAGGCAATTAACCTGGAAGATCACGTAGCCCCAATGTTTTCGCGGTTTATACGCGCAAGTAAATTTAAATCTTAATTATCTCTTAAGTAAAGCTTCAAGTTTCACGGCCAAAATTCGTCACCAGACTATTTTGTAAGCGGCGTTAGGAGCATGCCGTGTTTAGAATTTTTCTTTTAATTATATTCTTTATAGGTATGATATTTGCCCTCGCCGCACAAATCATAGGCGGGCCTACTTGGCATAATAAAATTTTCACCAGCACATCTTTTTCGATGCGAGATGTAATCTCCAGCGGCCCATCCACTGAACAGGCGGCAAATGAACTGAAAGATACGCTCCACAGTTTACAAAAAACATTGCGCTCCCTCCAAAGCGATCAAAATCTTCCTGATACTGAGGGGCTGGCCTCTCAAGACTTTACTGGCATTGATTTTTCTAACCAGGATTTTCAGGGTGAAAATTTCGCTGGCGCGCAACTGAAACAGGCCTTGTTTGTTTCAACGCTTTTAAACGAGGCTACATTCGAAGGAGCAAGCGGGCGCCATACACAATTTAACAATGCACAGATGGGGCGAACAATATTAACAGCAACGGACTTCCAGCATGCTAGTTTCGCCAACGCCAATCTAAGGCAAACCACAGCGCGCGCTGGCAATTTTCAGGACGTAAATTTTAATAGCGCCGACCTTTCCTTTAGCTCTTTTTCAGGATCCAACATAGAAGGCGCCACCCTTCAGGACAGCTATGCGACCGGCGCTGTATTTGTTGGCGCCAACCTTAAAAATGTGGATTTTTCAGGCGCCGACCTAACAGGCGTGCGCTTCACAAATGCAAATTTGTCAGGCGCTCGATTTGATGGAACCCTAATCGAAGGGGCTGATTTTTCTGGCGCCCGCCTTGATGGAGCCGACTTAAGCCGCGCAATCAAAGGCTCTAAAATCCAGTTTAAATTGGCCTGCGCTGATATTGCTGTGCAATTGCCTGTGGCTAATAATCTCGCTCCATGCCTTTAAAACGGGCCCCTTATTCGCTCTTCGTAAGGCGATCTGTATAAAAATTAAAATCAGAAAATGAAATGGGCGCATCTTGCGATACGCCCATTTTCAAAAACAACCATCAGGCGCGAACAAAGCTATGGCGCGGGGGTTATTGCTATAGCCCGGCGAGCGATAACTTTCTTATTCCCAATAACATAGCGTATTTCATATTCACCAGCATCTTTCGGCATGTTAAGTTCGCCAGGGCTTCCATTTTGGACATAGTGATAATCGCCATATCTATTTTCAGCGGCATCAGGACGAGTGATTGTAATGAAATCGCCTGAGCCTGCTGTTGGTCCTGTAAACGTAACCTGAATGGTGGAGCCAGCTTGCGCCTTACTTACAGCATCTAATGTCGCTGTGGCCGCTGACACAGATATCGGCTTGCGCGCGATAACCTTTTTATTTCCCAGAACATAACGCAGCTCATACTTCCCAGCATCAAGGGGCATGCGGACTTTTGCAGGACTACCATTTTTTGTGTAATGATAAGCACCATAGCTTTTCTCAGATGCTTCCGGCGACGTCACCGTAATAAAATCTCCTGAACCCGCGGGCGGGCCCGTAAATTCAACCGAAACTGTCTCGCCTGCAATCGCGCTCGATTTTGCAACAAGCTTAGAGTCTACATCCTCGACCGTAATCGTTTGCTTCGCAATTACCTTAGAGTTTGACTGAATAAACCTGATTTCATATTCACCAGGCTCAAAAGGCATGCGGATCTGCGCAGGACTGCCGCTTCGAGAGTACGCATAGTCAGTATAGGATTTCGCAGAGGCCTCTGGAGCGGTGACAGTGATATAGTCCCCAGAGTTTGCAGGCCCCGTAAAGTCGACTTTTACAGTTTCGCCTATAACTGCATTTTCTGGCGCGGATACCGTCGCAAGCGCCGCCGTAATCGTAATTGGCCTTCGCGCAAGGACCTTTTTGTTACTTTGAATAAACCGAATCTCATAGTCGCCGGGTTCTAACGGCATGCGCAGCTTACCAGGGCTGCCGCTTTTCGTATAATGATAGCTCTTATATGCGTTATCGGCCGCGTCCGGCTCTGTAATCGTAATATAATCGCCTGATCCAGCAGGAGGCCCCGTAAACTCAACTTGAATGTTTTCCCCAGCAACAGCAGTATCTGGCGCAGATAACGTCGCGGATGCTGGCGTCACTTTATACTCAACAGCCGCCAAAACCCGAATTGGACGCCCGAGCATATATCGAACCTCATAATCGCCTACCTCGACGGGTAAACGCATTTTTGCCGGATTGCCCTGGCTTACATATTTATAAGATCGATACGCCCCGGCACTCGCCCCTTTTTTAGAGATCGCTAAGTAATCGCCTTTACGCTCCGGTCCTGTGAACGCCACCGCGATATCCGTTCCGGCAACGCCTTGGTTTTCTGGCTGGACGCTCAGCGTCGCTTCTACTGGAAATTCAAGCGCGATCGTGACGGTTTTAGAAGCATTAGGCTTTATCTCAACCATTTTAGCCGCGCCCTTCAAACCGTCAGAGGGCCGAACAACCGATACGTCATAAGTGCCGGCAGGCACAGTTGCTTCAAGACTGCCCGCGCCAGTTTCGCTTATGACGGCATCGCCCTCGCCCGCAGAAGGCGTTACCGTCCAATCCAGTCCCCCTTCGATCAGCACACCGCCTTTTAGTTCAGTTGCGCGCAGGAAAAGGTTCGCTTCAGTAGCAACAGGCGCCTCAACCACAGTTGTTTGCAACGCCGCCGCTAAGCTCTCCGCATTTTTCGCCGAAATAAACTGGCCGCCGGTATTCTCTGCGATACAACGCAATTGCGCCTGCTCATTTTCTTCTGTTACGTCAAACCCAATCACATGCGCTGTGAAATCGACGCCAGCTTGCTCTAGAGCAGAAGCGACACCGCAAGGATCCGCTTCACATGTTTCGATACCATCGCTGACCAAAACCACAGTCGCTTTGTTCTCAGTATACTTTAATTTTTCAGCGGCCATCTTAACAGCCGCCGTCATCGGCGTTTTACCTTTTGGGCTAATCCCGTTTACAGCGCTCTTTATGGTGGATCGCTCTGCGCCAATAGCCGCCAGCTCTTCAATGTCTGAGCAATCACCTTTGCGGTTATGACCATATGCCATCAGGCCTATCTTGCGGTCAGCCGGCAACTCATCAAGCAAATCATTTAAAACCCGCTTAGCGATGGTGATCTTCGCCTCTTCGTCTATTTGCCCCCACATGGAGCCCGACCCATCAAGCACCAAAATGGCGTCTTCTGTTTCAGCGGCGCTAAGCGGAACCGCTGCAATCAACGTTGAAAACAATAGGGTTAGTAGTGATCCAATGCGCATGGCTTCGCCCCTCCCAGTTGAATATGCCGGAAGAAACTAGCCTCAATTAAGAGGCAGGAAAAGCCCACCAATAAGCCATTGAAAAAATGGGTAAGTACATTATGGCGCAGCTTGGCGCGGATTGATCCGCCCTTAAAGGGCCATGATTATGCATACGCTGTGAGATTAAATCGGCAGTTGGTGGCGGGGGGGGGACCTTAGACAAAAATATCGCGAAATCCACGCGCTGATGGAAGCAAATTCTGCCCTCGAACATGGACAGGCTGAGGCTCTTCATTCTTTTTCTATCAAATATGACAGAACCGCATTCCGCGCTTGAAGCGGAGATCACACCGCCGCGCCAGCAAGTGACGACACTAAGGCGACAAGCGCCTAGGCAGCTCTTCTCGCGACGTAGCGATCGCCTGATCCTGGCATTTCTTTATCGTTTCTTCCCCGAGGCTAGAGTAGCAATCCATGCGAAAGCACTACTTCGCCCACTCATCTGGGCGGATTGCATCATGAATATGCGAGTTTACGGTAACCGGTGGGGACACCCGTTTTAGGCGGGAAAGACAACGGACAGAGGAAGTTTAAAGGCAATATTTTCAACGTCGGTATGAACTTGCAAGCGCTCACCAGCCGTCACCTCATGGAAAGTAGTTATATGAGCTAAAAATGCCCGTAACCTACTTACACAAGCCACTCTGGCCATCACTAAAAATCATCCCCGCGCTAGTTCTGGTAAGCGTTCCAAAATGACCTCACCATCACTCAAATTAAGCAAAATAGACTTTTCAATCAACAAAGCTTTTTCAATATCTTCGCGAATTTTTGAAACTCTCGCGGCTTTATATCTGCGCAAAGAAGCGCTGGGCAAGGATAATAGTGAGGCGACAAAATCATCGATAGCTTCTGCAAATTGACTTGACGGAACGATTTTCGGCGCCAAACGATCACGGGATAAATCTTCAATACTAAGTTTTTGGCCACACATCATTATTTCCGATGCGCGTTGCGATCCGCATAGCTCGGAAAGTAATACCGAAACCCCGCCGCTTACGAACATTCCGTATCCTGCTTCAGGAAGATAAAACTTCGTATTATCAGACCATATAGAAAAATCGGCATTCAAAGGCCAAGCAGCTGCTCCGCCAACCACCCATCCATGGACAGCACAGACAACAGTTGTATCGCCAAACATAATTCGCCGGGTTACATCCTGCAAATTGTCGATAAATTCTTCTTTCATTTGATCCGTCGGATTTGCATTCGCAAACTCTACAAGATCATCCCCTGTTGAAAATGAACGTCCTTCGCCCTTTAAAACAACAAGGCGGATATCCGCGCTTCGCTCAGCTGTTTCAAGCGCTTCTGATAACTCACTGAGTAACGCGGCATTAATTGCATTCAAACGATCCGGCCGATTGAGAATAATCTCTGCATAGTTACTATTCTTATTATATAATACTGCACTCATTATTTATGATCCATATATATTTTTTGCATTTTCTTTGAGTGTTTTTTTGTCAACTTTTCCGATAGGAAGCAGAGGCAATTCGCTTACTAAGGAAATTTTTTTAGGGATTTTATAATTTGCAAGCTTATCGCGACAATATCCTTGCAAGTCGTCTTGCGTTAATCCGCCTCCCGCAACAACAAAAGCAACGCCGACTTCATCCCAGATGGGATCGGGGGCGCTAACCACAGCGACCGCATAGACATCAGGGTGGCTTTCCAAGACGGCTTCTATTTCTCTGGGATAAACATTATAACCGCCAGACTTATACATTTCCTTAGAACGGCCGACCAATTTAAGACGCCCATCCTCACGCCAGACGCCAAGATCGCCTGTCTTTAACCAACCATCTTCAGTAAAGGCGCGCTTGGTTTCATCCTCACGCCCCCAATATTCCGTCATTTGATAAGGGGATTTAATTTCTATCTCCCCCACCCTATTGTCGCTCGACGCCTCGTCATCGCTACGCTGCAAACGGACCTCCACCCCAGCCAAAGGCGTCCCGACAGAGCTGCTTAAAATGTCCTCGTCATCAGTCGGCTCAACGATAGTGATCGCTCCAGTTGATTCCGTCATTGAGTAGTTTGTCGCTAGCCTTGGACAGACTTCCTTTAGAGCACGAATGGTCTCAAGCGGCATCGCGCCGCCTTCCCAAACAATAAGTTGAACATTTGAAAGATCGTAGTCTGATATTTTGCAAAACGCCAACTGCAATTGGAAAACGGCTGGCACGCCTCCCCACACGGTGATTTTTTCTTTTGCAAGAATGTTGAGGGCTCCGGCCGGCTCAAATTGCTCCATAAGAACCATTGCCCCGCCGCCCACAAGACACGGCGCGGTCACGTCAACTAAACAACCGACATGATTAATCGGAAAGTAATTTAGCGTGCGAATTGGATCTACTGGCCAAACATCATTTTGAATTTGCGCGTATTTTGATACGGCCGAGTGAGAGAGCACAGCCCCCTTAGGGGCGCCTGTCGAGCCGGATGTATAAACAATAACGGCGGCATCCGTCGGTTCGATTGATTGACGCGCTGTGTGGAGCGCTCCTTCATCTATTGGCGTTTGCAAAACGCTACGCCAACTGATCTTACCACCATTCGCGTCTTCCGCACTATCGAGAAGCACGATGTCAAGCGCTCCCTCGACTACTTCTTCAATCGCTTCTATGGCTTCACAATAAGAACGATCAGCGATGCTTTTATATGCAAACAATACAGACGGTTGACAGTCCGCGACGTTTCGCACCAATTCTGACTGTTGATAACGCGGATTCAGTCCAACCCAAACCGCTCCAATTGACATTGTCGCCAAATAGACAACAACATAACGATCGTTGGGCGTCCCAATCATCGCCACACGGTCTCTAGGCCCAAGTCCTAAAGCAAGTAACTTACTCGCACAACGGCGCACCCTTTGGTTTAGCACGGCATAGGAAATACGCTCATCGGGTCCAATCAAAGCCTCGGCATCAGGCGTTTTCAAAGCCCATTTAGCAACAAAATCGCTTAAAATTTCAGGCTTCAGCTGTTGGTCGTTTTTATTGTTTTCTTCTGCATGAAGCATATATTTCTGCGTTCCTCCAGCGATGTTGACCGAGCGAAAGACCTCATCCACGACTGTCGAAATTATTATGAGCAATTCCTCAATTTTGTCCAGTAAATTCTTTTGCCCCCACAACGCTATGGCTTTTCACAAAAGAATCTGACAAAATTTTTCTATGACATTTGGGTACATCGATCGTTTATCAGAAAAACAAAAAACCAACGCGCCAAAACGCAAAGGGGAACGAACCCGTGCGAAATTGCTGCTTGCAACGGCCGTCTGTCTTGACCGGCACGGTTATACCGATCTGCGCTCTATTCATATCACCGAAGAGGCGGGCGTGTCTGAGGGCACCCTTTATGTCTATTTCTCCGACAAAAATGAAATTGTCACAGAGGTTATGAATGACTTTTTAGCAGCGAGTGTCTGGCAAAGTCCTAAAACCACGATCGCCCGCTCTGCATTTGAGAACATCAGAGAAACAAATAGAAGTTGGATTGAAACCACGATCGCGAATGGAAACCTTATAAGAGCTGTTTTTCAACGCATTGAGGTCGACCCGGACTTTGCCGCAGAATACGCAAAAATGAATTTTTCATGGCATGAATATGTCGCAAGCTCTGTTCTTAGGCGCTACCCTAAGGGCTCAATTAACAAAAATGTTGTTTTATTTGCAGTCGCCGCACTTGATGCCATGACAGTAGATTTAACGAGATCAATTTTTGTAAATAATACAGAAACCAATAGCTGGAAAGCAATTTCTCCCCAAATGAAAATTGACGACGTAATAGATGTTCTTTCTGTCATATGGTATAATGTTCTTTATCCTGGCACTAATATAAATGCCGAATTAAAGCGTCCTGCTCAATTTTTAATGAATATAGACGGACAATTAGCTGACGTTGATTAAACGCTCTGTAAGCCTGTCTTCTCCCTAAAGATCAACCTCACATCGCTAATCATACTCGCTTTTTATGGCGCCTGGCGGTGCGCCATCTTGACAAATTGAGGATATTCTCAATTATACCACCCGCAACGACCCAAAGGCCACCCCATTGGCACGTTTCGGAAATATATGCACATGCGATTAACTGAAATACTTATTCTGGTCCAGCTCTTGATCTATCTATTGCTATATTGTCGAATATGGAAAAATGGACAGGCCTAGATTATTTCATAGAAGAAGTATTCTTAATACTCACTAAGTAAATATCAAAAGCAGCAACATTCAAGCAAAACTCATACGGCTCCTGGAAAATAATATGGATTTACAAAAGCTGCTACGTTGCCTCTCACCAGGGTTGGTGTTTGTCGGCGTTGTCATTGGCGGCGGATATGCGACAGGTCGAGAGCTAGTGACATTCTTTCTCAGTCACGGCATCGGCGGCGCATTATTAGGCATGGCCGCAACCATGATTTTATGGGGCTTCTTTTTATCGATTGCCTTCAACTATGCCGTCCTTACCCGAAATTATAATTATGACGGGTTGATGCGTGATTTGATTGGACCACTGCGCTTTGCGTTAGAAGCAGTTTTTCTGACTTTTCTTATCCTTGTGATAGCAGTCATCAGCGACGCCGCTGGCATAATTGTGGCTAACCGCCTTGGCGCATCACCAATATGGGGGGTCATTGCGCTTGCTATAATGTTGTGTTTAGGCCTGTTGCCGCCTGAAAAAACATTACGCAATTTAATGGTATATTGGTCAATTTTATTATATTTTACATATATAATACTCTTCATAATCATTTTTACTCTATATGCTGATAAAATAAATTCATCCATCCTTCATGCACAAACGCATTCTTCATGGTTACTTGGCGCCGTTCAATATGCAGGCTATAATCTTGCAGCGTTTCCCGCCATCCTGTTCGCTCTAAAACCTCTTCAATCCAAAAAAGAAGCGCGCCTAGCGGGCATTTTTGCTGGAATCCTTGGCATGCTTCCCGCCTTTATCTTCGCAATAGCCCTCTTTGCTTTTATGCCGGAGATATTAAACGAACCAGTGCCGTTGACAGTTGTCTTAAATGCAGCGGATATTGGTGGACTGACCATCTTGTTTGACATAGTTATATTCGGTACGTTAGCGCAAACCGGCATTGGCAGCCTGAACGCTTTGAACGCACGCCTCGCAGCGGGAGCGACTAGCCGGTTTAATTGGCAACTCCCGCCTTGGGCGCGCGCATCAGTCGGCATGTTTGTCATCTTTTTGTCTCTTGTTATTGGGGTACAGTTTGGTGTGATAGAAATAGTCGCCAAAGGATATGGCTATCTCACTTATGCTTTTCTGATCCTTCTTGTCGGTCCCATTTTAACGATTGGTTTTTGGCGGTGTTTACGCCCGGCCAAACAGACAGCACCATAAAAGACCTGAAAGTACTGTCGAGTGAGTGCATAAGTTTAGGGGTGTCCCAGATGTTTGATACATCTAGGATTGCGGGATGCGCTTAAGGCATTCAAAACTCAAGCACAGTCAGATGAACAAGTACATTGAACAGTTTATCGCCGGGCGCCTGCGCGCGCAGCGTGTTTACTTGCCGGATTAAAAAAGGGCACAGCAGCGATGTTTTTATATTCGCCTGCGTATTATCATCGCTTATAAACTGAACGAAGAAGCGTTTGAACTGGCCCGCGCAGTTAGAATTCGACGGGAATTATTTCGGCCGCGTGCGCAAAGGAAATCGCGACCGCGACAATGAATTATTTCTATTAGGATTTTACATAGCTAAAGCTATTAATCATCTAACTGATTATTTTATAAGATACGCCAAACATTTATCTTACTATATCCTGGATGTGTCTGTTGACCAATCAACTTCATGCATCACTTAAGCAAGTTTATTAATAATATTTGATACATAAAAACTTGGCGGGAAACAGCCTGCTGCCCGCCAAGTAAAATCGTAAATTTTAGCGCTTAGTAAATATCAGCAAACTACGCTAAAGTTTTGAAATTTTAGTGATCAAAAACTAACTCTCATTCTTGCGCCATATCTTTGCGGCGGTGATATCACGCGACGTCCAGCGGCTGAAAATGAATTATCATTGATACCGGTCGTATATATAGTATCGAAAAGATTTTCTATATACGCTTCAAATCGCCAACTGCCTTCTTGCTCTAATCCAAAACGAAGATCAAACCGCTCATATTTTTTATTAGTTGTTGTCTCAACGTCGCTTAGTTGCAAAAATTGCTCGCCATTGTAAATGTAGGTGCCGCGTATAAACCCGTCTATATTTTTATAAATATGATGTTGATAGTCGATAGCTAGATGGCCCGTCCATTCGGGCGCTCCAGGTAGCCGCAAGCCGGATTTGTCAACACCATTAAAGTCCACAAACTGTGTTATCTCAGTATCAAGATATGCTAGACCGCCTGATATCTGTAGAGCAGGGATAGGTTGCGCTGAAAAATCAATCTCAACACCGCGAGACTCAGCTCCGCCTGCATTATCTGTAAACTGAACTGATGTTAAAACGCTTTCAGTCAACACCTGAATATCGGAATAATCCATATAAAACGCAGCGATATTAACCCATGCGCGACTATCAAACAAAAACGCTTTAGCGCCAATTTCGTAATTAATGATATCTTCAGGGCCAAAATCAGGTCTAGCAGGATTTCTTAATTGCAGACCGCCAGCCCGGTAACCGGTCGAAATCGAACCATAAACGTTCACATCAGACGTCAATTCATACATTAACGCAGTTCGCCAAGTTAGCTTATCAGAAGATGTTTCTTCTTGAGCATCAGGTATGGCGACAGGACATTGTATCGTCAAGCAGCCCGGAACAAATGGCGCCGCAAATGTATTGTCTCGTAAATCTATGACATCAACGTCAGTTTGTTCTGAGGTATCGTTACTATAGCGCAACCCGGCAGAGATGTTCATCCTACTCGTTAATTCGTAGTCCAACTCTCCAAAAAAAGCGAAACTTTCTCTCTTTGTACTTTCATCATTACTCAATATAACAGAATTGTTTGGCAGGAAAGACGTATTGAAGGGAAGATTAACCAAGGCCCCCGGCACAAATGTCGAAGCCTCAAAATCATCTCCGCTCACAAAATTTCGGAAATTATTTTCTTCGCCATTAGAATAATAACCGCCGACAACCCAATCAACTTTTTCATCGCCATTTGATTGAAGTCTGGTTTCAACACTAAAGAATGAGCCGTCAGAATCCGCATTCCTTACAATATTATCCAATTGGGAAAGGTCAAAATCTTCGACCCTAACTTGCTTGGTGTCAATATACCCAGCAACGACAACCAAGGAAGAAGAACCGAAATCATAGTCCGCACGCCCTGTTGCTACAAAACCTTCAAAATCAAATGAACTCGGCGTGTTGTACACAACGGTGTCATTTTGATTGGGGAAAAACACATCTGGCCCAGCAGGTAATGTACCCGGCGAAAAAAATGGGTTAAATCCACTGTCGATAATGCCTTGCAAAAGAACTGCATTGCCAGTCAAAACACCATCCGGGATCACATCAAATAGACCCTGATGAAAATCTTGATAAGAAATCGATCCTCTAAAAGACAATTGCTCTAGCGGATTTGCATAGAGCGATACGCGTCCGCCCCAAACTTCACGGTCATTGCGTCCGCCAGCAGCGCCAATATTGTTAAGATGACCATCCGTGCTTTGATAATAAGCAGATATACGCGCCCCAATATCGGGCGTGAAAGGTACGCTTAAACCGCCCCTTACTTCATACGTGCCAAAACGCGCTACTTCCCCTTCAAGAAAGCCAGAAAATACGTCATCAGGCTCTTTCGTCGTGATATTAATTGCTCCCGCAACAACATTACGACCAAAAGTCGTCCCTTGCGGCCCACGCAAAACTTCTAAACGCTCAATATCAACAAGCTCTTGCGCGACAATCGCGGTGCTCATCGCTGACACTTCAAAACCGTCTATATAAATACCATATGTATTTTGATCACCGCCAAGGGCGCCAATTCCGCGAATACGCAAGTCTAATTCTGTCGGACGCAAGAAGCTTATCGTCGACAAGCCAGGCGTTAAAACGGCAATGTCTTCAACCTTTGAAATCCCTGTCTTTTGTATCTCGTCCGCTGAAAAGGCGCGTACTGATAATGGCACTTCATTAAGGTTTTGCTCACGCTTTTGAGCTGTCACCACAAGCGTATCAATCACGTTTGTTCTATTCTTATCCTCGGCTAAAGCCGGTGTCCCAGCGCAAAAAATCGCTATTACTGATGAAATAGCGATACTTGACGCCATTCCCATCATTTTCTTTTTATCTTGACCTTGAATTAGCATTTAGCACCATCCCTCTCGAGCTTTCTTTTTAAGGTTATGCAGGCAGATATCAATCTGCAGTCCCTCATATAATTGAATACTTACTCATTTTGAGTGATTGCTCATTTTAGTCAACGCATAATATGACAAAATCGATAAATTACACAGATAATGAGACAGTTTTGCAACGCCTGCGGAATAGAATAGAGTTGCCAAAAATGCATTTTCATCAAGCTCTATTCAAATAGATTCAGATTCTCATAAAAACAGCCGGGACCTAGCAAAATTAGATAATCGCAAGCAAGATAGGATCAAAAAACCGTACTCAATTTTGAAGAAACAACGCCTCAGTCCATCGTCATGCAATGCAAAAACAAATCTCGACGCAAGGAAGGATCAAGCGATGCAGCAATAGACAACATCAGAGCTATCCTCGCCTTGTGCGGGCTTAATAAACCCGCAAAATAAACCGTGTCCGGCAATTTCACCGCTTGAGAATAGGCATCATTGACCATGCCCGTGTGAGTACGGGATGCTAAGACGACCTGCATTTCATTTCCAACAGCTTGCGTTAAGCCCACTTCCATTTTCGGCGTGATTAGTCCGCTGCCAAAACCAGCAACAACAAGACCTTTTGCACCGCGCTTTACAGATTCTACAATTTGTAAATCATCAGCATCAAAATAAGCATATACGATATCAACTTTCGGGAATTTACGAATCATTTCCGAGCTCACCCCCGCAACTGTACATCCACGATAAGCCTCACGAAAAAATTGGGCTTTACCGTTGGTCAAGACCCCATCCGCGCCCCAATTTTGGCTTGAAAAAGATGAAACAGCAACGCTATGCATTTTTGTAACGTCAAGAGCAGAATAAATAGTATTGTTAAAAACCACCAGAACACCACGACCTTGCGCATTAGGATCAACAGCTACGGTTACGGCGTCTCGCAAGTTTGCTGGTCCATCAGGAGATGCGTGTGTTGACAATCTCATAGCCCCAGTCACGATAATTGGTCGTGGATCATCAATCACTAAGCTTAGGAAATATGCCGTCTCTTCTAAAGTGTCCGTACCATGTGTAAGGACTATCCCCTTAAGATCCGGGTCTCCAGCAAAAGCGTCCTGTATAGCGTCAAAGATCGTCGCCCAATCGCCAAAACCGAGCCGGCTAGACCCGACGCTTGATACAGTCTTCGTTTCAATTTCCGCAATATCTCCAAGGGTGGAATCCATTGCAACTAAATCGGCGCCTGTTAACTTGTCTCCCCCTTTTATCGTACTAATCGTGCCGCCAACTGAAATAACCAAGACTTTTGGCTTCATAACGCTTTTCGCTGCTGCAAACTCATAGTTGACACAGATGACGATAAGCACGGTCAACATATATCCCAGTATTTTCTGCAAGTTCATCGATCTACTCCCCGCGCAATTTTCCTAATAAAGAATATAGCCGACAAGATTAAAATAACGCCCCACCCTATAAAGATCTGTTTTGAAAGACGGTCAGCCATAAGGCTTAGCGAAGAAAGGCCAATTTTACCTCCCTGCCATACGAGCCATTCATCCCCCAATATTCGGGCTAAATTTTTCTTTCCGCTCGTTAAAATAATTATGCCATCCCTCGTCGCCGGATTAATACGCGCCGTGGTACTGATAGCCGGAGCATTTCCGCCATCATGGCCATAAATATAATCCCCCCCAACATCAGCATACAAAACAACCCCTAGCCCCCAAAGATCAAATCCTAAGTGACGCGCATACGGGCGTCGCAATTGACGTATGATATCACCAGATAGAACTGCCCTGAAAGCAGGCGCTTCAAATTCAATTTGGCTTACTAGAAACTTCGCCAGATCGTCCGTCGTAGTAAACAGCGAGGCAGCCCCCGTCGCCGTAAAAGTTCTGTGCGCCGAGACTTGCATTTGCTCATCATAGATCGGCGCCATTTTCATATCTGGGCGTGTTTCCAAAATAAACGTTGATCGCTGCATCCCTAATGGTTCAAAAATAGCTTGCTTCATATAATTATCGAATGTCAGCCCAGAGACTTCTTCTATAATCAATTGAAGAAGAGTGTAACTAGCGCCCGAATAACGCCAAGTCGCGCCAGGCGTATTCACCACCCCTGCCGCGCCGCTTACTCCAGGTTTGGCATCTAACGATTTTGTAAGAGATGCTTGGAGTGTTTGAATGCCTTGACTGCCATCAAAGCCCATATATCCAAGATCATCAGCAAAGCCTGCGGTATGGCTGAGTAAACGCTCCACCGTAACCTCATCATTGTGAATAGAATCTGGAAGGCTCCATCGAGATAAATAAGCGGAAACTGGAACGTTAAGTTCAATCTTGCCTCGCTCCACCAATGACAATACGCCCCAAGCCGTCAACCATTTACTTAAAGATGCGACCTGAAAAACGCTATCCCCAGTAAAACCCTCATCTAGGGAAGCGTAATGCTCATGAAGCACCACGCCATCTTCAATTAAAACTATGGAAATATTGCCCGGGGATGCCTCTGTAGCTTTTTGAACGATAACATCAAAAAATTCTTGCGTTTGCTCTGGGGCCGCAAGTGGACGACGCGTCCATGAGTTGATGGCGTCCCCTATCGTGAAAGCGGTCCACCCAATGCATAAAAGAATAATGCAAAGAGCGCTTAATAAAATGGAATTTACGCTAAAATTCACCATGCCTCACAATTCTAGCCTATTTTAGTTAGCTAAACTTTCTAAAATGAAGCTCACCGTCAAATAGCCTTCCGCTCATTACTGACGTCGATAGTCGCCTTGACGCCCTCAATAAATGAGCATATACTCATATTTGTATTTTGGCAAGAACACAAAATAAGGTGTCACTTGCCATACTTACCATGCTTAGGACTTTAACGCCCATAAAAAGCCAACCTTATGTCGGTCTATTTATATAGCATTTGCAAAAACATGATGATGACATACCACCTGAAAAAATCTCTAACATTGATTGCAGCCACCCTTATAGCCTTTACACTTTTAGCTTGCGGGCGTGCGGAGCAAATAGCGGCAGACGAACCGCCAATAGCAAGTCATGAAACACCGACTTCTTTACAAGCCGCTGGGCTTAATTCGTCAAAAGCATCCCCTCAACGGCCAATTCGCATAGCCGTGGCCTATTTTTCTCATGAAGCGACGACATTCTCTCAAGAAACTGCGGGAATTGGCGATTTTGAGCCTATTAGTTTTAAAGGGAACTCTTTGTATGCGGCCGATGAAAGTTTGCAGGGCTTTGTCGATGCAATTGCGGATTATACAGATGTGGAACTCATACCCCTTGAGTCTTTTGGCAACGTTATCGGCGGCAGCTCTGTCGGGCATATAACAACTGAAGCATATGAACATTACACAAACATTATATTACGTGACTTAAAGGCGGCAGGTGCAGTTGACGCTGTGTTTTTAGCGCTCCATGGCGCCGCTGCTGTCGAAAATATTGAACGCCCCGAAGCGGATCTTGCAAAGAAAATAAGGGGTCTTGTCGGTTCTCAAGTGCCCATCGCAGCGACTTTCGACCCTCATGGCAATGAAGATGAGCATTTTTTGCAGTTCGCGGATTTTTCACTCGCTATGAAATATTTTCCGCACTACGACGGAAGGCTGCAGGGAGAGCGCGCCGCTAAACTGCTGCTTCAAGCAATTTCTGGTCGCTATAAGCCAACCACAGCCACAAAAAAACCTGGAATAATTACACCGACCGTTTTGCAGTGGACAGGAATCGACCCTTGGGCCTCTATCGTACAGCGTGCTCTTACATGGGAAGCTCGAGAAAAAGACGTATATATCAGTGTTTTCTTTGGCTTCCCCTGGAACGATTCAGTTGATGCAGGCTTAACAGTACAAGTCATGACCAATGATGATCAAAAATTAGCAGATAAAATTGCAGATGACATGAGCGCGTTCATGCACCGCAAACGCCATGAAATGTTCCAAACAGAAATCATTCCTCCTGCAAGCGCGGTCGCACAGGCGGTGAAAGCCGTTAAAAACAAAAAAACACCCGTTGTCTTGGCGGATTATTCCGATCGCAACGGGGACGCCACGCATATTCTTAAACAGATAATCGATCAGGGCTTAAGTAATGTTATTTACGGCGCTATACGAGATGAGCGCGTACTTGACGCTTTGGACGAAAGCAATGCTCAAATCGGGGACGCATTTGAATATGACGTAGGCGGTTTTGTACGAAAGCCAGCCAGCGGTTCACCCATAAAAATCAAAGGCGTTTTAAAACACCGCACAACCGTAACCCTTCCAGGATATAAAATCCGTGTGGCGGCGGTCGAATTTGGATCAAATAATATTTTATTTATAACGGACCAGTTGGTTCAAATTCTAGAGCCTAATTTATTACGTACTCCAACTATTAATCCTGATAATTATGACGTATTTGTTGTAAAATCGCGCGTTCATTTCCGACGTGGGTTTGACGATACAGGATACGCAAAGACGATTATGATCGTTGATGCGCCCGGGCCCTATTTAGGCACAGTTCACTTAGACGCCCTTAACTATCAAAATATCGACCTTAATAAATTCTACCCCTTCAACGAAAAGGCGCAGAATACAGAACCCAAGATAGAAAAAGCTAACTAACTCTGAGACATAGTTAGGTTTTCTGATCCTTTTTACTCTTGTAGATTGCTAGATTTTTTATGTATTACGTGTCCGAAGATTTTTGTCGTAAGGCAGTCTCCCAAAGTGAGATTAATGAATGTATAAAAGAGGCGTTTATCGCAACCGCTACGGGTGCTGCAACGTGTTTCCCAATAGTTCGGGAGACTCTTGACTATCAGTCTGCTGTATTTGGCTTTAAATCAGGTTTTGACCGCAATTCACCTATTTTAGGGGTCAAAGCTGGCGGTCTTTGGCCCGGCAATCGCTTGCTCGGTCTTGAAAACCATCAATCCACGATAATGCTTTTCGATCCTGATACAGGCGCGCCATATTCACTAGTCAGAGGAACGTTCTTAACAGCCTTAAGGACAGCCGCCGCGAGCGCACTTTCTATTCGCTATCTAGCCCGAAAAAATGCGTCTTCGCTTGGATTGATAGGCGCGGGCGGACAAGCCATCCATCAATTACGCGCCGCGCTTACCGAACGACCTTTTAACAAGGTCTATCTATATGACCTTAACGAAAAGGCTGTAGGAAATTTGGTTTCCGTCGCGAGTGATTTCGATATTTCGCTCACCCCTGCATCTCCCGAAGAGATTTGCGCAAAAGCCGATGTTATCATTACCGTCACCCCTTCCACAGAACCCATCCTATTTTACGAATGGCTGAAACCTGGCGTTCATTTAGCTTGCATGGGTGCGGACACAAAAGGCAAACAAGAAGTCTCTATCGACCTTATTACTAACGCAACTTTATTTAGCGATATTCCAGAACAGGCTGTTCAGTTAGGCGAATGCCAACATGCTGCGAACAGAGACCTTATTAGCAAAAACAATATCAATATGCTTGGCGCTGTCATAAACCAAACCCACCAAGGTCGCACAGATGACCATGAGATTACGTTATTCGACAGCACTGGCATGGCGCTGCAAGACTTAACTGCTGCGGCGTTTGCGACATCGCTTGCTCTAAAATCCGAGCAAATCGTCGAGTTAACGTGATGATCATGAACGAAATAAACCCGCCTTCCGAGCTCTCGTCTTTGATGACGCCAGCTCTTGTTTTAGACCGCCCCAAGTTAAAAGCAAACGCCTCAAGGATGGCGCAACATGCAAAAAAGCTTGGCTGCCCGATCCGTCCTCATGTAAAAACTCATAAATCCGCCATGGTGCTTGCAGATATATTCGCAGCCGGAAATTGTAATGGCATTACCGTATCTACACTTCACGAGGCTAGTTACTTTTTTTCGGCAGGATATAATAATATTCTTTACGCTGTTGGTATGGGACCAAATAAAATGGCGCAGGCCGCTGAGCTAATCCGTCAAGGATGCGAGCTTACTTGTATCACCGACAGTATAGAGATGGTTAATACGTTAGATGTTGCGGCCAGACACCACCAAGTAATTCTTCCGATATTGATCGAAATAGATGTTGACAGTCACCGCGCGGGCGTCGCTCCTGATGGTGAATTATTGTTGCAGCTTGCTTACACGCTCTCGACAGCAAAGAATTTACACTTTAAGGGCATTATGACTCATGCCGGAGGATCCTATAAGTGTGACAGTGTCAAAAAAATTCAAGCACATGCCGTCCATGAACGTGAGGCGACGATATTGGCCGCATCACGCATCAAGGATATGGGTCTTACGGTTCCCGTCGTGTCGATTGGTTCGACGCCAACCGCTCTGATGACAAATGATTTATCGGGCATTACAGAACTTCGATGCGGCGTATACGCTTTTTTTGATTTATTTCAAGCTGGCCTAGGCGTTTGCAACATTGAAGATATCGTTATTAGCGTTCTTACCAATGTTATTGGCCATCAAAAAGAACGCAATTGGGTTATCGTTGACGCTGGGTGGATGGCTTTATCGCGTGATCGCGGCACATCCGGCCAGCAAATTGACCAGGGCTATGGTCTTATTTGTGACGTTAAAGGCGACCTTATTTCAGACGCAGTTATGATTTCCGCGAACCAAGAACATGGCGTTATCGCTTCCCGTCCCGGTACGCCTTTGCTTAGCCTAGAGCAATTTCCCGTTGGGTCTTTTGTTCGCGTTTTACCGAACCATGCCTGCGCAACGGCAGCGCAATATGATTCTTATCACGTATGCGAACAAAACAATGTAACTGACCTTTGGTCGCGGACGAATGGCTGGAGCTAACCTAAGCACCCCAACTTCATGTTTATCAATATTACAATAATTTGCCGGCACTAAATGTAAACTTTCACGATGCAATAAACAACCAAATATCACTTAGAGAGGATCAAATGACCCTTTACACAAAAACTGTGAGCTGTTTAAGGACAATAAGATACGCTATTGCCATAGCTTTTCTCGCCGTCTTTTATTGGACGACGCCGGCCTCTGCACAAATCGACCACAATTCTCCGTGGCCGCCTCATAAGATCATCGATAACGTTTATTATGTCGGAACAGGGCACATTAGTGTGTATCTTATTACGACGCCGGAAGGTCATGTGTTGGTCAATACTGGATTTGAGTCAACGGTTCCATTTATACGCGAAAGTGTAGAAGCCTTGGGCTTTTCATTCCAAGACATAAAGATCATTCTAGCAAGCCACTGGCATCATGACCACCAAGAAGGCGACGCCTTAGCAAAAGAAATAACTGGTGCGGAAGTTGTTGTTCTAAAAGGAGACGTACCCGGTGCATTGACGGTGCGACCGGGCGGCAAACCGCACCCAATCGATAGGATTGTAACTGACGGTGATAAGGTCAAGCTTGGGGGAACGACTTTAATAGCACAAGCATCACCCGGACATACCAAAGGCACTACAAATTGGCTCATGAAGGTGCAAGAAAACGGAAAAAAATATAACCTTTTAATTTCTGGCAGTTATGGCGTGAACGAATATTACGTACTCATTGAGAATCCAGAATATTTAAATATAGTAGAAGATAATCGTAAAACTTACGAAATGGCGAAAAAATTACCTGTCGATGTTTTCCTTGCAGCCCACCCTCCATTTTATGATATGTTTAGAAAATATCAAAAACTGCTTGCACGAAAGCCCGGCGATCCAAACCCATTTATTGAAGAAAATCGCGAGTCATATTTAAAATATGTTCTTACTACTGAACAACACTTTGAAGCAAAACTTCTTGCTGAGCAGATTAAAAAGGACCCAACTTTAGTGGATCGCCTTACTGGCATGAAGCCAGTTCGTTAATTGATCCATCTTTTATACAATATTGTTTCTCCATCGCGCCTGAGCCTTGAAGAAACAATATTTCAAAACGAAATGTTTACGTAAGGATGCAAACCATGTCATCACGATTATCAAAAATGGCAGCCGCCTTAGCCGCGCTATCAATTAGCATTTCCACCCCGTCCGTTGCTGAAGCCTCTCCATCAAAAAATAACAATACACTGGCAAATGTCGCTTCTGGAATTTGGGTCGGCTACGGAGGATGCGCTGGTATGGAAGGTGCTTTTGCTTTGCAAATCAGTAAAGACCCCTCTTCTCCTGGCGCTTTCATTGCCAAAAGCGGATTTGGTCTGCCGCCGATTAATTTCATCGGACGTCCAGAAAGTGACGGACAGACCATGATATTAAGCGCAACAGACTGGCGTACAGATTATCCAGGCACTCAATCGTTTAGCTATGATCTTGAATTGACCTATCTTCCGCAATCGGAAATGTTGTTAACGACGATTATATTCGTCGAGGAGCAAATGGAATGCCGAAACATAACAGCCCGTAAAGTCGCGGATAAGCCGACGCCCCCAAATTCTGAAGGCTTGCTTTTTAAAGCTGCCCCTTCAACCAGCGACAATCAAATCCAGGCGACCCTGGAAGTATTGTCAGAAGAAGACTGCGCTAATTACGCCAATTGGATGTCAGAGCGTCACAAGTTTATTGAAAACAACGACATCAAACACCCAACCCATCCCGCGCTTTATGACCCAGACGGAATGGTTGATATACTGGGTCGAGATTTTTTATCCTGGACAGATGAAGATGCTTCGCGGTTCAAAAATATTGGCGCAGCTTGCCAAACTAAACTGAATAGCTCTCGAAACAAAACAGCGTTGGACGCAGTTAAACATCTTAATAAGGTCGGATGGTCAGGCGCGCCGCTAGATCAAGCCCCTGATGATACAACCTCGCTGCTTTGGTACTCGCCAGCATTACAACGCGTTTACGCTGACACAATCTCTAATCTACTCATCGATAAATATCGTCTAAGTGAAGGTCTGGATGGGGCTATAGGCTCTCTTGTGCCAGCAAGATATGGAGATCGTCGTGCGAGACTTGCAGCAGCGCCGAAAAACAAATTCCTCGGCGAATGGGTTGGCGCTATTTCTTGCGGTGGCAAAGTCACGCCGCAAACCCCGGAGCGGCTTGTTCGACTTCTCGTTGATTTAAATTCAGCTCGACCATCGGCGGAGTTCCAACTTGGGCCATATAAAGATGTTTATACTGGATCGGTCGGCGCCTTTCAGCTAACGGTAAAACACGATCCGATAACAAATGAATTCTATCTTAACAACGCTTGGAGCCGTCGCAAACCACAACAGACACAAGCTCCTCATACGATTATTGGAAAATTTTCTCCCTCAACAGGGGTGATCACAGGCAGTGCGGTAGGTTTCACCGATATCGGATATGGTAAATGCACGGATTTATCTTTGCATAAGGTTCAGCACCCGACTGCCCCCAAAAATCCCGACGGTCTATTATTTCAACTTGTACTGAACGATCTTGGCGGCGTAGCAGCACACCGGCTAACGCCACAACATTGCACCGCCTTCTTTTCATGGCAATCTGAATACGACAGCGTTACTAAACCTTATAAACTTGGGAAACGAACAATTTATAAAGGCCTTTTAGACTCAGATCGTATGCGCGAGGTCTTTGGCAAAGATATTTACCAATGGAGCGCTAGCGATGCCGCTCGTATGAAAGTCATACGCCAAACATGTCGTAATATTCTTCTTGAAGAGAATAATCCAGAAAACATAGCAATTATGGAACAAGTAGACCCCAGTTCATATTACGGCTGGGCGATTCTTGAAACGGCGCCTCGGGACGTAAGAAAAGACGGCAAAACTTTAGTATCCGCCGATTGGTTTAGAGTAGAAGACATGATGCGCATGCTCACAGCTAAGGAAAAGTAAATAGCACCTATTCGATTTAGAGCGCTTGATCGCGCTCTAAATCGAAAGTCACAAATTTTCATTGCTCAAGTCGGCGAGAAAATAAGGCTGATCCAAACAAAAGTATTGAGATATATCATGAGCATCACAACCACAATTAAAGACACTTTATCCCCGAACCGGGCTCGCACCTCTGTCGCTTATGCCTTGGTTGGTTTTTTATTGGCGCTTTATTTCTTTGATCTACATCCCGACATGACAGGCGGAATGTTCAAGACATTTTTGCGCACGGCCGATGAAATCGTTGAGTATTTCGTATATGCAATTGTATTTTTCATTGTCTTTTGGGTGTTATTGGATCAATACCTAGCCAAACGAAAACTCTCTCGGCATCGCTGGCCCAAACTTGGGCAAGTAATCAGTGAGACAATCTTCAGCATTACATCTCAATTTATTTTTGTGTCTGTAGGACTTTGGTTTACTTATCTACTGATACCGAACTCTATGTATGAGCATTCATACTCAGATATCAGTGAATATGGCATAGCCTATTATCTCTTTACCTTACTTTTGGTATTTTTTGCTCATGATACGGCTTTTTATTGGTTCCATAGGCTTATGCACTGGGAACCGATGTATAAGTGGATTCATAAAACTCACCATGAAAGCCGAGACCCAACTCCCTTTACAACATTTCATTTTCATCCAGTGGAGGCAGTCTTAGAGGCGATTGCTGGTCAAACGATACTATTTATTCTTGTTTTGATGCCGTGGCATGAGAGCGTTTTGGCCGTATGGGCGACCGGCATGATCTTGTTTAACTCAATCGGTCATCTCGGATTTGAAATATACCCATCTTGGTGGCATAAAGTTCCCGTGGTAACCAACAAGACTACAGCGATGCATCACTATATGCACCATCAACGCGTAAGAGGCAATTACGCCTTATATTTTCGGTTTTGGGACAGAGTCTGCGGGACGGAATTTAAAGATTATGAAGCTCGCTATAATGCTATGTTTGATAAAATTAAAAGTAAGGAAAAAGCTACCCCCACACCAACAACGCAAACATCTCTATAAGACGTTCTTTCAGCATACATATAGGAATGCACAAATTAGCGAGCTGTCTTGAGCTTGAATTTATAGCCAAAGGAAATATAGCCATGAATGCGGTTGAATGGGAGATCCAACGTTGAAAACCGATCCTTAAAGACGCGGATAAGACTGGAAACGCTGCGCGCACCTGTCGTTAATTCAGCATTGCGCGCTCGTTTTTTTCGCTTGCGTGATGCGTACTTAAAAGGTGGCGACAAGGGGTTGGCGCCCAAAAAGTCTGGGCCCCCTGAGATAAAGCGGGAGATCCGAATTTGGCACGAAGCCTACCCCCCTCCCGAGACAAGCAGACAAAGCGCTCGCCTCCCTGTCGCGGCTCTTGGAGTTCGGCATAGAAGACGGCCTTCTTTCAACCAATGCGGCTCTTCATGTGAAGAAACGCTATACGCGCACACACAACCCCACCCCATGGACAGAGGCTGAGCTTACAAAATTTGGTGAAGCTGTCACTCTGCACATTTTACGCATCGCGGACCTTGTTGCGTTAACTGGGCTAGCGGGGGCGGATGCCTTCAAAGCAACAAAAGCAAACCTAGAAGCGGATCAGTTGGCTATCAAGCGAACCAAGAGCGGGCAGCCAACCTACATCTTTATTGGTCCTGAATTGCAGGGCTTTTTCGAAGAAACCCCAAAAGATCAATATACGCTGCTGGTCAATAAAGAGGGGAAGCCCTATCGCACCGCTGATGCGCTCGGTAAAGATTTCGACTAACACCGGCGCGAGCTTGGCATCGATAAGACCTAACACGACTTGCGCGCCACATTCGCCACCAGGCTTTATCGTAGCGGCGCGAGCGATGAAGACGCCAGCGAAACTATGGGTTGGTCGCTTGATACGGCGCTCTATATTCGGCGCCATTATGTGGACAATAAATCTATCGCAAGCGGACGGGTCGAGCGCTTGTCGAAGGCCCAAAGATGGACAAAGCGCGAACGCAAAGTGTAAAACTTTGCTGATTAGCTGTAAAACATTCCTCAGCGTGACGTAAAAATACAGCTTAACCTATTGATTTTGCTGGTGGCGGGGGGGAGACTTGAACTCCCGACCTCAGGGTTATGAATCCTGCGCTCTAACCAGCTGAGCTACCCCGCCGGAAAGAGCGGGTATAACGGGTCCTATTGGTTCGTGCAATAAGGCCATCTCCCCAAGACGAAAAAATCTTGATCGCCGCCTAGATTAACCTGTTCTGCGGGCCTGTTTTGACGGTTCTGGCGGAATAATTCTGGCGATGAGCCCTGTTTTAGGAAATGGCGCAACCAGCACCCGCCGCGCAGAATGCCATCCACCGCCGAGCATAACCATCGCCCCACCAAGGAGTAAAAGGGTGGTCCCCGCCCCCCAGCCGCCTTCCAGGCCTGTTTCTCCAACCAACGTCGCAACTGCAAAGGCTGCGGATAATAACCCCGCGACCAGCAGCGCTCGGCGATTTATGAGCAATGAGACCAGAGCGAAAACGCTAACGATCAATAATGTTACGAGGGCGCCGCCGCCTACAGAGCCAATAACAGAGGTAAAAATCAAAGGCGCAGCAAATAAGTGTAGCCAAAATCCATTATCAGAAAGACGCGTGCGCCGAGCTGGGTCCCGCGCATCGAAGTAAACACCCATAAGAAATAGCACTAATCCGGCGCTAAATTGCAGAAACGCGAAATGCGCTAACACAAACCCTTCATCCGCAAGGCCAATTGCCGCTAGCCCCGTCGCACAAGCCCCCGCTACGGTGACGGCTATAGCGAAGGGAAGCTTCATTCGAATGTAAAACGCCAGAGCAGCCAATGTCACCGATGATGCGACCACAAGGCCCATCAAACGAACACGGTAAGCCGCCGCCTCCACCGAACCAAACTGGCCAAGGTTCATACTGGCGCCGAAGGTCCAGGCGCTCGCCATTGCAATAAAGCCCACAAACCCAATTAGAATAACAATTGCTGGTAAAAACAGCCGGCGCGAGCGGGCAAAAACCTCGCCCAGCATCCAAACGATCGCTGCATCTGCAAAGCCCACCCCAGCAACAAACAGCGCTGCTGGCCGAGAGGCGTTAAAAATACCGTCGACCAAAAGGGCGGCCACTTGTTGGCTGGCGATCAACATCGAAATTAGGCCAATGCCCGCAATTAACACAGCCAGCCCAAGGCTTAAAAACACATCATTGAAATTGCGGATAAAACGTAGGTCCTCTTCACCTACGGTTTCAAACTCGCTCGCCCCATTTTGATCGCTCATATCACCGCCCCTGATATCACCGCCCCATTGACCCACATAGCCCTTTTGGGGCTTAGATAAGCACAGACGCCCTAGATGGGCCGCCCTAGATGGGCGCGCATTTAACCTACTATGTCAATGGAGGAGGTTTCCGTCAAAAATGGGGCAAAAAAGTATCGTCTATATCAGTGGTCAGTTTTACGGCTTTTTGCGACTTAACGGCTCCTAGTTGACCGCTAGCGATCGTATTGCGGCCTTCATTTGTCTTAACGACCAACTCAAGAGAGTTTAAGGCCTCCTCATCCACATCAATAATTTGACCAGGAGATAAGCGGGATAGTTCACCCACGCTACAATACATTTTCGATAATACTATAGAGATATCGAGCTCTAGCTGTTTTACGTTTGCGGCAAGTTTCAAGCGCCATGGCGAGCTGTCATTCGTCTTTAAGGCGGCCGCGCGTTCCTTTAGAAAGTCGCCTTGCTCAACATAATCAACCGGGAAACATAGGCGCATTGCGCCCATCATGGTGCTCTCCTCGATCATCAAATCGACAGCAACTTCGAAAATAGTCAACATTTCTAGTTCGCCAAGAGCGTCTTCAGGGGTATTGATGCTAGTGCGTTTACCCAAAATTAAGTCAGGTCGCGGACCGGTTAATTTTTGAATGGCCCGATTAAGAGGGCCAATCAATCCATCCACAAATTTATACGACAAAGCAGCATCAATCTTTGAGAGCGTGGCGTCTTCTGGCGGTTTTACAATCCCGCCGCCTAACATACGTTCTGTCAACAAGGCGACTAAGCGGTTGTCCAAAATGACGAGTAACGCCTTTTGACCTTGCCCATGCTTTATCCAAGAAAAAGAACCAAAATCTGGTGCATCATCTAGGGCTTCTTTTAACTGATAAATCTTTTTAAACGCGACCATTCCTTGGGCTGGAACGTTTAACATTTCACCAGCCGCCGCCGCCGTCGTCTTTGCGACAACCGTACTTAACCTTGTTAATTCAGGGAAACCGTCCGCATTGATCATCGCACTGCGAACTTTTTGCGCAATAATGGAAACGCTTTCGTTGCTCATAAAAGACCGCCGCCTATTTGTATCCCGTAACTTTTTTTCAGGTATGCGCGTTAAAGATTGAAAGAATGCTAATCTTAACGCGAAATAAATTCCGGCGTTAAACACCGATTTACATCATTCATCTATTAGTAGCGTTATCGAGACGTAAAAGGCGGATGTAAACGTGGCGGATTCTGGCGCGATCATCATTAAAAAAATCAAAAAAGGCGGCGGCGACGGCCACCATGGCGGCGCGTGGAAAGTTGCCTATGCTGACTTTGTGACCGCGATGATGGCGTTCTTCCTTCTTATGTGGCTTCTTGGGGCGACAACGGAAGACCAACGCAAGGGCATCGCCGATTACTTTAACCCCACTGTTCCTATTATTCAGGTTTCAGGCGGCGGCAAAGACGCCCTAAACGGGGAAACCGTTTTTTCTGAAAAAACCCTTGCCCGCGATGGCGCAGGCGGATCAAAAACCCCCTTTGATCAAAGCGCAGAAGGAAAAGACACAGTCGGCGCTGATGCGCAAGAAGACCTCGAAGCCCAAGCAATGGCAAGGGCTGAGGAAATTGCCGTTTTACAAGAACAACTCATCAAAGAAGCGCTTGCCGGCGAAGAAGAAGGTCTCGCCTCACATATTCAAACCCGCGTAACGCCAAAAGGCCTTGTGATTGAGCTTGTTGAGACAGATGGCGAAGCGTTATTTGAACCAGGCTCCTTCCAAGCATCAAGAACAATGGTTCGCCTAATTCAAGTGGTTGCGGGCGCGGTTAGTCTTGTTACAAATCAGGTGGAAATTGTTGGCCATACCGATAGTACTGGCTTTGCAATACCTCGCGAAAACTACACCAACTGGGAGCTTTCGTCTGACCGTGCGAACTCAGCACGCAGATTGATGGTCGCCTCAGGCCTCGCGCCTGATCAAATTAGCGCCGTGACAGGTAAAGCGGATACTGAACCATTAACGGACGATCCGTTGGACCCGCAAAATCGGCGCATATCTATTACGCTTTTGAAACAAAACTCTCCAAAGCGTTAATCATAAAAATACACTTATTATAAGTATTTTAATCTCTACCCTGCATAGTGTATGTAGGACAAATTATTGTAGAGGCGTGTTTTAGCTATGGGTCTTTCTTCTTCACTGAATGCTGGGGTTATGGGTTTGGCGGCGAATTCAACCAAACTCAACACGATTTCAGACAACATCGCGAACTCCGAAACTTTCGGATATAAACGTGCGAAATCTGAATTTTCCAGTATGGTTCTGGAACAAAGCACGGGCGCTTATACGGCTGGCGGTGTTCGCACCGCAACCTTTAAAGACATCGCAGCTCAAGGCGCACTCGTCGCTACTAACAATAGTACAGATGTCTCAATAGCCGGCTCAGGACTATTACCTGTCACCACTATTCAAGGCGTCAATTCCACCTCCGCCGACCGTCCTGTCATGTTAACATCCACAGGTTCTTTTTCTCCTGATAAGGATGGTTTATTACGCTCCTTAAGTGGTCTATATTTGATGGGGATCCCGGCTGATCCAGACGGCACCATTCCTACGTTTAGTCGCGATAGTTTTGTTGATCTAGAACCGATCGATGTGACGAGAAACCAATTTGCAGCCGCGCCGACGGAAAATATTCAATTAGGGGTCAATCTGCCTGCGTCCGAGACGAACGCGGGGTCATCCGGCGACTCGTTTGAATTGCCAATTGCATATTTCGATAACCTCGGCGGTACAGACACTTTAAATGTTGTCTTTACGCCAGTCGTACCAGGCGCAGGCTCGTCGAACCAGTGGAACGTTCAAGTCTTTGACCAAGGAAGCGCCACTCCTGCAACATCGATCGGCGATTTCACTGTTGAATTCAATGACAATCAAATCAACGGTGGTACGATCAATGATGTCACCGGACTTGGCAGCGGCGCTGTATGGGATGCCGCGACTGGGCTTTTAACTGTTACAACGACTGCTGGTGATATTAATCTTAACCTTGGTATTCCTAACCAAGGCGGTCCGTTATCTCAGCTTGCTGCCGTTTACTCACCTGTTGGTATTGAAAAAGACGGCGCCCCAATCGGTAGTTTCAGCCGTGTTGAAATCGATGAAAATGGATTTCTTGCCGCCCTCTTCGATAATGGTTTCCGACGGATCATCTATCAGGTTCCGCTAGCTCAAGTTCAAAACATCAATGGCTTGGACGCCCTTGATAACCAGGCTTTCCAGCTGTCGCAACGCAGCGGTAATGCGTTTTTATGGGATGCAGGCACGGGCCCAGTGGGCACCACGGTTGGCTTTTCACTAACCGAATCCACAACGGATATCGCCGAGGAACTGACCGATCTTATCCAAACACAGCGGGCTTACTCGTCAAACGCACAAATCATTCGAACGGTTGACGAAATGTTGCAGGAAACCACAAACTTAAAACGGTAATTGGTATAGAAAGTAAAGCGTAATTCGTTATGGGAAGCATTTCATCAGCTTTGTCAAATGCCACGTCTGGGCTCCGCGCGACCCAGCGGCGGGCTGAGCTTGTTTCCAACAACATCGCGAATGCGCTTACGCCCGGGTATTCACGGCGTGAAATTGTTGTCAATGAACGCGGTATAAATGGCGGCGGCGGCGTCATCATTGATGGCGTGAAACGCGCTGATGATCCCGTTCTCACCCGCGAGCGGCGTGGCGCGGAAAGCGTAGTCGCTCGCGAACAGCTTGTCGCTGAGACGCATACAACGTTTAATAACGCACTTGGCGATCCGGAAGACCCGTTTAGTTTCTTCGCGCAATACTCAAATCTTGAATCATCCCTGCGCAGTTTGGCCAATACGCCGGAATCTATCCCCCTTCAAGACCAAGTGCTGCAATCGGCTAAGACGCTAACCAATAGCTTCAATGACCTTTCAACAAAGACACAAGATTTGCGTCTGTCTTCTGATCAAGCTATTGCTCGCGCTGTTAACGATACAAACGCGGCTCTAAATGAGATTGTTGAACTCAATACGGAAATTTCAGCTCTTGAAGTTGGCGGGCAAGACGCGTCTTCTTTGAAAGATCAAAGAAAGCGCCTAATCGATCAAATTTCTGATGTCATTCCGGTTAAAGAAATTAAGCGCGAATTTGGCCGCGTTGACATTATGACCGATCAAGGAGTTTTCCTTGTCTCAGAAACCGCAAGACAAATCGACTTCAATCCCGCGTTTAGTATGGATGCGTCAGTTTCTTTTGGCGGCGGCGGTCTATCTGGCCTAAGCGTTGAGGGGGTCGACATTACCCCTGGCGTCGGCTCAATGGGCCCAACCCAAGGCGCCATTGCGGGACATTTTGAAATTCGCGATGAAATCGCCCCTGATTTCCAAACCAAAATTGACGCCTTGGCCCGCGACTTGATAGAGCGGTTCGAGGGAATTGACGCCACCTTACCCCCCGGCTCCCCCGGGCTCTTCACTGACGCGGGCGGTGTTTTTGACCCGTTAAACGAGGTTGGGCTAGCTGGACGTATTGCTGTTAACACCATTATCGATCCCAGCCAGGGCGGTGATACGACATTGCTTCGTGACGGATTTGGCGCAGCAGGCCCAGGCCCCTCTGGCAACGCCACATTCATCCGTACAATGCTTGACTCACTAACAGAGTTACGCACTCCTCCAGTTGGCGCAGAAGTCAGCGGCCAGCAATCAGCCGCAGGCCTTGCTGCGAGCTTCACATCACGCATCGGATCATCAAGCGTTATCGCCGACCGAACTTTAGCAACCTCTTCCGCAAGAGCCACAGGCCTTGCCGATGCTGAATTAGCTGTTACGGCCGTTGACACCGACGCTGAGCTTCAACAACTACTCGAGATCGAGCAAGCATACGCCGCAAACGCCCGTGTTATTCAAACCGCAGAACAAATGCTGCAAACATTGATGGAGCTCTAATATGACTGCGGTTCCAGACCTATTGGCCACAACTTCGCTTTCGCGTAATATTAACAAAGTGAAAAGTGATGCAGACGTTGCCCGCACCGAAGCGGTTACCGGACGAATAGAAAACCTGAAAGAAGCTGTGAACGGCGATATTGGCTCTGTTCATCTGCTTCGCAAAGCGATTAATGATGTTCAAGGGTATCAAAGCACTCTAACGCAAGCAGAAAACCGTATTACCCGGATTCAATCCGTTCTCGGTAATATTGGCGCAGACACTTCCCGGATCGCCACAGGTATTTTCTCCGCCCTTGGCCAAGAAGACGAATTTGCTGTTAATACGTTGACCAATGAATCACGGATCGCACTGGCCTCAGCGTTTAGCGGCTTAAACACAAGTTTTGAAGGCCGAAGTGTATTTGGCGGAGACGTTACCAACCAACCCCCACTTGCTAGCGTTGAAACCCTTATCGCAGATGTACAAGCAATATTAACGGCTGGCCCGGATGCGGCGACCATTAACGCTGCGCTTGACACTTACTTTAACGATCCCGCTGGCGGCTATGCGACCAATATTTATCAAGGCGGCGTCAATAATGCTCCCGGTATTGAAATATCGCCGGGCATTCGCCTTGATGTCAGCGTTCGTGCAGACGAGCAGCCTATCAAAGATCTGTTGCGCGGACTTGCCGTTCTCGCCAGTAAAGATGCAATTGTAGCTGGCGGCGAGACTGAGCGCCGACAAGTCTTACAAGACGCAGCCGCATTGTCCGTTACCGCCAATACAAACATCATCGCTGAACAGGCCGTAATTGGCGCGAGTGAAGGTCAGATCTCACGCATTAAAGATCGTTATGATGCAGAAGAAATTATTCTGACCAATCTTTATAATGAGCGAACAGCTCGTGACCCATACGAAGCGGCGACGCAACTGCAACTTTTAGAAACACAGCTTGAATCCGCGTATTTGATGACTGCACGGATTTCACGCTTGTCCCTATCAAATTACATTTAATCTTATGCGTTCTTTTCTTTACTCCCTGCTTACCCTCCTCCTGACGGCGACATTTGCGATTCCTGCGGCCGCGAATGTTCGCCTGAAGGATCTTGTTGAAATAGAGGGCGTACGCGGAAACGACCTTGTCGGATTTGGCCTTGTTGTCGGCCTTAATGGCACAGGCGATGGCTTGCGAAATTCACCCTATACAGAAGAGGCGCTTTCTAGCTTACTTGAACGCCTTGGCGTAAACGTACAAGGGGAAGACTTCAGGCCCAATAATGTCGCTGCGGTTATGGTGACTGCGACCCTTCCCGCCTTTGCGCGCACCGGCATGCAAATCGATGTCAATGTATCTGCTATTGGCGATGCTAAAAGCTTACAAGGCGGCACCTTGATCATGACGCCGCTCAACGCCGCCGATGGGCGTATCTATGCCGTTGGCCAAGGGCCAATTATTGTTAGCGGGTATACGGCACAAGGCGACGCCGCGACGGTAACCGAAGGGGTTCCAACCTCAGGCATGGTGCCTAATGGCGCCCGCGTAGAGCGCGAATTACCTTTCGATTTTAAAAGCATGAAGAGCGTCAGGCTTTCGCTACGCTCCCCAGACTTTACAACAGCCTCTCGCATAGAGGCGGCCATTAATCAGTCTGCGGGCAAGTCAATCGCAACAATGTTGGATTCTTCAGCCGTTGAAATGAAGCTTGATGAGCAATATTCTTCGCCAGCCCACATGATGAGCGCCCTGGAGAATATTTTAGTTCGCCCAGCACAAAAAGCGCGCATTGTGGTCGATCAACGTTCAGGCACCATTGTTCTTGGCGCAGATGTGCGCATCTCCAGCGTCGCTGTTGCACAGGGCAATTTGTCTATTCGTATCGAGGAAACACCCTTTGCAGTGCAACCCAACCCCTTTTCTCGCGTAGGCGAAACAGTGGTCCTTCCCCGTACAGATATAGAGATAGATAACAATGCAGATCGTAAGGTCGCGCTGATCGAGCAAAATGTAACACTTGCTGATCTTGTTTCCGGCCTCAACGCTCTTGGCGTCAGTCCTCGTGAAATGATTGATATCTTAAAATCAATCAAATCTGCGGGCGCGCTGCATGCTGAGCTGGTTGTGCAATAAACTTGCGCTTTCGCTAAAACGAAATTTGTATAGCTGTCATCAGTTATAGCTCAAAAAATTTAAACATATCAAAAAAGCTCCGCTTTAATAATAGCGGAGCTTTTAAATATCTATGCCAGGATTTTTAAATTTCTAAAGCCGCCTAACCCATAAAGCGGCGCCCTGAAATTATGGGCGATTGTTACTCGTCTTCTTCGCCCCCTTCAACAACGATTTCATTAAGCTTAATCTCACCAGATTCATCAAGCTTACGCACAACCGCCATAATATCACGTTGAGCAGCTTCAGCTTCGTTGACCGCAACTTTCTGTAGCTTTTCTAATTGCTCTTCATATTGCTGGGCCATCCTTTGAGAAATGTTTTGCAAGATGAAATCGACAACATCAGGAGCATTCTGGCGACCGAACTTAAGCGCCTTAATAAACATTTCCTCGTCAACTGATCGAATGATAACAGCAACGGAATTAGCAGGAACGCGCGTTGCAAAGTCCTGAAATGTCAGCATGAACTTTTGAATTTCAGGCATAATATCTGGGCTGGTCTCCGCCAAATGGGCCACCAACGCATCCCGGCGTTCCGATGAAAGGTTGTTCATCATTGAGCCAAGCATTTGTCCGGGATTTCGTTCTTTCTTCGATGACTTTGATGGCCCCAGAAACTCCCTTTCGAATGTATCCGCCAAGACATCAAGCGTTTGGGTATCAACAGAAATCGGCTTTGACAACCGCACGAGCACATCCCGTGCAACTTCCTCGTCGAGTAAGCCTAATATAAAAGAACCCTTGTCATAATTTAACTTGGACAAGACGACGGCCACCGTCTGAGGGTGTTGTTTTGACAGATACTCCGTCAACGCTTCATCATTCGCTTCTTCAAGGCGCTGCCATGTATCTCGTCCAGTTGGCGCGCCAATATCTTCCATCAGACGCATGGCTTCATCTGCGCCTTTAAATTCGCTTAACAAAGAGCGCGCCTGTTCAAACCCGCCTCTAATTTCATCTTCATCCCCACTTAAAAGGTCAACAAACTCGTCAATTACTTGACCTAAAGCTTGGCGCGGGATCGTATCAATCTCAGAAAACGCGCGTACGAAAGATTTTAGTTGGTTGTCGGGAATGCCTTGAACGATCGGCCCGGCCGTCTCCGGCCCTAATGCGGCAATAACAATCGCGGCTTTTTGTGCTGGACTTAGGTTCAACTCTTCCTGAACTGGCGCCATGTCGAAATCACTTGTCAAAGCAAGCTCCGTCCCCGGCTCATCAAGATCAGGCAAAGCATTCATTGGCAGATTGTTCATACCCCATAACCTTTTACAACAGCACCAGCAATTTCAACCCAACCGTCTGCTAGAACAAAAAATGCAAGCTTAAATGGCAAGGATACAATCGCTGGCGGGACCATCATCATACCCATGGCCATCAGTACCGATGCAACGATTAAGTCAATGATCAAAAATGGTAAGAAAATTACAAAACCGACCTCAAATGCACGCTGAATTTCAGACAGCATAAATGCTGGAATCAAAACAGAAACCGGCGCATCCTCCGCCTTTGTAACAGGGCCGCTTGGCGCGATTTCGCCCAATCTTTCAATCGCAACTGGCGACACCCGCTCTAGCATAAACGTTTGAAATGGAGCTAAAGCACGTTCAAAGGCTTGGTCTTCCGTAATGTGATTATCCAGCAAAGGCTGGATGCCAGTTTGCCAGGCCTGCGTAAATACCGGCTCCATAACAAAATACGTCAAAAATAGCGCCAAACTCATGATCAACATATTCGGAGGCGATTGCTGGAGGCCGATCGCTTGACGCAGTATGGAAAAAACGATCACCATAAAAGGCAAGCAGGTAATCATCATCGCAAGCCCCGGGGCAAGCGATAAAACGGTCACTAGTATAAATAACTGAACAACCCGCGCGCTAAGCCCGCCAGCCGCATCGATAGCGCCCCCTGCCTCCTGCGCAAAAGCTGGTGCGCAAAAAAGAACGGAGCAAGCAGCTATAGCAGCAATGATAGAAGCATATCGCGGAGTAGTCGCCATTAAGTAAGGTCCGTTAACTCAATAATCTCTGTCAGGCGGATACCCAGTTTCCCCTGATCTTCATCAGTTTGGGTAAGCTCGCCTCGCGCAATAACACGGTCTTTAACACGCAATTCAACGGGATCGTCAATGCTAGAATCAAGCGGCAATAGATGATCGCGCCCCATGCCGAGTAATTCACCGATTAGAGGGCGCGCTGTCCCAACGGTAACGGTAACCTCGATTGGAACACTGAAAATAGACCGTTTAAGTTTATTTTCTTCCGATTGATCGCGTCGTTCAAACTCTTTTTCTTCAGTCGGCGCTAATGCGCCTTCTTCTTCAGCGAAGACCAAATCATCCCCGCCGCCGTCAGGAAGATTTCCCGGCTCATCAATCATGTCACTCATCACATAGCCTCTTCTTCGTTGTCATCCAACGCCAAATCTTCAATGGGCGCCATTTCAATATTTATGGGTGAAGCTTCTTCGGTCTCTAACTCATCCTCAGATGGTTCAGCATCATCTATTGTTTCGATATCACCCAAATTAAGGTCTAATTCTTCAACGGACGATAACTCCTCAGCGTCAGCCAAGTCTTCCATTACAGGCATAGCGCTAAGCTTAGTCTCATCGATATTTTCTTCTGCACCCGATGGAACATCAGCCTCAAAATCACCTAAAGAAGGTAACTCTTCTTCATTTGCGGCATCACTATTTATAATTATTTCTGCACCAAAGCTTTCATTAGCACAAGGCGTTTGTTGCGAATTAAGCGCTTCAATGGCTGTCGATATCGCCTCATCAAAATTGACCTTCATTCCGCCATCGGCCCATATAATGTCAGCAATTGGTCCGCTTGCTGTTTCATCCTCTTCGACCTTAACTCTGTCTTCATACCCTGCTTCCGCCAAAAGTGTTGATACTTTATTATGATATGTAGACGGGGTTTTAATTCTAATTTTAGTGTCCGCAATAGGTTCACCCATCTGCTCAATAAGGGTAATTAAATGCCGGGCTAAATTTTCATCCGCAAACGATGGGAAAATAGCAGCGGCGATTTTAGCCGTCATTTCTGCGACCTCTGATCGCACACGACTTGGCAAGTTGTTTATTTCCGCGTCCAAACAAGCCAACATTTGCGTCAACGTTTCGTTGGTTTGCTCTCTGTCTTCAACAGCTTGCGCCCGGCCGGCCTCAACCCCGTCTTGATAAGCTTGCGAGCGCGCCTCTTCAATCTCACGCATGCGCTCTTCTTGCGCACTCAATTCATAAGCGGAAGCTGGTCGGTCGAACCTTTCTAAATAGAGCGATAGTCCCGTCATGCCGCTGTCTCCGCTGCTTCAGAGTCAAGCCAATCTTTTAACAGAGCGGTCGCCTCTTCCGGTTTTTCACTCGCAATTCCTTGCAGCGTTTCAATCGGATCAACTGCTCCTATATCATCATCTTGCGCCAATTGAGCTTCATCATAAGTCGGTAATTGACCTAGCGGTTCAAATGAAAGCTCATCATCTAGCGGAAGTGATCCGCCATCGGCTGGTTGACTGGCAAGAACAGGCTTAACAACGAACAGTCCCAGAATAAGGGTTACAATAGCAAGAACGCTAAGCTGTATAATTGACATCAAATTCCGCCCCATAAAAGAGGCGAATGGATTGGCTTCCACTAAAACGCCTTCATTGTTTCGTGGGCGGAATGGCAAAGCTTGAATAGTTAAACTATCACCGCGCGCTTCGTCAAAACCAGCGGCCTGCGCCACCAACTCCCTTAGCGTATCTAACTCGCCAGCTTCTCTTAACACAGCGTCGGCGCCTTCCGGCTGTTCCACAACTTCATTGACGAGCACCGCAATGCTCAACCGACGAATAGATCCAGGCAATTTTTCACGTTCGCGTCGTACTTCGGACATGTCATAGCTAATGACTTCCCTCGTTTCGGTACGATTTGAATTTGATCTTGCGCCCCCCGCTTCGTCATCTCCTTCAGGTAAGTTACTCGCAACAGTAACAGATTGCCCGCCAGAGCCAGACGAGCTTTCCGTAACCTCATTCACCTCACGAGCAGAAATTACCCGGCCATCAGGATCAAACACACGCTCCGAAATTGACTCACGCTCACGGTCTATATCAAGTGCAACCTGGACACGGGCATTCCCCGCCCCTACACGCGCTTCTAGAATATTAAGGATATCCATCTCAATCTTACGCTCGCGACCGCCAATATCCTCATGTTCAGCAGGATTAGTACTTTCATCGCCAGGGCTTAAGATAACGCCGCGTGAAGAATCGAGAACCGCGACTTTCTCAGGCACCATCCCGGGCACTGCTGCGCCGACAAGATATTGAATGGCTTTCGCCTGAGATGGCGCTAATTGTCCGCGCCCCATCGTAACGGTTACGACCGCATTAGGCTCTGCAACACTGCGGGCAAAAGGCCCCCCGCTTTCATGGGCGATATGAACGCGCGCGGAAGAAACACCGGGCGTTGATAAAATCGTTCTTGCAAGCTCGCCCTCTTTAGCGCGCCAGAATGTGGCGTCAAACATATCAGATGTGGTGGAAAAGCCGTTAAGCTGATCAAGAAGCTCGTAACCTGCCTGGCCTGACTGCGGTAATCCTTCACCGGCAAGCGTCATACGCGCCACATCACGATGACTGGCCGGTACATAAATGGCGTCACCACGAACTTCAAAATCGATACTTAAACGCTCTAATGCAGAAATGACTTCACCAGCAGAGCGACCATCTAGCCCCGCATATAACACCTTCATACTAGGATTGGACGCGGTGCGCGCTAATAAAGAAAAAGCCCCAATCGTCGCTAACACCGCCGCGACGAGCGTAATCCTTTTGGACAACGACAAAGAAGACCATACCGACAACAAACCTTGCATACCATTCGCCCGCTTCGCGCTCATTAACCAATTTATTCACATGCGCGTCATTTCATTTACCATTTGATCATTAAGAGGAGGTTACAGATAGAGGACGCGACAAAGAAAGCTTGAGGGGATTTTCGCAATTCGGCGCCCCGGAAAAACGCGTTAAGACCATTTGGAACAGAGACAGCTTAAAAATGTCTCGGCATTCAAATGATCTTTAGTAGGATGGAAGGCTATGCAGTCAATGATCTTTGGTGCAATCTCTGCAATCCTCGCCGGCGGCGTTGCGTTCGCTGTGGCGTATATGGCCCCTTCTAAGCAAACCGCCTGTGAGCCCGTAGCCATGCAGGAGGGTTATGACGAGGGTGAAAAATCTCTAGCCGATGAAGAAAAGCAAGCAAAAGCGCCGGAAGAAAGTAAGGAAATTAAAGACCATATTTACTACGCTGAGGAAGATGTCGCTTTTGTCAATCTAGAACCAATGGTTGTAACGCTTGGGCCACGCGCGAAATCGAAATACCTAAAAATATCGATCGCCTTTGAAACCTCGAGCGAGCATGAAGAAAAACTTAAAGAGTTAGCGCCAAAGTTGAGAGACGTATTGAACACTTACTTACGCGCTGTAGAGGAGAGCGATCTTGCCGATCCAAAATCGATGAACAGGCTGCGCGCTCAAATGTTACGTCGTGTTCAAATAGTCGCCGACCAAGAAGCGGTAAACGATGTATTAATAACTGACTTTGTCTTAACGTAAGGACTCGTGATGGATCTCGTTACAGATTTTTTATTACTAGCAGCCTCTGGCGCCGCGTGTTTTTACTGTTGGGCGCTTAGTACGCGCCTAAAGAAGCTGACCAAAACTAATGATGGTCTTGGGGCTAGCGTTGTTGCGCTTTCACAATCTGCTGAAGAAATGAAAGCCGCCCTGGAACAAACCAAACAATCAGCCGACAGTGCAAAGACGGATATGGATATCCTCCTTAAGTCGGCCGATGAAAAAGCTGAAATTTTGCAAAAATTGATCGACCAGCTCATCAATATAAAAGATGATGTTGTTTCTCAAACAGAAACGTCCACCCAGGATTATATGGATAAATTGGCGCCGTTTATCAATGATGCAAATTCAACAGCAGACAAATTGTTCGAAGTGATTGAACAAGCAAAACAGCAAATATCCACCCTTGGCGCCGATATCCCCGCCCCTGCGTCAGATGAGGGTGCTATCACATTGGGAGATGACACCCCCGCCCCTCAAACAGAGGAAGAAGCCCCAGCTGAAGAAGCTGCTGAGGATGATGAAGAAGGCGCAATGGAGTTCATCGAAATCGATGATGAAACCACATATGTGGAGCTAGATGACGCGCCTAGTGAAGACGTTGCGGCCCCTGCGCCTCGCGCGAAAAAGGCAGCTGTAGGAGCATAATTCGTGAAACCGACTCCGCTATTAGTTATCGGCTTTATTTTCGCCGCGTCCTTCTTCTCGCGTATAGCTGATGTCGCCAGCGCAGCCATGGCTGGTGAAACTGAGCAAACGAGCGAAACCACAAACACCGAAGAAGCTTCCAAAGAAACTAAAACCGATAAGCACGAAGAAGGCGACAAAGACGGCGATAAAAAACAGAAAGAAAAAACCACCGAAAAAAGTGAAAAAAAGTCTGAGCCCAAAAAGGCTGATTATGACAAAGAAAAAGACGAAAGCGATGGCGATTACTCTGAAAAAGAGCCGCATGCGTATGATGAAAAATATGACCCTCTAGCTTTCGCAGCCCAGGACTATAACGCACTGCTGGCTGAAATCCGCCAACGTAGCAAAGCCCTTGATCAGCGCGAAGCGACTATTGCTGAGCGTAAGCGTGTTCTAGAGATTATTGAAAAACGCGTCGAAGAAAAAATCGCTTCGCTAGAAGCAGCGACCGCCGCGCTAGAAGACCGGTTAAACTATGCGCAAGAACTGGCGCGTGAAGACATAACTCAGCTAGCTGGCCTGTATGAACGGATGAAACCAGCAAAGGCTGGGGAAATATTCAATCAGATGGAGCCCTCTTTCGCCGCTGGCTTCCTAACGGAAATGAACAGCGACGCGGCCGCTCTCATTTTGACCAATATGGAAACGGAAAAGGCTTACGCTGCAAGCGTTATTATCGCTGGGCGCAATGCTGACGTTCATTTGGAATAAAACCTTCCCATTCACCTAATATTAAACCAACAGCTTTAATCTGTTCTTTAGGTGTTTTTTAATCCGTGGAAGACTGAGTTTACAATATGGTCTCGATCATTGGAATCGTCATTACAATGGTAATGGTATTCGGCGGCTATACGCTAGCCGGCGGTAAGATGGGAATTATCTTAAAATCCCTCCCCTTTGAGATGATGATGATCGGCGGCGCCGCCGTAGGGGCCTTCTTCGTCAGTAACGACATGCACGTTATCACTCACACGGGCGGTGATATAGCAAAAGTGTTCGCCGGATCAAAATGGAAAAAGAAAGACTATCAGGACTTATTGTGCCTGATGTTTGAATTGATCCGAATAGCCAAAGAAAGTCCGGTAGAAATAGAACAACATATTGAAAACCCAGCCGAGTCGGCGATTTTCAATAATTTTCCAAAAATATCAAAAGACGGCGCTGCTGTTGAACTAATCTGCGAAACAATTCGCTCAATGATAATGAACTTTGACGATGTGCATCAGGTTGAAGAACTGCTCGAAAAGCAACTTGAATCTCTTCATCACGACAGTCAACATGGCTCCCATGCGCTTCAAAATATGGCTGACGCCTTGCCTGCGCTTGGCATTGTTGCTGCGGTTTTGGGTGTTATCAAAACCATGGCGTCGATTGATCAGCCACCGGAGGTTCTTGGCGGTATGATCGGCGGCGCCTTGGTTGGAACGTTTCTTGGCGTTTTCTTGGCCTACGCGCTGGTTGGCCCCTTCGCTGCGAAAGTCAAAGCGATCAATGATGCTGATCACGCCTTTTATAATATGATCCGTGAAGCGTTGGTCGCAAGTCTAAACAAACACACGCCACAAATTTGTGTTGAGGTCGCTCGGCGCAGCGCCCCCCGCGGGGTCCGGCCATCCTTCAACGATATGGAAGAGGCGTTGAAGGAAATGAAACAGGCTGCGTAATGCGTAATCTATTTTCAACATCCCCTAAAATTGCGGCCCTTCTATGGGCCGCTATTCCTGTTTGTGTGGGATCTTTCTCATCTGCCTATGGCGCTGAGACAGTATTGGTATCAGCCGGCGAGCACGGTGCATACTCACGCGTTGTATTATCCGCAAACGCAAAAAATACTTCTATTACACAGCAAGGCCGACAGATAAAAATTTCTCTTGATACAAATATATCAGACATAAACTTGGCTGATTTGTTGGAACGACGCAAAGCACATCGTGTCCTCAATGCAAGCGCACGCCCTAATGAAAACGGGACGCTTGTATCATTAACTTTGACTTGTGATTGCGAAGTCCTGAGCAAAAATCTTTCAAACGGCAAAATAGTTATCGATATTTATGACAATGATGTCGCTCCAAAGAACACAACCGCCACGAAAGTCGCACAGTCGACAGCGCAGTCGCCAGTGCAAACGCCAACGCAAACGCCAGCGCAGACGCCAAAACCAAAGGCCCCTGAACCAGCTTCAAAGCCCGCTGATGCAATCACCGCTGCATTGACATCAACAGAGCCCTCAAACTTAGAACCGAAAAAAATCGATAAGCCTAAACCAGCGATCAATGAAATATCGATCGATAAAGCTGACAACGAAAAAGAAGACCTCTTATCAGTTGAGCGGGCGCATAACCGCATGCTCGACCTGCTTCGCCAAGCCGCAAAAGAAGGTTTGATCAACATTCGCGATGATGCGAAAGATAAAATTCCGCTATATGAAGAAGTAGCCAGCGCCAAGGACGACAAAAAAGCCGCTGACGAACTTTCCGATCACTTGTTATTGCCAGGCGGTAAGCAAAAGAAGACAGCAAGAAGAATCAAACCAGGCGAGTGCTATCCTGAGCAAGCTTTCAAAATCAATGGCAAGCCTTTTGAGGACGAGCCGCTTGTTGCAATATCTGAAGTGCAAACCGAACTTGCCCATGCAGATTATGACGGACAGCGCGCCTTAGCCGAGCAATTGGCGGATGGATTTTTATCAATCGGCTTTGGCGAAGAGGCCCTTGCAATACTATCTGATCATGGCGCCGGTCGCACCATTCGCGCCGATATGGCGCGCGCGCTTGCTGAAACGACCTTGCCTAAAGGTGGCCCTTTACTCAGCGCCATCGACTGCAAAAATTCTCACGCCCTTTGGCAAGCGGCCGCAAATACTCCAGAAGACGCGGTGGGCCCTGCCCGCCAATCCGGCGACGCTGTAAAAACCTTACCAAAACGCTTGCAAGCATTGATCGCAACACGGATCGCCAGAAAAATGGTGGAAGCAGGCGATTGGGAACAGGCGCAACGTTTTTTCGATTTTGCCGCAGATGTTTCAGAAGTATTCTCACCTGACCTCACCTTCGTGCAGGCTCAATTGCAAGCTCATGAGGGCGATGGCGTCTCTTCGCGTGAAACCCTGTTGAGCATTGCTGGCAAAGACAATGAAGCATCGAAAGACGCACTTGTGGCGCTCGCGGAACAATATGCGAACGGCGAGGAACCCCACGAAGGGTTTTATGATGATATCGGCGCAGTTGCCACGACCACTCGCGGTTCTGAAACCAGCTCTAAAGCACAGTTCCTAGAAGCGGTTGCTTGGGCGAATGAAGGGGAATTAGAGGCGGCAATTTTAATGCTGCGCAGCCTTGCAAAAAAGGATGAGGCATACGCGCAAAAGGCGCTTGAGAAATCTCGCGAACTCATCGCCAACTCCCTACGCCATGATAAGCAAAACAAAAAGATTTCCGCAGTATCGGCATATTTGCGCCATCGCTCCTTTGTCGATACGCCCGATGATGATGCAGCCTTTCGCAAAACGGTAGCAGTTACAGCTATGGAAATCGGGCTGCCGAATGTAGCGTTTAAGGTGCTTCACCATAATCCGTATCAAGGCAACGCTGACTACTCCTTACAAAAAGCACAAGCAGCCCTAAAAGCAGATGTTCCAGACAGAACGCTATCAACTGCATCAGCATATGCCGATCAACCAGCGTTTGCAGAGTTATTAGTTAAAGCGAACCTTCAGCTTGAACGAAACTACGCCGCCCTCGCCGCGGCGACGGCTTTACCAGAATCGGATAAAAAAGCCGTTCTTATGGCGCAAGCGGCTTGGCGCGCCGGTGATTGGCAAAGCGCTAACCGCGCTTTTGCCGCATTAAATCCCGTTTTAATTGGTGAAAAAACCGCCATTCAATACGCCCTTTCCTCATATATGACCGGCGCTGAAAAGCCCCCAGCAATTGTTGAAGCTGTTTTAACGAAAGAAGATAGTACGGCGCTAAATGGCGTTAAAGCACTGTTTGCTGATCAACCAACAGGATCGGTTTTAAACCAAGGCCAAATTGCAGCCCAAGAAGCGCGTGACGAGTTGCAAATGATCAAGGAGGCGCTGCGCAATGGATAACGCTAGCTATGTCGCCCTCACCCGTCAGTCTGGGTTATTTAAACAGCTCAACATAATCGCGAATAACATTGCGAACGTAAACACGGCGGGCTATCGCCGTGAAGCCACTTCTTTTTCAGAGCATATTAAAGCTCTCGACATGGAAGACCCCAGCCTTTCCATGGCGGTGATGAACCGCCACATCATCGATTTAAGCCAAGGGGAAGTTACTGTCACCGATAACAAACTTGACTTTGCAATCGAAGGTGACGCGTTTTTCCTTGTTGAAACCCCCAATGGCGAGCGGTTAACCCGCGCTGGTTCATTCACCTTAAACGGCCAAGGCGAGCTTTCAACGCAAGAAGGCTTCCGTGTATTGAACAATGGCGGCGGCGCATTAGCTATTCCAGCTGGAACAAGCGCCATAACGGCTTCGGCAGACGGCACTTTAAGCGCTGATGGACAAGCGATCGGCCAAATCGGCATGGTCACAACCAATCGGGCGAGCTTAACTCGCGAGGGCGACAATGTCTTTTCCACTGAAGAAGGTTACGAGCCAGCGACTGATGCGCGCCTTTTACAGGGCGCTGTTGAAGGTTCAAATGTCAATGCTGTTACTGAAATCGCCCATTTGATTGAGGTTCAGCGCACCTATGAAATGGGGCAGCGCATGCTCCAACAAGAAGACGACCGAATAAAAGATACAATCCGTAAAATGACGGAATAAGAAGTAGGACTAGTGAAGGAGAATAAATCATGCGTGCATTAAGTATTGCTGCGACTGGTATGGATGCGCAACAGACCCGCGTTGAAACCATCTCCAATAACTTAGCGAATATGAACACGACGGCCTATGCGGCTCGGCGGGCTGAATTTTCCGACCTGATGTATCAAACGACCAAGCCGTCCGGTGCGCCTTCCGCGTCAGACGGATCCGTCGTTCCTGAAGGCGTTCATTTGGGCTTGGGTGTGCGCACATCTGCGATCTCAATGGAAATGTCGCAAGGCTCCCTGAAAGAGACCGGCGGGGATCTTGATTTATCGATTGAAGGACGCGGCTTTTTTGAAATCACTCTGCCCACTGGCGAAGCCGCCTATACACGTGCTGGCGCATTTAAACGCACGGCCGAAGGATTAATGGTTAACAGTGAGGGTTATCCACTCGCAAATAACATTACCCTCCCAAATGGCGCGCGCTCAATTACTATTAATTCGCAAGGAGAGGTTTACGCCCAAGTTGCAAACTCTGCACAAGCTCAATTGGTGGGCACCATTAATCTTGTTGAATTTCCCAATGCTAAGGGCTTAGAGCCTTTAGGCGGCACGCTCTATCGCGAAACAGAAGCATCTGGCGGTCCCGTTGTCGGACAAGCAGGAACAAATGGGCTCGGCACGCTGCGTCAAGGATATTTGGAAGAGTCCAATGTTGATGTTGTATCTCAAATTGCTGAATTGATTGAAGCTCAACGCGGATACGAATTAAATTCAAAGGTTATCTCTGCGGCTGATCAGATGATGGGCGCGGCATCGCAAATTCGATAGATTTATGAAACGTTTTCTTGCCCTTTTTCTTATTACGCTAACATTCGCGACGGCGCAGGCCGCCGCGGAAGAAATCATCGTTGCGCGCAGTTTACGCGCCGGTGAAAAAATTTCGGCTGCACACCTTGTTACCCCTCAAACTCCTGGCGGTTTACGCCGAGCCGCAGCAATGATCGGAAAAGAGGCAGAACGAAACCTTTATAAAGGCAAGACAATTAGCGAGATAGATATCCGGCGTCCACGGCTTATTCATAGAAACGCGATTATAACGATGACTTATAAAAAAGGGCCTATGTTGATTGAAGTCGAAGCTCAAGCACTTGATGAGGGCGGGAAAGGAGAGCGCATTCGTGTTCTTAATTTACAATCTAAACGGACCGTCACAGCAGAGATTATCGCCGCGAACCACGTAAGGGCGCAATAATGAAATTAAAAACGACGAAATTCGCCATTATTGGTTTTGCTCTTTTGAGCGCATCCTGTGCTGGCCGTGTCGACCCGCTTGGCCAAGGGCCTGCGATCAGCGCACCTGGGGCGCCGCGTTACGCCCTGCCCCCAACGGCAACAAATCGTATCGCGTTGGCGCATACATCTGCACCTGCCCGCGAAGAGGACGTCGCATCGGGTTCGCTTTGGCGGTCTGGCCCCAGCTCCCTTTTCGGAGACCGCCGTGCAAACGGCGTTGGCGATATTGTGACGATTGTTATTGAAATTGATGATCAAGCGGAAATGCGTAATCAGACGAACCGAAGCCGCGATGCAAATGAAGGCGTATCTGTACCGTCATTCTTTGGTTTACCTAGCCTCGCCTCTCGGGTGTTGCCAGGCGATGCAACCTTAGATCCGGCCATTGACGCGAGCTCAAATTCATCAAGCAGCGGCGATGGCGCTATCACACGAGAAGAAAAGATCGCGCTGCAAATCGCGGCGACGGTCGTCAATGTTTTACCCAATGGCCATATGGTCGTAGCTGGCAGCCAAGAAGTCCGTGTCAATCATGAGCTGCGTGACTTACAAGTGGCGGGCATAATACGGCGCGAGGACATTTCTCGTCGCAATACGATTACCTATGAAAAAATTGCGGACGCACGCATTCTATATGGCGGCCGCGGAACAATTTCAGCAGTTCAAGAACCACGTTACGGCCAACGCGCCCTAGACAGCATTTTACCTTTTTAATTATGATCGATAAAATCCTCCCTATTGTCTTGCAAGTGATCGCGGTATCAGGCGGCGCTTATGCTGGCCTAACCATGAGACCAGCGCCGGAACCGGTTGCCGCAACCGCCGAAGAAGGCGACAAAACAAAAGACGAAGGCAAAAAGGATAAGGGCGACAAAGACAAGAAAAAAGATAAAGATAAAAAGAAGGATAAAGACAAGAAAAAGGATAAAAAGAAAGACAAAGCTAAGAAGGGTGATAAAAAAGATAAAAAGAAAAAAGACAAGGGAAAAGATAAAGATTACGAAGGGGAAGAAGCTTACGGCAACCCAGCAAGCTTTATTAAATTTAGCCGCCAATTTATTGTCCCTGTCATCAATGCTGATGGCCCCGGCTTTGTTGTTGTTCTTGATATCAACATAGAATCTTCTCCAAGCGGCGCATCAAGCGCATATAATTTAGAGCCTAAATTACGGGATGTCTTATTGAAGGCATTATTTCGGCTGTCAAATGGCGGAGCGTTCGGATCAAAGATCTTGACCGAAGAAAACCTCAACAATGTGCGGTCTGAGCTATTAACAGCAGCTCAGTCAGTGATCGGAGAGGACGCCCAGAGTATTCTTATTTTAAATATTGCGCGTCAAAAACTGTAATGTTTCTTTTCACGCACCATTTATCGCATATACCAACGCTAATATAACACAAACCAGCCCCCATGCTGGTTCATTTCATAAAGAATGTATCGGGTTAAATAAGTGCGAGACTGCGATACGACTACGCAGCAACATCAGGATTGTCAGTATCTTGCTCAACCGCTGTTTCCTCGCCAGCTTCATCATTTTCTACGACACTTTCTTCCTCGATTGGCAAGGAAGCAGCAGGCTCACGAACCGCTTTTATTGAAGCGGTATCGATTAGCGCACCATTATCAAGCACTAACTTTAAGGACCCCTCGATAAGACGCGCCTCATTTACTTTTGCGTTTATAATCGGGTCTTGTGAGCTAATGTCGCCATCATCGTTCACATAGTTGATAGTGACTTCATACTTACCGTTTGGCAGAAAAGTTCCGTCTTCACGCTTACCGTCAAAAATATGAGATGTTTGTCCTTCAGCTAGCGACGCTTGATGGACAATCGCCCCAGTCGTACTATTACGCATTACAATCTCACTTGGGGCTCCCTTCTCACTAGCGGGAATTCTCATTTCGATTGGTTCGCCTAAAAAGGTGACTTCCCCGCTGGGCGCATCAACTTCTTTACCAATCCACTGGGTGGCGTTCTCTAACTCAGAAACACCTGAAGCGCCCACCATTTCTTCAAGAAGCTTATTAGTTTCAATTTGTTGTTCTAAGCCTGAGAAGCTCGCCAATTGCTCAACAAATTGCGTTGAATCCATGGGCGTAAGCGGATCTTGATTACGTAGCTGCGCTGTTAAAAGCGTGAGAAAGCTTTGAAAATCTGTATTAAAACTATTTTCCGATTCTTTGGCAGATGACGTGCCACCAGCACCACTTAGTGGAGAAGACGATGAGCTAGCAGCCGTATTATCGGTGTTAATCATAGCTTGATACTTTCTTTATTCTTAAACCAATCGATCAAGGCGGTTATCAGTGCGCATAGATAAGTAGATTATTTCTCCGGGAATTTGCGAATCCCCTCCCCAAAGCTCCTGTTCTCCAAAACGAGTATCTTCGTTATTTGAAGATTGACCATCGCCACCTTGAGATTGAAATTGTAAGTCTACCCCTCCAAAGCCAGCCATTTCCAAGGCTTGGGTTAACTCATCCGCATGCCGGCGCATAATATCCATGGTGTCTGTTTTTTCGGTGTTCACAACCGCAGCGACTATATCCGTGCGCTCCATTTGAAAGGAAATTTTTACCTGTCCCAATTCCGGTGGATCAAGGCGCACTTCAATGGCGCCACCAGTTGCATTTGCTCTAATTGCGGCTACGACCTGTCGCGCCGCATCCACACCGCCAGTTTGTTGAAGGCCAGCAACAAAATCTAACCTCGGCCGCACGGCGTCACTTCTCATATCACCGAAACGCGCACCCTCGCTAAGTGGCATTGAATTTTCATCAAATGCTTCAAAGTTGGCGATGATGTCTTTTATATCACCAAGTCCACTTATAAGCGGGGTGAACGAAGCATTTGCCTCAACACGCACAGCATTTGTAGGCATTATGGGCCTTAAATCAATCTCAAGCTCGTCTAAATCTAGCTGAGCAAAACTATCAGGTGACAAACCTTCCAGGTCGATACCAGGCAGCCCCATAAATGGACTTACGATTTGCGTTGGAAGTTCTGTTAGATTTTTGATGGTTCCCGGGACGACAAGGTCTTTGCCTTTATCCAGGACGCTCATATCTATCAACTCATCATGAGTTTGCTCAACCTGCAGTAACTTATCAAAATCAATTGTATGTTGTAGGCCGCCGGGTAAAAGCTGCATGAAACCACCAACGGCTCCTAGCTTAGGAAGCTGAGCCTCTATTAACTCTAGCTTCGTGATCAAATCGGTGGATAATAAATGTACTGGATCAATACTAATCTCTGGCGCTTGTTCTTCGGCGTTATGCTGTGAAGCATTAGCCGTTTCGCCTAGTTCAGACTTTTCCTTTCCATCAACACTTTCAGATGCATCTTGTTTGGCATCTGTGGTCTCTTCTGCTGGCTTTTCATTACTTTCGTTTGCCCTTTGGGACTCATTTGCATTGCTTGAAGCCGGTTTCTCATTACTCTTCTGTGAAGATGAAGTAGAGTTCGCACGTCGGTCGTTTTGATCGTAACGATCATACTCCTTGGAAAAATCTTTTGCGGTTTGTGATTGTTCACCCTTAAAGGAGGCGCTCGAAACGCTAGAATTTGTGTTACCGCCGCTAATAAGATCAAGCGCTGAGTTTTGAGCTCGCAAAAATTCCACCGGTAAAAACCTTTCTTAAAATTTTATCGGTCTAATATGACGGCAAAAGGTTACCATTCGTTTGAATTTTAATGATCTACTCAAGCTTTTTGAAAGGCGTAAAAAATGACGGACCCGCTTGCGAAAGCATCGATTAGCGCGCCCCTCGCGCCTATAAACCAACAATCCGCTAACGCTTTATCGCCAGAACGTGATGAGCTCATAAAGCAGCGAGCAAAAGAATTTGAAGCCGCGTTTGTAGCGCAAATGTTGAAACATGGCGGCTTAAGTGAGGCGATAAGTTCCGAAAGCGGATTTGGCGGCGAAGCTTTTGCAAGCTTGATGATAGAGGAAGTCGCCACAAGTCTAGCCGACCAAGGCGGCTTTGGCCTGGCGGAAAACATTTATCAGCAATTGCGAAGCAAGGAATTGAACAATGGCGAATGAGCAAGAGCTGAACACTGTCATCTCTCAATTGACTAAAATTTTAAAAGAAGAAAAAAAACGTCTTATTGCTGGCCGCTATGAAGATTTAAGTTCATTAATTGAGATGAAGCAATCCTTAAGCGAACGGTTAGACCGCTTATTGGTCGACAAACAAATTGCTAAGAAAGCTTCAATTTATCGAAAGTCACTGTCATCTCTTGTAAGGCTTGCCAAAGAAAATGAAGACTTGCTGGAAGCAGCTAAAACAGGCGCCTCTCAAGCGCACTCTCGCATTCACGATTTATTAAACAAGCAACGCAATGTCGGGGTTTATGGCCAAACGGGCGACAAGCTAATGATGCCAAACGCGGGCGTATCACGCTGTAAAATCGCTTAATACACTCTTTATAAACCTTATTTAAAAATTCTTTTTAACTTGACTAAGCATCAACTAGCAACGCTAAGCACGCGTTAAAAATAACCTTTTAAATCATTGATATTAATAGAAACTATAGCGGCGTCTGAGACTAGTTTCACTAGGTTATTCATCAAATATTTTCATCAAGTCTTTATACGTAACGCATTCATTTAACGGAAAATTATCCTCCCCGCCATAATGTTTCGCCACGGCCCAAGTTGGCCGTTATGGATACGCAGAAAGCGGTCCATCGCGTTAGAATGACGCTGAAAATTCGGAAAGCACGGCAAAAGCCGGTTCCGGGCGTTGACCCAGCGTCGAAAGATGACGCACAAAGTAGGACTATATCAATGACGAGTATCCTTACAAACGAAAGCGCAATGGTGGCACTTAACACATTGCGTTCTATCAACAAAAATCTAGCAACAACTCAGTCTGAAATTTCAACAGGTAAAAGCGTCGCCAGTGCGCGTGACAACGCTGCTATCTGGGCTGTTTCCACAGTCATGGAATCAGACGTTGAAGGTTTTAAATCTATTTCTGAATCACTCAGCCTTGGTTCTTCTACTGTTGCTGTTGCTCGGACAGCTTCAGAACAAGTAACTGGTCTGTTGACGGAAATTAAAGGTCTAGTTGTTGCTGCGCAAGAAGACAACGTTGACCGTGACAAGATCCAAACAGATATCGTAAACCTTCGTGATCAGATCGGTTCGATCGTTAACGCTGCTCAGTTCAACGGCTTGAACCTAATTGACTCTGATGGTTCTATCGACATTTTGTCGTCTCTTGACCGTTCTGGTGCAAACGTGACGCCTTCTAGTATCACAGTTACGAAATCAAACTTGAGCACAACCGGCGGTACATTTGCGGCTGGTGACGGCGCTAACTTAGCAGTTGCTGTTAGTGCGGCTGATGTTGATAACGGTGCATCTCAGTCTTTCACACTCACCACAACTGGCGCTTTGGCAGATGGGGACGGTGTTCAATTGACAGTTGGTTCAGATACGTTTGAGTTTATATCTGACGGCAACTCAACCATCAACGACGCGGTTCGCAACCTTGCTGACCAAATCAACTCCGCTGGCATCAACGGTATCAGCGCGACTTACGGTACAGCTGTTGACCCAGACGCTGGCGCCGCAACGCTTTCTGTCGCCAACTCCTCTGGTGTCGACAACATCCCGTTGACGGTTACTGAAGGTACAGGTGGTACATCAGGCGGCGGTCTTGGCCTTTTGACAGGCCTGGACGTTAGTGCGACATCTACGGTTGCTGACCGTGATGCTGCTTTGGCGAATATCGAAACAATGATCCAAACAGGTATCGACGCTGCTGCGCAGTTCGGTTCTGCTGGTAAGCGGATCGATATTCAAAGTGAGTTCGTCACTAATCTGATGGACGCATTGAAAACTGGTATCGGCGCCCTAACGGACGCAGACATGGAAGAAGCTTCTGCTCGCTTGCAGTCTTTGCAGGTTCAGCAACAGCTTGGCGTTCAGGCGCTTTCCATCGCGAACCAGCAGCCTCAGTCGCTTCTTGGTCTCTTCCGTTAATAGAACGGTATTTAGAGGGGGCGGCAACGTCCGCCCCCTCTTTTTTAACTAAAAATTACAAAGACGAAGAATTAAAAGGCGTAAAATGGAATCGGTTCTTGCGGCTAACGGATATGCAAGCGCATCACAAACAACAGCGTCGCCGCGCGGCGTTGAGTACCAAGTTTTTTCCCGAGTAACGCGAGAACTTTCACAAGCCAAAAGCTTTGATAAGACAGAATTCCCAAAGCTCGCCGCTGCGATCCATCGCAATATGCGTATGTGGACGATTATCGCGGCAGATGTCGCCCTCGAAGGCAATGGCTTACCGGCGGAGCTGCGTTCAAAATTATTTTACCTTTCCGAATTCACCCGCCAACATAGCAACAAGGTGCTTGCTGGCGAAGCTGATCTCGACCCACTCATTGATATTAATTTGACCGTAATGCAGGGCCTGAAAGGCAATCCGCAAACGGAAAAAAGGTCGCAATAATGGACGATAAAGGCGGTTTAATTCTACGACTACGCCCAAACGAGAAATTTCTCGTCAATGGAGTCGTTATGGAAAATGGCGACCGCCGTACGCGCCTGCGTATTCGCAGCGAAAACGCAAATATATTACGCTTTCGTGATGCAATCCACCCTGATGAAGCCAATACCCCAGCCAAGCGGCTTTACTATATTGCTCAGCTTGCTGTCGTCGGCGAAGCCAATCCAGATGAAGCAAAAAGTCAGTTGGTTGACGGCTTAAATGCGCTGAACGAAGCCTTTGGCGAGGAAAGCGATTGCAAACAAGAAATCGAACAGGCTTTAACCCACGCTGAGGAAAAACGATTTTACCATGTCATGCGCAGCCTTCTTCGCGTAACACCGCACGAGGCGGCATTACTTAGCGTCGCCAGCATCAATAGCCTTTTTGAGGGCGATCAGAAAGAAGCATAATGTTCTTTCAACCAATCATCGGTGTCGGGGGGTATGGCGGATGGCGCATCTTGGAGGCGACCGGTGACCGCCAGCGCGAAGCATTTGAAGGCTCCCCTCTTCTTGCTCGCGAAGCGCAATATTTTCGTGAAAATATTGAAAACGCTACAACCGCCGAAGTACTTGTCAATGATCGCCGATTACTTGATGTCGCCCTAAAAGCCTATGGCCTTGGGGATGAAATTAATAAACGCGCTTACATTCAAAAAATCCTAGAAGAAGGCACGCAATCGTCTGATGCATTCGCAAACCGGATTGCTGATCAGCGGTTTCGCGATTTTGCGTCGGCCTTTGGATATGGAGATGTTTCTCAGGGCACGAATGTGCTTCTTGAATCGTTTCGTGAAGACGTTATCGCGCGTTACAAAACACTAGAATTTGAGACGGCGATTGGCAATGTAGATGAAGACATGCGCTTAGCGCTAAACTTTAAGCGACAAATTGGTGATATTGCCACATCAAGTACTGCCGAACGTTCTGGCTGGTTTCAAGTGATGGGGCAACTGCCCTTAAGAACCCTTGTGGCGACAGCCCTAGGCATTCCTGATAGCGTCGCCGCATTAGATCTCGACCGGCAAAATGAGATCTTCCAGGAAAAAGCTCAGTCGCTCTTTGGCGAGAGTACTGTTAAAGCGCTTGAAGACCCTGAAAATATTGAAACAATGATCCGGCGGTTTTTCTTATTCCGCCAGGCTGAAAACGGTCCCTCCGCCCTCACCCCCGGTCTTGGCGCCTTGACATTATTGCAATCAAGCCCACTTACCGGCGGCGGCGCGGCGAATTTTCTATTGTCCCAAGCCTAAGTACTGTTTTCCCAGCGTTTGCCTTATCTTTAGGCGCCTTCTGGTTGAGCGTTTTGCGTTAAAATCGCGTCCAACATCTCATAGCTTTCCGTACACGATGCAGAATTGGCGCTCACGAAGCTGTCTAACGAAGGCCACAGCCTTATCGCCTGATCAATGATCGGATCAGAACCGGCTGCATATAACCCTGTTTGAATCATTGGCGCCGCTTCTTCATAAGCAGCGATCAAGCGCCTTCCCGCGGCAAGCAAGGCATTCTCCTCTTCGCTCGCCGCTTTAGGTAGAGAGCGTGAAACACTGCGCCGCACATCGATCGCGGGAAACCGTCCGCGCTCTGCGATGGCGCGATCGAGAACGACATGACCATCTAAAATCCCGCGCACCATATCCGCGACCGGTTCCTCCATATCTGAACCGGCCACAAGCACGCTAAAAACGGCTGTAATATCGCCCATGGCGCCGCCGCCAGCGCCGGCGCGTTCCGCAAGCGCTGAAATCGCCCTTGTTGTTGATGGCGGATAGGCTCTCAAAGACGGTGTCTCGCCGCTTGTCAAAGCAATCTCTCGGTGAGCATCCGCAAAGCGCGTAATTGAATCAAAAAGCAACAATACATGCAGCCCTTGATCACGGAAATATTCCGCTGTCGTCAGGGCGAGCAATGCTGCACGGCGTTTTGAAGGAGCAGGATCATCACAGGTTGCGGCAATAACAACGGAACGCTTCATGCCTTCTTCGCCAAGAGTTTCCTCTACAAACTCCCTCACCTCACGGCTGCGTTCGCCGATCAATGCAACCACGACAATATCCGCATCAACACCTTTAGCCAGAGCGGCAAGCAACGATGATTTACCCACGCCCGACCCCGCAAAAAGACCAACGCGTTGCCCCTTACACAGGGGAAGAAAAGTGTCAAAGACCGCTAACCCACTATCAACGCGTGCACCCAACCGCCGACGCTCGCTGGGGGAAGGCGGCTGGGCAACCAGGCTACGCTCCTCTTCGCCTTGCGGCGTCGCGCCGCCAGCGAAATCTTGACCATTACAATTCAGCACTCGCCCAAGCCAACCGATGCATGGCCGCACGCCATGGTCTTTTTTTATGTACGCACGCGCACCAGTTGCAATACCCGTTAACGGAATATTAGGCATGATTAAGCTTTCATCACCATCTACGGCGATGATCTCTCCGGCTGCTTTTCCGTTTGGCGCCAACGCAATTTCATCACCAATTCGCGCAAAGCCATTAAGGCCCTTAACGCGCATAACGCCGCCGTCAATCGCGCTAATGCGGCCCCATACCTTTATTGGGCTTAGCGTTTCAGGATCAATCGTCGGGGAGTATGTTGCCGGTTGGTAAATGGGGCGCCTCAAATTGTTAAGCGAATGTTCAGCTTTGGATATTATTGACATACTGTGTAATTGTTAACGAGATGTCGAAAATATGCTCGATGACATTAAAATATTCAATATGGCGTCAGCGCTGAGCCGCCACTCTGCTGAACGTCACCGCGTTATTTCAGAAAATATCGCGAATGCCGACACGCGCAATTATAAAGCAAAAGATCTTGAGTCTTTTGAAACAGCCTACATGCGTCAAGTCAAAAGCGGAACAGGAATGGCAAGCGGCGCACTAAACCCAAGCCATAACATGCAGTGGCGCGCCTATGAGATGGCGAGCGACGGCGCGCACTCGCCCAATGGCAACAACGTATCCATTGAAGATCAAATCACACGCAGCGTTAAGGCCCAAGCCGACCATGACGCCGCCACAACAATCTACAAAAAGGCGCTCGATATTTTACGGATGAGTTTAGGACGAAACTTGTAACGCGTACGCTCGCCAGCGCGAGCTAGGAAAGGAACATAAAGGTGAACTCTTTTTTAAAAGCGATGACGGCGGCTACCAGCGCCATGAACGCGCAGAGTTTTCGCCTACGCGTCGTCAGCGAAAATGTCGCCAACGCCGACACACCAGGTTATCGCGGCAAAACACTGACATTCGACAATGTCTACGACCGTTCCGCGGACGCTAACCGCGTCCAAGTCGGTAAAATCGAGCTGGATCAACAAACACCGTTAGAAAATAAGTATGACCCCGCCCATCCGCTTGCCGATGAAAATGGCTATGTCGAGCTATCAAATGTAAACCTAATGATGCAAATGGCTGATGGACGCGAGGCAAGCCGGTCTTATGAAGCAAACCTTGCGACCTTCAAACAAGCCAAACAAATGTACGCCAGCTTGCTCGACCTATTAAAGCGGTGAGGAATTGAACAATGGATATTAAAGCATTTAACGCCGCCCAAGCTTACGGAACCGCTCAAAAAACCCTTCGCCCTGAAGCAAAAGCGCCCGCAAATGCAGACGGCGGCAGCAAAGACGGTTTTGAAGCCGCGACCAAAATGGTCAAGCAAATGGGTGAAGCGGTCGCCGGCGGCGAAAAAGCATCAGCCGACTTTATGGCGGGTAAAGCGGACCCCCACTCCGTGGTGGAGGCGCTGGCTTCCGCTGAGGTGGCCGTAGAAACAGCCGTCACCCTTCGCAACCGCGTCGTAGAAGCCTATCAAGAACTACTACGCATGCCGATCTAAAGAAGAATTTACATGAGTGAAACAGAAGTTATCGACCTTTTGCGAGAGTTTTTATGGGCAGGCGTGTGGATTGCCACTCCTGCTTTAATGACGGCATTGGTTATCGGTGTTGTCATCGGTTTATTGCAAGCGTTAACCTCTGTTCAAGAATTAACGTTAACATTCGTCCCTAAATTAATCGGCATACTCCTCGCCCTGATCCTGTCTATGGGTCCCGCTTCACGCGCAATGGTGACCCTTTTTGATCAACGGGTGATTAGCGTTATTTCAGGGAACTAAACCATGATCCGCGCTTGCGGCATAATCCTTCTTACCGCCTTTTTGTTGGCGGCTTCTCCTTTACGGGCTGATGACGGCGCCGCCATCTGTGCGAAAGCCGCGGCTTTCGCAGAGCAGACCTATGGCTTGCCTGCTGGGGTATTGTCCGCAATCTCCATTGTTGAAACGACCAAGACAAAGCTTGAAGATGCGAAAGCCTGGCCGTGGACCATCAACTTAGATGGCCGCGGTCATTGGTTTAAAACCCGCGACGCGGCCGAAAACTTTGCTAACCAAAAACTAAAAGCGGGCAAAAAATCCATGGATCTTGGCTGTTTCCAGATCAATACAAAATGGCATGGCGAAGCTTTTAAGAATGCATCGTCAATGTTTGATCCGGCTATAAGTGCTGATTACGCGGCTCGTTTTTTAAAAGACCTCTATGGCCAAATGGGTTCTTGGCAAAAAGCCATCGGCGCTTATCACTCCCGTAAAAAAGTGAAAGGCGATCGCTATCGCAAAAAGGTAATGCGCGCCCACGCCGCCTTGGCGAAGAAGCCGACAAAAGAAAACGTTCCGGCCGCGCAAGTTGCAACCGTCTATCCGGGGCAAGAACCGGCGCGCGCAATCGATTTATCGGAGCAAGCAACGCTCATCTTTACAGGTAACAATGCTGAGGACGCCGCACCGCGCGCCGCAGTCTCCCTTGCAATCTTTTCTGATCGCGGCCCTATGTTTGAACAATCCTCCTTTACAAAAATTATTCCGGAGGGGCGTTGATGCCAGAGGCTGATACTAAAAATATTTTTCAACCAACGGTTCTTCTGGCAATCGCTTTGATGGCGGTGATTGTTATGATGGTTCTGCCTGCGCCTGCGTGGGTTGTCGATATCGGCCTGACAGCCTCATTCACGATTGCGATTTTGATTTTTACGACCGTTTTATTTATTGAGCGCCCGCTTGATTTTTCTTCCTTTCCGACGGTTCTTCTCGGCTCTCTTTTATTACGGTTGTCGCTGAACGTTTCTTCGACCAAGCTGATCATTGGCAATGGTCACACAGGGCCCGACGCCGCAGGCGGCGTTATCGCCGGTTTTGCCAGCTTTATCATGGGCGGCAATGTATTTTTAGGCATGGTCGTTTTCATCGTTTTACTGCTCGTTAACTTCCTTGTTATCACCAGAGGCGCGGGACGTATGGCGGAGGTTGGCGCCCGTTTCGCTTTGGACGGCATGCCCGGTAAACAGCTTGCGATTGACTCTGACGTCGCCGCTGGCGCCATCAGCCATGAAGAAGCCAAGGAACGCCGCAAAGTCGAACAGGAAGAAACAACGTTTTTCGGCTCCCTCGATGGCGCATCTAAATTTGTGAAAGGCGATGCGGTCGCGGGCCTATTGATCACACTACTCAATCTTATTGTGGGCCTCGCCATCGGTATCGGTGTTCACAATATGTCTTTTGGCGCTGCGATTGAGACCTATTCAATCCTAACCGTTGGCGACGGATTGGTATCACAAATTCCAGCCGTGATTATTTCAGTCGCCGCTGCGCTTTTACTTTCAAAAGGCGGCGTGACTGGGTCAGCGGATAAAGCCATCCTCGATCAGTTTACCGATCACCCTGCGGCGCTCTCCACGGTTGCCGGCATGCTTGCGATCTTCGCGCTTGTTCCTGGTCTACCGTTTTTGCCGTTTATGGTTGGCGCACTGGCCATTGGGGCTCTTGCTTTTTACTCGTTTCAACGCCAGGACCAAATAAAAGCAGAAAAAGAAGCCCAGGAACGGACGGCCACCCAAGAGGAACAAAACGTTGAAGAATCTCTTGGGGATATTCTAGATCTTGATGAGATTAATGTTGAATTCGCCCAAGACCTTGTTCCGATAGCGATGGAAGCAGAGGCTGGCTTAGACACCCGCATTACAAAGATCCGAAAATTTGTCGCTTCAGAATTTGGGTTTATCGTACCCGCAATCCGGTTAACGGATAATGCGGCCCTTCAACTAAATGAATATTCAATCCGTATTCACGGGGTTGAAGTCGCGCGTTCTACCCTTGATCCGAACGGCGTGCTTGTCCTCACCCGCGAAGATATGCCGTTACATATTCCTGGTAAAGATGTTAAAGAACCAGTTTACGGCGCCCCTGCGCGCTGGATTCCTGCGGAGCACCAAGAAGAAGCTGCGGCCCTTGGTCTGCCTATTATTGAACCGACGGAAGTCGCCGCCACCCACTTACTTGAAGTCATTAAAGGGAATTTCGCACGCCTGATGACCCGGCGCGCACTGCAACGTATTTTGGATGAGTTTGTTGCAACCTCAGATCAAGCGCGATCAACAGCCAACCGTAAAATATTGGACGAATTTATCAACGATAAAACACCCCACGAGTTGGTTCAGTCTGTCTTTAGATTGCTGCTACAGGAACGGATTTCAATCCGCAATCTATCTGTAATCTTAGAGGCTATCTCAGAAGGTCGCTCAGTTCTTAACTCACCAGAGCAAATTTCAGAGTATGTTCGCCAACGGATTGGCTATCAATTTGTTTCTAAATTGCGTGACGAAGAAGGCAAATTACCCCTCATCCAACTCTCACCAGAATGGGAACAATTATTCCAAGAAAATGAGCGTGAAGGCGAAGGCGGCACGTCAGACGTTTCCCTTTCTCCTACAGAGTTCAATAGGCTTGCTTCTGCGGTGAAAGAAAAAATCTCCCAAGCGATTTCAACTGGCGTCTTCCCAGCAATTGTCACCAGCACAAAAAGGCGGCGGTTTTTAAGCGCCGTTTTAAGCGCCAAAGGCGTTCGCAACTCTGTTATCTCTTACGAGGAAATTGACCCGACAGAACAACCAGCCATCTTGGGCGTTGCGTAAGATCAGCCGATGGAAATGCTCCAAACATTAGCGCCGTTAACAACCTTAAGCACTTCGGCTTTAGCAGTTTTTTTCGGCGTACTCACACGAATTTCAGCCCTTGTATTTTTCCTGCCCGGGATTGGCGAACGCTTTGTTCCTACGCAAGCGCGTCTAGCAGCAGCGCTGAGCATAGCGCTTATTGTGACCCCTATCGTGCTCGCTCAAAATGTAACCGCGCCACAAACGACAGCGGGCCTAACCGCCTTGTTAGCCGCAGAAGCTGTCGCCGGGGCCATTTTAGGTTTTAGCATCCGCATAGCAATCTATATCCTACAGACGGCGGGTTCCATTGCTGCACAAGCAATGTCATTATCACAACTATTTGGTGGGCTCGAAACAACCCCAGAACCACCTATCGGCACAATTTTGGTGGTCACAGGGATGACAATCGCAGTCATTTTGGGCCTTCATTTTGAAGCGGTTCGCGCCCTTGCAGTATCCTTTATCATTATGCCCTTTGGCGTCTTTCCTGGCGGTGTTGAAACCGGCGGATGGGCGGCGGAACGCGCCGCTTTTTCATTCGCTGCGGCCTTAGCGCTCGCCTTGCCGTTTGTGCTGCTGGGCTTTATCTATAACCTTGCGATCGGCGCCGTTAACCGCGCCATGCCGCAATTGATGGTCGCCCTTATCGGGGCCCCGGCTGTTTCATTGGCAGGCATGGTTTTGTTAGCTCTATCAGCACCCGTTCTTTTGGGAACATGGTCAGCGCTCCTTGATCAAATTATGCAAAACTTGATCGGCGGCGCCCTATGAGCGGAGAAGGCGGCGACAGTCAGGATAAATCACACGCCCCCACCCAGCGAAAGCTGGAAAAATCACGCGAACAAGGGGACGTTGCTTACTCCACAGAAATTACAACGGCCGCCACATACGGCGCATTATATCTTGCCATCATCATCGCTGGGGGAATGGTCGCAACCAATATCGGCAGTATTCTTCTTAGCTTTTTCGCCCACCCCGACGTGATCGCCGCTGAACTGATGTCATCTAATGGCAGACAATTTATGTTATCGTTATTAGTGAAGCTGTTCGTTGCCGTCACACCGATTTTCGCGCCGCTTGCCATCGCCACGATATTATCGCTTGTCGCACAGCGTGCTGTTGTCTTTGCCCCAACAAAGATAAAGCCAAAGCTTAACCGCCTATCCATCATCGATAACGCAAAGAACAAATATGGCCCCAATGGGCTTGGCGAATTCGTCAAAAGCATGACGAAGATGAGCGTCACCATATGTATTTTACTTTTTGCCTTTAAGGACCGCTTTTTAGAGCTCCCATTTCTTGCGGCTTTGCCTGTGCAGGCTTTCGGACCGACAATGTATCGCGAAGCCGTCTTCTTCTTAGGCTTAACGACCGCCGCCGCTGTCGCGGTCGCTGCGGCTGACTTTCCTTGGAAAAAATTCATGCACGAAAAAAAATTGCGCATGAGTTTTGAAGAATTGAAAAAAGAAAACAAAGAAACCGAAGGCGACCCGTTCATGAAAAATGAGCGTAAAAAACGGGCGCAAGAAATTGCCACCAACCGTATGCTCTCTGATGTTCCTGACGCAAATGTTGTGATCGTCAACCCAACACACTATGCGGTCGCCCTTAAATGGAGCCAAGATGCGCCAGGCGCGCCAGTCTGTATCGCGAAAGGTGTCGACGAGGTCGCCGCCCGCATCCGTGAAGTTGCATCAGAAGCAGGCGTTCCAATTTCTCGTGATCCGCCAACGGCGCGGTCAATCTACGCCCTAGTTGAAATCGGAGAAGAAATACAACGCGAGCATTTTGCCGCCGTCGCCGCCGCCATTCACTATGCGGATGAAGTCCGCAAGAAAGCAACAAAAGGCTATAGCAATGAATCTCAAGACAATTAAGCAATTAAAAGACCTTGTTGAAAGCCGTAAGCGCCGCGAAGAACAAAGCTATAAGCAAGCGCAATTGGCCCAGCAAGCGCACCTTGACCGCGCTGAGGCCCATAAAACCGCGGCGCTATCGATGAGCCTTGAGCAAGAAGAACCGTTGACAGGCGGCGACCTTCACGCTTTTCAAAATCATATGGTGTTTCGCGCCCACAAAGCTGATGAAGCTCGCGAAGCTGCAACAGGCCTAAACGAGCTGCTTGCTGAGCGCCGTGCAGCCCTGCAAGACGCTCTCCGTGCGATGCAGGCTTGGGAAGGTCTTGAAGAAAAAAAGCAGAAAGAAGAAAAAGCGCTTGCCCAGAAAAAAGAAGAGCAAACGCGCGAAGAATTTTCCAGGCTAAAAGCCGGATAATGCCCCAACTATCTATTTTCGAAAACTAAAGGTCGCCGCGAAGTAGTTTCATGACAGCAGAGAAGTCTAGATCCGCTTTTCCTGCTGATTCCATTAACGCGTATAAGGCTTCTGATTGTGCGCCAAGGGGGGTCGACGCTTTCGCCTTATGCGCGGCATCTTGAGCCAGACGCATATCTTTTAACATCATCCCAACAGCAAAGCCCGGACGATAATCATTATTAGACGGTGCTTTCGCCACCGGCCCCGGGGCCGGACAATATTGTGTCATCGACCAACACTGGCCAGACGCCGTCGAGGAGATATCAAAGAATGTCTGGGCGTCCAGTCCAAGTTTTTCCGCTAGGTTAAACGCTTCACTTGTCGCAATCATTGATATGCCGAGCAACATGTTGTTGCAAATTTTTGCAACCTGGCCATTGCCCGCAGCGCCGGCATGGAAAATGTTTTGCCCCATAACCTCAAGAACGAGCTTAGCATGTTGATAGGCGCCTTCCGCACCGCCGACCATAAAGGTAAGCGTTCCCGCGCTAGCCGCAGCAACCCCGCCCGAAACCGGAGCGTCCACCATCTGGAAACCTCGTTCGCTCGCGGCCGCGATGACTTGTCTTGCGGTTTCAACATCAATGGTTGATGAATCGATCAGTAATGCCCCCTTTGGAGCATGAGCCATAATGCCATCATCACCCATATATACCGAGCGAACATGGGCGCCAGCTGGCAACATCGTTACAATGACCTCAGCCCCTTCAGCAACGGCCGCGATTGTCTCTCCATGCAAGCATCCAGCATCCACAGCGCGCGCCACGGCTTCAGCCGACAAATCCATCGCAACAACGTCATGCCCGGCCTTCGCCAAATTGGCCGCCATAGGGCCGCCCATATTCCCAAGACCGATAAAACCAATTTTCATTACTATCGCCTTCTAATTATGTTTTTAGGATAAGCGTAATTCTTTGTCGCCAAGGTCTGCGAAATAAGCTTCGATATCCTGGCTGTTTACATCATCAACCGTATTTGGAAGCCATTGGGGAGCGCCGTCCTTATCAATAATCAGTGCACGCACGCCTTCAATAAAGTCATGCCCCTCCATAACGCGGCTAACCATGCGGTATTCCATCTTCATCACATCATCAAAGTCCAAAGATGCTGCGCGCTTCATCTGCTCAAAGGTTAAAAGCAATGAAGTAGGAGACATTTTATTCAGCACAGAAATTGTACCTTCAGAAAATGCTCCGCCATCTTCTTTAAGCGCGCTTAAAAGATCAAGATAAGTTTCTTGTCCAACAAAGAAACGATCAATCTCATCAGAATTTTTTGAAAGCGGCGCAGGGTCGACAGGAGTTTGCGAAAACTTATCCAACACCGCAGCAACCGTTTCGTTTGCAGATAACCCCCCAAAAAAAATTTCTCCTAGCAAGGCCTGTTCAAGTTCTGCATGCTTATCGGAGGGCGTATAATGCGTCGCAACTCCGGAATAAACGCAATCAGCCGCCTTCATCCGTTGTCCGGTTAAAGCCAAATACAGCCCCAAGCCGCCAGCAAGACGAGACATGAAATGTCCGCCGCCAACGTCTGGGAACAGACCGATACCAGTTTCTGGCATGGCGAACATAGTTTTATCACCGGCGACACGGTAATCACCGTGCACGGAAACCCCAACGCCGCCGCCCATCACAATCCCATCGATTAGAGCGACATAAGGCTTAGTGAAGTGATATATCTTCGCGTTGTTGCTATACTCATCATAAAAAAAGCGGCACGCGGTCGCCGGATCGTCCTTAGCTGCATCACACAACCAACGAATATCACCGCCAGCACAGAAAGCTTTTTCGCCAGCGCCTTTGACCAATACGGCCTTGACTGTATCGTCTTGGTCCCAAGCGGTTAGCGTGGACAGGAATACCTTCACCATATCCCAGTTTAACGCGTTTAGCGCTTTTGGGCGGTTTAACGTAATAACGCCCCATGCGCCCGTTTTTTCAACAACGATATCGTCACTCACCCCAGTTAGCCTTTCAATAGTTCGCGCCCAACAATAAGGCGCATAATTTCATTTGTGCCTTCAAGAATTTGATGCACCCTAAGATCACGAACAATGCGTTCGACTTCATAATCAGCTAAATATCCATAGCCGCCATGGATCTGCAACGCGTCATTAGCGACTTTAAAGGCCGTATCCGTAACAAAGCGCTTGGCCGCAGCACAGAATTTCGTCGCTTCAGGCTCTTTTTCATCTAGTTTCTCAGCAGCTTGATGAAGCAAAGCGCGCGCGGCAAGCAACTCTATTTCCATATCAGCAAGCTTAAATTGGGTTACCTGAAAATCTGCAATCGCCCGACCAAACTGTTGGCGCTCTTTGGAATATGTCAGCGCACGATCAAGCGCATCTTGCGCACCGCCAAGCGCACAAGCCGCAATATTTAGCCGCCCGCCATCTAAACCGGCCATCGCAAACTTAAACCCCTCCCCTTCTGGCCCAATCTTATTTTCTGCAGGAATGCGGCAATCGTCGAAATTCACCATAGCGGTTGGCTGCGCGCGCCAGCCCATCTTTTCTTCATTCTTGCCGAATGAAAGTCCAGGTGTTCCATTGTCGACAAGAAATGCTGAAACGCCGCGGGCGCCATCATCTGAGGTACGCGCCATAACAAGGTACACATCAGAAAACCCGCCGCCAGAGATAAATACTTTGGCGCCATTTAAAACATAATGAGAATTACCATCAGCCTTCGCACTTGTTTTCAAACTCGCAGCATCAGACCCCGCCCCAGGTTCGGTTAAGCAATATGATCCGATCATATCAGCAGCGGTTAATTTGGGGATATATTTAGCGCGCAGTGCATTGTCCCCAAAGCGATCAACCATCCATGTCACCATGTTGTGGATAGACAAAAAGGATGCATGACTGATGCACCCTTTTGACAACTGCTCAAATATGAGGACAGAATCAAGCCGCGATAGGCCTGATCCGCCGTGTTCTTCTTGGGTATAGATCCCGCCAAATCCCAGCTCAGCCATGGCCTTTAAGACATTGCGATCCAGCATTTTCTCGCGATCCCATCGCTCAGCATGGGGACGTAATTGATCGCGCGAGAAAGTCTCGGCCATATCGACAATCATCTGCTGTTCATCAGAAAGCCGCATTATTCATCCTTAAAGTTTGGTTCACGCTTTTCGACAAACGCCTTCATACCTTCTTTTTGATCTTGCGTCCCAAACAGCCCATGAAATAGACGACGTTCAAAGCGGACGCCTTCACTTGTTGAAAGCTCCAACGACCTTGCCACCATTTCCTTTGCAGCCATAATTGCAGGAATGGAATATCCTGCAATCGTGTTAGCAATCTCTTGTGCTGTTTCCAGCAATTGCTCATGGGGGGCCACGCGACTGATCAGACCAATTTTATCAGCCTCCTCAGCATCAATCATCCGCCCGGTCAGCACCATATCCATAGCACGCGCCTTCCCGACCGCTTTGGTGAGGCGGATCGATCCACCCATTCCCGGTGTCACGCCAAGTCTAATTTCAGGCTGACCGAATTTTGCTTTTTCAGAAGCAATGATGAGATCACACATCATGGCAAGCTCACACCCGCCTCCAAGCGCAAAGCCATTGACCGCCGCTATAACAGGCTTGCGGCAAGCTGCAAATCGATCCCATCCCGCAAAAAAGTCATTTACATACATATCTGTAAAAGACTGCGGCTGCATTTCTTTAATGTCAGCGCCAGCAGCAAAAGCTTTGCCTTCGCCAGTTAAAATGCTGACCGCTATCGACGCATCAAGATCGATCTGTTCGAAGGCGGTAACGACTTCGCTCATAACTTTGCTGTTGAGCGCATTTAGAGCATCCGGACGGCTCAGCGTTACCGTCGCCACACGACCCTCAGTCGTAACTTTTATCGTTTCAAATTGCGTCATCTTAAGCCCTTATTGCATTGTTGGTATCACAAAAGCTTGATCGCCAATATCACCTTCTGGCCAACGTTGGGTGATTGTTTTTATCTTTGTCCAAAAACGCACCCCTTCAGGTCCGTGCTGATTAGTGTCGCCAAATGCTGACCGCTTCCAGCCGCCAAAAGTATGATAGCTTACAGGAACAGGTATCGGCACATTCACACCAACCATACCAACATTGACTTGCGCTGCAAATTCGCGCGCCGCGCGCCCATTGCTCGTGAAGATCGCCACACCATTACCATACTGATGGTTTGTTGGCAGCGCCGCCGCCTCCTCAAGGCTTTCAGTACGCACCACCTGTAGGACCGGTCCGAAGATTTCCTCCTCATAGGACTTCATGCCAGGCTTTACATGATCAAAAAGGCTTGGACCGATAAAGAACCCATTCTCATGACCTTGCAAAGTGTGGCCACGTCCATCGAGTTTCAGATCCGCCCCTTCATCAACCCCCATTTGGATATATGATTCAACTTTCTGTTTGTGTGCTGCTGAAACAACTGGTCCGTAATGCGCATCAAGATCAGTGGAAACGCCAACCCTAAGACCGCGCGCAGCCTCTAACATCCGTTCAACAAACTCATCACCGGTTTTTTGCCCAACAGTTACAGCAACCGGCAACGCCATACAGCGTTCCCCAGCAGAACCATATGCAGCGCCCACAATATCTTTGACCGCTTGTTCCATATTACAGTCTGGCATAATAACGCCATGGTTTTTTGCGCCGCCCATCGCCTGAACGCGCTTGCCATGGGCCGTGCCCGTTGCGTAAACATATTGAGCAATATCTGACGAACCAACAAAACTAAGCGCTTTAACATCAGGGTGCGTCAGCAAGGCATCAACACTTTCTTTATCGCCGTTGATCATGTTTAACACGCCTTCTGGCGCGCCCGCCTCTAGCATTAGCTGCGCAATACGCAGCGGAACGCTAGGATCTTTTTCTGACGGCTTTAGAATAAATGTGTTGCCACAGGCAATTGAAACAGCCGCCATCCAGCATGGGATCATGGCTGGGAAATTAAATGGCGTTATGCCAGCCGTTACGCCAAGCGGCTGACGCATGGAGTAAACATCAATCCCTGGGCCCGCGCCTTCGGTATATTCGCCTTTTTGTAAATGCGGAATACCGCAAGCGAACTCAACCACATCAATACCGCGCTGAATGTCACCTTTAGAGTCAGCGATGACCTTACCGTGCTCGCTGGACAAAAGCTCAGCCATTTCATTTATATTGGCTTCTAAAAGGCGCTTAAACTCAAACATGACACGCGCACGGCGCTGTGGGTTAGTCCCCGCCCATTCGGGAAAGGCAGCCTTCGCGTTTTCAACGGCCTTTGCGACTTCCGCCGTCGTAGCTAGCTGAACACGGGCCTGAATTTCCCCTGTGTTTGGGTTGTATATGTCGCCAAAACGGCCTGATTCACCAATGAATTCATTACCGCCAATAAAGTGGTGCACTTCGCGCATCGCTTGCTCCCTCACTTATTCCTGTTACAGCTTTATTACAGTATAGCATTTTGCCGGTACATAGATATTTTTACAGGTGACAACTGCATTTATGCAGGATAAAATCAACCAATGAATTGGGATGATGTAAAGCTATTTCTCGCTGTCAGTCGGCAAACAAGGCTGGATGAAGCCGCCGCGCTCCTCAACATTGATGCGACTACGATTAGCAGGCGCATCAAGCGTTTAGAAAAAGACTTAGGACGCACATTATTTGAGCGCACCCGGCGCGGACACTCCCTAACGCCAGCGGGTGAGCAATTGGCCACGTTGGCGGAAAAGATGGAGGCTGCGTCCCTCGATATTCAAGTTAAAGCAGAAGGTGAAGAAGTGACAGCCGGACGGGTTCGGCTGGGCGTGCCAGAAGGCTTAGGCACAAATATTATTGCCCCCTCTCTAAAAAACTTCAATGCGGCCTATCCTTTGATCGAATTAGACTTGATTGCGCTTTCTGGTTTCGTCAGTGTACCCAAGCGTCAGGCGGACATGTCTATCCTGCTTACACGCCCAACAAGCGGGCGCATAAAAGTTGTTAAATTTTCAGAATATCATTTACACCTTTACGCCGCTCAGCCCTATCTCAACCAGCGCCCTGCTATTTTTGATCGCGCCTCCCTTAAAGAACACGTCTTAATAGGCTACACAGATGATTTGATCTACTCCTCACAACTAAAATACTTAGAGGACGTATTACCTAGCCTCACCCCACATTTATGCAGTCCAAGCATCAATGCTCAAATGGAGATGATCGCCGCCGGCGCCGGGATCGGCATCCTCCCTGATTTTATGGCAAGAAGAAATCAAAACCTAACCAAAATTCTTAGCCACGAAGTTGAAGTTAAACGAACCCTTTGGCTCGCAGTTCATAGCGACATTGCGGACCTGATGCGTATTCGGGTGGTTATCGACTTTTTGATGGAATTGAAAAATACGCTCGAATGATAGACGCGAAGAACACTTTTCATATCAATTGACGTCAAACTAGTCAGTCGCCCCAGCTTTTATCGAACAACCCAATGGCTTTACTCGGCCTTCTGATAAGTTGATATTTTTCGTGGGAGAAAACTTTACCTGTATAAACTTATGGAATGGCGCGTGAAAGCATCTAAAGGTTTTGCTCTGCATTTATATGCCGCGATGCTCCGTTTCTTTTTGAAGTGGTCCAAAATTTAGCCTCCCCAGGCAAAGTTTGCACTGCACCAAAAAGCGAGTGTATTTTTCAAAAAAAGCAGGCTTTTGTTTGAGAAACAGACTTATCTCGGTACTATTCCAGACAGCAAACAATCCCTTGAATCAAAACAATCCATAATTATCTTACTTCGAGTATCGTACTTAGGTTGTTATCTTCAATATCTATAATATTTTCCGTTTGGTAATACCTTCCGTAAACATCTCATCATAGCCATTCAAGCGCATGCGTTGACGCAGTTTCTTTTCAATTTCACAAAGGCATAAAAATGAAAACAAGAAAATTAGGAAAATCCGGACTTCTACTTTCTGAAATTGGTCTGGGTTGCTGGCAATTTGGGGGCGATTTTGGTCCAATCAGCAATGAAAATTCCAATGAAACAATGACAGCCGCATCAGCGGCTGGTATCAACTTTTTCGATACAGCTGATGTTTATGGCGGCGGAAAAAGCGAACAATTGGTTGGCGCCTATGTCAGCGAAAAGGCGCCTAACACATTTGTGGCGACCAAAGTCGGTCGCGACCCATTATTATATCCGAATAATTATGCAATTGATGATGTTAGGCGGTGCATATCGGCATCAGCTAAAAGGCTCAACACGAAGTCGATAGACCTTATACAGCTTCACTGTGTACCAACTAATATTCTTCGTAATGGAACTATTTTTAACACAATGGAAGCTTTACGCGATGAAGGCCTCTTCAAACATTGGGGCGCAAGCGTTGAATCAATTGAAGAGGCCAAAATATGCCTAGACACAGGTGGTCTTACGTCGCTCCAAATTATTTTTAATGTCTTCCGTCAAGATGCGGCTTGGGAACTGCTCGATGAAGCACAAAAAAAGGAAATCGGAATAATTGTAAGACTCCCGCTAGCGAGCGGCCTTCTTACTGGGAAATTCCAAAAGGACCACAAATTCGATGAAAGTGATCATCGCAACTACAACAAAGATGGCGCCGCATTTTCCGTTGGGGAGACATTTAATGGCATTCCGTTCGAAAAAGGGATTGAGCTATTACAATCGCTAGGATCGATTAAGCCTGCGGACTATCCGCTTTCCAACTTCGCTTTGCGGTGGATTCTTGATCATGACGCCGTCACCACAGTCATCGCCGGCGCTTCCCGGCCCGAACAGGCGATACAAAATGCGGCTGCTTGTGAGCTCCCCCCGCTATCTGGCTCGCTTCACAATGATCTTCGTGAATTCTATATGCGCGAGGTACGTGAGCACATACGGACGGAAATTTAGGTATTCCTCTCAAGAAATGAGATAAATCAAACTACCTTAATACCATAGGCGCTAGATAATAACCGACCAAAGTGATTATGCCGATGGCGATCAAATTGATCCGAAATCCAGCCATCGCCATTGTTGCAAGGGTAAATCTGACGAAACCCCGATGGCGCAGCCACCTTCTATGCAACCATACTATTGCTTTCGATGGAAGGCCGGTCTGGCGGGAGCTGCCAAATAGCGGGAGCCAGATCGGCCGGGTTTAATGTTTCCGGCGCTGGCGGTTTGTACTGCAAGGCTGAATGCGGACGGATTGTGTTGTATCGGACACGCCATTGCTCAATGATGATTTTGGCCTCCATCAAATTATTGAAAAGCTCCACGTTTAAGCACTCGTCACGCAATCGGCCATTGAAAGATTCATTGTATCCGTTTTCCCATGGCGAACCCGGTTCTATGTAAAGGGTTTTCACGCCGACTTTGCCGAGTAGTTTCTGTACCGCTTTGGCCCGGAATTCGCCGCCGTTATCTGAACGAATGTGATCGGGGACGCCGCGCGTCGTCATCAGATCGGCCAGAACATCAAGAACGTCCTGACTGTTCAGCCGCCGTGCGACAGTAATTGCCAGACATTCGCGGGTGAACTCATCAATGACGGTGAGCATGCGGAACTTCTTCCCGTCGCGGGTTTTATCCTGCACGAAATCATAACTCCAAACATGGTTGCGGTGTTGCGGCCGCAAGCGAACGCACGACCCGCCATTCAGCCATAGCCTGCCGCGTTTGGGCTGTTTTTTCGGAACTTTCAGGCCTTCACGCTTCCAGATACGCGCCACGCGTTTGTGGTTCACATGCCAGCCAATTGCTTTCAGCAACGCCGTAATCCGCTTGTAGCCATAGCGGCCATAGATGCTCGCCAGCTCAATAATGGCGATGGTCAGCGCATCTTCATCGTCAACTTTTTGCGGTTTACGCCACTGCGTTGAACGATGTTGCTTGAGCAGGCGACAAGCCCGGCGTTCTGAGACGCCGAGCTTATCGCAAGCATGTTCAATAAAGTCGCGTTTGCGTGAAGGCCCTACCGTGATTGAATTCAATCACCCCGACGCGGCTTCCTTGAGGATCGCTTTATCGAGTTCGGCGTCAGCCAGAAGACGCTTCAACCGGCCATTTTCTTTTTCCAGTTCCTTCAGCCGTTTCGCCTGTTCGACTTTCATGCCGCCAAACTCTCGGCGCCACCTGTAGTAAGTCACTTTATTCACACCGAGCTGACGGATCACTTCGCCAACTGTTTTACCCTGGCCCAACAGAATATCGGCTTCACGTAATTTGTTGATGGCCTCTTCCGGCCCGTATCTCTTCCCAGACATTGAACGTCTCCTTTGCTAATTTGTACTACTTCAAATCGGCTGCGTTCAAAGGGGTCGGGTCACGGTAAGGGTGCAAAAGAGGTGCATTTGCGAATCCTGACTCAATCTGGGGCGATTGAGGGGGCATCCAGGGCGAGTGGAATGGTGCAATTGAAAATTGGAGAAACTTTGTGATGACAAAAACAGCAAACATGGGTTTTCTATCGCTCGATGGCGAACCAACCAAGCAGACAAGTTCGAAGCTGCCTGTTGCTCCCATCACCCGGAACCGGGTATTGATTTCTACAGGCACAATTACAACGGGTCGTCAGATTGCCGCCGCTCGCGCCTTAGCCGGCCTTTCGCAAAAGCAACTTGCTCAGGCGGCCGGGCTTCACCCGAAGACCCTCACTCATTGGGAAGCCCGGGAGGAAAAATGGGGCATGGCAGGTTTCGCGATTGACCGTATCGTTGACGCGTTTACCGCCCGCGGCATTCAGTTTCTCGAAGGCGAAGGGCCCGGGGTAAGGCTTATCCGTTAGGGAGTATTTTAACAGGCGGATAGCGGCCACGGACTATCCCATAAGGAGATACTGACCATGTCAGCCGCTAAAGGAAATCAATTTTGGAAGCAACGCACGCCCCACGGGCGAAAGCCGAAATTCGCTTCGCCGGATGAGTTGTGGGACGCGTGCGAACAATATTTCGAATGGGTGGAGACGAACCCGCTCTATCGAAGAAAGGCATTCACCTATCGTGGTGCTGTCACCGTCATAGACATTCCCAAGATGCGCGCCATGACCCTTAGCGGTTTATGCCGACACCTCGATATAAGCTTGCCCACCTGGCTCAATTACAAAAAGCGCGAAGGTTTTCTTGATATCATTACACGAGCGGAGAGCATCATTTGGGTGCAGAAATTTGAAGGCGCCGCGGCCAGCATGCTGAACGCCAACATCATTGCACGGGAATTGGGACTGGCTGATAATGGAGTGAAAAAAAACGCTACGTCTCACCTGGTAATTTATAGCCTCCGTAGCTAGCGCTCATGGTATTCTAATCGGCAACCATTTTTCAACTTAGACAAAAAAGCGGGGCAATTTGCCCCGCACTAACAGCTCTAAATCTTAAAGCTAGCTACATGGTTTCAGTTCCAAGCATGGTTTCAGTTCCAAGCATGGTTTCAGTTCCAAGCATGGTTTCAGTTCCAAGCATGGTTTCAGTTCCAAGAGCTGAGGGCACTAGTGAAGCCAAAGTTTGATACTCCAAACAAAAACCTAGGTAACTAGCCATTTCTAAACCCTTTCTAAACATCGGTAAAGGCGGAATAAACTTCTATAGAATCAACTGGCAGGTGAAACAGTTAACAAAAGGTTAACTCCATCTCAACCCTGACTACAGAGATATTGGGCTGATTTTTGTCAAAGCTAGGTTAACTCTCAGCAGGGTGTGTTCAATTTATCGCAAGATTCGCACCACGGCAGCGCACCAAACATGACAAAAATAACTCGTTGTTTTACTGTCCGTAATTATCGGCGTCCGCGGGACTAATTTTTGGCAGATGCGGCCGCGCCTTCTTCCGAGGCCGTATTTGTCTGAACATCAAACCTCTTCACAAGTTTTGGATCAAGATAATGAAAGACGAGTAGATACCCTTGTTCAGGAAATAGCAAACCTGGGTATTCGCGGTTGATATCCCCCGCACGAGATATGTCCGCAATCTCCTTAGGGAAAAAGCTTGAAAACTCATTTGGCGTTCCTAGCGATACAAAACGAACGCGCAAGTTTTTAGCAATGCAGTGAACGTTAATTTTAGCGCCTTTAATAAATCTTGGCGAAACATAGCGCTGAAATGGATCAACCCCCATAGGAAATGTTCGGTGAGACCGTCTTTCAACTACGTAGCGTTTCGAGCCCGCAAGCGGTATTGCGACTTTAAATTCCTCGCCCTCTTTCCCCTTGCCTTCCTGTATATACTCTTCTTTTAAGGGTTTTCCGTTTTCAAAATAAACTTTGTTATTTATCTTTAGATAATCAACTTTCGGACAAGCCACTTCTAAAGGCACTCCCGGGCTTGGACTAGATGAAAATTTATATGTAATCTCAGCATCTGCACTCGTGGGAACAATGTGCAGTGAAATCTCTTCACTCAGCGAAATTTCTGTAGTTTCTTCATTGTTCCACCTAACCACACATGTTCGATAATAATTTTCAAAATAATAATCATCTTTGGTTGGAATATAATGCTCCATTATTGCTTCATGCATATGACTCTCTAATGTCGAAAATCTTTGTTTCGAAATCAGGCTAGTCACCTTTGACCACAACTCCCTTAGGTCATTCCGTTTTTTAAGATAAGGCTCATCAAACAAAACTTTGCTGAGAGTATCTTGAAAAACGCCTCTAACTTGCATTGTTTTGAGTATCACAGAGAATACGCCACCTGCTAAAATAGCGCTGCCAGCCCCTGCCACCGACCGCATAAATATGTCTGGTTTCTCAGGGATGCTTCCAATTACTATCAACAAGAGGCCACCCAACGTCAAACCAAAAGGTACCCCACCTGCTATAACATCAACTAAGATGCCATATGTGTCTGTCTTTTTGAATTGTCTCCAAACTTTTCTAAGCCATCCAAGATTGGAGTTTTCAGCATCTTTACTGGTAGTATGATTATTCATCAGCTCCCCCTATCAGTTAATATCATTCAAATGGCTATCTTTGCCAATATTCTCCATGATTTGTATAATTCGGGTATTGGCCAGAAAAACTGCATTAATTATTTTTCTATAAAACCTCTTTAGACGGGAGGTATCAATAGCCGTGAAATCAATCCTCATGGTAGCGCCCTGGTAGCACACTACCTTGAACCAAACCACAAAACCCATCTAAGTCATTGATTTTACTGGTGCCGCATAGGTGACTTGAACACCTGACCCCATCATTACGAATGATGTGCTCTACCAGCTGAGCTAATGCGGCATATTAAGTGCTGAGCACTTGGCTACGAGCGAATAGCGGTGATACCCCGCCTTTATCGTCAAGGCAAGAGGAGCCGTCCCGTCTAACTCAGCATCGTCCCACCCGTGGCTTTATCCACTTGAGCAGCAATTTTTGCTGAAAGCGCTGAAATCGCCTCGTCATCCAGCGTTTTACCCTTTGGCGCAAAGGTCACCTCAACGGATAACGATTTTTGCTCGCCCGCTGCGTTAAGCGCAGTAAGCTTTACATGTGAAATATGTTTTTTATCAGTCCCTTTAACGGCATTAAGGAACGCTTCGGCAGACACATCATTAGGGACAGTAAAGACGAAATCACAACGAATGGCTGTTTCACCCCTACCCTCATAAACTGGTTTTGCTGTCCCCTTGCTCGGTTTAGCGGCCGGTATAGCACTCAGATTGACCTCAAAAGCGTACGCCCGATCTTCAATTCCCATCTCCAATAATATTTTGGGATGCACTTCACCAAAGGCGGCTAAAATATTCTTTGGCCCTAAGCGCAAAACACCTGACCGTCCTGGGTGGAACCAAGTAGGCGCGTCCACCGCCGTTTGAAGCGAGGAAACCTTCGCGCCTGCCGCCTCAAGCGTCGCCATAGCATCCGCCTTTACACTGAACACGTCGACCAGCCCCAAGCCATCCCGCCAGTGACGGGGGCGGCCCGATGAACGAATACCGCCAACAACAGTTAAATGCTCCGCCCCCGCCGTAGCTTTCACGATGGGACCAAATTCAAAGAATGAAAGCCCCTCGGCAGCGCGATCAACATTTTCCCTTATCGCAGTAAGAAGGGTTAGCAAAAGGGATTGGGACAGTAAGTCCTTTTGAGGAGACTGTGTCGTCTGAGCTTCATTAGCTTCGTCATTAGCTTCGTCTTTATTACTTTGAAAGAACGATGCGAACTCATTCGACGCACCCGGATGACCAACCAATTCCAACATACCGCGCGACGCCAACACACGGCGGGCGCCCGCTTGGCGCATATATAAAGGCGATATGGTCGGGACATGCCCTAAACCGGGTAACGGCACAGCTGGAATTTCACGATATCCGATAATCCGGAAAATATCTTCAACTAGATCAGCACTTTCTTTCACGTCAGCACGCCATGAAGGGATGCCGACGGACAAAAGGGAGCCGGTTTTTTCTTTAATCGAAAAACCAAGGCTTTCCAAAATCCGCTTGACCGTTATCGCCTCTAGTGAGGCGCCGGTCAGGGCTTGAAGTTCCGGCGCGGAAAATTCAAGCTCCCTTATAACCGAAGAGCCATCATCAATCGGGGCGAGTAATTCCCCGAACCCCGCAGCCGCAAGCTCGCGCGCAACACCCTCAATTTTATTTGCATCAGGACGGTTTGATGGAGCTTCGAACTCAACAATTGGATCGTTGGCGTTCAGCGCTTCGACGACCGCCTGTCCGATTTGCGACGCCTGTGGCGCTTCAATTATTCCGTCATGATCTTGACCAAGTTCAAGCTCGCGCGCTGAGCACATCATGCCAAAGCTTTCAACGCCGCGAATTTTCGCCTTAGAAAGGGTGATATCGATACCTGGCACATACGTCCCCACCGCCGCATAGGCGACCTTTATTCCGGCCCGGGCATTCGGTGCGCCGCATACGATTTGTTTTTCACCATCTTTTGTAGCGACTTTACACACCCGCAGCTTATCAGCATCTGGGTGCTTTTCCGCCTCTAATACTTCAGCGATCGTAAAGTCTTTTAGGCGTTCCGCTGGATTATCAACCGACTTAACGTTCAAGCCGAGCGATAGCATTGCCGCAACAATCTCATCAAGGTCAGCATTTATCTTCAAATGCTCTTTAAGCAAACTAAGAGAGAATTTCATGATATCAAAAAAGATCCAAGCAATAAATTACAACAGATCGCCTTCAGCTGGAACCAAGCGCTTTTGCCGATTTTCATCAATCGCCACAAATGTGAAGACCCCTTCTGTCACCTTAACACGATCATTAGTAAGCTGACGGCGCGCCCAAGCCTCTACCTGTATGCGCATAGAAGTATTGCCGACACCAAGCACCTGGGTGTAGACGCACAAAACATTACCGATATGGACAGGCTTTAAAAACGTCATCGCCTCAACCGCCACAGTGGCGGCCCGACCGTTGGAACGCTCCGACGCCGCTATACCTCCGGCAATATCCATCTGTGACAAGACCCAGCCGCCGAAAATATCGCCATTAGCATTTGCGTCCGCTGGCATCGCAACGGTGCGTATCGTCAGCGCGCCTTCAGGTCGTTCATCTGCGGTCATTAGTTTGATCCCGTCACTAAATTCGGCTGGACAAGCGGCTCAAAACCATAATGGGCGAGCCAACCCGCATCAGCGGTGTAAAGTTCTTTTTGCTCCCCAATTCCATATTTTAACATGGTGAGACGATCGAGGCTAAATCGCCAAACGCATGCCTGAACCTCGCTGGGGTTAAGGCCGTTATCCGCCAAAACCTGGGGCCGCAACATACCGCCCCCGGCAACCGGCGCCCAAAGGTCTCCCTCCCCAACCTTTAATAGACCGCCAGTTTGCGCATAAGACAGCTCCATCACCGCAGAAGGTTCCGTAACCGGATAAAAATCTGGGCGCAAGCGCATGGGCGCTATTGGTAACCCTAGAAAAGCGCTGACAACCGTCTTGAAGAAACCGTTCAAATGACCCATATGGATCGCTTTTTCCACGATGACCCCTTCAAGCAAATGGCCGGTGAACCCATCTTTTTTATCTTCATCAAAGTTTTGATTAAAGAGCATAAGACGGGTTGGCGCCGTACGCCCTTTTAGGGCGGCGACGGGAGCGGCCAATGCAGCCCCTTCGCCAGGTCCAGAATCAATAAGGTCAAACCCTAAGGGGGCGACTAATCTGACCAGCTCCTCCCTCACCTGTGTGATGGGGTGGATCTTGCCCATGGCTTCAGGCCGAATAGGAAGGGTCACGTCAATCGCTTCGCTGGCAAGGCGCGCCTCAAAGGCTTCTTCTTCAAGCTGAAGTTTTTTATCGTCGATCGCTTTTGTAATGCGCGTTTTTAGCCCGTTTAAGACCGGCCCCATTTGTTTGCGTTCTTCAATGCTCATCTTGCCAAGGGTTTGTAGCTGCTTGCTGACCGCACCCTCTTTACCAAGGGCGGATAGGCGCACAGCCTCCAACGACGTTTCATCCGCGGCGGCATTGATTTCATCAGTAAGATTTTGCTCAAGAACGTTTAGGTCAGACATGGAATGGGATTTTTACTCTGTTTCGGGATTGATTATGTCGAAAGACATAGTTTCTTCATTGAATATGGCTGGTAATATTTTTTCTCGCGCTCGATCATGTAGACCATCGCCGTTTTCATCGATACCAAGACCGATAATAAAAACTCTCCATTAGAGCTCTTCCTTTATAATTGTACAAGATAGGAACCCTTGGCTTAGCGGGAATTAGCGCGGGCGTCACCCCCGCCGCGCGGGAGCGCCTTAATGCGAAAACGGGCCCCTTAAAAAGGAGCCCGCTTTTTTATTTTTTCAGACAAGAAAACTTGTTTTGCGATACACAAGCAAGCTTAAGCTTGTGACTTAAGACCAGCCCACGTTTGAGATACAGTTTCATCAACACATTTGTTGAAGCCTCTGTATGTATAGGCGCCCGCTAATTGCTGACGGCAATAGTTTTGCGCTGCTTTCATCACTTTCGTGCGAAGCTCAGAAACATAAGCAGGATCATCCATACGAGATGAATCGTAAGAGATGGACATTTGATTTGCTTGCGCTGCAGAAGTAAGAGCAACACCAGCGACAAGGATAGCTGAGAAAAGTTTAGACCGGATCATTTCATTTTCCTTTCAATAGGTTAACGAATTCCCGAGCGCTTCCAGACTCACCATTTCGTTATTTATTTTGCAGCGCAGCAATAACTTGCTGCAGCGCAATATGCAACAATGAATTTTTTATAATTTATTCATCATCAAGTTGACTTGGCTCAAAAATCAAATTTTCCCTCGCCTCCGAACGATTGGTTAAAAGGATCTAAATCGAAATGATCCTCATACCTAAATACGGGCAAATTCTGCTCATCATTCTTGAATAACGCGCATAAAAAAAACGCCGCTTTTGAGCGGCGTTTTTTGGGGAAAACTTTTTTCTAGTCCTATGCGAGAGCCGCTTTAGCCTGCTCTGCAAGGGCTTTAAAGGCTTCTGGTTCTTTCACTGCGATGTCAGCAAGAACCTTACGGTCAACCTCAATCCCCGCTTGTGCAAGGCCATGCATAAAGCGCGAATAAGTCATATCTAACTCGCGGGCTGCCGCATTAATCCGCTGGATCCAAAGACTGCGGAAATTGCGTTTTTTCGCGCGGCGGTCGCGATAAGCATACTGGCCAGCTTTTTCCACAGCCTGGTTGGCGATGCGGAAAGTGTTTTTGCGGCGGCCATAATAGCCTTTCGCCGCGCTGGTAACTTTTTTATGGCGGGCGTGTTTTGTAACGCCCCGTTTAACCCGTGACATTCTTTAATCCCTCCTACCGGTTATAAGGCATATATTTTTTGACAATGCGCGCATCAGGATCCGCAAGCACGGATGTGCCGCGATTTTGACGGATCTGTTTGTTCGTGCGCTTGATCATGCCGTGACGCTTACCAGCGCCGCCGGCGACGACCTTGCCAGAGGAGGTCATTTTAAAGCGCTTCTTCGCGCCAGACTTAGTCTTCATCTTGGGCATTTCGCTGTTCCTTTTGGCTTTTGATAAAGCCGGCCTTTGATAAAAAGGCCAAGCACTCAAGCCGCCCAGGCATGCCCTCACGCCTGGCGACCGCTAAAGATCGTGGCTTATAGCCGAATAATTCGATGATGCAAGCCCAGTCTTATTAGAGCAATGCGATCCACTCAATTTTCTCAATTTCATTAACCTTTTATTAACTTTTGGTGATTTCCACGATATTAACTTCATTCAGGCATGATTTTGCGCTCAACGTTACCGGAGTAAATCATGTCTACCGCCCTGCCATCTTCCGACCTTCTTCCCATTGCGAATACCAGTTATGTGCGGTCCGACGACGTGTTGTTCCTACGACGCGAAGTCTTCGCCGATGGTATTATTTCACGCAATGAAATGGCCCAATTGCTTGAACTCGCTGAGCGCGCGCCAGCAGGCGATAGAGAGTGGGCGTCGTTTTTTGAAGAAGCTGGCGCCGACTACTTCCTGAATCAGGCGGAGCCAGAAGGTTACTTGACGCAAGAAGAGTTCACTTGGCTGCAAGATCAAGTTACCCGACAGAGAACAAAAATTAGCTTCTTAGAGCTTGGGCTTTTCATGAAGCTCTTAGAAAAAGCCATTGCAACGCCAGACGCGATGCATGTCTTTATTCGCGAGCAGCTCAAAGCGCACATCTTAGAAAAGACAGACGGACCGGTTATTTCCAAAGAGGACGCGGATATGGCGCGTCGCTTTCTTTTCGCGGCTGGCGGCGACGGTAATATCGCTGTGACACGTGACGAGGCGGAATTTTTATTCGATCTAAACGATGCAGCGAAAAACGCTCTTAATGATCCGGCTTGGGAAGATTTATTTAAAAAAGCCGTCGCCAATAGTCTAATGGCCCATATTGGATACAAGCCCCTAGGCCGAGCCGCCGCCCTTAACGCTAGCGGTTTTCTTAAAGGCGAAAAGAAACCAGCACCCGAACCTATGGGCCTATGGGACCGTGTCAAGACCCTTTGGAAAAGCCCCGATGAAGCAGTTGAGGCGCGTTACAAACTCGCTAATGAAATGAATACGAGCCAAGCCAGCGAAGCGGAGAAAATTTCTGCTGAAGAAGCTGACTGGCTCGCCGATCGCATCAACAAAGACGGGGTCCTGGCGCCTTTTGAAAAGGCGTTGATCACCCACCTTCGTAGTCTTGATGCTGAATTACCACCGAAACTAAAAGCCTTAGTGGGGGATGATGAAGCCGCCTAGGGTGTAAGCTTTCCCAGCTTATAGCTAGATTAAACGCCAGTGTCACCTGATGCAAAGCTTTCAACAAAGGCGGCGATAACATCACTCCACCGACTGATATTTTCAGAAAGGTGATTTTCGGTGACGCCGCCCGAAAGCTCAATCACATAATCAACCCCAACCTGGTCTTTGCCTTCAATAATATAGGCACGGCCAAAAACTTGACTGTCATTATAATGATTGACGATGCGATAATCCGTATCCGCCACACTTCGTCCTAAGTTGAAATTGGCGAAGAAAACTAGGGTGTCGCAAGCTTGGGGCGCGCCGCCGCATCCCAAGGCGCGCACCCAAAAAGTAACAGCGCCAGCTTGTCCGCGTGCGACAGGCGAGCCGGTCGCAGCATCCTCTGTCATTGCCGGGCTAAGCCCTGCCGTTTCAAGAACGCGTTGAATATCATCGCCCGTTAAAGCGTCCTTGGTTTCCGCCTGTGCTTGTGCGCCAGCCCCCAAAACGCCCGCACCCAAACTGGCCGCCGCAATCAACCCAATAAACCGTTTATTCTGCCGCGAAAATCGCATAACGCCCCACAATTCCCCATATAAACAAGCCTATATCATGCGCTGAAGGACAACCATAAGGCAAGCGTCGTTTCTGCTCTTGCATCGCACCCTCGAAACATTCCAAACCATAATTCGGGTCATATATAGGAAAAGATGTCGCCGTTGACACAGACGCGGCCCTGCCTATTGTCCAGATCAAACAGGTTACATGAGGGATCGATATGGTAAATCAAGCCGGGACGCAAAAACCCGGAGCCACGCCAAAGGCGGTGCAAAGACCGCTCTCGCCGCATCTACAAATTTGGGGATGGACTGTCACCATGGCGAGCTCCATCACACACCGTGCAACAGGCGTCGCGTTATATGCAGGAACTATCTTGCTTGCATTATGGGCCATATTTTTAAACCAAGGGCCAGCAGCCTTTAAACCTTTCGGCGACTTCCTCACCTCCCCTTTTGGGCTTTTCATTTTAGCAGGATACGCCTGGGCGCTGCTTCAACACATGATGGGCGGCATCAAGCATTTATTTTGGGACTCTGGCCGCGGCCTTGATTATCAAACTGCAAAAACCACGGCTTGGGTGATTTATGGGGCGTCCCTGACGCTAACCATTATTATTGTGCTTGCTGGTTTAGCAGCGCGGGGGGCGTAATGTCGAATAAAGGCACATCTACATTTGTCTATCAGCGCGCAACCGCTATTTTGCTAGCGCCGCTTGTTTTGTGGTTTCTATTCAGCGTCGTCGCCCATGCTGGCGATAGCTATCTGGAAGCCCGCGCATGGGCGGCCAAGCCGCTAAATATGTTATTGCTAGGCGTGATGGTGACCGTCGGCGCCTTCCATATGCGTATCGGCATGATGGAAATTATTGAAGACTATATCCACGGCGAAATAAACGGCCTTCTTAACACATTGAACTGGGCAGTCGCTATCAGCGTAACAATAGCGACATGGTGGTCGTTATTTGCGAACGCTGCTGCTTAAAAAGGATTTTGCATGTCCAACGCTTATGAAATCATCGACCATAATTATGACGTCGTCGTTGTCGGCGCCGGCGGCGCAGGGCTTCGCGCTACCCTTGGCGCAGCGCAAGCTGGGCTTAAAACAGCCTGCGTAACAAAGGTTTTTCCGACCCGATCCCACACGGTAGCGGCTCAGGGCGGGATTTCCGCCTCTCTTGGCAATATGGGCGAAGATGACTGGCGCTGGCATATGTATGACACCGTCAAGGGTTCTGACTGGCTCGGTGACCAAGATGCGATCGAATATCTTTGCAAAAATGCGCCAGCAGCTGTTTACGAACTAGAACACTGGGGCGTTCCTTTTTCTCGCACAGAAGAAGGCAAAATCTACCAACGCGCCTTTGGCGGCATGACCCGAAATTATGGCGAAGGCCAAGTTCAGCGCACATGCGCCGCCGCTGACCGGACCGGTCACGCGATCCTTCACACGCTTTATGGTCAGTCTGTTAAGCAGAATGCGCAGTTCTTTATTGAATATTTTGCCCTTGATCTCATCATGAATGACGAAGGCGAGTGCCAAGGCCTGATCGCTTGGAAGCTTGATGACGGCACGATACACCGTTTCAACGCAAAAATGGTGGTGCTCGCAACGGGCGGGTACGGACGCGTTTACTTCTCTTGCACATCTGCTCACACTTGTACTGGCGACGGCAACGCAATGGTGCTGCGCGCTGGGCTTCCTTTACAAGATATGGAATTTGTCCAATTCCACCCAACGGGAATTTATGGCGCTGGCGTTCTCATCACTGAAGGAGCACGCGGTGAAGGCGGCTATCTCACCAATTCTGAGGGTGAGCGCTTTATGGAGCGCTATGCGCCATCCGCGAAAGACCTTGCCTCCCGCGATGTTGTCTCCCGTTCCATGACGATTGAGATTCGCGAAGGTCGCGGTGTTGGCCCGAATAAAGACCACATCCACCTTCACTTGAACCACTTAGATCCAAAGATCCTTGCTGAACGCCTGCCTGGTATTTCAGAATCTGCCCGCGTCTTTGCTGGCGTTGACGTCACGAAAGAGCCGATCCCGGTCATTCCAACGGTTCATTACAATATGGGCGGCATCCCGACGAACTTCCATGGCGAGGTTGTCACTAAACGCGGTGAGGACGCAGACGCGGTTGCGCCTGGCCTAATGGCAATCGGCGAAGCGGCTTGCGTATCTGTTCACGGTGCGAACCGTCTTGGCTCAAACTCGCTTATTGACCTTGTTGTCTTTGGGCGCGCAGCGGGCCTTCGTTGCGGTGATATTGTTGACGGCAAATCGTCCAACAAAGACTTGCCAAAAAATGCAGGTGAGGAAGCCCTCTCCCGCCTTGATCGCTTCCGCTATGCTAAAGGCTCAACGCCAACCGCTGAGCTACGCGCAGAAATGCAACGGGTGATGCAGAATAATTGTGCTGTCTTTAGAACAGGCGAAGTTCTTGAAGAAGGCCGCAAGCTGATTAAAGACGTTTATAACCGCATGCCTGAAATCGGTGTTAAAGACCGCACAATGATCTGGAACACTGACCTTGTTGAAACCCTTGAATTCGACAATATGATCGGTCAAGCGGTTGTCACAATGGAATCAGCCGCGAACCGCACGGAAAGCCGCGGTGCCCACGCCCGTGAAGACTTCCCTGATCGCGATGACGCCAATTGGATGAAACACACCGCTTCTTGGTTCTCAAATGGCGCGGCGACCATCGATTACCGTCCGGTGCATGACTATACGCTGACGGATGAAATGGAATATGTAAAACCGAAAGCTCGGGTTTACTAAACCTTTCAACACGAGCAACAAATTAAAAAGCCCCGCCACTCGCGGGGCTTTTTATTGCTAATCGCTAAGACCGTAAGATTACTGAACCCTCGCAATAATAAGGGCAATGCCAGTAACTGTTATTAAGATAGCGGTTGGGATTAAGAGAACTTGCAAGGCCGCATCGCGCCCGCTGATCAGGCCTGTCCATGTTTCAAACGGCTCATTCAGAAAGGAAGTAAAAGAAGAGTTATTTGGCGCATCGATATGACCAATCCGGGTCATTACATAGGGTGTTCCCAAATAGGCGGCCAAGTAAACGCCGCTAATCGTGACCATAAACAGTGCGCCCTTGTCCCCTGAGAATATCATCCAGAAAACCCCTAATATTGCGGCATTGACCGCCGCAAAAAGTTTAAACAGCGAGCCCGGCAAGCTGGTATTATTTATTGAGACATTCTCAACGACTGTCAGCTTTGGTCGTGTGTTTTCCTCGCGGAGGCTATCTAATTCAGCTTGAAAAACAGCAGGTTCAATCGGATTTAACTGTTGCGCGTACATGGCCAATCCTTTAATATGCATTTTATATACACCTTATATATTGCAGCATCGGCCATAAATCAATATATAAAATACATCTTTTAGGAGGCCCCATGCGGCTGAATGTACAATCAGACTATGCCCTACGCCTACTTATGCATTTGGCGGTAAACGACGATAAATTGGTGACGATCGCTGATGTTGCGGAGCGATATCAGATTTCGAAAAACCACTTAATGAAAGTTGCTCACCTGCTCGGTAAGGAAGGGGTAATAGAAACAGTGCGTGGGCGGACAGGCGGCATGCGCCTTGCCAAACCAGCGTCACAATTAGTTGTTGGAGAAATCGTCCGTGCGACTGAGGCGGATCTTGCGATCGTAGAGTGCTTTCAAGGCGGGGATGGTGGGTGTCTTATTACCCCAGCTTGTGCGTTAAAAAATGTGCTAGCAGAAGCACTAGAAGCATTTCTATTTGTCTTAGATCAGTACACCATTCAACAACTCACCCAGCGAAACACAAAACTGCACAAACTATTGTTTGAGGAAGTTGCATAATGGGCGGCCCTATCCAATTAGCTGATGAACGAAGACAGCAAGTTCAATTAAACGCTTCCAAGATGGGGATTGATGATGAATATATTTCCCTATTGGTCGATACTTTTTATGAGCGGATACGCGAAAACACGCTGATCGGTCCAATCTTTGAAAAAGCGATTGGCGACGAATGGGATCCGCATTTGGCGCGAATGAAGGATTTTTGGGCCTCAGTCGCATTAAACGCGGGGCGTTATTCCGGCAAACCTGTCCCCAAACATCAACAGTTAGACGGAGTAAAAGACTGGCATTTTTCTATTTGGCTTGCGCTATTCCGCCAGACCCTTGAGGACACCGCTCCTTCCCCCGCCGTTGTAAATTACTTTATGGAGCGTGCAGAGCGTATCGCACAAAGCCTACAACTCGCTATTTTTGGCCTTCCCGGCATTCCTAAGAAAACATAAGGGAGAACAACGACTAACCGGGGAACATCTTTCCCTGAAACCAGAGCAATGAGGGATACGCCGCACCCCAGGCCCAAACGAACCGGTTCAATCCGAAAAAATACGCATTGGATAAGTGGAAGACGAATGCAAAGAACAGTGCAATGAGTAATGCAGCCTGAGACACAATCACGACCGGAAAAATAAGCTCAAAAAGCATGACGGCCCAAGACATCACAAATAAAAGCCGCGGACTGTCAGCCCATTTGCGCGTTGCTTCCGCCACTGGATAGGCTGAAAACAAAAACACATCGCGCAAGGCCCTGCCATTTCGCCAGTCAGCTTTCACAATTTTTACCGCCCCCGATAGAAAATAGGAAAGAACAAGCTGCAAGGCCAGATATGCAAACGCGATCTCTCGCCAATATTGGTTCGGCGCTAAATGCGCACCCCACAAGCATATCAAGACAAGCAGGCTCATACGATCACTGCCACCGTTATATGGCCCGTTAAATTTTATGAGCAGCCAAAGGCCAATTATAATCAAGGCTGAGGTCGCGGCCACTGGGGCAACGCCGACAATAAGAAGCCCGCTGAAAAGCAGTCGCACAGCAACAACCAAACGGTGCCGGGGTAATAATACGGAATATTCAGCACATTGCTGAACAAGAGCAATACCCAGCAAAATTTCGGTAAGCCGAACGGCGAAATCAACAGTCACGTGATCGCGCCTTCTTTTAAGGGCATCACGGAGGAGCGATAGACTTCCTCGCGTTCAAGTTCGTCCCCTTCGCGGAAGATAACCATCAAGCGGAATTGAAAATAATCATGCTCAACCGCATTCTCATTCATCAACCCTGCCCGCACCAGCGCAACAAGGTGCTCCAGAGCAGGCTTTGAGTCATTCGCTAAAAACTGTTCAGAGCAAGTGACTAGGAACAAAGCCCTATTACGCTCAGGGTTCCACAAAAGACCTTTAGCGGATTGGAAAAACGAGAGGCTTTCAGGGTGGGGACAAAATTGCGCCCATGCTGATTGTTTGTCATCAGCTCGACTTAAAAGCATATACTCAATGCGCGGTGAAGGCCCGACCTCAGGAAAGAACCGCCAGGATGGAAATAAAACTGGCATCAGGAGCTGAAGCGCATTCATCATGCGGCCAAGGTTACCCCTCAAAATTGACTTCACCAAAGTGATAAGCCGCTTTAAAGCCCACAGCAAGAATATGTGGTCAGCGCACCGTTCTGAGCGGTCAGACCGCCGCAATACAAGACTTAATCAATGGCTAAACACGCCGCCAACACCAATACGCCGATCAATGTTATCGGGGGCCAGCCTATGTGTTTGCCGCGGGTGAATACACCGTCAACGAGCCCTGTGATCAAATGGATAAATCCGATGCCCAACAAAAGGGGGCGATGAACAATCTGTCCTTGTGCGGCAAATGCCAGATAGGCTGCGACCGACACCCATAACAGACTTGTCCAATGCCAGGCAAAACGCATCACCTGCCTGGCCAACGGATCCGTCAATACGCCATGCTTAGAGCTGATGACGGGCGCAATTAACTTCTTTTCACCCACATATGAATGAATGAACGCAGAAATAACGCACAATAAAGAAGCCGCAGCGAGCAAAATATGTTCCATAATAATTCCTTAGGGGGGCTTGCAAAAACCTGGGGTTTCATAATTTCTACTTGCCGAAATTATCCCTTTTTTGGATGAGCCGCTCCCTTAACTCACCTTCCAAGCCTGACTAAACCGCCTCATAATCGACAACGCCGGCACCTTCGGTGCGCCCTTGGGGGCTGTCAAGCCATTCGGCGCAGCAGGCTTTGGCCAATGTCCGCACACGCAAAATATAGGATTGGCGTTCAGCAACAGAGATCACACCGCGCGCATCAAGCAAATTGAACAGATGGCTGGCTTTTATGCACTGATCATAAGCAGGCAGCGGCACGGGGCGGCCTTTTTCTTCACCTGTTTTTAAAATCGCCAGGCACGCAGCCTCGGCCTCTTTAAATTGATCAAACAAGTCATCCGTGTTCGCTATTTCAAAATTATAGGCGGAAAACTCAACTTCCTGTTGGTGGAACACATCGCCATAAGTCATCGCGTCTTCGCCTTCGGCGCCATTAAAGTCTAGATCATAGCCATTATCGACCCCTTGGACATACATGGCGAGTCGCTCAAGACCGTATGTAATCTCGCCCGTTACAGGTTTGCACTCAAAACCGCCAACTTGTTGAAAATATGTAAACTGGGTGACTTCCATGCCGTCGCACCAAACCTCCCAGCCAAGGCCCCAGGCGCCAAGCGTCGGGCTTTCCCAATCATCCTCCACAAACCGAATGTCATGGATAGACCGATCAACGCCTATGGCGTCAAGGGAGCCGAGATATAGCTCTTGAATATTGTCCGGACTTGGCTTCAAGACCACTTGGAACTGGTAATAGTGTTGGAAACGGTTCGGGTTCGCGCCATAGCGCCCATCGGTCGGGCGACGGCAAGGTTGAACATAAGCCGCCTTCCACGGTTTTGGCCCAAGCGCACGCAGGGTCGTCGCCGGGTGAAAAGTGCCCGCCCCCATTTCCATGTCATAGGGTTGCAGAAGCACGCAGCCCCGTTCAGCCCAATAGTTTTGCAAGGTTAGAATCAGCCCTTGAAAGGAGGTTTTCTTCTTTTCATCCATAGCGTGTCACAGACTTGTCTTTACAGGCGTTTTTAGTTCTCGCATGGCTCTAAGCGCGGTCCGCCTTGCGGTCAAGTGAGCCAGAAGCCTATAAGCGCGGCCTTCCGGCAACGCTTCCTCCTCAAAAATTCGTCATTTTGCGAGACAAGCCTACATTTTGCGTTAAGAGCTTGTTAATATATTGCATATGCGAGCGTTTGAGTTGGTATCCAATTTTGCGGGGAGACTCGCCCATCGAGGGCGCAAGTCCGCTATAGCCGCCCGGGCTTTAATGCTTGGCGGCGCAGCCATCTTTGGCGCAAGCGCGAACTTGGCGAATGTTTCCGCAAGCCACGCAGAACAAACACTCAAAATTCCAGAAATCGTCAATAATGGCGCCCAGTGGAAGATCTATAAACCAGACTGGGATAAAGAAGACGAAGCTGGCTATTCGGCCTTTGTCGCCGCCATCGGTAATTCTAAGTGTAAAACCCTTTGGGAATGTTTGCGCGATCCGGCGAACCCTTACCGCGAATCAGACAAGCGCAGCTTTTCGGGCGATTGCGCTGATATGGCCTATATCTTACGCGCATATTACGCGTGGAAAAACGGTTTAGTCTTCTCATACCAAAGCGAGATGCGCACCGCCGACGGCGCATTAGAAGACCTGCGCTATTCTACTAATGGCAATAAAGTTTACGCCCGACGAAACGCCGTCGGATCGACGCCTATATCTGCGCCCTCTTTTATTGGGCGTATAGGGGGCGAGGTTTCAACCGCCATGTTCCGCACGCACCCAGACCTTGGCGACCGAAAATTATTCGATGATTTTTATCCCGTTGCGATCAACCGTGACGCCATACGCCCAGGCGTCATCGCTTATGACATCTTTGGCCATGTTGGCATCGTCTATGACGTGAAGCGCGATGGGCGGGTGATGATTGTCGCATCACACCCGGATAACTCAGTCACACGCACCGTCTATGGCCCAAACTTTATGCGTTCAAAGCCATCGCTTGGCGCTGGATTAAAAGCGTGGCGGCCTATTCATCTCCATGGCGCAACAAAGGCGGATGACGGGTCGTACAAAGGCGGCGTCATCCGGGCGGCGGCCAATAAAGACATCGCTGACTTTTCTGTTGAGCAATATATCGGCAACACTCCACACCCCAGCGGGGACTGGCGGTTTGGGGAATTCCGCTTCGCTGGGCGCATGCTCACTTACTACGATTACGTTCGCCGCAAGCTCGCCGCGCCGGATTTCGCCTATAACCCGGTTGACGAGTTGCGCCACGGCCTTCGCGCGATTTGCACCGATATTAAAGCGCGCAAAGTAGCGGTTGACCGCGCTGTCGCCGCAAAAATGCCGCTAAAACCCCATCCAACGCGCCTGCCGCAAAATATTTACGGCGCTTATGGCAGTTGGGAGGCTTATTCCACGCCTTCCCGCGATGCCCGATTGAAAGTCAGCTTTATTGAGCTGCGCCGCACGGTCGAGGACAATTATCGCCGTGCTCTGGCTGGCGACCCGGCCTTCACATATGGTGGGAATGATCTCTCGGGAGATCTTTGGAAGGCCTTTAACGAAGAAAAAGACGCCTGTCAGATCAAATACAAAAAATCGGATGGGGTTCGTGTAAAGCTAAACCTGGGTCATGTTATGGACCGCCTTTTTGATCTGTCCTTTGATCCATTCCATTGTCCAGAACGGCGTTGGGGCGCCAAGGGGGCAGAGCTTGCTAGCTGCACCGATGACCTCGACAAAGATAAATGGTACGCTGCGCAACGTTATCTTCGTAACCAAGCTGAGCGCACTTATGATATCCGCATGGACTTCACCGCGGATGAATTAAAAGCGCCCATGGCCGCAAAACCTGAGCATGGCGGGCTTGGTGTTGAAAGACCGGCAGATGCTGATATTCGCGCGTTTTTAGCCGGTATCAATGGCCTTGGAAGGGCGGATGCGGATACCTTGCATCAAGATGCGGCTTTTCGCCCTTAATCCGCGAAAACCTCGCATTCGTACAAACGTTTAAGTACAACCGCACATCTCCACCTTTCATAGGAGCGTATTATGAGCGCCTTTTTATTCTTCTTGATCCCATTTGCCTTGGCTGCAACGGCGATTATTCTTTTTGTTGGCATCTATTCCCTTGCCCGCGGGGGTGCGTTTGCAAAAGAAAACGGGAATAAACTTATGCGCATGCGTGTTTCCGCCCAAGCTATCGCAATCGCACTTATGATGCTCTTCTTATGGCTAAGTACAAACGGATCTTAGTAGGCTAAATAATAGGTTACTGCTTGATCAACTCTTCTGCGTCAAAAACAAACTCACTGTTTTAGCGTGTTGAATGTGAATAATTGGACCGGTAAGGTCCCGAGCAAATTCACCATTTCGTCTTCTTTAGACGATCCACTACCCTGGCGTGCTGCGCCAATTTAATTGCTTTTAACCCGACTGGAGCCCCTCTATGAAAGTTCTCGTCCCTGTCAAACGTGTAATTGACTACAATGTCAAAGTACGCGTTAAAGCAGACGAAACCGGCGTTGACCTAGCCAACGTCAAAATGTCGATGAACCCTTTTGATGAAATCGCCGTTGAAGAAGCCGTTCGCCTTAAGGAAGCTGGCATTGCAAGCGAGATCGTCGTCGTTTCTATCGGCCCTGAAAAAGCGCAAGACCAAATACGCCAAGCTTTAGCCGTTGGCGCTGATCGCGGCATTCTTGTCAAAACGGACCAGGAAGTCGAACCGCTTGGTGTCGCTAAAATTCTTAAATCTATCATCGAAGAAGAAAAACCAGAATTAGCGATTCTAGGTAAACAAGCCATCGATGATGACAGCAACCAAACGGGCCAAATGCTCGCCGCCCTTCTTGGATGGGGGCAAGGTACTTTTGCTTCAAAAGTCGAAAAAGAGGGTGATACGCTCAATGTCACCCGCGAGATTGACGGCGGCTTACAGACAGTTGCGTTGAAACTGCCCGCAATTGTTACAACGGACCTTCGCTTGAACGAGCCCCGTTACGCCTCATTGCCGAATATCATGAAGGCAAAGAAAAAACCGCTTGATGTCAAAGAAGTTGCTGATTTTGGCGTCGACATCGCACCACGCCTAGAGGTTCTAAAAGTAACGGAACCAGCCGCTCGCGAAGCTGGCGTAATCGTTGAAAGCGTCTCAGAACTTGTTGACAAATTAAAGAACGAAGCGGGAGTTTTATAAGATGGCGATCCTGGTTATTGCAGACGTACACGGAAACTCACTCGACGAAACAACAAACAAAACTGTGACAGCCGCCCTTGCTATCGGCGGTGATGTTGACGTTCTTGTTGCTGGCGAAGGCGCTGGTGATGCTGCTGCTGCGGCGGCGAAAATCACAGGCGTACGCAAAGTGTTGCATGCTGAAGGTGCTCAATATGCAAACCGTCTAGCCGAATCTTTGGCTGATCTGATCGTCGCTGTCGCTGGAGACTATGATGCGGTCTTAAAGACAGCCTCAACCACTGGCAAAAACGTTATGCCGCGCGTCGCTGCGTTGCTAGACGTTATGCAAATCTCTGAGATTGTTAGCGTTGAAGCGCCAGATACGTTTGTACGCCCCATTTATGCGGGCAACGCTATGCAGACCGTAAAATCTAACGACGCGAAAAAAGTAATCACCGTTCGCGCAACCTCCTTTAAAGCCGCTGACAATGGTGGTTCAGCCAGTGTTGAAGCATTTGATGGTCCCGCTGCATCAGACCTTTCAAGCTTTGTTGGTGAGGAACTAACTAAATCTGACCGCCCAGAACTTGGCGGCGCGAAAATTGTTGTTTCAGGCGGTCGCGCGTTGGGCTCCTATGAAAACTTTGAACAATATATCTTTCCGCTCGCCGACAAACTAGGTGCGGCCGTTGGCGCTTCACGCGCTGCGGTTGATGCGGGTTATGTTCCTAATGATTATCAAGTCGGTCAAACCGGTAAAGTCGTTGCGCCGGAGCTTTATATTGCGGCTGGTATTTCAGGCGCAATTCAGCATTTGGCTGGGATGAAGGATTCTAAGATCATTGTTGCAATCAACAAGGACGAAGAAGCGCCAATCTTCCAAGTCGCCGATTATGGACTTGTCGCTGACCTTTTCACAGCCTTGCCCGAAATCACAGAAGCGCTCGGCTAATTATTAGCCCCTTTTATTATTAAAATAAAACGCCAGGTTGGTTTGCGCCATCCTGGCGTTTTTAATGATTGATGGCATTATTCCCGCTGGCGCATTGAAGAAGGCACATCAATATCGCATATAAAAGAGCTTAGCCCTTTAGGACATCGCCGATGACTGCTCAAAACGCCGATGAAAGCACTGCGCAAACGCTTAGTGATGAAGAAGCTACCCTGAAACGTGTAGAGGCGTTAGCAACATTGCTGGATGCTCGTTTTGAGCTATTTGGCGTACGATTCGGCCTGGACGCTTTAATCGGCCTCATTCCTGGCGTTGGCGACGCCGCAACCGGCCTTCTTTCTACTTATATAATTATTGAGGCAGCCCGCGCTGGAGCCAGCCCAATTATATTATTGCAGATGGTGTTCAACGTCTTAATTGACTTTATTGTAGGCGCCGTCCCCGTGATAGGTGATATCTTTGATGTGGCGTTCCGCGCTAATGTTAAAAACGCTGAATTATTAAAACGCCATCTAGAAAAGCGTATGGGGGCAAACGGCCCCCTTCCCCAGTAAATCGCCCCTTGTTCGGCTCAACAGGGATGTTTTAGGCCGTTTTGCCTAGACGTTTTCATACCGGCCCTAAACGCAGGTGTGGATTTGCGGTTTGTTTCCAGTACTGTATATAATATTTGCTGCAACGCACAAAAAAACGATAAGAAGCAATACTCAATTCTGCTATATTGGAGGAACTTATGGCGGACATACAAAAAGTCGGCGTTATTGGAGCGGGACAAATGGGCAGCGGCATCGCCCATGTATTCGCCATTGCTGGGTTTGACATTGTATTGGCGGACATTGCACCAGAGAGCTTAGAAAAAGCGAAAGCCGAAATAGCGGCCAACTTACACCGCCAGGCCGCAAAGGGTGTAATCGATGACGCCGCCGTTTCGAACGCCATCGCAAATATCACTTTTACAGACGACCTTAATCAGATGAGCGTGTGCGACTTAATCATTGAAGCCGCCACTGAAGATCAAGACACAAAAATGAAGATCTTTAAGGGCTTATCTGAAATTGTGAAAGACGGAGCCATCCTCGCCTCTAACACGTCTTCTATTTCAATCACGGGGTTGGCCGCTGCCACTAATAATCCGGAACGTTTTATTGGGTTGCATTTTATGAACCCTGTTCCTGTTATGAAACTTGTCGAGGTCATTCGCGGAATCGCCACAAGCCAAGAAACCTTTCAAGCAGCTAAAGCGATTGTCGCTCGACTTGGCAAAACCTTAGCGGTGTCAGAAGATTTTCCCGCTTTTATCGTCAATCGCATTTTGATGCCGATGATCAACGAAGCGATTTACACGCTTTATGAGGGAGTCGGAACGGTCGAAGCAATTGATCAAGGTCTCAAGCTTGGCGCCAATCATCCTATGGGCCCCTTGCAACTTGCTGATTTTATTGGCCTTGATACCTGCTTGGCGATTATGCAAGTGCTATATGAGGGCTTAGCAGATTCAAAATATCGCCCGTGCCCGTTGCTTGTAAAATATGTTGAGGCGGGATGGCTTGGCCGTAAAACGGGGCGTGGTTTCTATGACTATTCTAGCGATACGCCGCAACCGACTCGATGAAACCCTATTAACTCAGTCTATAGCTAAATAATCTCCATAAAAAATGCCCGCTCGTTAAACAGCGGGCATTTTCTGTAATTAGAAAAAATATTTTTATTGTGGCGTCGTTTCACCCGCAGGCGTCTCTGGGGCTGCATCGGTTGATGTCCCCTCACCGCTATTCTTTGCGCTAGAACCTGATTCTTTAGCACCATCATCTTCTGCAGCTTTACAGCCAAATGATGGCGCAGTTTTAGCGGCTTTGTCCTGTTCTTCGAGAACGGCTAAGCTGGTTTCAATCTGAGTACATTCATCATCAGCTCCGCCTTGCAAACGACAGACTTGCAATTGCTGTTTTGTACGGTCAATTGTTGCTTTACGCTCATCATTAGCCTGTTGCCATGCCAATCTGTCTTGCGCTTCCTCAGTGCTGTCAATTGCACGGATATACTGGACCCAGCTACGGGCTTGCCTTGCCGACGTCTCAAACCGAGTCGCATTTTCAAATGCACGACGGGCGCTTGTGCGCAATTCGCAATCACCGGGGCCTGCACGACTGAAACGCGATGTACCACTCAGCATCCAAGTGTCGCCAAGTTGCTTAGCAGTGAGACCACCCTTGTTTCGAGCGCGAACTAGTGCGCGCTCTGCTTTAACATATTGTTCATCAGCAAGCAGGACCTGTCCGAGCCGGTAATAAAGCTCACCATCGTCAGAGCTCTTCGCCGCGGCCTCCAGAACCGGAATAGCCCGTTTGTGCTCGCGCGATTGGCTCCAAAGCTGCGAAAGAAGTTTCAAGTTTTTGACTGTTCGCTTTACATTTCCGGCATCCATCTCCTTTTGAAGGAGCTTGGCGCCGCGATACGCATTATCAAAGAATGAGTAGTACTGAACAAGTGTCAGAATTTCTGATTGCTTCCCTAACAACCCAGCACGGTAGGCAACCTCTAGAACCGCGAAGGCTTGCTTGTCTTTTTTCTGTTGATTGTAAAGACCAGAAAGCTGTCGCCAATAGCTGCCATTGCCTGGCCAAAGATTGATCATCTTCTCCAACAATGCAGATCGTTTAGTCGACATATTCAGTTCTGAATAAACCAAATTTAACAGATCGTGATCGCTTTTCTTTGGCTCTTCACGCAAAGCAATTGCCTGTTCAGCCGGAGAAATCGCTGATCGGAATTTGGGCGGGGTAATTTGTGTATAAGCCGCCGCCAAAAGATAATAAGCATTAGCGTCTGGCGCACCGCCGCCATTGATCCAATTCTGCAAGCTGCTGATCGCGGCGTTATAATCTTCTAGCTGGAAATAAAGCTGAGCGATAACGTAGCGCACGCCATTTGCGTTTGTTTCTGGCAGCCCGCCAGAATTAACTGCTGTTTGGAAATCACGCAAAGCAGCGCGGTAATTCTCAGTCGCAGCGTAAGCTTGGCCGCGCAATTGATAAGTAACCGCTTTGTCATATGGCTTCATTTTGGCGCCACGCGAGCTGATCAAATCGTTCAGCTTAGAAAGCGCAGCTGGGTAATTTTCAGCGTTCAGATCCTCAAAAACGACCTGCAGAACTTTTGCAACTGCTGGGCTGAGGGTTTGCGAACTGCTTTGCCGCTTTTCTTCGTCTTCTTGGGCCGCCGCAGGCGTCGCTACAAACGGTGTAGTACTGACACCTAACATGACGCTGGCGGAAAGAGCCCCATAGAAATACGCTCTAAATGAATGACGGTGTTTTCTCATAACGTCTTCGCCTTATCCCTAACGGGCTATGTTTCACCGATGCGCAACCTGTGAGCGAGTGCGCTTAATCTGCAAGCTGGAAGCGGAATTGCGTAACAACGCCGCGACGCCATTGTGGTTCATTATCAACAATCTTAGGCTGATACTTCCACCGGCTAACCGCACGCATAGCCTCTCTATTCAAACAGCTATTCGTCGTATCAATAACGCGCGGATTGGCGGTTTGCCCTTCTGGCGTCACATCAAATTCCACCACAACAATTTCAGTATCACCAGCACGAGACTGGCAACGATCAGGATATTGAGGTTCGATCCGCACCAGTGGCTGTGCATCACGGTCCGGGTTAAAGCCCGACCCAATATTAAGAGTTGGATTTAAAGTCGGTATCTCAGCGCGCACGCCGTCTAGAGCTGGCCTGTTAGACGGGTCAACTGTCGCTGGCGGCGGCGGCGGCGGCGTATCCAATGTTGGACGCTTAAACTCTTTATTAGCCGCGTTTAGATCTGTGTCTTGCAGTTGAGCTGTAACACTGATGTTTAAGTTATCTTTTTCTTCTTCAAGACGAAGCTCTTGTCTGATCATCGCGCTCATGAAGAGGAACAAACCAGCCGTCACAATCGCAGCTGCTGGCAAACCCAAAAGAAGTCTGGCTAAAGATCCCATGGCTGTTCTCCCTTACACGTCGTCGGTTGAGACAGCGACGTCACTGACGCCGGCGGCCCGGATCTGATTTACAATTTCAACGAGGTAACGGGTTTTTGCTTTTGCATCGGCTTGAACCACAGCGGTGCCCTTCGGGTTCTCCCGAAGTAACTCCTCTACAAGGATGCGAACCTCTTCAAGCTCCACTTCCTCTTTATTGATCCAAATCTCGTTTTCTTCAGTTACCGCGATAAGGATCGAAGCGAGCTTCCGCTCCGTCGCAGTCGCCGCTTCAGGACGGTTAACCTCTACGCCAGGCTCCTTCACGAATGTGGAGGTGACGATAAAGAAGATCAGCATGATGAAGACGATGTCGAGAAGCGGCGTGACGTTAACGTCCTCGTCCGATGCCTCTTGTGAATACTTGCTACGCGCCATTTTAAATCCAGCCTATTTGCGTTTGGCAGCCTACCTGCGTTGGCTATCTTTACTGTACGGCTAACTAGTCAACTTAACCGCTTAGCTGTTACACCCCTTGGTCGCCCAAACCCATGGTCCTAAAACTCAGACCACAGCTTTTGTTTTCTTGTGGTCGGTTTAGAAAACCAAACCGACCATAGTGTTCAAAGCCTGGGCCGCAAAATGCGGCCCCTAGCCTTTCTGCAACGCGAGTGAAACCGTACCGGCTTTACCTTGTTGCGCCTGGTCCATCACCGTCACCGCAACGCCTGATTCTGATTCAGGCGATGCTGAAACAAGGACCACACCACGCGGTTCACGCGCTTTAAACTCTTCCACAATCGGCTTTACAGACAACGGGTCGATAATACGGACATTGTTGACACGCACAAATCCGTCTTCCTGGATCGCCAAGAGAAGAGCTGGCGGCGGAACGCTGTTATCATCGTTCTCGTTATCTTCCGGCGTACGGACATCAATCCCTTGCTCGCGAACGAACGTCGCCGTAACGATAAAGAAGATCAACATGATGAAGACGATGTCGAGAAGCGGCGTGACGTTAACGTCTGAGGCTTCATCTTGACGTGTAATTTTTTTACGCATCCTAAACCGCCTCTACTCGATCATTAATTCGTCTGCGATCTTATTTTCAGCTTTAGCGACGTTACGGTCGAAAGCGTTGATAAAGATCAGCCCGGAAAGAGAAGCAACGAGACCAGCCATCGTTGGAATTGTTGCTTTCGAAATACCACCAGCCATCAAACGTGCGTTTGAGGAACCTGTAACCGCCATGACGTCAAATACTTCTGTCATGCCCGTCACCGTACCAAGCAGGCCAAGCAGCGGTGTTACAGCGACCAGCGCCCTGATAACACCATTATTGCGATCAGCTTCTTGCTTCACATTAGAGATCATTCGATCACGAACCGCGTGAGCGTACCATGATTTATGATCTGACCGTGCATCCCAAGCGCGTTTGACGCGGCGTGTTATGGCACTGTGAGCAGTCGTCCAATAGACAAGCCTTTCGATGATCAGCGCCCACATAAAGAAGGTGACGCCCATGATCAAGACGAGAACCATCCCGCCGGCGTTGAGGAAATCCCTCAACGCATCGTAGCCTATTGTTACAAACTGGAGCATGTGCGGAGTCTCCTTTTCAGTGGGGACCGGTCCTTAATCTTAGGACCGACCTTCCGCGTGCTCAGCAATGATGCCTGCTGCTTGCTCTTCAAGAATTTGCGTTACGCGCTTAGAGGCGCCGCTCGCAAAAGCGTGCAAGAGAAGTAGTGGGATCGCAGCGATAAGACCAAGAACCGTCGTAACAAGCGCCTCAGAGATACCGCCCGCCATGATTTGCGGATCACCTGTACCAAAGAGTGTGATCGCCTGGAAGGTGTTGATCATACCAATAACCGTACCTAGCAGACCGAGCAACGGTGCAACAGCAGCCAACACTTTGACAAGGTTTAGACCGCCTTCAAGCTTTGGCACTTCTTTAAGGATCGCATCGTCAAGACGAAGAGCAACTGTTTCAACATCACTAGACTGTGTGTTCTCATAAGCGAGCATAACACGGCCAAGCGGGTTGGATTTAGACGCTTTCTTCTTGCGAACCTGGCCAGAAACCGCGCCAGCTGTCGCCATCAAGGTCAGCCACTTGTAAAGGCCAAGCAAGCTGCCGCCTGCGGCGATTGCAAGAATGATCAGACCAACAACCCGGCCCTGACGAACGCGCTCAACAACAGTTGGCGATTCAACAATCAGACCAAGAAGCGTACCAAGTGATGGGTCGATAACGCCATTGACGAAGCCTTCTTTGCCTGCAGCTTTTTCAACTGCACGCGCAGCGCCTGTTGCGCGGCTGTCTGGCTGACGCGCCAAGAACTCTAAGAAGCCCTGGTCTTTATCGAACTGTAGATATTTACCGTTTGAGAAAGAAACGAATGGACCAATCCGTGTGATATCGCCAGCAACCGCCTCGCCATTAGCTTGACGTACGTCTGCTTTAAAAGTGACGACTTTGCCTTGCTCAACGATCTGCTGGATCATTGTCTCCCAAAGATACACCAACTGAGCTTCAGTTGGCAGCGTTTCTGTTTGAGCAATATCTGTTAGATCTTCACCGCGACCAGGGAACTGAGCGGAGATTTGAGAACGAGAAATCTGAGCCTGAAGGTCGCTCGCTGCAGAACGGGCAGCACCAAACAACTCTTGAAACTGGCCGTTCTTCGTCGCAAGTTCCGCGTCTAACTCGTCAATTTTCTTTTGGTTTGTATCTTGAAGCGCCTCAAGGCGATCAGATTCTGCTTCAGCGGCAGCAACTTGGTTTTTAACCGCATTTAGCTCAGCCTGTTGCTTGTTGCGCTCGCGAAGAAAACGCGCTTCACGCGCCTTGTTATCAGCACTGCTTTCACGGCGCTCTTTACGAACCGCCTGAAGCACTTGATCAAGCGTGATTTGCTTATCTTGTGCTGTGGCTGAAGCAACTGAACCGCTTGCAAAGTCGAGACTTAAAGCCGCTACGCCGGCGCAGAGCGAAAGTCCGGCAAGTTTGATGAATTTCATGACTTGTATCCTTTCAACACTGGACGTCGGCTATTCAGCAACGACTGGCGCAGGCACTGGAATAGAAAGAAGGTTCGGAGCAGTTTGCTCTTTCGCCATACGAAGGCCGTACTTAACGTCAGGCAATGACGACTTGTTAAGCGCCTCCCATGCCCGCGTTTGTTGGTTCCAAATTTGGAGAACCGAATCATCAGCCGTTTTAAAGATCAAAGCAATTCTGCCGATCCGCAAGAACTCGCCAGTGATCTCCTCACCATCAAGAACAATCGACCCTTCATATTGACCAATCGTCCGGCCGTATTCCATTTCGATTTGATAAGCTTCAACCAGCAAACGGTATTTTTGCGCAACTGAAACTTCACCCTCAGGCTTATCGAGATTGGCGATACGATCATCAGCGCGCGCCATACGATCCGTGATCAAGAATGGGACATCTGCCTGAACGATCTGCTTAAACTTCTCGGCCATATCCTCCATCAAAGGAGCAACAGCACGCTGTAAGCCAGAGACATTCTCGATGTCTTGTTGAATGCGAACGATCTGACGCTCTTGCGCTGCGACCTGCTTCTTTAGTGATTCATTATAACGCTTAGCCGCTTCCAACTGCTTTAAGTTCGCACGATAATCGTTCAGCAATCGTTGGGTCTGATCATCTAGACGATCGACCTGCTGCTGAGAACGCGCGGCTTCATTGGCTGTTGTTTGGCTTTCGCTCAAGGAAGACTTGAACTGCGCCTGCGCCGGCGCTCCCAAAATGGCGGCCATCGCTAACGCGGACCCCACAATCGCTACTGGTTTCATCATTGCCTCACCTAACGGTTTGCTTCGGCTTCTTCAGTTTTATGACGCGGAACACGTCATGGTTAAGCGGCGCAAGCGCCAAAGTTAATACTCCCAGCAAAAACATTGCTGAGTTTATTGCGTATTCAGGGGGGATTTATATCACACGGCGATACCGTGTCCCCGATTATGCCCCACACATCATGATTGTATGATCTAACACCGTTTTGCAACGTTTATGTCAAGATCGGACACTTATTTGGACAAAAGTTAAAAATTTCCTCATTTGGTATTTAGATCGTGGGCCGATTCTTTATCAACGTTCTGTGTTAGTTTGTAACAAAGCTTATTCTTTATGGCAATCGCCGTGAGAATAATTTTGCCTTAGTGGATTTAGGTCAAATTGGTTAACAGGCAGCAAACCTTAGTTCAATTGTTTGGAATTTCATCCACCCCATCAATAGCTTACGCACAACCTTAAGGAGAAAACCAGCTCGATAAATACTTGCTAAGGTGACCTAAAGCAGCCCCTAAAAAAGTATCCTCAAGACGCTCTTTGCAAACCTAATAGCTGCGACCTACTCTTTTTTTTCTTAAGCAAGTCATGAAAAATCGTTGTCATGACGGTTAAAAAACAAAGCCTCGCTTCTAAACCACCCCCATTTACCACCCCCATTTACACGACCGCCCTCAAACTGAACCTTTTAGTAAATACAATCAAAGGTGGCCCTTCAATTATGAGCCTTCGATGAGAACTATTAGCTTTTGAGATTGCTATTTAGCCTGTCTGTAAGCGCCATTAAAATTGCCTAAAAGCGTTACACACTAAATGTATTTAAAATATCCGAGGTTTTGATGCGCAAAATCCTCTCATGGCCATTGTGAATATTTGTACATCTAATGTCCGAGAAAATTCAAACTTGGCGCCGCAAAAGCACTGGCGGCGGCTACGCATTCCTTAACCCTTCAATGCTCTTAAAATACATTGCCTTATAAAAAGTGACGCAACAGGATTATACCGTTTATAATTTCGACTTATAATTGCGACGCTATTTTCAATACTATTGTGTTAGTAATGTGAAGTTGGCTGGGGCGCCAGGATTCGAACCTGGGAATGTCGATACCAAAAACCGATGCCTTACCACTTGGCGACGCCCCAATGAAGGGTCTGTTTAGTAACGGCGATCTTTAAGAAAAGCAACGAAAAATACGCTAGTTTCTTAGCAAAGGCTTCAAGTGAGGTGAAGCCCGTCTTTTTGCAAATGAAGCAGCCCTTGTCTCACCAGTAAGTTGGCCTAACGACAACAATCAGATAAGACCACTTTGCACGACCATCATAACATCGCAGCTTACGCTTACCAGTCACGTCTGACGTCAAGGCGACTTTAATGAAAAGCCGGACCCCCTCCCCACCGGCTAGAGCAAGTTGGGGAGCGGACCAATACCTGGCGACAGAAATGAACTCTAGCGATCAAGAAATTCAATCTCCGCAATTTTCAGTTATTATAGTCAATTACAACGCCGGTGACCGGCTCAAGAAATGCCTCGACAGGTTAGCCGACCAAAGCTTTCCGCCACATGAAGTCATTGTCGTTGACAACGCGTCTGGAGACTCTTCAATAGCCGAAGCGCAAAAAAGTAAGCAAAATTTTCACCTGATAGAACCAGGTGTAAATCTCGGCTTTGCACAAGCAAATAATGTCGCGGCGCAGGACGCGCACGGGGACTGGCTCGTCTTTCTCAACCCAGACGCATATGCGCAGGCTAAATGGCTAGAGGCGATTAAGGATGGCGTCACAGCCTACCCATGGGTGGATGCGTTTGGCTCCCTTCAGATTGACGCAGTAAATGAGACGCAACTTGATGGAGCTGGTGATGCATATTTTTTTGCTGGCGTTCCCTATCGCGGACATTACGGCTGGGCGCGCAACAGCGCGCCTAACTTTGACGGCTCATGTTTCGCCCCTTGCGCCGCCGCCGCGGCTTATCGGAAGGCGACATTTCAAAAACTCGGCGGATTTGAGCAGGAATTCTTTTGTTATGGCGAAGACGTCGATCTCGGATTCCGGCTAAGGCTGTCCGGCGGCGAAGCTGTGCAATTGGCGCAAGCCGTGGTTGAGCATGAAGGCTCTGGCATCACCGGGCGTCGCAGCGACTTTACAACTTATCATGGCCACCGCAATCGCATTTGGACATATATTCGCTGCATGCCAACTGCGCTTCTTATCGCCTCGCTGCCATTTCATATCGCCGCCAATATCTATCTGTGCGCACGCTTCGCTATAAGCGGCGACCTGGCCCCTTACCTTAAGGCTTTACGGGACGCAGTCGCGGGCTTGCACTCACATTATAAAGCGCGCCAACGTATTCAGTCCAATCGGCAAGCATCGCTTCGTGCTATCGCATCAGCTCTGACATGGTCGCCCTTGAAGATGTTTAAAAGACAGTCGGACTTGAGAGTTCTTAACGGTCGTTGTAATGGACCCAATACATGCGAAGCCTGACCAAGGAACGACACATTCAGTCATCTTGCTAACAGGACTAATATTTATAAGTAAACTGATACGCCCACCAGGAAGGGTCGCGAACGACTTTTCAAAAAATGCGTATAAGTTACCGGACCGAAGATTGAATGCGCTTTGCAGCTTGTAATTTATTGAAAGTTTGTTGAAGCCCGAGTCAAACGGACTCGCGTGAGGGATATATATGTGTGGCATAATTGGCATATTGGGTGAAGGCGATGTTATCGGCAGAATTGTCGAAGGGCTGAAACGATTAGAATATCGCGGATATGACTCAGCGGGCGTCGCAGCTCTGCAAGGGCAAGCCATTGAGCGACGGCGGGCGGCGGGAAAGCTGGAAAACGTCGTCAATTTGCTGAAAGAATCACCGCTTGTCGGCTCCACCGGCATTGGTCATACGCGCTGGGCGACCCATGGCGAAGCGAATACGACAAACGCACACCCACACGCGACCGACCGTCTGGCCGTCGTCCACAATGGCATCATCGAAAACTTCACCGAATTGCGGCGCGAGCTAGAAAACCGGAATTGCGTCTTTGCAACCCAAACAGATACGGAAGTTATCGTCCAGCTTATCAACGATTATCTAGAGCGGGAGAAGTTGTCAGCGAAAGAAGCGGTTCGCAAGGCCCTCTCAAGATTGAAAGGCGCTTATGCACTCGCCATTATTTTTGCGGGGCATGAGGACCTGATGATTGTTGCAAGGCGCGGCAGCCCCCTTGCCATTGGCGCGGGTCAAGGTGAGATGTATGTTGGCTCCGACGCCCATGCACTGGCGCCTTTCACCAATCGCATCACGTATCTTGAGGAAGGCGACTGGGCGACAATCTCTCGTGGCGGCTTTGAAATTTTCAATGCATCCAATGAGCCCGTCGAGAGATCCGTGACCATATCAACAGCATCTGAATATCTCGTTGATAAGGATGGATATCGCCATTTCATGGCAAAGGAAATTCACGAACAACCCCAGGCGATCGCCCATACTTTATCACGTTATATAGACAGCAACGCCGGACGCATCAAATTGCGCGTCGACGATTTCGATTTCCAATCTCTTGACCGACTGACAATTTCAGCCTGCGGCACGGCCTACTACGCTGGCCTTGTCTCTCGTTATTGGTTCGAAACCTGGGCGCAGCTGTCAGTTGAAATCGATATTGCCTCAGAACTGCGCTACCGCGACGTTCCGTATGCTAAGCAAGGAGGGGCGATATTTATTTCCCAATCTGGGGAAACCGCCGACACCCTAGCAGCTCTACGCAATGCGAAAAATGAAGGACAACGTATTGCGGCCGTCGTCAATGTAGAGCATTCATCAATCGCGCGCGAGGCAGATGCCGTTTTCCCAATCGCGGCGGGGCCTGAAATCGGCGTCGCCTCAACCAAAGCCTTTACATGTCAGCTGGCGACACTCGCCTGTTTAGCGCTCGCCGCGGGCAAAGCGCGCGGCGTTCTGAGCGATGAGCAGGAAGAGGAAATAGTACGCGCCTTGCTAACGATCCCGCGGCTAATGGGCGAAACGCTGCAAATGGCTGATCAAATCACTGAAATCGCCGAAAGTATTGCTAAGGTCTCAAACTGTCTTTACATCGGTCGCGGACTTTCATTCCCCTTAGCGATGGAAGGCGCCCTAAAGCTAAAAGAAATATCTTATATCCATGCAGAAGGTTACGCCGCTGGCGAACTTAAGCACGGGCCCATTGCGCTTATTGATGAAAACACGCCCATTGTCGTGATCGCGCCATCCGACAAACACTTTGAAAAGACTGTTTCAAATATGCATGAAGTTATCGCTCGCCAAGGTAAAACCTTGCTAATCTCTGATGCGCGCGGCTTAGCCCAAGCTGGTGATGAGGTCTGGTCAAAGATCGAAATCCCCGACAGCCACTCGTCGTTAGCCCCGCTAATTTACGCCATCCCTTTGCAATTACTCGCCTACGACACCGCGATAAAAAAGGGCACCGATGTCGATCAACCGCGCAATCTGGCCAAGTCAGTGACCGTAGAATAAAGCCGTCAACGGAAGCGAAACGCTATGGAAACCCTAATCGTCGTACCCGCACGATATCACTCTTCGCGCTTTCCAGGCAAACCGTTAGCGCCGATCGCCGGACAGTCCATGGTGTCGCGCGTGGCGGCGCGGGCGATGGCGGCGGCCGCCTCTCTCGGCGACGCTGTGGCGGTTGTCGCCACGGATGATGAGCGTATTGCGGAACATTGCGCCGAGCGAAATATAAAGTCGGTTATGACCTCCCCGTCTCTTCCGTCAGGGTCGGACAGGGCGCTGGGCGCCGCGAAGGCTCTTGGCGCCACGCCGCGCTTCATCATCAATCTCCAAGGCGACGCGCCCTTTACGCCGATCGATTATATCGTCAGTGTTGTTGACCGCCTACGCGCCGGCGACGCTGATGCGGCGACGCCAGTAATCCAACTCGATTGGGCGGCGCTCGATGCGCTGCGCGAAGCAAAAAAAACAACGCCCTTCTCCGGCACGACAGCGACTGTCGACAAGACAGGCCGCGCGCTCTGGTTCTCAAAAAACATCATCCCAGCGATCCGCAACGAAGAAAAACGCCGGGCCAAAGAACCGCTGTCGCCAGTGCGCCGCCATGTGGGCCTTTACGGCTTCACCGTCGAGGCGTTGCAATGGTTCGTTGATGCAGAAGAAAGCGCCTACGAACAAATTGAAGGGCTGGAGCAGTTGCGGCTTTTGGAAAATGGCCGCGCCATCGCCTGCGTCGACGTCATTGCGCCAGCCCTGTCCACTGGCGGGGTCGATACTAAAGAGGATCTGATACGAGTTGAGCGCCTTATCACAGAGCATGGCGATCCTGATACGGAATTTTTTAATGGCTAGGCTATTTATTCTTCGCCACGGCAACACCTTCGACAAAGGCGACATCGTCACCCGGGTCGGTGGGCGTACTGATCTGCCGTTATCATCGAGCGGCCTCGTGCAAGCCGCCGCCGTCGCCGATGTGATTATGGCGCGCAATCCTAGCTTTACTCTCATTTTCTCCTCTCCATTAGCGCGCACGATGGAAACTGCGCGGATCGTCCGAGATCGCACGGCGCCAAACGTAACAATTGAGCCGCTTGAAGCGATGCGCGAGATTGATTACGGCCCCGATGAAAACAAACCCGAAGACGAGGTTGTCGCTCGGATCGGCGCCGATGCGCTAGCGCGCTGGGAAGCACAAGCCATTCCGCCCGCCGGTTGGTTAGTGGATCCGCCAGCGCTGATCGATACATGGCGCACTCTTTTTCAGCGTTGCGCGAGCATAGACGGCGACATATTGGTCGTAACGTCCAATGGCGTTGCGCGATTCGCCCTGGACGCCGCTGATGAAATACCGACAGACGCCCCGCGCAAACTGAAAACCGCCGCTTTTGGCGTAGTGGCGCTCAGCGCTGACGGCAAAGGCGTGATCCTTGACTGGAATGTCCGCGCTTAATAAAAAAGAGCATTATTTTACTAACCTTTTCGTACGCTGATTAAGGGCTTCAATTAAAACCGCTTGGATCTCAACTGTTTCGATAAGCCGCTGAACCCAAGCGCCCGCAGACATGCCATTTTCAGGATTAAAGGTCGCTTCATTGGGCAGCGACGATAAATGGCGCTTTTCACGCCAATGCTTAGCGTATCCGTCAAGGGTCAAAGGGTCATGTTGAGTTCCCATCCGCGCCGCAAAACGCCGCATAGGTTCGTGACGGCGCCGCTCAATTCTATCTTCTGTTTGCGGACCGGTGCGACGGTGCTTTTCCCCTTTCATGACGCGATCAGGAACCTTCGCATCCCATTTATCCACGTCGATCATTCCGTCTAATGCTTGATCAAAAACGTAGCACGACAAAAGGGCGTTATCGTCGTAGACGGCTTGTGCGTTCAAAGTTCCAAGGCCCTTTGATCCCCCTGAGGGCGAGCCAACCACAACGCCGCTATCCGAACCGTCAATAGTCACAGCGGTTGCATTGTTAGCACCGAAAATAACGCCTCCGCCAGACGCCGCATTCCAGAAATAGATCTCATTATTGCCGCCGCTCGCCAGCCCAAAATATCCGGTTTGCGTGTTCGCAGAATCCCGAAACTCTAAAAATCCTTCTTGCGCGTCGCCAGTAGAATTTGAATCTTTCAACGTGATGTTAGGCTGGGCGTTTTCAACTTTTACCGAACCGCCAGACACATGCAAAACATCATCAGGGGACGTTGTACCGATCCCAACCGAGCCATCGTCTTTATCGACAAAGAACGCCTCGGTCCAGGCTGTTCCATCGGCGCTGACTTTTACATGGAAATCATCATCCCCCGTAAGGCCGAATTCCGCCCGCCCCGATGCGCCCGTTTGAAACAAGAGCGCCGCCGTGTCAGCGACCGCAGCCTTATTAATCTTGACCTGACAATCGCCGGAGCCCGGCGTGACATCATCATGATTAAACAAGATTGCATCAGATTTCGCCGCAAGCCGGTTCGTCGCATCCCCGCTCGTATTAACGCCAAGACGGTCCGCCGCACCGTTCGCAAGATCGGACGCCGTTAAACCGCCTGTGCCGCCAAAGCCGATCCACGCCGATCCATTCCATGCGATCGCGGCGCCCTCATCTTCAAGCCAAATAATCCAACCAGGCCGCGGGTCAAATTGAACCCAAACGCCATCCTGATAGACAAACAAAGCGTTATCGCCGCCGACCCAATCACCGCTAGCGCCGCTCGCGGCGATATAAGCGTCGCCGGCATTAGGCGAGGAAGGCGGTGCAGCAATGTCACGGTCCTTCACCGAAGCTTGGACAATCGCATCAAGCCGCCGGATCGCCTCATTATGCGTCACATGTTTTTGCGCCTGTTGGGGCGCGATATAGGGTAAAGATAAACGATCACTGGTGGACACGCTGAAGAACCTCCATACACAACTGGGGTTCATCATCACATGGCGCTCTAGGTGGCGGATAACTTTCCTACAAAACGTCTTAATCGGCGAGGAAGAAACGCTCGCCGCCGATATCCACGTGCGGGCGCCATTGTCCAAACCGCGTCGCCCGCACACGCCGACCAATTTCACCTCGGTCCATGTCAGGATCAATCCGATCCAAGCTTTGCAACTCTTCCCGCGTGCGCCGAACGCCGGTCCATGCCTCATTTGAACAGGGCAAAGCCCGTCCGACGGCCAAGACGCCCAGCCATTTGCACGCAAGATGCTCTAAGGCCACATGAGTTCGATGGAAAAGGCTCTCCGCATCATCCTGAGGCAATATCGAAAATCACATGGCATCCCACCTCTTAAGGCCCCTGATGTAAGACATTGTATTAGAGGACAGAGCGACGTTTGACAGCTATGTTAGCGGCTATGAAAAATACTGCCTTAAACACCGCAATTGTCATCCCTGCCCGCATGGGCGCCAGCCGCTTACCAGGCAAGCCACTTGCAGACATTGGGGGCCGTGCAATGGTATTGCGGACAGCCGATGCGGCGCGCGCCGCCGCCATAGGTCCCGTTTTTATCGCAGCAGCTGAACAAGAAATAATCGACGTGGCTGCGGCTGATGGAATTGAATCTGTCATGACTGACCCGGCGCTACCTTCCGGAACGGACCGAGTGCGCGCCGCCATTGACGCCGTCGACCCTAGAAAACATTTCGACATCGTCGTGAATTTGCAAGGCGACGCACCGACAATTGAACCGGGGGTGCTTAAAGCCGCCGTAGCGGCGCTACAAGAAGACCAGGACGCTGACCTCGCTATCGCTGCGGCTCCATTTGAACCGCCCGCTCAAAATGATCTGAATACGGTTAAAATAATTCTTGGGCAAAGCGCTAAAGGCGTTCTGCGAGCATTGTACTTTACGCGCGCCGCCGCCCCGTCTGGCGATGGCCCCTTGTGGAAACATGCCGGCGTTTATGCCTTTCGGCGTAATGCCCTTACTCGATTTTGCGACCTACCAGTCTCTCGTTTAGAACAACGCGAACGACTAGAACAGCTTAGGGCGCTTGAGAACGACATGAAGATCGCAGTAGGAATCGTGGACACGACTCCGCGCAGCGTCGACACTCCTGCGGACCTAGAGGCGGCGCAGACTTGGCTCACCTTAAACCAAGCAGATTGAATACAGCCATTTTATCTTTAGGCGGAACGCTGCCCCCAATCCCGGCGACTTCCATGATACGAACCACTGCTTCAGTGTCATCAAGGTCAATGAACGGGAGTAGGCTTATGATAAAGCCCCCTCATAGGAAGCCGCCTTATCGATAGATATTTCCGCGATCGGCGTGGCATTCGCAGATGATCTATTCCCTCCAACTAATGAGGACACATCAATAAAAATTGCCGCTGCAGTAAAAAATGAAAACGGAGCGCAAATTAAATAGAGGCGCCCGCTCTGTCTTAGTAAATTATACTGCGTCACGTGAATTTAGGAATAAACTGCCTAAATTTTACGACACGTGGCGCTGAAGACTTTAAGTTTCATATCAACTAAAGCCCGCATCCTTCTGCTCGCCCTTTCGCAATTGCATCACAGCGCTTCATCTCATCGAGGAGTTGCGGCACCCAATCAAGCGGCAGCATATTTGGCCCATCGCTCGGCGCATTATCGGGATCATCATGGGCTTCAGCAAAGACCGCAGCAACGCCGACCACACAAGCCGCACGGGCGAGCATTGTTGCGTACTGACGCTTTCCGCCGGAAGAACCGCCCTTCCCGCTCGGCTCTTGCACAGAATGGGTCGCGTCAAAGACAACTGGATATCCTGTATCACGCATAATTGGCAGAGCCCGCAAATCAGTCACTAGGGTGTTGTAACCAAATGAGGCCCCGCGTTCGCAAAGAGTAATCTTTTTATTCCCCGTGGACGCCACCTTCTCAGCGACCTTGGCCATGTCCCAGGGCGCCATAAACTGGCCTTTTTTAATATTGATTGCTTTACCGGTCTCACCCGCGGCCAACAAAAGATCCGTTTGCCGACAAAGAAAGGCGGGTATTTGCAAAACATCCGCAACTTCGCCAACTGCCCGCGCCTGAGCTTCTGAATGGACATCAGTAAGGACGGGGCAACCAAATTCATCTCGGACTGCAGCCAGAATCTTTAGACCCTCCTCAAGGCCAATGCCGCGTACGCCGGAAAGCGACGTACGGTTAGCCTTGTCGTAAGAGGCTTTGAAAATAAACGGGACACCAGCATCGCGACAAGCATTGGCCAGGAATTCCGCCACTTTAAAAGCATGGTCGCGGCTTTCTATCTGGCAGGGACCGGAAATGAAGGCCAGAGCCTCGTTATTCGCCATTTTAATTGGACCGATCTCTACAATCGTCATGAAGCACCCTCATTGATAAAAACACATTAGCTCTATCCAGACGCGCACAATAGGCTGATCGTCCAGATACAGCAATGTTGCCTATCACATGACCAACGTGTATCTAACTGAATTCGAACTTCTAATAAGAAATATCTTAAGGTGGTATTCGTGAACGATTGCGCGGCATCCCTCACAAACAATTGCGCAAGTGACGTTGCAGCTGCTCACGACGTGCTCGAAACTGAAATTGCAGCGCTTGGCGCGCTACGAGACAGCATCGATGATCGGTTCAAATCCGCCGTTGACAAGATTGCGACCGCACCAGGGTATGTTGTTGTAACAGGGGTCGGCAAATCTGGGCATATTGGGAATAAAATCGCCGCAACTTTCGCGTCGACGGGCACGCCTTCGTTTTTTGTCCACCCTACGGAAGCCAGTCATGGCGACTTAGGCATGTTGCACGAAGGGTCGGTGGTAATTGCTATATCCAACTCAGGTGAAACTCGGGAACTGCGGGATATTCTGACCTATTGTAAGCGCATGCAATTACCCCTCATAGCGATCACTGCTCGCCCCAAAAGCATGTTGGGAAAAAACGCTGATGTTGGACTTATACTCCCCAAGACGGAAGAAGCGTGCCCCAATAGATTAGCGCCAACCAGCTCAACTACCATGACCTTGGCGCTTGGCGACGCCCTAGCCATTGCTGTTATGAAGCGACGGGGCTTTACAGCGGAAGACTTCGGCGCACGGCACCCTGGTGGCGCGCTGGGTATGCGGTTGCAGCTTGTTAGCGAATGGGTGGATCTTCAAAACACGCCCCCAAACCCGACGATCAATGAAAATGCCCCATTCGTCGACGTATTGAACGCGATCTCAGACGGTCGATGCGGCGCCGTGTCTGTGTTAGACGCAAACGGTCGATTAAATGGCATGATCACCGACGGCGATGTACGCCGCGCCGTTGAACGCGAGGAACGGCCTCGAACACTTTTGGCCAGTGATATAGTGAGCCGAAAACCTACGACCGTCGGACGGGATGAGAGAATGGGCGTTGTTGTGGAAATGTTTCAAAACCAACGCATCAGCCAAGTCATTGTCGAAGAAAATGGCTCGCCAATTGCTCTGATCCATGTCAAAGACCTTATGCAAAATGGGTATATTTAGAGCGGGTATATTTTCAAATCGAGGAAGTCTATGAACGCGCCAATTCGCATTGTTGTCGGTTACGATCGTCGCACACCTATAATCTATTATGTTCTCACACACTCCATCACACGGCGAGCTTCACAGCCGGTTTCATTTACCCCGCTTTCGCTCGATACACTTGAACGATCAGCTACGATGACGCGTGATGTAGTCGAAAATCAGTCTACAGAGTTTGCTTTTTCTCGATTTCTCGCGCCCTATCTCGTTAATTACGAGGGCTGGGTAATATTCATGGACAACGACGTAGTTGTTCTTGATGATATTGTTAAGCTCTGGGAATTGCGTGATGATCGTTACGCAGTGATGTGCGTTAAGCACGAGCACAATCCCAATATTTCTGTAAAGTTCCTTGGCGAAAAACAAACCGTTTATCCAAAGAAGAACTGGTCAAGTGTCATGCTGATGAACGCAGCGCGCTGTAAGGCGTTGACACCTGAATATGTCAACAGCGCTTCCGGCCTTGATCTACACCGGTTCAATTGGCTGGAAAGTGAAGACGAAATTGGCGCATTACCGCCCGAGTGGAATAATCTCGTTGGCATTTCCGGCGGAAAATTGGAAGATCAAAAACTTCTTCATTACACAGATGGCGGCCCCTATTTTAAAGATTATCAGGACTGTCACTGGGCCGATGTCTGGACAGAAGAGCGGGACCATTTGCTGACAACCCGCGAGGTAAAACTTTATGCGCGGGCGGCAACCGGTTCAAAATAGCTCCCCGTCGCCACATTCAGGCCATCACTGGTCCACCCATTTGGCTCATTTTAATCGATCATAATTTGAGTCTTTTCCTCTTTTCGATACAACGACGCCGCGCTAAGACATGGCGATGCACAAAGTTTTTGATCTTGCTCGGCGTTTGCGCCAAATACCACTTCGCGAACTTGCCAGTAAGGCCGCGACTGTCGGCGGTAACTATGCCCGGCTCTACCGCGACAATACTCGCCGTTTTATGTATGTGACCTTAATTCGGTCCCTTAGGAGTTTAGCAAATACTCACCTTACGCCTTTCAATGCTCTTGCAGTATTCATTACAAGGCATGCGCCACTGTCTGAACGATGGCGTGACGCAATTTATGACCACGCAATTTCTGGGTCCCGTAGTGCACGACATGCATTCCGCCATCGCAACGCCACCAATGAAGAACAAACCAGCGGACTTTTTCGGTGGTCAGATGACACCCCTTTAAATACCTCGCTAGAAGACATTCAGGATAACGCTCCGGCGCACTTATTCCTAACCCCTGGAGCTAGTCTCGCCGCGCTAAACGCAGCACCTGAACTTTTAGACCGGCCCCTTAAAATCTATTCTTTTGATAACAGGACTGCAGAAGCCTCCGCCCTCAAGCTCGGTGAACGCGTGTCATTTTACTCATTACGCGAATTATTTCCGGAGATATCAGATGCAGCCGAAAAGCTGCGCATGAACGCTCGCACTTTTGCGGCGCGCGCAGTCGATAACATATTTGATGGCAAACTTCAGCCATCACTCGCCGACGCTGTTCGCCTAGTTATCGAAGACGACGTGAACCACCGGCTCTCTCTTCTATGGTGCATTCGAAATGCTGTCGCCGATCTTGATACAAATGACCTTGTTGTGATTATGCCAGGCGATGACGGGATGCTCCCCGTCGGTTTCCAATCAATCGCTTCAGCGCGGCGCGGCGCAAACCTACATGCTCTCTATGCTCATGTATCACCTTCAAAATACGCCACATTCCAACAGGAATTAGCAAAGCAAACTGCTCCGACGACAAAGCCATCACCGTTTGACACTGAAAAAACTCTTTTGCGTCAGGCAAGCAAGGCGGCGTCACACACCCGCGTAGCGCAGAAAAATTTCGCCTCTGAATGCGCGAAAGCAGCGCATTCAGGCGGGCCAATGATTGTGTTCGACCCTATCAGCAGACCATACTTGAAAGCCGTAAATGCACTCGCCGCAGAAGCTGGCCGACTCGGCGACAAACCCGTGATTCTTACGCTTGCGCCAGCTTCACGCGAGGCGTTGCCTGATGCAACCAACATTGGGGCTTTATTCACTGCACATTTTCCCGTTCAGCCTATGGAAGACGCTGTCTCCTTTGCAAATGTGATTACACATCGCTTAGAAGACTTAGCCAAGACAATATTCGACGAAGCCCCATCACTAGCGGCACGGGAAACTGGGAGAACCATCTCGACAAAATTGCCAACCATTTTGGCAATGTACGAATTGTCTAAAACCGTCGCCGCTCAAATTGTACCTAGAACGATCTTAACAACTACGGGGCGCAGTTGGCGCACGCGCCTTTTTGCCAATATGGTAAAACAAGCTGGCGGAAAAATTATCGATTTTCAGGTGCTCAACATTTTACCACAACGAAAATACTTGGCCCCTATTGCAGATACGACAGCTGTTATCAATGAAACCCAGGCGGAGCTTCACCGTGATTTTTTGGGTGTGCCCGACAAACAAATTAAAATCGTCGGCTCTCCCGCGGACGAAGCAACTGTAATAGCTTCAAACGGGGCCAAAACCACAATACTATTCGCCAGCCAACTCATTTCGGAAGAAATTATCACCCCTGCACTTGATGTTATTATCGACCATCTTCAATCAAATGTAACCGCTCGTCTTATTATCAAGACACACCCGCGAGAGACTGACGCGCGCATCGCCGCCTATCAACAAAAAATTGACGATGCCGGTCTCACCAAACGGGCACAAATTTTTTCAGAGGGCGAGGCCGCCTCTTTCTTTCCACAGACGAAACTCTGCGTCACCTTTTATAGCAATGTAGGGCGGCAAGCCGCCGGCGTAGGTCTGCCAGTCATTACACCATTCTTGACAGACTGGCGTCCGCCAACCCGTCTCGACACAGAGGGCCTTGCAACAGCGGTGCTCTCAGCTAAAGAATTTCGGGACTTTTTAAAAACTCCGCTAAAACTGCAAAATCAGTCATCTAAAAATCCTTTTAACTCAAGCGCCAGCGCGACGACATCACTCCTTGACCTTGCCGCCCAAAACAAAAGCGCCCACCGCATCATCATTGCAGAAACAGCAAGCGACCTCAACAAACTCAAAGAAGAAAATCAAAAAACGCTCGCAGTGCTGCTAGCGGCAGAACCGAAGCAATCAGTTAGTTTTCAGGGTACACAGGCGGAAACACCCGCCTTTCGTTCCGAGACAGCCGCCATCTATCGCGAAGCCGGCGACGAAGCTAGTACAATCGCGGACGCAGCCGCGGAACGTATTATCGAACACCTTGGGGAGGGAGCAATCAGCGAAACCCTAACCCGGAATAAGAACGCTTTATCTTTAATGATCCGTGCCGATATTTTTGAAGCAGTAAAACGGCGAGCTTTCCTACGGACGCGGCTTAGTGAGGTATCACTCCCGGCGACGATCACCACCTCATCAGCTAATACGGCATTCCAAATGACAGTCCTAAAGGCTTGCAGGGCTGGGAATAAACCTCGTTCAATCGGCCCCGAGCTTACGGACGCATCAATATACTTTTTCGGTGCATCCCCGGCTGTACAGCCCAGTTCAAATGAGCCTCAACAAAATGGCTATTATATCAAAGCCAAAGAACCAACCTTCAGTACAATCCCTTCAACTGCCCCCCTCGACCCAGAAAGAAAAACCCTGGTTTTATCTACGGCTTGGGGTTTAAAAACTGTCCCGCCGTCTACTATGCCTATACTTCAGCGTTTCGCCGACGATGGTTATCAGATTCTCGCCCTCAACCTTTCCGCCAACGGATTGAATGAGTTAGCCGAGTCATTAGCGTCCACTGGTGCGCAGCATCATGTTATGCAACCAACAGATTTAATTTCAAAAAACACTCTCTCCACAGTCGGCCAGACTTTATCAGACAACGATATTGTCGACACAGCTTTGCGAAAGGCTGTCACCGCAATTGCAAAATCGAAAGCGGGTTGGATTGCAGGTTGGGAAAACCTTGCAACACGCTATTTGTCACATTCGTGTTCGTTTTCATTAGCCTGCCCCGGCAGACAGTGGCATGCTGATGTCGCTCACGACGCAGCAACAAATTTGAGCCGACTGTCCGTAACCCTGCAAAACGCCTATATGTTTCGTGGGTACACATATACACAACCGCGCGGCCAGCTCCTCACTGCAATTGATGAACGACAACGTGACGTTTTCATCGAAGGCTTTGGCGTATCACCAGACACAATTTTTGTCACAGGATGCCCGCGCTTTGATCCAATTGCAAAAGCCGTTGCAGCGGCGGCCAATGCGGCAACGCCCAATGATGAGCAAACGGGCAGCAAGAGAACAATTTTGTTCGCCACTCAGCCAGGTCTTGAAGATATTGCAGTACAAACCGCATCTGATCTTGTTCTTAAGCTTTCCGATGATATACGCCTGCGAATAAAACTTCATCCTCGCACTTCTAAAGCTCAAGAAGAGAAACTTCGCGCTAAATTACCATCTAAAAACGTTGATATTGTTCGAGATACGATCATAACTGAAGAAATTGCCGCGGCCGATATTATTCTAACAGCTTACTCAAACGCAGGTTTAGAAGCAGCAATCGCGGGCAAACCGGTGATCTATACCACTTTTGAAAAATGGTACACTGAGCTTGGCGCCACCGATTGCGGATTACGCGCTAGCAACCCTGAGGAAACAACAAGACTTGTCAGCGATGTACTTGAAGATCCAACGCAGTGCCTAGCTGCCCAAACGGCGTTTCTAAACAGAAACGCCGCGCTGCGTGACGGCGCTTCTAGCGATCATATCGTGCAACTAATAAATGAACAGATTAACATACTGTCGCAAGCAGACTAATCGTCCTTCAGGTTTTTTCCGCCACGTCAAAAGCGCCTGGCTGGCTCGCAATGCGCATCAATTCGTTTGCGCTAATCCGATCAGTTCCAGTAACTTGCGGCCAACCAAGTTGTAGGGCGCATCGTTTTGCTGCCCCTCCATCATCGCCAGCATTAAACCTCCTAGCGAATTCACCCCGCACTTCGTCTGGCAATTCACCTTGCAGGAGGAGTTTAGAGAGTGCATCACCAACCCTTGAGCCATCACGACACGCCACCGCAGCGCCTATATCTATCAAATTATTGTACCGCAACCGCGCTCCCGGTACGTCCATCTGCAGAAGCGGACGCTTTGCACATACAGCCTCTATCGCCGCGTTAGAGGCATCAGAAACGACAATGTCACTTACAGCAATCGCCTCAACGCCATGCACATCAGACAAAATATCGATTCTTGCTAAACCTTGGTATGCGCCAACTATATTATCATATGTCGTCAAACTGCGAGGATGAGGACGCAAAAGCACACGAACCTTATGACTAGCCGCCCATTCGAACACATGTAGAAGCCATTCATTTTCAATTGCTGGCGCCATGCGGGCCGTCATAACAAGCAATATTTTCTCATCCGATGGGATTAGTAATCGTTCACGTATCCTTGTACGGATTTCTTCAAACCGAGCGCTATAATAAACATCGAGATGAGGAGCGCCTGTCATCACCATCGGCGCCTTGTCAAAACCTCGAGCTGAATAGGCGTCTCGCACTTCAGAGCCATAAGCAAGTTGAACCGCTTTTGGCTCAATAATAGGTAAATTCCTGACATGGGCTGAGATGGTCGCAGCATGCGCCGTATATACCGGTGCGCGTCCCCACGCTGCTTCTGCTATGGCGCGGCCTTCGGCTGTGCGAACTTCCGGTACCCAAACAGAAACTGGGGCAATATCATCAATTATCCGGCGCGCAGCCGCAAGTTGATTTGCACGTCGACGTAATAGTTTAAAGGGTTGAGATCTGTCAGATAAATGAAGGACCGCAGCCGTCGACTCTAGTGATCGATACCGGTTGTGTAAACCAGCAATTGAATGCCGTATAATAGTAAGTGCAGCTTCTGCAGTATGATCAAGCGACACCGACGATCTAAATATAGACGCACTGATTGGGGCGTTTCTTATTTTTAATTTTAGGTTCTGTTCACCAGTAAACAATCCAATATGAACCGGTACGCCTTCCTTTTTAAGGGCATCAAGTATGGCAACCGCGTGGCGCATTTGAAGGTCTGAGCTTTGCGTCACGCAAAAAAGGACCGGACGACGGGGAAACCGCTCCTTGGGGGGAGCACCATCGCCTTTATGGTTAACAACCAAGCTACTTGCGACGCTTAATTCATGGGACTGTGGTTGAAGCTCACTCCATGTACTCGCCAAAGCATCTGCTTGAAGTCGCTCAGGCCCAGTATCATCATCTGCATGCACCCCATCTAATGATTCCCAAACAACTCTATCAACTGCACCGCTTTGCTCTAACTGCGCAATCGCCGCAACACCTCTCGCATCATCACCTTTTACAATGATGATTTCCTTTTCACCTGAGGCGAAAAAAGATTGAAGGGCTTCACGGAGTAAAATTTCGCGTACGATAGGATCGAATATATCGGTTGCGATGACATCATGAAAATTACAGTAATTCAGTTTTAATGTGCTCAGCGTTTTTGCCAGCTCGGCTTGAAACGCCAGCGCGCGACGAGATGCATCATAGTCCCCCTGTGAATCAAGCGGAACATGCTCAACAATACTGTGAAAGCGAGCGTTAGATACGTCCCTTAACGTTGACGCCACTCTTTGATCTGCGTGAATGGGCAGCACATGCGATTCAGTGGTTAGCCGCGATGCCAATAAGTTAGCGTGGTCTATTTGGCGGCAGACAAAAACCCTTATGATAGTAGAATTAGAATACGCATCTGACATTTACTTCACCTTACGGAGGTTATGTTTACAATGACATTATCATTGCAATCATTTTTTGTCACTTAACCGGCTTTATTTCGATTACTCAACCACTATTAATCCAACAACATGGCCCGCGACACACCTCGGCTGGTAAGATGAGTTTCCTTCGCTAGACCAAATATGGCGTCAGTTGCCGAGCCTTCAATATAATGAGGGTTCTTCGCAAAAAACTCACGCCGCCGCTCCTTGATCGTCTCACCGATGTGGCCGTCTTTAATCGTATCGATTATTGCCGCTGCTAGTTCACTTGGGGAATTTACAGCATACCCAAGCCCCATCTTATCAAGCTGTATTGGCGTTTCCATCTCGTCAAACCGGCATAAAATGGTATCGCGCTGACATAGCGCCGCTTCAACGCCGACATTTGAAAACGCGGTGATGCAGACGTTACAAGCGACTAATGCCTCGATTATGTCTGATTTCGGCAACACTCTGACCCGCGCGCTATTGACACTATTTTTTCCGGCTGCGGTTTCATTGTAGACCTGGAAGCGCTCCTCACTCTCCCTTGGATGCGGCTTTACAAGTATCTGTATCGTTTGATCCGCCGCCGCCGCTTCTGCAACACCTTGCACTATCCGTAAATTAAGCTCTAAATCTATCGGCTGAAGCGCCACACAAATTAGCGGCTTATTAGAATCGAAGCCTAGTTTTTCCTTATACATAGATTGATTCATCTTAGCCGCACGCGCATATAATCCGTCATATCGCGGCGTACCGGTAAGTTTTATGCACTCTTCCGGCACCTGAAAAAAATCTCGCAGTAACTCTTTAGTCCACTGATCAATGGCGGTGACAATATCCCCTCGGGGTGTTGCATAAGTATATTTGTCGGACAACCAAGCATTGGTAACATCAACCGAAAGCACCCCCCGCCTCCCCGCAATCGTCTGTGCTGCGTAAGCCTCCACAGAACGTCCAGGGCAAACGTATACCAACTTGCATTTTGATGGATTAATCAAACGATCAAAGGTTTTCCGCAAGGACAATAGATAAGCTATTGATTTTACGTCGAACCCAATTCCATTTTTGAGAACTGTATCGAAATAACGTTCATACGAATGGGACAACAACGTCCTCCCGACAGCGCTCCACTCGTGCTCAAACCAAGTCTTGAAAGGATCATCCCCAATGCCAACATGACGTACCACTTCAGCGGTTTGTGAGGAGACATCAACACTCGATAGATACGAAAACCTCTCCTCAGAAACAGAATTTAAGCCATCGACATATTCACTTGGAAGTACATCTTTGGCGGATTGAATATTAAACAGAGTGGTTTTTTCTTTGTCCAACCAGCGCTCAATCACAGGTTTCACTGTCGCTGGCGCAGTTTTCGCACCAAGGCGAATGACAAATAATGCGCCCACCGCATTGACTTTAAGTCCCTGAGCACGCCGCGTTAGATCCCGCAATGAATTTTCAAACGATGGTGAATTACCCCGATGGCGGATCAACTCCGATGCATTATCAAACGCCCCGCTCTCTGATTGATCAGACTTCTCTTTAAAAAGTTGGTCAAAAGCGCGCCCGGCGCCTAATTTAAGCGGCATTCCCACCAGAACAAACTTTTGAGCCTCCTCGCGTGATAATCCGGATAGAACTTCCGCTGCTGTCTTCGACGAGGGAGTGATCAATATAATTTTTTCAGCATTAGCCGAATGCGCTCTCCAACCATTTAGTATTTCATGCCGTCGAAACTGTCCTATCAATCTCGCGCGAACAGTTGCAAAAAACGCGGCATCTAAATCATTAAAAACATCAATCAACGCATCATCTTGAAGCTTGCAAAGAAATCGTCTCGTCATAGAGAACGCAAGCGTCTCACTCAGGTCGGTCAATTTCCTTATAAAGCGCTGGTCATCATTTACTGTTCGGCCACGAAGCACCTTCAGCTCTGAGCTATCAGTGGTGCGCACTGCATTGTCGCCTGATGTTAGATACAACGTTGTGGATTTCGCAAGCTTATACCTGTTACACGCATGTGCAGATGGGTTAATGTCTGTTACAACAAGTACTGACGATGCCTCTCGAATACTACGCAACGACACTGAAGCCCCATCTACAGACCTCGGAGCGGAGGCTTCAAAGTCTGCGCGCCACGCTTTGTTAAGCCGAGCAAGCGCACCAAGTAACTTCGTATAGTGAAAATAACCGCCTAAGTCTGCATAGGCTCTCAATATAGGCTGCGTCAAACTCGGCTGCGCAACCACTGCCGTCGCAAAGTAATCTGTACAATCAAGAAGTGCTTCGACGTCTTGATCACTCGTATGCAAATGCGATAGGAGGGTCTTGAGTAACTGCGGCGCTTTTGGCGAATAGTTTAGGTGTGCGACTTTTGATGCAACATTGTTTTCCTCGCCGACTAGAAGCCGATAATTTAATGCCCTTGCTCGCCATAGATCGCTAATGCTTTCCATGTCGACGAGGCCAGCACATACCTGGCTAAAAAATGGATGTCCGCCATCTTCCGCCCCAATATTCGCTAAGGCCCATAATGACTCCGATTTTAACAGCACCTTTTCTCGCCCTTTGAAGATAGATTGCATCAAAGGTGACACAGTAGCCAACAAATCTAAATCGAATTTCGTCCAATTTTGAACACTCTCGAATAACCGTAGCCATTCATTTTGTAGAGCCCAAAAACTCTCATCACTCGGAGTACTCAGCCTATTTATCCCTGCTGCAAAAGCAAAAAGATAAGCGCGCTCGCGTGACGGAAGACGATCCGCTGTTGCAAAAAAAACATCCCGCATCTGATGTGGCACATCAATAAGCATCACCGCAAGTACTTTAGTCATCCGCTCAAAGATTTTTGGATTATCTTTTGAGATCGATGCTAAAACCATCTCTTGTGCAATATCTAGGCTTTGCTGAATGCGCCTAACAAGCCCAGCCGACTGATCAATGTCAGCAATGGAATCAAACAATAAATCAATTGGTTGCTGCAGGGTATTTTCAATAGCCGCTGTAACCGCTTCAACCGCAGAAAAGAAATATAAATTATCGTATCCTTTATCCTCCGCGAGGCCTCTAGCCAACTGTGATGTAGCTTCACCCGCAATGAGACGTAAAAATGCTAAACTTGGTTGGTCGCCCAAAAGCGACAACTCAGAAAGAACACGCGCCTCCTCAATATCTAGAAACGAGGTCTGCTCCAATGACTTAGCCATTTTACCGGCTTGCAATTGTGTGGTCCCATTGCTCTTTAGCGAGAGTGCTGCAACAATTGGTTCATGTTTGCGAAGCAATCGCTCCTTACCCACAGAAAATTCACGAGACGTCTCAAGTGTTAAGTTGGTGTTGCCATCAACAACAGCCTGTATATCGGCGCCAATTTTGCTAGAAAATCGAGATTGCGAGTTCGGTTGCACCACAGCTGTCTCTAAGCGATGCCGTTGCAGTTTTTTCACACGCGGGTGGTCGCCGCCAAGAACACCAGCGCAAATTTCAACTGCTTTGCGGCATGCCTCGTTATCAGGCTGGTTCATAGCACGGCGTAACCATTTTTCGTGAACCTCCTTTTCATGTGGAAATTCCGCGCACAGTATTCTTATATTTTCGAGAAAATCATCATATTGCTCCGCAACGTACTTAGTATTGCATGCGTGTTGCAGAGCAGCTAACCGATTTGGTTTAAACCAATCGCTGGGCGCATATCTTCGCAACAACACTCCTAAACCCAGCCCCAAGCCCTTAAACTCACCACCGCGCAGCACATGACGAAGACGAGAGGCCACACCTAGGCCAAATCCCTTGAACTCGTTTGATCGTTTTATCACTACCTGCCATTCCCTATCACAGCGGCGATCCGGCGCGCCGATGTTGCTTCAGTGACAACGCCAGAAACCGTTTTAGGTGGAGGTGCTGTAAGCAGCAATGAAGACAATTGCTTGCCGCTTGTTACCGGCCCCTCAGCGCCAAGCATGCAAATATCAAAACTCGGCGCACTGCCTTGCACTGGCGCGACGCAAATCACGCGGCTAGAGAGCGACAGACCTTCAAGACCGACCGTGCTATAATAGGTAAGCACAACATCGCATGCGGGTATATCGAATGCATTGCCGCTAGCGGGCAACAGTCGAGAAGTAGGAAAGCCCTCAGTCTCCATCACAGATTTATATAAATCAATATGGTCTGCTGTTTCTGTTGGATGGACCCTGACAACTAATCGCCAGTCTTCACCCGCCATAGCAACGCCCTGCACAACAGTTTGGAATATCTCACGGCACACTGACATTGCCAGCGGTTGACTTGCAAACAATGCAATAGGCGAGCGCTGGGCGATACTTTCTCCAAAGTTAATTTTTTTCGCTTCAAAACTACTGACGCCCCGCGCTGGCCGCAGGGCGGCATCCAAACGCGGTGACCCCACAAGGTTAAGCTGTTCCTCAACACAACTAAGATAATCACGATATATTTTGTAAGAGAATTCATCAGTAACGAATACTTGATCCGTGATCGGCCTGACAAATCTCCCCGTTGCGCTAATTGTGCCATTCTGAAGTTCATAGCTTGATGTCTTACCTGCATGCGCAGCAATTGTAAGCGCGAGTGCTGTCGCACTCCGGCCTGGCGACACCAACACCGCTTTGGCGCGTTCCACAACATCGCGCCACTTTGTAAGCACCATGAAAAAGGTGCGCAATTCTTTATCGAATGGCGCAAGACTGGCAGCAAGCGCTAATGTCCCGACGCGCCCCGTCTCATGGGCGCAGCTATTAATCACATTGCGATAGGCTGAAAGCAGCTCTATTCGGCCGGGATAGCTAGCCCAATAACTAAAGGCAGTTCGCTTAGTCGCCCAAGTTACTTGCGCCTTTCCAGATGCTATCGCGGCGCCGATTGCGCCTTCAAAAATCTGAGGCAGGTGCGCCTTTGCCGACGCTTCGGTAGTCCACCCAAACTCAAATAGAAGGTGGTGCTTTTCTGCTAGTCTATTAACAAGCCCTTGCGCATTACCGATTGATTGGCGGTCCGCCGCTTTCAAGTGATAAACAACAAATTGTGTGTTTCTCAGATCCGGAAAATCAAAGGACCGCAGGTCTATGCTTTGCTTTAAGTTGAAGACCGATGAAATCGCCGATTCGCCAATAGGAACAGCGGAATAGCGTAGTTCTTGATTTTTCATCGTAGCGCGGACCACCTCTCGGTCTGCCCAAACAGCAACTGCACGGACCATTTGCTCAGGCCCCACGCAGATTATGCGCGATGGATGACGTGCTTCAACACATCTTGCGAGAAGACGCTCAAAACGCACATTTGGCGTCAATGCGTCACGAGCAAGGATCTTAAACGCATCAGCTACGCGCTTCAAAGATAATTCATGACCGCCAGCAAAGTCCAACTGTTCCACGATTGCCGCCGCCATAGTATCGCATGCTGCAAACACTTGTGGATCTTCGGATAGATCAACCTTTTCGGCTGAAACGAATTCAACCAATTCAACAAACGATAGCGGCATCGCTTTCTTTAACCGAGCGCAAAGCTTGCGGTCGTGACATGCCACTAAAACCTTTGCACGGTCACTTCGTTTAATTTCGTCATCAATAAGTTGGTGGACAAGTTCTGGTTCCGCCCCTTCAAATAATACAATCAAAGCAGCGTCGTTATTTTTTGTAAGTGATACAGGCTCCAGGTCGTTACCAATATCATTCAACCATTGCCGGCGTAATTGTTCTACGAGCCCAATGTTCCTTACTTGGGGCGGTCGTTTAGCAAGGTAGTCGACCACTTTTGAGGCGTAGGACGACGATCGAACTTCATTCAATATTTTTGCATAACGTCTGCCAGCTTCCGCGAAAGCTTCTAAGTACAAAGCTTTAGCCTTAAAAGCGTCTAGACAATCATAATCCGCTGCAGCGAGCAGCACAATGGCGGTTGCATCATCAATAAAATATTTCTCATAAGCTTTTTCTGTCAGCTCAAGGACAAATGTATAATCCCCCGTCTCTCTTGCGCGCCGGACCACCTTAATAAACTCAGCATCTTGCCGTAATTCTGGTTTTGTATTGAATATATCCATCGCGCCCAGGTAAATTTTTATGCGCTAAACGAGCGCTGCGATAAGTTCAGCCGAACGGCGATTCAGCAACTGTGGATTTTTCTCAAAAAATTCTTGCCGGCGGCGATTATAGAACGGATCGACGCCAGATTCGATAATACGAAAAACTTGGTCAAACAACTCGTCTTCGCTTTTGGCTTTATATCCAAGCCCCTGTACAGAATAATCAAATGGTAAAGAGGTCTCAAAGTAATCGGCTGCTACAAAAGGAACCCCCACGCACGCAGCTTCACGTAAGGCATTCGAATACATAGACACGACCACATCCGCAACACGCAAACTATGTGCAATTTCATTAAGATACGGATCATCTCTAACGAGCCGTATTCTATTAAACGCTAGGCTTGATACTGCGGCCGCTTCGTAAGCGCGCTCACGCGCAAAATTCTCGCGTCGATGCAGCTTAGCAATAAGAATCACATCATCGCGTTGCTCAACCACCTTAACCAGTTGGTTCATTATGGAAATACAGCGGTCAATCGGCTGTAATTGACACGCATACAAAATAACCTTTACATCATCACTAATGTCAAGATAAGCCTTAGTTTCAGCGGGATCAGACCCTCTAATTTTGTCGAGAATAAAGTCCATCCTCGGCGAACCAGTCAACGCAATCCGGTTTTCAGGCGCACCGTAAAAATCACGAAAAAAATCCGACGTTAATGTATCCATAGAAGTCAAGATGTCAGCTTTCGGTGGGCGGTATCGCGGTAATCGCACAGCATTTACGGACATTACGTCGACGCTCTTAACCCCTTGTTCACGCGCCACAGCCACCGCTGACATTCTAACAGGCAAGCGCTCAGAAAACACAAATAGCGCTTCATAATCATGAGCCGAGAAAAGTTCCTCGTACAATTTCATACATAATTCAAACCGTAGGAACGACTTGCGAAAAAATGCCGTAATATTTCTTTCAAGAAAACGCTTGATATTATAATCGCCAAGTTGAAACAAAGTGGGATCCACGCCCGCCAAGGCGTCATCACAAATACGGTCTAAAACAGCGGCAATATTTTTAAATTTGCGCATCGCGCCAGCAATTTCAGCAGACGCATCAACAATATGAAGGGCATTTGAAGACTGAGTTCTAGATAAATCAATTCCAAAAGCATTCTCAAGTGCTGCACGGCAATGCCCAACGGACAATGGTTCAAGTACGTGCACGTCACGGTCTTTCAAAAACTGTTGGATAGTTGGGATAATATTTTCCGTATAGATATGGTCTCCAAATGCACCCATTAATAGTACAGAACCAGGCTTTGGGTTCGGCGCACTCGATACAAATTTCTCAAATGAGAGTGAGTCTAGCAATCGCAAGAAGTCGCCAATCTCGTGTAAACTCAACGGCGCAGCGGCTTGCGACTCAATTTGCGGCGTAATGAGTTTTACAAACCTTTCTCCGGAACTCGTTGCATTTGGCTTAGCGAAGCAAGCACAGACCTTCTTACCACTAGCCAAAATTTCATCCGCAAAATTTTCCAGAATTGAAGGATCTGCCAATGCGAATATAACACTATCGCCATCAAATTTTTCAATCGCACGCAGCATGCAAAATGCATTTACCACGGCGCCTTCCACCGCATCTTCAAGCGCTATCGCCAGTGGACGTTGTGCAAAACGCCGTTTCTCAGAATCGAGTGCGATCGACTGACGAACGGAAAAAAAGGAAGCAACATATTCCGCAATTTGCCTAACTGAATAGGTGAGTTCTCTTGCGAGAGGATCAGCATCGAGAAACAAATCGCGTAAGGACCAATAACGGTCCGCTTTATCTGCATACTTCCCTTCCCAATTATCCATAGAGCAATATGTAACGTCCACATCAGAATCTACGCAGGACAATATCGGACCAGGGTCGGCGCCGCGCTCAGCGATAACAAGAAGACGTTCGCCGCTTTGTGGCGTATACAAACTTTGAGAAAGAACATCATCCACAACATGCGCTGTATCAACAACGCCAGTGTATGGCGAAAACTTGTAAACACCACACCCACGGGTTAGTTCTGTTATAACTTCCGCCATAGGATCATGCGGAGCGCATTGGAGAGTGGTCACAATTTCATATGCTGCACGACGTTCATCTTGCAACACCAACAATATTGCTCGACAAATATCGCACGCACCGGCTTGTAAATCGTCACACAAAATTTCAGCGTTTGACGCAAAATTGTCATCTCGCCACAATTGCAGCTGGCTGCCTACTCTAGTAAGCCGAAGCAAATACCCCGCATCATCATGGTTATCGCGCAACTCTGTCAGAATAAAGTCAGAAAATCGGTATGCGTCACCAACCTGCGTTTGGCGTCGCACCAAAAGTTCCAAAAACAAAGGAGCCGCCTCATGCGTTTGATCACAGCCGCTAACGGCTTCAAGCAACAAACGCCAATCATTATCATCAAAAACGCTCAGCGCAGCGGCCGTCAACTCACTTAATCTAGATAGCGAAATCCCGGCTAAGATTGAAGAATTGTTCTCTCGCCAAATACCAAGAGCGGCTTTCGCATTTACTTTTATAAGAGCTATGAGATTATCAGCAACTTGATCTGGGTTCGTTTCCACATCCGCACGCGCCACCGCCTCAATTCGTTCCCCATTGACAAATCTTCTGTTCGCTAACCGGATCAACAACGCCGTTGAGGGGGCGCCCTTTACAAGCGCAATCAATGACTCGCCTATGCGCTGTAGCTGCGCATCATTTGGGAATGACGGTAAGTATGGCAACAGGGAGACTATGTCATCTGAGCCTATTCCAGGATTGTCGGCGAACTCATCTAGAATGCGAACGAGCTCTTCATAACTCCCCCCCCGTTTAACAGCGCAACGCACACGCGCCGCCAGTAATGGAGCTACAACAGCTGCTTCTTCTTGAGAAAATGACGAGACCTCATCCAACAATTGATCATCATCATATGTCTCCGCGATAGAAATCGCATGTCGTTGATCATCTGTTGATTGAAGACCGTCAAGTCGCTGACGCGTCATCGCAATGATCGGATCACGGAACTGTTCTGAACCGAACTTCGCTAAGGACGCAAGCGTCGATAAAGCCGGCTTAACGCCAGCACTGCTTAAAATCCGAAACGCGGCCGCGCTGTCTCCTTTGGCAACGTAGTTTTCCAGCACACGATCAATTGCACCGGCAATGAAGAGAGGGTTTTCAGACATCCGCCGAACTCAAAAGACGCTTAGTTGCGCGAGAAGCTAATCTTACCAACAGCCGAGCCATTTTCACCATGAGTGATTTTCAACCAACCCAAATTCCCGAATTCAGCCTTATTATAACTTAGAGCCCGCTCACCTAATACAGCCATTAAACTATCAAAGACTTCCTCAACCGTACCAATTGGCGTTCGCGTGCGCTCAGCAATATCCTCAATCCATTCCCGACGCTTGAGAGATTTTATAGAATTGGTCACATGCGCCCCTTCGGCCTATTTTCAACTTGGCCCTTATTCGATGCTTATTGCCACCTCGAGTAGGTGGCGTTAAATGTACGTGTTTGTCGCTCAGAATTATATGTAATTCAAGACCGACGCCCCTTTTTTACTTAGCGTTTATGCGACGCCCTCCATGGAACCAGCATGAGTGATCAATATTCCAACCCAAGCGAAAGCGATGTTTCGGCGAATCAATCCGAAACTCCGTCGCGTAGCCGGCGGCGAGAAGTTTTCGCTGCGTGGTGGCATGTCGCCAGAGTATCTTTCGTGGAGAATTGGCGTCGATCAGCGCTTGTCCTCGGCCTATCAATCGTCAACACAGTCGCACAACTTGCCGCTTTTGCAGTTGTCATACTTGTCGCGCAGGCACTGACCCGAGACGGTATCGTGGAGCTGCTCGGCGTTTCCGCGACATTACCCTTAGACCGTCCAACGCTTTTGACTTTGGTCGGCGGCGTCGCAGCGGCGCTTTTGACTGCAGCAATAATTCAATATCAGGTTGCGCTGTTAACGGCGCAATATCGCAGAACCTTCTTTGCAGAACTGATCAAATCGCTACTTGGCGCTCTTCAAGGAATGCGCCAAGACGGCAGAGGTGTTTCTTTCGACCATTCAATGTTTGGGCGTATGATGCGGCGTGAGTGTCGCTACCTTTCACGGGCCTATGTTGCTGCAATTTCAGCGATTCCTCCTGGCGTGATGCTGATCGGCGTTTGTGTTTTCTCGCTTTCTTCATTCCCATTCTTCACTGGGTTTTTAATATTGGTTATCCTACTCGCGATACCCTTTCATATCGCCGTAACGACTTGGGGCGCGGGCGTATCTACGGAGCTTGTGCGCGGCGCGCAACGGAAAGCTCGCGCAGACGACGCCATGATAGCGCGCATTATCGCGCACCCCCTGCCAACCGAATTTACGGAAGATGATTTCGAACGACACGTTAACAGCGACGATGTCCGCATGTTCCTAGACGCTTACCGTGATCGAATGCGCTTAGGGGCTTCCAGCCAATTAATATCAGGCATAACGACGGCGATTGCTCTCGCTAGCGTTGTACTCATCTTTTCAGAAGGCTTCGTTCGCGGCGTGCTTGATGTTTCAGTCGCAATATTCGTCGTAATCGCATTTCGTTTATTACTTTCAAACGCTGCTGCAATTGCACAAAGCTTCGCTGTGGTTGGCAGCTTCCAACCATTTGTTCAGGCGCTTATTGACGTTTTAGATTCTAGCCAAAACGCTCCTTCTGCGCGTTTATTTTCGCAACCGCCAGAGGGCTCAGTTGTTATTGTATTTGACCCCAACCCCTTGTCGCTTCTCATTGCCTGGCAACTGCATCTTGATTTTCGGCCGACTAAGTCCCAGCTCCCGGCAAAAATAGTGCTGTCGAATTACGAACTTCGCGGCGCGACGCCAACAGAATCACTAGAACTGCCGGACTATTGGGATATAGATGATATTGTCGGCTGGTTGCCGGAAATAAGTGATGCCAACCGTAGCGCTTTGAAAGACTACTTATCGCAACCAACAGCCACGCCAGCCGCATGGGCGAACCTTCCTGACGCTGTTCGGACTATCTTTTCCTTCAAAAGCGCAATGGAGGAAGATGGCGCAAGCATCATCGCTGCTGGAAGCGCCCTGAGCCTGCTGACAGCAGCAGAGCGCAAAGCGCTACTTGAAAAAAACGGGCGACGCCTTTTAGTGGCTACATACCAAAACGCGCCAAAAAGAATCCCATTTTCAGGCGACATCAATATGTATGTATGCCGCAATAATGAATTAGTTTTTGCAGGGGACGTGCAAGACTTTAACACAAAAAGAGAGATGATTTTGCGAATGGTGTCAGAAGAAAAAGCACGCCTTGCTGCAGCGTATTTTCAATTTGACGAAGACGACGACACCATCTCGGTTTAGGCTAGAGAAATCTCGCCCGCACCGTCTCAGCAATAACGAAATCAAGCTCCGTATCAATATCTAAAGACCGCTCAGGCGGCATTTCAACCGCACGCGCATCACCAACGAGAAAAGATGGACCTTCATCAGCTAGCAGAGCATCTGTCGTCGCAGCATAAACCGCACCGTTAAGCGCAAAGGCTGGCGTCAGGTTTTGACGCGGAGCCCAGGGGTCCCCCTCCTCAATAAAGGCCGTTGGACGTCCCCCTTCATCCACCCGCCAAACCCTTGAAGGATGGGCTGGCGCTTTAACAAACGTAACCGCGCTATCCGCACCAGTATCAAGAGCATCAAGACATCTGTTGATATCTTGTGGGGCACGCAAGGGCGACGTCGGCTGTAAGAGAACAATAACGCCCGGCCTTTCGCCTTGTTTCTCCATCTGTTCAACATGATAGCGAATAGCATCCTTGGGCAAAGCGGCATCACTTGACAGTGCGTCTGGCCTCATCATGACCTCAGCTCCTGCCGCATGCGCCGCATTCGCTATATCTTTCCCATCAGTCGACACAACAATACGATCTATGCGACCACAGGACTTCGCCGCATCAACCGACCAGGCGAGAAGCGGCTTGCCAGCAAAAGGACGAACATTCTTGCCAGGCAGTCCTTTTGATCCCGCACGCGCTAAAATAAAGGCTGCGACGGCGCTGGGAATGCTCATTCTTCAAGACCTCCGATCGGTGCGAACGCCGTCAGTCGACGCAACTGTTGCGGCAAACTTGCAAAGTCATCACGATCACCGGCAAGAAAAGCCTCTACCATGTTGTAAAAACCAGGCTTTACCCCTTCCGGCTCCTGATAATCAAGCGGCGTCGACGCCATGCCAAAACTGCCAGCCGGCATTTCCTGAAGGGTTTCGAGCGGTTTCAAAATAAAACGACGTTTTGCTGTACAAATCTCCACCCCCCAACGTCCAGCCGAACGCCAATCAGCATGATAGGCGAAAGGAATCGCCCCAACTTGGCCAGCACCGACGTAACTTCGCGCTGGCGGCGTTCCATCCTCGCCAACGACAAGCGGCATAGCGGCAAACCCTTCTAGGTCACCCCCCTGCCCAGCAATGAAAAAAGCCATATCCACAACATGAGTTGAATTGGCGAAAAACCAGTTACGCTTCACCCCGTCAGAGTGTTGAGTAAGATCTCGTATTACGGGGGTATTTTCATTAAATTCAAACAAAAACGAAGTGACGCCGCCATCCGCCGCTACAAGATCTCGCGCAGTAAGAGTCGACGGCAAAAACCGTCGGTTATAAGCAATCCCCACATCGTCAGCGCGAGGATGCGCAGCAAGGTCTTTCACTTCTGACAAATCAACCCCGCCGGGCTTTTCCAATAGCACTGACCCGACACCAGCCTCAAGAACGGCTCGTGTAACATATGCGAGTTGCGGTACACTGACCGCAATAATCGCGTGAGTAGGTTGCTGTTCTAGTGCAGCTAGTTGATCGCGAAGATCGCCAACGCCCGCTGCATGCCCCGTCGCTTCTTGAAACTTTTTTGCCGAAGCCGCGCCGCGGCCAAGCACAACCACGTCATAACCAAGTTTTCGCAGGACTGTAAAATACTCAATCGCCATGGCCCCTGCGCCAATAATCGCGATAGGTCCCTCACTCATAGTGGTCGCTCCGTGTACATTCTTACGAGCCTATCATGTAACTGGGCATTCCTTGTCCAGTGTACGCACACCATAAAACGCTTCATTCATGGCTTCCATAGCAAGCAAATGCAACCGCGCGCTTTCTTCAAATGTGGGCAGCATTACAGCCCCATCAGTCAACAGTTGCTGAAACATATTATCTAACTGACTAGCGAAGTTCATTTTAAATTTACGTTTTTCACCTTCGCCGTCCCCTTCCTTGAAAACCATCTCCCCAGCGGCTTCGCGGATTTCAGCTGACCATCCTTCTCCTTCAAGAGTAACCGTAATAGCGCTGATGTCCCCCGGTTTGCTTTCAAGGGTAACTTTGCCGCCGGCGGCTGTGCATGCTCTTAAAACGCCATTGAATTCTTTGTACCCGCCTCGCTTCGCGTCTCGCACCTGTGAAACGGCATCGACTTCAATATTGGATAGAGGCGCATCACTTAAAAATTCCATTAAGGCTAAAAAATGCACGCCATTCGACGCAAGGTTCCAATCAAAGCCCACAGCAGTCAATCGCATCACCTTACGACCATCGAGTTCGGCTTTTAGCGCTTTATAGCCATCCCATTCATTACGCGAGGTATTCACGTATACCGGGATCTCTCCAAGCATATTTGAAGCCACAGCATAATCTTCAGCACGCGTAAATAAAAACTTTTCTAACAACACCCGTTTAGGACCCGCTTTCATTGCATGCCGTAACGCTTCAAGCCGGTTGCGCGCATCAGTTGGCACGACCACCAACGCCACACCAGCAACAGCAGTGGGGTCGTCAACAAAGCGTAACAGATGCGAACGCTCACCGACCACTTCGTTAAACCTTGCGCGCGCCAAAGCACGCGCACCTTCAAAAGGTTCGCACACAGCTATGTCAAGCGACCCAACATGATCAGGCGATACCTGAACGAGCGATTGAAGAAGGCGGCTGCCGATATTTCCGCACCCGACAAAAAGAACTGACATACTCAAAATAAATTTCCTAATGCTGGGCAAGCACAGCCCGTGTCCGGTCAATAACCTTGGCCTGTTCAGCGTCTGTGAGCAAGGTTGAGCACGGTAATGTCAAAATCCGCGACCACAGACCTTCCGTCACAGACATATCTTCACAAGGAGCATCAGCGAAAGGTTTTTGCAAATGCACCGGCTTCCAAAAAGGACGCGCTTCAATACCATCCTGCGATAATTTTTCACAAACATCCTTTACACTTGGGGCCGCCTGCGCATCCAACACCAAACCAGAAAACCAACAAGTGGATTCGGAAAAATCAGGGAGCGCAAAAGGCGATGCGACGTCCAGATCTTTAAATCCCTCATCATACGCCTGACGGATTGCGCGCTTTTTTGCGATAAAATCATCAAGCCGTTCCATTTGCGCACAACCAATCGCCGCCTCAATGTTCGTCATACGATAATTGAAACCAACTTCATCATGCTCATAATCAGCAGAAACCCGTGCTGTAGTGGTTAAATGTTTTGCACGTTTAAGAAGGTCGGCATCCGAACCAATTATCATGCCGCCGCCGCCAGTGGTGATCGTCTTATTGCCATTGAAAGAAAAGACTGTGAGATCCGCCAGAGGTCCAATCGGGTGCCCCTTATAAGCAACGCCAATCGCAGCCGCTGCATCGGCTATGACTTTTAGGCCATAATCATTCGCGATTTTATTGATCGCATCCATATCGGCGACAGCGCCCAAAGTATAAACGGGCATCACCGCAATAACCCGTCTGCCTGTCGCTTTGTGGAATATACCGTCAGCACGTCGTTCCGCGCCCTCTTCAAGCGCACGCGCAAGGGCGGCTGGGGACATCGCCCAGCTGTCAGCATCAATATCAATAAGCCAAGGTGAAGCACCGGCATGGGCGATGGCGTTCGCCGTAGCAATAAAGGTAAAACTTGGACAAAGAACAAGGTCATCGCGGCGTGCGCCCAATGTCACGAGCGCGGCGTGCAGGCCCATGGTGCCCGCGGCGACAGCAACAGCGCCAGCCGCGCTATGGCGTGCAGCAACCATCTCTTCCATCCGCGTCACGAAAGGGCCGACGGTTGATACGAAATTATCTTCTACACATTGCGCAAGATACGCGCCTTCAAGATCACCAATATTCGGGATAGCGAGAGGAATGCGCGACACGTCCGTCTCCGTCTCTACACAGAATATTCGCCGACACGATACCGGTCGAGATTTTCACGGAACCAAGCGACAGTATGCTCAAGGCCTTCACGAACGCCAACTTTCGGCGTCCAATTAAGAAGCCGTTTGGCTTTATCATTCGCCGCAAGCAGCCGCTCAACTTCCGAATTCGTCGGACGCACACGCGCTTCATCCGCCAAAACCTGAATATCGGCGCCGCAAACCTCTGCGATCAACTTCGCAAGATCTCCAATCGAAATCTCTTCGCCTAAGCCAAAATTAATGGACTCGCCAAGACATGTCTCAGGACCTAGCGCAGCGGCCATAAAGCCTTCGACCGTATTCGTCACATAATTCATATCGCGGGTTGGCGTCAGGCTGCCAAGCTTCACATCGCGCCTGGCAAGCGCCTGGGTAATGATCGTCGGGATCACGGCGCGTGTGGATTGGCGCGGCCCGAACGTGTTGAACGGACGGCATATAACAACCGGCGTTTCGAACGAGAGCCAATAGGATTCTGCGATTTTGTCCGCCCCAATCTTGGACGCCGAATAAGGCGACTGGCCTTGCAGAGGGTGTTCCTCCGTTATCGGTGCGACAAGCGCCGTTCCATAAACTTCCGACGTTGACGTATGCATGACGCGAACCACACCTTCTTCACGCGCAGCTTGGACAACATTTAGCGTGCCATTAACATTTGTCCGCACATATGCGTCAGGCGCGTAATAAGAATACGGTATGCCAATCAAAGCCGCGAGATGGAAGACATAGTCCCGGCCCTTCACCGCTTCGCGCACCGCCAGCGCATCGCCAATATCGCCAGCAAAAAAGTCGATGTCGGGCGCGACTTCCGATTGTTCTAACCAACCACGACGTCCCATAGAATTATAGTGATAAAATGCTCGAACATCGGCACCTTCGCGCACCAATCGTTCCGTCAAGTGCGAGCCAATAAAGCCCGCCGAACCCGTTACCAATACTTTCTTACCGTCAAATAAGCCCATAATGCAACATCGCTATTTCCGGATCGGTCGGCGGACCGCCCATGTATTAAGCTATCAATCCTGCCCTCGTACAATCTGCTCTTGGATAATGCAACCCGTCAATAATTGGCCTAAAAATCTATCTACGCAGCCATTTTCAACAAAGCTGCGAGCCTTGACTGCAAACCCGAGTGTCAGTAGCCCTTTCATTGAGTTAATGGCCTTGTGCGCGCAGCTGAGAACGGGCGTCAAGGCTGACCAAATTCAAAATGGATAGCGCATGAATAAAAATGCCAACCTCGCGATTATTGGCGCAGGCGGACATAGCGTTGTCGTCGCCGACTGGGCGCTGACTGCCAATATTTTCAAAAAAATAAACCGTTTTGACGATACGCTGAAAGCGCCTTTTACGATTTCCGATCTCAAAACTCAAAATCGTGAAGATTGGCAAGTTGTCTTCGGATTTGGAGATAATGCCGGACGGCTGCGGCGCGCCAAAGACTTTGCAGAGGACGGTTTTTCTTTCTCAAATGTTATCCACCCGAACGCCGTTATGGGGGGGTCTGTTTCCATTGGAGAAGGCACAATGATCGCACCGGGCGTGGTGATAAACGCTTGCGCCCAAATCGGACAGCATTGTATCATCAATACAGGCGCTAGCGTCGATCATCACTCACATGTGGCAGATGGTGTCCATCTCGGCCCCGGCGCGCGTCTGGCCGGTAACGTGACTGTGGAAGAAATGACCTTTATTGGGATGGGGGCTGTGGTGACGCCTGGTGTTACCATTGGCGCCCGATCAACAATAGCAGCGGGAGCCGTTGTCATCGGCGATGTACCCGCAGAAACAACGGTCAAAGGAGTACCTGCAAAATGACCCAAAGGCCTTCAGCCCCTTGGGAAATCGCCCCCCGTGTTTTTGTGATCGCGGAAATTGGCGTCAATCACAATGGCGACCGTGGTCTTGCTCTCGAACTCGTGGACGTCGCAGCAAATGCCGGTGCTGACGCGGTAAAGTTTCAGACATTTGTTGCCGAACGGCTGGCCGCAGCATCTGCCCCGAAGGCGGACTATCAGGACCAACAGGATCCTGATTCAACAAGCCAGATTGCAATGTTGAAACGTCTTGAGCTGACTGCTGATGATTATCGCGCTGTCAAGGCCAGGGCCGAAGAGCGAAACATTTTGTTCATGTCGACGCCATTTGATGAAGACAGCGCCGATTTTCTAAGTGACCTCGGCGTTTCTCTTTACAAAGTTTCTTCAGGTGACCTCACACATCTCGACTATCTTCGCCATCTCGCGGGGAAAGGTCTGCCGATTATTATTTCCACCGGCATGGGAACATTGAGCGAGGTCGAAGATGCGGTCAGGGCGATTGAAGAGGCTGGCGACCCGCCGCTAGCAATCCTGCATTGTGTGTCTAATTATCCAGCCGCGCCGGAGGAATCCAATATCCGCGCAATCGACACAATCGCGTCGGCATTTGGCAAACCGACCGGTTGGTCTGATCATATGACGGGCGGCGTCGTTACTTTAGCGGCCGTGGCGCGAGGGGCGCGGATTGTTGAAAAGCACTTCACCCTTGACCGTTCATTGCCTGGCCCCGATCACGCTGCGTCGCTTGAGCCGGAAGAGCTAAAGCAGTACGTCGCCGACATTCGCATGGTTGAGGCTGCGCTTGGAGACGGCGTAAAACGCCCAAGTGAAGCAGAACTGAAAGTCGCCGCCGTCGCCCGTCGATCTATTGCCGCCGCTGTCGACCTTAAAGAAGGCGAGATCATTACGGCTGAAAAGCTTATTTTTTTAAGACCGTCCACCGGCATTGTCCCTAAACGCCGTCCAGATATTGTCGGTCGCAAAGTCGCTCGTGCAATAGCAAAAGGCGACATTCTGCAATGGGAGGATATTGGCGCGTGACTCAAGCCAGCGGAAAGAACGGCCCCTGGCGTATAGGCGTCGTCACAACTAGCCGCGCGGATTTATCGATCTACGCAGCAGTCTTAAGAGCGATGCGTGTAGAGAGCGACCTTGACGTCGGCTTGTTCGTCAGCGGCTCTCACCTAGCGCCAGAACATGGGCGCACAATCGACGAAATCGACGAAAGCGCACTCGCACCGATTACAGCGCGCATCGAGTGCCTCTTAAGCTCAGACTCAGAACAAGGCGTGGCCAAAGCCATGGGGCTCGCCGCTATTTCCTTTGCCCAGGTTTTTGAATCTCATCGGCCCGATCTTTTAATCGTTTTAGGTGATCGATTCGAAATGCACGCCGCTGCGTCATCGGCTGCGCCCTTCCGCATTCCCCTCGCCCATATTCACGGCGGGGAAGAAACCGAAGGCGCTTTTGATAACGCCTTCCGCCACTCGATCACGAAGCTGTCCCACCTCCACTTTGCAACGACAGAATTGGCTGCGAAGCGCATTTGCGCCATGGGCGAAGACCCGGACCATGTGCATGTTTCTGGGGCCCCAGCTCTCGACAATATCAAAACCATCGCTCATCTCGATCGCACCGCCCTCAAAGAACGCTTCGGCGCGCCAGACGGCCCCTTTATTCTAGTGACGTTTCACCCCGAAACCCTGGATCCAACCGGCGCTGTCCAGCAAATGGAAGAGCTGCTCGCTGCGCTTGCCGCGGACGGACGCGCAATTATTCTTACAGGCACAAACGCCGACGTCGCTGGCGGGCGCGTGAAAGCTTTAGCAAAATCCTTCGCCGCCGAGCACGCCGACAAAGTCGCCTATGTCGAACATTTCGGGGCGCCCGGCTATTACGGCGCGATGGCCGCCGCTGACCTTATGGTCGGTAATTCATCTTCTGGCATTATCGAGGCGGCGTCCTTTGGCTTGCCAGTCGTAAATATCGGCGACCGCCAAAAGGGGCGCGAACAGTCAGCGAATATTGTCGACGCCGCCGGCGACGAAAAATCCATCACCGTCGCCATGGCTGTAGCGTCATCTGACGCGCATCGCAAAAAAGCACGTAGCGGCGGCAATATCTATGGCGATGGAAATGCTGCGCCGCGCATTGTCGACGGCGCAAAGGCGTTTTTGCAAAAAGGCGCCAGTGTGCGCAAAAGCTTCTTTTTGTAATAGACCTCAAAGTCTAAGAAAAACTTTGAATGTTGCAAAACAAGATATATTTTATTATACTATTACAGAATTGGGGAGGGGGAATTTTCCTAACATGGTTAAATTACTCGGCGCTTTATTTGCGACGGTCTTGTTGTCTTCTTGCACCGAACACGATGGGCCTGATCCATTAAGCTCATTTTTCACATGGGATACTCAAGTGAGCGTGTGGGACGTCGCAACATGGCAATAAGGGGAGAGGCAATGAAAGCTTTTGCAAAAACTCTAAAACGCATCGGAATAATAACTGCAAGCGGGGTGTTACTTGCCGCCGCCGCGCATGCGCAAGACGCAACGCCAAATACCGTTACTGTTCCCAATACCTTTGTCGCTGGAACGCCAGCCCGCGCCGCCGACGTCAATGAAAATTTCGACGTTCTGGCAGCGAGCCTTAACGCTCAAGCGCAAAGCCTAGATAACCTTACGTCCCAGGGGTTTTCTGAACGACTTGTTTGCATACCGAGGCCTGGGAGTGACTCGGTTGTACAATTCTTTTTTGCAGTAGCTCGGGGTGACAGCGGGTCGCGTCGCCTGGATTGCATCGACTTGACTGATCCGACGGTGCTCATAAGACCAGAATATCCTGATTTGCTAGCTGGTGGATGGATGTTGACAGGCATAGATAATGGATACTATGTCTTTTTTGGTCGTTAATTTTAAACGACTAAAAAAATCAAGTACTTTTCAATAATTTTTGTGGGGATTAATACTTTACATCAATTGCCCCGCAATATTTTTACTCAAACATCTTCATTTTTACTCAAACATCTTCCGGGCGCGTTCGAATTCTTTCGGCGTGCCGATGTCCAGCCACTCTACAGCGCTAAGGCGGTGAACGCCGCAGCGTTTGTCAGCTTGGGTTAGGTCCTGGAATAAGCTAGGCATATCGTAGAATTCACCTTCTGGAATTGCATCAACAGCCTCGCGGCTAAGGCAATAGATGCCAGCATTGATATTTTGCGCGATGGTTGGCTTTTCGCGGGCGCCGACAAAAACATCCCCTTGCGCCTCAACAACACCGAATTCTATCTGTGTACGGTGCTCACGAACACACATAGTCGCAGCGGCGGCGGTTTCCGCATGGGCATGGACGATCTCTCTAAAATCAGCCCCAGTGATCAGATCGCCATTCATCACAATTACAGGTCCATCACCATATGAAGGCAACAAGCTTAACGCGCCCCCAGTGCCAAGTTTTTGATCTTCGCGCAAATATTCAATTGAAACGTCCCAATGCGTCCCGTCGCCAAAATGCGCCTCAATCATATGGCCGAGATAATTGATCGAGATAAAAAAGCGCCGAAACCCTTGGCTGATAAATCGCTGAAGAATATGCTCTAATATTGGCTTCGAACCAAGTTGCAGGAGTGGTTTTGGCGTATCTTCCGTTAGCGGACGCAACCGCCGCCCCTCACCGCCCGCCATTAGCACCACCGGAATATCACCGAATCCGCCAGTTCGAGGATCGGACAAAAAGCGCAAATTAAGGACGCGGTTGGTATCAGCGTCAACAACCGGCATATGGTGCACGCGATAACGCAGCATCGCCGCCCGCCCTGCTGCCGCCGTATCACCAGGACGGAGCACTTTTGGCGCGGTGTTCATAACCTGATCCACCGTATGGTCAAGCGTGACGCCTTTCAGTAGGCCCCGGCGCACATCGCCATCCGTGATGACGCCTAAAAGGCGCTGATCGTCATCGGTGACAAGAACGATTTGCGCCGCAGACGCGTCAAGCAACTTCAAAGCGTCTAGTACGCTCGCCGATGTGGGAAGGCTAATTTCACCGATGTTCATAATTACCTCTAATACACCGCGAGTTCGGTCAACCGCGTAAGTCTAAGTTTTTAGGATAACACAAGATCGCCATCGCTTGCGATCTTGAAACGGGCCGTTGACCCTCCAATCTGGAAAGCCTCATTTAACACCCCCGCTCATTTCGTTCTCAATTTCACTGACAAGACGTCGCTTTTCTTGAGCGGCCTCGTCAAATAACGGGTCGGGGCGGCGGGCGGTTGAGATTTCATGCAGAAGCGTTCCTTCTGGCGAGGCCGCCGGCCGAGGTAGAAAATGCCGGACAAAATCACGATTGCCGTCCTGGCTGATATTGGGCAGCCCCAGATCCGCTTTAAAAGGAAAGCCCTGGCCAAAGCCGCCAATGCGCGCCAGCATCTTTCGCTCGCCGGTGCGGTTGGGCCAGCGGCCATGATGCAGATCATTGAGAAACAAGAAAAGATCACCCATCCGACCACGGATCGCTGTGCGCTCTTCGCCGAACCGATCGCGCATGCGCCTATTTGCAGCAGCCTCCGCCAACCGATCATTCGGAAAAAGACGAAACTTCGTGCGGGCTTTTTTGTTATAAACCTCTTTTGTCGTCCTTGAATCCGGCCCCATCAGGAAATCCCACACCGGGTTATATTCTTTCCAATGAGAGCCAGGAACAACAGCTGTCGCGCCAGAATCTTCTTGCGTGAAATCATCGAGAAAAAAGCCGAAGGTAAACTCGCCAGGCGAATCGCGATGCCATTGATGGGGGATCTGCACCTCGTCGCACCAATCATCAATGCCGGTCGCCCGACGAACCAAATCGACCCGCAAACGCCAGAAAGGGCCAGCTACAAGCTTAAGCAGATCGTTAATTATCGCGTTAGAGAAAATGGCGTCTAATATGGACGCGTACTCAACGCTAATGAAGGAGGGAAACAAAATATTGTGCATCGACCCTGTCAAATCAGTACGCACACCACCATCATCGAAATAAATTGGTTTGCCCTGTGCATCTCGTCGCGCTGCATCTTGGTCGAGACGATCTGAAAATTCTGCCCGAAGCCGTTTCAGAACATCTGTATCAATACAATCTTTAATTACAAAATAGCCATTCTCACGAATCTCTTCATAGAGATTATCAACGCATGGCAGGGATCCAATTATCATTTATTCCCCCCAATAGGTATTCCGCATCGTTTTATTATCGTCGATCGATAAACGTTCCACAGTAACCGCGCCCTCTGGCGAAGTCGCTGCAATCCCAACGGTTTCAACCATATCCAACGGCAAAGTATGGTCATCGAGGACGTAGGACCAACGGCGGAACGGTTCGATAATATCAAATGCATCGTGCAAACGACGCCCATCGCGCGCACCGACGGCCAAAAACGGTTGAGGACCAAAAATCGATTCATCCGCCTCAATTCTAATGATGCCGCCGTCACGAGTGATCGATAATTTCGGTGCTTTTGCACCTTTCATGTCAAGACACGCACGAGCTGCTGCGATCGCTTCACTGTTTTTGACCCTTACGCTTGGAAACTTATCGCGCACCACATTTATCATATTAGCGACGGTTTTAACATCCCGGCCAATATCACGGAAATCATGATCGGTAAAACCAACCACAGCAACGCCTGTTTCTTGCGCCTCCTTAAAAGCGTCCTCAATGTCAGCTGTGTTAAGAGGCCTAAATCGTGTACCTACATTTAAGCAACGGAAGATATGACGACGACAGCTTCCCGGTATTTGATAATCGTCATGCGCAGGTCGATAGCTGCGCCAAGTGGCCGGCGCCCGTCGCCAATCACCATACCGGCCCTCGGCAAGATCGGGCTGCTCACCGCCCTCTTCATGGCGCATTCGCTGATTAGCATAGTCAAATGGAATAAACTGCTCGAGGAACCAATGACTATCCGGGCGCTCAGTATGAAAACCGGGACGGTTGGCCGCCGGGAACCACCCTCTGTCGATAATACGGCGCGCTAAAATGTCGAATAATTTCGGCGTGTTCGCAAACCAATGAGTCGCATTGGAATTTGCACGCTTGTTAAATGCTTCAGGGTGATAGTGGAAATGGATTCCATCGCACGTGTCAGAGAATCGATCCGCATAGTAATCATAAACAACGTGAAAACCTTCTGCGCGCCCGCGCGGGTTCTCCATATGCCCCACATGATCGCAGCAAAACCAATTATAGACCCACCCTTGCCCATCATCATCCCGAAATTTTGTGCGAAATTCTTCCGATGTCCGACGATCAAGCATTGCGCCAATCGCGTCCCAATTATCATTATATTCAAGAAGTTCTGGGCGAACCACCGCTGCTGCTGCTGCTTCAACGCCGCCGAGATCCGCCTCACCGCGCTGAATTTGAGTCAAAAGCTCGAGGGACGGTGTCAACGATAGCCCGAAAATGGCATTTAAGCGTTCAAAAGTCTGCTCCAAGGTTTCCCGCAACGGGCCTTCGGTATCGATGCAATGAACAATATGGACGGTAGCAGTCACAGACGACAGCCCTTATTTTTAGCGACGCAATAACTCGAAATGAATTCGATCGCGTTCCTAAAGACCTTTGGTTCACCCATCAAGCCAATTCCCTATAATGCTGCATGTTCAAGCGCTCAAAAAGTTCAGATCGTCGTTCAAGAGGCTGAGCTTGCCCCATACAAGCTGTACACGCCGCCTAGCCATGCGCCAAGCCCGTCCTATGATCGCTAGATCCGCGCGTTGGCCTAAGCCCTCCTTTGCGCTTATCGCCCATCTACGGTGTAGACAGCCGTTGCTGGGTATGCTCGAACACACTTTTGGCGGCGTACAGCATCTAGAAGATATGGAGGATCCCCCCTCAATGGACGACTATTTCGACAATAGAGATTATCTAGACTTCCTCCTAAAGTATTGCGACGCTGTTGAAGACGATGCGCTTGAGCGGGTCCCTGGTGCAAAGCTAATCATAGAACACCTAACGACCCTAGACCTAAAACCTGAAATGCGCGTTTTAGAGGTCGGCTGCGGCACGGGCCGCGTGCTCGAAATAATGAAGGCCGCGTTCGGCGTAACAGCCGACGGCTGCGATATTAGCTCTTACGCCATTGAGCACTTGAAAGAGCAACGCCCAGCATTCGCCGAACGGGTTCGCACACTCGATAGCCATGGCCTCGAAATATACCCTAATGAAACTTATGATGCTGTAGTTTATTGGGGAGTGTTCGAACTGACGCCGCAACGGGCCCATATTGCAGAGCTTTCGCGATTACTTAAAACCGGCGGCGAGGTTTTCCTTTCAAGTATTAAACACATCAATCCATTTCCCGACGATGAAGCGGCTCAAGCCGCGCTTGCCGCATACAAAGAAAAACAAATACCAATCTATCTTACAGACCCCGAACCGTTTGAAACCATGGCGGCGGCATTTGGGTTTGAAGTCGCGCGGCGGGTCGTGTTTGAACGCAAGAACGATCTCGTCAACAATAAATATGACGTAGATAATGGCGGCCCCAGGACCTTTTCAGAAGCTTTCTATGTCTTAAAGAAAACTAAAAAGATGATGGCTTCCGCCTCCTTTAATCAGACATTCGGTGTGCGCGCCATAAAGGACTGAACCACGCCAGCGTAGCGCCACAACGAGGGCATTAGTCAGAAAGAAATTAGGGTAAAGATTCCGCGTCAGAGCCACGTGTGTCTTTGACGGATTCAAGAGCACTCAATTTCTTCTCAAGACAATCAATTCTGTCTGTGAGCGCTTTAATCACCCTGTCCTGCGCACTTGCACGGGCCCGGTCATCTGCCGCTAAAAGACGGGTCATTCGCCACCGCAAGGAAAAATATCCCGCAGCAAATGCGGCGGCGGCGACTGCAGCGACGATCATCGAAAAAATCATGCCTAAGCTGTACACGCCCCCCATGCACGCGCCAATAGCCGCTGCTAAAGCAATTGCAGGTCGCGGATGGTTCTGAACCACATCAAGCGCGCCATATATTCGCGCAGCGATCTCACGCACCTTGCGCACCATCACTAAATTTGACGCCTGCGGCGGCGTAGCCATTTCCGCCACTGGCTTTGGCGCGTCGATACGCCACCCCTTGTCGACTAGCGCTTGCCGCTCGAGCGCCACCCTTCGCCAATGGATTTCGTAGTAGGATTTTAGAGACACCACATGCATGCGGCCATGAGCCAAAGCGGCCTCTAGAAGATCTCCAGCGTCGTTCACGTTACGATCATGGCGCCATTTAGTATCGCCAGCGCCGCCCCCATCTACACCGGCAAAGTAAATATCATCGCTGAGCGCGGCCGCAGCCGGCAATAAAAACGTGGTCAGTACATTGCTAGTAGGCTCATAGGAAAACCAATCCGTTAGGCTCGCACCCAGGGGTCTTTCGCGCATAAGGGGTATTGTAATGACACGGTCAACCAAATCATTAGGCCACCAAGCACGCAATGATCGCCAATACAGCTCAGATGTTAGGACGTGAGCATTAGTATGCCGCCGCAAAACCTCATAGACTCGGGCGCGGCGACGCGCCGCCGTCATCGAGGGGCCAGTTTGCCCGGGAATATCAGCAAGCGCGATGATATGCGGCGGCCGCGCCCCGACAACATCATTGTTATCGATCGCTGACCCGCCATAAATATTCACCGTTTCATGAGGCGCAATCTCAGCGCCAGTCGCCAAAGATAGGCTTGGTCCAGAACCCAATATTAGAGCCGGAGCATTACTAGCGCGTAGCCCGCGGGCCAATGCAGCAAACCTGCTATGATGCTCATCGACATCACTATTTACTGGCGCCGCCGCCATCCACGCCTCAGCGGCGCCAAAATCACACAGCTCATCGCCAAAACAAGCTTTCCGGCGCAACCAAGCAGGCGCACTTGCCCAAGCCGAGCGGTTCCATGTGACCACAACGTCAGCCGTCTGCAGCACAGCATCGACATGCTTTGCTGACTTTACCACTGGATCCGGCGCTTCAGCAGCGCTCTCAAGATAAAAAACCGATGCTGGATGCTCGGACAACCCATCGTCAACAAACATCACCACTTCTGCGCCAGATTCCATCGCGCCACGAAAATACCATACGGCCCGAGCGCGCAGCTCGGCCGCATCCTCATGCGATCGCGCAACAGGATAAAGCGCAATCAACGCGGCTTTTCCTCCTGGTTACCTTGCGGTCGTCTGGCAAGCAGCTTCTTCACAGATTTTACGGGCGCACCAATTCCGCTAATCATTTCTAACAATTTGCTTAAGCGATCAGCCGAAACCGGATCACGGGTATTGGTAATCAAGCCCAGCCCAGCACGCCCCGCAGCGATATCCTCGCGTAAATAGGCATTACGCCTGCGCACAAGGCCGTCCTCGTCCCGTGCAACTGCTGAATTCGCGGTAGCGCCCACACTTTCTAGGCGTTGATGAAAATAAGACTCAGCGGACGGACAGGCGCAAATGTCCCCTTCTAAAAGTAGACGAAGCAGAAAGTCCCAGTCTTCGAGGTGATCAATATCGTTGTTAAATCCGCCAATCTTTTCCGCGACGCTCTTTCGGAACATCAAAGCATTTATAGCCGTCGGGTTGCGATAACCGACATCAACAATTGATAGGCTTACGGTCGGCCGAAAAAAGTCACTGCGTCCAACTTCCTCAATTCGCCCATCTGCGTTTTCTCGCTCGTTAATTTTCACCGACGCGCCGACCGCGCCGACACAGTCCATATTCGCGTCACACGCTGACTTTAAAGCAGAGACACACCCCGGCGCTAAAGTATCGTCATCATCCAAGAACAACATCAAAGGCGCATCGCTTTTTGCAACCGCTGCGTTTGCAGCAGCAGACCGACCTTTCGACACATCATGATGTATTGTTTTAACGCTAATGCGGTCAGAAGCGATGCTCGCCACAATTTCTTGCACACTTGTCGGTTCACCGCCATCATTAACAACCACCCATTGAAGATGATCAATTGTTTGGCTCGCCACTGATTCGGCGGCGCGCCGCAATAATGCATTACGATTGCGCGTGCGTGTCAGTATTGATGCGCTGAAATCTTTGTTTTCAAAATTCATGAATTGATCAAATCAAACTTTAAAGGCGCCTATGGTTCTGACCTAGTAACTTTAATAATAGTTGTTGGACCACTTTTTTTCTGCCCTCTCAAAACCCGTCTCTCAACGCCCAGTCAAGCATTTTCATGGACAAAGAACAGCCCCTTTGGCCGAACACGGTCGCTAGCACCAGCGCTACTTTAGAGGAGAATGCGTGTTATTGACAATCATCAGCTAGGTCACAGATTGGACTGGCGCTGTTTGAACCGTGCCTGGTAGAATATATGCTGGCAGGCACAATAGATTTAGTCCAACCGACACTTAGCAACGCGCAACGCCAGGTCGGGTAGCTGTATCCTAAAAAAGCCCTGCGAACTGCCTCGAACCTGCAAAATAAGACGCTCGCCGAGCGGTTTAATGCGCCTGAGTTGCAAGTCTAAGTATAAAAAGCTAGTAGGAAAACTAGAAGCAGTCTTTTTTGCTGGACATTTCAGTTAAGTCCGAACCGGTTGCATACACAATAATTGCAGGAGCATCCATGAAGGGAGTTATTCTCGCAGGAGGATCGGGCACCCGCCTTTATCCGATTACAAAAGGAACCTGCAAACAGCTGCTGCCCGTGTATGATAAGCCAATGATCTACTACCCATTGTCGACGCTTATGCTGTCCGGCATTCGCGATATTATGATCATCACCACGCCAAACGACCAAGAAACGTTTCAGCGATTATTGGGCGACGGTGCGCCTTGGGGGATTAATCTAAGCTATGCGGTTCAGCAAAAACCGGAAGGACTAGCGCAAGCATTCTTAATTGGCGAAAATTTTATTGGCGATGACAAATGCGCTCTAATCCTTGGCGATAATATTTTCTATGGGCACGACCTCGCCAAAACCTTGCGATCTGGCGCGGCGCTAACGGATGGCGCTGTCGTGTTTGGCAGCCACGTCAACGACCCTCAACGCTACGGCGTCGTTGAGTTCGACGATAATGGACGCGCTATTAGCATTGAAGAAAAACCAGCCCAACCCAAGTCTAACTATGCAGTGGTGGGACTTTATTTTTATGATGAAACGGTTTGCACGCGGGCTAAGGATGTTAGGCCATCCGCCCGCGGTGAATTGGAGATTACCACTCTCAATGAAATGTACCTCAGCGAGGATGCTCTAAATGTCGAGATCCTTGGGCGAGGCTTTGCTTGGTTTGATACAGGCACCTATGGTTCGCTTCTACAAGCAAGCCAGTTTGTTGAAACAGTCGCTGAGCGCCAAGGGCTAAATATAGGTTGCGTTGAAGAAGTCGCCTATCGCATGGGATATATTACGAGCGAGCAGCTAATAGAATTAGCCGACCCCTTAAAGAAAAGTGGTTATGGCGCCTATCTAAAACGAATCGCCTCGGAGCATGTTTTTTAACCCTATTGTCACATGGGAGCCCCTTGAGTGGACGTTGAAGAGACAATCATCTGCGATGTAAAAATATTCATACCGCGCATCTTTGACGATTCGCGAGGGTACTTTTTTGAGTCGTATACAAAAAGAACGTTTGATTATCATTCACCAGGCTTAACGTTCGTGCAGGATAATGAATCTTACTCCAAAGAAGTATATACGGTGCGCGGATTACATTACCAACGTCCACCGCATGCTCAGGACAAACTCGTTCGGGTTTTAAAGGGGCGTATTTTTGACGTCGTTGTTGATATTCGTACTGGATCGCCCACTTATGGCCAGTGGGTTGGTGAAGAACTATCATCTGCAAATAAAAAACAATTACTAGCGCCAAAAGGCTTCCTACACGGATTTATGACGCTAGAGCCCGATACGATCGTCGCCTATAAAGTCACGGATTTTTACGATGGCCCTTCGGACGGCGCCGTTTATTGGGCCTCCCCTAGCCTCAACATTGACTGGCCTGGGCCGAAAGATGCAGCAGTTCTATCCGATAAGGATGCAGCCGCGCCTAGTTTCGACAAATTTCACACGCCGTTTTAAAGATTAGTCCTTATTGGCGCTCTCGTAAATTTGAAATACAATCTTACCAATACCTTTGCGCCAATTAGGCTGATCAATGCCGTATGCATTTTTCAGTTTACTACAATCGAGCACTGTAAATAATGGCCGGGTCGCTGGCGTCGGATATTCACTTGTGGTGATTTTGATCACCTTCACTGATTTGCCCGCTTCTTCAAAAATTGCTTCGGCAAAGTCCGCCCAACTAGCCTGCGGCGTCCCTTGAAAATGATACAGCCCAGGATGACAAATTCCGGCGCTGTAAGCATCCGCAATCTTAATCGCCGTCTCCGCAATCGCACCGGCTGGCGTCGGTGCGCCGACTTGATCATGAACAATCGATAATTCATCGCGCGTATCAGACAAACGCAACATCGTTTTCACAAAGTTTTTTCCGTAAACAGAGTAGACCCAAGACGTTCTTAGAACGATGGCGTCTTTATGATTTTCAAGCGCCGCGACTTCACCATCATATTTTGTTTGACCATAAACATTTAAGGGGGCGGCAGGCGCTTGTTCTGTAAGAATTTCTGAGCCGCGCCCATCAAAAACATAATCGGTTGAAATATGAAAGAACCCCGCGCCAACACTTTGCGCAGCCATCGCCATTTCCTCAACGGCCTCTGCGTTAATACGCGCAGCAAGCGCCGCGTCGCTCTCTGCACTATCGACATTTGTATAGGCCGCGGCATTGATGACAAAACCAGGCTTTACCGCTTCGATCAGTTCTGCGGCCGCCCCTTTATCGCAAAGATCAGCATCCGCCAAATCCACACGAATGATTTCATGGACAGTATTAATGAGACCAAGCTCGCGCCCAACCTGGCCATTGCCCCCAAAAACCAAAATACGCATCATACGGCCCCTATAACCAAATACTGATAAAGCCTAACCAAGCCCTTGCCTGCTTGATGCATCAAATCCACGAGTACGAATAGCCTCTAGCCATTCTTGGTTACCAAGATACCACCGCACAGTTTGACGCATTCCTTCTTCAATCGTTACAGAAGGAACCCAACCGAGCTCTTTTTCTATTTTCGTACAATCGATCGCATAGCGAGCATCATGGCCCGGACGATCTTTCACAAAAGTTATTAACTGGTCATGCGGCTTATGGGCGGAAGTAGGAACTTCATCATCAAGAATGGCGCAAATCATTTTCACTAATTCAAGATTAGTGCGCTCCGCCCGTCCGCCAATATTATAGGTTTGTCCGTCAGCACCCTTTTGAGCAACAAGCAACAATGCTTCCGCGTGATCTTCAACATAGAGCCAATCGCGAACGTTGTCTCCCTTGCCATAGATCGGGATAGCTCGCCCTGCCAGTGCGTTAGTGATTACAACAGGAATCAGTTTTTCCGGGAACTGACATGGTCCATAATTATTTGAGCAATTACTCACTACAACAGGTAAATTGAATGTCTCTCTCCACGCACGCGCTAACATGTCAGAAGACGCCTTTGAGGCTGAATACGGAGAGTTTGGCTGATAAGGTGAGGTTTCTGTGAATTTACCCGTCCGGCCTAACGAGCCGAATACTTCGTCAGTCGAGACATGATGGAAGCGAAAATTCTCGGGCGCTTCATTACTTGCCCTATAGGCTTTCGCAGCCTCCAACAATGAAAACGTACCGACAATATTGGTTTGTATAAACGAGCGTGGCCCATCGATCGAACGATCCACATGACTTTCCGCCGCTAAATGCATCACGACATCTGGCTTATAGTCAGCCATGAGCGCGCGCATCGCAGCGCCGTCACAAATATCGGCCTTAGCAAATCGATATATTGGGTTGGCTTGTACGCCTTTTAAATTTTCAAGGTTGGCGGCATAGGTCAACTTATCAACATTTAGTACGCTGATACCCTTCGCAATCGCACGCCTGATAACCGCAGATCCAATAAATCCGGCGCCGCCTGTAACCAATAATCGCATTACACCCTAAGTCCTTTACGCCAAACCCTAAAATAAAGGCGCCATGCCTCACGCTAATTTCGCGTACTAGCGGCATCTAGAAAAGATACCACCGATTTAATGGGCAAAAATGACGGGCCTCATTTTCTTAATTTTCAAAAAAGCGGCGAATAATATCAATAATACGCTCTTGATCATCTTTATTCAGATAAGGGTGCATTGGCAAACTTAAGACCTTGCTCGACAACTCGCTACTAACCGGCAATCTACTTGGTGATGTTGGATAGTCTTTATAGGCCGTCTGTTGATGGAGAGGTTTTGGATAATAAGCGGCTGTCGGCACGCCGTTCTCCCTTAATGCCGCGGCCAAATCATCCCGTTGCTCAGTCTTTATGGTATATTGCGCCCAAACTGAACGCGCGCCTTCAGGACTGAAAGGCGTTTCAACAACATTACTCAAACCAGTACGATATCGGTCAGCAACTATATTGCGCAGATCGATCTCTTCCGGGAAAATAGCTAGCTTCTCTAGTAGAATTGCAGCCTGCATAGTATCTAGGCGGCTGTTCAAACCAATGCGAACATTATCGTACCTTTGCGTCCCCATGCCATGGTTACGGATTGATTTCAAGGCCTCGGCCAGCTCGTCATCATCGGTAAAAACCGCGCCCCCATCGCCATAGCAACCTAAAGGTTTTGCGGGAAAAAAGCTTGTTGTGGCGACATCAGCCCATGAAATTGGATACCGTCCATCATAGCTAGCACCAAAACCCTGCGCCGAATCGGCAACCAATTTGAGATTATGCGCGCGGGTTACATCGCTAATCCGTTCGTAATCCGCCGCCAAACCAAAAAGATCAACCGCGATAACTGCGCGAGGACGCAACCGCCCCTCTGCTTTGATCGCCTCTATCGCAGCCTCTAAATCGGCGGGATCCATATTGAATGTATCTGGCAATATATCAACCATCACGGGTTCAGCGCCGACAAGCGCAACCACCTCCGCGGTGGATACAAACGTAAAACTCGGGCAAAATACCGCGTCACCAGGCCCTATCCCCCAAGCCATCAGGGGCATTTGCAAAGCATCCGTGCCATTGGCGCAGCCGATTGTATGTTTGGCGCCGATAAATTCGGACAAACCAGCTTCCAAGTCTTCAATCTCAGGCCCCATAACATAGCGACCATGTTCAAGAACACGCTCAATCGCATCATTAATGCGATGGCCGATTTTTTTTCTCTGCGCCTGAAGGTCAATAAAGGGTAATTGCTGGACCATGGGGTCTCCTACGAACTAATTACTTTAATGGAACAGCGCCTTGCAATGCGCCAATGTGGTTGAAAACCACCTTATCGTCTGCACACAAATGCATTGCCTGATTCATGTCACCCTACCTAACGACTCTCGCATCTTCCGATTGAGCAAACTGATATAGACTGCGGCCCTTAAGCCGCGAACAAAACTTATTCAGACTTTTGTACTGAAAAGAATACCTATCCCCAAAAATTGTTGCAATTTCAGGATTAGCATCAAACTTTGCCGTCGATGCCTGAAGTGTGTGAATTGTCTGGAAATGATTTCTTCCCAATGGGCAGCAAGCAAAGGCAGCTATCTGGAAATCCGATGACATAAAATGATAACCCACACTTGCCCAATAGGTACTTGTTTTGAAAGCTTTATCACAGCCGCTTAAAGAGACAAATAAATTCACTGATCGACTGGAAACGACCGCATCACAAATGATGACGATACATTTCCTCTACGCCAAGTAATATCTGAGCGCCGAAGCGAATTCCCACCTGCATAAGGAGAGATTAATTCCATCCCCGGACGACATCATTGCTATATTCACCTTGCCTTGAAGATTAGAGCCTCGTACCTGTTGGGAAGCAATAAAAGGCATGGAATATGACCACCCGAATTAATGACAAGTTTTATGTTTCCCCCCAAATCTTGCCAGGACAAGTTAAAGATCTGGCGGACAAGGGAATCAAACTCATCGTCAATAATCGCCCAGAAGGCGAAGAGCCTGGCCAGCCCACAGGCTCAGATATTGAACAAGCAGCGACCCAAGCCGGTATCAATTATATTGCCATTCCAGTTGGGCAAGCTGGGATTAGCCAAGACGACCTTGAGAGCTTTTTAAGAGCAATTGACAGTCACGATGGCGCATCGATTGGGTTTTGCAAGAGCGGCTTTCGCTCAACCGTCCTTCGCGCTTTCGCCCTCGCCTATAAAGGAACCCCAGCCGACGAGATTATTAGCGAAGCATTAGACGCAGGCATCGACATTTCCATGCAGCGCCCGGCCCTCGAGGCGATCGCGCAACAAAATGGCGCCTAAAAAGATGGGCCAGTATCTTTCTGCAATTGCACTTGTGATCCCGGATTACGATGAGGCCATTGCGTATTATTGCACCATACTTGGCTTTGAGCTCATCGAAGACACAAAACTTTCCTCCCAAAAACGTTGGGTTGTCGTGGCGCCCCCTGGAGGGGAATGCCGCTTGGTCCTGGCGAAAGCGGCTAATGAAGAACAAAAACGCGCGATAGGCAATCAAACCGGCGGCAGAGTTTTTTTATTCCTGAATACGGATGATTTTGATAGAGACTATGCGCGCTATCAAAAGGCGGGGGTTGAGTTTACCGAGGAGCCACGAGAAGAGCCATTCGGTAAAGTTGTGGTCTTTAAAGACCCGTTTGGCAATAAATGGGACTTAATAGAAAACCGTGATCAGTAGCTGCTACATCTAGCCCAGGGCCTAAAAGTGAATATAGACTTTTGCACTCGCCGCTGCAGTTGGTACAAACAGCGTTTCCGTTAATGTCACCCCGCAGGGCAGTTCAGCGACAGTCCGGCCATCCGCATCAACGCTAACGCTGCTCATGCCTGCGCCGCAGTCCACAAAACTGCCAGATGCACGCTCCACCACAAAAGCGGCATACGGGGGCGCAGCCACAAAAACGCGATCCGTTACCCCGCCTGATGCGTCACCCAAGGCGGCGCCGATGGCAAGCCGGTCGCTTTGGATCAGCTTAGCTCGCCCAAAACTCAGATCCTCTTCCGGCTCAGCTGCAAAGCCAAAGCCTGAAATCCCAATTGGACCGCTAAGCCCAATGCAAAAAGCAAAAATCGCGAGCAGAAAGAAACGCCCGCCGATAAGGGGAGCATCTAGCTTAAACTGTTTACGTTTGACGCACATACCAAGCGGATCGCAAAATCCGCGCCGCTCTCAGCCCCATGCGTACAAAAGTCCCTCCCATTAACCAAAAAAAGCAGTTAAATATGACCATATAGCTGCCGAAGGGCCTTTAATTCATGGAAGAAATCCCGTTTGTGAAAGAGTTTCCGTTTACTTATGGCGAAAGCGATACCCTATCGCCCCTCGTGCGCCGGGTAATCGCCAACAATCCAGGGCCTTTCACCTATACTGGCACAGGAACCTATCTTATTGGCGCTGGGCGCGATATCGCTCTCATCGATCCGGGTCCGGATGATAAAGCACACCTAGACGCCTTAATGAGGGCTGCTGATGGGCGCTTATCCCATATTTTAATCACCCATACCCATTTTGACCATTGCGCTGGCGCCGCGACCCTTAGCGCGATGAGCGGAGCGCCCATTTACGCTTTTGGTCCGCATCCAGAAAATAATGCCCCCCCACTCCAAGAACACAATCTAGAAGAAGGTGAAGATCGGGACTTTCAACCAGACCACATCCTTTACGACGGTGATCTTCTAAAAGGTGATGGCTGGACCTTAAAGGCAATCCACACGCCTGGTCATATTTCTAATCACTTATGCTTTGCCTTACAGGAAGAAAAAGCCCTTTTCACAGGCGATCACATGATGGGTTGGGCGACAACGGTTATCGTTCCGCCCTCTGGCAATATGGGAGACTATTTCAATAGCCTTGAATTATTGCTCGCGCGAGATGATGAAATTTACTACCCCACCCATGGGGCGCCCATCAAAAGCCCACATCGTTTTGTGCGCGCCGTGAAAGCCCACCGCCATATTCGGGACGGGCAGATTATGGAACATCTCAAAAAGGGTCCCGCTCTTATTTCTGACATCGTCGCGACTATGTATGCTAATGTTGACAAACGCCTGCATGGTGCCGCTGCAATGAACGTCTTTGCCCACCTCATCCGACTTGTAGACATAGGATCGGTCACAGCGGATGGGCCGGCAACACTAAAGGCAACTTATCAGCTAGCAGAATAAAGAGGTGATTAAGCAGCTTCAATCAATATACGCTGCGCATCATTGATCAGTCGTTGTTGGGGGTCGCTTACAGGCCCCTCCACTTCGCTAATAGTTTTCAGCATAGCAAGGAAGGAAGTTTTTTCTTCCTGGGTGCATGCTTCAATAATGGGCGCCAACACTTTCCTCAGGCTATTGCCCGCGTCATTTATCTCACCCGTAGCCATCCTGGCGAAGGCGTAAAGCCCCTCCGCAGTGTCCTCTTCCGCCTGGAAGGCAAGTCGCATCTGGCTAACGATGGCTGCTTTTTGCCGCTCAGTTACCGCACCATCATAAGAAGCGATTTGGTACAGCAAGATCGCCGCCGCCTCACGCGGATCGGTTAAATTTTCGATCAAGCGAGCATCGATTTGCTTTGACCACTTGCCGCGCCGATAAGCGCCGCGCAAGTCTTTGACGGCATCGCGTCCTTGTTCGGCTGCGTCCACAAAATATCGAAAAGCAAAAAATGCAGCCGCAATCGCACCCAAAATGGCGATTAAAATATGCACCAGTATTCTCCCCAATCAATCAACGCTGGCTTATCATCAATTATATTATGACCCGCCACACAATAAGGGGCAATGCAAAAACGGGGATGTCTTATCAAGGTTTATGGATATAATAGCCGCGTTTTCCAACCGCCCTGACCATCTTGCTCAAAAAGCAAACGATCATGAAGACGGAAGGGCCGGTTCACCCAAAATTCAATACGCGATGGGATCAGACGGTAACCGCCCCAATTATCTGGTCGGGGAATATCTGCTCCATCAAACTCGGCCTCTAGCCGCTTCGTTTCAGCCTCTAAAGTCGCTCTCGCATCCATTGTAGAAGACTGCCGAGAAGCAATAGCGCCAATACGAGCTCCGCGAGCCCGTTCAGAAAAATAGGCGTCAGATTCTGCGTCGCTTACTTCTTCCACCGGGCCTCGAAAGCGGACTTGTCGGCGTATCGTTTTCCAATGAAAGCAAAGCGCGCCCTGCTCGTTCGCGCGAAGCTGTGCGCCCTTATCGCTTAGCTTGTTGGTGTAAAAGGTCAGCCCTGAACCGCTTATGTCCTTTAACAAGATAATGCGAACATCCGGCAAACCATCCGCGTCAACTGTCGCAAGGGACATTGCGTTGGCGTCATTCGGCTCAGATTTCACCGCCAAGGCAAGCCATTCTTCAAACAGCGCAAAAGGATCGTCATGCGTAAAGACCTCCCCTTGATCCTCGCCGACAGCATAAGTCTCATCAGTTGGGGTCGGGGGAATGATGCTAGATCCTGCCATCGTTGTATTTTGCTCCAAACGCTTTAAGTGTATCGACTATTACGGGCGTTTTTGTCCAAAAGATCAGACCGTAATCCGTTATAATTCTTTGATTTTACGCGATACCAGATGCGAAAACCGCGTAGTACTTTTCGTTAGTTTCGCTATATGGGATCGTTATGGTTCATATAGTTAGCATGGCGCGAACGTCCAATCATGACGTAGCGCAAATTACAGTCTAAAAAGGCGCGGCGATGTCGATTAACACATATGGCAGAATATTCCAGGTTACGACTTGGGGGGAATCCCACGGCCCCGCCATTGGCTGCGTCATTGACGGTTGCCCGCCAGGGATAGCTATAAAGGCGGAAGAAATCCAAGCCGCCCTTGATAAGCGCAAGCCCGGCACGTCGAAATTTGTCACCCAACGCAAAGAACCCGATGCGGTGAAAATTTTGTCGGGCGTTTTTGAAGATGACCGCACCGACGGGCCTCGCACCACCGGCACGCCCATCAGTCTGATGATCGAAAACGTTGATCAACGCTCAAAGGATTATTCTGAAATCCGGGACCGCTATCGCCCAGGTCACGCCGACTTCACCTATGACGCCAAATACGGCATTCGCGATTATCGCGGCGGCGGGCGGTCCTCAGCACGCGAAACGGCGAACCGCGTGGCCGCAGGCGTCATTGCACAAAAGATCCTCGATCACCTTTATAATAGCGTAACCATTCACGCTGGGCTTGTCCAAATGGGGCCGCATCAAGTCAATCGCGACCGCATAGCGTGGGATACGGTGACGGATAATCCCCTTTGGTGTCCAGACCCCGTCGCCGCTAAGGAGTGGGAAGCCCATCTTGATGAAGCGCGTAAGGCTGGCTCATCCCTTGGCGCGGTGATCGAAGTGGTCGCGCACGGGGCGCCAGCGGGCCTCGGCGCACCAGTCTATGGGAAGCTCGACACGGACCTTGCCGCAGCCTTCATGTCCATCAACGCCGTGAAAGGGGTTGAGATTGGCGCAGGCATGAGCGCCGCGGCGCTGACCGGTGAAGAAAACGCCGATGAAATCCGCATGGGAAATAATGGACCGGAATTCCTTTCCAATAATGCTGGCGGCATATTGGGGGGCATTTCAACCGGCCAGCCGATCGTTGCGCGCTTTGCGGTAAAACCGACCTCATCCATCTTAACGCCGCGCAAATCGATAACGAAGTCAGGCGAAGAGACACAAGTCATGACCAAAGGGCGCCACGACCCTTGCGTCGGCATTCGCGCTGTGCCCGTCGCCATTGCAATGATGGCGTGCGTTTTAGCAGATCACGCCCTTCTCCACCGCGGTCAATGCGGATAACATAGCCCTTCATAAAGGAGGGCCCAATGAAGAAACGCTATATAATTCTGACGATTATTGCCGTTTTATTGATTGGCGGCGGCGCGCTTTTATATACGCCAGACACCGATCGCGACGAGATGATCGCCAAATATGGCGCGGCCCCCTCCGCTTTCACCCCGCCCCGCAAAGATGGATTTTCCGTTCATTATCGCGACCAGGGGTGCCGCGATTGCCCGGCCCTCGTATTATTGCATGGTTCTAATTCTTCGCTTCACACATGGGAGGCGATGATTGCTGAACTAAAGACGCAATACCGCCTGATCAGCTATGACCATCAAGGCCACGGCTTAACCGGCCCTCACCCGACTGATGAGTATTCCGTAGACGCCTATATCGACACCCTCAATCATGTTGTCGACACACTGGGCATTGATCGCTTTTCATTAGCAGGCAATTCAATGGGCGGCTGGATCAGCTGGCGCTATGCCATTCAACACCCTGAGCGGGTTGAGAACCTAATTTTGATTGACGCTTCCGGGGCGCCTAAACCCCCGAATGCGCAGGATGCAAAATTACCAATTGGATTTCGTATTTTATCCTCCCCCATTGCCCTTACGCTTTCACAGTGGATTACCCCCCGCAGCTTAGTGAAATCAACATATCAACAAAGCGTTGCGGACGCGACAATTGTAACCGATGAGAAAATTGATCTTTATTGGGAGTTAATACGCTTCCCCGGCAACCGCCGCGCCACAACCATCAGGTGGCGGCTTTATGGGGAGCGTGAAGGAGCGGAACATAGCCTAAGCGATATCACCGTCCCGACGCTTATCATGTGGGGCGCGCAAGACACGACCATTCTTGTGAGGGATGCGCAAACATTTCATGAGCAAATCAACGCCAGCGAATTGATCATCTATGACAATGCTGGCCATATTCCGATGGAGGAAATTCCTATCCAGGTTGCCAAGGATATTCATGATTTTATCGAGGCGCAGGCTGTACAAAGAGAGTAAATTGTTTCATCGATAGAAGCGAAATAGCAATCGGAATTTGTAATTAGGGGAGAAATTACAATGACTAATGAAAAAACTGCCCAATCTTATCTTGCTTGGGAGCGATTTAACCCTGTATACGCCTTACATCATGAAAACGCACGAGCCTATGGCGTATTGGTTATCAACACAGCCATTATGGCAAATGGGGCTGCCCTCCTAGCTATCCCGGCTTATCTAGGTTCCATTAGTGGCACAGGTAACTCAGCCCCTTCTCTTTGGATCGGCATATCATTTATCGCTTTAGCAATTGGCATTTTATTCGGTGTCGTTAGCGCCACTTTTGCATATTTAAACTTCAACAAACTTGTAATTTCAACAAAGTGGCAAAGAGACTATTCTTTAGTAAAAGCTGGTATAGATTTGAAAAACGAACTTTTTTATCCGACATCAGATGACTTTACGAATGATGAAGAAAAGATTCGAGAAAATATACAACATCAAGAAAACTTAAGTTTGAAGGCTAACATTGCCGCCATTAAGTGGTGTGTCGCTTCATATGCAGCGTTCATAATTGGTGTTATTAATGGTGGATTGATAATTATATCTTCCTAAACCTATTTCTTAGTCTTATGCAAAATCTCGCGCACGCGTGCTTCAGGAGGAAAATCCTCCGCAATCCACTGGTCCTCTACTGCTTTTAGAAGCGCCGCTATTTTAGGACCTTTCTCAACACCAAGGGCCAATACATCCTCTCCCCCTATCGCAAAGACAGGCGGTGTCCAATGGTCAGGAAAGTCGCGCAAACACTGGTAAACGGATTTGTCCGCCGCCGCCTCCCACACTGCTGCAAGGTGCAATGCATCGTCCCATGCGTGAGCGCCAATCCGATAGAGAGCGGCGCGGGCGCTCCGTTCGTCAAAACCAGCCCCTTTAACAATCAGTGGTGCAATCAAAGATGCATTCACAATCGCCAACTGCCGCCGCTTCGCCGTCTGATTAGAAAGGCGCAAAGTGCGATCAAGACGAACGCCGTCGGCGGTTTCATCATTCTGGCCGTATAGGGCGGCAAGCCCAAGTGCAGCATCAAAATTCGGAGACAAGCTTTTAAGTCGCGCCAGCCTTTCAATATCAGCGCCGAAAGGCCAGATCATCTGAAGAACACCCGCATCATTCATTGACTGCACCGCTTCAGCGGCATTCGATAACGCTAAGATCTTCACAACCTCATCGCCAATACGCTCTGCTGAAAGCGTGATGATGCCTTGTTTTTGCGCTGTGCAGGCGGCAATCCCGTCCTTGTCCATTCTTTGCGCAAACCGGGCTGAAAAACGAAAGAAGCGTAAAATCCGTAAATAGTCTTCTTTTATGCGGGCGTTCGGGTCGCCGATAAAACGCACAGACTTCGCCTTGGCATCGTCGAGCCCGCCAACTGGGTCAAATAATTTTCCGTCAGCTGTCAGATAAAGTGCATTGATGGTGAAGTCGCGCCGGGCCGCATCCTCAGCCCAGTCATTGGTAAAAGCGACCACGGCGCGGCGCCCATCAGTGGAAACATCTTTGCGAAGGGTTGTGACCTCGACCCCTACCTTATCGCTCACCACAGTGATCGTGCCATGATCAAGGCCTGTCGCCACCGCCTTTAGGCCCGCGGCTTTTGCGGCGGCAGTCACTTTTTCAGGGGAAAGCTGCGTCGCGATATCAATATCGTGGGGCGTAATCCCCATCAAACTGTCACGCACACAGCCGCCGACAAACCGCGACGCCCCTTTTGAGGCGTCCTCTAGCGCCGCCATAACCGCAAGGCCCGCGCCTTTCTCAGCCCACTGAAAATTAGTCAACTTTTCAGTCGGCAACAACGTTAGATTATCGTGATCATCAGCCACTAGACGCCGGTTGATTATTCATCAATTCACTAAGTGAGCGCAAAATTCCCGCCGTTAGGCCCCAAATATGGAAACGATCATAGGGCATGGCGTACATATAATAGGGAACGCCTTCAAGCTCACGTTCTTCTTTGACGTGATTGCTTTGATCCGCCAAAAAGGAGAGCGGCGTTTGGAAAGATTCAGCAACCTCCCGAGGGCAATTAACGATCGGCGCCTCGGGAGAAACAATACCAATGACAGGCGTTACGGCGAAACCGTGCCCCCCTTCATGGATCCCTAAAGAGCCAATTACCTCAACGTGATCACGGGGGATACCCACCTCTTCTTCAGTTTCGCGCAATGCAGTGTCAATCGGGCCTTGATCCTCAGCATGCACGCGTCCACCAGGCAAAGCTATTTGTCCGGGGTGGGAGGGCATATCGCTAGCGCGCACTGTTAGCAAAACTGTTGGTTCAGGGTGCGCAATAATCGGGATTAAAACGGCGGCATCTTTGCGCGTTTTGCGCCAACGCGATTCAAACCGGGTATCGCCGACAAGATGGGGATTAAGCTCGCGGAACAGCGCCTTCTTGTCTCTCGCTGGCGCAGTTTGTATGTTTTGCTCTATCTGCGAGCGCCAATCAACACCGCCAACTCCTGTAAATGCTTGCCCGGTAACGCTCACAAAACACCCTTCTTAAACAATCAACTCTTCATCCGCCAACGGAAAAAAATCGCCGTCAGAACAAATCCCAAAAAAATCCCGCCCGTCAATGGAGCGTGTTTCGCCCATTGCGACAAGGTCATAAAAGACTGAACGCGCAATTAGCGCATCTAATCCACGACGCACATGTATATAGGGTTGTGGCGGCGCATTTGCATCTTTCTTGCGCATCTCAATCTGATGCTGGGGACCGGCGGTGATTTCTTCCCCCACATTTGTTGTAAAAATCAACCTATTAGCAGGACCAGTCCCTTCGGCCCGCATTAAAACCGCCAAAAACGGCGCGTCTTCAACGGTAAATTTCAATTTTTCCGCCGGGGTGACGAAATAAAAACCATCTGGGTCTTTGCGAATAACGGTCGATAAAAGCCTTACCAACCGGGCGCGACCGATGGGTGTTCCCTCATGAATCCAGACACCATCTTTACGAATGGTGAGATCGATTTCCCCGCAATAGGTTGGATTCCATTTCTCAACCGGGGGAGCCTTCTCACCGTCCCCTGTTTGTTCAGCCAAATCCGCCGCATAACGCATTAGATCCATCCATATTCCCTTCGCGGTTGTAACGTAAAAGAAAGCGCGAGCGAGCATGAAGTCCATGCCGCCCGCGCGCCTTTAAACACTATTCGTTCAATGCGTATGAGTAATGCCTGCAATCGCAGATCCGACGATTACTCACATGTCAAACAGCGCGCATAGGCGCCGCTTGGATCATTAAACTGTTCAAAGAACTCAAATTGATCCTCAGCTTTAGCTATCAGCTTCCGCAAAGTTGAGCTGTTCGCTCTCGCTGACGCTTCACTAAAGCCAGCAGCTTTCATTATCCGAGCAGCACCCGTTGAGAAAAGCCGCTCAAAAGGCGACATGGTGTCGATGATCTCAACCCGATCATAGTCCTCTAACTTGGCAAGGTTAGCCGCGGCGGCAATCGCGGCATCGATGTCGCCAAGATGGTCAACCAGCTTAAGCTCAAGGGCAGTTTCACCAATCCAAATGCGCCCTTGCCCGACTTGGTCGACATAAGACGTCTCAAGCCCACGCCCCTCGCTAACAACGTTCAAGAAACGATCATAACCATTTTCGATGGATTGTTGGATAATATCTGCCCCAGCTTCCGGCAATGGACCAATACCGGTTGCTAAGAATGATGATAAAGCTGATGTGCCTACCCCATCGGTATACACGCCTAATTCTGCAGCGGTGTTCTCGAAAGTGGTGAAATATCCAAAGATGCCGATTGATCCAGTGAGGGTTGTTGGCGCCGCCCAAATTTCATCTGCCGGCGCTGAAATCCAATATCCTCCGGACGCGGCAAGCGATCCCATGGAGACCACCACAGGTTTTCCCGCTTCTTTTAGGGCCAAGACGCCGTCACGCATCACTTCAGAGGCAAAGGCTGACCCGCCGGGACTATCAACGCGCAGCACAACCGCTTTGACTTCATCATCCTCTAGCGCTTCTTTAAGATATTTCGCGATCGTATCACCGCCCGCTGCTACGCCGGAAGGCTGCTGGCCATCCATAATTACGCCCGCAGCTGTAACAATCGCAACATTGGGCGCATCGCCGTCTTTTTCATGCCCAATAGCATCAAGATATTGAGCATAATCGATATTTTTAAAGCCTTTATCTTCTTTATCAGGACCAAAGACTTCCTTCAAATAAGCGCGCTGCGCCGCGCGAGACTTAAGTCCGTCCACCAAACCATAATCCAGGGCGGCTTTTGCAAAATCGCCATTTGATTCACGCAAAATCCCGCCAATCTCATCAGCATATCGGCGAATATCGCCGGCGAGCTTTTCGCCCCGCGCCTCAGTGACAGCCTCAAGATATTGGTCCCACAGCACATTGAGATAAGCGAGATTAGCCTCTTTCACCTCTTGCGACATGTCATCGCGCGAAATGGGCTCAACAGCTGCTTTAAATGTCCCAACACGGAACACATGTCGGGTGACATTAAGGCGCTCCAAGAACGACTTATAATACATTGTATAACGCCCAAATCCGTAAAGAACGATGTTGCCATAATCATTCAAATAAACTTCATCCGCATAAGCGGCGAGCATGTATTGTTCTTGGCTATAGTAATCCCCAACAGCAATGATCTTCTTGCCGGAGGTTTTAAACGACTCGAGCGCGTCACCGATATAATGCAGCTTTGAAGCGCTTGACGATGGCGCATTTAATAGCCCTAAGCTCAAAACGATCCCGCTGATGCGGTCATCGTCTTTCGCCTCACGAATGGCGCGCACCATGTCGTGCACCTCAATCTGTGACTGTGTTCGCGCACCAAAGGCTTCGTTCACGGCCTCTTGAAAAGGATCACCTATTTCAGCTTGCTCGACCAGCACACCCGCCGGATTGATTAACAAAGCCGCGCCCTGTGGCACCTTAGCTGTATCCTGGCCGCCAGAAAAATTATTCATCGCCGCGGTTATTAAACCGATCGTGATCAACAGGACAAACAGTCCAATAATTCCTTGCAATAGCAACAAAAGGCCGATCAAAAGCTTCCCGAACCCTTTGAAGAACCCCCAAATGCTGAAATTTTGTGTTTGTGACAACGCCCAAAACCCCTTTTAACTTGCCAAAGCCTAATCGCTCTGCCGTCGGTAATATGATTACAGACCCCATAGCGTTCAACAAGAACGTAAATGATCTTTTATCATCGCGTTTTATGAAATTTACGACGCAAAGGTATATTTGGCCTTACGATATAAATCACAAGACTTGACATTGGTTTTGCTAAGGGGCGGGTTTTGCTAAGGGGCGTTGAGGGCTTTGAAACGAGCAGGAAAGGCCGTCGCACCCCGCAAAACAATTGGTCAAATAGCGAAAATTCGGCCACAACCCTAATTCGGTCAAAAACATCAATGATTATAGGTCTATGACTTCTGACATCCTTAAAGAGTTTGACACCGCCGCCGCGCGGTTCTCAGCCGCAAGAAGCGCTCTAAAATCGGTGATTTTTGGCCAAGACGCGGTTTTAACCCTTTCGCTCGCTTCTTTGGCGGCGGGCGGCCATGTCTTACTTGTCGGCGCCCCAGGTCTTGCCAAAACGCTTCTTGCAACCTCCATCGGCGCCGCCGTGGGACTTTCCAACAAACGCGTACAATTTACCCCCGACTTAATGCCTGGGGATATTTTAGGCTCTGAAGTGCTAGAAGAAAGCGCCGACGGCAAGCGCGCCTTCCGCTTTTTACCAGGCCCTGTATTTTGTCAGCTTTTGATGGCGGACGAAATTAACCGGGCAAGCCCGCGGACCCAATCAGCGCTGTTGCAGGCTATGCAAGAACAACATGTCAGCGTCGCTGGCGCTCGCCACGACCTGCCCCGCCCTTTTCATGTTATCGCAACGCAAAACCCGATTGAGCAAGAAGGCACCTATCCCCTGCCGGAAGCACAGCTTGACCGCTTTTTATTCCAAATCAATATCGACTACCCCGCCCTCGAGGCGGAAAAACAAATGCTAGCCGCCACAACCGGTGCTGAAGCGCCGTCGCTCGCCGAAGCGATGACGAGCCAAGACTTGATCAACGCACAAGCGCTGGTCCGCCAGATGCCGATTGGCGAGAAAATTGTGGACACAATCTTGAAGCTCGTGCGCAGCGCCCGTCCCGATCAAGATGCGCAAGAAAATGTTCGTAATTTTGTAGCTTGGGGACCAGGCCCAAGGGCAAGCCAAGCCCTATCGCTTGCTGCGCGAGCGCTCGCTCTTGTAGACGGACGGCCCTCGCCTTCATTGGATGATATCGCATTACTCGCAAAGCCAGTGCTGCGCCACCGAATGGCGCTTAATTTCGCGGCGCGCTCAGAAAATATTGCGATTGACGATTTTATTGACGAGCTGACGCAAAAGGCTCTTAACGCTTCATAAAAAGCCCGACAGAGTAAATATGACGCCGGTTCTGCGCCCTTCTTTTGATGACGCCCTCGTCGTTCAACATGACGCCGAGACGTTAGCCGATTTGTTCCCGGCCCTGATGATGCAAGCAACACGCACGGCGCAAACCGTCGCCACCGGCTTTCATGGACGCAAGCGCGCTGGCCCGGGCGAAAGCTTTTGGCAGCATCGTCCGTACACTCAAACCGATCCGGCCCAAGCCATCGATTGGCGCCAATCGGCCCGTTCTGGCGACAGACTTTATGTACGCCAAAATGAATGGGAAACCGCAGCAAGCGTTTGGATTTGGCGTGACCCATCGCCCTCTTTAGATTACGCCTGGGCGGGCCATGCGCGCGCAAAATCCCCCAAAGCACCGCCCTTACCAACTAAGCGCCGCCGTGCAGACATATTGGCCGCCGCCGTCACCATGTTATTAAGTGACGCTGGTGAACGCATAGGCCTTATCTCAGGCCCATTCACACAAACCTGGCCAACCATGCGCGGTCCGTTTCAGGGGCGCAAGGCGCCTGCGCGCATACTTGAGATTTTACTGAAAGAAGAAAGCTCTCAACTTACGGAAAAAAGTGATTTTGCGCCCCCACCGCCGGGCGCGAAAGCTTTATTCTTTAGCGACTTTTTCACCGAAATTGAAAGAATTGAAAACGCCGCTCACCGGCTAGGCGCGCAAGGCGTTAGCGGGGCTCTCGTTCAAGTAATCGATCCGTCTGAGGAGATTTTTCCTTTTTCTGGCCGCACAGAGTTTCGCGACATTGTTAGCAAAGAACGGCTGACTGTGGCCGACGCTAGTGGTTTAGCAAAACCATATCGTGCACGTTTCCTTGCCCATCGCGAGCGCCTTGAACAAACAGCGCGCCGCCTTGGCTGGGCGTTCATTCCCCACCGAACGGATAACCCTGCTGAAACCGCCCTGCTGGCGCTTTACGCGGCGCTAAGCGACCCGAAAGCAACGCAATGGTAGAATTTTCAAAGACTACAGAGCGTTATAAAAGGGGGCGCCCTTCATGGGATCACTAAGCACCCTTTCGTGGACAGCTCCCTGGCTTTTGTCCGCTTTCGTCCTATTGCCCGCGATATGGTTTTTGTTGCGCGCCGCGCCGCCTGCGCCCAGGCGTGCGCCCTTCCCCGCCCTTTTTCTTTTAAAAGGGCTAAGCGAGACAAAACAAACTCTACAGCGCACACCGCTATGGTTACTCATTCTGCGATTGGTGATCACCGCACTTATTATCATCGCTCTGGCTGGGCCGATCTTAAATGCACCGCCGCCAAATGAAGAACGCGGGCCGCTTGTTCTGATCGTCGATAACACCTATGTGGCAGCGCCTGACTGGCGCGGACGACAAGACGCAATGCGCCGCGCCATCGCCAGTATAAGTCAGCAAGATCGGCCTATTTATCTTACGCCGACAGCCCCAGGGCTTAGCCCAGATGCGCCTATTGGTCCGTTTACAACAGAACAGGCGCGCAAGGCGTTAACCCGGATCATGCCTGAGCCGTTCGCCGCTGATCGCATGTCTGCGCTTTCCCGCTTGCCGCCTTCGCAAGACGCGACTGATCCTTCACAAATTTCTATAGCGGATGCGGAAATTCGTTGGTTAAGCGACGGCGCCCATAGCGCCGATGCACAACAGTTTTCAGATGTTCTGTCAAAACTCGGCGCCTTAACGGTGTACAAAGCCGAAACGTCTGCGCCAATTTTACTAAAGCCTGTCGGCGCCCCCCAAGTCACACAGCAAGATGCAAACGCGCTAATTTTTGAAGCTGAACGTTTACAAGCTGAAGCGCCCTGGCGAGGCCAGATTGTGGCGGCAGCGCGAGATGGCCGCGAGCTGGGGCGCGCTTTGCTCGATTTTCCCATCGGCGTCAGCAAAACAAACGCCAACTTACGGTTGCCGCTAGCGTTGCGCAATGATTTAGCCTCCGTAAGGATAGAAGGCGTAGCGTCCGCCGCGGCGACCCGTTTAATCGATGCCCGCGAACGCCGCGCCCTTATTGGGTTTCGAAAGGCGGATACGGCGGGGGCTGATAACCTTCTCAATGGGGCTTATTATGTTCGTAAAGCCTTAACACCTTACGCATCCTTTGTAAGCGACAGCATCGTTAACTTGGTCCAGTCCGATGCAACCGTAATCGTGTTGGATGACGCAGGACGGCTGAGGGATGATGAAGTAAGAACACTGAAAAAGTGGATTGAGGCTGGCGGCGTTCTTCTACGCTTTGCTGGGCCAACCCTTGCAGAGGCGGCCCAATCGGACGCTGATGAACTGCAGACAAAATCGAGCCGCGCCGAACAGTTTAGTGCGCTTTTACCCGCCCCCTTACGCGGCGGCGGGCGCGCCTTTGGCGGGGCATTGTCGTGGGACGCGCCCCAGCCCATCGGCGACTTTAATCCAAATGGCCCCTTCGCCGACCTTCCTGTGCCAACGGATGTCAGTGTACAAAGACAAGTGCTGGCCGAACCCAGCGGCGCCACCGCTAACGCCACCTGGGCCAGCTTGGCTGACGGTACGCCGATTGTCACCGGCGCTAGGCTAGGCGCCGGCGCCATTGTCTTATTTCATGTAACGGCGACGCCCACTTGGTCGGACTTACCAATATCTGGCGTTTTCATCGACATGCTGCGCCGATTGACCGCCCTTTCCGCCATTGCCCCACAAGAAGTGAACGCCCCCTCCAGCGAAAAACAAAAAGCAGAACAACGCTTTGTCGCCTTGCGCCGGCTAACAGGCCAAGGCCGCCTTGTCGCGCCCCGTCCAAATGCGACCCCGATTACCCTGCGAGAAGCGGCGCAAGGCCCAGAACCAACCCGTCTGCCAGGGCTTTACGGCGCGCCCGATGCGCCCATAGCAGTAAACGCGGTTAATGAGCAAACCACGCTTAAACCATTGGCTTTAGAACGGGTTACAATTGCGCCCTATGACAAAGCAGCGCCGCAGGTCTTGGGCGCACCGTTACTGGCGATCGCGCTTTTACTTCTCGCGTTCGATCAACTCGCCGCACTGTTGTTAAGCGGCCGATTGGGCCGACATGCGACAACCCTATCGCTTATTGTTCTGGCTATTTGCATAAACCCCATTTCTTACACCGATGCAGCAGCGCAAAATGCGGCCCCGTTAGATCCGCCGATAACGGACAAAACCATCGCCGCCGCCCTTAATACGCGCCTTGCCTATGTCATTACAGGGGCGCCTGAAATAGACCAAATGTCTAAAAGCGGCCTTAAAGCGCTGTCAAAAGAACTATTCCGGCGCACAGCGATCGAACCAGCCCCTCCGGTTGGCGTTGATCTTGAAGTTGATGATTTATCCGTCTACCCATTTTTATACTGGCCCATTGAAGCGGGCGCCGAAGCGCCCTCCGATGCTGCGCTTTCCAATCTTGAAAATTTTATGCGATTTGGCGGCCTCATTGTTTTTGACACCCGCGACGATGAACGGGCCGTTTCTGGGCTTGAAACACCCGAACGTCAGGCATTAAGGGAAATTTTGCTGCGTTTAGGCGCCCCGCCGCTTATCCAAATGCCGCAAGACCATGTTTTAACACGTTCATTTTATCTCCTCGAAGATTTACCAGGACGCATGCAAAATACGCCCCTATGGATACAAACGGCTGGTGCGCGCAATGATGCAGTTACCCCCCTTATTATTGGGGGACGTGATTGGGCGGGCGCTTGGGCGGCGGATGAATTCGGCCGTCCTTTATCTCCGTTGAGCGGCGGCGGGCTTAGGGCGCGAGAAATGACCTATCGTGCAGGCGTCAATATTGTCATGGTCGCTTTGACTGGTAATTATAAGGCCGACCAAGTCCACACGCCGATCCTGCTTAAGCGGCTCGGCCGATAGGAAAGAATATGATGGTCACTGATGGCGTATTAATCTTTGATCCGATGATTCCGATTTGGGCAATCATCACGCTCGGTTTCATCAGCGCGCTGGCGCTAGCGCCTGGCTTCTTCAAAACGCCCTTAGCGGCCATTATGCGCTTACTTGCAACATTTGGCCTAATCTGTTTTTTAGCGCAACCGCAATGGCGCATAGAAGAAAAAACGCCCCTGGACGATCTTGCCCTCATCATAGCAGACCGCAGCGCCAGTCAAACGCTTGATGAGCGTGATCGCGTCACCACGACTGCGGTCGCTTCGCTAGAAGAAAGACTTGGCGCGCTTGGCGGTGTAGAAACTGAAACCATCGATATTCAAGGTGAAGAAGAAACACGCATCGCCGCCAGAGTAAAAGCAGCCGTCGCCAATGCGCCGCGCGAACGTTTGTCGAGTATATTTATTATTACCGATGGCCAACTTAGTGATAGCGACGCGCTTAACACAATCAATGCGCCGCCTGAGACCCCGGTCCATGTTTTATCAACTGGACGTACAGGTGAGTATGATCGTAAAATAACACTGATTAACGCCCCTCGCTATGGCATTGTTCGCCAGCACGCAGAGATTTCATTTCGTGTGGACGATCATGGGGTCGCAAAGCCAGACAAATCAGAACAAGCGATTGTCGCCTTACGGCTGAACGGCGCAGAAGCCTTCCGTCAGTCCGTACCCATTGGCGCAGAAATGACATTCCGGGCCCCATTATCGCGCCCTGGCCCCATTTTTGTTGAGCTTGAGGTATCGGCAAAGCCTGGGGAATTGACCGAGCGAAATAATATTGCCGTACTGACCGTCAATGCAATTCGCGACAGACTAAGAGTGCTCTTAATCTCTGGCGAACCGCACCCGGGTGAGCGTGTCTGGCGTAATTTGCTGAAGTCAGATCCCGCAATCGATCTTGTTCATTTCACAATTTTGCGCCCTTTCGATAAAAATGATGGCGCCCTACAAAACGAACTGGCGCTCATAGAGTTTCCCCGTGATGAATTGTTTATTAAAAAACTCGCCGAATTCGATTTGTTGATCTTTGATCGCTACACCTATCGCGGCGTTTTAAATGCCTACCATTTTGATAATATTGCTCGTTACGTTGAAAATGGCGGGGCCGTATTGGTTGCTTCTGGCCCGGAATTTTTTAGCGCTGGCAGCCTGGCGAGAAGAAGAAATCTATCCTTTATTTTGCCTGCCAGCCCGCAAGGCGGCGCCATTGACGCCCCCTTTCGCCCCGATTTAAGCACCGTTGGCGAGCGTCACCCTGTTACGAGCGACCTTCCAGAACAAGACTTTTGGGGACGATGGCTGCGGATTATTAAAGCGGAAAAACGCGCTGGCGATACCTTGATGGAAAGCCCTCAAGGCGACCCCCTTCTTATCTTACATCGCACTGGCGCAGGACGCGTAGGATTATTATTATCCGATCACGTTTGGCTTTGGGCCCGTGGGTTTGAGGGCGGCGGTCCCCATACAGAATTATTGCGGCGCATTGCGCACTGGCTAATGAAAGAACCCGCCCTAGAAGAAGAACGCCTGACTCTAACTGAAGAGAGCGGCGATTTAATTATTACACAGCGAACGTTGAAAGATGATACCGCCGCCTTGACGCTAACGGCGCCAAATGGCGAAGCAACCACACTCACGCTTGCCGAACATAAAACCGGCCTTTACAGCACACGTATTAACGAAGCGGCGCGCGGTCTTTATCGTGCTAGATTGGGCGATCTTTTCGCCATTGGGTCTGTCGGTCTTTCAGCCCAAAAAGAATTTCTTGATGTTATCGCCTCACCGGAAAAACTTGCTCCCTTAACCAAAGCAACCGGAGGCGGGCTCTATCGCATTCGAAGGGGTGAACGCGCCGCAGTACCAGTCTTGCGCCGAGTGCGCGAAAACGCTTCTTCTAAAGCTGGCGCCGGTTGGGCGGGGGTAGCGACACGCAATGCCGCGCGTATTGAGGCGGTGCGCGCAGGCGCCATCGCCCCGAATTGGGCGTGGCTAGCGTTTATCGCCGCCTTTATTTTAGGCGCCTGGTCCATTGAAGCAGGCAGAATAAAGCCCACGAGAGGGCGCAATTAAATAAAATAGCAAAAAACGTTAAAATGGCGGAAAAATTTACCGCGTTCTTTAACGGAGCATAAAATGCCTTTGCCGTAGGATGGGTCGATTGGCCAAACCGCGCAAGGATTGTGTGCGTGAGGATCCGCTTCGATCAATACAATTTGATAGAACGTATCGTAGCAGGAAATGCGCTTTGGCTTGTGAGTAATAGCGCTTGCAACCGTAAATGGGGACGGTGGGGCTGCGCACTAGTCTTGGAGTAACGGATGGGCTTTGCGAAACCAGATCAGTCGCGACCCGATGAAGAACACGCGACAGAAGAAAAGACGGCCAAACGAAGCGCCTTGCCGCGCTGGTTTCGTCGGAAAAAAAATGACGATGACCTTGGCGCCCGAATTGACGTTACGGGCGGCCTTAACCGTGTCTTAAAGGCTAACGCCGCCGCTCAGCGCGATCATTTTCACGATGATCATCAAATCCGCAGCGCCCTGGCCGCAATAGAAGCGGCGCTTTATGTCGTTGATCAAATACACGACATTATTGACCAAGCTTATGAAGTCGCCTTATCAGCACAAGACGCCGCTGACGCAGGCGCTCGTGCTCTACGCGCTGAAAGCTATGACGAACTTCGCCTTTCGATCAACAAGGTTTTGGATAACCTTGATGACAACGCTGATCACTTGCTCGGGAAGAATCCACGTCAAGTAGATATTGCTCTTGATGGAAAGGCAAAATACTCAGTGTCTCCCATCCGGCTGGATATTTCAGCAAAGGGGTTAAACCTTTCCCCGCCGCGAAATGCTTTTGACTCCTTTGAGGAAATCACTAACACGTTAGGTGAATTAGACAGCGCCTTGCGAAAGGCCGATCGCGCTGCTGCTGGATATTGCCGCGATGCGCAATATTTAATTGCACGCCTTGCAACTAAGACGCCGCAAGAATCAAGCGACCACCGTTAAGCAGCTGTCAGCTAATGGCTATCTTGCTTTCGCAAAAATTCCTTATTCGTAATATATTGTCGCCAGCCATCTGCACGTAACGTGCATGCTGGACACTCGCCGCAACCATACCCCCACTCATGGCGCTGATCCCTCACGCCAAGATAGCACGTATGGGAATGCTCATTGACGATCTGAACGAGCGTTTCACCACCAAGCTCTTCAGCCAGGCGCCATCCTTCAGCCTTATTAAAAGATAACAACGGCATATCAACATGAATGTCTGCATCCATGCCTAAACGCAGCGCTTGGGCTTGCGCTTCGATTGCATCTGCACGGCAGTCTGGGTAGTCAGCGATGTCATTTTCGCACATACCGCCGATAATTCGCCCAGCCCCCAAACGATAAGCTAAGGCTCCGGCAAAATTTAAAAAGATCAAATTTCGTCCTGGCACAAATGTATTGGGCGGCTCATTATGCACCCATGTTATTTTGCTTGTTCGCGTTAACGCAGTTTCGCTAATTCGTCCTAAGCCTTCAATATTGATTAAAGTATCCCCACCCAGTTTCGACGCCCACTGCCGAAACGTCGCGCTTAAAAGAGTGAGCAAATTCGTGCGCGCGCCAATTTCAACAACATGTCGCTGACCATAATCAAACCCGACGGTGCACACTTCATCAAACCGCTCTAACGCCCAAGCAAGCGCGATGGTTGAATCTTGCCCCCCTGAAAATAGGACAAGCGCGCGATTTTGGTTTAAAAGCTTCATAAAAAAATATCTTCACAACTAGCTCGGTCACTGCATTTTATGGGCCCGCCTTACAAAAACCTGAGGGATGATGCAACAACTTGCGTTAACCGCGCCGTTAAACTGAATTCTCCTCTCCACTAGATGAGCGAAATATGCAAAACAACGATCCCTTTCTATTGTATATCACAACCCCTACGCTAGAAATTGCGCAAGAACTTGGGCACAGCCTAGTAGAGTCAAGACTGTGTGCTTGTGTCAATATTCTACCCGAAATGCAGGCAATTTATCGCTGGAAAGAAAAAATCGAGTCAGCGCGTGAAGCTATATTAATTGCAAAAACAACTTATACGTGTATTAAGTCTGCGCAAGAGCTCATTTCCGCCCAACACCCCTATGATACGCCATGCGTATTAGCCCTTCCAATTTCCGAACAAGGCTCATTTTTGCCATATTTAAACTGGATAAAAAATGAGTCCGGCAATATACCGACCACAAATGATGAAACTTTTCAGAGTTAAGACTTGCTTAGCAAAACACACGTATAAATTGCTTCGTTGCGACACACACTCCAATAATGGTCTTAGCGCCGTATGCGCCGGATCCTGCTAAGACACCGCAACAAGGCGCAACGCCTAGCCGTGTAAGCGTCAGCCGCAGGTCCATTAGCACCCAAAGGGACCTGCGGCCTCACAATTCAGCGCCTCTCCCCTAAGATTACGCACGCCCGCTTTATGGCGGCTAATTATGTGTCCAGTTGCAGGTTTACGCCTCTTTAGGCTTGACGGCGCAACGCCAGCAATTATGAAATTATGCACCGCAATAAAGTTGAAAAATATTATGAAGCCTCTCATCTATCCTATCGGTCATAAAACCCCAATAATTCACGAGACGGCGTTTATTGCACCAGGCGTCGTAATTTGTGGGGACGTTGAAATTGGCCCCGAAGCCTCCATCTGGTATGGATCAGTGCTGCGTGGCGATACACACAAGATCATTATTGGGGAACAAACTAATATTCAAGACGGTACTATCATTCATGTCGACGACCCTGATATCGGCGGCACGCCAACTGTCATTGGCAAGCAAGCCTTAATTGGCCATCGCTGTATGTTGCATGGCTGCACTGTTGAGGATGGTGGTTTTGTAGGAATGGGCGCAACAATGCTCGACGGGTCAAAAGTAGAAAGCGGCGCCATGCTGGCGGCTGGTGCTTTTTTATCGCCTAAGAAAGTTGTCAAGGCAGGCGAAATGTGGGCTGGCTTGCCAGCCAAAAAATTCCGTGACCTGAAAGATGGGGAAAGCCAACGCACAATCGCAGGCGTGATGCATTATGTTCACGAGGCGAAGGTTCATATGGCGGCGCTAGAAAAAGCTCAAAATTAACTCTAGCACCTATGTTGGGTGCGTTTTCCCATGAGCCGTCATAGAAAATGAGCCGTTATAGAACAGCGGAAAAAAGAGCGCTTACTTACCTCAGTTAAGCGCTCTCATTGACCGCCTGTGGTTACCCAGGCAGCTCATAATCTTTAAATGTTTTTCGCAGCGCCATTTTCAAGACTTTTCCAGTCGCCCCCAGCGGAATTTCATCAACAAATTCTACAGCGTCCGGAATAGCAATCTTGGAAACCCGTTCCGCCACAAATTGGCGAATATCTTCCGCCGGACTTTCATCGCCTGGCGTACGCTGAACAATTAGCAAAGGGCGTTCCTGCCACTTAGGATGCGCAACGCCAATAACGGCGGCTTGAGCAACCCCAGGATGAGCAATCGCAACATTTTCAATCTCAATTGACGACACCCACTCGCCGCCAGTTTTAATAACATCTTTGGCGCGATCCGTTATTTGCATAAAACCATTTGGCTCGATCATTGCGACATCGCCAGTATCGAACCACCCATCATCAGTAAGGGTCTGGTTTTCAGCCTGGTAGTATTCACCAACAATCCATGGGCCACGCACCTGCAGATGGCCATCGCTTTCTCCATCATGAGGCAATACCTTGCCCTCCTCATCAACAATCCGCATATCCACGAATGGCAATGCACGGCCCTGCTTCAATAAATATGAAACCTGCTCATCTAGAGATTTTTCTTTAAGATCCGGAGGCAAACAACTAACAGTCCCAACCGGCGACATTTCCGTCATGCCCCAACCTTGGGTGACGTGAACACCATACTCTTTATACCCACGGATCAAAGCCTCAGGCAATGCAGCGCCGCCAGAAAGACCTCGCTTTAAGTAATTAAACTTCTTTCCTTCCTGCTTCACATATTGGAGCAAACCCAGCCAAACTGTTGGCACACCAAGAGAGAAGGTTACTTTTTCCTGCTCCAAAAGCTCGTAAATGGATGCGCCATCTAAATTAGGCCCAGGAAAGACCATTTTGGCGCCGATCAATAATCCACTATACGGAATATTCCATGCATTGACATGAAACATTGGCACGACCGGAAGCACGCAATCGCCCTCATCCATGCCAAGCACAGTTGGCAAACATGTAGCAAAAGTTTGCAAGACTAAAGCGCGATGCGAATAGACAACGCCTTTCGGATTTCCGGTTGTTCCAGATGTATAACACATTGCAACAGCCGTATTCTCATCAAACTCGGGCCAATCAAATTCATCCGACTGATCCACAATTAGCTCTTCATAGGTAGTCGTCTCAACACCAATGTCTGGCGCATGTTCCGCGTCAGTGAGCGCACAATAGGATTTTACTGTTTTTAGCGCCGGCGCAAGGGCCTGAATGAGTGGAGCAAAAGTCGTGTCATAGAAAAGATGTGAGTTACCCGCATGGTTGATGACAAAGCCTGCATTTTCGGGCCCTAAACGAGGGTTGATCGTATTTAAAACCGCACCAATGCCCCCAACAGCGTAATAAAGTTCAAACTGCCGATGAGTATTCCATCCCATTACGCCGATGCGATCGCCCTTCTTCACACCGAGCGCAATCAATGCATTGGCTAATTTATTAATACGCTTTTCCGCATCAACATAGGTGTAGCGATGTATGGGCCCTTCAACCGTTCTAGTGACAATTTCAGTCTTTGCGTAATTTCGAACCGCATGTTTTAGAATTTCCGTCGTCAGCAATGGACGGTCCATCATTAGGCCCTGCATATAAGGATCTCCTCCGTTTGAGTTTACCCCCCTTATGGGAGTTATTTTAAGCAGGTCAAACGTAGAACGCACATAAAAAAAATTCTAAATTACAGCCAATAAGAACAAGAGCATTCTAGATGCTGACATCTACGCAAAAACCCTGGGGATCTTCGCAGTGCACAATTTTTATTTGACCACAAAAAAAGCGACCCTGAAAAAGAGTCGCCTTTAAGTTATAAAATAACAGAACTCTATTTAGGAGGCTTCGCGTTCCGATACAGGGAGATCATCTGCGTCGATTTTATCAAATACCTCTTTTACACAAGATTGATCAAAAGGCTTGATTAAGTGATATTCAGCACCCGCCGCTTTAGCGAGCGTAAATTGCTGAGGATCATTTTCAGTGGCGCAAAGAATAATCGCAGGAGACTGATCAAGCTCTAAAAGATTAACCTCTCTAAGAAAGTCTAAAGCCTCCATCGCTGGCAGATCCCAGTCAAGCATCACGACGGATGGCTCATGCTGGCGACATTGCTGCACCGCCTCTTCAACAGTTCCTGCTTCTAGTGGTTCAAACCCAAGATCTCGCACCATACGGGCGACAATCTCGCGGATGATATCGGAATCTTCAACTATTAAGCATGGTTTCATGGCGCATCTTTCCCTAGGCCGGTTGGGACATTTCGCGGCCTATGATGCACTTTCAACCTTATACAAGCGTTAAATCAGTCCCTGCAAAGCCGCATAAACGGCCAAAAATCAGTGGAAATTAACGACCAAAACGCGCTGTGAAGACGACTTTTTCATCACCATCCCGTCCGCCGCTGATGCTGCCGCCAAGCTCCTTCGCCAATAAATAGGCGACATAGGCTGGCGCATATTTGGGCTTTAAATCATCACAATCACCTGCAAGCGCCGTTAAAAGGTCATCTTGCAGCAGTAATCGCGGCCCTTGTGCAGTGACAGTAAACGAGCCATCCTCAGCCTTAGCAACCGTTACAGAGCCGCCGCGCGGTACGCTATCAGCTGCGTAGTGCGTTAATATCATTACAGTTTTGGCAATCTCTTTAAGTTCATGGACCGCCGGGGCGTCCCAAACCAACTCAGCTTTTGCAAAAGCAAAAAGACCGCGCATGATCAGCTCAGCCTCTTCCATCGGGATCTCAGCGCCGCGGCCGCCAGCCGCGCCATAAGCCAGACGCGCATACTTCAAAAGCGCAACGGACTTATCGCCCCCCGTTTTAATGAGATCGAGCGCGGCGTCCTTCATCACCTCATCCATGCTCTCGTCTTCTAGAACTTCAATCCCTGAGCCGAGAGCACCAACCGGGTTTACAAGATCATGGCAGAGCCGAGAGGCGAGCAATGAGGACAACGTAACCGGGTCAAGCGGTTCACGCGGACCATCCGCGGATATGGAAGAAGATTGGAGGGCAGACTGAGACATGAAGGGCACCTTGTTTAACGATGCGTCCGTTGTAGACGATTCGCCAGGCCGGAGCTTAGGCAGAATAACAAGAGCCGAATTTTTGCGAACAAGCGCTATGCGCGACCAATTTTGGACCGAACACTTATTACGATGGGCCAATGAGCCAATGCGCCAACGGGCCAAGCCAACCGCGTTTCCAGCGACACCAAGAAAATTGCCAAATGAATTGAAGGCCTATTTCTTAGACCAAGCGCCAGTCGGGTCTTGAACGCAGTGGCCGCTAGCAGCTTGTCTGGCAAGTTTTTCCGCCGTCAGGACAGCCGCCACATCAACTGTTACGCCATTGCGCGCTGCGAGCTGCTCATAAACGGCTTTTCGTTTTTGGTTGACGCTGCGCATTTCCCGCCGGACGGCATCGCTGGCGCTCGCCCCAGGGACCACGCCGAGATATCCATTATTTTGCTCACCGATCGTACAGCTCGCTTTAGCCGTGTTGATTAAAGAATTCGCCAACGCGCTCGTCGCCATTAATCCCAACCCCAAAGCAACGGAACCAGCGAGCACAGTATTGCGGATAGTGTTCTTCAGCGAGGTCATAAGTCGTCTCTCTTCCTCAATCGCCCGTTTTTAGGGCGCAATATTAATGGCTCTTGGGTCTTTTAAAGGCCTAGAAAATATCAGGATTGTTTTCGATCAGGTCTTCGATTTCTTGATCCAACTTGATCAGGACTTCCTGTTCAATCTTCACATTCAAATTGATTTCAATGGGCTTATCCGGCGCCTCAACCTTCACGGTAGCGCACGCAGTAAGTGAGCAAGCGCCCAAAACCGCTATCGCCAAGCCGCGCCAGCTTGATCCGCTAAATGGTGAAAGCGCCTCTAGATTCTTTAATTTCGCCATCATCCCCTTAAATCCCTATTTTAAATCATTATAGCGCCCTATTTAGCCGAAAGCACGGCCAAAATGCGCCTTTTTACGCCCTTCATCAAAGCCATCGTGGGGCCGCCCCTAGTTTAACCCGCGCAGGCGCTTAGCCTGCTCGATGCGTTTGGTGTAATCGGTCGATTGTTGGGCATTTTCTAGAATTGCCAAAAGCGGCGCATCAATGGAAATCCGATAAACAACCGGCGCGCTGGCAATCTCGATATTTTGGCCATCTGGCGGCGTAATATCATTCGTTCCTTCAAAGAATAATTGAAACTTTAAATTCCCATCCAGCGGCCCCTCAATATCTGCGCTTAGTTTTTCAAATTTTAAGTCACGCAAAATATCAAAAGCGAACTTCACCTGATCATTCGTCGCTGATGCTGCGTCAGTGGTCTGCCCTTGATAACGGATGACGCCCGGGCCAACCGCCTCAAGCCGTCCATCTTCGATGCGCGCCACACTTTTTTCAAAGATGATCGGCAGTGTTCCTTCTAAGGTCGCCTCTCCTGAAAGACCCGGAATTTCCGTATAGTCAAGCAGCGCGGCAAGGTCTACCTCCTCCGCCCTCAGAACGATTTGTGCACGCCCGTCGCTGAGAGAAACCGCGCTGTCATAGGCGCCTATGACGCCGCCAAACCAGGGAAAAGTCGCTGATTTTAATTGCAGCGTATTATCACCGGGCAATGAAAACCGCACATCCCCATTTTCCAGAATAAGGGCGCCAAGATCCACCGCCTTAATGGTCACGTTTTGCTCTTGCGTTGTTTTAAGCGGTGTCAAACTGTCAAACACAAGCGCGCCGTTTATGGCGCTGGTGCGAGAGACCGCGACGCCAGGCCCGCGGAAACTAAGCTCGTTAAAATCAACCTTGCCCGATGACGTCACCACAATTTCATCTTTACTTTGCGGTGAAGGCCCCCAAGCAAAGTCAGCCTCTGCTCCAATTGAGCCGACTGCGGCGCTGATAAAACCCTTTAAAACCGGGGCAATCTCATCAGGCTGCGCGCCGCCAGGAATAAAAAAGAGGGAACCAGTTTTATAATCCGCTGCGCCAACGCTAGTTTTAAGATTATGGGTCATCGCCCCGCCGCCAAGGGAAAATTCAGCCCCCGTCTTAACTTGATACGCCGCGGTAAAAATTTGTTCTTTAAATCGAAAATCAGCTTTACCAATCACTGGCGACGCCATCGGCGTATCGCTCTTTTCTCGGAGTATGACTTTATTGAGCTCACCAAAGGCCTTGAGGTCACCGCCCGCCAACGCGCCTTGAAAATTTCCGGAAGCCTGTTCCGAGAGCAGCACATTATTTATTGAAACCTGCCCGCCCTGAATATCGCCTTGAAAAAGAGCCGATGGCGCCTCACCCAATTGATAATCTCCCTTCACCTCAACAATAGGCGAAGAACCCGACGCGATAAAATCAGCAAGTTGATAGGAAAAAGCGTCGCTTGAAAACCGTGCGGCGAATGCGCCTGCACCATTTTGTGCTTGATCAAAACTGAAGAAAGCAGCATCCGTCGGGCAAATACCGGCCCCTTTTAGCGATCCTGATTGTCCAGCGTATGTAAATTTAGCTTTGTCAATTTTAATGCAAGCATCTTCCTTGGCAAGAATAGATAATCGTTGATCTACGGATGAATACGAAACCTTTAACGGCGCCGCCATCGCAAAATCTTTGACAATGGCCCCCGCAGCATCAAACATTGGCGATTGCAGATCAAACGAAAGATCCGCATCAACATCGCCGTCATGCCATTGACCGTAAAGTGAGGCATTCCCCTTAACGCCCGCTGTATCCATAACGAACATACCGCCGAAGATAGGTTTTAAGGGCTCTGCACGCGTTCGGACAAACAATGGCGACGCGTCACCATCCTTACCCACCCTAGGCGCAATCTGAACATCACCCCCACGCGGCGTTGTCACGCGCAGTGGCGCATCATCTAAGAGCTTTGCAAGAAAATCACCCGACGCATACGAAAGCATGAGGCCACCTTGCATATCCACACGCTCAATTGGCTTTACCGAAAACAGCGCCGCCTCTTGCGCTGCGGCTGCAGCAAATAGAGGCGTTTCGGCGGCAAGGACATGGCCTTGCACCCAATCTAGCCTTAACCCACCGATAATTTCATCCGCCTGCATATGATTATCGGAAAAAACGGCGCGCCAGTCGCGACCTTCGCCATTTGCCTCAATTACCGCTTCACGTAAGATCCCGCGCTGTTCCCCTTCGCCGACAGAAAGGGCGCTAACCTCAAAAAGCCCAGAAAGGGAAACATCGCCGCCCGTATCAAAATCAAGCTTAAGATCCCCGGCGCCGTCTTCGATTATCACTGGGCCATAGGAAAAATTTGACGCCGATGCGCTGATATCAAAAGCCCCGCCCTGATCTGGACGCAACTCGCCAGACAGTCGCCCTTTCGCCATTATTTCGCGATAGGCTTCGCCATCAGCATTATCATCAAAAACAGCGACCTTTATTGGGGCAATCGTCAGGGCGTCAAACGGCGCCTTTAGCGAAGAAAAATCTAAGGCGCTCTCATTTTGCGGACTTGCGGGATCAGCGGTAATGGTCGCCCCCGCTAGGCGAAAGGCGCCATCCTTAGCTAAAAGACGCACATCACCAGGTCCGATCGCCACCTTCTCAACACGCCCGTTAAGAAGTCTGCGCCAGTTATAAGTCACCTCAACAAGGTCTAAGGTTAACCCGCTGCGCTCTCCATCTGGACCAAGGGAAATATTTTCCACGCGAAACTTGTTAAGGTTAAGAAATTCAACCCTAAGCTGAGGGTCTTCAAACCCTGCACGCGATAGCGCACTAACCAAAACCCGCTCGGCCAAAGGGATGCGGAAGGCATAAAGCCCCGCGATCACCCCAACGATGAGCGCCATCAAAAATAGGCAAAACCCCACAAAAGCGCGCATATCAACCCGTTTCATGACCCCGTGCGCTAAAAATTACGCAAGCGCGTTTGCATTTGATTAATGAACGTTAGGTAATTTTATTTGCGGTAACCACTCTTTCCTTATGGTTAACACAAAATTGGGTAAATGGGGACGGTTGTAAGCAATCAACCGATATGCGAATGAAAAGCCTTGTTGATTATTGCGTCTGCGATAGGATTTATAGTGCGCGCCGCCGGGCGGGCCGTGATATCGCCTGCGTAACGACTTGGTTTTATCCCTTAGATTGCTCATCACAGCCTGTTTGTTTGTAATCAGCGAGTTTATTTGTGAAAAACGCCCCTATTGAGATTAAAAACGGCCGCGATCGGCATTGGGACCGGGTTTTCGCAAAGAAACCCTCTAGTCCCTTCGCTTCCATGGCGACAGGCATGGTGATTATGGCGCTTGGCGCCGGTTTCCTCGCCCAAATCGCCTATACGCCAGCGGCGGATAAAAATTCGACAACAACCAAACAGACAACAACCAACGAAACGACACCCGCCGCCATTAAAAGCGCTGAGCTTTTGAAAACGTCTTCTACTGCGACCAGTGCTTCACCCGAAGCAATCACATCAGAAGACATGGAGCGGAACGCAAAAGTGGCGGGGCGGCCCATAGCGAAAGACGCAAGACAGCGCGCGCCGATTGCGAAGCAAGTTACCGTCGCCCAAAACAGCGCTGCGCGCGGATTTTTCCCACGGATCAAACCACCGCGCGCCGGGGCGTCAGTTCAAATAGCGTCTGCAAAGAGTCTGGAAAAACAAAAGCCTGTCCAAACAAGCCTGTCTAAAAAGGTTATGCCTAAGCAGGCTACGCCGTCGGGCCCCAAACCGCTTTCTTTAGGCGGGCCAATTTTAGCGAGTGAAGATTTACGGGCGCCAGCGATCTTTTTCGCCAGCGATCTTCGCGCAGATAGAACCCCCCCGCCGCCGCTCGCTGTCGCCCTCGCGCGCGACGTAACCAGTGCGCCTCTAGAAGAAGAAATTTCCCTTCAACGCGGAGAGACTTTTGTCGACGCGTTAAAGCGCGCAGGCGTCACCCGCCAAGACCGAAATGCAGCAGCCAGCGCCGTCGGGAAGCACTTAAACCTACGCCGTCTGCAAGCGAACCAAGTCTTCACGATCACAACAACCGCCCCCCACGCCACAATATTCCAGCAATCGGCATTCCAACAATCGGCCAAGCAAGGCGAAGAAAATCGCCGTCTCTTATCGCTAAAAGCGAAATTAGATGCACAAACAAAAGTAGCACTCTCTCGCGCAACGACGGGTCAAACCACCCTCGCCCAAGCGGGCGCTGCAAACTGGGACACGCCGCAGTTTGACGCGGTCAAAGAAGTTACACCGCTGACGACCCGTCTTGCCGCAATCCAAGGACGAATTAACGGCAGTCTTTTTGTGTCGGCTACGGATAAAGGCGCACCTCAGCAAATCGTAGCGGACCTTGCCAATATGTTCGCTTATGACATTGACTTTCAACGCGATATTTTCGGCGGCGATGAGTTCGAAGCAATCTTTGAAGTAAAATATGACAGCGAAGGTCAGGTGGTCGGCGCAGGCGATGTGTTGTTTGGACGCTTAAAATGGCGCGGCGGGCGTAAAGAAAAAGCCTATTACCGCTTTGCGGAAGGTAAAGGCGAGCGAGCAGATTACTATGACGGCGCCGGGCAAAGCGCAAAACGGCTTTTAATGAAAACACCGATCGACGGCGCCCGCCTCTCCTCTGGTTTTGGCACACGTCGTCACCCAATCCTTGGGTATCGAAAAGCGCATAAAGGCGTAGACTTCGCCGCGCCGCGCGGCACGCCGATTTACGCCGCGGGCGACGGGGTGGTGGAACGCGCCAACCGTTTCGGCAGTTTCGGCAATTACATTAGTATACGCCATAGCAACGGATACAAAACCGCCTATGCGCACTTAAAAGGCTTCCGTAAAGGTATCCGCGCTGGAAAACGCGTGCGCCAAGGCGACGTTATTGGTTATGTGGGCACAACAGGACGCTCAACCGGCCCGCACCTTCATTATGAAGTCCACCACAAAGGAAAAGCGGTGAACCCGCAACGCCTTAAGATCGCAACGGGCAAAAAGCTCGCCGCTTCAAATTTGGTGAAGTTCAAAAAAATGCGCAATGAAATTGACGCTATGCGTACGCCCGATATTTCTACGCAAGATCGTCTTGCCAATAACGAAACGCGCAGCGATAAAAAAGAAGCCCTTTAAGAGAAAAATCCGCTTACAACTTTTAAGGACGCCTTGCCGCGACGCTGCCTTTCAGGCATGCTGTTTTCATCTTTACAGCAATACGCAAGGGAGAGGCGGATGAAGCTGTTTACTATCGGCGATAGTATATCGCAAGGGTTCATGTCTGGCGCGGCGGCGCGAACGGATCTTAGTTATTCCACCCTTATCGCGCGCTCCATGGGGTTAACCCCAGGCGCTGATCCAGCACAAGCAAATTATCTGTATCCTGAGTGGCCAATGGATGGTTTACCCGTCAACCTTGAGGCCCTCTCCCGGCGCTTGATGAAACGCATCGGCAATCATATTGACCTGTGGGACTGGCCGCGTTTGATGAATACCATACGCTCCTATGTCGATGGGGTCGAAGATTATTATGAGCGCGGCCCCGGAGCGGTTAACCGCCCCTCGTCTTCCGCTGCGATGTTCCATAATATGGCCGTTCAGGGGTTTGATGTTGCCGATGCCTGGCTCGTCACGCCCGAGATCTGCCAGCAATTTATCGAAGACGAAGACAAAGAACACGGCAAAGACAATTTTGGCGGTGTTCCAAGCGCGTTTTTCTATCGCACAGCGATGAATGTATTAAACCCCCAGCGTGATCCCGCCAAAGAAAGCTGGAGCGTGCTTGATTGGCTAGACCATCACGTGCGCACCGAAGGAGTTGAAAACTTAGTCCTTTGGCTGGGCGCAAATAACGCGCTTGGAACAATCGTGACTTTACAAGTGCGCGCTAGCAATGATGCACGCGTCATGAACGGCGAGATTCCGCCGCTAAAGTCCATTATGGCGCAAGACGACAAATACCAAATTCGTAAAGCGCGCCAGGAACATTTTAATCTGTGGTCGCCATCAGACTTCGCAGCAGAATACGAAACACTGCTCGAAAAAGTCGATGCGATCATGCAGAATAATATCTATGAAGATTGGAAAGTCTTTATAGGAACGGTTCCCGCTGTGACCGTGGCGCCTTTAGCAAAAGGCGTTGGGGATAGTTACTATATTGATGACCCTTTTGGGGTCATTGGCGCAAATGCGCCCCATGACCTCCCCGTCGACGCTGATGAGGACGCTTTGGTCCTGCCGACGGGTGCGCGGTATTATAAGTACTATACCTATTTTCTTTTTGACTATGAGTTCGCCCATGGCCACGATTGCAAATTGACCTTCCCCCAGGTCAAAGCCATCGATCAATATATTGCGCAATATAACCAAACCATTCGGAATTTGTCGGCCGCGAAAAACGCTGCCAATGATGGTGACCGCTATCATATTGTGGATGTATGCAAGACACTTTTAGAGATCGCCTTTAAGCGCAATGATGGTCAGCCGACTTATGCTTTCCCACAGGAAATGGCGGACTTCTTCCCGCTTGTAGATACACGGTATCACCATGCAACACACCGGGGAAATTTGGAGCAAGGGGGATTGTTCAGCCTAGACGGCGTGCACCCTTCAGCGATTGGGCACGGGGTCATCGCCAATGAATTCCTAAATACCATGAAACAGGTGCGCGGTGCCCAAAACTTTGCCCCATTAGATTGGCCAGCCATTTATCGCTCTGATACGCTTTATAAAAAGCCGATCTCGTTGATGCAAAGCATCCGCACGAAATCTGAAGATGTTGCTCGCTTTATGTTGTGGCTAGCGAAGCTAAAAGGGCGCGTCTAATTCCGCGCACCGTAAATATCAGTTACAATACAACACCTTACCCTCCAGCATGACTGTCGGAAGAGCTGGTCGCGGTCTTTTGTAACGTTGCGCGCTGATTTCTAGCCATGAGTGTAAGCACGCCACTCGTGTACGCATCATAGGTTTTTACTGTTTTATGGTCATAAAATTGAAATTTTTATGTCCCCGTTTTGCTTTCAAAGAAATCTACCTTAGTGTTGGCAATTGGTTGCAGTGATGAGTGCGCGCATTCCGAGCAGATAAGCAAGCCAAAGATAATTCGGGCCGCGGGAAGTTGAATGGCAGATGCAATCTCGGAACTGAAAACGCACGAGAAGCGGCTTCTTGCGTATATTATTCGGCGCAGTCGAAACCCCTCTGATGCGGATGATTTTTTGCAGGAGACGTTACTGCGCGTATTGGAGCAAAGTAAGAAACAGGAGATCGAGAACCCTCTCGCTTACGCTTTTCGTGTCGCCGACACCGTTATTTATGCACGTGCGCGCCGCAACCTTCGCGAAACTGAGCTCGGAGACGAAGATTATGAATGCGAGCTTCCCCTCGCAGATGAGCAATTAGCGTATAAACAACGGGTCGCCGTTTTACGAGATGCGGTGAATGCCCTGCCCCCTTTGCGGCGTAAGGTTTTTGTGAAACGCCATTTTGAAGGTCAATCGCGTGCAGAAATCGCCCACGACCTCGGCATAAGTGTTGAGGCGGTAAAAAAACACTTAGTAAGGGCCATGGCGACAATGGCCACATCGATCAGTGATGCTTCGGACAATTCTGGTAAATCTGTGTAAGGGCGTAAACTGAGGATGAACAATTATAAGAATAATAAGAGTATGGACGAAAGCATTATGGAAATTGCTGCTGACTGGTTTGATCGCCAGGACACGCTCTGCGACGCGGAGCGCCGTGAACTAGATCAATGGCTATCCGCCTCGCCAGATCACGCGCGCGCTTACGGAATGGTTCGTCAAACAATGTTGGACGTGGCGCTTCTAGATGTCATCGCTGAAAAAAGTGCGGAGGCTCTTCCGGAAAAAACGACCCCTGATTTTGTTAGCACCCTTAACGAACGCTTTCAGACAGTTTCCAAAAGTTTGGCGGAGATTTTTTCAACCCGCACAAGTTGGGCGATCGCCAGCGCGGCCATGCTGGCGATAATCGCCGCGCCCATCACTATTTCCTCATTAACGCGCACGGCGCCCGTGACGGACGCTTTAGTGTTCGCAACGGCCATCAGTGAACGCAGTCAATATACGCTAAGCGACGACAGCATTGTTTTTCTTGACGCAAATACTTCTGTTGAAGCCAAGTTGGATGCGAGCAAACGCACCGCAACGCTCAATAAAGGCGAAGCGGTTTTCGATGTCACAAAGGATGAAAACAAGCCCTTTCATGTCCATGCGGGTTCCGTAAGCGTCATGGTGACAGGCACGCGCTTTAGTGTTTGCCGCCTCGAAAAAGCGGTCGACATACGCGTTCATGATGGATCTGTTCGTGTGGTCCATAATTTCGGCGACGCCATTACGCTCACACAAGGCGAACGGGTCATCATCGACCAAGTAAAAGGCGTTCAAACCGGCGTTGTTGATGAAAACGCCTTTGAAAACTGGCGCTCAGGTTGGCTGGAGGCTGATGCGATGGCCCTCTCTCACGTAGTGGAGCGCCTCAACCGGTATACAAACGCCCAAATTCTGATCAATGATCACCAACTGGCTTATACAGCAATATCCGGCAGGTTCCGCTTAAACAACACCGACCACACCTTGGCGCAACTAGAAGTCTTATTGGATATAAAAATCAATAAGTTCGATAACCGGATCGAGCTGTCGCCTACGAATCGATAGCGAGCGAGTCTGGTCGTCGCAAAAGTTTAACAAATTATTAAGTCCCCGTTCGGCTCCCCCAAAACTCCTCAGGGTGTCAGCGCATTTCGCAGGCACGCGATGCGTTGGCTCTTATTATTTGAAATCAAACATGAGGGGTCTGGGCCATGGGAGTCCAACACAAGTCAAAACTTTTTATCACGACCGCGCTGAGCGTCGTCGCGTTGAGCACAACACATGTCAGCGCACAAGAATCAGGCGTTGACGCAACGATTGATGATCAGATTATTGTCACCGGTTTTCGTAATTCATTGAAGCAAGCGCGCGACCTAAAACGGGATGCGACCAATGTTCAAGATTCTATTGTTGCTGAAGATATCGCGAAATTTCCTGATCTAAACCTTGCTGAATCACTACAGCGAGTACCAGGCGTAACGATCACCCGCTCACGCGGCGAGGGTTCACAGATTTCATTGCGCGGCCTAGGCCCTGATTTCACTCGGGTGCAAATCAACGGCATGGAAGTGTTGGCGAATACAAACCGTAACCGTGGTTTTGAATTCAACGTATTTGCTTCAGAGCTGTTCAACCGCATTGATGTCAACAAAGCTTATGAAGCTCAGCTTGACGAAGGCGGCATCGGCGGCACCGTTAATCTGCACACTGCGCAGCCTTTCGACTACACGGGTTCAAAAATCGCTTTTAACGCACAGCTTGGCACGAACACCAATGCTGAACAGCTTGACCAACGTTATTCAGCGCTACTTTCCCAAAACTGGGGTGACTTTGGCGCGCTTGTATCTGTTTCCTTCTCAGAACGCACATCACAAGGCCAAGACGCGTCAACTTTCCGTTATCGCGCGCGTAACCTAGGCAACGCAGATATTTCAGCCCTGCCCCAAAATATCCAGGACGATTTGAACACCAATAGCGCAGATAATCAGAACATCGTTCTCCCGCGCGGCAACCGCTATCGCGTTTCCACAGAAGACCAAGAACGCCTTGGCATTACGTCATCTTTACAATGGCGCCCAAGCGACACGGTTGAGCTTAGCCTAAACGGTCTTTACAGCGAGTATAATGTTGATCGCGCGGCAGAAAATATTCAAACACGCGGCAGCAATTCTTTCCCAACACGGAACGAGCAAACCGTCGCGGGCGAAACATTCCCAGACGCTATTGTGAATGACCTTCGCGTTAATGACGCCGGTGAATTGACATTCGGCAGTTTTTCAAACGCCAATATCGGCACAGAAAGCACACGCAACTCTGATGATGTCTCTTTCTACCAAATCACGCTAGACGGCGAATGGGAAGCAAGCGAACGCCTGCTATTCAGCGGCCTCGTCGGGTACTCTCGTTCTGAATTTGAAGCGACAGAGGACAAATTCTACAATGAATTGTTTGCTGACGTAGAACTAAACTATGAAGGCGGCAATCGCTATGACCCGCAACACGTTTATGGCGGCAATGTCGACACGACAGACCTGTCAATCTGGCGTGCGCACGAGATTGATATTCGCGATACAGACCGTGAAAATGATTTCTTTAATGTGAAATTCGACACGCAGTATATCGTCAATGACGCCATCACGGCGACAGCTGGTTTCAACTATAAATCATTCGAAAATGACGGCAGCCGCGCAACAGCTGGTAATTTGCTGCGTTCAGATTGGCAAAACGGCGTCGTGGATGATGATATCACAGCTATCGGTTACATCGTTGATGGACCAAACGGCAATCAGTGGGCGGGTGTTGAACCTTCCGATGGCCTTGCATTCTTTGGGGTCGAACGTGACACGGGCGATGGCGATACAAACGAAATTTTCTCAATCGAAGAAGACATCATCGCTGGCTATCTTCAGTTTGATGTCGTGACAGATCTTGGCGGTCTGCCAATTCGCGGCAATTTTGGCGTACGCTATATTTCACTTGATCGCACGACAAACGGCGTGTTGGTCACCGAAGGCGGCGAGCTCGACCGGGTGATTGAATCATCACGTGATGACTTTTTGCCTTCGTTCAACATCGCAGCAGACATCGCAGAAGACACAATTTTGCGTTTGGCTTATAGCAGAAATTTAACTCGTCCGCCGCTTGGTAACTTGTCTCCTAACTCATCTATCCGTACAGATAATTTCCAGGATGTTTCATCTGGCAATCCTGATCTGGAACCTTTTGAATCAGACAATATCGACATTTATATCGAAAAGTACTTCGGCGATTTCGGTTATATTACAGCTGGTTTCTTCTACAAAGATGTGAAGAACTTCATCACACGCGCGGCGCAAGAAGGCGTGCCTTACGGCACTTTGAATTTGCCTTTAGACCTTCTTCAGCCTGGTCAAGACGAAACAACACCATTTACAGTAGTCACGTTTGTAAACAGCCAAGACGCAACCATTAAAGGTTTCGAGGCGGCGTTCCAAACGGAGCTTGGTTTTATCTCTGACAGCTTGGCGAATGTCGGCGTCATTGGTAACTATACCTATGCTGATGGCTCTCTTGACTATGTTAACCAAGACGGCACAGAAACAGTAACGGCTGATTTCCCTGGCCTTTCAAATCACTCAGCTAACGGTACTGTTTACTACGAAGCTGATAATTGGGGTGTTCGCGGGTCTGTTGCGTATCGCAGCGATTACATCACAACTGTCGAGGTTGGTTTGACAGATGAGGACTCACGTGGCGCGCTGGCTACAGTCTTCGTTGATGCATCAGCCTACGTTCAACTAACAGATGCGGTGAAAATCACACTCGAAGGCCTTAACCTGACCAATGAGCGTGAAATTCTCTACTCTGACACCGCTCAGCGTCTGCAAGAATTGCGTCGCAGCGGCGCCACTCTCTTAGCGGGCGTAAACGTCCAGTTCTAGTTTGTCGTCCCACACAGCAGCTAGAACTTTCGTCCTCGGCGTCCCATGCGCCGAGGACGATCTTTTTTAGATTTCGTGTATCATGATATTATCTGCACAAAGGCTTGTAACTTATGCTGCGCTTTTTGGGTTTATGGGGCTTAGTTCTTGCAACAGCATGTTCACACACGCCAATGCTAGCGAGCGACAAAAAAAATCAGCCCGTTTTTAGCTTTGGCGCCATCGCAGATTGCCAATATGCGGACCGCGAAGCTGGCGGCACGCGCCTTTATCGCAAATCTCCTTCAAAATTACGTGAAGCAGTAAAAAACTTAAATACGCATAATCTGGAATTCGTTGTGCATTTGGGCGATTTTATCGATCGTGATTGGAAAAGCTTTGACGTGCTAACCCCTATCACTGATGAGTTGCACCACCCTATACGCCATGTTGTGGGTAATCACGATTACTCAGTCAAAGATAGGTACAAACCCGATGTGCATAAGCGACTTGGTATGCCTGCGCGGTATTATCATTTTCAAATAGACGATTGGGTTTTTGTCGCTATCGACGGGAATGATCTTAGTTATTATGGCTGGCCCAAGAGGTCGCCAGAATATTTGGCCAGCAAAAAACGACATGAAAAAGATTTTCCAAATCTGCCAAAGTGGAATGGCGGCGTTGGCCCAAGACAACTTCAATGGCTTGAAGAAATTCTCACAAAGGCTGATCAAAATCAGAAAAAAGTCGTTTTATTTAGTCATTTTCCTGTCTTTCCAAAAGATAAACACAACCTTTGGAATGCACCGGACCTTTTAGCCTTACTGGAAAAATACAATTCCCCCGTGGCATGGATAAACGGTCATAATCATATTGGCGCTTACGGCGAATGGAATGGCATCCATTTCATCACCTTAGAGGCCATGCTTGATACAGAACAGTCTGCATATTCAATTATCCATTTATATGATCAAAGGATAGAAATTCGCGGATTTGGCAAGCAGGACCACTACGCTTTAGAAATACCTGAAAGATGAATTACGTTCTTTCGGTTTATGGTCTTTCACAATTCTGACATGCAGGTTGGATAAGGTCCCGCGGGGACCATTGTGGCGCGCGCAGCAAATGCGCGGGGATCAGCTTTTTTCAAATGACCAGTGTGCTGACGGCGGCATTAGTTATAATCGCAGGCGTTGTTTCGACCAGCGCAGATGCGAACGATAATTCACACATTGATACTTCACACCAGGTAGATACTTCACACCAAGAAAAAATTTTCTTCGATATCGCACCAAGTAATTTATCTGAGGCGCTGCAGTCACTATCGAAACAAGCTGATGTTGAAATCATCTCAACCTTGCCTGATGCGCAATTTCAAACCAAAGAACTAAATGAACGCTTGACTGCTGAAGAAGCGCTTGAGTATTTACTCTCCCCATTGAGCTTTGAAATATTTCGCGTCTCCAACGGCTTTGTCGTTAAAGCCGCCCCCGCGCCGCTTGAAAAAATAAATCCAATAAACACGCGCCACGAAGAATACGACTTTGATGTTATAGTCGTTAAAGATTTCCGCCGCGCTATCAGACAAGCACGCGAGGTCAAACGCTCGTCCGCCGACATTCAAGACACAATTGTCGCCCAAGATATTGCCCGTTTCCCAGACCTAAACCTTGCGGAGTCGTTACAGCGCGTACCGGGCGTTACGATTACGCGCGAACGCGGAGAAGGCGTAGAAATATCTTTACGCGGATTAGGCCCCGACTTCACGCGCGTTCAACTAAATGGAATGGAAGTTCTTTCAAACACAGATCGCGACCGAGGTTTTGAGTTTAATGTTTTTGCTTCTGAGTTATTCAGCCAAATTGACGTCAAAAAATCTTATACAGCTTCTCTCGACGAAGGCGGCATAGGCGGCACAGTTCAATTGACAACGCCCAAACCCTTTGACTTGGCAGTCGAAAAGGCCCTTCTAGCAGGACAATTCGGATCAAATACAAATGCCAAAGCATTTGATCACCGATTTGCCGGACTGATCACAAAACGAAACGAGATTTTTGGAGCGCTCGCTTCATTTGCATATTCTAACAGAACTTCGCAAGGGCAAGACGCATCCACCTTCCGCTATCGTGCACGCGATCTTGGCGTGGCTGATATCTCTAATCTCGACCTGGCGCTTCAACAGCAATTAAACAATGCGGAAATATTCCTGCCGCGCGGTAATCGCTATCGGGTCTCCACCGAAGAACAACGCCGCTTTGGCGCAACCACCTCATTGCAATGGCGCCGTGACGAAAGACTAGAGTTAAATTTAAATGGCGTATTTAGTCGCTATACTGTTGATCGCATTGCCGAAAACATTCAAACGCGCGGCTTGAATTCTTTTCCTGTTCAAGGTGAGCTTATTGTAGATGGAGAGAGCTTTTCCCCCACAGTCGTCGATGAACTGATTATTAATGACGATAATGAATTTACCTATGGGGTCTTTCAAAACGCCAATATCGGTACAGAGACCACCAAACAAAATGAACGGGTTACCTTCTATCAGCTATCGGCCGATTGGAAGTGGCGGTTGTCAGACAGCGTAACCCTAAACGGGCTTGCTGGTTACTCAGAATCAAAAACTACTGGACGAGAAGACAAATTCTACAACGAACTAATTAGCGATCTCATTCTAGATTATCGCGGTGAAAATCGTTTCAACCCGAAACACCAATATAGCGCTGGCGCGAACATAACCGATGTTGCAAATTGGCGAGCCCATGAAATAGATCTGCGCGATTTGGCGCGTGATTACTCGAACTTAAACACGCGCATAGACGGCGAACTTAGACTGAACCCTCAATTATCATTGTCTGCAGGCGTCAGCTATAAAGAATTAAAACATGATGGCTCAATCGCAACCAGTGACAATCTGTTTCGAGATGAATGGCAAAGCGGCGCCCTTGACGACAGTCTAGAAGGATTAGGATATACGGTATCCCACCATTATGCCGACGCATGGGTCGGTGTTAACCCAGATAACGCGCTGCAATCTCTTGGCGTCACCAGGGATGCAGGCACGGCTGATCCAGCGGAAGATTATTCAATTTCTGAAGAAACTTTCGCCGCGTTCGCCAAAATAAAATACGATACTGAGCTTTTGGGCGCCCCAACAATCGTAAGTGCTGGCGTGCGATATTTTCAAAACCACCTTACGTCGACCGGGCTTGTACGGGCCCAGAATGCTGAGGAAGAAACACAAGAAATTGTGTCGTTAGATCGACGCTCTCACGAATGGTTGCCGACCGTAAATATCTCGTCTGAAATAAGAAAAAATCTTCTTTTACGCTTCAGCTATAGCCAGAATGTAACGCGCCCACCGCTACATCAATTAAGTTTAGCCACGAATGTTCGGATCGATAATTTTCAAGATATTGCGACCGGCAACCCTAACCTTCGCTCATATAAGTCAAATAATATTGACATATACTTGGAGCATTATTTTGGTCGCATAGGTTTTGCCGCTATCGGTTTTTTCTACAAAGATGTTCAAAATTTTATTACGCGGGCCTCTACAGTCATTCCTTACGGAGAAACTGGGTTGCCGCTAAGCCTTCTTGATAGTCAACAAGACGCTGCTACGCCCTTTACATATATAACCTTTGTAAACAGTCAGGATGCCGAAATACTTGGCGTAGAAGCGGCATTTCAATCCGATCTCGGATTTATACATACCGTAGTTAAAGACATTGGCGTAATCGGAAATTATACATATGCCGACGGATCACTGGACTATGTCGATCTAAATGGCAATATGGTTGTGACCGCTCCATTTTCTGGTTTGTCAAGGCACTCTGCGAACGGTACGATTTACTATGAAACGGATCGTTGGGGCGTCAGAGGAACAGCAGCGTTCCGCAGCCACTACATTACCGATGTTGAGGTTGGGCTTACTGATGAAGACAGCAGAGGACGACTTGGTTCAGTATTTGTCGACGCCTCGGCATTTGTTACCATCAATGACCGATTAAAATTGACGATAGAAGGTCTGAACCTCACAAATGAGGCGGAAATTTCGTACTCTGATAGCTTGCGTCGCTTAACAGAGCGACGAAGGAGCGGCGCCACTCTTTTAGCAGGCCTTCGCATTCAATTTTGATAAAATCTCAAAATCAACGCTGATCTTCCGTCCTATTTTCCTTAGAAAAAAATAAGCTACCTTAATTTTTATTTTTCGTCTGCCTCAAGATCTCTCGGATATAGGCGTCGACATCAAGGTCGCCGGTTGCTTGTCCCCGAATAATCTCTTTAACACGATGCGGTATAGCGTCAGGCGCCAAAGGCCCGACGCTATCAATTGTTTGCTTGATCAGCGCTTTTAAGGCTTGTTCGTGATCGGGGGACCATTCCTTTTTATCCGCGCTCATCAAATAATCTCCTTTGATTTAATTTGCCGAATTGCCTAATTCAATAACGCGCCATCCGGCGGGGCATCAGCCTCTTTGCTCGAGGTTGCACGACTTATACTATAAGCATCCCGGCCAGCGACCGAACGCCCATTGACGGTCACACCATCCTCATCCGCGGATACGTCAAGATCATCACCGTCTTTGATATCCCCTGCCAAGATAAGCTCAGCTAAAGGATCTTGCAATTTCTTCTGTATCACCCTTTTTAAAGGCCGTGCGCCATAAATCGGGTCATAACCAGCATCACCAAACCATGTGCGAGCTTTATCATCCAAAGATAAAGTCAACTTACGGTCCGCCAAAAGTTTTTGAAGCCTAGCGATCTGAATATCCACAATAGCATCCATATTGCCGCGTGTAAGCCGATGGAAGAGGATAATTTCGTCCAAACGGTTTAGGAATTCAGGGCGGAAGCGCGCACGCACCGCTTCCATCACCTGTGGGCGCACAGCATCGGAATCTTGCCCATCTTGCTGGGCCGCAAGATGCTCCGCCCCAAGATTGGACGTTAGTATTATTAAGGTGTTTTTAAAATCAACCGTACGCCCTTGGCCGTCGGTCAACCGACCATCATCAAGCACTTGCAATAAGACATTAAAAACATCTGGGTGGGCTTTTTCCACTTCGTCAAATAAAATCACTTGATAGGGACGACGGCGCACTTTTTCCGTCAAAACGCCCCCTTCCTCATACCCGACATAGCCAGGAGGGGCGCCGATAAGACGCGCAACGGAGTGCTTTTCCATAAACTCCGACATATCAATACGCGCAATCGCACTGTCATCATCAAACAGAAAATCGGCAAGCGCCTTTGTTAGCTCGGTTTTACCAACGCCTGTAGGACCAAGGAATAAGAACGAGCCCATGGGCCGGTTCGGATCCTGCAGGCCCGCGCGCGCGCGACGCACGGCGGCGGATACCGCTTCGACCGCTTCTTTTTGGCCGACAACACGTCCGCCAATCACCTGCTCCATCTTTAGCAATTTCTCGCGTTCGCCCTCGAGCATTTTATCTACCGGAACGCCTGTCCAGCGGGAAACAACGCTCGCTATATGCTCCGCATCCACGACTTCTTGGACAAGGTCATCCCGTTCGCCAGCCGCTTCTGTTTCAGCGAGACGCTTTTCTAAAGCAGGTAAATCACCATATTTAATCTCTGATGCACGGGCTAAATCCCCTCGCCGTTCTGCATCGGCCAACCCCTGACGGGCTTGATCAAGCTGCTCTTTTACTTTCGTTGCAGAAGCTAGACTTTCTTTTTCCGCGCGCCAACGGGCCGTTAGTGTTTCTGACTGCGCTTCTAAGTCGGCAAGATCGGCCTCAAGGGTCGCTAGCCGGTCTTTTGACGCATCATCACTTTCTTTACGCAACGCCTCACGCTCGATTTTCATTTGAATGATACGTCGGTCAAGCTCATCAAGCGCTTCTGGTTTAGAATCCACCGCCATCCTTAGACGGGACGCCGCCTCATCCACCAAATCAATGGCTTTGTCGGGTAAAAAACGATCCGTAATATAACGGTTCGACAGACTTGCCGCAGACACAATTGCGGTATCGGAGATTCTGACGCCGTGGTGCAGCTCGTATTTTTCTTTCAGTCCCCGAAGGATTGAAACTGTATCTTCAACAGTGGGTTCGTTGATAAAGACGGACTGGAACCGGCGCGCAAGCGCGGCGTCTTTCTCAACATATTTTCGGTATTCATCCAATGTCGTCGCCCCGACACAATGCAGCTCACCACGAGCCAATGCCGGTTTTAGAAGGTTCGACGCGTCCATAGCGCCATCACTTTTTCCGGCGCCGACCAGCGTGTGCATCTCGTCAATAAAGAGGATGATTTCGCCGTTCGCGCTGGTCACCTCTGACAAGACCGCCTTTAAACGTTCCTCAAATTCGCCGCGAAATTTAGCGCCAGCTATCAGCGCACCCATGTCTAGAGCAAGAAGCTTTTTGTCTCGAAGGCTCTCAGGCACGTCCCCGTCAATAATCCGAAGGGCCAACCCCTCAGCAATCGCAGTCTTACCAACCCCAGGCTCGCCAATAAGCACAGGATTATTCTTTGTACGCCGTGATAGAACCTGCATCGTACGACGGATTTCTTCATCGCGGCCAATAACGGGATCAAGCTTGCCCTCGCGCGCAGCCTCCGTCAGATCGCGCGCATAACGACCAAGGGCGTCATAAGCTTGCTCCGCGCCCGCCGAATCAGCAGTCCGGCCTTTTCGTAGATCATTAATCGCCTGATTTAATGTAACCGGGGTGACGCCAACATCTTTCAATATTTTTGCACTATCGGCGCTTTCCTCAATCGCTAAAGCGGTGAGCAAACGCTCTACAGAAACAAACTTGTCATTTGCCTTTTTGGCAAGATCCTCAGCGGCGGCAAAAACTTTCGCGGTCGCTGGGGCAAGATAAATTTGTCCAGATCCGCCTTGAACTTGGGGGAGCTTGTCTAAAGCCTCTTGCGCACCACGCCGTGCATCTTCTGGGCGGCCGCCAGCGCTTTGTATCAACCCTGCCGCCATGCCTTCCGAATCGTCAAGTAAAGCTTTGAGCAAATGTTCTGGTGTAAATTGTTGGTGATTTTCCCGCAAGGCGATGCCCTGCGCAGCTTGAATGAGACCGCGGGCGCGATCAGTAAAATTATCTATATTCATCTTAGACCTTCCAAAGCGTCTTGTCATGAAAACGCGTCCCAATGCGGCGACGCGCCGTCTCCTTAGAGATGGGCATTATTTTCCCCTTCACAAGAGCGTTACAGAGCATTTTCAGACAGCTCAGAGAATCATTGAAGGGCCCTGCTCCATGTAAAGAAAAAGGTTTTAACTAGGCCAAAGTGGGCACCCATCACGACGCATCATCCCAATAGAAGACTGGTTCGGCTTATTTAATTTTAAAAATATTACTTGGATTCATCGATAGGGAACAAGAATGTACCGCAATAGCAAAATGCGCAGATGTCTCCATCTGCGCATTGTCTGAAATGTATTTTGTCTGCAATTTATTTTGTGTGAAGTCTATTTTCACAGAAATGATTCGCATCAGGCCACATAAAATTGGTCAAGAATGCAAACCCTAGAGGCTTAAGAAGCTATCGCCTCTTTTGGCTGATCGCCAGCATCGTCATCAGCGGCCTTCTTCACGGTACGGCGTGTGCGACGTCGACGTGGCTTTTTCTCTTCAGCTGACGCTTCGGCGGCAGGCGCCTCTTCACTCGCTTCAGCGGCGGTCGCTTCCTTGCTAGGGCTTTCAACAACAGCCTCTTCCGGCTTCGCTTCACTGTTTGCGCGCCGCTCTTCGTTTCGCGCCTCATCAACAACCGGCTGGGGCGCGTTAGCGTCACTCGTTTCTTGATTTTGTGTCGGTTGCATCGACTTAATCAACCGGAAGTAATGCTCAGCGTGCTGAAGGTAATTTTCAGCCTTAACACGATCCCCCGCAGAAGAAGCATCACGCGCTAACGCTTGATACTTATCATAAATCTGCATGGCCGTGCCGCGTATACGAACATCAGGTCCATTCGAATCAAGGGCTCTATTGGGATTTGCGCCATTCTGGCGACGACGTTGGTTGCGTCCCCGTTTCATAAAATCGCTCTGCTAAGTTACACTCTATATCAGTAAACTGATTATAAGACGCCCATAAGGACTGCCTTGCTAAAATTATATACAATCGAATAAACACATTTATGCGTTTAGTTTCGTTGCTGGCTATTTTCCGTAAGCGCGTCGCGCGATGCCGTTTCGCTTTACCCCGTTTTAACCTTTCGCCCCGCCGATATTCAGGCGACCGCTTATCATAAAACATGTCAGCTTAGACAAAAGGAGCAGCACAGCTTTTCAATATCGCTGCTTCACACTAACATGATAACGCGCTCCCCCAGCATTTCAACGCCTTTTTTTGCCCCTGTCTGTCCTTTTATGTGGACGATTTGTCGCTTTAAGGCGTGTTAGACCTCCTTTAAATCCAATACAAGCGCACGGACGACCCCAGCCAGGTCAGACGCTGTCGTCACTTTGCCATGGCCCCAAACCTTCTCAACCATCGCTTTTACAGCTGCATCTTGCCCCTGTCCTAATTCAAGAATCAACAACCCGTCTTTAGCTAAGTAACCGCTAAGCGCGTCCACTATAGCGCGATAGGCGTCCAGACCATCCTTTCCGCCCACCAAAGCGCCAGGGTGCTCATAGTCTCGTATATCAACCGCTAATTCTTTGTATTCATCTTCACTAATATAGGGCGGATTCGATATAATAAGGTCAAATGTTCCGTCCACCGCTTCTGTCCAATCGCTGGCTACGACAGAAAGACGCCCATCAACCAGCAAGTGGCGCGCGTTCTTTTGCGTTAAGGCAAGGGCGTGCAGATTCCGATCAACACCAATACCATACGCATTTTTAAATTTACGTAATAACGTAATTAATAAACAGCCCGTCCCCACGCCGAGATCTAAAATCCGCAATGGCGCCTCAACTGGGCGGTGTTCAAGGGCTGCGTCAATCAATGTTTCACTATCCGGGCGCGGCACAAGCACGCCAGGAGCGGTACAAAAATTGAGGCTATAAAACTCTTTTTCACCTGTAATATAGGCGATCGGCTCCCCCGCAAGGCGGCGTTCAATGAAACTTACCGTCAGTTTGGCTTGTTCCGCGTTTAGCGTCCGATTCGCCTCAATGATTAATTGCGTTGCATCGAAATTAAGGGCGCGCCCAAGCAATACGCGCGCATCAAGCATGGCGCCGGATGAAGAAGCGCCCGCCCCCGCCTGTAACGCGCTGGCAACAATTCGCAAAGCGGAACCAATCTTTACACCAACCAGGTCCACCGTTGTTAACGCTGGTTTGACGGTCACTCTATTCTTCACCGCCCTGCAACGCCGCCAATCGATCCGCCCTGTCTTGGGTTATCAGCGCCTCCACAACTTCGCCAAGCCCATCGCCAGCTACAATTTCATCAAGCTTATAAAGCGTCAAATTAATCCGGTGATCCGTGACCCGACTTTGTGGATAATTATAAGTGCGGATGCGTTCAGAGCGATCGCCAGAACCGACCATGCCTTTGCGGGCTTCAGCGCGTTCTGCATCAGCGCGCGCACGCTCAGCCTCATAAAGACGGGCGCGCAAAACCTTCATCGCTTTAGCTCGGTTCTTATGTTGAGATTTCTCATCCTGCTGACTAACAACAATACCAGTTGGCAAGTGAGTAATGCGCACAGCCGAATCAGTCGTATTCACAGACTGTCCCCCAGGACCTGAGGCGCGGAAAACGTCAACGCGAAGATCGCTTTCAGCAACATCAATATCAACTTCCTCTGGCTCCGGCAGTACAGCGACAGTCGCGGCTGAGGTGTGCACTCGGCCTTGTGTTTCCGTTTCCGGAACCCGCTGCACCCGATGCACCCCGCTTTCAAATTTCATTAAAGCGAACACGCCATCCCCAGCTATGTTGGCTTGAATCTCTTTATAACCGCCAACTTCTGCTTCTGATAAGGAAAGCACTTCCATCTTCCAGCCTGAAAGCTGCGCGTAGCGTTGATACATGCGAAATAAATCACCCGCAAAAAGCGCCGCTTCATCGCCGCCTGTGCCTGCGCGAACTTCCAAAATAACGCTAGAATCATCTGCTTTATCTTTGGGAAGCAACATCAGCTGAAGGTCATATTCAAGGGTCGGAATGCTTTCTTTTAGCTCTTCCAACTCGTCACCCGCCATTTCCGCCATTTCTGGATCATCGCCGTCGGCAAGTTCTTGTAAATCCACCAATTGCTTGCGCGCGTCAGACAGTGCTCGCGCCTTTTCAACGACGGGCCTAAGCTCACCATGCTCTTTAGACAGACGAATAATTTCATCTGAGTCAGAAGCTGTGGACATAGCCGTTTCAATGGCTTCGAATTTCGATATGAGTGCGTCTAATTGTTCTTGTTTTATCAAGACTATGGCCTTTCAGGCGTCGATTAAGACGGCTCCGCCGCGCCGCCGGTCGTCAAAAAATAAAACGCGCGGGGGAGACCGCCCGCGCGCGCAATATGCGAACATGCATCGCTATTCGGCCGCGACGGTCTCGGCCTCTTCACGCGCCTTAATTTCTTCAGCGCGTTTTTCAACAAGCTCAACCAGATGGTCAACAAGCTCGCTATTATCAATTCGGTGATCGACATCGCCATCCAGATAGATCATGCCATGTTCTTTACCAGCGCCGCCGCCCGTAAAGCCGATATCGGTTTCACGCGCTTCTCCCGGGCCGTTAACAACACAGCCAATCACCGACAAGCTCATCGGCGTCGTAATATGCGCAAGGCGTTGTTCAAGCGTTTCAACGGTCTCGATCACGTTAAAGCCCTGGCGCGCGCAAGATGGGCACGAAATCACATTCACCCCACGATGGCGAAGCCCTAAAGATTTCAAAATGTCATAACCGACTTTAATCTCTTCCACCGGATCAGCGGATAGCGAAACGCGGATGGTATCGCCAATACCCGCCCATAACAGAGAGCCAAGCCCAATTGCAGATTTCACAGAACCGATGCGAAGCCCGCCCGCTTCCGTCACACCAAGGTGCAAGGGACAGTCCGTCGCTTCGGCTAACGCATGATACGCCGCCACAGTCAAAAAAACGTCAGAGGCTTTGACGGAAATTTTAAACTCATGAAAGTCATTATCCTGAAGAAGCCGCGCATGATCTAGCGCGCTTTCAACCATCGCTTCAGGGCATGGCTCCCCATATTTTTCAAGCAAGTCTTTTTCTAAAGACCCGCCATTAACCCCAATGCGCATGGAACAGCCATTGTCTTTAGCAGCTTTGATCACTTCACGAACGCGATCTTCAGAGCCGATATTGCCGGGATTAATCCGCAAACAGGCTGCGCCCGCTTCCGCCGCTTCGATGCCGCGCTTGTAATGAAAGTGAATGTCCGCAACGATCGGAACATCGACATTATCAACAATCTCTTTTAGCGCTGCTGTTGATTCGACGTCCGGGCACGAAACGCGGACAATATCTGCGCCAGCCTCTTCTATCTCTTTAATCTGACGAATGGTCGCTTGGGCGTCGCTTGTCAGTGTATTAGTCATAGACTGCACAGCAATCGGCGCATCACCGCCAACTGGTACTTTCCCAACCATAATTTGCCGAGACTTACGGCGCTCTATATCGCGCCATGGACGCACACCCATTACTGCATCTCCATGCTAATAATTCTCTCACATAGGCTTATAGCGAACTTAAACCACTGATCGCCCATCACCCCGTGTATCGCCATCAAGTTTACCGGAAGCGCCAAGAAGTCAAGCCCCGCCGAACCTTATAACACAGCTTAGCAAAGCTTGCGCGCATGGACAGGGCGGCATACCGCTCAAACCGCTTCAAATCGCCTAATTATAGGGGGCGTTTGAAGACAAATGTATGACGCTGTTCAAAAGCCGACTGAGGCGCTCCATCAACAGTGCGCGGCGCATACGCCCAACGCCTTACAGCATTGAGCGCCGCTCGCTCAAAACAGGCATTCGTAGCGTTTAAAATACGTTCTGACACGACCTTGCCGTCGGCCTTGATAGTAAAACCTACCTCAACCCGTTCGGTTGGTCCTGCACCCGCCTCACATTTAGGCGGATAAATCGGGTCATGCGCGTCAATCGGGCGCGCCTCGATGATCACTGGCATGGGCTCAGCCGGCAAACCTTCAGCGGGAAGCTCTTGACGCCCGTCCATAGCTTCCTCAAGCGGCATAAGAGCATTGGCATGCAGCGGGGCATCCTCGAAGGTTTGGCTGTGCGGCGTTACAATCGCTGCCCCATTGAAACGAAAAGGCTCGCCTGCATCTCGCGGTCTTGTGATCTGCCAAGCGCACCAAATGATAAACACAATGACCGCAACAACAGCTAACAACGACATTTCCGGGCGTTCCGGCAGCGCGGAGGGTTCAGCCGCCACCGGCGTTTCTAGTGCGCGTTCCAGATCTGGTTGGGCTTGAAAATCAGCATCTTTTTTAAACTGATCCAATACCGAAGACGCATCAACGCCAAGGGCTTCAGCGTAACCTTTGACAAAACCCAACGCGAATGGTCGAGACGGCATCGCACTAAGGTCATTATTTTCGATCGCTTCTAAAAATGATCGTTTAATATGTGTCCTGCTAGAGATTTCATCTAGGTTGAACCCCAACGCATCACGCGCCGCAGCTAGATAAGCGCCTGCCGTGGCGAAATCGCCAAGCTTGGGTTGCTCATCACGTAAACGCGCACGCACGCCATCTATTTCGTAAATCTCGGCCGAACCGTTATTTGTCGCCACTGCTATCGTCCACGCATCGCTGCGGTCATAAGATACCGCAACTGGAAAGAGAATAATACAGACTTTAGGGCGCGCGCTTGATAAGTGATCCCCGCCGCGCCGCACAATGACTTTAGCGAGCCGTCCATAAGGATTAAGTTAACAAGTTAGAAGTTCGCGCAAATTTTCGCATAAACGAGCCCAACAAAGCGCTGAAACGATCCTTTTGGATGCAAATTAATCACGGCGATAATTTATCGGCGGCGCATTTTAACCAAAAACCACATTATTGGCTTTCAAATAGGCGGTAAAAGGCTCTCTTAGGCTGCCGGTCTCCCCTAAAGCATCATCCATCCAGGCTTGAGCTTTTTTAACTTCAAGGGACCGCAGCATCCTTCGAAACGGGCCAATAGACGTGGCAGGCAAAGAAAAGCGCGTCACGCCCACCGCAGCAAGAGCAGCCGCCATAACCGGATCGGCCGCCTGCTCGCCGCAATATGAAAGTGGCTTACCAGCCGCACGCGCTTTATCCGCCATCATTTTTAGCAAGGACAAAAATCCTGGCTCCATCGCATCATAACGACGTTGCGTCAGCTCCGATTCGCGGTCTGCGGCAAAATAAAACTGCGCTAAATCATTCCCGCCAACTGACATAAAGTCGACCTTGGACGCGATTTTCTCAAGCCGCCAAGCCGCTGCGGGGGTTTCGACCATCACACCGATCGAAATTGATTTTGGCAGCGCTTTACCACGACTTTTAGCAAGCGCCACCTCTTGATCAAAAAGCGCACGCGCAGCGTCGACTTCAGCGACCAAAGTCACCATCGGAAACATCACATGAAGGTCTCGTCCCGCGCCCGCACTTAAAAGCGCGCGCAATTGAGGGCGCAAAAACCCTGGACGGTCCACCGCCATGCGAATACCGCGCCAGCCCATCGCCGGGTTCGCCTCCGCCTGAGGCTTCATATAAGAGGCGGATTTATCACTACCCAGATCAGCTGTTCGAAACACGACCGGCCTATCGCCGGCGCGCTCTATTATATCTGCATAAAGACGCTCTTGCTCACTAACGCGCGGCAATTGTGCGCCAATCAAAAATTGCAACTCCGTGCGAAAAAGGCCAACCCCTGATGCGCCTGTCGCTTCCAAATGCGGCATATCAATCGCAAGACCAGCGTTCATTAATAGATCAACGCGCACGCCGTCCAAACTGGCAGGTTCGTCGCCAGCTTCTTGCGTATAGGCGGCTTGACGCTCTGATCTTAAATCCCTTTTTTCCGAATAGCTTGCAATAATCTCTTGGGTCGGACGCACATGTAATGCGCCTTCATCCCCATCAAGAACTAATACGTCGCCTTCTTCCGTTAGTGCATGGGCTTCTGCCGCCCCGCTTATTACCGGCACTTCAAGAGCGCGCGCCACGATTGCGACATGGGATGTGGCTGAACCGTCGATTAAGACGATGCCTTGCAGTTTTTCACGATCATACTCTAAAAGCTCAGCAGGCCCCATAGTCCGAGCAATAATGATCGCCCCTTCTGGAATTGACCGGGGCGCATCGATTTCATCACCGGCCAAAGAACGCAATAGCCGGTTCGATAAATCATCAAGGTCATGCATGCGTTCGCGCAAATAAGGGTCCCGCGACATGCCAAGACGCGTATTGTTTTCCGCCCGAACTTGCTCAACCGCGGCTTCAGCGGTTAGCCCCGACTGAACCGCCGCGCGCATGCGTTCTTTCCATCCACGGTCGTAAGCAAAAAGTCGGTAGGTCTCTAAAATCTCACGCATCTCACCGCCGACAGTTCCCTTAGCGATCATCGTGTCAACGGATTTGCGCAGGCGCTCTAACCCCTCTTCCAAGCGCCGCAATTCCCGGTGGGAATCCTTTGAAAAAACACGGTGCTTTTGCGCTTGAACTTCGCGGAAGACGGCTGGCCCAATCGCAATGCCTGGCGCAATAGCCATGACATCAAATCGTTCCGGACGATGCAGCATTTCGCCAACCGCCTCGGTTTCTTCCTCATCAAGCAATTCACCAGAGGCTGTGATTTCCGCAAGCAAGGTCGCCACGGCCTGAGCAGCGCCGATTTCTTCATCCGTATATTGACGAGGGGCCTTGTTTTGCACGACCAAAACGCCAAGCACCTTGCCCGACCGGATCAGTGGCACCCCGAGAAAGGATTGAAGAAGCTCCTCACCAATATCCGGGAAATATTTGAATGAAGGGTGCGTCGGCGCATCATCGGTTACAAGCGGCGCATGAGTTTCGGCCACAACGCCAACAAGCCCCTCACCCCATTGCAGACGCGTTTTATGGATTGCGTTGCGGTTCAACCCTTCAGTTGAATAAAGCTCAAGCGTGTCGTCATTACGGCGCAAATAGATTGAACAAACATCAGCAACAACATGGCTCGCGATCACGCGCGCAAGCTGGTCTAGGCGTTGTTGCGCGCTCGCCTCAACCGCCACAGCATCGCCCATACGACGCAGTAGGATCGTAATCCCTTGATCGCCATGACCGGTATGGTGACCGCCATGGGGCGGTCTTGTGCTTTCAACGCTCATCCACGCCTCATCAAGAAGCCGGCCGCCTAAGAAGCCTTAGGCTGTTCAAGGCCATATGCGCCATGCAGCGCCCGTACAGCCAACTCGGAATATTTTGCATCAATAAGAACGCTGATTTTGATCTCAGATGTCGAAATATTGTGAATATTGATATTATTCTCGGACAACGCCTTAAACATAGTTGATGCAACGCCAGTATGGCTCTTCATACCGACGCCAATCACACTCACCTTGGCGACGTCCGTGTTGCTAGCCAAGCTTTCAAAGCCAATAGTTTCCTGGCTTGCGTTTAATACTTCATTAGCGCGGTCAAAATCGCCTTCGCTCATGGTAAACGAAATGTTAGCCGCTGTAGCGCTGCGTGACGGACTTTGCACGATCATGTCTACATTCACGCCCGCATCGCCTAAAAGTTGAAAAATCTGCGCCGCAGCGCCCGGCTCATCAGGCACGGACAGCAAGCTGATTTTTGCTTCATCTCTGGCAAGCGAGACGGCGCTTACAATGTTTTTCTCCACGATCAGTTCCTCATCGCAAATTTCAGTGCCCGGCCCCTGTGCGGCCGGATCGTCAAAGCTTGAAAGCACGCGCAATTTTACACCATAGGCCATCGCCAGCTCTACTGAGCGCGTTTGTAGGACTTTGGCGCCAAGAGAGGCCATTTCCAGCATTTCTTCGAACGATATTCGTTCAATTCGCCGCGCCTCTCGCACAATACGCGGATCGGTTGTATAAACCCCATCCACATCAGTATAGATATCGCAGCGTTCCGCTTCAATTGCGGCCGCCAGTGCAACAGCGCTCGTATCCGACCCGCCTCGCCCTAAAGTTGCAATTCGCCCATCAGGCGCAATCCCCTGAAATCCGGCGACAACAGCAACTTCACCTGTATCAATCGCACCGCCAAGGACATCTCCATCTATCGAAGCGATTCGCGCTTTAGCGTGCTGCTCATCGGTTTTAAGCGGGATCTGCCATCCCTGCCAGGAACGCGCACGCACCCCCTGGTTTTGCAACGTCAAAGCCAGAAGACCTGACGTCACCTGTTCACCAGAAGCAACTACGGCGTCATATTCCAACCCATATGCGTCCAACGCAGGGTCAGGCGCGCCAGCATCGGCGCAAAGCCCTACAAGGCGGTTGGTTTCACCAGCCATCGCAGAAACGACAACCACAACACTATGGCCTGCTTGCGCCTCGCGGCGAACAAAACGCGCCACATTGCGAATGCGGTCCATATCTGCAACGGAGGTGCCTCCGAATTTCATTACTATGCGCGACATCTGATCACGGTTTTATTTTAGGCGCCAACGATGCAATCGCGCGCTGTTATCTCTACGTATCGAAACATGGGGTTCTATCCTCACCTTAGTCAGGAAGCAAGGAGCGAAATTTATGGCCATGTCCCCAAATTCGTCACTGACCCCGCCAAATGAAGGCCCGCAAAGGACTACAATAGATCCCGCGGAAGTGGAAAAGTTTTCCCAAATCGCGCAGGAATGGTGGGACCCCTTCGGGAAATTTAAGCCGCTGCATAAATTTAACCCTGTGCGACTTGCCTATATTAGAGATGAGATTTGCACCCATTTTGGCCGCGAACGCCGCGATAAGCGTCCCCTAGATGGATTAGACTTGATTGATATAGGTTGTGGCGGCGGTCTTGTGTCCGAACCCATGCGCCGTCTAGGCGCGACGGTGACCGCTATTGACGCATCTGAAAATAACATCAAAACCGCGATGACCCATGCCATGGATGTTGGGCTTGAAATCGATTACCGCGTCACGACAGCAGAAGATTTAGCAAGCGCCACGCCCGATACCTTTGATGTCGTCCTTAATTTAGAAGCGATTGAACATGTGGCGGATATGGAATTATTTTTGCGGTCCTCCGCCACCCTTTTAAAACCTGGCGGCATTATGATCGTCGCCACCATTAACCGCACGTTAAAAGCGCTAGCCCTGGCGAAAGTGGGGGCCGAGTATATCTTGCGCTGGCTGCCGCGGGGCACACATGACCCACGGAAATTCGTCAAGCCGGAAGAATTAAGCGACGGGCTAAAGGCGGCGGGCCTTGACATCAAAGGAACTGTCGGCGTTTCCTATAATCCGTTTATGGATATTTGGCGCACCAGTCAGGACACAGATGTTAATTACATGCTGGTCGCAACAAAGCCCTGATAACCGCAATTGTCATTTTACTCTGCTTGTGGCGTTTCCCACTTTGGATTTTGACCAAAAAGTGATATGGTGGATACTGACATTTTAGCCGACCCCTCGACCGGGCGGCGACTATAAGCGACATAGATCAGCGTATCATTTTCCTTGTCATAAATCCGGCGCACCGCAAGAGATTTGAAGATTAGGCTTTGACGTTGAGAAAATACCTGCTCGCCGCTGCGATCAAGATCAATATCGCCGACGACAATATCCCCTGTCTGACGGCAAGCGATAGAGGCATTTGACGGGTCTTCGAACCAATTACCTTTGGCGACCCGGTCCCAAAAACCGCGATCAAAGTGCGACAGATGACAGGTTACCCCTGTAACCTTCGGATCGCTTAACGCTTCCAGTTTAATTTCATTACCGGCAAAGTCATTCTTAAACTCGCCGACTTCATTTTCGCTGCGGCCGCACGCGGCAAGCGCCACCAGCATAAAAGACAACATAAAAGACTTTAAAACGAAACGTCCACGCCCCATTTGCGCATTCCCTTTTTAGAACTTGAGGATACATAGGAAGGATCAGCGCTAAGCGCAATCGCTTAGCTTAAATGAACAGGTTCGCCGTAACTATTTTGGCAGGGCCCCGTCTAAATAGGCTTTCACGCCGCTAAAGTCGCGCACGCCAGGCGTTGCGCCAAAGTAAAGAACGCCGCCCGAAAATGACGGCCCCGCGCTATCCCCGCCACAGACAAATTGTTTTACGGACGCCGCACGGGTCTTTCCGTCTGGCGCCCGGCAAATCGCTTCCAGGGCGCCAAGCGCATTATCACAAGCGGCGGCAAGATCATCATCTTCAGGCCACCCTTTGACCCGGCTCCAATTGATAGAAGCTTTTATTGATCCACCGCATACAGAATTTGTATAACCGATCTGACTTTGCAGGGCGACTTCCGCCGCATTTTGCGCCCTAATCGTTTTAAGCGACTGTTCCGCCTCTTTTTTCGGTTCATAAGCGCTTGCCGAAGCCCACGACAAAATAGCGGCCGCCCCCAAGGTTATCCGGAAGAACTTAGAGAGAAGACGCGCGCCAAAAGCAGAAATTCGAAAAACCGCCATTAGCAGACTATAGATAGGTTTTACGGCGATTTTGAGACCTTTGCTGACAGTAAAACTCGGTTCAGCAGTCGAGTGTTGCGCGAAAGCATCCCCCAAGATTAAGCCGCTAAAGAGACTCTTCTAAAAACCGCGCCACAGAGATCGAGGATGCGCGTCCGTTAAGGTCAGCTTCAGGGTTATATCGAACTTCTAACACAGAACCGGACAGTGAAATCTCCGGCGCTTCAGCAGAGACCAACCTGACCGTTTTGATCCGTTTCGCAAGCGCCAGCGCTCCATCTTTATCTTTTGCTACCATCTGAATGCCCTTGGCGGAACGCGCAATAGCATCCGCAAGGACGCCAGCGCCATTCGTGCTTGTCGGCAAAGGCTGTGACACATCAAAAACCACCGGTGCGCCAACAAGAGCGCTAATATGGGCACTCGATCGTTGCGCAAGGCGCAAGGCAATTGTCTTAGTAGCAAAGGGAAGATTTAAAGACGTTTCCTCTCCAAGGGATTTCGACGCAGCATGTCCTTCTTTATCGCCAGGCCAAAAAACCGTCGCACCGCCATAAGAAGAAAGACGCAAAAAGACACGCCCCGTAACATCTCTAAAAATCACATCCCCGCGTGGCGCAGTCGTCGCCCGCAATCGATAGATTTCCCCAATGGGCCGTTCCGGATCAAGCACGCAGTCAAAACGCTTGTCGTCTTCCTGGCAAAGAAACTTCACACGCGCTTCACGGCCACGGTCCTCAAACAAAAAGGCGCGATTATCGCTTGCAATCACAAAGCGCTCTACCCGTGCGCCCACCCGGCGCGTCGTCGTTTCCTCAGCACTGCGTTTAACAAGCGCCGCAAACGGGTCAGGGTTTGAAAGCTGCGCAAGACGCATTTGCATCTTGATGACGGCTTTCGGTTGAATATGGGTATGGGCGTCCACGGCCTCGATTGGCTCTGGCCGCATTTGATCCGTTTCAGCCAATGCGTGGGATGGAATTGCAACGGCGAAAATGCCCATAACCAAAGGGGCTATGGCCGCCCTTGCCGCTTTTTGGATATCATCAAAACGCCGCTCTATCATCGATCAAATACTTTTGCCGCCCCAGCTCTTTATTCTATTGCAACGCTCCAATTTGCGCGCTGCATCAACGCCAGTGAATAGGCCATGCCACTCAACAGACATTTAATCCATTGTCATTGAATAATAACTTTATGGCGCAAATCAGGTCCATTGAAGGTAAATCCGGGATGGATGTAAAAAAACCTTCTTTTGATCCAAGCTTTTAAGAACAAGCTGCAAAAAATCGCCTATGTTAGCGCTTTTCTGATTCTAAGACGCAATATATTGAGCGCCATTCACGCTTAAGACGCTGCCAGTAATAAAAGACGCCTTTTCGTCCACAAGAAAAGCAACGCACCGCGCAACATCGTCCACACTGCCCAGGCGGCCAACAGGGATTTGAGCCACAATCGAATCAAGAACTTTTTGATCGAGAACAGCAACCATCTCCGTTTCAACATAACCTGGCGCAATCGCGTTGACTGTAACGCCTTTTCGGGCGCCCTCTTGGGCTAAAGCGCGGGTGAAACCAATCATCCCCGCTTTCGCCGCAGAATAATTCGTCTGCCCAATTTGTCCTTTTTGACCATTGATTGAGGAGATCGAAATAATCCGCCCGAACCCGCGCTCGCGCATGCCCGGAAAAACCTGGTGCGTCATGTTAAAGACTGAATCTAGGTCTGCGCGCATCACCTCTGACCATTGTGCGGGCGTCATTTTATGGAAAAAAGCGTCCCGCGTTATGCCGGCATTGTTAACCAAAATATCGGTGGCGCCTTGCGCCTCTTCAATTTCGGCGACGCCTTTTTCGCATGCGCTATAATCAGCAACGTCCCACTTATAACATTTAACGCCAAGCTGCTCCTTGCAAGCGTTGGCCGCGGCGTCATCACCGAAATATGTCGCCGCAACGCGATAGCCTTCTTTTAAAAGAGTTTCGACAATCGCCTTGCCAATGCCGCGGGTGCCGCCAGTAACAATAACATTTTTGGCGTTGGCCGTTTTATCTGTCATGTGCTTTGCGTCCTTACTGTGTGCGAAACCTAAGGTGAAGCTATGGTTTTAGATTACACACGCTCTACGCACATGGCGACCCCCATACCGCCGCCTATACATAAAGTCGCAAGGCCTTTTGAAAGGTTCGCACGCTGTAGTTCAAACAATAGCGTGGTCAAAACGCGCGCGCCTGATGCGCCAATTGGATGTCCAAGCGCGATCGCGCCGCCATTGACATTGACTTTCTCCGCATCCCAACCAAGTTCTTTTCCAACACTTAAAGCTTGAGCGGCAAAAGCCTCATTCGCTTCAATAAGGTCAACATCATCCAAAGACCATCCAGCCTTTTGTAGCGCCATCCGAGATGCGGGAACGGGACCAATACCCATAATCGAGGGATCAACACCGGCATGGGCGCTGGATGCAATGCGGGCCAACACATTAACGCCGCGCTTTTCAGCTTCTTCGGCGCTCATAACAACTAGCGCAGCTGCACCATCATTTATTCCTGAAGCATTCGCCGCGGTAACAGTGCCCCCATCGCGTTTGAAAGCAGGTCGAAGACCGCTAACCCCATCAATTGTCGCCCCAACCCGAATATACTCATCTTCTTCAAAAACGATTTCCGCCTTGCGGGTTTTAATCGTCACGGGCGTAATTTCATCTTTAAACTTACCAGCCTTTTGCGCCGCCTCCGCTTTGTTTTGACTAGCAACAGCAAAAGCATCCTGCGCCTCTCGGCTGATTTGATATTTCTCCGCTAAATTCTCCGCCGTCTGTCCCATGTGATAATCATTAAACGCATCCCACAGACCGTCTTTGATCATCGTATCTTCATAAGAAAGCGGGCCCATTTTTACGCCATCGCGCAAATGCGCCGCATGAGGCGCTAAAGACATATTTTCTTGGCCGCCAGCGACAACAATATTCGTATCCCCAAGACGCACAGATTGAGCCGCCAACGCCACAGCACGTAAGCCCGACCCACAGACTTGGTTAATCGTCATCGCGGGTTTTTCCTTTGGCACACCAGCATTAACGCTGGCCTGGCGAGCGGTATTTTGCCCTTGCGACGTCTGCAACACGTGCCCCATCACAACTTCATCGACATCACTAGGGTCTAAGCCAGCGCGCCCTAATGCGGCGGAAATCACCGCCTCACCGAGCTTTGCCGCTGGAACACTCGCCAACGACCCGCCAAACGAACCGATCGCTGTGCGCGCCGCAGACGCGATAACAACTTCACCCATGACATCTCCTGATTGTGTTACGGCCCCATGCTTGATTTTATCTAAGCATAAACAACCTATACGATTATTTGTTGCGCCGCGATATTAAAACATTTCCCATGAAACGGCGTATCATGGGCGTTTCATAGAAAATAAACCGAAATATCGCAAATCACCGCAATATCGCAAATCTATGACATCATTTTACCGCAGCGCAAAAATGTATGATATAGAAGAATAGAGCAAGAGCATAACATACCGCCTGTGCCTGCGGAGAACCGCCAAAAATAGAAAAAAGGTTCTTTGGGCGCACAAGATAAAACAAGGCGGATTATCGGGAGAATACGCAATGCTTCATGAAACAAAGACCAAAAAAAAGGGTGATGGCGAGAACGAACCAATCGTCATCAAGAAATATGCAAATCGCCGTCTCTACAACACTGCGACAAGCACTTATGTGACCCTCGATTACCTGTCTGAAATGGTGAAAAACGGCCAAGAGTTTGTCGTTTATGACGCTAAGAGCGGTGAAGATATTACACACGCGGTTTTAACCCAGATTATTTTCGATGAAGAAAATAAGGGCCAAAACCTCTTGCCTATTACCTTCCTACGCCAGCTTATCAAATTCTATGGCGACAATATGCAATCATTTGTGCCCTCTTATCTTGAGATGAGCATGAATGCATTTTCTGCCAATCAAGAAAAAATGCGCGAAAATATGCGCAACGCTTTTGGCGGCACCCCAGGATATACTATATTCGAAGAGACAGTGCGCCAAAACATGGCGATGTTTGAACAGGCAATGAAATTCTTCAGCCCTATGACCAACCCCATGAGCGGATTTTACAAACCAGCGCCTCACAACGAAAACCATGAAAGCGCTGAACAACCGGCGCGGGCTAACACCGAGGCAGAAGAAGAAATTAATGTCTTAAAAGCGCAAGTCGAAGCCTTACAGGCAAAATTAGACGCGTTTGAGAAAGAAGACTCTAAATAGTCAGAACATGGCTTTATTTCAGCTAAAGCCAATAAAGAAAAACAAGCGACTTCAATTAGATACGTGACAGCCCTCTAACAGGGCTGTCACTTTTTTCTATGCTTACCAAGAGGACGTCAAAACACGTCACCCAGAGTTGGCGAAATGCTGTGAAATTGGCCCTTCATCCGTCAAAGGGTGAAAATTTAGAAATAGCAAAACCGCTTGATCGCTTAAACGCTAAAGTCGCGAACAGGCTTTGGCGGCTCATCATTAGGCGCGCCATCTGGAAGCCATGAAGGGCTTATCTCAGGTTTTCCAATCAAAAAACCTTGCAAGAAGTCTACACCAAGGCCTTTTAATAAAACTGCGTCAGCTTCATTATCAACCCACTCCGCAACGGTCTGCATGCCAAAATTACGGGCAAGATCTAAAAGTGTCCGTACAAAGAGTTGATTTTCTCGTGATGCAGCGACCCCAGTGACAAAGGATCCATCAATTTTCAAAATATCAATATCAAGGGCTTTTAGATTTCGAAATGACGTATAGCCCGCACCGAAATCATCAATCGCGAAGGATGCGCCAAGCTGTTTAATCTCCGAGACAAATTCAATCGACGCATCAATCGCGTCAACAACTTGCGTTTCGGTCAACTCCACAGTAATCCGTTTAGAAAGTTCCGGCAATGAGCGCATATGCGCAAGATAACCTTCCGCCCAAACCGCATCCTTAACCGTCTCCATAGAAACATTAACATTTAAATGGACATTCGGGCAAACGGCTAATGTGTTCGTGGCAAGCTCCAAAACCCGTCTGTCCAATAAATGGACAAGCCCAAGGCGTTCTGCAATTGGAATAAAATCTGGCGCTGGCACTTCTTCGCCATTTTCATCGCGCATCCGAATCAAGCACTCATATTTATTAGGCGCTTCCGTTAAATCAGAAACAATCGGCTGAAACGCCAAACGAATGCGGCGCTCATTAAGCGCGGTTAAAATCACATCCGACATATGCGTGTTACGGCGGCGTGTGCTGACTTGTTCTGTTTCCTCGCTGAAGAGCGACCAACTTGAATGTCCAAGGCGTCGGGCCTGATCAAGCGCGGCTTCAGCGCGCGGCATTGCGGCTTGCCAACTATCAGCGCCTTCCGGCAAGTTCACGGCGCCAAGGCTGATGGACGCGGCAACACTGCCGCATTTTGTATGAATAACGCTTTCACGCACCACATTCAGCAATTTGTTGCAAGTATGACGAATGCCCTCATCATCGGTCTGTGCGACAAGAATGCCGAACTTTGTTCCGGCAACCCGGCCGATAAGGTCTTCTTTGCGCAAAACCGCTTTCAAACGTTCTGAAATAGCGACAATGACTTCGTCAGCCACTTCAAAGCCAAAGCCAGAATTTATCGCCCCAAGATCATCAATCCCTGCGAGGATGTATGCGCCGCGCGCGCCATTGGCGCCCTGACAACTAAACCATTGTTCAATAAGGCTTCGCAAATGCGCTCGGTTTAAGAGCCCGGTCAGCTCATCATTTTCAGCGAGCCATGAAAGACGCGCCTCGCGCTGCTTTTGCTCTTCAATCGAACGGATAACCCCGATCAGGCGGCGATGATCGCCTGCTCCAATCCAACCGGCCCGTTCTTCAACCCAACAGGTTTCCCCATCCGCGCCACGAAGCTGATATTCGCTGACATAACTGTCGCTACCGCCAACAAGTACGCCTCGGCGCTCGTCGCCAGCCGATGTTACAATATGCGCTTCATAAGCGTCCAAAGACATGGAAGCTTCAAGGTCATCATTGTTTAAAAGGCGTCTGGCAGTTTCAAGATGAGACCAATGCAATAAGTTTTGCTGTGGATCATACTCAATCATCACTTGAATTGGGTTCTGGCCATCGCTTTGACGCACGCTCGTATTAGCGTCTGCAACATCATATGCGACCCTTACCTGATCAGTGTTCTTTTCTTTTAAGAACGCACTAGCGCCTTCAGCCATCTCAATACCCTTATTTGCACCTCTGTTTTATCCAAGAGCCGTAAATAAAGTTAAAACAAATAAAAATTGACAGACTTTGAGATAATGAGGACCACTCACTTGCCTGCTAAGGGCGCTATTTCACGCCCTAAAGTGTCTCTTAAAAACCTTCTCTTCTCGTAACCCTCTAGAAAACAAAGGTTTTTTAAAAACTGGCAAGTGTTTTGCTACATAGCATTTCATGAAATTAAACGCTGCCATAAACACTCCACGCCCTTCACTTCGGGTCATCGCTCCTTCAACGGGCGGACAAACGAAAAGCGCGACGCAAAAAAATGGCGGTCCAACCATCACTCTAAAAGCTGTCCGCAAGCCGGAAAGCGCTGCTAAAACAGAGCGTAAAGACAAGAAAACACGCGCAGTTGCTGCACCGTCGTTTTCAGCGCCAGCGCCTGTTCAAACAGCAATGACAAACACTGACTTCGCCCTCGCTAGCGCTGCATACGGCCAAACGCGCGACATTCATGCAGCGTTCGCACCTAAGGCAATGGATCTAGTCGCTTAATTTAGGCGTAAGTTTTTCGGCTTTTACCCAATAGCACCAAAGTCATGACCTCCCCCAAAGGTGGAGGTCTTTGAATGAATAATAACAATGAATAACAACAAAGCGCGCCAGCTCTAAGCCGACGCGCTTTTGTAATCCAATCTTTTCCTAAATTCTTAGCGGCCAACGCCTTCAGTTACGGCAAAGTCCCGTCTCGCGGTCACCGTTGTGACCACAAACCCAGCCATCGGGTCCAAGAACGTCATGCAAAGGAAGATAAAGAATACAGAATTACCGTAGCCAGGCGCCAAGATGAACATCAAAAGAACAACGATGAACAACAAGAAAGACAAGCCGTGATTAATAATGGAAGAAGTTTCGGTGCGCGTCGCCCTTATGAGCTCAACAAATAAAAGCCCTGTGCTTACGACAAGGAAGGCGTCGCCCCAGGTTACGCGCCATACATCGCCAGAATACATTTTCAGCTCAACGACAAGAACTTGATACCAAGGAATTTCGCCAACGCCGCCAACCCCGGTAAAGGTCAAGACCGTGTAAACGATGAAACTAATAGTCAGCAATGGAAACATTTGCAGCATGGTTGGTTATCCCTTTCACCAATTCCTGTCGGCCAGTCACCGCCGATTGCAGATATCAGGCGCCCCTAAAACTGTAAAACCAAAATCGCCTGCCGACTGTGAGGTGTGTCATATCTAAAAACCCCATGAAGACATTTGACCGCTACGCCCCTAACACTATTCGAAGCCCTATAACCATCTTATCATATCTGGCAAAGAGCTAAAGCTCGAAGATATCATTTGGTTTGCGTGCGCGATCATTAAGCCACATCACCCCCAAAACATCGCGAAAGGCAACCGCGAGGCGCCCTATATTGGTGTAATTTGACCGCCCATGTCGCCTTGGGCGATGGCCAACGCCCATAAATTCAACCTTAAACCCCTCACGGGTCATTAGAGCAGGTAGATAACGGTGGATATGGTCGAAATAAGGCAACCTCAAGAACGCATCGCGATAAAAAACTTTAAGACCACATCCCGTATCAGCGGAACCATCGTTTAAAGCACGGGCGCGAAACCCGTTTGCAATGCGCGAGGCCCATTTCTTGGCCGTGCTATCCTGGCGTTTACGGCGTTCGCCGGCGACCATCGCCAATTCTGGCGCAGCGTCATCACGGATCAAAGCCTGCCAAAGCGGGAATATATCAGCGGGATCGTTTTGACCATCACCATCTAATGTCGCAATTACCGCTCCGCGCGCGGCTAAAATCCCTGTGCGCACAGCCCTGCTTTGGCCAGCATTATTTTTGTGGTGGAAAACCCGTAAACTAGGAAGTTCAGCTTTTTGCGCTTTCAACACGGTTAATGTCGCATCACTGGAACAATCATCCACTGCAATAATTTCGATCAGCTTGTCACCGAAAACAGATGCGATCTCAGCCGTGAGCGCCGCCGCCGCCCCTTCTTCATTGTGCATAGGAACAACGACGCTTAACACTGGCGGGGGCGGCGCCTCTTTTAATGCAGCTTGATCACTCGTCCCCCCCTTAAAAGAGAGCCCAAACAGCGGCGCTGCGCCGCCCTGGCTGTCCGCAGGCACTACTGTCGATTGAGCATCCGCCATAAAAAGCCGCCTTCAGGTATTTTCCTGAAGCGGTTGTCGACAAAATTGTGAATAAATACAAGCAGCCAAATACGCCCTCAGCAAAAAAAGAACCCTGCGAAAAACAAGACTTCTGCGAGAATGCGCGTTACAAAGACCATGAGGGGTTCAAAAATGCTTTCATCAATAAGCAGCGATGGTCACAAGCCCACAAAGAACGCTGCGCGCGCAACCTTGTTGCGTTTTATTATTGTTGTTTTGTTCTCGGTCACTGTCGCCAGCGCCGGGACAAGCGCGTTGCCGCCGCTTGACCGCGACGAAGCGCGCTTCGCCCAAGCAACGACGCAAATGTTGGAAACAGGCGATTACGTCAATATCCGGTTCCAAGACCAAGAACGCAATAAAAAGCCCGTCGGCATATATTGGCTGCAAGCTGTTACGGTGGAAGCAGCATCCTCCGCTGAGGCGCGACAAATTTGGGCTTATCGATTGCCCTCTTTAATAAGCGCCGTTCTTGCTTGTGCTTTTACCTTTCTGGCCGCCCTTAGACTTTATGGTCCGAACACCGCCCTTTTAAGCGGCTTGTTGATGGCCGCGGCGCCTGGCCTTGCCGGTGAGGCGACAATCGCCAAAACCGACGCTGCGCTACTTGCGTGTGTCGTCGTAGCCCAAACCGCTTTTATCCATGTGATCGCTCGCGCCTATGAAGGGCGCGCGGCGAGCTGGTTATGGCCGCTGTTACTTTGGACTGCGCTTGGCATCGGCGTTCTGCTCAAAGGGCCTATCGCGCCGATGGTGACTGGCCTTACGGGCCTTGCTCTACTAGCCCGTAACCGTCAAGCCCCATGGTTTTCCGCGTTACGTCCTTTCCTTGGCCTAGCAATTATGGTCGCCATAGTCGCCCCTTGGGCAATCATGATCGGGATAGAGACAGAGGGACGCTTTTATACTGAAGCATTAGGCGGGGACATGTTTGGCAAGGTAGGCACGGCGCAAGAAAGCCATTCAGGTCCCCCTGGATATCACTTAGCTTTGGTGTGGATTTTATTATGGCCAGCCGCAGCCCTCATCGCGCCGGGGCTTGCAACCGCTCTCGCATCCCGGCGGGCTTGGCCGTCATTTTTCTTGCTTGCCTGGATCGTCCCAAGCTGGCTGATTTTTGAGGTCACCGCCACTAAGTTGCCCCACTATACGCTGCCGCTTTACCCTGCTTTAGCGATATTGGCGGCGCGTGCGGCTCACCTTGGCGCTACTCGTCGCCGACTGTTAACACGCCGCATTGGGGCTGGCGTTTATTTTTCTGTCGGGTTAGCGGCGAGCATCGCCATTATGCTGTTGCCTTCATTATTTGGCGAGAACGCGGCGGTCTCTTTTGAAAATTTCTCAATGATCGGCATCTTTACCTCTGAACGGCTTATCCTAGCGGCTTTAGTGCTCGCATCGACTTGCGTAACCACCCTATTATTTTGGAAGGGGGATGCTTTTCGAGGCGGCGTCACAGCAGCGGCGACCTCAGGCATCCTTGCTTTCACCTTGCTTGAGGGCATATTGCCATCCCTTGAGCAATTAAAGCTTTCGCCAAATATCTCAGCGGCGCTGGATGAGCTTGATTGCCATCCCTTACGCGACGGAGCTCCGCCGCCTGCGCTTGCCGGATATTATGAGCCCTCTGCGGTATTTCTGATCGGCACCCAAACTATTTTAACAAATGGCGGCGCCGCAGCGGCGCATTTGGCGGCCACCCCAACGGCCTGTGCTGTTGTCGAAACAAAAGAGCAGCCCGCCTTTATCGCTAAAGCCAAAGTTCTTGGAATATCTCCAACGCCAGCAATCCGTATTGATGGCTTCAATTATTCAAAGGGAGACTGGCTGTCTTTAACCCTCTATAGACTCAACGATTAGGACTTATGGCGACAAGCTAAGCGACCTTGATCAAAACAATATCGCCCATCACAAAAGCGCCCTAATAGTTGTTCAGCTTATTTGCGTAATTGCACCGCATCATTATATCGCTCTGTTTATGGTCTCGAAATTTCATCATGCTGCGTACCGTTTAGTGCGCTTGTACCGCAGCCAAACTTACGAACGACTGTTTATTGTCGCCCTTTTGAGCTTTGCATTTTTGCGCATAACGGCGCTTTTTTTAAGTGATATGAATTTGGGTCCAGACGAAACCCAATATTGGTTTTGGAGCCGGTCCCTTGAATTTGGCTATTTCTCAAAGCCGCCCATGATCGCTTGGACGATTGCGTTTACCACTAGCATCTTCGGAGATCATGAATGGGCTGCGCGACTTGCCTCACCAATACTGCACTTGGGAACAGCCACCTTTTTATTTTTAACCGGGCGCATACTATTTAGCGCCCGCGAAGGGTTTTGGGCTGGCCTTATCTGGCTAACGCTGCCCGGGGTGTTTTTGTCGTCCATGATTATCTCGACAGACACCCTGCTCTTATTCTTTTGGTCCTGTGCTTTATATTTTTATGTCTCGTTAATCGAACCGGACAAATCCCCAAAGGCGCCGTTGTGGATCAAAGCCGTGTTGCTCGGCGTCGCGCTTGGTTTAGGGTTTTTGTCCAAATACGCCATCTTATACTTTCCGATTGGCGTCATGCTTTGTTATGCGCTGACAGGGCGGCGCCCCCCGTTAAAGGCTATCTTAATCGCTGCGGTCATTACTTTAATTTTGATTACGCCAAACCTGATTTGGAATAGTCAAAATGGCTTCCAGACCGTTGGACACACTGCAGCCAACGCTAAATGGGAGGGCGGCTTATTTAATTTCATCGAGTTTTTAGAATTTTTTGCCGGGCAATTTGCAGTTTTTGGCCCGATTGGATTCGCATTCTTTGTTTATGGTCTTTCCCGGCTCGGGAAAATGCTGGACGCAGACTTAAAAATCGAAATCAAGCAACGGTTCACAGAGCACTGGCGTGATATCTTGCTTATATGCTTGGCCGTAACCCCTTTGGTGATCATCAGTGTCCAAGCCTTTATTTCACGGGCTCATGCGAATTGGGCCGCAAGCGCTTATCCTACAGCGACCTTGCTTTTCGCGGCATGGGCATATCGCATCTCTAAGTCCTGGTTCGTAAAAGCGAGTGTGAGCCTGCACCTTATTATCGGCTTGCCTTTTATCTTGGCGATTACTTATTTCCCTTTGATAGATTTTGTGGGCCTTTCACGCGTAGTGGCGCCGCTTCGTGGGTGGGAAGCGCAAGGAAGCGCTGTCACCTCCCTCAGCGAAGACTATGATCTTCTTATGGCGGATGACCGTGATATTCTAGGTGGGCTTGTTTACTATGCGCGTCATAGCAATCTGCCTATTGCCGCTTGGAACTCCAACAACCGTATTGAACACCACTATGAAGCGGCCCACCCATTTTCAAACGACAATAATCCTAAAATTTTATATATTACACAGCAAGCGGATGGGCGCGCGGTGGCCCCTCGCTTTGAGACCGTTATCCCTTTAAACATAACGCCTCATACGCAAACGCCGGGATCCCAGCAGCTTTATTATTTCGAACTGAGGGGGCTTCGGTTCTGACATTTTATTCGAAGGGTTCTCTTTGCACCTGTTTTTGGATCAGGATCCGATCAACACCCTATCAGGCGCAATCCATGCCCACAGCAGCACTAAAATGATTTGATACAAACAAATGATGCGCAAGCTTTAGTACTATAGCCGCCACATCGTAATCCGGCTTATCTAACCGAGCGTCTGGCCGCCAATTGCCGCGCCCGCCGGCGCACATTCCCGCCCTCTGGCCCCAGTCCAATAAGCGTAAATAACGCCAAAGCTGAATTTCTGCTTACCTTCACGACAAAACTGGCCCACACAGCGCACCAAACCAACCAAAGGAAAGGCGCTGGGTAATCCTGTGTAAAATGCTCACGAAAATAACGCAGCATGCTTGTGGTCTTTCGGCGCTCTACGCGCAACGGGCTAACCCGGCTGGAGCTCTTAAAGTGAGAGACAGCGACCGCAGGCGAGAAGAAGACTTGTCCGCCTTCATTCGCGAAACGCAAACAAAAGTCCACATCTTCGACGTGAAGGAAATATCGTTCATCCATGCCGCCGATTGAGAAATAATCGTCGCGAAGCAAAAAGAAACATGCGCCAGAAATTGTAGGGACTTTGCATAACTTCTGCGGACAAGGCTCGTCATGCAAATTAAACCGTCTAAAATATGGGTGTTGGGGCGCAAAGCGGTAAAGCTGGGTCACTTCCACAAATGCTCGCCATGGTGTCAACGTTGCGCGGCGCGACCCTTGTTGTTCAGCGCCATCAGGATCGACGAGCTTGGGTCCGATCATCCAAGGTCTCGATAGATCCTGCGAATTTTGGAGCAATTCGCCAACGCCCCCAGATGGCATCATTGCATCAGGGTTTAAAAATAGAAGGTATTCACCTTTGGCGCGCTTAGCGCCTAAATTACAGGCCGTTGCAAAGCCAACATTACCATGGCCTGAAATTACATGAACCGGGGCGCCGCCAGCATTTGCGGCGATCGCCTCCTCAACAGCGCCGTCCCAATTACCGTTATCAACGACGATTATTTCGCCAACTTCAGGCTGAGCCTTCAATGACGCAATGGACCGAGCTAATAACGGTCCTGTAAAATAACTTACAATAACGGCTGATACGCCCGACATAATCTTCCCCGCTCGCGGTTCCCGATCACCGCATCGCGATCATAACGCATTTCAAAATATTTCACAGATGTTGGTTAACAAAAAATGCCCTAAGACATACATTTGTCGCTAGTCAGCAAAATATCCCCACCCAAAGTGAAAAAACGGCGATCAATACCGCCGTTTATCAATCATAAAGATAGATTAATTATTCGTTAGCTTGCCGCAAATCGGGAGCTGCCGCTTCTACGAGCAATGCCTGAAGCGCTTCTGAGAATGGGGACACTTTTTGGTGTTTGTCCCCCAATCTTCGTATTGAGACAGTATCCTCCGCAGCTTCTTTGGCGCCAACAACCGCCAATACCGGCACCTTTGCGACCGAATGTTCCCGAACCTTATAATTGATTTTCTCATTTCTAAGATCGAGCTCAACCCGAAGACCAGCGGCGCGCATTTCGTCAGCAATTTTCTTGGCGTATTCGTCCGCTTCAGACGTAATTGTTGCAACTACCGCCTGAACGGGCGCCATCCATAGCGGAAGTTTCCCCGCATAATGCTCAATAATCAGGCCGATAAACCGCTCAAAGGTGCCAAAGACCGCCCGGTGCAGCATAACAGGCCGTTCCTTGGCGCCTGTCTCGGCGACATAACTTGCGTCAAGCCGCTCTGGCAGCACGTAATCCAGCTGGAAGGTGCCCGCTTGCCAAGTTCGCCCAATCGCATCGGTTAAGTGAAACTCTAATTTAGGGCCATAAAATGCACCCTCGCCTTCCGCGATTTCATAATCAAGCCCTGCGGCGCCAAGCGCATCGGCCAAGGCCTTTTCCGCCCGGTCCCAAACTTCATCGTCGCCTGCACGCATTTCAGGGCGCGTCGCAAGCTTATAATTGATGTCAGTAAGCCCCATATCTTTATAAACTTGAGCGAACAAGGCGAGAAACCGGCTCGTCTCATCAGTAATTTGATCTTCGCGGCAGAAGATGTGCGCATCATCCTGCGTCATTTGACGCACACGCATCAAACCGTGGAGAGCCCCATGGGCCTCGTTGCGGTGACAGCAACCAAACTCCGCCATACGGATTGGCAGGTCGCGGTAAGATTTGACCCCTTGCTTGAAAATCTGAACGTGCGCCGGGCAGTTCATCGGCTTTAGGGCCATCAGATCCGCTTTTCCAGAAAGGACCGGCGTTTCTTCGTCTGTTGACGGAATTTCATCGGGCACAACAAACATATTCTCGCGAAACTTATCCCAGTGACCGGACTGCTCCCAAAATTTGGAGGCTAAAAGCTGAGGCGTTTTCACCTCAACATATCCGTCCTCATCAAGGCGGCGGCGGATATAGCTCTCCAACACGCGCCAAATACGGTAGCCTTTGTCATGCCAAAAAACAGAGCCTTGCGCTTCCGATTGGAAGTGAAAGAGTTCCATCTCCCGCCCCAATTTACGATGGTCGCGGCGTTCGGCCTCTTCAATACGCAGCAAGTAAGCTTTTAGCGCTTTCTCATCCGTCCATGCGGTGCCGTAAATCCTCTGCAGCATCGGATTACGGCTGTCGCCGCGCCAATAAGCGCCGGCAAGCTTGGTCAACTTAAACGCTTTGCCGATATGCTTCGTAGACGGCAAATGGGGGCCACGACAAAGGTCATGCCAATCGCCATGGTGATAGATGCGGATCTCTTCACCTTCCGGCAAATCACGGATCAACTCCGCCTTATAAGTCTCTCCCATATCTTCAAAATGGGCGATTGCTTGGTCGCGCTGCATCACCGACTTCGTCGTTGGCAAATCCGCATCCACAAGTTCAGCCATCTTCCTTTCGATCTTCTCAAAATCATCACTGGAAAACGGCGTCTCGCGGGCGAAGTCATAATAAAACCCATCATCGATGACAGGGCCGATGGTGACTTGCGTATCAGGAAACAAACTTTGCACTGCTTGGGCGAGCAAATGGGCGGCGTCATGGCGGATAAGCTCTAACCCTTCAGGGTCCGTGCGGGTAACGATCTCAACATTGGCGTCTTGTTCGATTTCCGCGAACAAGTCCGTCAACTCACCATCTACTTTTATTGCAATCGATTTTTTAGCGAGAGATTTGGAGATGCTTTCAGCAAGGGATGTACCGGTGACGACACCGTCAAATTCGCGAACGGATCCGTCTGGCAATGTGATGGCGACCATGGGGCTTTATCAATCTTCTCTTGGCGTCGTGAAAGCCGCGCCTTGACGCCATAAAGAACCAGCGCGACAGAGCCCTAGGGATTTCCACAAGCTGATGGGTTTCGTCAAGTGTTTAGAAGCCTTATCAGCACACCGCATCATCGCAAGCTTATTCTTGTTTATCTGATCTTTCGCTTTTTCGTTCTGTCCAGGCCCAATCACCATACAGCCATGGCCGCCAACGATGGTCTTCAACAGCGTTCGGCGCGGGGTCATATCCACTACTGCCAAAAGGGTGACAACGCAAAAGCCTTGCAAGCGAAAGCCATCCCCCTCGCCAAGCGCCATGGCGCGCAACAGCCTCAGCAGCGTATTGCGAACAGCTCGGCATATGCCGACAACGCGCGCCTAAAAAATAAAAAACCGGGCTTAAGGATCGCTGATAGAGCCACAAAGCACCGAGCACAGTTTGGGCAATAACGGAACGTTTTGAAGATGCTTTAGGGCGCGCGCATGAACACATATCCCTTTTAATACATAGGCAAGGCAGCAATATCCATCACATACTTATCATGCGGTAAGCAAAAAAAGACCCGCCCGGCCTGCCAGCAAAGGGGGAGGAGCTGGCAATGACCGAGCAGGCCAATATTGCGGATCCAATACGGGATTGGGTTGGGACAGGGCTATGGACAGCCCGTAACCGCATCTTCTCACGCAATTAAAACTCCAGGAGGAGTAACTACCAAACCACGACACGCACAGTATTTTGCCCACGTCGAAAATATTTACGTTTTATTGGATCGTAATAGATCACCGCCCCAACCGGCCTTACAATTTTTTGCGTCTTTGGCCCCTGCCACACCCAAGCCGAGGCTGGGCAGGTTGTCACCTTCTCATCCCGGCGACTTTCGCGCCGGTCAAGTCGATCCTCGACCCGATCAAGGAAACCGCGGTTAACCCGTTCATCGCGCCGGCTTTCTCGCCTGTCACGACGATCTTCTACTAAATCAGGGCAGCGTGAGGGCTTAAAGGCCCACTGACCCGACCATGGACCGGCATTGGCCGGACTTGCCGTGCATGCTGTCGCCAGCACGCCAACAACGCTAGCCGCAAATAATGTTTTCGCTAATGTCATGCAATTGTCTCCAATCCTTAATAGCCCCCCGGCCATAAAGAGTAGGGACGAATTTCTTCCGCCATTTCACAACGCTTTACGCTGCGCACAGTGTTAAAACGCACGCGTCAGCAAAACCCGTCGCAAAAAGGACAAAAAATTTTTCGATCTTTGTTTCGACGGATTTTGCTCGCTCACGCGTTTTTCAGCAGCAGGAGTTTAAAGGAGGGACCATGTTGAGACTGTTCGCATTTGTTGGCCTTATGGTGCTTGGCGCTTGCGCCAGCAATGGCGGAACGACAGACAAAAGCAGCCGCCCTCACTCTGACGCCCCGCCCCCCTTCGCAAATAAGGACAAAAACGCACAAGACGACAGGCGGAAAACCAGGCCGCCAGGAATCCACAATGCTGGCTTGGTTTTGGAAAAGGCGCGCACATTGCGCAACAAAGAAGGCTGCCTAATAGCCGCGCCCAGCTTTCGCGCCGCCGCGGCCCTAGGCGCTGGTTTTGAGATCGCCCAAAGCGAACTCGGCGCATGCCTTTTAAAAATGCAGGGCAAGAGCGAGCAAGAAACGACGCTGTTTCAACAAGAGGGACTGATGTGGCTTGAACGCGCAGCCCATGCAGGGGATGCAAGCGCCCAACGCCTACTCGCTATGAGTTATGCAACATCTTCAAACGCATATGCTAATCCTGAAAAAGCTCTTAGCTGGGCTTTGGTATTCGCAAAGAATGGCCGCGCTGATCTATTCGCCATGCAGCCACTCCCCAAAACGTTGATCGCGGGCTTAAAATCTGATCTTCCCGCCAGCGCACAAGCAATAGCGGAAGAATTTTCCGACAATTTTAAAGTGATCAAGATGGACCGGTATATCGCCCCTATCCAAGAAAAGCAGCGCAGTCCGAAAAGAGGACTAAGCGAAAGGAACGGCGGCGGGCGACCACGCCAATAAGCCCTCTAGATTATACGTCATCGGGTGCTTAAAAGACGCTCATGACCGTCACACCTGAAGATCACACCATTGCGCCCTTCGTTAACCGCGCGGCCCCCGTCACCGCGTACATCCGCACCAAGAATGAGGCGCGGTTAATTGGCCCGGTTATCAACGCTGCATTTAAAGCCGTGAGCGAGGTGATTATCATCGACTGTGGCTCGACGGACGGCACCCAGGAAATCGCACGCCAAGCGGGCGCCAAAGTCATCACCCATGAATGGCTCGGCAATGGGGCTCAAAAACGCCTTGGCGAAGACGCGGCCAATCATGACTGGCTTCTCGATCTTGATGCAGATGAAATCTTAACCGACGCGTTGGCGGCGGAAATCCGCGCGCTTTTCGCTGCGGGAGATCCCCCCTGCCCCGTTTATCGAACACCGATGGCGATGGCCCCGGCTATTGGCGACCCTTGGCGCGGTTTTGGCGGAACGGTCCGCCATAAACTGTATGATAAAAAAGTCTTTCGCGCGCCTGACCACAAAGCCTGGGACCAATTTGATATTCCGCCGGACACAAAAATTGGGCGGCTAAAACATCCGATTTTGCACTATGCATTTACCGGCGCGGAACATTTAATGGATAAGCTGAACCGAAATTCCTCCACCCGCGCCCGCGAGCTAAAGCCTAAACCCATGCCAGTTCTAATTTTGCGTATCTTCTTCGGCCTGCCCTTTTATGTCGCTAAGCGCTATATTGTGAATGGGCTATTCCGCGGCGGTGTCTATGGTTTTGCTTTTTCCATGATGTCAGGCTTCGGTCGATGGTTGCGAGACGTCAAAATGTTCGAACGCCGCCGACGTCAGGGGCGCGCTGCATCAACAGGACCGGACAATAATGACTAGCCACGCCATAAACGATGCCCCCTTCGGAGCGCTCGCCCCAGCCGCGGAAGAGGAAAAATACCGCGCCCTCGCCCACCGTCTGCCGACAGGATATTGGGGGCGGCGTTTCGCGTCTCTTTTTCTTGGCCCCGCTGGCGGGCGCACAAAAACCCCGCGCGATGTTGTCATATTCGGAGACCAAAAGGCGCGACTTTATCCGTATGACAATATTTGCGAAAAGCGCGTCTATCTCTCGCCTCAATTATGGGACGTCCAGGAGCGAGCATTGCTCGGCAACACAATCAAGTCACACACCCAGGAGACTTTTTACTTTGTTGATGTCGGCGCCAATGCGGGGCTTTACACCCTGTTCACCCGCAGCGCTGCAGTAGGCGCAGGCAAAAACTTTAAAAGCGTGTGTATTGAACCCGACGCCGCGATGCGCGAGCGATTAATGTTTAACTTAAAGGCGTCCAAGGCATTAAATGATGTCAGGGTGTTCCCCTACGCCGCCGCCGCAACGCGCGGACCATTGCGGTTCTCAGAAAGCCCAAAAAGCCGCGGTATGGGGCATGTTGATGAAAAAGGCGCAATTACGGTACAGGGCGCACCACTAGACGCTATAATCCGTTCAGAAACGGATATACCACGCATTGACACCCTTAAAATTGATATTGAGGGCCATGAAGCCCCCGTTTTAGAAGCATTCTTCAAAACCGCGCCGCAAGATTTTCACCCAACGCTAATAATCATGGAAACCAGTCATGACCGCACGGCCCTTAGCCTTTGTGAAGGCGCTGGCTATAAAATATGTCTACAGACTAAAGTAAATGCCGTTTTGGCGAAGGAATAAAGCTGTTATTTTACTCTGATTAGTTTTCCTAAAAAAGGTGGGATAAAACAGCCCCTAATAATAATCCTTCACCAGATTAAGGTCTTTCAGCGGCTTTTCTTTATAGCCCGCCTCTTTCGCCGTTTGTCGCGGCGGCAAAGTGATCGGCTCGAAAGCTGCTTCATTATGCTCATAGGGTGTTAGATCCAAGATAGACCGGATACAGTTAAGACGCCCTTTGCGCTTATCCGTTCCTTCGACCACGCGCCATGGCGCATACTCTGTGCTTGTAAGCTCAAACATCTTATCGCGAGCGCGCGCAAACTCGACCCAGCGTGAACGGCCCTCTAAGTCCACCGGCGACAATTTCCAGCGCTTGCGCGGGTCACAGGCCCTTTCCTGGAAGCGTACTTCTTGTTCTTCAGGTGAGACGTGAATCCAATATTTCAATAGGATAACCCCAGAATCAATCAGCATGCGCTCAAAAAGTGGAACCTCGCGCATAAAGGCGTCATGCTCCTCAGCGGTGCAAAACCCCATTACCGGCTCAACCACCGCGCGATTATACCACGAGCGATCAAACATCACGACCTCGCCCGCGCTTGGCAAATGGGCGACATAACGCTGGAAATACCACTGTGTGCGTTCGCGATCAGATGGCTTTGGCAAGGCCACGACCCGCCAAATCCGCGCATTCATCCGCCTTAAGATCGTTTTGATAAGCCCGCCCTTACCAGCGGCGTCACGACCTTCAAAAACAATCGCGACCTTCAGACCTTTGCGCTGCACTGTTTCTTGCAGACGCGCCAATTCAAGCTCTAGCTGGGCAAGCTCTGCTTCAAATTCTTTTTTCTTCATTGCGCCTCGTTTCGCCCTCTTTTTATTTTACTGGGCGACTACATTAAGCGCTAAATCGTTTCCAGCAAGGTTTGTCCGTCTTCGGCGAACAAATATTGCGTCCGGCAAAACTCACATGTCACCCGAATGGCGCCGTCCTCAACCATATCGCCAAGTTCTTTTGGCTGGTATCGCTTTAAAACAGCGCCAATCCGTTCGGGATTACAAGGGCACTTTGCAAAAACGGGGAGCGTGTTAAACACACGAACCCCGTCCTCATGAAAAAGGCGGTAGAGCAGTGTTTCCGGCGTTAAAGAAGGGTCTAAAAGCTCATCCGCCGAAGTCGTTTCCAAAAACGCGGCGGCGCGGTCCCAAGCTTCTTGATCATCCGCTTCTTTGATGACTTCTTCGCCGCGCTCGCGGTCTCCGCCCTCCCCCGGCACGAACTGGGCGATAATGCCGCCGGCGCGCCATTGGTCTTTTTCCCCAGGAAGCGATAGACGGCCAACCGCTAGTTTAATCGCCGTTGGAATTTGTTCGGATTGAAGAAAATATTGAGCCGCCGCGACAGCAAGGGTTTCACCCTCTATTGGGGTGACGCCTTGATAGCGTTCCATATCCGGCCCCTGATCAATCGTGATGGCGATGTGGCCTTTACCCAACAGAGACGCAAACCCGGTTAAGCCCTCAGACGCGCCGCCAACGCTCGCCATCGCCCGCAGCGCCCCGCCAGCGGTGTAATCAGCCACCACCATGCTGACTGGACCGTTGCCATTGGCTTGAAAAATCATCCGCCCGTCAAATTTAAGGGCGGACCCCATCATCGCAGCCAATACAGCCGCCTCGCCCGTTAGTTCTTTAACTGTGTTCTCAAAAGGATGAACCGATAGGATTTGGTCAATCGACGCGCCAAGTCGCACGACACGCCCACGAATCGCCGTTTCCCCCACTTGAAATGGTAAAATAAGATCGTCACTCAGCCCGGCTTTATCAGTCACTACTCTTACTCCTTAGCCCGTCAGCTTTTCAATTTGTAGCCGGATTTAATCAACGCATATGAAAAAGCTGCAAGCGCGATGTTCAACGCCAAAGTGACTAAAACGCCAACCATCAATGGCGCCTCAGTGACGCCTGTAAAACCATAACGCAATCCATCAATTAAATAGAAAACCGGGTTAAACTGACTGAAGGTGTAAAACGGCTCAGGCAAACCGCCAATTGCATAAAATGTTCCGGACAAAAAGGTCAGCGGCGTGATCACAAAATTCGTAATCATCGCCAGCTGATCAAATTTCTCAGCCCACACACCGCCAATTACACCTAAAAATGCGAATATAAGCGCGCCAGACAAACCGAAATAGATCGCCGCTAGCGGCGCCGCAATCGTAACGGTTAAGCCGCCAGCATAAGCCATAAAAATAGCGCTTGTAATCGCCGTCACGACCCCAACCAACAGTCCGCGGGTCGCCGCCCCAGCAACAAGCGCCACAGTCATTTCAGCCGGAGAAATTGGCGGCATCAATAGATCGACAATATATCCTTGGACTTTCGCGATGATCAATGAAGAAGAAGAGTTCGCAAAAGCATTCGTAATGATCGCCATCATCACCAGACCGGGCGCCAAAAATATGATGTAAGGAAGACCGTTCACAACGGTGTCGGCGCGACCAAAAGCCTGCATAAAGACGATCAACAACAACATTGTGGAAATAACTGGCGCAAACACCGTTTGGAAAGCCACTTTCATAAAGCGGCGGATTTCCTTCATATAAAGTGTTTGCAGACCAAGCCAGTTGACCCGACCAAATCGCCGTTCGCCCGGACGCGGCGCATTACCCGGCGCACTCGCCGCAGCAAAGCTTTTGCGCTCAATCGCCTGTGGATCGCCAGGGGTTTGGTCAACCGAAACGCCGTCCATCAATATTCTCCTTAAAATGGCGAAAAAGACCGCTAAGCGGCGCACCCCAGGGTGCGGTTTGGCTCAACGTTCGCCTGTCTTGCTCATCTAAGTGATCTTTACGCCGGTCAAGCACACATCGCAACGACACGCCCTTATTATCAGACGTGTAGACGATATAAGCCTGGTAACGGGGAAAATTAGGCCAAAACGCTTAGAATTATTGATTTTTTTCCACCGACACGCCTGCAAAAGATACGGACTGTGGAAATGAATCACCCTCTACTAAATATAGTGTGTAAAAATTTAGCTTGGCTCCATGTTGTATTTTGCAAGCTATTAGATACTATATGTTGGCGTCTTGATACAGAACATGTGGACAACATCAAGATGTAGGTTTTCATAGGGGTGAGTCGGGTCCTTTGCAAAGCCCCAAGAGCAATCACACGAAGGAGAGGCGGCTATGGCGTGGAATGATGAACGTGTCGAACTGCTAAAGAAATTGTGGTCTGAAGGTCTTTCGGCGAGTCAAATCGCCAGCAAGATGGGCGGCGTCACACGAAACGCAGTGATCGGCAAGGTTCATCGCCTTGGTCTGTCCGGCCGTGCAACGCCAGCTAAACCGCAACGCGGGCGCTCATACAACGAGCCGGTGGAAAGCGAAGAAACACCCACATACGCCGCCCCTGGGGCGCCGTCTGCGCCAGAGTCTATGCCCGAACCAGCCTTCACAGCGCCTTTAACGCTTGAAACTGACGATAAAACGACGGTGACAACGCTCTCAAAGAATATGTGTCGTTGGCCAATGGGCGATCCGTCAACAGATGACTTCCACTTTTGCGGGCAACCAACCGCCCCCGGAAAGTCGTATTGCACCTATCACGCGCGCTTAGCCTTCCAACCAACCCAGCGCAAGGCCGAACCACGGCGCGAACCCAAACGCCTCGCTCCAAGCGCTCAACCCCGCCGCGCCGCCAGCTAATGCAAAATAAAAACGCCCGCTTCACTAAGCGGGCGTTTTGCTTTTAAGTTCTATGGCTTCGCCATCTGCACCATGGCGAAATAAGCGTCCGCGCCTACATCGGGCTTAATGAATAGCCAGCTGAACGCACTGTTCTTATCGGATCGCCTTGATCAAATTTATTAAGCGCCTTGCGCAAACGTCCGATATGCACGTCAACAGTCCGCACTTCCACAAATACGTCAGAGCCCCAGACCGCATTTAAGAGCTGCTCACGAGAGAATACCCGGCCCGGATGCTCAATCAAATGGTCAAGGAGACGAAACTCAGTCGGCCCCAGATGGATTTCTTTTTCATCTCGCCACACACGGTGGGCGGTGCGATCAATGCGGATGCCGCCATGGCTGGCGATATCCTGAACTAGCCCTGGGCGAATGCGCCTTAACACCGCTCGAATTCGCGCAACCAGCTCATCAGCTGAGAACGGCTTCGTCATGTAATCATCCGCGCCCGTTTCTAGCCCACGGATACGATCAGCCTCTTCAGCTCGCGCTGTTAACATAATGATGGGAACATTCTTTGTCTCAACATTGGAGCGAAGACGCCGACAAATTTCTATGCCAGAAATATTTGGCAACATCCAATCGAGTACAATCAGATCAGGTGGCGCGTCTTCAATTTTCAATAACGCCTCATCGCCATCTGATGCGATCTGGGTCTGAAAACCCTCTTTCTTCAGATTATAATCAAGTAGCGTTGAAAGCGCTTCTTCATCTTCCACGATCAAGATTTGTTTATTAGCCACAACAATCTCCTATCGCTTCCTACCTAGCCAGCACCGTATTGGTTAACGAGATCAAAAATGCCCAGGCAGACAAACAACAACCCCCGCTCAGACAACACCGTCAAAAAAACGACATTCCGCTGTCACAATGGCTAAAGCGATCTTTTGTAGAAGGGTCAAGCAATATTTTTAAAAGACGCCCCGCCCATTGCCGCACCAAAATATGAAGCTCCCGCCAGACGCCCTAAAATAAAGGCTCCCAGCTTGATTACTTACTTGGCGGCGTTACGGCTGTCACAGAAGTTTCATCTCCCTTAGGGCGCTCAATCGCAAGCGCCTCACCCGTGAGATAATAGTGCAAAGCCTCAGCGATGTTGGTGGCATGATCGCCAACCCGCTCAAAATTCTTTGCGATAAAGACAAGATGCGTGCCTGCATTAATCCGTGATGGCTCTTCCATCATGACGAGAAGAATTTCACGAAAAACAGAATTATACAGCTCATCCAAATCATCATCACCGCCCCAAACAGCAATGGCGGCCTCAATGTTCTTCTCTGTGAAAGCCGTCAAAATATTAGAAAATTGGCGCTGCGCGGCGCGGCCCATACTGGCGACACCACTTGAAGGCCGGGTAAACTTTTCCTGGCTAACCACCAATGTGCGCTTTGCAACATTTTTGGCCATATCACCAATGCGCTCTAGCTCCGCGGCAACCTTCATCATCATCAGGCTTTCACGCACCTGATCAGGCGCAGGCTCATGAGCCGTTAAAAGCTCCATGACTTTTTCTTCAATCTCGCCTTGCGCAGCGTCAATACGCTCATCTTGCTCGATGACGCGCTTTGCATTGATTAGGTCGCGGCGTTCAAAAGCTTGAATGGCGTCATTCAATTGCACTTCAACCAGCGCCGCCATATGGGAAAGCTGAACGTTCAAGTCACGACTGATGTCAACGCCTGTAGGCTGCAAAGATAACGACCCCATTAATAGCCGCTCCTATCACCATCAATAATGCCAAAGGAGTTTAATGCCGTGATTTTATGACACATTCTTGTCGGCAAGCTAATAGCCGAGAACAATATGCGCACGAGATGCGCTTTATGCAACAGTTTCACGTGACCCGCAAGTAAAAGTGATCACCCAACGAAAAACCTTAGCAATTATCTGCCTTCTCAAATGCTCACACAACAAACAAATTACTAAATACCCATTGAAGCTGAGCCCACTTCACCACCCTCTTGAGCGGGAAAATAACAAGTGAATGCGGACCCTGCCGCTGGGCGACTTTCTATCTGTAAACCGCCTTTATGGCGATTAACGATATGTTTAACGATCGCCAAACCAAGCCCGGTGCCGCCCCTTTTACGGCTACGCTCGATGTTAACACGATAAAACCGTTCCGTCAGGCGGGGAAGGTCAGCTCGCTCAATTCCCGGTCCAAAGTCTTGAACCTGAACAAAGATAAGATCACTCTCTTCAATTGACTGGCGTGCAGCCAGCTGCGCAGCGCCTTCGCCAACACGGTGGACAACCTCACCATCCGCCGTAAGCGGCGGGGCGGTTCCCCGCCCAACCCGGACCTTCACCATCGCAGGATCACCGCCATATTTTACAGCATTATGAACCAAATTTTGCACAGCTTGCAGTATTTCGTCACGATCACCGATAATCGTCAAAGACTGATCGCTATCTACATCTATGTCTACAATTGCTTCAGACTGCTCAAAAAGCGGCGCCAATCCTTCGATGACTTCTTGGGCGGCGTCGACAACATCGACTTCCTCATTAGGCGGGACATGCTCATTCAGCTCAATGCGCGATAAAGCCATTAAGTCAGCAACCAGGCGCTCCATCCGTTCGGCTTGAGACTGCATTAAACGTAGAAACTTACTGCGCGCTTCTGCATCATCCTTGGCGTGACCGCGTAAGGTTTCGATAAATCCTTTTAGCGAGGCAAGGGGCGTACGCAATTCATGACTAGCCGAAGCGATAAAATCGGCCCTCATTTTTTCAACACGTCGCTCACTAGTAAGGTCACGGATAAATACTAAGACCCGTCGCTCTTCCCCATCCTCAAAAAGCGGCGCAACAAAGGCGCGACATGACCGGGATATTGCGCCCATAGTTTCAAAATCTACAGCATGGGCGCTAGCCCCGCTGACAACCTTTTGCGTTTCCTCAAAAACATCCGGCGCCCTTAGCGCGGCGGCGAAATGACGTCCTTCCAAGGCGTTTGCTGACAAAAACTCTTCCGCAGCAGGGTTGGCAAGCTCAATCACCCCTTCCGCGTCAAGAATAAATAGCGGCTCAGGCAACGCCTGGGCGACGCCGCGCACCAAACGCAGTTTCGATAACTCCGCTAAATTGGCGTTCAGTTCGGTCTGCACCACGCGCTGAACTGGCGCGACCCAATTGCGACCTGAAGAAAACCGATAGCGTATCGTGAGCGCCGCTAAAAAAGAGGTGAACGATAAAATAGGCAGCCAAAGCGGTGCAATCGGCGAAATGAAAGAAATAAAAACGATCGTCGCTAAAGCAATTCCCGCACTAATCGCAATATTCCAAGCAAAGTCACGTGCTCGTTCACGCGTCGCCGTCGACTTGATCAAAGTGGCGAGATCGTTTTGCATCCTATTGCCCTTTACCTGTCGCCTTGGAAACTCAACAGGCTTAAAACAACCTCCAAGTCCCCAAGCTTTTATGCGCCCTTGTTATTGCCTTGGCGCGTGGTGCGCAATGTTCGCGTCGCCTTCTCGCCGCCATGTGGCCAACATAATGCGGATAATCGCAGCGCCGCTGCCAAGCAGAATCAACAGCCCTGGCAGACCGCCGATGTTTACCAGCATGCGCATGCCGTCAATACCGTTTGTGGCGGTCATAACCCATGAGACCGCACCGATTAAGACGCCCCAAAATAGTTTAACAGGAATATCGCGCCCACCCTCACCTTGCTCGCCGCGCTTAGGTTTCAAACAAACCCCCGCAATAGCGTGGGTATTGGAGTCCATGGCCGTCACAAAAGAAATAAAAGTTGCTAGAATGAAAAGCGGCACGGCAATCGCGGCAAGGGGCAAAATATCAAACAAAGCATAGACAACCCCCTCCTCTCCTTCTGTGCTCAATACAGCCGAAAGCGCCCCGCCCGTGCTTACTTCCCCCAAGATGGCGGCGCCGCCAAAGATCGTCATCCAGAAAATGCCAAAAAGCGCTGGTATCACAAGATTGAACAGCAAAAATTCCCGCACCGTATAACCAACAGCAATACGCCCCAAGAAAAGGGCCGTTATCGGCGCCCAAGCAAGCCAATTAGCAAAGAAAAAAATCGTCCAATCCGTTGTCCACGGATCATTAAGCATACCCCCAAGACCAAGACCGCGGGCCGGCAAATCCCTTAAATAAACCCCCAAGCTTTCTGAACCGAGTTTAACAATCTCAAGGGTGGGTCCGGCTAAAAACACAAAGGCGCACAACACCAGAAAAAATCTCAAATTATAGTCCGATAAGATTTTTATGCCGCGCTGCAAGCCACTGATGGAGGAAACGATATAGACCGCAACGATGGCGGCCGTTACTAAAAGACGCGTCCAGACCGTATCCACAAGGCCAAAGGTTTCGCCAAGTCCGCCAACAAGGGTCATCACGCCAGCCCCTAAAGACGCAGCAACACCGGTAACGAGCGCAAAAAGCGCAAGCGCATCAATCAGCGCTCCGCCAGGCCCCTCAGCCGATCGGCCAAAGACAAGCTTTAACGGCGAGCCAATTGAATAGGTGCCACCGAAATTATAAAAGCTAAGCGCAAAGGCGAGCGCTGGGATCGAATAGATCGCATAAGGCGTAAATGACCAATGCAGAAATAATGTTGAAAGTGCAAAACGTTGCGCCGCCCGTTCATCCCCCTCAACGCCAGCAAATTCCGGCGGACTGGTGAGATGAAACATTGGTTCCGCCGCGCCCCAAAACAAAATGCCCGTGGCAATCGTCGTGCAAAGCGTAATAGCGAACCAGTTCCAACGTCGTAAAATAGGCTTCGCCGTCGCCCCGCCAATCCGCACACGCCCCAAAGGCGATAATCCAACGACAATAGCAAGGACAAGCGCCCCAAATGTTGAGAAGCCAAAAGCCCACCCAAAATGCAAGAGCATCGCCTTTATAACGGCGCTGATGGCGGCGACAAAACCGTCGAAGTTAACAAGACTAGCTGTAAGCGCTGCGAGTAAAACAAAAGCTGGCGGCCAAAATACAGCGGGACGCAAATGATCCGCCGATTTTTTTAAATTTTCATAGAGAACTAAGATAGCCGCCTCTTCCCGCGGGAGGTTTTTGCAAATCCTCACCGCTTCGGTTGCACAAACTTTTTAATTCGCAAGCAATTGAACGCACAAAAAAGGGCGCTCAAAGCGCCCTTTTCAACCATCAAGCTAAGCGCTTGCCTCTTCACTAGCGGCCTCTTCCGCTGGCGCTTCTTGTGCTGCGGCGGCTTCTGCTGCAGCCTCCTCAGCAGCGGCTTTCGCGTCTTCTTCTTTTTGACGTTTTTCTTCTAAACGATCCAAAGCTTTTTGGCCAGGCTTTGCCTTGTTCGGGTTGTTACCCTGTTCCCATTTAACAAGATCGTTCAAGGACAAGAAGCGGGCAACACGGTCTGTTGGCTTAGCACCGACAGAAAGCCAATGCTTTACACGGTCTTCTTTATACTGAACGCGGTTTGGGTCATCTTTAGCAAGCAGTGGGTTATAAGTTCCAACCTTTTCGATGAAACGCCCGTCGCGCGGCGAACGCACGTCAGCAATTACGATCGAATAGAATGGTCGCTTTTTCGCCCCACCGCGGGCAAGTCTAATTTTTAAAGCCATTTTTGTTTTCCTTCGTCATTCAAATAATTTGTTAATCTGTATCGCTATTTCTTTTTCCCAAGCCCAGGCAGGCCGCCTAATCCGGATCCAGCCCCTGGCAACCCGCCTAAGCCCCCTTTTCCAAGACCAGGGGGCATCGGCGCCTTGCCGGAAATCGCTTGTTCGATGGCGTCAAAATCAATGTCGCCTTTTTTTCCCTTACCCCCTGCGCCGCCAAGACCTTCTAGAAGGGCTGGGTCCGGCGCACCGCCGCCGCCCATGCCGCCGCCAAGTCCTGGCATTGCGCCGCCTGGGGCGCCGCCCATCGCCATCATCTGTTGGGCAAGGCCCTTCATGCCGCCTTTGCCCATGCGCTTCATAAGGTCCGCCATCTGACGGTGGCTTTTTAGGAGCTTATTGATTTCTTGAACACTCGTGCCAGAACCTGCGGCGACCCGCTTTTTTCGGCTGGCGTTCATCAGTTTAGGGCTTTTACGCTCCTTTTTCGTCATGGAGCTGATGATCGCTTCCTGGCGTTTGATCTCTTTATCGTCAAATCCGCCGGCCTGATCGACCATCTTTTTCATTTTGCCCATGCCGGGCATAAGCCCCATAATTGCGCCAAGCCCGCCCATATTGCGCATTTGCTTGAACTGATCAGCAAGGTCATTAAGGTCAAAGTCGCCCTTGGCCATTTTCTTGGCCTGGCGCTCCGCCTGTTCCATATCCATTTGCTCGGCGGCTTTTTCAACAAGGGAGACGATGTCGCCCATGCCGAGGATGCGGCCCGCCATGCGTTGGGGGTCAAACGTGTCGATCGCATCCATCTTCTCGCCAAGACCCACGAATTTGATGGGAGAACCGGTCACCGCGCGCATGGAAAGCGCCGCGCCGCCGCGGCCGTCACCATCTAGCCTGGTCAAGACGACGCCGCTTACCGCAAGGCGCTCTTTAAATTTTTCCGCCGTGTGAACCGCGTCTTGGCCGGTCAACGCATCAACCACCAGCAAAGTTTCAATCGGTTGAGCGATGGCGTGGATTTCGGCGACTTCCGCCATCAGCTGCTCGTCAATCGATAAGCGACCAGCGGTATCGAGAAGCAGAACATCAAACCCGCCAAGTTTCGCCGCCTCCATCGCGCGGGTGGTAATTTGGGTTGGCGACTGGCCCGCCACGATTGGCAGAGTTGCGACACTCGTCTGCTCGCCCAAAACCCGCAATTGCTCCTGCGCCGCAGGGCGCCGCGTATCGAGGGAGGCCATTAAGACCTTTTTCTTTTCCCGCTTTTGAAGACGGGCGGCGAGTTTTGCTGTCGTCGTCGTTTTACCTGAACCTTGCAAACCCACCATCAGTATCGGCGCTGGCGGCGCCATGGCAAGGTTTAGCGCAGCGTCAGCGGTGCCCTCCTCCGTCAGCTCAGCGCCGGGCGTTCCCCCCAACATTTCAATCAAGGCGTCATGAACAATTTTGATGACTTGTTGGCCAGGCGTTACGGAGCGCACAACCTCTTGCCCGACGGCGCCTTCTTTGACCTTAGCGATAAAGGCTTTAGCAACAGGCAAAGCGACATCCGCCTCAAGAAGGGCGACGCGCACTTCTCTTAGGGCCGCTGAAACGTCCTTTTCATCAAGGGCGCCTTTGCCGCGTAATCCTTCAAAAATAGTACTCAGACGTTCGCTGAGATTATCAAACATGCCTTAGCCTCAATTATTGCTTTTCCACGACCGAGGTGGGCTTTTACGAATGAGGTTCAAGGTTCAAACCCCATAAAAGCCAACGCAAAGCACCGCCGCGAGGGCGTTACCCCGGCGGCGGGACATCCCCGATCTCGTCTTCCATCAAAGAAGGGTCGTATCGGCAGACGCGGGAAAGCAATCAATCCCGAGAGAATTAAGCGGGCCTTATACAGCGGCAAGCCCCGACGCGCAAGTCACGCATCGAGGCTTGGAAACCATGATGAACCCCAATTGTCGCTAAGCTTAAGGGCGACCAATCGATGAATAGGTAAAACCCGCTGCCTTCATCTGAACAGGGTTATAGATATTGCGCATATCAACAACGATCGGCGCAGAAAGAAGCGACTTAACGCGGTCAAGATCTAACGCGCGAAACACATCCCACTCGGTGACAAGCGCCATCGCGTCCGCCCCTTCAAGGGCTTCATATGGACCGCTCAGAAAAGCCACATTGTCTAACAGCTTGCTCGCCTCTTCCGTTCCTTCAGGATCGTGAGCACGAATAGTGGCGCCAGCAGCTTGCAGCGCTGGTATAATGTCAAGCGACGGTGCATCGCGCATATCATCCGTATTCGGCTTAAAGGTCAGACCGAGAATAGCGATTGTCTTGCCTTTTACATCACCACCGCATGCTTCGATAATCCGCTCCGCCATTTGTTTCTTACGCGCGTCGTTGATCTCAACAACAGCTTCAACAATTTTTGTCGGCGCCTCATGTTGTTGCGCAGTGCGCACAAGCGCAAGTGTATCTTTAGGAAAGCAAGAACCGCCATAGCCAGGACCGGCATGAAGGAACTTGGAGCCAATGCGCCCATCAAGACCAATGCCTTTGGCGACTTCTTGTACGTTGGCGCCCACTTTTTCGCAAAGATCAGACATCTCGTTGATAAAGGTGATCTTTGTGGCGAGAAATGCGTTCGCCGCATATTTTATCAACTCGGACGTCGAACGATTTGTGAAAACAATCGGCGTCTCGTTAATATAAAGCGGACGGTAAATTTCGCTCATCACTTCGCGTGCGCGCTCATCCTCGATGCCAACCACAACGCGGTCAGGGCGTTTAAAGTCCTCAATCGCGGCGCCCTCACGCAAAAATTCAGGGTTTGAGACGACAGAAAACTCAGCATCCGGCCGAACACGCTTTAAAATTTCTTCAACCTCAGCGCCAGTGCCAACGGGAACCGTCGACTTGTTAACAACAACCGTATAGCCTTCAGCTGCTTCAGCAATCTCTTCACTCGCCGCATAAACATAGGAAAGATCAGCAAAACCATCGCCGCGCCGTGACGGCGTGCCAACCGCGATAAAGACCGCATCAGCGCCTGGAACAGCAGTTTTCAGATCCGTAGTAAAAGAAAGACGTCCCGCTTCAACATTTCGGGCGACCAAATCATCAAGACCCGGCTCAAAGATCGGAATCTCTCCGCGCTCCAACCGTTCAATTTTGCTTGCGTCTTTGTCAACGCAAATAACCGTATGACCGAAATCTGCGAAACACGCGCCGGACACTAATCCGACATAACCTGTGCCAATCATTGCTATGCGCATGTAATCATCTCCAAAAGAAAGACAGACGCGGCGCGCCCTCCAACCCAATCATTTGCAAACTGCAAACGCCCAGTGTGCAGACGCACAATTTGAGCCAATAGCATCAGCATTACGACAAGACCAGGCCGCGACCATTTCTCATGCCGAGCTAAACCTCAAGTGGATACGCCCACCATACTGTTAAAACCGCATAATACTTAAGGATTCATAGAAAAAGTCGGGATTTTCATGCATCTCATGCGATTTAGGCGCGGCGGTGCGCCGCAATCCCCCCATCGGCTTTTAGATGCATTTAGCTGGTTTTCGGGAAACAGATTGTACGCCCAAACTGAGAAAACCGGGCGAACAGACCTAATCGCCTCCCTCGGCAAAGGCCGTTGTGCCAGATTGCAACAATCCAGAATGCGTTGGATTACCGCTTATAGGTTTGCGCCAACCAGCGCCATCCGCCTGGGGTTGTTTTTATGTTTTTCACCTTCAAAACCACTCATCCAGGGGGTAAACTCCCAGCAATTTCAATAAGTGGTGTATAATGGCGAAACAATTTGCAACTTACTACGTCAGCTGGCGTCAAGCAGAAGATCGCCCCCAAAACCCTTTTGCAACAGCAGCCGATTATGGTTCTGCGGCCGCCCGCGCACTTGAGACCAAATTAAACGAGCTTGCCGAAGATGGTTGGATCATTGATAAGATCATTCCCGCTGAGGGGATTGATCCAAAACACACTGCAGCTTTTACACTGGTCGCCTTCAAATAAACGGCTATCTTCGTGTTATATGTGGGCCGTTTTAGGATCATCCTGACAGCCTTCAGTCGTTGCCATGCGCTGATGTCCAGCGCATTGATTTTACAAAAGAGGTCCAATCACCGCTGATGCGCTCCCTTTTATCGATGCCATTAGACCCAGCTTGCCGAATGATCCGTTTTTTGTTGGCGGAAAAGGGACTGACCGTTCGCCAAGTTTATGCTGAACCGGGTGAAGATCATGGGGATCTCGCCTCGAACAATCCAGCGTTAACAATCCCTGTGCTGATTGATGATGCTCCCTCTGGTGAAGAAATTTCGATTTCCCCAGCAAGCGCAATCGCAGAATATATTGAGGAAGTCTACCAAACGCCAGCCCTATTCCCGGCGACATCCGCTGGCCGCGCAGAAGCGCGGCGGCTTATGGCGTGGTTTGTGCAAAAATATGAGGCGGAAATTAATACAGCCACATTGCGGGTGAAACTTAGTCAAGCGCCCAAGGCTAGTTTTGACTCAGTAGAACGAAGCGCCGACGCCCTATGTTGGCATTTGGATTACATTTCTTGGCTGATCGAAACCCGCGATTGGCTTGCGGGGGGAAGCTTTTCGATCGCGGATATTGCCGCGGCGAGCTATTTATCATCGAGTGATTATCTGGGCCTAATCCCGTGGCGACAATTCCCTCATGTCCAGGAGTGGTATGCGCGCCTAAAATCTCGCCCTAGTTTCCAACCGATCTTAGAAGATCGCATGCCCAATCTGGCGCCAAGCGCTCATTACGCCAATCTCGATTTTTGAGCATAAAGCGTCCAACATTGAACCATGCCGAAGCCCCCGTCATCTGCGCATCCCTCGATCATACAACAGGTCAAACAGATCGCGCATTCCGCAGGCTTTGACTGTGTCGGCATAAGCCCCGCGCAGCTCTCTCCACGCGAGAAAGTACGCCTAGATTACTTCATCGATGACGGTCGCCATGGATCGATGGATTGGATGGAGACCCGTACAAACGAGCGTTCAAACCCACAAACCCTTTGGCCAGAAGCGCGCAGCGTTATTATGCTTGGCTTTAATTATGGGCCAGACGACGACCCGCTCGCCATACTCCGACAAAAGGATCTGGGGGCAATATCTGTCTATGCTCAAAACAAAGACTATCATGATGTCGTTAAAAAGCGCCTGAAGCGGGTAGCGCGATGGTTGGCGGAAACGTACAAATGTGCCGTGAAAGTCTTCGTCGATACGGCGCCTGTAATGGAAAAACCGTTAGCCGCCAAGGCGGGCCTAGGCTGGCAGGGTAAACACACCAACTTAGTCTCACGCGATCACGGCTCTTGGCTATTTCTTGGCGCAATCTACACCGATCTTGAACTTGGTCACGATCAGCCAGAACGTGACCACTGCGGCTCATGCCAGCAATGTTTGGATATTTGCCCCACCAAAGCGTTTCCAGCCCCCTATCAGCTCGACGCGCGGCGGTGCATTTCTTATCTAACTATCGAACACAAAGGCCCGATCCCAAAGGAATTTCGCAAAGCCATCGGAAATCGGATCTACGGCTGTGATGATTGTTTAGCGGTATGCCCATGGAATAAATTCGCCCATAACGCGCAAGAAACGGCCTTCCACCCCCGGGAAGCCTTAAGAGCCCCCCTTTTGAAAGAGCTCGCTACTCTTAACGATGCTGATTTTCGCTCTTTTTTTAGCGGATCGCCCATAAAACGCATAAAGCGGGATCGTTTTGTGCGAAATGTCTTAATAGCGATCGGCAATTCTGACGCCCCAGAGCTTGCGGACACCGCCCTTGGCCTACTTAACGACCCTTCGCCACTGGTCCGCGGGGCCGCAATATGGGCTTTGTCCCAATTATTGGCGATTGAAGATTTTAGCCAGCTGACAGAAACTGCTCTACCAGAAGAGACCGATGAAACTGTACGTAAAGAGTGGTTAGGTAAAAATAACTAATTGAACCAAACCTTTTCCAGCAAACGTAGGCCGGATGGGACTAACACTTTTAACTATCAAGGAGATTGGTGTTATTGTCACACCCGTTCTGCTGAATTAGATATTCTTCAGCCCATTTGGATAGTCGAAAGATAGTAACTTAAACGAAATTTGGAAAAAATCGGTCGTCGCGACGATATCGCCGCTTTATTTGACGTTTAACAGACTTGCGGACGATCAACAGCGCATTAAGACGATATATATCGAATTACAGTTGAAAGCAGAATTTAAGACCCCAGCTAGAACCAAAGAAACCTTTCGTTCACTGTGTTCATATTTGCTGGCGTCCAAACCGCTATAAATGGGCATTAAGGGCTCGGCCATGAAGTTATCGCCATCCGTAAAAACCGCGCTCGCAATCCTTTGCGCCGTGATCGCATACTTTGCTGTGCGCGGGGTGATGAGAGGGTCAGGCCCTGAAGCCGACGTCAGTGCGGAACAACCCCTTTTTAGTGTCATTGCAAAAACCGTAGAGCCGCAATCTTGGCAAGATGAGGTGGTTGTGAGAGGCCGCACCGAAGCCTTACGCAAAGTTGTCGTGCGCGCTGAAACCGTTGGCGCTGTTGCCGACACCCCCATCGAGCGCGGCGCTAAAGTAAAACAGGGCGATGTTTTATGTCGGCTAAATGTCGATGCACGTAAAGCTTCCTATAACGAGGCCAAAGCATCGCTCGCCAAGGCAAAACTAGATTATCAAGCCGCCGTTAAACTCGCCGCAGACGGCTTTCGATCAAACACCGCGGTCGCGTCACAAAAAGCTGCATTAGATCTTGCTAAAGCGAATGAGGAACAAGCGCGCTTGAACCTTGCAAAAACAAATATCATTGCCCCGTTTGACGGCATCTTTGACGAACGTTCAGTGGAGATCGGCGATTTCCTCAATATTGGCCAGCCTTGCGGTGTCGTCCTTCAACTTTCCCCGTTCTTAGTCACTGGCGCAGTTTCAGAACAAGATGTCTCCAAGCTAAGGGTTGGCGACCTTGGCGAGGCGCGCCTTTCAACAGGGGAAGTTGTGAAAGGAAAACTACGATTTGTCGCCACATCCGCCGATCCAGCGACCCGGACTTTCGATGTTGAACTTGAAATCCCAAATGAAGATGGCGCATTAAAAGATGGTGTAACGGCGGATTTTACTATTTTCGCGGCGCGGCGCGAGGCTCACTTAGCACCCCACTCAGCGCTAACGCTTGACGAGAATGGCGATTTGGCCATTCGCGCTGTTAATGGCGACGATATTGTTGAGACAAAGCGCGTTAGAATAATCGGCGAGAACCAAAACGGCGCCTGGTTAGACGGATTAAGTGGCGTCACATCTATTATCACGCGCGGACAAGAATATGTTTCGCAGGGACAAAAAGTAATCGTCTCACCACCGCAATCTGACAATTCATCAGGCCTTTCAGCGGAGCCAACGCCATGACGGCAATTATAGACGCCGCGTTTTCGCGAACACGTGTCATCATGACTGCCTTGGTCGTGATGATTTTGTTCGGGCTGCAGGCTTACAACACTATCCCCCGAGAAGCCGATCCGGATGTGTCAGCGCCATACGTAACTGTCACAATGCCTTTACCAGGCGTGTCGCCAGAAGATGCTGAGCGATTATTGGTGCGGCCTACGGAGCTTGAAGTCCAAAATATCGAAGGTCTAAAGCAAGTCGACAGCCTTGCTTATGACGGTGCTGCGACCATTATATTAGAGTTTTTCACGACCGTTGATATCGATACGGCGCTGATCGACGTACGCGAAGCAATTGACCGCGCCAAGTCGGAATACCCTGCGGATGCGGAAGAACCGATTGTTGAAGAATTCAACGTACAAACAACTTTCCCAATTATCACGATTGTTGTTTCCGGTGACGCACCTGAGCGAGCGATTTATCGCGTCGCTAAACGGCTTCAAGACCGCCTAGAAGGAGCCGAGGGAGTATTGGAGGCAAATTTATCTGGCGCGCGTGAAGAGCTAATGGAGGTCCTTGTCGACCCCAAGGTGCTGGAATCCTATGGCCTAACAGAGACAGAAGTCATCAATGCGGTCACAGGCAACAATCAACTGGTTACAGCCGGGTTTATCGCACAGCCAGACGGCGATTTCATCGTTAAAGCGCCCGGCCTCATCAAAACCGCAGAAGACCTTCGGTCTATCCCTGTGCGGTCCAATGGCGACCGGGTCGTAACTTTAGGCGACATAGCCCAAGCGCGGCGAACCTTTGTTGATCGTAAAGGGCACGCAATCTTCAACGGTCGCCCGGCAATCGGCGTTGAAGTGACGAAACGCACCGGCGCCAACATCGTTGAAACGATTGATCGCGTGCGCTCCATCGCGAAGGAAGAAGCACAACATTGGCCCACCCCTATTCAATACACTTTAATTGGGGATCAATCGGTCATGGTCAACGATAACCTGGAAGGCCTAACCGCGTCAGTTATGACTGCGATCCTTCTTGTAATGATCATGATTGTCGCAACACTTGGGCTGCGATCAGGGATTATGGTCGGCCTGGCTATCCCAACATCATTCTTGATTGGCTTTTTACTCCTTACTTTGTTTGGCTTCACCCTAAACATGATGGTGATGTTTGGTCTCGTCTTGTCGGTTGGGATGCTTGTGGACGGCGCGATCGTTATCATCGAATTTGCAGACCGACGCATGACGGAAGGCGCAGATCGCAAAACCGCTTATATGGAAGCGTCAAAGCGAATGTTTTGGCCAGTGGTGACATCAACAGCGACAACGTTAGCGGCGTTTTTACCGTTCCTGTTTTGGGAATCCATGCCCGGGCAGTTTATGAAATTCCTGCCCATCACATTAATTTTTGTCCTTCTAGCTTCGCTTTTAGTGGCGTTAATCTTTTTGCCCGTCGTCGGCTACTTGATGAGGACCCCCAAATTTTTAACGAAGCGTTTTGCGTTCCTTAGCCCGCCGTCACAACCTCAAAACCGGGACATCGAAGACACTGATCCAGCAACAATGCCCGGCGCAGTGGGCCTATATTCGCGCACGCTAAAAGGCTTTATTCAACGCCCGGTGCTTTCTATTGCATGTGCGCTTGTTGTTGTCGTGATTTGTAGACAGGCTTTTATCATCGCTTCCCCCGATGTTGAATTTTTCATCCGTAATGATGAAGAACAATCTAATATCTTTATTTTAGCGAGGGGTAATCTTTCTGCTGATCAAAAAATTGAAATCGCAAAAGAAGTTGCCGCACGTGTTGAAGGTCACCCCGCGATAGAACACCTGTTTGTAAAAACAAACTTACCAATCTCTGCTGGCCCTAACGCGGCGCCGCCGGAAACAATCGGGCAGGTTGGGATTGACTTATTGTACTACACAGAGCGTGATCACTCCCTTATCGTCAATGAAGAAATTCGCGAACTTGTCGAAGGCGTACCTGGCGTTCACCTAGAGGTGCGCCAACGTGAAAGCGGTCCGCCAGTCGGAAAAGACGTTCAAGTCGAACTTACAGGCGTTGATTTTGACGCTATGATCGAAGCGGCGCGGAAATTACGCGACCATGTCGATACAGCAACCATTGATATTAATGGAAAAGAAATCCTCACCTATATGGACACTGAGGACACATTGCCTTTGCCAGGTATTGAATGGTCGATGGAAATCGACCGCGAACAAGCAGGCCGGTATGGGTTAAATGTGATCCAGGCTGGCGCTATGCTGCAATTTGTGACCAACGGCCTTCTGATTGACCGATACCGTCCGGATGATTCAGAAGACGAAGTCGATATTCGCGTTCGATATCCAGAAGAATATAGATCCGTGCTCGGTTTGGACACGGTGCGCGTCCAAACTCCGGATGGCGCGGTTCCCCTTTCTAACTTCGTCACCCGCGAGGCGCGCCCACAGGTAGACCGCATCACAAGACGGGATGGTCGGCGCATTATCGAAGTCAAAACCAATGGCAACACACGGGTCGCTGGCCACGAAGTTGGGCAAAATACCGCCATTGAAGAAATGCGTACATATTTAGAGAGCGGCGCCCTAGGCGATAAAATTTCTTGGACTATTCTTGGCGCCGATGAGGAAACGGCCGAGGCGACAGCATTTTTCGCCAATGCCATGCTGGCTGCGATGTTTGCGATCGCGATGATCTTACTGCTTGAGTTTAATAGTTTCTACCACGCGTTTTTAACGCTGACAGCCGTCATTTTATCCGTATTTGGCGTGCTTCTTGGTATCGCGATATCAGGGCAATATGTCAGCGTTATCATGACTGGTGTTGGAATTGTGGCCCTTGCAGGGATCGTGGTAAACAACAACATCGTTTTAATCGATACATTCCAGCATTTGCGGCGTAAAGGTCTTGCCGTTGAGGACGCTGTCCTGCGCACAGCGGCCCAGCGCGTTCGCCCGGTGCTGCTAACAACGGCCACGACTATTCTTGGCCTTTTACCGATGGTTTTTGAAATCAACGTTGATTTTGGCGCGGGAACAATCGCGCATGGCAGTTCGACATCTGATTGGTGGGTGCTGCTGTCCTCAGCCGTTGTTTATGGTTTGGCTTTTTCAACGGTCTTAACACTACTTTTGACGCCGGTTCTGCTGGCGGCCCCCACGGTAATATCAAAACGCCTCAAACTAAAAAAATCAGCCAAACAACAATTATCAATAACGAACCAAAATGCTGAGTATAATACAAATCCCTTTGCCCAGAAACGACACGCGGCGGAATAATCCGCCGCGCTTCGGGTTTGCTATTTGGCCGTATTGCGGAAACTAGCACCACTTGTCTAACGCCCCCACCCACAAAAAGCGACGGTGACAAACTACTGATCGGTGTCTTCGTCTTCAGGCACTGTAAAGATTTGGCCTGGATAGATCAGATCTGGATCGCGAATCTGGTCAGCATTGGCTTCATAAATCACCGTATACTGAAACCCACTGCCATAAGCGCGGCGGGCGATGCGCCAAAGGCTATTACCAGGTTGGACAATCACTTTGCCATCGCGGATATCGATCTGGTCTTGCGTCGCGCGTTCGAAGGGTAGCTCTAAAGCATATGCTGGCTTACCGTTTTCATCGAGCTGCACAATATGCAATGTATAAATTCCTGGCGCCATGGAAGCGTTTAAGCTCCAGCGACCATCACCGCTTGACGTTGTTTGGTTCAAGAATTGGCGGTTTGCAAATACTTGCACTATCCGTTCTGGTTCAGCACGGCCAGAAAAAATCACCGCCCCCGAATCATCATAATCAATCGTATCAAGGGTTAATGGCCCCAACGACCCATCAACATCGCGTGGTTCCTGTAGGACCTCTGTTGCACCGCCAGGGGTAGTGCGTAAAACAAGCGGGCGGTCTCCATCACGCTTGGGCACATAAATAATGATGGTTTCTTCTGAACGCACCGTCAGACCATCAACCGTTGTCATTGACAAGCTAAGTTCAACTGGTCCTGCTTCTAAAGGCGTATCAACGCTCAGCGCCCAGGAGCCATCAGAACCCGCCGTTTCCTCAGCCAAGACTTCATCATTGGCGTAAACCGTTACGTCAGCGCCAGGCTTGGCGCGACCAGCGATCACCGCATAACCATTGCGATCAACGCGAACGATATCAAATCGCGGCAGCGCTGGCGGCGGGGGCGCAGCATCCTCTTCTTCTTGTTCTACTTGCGGCTCGCTCGTCACAAGCTGTTCTTGAGGCGAGCCATATTGCTCGTAAGCGCGCCAGCCGATATAGCCAAAAATAATCAGTAATACGAATATAATTAGAACGCGCATCGAAAGCCCCTTTTGTTCTCTTATATTAACTTTACCAATACTGGTTTGAGCGTACAATGAGATGTTTGCGCAACGATAAGGCGAAAATGAGCGAAAATCTTGTCAGCCCCCAAAGGGCACCTAAGTCTATGAAATCATTATGTGTTTACTGCGGCTCTCGACCCGGCGACGAACCAATTTTCGCTGAGACGGCCCGTTTTATCGGTAAAGAAGCCGCTGCTCGGGACATTCGCATTGTTTATGGCGGCGGAAAATTGGGCCTGATGGGTCAGACAGCCGGCGCCGCCCGGGATGCTGGCGGCGATGTTTTTGGCGTTATTCCCGACTTTCTTGTTGAATTGGAAGGCGTTCTTGAGGGCGTGGACCATAAAATCGTTAAAACCATGCATGAGCGCAAAATGCTAATGTTTGAAGAAAGCGACGCAATCTTAACTTTGCCAGGCGGCATCGGCACCCTGGAAGAAGTTATCGAGACGCTTTCATGGGCACGTCTATCGCTGCACCGCAAGCCAATCATTGTGCTAAACATCAATGATTTCTGGTCGCCGCTAAAAACACTCTTCTCTCATATCGTTGATCGCGGTTTTGCGGCGGAAGAGCTTTTAAAAGAAGTCATCTTTGTTGATGACCCCAAAGACGTTTTCAACACCATCGAACAGCATATGCTGGAAAACATCTTGTAGACTAATTATGCGGTTTGACCGTTTAGTCGCGCGCGCGCTTTTTCAGGGCCTATCAACATAAATAACGGCCCCATGTCAGGCCCGTGGGCTTGGCCGGTAAGCGCAAGACGTAAAGGCATAAATAGCTTTTTGCCTTTCGCGCCTGTATTTTCTTTCAAAGCCGTTGTAAAGGCGCCCCAGCTTTCCGTTGTTAACGGACCATCTGGAACAAGCTCTGCGGCAGCAGAACAAAAATCCGTATCCTCAATAACCGGGGCGATGGCTTCTTCCACAATCACCCGCCAATCAGCCGCCTCCGTTACACGAGAAAGATTGCCGCGCACCGCCATCCATAAATTTTCACCGACATTCAATGGCGCCAAACGGTCTTCAACAAGGGCGAAATCATAGCTCTGTAAAAGTTTCGCGTTCAGACCATCTAAATCCTCATCATTAAATCGCGCGGGCGCCCGGCCCGCGGTTTTAAAGGAAAAAGCGTCGCTCAAAGCTTTCAGCGAAGGCTCAGCCACAACCGGCTCCGATGTGCCAAGACGCGCCAAAAGGCTTGTTATAGACGCCGGTTCAAGGCCGCCTTCACGCATTCCCTCAATCGATAATGAGCCAAGACGTTTCGACAGCCCCTCCCCATCAGAGCCGACCAAAAGAGAGTGATGGGCAAACCGCGGCGCGGCGCCGCCTAGGGACTTAAAGATTTCGACTTGAACCGCAGTATTCGTGACGTGATCTTCACCGCGAATAACATGGGTAATCTTTGCGTCGATATCATCCACACAGCTGGGAAGGGTATAGAGATATTGCCCATCCTCACGGATCAAAACCGGGTCCGATACGCTCGCCGTATCGACCACTGTCTCACCACGGATTAAATCATCCCAAGATACCGGCGTTTGAGAGAGTTTAAAACGCCAATGAGGGCGACGCCCTTCTTGTTTAAAAGCAGCTAATTGCTCGTCTGTATACTCAAGGCCCGCGCGGTCATAAACTGGCGGGAGGCCCCGCGCCCGCTGAAGCTTACGTTTGCGATCAAGTTCTTCTGGCGTTTCATAACATGCATAGAGCAGACCAGCAGATTTCAGCTTTTCCGCCGCGCCATCATATTCGGCGAACCGGTCCGATTGGTTAAACGTTTCATCCCAGTTGAGACCAAGCCATGTCAGATCCTCTTTAATACCGTCTTCAAACGCTTTGGTGGAGCGCGCCTCGTCTGTGTCATCGATGCGCAAAATAAAGCGTCCCCCCTCACCACGCGCAAACAACCAATTCCAAAGCGCGGCGCGAACATTGCCGACATGGAGCTTGCCTGTGGGCGAAGGAGCAAAGCGGACGGTGACAGTCATAACAAGCCTTTAAATAGAAAAACCGAAGGCGACGGGTTACGCCGTTCAGAGGGCTGGGTCAATGCGGACACGGGGCGACCCACTACTCCATAATGTCCTCGTTCCAAAGATCGTGGTTGTTTTTAATAAATTGCGCCATCTGGTCGATAGATTGCGTATGCTCAAGATCAATCACCTCAACCCCATGCTCGCGCAAAAAATCCTCGTTGCCCCCAAAATTCTTGGTGTCATTAATAATCACGCGGGGGATTTTAAACTGCACGATCGTGCCAGAGCACATCATACAGGGCGACAAAGACGTATAGAGCGTGGTGTCACGATATGTCCTCTGACGCCCTGCATTTCGCAACGCATCCATTTCCCCATGAGCGATCGGGTCGTCCTTTTGTACCCGTTGGTTATGGCCCGACGACAATAAAGCTGAGCCCCGCGCTAAAACGGCCCCAATCGGCAGACCGCCATTATCAGCACTCTTTTTGGCTTCCAAAAAAGCAAGATCCGCGAAACGTCGATCCCATTCAGTTAACTCAGCCATTGTTCACACTTTCTTTTCCCTGCGCCAATGTTAGCCTGATGCGGTTTCATCGCACATGTTTTATATACTCATCTCAAAGCCCGTTGAAATTAGTCCCCTATTGTGGGGGAAAGAAAAGCGAGAGCCCATGGCCGATACGCTCACCATTATCAACCATCCGCTTATCCAAGATAAATTAACGCGCATGCGAGATCAAAAAACACCGCCGCCCGAATTCCGTGCGCTTATGCGCCAAGTTGGGGCCTTACTCGCTTACGAAGCGATGCGTGACCTGCCGATTTGCGAGCGTGTTCACGAAACCCCATTAGAGGCCCAGCCCTTTCCGCGACTTGAAGGACCAGAGATTTGCCTTGCTTCCATTTTGCGGGCTGGCAATGGCCTGCTTGACGGGGCCCTGGATATTGCGCCGGAGGCGCATGTCGCACATCTGGGGCTCTATCGCGATGAAGAAACCCTAGAGCCGGTAGAATATTATTTTAACAAGCCGCCTAACATTGAAGCGCGTCATGTCTTTGTTGTCGATCCTATGCTCGCCACCGGGCATTCCGGCGCCGCCGCTGTCGAAAAACTAAAACAAGCAGGGGCGCAACAATTGACGTTCATTTGCCTACTCGCCGCGCCTGAGGGCGTCAAAGCCTTTGCCGATCGACATGCGGATGTGCCGATCTTTACCGCCGCTCTTGATCGGCAGCTCAACGAAAAGGGTTATATCCTGCCTGGCCTTGGTGATGCAGGCGACCGGCTATACGGCACATAAAATCAAATTGGACAGCAAAAAAGCCTGATGCAAAAAGAGCAGCCATCAAGCCGCTCTTTTTAGTTAGCTTTATTCAGCAGCCGTCTTACGCGCCGCTTCTTCGCGCTTTAAGATTTCCTTTGGCACAACCTCAAGAAACTTAGTGCGCCAGCGCGGCCAGTCAGACAAAATTTCTTGCGCAAACAGCGAACCGGTCTCAGCAACATGGCGCTTGATAAGCGACTGACACTGAAGTTCGCGCGCTTCATCACTCTCATCTAAAGAACGCCAGATTACACTTTCCGGATTCACGCATTTTTCAAACATGTTATCGGTATCAAGAACATAAGCCCGCCCGCCGGTCATGCCCGCACCGAAATTATCGCCAATCCGTCCAAGGATGACAACAACACCGCCGGTCATATATTCACAGCCATTCGCCGCGCATCCCTCAACAACAGATGTTGCGCCAGAGTTTCTAACGGCAAAACGCCCCCCAGCACGGCCCGCCGCAAACAGCGCGCCGGATGTTGCGCCAAACAAACAGGTATTGCCGATGATCGCGTCTTCACGGGTGCGCTCCGCCGCATCTTTTGGCGGCTTAATCGCAATCTCAGCGCCAGAAAGCCCCTTACCGACATAATCATTTGCGTCGCCTTCAAGCTCAATCTTAAGGCCGTGCGCCGCAAAAACGCCAAGTGACTGACCCGCGGAACCATTAAGGCGCACCGTCAAGTGACCATCCGGCAGACCGTCTGCGCCAAAACGGCGAACAATCGCCGAAGACGTGCGGGCGCCGATGGAACGGTCCGTATTTTTGACGGTATAGGTCAACTGCATTTTCTCGCGGCGTTCAAAAACCGCCGCCGCGTCCCCTAAGATTTCTATATCTAAAGGCGGTGTCGTTTCTGAGCGATCTTTCCGGCTAGATCGCGCGGGCCTTTCGCCAGCATCGACCCGCGTTAAAATTGGATTTAGATCAAGATCATCAAGGTCCGGCGAGCCACGATATACCTGATCAAGCAAATCTGAGCGCCCAATCACATCTTCTAAAGACCTTGCGCCAAGACCCGCCAAAATCTCGCGCGTTTCTTGCGCAATGAAAGACATCAGATTGACAACATGATCCGGCGCGCCCGTAAACTTTTCACGCAGTGATTTATCCTGCGTACAAACACCAACGGGGCACGTATTTGAATGACACTGGCGCACCATTAAACAGCCAAGCGCCACAAGCGAAATTGTGCCGATGCCATATTCTTCAGCGCCCAACATCGCAGCCGTCACCACGTCACGCCCGGTGCGAATGCCGCCATCTGTACGTAACGTAACGCTATCGCGTAAATTATTCAGCGTTAGGACCTGATGTGCTTCAGCAAGACCAAGCTCCCAAGGGGACCCGGCAAATTTAAGTGAGGTTAGCGGCGACGCGCCCGTGCCTCCAACATTGCCGGAGATCAAAATCACATCTGCCTTGGCTTTTGCGACACCGGCCGCAATCGTTCCAACGCCAGCCGATGAGACAAGCTTCACGCAAACACGCGCATCAGGGTTAATATTCTTCAGATCATAGATCAGCTGCGCCAAATCTTCGATTGAATAAATATCGTGATGAGGCGGCGGTGATATTAGAGTGACGCCAGGGGTGGAGTGACGCATCTTCGCGATAAAGTCCGTCACTTTAAAGCCCGGAAGCTGTCCGCCCTCACCCGGTTTTGCGCCTTGCGCCACTTTAATTTCAATCTCGCGGCACTGATTAAGATATTCAGCTGTTACGCCAAAGCGCCCAGAAGCAATCTGCTTAATAGCGGAGTTTGCATTGTCGCCATTTGGCATCGCCGCATAGCGCGCTGGATCCTCGCCGCCCTCGCCGGACACTGATTTTGCGCCAATCCGGTTCATCGCCACGTTCAACGCGCCATGAGCCTCTTGTGATAGTGCGCCCAGGGACATACCCGGCGTCACAAAACGTTGGCGCACAGCGTTGATGGATTCCACCTCTTCTGGCGCAATCGGGCTCGCCATGGAGCGCATGGACAAAAGCTCGCGTAACTGAACGGGCTTTTGGCTCGCTAAATCTTTAGAATAATCCTTATACGCTGCGTAATCATCCTCACGCACCGCTTTTTGAAGGCTTGAAATTAGTTTCGCCTCAAGCGCATGGGTCTCACTATTGGCGCGATGGCGATAAAAACCGCCAATCGGCAGCATTGGCGCCGCAGCGCCAAAACCGCGCGCATGCAGCGCCATGGTTTTATTTTCAAGCCCAGCAAAACCAATCCCAGAAATACGCGAAGCCGCGCCCGGGAAGAACTCGTCAACCAAAGTCCGCGACAAGCCCAATGCGTCAAAGTTACAGGCGCCGCGATAAGATGAAATCACGGAAATTCCCGCTTTTGACAAGATTTTCAAGAGCCCCGCTTCGATCGCCGCTTTATAGTTTAGAATGCAAGCTTCCAGCGATTGGTCCGCAAAACGCCCGCGCTTATGGGCCATGGCGACAGCCTCACACGCAAGATATGGGTTCACCGCTGTCGCGCCAACACCAACCAATACCGCCACATAATGGGAATCAACACATTCGGCAGAACGCACCGTAATCGAACAATAAGAACGAAGACCTTCTTCCACAAGGCGCTTATGGGCGCCGCCAGCCGCCAAAATCATCGGCGCGCCAAGACGCTCTGCGCTAAGTCCCTCGTCGGTTAAAATAACGTGCTGGGCGCCTGCTTTCACGGCGGCGCAAACCTCATCGCGGATGCGGTCAAGTGCGCTGTGCAAATTGGCGCCAGGAGATGACGGATCAGCCTCAGCCGGATAAGTGCAATCAACAATCGCACTATTGTCGTCAACCGTTCCAACAAAACGCTGGAACATACCATTCGACAAGAACGGGCTTTCAAGGACAAAAACATCCGTTTGCGTCTCATCAGAGACTAAAATATTGCCGAGATTTTTAAATCGCGTCTTTAGGCTCATCACCCGCTCTTCCCGCAATGGGTCGATTGGCGGATTGGTGACCTGGCTAAATTTTTGCCTAAAGTAATGAGATATTGGGCGATATTGTTCAGAAAGAACGGCAAGGGGCGTGTCATCGCCCATCGAGCCAACAGCTTCCTTACCGGTTTCAATCATCGGACGAAGAACAAGATCAAGCTCTTCCATTGTATAGCCAGCAGCTGTCTGACGGCGCTGCGCTTCCTCATCATCGAACATCCGCTCCTCGCCGCCCGGCAAGATCTTCGGCTCAAGCTCAACAATATTACCAAGCCATTCCGTATAAGGATGCTTTTCAGAAAGGTGGTCTAAAATTTCTGTCGGCGTGTAAAGTTTCTTCTCCCGAAAATCAAAGGCAAGCATATCGCCAGCCTCAAGAGCGCCGCGACTAAGAACTGTCTTGTCGCCGAGCGGGCACATGCCGGTTTCAGATCCAATAGCGAGAATACCGTCTTCGCTGATGGCATAACGCATGGGACGCAGACCATTTCGATCAAGCCCAGCAATAGCCCACCGCCCATCAAACGCCGCAACAGCCGCCGGGCCATCCCATGGCTCCATAACCGCATTGCAATACTCATAAAGCGCACGATGCTTGTCGGTCATTAAGTCTGTCCGTTTTGACCAAGCTTCCGGCATCAATAAACATTTGGCCATCGGCGCGGAACGATCAGCACGCACCAAAACCTCAAACGCTTGATCAAGCGCCGCGCTATCAGAGGCGCCGTTTTGAATGATCGGCTTTATATCATCTTGCGCATCGCCAAAAACTTCCGAGGCCATACGAATTTCATGGGCCTTCATCCAATTGATGTTACCCTTGATCGTGTTGATCTCGCCATTGTGGGCGAGCAAGCGGAATGGCTGCGCCAAGCGCCATTCGGGGAACGTATTAGTGGAATAACGCTGGTGGAATATCGCGACACGCGAGACGAAACGTGGATCATTCAAGTCTGGATAAAACGCATCCACGTCTTCAGCCAAGAACATACCCTTATAAACAAGGTCATTGCTGGATAAAGAACAAATATAAAAACTCGGAATTTCAGCAGCGATGGCGCGCTTTTCAATCCGGCGACGAACGACAAAAAGATCACGTTCAAGATCTTCGATGGCGCGGCCCCTTGGGTCATAGAACAAGACTTGCTCGATCTCAGGGCGTGTCGCATTTGCTTTCACGCCAAGAACAGCCGCATCGACAGGCGTCTGGCGCCAGCCATATAGCAAGAACCCGCCGCGCATAATCTCGCTTTCAACAATTGCGCGCGCGGCGTCTTGCGCTGAAAAATCCGTACGGGGCAAGAATATTTGCCCTACACAGATATCGCGGTGATCTGGGTCATGGCCAGTTCTAGACACAAACGACTTAAACAAATCCTGCGGAACATTAAGTCGTACGCCCGCGCCGTCGCCGGTTTTACCGTCAGCATCAACCGCACCGCGGTGCCAAACGGCTTTCAACGACCGCACGGCCATTTCAACGATTTCACGCCGCGGCTCGCCGTCTAGGGAAGCAATAAGCCCAACCCCACAGGAAGAATGCTCCTCCATCGGATCATAAAGGCCTTTTTCTTGCGCTACACGGCGGGCTTCAAGTTGTTGTTCAAATGTCAGCATCGTAAAAAACTCTCTCGAAGAGCAATCGCTTTTTTAGGTATTATGGCTTGCAGAGCGGGTTTGTGGCCCTTTTATTCCGCCGCCGCTAACGCAGGCTTTGACGTTGCGTCCGTCGCTTTCAGGCGTTCGGCAATCGCCGCTGCTGCGACGCGCCCGTCTCTAATCGCCCAGACAACCAGGGAGGCGCCGCGAACGATGTCGCCCGCCGCATAGACATTTTCAAGGCTTGTCTCAAGCGTGGCGCCGTCAACGCTAATCGTGCCGCGTGATGAAATTTTCAAGGCAGGATCACCGAACAATCCGTCCGCTTCCTCAGGCTCAAAGCCAAGCGCTTTGATCACAAGATCTGCTTCAAGTTCAAAGTCGCCGCCTTCAATTTCTTCCGGGCTCTGTCGGCCCGAAGCATCGGGAGCGCCAAGGCGCATTTTGATCGCGCGAACAGATTTCGAGGTAATCGCTTTAGGCGCGGAAAGCCATTCAAACTTCACGCCCTCTTCTTCGGCATGCCCAACTTCTCGCTGAGAGCCCGGCATGTTCGTTCGGTCCCTGCGGTAAAGGCATGTCACTGAAGTCGCCCCTTGGCGAATAGACGTGCGGACACAATCCATAGCCGTGTCGCCGCCGCCTATGACTACAACCTTTTTGCCGGTCGCATTGAGATTTGTCTCATTCAATGCAGGAGAATCATCCCCTAGTCCCCGCTTGTTCGACGCCGTTAGAAAGTCTAGCGCTTTCACGACATGGGCTTCATCCGCCCCTGGGCAAGGAAGCGCGCGTGATTTGTAAACGCCGACAGCAATCAGCACAGCATCATGACGCCCACGCAAGTCAGCCAATTTTTCATCGCGACCAAGCTCGTAATTTAATCGAAACTCAACCCCAGATTGCTCCAGGCGTTCAACGCGCTTTGCGACAATGGATTTGTCCAGCTTGAAATTAGGAATTCCATAGACCAAAAGGCCGCCAGCACGATCATAGCGGTCATAGACCGTGACTTTAAAGCCTTCTGCTCGTAACTGCTCGGCAGCGGCAAGGCCGCCAGGCCCAGCGCCAATGATGCCCACAGACTGCGCGCGCTCTTGCTGAGGCGTGATGGGTTTGATCCACCCCTGCTCCCAAGCGGTGTCTGTTATATAAGCTTCGACAGCGCCAATCGTGACGGTGCCGTGCCCCGACTGTTCAATGACGCAAGAACCTTCACAAAGGCGATCTTGAGGGCAAATCCGGCCACATACCTCCGGCATGTTGTTCGTCGCAGAAGAAACCGCATAAGCCTCTTCTTCTCTGCCTTCCGCCACCAGACGCAGCCAGTCAGGGATATTATTACCCAAAGGACAGTGATTTTGACAAAACGGCACACCGCACTGAGAACAACGCGATGCCTGTAGAGCCGCATTTTCTTCCGAAAAGCGCTGATAAATCTCATCAAAATCTTCTCGTCGTAGGTCAGCCGGACGTTTTTCCGGCGTTTGACGATCACGCGAGACAAATTTCAACATTGGATCACTCATTGATCACAACTCTCTCTTTACCAATGTCATGGGAGTAAACACATCACTCGTGTAACTACAGCGCACCGACCGGCCGCCGTTCTCCCAATTAACCATTACCGATAAGCCATGAAATCATGGCGACGCCATAAACGATTACGCGGCGCAACTTTTTCCACCATCAATGTCGCATCATCGATGATGCTGCACCGCCGCCTTGTCGGCATCGTTAAGCCTGGCCTGGTCAAGAGCACGCTTTATGGGCGCAAATCCACTGCTGTCCTGACACGTAAACCAGAATACCCTTGCGCGATACCACACGGCCTGCCAACCTTGCAAGACTTGACCGGCGCCGCATAGCCGCACCTTATTGCGCCAAGCGGTCTTAAATAGCGCGCGAAATTAGACCAAACGTCTATTTCGCGTGTATATATTCTATCAAAGCGACATTCATATCACACATACAAATGTCATCAGTTAAGCTCATGATATGGCCCATAATATTCGCCAGGCCCAATGCTTTCGACCAAACCAGGACTTTAGACTAAACCAGACTATTGTTTGGCCCCTCTAAAATGGGCTTATGCAACCCCTTACGCTCGATGGTTCATACAACCGAATGCGCTTTGAAGGATGATAAATATGACGCTGTTCACTCGCCGGACCGCCCTTACCACGGGTCTCGCATCTGGGGCCGCAGCCTGTACGGCGCAGCCAAAATATACCTTTTATCAAGCTATTACGACCAGCGCAGAGGGTCTCTTCACCCATGGTGTTGCAAGCGGCGATCCACAGGATGATAGCGTCGTCATCTGGACGCGCGCGACGGTCCCAAGCGGCGCAGTCCGTGTTTTATGGCAAGTCGCATCTGATGAGGCTTTTACCGCCATTCGCGCCGAGGGGGAGGCGTTTGCGACGCCAGCGAGCGATTGGACCGTGAAAGTCCTTGTCGAAGGGTTGAACCCAGGCGAAAAGCTCTTTTACCGCTTTAAGGCAGGCGAATCAGTCTCCCCGATCGGCCGCACGCGCACCCTTCCGGCTGGCGACACGGAAACTGCTCGGTTCGCGGTTGTGTCGTGTTCCAATTACCAGTTTGGGTATTTTAATGTCTACGATCTCATCGCCAGACAAGAAAATTTAGACGCGGTCTTACATCTCGGCGACTATCTGTATGAATACGGCGCCACTGGCTATGGCGGCAAAGCAGCCCGCCAATTGGGCCGAATCCATGAACCAAATAAGGAAATCGTCACCCTTGATGATTACCGAAAACGTCACGCCCAATACAAATCTGACCCCGCATCCCAAGCTATGCACGCCGCCCACCCGTTAATACCCATTTGGGACGACCATGAAACCGCCAACGATTCCTGGCAGGGCGGCGCTCAAAACCACCAACGCAAAAAAGAGGGCTCATGGGAGGCACGTCGGCGCGCCGCCTTGCAAGCCTATTATGAATGGATGCCAGTGCGCGACCCTGCGCCGGGTTTCGGACGAGAAGCACTCTTCCGCACCTTTTCGTTTGGCGGGCTTTTAACACTCGCCGCACTTGAGACGCGCCTGATGGCGCGCGCCAAGCCGTTCGACTATAATAAGGTGGTCCCCAAACTAAAAACCCCTGAAGATATCGCCCACTTTCGCGACCAAGTTTTATGGGACGCTTCCCGCGAAATGTTGGGCGCCGCCCAATTGGACTATATTGACCGGGCCCTTAGGGAATCCACCGTACAAGGACAGCCATGGCGGCTTGTGGCGAACCAGGTGACGATGGCGGAAATTATTGCACCCGATCTAAGTCCTCATGTTGAGGAAAAAGATATTGTTGAACTTGAAAAAGAATGGGATCAGGCGCGCGCCTTTATTGAATTTTCAAAGCTTGGCCTGCCGATGAACCTTGATGCTTGGGATGGCTACCCCGCCGCTCGCGAACGTTTATATGACACGGCAAAAGCCGCAAATGCGAATGACCTACTTGTACTGACCGGCGATACGCATACATGGTGGGCGAATGATCTTTATGCCAAAGACGGCGCCCATATGGGGGTAGAGCTTGGCGTACATTCCGTCACGTCGCCATCGCCTTACAACAGCGATTTCCTTGGTGGACGCGGCAGCGATTATGCCCTTCTAACTAACCGCGAAAATAAAACGAACCGGTATTTGTCTGGCGATTATCACGGATTTATAGACCTCACCGTGACACCGCAAAAAGCAGAGGCGCGGTTTATCGCGGTCGATACGATTACCGAAACTGAATATAATGGTTTCCAAAAGGTTGCTTTTGAAATCGAGAAAAAATCAGGTGGCGGCATAAAATTCGCCGACACTGACGGACTTGGCTTTAAAGAACGCGTTCTATTTTAAGGGGACACTGACCTTATGGTTCGATTGGGGTATGCGGCAATCGCCGCTATATTAATATCCACAAACGCCGCAGCAGACCAAGTGTTCTATGAGCACCAGGGGTGGACGATTCGGGGCAGTAAGTCCGGCCCTATAGCGACCATTCAAAGCGCTATCAACAAGGCTTTTGCCGATTGTGGCTCTGATCAGCGTATTGTCGTTGACGGCCTTTTCGGAAATGGCACCAAAGCCGCAATCAAATCCTTAAGCTCTTGCGAAACAATCGACGCAGCATTGCCAGAAGGCAGCGCCGCACGCAATGGCGCTGTTACGAAAGCGCTCTGGAGTGCGATTGCGACCGGCGCCCCTGCCCCGAACATTTCAGAGCGCGCAGCTAGCCTGAAACTGACTTTTGAGGCGACAGACTATCCGGTCATGCAATGGAATTTTTGCCAGAACCGGCCCTTTTACGATCCGGCGAACGGCCAGCCGATTTGTTTTAGCAATGACCGTCGCTCTTTCATCACCTGGGGCCCAAATGGCGCAACAGCCGGTCATGGCCGTGAAGTGCAAGCAATCATCAACCAATACCTCAACAAAACGGGCGACACGGGCCGGGCTATCTTCAACAACATCTTTGGCGCAGAAGCATCCGCCGTCTTACGCATGGGCGAACTTGATAATACAAACAACAATAGTCCGCTTGAGACGTATCTTTGCGGCGTGTGGATGGACAAAGACCGCCGCAATGCCTGGCGTACAGGGTTTAAGGCCTTTGGCGCCAACGAAACTGTGCGTGAGACGTATAAAGAAGTTTATCGTTCCGCGTCCTTTGACGGCGGCAAAATTAACACCTTTTACAACGCTTGGACCAGTGAAGAATTTGGTCTAACTGTCACCGAGATTGACCACGGCTTTTTCGTGGACCGGGCGGCTCATATGTCAATTTCGCCGGAAAAAGTTCGCGCCGCCCTTTCCTCTTTAAAAGCTGAGGCTGGTGATGATTGGCCGCTAAGCGCCGCAGCTGTCCGCCGCCATGTTGCCCTGAATTTCCGGCCGCCCAATCAGCGTAAAGATCGCTTGGGCCGCGATATCGCCTTTTATATCGATGATATTGGTGAAGACGCCTTAAGTGAAGAAGAGCGCATTGCTTGGCGTGACCGCGGCAAACGCAACGTCGCCGCCGTGGGACTGAGTGACGAACGCGCAGCGCCAGCTTATGCGCCTGGTCCCGCTATCGGTAACCCTATGCCTGAGGGTCTAATTACTGATGAAGAAGGGGCCCTTTGTCCAGAACCGGTGCTTAAACCGGTTAAGCCCTAAAGGTCTGACCAGCAGATGTTTGATGCGCTTGGTCTTCTAACCCCTGCGGCAAGTCTTTAGGCTCTTTAGCGCCTTCAGGTCGCGTCAGAACAAACGTCGCCGCCCCCAACAGCACCACAATTTGGCAGGCTATCGCCCAAATCGGCGCGCCAATAACCAAAGTCAAAAGCGGCGCGGCAACCATTGTAGCGACAGATATGATTTTTGTGCGCCGATCAATAGCGCCATAGCGGCGCCAATTCTCGATCAACGGCCCAAATTGTGGATGACGCATAAGCCAAGCGTGCAAACGCGGCGAAGAGCGAGCGAAAGCATATGCGGATAACAAAAGGAACGGCGTGGTCGGAAGAAGCGGCAACACCACGCCAACGGCACCGCACACAAGCGACAAGACGCCAAATGTAATCCACATATAACGTATTGCGACACGCATTTTATATTCCCTCAACAGCGTCCTTATAAAACTCTACCAGAAAAGTTACGGGCCCAATTAACTCGACCCAATGCTTAACCTCAGGCTCGATCACGGCAAACGCCCCCGCCTCAATCCGCTCTCGCGACCTTGGCGGCCCGGCTATGACATAGTTTAGCACGCCCGCCTTAACAACAAGCTTACCCCAAACCCCAGCCTTTGTATCGTGCTCAGCGGTTAGCTTTGGCGGGACCGTCGCCTCTGTAAAAACCTTGGTCTCAGCGTATTTCACAAGACCTTTTGGGAATTTTGCGGCTATTTTTTTACACCTCTGGTTGAGGGCCCCTCACCATTTCCAAGTAAGAATGGGGGCAACATATGCGTGTCAGATGAATTTAGACACGCGCGCCTACAATACATTCATATAATATACATCTAATTAAACCCGAAGAACAGCTGCCCAATTGCGACCGAGGGGCGCATGCCTTTCGATTCACAAGTCCGCGAAAACAAAGCAACGTGCCACACCAAAGGCGCATAATATATGCGGCCGTTTTTAAATTTTATTGTTTTGAGTTGAAGTTAGGCGACTTCAAAAAGGCCAGCAGCGCCCATTCCGCCGCCGACACACATGGTGCACACGACATATTTAGCACCGCGGCGCTTACCCTCGATAAGCGCATGACCAACCATGCGAGCGCCGGACATGCCATATGGATGACCAATGGAAATGGCGCCGCCATTGACATTCAATAACTCATCAGGAATGCCAAGCTTGTCACGGCAGTAAAGAACCTGCACAGCGAAGGCTTCATTCAATTCCCATAGGCCGATATCGTCTATTTTTAGGTTGAACTTTTCAAGCAGCTTTGGAACAGCAAACACCGGCCCTATGCCCATTTCATCAGGGTCCGTACCAGCAACCGCCATGCCGCGATAAATGCCAAGCGGTGATAGCCCACGCTTTTCAGCCTCTTTCGCTTCCATTACGACCGCAGCTGAGGCGCCGTCAGAAAGCTGGGATGCATTCCCCGCCGTAATGTGTTTTCCTTCTTTAACCTGTTGGCCGCCCTTAAAGACCGGCTGAAGTCCATTAAGCCCTTCAAGAGTTGTCTGCGGACGATTACCCTCATCTTTGTCTAAGTTTACTTCAACGTCAGATGTTTCACCGGTTTCTTTATTGGTAAACTTCATCACAGATGGAAGCGGTACGATCTCGTCATCAAACTTTCCAGCCTCTTGCGCGGCATGCGTACGCTGTTGCGACTGAAGAGCATATTCATCCTGCGCTTGACGGCTGACATTATAACGCTCGCCGACTACTTCAGCAGTTTCAATCATCTGCATATAAGACGCAGGCAGATTTTGGATCAACCAAGGATCTGGGCGAACAAACATGTCTTTTGTCTGGTTGGTTGAAATAGACTCAACCCCGCCGCCAATCGCGACCTGCATATTATCACTAATCACTTGTTTTGCAGCTGTTGCGATCGCCATCATGCCAGACGCGCACTGACGGTCTAATGACATGCCAGGAACAGTGTTTGAGACACCAGCGCGCAATAACGCAAGCCGCGCAACATTAGGCGTCGCCGTCCCCATTTGAAGAGCCGCTCCTAGAACGACATCTTCTACTTCAGCCGCATCAATTTTAGCGCGCTCAACCGCATTGGAAATTGCGTGAGCTGCTAGGGCAGGCGCAGTGGTGTCATTATAAGCGCCGCGATAGGCCTTACCGATTGGCGTTCTCGCCGTTGAAACAATGACTGCTTCTCTCATCATATCTCTCCATTTTCCAAGGGTGTGTTAAACGCACACAAAATTAGGCATCCAAATAAAGAACGGCTTTTATTTATTTTTTCGCCGCCGTCGCCTTACCCATAAAGTTCATCATTGGGCCATTGCTGTCGACGTAATAATGCACATTATCTTTGCTTGAAATTTCTTCCCAATGCGCTGCAATCGCCTCCGGCGTTTGCTCTTCAGGGGGTAAATAGACACCGTCTGTTTCAACAACATACGCACAGGCATACCCACCGCCAGCACAGGACATAATCGCACGAGAAGGCGCATCTTCACTAACGAGGAAAAGCATCGCGGCCGTTATAGCCTCTGGCGTCAGCTGTTCTAAAACAGCTTCAGGAATGCCAATGTCTTCCGTCATACGGGTACGAGCAGATGGCGAAAGAAGATTTGTGCGGATATTATATTTTGCCCCTTCAAGATGGAGCGCATTCATAAAGCCAATAAAGCTTGCTTTTGCGGCGCCGTAATTCGCCTGACCGAAAATGCCATGCAATCCTGAAGGAGATGACGTACACACAACGCGGCCATAACTTTGTTCGCGCATATACGGCCACACAGCATGCGTACAATTTGCAGTGCCGATCAAGTGAACATCGATCACTGTGCGATAATCAGCCATCTCCATTTTATGAAAGGTCTTATCACGTAAAATACCAGCATTGTTCACGAGGATATCAACGCGGCCCCACTGGTCAACCGCCGCCTTGACCATACCCTTGACTTCGTCTTCTTTTGCGACATTAGCCCCGTTCGCCACAGCATCACCGCCAGCGGCTTTAATCTCTTCAACCACTTGCTCAGCGGGACCAAGCGAACCGCCAGAACCATCGCGTGCGCCGCCTAAATCATTGACGACAACCTTTGCGCCTCGCGCCGCCAAAGCCAGCGCATGTGTGCGCCCAAGCCCGTTACCCGCGCCTGTTACAATCGCCACTTTATTATCAAATTCAATCGTCATTTAATTTGCCTACGCTTTTTATTGGAGATCAGTTGTACAAAGTATGCAAGCGGCAAAGCTCAAGCTTTCTACGATAATGTAGTTGATTAAAGCTTCCCGTTTTTATTATTCGCCTGCTGCATAACCTCCCAAATCCAAAATAACTTACACGAAGTATGCAGTAAGCCACTCAGCCATCAAGGCGGGCTTTTCATCCCCCTCAATCTCAACCTTAACAGCATTTTGCATCAGCAATTGCCCGGGAGCACGCTCCTTAAGTGACATCAAAGTGAAGACGCCCCGAATGCGCTTCCCGCTAGGAACGGGGTTTAAAAAACGGACTTTTTCAAAGCCATAATTGACGCCCATTTTCACGCCTTCTATGGCTGGCATGGCGGCTTCACCCATCCGCGACAACAAAGATAAGGTTAAAAACCCATGGGCGACGGCGCCGCCGAAAGGCGTTTTCGCCGCGGCCTCTGGGTCGATATGAATAAATTGGTGATCTTCAGTAACATCAGCAAACTGATTGATGCGGCCTTGATCAACTTCAATCCAGTCACTAACACCAATTTCTTGCCCAACAAGTTTTTCGAGATCCTTTGGGCTCATAGTTTTTTCAATCGCCATCGATTAATATCCCCTTAACCGTGCAATTTTGTCCGCATGATAAGCATAATCGCCAAACAGCTCCTGTGCGACACGAATTCGCTTCATGTAAAAGCCAAGGTCATATTCATCGGTCACCCCAATACCGCCATGCATTTGGACGCTTTCTTGGCTGACCTTCTTTGCCACTTGGCCCGTTTTCGCCTTTGCAATGGCGCAGACTACGCCCGCATTATCAAAGTTACGGTCCAATTCTTGCAGAGCTTTCAGCGTGATGGAGCGCATTAGCTCAACCTCCGTATACACATCCGCCGCACGATGCTGAAGCGCTTGAAATGAACCAATAAGCTGGCCAAACTGTTTACGCTCTTTAAGATACTCAACAGTCATCGCAAAAGCAGCTTGCGCAGAGCCGGATAATTCCGCCGCAAGTCCCGCCCGGCCAGCGTTCAAAATACCTTCCAAAGCGCCATGGCCCTGATCAATCTCGCCCACTACATCATCACCCGTAACCTCCACCCCATCAAAGGTTAGGCGCGCCGAATTGCGGCTATCAACCATTGAGATTTTCTCACGGGACAGCCCGTTTGCGTTCGCATCTACAAGGAAAAGGGTCAATCCTTCCTTCTCCCCCGCCCCGCCCGCAGAACGAGCAGCGACAATAACGCTATCCGCCGCCGCTCCATCAGCAACGAAAGTTTTTTCACCTGTTAGCTTAAATCCGTTTCCGGATTTTTCCGCCTTTAAGCTTACCCCGGCTGGATTATGTTTATTTCCCTCATCCACCGCGAGGGCCATGACGATATCAGCAGCGGCAATTTTAGGCAGATATGTTTGCTTTTGCGCATCGGCGCCATATTTCCCAATGGCGGTCGCAGCTAGAATTGACGTTGAAAAAAATGGCGAGGCCGTAAGTGCACGCCCCATTTCTTCGGCAATGACGCCTGCGCCGACGAATCCAAAGTCACTACCGCCATGTGCTTCATCAACCAGAACGCCAGCCCAACCCATTTCGCCCATTTCCTTCCAAAGGGCGGTATCATAGCAATTAGGGTCATTATCATCGCGCAATTTACGTAGCGCAGAAACAGGCGCCTTTTCTTCAATAAAGCCCTGCGCGGCTTCTTTCAGCATTTGCTGTTCTTCAGTAAGAACTAACGGCATAAAACCTCCCAATAATCTTTTTGCGACAAGCGACTAGGCGCTTGGCAAGCCCAAAATACGTTTTGCGATAATGCCAAGCTGGACCTCACTCGTGCCGCCTTCAATGGAGTTTGCTTTACTGCGCAACCAACTGCGGGCCAACTCACCGTCATTCGAGCTGGCGCCCTCCCACTCCAGACCGTCAGCGCCAGCCGCATCCATCGATAATTCTAATCGGCGTTTATTATACTCCGTACCATAATATTTTAGCATAGAAGAATGGGCGCCAACGCCTTCACCAGCGGCGGCCTCGTCTTTTACGCGCTCAAGCAGGCACATAAAAGATAATGCATCAATTTCCGCTTCCACAATGTCGCCGCGCAAAACAGGATCAGTTAAACGACCTTGCTCATCAACGCCTAATGATTGCGTTGCAATTTCACCAAGACTACGCGTGCCAAAAAGGCCAGCGCCGCCACCGCCAATCATTTCGCGTTCATGTGTCAGCAAATATTTTGCAACGTCCCAGCCCCGATTAAGCTCACCAACAATAGCCGGAATACCCGGCGCATGCTCCTTTGGAACTTTAACATTGTCAAAAAAGGTTTCACAGAACGGCGACTTTCCAGAAATTAGCTGAATAGGTTTAGTCGACACGCCCTCGCTCGCCATATCCACTAAAATAAAGCTTATACCGTGGTGCTTAGATCCGCTGGAATCAGTCCGTACTAGCGCAAAAATCCAGTCAGCTTGGTCCGCATAGGACGTCCAGATTTTTTGTCCGTTAATCAACCAATGATCGCCCTTGTCTTCACACTTTGTTGCTAGCGATGCAAGGTCGCTGCCCGCATTGGGCTCTGAGTAGCCTTGCGCCCAACGGATTTCACCACGCGCGATCGGATTCAGAAAATGACGTTTTTGCTCATCCGATCCATATTTTAGTAAGGCCGGCCCAAGCATTGAAATACCAAAACTGTCAAGCGGCGGCAAAGCCGGTATACGGTTCATTTCTTCTTTTAAAATTTTGGCTTCGCCTTTGGAAAGGCCAGCTCCGCCACATTCTTTTGGCCATGTTGGAACTGTCCACCCCTTATTGACCATCCTGTCCAACCAGACTTTTTGAGCATCACTGGTAAAGACCCAATTACGCCCGCCCCAACAGATGTCAGCCTCGCTCTTGAAAGGCCGCCGCTGTTCTTGCGGGCAATTTTCCTCAAGCCAGGCCCGTGTTTCGGTGCGAAATGTTTCTAATTGGTCCATAGTGTGCCTCCGCATCTGCTATTAAGGCTCAAGGAATAAGCCCAAATTCCTGTAGACGACTCTCAAAACCTGCTCCAGAATCACAAAAAGCAGGTGCACCCCGGTTAAACATGGCGAATAAAAAGGCGCAAGCGCGCTATGCAGTTACAGGCGGGCGAGAACACGCTTTTCATGTGCAATACAATCAAATTACACCGGAAATTGACGTTAGCTCAGCACAAGACGAGCCTAAAGACAGACGTAAGGCATTTGCTGGTTGCTCTTGGGCTGAAAAGTATCAGACCGAAAATGCCCCACCACGCTAAACAGACAGAGTGGGCGCTTGTTCCAGCGCAATTTTCCGAACAGTGCGCTTATCAAATTTTCCTGTCCCAAGTCGCGGCAGGGGAAAAGGCGAAACCCATATCCGCTCCGGTACTTTATAATAGGCAAGGCCTTCGGCCATAAAAGCGCGCAGAGCCGTCACATCAATGACAGCATCCTTAAGGGGAACAATGACCAGTCCAACGCGCTCGCCCAACACATCATCCGGCACAGAAAATGCCGACGCTTCGCCCACGCCTTCGTATTCATAAGCGCAAGATTCAACTTCTAAGCTTGAAATATTTTCTCCGCCACGGATGATTAAGTCCTTCAGGCGATCAATAATATAAAGATAGCCATCTTCATCAAGCTTACCCAAATCGCCTGTTCGGAACCAACCATCGGCGGTCAATGCTTCAGCAGTCTCGTTCGGCTTGTTGATATATTCACGGAAATTTGCCGCGCTTCGAATGCAAATTTCACCCGCCTCCCCCACTGGAAGTTGTAGGCCTTCCTCGCTGAAAATCTGCACTTGCGTCACCGGAGGCACCACCCGCCCGGCTGAGTCGGGCCGCAACTGATACGCCCCAAGAGAAATCACGGTTCCAAGCGCACTTGTCTCGCTCAATCCGTATCCGGTTGAAGGACCAGCATTCGGAAAAGCTTTCTTCAACAGCTTAACGTGTTCCGGCGGACGCTTGGCGCCGCCCGATCCGATATCAATCAACGAAGGCATGTCCCCATCCGCCGCCGCTTCAATCAACTCAAAAGATTGGCTTGGCACGCCTACAAAGTTCGTCAGTCCTTCTTTGCGGATAACGTCAACTGCTTCCTTAGGATCCCAACGATAGAGCATCACGACCCGCCGACCGACCAACCAAGACAGAAGGAAGATCGAGTTTGCGCCCGTGACATGAAAAAGCGGTATCGCCAGGACAATACCAGGGTTATCCCCAAAAGGTCCGGCGCCATTGCGCGCCTCTTTTAATGTCGCAGCGTAAAACGCCCATGACATTAGGGCTGTTATAACACTGCGATGGGTGGCCAAAACCCCTTTCGGGCCGCCAGTGGACCCAGAAGTATACATCAAGCAGCAATCATCTTCAGGTCCAATGGAGGGCATAGGCGGCGCTACAGCCTCAACACCAGCAACAAGATCTTTATAAAGATAGTCCGCCCCATCGCCTTCATCACGCGCCAAAATAAGCGTTAGCCCTAAATCGTCGCGAACTGGCTTTAATGTTTCCAGCCTTTTGCCATCAACGACTATAATTTTCGCACCGCAGTCTTTTAAGACCGCCTCAAGCTCGTCTTGGTTCCACCATGCATTAAGGGGCGTAACAACGGCGCCTATAGACACGATCGCCATGTAAGCCGCGCACCATTCGGGATAGTTACGCATGGCAATGGCGACGCGGTCACCCTGTTTTACACCGAGCTCATTTGAAAGCGCAGAAGCAAACCGACAGGCCGCCGCCCAAATATCAGCGAATGTGTATCGCTCGTCACGAAAAATCAGAAACTCGTTATCGCCATGCTGCGCAGCACCATACATTAACAAGCCGCCCATATGTGGCGGCGCATTTTGAAAGACTTTATATGTATTCCCCCGGATTTCCGCTTCGCCAACCGTGAAAATCGGCATCGTATCAAAAACGCGCGCCTTTGCGGCTTCAAGAGCTTCATCGCTTATGTCAGATAACAGATCGGAGTAGACGGATTGGGACATTCACACACCTTATTAACGATCAACCCTTGACTCATACACCATAAACAGAGAGATCGCATCCATTCCGTGCAGCAAATGCACCCCTTTAAGCTTTGAAGTTGTTTTCCAATGTCACACCACTCCTCTTTATTAAACGTTATGATCGCCGCCGCCCGCAAAGCGGCCCGCAACCTTCAGCGCGATTTTGGCGAAGTTGAAGCCCTTCAAGTTTCACGCAAGGGCGCGGCTGATTTCGTTTCAGCAGCCGATATCCAAGCAGAACAAACAATTTTTGAGGAGCTTTCACGCGCACGCCCGAAATTTGGGTTTGTAATGGAAGAACGCGGCGAAATAGAAGGCGCCGATAATTCGAACAGATGGATAATCGATCCACTGGACGGCACCACCAACTTTCTTCATGGCTTGCCGCAATTTGCAATATCCATCGGACTTGAGCGAGATCGCCAACCCTATGCCGGAGTTGTCTATAACCCTATCACTGACGAGCTTTTTTATGCAGAAAAGGGCGAAGGCGCGTATATGAATGATCGCCGCCTTCGTGTTGCCGCAAGGCGCGACCTCAGTGAATGTTTATTCGCCACCGGCTTACCCTTTATGGGCAAACCGGGCCGAGAACAGTCTTTAAAAGAAGCGGATGCCGTCTTATCGCAAACCGCTGGCGTTCGCCGCTTTGGCTCGGCAGCGCTCGATCTCGCCTTCGTCGCCGCCGGTCGGTTTGACGCCTATTGGGAACGAGATTTGAAGACATGGGATGTATGCGCCGGGATCGCCATCGTACGCGAAGCTGGCGGGCTAGTCTCAGAAATTGATGGCGGCCCCAAGCCCCAACTTGGCCAATCAATCCTTGCAGCTGGTCCAGAAATTATGGAAACAGCCAAAAAGCTTTTGAACGTTTAGTTATTTGCTCGTTACAAATTACGAGCCCTAGTGACAAGAATAGTGCCGGTAACGCCAACGAACAGAGGTGGGGTCGATCGTTTCGTCTTCATAAACTGCTTTTAATCCGTAAGCCGCGCAATGAGCTTGCGCTTCTGAGTTCAACTCATCAGGATTAAAATTATAAGGGTCATAAGGAATTGAAATAGACCGCACCCCCTCCCCACTGGTGGACGCACATGCCGCCGTTAAGGCTAGCGCGCTCCCTATAAGAGCCTTTGCAATGGCTCGCGCCGATCGGGCGTCCTGCCCCAATAAAAAATACGCCATGGCGTCTATCCCCGCTTCACCCTAAATACGGAACTCGCCAGACATCCGGCGTAGCTTTCATTTAGCTTAGCAGGTGCGTTGATAATTACAAAATGCGCCCGCTCTTCTTGTGAATACGAGGGGAGGAAATCACAAGAAGGCGGGCTGGGCCAATGGACTAAGCGAAATATCATCGAGCAAACAGCGGGGGTCAATCTGCGCTCAGTAAAACACCCGTCCAGGTTGGTTTAAAACAGCTTGTTAAGCTGCGGACGTCTTGTTTTTGAGAATCTGCACATTTTCTCCGCGTGCATTAATCTCTATCTTTCGTGGGCGTTTGGCTTCGGGCAGTTCTCGGCGCAACTGAACATTAAGCAACCCTTTATCAAGTGTCGCCCCGTCAATTTTTACGTAATCAGCAAGTTGAAAACGCCGCTCGAAAGAACGTCCTGCAATTCCTTGGTGTAAAATTGTATCCTGCTCATCGCCTTCAGGACGACGGCCCGTGATTGTCAACGTATTTTCATGGATAACTATGTCAAGATCTTCCTCGCCAAACCCAGCCACCGCTAGGGTTATGCGGTACTGATCTTCATCGACACGCACAATATTATATGGCGGATACCCGCCAGCTTCGACTTTGCCCGCTGTGTCTAGCAGATCAAAGAGGCGATCAAATCCGATTGTATTGCGATATAAGGGAGTTAGGTCGTAATTACGCATGTTTGGGAAATCCTTCTTTTCTTAAGCAAGGGTTCAAAAGAGATGCTCTCTGGCCGACCAAATTGGCTCGGCTGTATGAGCGTGTCGGCGCATTCCGCCGTCCGACAAATTCTACGTAAGTACGCTAACTGCGCGTTCAAGTCTTTTTAGCCTACTTTCCGTTGGCGCGTCCGAATAATTTACAAAATTGACAAGCAAAACAGTCTTGCAATGCGATTAAAGGCTCCGCCAATGCGATTAAAGGCTCTGCTCACCCAAAATTGAACAACCCCAGGATGATCGAACAGCTATCAACGACGTTGCAACACATGTTAACTTTAACGCCTTGATTCATATTCGTTGGGAGCCTTTATGTCAGATCGTACTTCAATAACCCTCAAAAAATTAATCATCTCATTTTCCGCCCTCGCTGCTGTCACAGCGTGTTCACAAGGGGAAAACACCGCTGCGTCTTCACCCGATGATGCAGCGGATGAACAAGCGTCAAGCAGCCCTTCAAACACAGAAATACTTGACACAGTTCTCGCCGACGACAGGCGCAGCCAAGAAGAACGCGCCCGCGACGCCTTCCGCCATCCTAAACAAACGCTGTCATTTTTTGGGGTTGAACCTTCCATGACTGTCGTGGAAGTATGGCCTGGCGGCGGTTGGTACACGAATGTTATCGCGCCATATATAGCAGCTGGGGGTGGAAGTTATTACGCCGCACAATTTGCCGCCGGCGATAACGAATACTACACAAAGATGCTTGAACAATTCACCACAACGTACACGACCGCACCAGATGAATATGGAGCCGTGACGGTGACCACATTACAGCCCTCCACAGACAGCGAGACAGCGGCCACGCCGATCGCCCCTGAGGGAAGCGTGGATGCCGTCTTAACCTTCCGCAATGCTCACAATTGGATGGAAGGGGGGTATGCAGAAGATTTCTTTAGTCAATTCTATACCGCCCTAAAACCAGGCGGCGTTCTTGGCGTTGTGGACCACCGCGCAAATGCAGACACTGAAGAAAAGCTTGAAACCGGCTATGTTAGCGAGGCAAGCGTTATCGCTCTTGCCGAAGGCGCCGGATTTGTTCTTGAAGAACGCTCCGAAATAAACGCCAACGCCGCGGACACCAAGGATCATCCCTTCGGCGTGTGGACATTACCCCCCGTACGCCGTTCATCGCCTGCCGCTGGCGTTGAACCAGCTGCAGATTTTGATCGCGCGAAATACGACGCGATTGGCGAAAGCGACCGGATGACCTTGCGCTTCCGTAAACCAGCCGCCGAATAAGAAAATATGGGGGCCATGCAATGAATGACGATCACACCGCTTTACACGAAGCCGCGAGTCTTGCTTTTACCCGTGCGTTTCAAGGTGTTTTAAAGATCGAAGCGGATGGCCACCCTCCTTTTTGGATTGACGGGCGCAACAACGCGCCCGTCATCTTAGAAAATGCCCCCAAAAACAATGAAAGCTGCCTTTGCATTTGGACAAGCAGCCCAAGCACTTTAAAAAGAGCACTTGATGGCGAACGCGCAGTCGAGAGCGCTTATATCTCGGGGCGCCTTTCCATCCAAGGCGATTTTAGCGTGATGGCGCGCTTAAAGATGGAAAAAAGCCTATGACCGGATTTATCAATATTCCTGACAACACGCCTCCTGAAGGTAGCGAAGTAGCACATTTAGCCGCCAAAGATGGCGCCTCGCTTCGTGTCGGTTACTTCCCTTCTCATAATGCACGCGCCACGGTGGTTTTAATGGCTGGGCGAACGGAATTTATCGAGAAATATTTTGAGACGATTAAAGACCTTCAAAATCGCAAATTTAACGTCGCAATGATGGATTGGCGCGGACAAGGCCTCTCAGACAGACAATTACCAGACCGCAGTAAAGGCCATATCGATAGTTTTGTAACGTTCAAAGAGGACTTAAGGCAATTTATTGAAGAAGGCGCCCTTCAGCGCTTCGATGGCCCATACATATTAATGACCCATTCAATGGGCGGCATGCCGGCGCTTCAATTGCTCGCAGAAGGGTACGATAAATTCGTCGCCGCAATATTATGCGCACCCATGACGCAAATTTTCCAAAACAACATTGAGCGGGCTTGCCTTGCGACGCTCGCTACTGTCCTAAACGCCGTCGGCGGCGCTGGGATAAGCGTTCCAGGAATTCCGAATGAATCGATGAAATTTGAAGGCAATGGGTTCACCACTGACAAAAAACGCCATCAGCGCTTTTTAGACCTTCAAGTAGCGGAGCCAAAAGCGGCAATTAACGCGCCGACATTTGGTTGGGCGCACGAGGCTATAAAAGCCATTAAGAAAATCCACCAGTCAGGCGAGCTTGATGGTATAACAACACCGATACGGATTGTTTCCGGTGAACAGGACTGCACCGTCTACACCCCTGATCATGCCGTTATTGCCGAGGCGAACCCTTTGATTGACCAAGTTATGGTGGAAGATGGCTTGCATGAGCTTTTAATGGAGCGCGACGAAGTACGGAACAAATATTGGGCCGCTTTTGATAGTTTTATTGATCCAATTTTAGCAAAAGCCTAACACAAAATTTCACCGCATACAGAATAAAAAGATAACCTCTAAAGCATTTACGCAATTACACTCATCACTTCTTGATGCAAATCGGGGGTTGCGGCTGCAATTACGCGTCCCCCCTTTTCTTCGCTTACCTCGCCGCCATCCCAATCAGTGAAAACGCCCCCCGCCCCTTCAACAACAGGTTGAAGCGCGGAAAAATCATGGCGCTTCAACCCAGCCTCGATCACCAAATCAAGGTGCCCGCTCGCCAACAAACCATAGGCGTAAGCGTCAAGGCTAAAACGCGCCAACTGGATTTTAGCATGAACTGCATAAAACGCCTTTGATTGCGCCGCGTTAAAGATTTCGCCCTCAATCGGATCCGTCGTTGCAAGACGTGCATCCGCCAGCCGTTTAACGCCACTTGTCTGACAAGGGGAGATATTCCCGCGTTGGACAAAAACCGTCCCCCCAGGCGCACCAACCCAACGCTCATCATTATAGCCTTGGTCAATCACCCCTATGAGCGGTCGTTTGTGTTTTTCCAGTGCAATCAAACTCGTCCAAGTGGCGGCGCCGCATACAAATGCGCGCGTACCATCGACTGGATCCAGAACCCAACGAAAATGCGCATCGCCGTTTTCCACGCCAAACTCCTCCCCCCAAATCCCGTGCTCAGGAAAAGCCTCGCCTATGGCTGTGCGCTGCGCCCTTTCCGCCTCACGATCTGCATCCGTAACCGGATCAAAACCGACGCCAGCCTCCTTATTAAAAACAGCGCCGCCACGACGAAAACGCGGTAACGTCTCAGATCGAGCAAGCTCGGCAAGGTGCTCAGCAAAAGATTTGAATTCAGAAAGGTCAGCGGAAGGTTCACTCATGACCCTATAATGATCCGATGACGGCGCAAAGGCAACCAAAGGTCAGACAAAAGTCATTGACCTCCACCAAAGGTGGAGGTTTGAAACGCTTCGCTTGGGACCGCCAGATGCGGTCTTTGGATCAACGAGCGTCTCAGTTCTCCTCCCCCGTTTCACGGGGGAGGTGTCGGCGAAGCCGGCGGAGGGGGCGAAACTGTGTCAACTTACTCAGGCCCATCATGATATCATAGACCGCATCCCCCCCTCCGATCCGCGCCTTCCGCGCGGATCACCTCCCCCGCAAGCGAGGGAGGAAAAACCGCCAACTGTAGATTTTAACAAGCTGATAACGCAGACAAACTGCGGTCTCCTACCTACAATCTAGAACGCGTCCAATCCTCAACCGAAGGTGGAGGTTTATGATGGAATAAAAAACGACGCTCGCTTTCGCGAACGCCGCCTTAAAGCAGGTGTCAGCCGTGCTTAGTAAAAAAGTGCTTAGTTCTCGCCGCCAGACATCGCTTTTGCAAGATCCAAGAGGCGACGTCTTGGCTCATCGCCCAGATTGTAAAAAGCGCGCACGAGATCAATGGTTTCTTTATTTTGAAAAATATCAGCTGGCGCAGCTTGTTGCATACCGATTAACCCGTTCATACTTGGCGCCGCGCCGTTTACAATCCCCTCAACGCCTTCGAAGAAATATCCTACGGAAACACTTAACGCATCAGCCAGCGTCCAAAGCCGTGAGGCTGAAATACGGTTTGCACCGCTCTCATATTTTTGAATTTGTTGAAAACGAATGCCAACAGCATCTGCCAGCTTTTGTTGTGTCAGGCCAAGCAAACGCCGCCGTTGACGCAACCTTTTCCCCACATAAAGATCGATTGGATGGGCCATGCGGCGCTACCTCCCTTTTTAACGGTTTGGGCGACGCCAATGCGCCGCGCTCACGTTAGAAGGGAAAGCAAGCCCCGTGCCGAACGGGAAAAAGAAGCGTAATTTCGCCAAATAGCAGTTGCTCAGTCAAATTACGCTCATTTTAAAAGTCAGTCAGAAAGACCTATGCCAAGTTAAAACGCCTCTTAGCGAAGACCGGCCTACATTTGCACCAATCTGGCACAGAAAAGAACCAACAGCGCAGGTACCGACAAAGCACCACGCTAGATTGCACACTTAATCAATCATACGCGCAGAACGTAACCAGAAATCTTCATTAAAGCCTGAGATTTCTAGATTACTGATGAATTGTTTTGTTGCGGCTTCCCATGAAAAATTTTTCGCATGCTCCCGGCAGGCCTCAGGATCACGGCTCTCTAGCGCTTGCAGACAAGCCTTTTTCAAATCCTCATCAAGAGCGCCACACCCTGAAGGCGCACCTTTCAAAATATCAACTGGCCCGCGCACCGGGTAAGCCGCCACTGGCACGCCGCAAGCCAACGCCTCCACATTAACAAGACCAAATGTGTCCGTACGCGAGGGAAACACAAAGACATCACTGCCTTGGTAATATTTTGTCAGCTCGTCCCCAAATTTAGGGCCAACAAAGACAGCGTTCTTATATTTTTGCTCTAATTCTTCCCGCTGAGGGCCGTCACCGACCATCAGCTTGGTACCGGGTAAATCCAGCGCCAAGAAATCCTCAATGCTTTTCTCAACCGCCAACCGCCCAATATACGTGAAGATTGGGCGCGGGTAATGATCAAGAAAAGAGCGATCCCCGGGCACAAATTGTTTCAGATCCACCCCGCGGGCCCACAATTTCATATTGTTAAAGCCGCGCTCTTGCATTTCCTCTAACAGTCCAGGGGTCGCAACCATCATCGCTTCCCCATCTTTGTGGAAATCACGCAATACGCCATATCCCCATGAAATTGGCAGTTTCCAGCGCTCATTTGCGTATTCCGCGAAACGCGTATGGAAGCTTGTCGTAAATGGATAACCTCGCCTTTTACAAAAACGCCGAGCAGCGCGGCCAAGAGGCCCTTCCGTGGCAATATGGATCGCGTCAGGCTTTATACGATTGATAATGCTGGCGACCTTTCTATTCGGCAAAATCGACAACCGAATCTCCGGATAAGACGGTAAAGGCACTGACCGGAATTCAAGCGGCGTTATGTAAACCACCTCATTTCCAAATCCTTGAAGAATCTGCCCAAGCGTGTCCAACGCTCGCACCACACCATTTAGTTGTGGCTTCCAAGCATCTGTAACGATGACAATCTTAAGATTGCTACGACCGTTCGGCATTTGAAATCGCTGCTTTGCCCGAGTCAGCCCTCGGACCCGTGATCCCAATCGCTTAATCGCGCTTTGTTTCGGCTCTGGCGAGGCTGTCTCACCGCTTGACATATTGTCACACACTGAACTGTTTCCATTTCCTTCAATGATAAAAATTAATCTTTCATCAATAGTTTAGCGCCTTTCAAGGCGATTCGTGTCCCCAATCTATCTCTATGCTGCAGCGCAAAATACATTTTGCGCCGCACCAATAATATGCTATCAAAGGGGTGCAACATCTGATGTTGCAGCCCTTATTGGGCGTTTCCTCCCTAAACTTTCGCCGCGGGTATTACCCGCGGTTTTTTTTTTGCGGCTATTAAAACGCCTCAGCTAAACACCATGCATACGAGCGTCTTTTCAATGTATGCATATTTATCGACGCCCCAAGGAGCCATGGGTTTAGCAACAAAATCAGAGATTAAATAGGCGCCACAGAATCTTATTCAGCAGCGATGGCAGGATTTAACGCCTTAGCGTCGATGCTGGTCAGCTCTTGCATCAAACAATGCATATTGTCTTTTAAAACCGCAAAACCATCGTGACGGGTCAATCGAACCTCATCGAGATAAAGCGCACGGTTAATCTCGATCTGCAACACATGAACCCCTTGTGCGGGGCGACCATAACTAGCCGCAACATGACCGCCAGCATAAGGCGCATTGCGCGAAACTGAATAGCCTTGTTTTGTAAGCGTCCGCTCAACCAAGCTAATAAGGCTAGGCGAACAAGCCACGCCAAAACGGTCTCCCAAGACAAAATTAATTGGTTGCTCACCCGGCGTTATCGGCGCCGCCCCTGCAGACGGCATGGAATGGCAATCAATGACAATCGCACACCCAAATTGTCGGCGCGCAGCGTCAATAAGAAGTGAGAGCTGATCGTGGTATGGTTTATAGCACGCGTCGAGCCGGCGCCGCGCCTCTAAATACTTCAACTTTCGCGCATAGATGTCATGGCCATCCGCTACTATGCGGGGAATGACCCCTAACCCCGCCATCACGCGACTTGACCGCGTATCAGCAGTTTGCGGCAAAGGATCGGCAAACATCCGTTGATCAAGTTCATGAATAGATCGATTTACATCCACATAAGCGCGCGGAAAAAGTGCGCGCAGTAAAGGCGCGCCAAACGAAGGAGCAGCATCGAATATCAGATCGACATAACCATCTTCCGACTGTCGCAGCTCGTGACGATCTAGCCGACTCATTCGTAAAAACTCGTCAGGATATCGCCGCCCCGAATGAGGGGACGCAAAAATAACTGGCGTAGAAAGCAAGTTTGGTAAAAGTACTTCGATCATACGGCGAGAGTGTGAGGCCATAATCCTTTAAAAAAGCAGAATGTGCAAAAAATAGAACATTTACCCCCCCACCCTAAACCGATCTTAAGGTCAAGGTGAACTATTTCCTTTCATCATCCTCTTTCCAAGACGCGCAAATAAATGGCTTAAAGCTTGCTTGAGTGGGGAAACAACGAGACACTCTCACCGCTTTTTGCGGCTGTAAGAGTTACAACGCAAAACACAATAACGAGGCAGAGATAATGGCGGCAATCTTATTAGCAGAAGATGATGAATCCATGCGACGTTTTTTGAAAAAGGCGTTGGAAAAAGCTGGACATAACGTCATTGATGCTGGTCAAGGCGACGAAGCGTTAACAGAATTGCAACTGCGTGAATTTGATCTGCTCTTAACAGATATTGTGATGCCGGTTATGGACGGTATTGAGCTTGCTCGAAAAGCAGCAGAAATCGACCCAGAAATGAAAATCATGTTTATTACCGGTTTTGCCGCCGTTGCGCTTAACCCTGCCACTCGCGCGCCAGAAGATGCAAAAATTCTTTCTAAGCCGTTCCATCTGCGCGATCTTGTTCAAGAAGTCGATAAAGTTATCGCCGCTTAGCATTTTCGGAAAATGCGTATTTTAAAGCATTCCGCGCTTGCGCCCGCTCCTCTTCATCGTTAAACACATCTCTTCCATTGAGGGCGCGTAGCTCAGTGGGAGAGCACTACGTTGACATCGTAGGGGTCACAAGTTCAATCCTTGTCGCGCCCACCATTTTTCTAAATACCCCTCATTTTTCCAAACAAAAGTAAGCGCTCGCCCCCTTTATTGAGCAAGACCATACGCTTTTTTACGGAACGGCGAATATTTCCGTTCGCCAAGGCCGCACGCCCCCTAATAGCCATTAACAATGGCCTCACTTGCCGCGCTTATGTTAACAAAACCAACGATTTATGAATTATATTCGCGTAAGTTCGTTCTACTAACGTCACTAACTCTGTCATCAAGGCTAAGCGCGAACGACAATGCCGCCACCCAAATCAAATTGCCCCCTTCCTAACGCAACGGATTGGAAAACGCTCCAGCCTTACCCTGGCGATTCGGTTAACGCGGTGGATCGCGTCAATTGCCATGCAGCCATAGATTGCGCGGGCATGCTCACCCTCCAATATGAAGTTGTGGGGCGCTTACGCACAATCATTTGGCCCCAGCAGCAATCAATTCATTTTGCACGAAGACTTTGGACTTCAACATGCCTTGAATTTTTTATCCGCAAAAAAGACGAGGCCCCCTATCTAGAACTTAATTTGTCCCCCAGCGGCGCATGGGCCGCATACGAATTTGAGGCCTATCGGGAAGGCGCGCAAGATCGCACAGATGTGCAATGCGTTTCTATAAAAAGCGCCATACAAGCGAACCGAGCAACATTAAGGGCGGAATTGATGATCCGTGAAATTGTCGAAAATGTCGACAAGGATTGGATAACTTCCTTCACGGCCGTTATTCAATCAATCAAAGGTGAGATCAGCTATTGGGCCCTCACCCATCCTACAGATCGCCCAGATTTTCATGATAAAAGAGGGTTTATTGCACCCCTAGCGCCCAGGAGAACAGCATAATGATCTCGTTCGGACTCGATCGTTTACTGAAAGAAGAAAAGCTACGTAAACCCTTAAAGGGTAAACGCGTGGCCCTGTTGGCGCACCCCGCATCTGTAACTCACGATCTAAGCCATGGGCTTGACGCCCTTATGGCAACAGATGATCTCAACATCACGGCTGCGTTTGGGCCCCAACATGGTTTAAAAGGCGATAAACAAGACAATATGGTCGAGTCAGGTGACTATATCGACCCAGTCTATAACATTCCAGTATTTAGTTTGTATGGCGATGTTCGCCGGCCAACAGATCATATGATGGAGACATTTGATGTGCTGTTGGTTGATTTACAGGACTTAGGCTGCAGAATTTATACCTTCGTCACCACCCTTCTTTATGTATTAGAAGCAGCACACAAACACAAAAAGTCCGTATGGGTTCTTGATAGACCAAATCCTGCCGGCCGGCCGATTGAGGGAATGACGCTTAAGCCCGGGTGGGAGAGCTTTGTGGGCGCCGGGCCAATGCCCATGCGCCATGGCATGACATTGGGTGAAATGGGCCGTTGGTTTATTGATCAACACAATTTTGATGTAGACTATAAAGTCGTCGAAATGACAGGCTGGCAACCGAATAGCGCGCCAGGATATGGATGGCCAGAAAACGAGCGCAGCTGGGTCAACCCAAGCCCAAATGCTCCGACCCTGAATATGGCAAGAGCGTATGCGGGAACGGTACTGTTGGAAGGCGTTACTCTCTCAGAGGGACGCGGCACGACACGAGCGCTCGAAGTTTTCGGCGCCCCTGACATCAGCGCTAGAGACCTCCTTTTACAGATGGAAAATTCAGCGCCGCATTGGCTTAAGGGATGTCAGTTGCGAGAGTGTTGGTTTGAACCGACTTTCCATAAACACAAAGGGGAACTCTGCCATGGATTTCAGATCCATGCTGACAACCCAAACTATGTGCATGAACAATTTAAACCCTGGAGGATCATCGCCCTCGCACTTCACTCAGTTCGCAAACTTTATCCGGACTATGAGATATGGCGCGATTTCCACTACGAGTATGAGGCTGATAAGCTGGCCTTTGATGTGATCAATGGCAGTGAAATACTCCGGCAATGGATTGATGACCCCGAAGCCCACCCCGCCGACTTAGAGCAACTAACAACGCCCGACGAAGAAGCATGGCGCGCGGTACAGAAACAATATTCCATTTATTAGTGTAGGGAATAGCAAATCGGCATGGCTGAAGCCCAGCATTAGAGCTGTGTACTTGATGTATACTCGCTCCAGCTCCACTAGGGTTGGGAAACATATTTATACTACTTTCTTACCCTGATTGGGCGCGCCTCACCGAAGCCTTCCCCCTCAACTCGCGCGCAGCCATAGGAGATAGAGGCGGAAAATTGCTTTCCCGCCTGTTCAAATCAAAAAATTTGGCGCACTGCACTATCCGCCAAGCAAGGACCAAAAGCCTCACCACGTTTCCAGTGACCGCCTTATTTTATAGGTCTCGCTTTTGGCATAGACGCGCTTTTAAGGACCTCTTACTTTTTATACACCATTTCAAACCATTTAACCAATTAATATCGACTAGTAATGTGATAACAAAACTCTTGCACCGCAACAATAGATTGTGGCGCAAAAGCAACGCACGCAAATTGATCACGGCTCAGGGCGCATAACATGTATCCCAAGCTTGCCAGTACGCATCTAATCGTACTCTAATTTATATGGTAAATTTTGATTCTAAAGCAAAAGACGCTGGCTATACACAGGCTTAAGATTTTTCATCACAAGCCCAATGCTAGCGGGGGCTGTTTTGCATTGCGATTATTTCAACAATATGATCGCATAAATTTGTTCCGTGTACATTTCTTAAAACAGCTTTTCGTCTTCTGTAGCTGAATCGAAAGACTTGTTCGGTGGGCGCTTTCTTACTGATCCGCCGCAAAAACAAAACTTGGAGGGACCCCCATGAGGAGATCAATGAATAAATTGAAAAAAATAAGCATGTTCGCCGGCGCTTCAGCCTCCGCGATTACAATCGCGAGCTTTGCCGCAACGCCAGCATTCTCACAAGAAACAGAGATATCAGATCAGATTGTAATTCTTGGCAGTCGCGGCCTACCCCGCTCAGCCGTTGAATCACCCGTCGCAGTCGACTCGGTTAGCGCAGAAGAACTTTTAGCGACCGGCGCAACAGAAACAGGACGTATACTGCAAGAAATAGTGCCATCCTTTAACTTTTCAAGCTCATCAATTTCCGACGGCACTGACAGCCTGCGTCCCGCGACCCTGCGTGGGCTGGGTCCGGACCAAACCCTTGTCTTAATCAATGGCAAGCGCCGCCATAAGTCATCTCTTATTCACGTCAACACATCAGTCGGACGCGGCACAGCCGGTACAGATATCAACGCAATACCGCCGAGCGCTATTAAATCGGTTGAGGTCTTGCGCGACGGCGCATCAGCGCTTTACGGCTCAGATGCGATCGCCGGCGTTATCAACTTCCAACTCAAAAATGCACCAGATGTTGGTAATATCCAGGTTTCCGCTGGGCAAACCTATGAATCTGATGGAACAACGTTCACGGCTAGCGCCAATAAAGGATTTGCTTTCGGCGATGACGGTTTCATTAATCTGACCTATGAATATCGTAACCGGGAAAACACTAATAGGGCCGGACTGCAAGGCACCTGTCAGTATTTATGTACAGGCGGCATGGCTGATCCGTCGACGGAGGCGCTTGAAATCGCTTTTGACCGTCAAAGCTTCCGTATTGGTGATTCAGACTCAGAACAACATGTAGTGTTCGCTAATCTTGGCTACACGCTTAGTGAAAATGCTGAGTTCTATGCGTTTGGCAGCTATGGACACCGGGAAAATGAGTCCGGCGGCTTTTATCGACGCGCCAATCAGGGCGACCGGACTCTACTTGAGTTTTACCCCAATGGGTTTTTGCCACTCATTCGTCCAACGGTCGAAGACAAGTCCCTCGCGGGCGGTATAGACTGGGTGCTTGCTGATAATTTCACAGTCGACACTAGCCTGAATTATGGTTCAAACTCGTTTAATTTTGAGATCGCAAACTCAAACAATGTTTCACTAGGGCTGTCCTCGCCAACTGTATTTGATGCGGGTACGTTGGAACTTTCCGAGTGGAACGCCAATATCGATGCGGTCTATACGATGGATGTTGAGGCGCTAGAGGCGGTAACCGTTGCTTTCGGCGGCGGCTTTCGGAAAGAAAACTATCAATTAATCGCCGGTGAGCCTGCATCATTCGCCGATGGCGGTTTTACAAATGTAGACAATACATTTTCGCCGCCATTGTTTGCCCCAACCGCTGGCGCCGTCGGCGCCCAGGTCTTCCGCGGATTTAGCCCTGACAACGAAGTCGATGAATCGCGCGACAGCTACTCAGCCTATATAGAGGTTAGCGCTGATCTAACAGATCGCATTAATGCGCAAGCCGCGGGCCGATATGAAAATTATGAAGGGTTTGGCGGCGTCTTCACTTGGAAGTTTGCGGCCTTGGCCCGACTAGTGGACGGCGTTAATGTACGGGGCTCCGTCTCAACCGGCTTCCGCGCGCCTTCAATGCAACAATTATACTTTAACTCCACTAGCACGCAGTTTGTGGATGTTATGGGCATGGTTGTCGCTCAAGAACGCGGCACCTTCCGCAACGACAGCACATTGGCGCAAGGCCTTGGCATTCCAGAACTTAAGGAAGAAGAATCCTTTAGCTGGGGCGCTGGGGTTGTGCTGCAACCAGCGGACGGCATTACGCTGACGGTTGATTATTATAGCATCGACATTGATGACCGGATTATGATTTCCGGTGCGCAAGGGCGAGATGCGGTCCCCGCTGCGGCGCAAGCCGTTTATGACGCCGTCGGCGCAACCTCTGGCCAATTCTTCATTAATGGCGTTGATACGGAAACGACTGGTGTCGACATTGTCGGCACTTACGATGTTCCCGGCGATATTATCGATGGGCTAAAGCTTACAGCCTCAGCAAATATAACGGATACGGATGTTGTACGGGAGTTACCGGCGCCGGGCTTGCTTGACGGGCTCGATCTGGTAACAGCCCAGGATGTGTCTATCTTAGAAGAATGGCAACCCAAGACACGCGTTAATCTTGGCGCACGCTGGACAAACGGCAGCTGGACCCTAAACCTTCAAGGCAGCCGCTATGGCAAATATACAGTCTGTGAAGGGGGCTGCACGGGCACAACAGCTGACACGCAAACCTTTAGCGCTAAATGGCTGGCTGACGCACAGCTTGACTATCGCTTTGATCGCGGCGTGACAGTCTCAGTCGGCGCCAACAACATATTTGATACGACCCCTGATCTTAATATGATCGGTCAGTCACGCGGCGGCACTGTGCGCGATAGCTCAGGCAATATCATTGTAGAGAGTGACGGCGTCTTCCAGTTCTCTCGTCGTTCAGCGCCATTTGGCTTTAACGGCGGCTATTACTATGCCCGCGTTAGTGTAGATTTCTAAAAAATCGCCCAAGCCCAATGAAAAATCGCCCCGGCAACTCCCACCGGGGCGGTTTTTCACTTTATAAGCACAGGGAAATACGTATGAGTCATTTAATCAACGTGAACCTTATCCTCAGCAATTAGTTTGGGAATGCTCACAATTAAGCCACGCAGTTGTTCGCTGGCTTCTTGTGTATAATTCTCTCTCAATTGTTCGATCTTATTTCGGACAGTTACAAAATGGTCTTGTGCTCCAATCGCCTCCCCTTTGCTGCGTATACAGCCCATACTCCACTGGCCAAATATACGGTCAGGAAAAGCCCCACGATAAAGGATGCGAATATCTTTGTGTCGTTGGTCTTGGCTAATCTTTGCCAAGAGCTTATCAACAACCTCTTCTTCCCCCTCGAGGACTTGGAGGAAGTAATTTCCAATCGCCATTAATATGCCGCTGACATTTATGGCCCGATTACTCTGCATTGACTCAATAGCGATATCACGAACCAACATATTATCATTAAGATCAGTTTTGTTACTGACATATATCAAAAAGATGTTACTCATAAAGTCGCTCCATTGCTAATTTGCATCTTACAGACAGGAAGATAAATATGGAAAGTTGTGCCTTGCCCTTCTTCTGTTTCAAAAAATAATGTGCCGCCACTGCGCTCGACAATACAAGAATGGCTAAACGCCAATCCTTGTCCCGTCCCCTTACCAACAGATTTAGATGAAAAAAATGGGTCAAAGATTTTGTGTTGAATTTCAGAAGGTATGCCCGAACCGCTATCTTCCACTTGAATGCCAACGCTATCTTTGTATTTAAAAGAGCGGATTTCTACTTTGCCGCGCCGCCCTGTTTCCTCAATTGCATGGGCTGCATTAACGATTAGATTGATGATGACTTGCCCGAGTTCGCCGTCATAACAACTAACAAGGGGTAGATCCGCCTGCAGGACTGTCGCCAAATCTAAACAATGCTTCCAAGAACCTTGACTTAGCGTTACAGCATTCTCAATAGCTTCGTTTACATCTGTATCGACAAGCTCCTGACTGCCCGGGTGCACAAGAGACTTCATGGAACGGACGATAGCTGAAATCGCATCCACGCCATGCATCGATTCGTTCACAGCATTCGGCAGCTCTTCAATAAGAAAGTCGACTTCATTGTCTTGTGAAAAATGTTGGATTTCCAGGTAGCGCGTGTGTAGCTTCTCGTCCGTTTGAATAAGATCACTAAGCTGACGGTAACGTGCGACCAAATCAATTAAAAGGTCAACTTGGTCTGATACAAAACGAAGATTGTCACCAATAAATTGAACCGGGGTATTGATTTCATGTGCTATGCCCGCAGCTAGTTGGCCAACGACCTCAAGGCGCTGTGCAACATTATCTGAATTGTTACTCTTATCTTCCTGCTCTAGAGGGGTCATATCAGCCACCTACCCTCCCCAAAGTCCTTTTAAACAATGCATCAAGATTATTATTCACGCTTACAGTACGAGAAAAAACATCCCAATATCCAACATAAACAGTGCACACAAACAGCAGCGAGAGTATATTCATTCAGTCCCCTTTGTGTATTTAGCGTACCAAAGAAACAGCGCCGCTGAAAACATCAGCACACACGCGCCAGAATGGATATTTGTTAGCTTAGAAAAAAAACAAAAACGATCCCCAAATTGGGACAAGGACTAAATAATTGTCAAACAAACATTATGGTTTACCTAAATTAACGATGTTACTGCCATGCATAAAACAATAGTCATTGCCCTCCACCAGAGGTGGAGGTTTGAAACGCTTCGCTTGGGACCGCCAGAGGCGGTCTTTGGATCTGGGACCGCTAGAGGCGGTCTTTGGATCAACGAGCGTCTCAGTTCTCCTCCCCCGTTTCACGGGGGAGGGAAAACCGCCAACTGTAGATCTTAACAAGCTGATAACGCAGACAAACTGCGGTCTCCTACCTACAATGTAGAACGCGTCCAATCCTCCACCGAAGGTGGAGGTTTATGATGGAATAAAAAAGAGCGGCATGAACACGCCGCTCCCTCAACCCAGAAATTGCTTTACAGTAAGCTTAATCTCTTGCCTCTAGAACAGAAGCGTAATTAGCAACGCCGGCGCCGCCCATATTGAAGATTAACCCGCGCCGCGCATCTGAAATCTGAAGATCCCCAGCCCCTCCAGTTAATTGACGATGGGCGATCGCATGCATTGAAACGCCAGTCGCTCCCACAGGATGTCCCTTCGCTTTTAAACCACCAGAAAGATTAACCGGCAAAGCCCCGCCGCGAAGAACCGTTCCATCCTCAATAACGCGCGCGCCTTCACCTTTTTCGGCAAGCCCCATCGCTTCATAGATCAACAACTCAGCGATCGTGAAACAATCATGGACCTCAGCAAAGTCAAGGCCATCTAGACCCAAATCCACCTGGCGTAAGGCGGTGCGAATAGCATGTGCAGGCCCCTCAAAAGCAGGGAAATCGCGTGAGCCGATAGGCAACAAATCACCAGCGTGGAAACGCGATTTGAATGTTGACGCCTTATCTTTACCCTTGGCGACATCTGGCGCCGCCAATACAATCGCGGCCGCACCATCCGTAATAAGCGAACAGTCGGTCAGCCTTAACGGCGGTGCGATCATGGGATTATTGTCAGACACCGTATTACAGTCTTCGAAACTGAAATCTTTTCGCATCTGCGCCAACGGATTAAGCAAAGCGTTTTGATGGTTTTTCGATGCGATCTTTGCCATTGCGGGCAATGGATCACTATATCGCTTAGCATATTCTTGTGCGGCTAAAGCAAAGACCTGCGGGAAAGAAAGCCCAGCCTCTCCCTCATCATTTTGATAACCGGCCCCTGCTAGTGCTTTTGTGACTTCAGCCGTTGAGTTTGAGGTCATTTTCTCAGCGCCAACAACCAACACCGTGCGTGCAGATCCAGCCAAGATCGCCTCAATCCCAGCAAAAATCGCGGCGGCCCCTGAAGCACACGCATTTTCCAAACGAGTAGCTGGCTTGAACCGCAAATCGGGTGAAATTTGATGGATAAGGGAGGAAGCAAACCCATCCCGCACCATGCCTGAATTGAAATGCCCCAGATACACCGCGTCCACATCTGCTGCGCAAAGCCCTGCATCCTCCAAAGCTTCCTTACCAGCAGCGACGATCAGATCTTCCAGTCGCTGTTCTTTCAAGCGACCAAACGCGGTGTGGCCAGCCCCAATAATTGAGACATTTTCACTTGCCATTGCTTCATTCTCCCATGACAGCCTTATAGTTTGCTGTAACTTGCGCCCAATATACACGTGACGCTATCAGTAAAACTACATATACATATAGGTATCTCTTTTCGATATAGGAGAACTTATGGGCAAGCCAACGTTGACAGAAATCGCTTATCTTGAATCCCCATCCCCGCTAATGGTGACGAGTGATCGGCGCGTAAAAGAATGTAACAAAGCTTTTGCCGCACTGTTTGGGTATCCACGTAAGGAGATTATCGGAGAGCTTCTTTTAAAATTCTACCCAACCGCTGTTGATTACGAGCGCATTGGCAAACGCGCCCATGACTGGCTAAAAACCCATACAGTTTATGAAGATGAACGTTTTATGCAGCACAAAAATAAAGAGATTTTTTGGGCGCGCTCGCGCGGCGTTACGCTAACGCCGGAAGATCCCTTTAAACTGATGGTTTGGAATTATGAACGTCTAAATAAAGCCTCGATCAGAAGTTCTGAATTGACGCCGCGAGAAAGAGAGATTTCAAGCTATATCGTCAACGGTCTAACCTCCAAACAAACTGCCGAGGCGCTAAAAATCTCCCATCGCACAGTTGAACTTCACCGTGCACGGATATTAAAAAAACTTGGCGCCAAAAACGCCGCCGAATTGGTTTCTAAATTTATAGAAGTACGCCCAGAAACATAAAAGCGAAATTCAGTCATCAAGATCCCCATTTAATTGAAGCCCGCGCTGTTTCGTCAACACAGACGCAGGATTCGAGTTATATTTTTCATTTATATGTGGCGACTGACGTTTTGTCGTTGCCATGATCCAAACAACAATGTTCGCAAATATCATCCCACTTACGGATAAAAAAAACCTTAGAAAATGCATTGCCAACGACCCCAAGCGGTGAAAATACAAGATACAGACCAACCACGCATGAAAGCAGAGAGAACGCTAAGCGGTTTCGTCTGACCTTTCTGGCGGCATAAACAGAGCGCGTTAGCCTTTTAGGCGCTTTAACTGGGGTGTCCCCTCCCAATATTGACTGTTGGAGCCCTTTGCGTTAACCGAACAGCAGATGGTGCTTTGCAATGCAAAGCTAAAAGGGAAGCCGGTGTAAATCCGGTGCTGTACCCGCAACTGTCAGCCAGGAGCTGATGGCCAATATGTCACTGGGGCGAAAACTCCGGGAAGACGGCCAAAAGCGTTAATCGGCAAGCCAGGAGACCTGCCATCGCGTCGTTCGTCCGGAGACCGGGAATAGTTCTCAGCGGGCGGGAAGGTAAAACACCTCTCCTTTGAAACGACAAATTGTATGGCCTGGCCGCTCGCTTGGGACGCCTCCTAAGGGTCAGCTCGTTGTTTTGGCGTGTCTTTTTACGGGCGGTGAAAGACGCAAGAGGGGTATCCCATGTTTATTAGAAAAGCGCTCTTTAGCGCGACCATTCTTTCGCTTGTTTCACCTAGTCTCACCTATGCCCTAGAGGGTGATGACACGATCATTGTCCAGGGGTCTCGGCTAAATCAGACACTCACTGAAGTCGGCTCAAGCGTTAGCGTATTAACGGTCGAAGATCTAAAAATCCTTGATTTTGATTTCGCGCTTGACGCGCTTGCAAACGTGCCAGGCGTAACGGTCAACCAAAATGGCGCCTTTGGCGGGCTTGCAACCGTCCGCATTCGCGGCGCAGCAAGTGAACAAACGCTTGTTCTTATCGATGGCGTCCCGGTGAATGACCCTAGCTCGCTTGGGGGCGGTTTTAATTTTGCTCGTCTTGATACGGCTAATATTGAACGCATTGAAGTGTTAAAAGGTCCGCAGTCAACCTTATGGGGAACCGACGCCATTGGCGGCGTTGTTTCCATCATCACCAAACGTCCAGATCAAGGATTTGGCGGCGTCGCTTTTGCCGAATACGGCTCGTTTAACAACTTTCGCGGCGGCGCTTCTATAGAGCAAGGCTCAGACCGCGGTGACTTTCGCCTTGCTGTTGTCCATTCATCATCAGATGGTATTTCCAAGGCTGATGAGGATAACGGCAATACTGAAAACGATCCTTATGAAGCTCTGACTTTATCAGCCAAGGGCGGCTATAATTTAGCCGATGATTTTCGTTTATCAGCCAACGTATTATGGACCGACGCCAAATCAGAATTCGATAGTTTTATATTTGGGGCGCAAGGCAATGTGGGCGATGGCGATGAAGTCAACGAGACAGAGGAACTTGCGGCGAATGTTTCGCTTACAGGTTCGTTCTTTGATGGGCGTCTCGAAAACTTGGTCCTTGTTGGATATTCTGACATCTCACGTGAAAACTTTACAAATGGCGCTTTCAGTTTTGGCGCCGATGGGGACCGCTTTATCTATCGCTACCAGGGCACGCTAAATATCAACGAGAAAAATACCCTAGCCTTTGGAGCGGACCGCGAAGAAACTAGTTTTGATAATGACGATGTTTACATAAATGGTTATTTCGCCCTTTATGAGTTGAAACCCTTAGACCAAATCACCCTGACGGGGGGGATCCGTGTTGATGACCATAAAACGTTTGGGACAGAAACCACGGGCCGCGCGGCAATTGCGTATAACCCGACCCCGAACCTGACATTGCGTGCAAGCTGGGGACAGGGTTTTAAAGCGCCAACCCTTACCCAACTATCTGGCGGCGGGTTCACAGCGCCAAACCCAGATTTACAACCGGAAACGTCTGAAGCATTTGATTTAGGGGTCGACTGGCGATCGAGCAATGGAACAGCCAATGTCAGTGTCACTTTATTCGACACCGCAATTGAAGACCTTATTCGCTTTTCAGTAACAGGCTATTTTAACGAGCCAGAAGTCGACACACGCGGCGTTGAAGTTTCTGGCGGCTTACAAATCACCGAAAGCCTCAAAGCTTTAGTCTCCTATGCCTATACTGACGCTGAAGATGGCGACGGCAACACATTGTTCCGCCTGCCAGAGCATTCTGGCGACTTTACTTTGTCATTTGCCCCTGACGGGCCCTTTTCCGGCGCTGTAATTGTTCGCTATAATGGCGAGGAGTTAAATACAAATAATACGACGCTTGACAGTTGGGTGCGTGTCGATTTGACAGCCAGCTTAGAGGTTAGCGAAAATTTGGAACTGTTCGGCCGTGTTGAGAACTTGCTGGATGCTGACTATCAGCAAATTCTTGGCTATGGCACACCTGATATATCAGGGTCCATCGGTCTCCGCGTAAGGTACTAATATGGGTAGGCTAACGATTCTTGTCGGTCTCATATTCGTATTAGGATGCGGCGGTGAAGTTACGTCGTTGCACCCCACAGACCGTCCCATGAGGATCGTTAGCCTAGACTATTGCGCCGATCAATATGTGCTGAAACTTGCAGATCGCGATCAAATCCTTGCTCTTTCGCCCGATGCAGGCAAGGAATTTTCTTATATGCGAAAAGATGCTGAGGGGGCGCCGACGGTGCGCCCCCTTGCTGAAAATGTGCTTATCTTAAAACCTGACCTAGTGGTTCGATCCTATGGCGGCGGGACGAACGCAGCGGCGTTCTATGAGCGCGCAGGTATTCCCGTCCTACAAGTAGGATGGGCCTCGACCATCGATAATGAAGCGATCGGATCGATCCCCAATATCATTGAGCATATGGCGAAAGGATTGGGGCAAGTAGATCGTGGAAAAAAGCTGATAGAGCAGTATCGTGAAAGGCTTGCAGCCGTGACCCCGCGCAATAGTGGTGCTAATACACTCTATATGACGCCCGGGGGCGTGACGACGGGCCCTGGCTCGCTTGTCCATGAAATGATGACCGCAGCAGGTCTTACAAACTTCCAAAAACAACCCGGTTGGCGCTCCCTCCCCCTTGAGCGCCTCGTATACGAACAACCCGATCTCATTGCAGCGGCGTTTTTTGATACGCGCAGGAACCAACCTAATGCGTGGAGCCCGTCTAACCACCCTGTCGCTCGCCGGCAATTAGACGAGCGTACTGTCATCGGCCTTAAAGACGCATGGATTGCTTGCGGCGGTTGGTTCATTCTGGACGCCATCGAAACTTTGGCAGAAGGAGCAGCAAAATGAATAGTCAAAGCCTGTTTGTTCCCGGCCTGACGATCGCTAGCATCATTGCTGTTTTTGTTGCTTGCCTTTTAGGATCAACACCGCTCTCCATAAATCAAACAATAATGGCGTTTTTCGGCTTTGGCGACCCAAGCGACCAAATGGTCATTTGGGCGATTAGGCTCCCCCGTGCGTTAGCGGCTTTTTTAGTTGGCGCCGCTCTCGGCCTAAGCGGCGCCGCTTTACAGGGGCTATTGCGCAACCCGCTGGCGGAACCAGGGGTTCTTGGCGTTTCCGCCTCAGCCTCGCTCACCGCGACCTTCACGATCTATTATGGCCTTACCACTCTAACGTCATGGGTTTTGCCAGTCTCAGCCATCATGGGCGCCTTGGCCGCGACGTCCCTACTCGCGTTTGCAGCAATCTGCACACAATCTGTCGTAACCCTAATATTAATTGGGGTTGGCCTGTCTAGTTTTTCTGGTGCGGCGATGAGCCTATTATTAAATCTTGCGCCAAACCCATTTTCCTTATCCGATATGATCAATTGGACGCTTGGATCTGTCGCCAATCGTAGTTTTAATGAAATTTTTCTTTCGCTCCCTTTTCTGGGTGCTGGCGCGGCAATATTATTAGCAAATGCGCGCGGTCTTTCCGCGCTGACCCTTGGCGAAGAAGCCGCCTCAGGCGTCGGTCTAGATTTGCACCGCCAACGGATTCTCACAGTTTTGGGGGCTGGGCTTGCAACCGGGGCATCTGTTGCGCTCGCTGGCGCTATTGGATTTGTGGGCATTGTTGCGCCGCATTTTGTCCGGCCATTTGTGAACCATGACCCAGGACGCTCCCTCATACCTTCCGCCTTATTGGGCGGCTTAATACTTGTTATCGCTGATATTTTTGTGCGTATTTTACCCACGAATAACGAGATGAAGCTTGGCGTTATCGCAGCCATTATTGGCGCACCCGCCTTTGTTTGGATTGCAATGCAAAGGCGCGCGCCCAATGGTTGATCTCGTGGTTTCTAATATCACTGTTCTAGTCGATGATAATAAATTGGTGGACAATGTAAGCTTTTGCGTCGCTCCGGGTGAATTAGTCGTGATGCTTGGGCCGAATGGCGCTGGGAAATCTAGCTTGATCCGCGCAATATTAGGGCTGCAGCGCTCTGTGACGGGGGACGTTGCCTTAGGCGATCAACACGTCTTTGAACTTGATACAATGAGCCGTGCCCGGAAAATATCTTATCTGCCGCAATCACGGCCGCTTGCTTGGCCAAACCAGGTTCGAGATGTTGTTGCACTAGGGCGGTTCAGCCATGGGGTCTCGCTTGGCCGGCTTAGAGATGAAGATTTGGCGGCGGTCGATCGCGCTATGAACGCTTGTGATATCGCGCACCTTGCTGAACGGCGCACGGACACGCTTTCCGGAGGCGAATTGGCTCGTGTACATTGCGCGCGCGCCTTCGCTGCTGAAGCGCCTATCTGGGTTGCCGATGAACCGATTGCTGCGTTAGATCCGCGCCACCAATTTCGGATTATGGATCTTATCAAAGCCTATGTTGAAAAAGGCGCCAGCGCCTTAGTGGTGCTTCATGACATCCAGTTCGCCGCAAAATACGCATCTCGGCTTTTATGGATGAAAGATGGCCGCCTTATTGCTGACGGACCGCCGCAAGATACATTGACTGCTGAGCAATTACACTCTGTTTATGGCGTCAATGCGAGGGTCGATGATTTACACATTACGATGGAAGGCGCCTTATGACGGCAAAGGCGCTGATGCTGCAAGGCACAGGATCAGACGTAGGTAAGTCCGTCATCACCGCCGGACTTTGTCGGATCGCTAAGCGGCGCGGCGTTAGAGTGGCGCCTTTTAAGCCACAAAATATGTCAAATAATGCAGCAGCCTGTCCAAACGGCGGCGAGATAGGCCGCGCGCAAGCCTTACAAGCCCTCGCAGCAGGACTTGAACCGCACACGGATATGAATCCAGTTCTATTAAAACCGCAAACGGATAGAACCGCGCAAGTAGTTGTGCACGGCAAAGTCGCAAACACTATGGAAGCCGCCGACTATATGGCCCATCGCGACCACCTTATGAGCGTGGTGATAGAAAGCTTTGACCGCCTCACTGCCCAATATGACTTGGTGCTCGTAGAAGGCGCAGGAAGCCCTGCTGAAATTAATCTGCGTAGGCGTGATATCGCCAATATGGGATTTGCGAGGACCGCTGGCGTTCCCGTATGTCTAATTGGCGATATAGATAAAGGTGGCGTTATCGCCAGCCTTGTTGGCACAAAGGCTGTTATTGACCCAGCTGACGCCGCCATGATCGGCGGTTTTTTAATAAACAAGTTCCGCGGCGACCAAAGCCTGTTTGACGATGGCGTCACAGAAATTGAGAGAAAAACCGGCTGGCCCTGTTTCGGCGTGATCCCTTGGCTTAAAGCCCCATCATATTTGCCGGCTGAGGATGCCGTCGCGCTCTCTCAACCCCTCCTGGCAAACGAGAAAGCGCCAAATGAAAAATTGCGGATCGCAGCTCCGATGCTAAGCCGTATCGCCAATTTTGATGACGCTGATCCACTAAAGCTAGAGCCCGGCATTGATTTTCAATGGGTCCCGCCTGGGCAAACTATTCCAAGACAATCCGATATCATTATCATCTTCGGCACGAAGTCGACGCTTGGCGATCTGGCTTTCCTGCGTACTCAAGGATGGGATCATGACATTATCGCCCACGCACGAGCGGGGGGACGCGTACTTGGCATCTGTGGCGGTTATCAAATGCTTGGACGGACAATCGTCGACCCCCATGGCGCCGATGGCCTACCCGGCAAGGTGAACGGCCTGGGGCTTTTAGAAATCGATACTGTCATGACGCCAAACAAACGCGTCACACCATCGATGGGCGCTTGCGCACATACCGGAGTGCTTATCAATGGATATGAAATTCATATAGGCCGAACAAACGGTCCTGACACAGATCGTCCTTTTGCATACATTGATGATTTGCCTGACGGCGCCTGTAGCGCCAATGGTAAAGTCGAAGGAACCTATCTTCATGGCGCTTTCACGAACGACGCCTTCCGTCGGGCTTGGTTAGGCCGGGCTGGTGCCCGCATCGGCGAAAACGTAAATTATGGTGAGAGCATTGAGCGCGCGCTCAATGCGCTTGCAGTCGGCATCGAAGAAGCTGTTAGTATCGAAGCGCTTTTTGCACTCGCTGCTCAGCCTGGATGGACGCCGCCTTCCAGATAAGTACTAAAACACGTGCTCCAAACAAAATGTTCAGTCATTAGCATGTTATATCCGTTAAACATAACCCAGAGATATGTGCGTTTGACTGCCCCTGATCAACTGTGTCCACGCAAATAAATAGACGTTACTCAAATAACTGATAGCAATGAGCTATACGGCCAAGCCAATTAATCGTGGTTTAATGGCCAGTGTCCGCATTTAAGTTTAGTGTTTTAATACCGTACACTGCACACTCTTCATCTTTTTCCGATAAATCTCCCGTAACTCCCACGGCGCCAAGAACGGCGCCATCCTTATCACGTATTAATACGCCTCCGGGTGCTGGCACACAGCCCTTTGGGAATATATCAGAAAGGCTTGCAGCAAACGATGGCCGCTCTGAAGCAATCTTTGCAACCGCACGCCCCCCGAGCCCCAACCCTAAGCACCCTGATGCTTTACCAATCGCGATTTCCGGGCGGTTAATGGATGCCGCCTCATGACGTTTTAACGATAAAACGTGCCCTCCCGCATCTAAAACGACAGCACACAATGGGTTAAGCCCCTGACGCTCCCCTTCCAGCAAGGTTTGCTCTAGGATTTGATCCGCTTTTTCTAATGTCAGCATTAATATATTCCCTTAACAGATTTTTTGGTGATAGATCGCCCAATTAGGCGACATGGCTGGAAACGGGATCAAACAATCCCGAAAAATCTTGCTCTACAATATTAGCTACAATCTCCGCCGTTGCCGCCGATAGCGTCCATCCAAGATGGCCATGGCCCGTATTATAGTAAACGCGACTACGTTTGCCTTTTTTAACCCAAGGCATCATATCCGGCATCATGGGCCGTAACCCTGCCCAGGGCGTGTATTGTGATGTATCAAGCTTCGGATGACATTGCTCCACCCATTTAACAAGCGGCTCAATTCGATCAGAACGTATATCGCGATTATACCCATTTATTTCCGCTGTTCCGGCCACACGGTATCGCCCAGCGCCTAGCCTACTGGTAACGATTTTGGCATCCTCATCCAACAAACTTATCCAGGGCGCATGATCGCGGGGTGCATCGTCTGCAACATGAACAGTAATAGAATACCCTTTAACTGGGTACAGATTAAATCTATCTCCCAATTGCGAAGCAAAACGCGGACTTTCAACCCCAGCACAAATTAAGACGCCATCAAAGCGTTGCGTGCTAACATCGCCGCCATCATCGCTTGATGTATAAGAAATTTCTATAGCGTCAGATTTCGCTTGTATCTGTCTTACGTTTGCTTGTTGACGGAAAACAACACCACGTTTTTTACAAACCTCGCCAAGAGCACGCGTAAATTTATGGATATCGCCTGTCGAATCACCTTTGGTATAAAAACCGCCTACAAACTTCCCATCAAGCGCGGGCTCCAATTCATTAATCTGCGAGGGTGATACCGCATGCCGCTCTAGTCCTGCCCCGTTCAACATTTGATTGACTTTATCAGCCGCCAGATAACTTTGGTTATCTCTGTAAAAGTGCAAAATGCCACATTTCTCATGATTAAATTCAATAGCCTCTTTACGCGCTATTTCAAATAATTGCTCCCTGGCTAACAAAGCTAGTTTGACCGTATCAGAAGTATTTTTCTCGTAGTGCCGTGTCGCCGCCAGAAATTCGGCCATCCAAGAGTATTTTTTCCAACTTGGTTTTAAACTGATGAGCAATGGCGCATCTTTTTTAAGAAGCCATTTCAACCCTTTGAGAATCGTCGCTGGGTTAGTCCACACCTCCGCATTACTAGCGGAAAGTTGCCCACCATTCGCAAATGACGTCTCCATAGCTGGGTAACGGTGACGGTCAAATACCGTCGCCTCTATTCCGCGGGAAATTAATGAATACGCGCTAGTAACGCCGGTAATACCAGCGCCGATAACAGCAATATGAACCAATGGTCGCTCCTAACATAGGCTGTCCGGCCCGTAATTGGACCAGTGCGCCGCGAACCACTCGCAACGCTTCAGCCCCACCTGTCAGGAACCTGAGAGTTTCACCCCTTGCTGCTATGAACAAATTTGCAAAAAGCAAATTCATATAGTAGCGGAGTTTGCTCCTTCGGCGGGTGCGAAATACGCACCACTCTCCAGATGCTTATTAAAATGATCGATCCTTTTGCCTGAGAGTTTCCGGGGCGGTTGCTCCTTCGGCGTCAGTTAGAACTGATCTCTCTCGATCATTCGCGTTAAGCACAGTCATATTGTTTGATCAGCCATAATCAGTCAAGTATGCAAAAGCAACATAACCAGAGATATTTCACGCTTTGAAACCGTACCAAGGTGAACATAGCTAGGGTGAGTTATAAGAGTTATCTTTCACTAAATGCATTTATTTAGAACTTGCACAAACATAATGATAAAGTTGCGCTCTAGAGGGACGACCAATTTAGTTCACTCAATTTTCTTCGCAGAATTTTTCCCGTGCTCGAACGTGGCAATTCTTCAACTATTTTATACCCTCTGGGACATTTGTAAGCTGATAGATCTCTTCTGCACAAACTCTCGATTTCTTCAATTGTACAATCGTGATCTTTTTTGACTTCGATAAAAGCGTACGGAATTTCGCCCTTTTTATCATCTTGAACCCCAGCAACCGCGACTGCGGCAACACCTGGGTGAGAGGCGATAACCCGTTCAATTTCCGACGGATAGATATTATATCCGGCAGTAATAATCATTTCTTTTTTACGATCTTTTATGTAATAATATCCATCTTCATCTTTATACGCAATATCACCCGTTGCGAACCATCCATCGTCGCTGAGGGTTTCTTTTGTTGCAGAAGGATTTTGCCAGTATTCTTTCATCACTGTCGCCCCGCGAATAAATAGCTCTCCCTCATCCGCCAAACGATTGTCGTCTTCCGCATCGCTTAAACCACCAATACGCGCTTCCACAAAAGAATAAGGCGCCCCGATCGAACCTACTTTCCCTGGCGTATGCATAGGATGCGACATACCAATGCCTGCTATTTCAGTCATTCCCCAGGCCTCAACTATCTGACAGCCTAGTTTGTCTCTAGCTTCCTGTAGTTTCGGAAGCGCCATAGCTTGCCCGCCGACAGTACAAAATCTTAAGCTTTCGAAATTCGCTTTATCTATCTTATCAGAAGAAAGTAAGTAATAATACATGGTTGGTACACCATCCATTATCGTAACCTGTTGTGTTTCAATGAAATCAATGGCGCTTTCAGCATCAAATTTTGGGAAAATTGCGATCCTTGCCCCCGCGAGCAATGCTGAGTTTAGAATAAGCATGCCGTAAATATGAGCGGTAGGCAGCGCCGAGTAAACTAAATCTTTATACGTTCTTCCATGATTACAAGCCGTCAATTGAGCATTTAGCGTAAGCGCTTTGTGTGTCAATACAGCGCCTTTAGGACGCCCGGTTGTACCAGAAGTATAACCTATCATCGCTATATCATCTGCATCGACACTAAAATTTTGATTATTGAGGTCATCTGTATCTAAGAGTAATCCATCAATAGATGGCAAAATACCATTCGCCTCGTTATCAGAAATTAATTGGATCTGTGTTAATTGATCTGAAGCATTTACTGCATCCATAATACTTTCAGATACGATCAAAGCTTTTGCACCAGAATCTTGGACGACATATTCAAGCTCGTCCAATGACAAAAGAATATTTGCAGGTACAATAATGGAACCCATTTTTGCAAGAGCGTAATAACAAATCACCCATCGCCACCCATTCTCTAAATGGATCACGACGCGATCTCCAGCGCCTATACCTAATGCCGACAAGCTTCCGGCCAAGCGATGTGAAAGCTCTTCAATCTCATTAAAACTAAGCGTACGATCTTGGGTTATTAGCGCATCGTTATCACCATGCGTTTTTGCAGCAAGGCGCGGCAAGTCGCCCAGCAAGGGCGAGCCAAAAAAATCATTTTTCATAGATTTTAGTACTCCCTAATATTTTTATCTGAAAGCAAAAGGCGGCCAGCGATCCCGCCACGGAAATGCTGCTTCTAATTCAAATGCTAGCTCAAGAAGCATTTTTTCGTTCCCAATTCCAGCCGCAAATTGAACACCAATAGGAAAACCATCAGGTGAATAATATGTAGGAACAGACATAGCAGGCGTACCAGCCGCATTATGCTGAGCAGTATACGGCATAAAATTTTCAAGCCGCCCCCATAACTCATCAAATGGTCGGTCAGCTCCGTAGGCATTCAACGGCAGGGCTTTTTCAGAAAGAACTGGACACATCATTATATCGAAGTCATCGAACCAACGCGCGATATCAATTTTTACTTTATTAACATATTCAACCGCGGCAGATCGAGCTTCTTGTGTTTGGCTCAAGAAATGTTCAGCTAAGCTTATGGTCCAGGGCTCAAAGACATCTTCAGGATTTACTCCTGCCGCTTCCGCTTCACGAACTCTTTCAGATGGATAAGCGCCCCATAAAATTTTAAAAAACCGCCAAAAACTTTCACTTTCAAGAGGCGGCGACGCCTCTACAACTTCGTGGCCAAGTTCTTGGCAGCGATGAATAGCTAACTCCACAGCATTACAGACATCTGGGCTTGGTTTAGCGCCAGAAAAACTAGTTGTATGAACACCAATACGCCGACGATGCGCCGAAGGAGTTTTAACAAGGCCAATTGGCTTAAATGGCGCCTTGGAAGTTGTATCTTCCGTAGCTGAAAGAAATGCAGCGGTGTCACGAACCGAACGGCTAATGCAAAGCTGCATCACAAATGGATGGGGATTATCGGCAGCAGACTGATATACGCGTCCGGCGCTAGGCTTAAGCCCAAACAAACCGCACAAAGACGCTGGCATTCTTATCGATCCGCCTCCGTCGGTTGCATGGGCCATAGGCACCAGGCCAGCCGCAACAGCAGCAGCAGCACCACCGCTGGATCCACCAGCACTATAACCTAAGTTCCATGGATTTCTGCAGGGTCCAAATAGTTCAGGCTCAGTAGTCGGCTTTAGACCGAACTCTGGGGTATTGGACTTTCCTAGCACAACAGCGCCAGCGCGCTGGATTGCTGTAATCGGGTCGGCGGTTCTTTTGGCAATACGTTTTTTATAAAACCTGGACCCACCTGTATTGGGCAGCCCCTTGTAGTCTAAAAGATCTTTTACCACTAAGGGCACGCCGGACAATAAGGTTTTAGGTGAACCTTTCAGTGATGTCTGTAAAGCTTGATCAAAACGTGTAGAAACTACTGAGTTTATATTCGGATCCAGTTTTTCAATACGATTAATCGAGGCCTCGACAACTTCACGAGCTGTAACTTCTCGTGCCTTGATGAGCTCAACTAAGCCACATCCGTCATATTTAAAAAGATCGGCAATCACCTTCACTTATAACCTCATTTACTGTGTGAGACCGCGATTTGATTACCGATCTTTTACTTAAACGCTTAGGCTTAGCTATCTAAAATGATACTTTCGTTTCGACGCCAAATACTCTTGGCTCAGCGTAATAATCTAGAACAGCACCCAAAAATTCACGGCGTGTGTTTTCTATATGGTCGCTATCTAGAATATTCCGAGCCCAAAGCGATACTTCCCAAACGTCATTGGTTCCTGCAATTGCGACGCGGCCATTCAAGAGGTCATAAGAAGGAACAAAACCAAAGGGGACAACACCGCCCGCCAAAAGAGCCTGCTCCTTCACGTTGTCTGTTGTTGTAAAGTAATCACCGCGATACGCGTAACTGATATTTGCTGAAAAATTAAGCGCATCTGTGATATCGCGATTAAAGTCAATCGCTGCCGACGCCTGGATTTTAGACGCATAGGTCAAACGATTGCCCGTAACATCAGCGCCGCCAGCTCCGCCGCCAGGAAAATCACCGTATTCCGGGTCAAGATAACCCAAAGACCCGCTTAGTTGCAGATCCGGTGTCGGACGAAGGGTAGCTTCAAACTCAACGCCCCGTGTCCTGGCTGGGGCGTTACCGATAATGAAGTCGCTCTGCCCTCCTCCTAAATCAACAAGCTGATTAACTTGGTAATCTTTATATTCAGTCCAAAAAGCAGAAACTAGTACACTAGCAAGCTTATCAAAAAATGAGCCTTTCATGCCAACTTCATAATTCCGCACCGTTTCTTTATCGAATTCGATACGGCTTGGAAAAACGACTGGGGAGACAAAATCAATATTATATCCGCCACTCTTATAACCTTCGGCAAATCGCGCATATACGTTCAAATCTGGCGAAACATTGTATGTTAGGGTCGCCACAGGAGAAAAGTCGTTATCAACCCGTGAATCCTGGAATTGACCAGTTGCAAATAATGGGCCGCCGCCGCCATCAATGGACCAATCAACGGTTTTCTTCTCTCGGGAAAATCGGAACCCTAAACCCAATTCTAGGTTATCGAGAATATCGTAAGTAAGATTGCCAAATATCGCGACACTATTGGTCAACAACTCGCCTGCAACTGGCACAGGCGGGCCAAGAAACAGCCCGTCACTACCCGCTATCGCAGAACGGCTGGTCGTTGCTTTCTGTCGGAAATAATAGACACCCAGAATATATTCCAACTCTCCACCTTGAGGTGAGATCAACTGAGTTTCTTGCGTGAGCTGATTATACTTATCTTGAAAGTCTGTGTTTAAAATATCAGCAGCGCTATGGTCTACATCAAAAATTGTTCTGAAATCAGTTGTTCTAAAGGCCGTAACAGAATTGATGGAGAAATCATTCGCAAAATCATAGTTTGCTGCAACTGAGCCTCCCAATATGTCAACATTCTCACCGCGAAATTCATTCTTACTTTCCTGATACGGAAGCGGCGCCGCCGTCAAAGGAGACGCGACAGTTTCTAAGACAGCTCCAAATGGCCCAGATACCGGATCACCGTAATCACCAATCTCTTCTTTATGTGAGCCGTCAAAGCTTGCTGTAACAGAGAATTGTTCACTGACATCCGCACGCACTTGGGCGCGATAAGAAAGCCCATCCCTATTGCCAATCTTAACGCCTGGGGAAAAGAGGTTTTCGATAAACCCATCACGGTCAATTTTATTCGCAGACAAGCGAACTGCGACACGCTCGTTTAAAGGCACATTCACGTGGCCAGAAAATTGACGATAATCTAAGTTACCGATATTCGCCGATAAATCCCCTTCAAATTCGTAGCTAGGTTTTTTGGAAATAAGATTAATAGCGCCGGCAACAGTGTTTTTTCCGAACAACGCACCTTGCGGACCACGCATCACTTCGACGCGCTCTAACTCAACCAATTCTTGATCAACTGCCGGTGACTGACCGAGATAAACGCCGTCCAGATAGACGCCGACGCGTGTATCATACCCAATGTTCCGGCTGTAATCGCCAACCCCTCGTATACGAACTGTTGCGGCAAATGCATTATCAGATTCGATCGCTAAATTTGGAACAAAATTTTGCAAGTCGGACAATCGCTCAGCACTTGCAGCTTCAATACGCGCTTCTCCCAACGCCGACAGTGCGACTGGCACGTCTTCAAGACGTTCCGCCCTTTTTTGGGCTGTGACAACAATAGAATCTATACTGTCGCCTTCGCTAGCATTTGCTTGGGCTATAGCACTTGATCCGAGCATAACCGCCCCTACAGCGCTACAGCAAAGCAATTGCGTTTTAACCCGATAATATCCTTGTCCTGTAGACATTTCTTAACCCCTTATCGTCGGTTGACTGCGTTAGCGGGCATGCCCCCCCAAAATCATTTCAGATTCAGCGCTACGCAGACTAACCATATGTTAGTTTATTTTTTGCCCATTCAGGCCTCGACCCTTATATGATTTTATTTTTTAGCTTTATTGTCAAGCATTATTTTATAGCTTTTGTGACAAGCTGTTATTTGCTCAGTTCATACGAACAAACCAGCAGCAGGCAATAAAATACGTCCGCACGCAACACCCATGATTGTTGAAAACAAAAGTTTTCACCAAATCACGAGCTTAGCTAGGCCATCAGCACATTAATAAACTAAGGCAGTAAAAACTCCCCAAACGCCCCATTTTAAAATACAAAAACTACGGCAGTTAGAAATCAAAAATGAAACGTGTACAAATAATCAAAATTGGTAAAGTTCAATTACAGTAAAATTCAATTACATAAGACACTTGCGAACGCCGCACCTGTCCTGCAGCCATTGATGAGGCACAACTAAAAAATAATCAGAATACGATTTTAAAATAAAACTGCAAAACGCTTAAAATATCATAGCCGAGCAGCAATAAATACGCTCACACTATCAGGCCACTCGTCTATGACTATAAAGCCTTTATATAAGGCAATTAACGTTCAGACTGTTTGCACAAGTACTTTGCTAGCTCCAAAGAAGGCTCTACTTGCTCCAAAACCCGCTTCACGACTGAGCAAAACGCTTCAAATTCTGACACCGTCAAAACATCAAAAACGGACCCATTTATTTCGCGCCATACTGGTGCTGTCCGTTCTATAATCTCTTTGCCCTTAGGGGTCAGCGCCAATAATACCTTCCGACGGTCATTGGCGTGACTTTGCTTGACGACCAGGCCTGAATCGACGAGCCTACCCACTTCAATAGTAACAGAAGAACCTTTTAAATTGAGATATCGGGCAAGATCATTAACAGTTACACCATTGTCGTTCTGCAAATGGTCGATAGCCGTTAGCGCAGTATAACCACTGTGAGGGAGCGATGCGATCATCGCCAGATGACGACGTATCTCTTGCATTCCTGAAGACAGTGCATAAAAGTCTTGCACAAAACGACGGAACGTTTCGTCACTTACGCCAGATATAACGCCAGGATACGAGGCTTCGCCCCGGCGTTTGGAGGCCTCTGTGTTTCTGGCTACAGGTGTTGTTCTTTTTACAGTCATCCGCAAGACAATGCCAGATTTACATGAAAACACAATAAACTAGGGATGAAATCGGCATAAAAAAACGCCTACTTATCGCCCCGATTAAATAACCCTAGCGAAATTTTTGGCTTGGATGGCTTAGCGGGAACGCCGCCCAAAATCTCTGACAAAAACAAGTCGGTAGCTGTTTTCGTTCTTCGCGCTGCTGGCTCATTATATAAAATGCCTTGCTCAGGTTTATTTGCGCCCTCATGCGTGAAGGCATGCATCGCGTGGCCAAAAGCTGTAAAGTGCCAATCAGCGCCAGCTTCAGTCAGCTCCTTAGAGACATCTAATACATCTTGTTGTGGCGCCATGGGATCTTCCCAGCCATGCAAAATCAAAACTTTTGTGCGAATCGGCTGTGCCGGAAGATTTGGCGCGCCTAGCAAAGCATGAATACTAATGACGCCATTTACATCCGTTGTGCCAGTCCGAGCAAGGTCGAGCACACAAAGCCCTCCAAAACAATATCCAATTGCCGCAACCCGCTCGGTATCCGCGTATTTATGATTCCTCAAAACATTGAGAGCCCCAATCATTCGATCGCGTAAAAGGGCGCGGTTTTCAAGCAATGGGTTCATCAAATGGGAATTATCCCCATCAACATCACCGCGCACTCCCTTCCCATATGCATCCAAGGCAAGCGCAATATAACCACGCTCAGCATATTCACGGGCCATCGCCCTTATGTGTTCATTCTGGCCGTCCCAAGCATGCGCCAATAAAATCGCTGGGCGCTTGTCTTTTGAACTACGGTCAAAAGCTACATAGCCTTCAAAAACATCACCATTCACGGTATATTCTAAAAATTCACCTGACATTCCGCTTACAGCCTTTCATTTTATATTTCCCGTTCCCGCACCACATCGTTCTATACCAGTTCGAGAGCGGTCGATGTATTTACTTGAAAACAAAAGCCGGTTCAATGACCAGCCCGTTCATCAAATTCTCCAAATTGCTATTATGGTCTGCGTCTCGTACTACGGCAAAAGCTTCCGCATAAACCCTGAGAAGTTCATTAATGTCCGATTGTGAGTGGGCGGAATTCACCCAATGTTTATCAAAGGCCAGGATGCCATTTGAGAGAATTTCTTGCAAAAACAAGCTTTGCAGCTGCAGCTTTGAATAACGAGCCGTATCAGAAAAAATGAGAAAGAAATATGTCGGATGACCACAGATCGACACAAAGTCAGATACATCACATTGGGAAATTAACTCTTTAAGCCCATCGTACGCTTGCACACCCCGTTGATTAACTCTTTCAACAATCGGCTCGCGACGCAACTTTTCTAATGTCGCCTTAGCCGCCGCTAAAGAAAGCGTCTCGCCGCCATGTGTGGTGGAAATAAAGGCGCTCTCATAGAACCCCATAATCTCCGCTTTTCCTGCTAAAGCAGACAAAGGAAATCCATTAGATAAAGCCTTACCAAAACAAGCAAGGTCTGGCGTCACGCCAAACAACTCTTGCGCACCGCCATTTGAGAAACGAAAACCAGTTATCGTTTCATCAAAAACTAGAACACACCCCTCTTTTTGTGCAAGCTCTTTCACTTCTTCAAGAAATCCATCATTTGGGGCCTCTATATTCATAGGCTCCATAATAATGGCGGCCACCTGTCCGCTGTGTTCCTTGAAAATCTTATGGAGGGATTCAATATTATTGAATTTAAATGAATGCGTTAATGCACGAGTAGCATCGGGAATGCCAAGATTGTGCGAAGAAGGTGCGATGCACCAATCCTGCCAGCCATGGTATCCACACATTGCAACATGGTCGCGCCCAGTATAAGCGCGCGCCAACCGAATCGCTGCAGCAGTGGAATCTGCGGCGTTTTTCATAAAACGGACTTTTTCAGCACACGGCACCATGTCGATGATTAACTCAGCAACTTGATGCTCAAGAGGATGCGGCAAAGAAAAACCCACCCCATCATCGAGCTGATTCTTAACCGCACGGACAACATCCGCATCGCAATGACCGAGGATTACCGTCGCTAGGCTTGATATAAAATCAATATACTTATTTCCATCCACATCCCAGACTTCAGACCCGAGCGCCCTTTCCACAAAAAAAGGAGACGCTCCATAAGGGTATAAATGCGCGCCCTTAGCGACAGTTTGCGTTCCGCACGGAATACTATCCAACGACCTGGATAACATTTTTTCCGACTCTTTATAGCGCTCAGAATAGCCTATATTCAATTTTTCTGGCATTGGAGTAAAACCTTCAATTAAGACAAATCCGTCCAAATTGTTTTGATTTGTGAATATTGATCATAGGCTAGCACCGACTTGTCGTGCCCGCCAAAACCAGACATTTTAAAGCCCCCGAAAGGCGTAGCGACATCCCCCTCGCCGTAAGAATTTATAGTAACAGTTCCCGCCTGTAATTTCGCCGCCGCTTTATGTGCTTTTGCCACGTCCCTAGTATATACAGATGCCTGCAGGCCGTATTGACTATCGTTCGCCACTTTTATCGCTTCGTCGTCATCTTGAACCGTGATAACAGAAAGAACCGGGCCGAATATTTCCTCTTGCGCCACTGTGCTCTTAGAATCAACATTATCAATGATCGTAGGCGAAACAAACCAACCATTTCCTTTTTCGGAAAACTCACCCCTATAGACTACTCGCCCGCCTTCTTTTTCTCCCGTTTCGATATACTGGTTTATCTTATTGTATTGCTGCTCAGAAATGATCGCACCGATCCGATTGTCCGGGTCCAGCGGATCCCCCGCTTTCCATAATTTGGCTTGCTCAACAACCTTCTCCAGAACGGCTTCCTTCATGCTCTCTAACACGATAAGGCGCGTGTTTGCTGTACAATTCTGTCCCGCATTTAAGAATGCGCCCTGTGCAACAAAGCTCGCAACTATTTCAAGATCACCAGCATCTTTCAACACAACTGCTGGGCTTTTGCCACCGCACTCAAGCACAATTTTCTTAAGGTTGGACTCAGATGAATAACGCAAAAACTGCCGGCCCGTCTGCGTTGATCCAGTAAACGAAACCACCGATATGCCATTATGAAGACCAATCGCCCTGCCGAGACTTGCACCAAAACCAGGCAGAATGTTTAAAACACCCGCAGGCACACCAGCCTCAACAGCCAGCTCACCAATTTTAAGCGCCGAAGCATTTGAGTGCTCTGAAGGCTTTACAATAATACTCGAACCAAGCGCCAATGCAGGCCCAATTTTCCACGCGAGCGTTAGAAGTGGAAAATTCCACGGGATCACGCAAGAGACAACCGGCAAAGGCTCACGCCTCAGCATCCCGATAGCACCGCCCCCCGAAGGAGAAATTTGGTCATATAGCTTGTCCGCACCTTCCGCGAACCATTCCATACAGTGAATTGTTTCTGGCAGGTCTAATTCATAACAATCGCGAATTGACTTTCCAGCTTCAAGACTTTCTAAAAGAGCGATTTCTTCAAAATCACGTTTTATAAGCTCCACAAGCTTTAACATTACCGCCTTACGCTCAGACGGATGCAACCCGCTCCAATCCCCCCGATCGAAAACAGCCTGAGCCTTATCAACAGCGTAGTCCAAATCAGCTTGATCACACGACGAAACGTCAAACAGTTTCTCACCATCAGCAGGATTTACACAAGCGATCGTTTCACCCGATACAGATGGAGCATACTTGCCATCTATGAAGGCCTCAGCGGGAAACTTAACACCACTAGCAACATCTCTTAAATGCGATTTAGATGGTATAGGCACTATCATTTCGTCCTCCAATTTTAACACTCCGTCACGACCACTAGCTCACGCCCGCAAAAACCCCAGATGGTATTTTGCATATTTTTTGAATACCCCTTATTGCCTTTATCGTCAAGCTATATTATTTAGCTTTATAGCAATCGATAAATTACATAATAAGGAACCAAATAATGGCGAAGGGATCAGAACCAGAAGCTGCGACTGTCGCGCAAATAGCCGCCCGAAGCCTTAAAAGGCACGGTGTTGACATTATATTTGGTCAAAGCTTGCCATCAGCACTTCTGTTAGCTGCCGAAGATGAGGGAATTCGGCAATATGTGTACCGAACCGAAAATGCAGGCGGCTGCATGGCTGACGGTTACGCGAGAGCAAGCGGCAAGATTGGCGTCGTCACAGCGCAAAACGGCCCAGCCGCAACGCTCCTGGTCGCCCCCCTAGCTGAAGCACTCAAAGCCTCCACGCCGATACTTGCTTTAGTTCAGGATGTATCTAGCGCTCATGCAGATCGAAATGCATTTCAGGAATTTGACCATTTCAAACTATTTGATAGCTGCGCAAAGTATATTCGGCGCGTTGAAGACCCAGATCGGATCGATGATTTTATTGATGCAGCCATCGTCTCCGCAACCTCTGGTCGTCCAGGTCCAGCTGTATTATTGCTTCCTGTTGATGTTTTGGAAAAAACAATTGCTGTACCACAAAAGCCACGCAGCAATGGGTACGGCGCCTGGCCACTAGATCGCCCAGCGCCAGACGCCCAATCAATCGACAAAGCAGCGTCTTTACTTTCCGACGCGGAAAACCCTCTTATCATTGCTGGCGGCGGCGTCCATGGCGCAGGTGCGAGTAACGCATTATCTAATTTACAAGAAGCGGCTCACTTACCTGTTGCATACACGACAATGGGCAAAGGAGCGGTGAGCGATTTTCACCCTCTGACGGTTGGCCTAATCGGCAACACTATGGGCGAACGCTCCCTAGGGCGTTGGACAAAACCGCTCGTCCAAAATGCTGACGTCGTATTATTTGTTGGCACCCGAACTAACCAAAATGGCACTGACAGCTGGTCCATCCCAAGCAAGGAAGCAAAGGTCATTCACCTTGACATTGATCCATTGGAGATTGGAAGAAATTTTGAGCCTTCGGTTCGCTTGGTTGGAGACGCGAAAACAGGCTTAGAGCTATTGCTGCAATCTATTAAACAAAAAGATTTAACGAAACGAGCCGCCTCTCGTTCTAATATGCATGCTGATATTTCCACAGCAAAAATGAAGTGGAAAGAAACCGCCCAATCGGTTGTGCAATCAAACAGTGAACCAATTCGACCTGAGCGAGTAATGAACGAATTGCAGCAGCTATTGACGCCAGACACGACAATTGTCGCTGATGCAAGCTATTCTTCGAATTGGACAGCTGCGTATCTGGAACTCGAAGCTGGACAACGCCTGTTAACGCCTCGCGGATTAGCGGGGCTTGGTTGGGGCTTTCCGATGTCCCTTGGCGCAGAACTGGCCTCCGCCAAAAATAAAATAGTCTGCCTTACCGGCGATGGTGGCTTCGGACATTGTTGGGGGGAATTAGAAACCGCCGCACGGAATGGATCGTCTGTAACAATCATCGTTCTAAATAATGGCGTACTTGGCTATCAAAGAGATGCTGAAACAGTTTTATTTGGCCGCTACACCAGTGCTTGTCATTTCTCACCCGTAGATCACGCGCTTATCGCTAAAGCATGCGGTGTAGAAGGCCATAAAATCGATAAGCCAGATGAGCTGTCTGACGCATTAAAAAATGCGATCGACAGTCCGAACTCTACGCTGCTTGAAATCATTACTGATCATAATGCCTACCCCCCAGTAACCATGTTTGACGATCAGCACTCCATCATGAATCGTTAGGCGCACAATTAAACAGCACTGGCATTCGCACGAAAATATACACCATACCCAACAATAGACGAGGCCTATATGCCCATTCATCTTCCTAGCCACGAGCAACTCAAAAAAACAGCACAAGAATGCGGTTTGTCGCTAAGCACTGAAGAAATTGATACCTTTCGAAATTTGATGAAAGGGGCAATAACAGACTATAATACCGTGGATACGCTCCCTGATGAATTACCGGACGTTAAATATCCGCGCACCCCAGGCTTTGCCCCCACCGCAGAAGATAATCCGTTTAATGCCTGGTATAGAAAAACGTCAATTAAAGGCGCACCCGATGGGGCATTAAGCGGAAAAAAAATAGCCATCAAAGATAATATTCTTGTCGCAGGCGTACCTATGGCTAATGGGTCCTCAACACTTAACGGATATATACCTGAATTTGACGCCCCTATCGTTACTCGCATTCTTGATGCGGGGGGCGAAATAATCGGCAAAACACAGACGCAAACATTCTGCATAAGCCTTAGCAGCCACCTCAATTACACTGGCCCCATTCAAAACCCTATTAAACCTGGCTATTCAGCTGGCGGATCATCATCAGGAAGCGCTGTTGTCGTCGCCACGGGAGAAGCTGACATGGCTATTGGCGGCGACCAAGGCGGATCCATACGCGTACCGTCAGCATGTTGCGGCTTATATGGTATGAAGCCGACTTGGGGGCTTGTACCATATTCAGGAATAATGCCCCTAGAAATCATGGTCGATCACGCCGGACCAATGACATCCACAGTAGAAGATAATGCACAACTACTTGAAATAATAGCCGGTGATGACGGATACGATGCTCGCGCCTACAAAGGTGAAATCCCCTCCTATACCGAAATCTTAAAAAACGGCGTCTCCGGACTTAAAATCGGCATTCTAACAGAAGGGTTCAAACAAGCAGGTAGTGAAGAAATTGTAGATGAACGAGTACTATCATCTGCCCGTAAATTCGAATCACTTGGAGCAACGGTGGAAGAGGTGTCCATTCCCGAACACCGTCTGGCGCCAGCCATATGGACCCCAATTGGCACAGGAGGCCTTGCAGCGACAATGATGTGGGGCGATGGTTACGGCACTGGCCGTAGCGACTTATACCCAGTGTCACTCATGGATTTCCATCGCGGCTGGCGTACAAAAGCTGATGATTTATCCGAATCCCTGAAACTTTACCTCCTCGCAGGCACCTACATTAATAATCATTATGGGCATCGCTTTTATGGCAAAGCAATCAATATTGTACGCCGCATAAGAGCAGCCTATGATAATACTTTAAAGAAGTACGATCTACTCGTTATGCCAACGATGCCCATGACGCCGCAACCTCTGCCAGAGCCAGAGTGTTCACGCGAAGCGGAACTCACCCACGCTGTAGAACCCGCCCCCAATACATCTCCGTTTAACATTACTCATCACCCCGCAATGTCAATTCCCTGTGGCTTGAGCGATAAGGGGTTGCCTATCGGAATGATGCTAGTTGGAAGACGATATGATGAAGCGACCATCTATCAGGCGGCGTACGCTTTCGAGCAGTCTGTCAACTGGCGGGATCATTAATTAGATCTTTACACATACCATATCTGCTTTTGTTTAGTTTTTTCAGCAACATTAATAAGATCACCGAAGGAATACGTAATGAATAATGAAAAACCTCAAGACGACACAACAAATGAATTGCTGAACAAAAGCTCCTTAGAAGCTAGACTATTTAAAACAAGAAACGTGCTAATAACCGGTGAAATAAACGACCGGGTTGCAAATCGCGCCGCATCAGAATTATTGACGCTAGCAGATGATAGTAATGACCCAATCAATGTGTACATTAGCTCACCAGGCGGTCACGTTGAATCAGGTGATATGGTGCATGACATCATAAAATTTATAAAACCTAAGGTACGAACAATAGGCAGCGGATGGGTGTCAAGCGCTGGCGCGTTAATCTATGTCGGCGCCTCGCGGGAAAACCGATACTGTCTTCCCAACACGCGATTTTTGTTACACCAACCAAGCGGCGGTGTTAGCGGAAGCGCCGCTGACATAGAAATTCAGGCAAAACAGCTTGAACTAATGCGCATACGCTTTGAACATTTATTCGCTGAGGCAACTGGACAAACACCTGAGAAAATCCACAACGATACCGAAAGAGACTTTTGGTTAGATACAAAAAGCGCAATAGAGTATGGCCTGTTGGGCTCGGTTATCGACAGCATCACTCAATTACGCTAACAACCGTAAGCATTATTCATATCAGCATATTGGTGTATATATTAAATACCTATGCTGATAGTTTTATAGAAAACCAATCATTCAACGAGAACGGCCATCACTTAAATTGATCATATACCTTGCTCCGCAAGCGTTTTCGCAAAATAGGTTATGATCAAATCAGCGCCAGCGCGTTTAATAGAAACGAGCTGCTCTCTAACAACCTGATCTTCATTTAACGCCCCTGCAAGTGCAGCAAACTTAATCATTGAGTATTCACCACTCACCTGGTAAGCCGCCAGAGGTAATAAGCTTTGCGATCTGATATTTGCGATCACATCCAAGTAGGATAATGCTGGCTTAACCATTAAAACATCCGCACCTTCACACTCGTCGAGCAGCGACTCCCGTATCGCCTCACGCGAGTTGGCGGGGTCCATTTGATACGTACTACGGCTTCCCTTTAACTCACATCCAGCAGCTTCCCTGAAAGGGCCATACATTGCTGAATGGAATTTAGTCGAATAGCTCATAATTGGAATGTCATGAAAGCTTTCACCATCTAGAGCAGCCCGAATAGTCGCCACTTGACCATCCATCATCCCCGAAGGGGCAATAATGTCCGCCCCAGCACGCGCAGCAATAACCGCCTGCTTCTCCAAATTCTTTAATGTCGCATCATTATCAACACAGTTATTGCTTAACACGCCGCAATGTCCGTGGTCTGTATATTCACAAAAACAAACATCTGCCGCGACCACAAGGTTAGGGGCCACTTGTTTTGTTTTCGCGATCATTCTACTTAATAGCCCTTGCGGATGCCAAGAGCTGCTGCCAATTTCATCCTTACTGTGAGAGATGCCAAACATCATTACGGCTTTGATGTTCAGCTTCGCAATGTCTTCGATCGCATTCTCTAAGCGCGCTTCTGGTATTCGAAAAATACCAGGCATGCTTTTTACGGGAAGATAGTCTTCGATATTTTCTTCAACAAAAATTGGATACATCAGATCGTTAACTGATAACGATGTTTCCCTAAAGATATCTCTTACTAGCTCAGATGACCTTAGCCTGCGCATCCGAACATTAGGGTATGTATTCAACATTTCTAGGCATCCCCAAATATGTTACATGTATTTGAGATCTGTTCTAAAACGGCTAGAAGATCACAACGAGACCCATATTGGTTATGGGTTTGACGTTCACGCATGTCATATCAATTTGTGTAGATCAATATCAGTTTGTGCAGATATTAAGCACGCAACTTAAACGCCCAAACCACCCTGACATAAGTACTTATATTCTAGATATTCATCGAGGCCTTGGCTCCCCCCCTCTCGTCCTAAGCCAGATTCCTTAACACCGCCAAATGGCGAAACCTCATTTGAAAGTACGCCTGTATTTATTCCAATCATCCCGTACTCTAAAGAAGATGACAATCGCTCAATCATTGAAGGTGATTCAGAGTACAAATAAGCTGCCAGACCAGCACTGGATGTATTAGCAAACGTGATAACTTCTTCTGCTTCTTCAAAGCGAACGAGTCCGGCGACAGGACCAAAAGTTTCTTCCCGCGTCAACAAAGCATCAGGAGCAAGATTCGTAATAACGGTCGGCTCAAAGAAAGTGCCGCCTAACGCATGACGCTTCCCCCCAATTAAAACTTCCGCCCCCCGATCCATGGCATCAGTAATATGCGCTTCAACTTTGCTGACAGCACTATCATTGATAAGCGGCCCCTGGTCCACTTCGCCCGTCAGCGCAGGGCCAATGCAAAATCCCTTTACGCGCTCAACTAATTTACTCGAAAACTCATCATATACTGCAGAATGAACATAAAAACGATTAGCGCAAACACATGTTTGTCCCATATTGCGAAACTTGGAGAGCAGCGCCCCTTCAACTGCTTTTTCAATATTTGCATCAGCACAAACAATAAATGGAGCATTACCTCCAAGCTCCATACTGACACGCTTAACAGTCTTGCCGCACTGCTCAAGCAACAATTTCCCCACAACCGTAGACCCGGTAAATGACAATTTTCGAACTTGTGAGCCTTCGGTCAGGGCGGCGCCAACACGATCGCCTTTCGAAGCTGTCACCACGTTAAAGACACCAGCCGGTACGCCAGCCTCCTCCGCCAAATCCGCCAACGCCAATGCACAAAGCGGTGTCGCCTCAGATGGTTTAATGACTATGGCGCAACCAGCAGCTAAAGCAGGCGCTGCTTTTCTGGTTATCATCGCAACTGGAAAATTCCACGGTGTGATTAAAGCGCAAACCCCAACTGGCTCCTTCCGTACAGATAGCACTGTGCCGGATGCAACAGCGGGTATAACACTCCCATAAGCGCGCTTGGCCTCTTCAGCAAACCACTCGACAAAACTTGCACCATAGGCAACTTCGCCTGTCGCTTCTGAAAGCGGCTTTCCCTGTTCCAAAGACAACAGTCGCGCGAGGCTTTCGGAATGGCGCTCGATAAGAGCATGCCACTTTTTAAGAATTTTTGAACGCTCTTTTGCTGTCGTTTTTTTCCAGCTTTCAAACGCTTTTGAAGCTACATCAATAGCCTTTTTCGTCTCTGCCTCACCCATATCAGGCACGCTGGTAATGACTTCGCCATTAGCAGGATTATGCACAAAAAATTCGCGCCCCTGGTTGGCAGCCGCCCAAACACCGCCGATGAAAGCTTTCGAAAGATCACGGCGCCATAACTCATCGCTAGCAAATTCCATTTTGCACCCCTAATATTATGCTCGAGCATTAAACATTCTTCTGGCTAAACAGCCCCAGCACTCGTAAGGACGTCTTTACGAAAATCACCAGACTAATTCAACTGAATTTTAATTCTATAACCTATTTATTCCTTACACACCTCAATATCCATATTGAGTTACTAACCATCTCGATAGACTGCGCTTAAAACAATTTGACTAAATGCGGCGCCACGCATACCAGCCACAAACGAGACGATACAACCAAAGCCCTTCACCTGCTCCAATGTATATAGTTTTATTTTATAGCTTTATTGTCAAGCTATTTTCTTCCTATTCCTCGCCATCCCAAAACCTCACCATTTTTGTAGAAAAATACAAAATCTCTGGATCAGTTATAAGGGGGCAAGACAACAGAACACGGATTAAAAACCATCTGCCCCCTAATCGAAGAGGCAAAAGCCCACGAGGCAAAGGTACTATCGACAATTAAACCTTCAGACGCAAAAAAATTGAAAGCTATTTTATCCGCCTTAGTGACGCCTTACATCCAAGAGCTTCCGACTGGCGCCAATACTTAAAGCAAGATCAGCTCAACTGTAGATACATCAAGCTCCTGATAGACATAAACACTCGATCAGCCCCAAAGGCTCCTCCCTAAAGGCCAATGATAGTTGACGTCAGAAAGCTATCAAATGAATCACCAGCATGGGCGGCGACGTTAATCCATCAAGCGCCCTGGTGTGTTTCTATTAATATTTCGAGGTGAAAGAGAAGACGAGCTGCCACCAAGAGCACAAGTATCGCCGTTAGCCGTTTCATCCACAATGGTGGGAGAAGAACCACGCCGAGGCGTGATCCAATCTGTCCGCCAAGAATGACAGCAATAAATAGCCACCAGTGTCCAGTCATTATGTTCGCAACTTGGCCAGGCATTTTTTGTATATGCCCCAATATGCCTGCGACGGAGTTTACCAGGATAAACAATGAGGCGGCGCCAGCGATTGAGCGCGCATCTCCCCATCTTAAGAGATACAGCACCGGCGCCAGAAAAATACCGCCGCCAATCCCGACTAAGCCAGAGAGAAACCCAATCGCGCCGCCAATTACTGGTTCACGGCCACGGAGTATTCTGGCGCTTATCACGCTTTTTGAGCTAGCCGCGTAATTTGTTTGTTTCGCACCCACAGGCGGCAACTGACTGTCGAAGAGCAGCAAGAGGCCAGCAAAGAAAAGGGAAAACGCCAATAAGCCTGTGAAGAATATTTCGGAAATAACAATGCGTCCGCCCAGCCATGCCAAAGGGATCGACAAAGCACAAATCGGCAGCGTTCGCATCCAATCAATAGCGCCCGCTCGCGCAAACTGTATGACGCCCCCAGTGACCACAATGATATTACAGGTTAAAGAAACCACCGGCAGGATACGGTAGTCAGTTTCAGCGATCGCCAATAACGCTGTATAAGTTGACCCGCCGCCAAAACCGACAGACGCGTAAATAATGGCCACGACAAAAAACAATGCGGCGAGAACAATCATCCTTGCCTCTCTAGAAGGTCCGGTAAAGTATCCCCCCCTCCACCGCAAGTCCATTTCCAAAAGCTTACCCATTCTTGGGCCTGCTTGGCAAAAGTAGAGATCTGTGAGCCATACAACCTTGATTCGATTTTCGAATATTATTGGATGCGCCCACACCTTGTAACTATCTGTTATTAAATGGTTTATTTAAAATTCTCGGTATTCACAAATATAAACTTCGCTCATACTGTTTCGTTTTTCGAATTATCGTCTATAAGGCCTTTATTCCTTTAAGCGGGTTCATGCGCAACGCTCCATGCAGCGTCTAGAGCCCTTTTTGTGAATTGAACTGAGGTCATTTATGAGTTCGTGCGCCAAAGCTGACGCCAAGCAAGATCGCATCGCAAACTTTCCAGGTGAGAAGAAAAACCAGGAATATGGCTACGATCCGCTACAGGTGAGAGAAACCGATCACTATAAAGCCGAATATGTACACGGATTTGTAGAGAAATGGGACGCTCTTATCGATTGGGAGGCCCGTGCAGCAAGCGAAGGCCAGTTTTTCATTGATATATTAAAAGCGCGCGGGAAGGCCAAAGTGTTGGATGTTGCAACTGGTACAGGCTTTCACTCAGTTCAACTCATGAAAGCAGGATTTGACGTGGTCAGCGTTGATGGGTCCGCCCAAATGTTATCCAAAGCTTTTGATAATGCCCGTGAGCAAGGTCTTATTTTGCAAACCGCTTTAGCAGACTGGCGCTGGCTCAATCGCGACCTTCACGGCAAATTTGATGCGATTGTATGCCTTGGAAATTCATTCACTCATTTATTTAAAGAACGGGATCGCCGCCGCGCCTTGGCGGAATTTTACGCCGCATTAAAGCATGACGGCATACTAATCCTTGATCAACGCAATTATGACGCGATACTGGACATAGGATTTAACTCCAAACACAAATATTATTATTGCGGCGACCAGGTATCTGCTGAACCGGAATATATAGACGAAAGCCTCGCTCGGTTTAAATACTCTTTTCCCGACCAATCGTCTTATCATTTAAACATGTTCCCATTGCGTAAGGATTATGTACGTAAATTGATCATGGATGTCGGGTTTCAGCGCGTTAAGACGTATGGGGATTTTCAAGAAACCTATGCGGAATATGATCCTGACTTCTTCGTTCACATAGCGGAGAAAACCTTCCATGAATAGCACAGAAAATTTCACCAAAGTCGCTGAAGACTATTATGACAGCGCCGACGCTGACGCCTTTTATCAAGAAATCTGGGGCGGAGAAGACATCCATGTCGGCTTGTATGAAGAAGGCGACACGATCCGCCAAGCTAGCCATAAAACAGTGCAGCATATGGCTGGGAAACTTCAAAATTTGGCCCCCGGCGCACGCGTTCTCGATATCGGCGCTGGCTATGGCGGCGCAGCCCGCGTGTTGGCCGGTGAGTTTGGCGCAGACGTGACATGCCTTAATTTGTCGAATGTTGAAAATGCCCGCAATAAGACACTCACAGCTGAACAACACCTTGACGACAAGGTCACAGTTCGACACGGATCTTTTGAAGATATTCCGGAGCTTGACAGTGTTTTCGATGTTGTTTGGTCACAAGATGCTATTTTGCATTCAGGCAACCGTAAAAAAGTGTTAAGCGAGGTCGCTCGAGTGTTGCGCCCAGGTGGTGAGTTTATTTTCACCGATCCCATGCAGGCAAATATCATAGACGATCCATCATCGCTCCAACCGATTTATGATCGCATCCATTTAGATAATTTAGGGTCATTTGAATTTTATCAAACCGAGCTTCGCAAGCTTGGTTTTACTGAAGTGACGATTGAAGACTTAACCCCGCATCTTTCAACACATTACGCAAAAGTAGCCAGCGAGTTGAGGCTGAAGCGTTCACAGCTGTCAACACGAATTAGCGCAGCTTATATTGATCGTATGCTGAGTGGTTTACAGCATTGGGTCGACGGTGGTAAAAGCGGGTGTCTTACCTGGGGCGTTCTGCACTTTTGTAAATAACAAAGTGCTGCGAGCCGCAGTTTATCGCGTTTGATCCTTATACAGATCACAAAGGATACCCATAACCCAATCCCAAGTTTTCTCGCAAAGGAAGCCTCCCTTAGTCAGGCAATGGTGACGCCCCTGATAGATAAAGCTTGAAAAGTGTGAATTTGTCCGTTGGCGCCGTGACGACAGGGACAAGCGTCGAATTTATAATGAGCTCACTGATCACGGTTTAAAAACGATGGGTAATGCACCCGACTGCCTTCAGGCGCGTTTCGAAATAAGTCTTTGCTAAACTGGAGACTTGGGAACAATTATTTCTCGTCGCCACGCTTGAGAGCACAACAGGACTTCTTGATGCAGAAGATCTCGACGCCGCGCCGGTCCTTGATGTTGGCGCCACTGGAACGCCGGTTGAATAATCTAATCATTGCTTATGTAAAAGGGACTTTAATGACAACCCTGTCAGATTCGCGAAAGATAGCCGGATTTGCGTGTAAGCGTTTGGCTTTTCGTCTGTGGCAAGGTTTGCGCGACTTATTGTTAGCCAGTCGAGATTCGTAGGATTTACTGCTTAATCCTTCCAAACGCTCTCCTGTTAATCCTCAACACCTGTCGTTACCGAAAATCAGATCGTTTTAGATCTTGTCCAAATTATCACGAACGGCCTTGGTACGCGCCGAAGCAGCGGCAAGCCAAAGGTTACAAAGGAGATACGCAATCTGGTCCAGGCCTTACGTTTAAACTCCTCGGTGTAGCGAATACGCCCTGCCTTAAACCATACTCCTTGCTTCCAGTTTTTCCTTGCCAGGCATTGACCAAAACTGGCGCGAATTAGAGGAGCAGACGACTTGCTCCCCCCTGTTTGTGCGTACAACTAGTGAAGAGCCTCAACAATCGTCACATTTGCAATACCACCACCCTCGCACATCGTTTGTAGCCCGTAGCGCTTTTTGTGCCGTTTTAAAGCGTGAACGAGTGTTGCCATCAGTTTGCAGCCGCTAGCGCCTAAAGGATGTCCAAGGGCAATAGCGCCACCATGTACATTTAGTTTTGCCGGGTCTGCCTTTATATGCTCTAGCCAAGCAAGAGGCACCGGTGCAAAGGCTTCATTGACTTCATAAAGATCAATATCTGTAATTTTCATCCCAGTACGCAACAATGCACGATCTGTTGCAAACAGAGGTTCTTCCAACATGATTACTGGGTCGCCCGCTGTTACGGTCAAATTATGGATACGCGCGAGGGGCGTCAGATTATGGCTTTTAACCGCTTGTTCTGAGGCCAGCAAAACAGCGGATGCGCCATCACAGATTTGACTAGCTGTCGCGGCGGAAATAAGCCAATCCTCTTGGATCGTTTTAACGGCGCCGATACTTTCCATCGAGGCGTCATAGCGAATGCCCTCATCGGTTTTATGGACACCATCATCAATTTTAAGAGGAACAAGTTCAGCTTCAAAAGCATTTTCTTTTGTCGCCGCTGCAGCGCGTTTATGGCTATCAAGCGCAAAAGCGTCCAGGTCTTCACGAGCGAAATTATACTTTTTCGCAATCATCTCAGCACCAATAAACTGCGAAAATTGAATGCCTGGGTATTTTTCTTCCAGCCTTGGGCTTTTGTACCCGCCAAGATCCGCATCGTGAAATAAACTTGACGTCGCGCCCATTGGCACACGCGTCATGGACTCTACGCCTGCAGCAATGACGAGATCTTGCGTGCCGGACATAATTGCCTGGGCGGCAAAGTGGATAGATTGCTGCGACGAGCCGCACTGGCGGTCAATGCTGACGGCGGGAACGCTTTCGGGAAGCTTTGAGGCAAGCACGGCATTCCGTCCAACCTGAAATCCTTGCTCACCGCCCTGGGTAACGCAGCCCATGATGACATCATCTATGGCCATCGGATCGACCCCAGATCTGTCAACTATTGCATTTAAAGTTTCCGCAGACAAATCAACTGGATGCCATTGCGAAAGAACGCCGTTGCGACGCCCGCCAGGCGTGCGCACGGCTGCAACGATATAAGCTTCAGCCATTTTAGTTTCCTATAATTTATGTTGGGATAATTGGAACGGTCAGGCATGTTCGCCATTACTTCGGCGCCATCCGAATAGCGCCGTCGAGACGAATGGTTTCACCATTTAACATAGGGTTCACAACGATGCTCTCGGCAAGGGTTGCGTATTCACTAGGCTGACCAAGGCGACTTGGAAAAGGAACTTGAGCATGCAAAGATTTTTTTGCTTCTTCCGACAGCCCGTCCAGCATGGGCGTCCAAAATATACCCGGCGCAATCGTGCAAACGCGGATGCCATAACGCGATAGATCACGTGCGATTGGCAATGTCATTCCGACAACGCCGCCCTTAGAAGCGGAATAGGCGGCTTGGCCGATCTGGCCGTCAAAGGCGGCGACGCTAGCCGTGTTAATAATAATGCCGCGTTCTTCACCGATTGGGTCCGCTTTGCTTAAATTTGCAGCAAACTTGGAGATCGCATTAAAGGTGCCAAGCAGATTGACATTTATAACTTTAGCGAACTCATCTAGCGGATGATATTCAGCATCGCGTCCAACCGTTTTTACGGCGATACCAATTCCAGCGCAGTTGACAAGGACTCTGGCAACACCGTTTTGGCCTTCAGCGGCGTTAACCCCTGAAATCATTGCCGCGTCACAGGTCGCGTCGACTTTAAAAAAAGAAGCCCCAATTTTTTGCGCAGAAGCTGTCCCCACGTCTTCATTTACATCGAAGATGGCGACTTTCGCCCCCGCCTGGACGAATTTTTCAGCTGTCGCAAAACCCAACCCTGAAGCTCCGCCAGTAATGATTGTTGAAACATTTTTAAGTTCCATGACGATTCCCTTTTTCTTTCGCTCGCTTAGTTCGGCAGAAAAATCCCAATAACGCAGCCATCATTTTTTATGGCCGACACCTGCAGAGAAAATTCTATAGAAATAAAAAACCCGGCCCTAGAGCATATGGTCATCAGTTACCATACCAATCCAGAGCCGGGATAAAGTCGTGATCTAGTTTAGAACCTTACCGTTCCCGTAACGCGCCAACGTGCAGGAAGGCCTGGATATACAGCGTTTAGCCCCGGAGCAAATTCGAATATTTGATCATTATACACCTTATCAAGTATATTGTCTCCCGAGACGGCTAGAGTCCATCTGTCAGTTTCCAATGCAATGCGTGCAGCAAGCACTCCATAAGGATCTTGACTAAGGGTATTTGCATCATTCCAATACTGAGTGCCTTGTCGATAATAGTCAATGCGGCTCAAAATCCCAATTTCATCGGAAATTTCATAGTGATACTGCGCACCAACATTGATTGTATACTCTGTTGAAAGTTGCGTTCGGTTTCCAACCGCCGTTGGCGTTGGAGAAGCCAGAATTTCTGGATTCAATAGATCAAAACCTAAATTTACGTCGAAACCATCTGCAACTCGGGCCTGAACAGCAAGCTCCATCCCATAGGTACGGCTCTCTCCCAAGTTAACCGTTGTTGTCGTTAGCGCCCCAGATTGAGGGTTTGTTGTCAGGGCGCTTAACTGCTGGTCAGTCAGAGAAATTCGATAACCAGCGACTGTTGCGAATACGCGGTTATCAAACAGGTTCGCTTTTACGCCAACTTCATAACTTTTCAGCTGCTCCGTCTCAAAAGGTAGAGCAGTTGTCGCATCGAACCCACCACTGCGAAACCCTTCTGCATAAGTTGCATACAAACTTATTTCATCAGTGGCGCTGTAGGTCAGCGAAATTTTAGGCGTAACCCGATCAAAACCGATTGACTGAGTGCTCTGAGCTGGACGTAAAATTGTCTGGTCACGCGTATCATCATCATACCGCAAGGCCGCACTAAATGTCAGTCTATCTGTTAAGTCGAAATCGACCTGACCAAATACTGAGTAACGCTCTGTATCCACCTCATTCGCAGAATCCGACAATTGCCCCAGCGGAATCGAAATTTCCGTGTCAACCGCCGAAAAGTCAAAATCGCCGTTTTCATAGAACGCGCCAATTATCCAGCGGAAGCGCTTGTCTCCCGGAGAAACAAGGCGAAATTCATGTGAAAAATTACGATCGACATTCACGCTAAGCCGGGTAAGCTCTAATCCAGGGGCTAGGCCTAAATCAGCATCTTGGAATAGCTCGTTTTCTGCATCAACGAACTGAGTCAATGAAGTTAATTCAGCAAAACCAAGATCAAGATCCGCCCTTAGGGCAACATCAAAGACATCGCGCCTTCTGAACCCCTCTGCCAGGTTTACCGCATTCAGCACACCAACATCTTCAATAGTCGTGTCATCATCAGCAGCAAAGAAACTGGCATTGTATCCGCCATTATCATATTTGTTATAGCCGAGACGGAAATCTAAGGTTAAGGTATCCGTTGGCGTCCCAAATAGCCTAAGGCGACCGCCATACTCTTTTCTGGTGTCGTGGTCTAAACCTAAGGCATTATCAAAATATCCATCGGAGTCTAGATATTGCCCTGATACGCGAGCCGCTAATTTGTCTTCAACGAGAGGAATATTAACCGCTGCGGCAAAGGATTTCTCATTGGAAGTAGGTTCATAAGCCCCCTGCATACGAACTTCATATTCATTACCTGGACGCTTTGTTACAACATTTATAACGCCGCCAATTGTGTCCCTTCCGTAAATTGATCCTTGTGGTCCCTTAACAACTTCAATACGTTCAACATCGAATAACTGCGCGCGAAGCGGTTCACCGAAAGGTGAATAAACTCCATCCGACAGGATGATGAGTGCTGGCGCCGTACCGCCAAACGCCCCAATTCCGCGGAACGCTAGCAAAGGACGATCACCAGCCGTAAAACCTTGCTGGACATTCACCCCTGGGGTCAATCGTGCAAAATCAGATATTTGACGAATTTCTAAATCTTCAATCGCTTGAGCATCAAAAACTGTTATAGACTCCGGAACATTCAGAAGTGACTCTTCTCTCCGACGCGCCGATACGATTATTTCATCGCTTTTAGTTTCAGCCAACTCTCCATCTATAACTTCAGTTTGAGCATGCGCTCCGCTTGATCCAAAAAAGACTGCAGCAATACCGCTTAACAGTGATCTTTTTAAGTTTTCTTTCATATTCGCCTCCCGGTCCTCTGGACTTTCTTTTTTGTGAAGCGAGATCACAATCACCCCGCCACTAGTAAGGCCGCCGGAAAACTCTGTTCCCTCCATTAACTCAATGAGGGCTTCTTCTATTGTGTACTGACCAACAACGGGATTTATTCCCGTCTCACCTGCTAAGTCATGAGGAAGTATAAGTTGAGCGTTTGTAAGCTGAACAAACTCTTTTAGAGCCTGACCAAGAGTATATTCTTGAATATGAAAATCATATCGCTCTAGAAATTCCTGTGCACGCACCATAGATGCGGAACCCAAGAGCACGGCAACCGCACACGCGAGCCCAGCCCCAGCTTGCTTCCACTTCATCTCCTCAATCATCGCACCGGTCTGTCAGCACGCAATCGCGAATTTATGCCGGCCTTACATATAAGGACTATCGAAGCAGCCTGCTGTTCCATTTCCATCCCCAAAAACACATCCTTTTTCATAAAAAGATGATCCTCTTCGCTTTTTTTTTAAATTATTGCTGGTCTTCAGCCAGCTGATTAGCGAATTTTTTGCCCTCACCTCCGCTTTTTCAAGTGATAAATTAATCATCAACTTTCTTAGCCTCTTGATAGTCGAACGTGGCTTGTTCCAATCCGTTCAACCTTAATATCCGCCATTAGCACAAGGGCTTCGAGCATTGATTCAATTTCGCCAATTCGAAAATGGCCATCAACGGGGAGCTTACGCAATTCGTCATCATCAATTTCAATACGAATTTGGGTATATCGACTCATATCTGCAACAACCTCAGATAAAGGCTGCCCATCAAAGGAAAGTACACCATTTCGCCAGGCCAACCTTCGTGTAAGCGATTTAGGGTCTAGCTCTCCAATATGTTCTACCTGGTGATTAATAATCGCATCTTGTCCTGCATCAAGCTCCAGTTTTTGCAAAGAATTTTGCGTTCTTGCCTCAGATGCTTCGCCTGATTTTCCCAAGACATTTGCCGCCAACTGTACGCGCCCTTCAGTGACAAGAACATCAACGCTTTTTTCACGCACTCTCACGGTAAACGACGTACCAAGCGCTGTTACAACACCATTACCCGCCAACACAGAAAACGGTCGGTTCGGATTCCGTGCAATTTCAAAAAACGCTTCTCCTTGTACAAGGCGAACTTCACGCATTGACTTTGAATAATTCGCCTCAATGATAGAATTTGTGTTTAACTCAACCAATGTTCCATCAGCAAGGTTGACCGTCTTGCGTTCACCGATTGCAGTTTGAAAGCTGCCCCGTTCCCCATTGGATAAACCAAATTGCTGCACTGATAAGACTGCTGCAATTGAAACGATAGCAGCAGAGGCAGCCATACCAATGAACCAACGGCGCTTTGTATTTACAAAACTAGATTGATTAATAATGTCGCTATCGACGGAGGCGGCATAATCATTAAGCATTTCAAGCTGATCAAACGCTTTCCAATCCGCACTTAGCCGTTCAAACGCTTCTAGATGCTGATCACTTTTCCCGCGCCACTTCAAAAACTCTTCATAGTCTTTCGCCGTTACATCCTCATCATCAAGCCGAACTAGCCATTCACCAGCTTCGGCTAAAATTTCTCTCATATTGGGCATGGGCAAAACCTTGCGCTCGTCTGACATACCATCAGTCCTCAATGTTCAATCGGCTCTTCGGTAGAACCTTTGCGACTGATCGGTTTGATTTTTTAATATCCACAATTCCAATGTCCGCAGCATCATATCCATGCTCGCGAAAAGCTGTCGAACAATGGACAATAGCTTTTGCTATCAGCCTGTGCACTGTGGCCAACGGAAGGTTCAATCGCAACGCAATTTGCCGGTACTTTAAGCCCTCCATTTTTCGCATCAAAAATGCTTGCTGGCTATCAGCCGGTAAACTTGCAACTGATTTTGCTAAAATACTCAACTTCTGTCGGTCATCAAGCTCTCGCTCTGCCGAAAATTGAGTTTCATCTTCACATACTTCTAGAACATCGGAATCTTCCAGATAATCAGTCATTATACGGGATTTTCTTTTTACTTCCGTAAGCGCAGTATTCCTTGCAACTCTTAACAAGAATGCCTTTGGGTCACGAATTTCAGTTTTCATCTCCGCAGCAAAGCACTTCAAAAAAGTTTCCTGAGTTAAATCATCAATGTCTTCAGTTCGCACGACATAACGCGCAACCACACGGCGAACCGCGGGTTCGTTTAACACAAAGGCTTGAAAAAGTTTTGACATCTAGCGAACATAAAATATTGTAAAAACCTTATAACGATAGCATATCAAGCAACATGCGCCAATCGGAATAAATTTCGTTTTAGAAAAATTTATTGCACAAAAGATGGAACAAATCACACCCTCATGAGTCTATAAGACAGGTACTCTGTGTGATGCTCTATTCAACCGCTCTCTAACCGACCAACTTACGCACTAATTGAATTAATCCCTTCAAATCTAGTGAGTAAATGGCGAGGATTAGAGCAACCTTAATGTATCTGATCAGTGCGTCGCTAACATTGCGCACAAACAAACTAGAAAAATTTACCTTACGAAACATGTCCAAACAAAAAAAGTTAGGGGAAAAAATGTACAATTTAGAAATGCAGTATGTAGCAATAGAACGGTTTGTTCCAATTGCTTACAACATAAGCGGACCACCAGGGGAAATCCCCCTCCTAATTTGCCACGGCCTAGGAGCGTATCATATTCAGTGGGAGCAGGATATTAAAGAATTTTCAAAAAATCGACAAGTGCTTACTATTGATTTACGAGGCCACGGTTACTCAGCGGGGGTTCGCAACCCCACACAAGAAGACTATTCAATAGAGCGAATGGCTCTTGATGTGATTGGCGTCATAGAACACTGTGGATTTAAACAAGTCGACTATCTTGGTAATTCTTTAGGCGGAATGATTGGCCTTGACGCAGCACAAAAACGCTCAGACCTCATCCGTTCACTTATTACATGTGGCACAGCATATAAATACAAATTAAGTCGACTTCACGTCTGGTTGAAAAAATTCATGTACGAAAGCCAAGGCAAAAATTTAGCCACTCTTATCGCTAAACGCGCGACTACTAATGACGAGCTTAGGCCGATAGTTCACGAAATGTATTCAAATGTCGACACCAATGTTATGCACTTGATCGATAAAGAAATATATATTTTTGATCGCCTTGATGCCGCCATGAACTTCAAGGGTCCAATCATAATTTTAAGAGGCGAGACGGATAAAGCGATCAATAGAGAATTAAAACGCGTGATGAGCATACTGCGCAAAAAAAATAACTTTCATGTAATTGAGTTACCAAAGATTGGGCATTTTACAAATCTCGACAAACCTGAAGTATTTCGAAAAGCAGTATGGGAAGCTTTGGAAATTGCAGCCTCCTGAGGGCAGGCAAATAAATTTAGCCGCCCTCTTTTACACCGCCATGCACACGTGAACATATAAAAGCAAAAAAAAGTATCTACGTAATGGCTAATGCGATATTTCTGTGAAGGTGATTGAATTCTATCACCTTCACATCGCTTAGTAACGAAACTGGTTTATTGTGTTTATCTGAACGTCGGCATTAGTGTAGTGTGAACACACGCCTTCTGGAGACAACGATGATTAGCCGCGCTCACAAGAGGGCCAAAACTAATTTGTGTAAATATCGAATAGATTAGACGGCCATAATTCGTAGAACTTACACTAACTGTTTCAATTCTCTCTTCAAAATTTTCCCGATTGGATTGCGCGGCAAATCCACGACAGCTCGGATCTCTGAAATTCGCTGCCCCTTCCCAAGCTTACCATTTACTGCTGTCCGCACCTTCTCAGCTTCGAACATTTCCAGGTCTACTGGCACAACAAAAGCAATCGGCGTCTCGCCCCACTCTTCACTTGGAGCGCCAACTACGGCTGCTTCTGAAACAGAGTCATGGGCCAGAAGCGCCTTTTCAAGATCCACAGCATAAACATTAAAGCCCCCAGATATAATCACATCCTTTTTGCGATCTAATAAATGCAAAAAGCCTTCATCATCAAGCCATCCAATATCGCCGCTACGCTGAAACCGGCGCCCTTCATTATCCGTCCATGATGCTTGCTCAGTTGCCTCCGGTCGCTTCCAGTAACCCATCATCATCTTTGATGAACGACCCACAATTTCTCCCGGCATTCCTAAAGGCAGCTCCTTATCATCATCACTAATTATGCGAAGATCACAATCAGACGCAGGCTGACCTACAGTATCTAGCTTATTAGGGTGTTCAGTACACGATAATGTACACAGCACGCCCCCTTCGGTCATCCCATAAATTTCGGTAAGGCCACCAGCTGGCCAACGCTGAAGTATATCCTGCTTCACTGAGGCTTGTAACGGCGCGCTTGTACACAGTTTGATTTTATAAGAGTTTAGATTGAACGCCTCAAAGTCCGTTATTCTTAAGAGCCGCTCATACTGGACTGGCACCAACACCTGATGTGTTGGATGAAAAGCCTCAGAAAGTTCCAGATAGCGACGGGCGTCAAATTTCTTCATCATATACACAGAGCCCCCCCCCAACATCACCGACAAAAAAAGAAACAATGTTGTATTTGAATAAAGCGGTGTTGCAATAATTGACCGAGCCTCATCATTCATTTTGAAAGCTTCAATGATAAATTCACTTTCCAACATACGATGACGCCTACTTTGCAGTATTCCTTTCGGGGTTCCTGTTGTTCCAGAAGAATAAATTAGATTAAAACCTAGATCAGGGTGAATCATCACATCCGCCGGCATTTCCGAAACACCTGACAGAAAAAAGGAGAATGGTCGATAATCTTTTCCCGTATCTTCTCCATCAAAAACGACAACCCTGTTCTGACAAAGCTCATTGACCTTATCTTCAATAGGCGCCAGCACATTAGCGTAATCAGAAGAAAAAAATAGGAACCGCGCCTCACTGTCACGGATCATATCCAATAACTGCTCAGATGCAGCAAGTGTCGACAAAGGGGCGACACATGCGCCTGCCCTAAGGATACCGAAAAAAAGAGCCGCATATGTTACTGAATTACTTGCAAGTACGGCTATTTTTTCATCCGGCTTAACTCCATCTCTGAGGAGAGCATTAGCGACTTTATTGACGATAACATCAAACTCTTTCCATGTAACTTCAGATACCGGGTCACTAACGGCAATTTTCTCCGGGTAAAGAGAAGCGTTTTTCCTTATACAAATATCAATTTCATTATTATATTCCATATAATCCCCATTTAATTCGTATAAAGATAAATAACATTAGCTCTGATTTTCTGCTAAGAATTGAGCAATCTTTTCTTGAGCCAGGCGTGCAAGAGAAAAAGGAAAAGCATGAAATCCATGAATTCCACCAGGATAGACAGCAAGTTCCGCATTATATGAAGCGGCACGCCAACGCTCATACATAAACAAGCTATCATCAAGAAGAGGGTCCAATGTTCCGACTGTAAACAACGCTGGCGGCAAGCCTGACAGATCCGCATAGAGTGGAGAAATTTTCGGATCTTTCCGGTCCTGCGTCGGCGCGAACTTATCAATCAACCAATTCACTGTTGGCGTATCAATGACAAGGTGTTCATCCCCCCAGTTTAACAAACTAGGGCTGCCGCTTAGGTCATAACAACCATATATAAGATTAGCGGCGGAAAAACCGGTCCCCACCCCTAGCTTTTTTTTAAGCCTTAACAATGTTAGAACAGCAAGATGAGCACCAGCTGACTCGCCGCCAATTACTAGTGCAGCATCATGGAATTCACTTTTTTTCTGGGCAAGTAACCAAAGCGCAGCATCTTCGCAATCATCCGGCGCAGCAGGGAATGGATGTTCCGGGGACAAGCGATATTCAACAGAAATAATTGTAGCATTGAGTCTTTCAGATAATACTTCGAGTACAGGTTCGCCAAAATCAGGAGCCCCAAATACCCATCCACCACCATGAAACCGCAGATAAACCTGATTGGGTTGCTTAGTCGGGGCTGGAATAATACGCAACCTAATAGAACCGCTTCGGCCAGGAATATTAATCCAATATGCTCGTGGGCTGAAAACTGGCGCGGGAAAAGCTGCGTTACCTTCACGCTGCATATTTCTCATAACATCAACGGGCAGATCCCATACTTTAGGAACTGTGCTTAAATGTTCTTTAAGGTGACTATTAAAGTTTTTTACTTCATCAGTAATAGCTTCATATGAAAAAACGGCATGTTTCATTTGGAATAAACTAAATTTTTTTAATCTAAATAGTGATGTTATGAACCGAAAGCTAAGCGCCCGCTTTGCTTACCCTATGAAGCGCCCTTGCTCCGAGCAAATAATGCACACAACACCAAATACTCATAATTGCAAAAGTTACCAACATAGAAATACGCAAGGGATTTAAGGCGCCAGCAGTAAGAAAGTGATCACTCAAAATCCCAACAAAAGTAGGGCCAAACCCCGCTCCAATTAAATTCAACACAAAGAATAATATAGCAGATGATAAAGCTCGAGCACTTGGCCCTACTATTTCATGTGTCACCGCAACTATGGGGGCAAGGTGCATTGCACCAAAAAACGTCGTTATCGCCACCATTGACATAGCTAAGGATAAATTGTCCGTAGTTAGTTGCAAGATAGCAAAAGGAATATTAATCAGTGTTGCAATTGCAGGTATAAGCAAATACCAAATATGGCTTTTACGAGCCATAAGGTCAGCAAACCAGCCGCTTGCAATAGAGCCAACAGCCCCTCCGATCCCAGCTGTGAATGCAAGATAAACACCCAATTCACTCAACGAGATATCGAAATTCCGAAGGAAATATGGTGGTAGCCAGCTACCAACACCACTTGCCACAAAGCCCTGCAGTCCGGCCGCCAGCGCCAAATGCCGAAAGGCAGGTTGTCCCCAAAGCTTATCCACAGTCTCCTTAAGCGAGGGAAACGAAGCTTCCTCCTTTGCTGCTTCAGGTTTTCTGCGTATAGGCTCGCTTATTGTAAGGCGAACGAGAAGCGCAATAAGCACACCCGGAGCGCCGATGCACAGGAACGCCATGCGCCACCCTAGTGTGTCTGCTAACCACCCCCCCAGTAAAAACCCCGACAGCACGCCTATATATACGCCTGTTGAATACACAGAAAGCGCCGTTGCTCTGTATTTAGAGGAAAAAATATCCGATATCATGGAATGGGCAGGCGGACTGCCGCCCGCTTCTCCAACCCCAACACCTATGCGCGCAAGAAGAAGATGCGAGTAAGTAAGAGCCAACCCGCCCAAAGCGGTCATAACACTCCATACAGTAATCGCGATAGCAATTATCGAACGTCGATTACCTTTGTCCGCCCAACGGGCAATAGGGATGCCACACACCGTATAAAACAACGCAAAGGCAAAACCAGTCATCAACCCGAGTTGAGTGTCAGAGAGCTGGAACTCCTCCTTAATTGGTTCCTGTAAAATGATGAGTAAATTTCGATCTAGTAAGTTGATCGCATACACAAGCGTCAACACAGCCAATACATAATATCGATACCCGGGGCGCGAGTACGGGTTTGTCACTTCTGTCATAGAATGATTTCCCGAAACCGCTAAACTCTGTGTACTAATGCTTTTTAAAAACTTTCTCATTTATCTTTATGTCACTTAGATTCAAATTGAGTTTCGCTTACTCATTCAGCATCAGCCCAGAAGCACCCTCGATTTAATCAAATTCGAAGGAGCCACTTTTTATTCAATAACCAGAGTTAATTGATACGCCGGATACCTTTGTGCGTAACCTGCCCCGTTAATATTTTTTACCGGCCTGACATTCAGTCCATTTCCGTTTTGCAATCGGCCTTGCTTAATAAGGCAGACAAGATCGAAAAAACCGTAATATTAAAATTATTTTCCCGCTGCCAGCATCTGCCTAACAAAGGAAGTCACATTTGATAGGTCACAGATTGGAACAAAGTGGCTGAATACCTAAATGTTGTTCGTTACCAAAGGAGGTATTCAATCTATGTGAATTCGAGGTCTGATATCCGACTAAAGATTTTTAAATGGAAACGAATTAAAAAAACTTGCACGCTTGAATAGCGCTCAGAAGAAGTTTCTCCGCTTCGGGGCGCTCCAGATAATGATTACCCCCCTCATAAGGGCCAAGAATAGAAATTTCTTAAATAAGTTAGACTTAGTCAGCACGGTAGAGGCGGACATGATTTGCGTTAACATGCTCCACTTCAATGTTGTCCATCATGCTCAAAGCATCAAAAAAGCGCCTAATATTGCTTATTTTGCAATAAGCAATAATTTTCTGTTTCTTTAAATCATCACCGCTGATCTCAATTTTAAGGTCTGCATAGCGACTAACCTCATTTACAACCTCTTCTAGAGTCTCTCCGTCAAAATTCAACTGCCCATCGCGCCAATCAAGCACTCTATTCATGCTTTCCTTGGTGATAACAGATACAGCCTCGACACCTTGGTCAATAACGGCTGCCTGCCCTGCTGAAACTTCAATAACCCCTGGCTCTGCCTTAAAAGAAATATCTTTACCCAAAGAACCTAACGGATCACTCTCCACCGCCCCCAAAGCAACACGCCCCTCAGCAACGGCAACATCAAGCTTTTCCGCACGCAAACCGACAAAGAAAGCAGTTCCAACGGCGGTGACGAAACCTTTTTTAGTTTGCACCACAAAAGGCCGCCTCTTATCGGAAGCCACTTCAAAATATGCCTCGCCTTTTGTAAGATTAATGGCCCGCCCTTCCTGAGAATAAGAAATTATTACCGCACTATTTGTGTTTAAGTTAATGCGTGAGCCATCCTCTAAATCGATAACCCGCTGCTCACCGATAACTGTTGCGTACTCCGCAGTGAACGGTCGCGAAGGGATAAGGCCATAGTGAAAAGCGCCAATGCAAGCTATTAATACAAAACTAGCTGCAATTCCGCTTATACAAATACGGCGCACCAAGTCTATTTTTCGAGATCGAATATGTTCTTGCAATGACTGAATAACCACGCCACTCTCAGCATAATTCAAGAATTTTTCAGCAACATCTAAATCACCCCAAAATTGCGAAACACGCCGATAAGCTTCCTCATGCACAGCGCTTTGTCCGCGCCACCGCTCGAATGAGGCGATGTCAGTTTCACGAACGCCCCCTTCCTCAAAGCGAACAAACCAAGCCCTAGCTTCCATTTCAACTTCTTGGATATCCGGCAGAATTTGTATTTTGCTATCGGTCATAATAATCAATTAGATCCGCTACCCTTGCGACCGCGAATTCCTGTGCCATCAGGTTGCGTCAACTTTCTCGGCGCCCCAAAATCTTCAGGATTCAATCCGCGCTGCCTTATGTAAGCTTCGCAAGCGGCCATTGCTGAAACGACCCTCTTTTCAACTGTGCTTTTTGAAACCTGAAGCCTCGCTGCTATCTGAGCAAATTTCAAACCTTCAACACGCCGCATAACGAAAGCCTGCCTCAATTCCGGTGATAAACTAGAAAGCGCCTCCGCTAGCAGGCCCAACTTCTGACGACTTTCCAACATTACCTCCGGAGAAATCTGGCGCTCATCTGGATAGACAGATAAGTCGATCGAATCCTCAAAGGATGCACTTGTTGCGTTAATTTTCTTCTTACTCTCATTTATCGCAAGATTTTTTGCAATTCGCAGGAGCAGGTGCTCTGGCTCCTGAATATCCTCACGCATCTCTAAAGAAAATCCAGCAAGGAAAACGTCCTGCGAAATTTCGTCAACATCGGCTGTGTTTGGACGATATTTCGCAATCACCCGGCGGATTGCGCTTTTCTGTTTTTGGAATGCTTGGAATACCTTGGACATTGATCAAGCTTTGGATTTTCCTATTGCAAACATTAATATGGACGCACGCGGCGCGTCAACCAGATAGGCAGAGGCTAGCTTGAATTTACAAGCCGAACAGCCCCTCACACCAGAATTTCTTCTATTTTTATTGAATCTTCCAACTCACTTTACGGTTTTTTGCGGCCGATTTGTCTAAATCAATAGGTGGCTTATTGCAAGTAACGCCCTAGCCGCCGCACGCCTTAACGAGCGCACTAGCACATAAAGCATAAACTATAAAATAGTATGGCAGGAAATATATGGCACATCTCCTTTTAAAATTTTATCTCTGAAGAAATCTAAATTTCATTCCAACTGACTGTTATAGTCATTACTCAGATATTTATTTAATTCAAAACAGACAGCGCAAAAGGAGAGACTTCGTGCTTCAAGGCCTTATGCAAAAACATTCTTTGCAAGTTATTGATATATTAGAATATGCAGCAAAGGCCCATGGAGAAAGAGAAATTGTATCTCGCCTTGTTGAAGAGCCCATATGGAAATATGACTATGCCAGCGCGTCAACAAGGGTAGCAAAAGCCGCTAACTCACTGCGTCGCCTCGGCATAACGCCCGGAAGTAGGGTTTCAACATTAGCCTGGAACACTCATAGGCATCTGGAGCTTTTTTTTGCCGTTCCCGGAATTGGCGCCGTACTTCACACAGCTAACCCGAGACTATCGGATGAGCAGATCGTCTATACAATAAACCACTCAGAAAGTTCGGTACTTTTTTACGATAAGAGTTTTGCCCCATTAATAGATAGGTTGCGAGAAAAATTTTTGCATGTTCGTAAACTGATCATGCTTTCAAACAACCCTGGAGGAACTGAAACCGAAGAATACGGATTCTATGAAAGCCTAATATCTGAAGAAAGCGAATCGATAAACTGGCCTCGCTTTGACGAAAACTCAGCCGCATTCCTTTGTTACACGTCAGGCACCACAGGCAACCCAAAAGGCGTTTTATATAGCCATCGCGCTGTGGTTATTCACGCTTTAGCCGCCGGGCTTTCTGGTGCATTTGGAATAACCGCTTTCGATTGCATCATGCCATGTTCATCACTTTATCATGCGACCGGTTGGGGCTTACCATTTATCGCACCGATTAATGGAGCGAAACTTGTTCTTCCATGCGAAAAGTTTGATGGCAAAAGCTTAGACGAACTCATTAGCACTGAGAACGTCACATTCTCATGTGGCGTGCCGACAATCTGGACAATGTATCTTGACTATTTGGAAAAGAATAGACGTTCAACACATTCTTTAAAAAGAGTAGTCATCGGCGGGTCTGCCGTTCCACGCTCCATGGCTGATACATTCGACGAAAAACATGGCGTGGATGTCCTTCAGATTTGGGGAATGACTGAAACCACTCCAGTTGGCGTTGTCGCGACCCCAACCCCAAAACTTGCAGAATGCGGCGCATCGCAGATGCGGGATACGATACTGTCTCGTCAAGGACGATTACAATTTGGCATAGATTTAAAAATAACCAATGAACATGGCACAGATTTACAACACGATGGAAAAACATCTGGTGCACTGAAAGTTCGAGGACCATGGACAATAGAACGATACTTTAAGAGCCAGGAACTGGCGACAGACAACGAAGGTTGGTTTAATACTGGCGACATTGCCACCATAGACGAATTTGGTTTTCTACGCATTACCGACAGAGCCAAAGATGTAATTAAATCTGGAGGCGAATGGATAAGCTCAATTGATATTGAAAATGTTGCCGCAGCCTTTCCAGGGGTAAAAACCGCCGCAGTTATCGGGGTGCATCACCCCAAATGGGAGGAGCGACCCATACTAATTATAGAGCCTCATAACAGTGAAAATATTGATACTGATGAACTTATCTCGTTTTTAAAACCTCATTTCGCCAACTGGTGGCTTCCAGATGCTGTATTCATCAACCAGGTCCCGCTTACCGCAACAGGAAAAATTGAAAAGAAAGCCCTTCGCGAACAATATTATAATGCGCTTAGCGATAGCGCATAAAATCCTGTTTTATGATTATCGAAACACATAATGGTAAACTCCTCGGCGAGATCATCTCCGATATAGCCTGCTTTAAAGGAATTCCATTCGCCCTTCCGCCAATTGGCGAACGGCGCTGGAGACCGCCAGAAGCGGCCCCCAGCTGGAGCGGAGTACGAGGCGCCACACATTTCGGGCCAGCTTGCCCACAACCTCTACTTCCGCAGGATCATTTTTACTACGCACCAGATCAATTTACCGATGAGGATTGCCTATACCTAAATATTTGGACTGACGCCGAAACCAGCGAACCCAAACCCGTAATGGTATGGTTGCATGGCGGCAGCTTAATAAGCGGTTCCGGAGCAGAGTATGACGGCGCCGCCTTAGCCGAAAAAGGCGTCGTTCTTATAACAATCAATTATCGTCTTAATATCTTTGGGTATTTTTCACACCCAGAGCTTAATGAAGAATCGCCGTACGGTGCATCTGGTAATTATGGTATACTTGATCAAATTGCCGCACTAAAATGGATACGTAAAAATATTACTGCTTTTGGCGGCGATCCAGACAATATTACAATCTTCGGTGAGTCGGCAGGCGCGTTAAGCGTATTACATTTACTTACGTCTCCCCTAACAAATGGATTATTCAACAGAGCAATTCTGCAAAGCCCTTATATGCCGCCTAGTCTGTCAATGTCGGTAGCGCGTTTTGGCAAAGACAGCGCGTTGACAACTGGACTTAAATTACAAGAAAATTCTGGGTGCAAATCGCTTTGTGAATTGCGCGCTCTTCCCCCAGATACCCTGTTAGCTGCAGCTGAGAACATTTCTTTTTACCCTCAAGCCGTAATTGACGGATATGTACTAACCCAAGACTCATATGACGTCCTGGCCAACGGGGCACACGTCAACGTCCCCATACTAGCTGGTTTTAACAGTGGTGAAGTTTTTCCCTTTGCCAAATATGGACTCATTCCCCCGATCCCACCAAATGGTGAGACTTACATATCAGAGGTTCAAGCACGGTACTGCAGTTTAGCAAATCAGTATCTCACCTTATACCCAGCAAGCGAAGTCCGGCAATCTGTATTCGCAGCATCGCGCGATGCGTTTTATGGATGGGCGACAGAAAGTATTGTCCGTTCTAATATGAAGATCGATTTAGAAAGCTTTCTATACGTTTTTGATCATATCACCGCAGAAGCATCAGCTTTAGGTTTAGGCGCGTTCCATGCAAGCGAGTTGCCTTTCGTTTTTAACAATATTGGGCGACATAAAATTTGCATGCCAAACTGGCCACCCTTCTCCTCTTGCGACAAAAATAAGGCCATGGCCAATCTCATATCCGATTATTGGGTAACGTTCGCCCGATTAGGAAAACCAAAAGCAAGTCACTTACCGAAATGGAAACCATTTCAACATGACGACCATGCTTTTATGGTTTTCCGAGACGGTAACGCCGAATGCCAAAACGATCTTTTGCCAGGCATGTATGAACTGCATGAACAGATTGTATCCCAACGCCGTACCAACGGAAAAATCGGCTGGTGGCCGCAAGAGGTCGGATTATTTGCACCAAAACTAAATGACTAACTAAAACGGGTAATTTTCTAACAAAACATCGATACGTTAACTCCCGCCGGTCAGTATGGCTTCAAAGTTCTCAGCATGCGCCTTGAAGTTGAGCGTATCTCTTTGGCGCTCAATTATCTCTCTGACAACCGCACCAAGTATTATTTTCCAATGAACTGATAAGTCCGTTCGTTTTGGAAAATACTGGCTCAACAGGCGATTAATGTTCTCGATTGAACCTCGACGCCACGGTCTTTGCGGGTCACAAAAATAGTCATCGACACCTGTTTCGTCGGAGAATTAGCGATAATCGGCCATCACAAACCCCCAATCACAGGTCAGCGATTTGAGCAATTGAGATGACATCTGTTAGGCTTTCCGAATTTTAGAAATTTACGAATTAACGGGCAGGCTTTAGCTTGAGTTGATAGCAAAAGCAGAAAGCCACGGTTCTTTCCGATCAAGGAACACAATTTTCCAGCAATGACTGGCGATCCTTCTTGAAGGTCCATAATCTGGTTCAAGCATGGGCCGGCGTGGTAATTGTTTCGACAATGCGGTTGCAGAAAGCTTCTTTGCCTCGCTCAAGACCGAACGGATTAGGCGCAAGGTCTACAGAGCGAAGCAAAAAGCCAGGCAATACTTATTCGAATATATTAGGATGTTTTATAAACCGAAACGACGGCACAGAAAGAACGGAATGCTGTCACCCAACCAAGTCGAAATGAAAGCGAACTGATGCCACAAGGCGTCAGTCAAACATGGGGCGCATCAGAGCGAAGCTTTTAGGCCCTCGCACATCCAGATGCGCATCCCCTCCTTATAGCACAGGCATCGAAAACTCAGATCCCGCATCAACTATTTCCGGCCAACGTGTCGTAATAGTTTTCAAGCGCGTATAAAATCTAACCCCTTCTGGACCATGCATGTGATGATCGCCAAACAAAGACGCCTTCCACCCTCCAAAACTATGATACGAAACGGGAACAGGGATGGGAACATTAACCCCCACCATTCCACATTTTACGCGCGCGTAGAAATCCTGCGCAATCTGACCGCTACGAGTAAAAATCGAACCGCCATTACCAAATTCATGATTGTTCATCAATTCAATTGCATCAGCATAATTCTCTACACGGACCACTGACAAGACCGGACCAAAGATTTCTTCCTTGTAAATTTTCATCGAGGAAGTTACGTGATCAAAAAGCGAACCGCCAATAAAGTAACCATTGCCGCCAGAAGTATCGCTATGCGCCCGGCCATCTACAATAAGTTTAGCGCCTTCATGGACACCAGAATTAATGTAACCAGTGACTTTTTCTCTATGCTCCGCGGAAATAAGTGGCCCCATATCCATATCAGGACCAGATCCATCGCCAATCCTTAACGCCAATACCTTCGGCGTTAGACGTTCAATAAGTTCATCAGCCGTCTGCTCACCAACAGCGACCGCAACTGATATTGCCATACACCTTTCACCTGCTGACCCATACGCCGCACCCATTAGGCCATTTACCGCAACATCCATATTGGCGTCAGGCATGATCACCATATGGTTTTTGGCGCCGCCAAGAGCTTGCACGCGCTTTCCATTAGCAGAAGCTGTCTTATAGATATATTTCGCAACTGGCGTCGAGCCAACAAAGCTTACCGCTTGCACATCATTGTGGTTGAGCAGCGCATCCACAACAGTTTTATCTCCGTTTACAACATTAAATACGCCAGGCGGGAACCCAGCCTCGGTTGCCAAGCGCGCAAGCAGCATCGAAGCTGAGGGGACCTTCTCGGATGGCTTCAATATAAACGTATTCCCACAGATAATTGCCATAGGGAACATCCACATAGGAACCATAGCTGGAAAGTTAAAAGGTGTTATTCCAGCCACAACCCCAAGCGGAAATCGGATGGACTTTGTGTCGACGCCGCGACCAACGCTTTCTGAATGTTGGCCTTTTAAAAACTCAGTCGCCGCAAGTGAGTATTCAACAACTTCAAGCCCCCGCTGCACCTCTCCCAAGGCGTCCTCGATTGTCTTTCCATGTTCTTGCGTAATCAGCTCTGCTATTTCACGCCGATGCTGTTTCAACAATTGATAATATTCCAACATGACCCGCACGCGACGTGCAGGCGGCGTAGCCGCCCAATCTGGAAATGCTTTAGCAGCAGCCTCCACCGCGATGTCAACATCTTCCTGATCAGCAAAATTGACTTCGGCACAACTTTCACCCAGTGCAGGGTTCGTGATGTTCCCAAAACGCGTTCCAGCACTACACCATTTTTTGCCGTTAATGAAATGATTGATTTTCATAGTCTTTTCCGTTCTTCACAATTTATATGGCGACTGTCGACAACGACATAGTAGCAAAATGATATTTTATTTCAATATTTGTTTTTTTGGAATTATATGATAATCAGACTGGAATGACATTAGCCAGAAAGTTTATAAGTCGTCACCGCATAGCAACGGGAGGGTACATTGGAAGAGAGAAAAAATTTACGCCTATCAGTCATTGGCGCTGGTCGGATTGGTGAAGTTCACGCCAAAAACATTTCACAAAATCCACTTGCGACAGTCGCTAGCATATTCGATGTTGACAAACCTCGCGCCGCAATGCTCGCAACGCAAGTTGGCGCCAAGATTGCCGATACTCTTGATGAGGCCCTCTCAAACAAGAATTGTGATGGGGTCGTCATTTGTTCAGCGACCAATACTCATGCAGACTTAATTGAGCAGGCTGCGAAACAAGACATCGCAATATTTTGCGAAAAGCCGATCGACCTGGCTATTGAACGTGTGGATGCGTGCGCAAAAAACATTCAAAATAGCAAAAGTCCCATTCAATTGGGTTTTAACCGGCGCTTTGACCCCAGTCATGCAAGTTTGCGCGAAGCCATTCGCCAAAATGAAATTGGATGCATTCAACATATCGTCATTACAAGCCGTGACCCTTATCCCCCGCCTACAGAATACATTTATGTATCAGGGGGAATTTTCCGTGATATGTCAATTCATGACTTTGATATGGCGTGTTTCTTAAGCGGTGAACGCCCAATTTCAGTGTTTGCCTCGGGTGAATGTCGAATCAGCAAAAATATTGCAGCGGCTGGTGACTACGACACGGTGACAATCACTATGCGGATGCGTTCAGGTATCTTGGTGACAATCCATAATTCACGTAATTGCGCTTACGGTTATGATCAACGCATTGAAGTCTTTGGCTCAGAAGGAATGATACAATCAGCAAACCAACAAGGGACAAGCACAGTTCGCTACACAGATAAGGCGACGCAGATTCAGCCGGTTTATCATGGCTTTTTTCAAGATCGCTATCACGATTCCTATAGAATAGAGCTAGAGCATTTTATCAATTGCTTAGCCAAAAATGAAAAACCCAGCGTTAATTTTGATGATGGGCGGGCTGCACTGATCATTGCCAATGCGGCAGAACGGTCTGCACGATCCAATATGCCTGAAGAAATCGAATATTGATCTCGATAAAATAGGCGTCTCATTTATATACTGCAGAATTTATAAAGCGCTTACACATAGATAGGTAAATTAACGAATGCGGATAGGCTTAATTGGCATCGGCTATATAGGCAATTGCTATTCCCGCGCTTTATCAGCCGTAAATAGCATCTACCCTGAACTACCGACCCTTCGTTTAGCCGGACTTTGCGAGACAGACAATCGCCGGCTTGAAGCCGCCAAACGCCAGGGTAGATTTGAAATATATAGCAATGACTGGCGGCAATTCTTGTCGGAAGGTGATCTTGATGTCGTCATCATTGCTACCCCAAGTCATCTTCACAAAGATATTTCAGTTGAGGCGCTGCACCGTAATATTCATGTACTCTGTGAAAAACCCATGGCTATCGAGTTACGCGATGCATATGCTATGGCTTGCGCTGCGAAAGTATCGGCGGCTAAAACTTTGTTAGGCTATTCTTATATCCATAACCCCGCCATAAAACATATGAAGCGCCTGATCGACGACGGCCACATTGGTAAAGTAATATCCTTCCACGGCCATTTTGCCGAAGATTATTTAGCGGATAGAACACTCCCTCACACTTGGCGTTGCATACGAACAGAAGCTGGTCTTGGAGCGCTTGCGGACTTAGGGTGCCATATCATTAGTGTTTCGCAATATCTTGTAGGCAATATAGCTGAAGTTTCGGCCCTTACCAATATTGCCTACTTGCAACGGCCTGCTCCTGGTGAGCATCAAAAAAAGGCTATAGTCACAAATGAGGACATAGCTAAGGCTATTGTAACTTTTGAGAATGGGGTCCCCGGAACTTTTGAAGCAAGTCGCGTGGCGTGGGGATCAAAAAACCGCTTATTGATTGAAGTGCAAGGATCACAGGGCGCCCTTCGTTTCGACCAGGAACGGATGAATGAGGTTGCCCTATATGACTCGCGCAGCGCCTCATCTTGTCAAGGCTTCACAACAATACTAACGGCGCCTGATCATGCACCCTATGGTCGTTTCATTCCTAGCCCAGGACACCAACTAGGCTTTGTAGACTTGAAGGCCATAGAAATAGGCGAGTTTTTGTTAGAAATATGCGGCGAAGGATTAACAGGGCCCAATTTCGAGAGTGGTTACCTCATAGAACAAGCTATTCATGCAATGGCTAAATCAGCAAGGGATCGTAAATGGATCAGTGTTGCCCATAGCAAACTCTAAGCCCCGACGTCATGAAAGCTACTCATCTAAAGTAGATCGCAGCAATGTGGGCGCTTATTCCAAAAGCCTAGTGAAACTTTCTCAACACAGGTTCTAAAGACCGATTAATGCCTTGAATAGTAAGTTAGGAGTGCAAGGCCATCATAACCTGATAAACATACGCTCAAGGAGCATCTACTCACAAATTCCAGGTTTTTCACTCCCTCTTTCTTACTTCGGTTGATGCATAATCCATTCATGGTCCGGGTCATTATTAAAGATCCATTTACGCACAGGTCCAGCCATAACATTTAAATAATACAAATCATAACCAGGCGGTGCGCCTACCGGATGATAACCACGAGGTACAAGGACTGTATCACCGTCTTCAACGGAAACTGTCTCATCTATTTCCCGGTCATCTGTATAAACACGCTGGAATGCAAACCCTTGTGGTGGAAAAATTTTATGATAATAGACTTCCTCCAGGGCTGACTCATTAGGGAGATTGTCTTCATCATGTTTGTGGGGCGGATAACTTGACCAGTGGCCACTTGGCGTAAAGACCTCAAACAAGATTAAGCTATCCGCTTCTCCCTCCCCCGCAAGCAGGGCATTTACAAACCGAGTGTTTGTGCCTACTCCACGTTCTTCGCACTGTATTTCGTCTGGTTCGATGATCCGCGTATTTCGTTTGGTTGAAGCCGGCGCGTTGCAAATCGCTATTTCCACATCACTATTAGCCGTTATTTCTATCGCGGCGCCAGCTGGCGCAAATATACAATAAGGCGGCACGCGTTCAAAAACACTCATCCGCTTACCGATATTTTCAAAAAAATCTTGGTTTATTTTCGCGTTAAGAATTCCTGACAATACAACAATACAGGTTTCGCGATCGAATTCACATTCTTCTTTATGGATATGACCCTTCGCAATGCGCTTTACGGCAAACCCAATATACTTCCAATTTGCACTTTCAGGCGTTACTTCCACCACTGTACCATAATCAGTTTTGGAACTTGCTTTTACTAAAAGATTTGGCATGATTTTATCTCACAGTATTTATATTGATGAGACAATAGACTTAAGGTGTTTAAGTCCATTCTCTGAATACTCTCTAGGGTTCGCTTTTGCGGGATCCTGCTCGGCTTCGACAACCAGCCAACCTTCATAGTTCCGCGCAAACAATGTTGATAAAATCGCCTCAAAATTCAGCGCACCATCTCCTGGCACAGTGAACATACCCTCAAGCACGCCATCCAGAAAACTCAAGTCAGTTGCAATTACACGCTCTACGATATCACGGCGTATGTCTTTGCAGTGGAAATGTGCAATACGGTCAGAATAACGCGCCACCGCTTCTATGGGGTCAATGCCCGCCATAGCCGCATGACCTGTATCGAACGTAAGCTGAACATTTTCACCGGTAACTGCAATTAATTGTTCTAATTCTATAGCATCCTCAATAAATGTGCCCATGTGATGATGGTAAGCAAATTTTAAACCGGCCTGTACAACAGTATCTGCAATTTCTGTCATTTCCGCACCGTACTGCTCCCATTGCGACTCGCACAATGTTGGCGACGCATTCACCGAAATTGCCCTTTGTGTTTGGGTGGAATCGGAAACATCCGCATAGACTAGTACTTCGCATCCCATAGACAAAAGAAGATCAAGGTGTGGTTTCAGACGTTCTTTTTCAACGGATATGTCGTTAGATGATCTTATCAAACCGCTAAACCAGCCCGAAACAAGTTTAAGATCATATTCCTTTAAAATACGCGCTAACTCATCGGCTTGCCTTGGAAATTTTCCGCCCAGTTCAATACCGTCAAAACCCGCATCACGGGTGTCGGCCAAACATTGCTCAAGAGTGGTATCGCCCCCTAATGAGGGAAGGTCATCGTTTGACCAGGCGATTGGGCTGACCCCAAATTTTACATTTTGCATATCTTCTACCCACCGCGACGCTGTTTTTTTGTTGCTTGTTTATAGATTTGATTAGCAACCGTGACGCCTTCACGCATCGAAACATCTGGCACAGCAACATCCCACCATGCTCCGCCCTCATCTGTCGTTGGCTCAGGATCGGTATCGATCACAACGACGCTAACACCGCCGCGTTCTTTACCTTCTGCAATTGCAGTTTCCAGCTCATCCAATGAAGTCGCTTTTACTGAATGTGCTCCCAAGCTCTTCGCATGCAGAGCGAAATCAATATCGGCATGATTGTCACCACGCGAGTCAGCAAGAAGATTATTAAAAGGCGCCCCGCCAGATGCCTTTTGCAATCTATTGATGCAACCAAAGCCCCGGTTGTCAAGAACAACAATGGTAAGATCAATACCCAAAGAAACCGCTGTGGCAATTTCGGAATTCATCATTAAGTAACTGCCATCCCCGACCATCACGTTTACATCACGATCAAGTTGCGCCATTTTTACGCCGAGACCGCCAGCTATTTCATACCCCATACAGGAATACCCATACTCCACATGATACCCACCAGGTTGAGATGTCTTCCATAATTTATGCAACTCTCCGGGCAATCCACCCGCAGCACAGACAACAGTGCTTTTTTCTGTACATGTTTTCATCAAGGCGCCAATAACTTCAGCATCGCTTGGCTTACCCTCACTTCGTGGGCTGAGCGCCTTATCTACACACGCAATCCATGCCCGACGAGCATCCGCCAGTTTTTCACGCCACTCTGGACAAATCTGATAATCACCGATAGCGGACGCAAGTTCCGATAGTATCAGACGCGCATCACCAATTACCGGATACGCATTATGCTTATACGCATCAAAAGGCGCCACATTTATCTGTACAAACTGCACTTGGGGGTTTTCAAACAAGGTACGCGAAGCAGTTGTGAAGTCTTGCAAACGCGTACCTATACCAATAACGAGATCAGCTTCACGCGCCGCTGCATTTGCCGCCGCTGCGCCCGTTACGCCAACACTTCCCAAGCACGCCAAATTATCCCAAGCTAACGCGCCCTTACCGCCTTGTGTCTCGCCAACTGGGATGCCTGAGCTAGCCGTCAATTTCTCCAGCGCGCCAGTAGCGTCGGCATAATGAACGCCGCCACCGGCAATGATGAGGGGCTTTTCCGCCTTCCGGATCATAGCTGCTAGCGTGGAAATACTTTCACTCGAAACCTGAGCGCCATCCGTTGGCCAGCATTTTTTTTGAAAAAATTCAACCGGATAATCATATGCTTCAGCTTGCACATCCTGGCATAAACTAATTGTAACTGGACCGCATTTTTCCGGCTGCACCAGCGTCATCATAGCACGAGGCAACGCATTTAAAATTTGCTCCGGACGCGTTATACGATCAAAATAGCGTGACACGGGACGAAAACAATCATTTGCACTTACGACGCCATCGTCAAAGTCTTCGATTTGCTGCAGGACAGGGTCAGGGCGACGAGAAGCGTACACATCACCCGGAAGAAAAAGAACTGGAAGGCGGTTCACATGGGCAAGAGCCGCCGCTGTCACCATATTAGTAGCGCCTGGACCGATCGATGTCGTACATACCATCGCTCTACGACGTTTTTTTGCCTTCGCATATGCGATAGCGGCATGCGCCATTGCTTGCTCATTATGCGCACGATAAGTCGGCAGACTTTCTTGCGAATGATACAACGCTTCCCCAATGCCAGCCACATTCCCATGTCCAAAAATCGCCCAAACACCTGCAAAGAAAGGCTCTTCTTGACTATTTTCGTCAACAAACTGAGCACTTAAGTAACGAATCACGGCCTGCGCCATCGTTAAGCGAATTGTATTTGTACCGTTCACGATCCTTAACCTTCAGAAGTATTCTCGGCCAGCAATTTCGCTTGCTCCCAGCCATCTACGAGCATTTGAAAATTATCCGCCATTTGCTTTACAGCGTCTTCGTCAGAAATGCTTTGTAACATCCAGTTTTCAAGCGGTTTCTCAAAAATACTTCGGCCCACCGCAAAACCCTTTACTAATGGATATTTAACTGCAGCTTCAAAACTTGCAGCCAATTCTTCACAGGGCTTAGACAAACCGAGAATAAGAATACCGCGGCAATTAGGATCATTCTTTTCAATTTTAGCACAAATATTGGACCATTCACTCTCGGAGTTTGCGGGTTCCAATTTCCACCAATCTGGATAAACACCAATTTCATAAAATCGACTAATTGCCTTAGCCATTGTTTGATCATCAACGTTGCCGTTCTTTGAGGCAATCACCTCTAACAGTAGTTCGTGACCAGTTTTTCGGCACGCATCAAATAAGCGAAGTACTTGCTCCTCTTGTTCTATCTTGATGCGTTCATCATCATCGGGATGATAAAAAGTGAGACATTTTACAATGTGATTGGAAGGCCACGTTGACACTTCAGTTGCGACATCTTCACTGCCTTCAAATTGTAATGGAAAGCTTCCGGGCAATTCAATCGGACGCCCGATCCAATAATCATAATCCGACATTTTGAACAAGGGCTTTTCCCCCATTCGCTTATCGAGAAGCATGCCAAAATTCGAACGCCCTTGCGCGACCTGCTCAAATGCTTGGAATGCTAAATCTTTTGCACGCAGTATGGTTTTGAAATCCGCCCCTGTCTTCGCCGCCATGTCTTCCATTTGCGAACGATGATCGATCGCAAAAGCAAATAAATCCTGATAAGATTTTTTACGGGTTGTTGACCAGTGGAATTGATCAAGGGTCCCATCGACAAGGGATTGTTGATAACCTTGGGGGGCTGCCAGAAAATACTCCAACTCCTCAGAGGTCGGCATAGCTGGCGCGCAACCATGACGCGACACGACAATCGCACCGCACGCGTTTGCTCGGCGACAACACTCAGCTGTCGGCATATCTCGCAACCATCCGCTTAAATACCCGCTAAAAAAGGCGTCACCAGCACCAAGAACATTGAAAACGTCGACCTCAAAGCCTTCGCCTCTTTCCCCTTCTTGTAACGAACTGGGAATATTTCCTTTAAATACAACACACCCGTCAGGTCCTAGTTTGCACACAAACTCTGCTGTTGAACTTTCGCGCAATACTTTTAGCCCTGAGACTGTATCCGTCGTGCCAGTTAAGATATGAAATTCTTCCTCGGTTCCAACGATCAGGTCACATTGACCTGCGACTTTCTGAAGACGTGCTGTGACAGCACTATCAGCAACGAACCGATTCTCCCCTGCATCTCGGGATGTTAGTCCCCACAAAACGGGCCTATAATCGATATCAAATAAAACTTTCCGCCCGTGCTTTTTAGCAAATTTCAATGCGGCTAAACTGGCTTCATATACACCATCTGTAGAAAGATGTGTTCCAGAAATCAGGATAGACTTAGAAGACGCAATGAGTGTTTCATCTATATCGTCTACAGATATCGCCATGTCAGCGCAGTTTTCCCGATAGAATATCAACGGAAAAGTATCACGATCACGAACACCTAATATAACCAGAGCAGTAAGACGATCCGCATCACGTTGAACGCCAGCTAAACTAACGCCATTCGCTTCAAATTCTTCAGTTAAAAAGCGCCCCATGTGATCATCGCCCACACGCGTAATAATTGAAGAACGCAAACCAAGCTTTGATGTTCCAACTGCGATATTAGCGGGACACCCCCCAAGATACTTGGCGAAGCTAGACATGTCCTCTAACCGACCACCAACTTGTTGGCCATACAAGTCCACACTGGTACGCCCAATTGTGATTACATCGTAAAGTGGCGAATTCTGGTTTTCCATTTGCCTCACCTCTTTTGTGGCGTACAAAGCCAAACATTTCCAAAAGTGGACCAGTTTTTTTCAGCTATATTTTGTTTGCAATATTATTTCATTTTTATCGGATTTCAATATTTTTTTTCATTTTCTGCAAAACATTCCATCTGGACAAGCCGAAACAGCGCACGAATTCACGGCGCCGGAAACCAGCGCGATCAAAAAAAAAAAATGTGTAAAAGTTTTTATTTGTTCTCAGAAATTGCTACATAACTAACAACGATTGCCTGTGCGATGCATAATGTGGATGATAATGCACGGAACCCATATGCCTCAGCATCCTGAACAAGAATATTAAGATCAGAGAGCTTTGCTAGAGGTGAAACCTCGCTGTCAGAAATAACCGCAATCCGGCAGCCACGATCTTTAGCTTGTTCAGCCGCAGCAACAGTCTCAGGCGCATAAGGGGAAAATGTTGTCGCAATCATCAAGTCTGATGGAGACGTGCATTCAATTATCTGCTCTTCCATTCCACCAACACCATCAACCATAACAGTGCGTTTTCCAGCTTTTCCAAGACCGTACGCAAAATAAGCGGACACAGGATAAGACCGCCGAACACCGGCAAGAAACACGCTATTAGATTGATCAATTGCTTTAGCAAATTTTACAACACCGTCCGCTCGCTCTTTACTTCCTAAGCGGCCCAAGGACTCGATAGATTCATCTATTAAATTGTAAAAATATTCTTTATACGTGTCATCACTGCTCAAAACAGCTTTTCGGCGCATATCGCGCACACGATCACGATAGCTGTCTGACGCGCTTTCTGATATTAGCTTTTGTCGAAAAAGGCGTTGCATAGCGCTAGCGCCATCAAAACCAAACTCTTTTGCAAAACGAATAACCGCTGATGGTTGCACGCCACTGCGCTCGGCTATTGTGGCGACTGTTTCAATAGCAAAATCATTTTGAGAATCTATAACATATTTCCCGACCTGTTGGAGTCTCTTGCTAAGCCCAGAGTAACGCCCAATTATCTCGTTTCGAAGGTCGTCAACCGATGCATATTCACTCATTTTTCCTCCTAGCCAACGAAACACCGACTATGTTCTATAGCGAAAGAACAAAACCAAGTACAGCATCTGGACCCGCCAACGCTATTGCGCAAGAAGAAAATAAGTCGCGATGGTAATCACCGAAATTCCTCCACCGACCAGTTTTGCATAACGCCAAGGCGTAAGATCGATGTCAGCGGGTGTTGGGGCAACGAGCTCACGCCGATTTGGCGATATCATACTAATACCGACTAGTATTGCTGACGTCAGCACAAAAACAAAACCTAAGAAATGAAGAAAATGTACATCATGTTCTAATCCAAAGGCCCCTCTTAGAACCTGTTGAACTTCAGCCTCGAATGCAAAAACTAGCAGAAAGAAAATCATTGGCCCTCCCACTAACCCAATCTTTGCAGCGAGGGATGAAATCCTCTTTGACAACGCCCCCAATAAAAGCACCGCAAGCATGGGGCCAAAAAAGGTTGCATTAATTTTCTGCAAATAATTGTATAGACTACCTGTAGTATCAATCATCGGCGCCGCTATTATAGCCCCTATGGCAAGAATGATAGAGGTAACGCGGCCAGACATAACAACCTGTTTGTCGGATGCAGATTTTCGTAACACTCCCTTAAATACACCATGGCTGAAAAGCGTCGCCGAGCTGTTCAAAACACTGTTAAATGTGCTCAGCACCGCCCCCACCATGACAGCTGCAAATAGTCCGACAAGAACACTCGGCAACATCTCCTTTACCAAGGTTGGGTATGCCATCAAATATTCATCGGATGATAATTGATCTTTATAGAGATAATAAGCAATAACACCGGGCAAGACTATAATTGCGGGCCCTAACAATTTGAACCCAGCCGCCAAAAGAACCCCCTTTTGCCCCTCTTTGAGACTACTTGCGCCAAGTGTACGTTGAATGATGGATTGATTAGCACACCAAAAAAATATCTGGTTAACAATCATGCCTGTAAATAAGACAGAGAAGGGCAAAAAAGACCCCGGCTCGTCGCCGGTAATATCAAATTTAGGCTGCTCAGCTGCATAAACAGTTTGCATACCTTCTATGGGATTACCTGAACCGATCTTCATCAAGGCGACCAATGGAATTAATAGGCCTGCGGCCAAAAATCCGATACCGTTAATCGTATCCGAAATTGCAACCGCTTTTAGCCCTCCAAATATCGCATAAAGGGAGCCTAAAGCACCGATAGCAGTTACCAAAACCCAAATTGTTGTATGTCGTGAGAGGCCAAATGTTTTGGAAACATCAAACAGTGAATCAATACCGGTTGCCCCAAACAAAAGTACAACAGGTAAAATCGCAGCCACATAAGAAAACAAGAATAAAAATGTTGCAATCAACCGGGTCGATGCATCAAACCTGTTCGAGAGAAACTCCGGAATTGTGGTGATGCCATTCTTTAAATAAAGAGGAAGGAAATATATAGCCATGATAACCATGGCCAGCGCCGCCGTCGTCTCCCAAGCCGTTACTGCAATTGTGTGATTAAAAGCATCCCCGTTTAAACCAATCAAGTGTTCCGTTGACAAATTTGTCATTATAAGCGATCCGGCGATCACCCATGCCGATAGACTCCGCCCCCCAAGAAAATACCCCTCCGACGTAGAAAGTTCCTCATTGCGCGTGAACCTATAGGCTAAATACGCGACCAAGAGCGTGAATGAAGCAAACGAGACAACCGAAACAAGCATTACACTAACCTATTATAATTATTTTCTACCCGCCTCCCATCGGACGGTGGCTCGGTTACCCGGAGCTAGGTCAACATAATATTCCATTTTTTCTAATTTGCAATATTTTTTCAAATCATTCCAAACCCATTTAAGCTGCTGGTTTTATGGAAAAACTTAAGATATTACGATCGCTGACCAAATTTTCCATCCAAATCAACCGTTGCACTTGCGCATATGACGCAAACATAAAGTTGCAATCTTGTAGGAAATCTTGCTCATGAAGCTTGGTAATCTCGGCCGCTGACAAGCTTGAGAATTTGCCATGATGGATACCATACAATCCAGAAACACGGCGAGTTCCCACATCCGTAGACAATACAATTTCAATTGGCGCTAAGAGCCCAATATCTTCAAGAAGGTCTATAAAATTTTTCGTATCGTTTTGCCCTGCAATAATAGCGGTTAAATATTCTTTTTGCCGCCGTAAATAAACTGTCTCTTCACCATCTTCATACAATGCATTTGAGCTTTTATCCGTTAAAAGATCACTTTCCAAATTAATGAGCACATCGTAACTTTCGCCATCGTTGTCATCCAATGAAGTCGTTACAGCAAACGGACGTCGCTTTATATCAAGCGGCACATAAGGACTCTGCCAAATGTCATTTTCTAGAAAGAGATTACGATTTGCCTCAAGACAGAATTGCACGGTTAGAACATACGAATCGCTTTCCTCGTCCCGCATAATAAAAACCGGAAAACTGCCTGCAGCCATAAATATCTCACTACGCACGATCGGCGCATGTGTTCTTTGGCATAATTCACGCGAAGAAAGAGGATCACTGACCTTAATCGCACTATGATCTTTTTCGTTCAGATGAGCATAATTGATTTTCATAGATCGCCCCTGCCATTATTTATTGCTGTGGAAATGCTGCACTAGCGATACGATTGACGAGCTCTCGGTTGCTCGGCATCGAGGCGCTAATCTTACTACAAATCCTTTTATTTAATTCAAATTCTTCATCTAATGCAGAATGTGCGGCAATTTTCGAAGAACTGTCAAATGAGCGCATCCCAAGATAGACATATTGATAACTTTCCCAGGAGAATATTTTAGAGTCCGTTCTAAAATCATGAGCAAAAGGGACAGAATCGCGCCATAGTTTCATATTCTCTAACAGACTATCGGGTATAGTTTCCAAACACCTATTGTCCATCCAAAACGGCTCTGATCTCTCACTTAACACATAGTGGAACTTTAAAAAGTCGATGATACGATCCCAGTAACCATGAAAAGCTTCATTAAACTTCGCTGATTGACCGATCATTGCCCCCCGTGACTCGGGAATCCGATGGCAAAACCAATCCGCGACCGTTTCAATCAACATCAATGCCGACGCTTCTAAAGGCTCGACAAACCCCGCTGACAAGCCAACCCCGACGGCGTTTTTCTGCCACATCCTCTGTAGGCGCCGGGCCTTAAAAGTAATCGAGCGATAATCCTCCATCGCATGATCACCAAGATAAGCGCTTAGTATTTGCGCTGCACGATCCTTATGTAGATGATTTTTTGAGTAAACTAGCCCTACTCCACGTCGGTTAGGCAATCCAATATCCCAAATCCACCCAGCCTCATGGGCAGTCGATAAAGTTGCCGATGCAATTGGATCTTCAGGCCTGTTGTATGGGACCTGTGCAATCAATGCTGAATCGACGAATAAGTATTTATCCAAGTCTTCAAAGCATACACCCATGTGCTTATTCATTAAAAGTGAGCGGAATCCTGTACAATCAAAAAAAAGATCTCCTTTTACACTTTCACTGTTGTTGAGCCTAAGCGCATCAATCCATCCATTTTCATCACTATCTATACCGATGACATCTGCCTTTATGTGCTTCACGCCAAGTTTGGAAATGCCGAACGTAGCGAGCAATTCGCCAAAGGCGCCCGCATCCAAGTGGTAGCCGTAATTAAGGACACTTTTATATTCTGGCGTTTTCAACGATTTAGGCGCGAGCTGCGAAAGGCAAGCAGTCTCTTGCGGCGCTACTGTCATCGAAAAATTTTCCCGACGCGCAATCGGTTTAGAACGCCATATCTCACCCACATTATGTGATGCAGAGCCAATTGGCGGCTCAAACGGATGAAAATAGTAATCATCCTTACCGCCGTTCCGCCATCCATTAAATCGCGTCCCTTGCTTTAACGAAACGTTGGCACACCGCATAAACTCAGTTTCACTCAATCCGATCGATTGCAACGTCCTACGCATCGTGGGCCAAGTCCCCTCGCCTACCCCAATAGTTTTTATGTTCGGCGATTCAATCAGACTGACCGTATAATCGGATTCTAATGGCAATAGTGTCTTGGCCAATCTGCATGCAAGCAGCCATCCAGCGCTCCCGCCCCCAACGATGACAATATCACGGCATTTTTTGTTCTGGGTCATAATTTACGCATTACAAAGGTTCGCTTTAAAATCAGCGCTTTAGAACATTTATTAAGTAAGAACTTAACTTTTCCACGTTCTGTGCACACGACACATCGAAGACACCGATATCCTCTGTGGACAAATACTCAAGGTCTTCTAACGCCTCACTAAACAAATAATGTTCAAATATTGACCGCCACGCAAGTCTTTCACGCACAGGCAAACCGCGAAACGCCAAAAACCCCGCAATAAGAGCATCACTTGGCTTAAGCGCGCCAAATTTCATATTACGCCACCAAAAATTTAACATAACTCCAACAGGCCCGGGGCAAATAACTTGATGCCACCACATGGTTGGAATAAATATTGCATCCCCAGGATCAAGCTCGACCGTTTGCGCTTTACCTAGTGCAATTTTAAAGTTTGGAAACTGAACAAAATCAGGGTTTTCAAAATCAACAAGACTTATTGATTGACCGGCCGGCGTTCTATCAAGTGGGCCGATATAAAGATTCTTTATCTGATCAGGAGGAAAAAGCGTAAAGCGCCTTTTGCCATGAATGACACAGGCAATATTATCCGATGAATCAAAATGGGCGGCAACGTTTGTCTTGGACCCCATCCATAGATTGGTTTGAGGGGTCATAAAATCAACGCGAAGCATGTTCTCCCGGAGCAAAGTAGGAAAGAATTGGTCGACCGGTATAGATCCTGCGTAAAGAAAATGCTCGCCTGGGGCTTTAATAACACCTTTTAACTTTTTAATTATATCTTCTACGGTCGCTGCTTGAATCGTAAAGTTGAAGTTCTTTACCGTATCGCCATATCCAAATCTGCCATTACTACACTTTTGCGCTTTATAAAGACCTGTTTTTTTATTCAAGCTACAACAATTCAGCAAATACCTTGATAAAGCTGCAAAGCTTTCCTTACCAAGATTTACTAAAGGCCAATCTTTAACATAACCACGACAAACGACAGGGCTGCTTCCATCCTCGATAAGCTTGTGAAATTGATCAAACTCACCGCCCTCAACCACTTTAACTGAATTCATAGCCTCGTAAATTGTCATGCTTTTAAAACCGACTTTTTACTCAGTAGCGAAAATTGTTGCCCGTAGGCTTACCTAATAAAACAGCTAAGGTTTCCGGCGAACTATTCATATCGCGGAAACCTTAGCTTGGTTCTGGTTAAGTTAGCAATTCATAACTAACCTAACCTTGGGAGATAACATCGAACAAGGAAGAGATTTGCACGATGTAAAGGCGCCATTCCAAAGCGTATGGGACATCATTATTGCTTTAAGAATGACACCAATGCCATCATTCACCCGGCAGTCCACTAAAACTCCGCACGGAATCCAGCTGCATAACGCGGGCCAGTATCTGTCAACTCAACGAATTGATTTGCAAACCTTCCAGATTTTTCGATCTGCTCATCAAAGACGTTCGTACCTTCCACAAACACAGAATACCGATCTGCAAACGTATAGTTTACTTTGAAATCAACTTGCGCAAACGCATCGACAAACACAGGTTCACCGCCGAACACATTTGCGACCGTCTCCAAGAACTTCCCGCGACGATTGTACGAAATGCGCGCATCCAATGGGCCTTTTGAGTAGAAGAACTGAACATTTTGCGCATTTGACAAACCAGGCAGGCCAAAAGCAACGCGTCCTGCGGTGTTTTGACCAATTTCCGCATTACTACCCACGATCAACACAGCACCCTGAACGCCAAACCCATCAAATGGGGCTGGCAGAGCCGTAAAGCCTAACTGGCCAGATAACTCAAGGCCCCTTACGCGCGCTGTTTCCGCATTTGTTGGTCGTGTCACGTCGAATGTCGCATCCGTTCCATCGATACGTGGGTCAACAATATTATCAACATTTGCAATTTGCAGCACTTCAGCAGAAGTCGTTTGAACAACAAAGTCGTCAACTTCTTTCCAAAAACCTGAAATCGCTAGGTAGCTGAAATTATCAAAGTAGTATTCCAACGACAAATCCAAATTGGTTGAGCTAAATGGTTGCAAGAATGGATTGCCGCCAGCAGCCACTAAATTATTTGGACGCGTATTGAGGATTGCCAACCGAGGAGAAAGATCTGTTAGCTGAGGGCGCGATAATGTTTGAGATGCGCCCAAGCGAGCAATAAGTCCATCTGCTAATTCTAGCTTAAGATCGAAATTAGGCAGAAGGAAGTTATATTCACTCTCTTGAGTCAGGATAAAGTCCGACGTGTTCCCAAGAACCTGCAAGAATTCGGTGGGATCATTGATGTTAATGCGTATATCTGTAAGCGGCGTAACCGCACCAACAGATTTTGTTTTCGTATTAACAAAGCGGAGCCCGGCGTTAATCTCCCAAGGAACGGAACCAAGCTCACCTTCAAGAGCCATATCCACATACGCAGCGAAAATACGCTCATCAACGCTAAAGCTTTCCGGGCGCTCTTGCGGCGCAAATCCACCACGCTCGTTGAACAACGCCTCAGAACTTCCCGGCGTTAGGCTTAGCGCCGCATCCCGTGCAGCAAAGATCGCAGGATCATTGATGGCTAAAGTACTTGGAACAACAAGGTTGCCAAGATAGGTATTTACGATTTGTCCATCTGAGTCCACAAAACCGCCATCCCCTTGCTCAAGCAAATCAACGGTTACAGGAAATAGAAGCTCTTCTTGAACGCCGGCGGGAATGTCGATGAAGAAACCGCTGACGAAGTTGATAAGCTGCTGATCTGTCCGGCGAATGGAAACATCTTTTGTTTCATCGCCAAAGTGGAAACCAAAGCCAATCTTCTTAACGCCCTCGATATCAGGCGTATACGTTGCATCATAACGCGCTTCGAAAATTTCCGACTCAACATTGTTACCGCGTTCAGTCTGGTCACCGTCGCCACCAAACTGAGCAACGTGGAACAAGAAATTATCACGGTCTAAAGCTGTCGCTGTTGGGAAGGGCCAAGTTACTTGAGGTACAGCAGTTGAGCCCTGCGTATAAGTATAGCCCGTATTAAATCCAAGCACGTTCTGGCCAGTATCGCCATTCATCGGATTATTTTCAGAACGAGTATATGATGCATCAAAACTATGTTCGAAAATATCTGACGGGGTCCATTCTAGGTTCAGACCAATTAATTGCGTTTGCGTAATACGGCCGTCTGTTTGAGCTCGCGCCTCAACTGCGCCATCAGGATTGAAAAAGCTCGTTGCCGTACCGTTTTCATCAAGAACGAAATTATCAAGGCTGCCTAATCCGAACCAGTTGTTAAGGAAGCTTGTTTCCGACGTTAAGTCGAATTCATTCCACATACCATCAAGCGTCAATACGACTTCATCGTTGGGCGCATATTGAGCGACCCCTTGAATATTAAGCCGTTCACGCTTTTGGTTAATCGTACCAAGCTGCAAATTCTGCGCAACAAAGAAAGTATCAGCGTTTGACGGGTTTGTAATCGTTTTACCAGCGGAAACCAAATCAGCGACGGCGCCAGTATTCCATGCACGATTATCATAGGTCGCAATCGCCGATTCACGTTCTTGATACGATACGGACAATAACAATCCGATTGTATCATCCGCCATCGTATTGGAAACCAAACCAAAGAATTGCGGCGACGCCTTTTCGGCATTTATGTCATAAACGCCTCGGCCTGTTACAACACTGCGGAACCCAGAATTATCGAGTGGTCGCGCGGTTGCCAAGTTAATTGTCGCGCCAATACCGCCCTCTTGAAGATGCGCAGCACCGCTTTTGTGAACTGCCGCCCCCGAAATCAACTCAGACGGGAACAAATCAAAGCTGAACTCTCGGTTACCAACTTCAGACGCAACTCTGCGACCATTCACGAGCACGGTGTTAAAATTCGGCCCAAATCCCCGAACGGAAACGAACTGGCCTTCACCGCCATTTCTATCGATCGTAATACCGGGCACGCGCTGCAACGATTCCGCAATGTTTTGATCAGGGAATTTACCAAGATCTTCTGCAGACACAGCTTCGATTAATCCGGCTGCATCTCGTTTTTGGGCGGCTGATCGTTCTAAACCGCCTCTAATTCCGGTTACAACAACCACATCATTATTATCTGTAGCAGTATCAACTTGCGTTGTTTCCTGCGCACTAGCAGCTGAGGCGTAAGCCATCGTCGCTAAAGACGCACCTGTAAATAGGATAGATCTAACAGATCTCATTTCAACCCTCCCGAAGATTATTGTTAACTACAATCGACGCCGCTACGCGGTCTATCGAAATGCCTTTTCACATAGACAAGAAATTTCCTGCCTGCATAAAATGAACCATATTTTCCATTAATGATCAAGATGGAATTTATTTCTATTTTCATTTTTTGCAGGGATGTACGCATTTGCGTACTGCCTTTAGATTGACTTGATAGCCAAGGGAGGCTTTGCCCTGAATGCGGTTGAGTGGGGATCCATCCTCAAAACCGGATCCTTGAGCATGCCGAGAAGACTGGAAACGTCGCTGTGGCCGTGTTTTTAAGGGCACAGATAAGCGGCGCCCCCAAATGTTATAATTACACTCAAGAGCTACGTTCTTTGACACGGTCATGGGAAGTTAAACTTGCCGCAATTACCACCACGACAATAGCCACCCCTTGCCTAAGCGCTCACCGCAGTCGCAAAAGGGCTCCCATTCCAATAGTCTTGTAACGATGCCAATTCTTGTTCATCGATATGTAGGCCTAGCTTAGTGCGTCGCCAAAGAATATCTTCGACCGTGTTGGCCCATTCTTCATCTACCAAATACCGCAACTCAGCTTCAGTCAAACCTTCACCAAATGAACGACCAAGATCATTTGTCGTTTTAGCATCACCAATAATATGACTGGCGCGCGTACCATATTGGCGTGCTAATCGATATAAAATACTTCTGTCTATCCTAGGATGAATTTCGTATTGTCGGCTCAAAAACAAGTCGAAATCAGCATCAGGCATATCACCGCCCGGCAATGGCGTCCGCTCTGTCCAGTTCGGTCCGATTCTCCCCAAAATAGGCTTGAGAGCGGTTAACGCTTTTTCTGCAAGAACACGATAGGTCGTAATTTTTCCACCAAAAATCGTTAATACTGGGGCTACGTTTACATCGCCATCTAACTCAAAGACATAATCGCGTGTTACAGCACTAACAGATTTTTCGTCTGAGTCATCATAAAGAGGACGTACCCCAGAATAGGCATAACAAATATCTTGAATTGAAAGTTCTGTGGCGAAATATTCATTCGCCATACGAATGATATAATCGCACTCATTAGCGCTAGGATAAATTTTATCTATATCGCCCTCAAAGGAAACGTCGGTTGTACCGAGTAAAGTAAAACGCCCTTCATACGGAATAGCAAATTGAACACGGCCATCAGGGTTTTGAAAAATGTAAGCATGATCGCCATTGTAAATTTTTGGCACCACGACATGGCTGCCCTGAACCAACCTTAACGAAGCGCTAGTTTTTTTTGACCGACTTTGAATTTCACCCGCTACATTCGTCACCCACGGGCCTGCAGCATTGACTATAGCACGCGCACGAATGCTTCCTTCCTCACCGCACGGTTTTTGAACCTTGATGTTCCAAGTTTTACTGTAACCATCTCTGTTAGCGCTAAGAAATTTAGTTCGACTTAGAATGGTTGCACCCTTTTCCTGCGCACCGATAATATTTAAAATAACCAGCCTGGCATCATCAACCCAACAGTCTGAATATTCAAATCCAACTTTATACGACGATTTAAGCGGGTTGCCATAAACCGCGCCTTGCAAATCAATAGACTTGCTGATTGGCAAGCGACTACGCCCACCTAGATGGTCGTATAAGAACAAACCAAGCCGCAACATCCAAGCTGGACGTTGCTGTTTGTCATGGGGCAAAACAAAGCGAAGCGGCCAAATGATATGCGGTGCATTTTGCAAAAGCACATCTCGTTCAATCAGAGCTTTTCGAACAAGACCAAATTCATAATTCTCTAAATACCTCAGCCCGCCATGGATAAGTTTAGTGCTCGCAGAAGAAGTGCCGGAAGCGAAATCATTCTTTTCGCAAATTGCAACTTTAAGGTCGCGACCAGCAGCATCACGAGCAATTCCAGCGCCATTTATCCCCCCACCAATGACGAAAATATCATAAAGGCCTTGCTCACTAGCTGGTTGGCATTTTGTTAAATCGCTCATAGTTCAAAATTACTTTATACAGATTGAATATATCAAATTTTTCTTTCGCTTTATGCCCTCAAAGGCTACGCAATAGTTAGTTTTCTAAAACCTGAAGAACATTGCGAACCGTAACCTCGCTAACACGCCTATTTGATTGTTGTGTTACCCCAGCAATATGGGGCGTAAGCAATAGGTTTTTCACCTTAGCGAATTTTTTTCCCGTATCAGCAGTTAAAGGCTCATTCTCGAAGACATCTAAAGCCGCGCCCCCGAGGTGACCGGACTTCAACGCACGAGCCAGCGCATCTTCGTCAACGATCCCCCCCCGCGCTGCATTAATCAATACGGAACCTTTTTTCATTTTTTGAAGGGCAACATCATCTATAAGTCTGCGGGTTTGATCATTAAGAGGCGTATGCAAACTGATGACGTCCGACTGCCCCAACAACTCACTTAAGCCACAACGTTTAATATTGATCCATGCTTCGTCATTTTTGTCGATATAAGGATCAAAAGCAGCGATGCCCATGCCAAGCGCCTTAGCACGTTTTGCCGCCTCTCGGGCGATCGAACCAAAACCAATACAACCAAGCGTGAGTCCAGAAATTTCTCTGCCAATGAGCTCCCCTCTAGGCCAGTCGCCTAAGGCCACAGCCTCACGAGCCCCCCAAGCACCGCGCAATAATACAAGCGCTGCTGTAATGACATACTCAGCGACAGAAATGTCATTCGCACCAAGAGCTGGGCAAACCTCAATTTCCTTTTGGCGGCATAGGGTAAGGTCAATATTGTCAAGACCAACGCCAAGGCGCCCAACGACTTTAAGATTTGGCGCATGCGCAAGAAGGGCTGCATCGATTTGCGTTCGGTTCCGGACAACAATAGCCCGAGCATCCCCTAGTAAATTTCTTAAACGATCAGGTTCATCGACAAGAGTTGGCTCATAATGAAAATCATGTCCGCCAAATCCCTCGCGGGCAATCGTCTCATCCATAAACTCAGTTATGACTATATCCGGCATATTAATTCGCCTTATGATTGAATCAAGAACACTGCGATTATCGCTAAACCGCATAGAAAAACCGTTTCGGCCACAACCAAACCAAGGTGGGCAGGCCCGAGAGCAACCATTGACTTTAATGAGGTCTTAACGCCTAACGCTGAAATTGCCCCAATAAGAAGCCATTGCGATGACCAGTCCATAAATGCGGCTAGAATTTTAGGGAACAGCCCAGCACTGTTCCCAAGTAGAATAACGACGAACCCGACAGCAAACCAAGGAAATGATGATTTGGCCTCAGCCCCATTCTTGTTTTGCATAATCCATGCAAAAACTAAAATGACGACAGGCAAGCAGGCCACACGCAGAAGCTTTACATAAGTGGCTATCTCCCCCGCCTCATCAGAAACGGCGAAACCAGCGCCAATTACTTGAGCGACATCGTGAATAGTAGCCCCAAGCAAAACGCCAATGCTGGTATCTGAAAAACCCATCGTTTGAAATACAATTGGGTATACAACCATTGCCAGAGTGGACAGTGCTGTTACACATGCCACCGTAAACAACGTATTGCGCCGCGCCTCTTCTGACTTTGGTAAAACAGACGAGATCGCAAGCGCGGCTGAGGCGCCGCAAATCGCAACGGCAACGCCTGTCAGTATCCCAAACTCAGTAGACTTAGAAAATAAACGAGAAAGGGTTATACTAGCAACTATTGTTGCAACGATAAGCGAAATAACCATCAAGATGGGCGTCCAGCCTAGAGTGCTAATTTGATCTAAGGTTACACGCACGCCCAATAGCGCAACACCGATTTTTAACAATGACTTCGACGCAAGCTCAATACCAGCTTCACATCTTTTATCTTCATAAAGAAAATTAAACGCCATCCCGATGAGCAAGGCAAATAACATAACGGGCGCAGCGTAATGCTCGGACATAAACCGAGCGGCTGCAGCAATCGTAAAGGCAACGAGAAGCCCAGAAGCATATTTTTCAATATTTGTTTTAATCTTAGAAGCGAAAATACTCATACGTCAGGATTATCGATGACTTTTAAAATATCAGCATAAAGCATTTCAGGGATACTAACCCCCTTCGTCGCCGCCATTTCGCGACGTTCCAACCGACTCTCGCCCGGCAGACGTGCGCCTTCAGCCTTATTGATCTCATTAACGAGCACCCTCATACGCTCAGAAAACGCACCTCTAGACCCATAATCGGGATCAATCGCAATTAAGGTTTGGCCTAAATTCGGCGCCCCTCCATCTGCTTCAAACAAAGAGCTTGCCTCAAATCCAAAGTGGCTTCCTGTCAACGCGGCTGCTAAAACCTCAACCATCATTGCCAGAGCCGCACCCTTTGAACCACCCAGCGGCATCATCGAACCGCGCAAAGCCTTATCGGGATCCGTCGTCGGATTACCAAACTCGTCCAGGGCCCAGCCTTCTGGGATAGGTTGTTTATTTTTCTGTGCCGCAACAATCTTCCCCCGAGCCGCCACTGAAACGGCAAGGTCGATCACTAAAGCCGGTCCGTCCGGCACAGGAGCGGCAAAGGCGATCGGATTTGTTCCCATTGCAGGTTTATGAGAGCCCCAAAACGCGATCCCTTTTGGGGAGTTTCCAAACACAAGGCCGATAAGCCCCTTTTGCGCTAGTTTTTCTGCATGCGCGCCCGCTTGACCAAAATGATGTGAGCGGCAAATGTAACCGCTCGCAATACCATGGCTTTCCGCTAACGAGGCGACAGCATCAATCGTCAGATTAATTGCACGATACGCAAACCCATAATCGGCATCAACTAAGACACACGCCTTACCAGGCTCCAAGGTCACAATCGGTTCGGCTAAGCCATTAACTTTGTGTGTTTTTACTTGGGCGGCATAAGAAGGAATTCGCCCAAGACCATGTCCGATTTGCCCATCGATTTCAGCTTGCAAAAGCGCATTAGCAGTATGAGTTGAATTTTCAGATGAAGCGCCTGCACATTCAAAAGCCTTTGCTGCAAGCTGGGCCGCTTGGTCACATTTTAGATTTACCGTCCCCATGCAAGCACGTCCTATTTTCCAGGCAATCATGCTTACCTGATTTGTTCACTAAAACGCCAATCATTACGCGCTGCGGTAAAGCTTTGTCATGACAAATTCACGGTGACCTAGCGCCTCGGCCGCGGTCGCCCGACCATTAGCCGTACGAATAACCATGTCAATCAACGTATCGCCTGACTGATCCATTGTCAGCTCCCGGCGCAATAATCCAGAAACATCAACATCGATATGCTCTCCCATGGTTCTAACCGTTCGCGGGTTTGCTGTAAGCTTGATCACTGGTACTATTGGATGACCAATAATATTTCCCTGTCCCGTTGGAAATGTATGAACCGTAAAACCAGCAGCAGCCATAAGCGTGACGCATTCAGCAGCGGCAGACGAACTATCCATAAAATACATGCCCGCGCCCTTTGTTGGCGGTTCCGCAGGCCCAACAGCATCAAGAAAACGTACTTCACGACCGATTTTTTCTAAATTTCCAAGCGCTTTTTCTTCAATAGTTGATAAACCGCCTTCAATGTTGCCTTTTGTCGGCTGACTATCAGACAGGTCAGATGTTTTGTGTGCTTCAATAACTTCATCTTGGTAAGCCTGAAATATTCTGATGAAATTTTCGCCCGCCTCTGGGGTGGCGGCGCGCGCCTTACAAAGATGCTCTGCCCCAGTTAGCTCTGAGGTTTCGCCAAACACGCCATAAATCCCCTTTGGGATTAATTTGTCGTACATGTTCCCGACGGTTGGGTTTGCTCCACACCCGGATGTTGTATCAGATTCGCCACATTTCGTTGAAATCCACAAATCTTTGATATCACATTCTTCCCGCTGAAGCTCGCTAGCCCAGTGGACATATTCTTTAACTTGACGCGACGCAGCCGCAATCGTCGCGATATCGCCGTTTTGCTCAATAGCAAAGCCTGTGACCGGTTTTCCCGTCAACGCAATGCCGTCAACAACCCGGGCCGTCCAACCTGGCTCAATACCAATGACCACACAGGCCGCAACATTTGGATTAGCGCCTGTTCCTATGATCGTTCTGAAAAATAATTCAAGGTCCTCCCCAAATTGAAGACGACCATAAGCATGAGGAAGCGCCAGCGCGCCCTTAATGTTATTAGCCACTGCCTCAGCCGCAGCGTTCGAAATATCATCGACCGGCAAGACCACGACATGATTACGGACGCCCACACGGCCATTTTCCCTACGAAATCCTAGAAATTTATCTGCATTTATCATTGCAATAGCCTACCAACGTTTTGTCTTTAGATTGTGCACATGAACATGCTCGCCTTTAGAAACATTCTGTACAATCTTGCCTATATCTTCAGCATACTTAATAACGGCGTCATCTACGGACATGTCTGTAAGAGCAACTTTATGCCCTATCGGCACATCTTGGATGAGCTTCATGGTAAAATCGGAATCATCTTCAGTAACGACACATAACATTTCCGTGCCGGCCTTTAGGCCCTCAACGACGACAACGCCGACATTGTCCTTTCGACTATGAATGAGAAGGTGTGGAGTTGACACTGACCTCTACCTTTCTTGTTTTGACGACTACACGCCGCATCCCAAGGCGACCTACCTGACGAGACGCCTCACATAACTCTTATATATTATACATTACAGCACACAATAGACAAGATGCAAAAATGTATGCTAGAAATTAGGCATGAACATAAACGACCAATACACAGAACAGCCCGGATTTAGGCCATTATACCAACAGGTTAGAGACTTGTTGGTATCACGCATCTCCACCGGAGCATGGCGCCCCGCCGAAGCTTTACCCAGCGAAATAGCGCTAGCGCGCGAACTAAACGTAAGCCAAGGCACCGTCAGAAAAGCCATCGACGCACTTGTGGCCGATAAGCTGATAGAGCGACGTCAAGGCAAAGGCACATATGTCGCCAAACATACCCGGGAAAGCGCGCAATTTCGGTTTTTTAAACTTAGCCATGACAATGGCGAACGCGTGTTTCCAACCTGTAAGCAATCCACGATCAAGCGCCGTGCAGGCACTGCGTCCGAATGCAAAAAATTGGATTTGCCAAAATCAAGTGACGTTTACGAGATTCTACGCACACGGTTTGTCGGAAACATGCCAGTCTTGAGAGAAAAAATTATTGTCCCGTTTTCAAAGTTTGCCAATCTGGATAGCCACCAACCGCTTCCCAACACGCTTTACACTTTATACCAAGAGCATTTCAATATTTCGATTAATTCGACCGACGAAAAATTGAAAGCCGCACTGGCCGGGGTCGAAATAGCGCGTGAATTAAAAATAAAACCAAACGACCCGGTCTTGAACGTTGAACGACTTGGAAGAGATGTAACTGGCGCCACCGTTGAGCTGCGCCAATCTATCTTTTTGACAAACGGCCTTCATTACGCCCTTCAACTTACATAGCCCGCCAGCAGCACGGTTGAGCAAACACAAGCGAGATTCCTAGACTGAGTAAGGTTGACACGATTTAGTTTTATCTGATAATTCTTATATAAGACATAAGATAATAGGTTCCAACCATGCCATCACTCGAAAAACGGCGTCAAATTTTTATCGCCAATGAATGGCTGCCCGCAACGAATGGGGCAACAATCGACGTCATAAATCCTGCTACAAACAATATTATTGGTACAGTGCCTAAATGCAGTGGCGTCGAAACGGCTACAGCCATTGACGCAGCTCATAACGCATTTCAAGTCTGGAAGGAATTGACCGCCAACGAACGTTCTAACCATATGATGCAGTTATTCACCGCGATTATGGATAATCAATCTTCTCTTGCCGAAATCTTAACTGAGGAAATGGGCAAGCCGCTCAAAGAAGCGTATGGTGAGATTGCTTTTGGCGCCCAGTTTTTTAAATGGTTTGCGGAGGAATCGCGCCGCATTTATGGCGACATAATTCCATCCCCTTGGCAGAACACACAAATCGCCGTTACGAAAGAGCCCATCGGAGTTGTTGGCGCCATCACCCCTTGGAATTTTCCAAACTCTATGATTGCCAGAAAACTAGCAGCCGCGCTGGCGGCTGGATGCACAATGGTAATCAAACCAGCATCACAAACCCCTTACTCTGCACTGGCATTTGGTGATTTAGCGCTAAAAGCCAACCTCCCAGCAGGCGTCGTCAATATTGTCACAGGGTCAGCTTCAAAAATCGCAGCACAGATGTGTGAGAACCCAAAACTGCGCAAGATTACTTTCACTGGCTCCACACAAGTTGGCAAGGAATTAGCCTCCCAAGCTGGACTTCATATGAAGCGAATATCAATGGAGCTAGGCGGCAATGCTCCCTTTATTGTCTTTGAAGACGCTGATCTAGATGCCGCAGTTGAAGGAGCAATGGTTTCAAAGTTCAGAAACAGCGGCCAAACTTGCGTATGCACAAATCGCTTCTTGGTTCATTCCTCTATACACGATGCGTTCAAAGAAAAATTTTCTATAGCCATTAAACAATTGGTGATCGGAAATGGTTTGGAAGATAGCGTCACCCAAGGCCCCCTAATCGACCAAAGCGGCCTTGAGAAAGTCGAAGAGCATATCCAAGACGCAAAAGACAAAGGCGCAAAAGTCGTTACAGGCGGGGCCCGCAGCCCTCTTGGAGGGAACTTTTTCGAGCCAACCCTCATGTCTGACGTCACAAATGAGATGCAGGTTTTCCACGAAGAAACGTTTGGCCCCCTTGCAGCTATAATCAAATTCGATAACGAACAAGACGCAATCCGTCTCGCCAACGACACCGAATATGGCTTGGCATGCTATGCATACACATCAAACCTTGGAAGGGCCTGGCGGCTTAATCAACAATTAGAATATGGACTAGTTGGCATAAACCAAGGTCTCATTTCAACAGAAGTTGCGCCATTTGGAGGCGTGAAAGAATCCGGTATGGGCAAAGAAGGTTCCAAATACGGAATCGAGGACTATCTGAACATAAAATATACGCTATTTGGAGGATTAGGAAACTAACATCCATCTCTTTAAATTCATATTGGAAAGTCTATGAGCGGAATATTATGCGTAGGACACGCAGTTCAAGATTATCTATTTAGAGTGAACAGCATCCCTACTCTCGCTGAAAAATACCAAGCACTAGATTTTTCATCGATTGGGGGTGGCCCAGCAGCCAATGCTGCAGTCGCTATCGCTCGCCTAGGCGGCCACGTTATGCTGGCAGCACGCGTCGGAAGCGATTCTATTGGCGACGCGATCATCTCGGATTTAACCGCAGAGGGCGTCGATTGTTCGTTAGTTCACAGATTGCCTGAAGGAAAGTCATCTTTGTCTGCGATTTTAATTGACGACACGGGACAACGTATGATCGTAAACTATCTTGATTGTGACCTACCCTATGAGCCGATATGGTTGGAACGGTCCTTTCCAACAAATTTGGATGCGGTTCTTGTCGATACACGATGGCCAGAAGGAGCTCTTTTTGCCTTGTCTCAAGCACAGCAAAGAAACATCCCAGCCATTCTTGATGCTGATCACCCCGTACCCCAAGATGGGAAACTGATAGAAGCCGCCACTCATATAGCATTTTCCGCTCAAGGATTACGTTCCTATACGGGTGTCGAAAATTTAGAAAATGCACTTTGCGCCGTTGCAAGCAGTGTTGATTCCTGGTGCTGCGTTACAGACGGCGGAAATGGTGTTCTTGTCAAAGATCGTAACGCCGTCAAGCATATAAGCACTCCGCAAGTAAAGGCAGTCGACACGCTTGGCGCCGGGGATATTTGGCATGGCGCATTTAGTTATTTTCTAGCCACAGGCTCAGATGAAATAGAAGCCGTTCAATACGCCAACGCGGCAGCAGCTATAAAAGTGACACGACAAGGAGGACGGAAAGGGGCTCCGTCTCGACAAGATGTAGATGATTTTCTTTTCTCAAAGGGGCTATCTTAATGACAAGCGCAGGTAAAATATGGGGCATTCGCCGCATGGCGGACGAAAATGGATACTTCAAAATGACAGCGGTCGATCAACGACCGCCCATAAAAAACGCCATCAAAGAAAAACTTGGCTTAGATCAGGCCCCTTGGGATCAGGTTGCCGCTTTTAAAGAATTGCTGATAACAGAATTGCAATCTGAATCTTCAGCAATGCTTCTTGATCCACATTATGCATACCCAAGGGGCGTATCGCTTTATTCGCCGACAAAGGGCCTAATACTAACGCTTGAGGATTCTGTTTTTGAAGAAACACAAGGCGGCCGGCTTTCTTCAGAAATCGATCATTGGTCAGTTGAAAAGATTAAACGTGTGGGCGCCGATGCCGTAAAAGTTCTCGCCTGGTATAGGCCGGATGCTGATGCATCGGTCTGTCAACACCAAAAAGATTTCGTAGCGCGAATTGGTGAAGCCTGTTCTAAATTTGATATACCATATGTTTTTGAGTTACTCGTTTATCCCTTAGCCGCTGACGCCGAGCAAACAAGCGAGTATGCGGAAATGAAAACAAAAAAGCCAGCCTTAGTGGTCGAAAGCGTTGAGGTTTTTGCTGATCCCAAATATGGCGTCGATATTTTCAAACTAGAAAGTCCCATAGCCGCCAGCGACGTTCCCGGTATTGACAATGATCATGGAGTACAAAAATGGTTTGATGAACTCAATCATGCTGCGGGGCGCCCCTGGGTTATGCTTTCCGCTGGAGCTGGGATGGAAGAATTCAAACGAATTCTTACGCATGCCTATAAAGCTGGCGCATCCGGTTATTTAGCAGGGCGTGCAATTTGGCAAAAAGCATTCACAAACTATCCCGACATGAATGAGATTGGACTGGAACTAAGGACCAACGCCACACAATATATGCGTGACCTTAACCAGTTAACGGAGCAATGTGCCAGGCCGTGGATGAACCATGACCTTTATAAGGTTGAAAACCCTTCCGTATCCCCAGGAGACGCAACATTCCGTGAGTTTTACAAAGACTTTGGGGGAGCACAATGAATCTTCGATTCGGCGTTATCGCACTTGCCCGTCCAACATTTGACGTTCCTTTTGCTGAGGAAAATTTTAAGAATGCGCTTGATGCCCTGCAAAGAGCAAATATAGAAATTGTTGGCGCAAGCAAACTGCTCTTTGATGCAGATATGGCTAATCAAGAACTGAATGAAATTGAAAAACATGGTTCAATTGATGCGCTTTTAATAATTCAAATAACCTTTACCGATGCGTCCATGACTGTGGAGATAGCGCGTAACTCAAGCGTGCCAGTTGCGATCTGGGCCATACCCGAACCTCGATTAGGCGGTAGATTGCGGCTAAATGCTTTTTGTGGTCTAAACTTGGCGGCTCATTCCCTTGGAAAAGCAGGCCTTAGCCATAATGCCCTATACGCACTACCCGATAGCAATGATATTATAGAAAAACTACAAAGCCTTTCCAAAAAACCAGTTGAACACAGAACCAACGCAGCACTTCCCCAATATGCGCACCATGACGATGCGGATCGCGTAATATCAGTACTTGAAGGAAGCCAAATTAGTGTTTTTGGCAAGCACCCTGTCGGATTTGACACATGCGACTATGATGAATTAGAGCTTACAGAGCTAACAGGCATTAAAATTCAACCATACGCACTAAACACCCTTTTTGACAAAGCAAAATCCGCTGATAAAGACCGTGTCGCCATGGTGCGCTCATCAGTCAACAAAAGCTTATCTGATCTAGATAAGGTCAATCAGGTTGAACTAGACCGTTCTTTAAGGCTTTTTTGCGCGCTAGAAGATTTACAAAAAGAATCAAACGCAAAGGGTTTAGCTGTTCGTTGCTGGCCGGAGACTTTCACCGAGTATGGCTGTGCCGCATGCGGACCAATGGCAATGATGAATCAAAAAGGAATTCCAAGCGCGTGCGAGGCTGACGTCTATGGCTCTCTATCAACTATAATCTTGCAAGAACTAGCGCAAGAACCAGCATGGATGGCGGATTTGGTAGACCTTGATTTTGACAATAATACCGGCGTTTTTTGGCATTGCGGTTTGGCCCCCTTGTCAATGTGTGACCCAGAATACAAACCGGAAGCAACAATTCACACAAACCGACAAATGCCTTTACTGCATCAGTTCCCATTGAAACCAGGCGTCTTTACCATTGCCCGTTTATCACAATCGAAAAAACAAACCAAGATGGTGATCGGGCATTCTGAATTCATTCGTGCACCAATGGCATTTACGGGCACGTCTGGGGTTATGAAGTTTAACTCTTCAGCGCATGATATATTCAATACAATCATTACTGAAGGATTGGAGCACCACTACGCAATCGCCTATGGGGATCATCGTCCGGCGCTACGCGCAATATGCGCTAAACTTAACTTGCCGTTGTTAGAGTTAAACTGATCGTTCATGCATCAAACTACCAGTCATATAACACCCAATTGGGCCCAACTAGAGGCGCCAGCGATCACTGGCTCCCCCAAACGGTCGCCGAAGGGCATCATTACAATCCCAACAAATTGTGGTGATTTAATAGTAACCTTATATAGCTTTGGCGCACGCTTACGACTTGGCTCCTCTGTGCAAGAATATGGCCTATTGAACAATACTCAACACGAATCAGTTTTGTCCGTATCAGAGGATGGTGATACACTCTGTATAGAGAGTGCTGGATATAGGCTTGAGTTCGAAAAAATGCCTTTGTCATTCTCATTCTATAAAACTGATAAACTCATTATCAGATCATCTACTGATGGACACTTTGTTCGCCGCCACCGCCTCCCCCCATTTTCAAAGTCGGCTGACAGCTGGTATGTTCACCTTGACCTTCAATCAAACGAAAGAATATATGGCCTTGGTGAAAAATGGGGCAAATTAAATAAACGCGGTCAACTCATTTCTTCATATAACGAAGATGCGTTAGGCGTTAATAGTGAAGCCTCTTACAAAAACACGCCCTTTTGTTGGAGTACAAATGGTTGGGGTGTTTTTGTTCATACGCCTGCGCCGGTCATGCATGGCGTCGGCTTCGCACCCTGGTCACAAAGGTCATACGCCCTACAAGTTAATGATAATGCACTAGATCTTTTTTTATTCGTTGGTGAAACTGGCGCTGAGATAATTAATCACTACACAACCCTTACTGGCAAAGCGCCAATCCCACCTGACTGGTCTCTAGGCGTAATAATTTCTAAAGCATACTATCAAGACGCGGACGAATTATTAGCGACTGCGCACGAAATACGTAAGCGTGGCATGCCCTGCGATACAATAACTCTTGATGGTCGCGCATGGCAAAATACCGATACTCGGTTTTCATTTGACTGGGATCCCAACCGGTATCCCGAACCTAAAATCATTCTTGATAAACTAAAGGGGTTAAATTTTAAGATTTGCGTTTGGGAATACCCCCTTATCTCCATTAAAAACCCTCTTTTTAAGGAGTTGTCGGATAAAGACTGGCTTCTAAAGGACCGCGCCACTGGGGAAACCTATGAATATGAATGGGATATGGAACCTTTTGGCGATGTGTTAACCCCACTGCCGAATTCAGGATTGGTAGATTTCACACACCCCGATGCCTATGCCTATTGGCGCGATCGTCATAAAGAACTTTTTTCAATTGGCGTCGACATGATCAAGGCTGATTTCGGGGAACAAGTAACCGACGACACAATCGCATATAATGGCGCAACGGGTCATCAGCTTCATAATGTCTATTCGTTCTTATACAATAAATGCGTCTATGAGGCTGCTCAGAAATACTCCAAACATGGCCCATTTCTCTTTAGCCGCTCTTCATGGACTGGCTGCCAGAGGTTTCCGTCACAATGGGGAGGGGACCCACAAGCAGATTGGGAAGGACTAGCTGCAAGCATACGCGGAGGGCTTTCTTGGGGAATGTCTGGCGCCCCTTATTATGCAACAGATATTGGTGGTTTCTATGGCGATCAGCGTGATCCCAAACTGTATGTTCGATGGATACAAGCAGGGGTATTTTCCGCCCACATGCGCCTTCACGGCATAGGAGCCCGAGAACCTTGGTCATATGGCTCCAGCGCAGAAAAAGCAGCAACGCAAATTCTAAATTTAAGGTATAGGCTTTTACCTTACATAAAAAATGTCCTCGCGGAAGCCTCGTCGACTGGACTACCAGCGCAACGCGCTATGGCTCTAGCCTATCCAGAAGAACCGGAAGCCTGGCCCTTTGAACAGCAATTTTTATTTGGTAACGACTTACTTGTGGCCCCCTGCATTCGACCAGATGACACCGTTAGCGTTTATCTGCCAGAAGGCGATTGGGTTCGCTTTCCCACACGGGAAACATTTACAGGCGGTCACGTTCATAAATTGACATTAGAACTACATGAATTTGCAGTATTCGCCCGTAAAGGCGCAGAAATCCCTTTAGGCCCTAAACGGGAATATATTCCAGACGGGCACGATATTAGTGAAGAGATTACTCTTTGGATAGCTGGCGTTAGTGAAGGATACTGATTAACGTATACAAATTAGAGTAGACAAATGGCATATTCCAAAAGCCTATTTGACCCGACTAAGCGGGCTTTAATCAAAAAAGTAACCGCTTATTCAATTGCCTTGGGAACACAAATTCCCTATGGGAAATATTTTCCATTATCATTGGCTCCTGTTGCCTTGGCCAAACCGCCTGGTTTAGCGGCAAATAAATCTCAGGGCCTTACGGTACTAAGCGAGCGCCCACTCAACATAGAAACGCCGCCCCATTTGCTAGACGACGATATCACGCCAGCTGAACGGCTTTTTGTCCGCAACAATGGCATCCCTCCCCTCATAGCACCAGCAGAGTTGCACAATTGGCAGTTAAGAATTGAGGGGCGCGTTCTCCAGGAACTTAGCTTTTCAATTGATGCTTTAAAAAACCAGTTCGAACAGGTGACCCTTCAGCTACCCATTGAATGCGGCGGAAACGGCCGAAAATTTTTTTCGCCTAGCGTATCAGGAAATCAATGGTCTTTTGGCGCAATTGGCTGCCCTAAATGGACAGGAATAAGGTTACGAGATGTCTTAAACGCAGCTGGATTAGATGAATCGGCCAAGCATACCGCCCACTATGGCGCGGATACCCATCTTTCTGGCGATCCCACAAAAGTGCCAATTTCGCGCGGGATTCCAATCGAAAAAGCTCTAGAAAAACATACAATTATAGCCTGGAGCATAAACGATAACCCAATTCCACGGGACCATGGATTTCCATTACGATTAGTTGTTCCTGGTTGGCCGGGATCTTGTTCACATAAATGGCTAAATCGCATTGTCATACGAGACAAAATCCACGACGGCCCCAAAATGATGGGATACTCTTACCGTATACCAACATACCCAGTCGCACCAGGTACTGACGTGCCTGAGGAAGATATGGCGATAATTACCGAAATGCCAGTAAAATCAATGATTACCCACCCCGAAACAGGCCACAAACAAAAGACAAGAGTTTTCTTTGAGGTCCGTGGGAGTGCGTGGGCAGGAGAAACGGCAATAGATAAAGTAGAAATATCGATTGATTTTGGCGCCAGTTGGCGCCCCGTAGAGCTAGCTCCCGCCAGCAACAAATATGCATGGCGCAGATGGAAAGCGTCCCTGGCACTGCCGACAATCGGATATTACGAAATCTGGGCAAGAGCGACAGACACAAGCGGCATGTCGCAACCGGCAAACCCACCTGGCTGGAATCCGCGAGGCTATTTAAACAATATGCAACACCGAATTGCGATTTTCTCTGTTTAAAAGAAAATGAACCTTATACCAATCTTTTCTATACCCCTATATGTATCTGTTTTAGTATTATGCGTAACCAGTTATATATCTGAATATTTCATTCCCCCTTCCGATTTCAAGGCAGCCACATCATTATCAGACCATCGCCAAGCTCGCATCGAAGAGTGGGTGAGAATATGGTCCCCAGTTCCGAATTACTACCTCTCTTATTCACCGGTGAAAAGTGACGCCCTAAATGAAGCTAATGCAAAGAGAGACTTCTACAACCCAAATGACGAATACTGGGGCTTGCCGCGCACAAATGGGTATGAGTTGGTGAACATATATTGTAGTGCCTGCCATACGTTAGAAATAGTAATGCAACAAAATATGACGCCTAACAGATGGCGTTATACGCTCAATTGGATGTCTGAAAAACAGGGCATGGCCCAATTATCACAATCTGATTTTACTACTATTGAAAAATATCTTAATACGCATTTTTCTTCCGCCGCAAAGTAAACACGCCAAAAGCGTAACCTCATAGTATACTAAGACGAACTTAAGACCTCTGCTTTAGAAGCGAGAACGCCCAAAAACCAAAATTTGATAGAACCAGGACCGTCATTAAGATCATAAACATCAGCGAATAAGCGCTTCCTACAACGCCCAAAGGGGAGAATAGCAGATAAAGCGCGACCACACATGATAATAAAGAAAACGCAACAGGTTTCGCATACGTCCATGGAGTCAAATCGACAAGATGGCTTGTCTCATATTTCCACGCCTGATCTTTTGGCGAAACCCATCCGGCGGCTAGCATAATAAAGACCTCTATTATAAATAAGATCGCATACAGATGTAAAAAATGTATTTGCACAACATCTTGAAATACAAACCGCACAAATCCGTATGCAATGACGTGAAAGATAATTACTATTTTCGCGCCAATCGCTGGCGTTCTACGTGTAAACAAGCCAACAATCACAATCGCTACAATTGGAATGTTATAAAAGCCTGTAAAAATACGAATTATTTGCCATAAGCCCTCCGGGGCAAAAAACAGCATTGGGGCAACGACAAAGGAAAATAATGCGATCACGATGCTAGCGATTTTCGCTGCACCCACCAAGTGAGCATCGCTTAAATTCCCTCCCCGTAAGGGCGAATAAATATCCAGGCAAAACAGTGTAGCCGCGCTATTGAGAAGTGAATTAAATGAACTAAATACTGCACCAAGAAGGACAGCCAGAAAAAACCCTGTCAAATAAACGGGCAACACATCCTTTATCAATTGGGGATAGGCTTGATCAATCGATGAAAGCTCGGGACCGTAAAGGTGAAATGCGATCACCCCAGGAATCATCATTAAAAAGGGCACCAGCACTTTAAAAAATCCGGAGAATAATACGCCCTTTTGCCCTTCGGCTAAATTTCTTGCTCCTAATGTTCGCTGAATAACATATTGGTTTGCGCACCAGTAAAACAAATTGGCGAACACCATGCCGGTAAAGATAGTCGCAAATGGTGTTGGGTCATTACTCCCGCCAATCGCATTTAACTTTTCTGTTTTTGTCGTGGTAATCGTTTGCAAGCCCTCAATAAAGCTGCCATTACCGAGGGCGATAAGCCCCAAGGTCGGAACCAGTAAGCCGACGATTAACAATCCTATACCGTTTATCGTGTCTGAAACCGCAACAGCTTTGAGCCCGCCAAATATAGCGTACACCGATCCAATAACGCCAATGCTTATAACTGTTATAATTAAACCATGAAAATAACTGACACCAAATAATGCTGGAACATCAAATAGCAACATTACAGCAACTGAGCCTGAGTATAGCACTGAGGGAATAGTAACAAAGCCATACCCTAACATAAAAAGAATGACAGAGTATCGCCTGACATCTTCATCGAAGCGAGACTTGAGAAATTCTGGTAAAGTTGTAAATGCGCCAGCTAAGTACCGAGGCAAAAAAACCAAAGCCATAAAGACAGTCGAGACAGCGGCAGTCACCTCCCAAGCCATACTACTTAAATTATAACCATAGGCTGATCCATTTAGGCCTATGAGTTGTTCAGCAGACAAATTCGTGAGCAACAAAGACCCAGCTATAAAAATCCCGCTTAGCCCTCGACCAGCCAAGAAATAGCCGTCTTTTGTATCGACCTCTCCTTTTGTTTTTAAGTACGAGACCCAGGCAACCATGCCCATAAACGCAACACAAGTGGTCAATGTAATAACGAGGTTTTGATCAAGCATGACGCACTCCCCTCATGCAATGGATTGCATTATTGCTGCTTTGATATACAAGAATATGAAGAAGTAATTTTAAGAAGATAGCAATTTCCTCACTCGCTCTTCTATCTGCCAAATAACTTGGCTGAAACCATCCTGCGGCCCATAAAATGGGTCCAGCACCTCTGCATAAGGATCAAATCGTTCAACTTGCGCCTTGTCATCTTGCCGGCGCGCAAACTGAAAAACACCCAGGTTAATATCATCCATTGCTAAAATTCGATTATATGTCTTGAAGTCGCTTTCTGTCACTTGGCGACATACAAACCCGGACAGATCATACCCTTTTTCTAAGCAAGCCGCGATCGTCCGTGGATCCGCAGGTCCGCCAACGTGCTTCAAAATAACGCCGCCTGATGAAAACTCGAACAAGTCAGCGACACCCATCTTTTCGGACATCGTTCGCGCTATGATCTCAGCAGCAGGTGAACGAGAATAATTCCCGTTGTCCACAAATAAAATTCGCTCTTTAGATTCCATATAATTTCTCATGAACTAACTCGGGGGGCAGTGTACCTGATCTAGTTTTGATGATGTGCGGGGGTTGCCCAGTCTTTGAGTTGTTTGCCACAAATCCATTTTGGGCTGTTTCATGAGCGTCCAACTCAATTCATGTTTTTTCGACTACAAGCCAACGCATTTCCAGCGCTTAATAGGAGCGGATCTATTTTGATTAGATCAACTAGAAACCATTCACGATTTTGACATTTTCTAGCGCGCATTAAAAGTGCTCGCTAAAAAACTCAAGCATCTCTAGCGTCGCTTCTTCCTTTTCCGGAACACCTGCAAAGCCGTGCCACATTCCTTCGAAAACATCTAAAACGACGCTCACGTTAGCGCGGCGCAGCACACGATGCATCCGCACCGTATTGCTCAAAAACAAGTCTCTCGTGCCGGTAACAAAATATGTTGGTGGAAACCAATCGCCATACTCAGCATAAACTGGTGATAACCAGGGGTGTTTGAGGTTTTGACCATTGGCATAAAGTTCCGCTGGTCCTTTTAGAGCCGCGTCATAACTTACCAGTACCGGGTCCAGCCACTCAAGCGTCGTATATGAATCCCCAGCATTTGTGAGATCTGACCACGGAGAAATAAGCCCGACAGAAGCCGGCATCTCAAGCCCTTGCTCATGCGCAGACAACATCATGGCCAAGACGAGACCACCGCCAGCCGAACTACCAAAAATGGCGATATCATCGGCGCCATACTCTTCGAGCATGACCTTATAAACGGCGACTACATCCTCAACCGCAGCAGGGAACGGATCGTTCGGAGGCATGCGGTAGTCGGGAACCCAGATTTTTATCTCTCCGAGATGTGCAGCTGTTGTAGCGCCCCGTAAGCTGGAAATACCTGGGGACAGAAAATAAGCACCGCCATGGAGAAACAAAAGCACTGTCTTTTTATTCCGGTCACTAATTTTTTTTGGAGTAATGGAGCGAACCGTCACACCGGCAATTACGAATTCTTCAACACGAGCACCGGTTCTTTCGATCTCATCGCGCGCGACTTGATCTGTCTTCATTGCAATTTCATCGCGTATCTCCGCCCATTCTTCATCCGTGCGCTCGACCGGATCGTTAAACGGTGTCAGTGGCAGACCATTGAGGACGGCTTGAGCTTCGTCGCTTATTGTTGACGGTGCTGGTAGACGAAGCTGTTCATCGGCGTAGCAAGTGCTGAGAACGCCAAACAAAGTCGTGAATAAAAAAACTGATAAACTTAATCTCCAATCAATCAATCCAACACTTCGTTTCAGTGACACCATTTCATTCTCCACGCAGCAATCTGGTCACGATAATCGAAACAACAGAAAAAGTTCGCGCTTGCATAAGCAGGAGGACCATATGCAAGCGCAGTGGTCGGTCTTTTTGCCGGGCAAAAAGGGCAACCATAGGCCGCCCTTTTATACAATCAATCAATATGGACCGGTTTTAGAAGCGAGCCCGCAAAGTTGCCCCCACATAACGCGACGCATCGCGTGGAATGTGAAGACGCACACCATCTCCGGTATTCAATGACACATAGCTATCGTTCAGCAGGTTTTTCACAACGAACGTCACGCGATAATCATCCTCCTTGTCAGAAAACCCGAGGCTCAAATCCACAAGCGAATGAGCATCGATTGGCCCGCCTTCGCCAAGAGAAGAGAACTGCTCACCTTGATATGTCCAAGACGCTCTAAGTCTGGCGTCCACTGGTGCAATACTATCAAGAGGAATAGTGAATTCGTTAACGATCGACGTACTCCAACGAGGCGCCAAAGGTAGACGTGTACCGTTGCGAGCGTCAGGCGCATTAGTCAATGGGTTCGGGTTGAACTCTTTAACTTTAGCATCGGCATAGGCTATACCGCCGAAAATATCCCAGTACGGCGTGGGTGCAGCAAGGAAGTCCACTTCAAAACCTGCCGTTGTCACTGTACCCGCGTTTGTCAAGTTCGTGATGATCGTACCGTTCAAGTCGACGAAATTATTCGCCTGGAAACCATCATACTCGGCAAAAAAGCCCGCGAGGTTCAACACAAGACGATTATCAAATAAACGCGACTTGATACCAGCTTCAAAAGCATCTGATGTTTCAGCACCTATTGGAATCGAATTGTTTGGCACCGTGTGGTTGAAGAAGACGTTAAATGCCGGCCCTTTATAACCGCGTGCGTAACTGATGTAGGTCGTAACATCATCATTCACATCATACGCCAAGGTGCCCTTACCCGATACATTTGTAGTGCTTGTCTCTCCGGTCGAAACATTTGTCCCGTTTCCACCATTTGCCACAAGACCGCCTGCCGGGTTGCCACTAACGCCCGGCGCAGCCGCTGGTGAACCGTCCGTCGCATTGATGCCCGGCGCCCTTGTGTGATCAAAGCCCACATCGTCATTTGTATATCGTAGACCTCCTGTTAAATGCAGGTTGTCGGCAATATGATAGGTTGCCTGGCCAAAGAACGCAAAGTTTGTAATGTCAACATTCGATACTGAATTTGCTGTTGGAAACAGCGTATTCACAGTATCGGTTAGGTCACAAGGGACGGCGCCAGATGCCGGATCCGCAGGAAGCGTGCTCGTTGAACAAACAACATCGTCACGTCTAAAGGTGCCAAAGTTATCTGACTGGAAGAAAAATCCACCAACCTGATATTCAAACGCATTCCCTTGAGGCGATGCAAGCCTGATCTCTACAGACGTCTGATCTGTTTCTCGAAATCCGTCATCATGCAATTCAAACTGTCCAACAAATGGACGTGGTAAAAAATCACCTTCACGAATTTCCCGGTTTGACCAATTGCGATAAGAGAAAATACCTGTCAGCGTGTGCCCCCCCGCAATGCCGATATCGCCTTGCGCAGAAACGCTATAGGAATCAACAATCGTTCTTGAAACAAGATTATGATTTACTACACGTGCGTCTTCTCCGCGAGCCGTGTCAAAACCGTTTTCCGCATCAAGGACTGCTCCGCGCGAAACACCCGTAATCTCTGTACAACAATCATCGTCCGCTTCTGAATAATCGGCAGACACTCGGAAATCCATATTTTCCGCAGGAGCCCAATCAAAAACAACCCGCGCGCCCCAGCGCTCATAGCCATTGACTCGATTATCACCACCATTGAATATATTCGTGATGTGACCATCAAAGCTGCCGTAATAGCCAGTCAAGCGGGCTGTCAAAGTCTCCGACAAAGGTCCTGCTAGACTCAATTTGGCCCGATACTCGCTCTCCTCGAATAAACCTAGATTGAGTTCACCTTCAAACTCCTCAGCTCCACCCTTTGTAACGATATTCAACACACCAGATGACGCATTTTTACCAAACAGCGTTCCTTGCGGGCCACGCAATACTTCAATCCGCTCTATATCATACAGATCAGAGAACGCTTGGCCGGAACGAGACAAAACAACACCGTCAACCACTGTCGAAACTGATGGTTCAGCAGCTGTAGAAAATGAGATCGTGCCAACGCCACGTAAGAACAATGCAGAGTTTGCGCTGGTCGTACCCTTCCTAAAGTTCAGCGAAGGCACAAGCTGCTGGATTTGCTCGATATTAACTGCATTAGAATCTTCAAGGACTTCAGACGAAAGCGCCGTAACAGCTATCGGAACATCTTGGAGATTTTGCTCCCGCTTCTGCGCCGTGACGGTGATGGTATCAACTTGAGCGTGCGCTGCGGCTGAAAAAAGCACCACTCCACTCACTGAAATTAGCAAAGACTTTTTCAACATTAGGGTTTTCCCTCCCAGATATATCGCGCAAATGTGCGCTATGTATACTAGTCCCGTTGTACTCTTATATATATTATATGAATATCATATATAAAAACTACGCTCCTGTGTCAATAAGAGACAGGCTCGATCGCGGATCATTCACAACCCAATCGACTTGAAACAAGACGTTGTGACCTTTTGCACACACATTGGTTTTTATTCCTCATCTCGTAAAACACTTCGCGCCCGCACAAATCCCAACCAGGCCCGAAAATAACTCAAAACATCTGCTAACTGAGCATAAATCATCAATTTGTCCGAAGTATAGAACCGCAGACTTTTAGCCGTTCCCCGAATCAGCGTTGCGCAGAGTAAGCGAAACGAACCTAGCATAAGCATGCCACTGAACTATTTAAGGTCACGCAGCCTTCCCTCGTGGCAAAACAACTGTTTCCGCCTAAGGTATTCGAAATGAATAGAATTTTATAAAGGCCCAAATATTCAGCGAGAGTTTATTATTCTTAATACGTACTAGTAACTATCGAACCAACAGCATCCCAAATGCAAATGTGCAACAAATTACAGATCACAATTCTGCAGGATAAAATCCGACCAGACTATTTACACGTTCATGGCTGGAATCAGAAACTAGATAAAAACAGATTAGCTTGATCGAACTGGAATTTTATTGCCATAATCGGCAAACTACAAATTGCCGCGCCGCCAAGCTGGCGCTGTCGTTCTACGTTTACCATCGGATGAAAGTTTGGCGTCTTTCGCCTCTAACTCTTGGCGATCCCAAAGTTGACACGTAACCATCTTGTGCTTTTGGTCAAGACCTTCGCAATAGTTTGTGTATTTGCAACAATTGACTTCAGCGCCGTATCCAGTTCGCACTTTTTCAAACCAGTCAGGGTCCGCCAGCGCTTGCCGCGCCAATCCTACTATATCTGCAGCCCCTTGCTCTAAGAGCCCTTCTGTTTGACTAAAATGATGCACACCGCCAGCAACGACAACAGGTGTTAAAAATCCATTCTTGCGCAAACGCTCTCGAATCTTTTTTGCCGGATCAGCATTGCGTCCAAATGGACCCTGCTTATCCGAAATTATCTGCGGCATGCACTCATAACCGCTAGGACCTGTATACGGATAAATAGCTTCACCAACCTTCGGTTCAGCGGCGTCTTCAAATTTTCCGCCGCGTGATAGTGAAATAAAGTCCATACCCGCATTTGCTAATTGTTCAGCAAACCAGGCCGTGTCATCAACTGTGGAACCATTTTCTATGCAATCATCACTTAAAATTCTGCAGCCAATTGCAAAACCATCCGCTACTTTTGTTCGCACTTGCTTTAACACCTCAAGCGGCAACCGCACACGCCCCTCTAAGCTGCCTCCATAGCCATCAGCCCGATCATTCAGCCGCGAAAGAAATGACGCCATAGTGTATGCATGGGCATAGTGCAGCTCTACCCCGTCAAACCCTGCGCTTTCAGCCCTGTTAGCTGCCCTTGCAAATAGGTCGGGCAAAGTTTTGGGTAAATCGCGAATATGTTGCGCTTCAACGTCTGTGACGCGCTCGCGAAAACCCCTTGTTAGGCTCTCAAAATCACGCTTGGATAAAACCGCTTCAAGCGCTTCATCATTTAGGCAAAGCAATTTCTCACGAACAGCGTCATCATCGGCGCCGTTCATGTTTAAAGCATTGCGATAATCGTTACTGATCTTTAGAAATCTACTTAAAAATTTCTCTCTTTGCGGACGACGCTTGATGGCGAGAAAATCTATCAGCTGGATAAACAGCTTTGTTTGGCCATTACTCGCCTTATGAACCGTATCAACTAATTCTTTCAAACCAGGAATAAAACGATCATCACCAATGCGCAACAAGGGGCCAGACGGAACGTCCCGGATGCCAGTCGCCTCCACGACAATCGCACCAGGTTTACCTTCCGCAAATCGTCCATACCAATCAAGAACGTCTTGTGTGACCAACCCGTCCTGTGAAGCGCGCCAGGGCACCATTGCTGGTATCCATGTGCGTTGCTTTAGAGATAATCGCCCTTGCTCAATAGGAGAGAAAGTCAATGAACCCGCCGCTTCTTCAGCAGTTGGCCAAGAAGCGTCGATCACCTTATGCCGTATACGTTCAGGTGGTTTCCACATTAGCTTTCGATCAGCGCCAATACGCGCAACGGACTGCCAGAACCATCTTTTATTTTTAGTGGCGCAGACACAATTATCGCACCATGAGCAGGCAATTGATCAAGATTACGCAAACATTGCAGACCATATTTACCGGCACCGTGTAGAATATTATGCGCCGGATAAGGAGGGTCGAAGCTCCCCCCTTTGCCCGCGTCTGTACCAATAGTTTCTACACCAAAGCCATGAACATCGCGTTCCTCAACCAAATAACGCACAGCGCTAGTGTCAGGCCCTGGCGTGTGGGCGCAATCTTCTCGGACATTGGAATAGGATAAGCCCGATCTCTTAGACCAATCAGTACGGAAAAAGACCCAATTTCCTTTGGGAATATCACCATTTTGAACTTCCCACGCTCTGATGTGGTCCGCTGTTAGAATGAAGTCTTCATCAGCTCCCGCTTCTTTTGAAAAATCCATCACGCTAGCTGGCCGAATGAAATCTTCGGGCGCAATCGTATCAACTGATCCATTCGGCAGATCTTTCCCCGTCACCCAATGGACGGGCGCATCAAAGTGTGTGCCGGTGTGTTCATTACAACTGAAATTTCGCCAATACCAAGCCGGACCGCGATCGTCATAACGTGATACTTCTTCAATCTTAAAAGGCTCACATTGCCCAAATTCGGGCGGCAAAACAAGCACCGGAAATTCTGGATCAAGAGTATGCGTTAAATCAACGGCCTTTATGTCTCCTGACGCCATCGCGCCCGCAACACTATCCAATACGCCCATGATACACGCCTCCTCAGGTTCATGACTTACAAATTAGGCTCTACGCTCGTAATCTTCTTCGGTAGATTCGTATGGGGAGCGCTGTAAATTTTCTCGCATACGTTTTAGTACCTTTGTGACAGTTTTAATTTCCTCTACAGATGAACCATCAAGTGCGCGCTCAAAGACACGCTGGCCAATTTGTTTGACTTCTCGCAGAGTGTTAACTGCTTTGGCCGTCATCGTGATTTCTACAAAGCGGCGGTCATCGTCCGGCGATGTGCGCACAATTAGTCCCTCTTCCTCCATCCGCGTAAGCATACGCGTCAATGTCGGCATTTTCGTAACGGACCGCCTTGCCAGCTCACTCACCGAACTGGGACTCGCTTCCGCAAGCAACATTAAAATTCGCCATTTGACCGTGGTAAGACCATGTGATTTAAGCGCCAATGACATCTCGTCACTATAAACGGCTGAAGCCCGGTTAAGGTTATATAGAATATAATCATCGAGAACAAATGACTTATCCGCTGGGCCGATCTTCTTTGCCTTTGCCATCTACAGTCTCGCCTCCCCCGAACCAATATTATCAATTAATGCATTAATTGCAGCAAACGCCTCGCTCAACTTATCGCCATCTTCATCTTTCAAAGCAGCTTCAACGCAAGCATCCAATGATCGGGCTGGATTTTGGGTTGCCTTGATGGCGGGCAGCGCGGACATAATCTTGTTGAAATTGCCCAGCCCTCTCTCATGCGTATCACCATATCCTTTTATAAGACGTTGCGTCTTAGCGATCGAAATGGCGAGATCATAGTCATCCTTAAGCGCATCTGTAACAGCAGAGAGCCAGGCGGCTATGCGCTTATGCTCAACCTTATAACGAAAACTGCTGCGCCTTAAATATCTTAAAGAAGCGATGAGATATAACGGCAAAAATCCGCGGAGCTTCGTTGTCGATACACGTCTTCCCTCACCGAGAATGGTTTTTAGGGCTCGACGCAAAACTGAGTTTGAAAGAACAAATTGCGCCATTGGCGTTGGCATCATATCGCATATTTCCTCAACACGCGGATGCATAAATTCACGGATCTCAACGATTTGTCCTTCTGCGGCTCGCACATCATCGCGAAACCGATCAAAACGACTTTCTCTTGTTTTGAGATCCGCCACCCGAATTGTGTCTTCATAGGTCATCCAAAGGGCAAGATGCTTGGCAAGCGTCTCCGTTAAAAGGTAGTCACGCCGTTCTCCGCCATGTTCTTTATCTTGAGCATTCAAGACTTCAAGATGTTCAAGATAAGTTGCAGCGTACCGCTCATCTTGAAAATCAATCGTTCGCTTCACCCCCTCATTAGTATAATAATGTGTAGAAGCTGGCAGGTTCGCTTTCATGCGATCCCGTAGCGCTGAGGCGCCTATGGGTGACACAGAAGAGTGTGCGCTCGTTTTATCTTTTAATGCGGCCGTTTCCAGACCATTATTCGCAATTGAAAAGCCCGCGCCAAACCCTCGCAAATTCGCCTCAACCGCACGGCCCATTTGGTGGATTGTCTCTTCGTAACGCGACCGCTCGATAGGCAAGGCGCCGGAGCCTGCAAGTGCGCCAAACAAAACAGCGCTTATCACAGCACCTGCTTCAGTCGCCTCCGCCGCCATATCAGCGCCGACAAAAACTCCCGCAATATCCTGACACGCGGCCAACACACGCTCACTATCTTGACGAGTGTCGCCAAGACCAATTTTTTCTGAGATCGCGTAATCGCGATGTGTAGACGCAATCAACGTAGTTTGACTAGTTACAAAACCGCGTTTAACGGCTCGTCCCGCCTCCATCATTTCAGCCGCGATGACAATATCTACGTCACCGGGCGTGGGCATCAACGCTAAAACAGGTTGTTTACCGGTCTCTTTCACTGCATCTAAAGGGAATAGCTCGACGTAATAAACGGTCGCGCCCGTGCGTTGCGCAACTCCCGGAACGGAGGTTGTTTGCGCAACAAATCCATTTTGTTCGCCGACTTGAACAATCCAATTAGCCAAAACACCGCCGCCTTGACCGCCCATTGCCGTGACAGCGATTTTTATCGCACGCGCTTGGTTCATGAGGACGCCTCTAGTGTAATCTTGCGCCGGCGACGCGCCGCTAATGCTTGCAAAGAAGATATAATGCGGCTGCGAACGCTAGCTTTAAAGCGATCCCATGATGTTGGATTATAAATCAATTCAGCCCGATAAAATGATGGGCACAAAATTGCCGAGTGTGCATTCTCTCCGCATACACCGCACCCGACGCAGTCATTGTTCACCCAAGCCACTGGATCATCCCGAAGCGGATCTGGGTTATCGCGGATTGTCAATGACGGGCAACCCGAAATGCGAATACAACTGTGATCACCTGTGCAAGTATCTGGATCAACACCGAAACGCGCCCGCACAACACGCTTGCCATCTTTGATCGCCTTGTTACGAATGGGTTTCTCGCGGCGCTGCCGGTTCAGCATACACTCTGACTGCGCAACGATTACTTTTGGTCCTTTTTCTTTTGTCGTCATCGCCTCTTTCAGGGTACGTTTCATTCTGGCAATGTCATAGGTATTGACCTCTTTCAGCCACTTTACCCCCATGCCGCGCACCGCCCGGGCAATAGGGTTATTGGTCGCCTTAGTTTTGTTATTCGCGCGTGAGGATAGGATATCCTGCCCGCCTGTCGCAGCGGAATAACCATTATCAACAATAATCAGAACATTATCTGTCTTATTGAAAACCGCATTGCCAACCCCGCTTGTCAAACCGTTATGCCAAAACCCGCCGTCCCCCATCATACTAACAGTACGCTGGCCGGATTCAGCATTCAGTGCGGAGGCGCCAGCCCACCCAAGTCCGTATCCCATCGTCGTGTTGCCTATATCAAACGGCGGCAAAATAGAAAATAAATGGCAACCAATGTCACAACTCACATGAAATTTGCCCACATCTTTTTGCACTTGCTTCATGGCGGAAAAGACCGGACGTTCGGGGCACCCTGTACAAAAACCGGCAGGGCGATCTGGAATAATATTGTTAATCGAGGAGGCGGCGCCATTATCACGGCCAACAATATCATTGCTAACGCTTACGACGGCACTGCTTATTCGCCCAGCATCATGTTCGTCAAGAAACTTATTAAGAGCTTTTGATACAACTTGTGCGGTATATTCGCCCGCCTTAGGCAAGACTTGTTTGCCAACCACTTTTGTATTGATATCCGCATTGCGCAGTATCGTGTTGACCGCTTGCTCTAAATATTCCGGCTGCCCCTCTTCGATCATCAAGACCGCTTGCTTATCAAGACAAAACCCTTTTACCTCATCATCAACCAAGGGGTAGGTCACATTTAGGCAATAAATCGGGATATCAGTCTCACCGAACGCGTTGGCCAAACCTAACTGTTCCAAGGCGCGAATAAGCGTATTATAAAGTCCCCCTTGTACAATGATACCTACATCGCCCTTATGGCCGCCAAGGAATTCATTGAGCTTTTGCTCTTTGATGAACTTAACCGCGGCAGGCCAACGATCTTCTATCTTTTCAATTTCATGCACAAAGTTCGACGGGGGCAAAACGATGCGCCCATAATCGCGTTCAGGACTTTCCATGGCTTCTTTAAGTGTAAAAGCAGGCCTGGAATTTTCTTTCGCCGTAAAGGATCCGTAAACGTGGCAAGCGCGTATTCTTAGCTCCAAAAAAACGGGCGTGTTTGACGCTTCAGAAAGTTGAAATCCATTTTCAACGGCATTTACGATAGATGTAAGGTTTGGACGCGGATCGAGAAGCCACATTTGCGACTTCATCGCAAAGGCATGACTTCGCTCCTGCATGATTGAGGAGCCTTCCCCATAATCTTCACCAATAATGACAAGCGCCCCGCCTTTCACCCCGCTTGAAGCTAACTGCGACAGAGCATCCGAGGCAACATTGGTTCCTACGGTCGATTTCCAGGTGACTGCGCCTCGTAAAGGATAATTGACTGAAGCCGCTAGCATAGCCGCTGCGGTCGCCTCGCTGGCGCTAGCCTCAAAATGAACGTCTAGCTCGCCAAGAATTCCCTGAGCGTCTGACAATACATCCATCAAATGGGAAATTGGGGCGCCCTGATAACCGCCCACATATGAAACGCCTGACTGTAAGAGCGCTTTTGTAACTGCGAGAATTCCTTCGCCGCGAAAGACTTCTCCCTCTCCCAAACGAAGGTGTTCAACCTCTTTCGCGAAGGATCGTTCAGCCATTTCGCACCGCTCCTTATGCCTTAAACAGGCCTCATCCCATTTAAATGATTAGCCAGAATTTAATAACCTAATTTATTTTCATTTTCAATTGATTTTTATTTTTCAGATACAATTGAATGTACCAATAACTCTGCCGGGCGCCAATGATACGGGTCCTGTTTCGCGTAGCCTTCAATCGCCTCAAGTATCGCCGCTAGCCCATATCGTTCAGCATAAAACATTGGGCCGCCTCTATGTTTTGGGAAACCATAACCGTGAAGAAAAACAAGGTCTATATCGCTGGCGCTTGCCGCAATTTCTTCATCTAGTATCTTCGCCCCTTCATTAATCATACTGAAAAGAATTTTATTGCTAATCTCATTATCAGATATTTTGCGCCTTTTAATGCCCTTGGAGGCTGAACGATCAGCGATTAATTTCTCCACAATTGGATCAACAATAGGCGTTCTGTCACCTGATTGGTATTTATACCATCCTTCTCCAGTTTTTTGCCCTAACCGCCCCATATCATAAAGATGGTCAGCAATATCAACATAGCGCTCTTTTGGATCGCGGCTTTCATCTTCCCGGCGGCGCGTCGCCCAGCCTATATCTAACCCAGCAAGATCAGAAACCTCAAAAGGCCCCATCGCAAACCCAAATGCTCGCATCACGCGATCAACGTCCTGCGGAGACGCCCCCTCCTCGACCAAATATTCAGCTTGTTGGCGATATTTTTTGAACATTCGATTCCCAATGAAACCATCACAAACACCAGCAAATACGGGGATTTTTTTCATTTTCTGGGCAACCGCGTTAGCGGTCGCAAGCGCCTCTAATGACCCAACATCAGTGCGAACAATTTCTAGCAATCGCATAATATTTGCCGGACTAAAAAAATGCATTCCGATCACGTCAGAAGGCCTTGATGTGGCTGAAGCAATCTCGTTTATATCAAGATAAGACGTATTCGAAGCTAACACGGCATTTGGTTTCGCAATTTCCGCAAGCTCACCAAACACCTTCTTTTTAATCTCCATATTTTCAACAATTGCTTCAATAAAAAGGTCAGCTTCTGAGAGTTCATTCATGCTAGCAACTGGCAAAACGTTAGCATTCAAGGCCTCAACGGTTTCGCTTGACAATCGACCACGTTCAAAGTCTTTACGGAAAGTATTTTTTATTCGATCAACACCGGAACCAAGCGCCTCAGCATTGGCGTCAAATATCTTAACGCGATACCCCGCTTTTACAGCAGCAATAGCAATACCTGCCCCCATTGTCCCCGCCCCTAAGACACCGATTACATTAACGCGCCTTGGTGAGACAGCCTCAAGAAAGGCAGGCTTTTTAGCCTGGCGCTCAATAAAAAAGGTGTGCATTAAAGCGGCCCGCTGATCGCTCTCCATACATTCTAAAAAGATCTCTCTTTCATACTTTAGCCCATCCTCCAACGACATAACCTGAGATGCTTTAACCGCCTCCAACCCTTTTAGAGGAGACAATTGGCCGCGAGAGCGCTGTTTGAGTTTTTCTTCAAAGCTCTTAAACCATTCGACATCGACTTTCTCCATTTGCCGATCAGTTTTTTTTGACTGTCTGACTTGTGCAATATTGCACGCAAGCTCTCTCGCAGCTTCAACAATATCTCCTTCAACAAGCCTCTCGACGAGTCCCAATTCCAATGCTTTCTGGGCCGAAATTGGTTTTCCAGACGTTATTATTTCCGCCGCCCCCTTGCCTCCTATCAATCGTGGAAGTCTCTGCGTACCGCCTGCGCCAGGTATGATTCCAAGATTAACCTCCGGCAACCCCATCGAAGCGCGAGACGTTGCCACACGAGCCCGACACGCCAACGCCAGTTCCAACCCTCCGCCAAGCGCCACACCATCAATCGCAGCGACGATCGGCTTTTCACATTGCTCGATCTTTACAAGAAGATCCGGCAGGACGGGAGATATAGGTTTCTTCCCAAATTCCTTTATATCGGCGCCGCCACTGAATGCTTTTTGAGAGCCCGTTATAAGCGCACCAATCAAACTTTTATCATCCTTAAGCCGATTAATAGCGTCATTGATGCCTATACGAACGGGGGCGCTTAGTGCGTTCACCGGTGAGTTATCAATTTTTAGAATAAGAACATCATTTTTGATTTCGACAATAACGGCCATTTTCGTTCTTCCCTTTATTCGATCACACGCCTTCAATCGCCATAGCAACGCCCTGGCCAACACCAATGCACATGGTGATGAGCGCCTTTTTCTTACTTGTTTGAGCGAGCTCCAAAGCTGCAGTTCCAGCTAATCTCGCCCCGCTTGCTCCAAGCGGATGCCCCAAAGCTATAGCGCCGCCATTTGGGTTTACATGATCCGCATCATCATCAATGCCTAGCTCGCGCAACACGGCCAGCGCTTGCGCAGCAAACGCTTCGTTAAGTTCAATAAGGTCAAAATCTTTAATTGAGCTATCCAGTTTAGTGCATAATTTTTGCACTGCCGGCGCTGGGCCAATCCCCATAATACGTGGAGGAACGCCCGCATGAGCTGCGCCAACTATTCGGGCCATTGGCTTTAACCCGTACGTTTGAACAGCTTTTTCTGACGCAATAATAAGAGCGGCGGCGCCGTCATTTACACCGCTGGCGTTGCCAGCCGTCACCGTCCCATTGTTTCGAAATGGCGCCGGTAATTTTGATAGTTTTTCAACTGTTGTGCCCGCACGTGGATGTTCATCTTTATCAACAACGATCGAATCGCCTTTGCGCTGCGGGATCAATATCGACGTCATTTCTTGCCCCAACCTGCCGTTTTGCTGCGCCGCAACGGCGCGCGCTTGGGACCTTACCGCAAAAGCATCTTGATGCTCACGCGTTACACCATATTCTTTAGCGACATTTTCCGCAGTTTCCGGCATTGATTCAATTCCATACTGATTTTCCATCAGAGGGTTTACAAACCGCCAACCAATAGTGGTGTCAAAAATTTCCGCACTACGAGAAAATGCAGAGGATGCCTTAGGCAGAACCATAGGCGCGCGCGACATCGACTCCACGCCGCCAGCAATAACAAGCTCCGCCTCATCACATTTTATTGCCCGTGCCGCCATTATAACAGCATCTAGCCCAGACCCGCAAAGCCGATTGACCGTAACGCCCGGCGCCTCGACTTCTATTCCCGCCAGCAATAAAGCCATACGCGCAATATTTCGATTGTCTTCGCCCGCTTGATTTGCACAGCCCAATATCACATCGTCAAAAACCTCCCAGTCCAAATTAGCGTTTCTTTCCATCAACGCCCTTATTGGAATGGCCGCCAAGTCATCAGTGCGCACCGACGACAAAACTCCACCATACCGGCCTATTGGCGTACGTATATAATCGCAGATAAATGCCTCTGTCATGCCAGCCCTCCATTTATTTTAGATCTAAAACATATTGACAAACATTACTTTAGTACTAAAATATTATTATGGAAGATCCAAACCACAAAAAAAGCGTCCTTATCACAGGCGGCGGCTCTGGCATCGGCCTAGCCATCGCCCAAACCTTCAGCAATGCCGGATACCAAGTGACGATATCTGGCCGCAACCCAGATAAGCTCAAAGAAAGCGGGCTGCCTTTCATTGAAATGGATGTCACAGATGAAGCGTCCGTTTTTGAAGGCGTGAAAGCTTTAGGTCCGCTCGATATCATGGTGGCAAACGCAGGTGCTGCGGCGACCGCACCAGCGCTAAAAACAAATCGTGCGCTTTGGGATGATATGTTGCTTACAAATCTGACTAGCGTTTATCTTTCCGCACGCGCCGCAACGCCTGGCATGGTAGAACGCGGCTGGGGAAGGTTTATTACGGTTGCATCAACCGCATCTCTCATAGGCTACGCGTATACCGGGGCATATTCTGCCGCTAAGCATGGCGTATTGGGATGGATAAAATCTCTCGCTATTGAACTTGCCAAAACAGGCGTTACAGCGAATGCAATCTGTCCTGGCTTCACAAACACGCCTTTGATTAGCAATGCTATTGATTCTGTCACCTCAAAAACAGGGCGCTCTCATGATGAGGCATTGGGTGAGTTTACTAAAACCAACCCCATGGGGCGTTTGGTTAACCCATCAGAAGTCGCCTCCGCCGCTCTCTGGCTCGCAAGTGACGGCGCAGCATCAGTGAATGGTCAATCCATTACGATTGACGGCGGCGAGGTTATATCATGACGTCTGCTGAAAGAAAATCGCTACGCGCTTGGCTTGAGCTATTGACCGCATCAAACTCAATAAAAAAGCAAATAGACGCCAACCTGCGTAGTGAATTCGGCATGTCCATATCACGCTTTGATATTCTGTCTGCCTTAGATCGCGCAGGAAACGAAGGGTTACGCGCTAGCGACCTCTCTAAAAAATTGTTTGTCACAGAAGGCGCAACCACACAAATCGTGGCCCCGCTCGTACGCGACGAACTCGTTTTAAGAACGCCGTGCAAAAATGATGGCCGCGCAGTCAACCTTAAACTAACAAAACAAGGAAGAAATCTTTTCACCAAAATGGCGCGTATACATAAAAAGTGGATTGACGAAACATTTTCTGGAATGTCCCCAGAACAAGTTTCAACTTTGCGACAATTACTAAGCCAGATTGACCTTTCCGGCGCATCAAAATCTTCAGGAAGGAACGCAGCATGAACCCCAACAATTTTAAACCTAAGCACTTTTTGTGGGAGTTTTCAGACGGTGTTGCACAAATTCGCCTAAATAGGCCCGAACGAAAAAACCCCCTTACGTTCGAGTCCTATGCTGAGCTTCGTGATGCTTTACGCGAGCTTGTCTATGTCAAAGAAGTGAAAGTCGTTGTCTTTGCATCAAATGGCGGCAATTTCTGTTCAGGTGGCGACGTTCACGAAATAATTGGCCCACTTACGAAAATGGGAATGCCTGAATTACTTGATTTTACTCGCATGACCGGTGACCTTGTTAAGGCGATGCGGGCTTGCCCACAACCCATCATAGCAGCAATAGACGGCGTTAGCGTCGGCGCTGGCGCTATTATTTCAATGGCGTCAGACTTGCGTTACGCCACACCTGACGCGAAAACGGCATTCTTGTTTAATCGTGTTGGACTTGCTGGTTGCGATATGGGCGCTTGCGCCATCCTACCCCGCATCATCGGTCAGGGGCGCGCGAGTGAGGTTCTATTCTTTGGTCGAAGCTTTTCTGCGGAGGAGGGCCTTTCTTGGGGGTACTTCAATCAACTTATATCAGCAGAAGAGCTTGATCAACATGCGGTGAAGATGGCGCAAAAATTAGCTGCCGGACCTTCATTTGCTAATGGCATCACGAAAAATCAACTTAATTACGAATGGAATATGAGCATTGACGCCGCCATTGAAGCGGAAGCACAAGCGCAAGCTATTTGCATGCAAACTAATGATTTTGTCCGCGCATATGATGCATTCGTTGCAAAAGAAAAACCAGTTTTCAAGGGTGACTAAATGGCGGATACATCATTCATAGAATGGCCGTTTTTTGACGATACACATAGGGCGCTTGCATATGCCATTGATAAATGGGCGCATGAAGCACTTCCCCCAATTGTCGATACTCCTGACGCCCATCACAATGTTGACGATACGTGTCGCCGACTTGTTTCCGCCCTTGGACAGGGAGGGTGGCTACGTTATTGCGTCCCGTCGTCATATGGCGGCGCGAAAGAGACCCTCGACGTTCGCTCGTTAGCGATCATCCGTGAAACCCTTGCCCGACATAATGGCCTTGCTGATTTCTCATTCGCGATGCAAGGACTTGGCAGCGGCGCCATTAGCCTTTTTGCATCTGAAGAAATCAAGCAACGCTACTTACCAGCGGTTGCATCGGGCAAAAAAATCGCGGCGTTTGCTCTGTCTGAGGAGTATGCGGGATCTGATGCAGGTGCTCTTGCAACATCAATGACTCAAGACGGCGGCGATTATATTATTAATGGCGAGAAACTATGGATATCTAACGGCGGAATAGCAAATTTTTATACACTCTTTGCCCGGACACAAGCTGGCGTTAGTGCAATCGTTGTTGACGCTGATACGCCAGGTTTTTCCATCACGGAACGCATTGACGTGATCGCCCCCCACCCGCTTGGAAGGCTCAACTTCGATAACGCAAAAGTACCAGCCTCTCAGCTTATCGGTGAAGAAGGTAAAGGTTTTAAGGCGGCGTTAGCGACCCTTGATATTTTCCGCACCACGGTCGGTGCGGCAGCGCTAGGGTTTGCGCGACGCGCACTTGATGACGCAACTGAGCGCGCAAAGACGCGTCCAATGTTTGGATCCACGCTTTCAGAGCTTCCTATCGCACAAGCCAATCTTGCCGAAATGGCGCTAGATGTCGATGCAGCAGCGCTTTTAATTTACCGCTCCGCTTGGACTAAAGACGTGAAAAAAGAAAGGGTCACCCGTGAAGCGGCGATGGCGAAGCTATTTGCGACCGATCAAGCCCAAATCGTCATAGATAAGGCAGTTCAGCTTTTCGGCGGCCTCGGTGTCAAGAAAGGTGTTAAGGTTGAAGAGCTATATAGAGAAATTCGTGCACTGCGTATTTATGAAGGCGCCTCTGACGTTCAGAAAATCGTTATCGCCAGAGAGCATTTAAACGGCTATCAAAAGAGGTAGCAATATGACGGTCTTTCGAATAAGACGTAAAATTCGCTTCAGTGAAACTGATTATGCGGGAATTATGTTTTATCCCCGTTATATCGAAGCGATTAATGATACTGTGGAAGATTGGTTTCGTGACGTTGCGGGATGCAGTTTCGAAACTCTGCTTGATGAATATAAGCTGGGTTCACCCATTATATCTTTAGAAACACAATTCATAAAACCAAACCGAATAGGCGATGATATTGAGATAAGCCTGAGCGTTGAGCACCTTGGTCGTTCTTCCATTCGTTTTTTGATTCAAGCCCATAGCGGCGATGAGTTGCGCGTCACATCAACACTTACGCATGTATGTGTGGAGCGAGATATCTCCAAGTCTTCCCGTTGGCCTGAAGACGTTCGTGCAAAATTATCTAAGGGAGTAAATTAAACCATGTCAGCCCATCAAATCTTACAGCCCAAAGGATGGCCGCGCCCAAAAGGATATGCAAACGGCATAGCAGCTGAAGGCAGATTAGTCTTTACAGCGGGCGTCATCGGATGGAATACGGATGAAATATTCGAACATAAAAACTTCGCCGGGCAATTCGAACAAGCCCTAGAAAACACTGTCGCCATCCTAGCCGAGGCTGACGCTGAACCCGAGCATATAGTCCGTATGACTTGCTACGTTACTGATAAGAATGCGTATCTAGAAGCGCTTCCCCAAATAGGCGAGGCGTGGAAAAAATATCTCGGGCGCATTTTCCCCTGCATGGCTGTAATTGGCGTTAATGAGCTCGTCGAAGACGACGCATTGCTTGAGATAGAAACCACCGCTGTCACGCCCAACAAAGCGAATGATACGACGCAAAAGGATAGATAATTATGAGCAGTTTGCCGAAATATGACTGGACAGATGCGCTAGGCCTTGCCGATGCTTTGACAGATGAAGAACGCATGATTGTCGAAAATGCGCGAACCTATTGCCAAGAAAAGCTATTGCCGCGTGTTCTTGAGGCCAATCGCCATGAAAACTTCGATCGCGAAATAATGCGTGAAATGGGTGAAATGGGCCTACTTGGCGCGACAATTGATGGTTATGGCTGTGCAGGCATCAATTATGTTTCATACGGATTGATTGCTCGGGAAGTTGAACGCGTGGATTCTGGTTATCGCTCCGCAATGAGCGTTCAATCGTCACTCGTTATGCATCCTATATATGCCTACGGAAGTGAACAACAGCGGGAAAAATATCTTCCTAAACTTGCGGCTGGCGAATGGGTTGGCTGTTTTGGCCTCACAGAACCTGACGCGGGTTCAGATCCCAGTTCTATGAAAACACGGGCCCACACCGTTGATGGAGGTTATCGCCTAACTGGTGCGAAAATGTGGATCACGAATTCTCCTATTGCAGATGTTTTTGTCGTATGGGCGAAAACCGATGATGGTGTTATTCGCGGATTTGTTCTTGAAAAAGGCATGAAGGGACTTTCCGCCCCTAAGATCGAAGGTAAATTTTCATTGCGTGCTTCAATCACCGGTGAAATTGTTATGGACGATGTATTCGTGCCCGAAGAAAACTTATTGCCCAATGTGGAAGGCCTAAAAGGACCCTTCGGCTGCCTTAACTCAGCCCGTTACGGAATTGCTTGGGGCGCCCTTGGCGCAGCTGAATTTTGTTGGTATGCGGCGCGCCAATATACTTTGGAACGTATCCAGTTTAACCGCCCGCTTGCGGCGACACAGCTTATACAGCGTAAGTTAGCGGATATGCAAACAGAGATCACGCTTGGTCTTTTCTCTTGTTTACAGGCTGGTCGCCAAAAGGATGCTGGTAAACTTCACCCAACAGCAATCTCTCTCATAAAAAGAAACAGCTGTGGCAAGGCGCTAGAAATTGCACGCACCGCCCGCGATATGCATGGCGGAAACGGTATTTCGGATGAATATCATGTGATCCGTCATGTGATGAACCTAGAAGCGGTAAACACATACGAAGGCACCCACGATGTACACGCGCTTATTCTTGGGCGAGGACAAACGAACTTACAAGCATTTGCTTAATTGCGAAAGAGGCACATCATGAAGATCACAGTCATCGGCGGCGGCCCAGGCGGGCTTTACTTTGCGATATTAACAAAAAAGCGCATGCCACATGTCGAAATCGACGTATACGAGCAAAACCGCGCCGACGATACATTTGGTTTCGGCGTTGTGTTTTCAGACGAAACAATGGATGAATTTTTCTGCGCGGATCCAGATTCTTACGATATGATACGCGATTCATTCGCCTATTGGACCGACATCGTAATTGACCGTGAAGGCGAACGCACCGTCATTGGCGGAAATGGTTTCGCCGGGTGCTCTCGCAAAACTCTGCTTCAACTCTTACAAACACGTTGCGAACAAGTTGGCGTTCGTCTTCATTTTGAAACCATCATCGATGTTGCAAACTTCGAAGAGCAATTTGCCGACAGTGATCTTATCGTGCTGGCAAACGGCATCAATAGTCCAATGCGAGAGAAATACGCCAAGGAATTCGGTGTCAAGACAGAACTTCGTCCCAATCACTTTACTTGGTTGGGCTCAACGAAACCGCTGGATGCATTCACTTTCTTTTTCCAGAAAACTGAACATGGTCACTTTTGCGCCCATACCTACCAATATGAAGAAGGCCATTCGACTTGGGTTGTGGAAACGACACCAGAGTGCTGGGAAAAGTCAGGTTTTGCCAATATGGGCGAGGACGAGGCCGCCAAATATCTTGAGACCGTATTTGCAGATAACCTCGATGGACACCCATTTATCACCAACCGTTCATTGTGGCGCAATTTTCCTGTCATCTCTTGTGAGCGTTGGAGCCACAATAACATGGTGATGATAGGCGATATAAAAGCGACAGCCCATTGGTCGATCGGCTCAGGCACTAAACTCGCCATGGAATGCGCAATCTCACTTTCCAATCAAGTAGTGGCGAATGCGGAAAATATTTCAGCCGCTCTCGCCGGTTATGAAGAAGAACGGCGCACGCCCGTTGAGATTACGCAGCACAATGCAGCCGTATCCTTACGATGGTTCGAAGACATGGCCATGCATTGGGACAAAGAACGCTATCAATTCGCTTTCTCGATTATGTCACGAGCAAAGTCTGTCACGTGGGACAATATTAAGCTGCGCGACGAGGCCTTCCTTGAAAAAGTGGAAGACGAATTTTACCAACGCTATCAGCGGCAAAACGGCCCTGACGTATCTAGCGACCGACCCACACCTATGTTTACGCCATACACCTTACGCGGCGTTGAAATATCGAACCGTGTCGCCATGGCGCCCATGGCGCAATACTGTGCTGTTGATGGCGACTTGACTGACTGGCACTTTACCCACTATCCGGCGCGAGCCATTGGTGGTACTGGTTTAATTTTTACTGAAATGACCTGCCCCACACCAGATGCGCGTATCACCAAGGGTTGTACGGGACTATGGAACGACGCCCAAGAAGCGTCTTTCAAGAAACTAGTTGATCTTATCCATCAAACTCCAACTAAAATAGCGCTACAGCTTGGGCATGCAGGACGCAAGGGCTCTACCAAAACACCCGCGGACGGCATGGATCTACCGATGGATGACGGAAATTGGCCTATCTACTCCGCCTCACCTATTCCTTATATTGAAGGTGTTTCGGATACGCCGATAGAGATTAACCGTAACCAAATGGATGAAGTACGCGATAGCTTTGTCGAAGCAGCAAAACGCGGCGTGCGCGCCGGCTTTGACATGCTAGAGCTTCATTGTGCTCATGGATATCTTCTGGCTAGCTTTTTATCACCTCTAACGAATCAGCGAACAGATGAATATGGCGGTGACGCGCTATCACGCGCCAAGTTCCCCCTCGAGGTATTTCAAGCAGTACGCAACGTATGGCCTGAAGAAAAACCAATCTCCGTGCGCCTTTCTTGTAGCGATTGGGCGGAAGGCGGACTAAACCTTGAAGATCTTGCTATTATTGCTGGCGCGTTTAAGGATGCTGGTGTCGACATCATCCATTGTTCTTCTGGTGAAACCGTAAAATGGCAAAAACCTGTTTTCGGACGCATGTGGCAAACGCCATTTGCAGAATTCCTCAAACATAAAGTCGGCATCCCCACCATTGCCGTCGGCGATATAACCCTTCCAGAGCAAGTGAATATGATTGTGGCTGCTGACCGCGCAGATATCTGTGCCCTAGCAAGGCCGCATCTGAACAATCCTTTTTGGACTCGCCACGCCGCTGGGCACTATGGCATACGCTCAGTTGCAGGAAATAACCTTGGTTGGCCAGGCCAGCTGAAGTCAGGTGAATACCAACTTTATCGCGAGGCTGAAAAGGTCAACGAAAAGACGCTAGAGCTTGCGACAAAAGCCCGCCCGAACCGTCGGCACTATCAACAGGCGGTAGAATAAAGCGGCGCCGGTCCAGCTCGTTAATTCACATAGTTTACCAATGTATCAAGGACGCACACAACATAACCTTCACTTCTTTGGAGACGCAATAGCGTACTTTATGACGTAAGGTCACAAATCAATGTCAAGCATTCATCACGTACGCGATGTTAGGCGCTTGAGCTATTCTTACAGCAGAATGCGTATGTTGAGCACTTTTCATCTCGACCATCTCGTGATTGAAAAAAGAGGCCAATTAAGTGAGCAAAAGCTGATTACAAGCTGGCGTAAAAGTGGGGATACTTTATTAGGGGCAATCATTGTGCGGGTGATAATTCGATCATTACTAACGCTATCAATATGTGTGTGCGCCGTTATAGCAGCGTGGGTAGGTATTGTTACCTGCATGAACTCCCTATGGAATGTAGAAGTACCTTTTCTCGAATATCCTAAAATTGCTCCCTTACATTCCATTTTCGCAACAGCAGAGGAATATTACTTGCATGCGGGCAAGGCCTTAAGCAAAAGCATAGGGCCGCAAGCTACTTCTTATTATTTAAGCTTCTTAGTCGCAAGCATTCTAATTATTTGTGTACAGATATCATTTATATTCAATTTCGCTCAACAATCCGGGCGACAAAAGCGAGTGAGAAAGGACAAAATTGCCGACCCGCTTTTTGAGAATAAACTATCTGCCTTGCTGCTCATTGCTGGCTTAGTCGTGCTAGCGCCCCCCCTCCTCATCTATAAGCTATCACCAAGTTCAAAGGTTGAGAAGGTTGCAGCTCAGGCCAACGCGCCCAAGACTGAAACGATTTTAAAATCCGACATTGAACAAAGGCTAAGCAACGCATCTGCTTTACGCGGAGAACGCCATATAGCTACTTGCAAGGCTTGTCACAGCTTCTCAGCAAATGATCCAGATGGTATCGGACCCAATCTATTTGGCGTTTACGAAAGAAAAATCGGATCGCGCCCCAATTTTTTCTATTCTCCAACCCTTAAAAATTCTAATGATCTGTGGACAGCAGAAATGCTTGATATGTTTTTAAAGTCGCCTCAAACGGCTTATCCAGGAACAACAATGTATTTTTCGGTCTCAAACCCGGACCAACGCGCTGATATAATTTTGCATCTAAAAAACAACCGTTAAAATAATTCTAGCAGAAGGTGAATCGGTCATAGATATACCCGATTGCTACGATGAACAAAAACAGCTGATGAAATTCTTCTTGATCCGACCGATGAGAGCGTCCAACTTTTCCATTTAGGTGCAGCGGGCTGGGTTTGATATAGGCGTGATGTAAGTCTTTACCTTCTACATGCCAATGGAATTACACTTGGAATTCATGACCATTATTGGCTCTATTCATCTGAATACGGATTGGGCATTTTAGAGGACGTAACAACGTAATCAATAGCGCTGGCCTGATTGTGTTTTCATAGACTTTCAACGCTCAGATGCGCGTGGCATCGTCAATTGCCGTGAACTGGTATCGTTTGATTTTTCCGCCTTAATGAAATGGTGCGCGAAACTGATCGCGCGGCTCTCTTAAATCTTGTTTTAGTTAAAAAAGGCCAGGAGCAAACCCACAGCTTGCTCCTGGCTACTGCTAAGCGTTAAAAATTAGCGCGTACCGTAAATCCATACCATCTCGGCGGTTGGAATGAAATTTCATTACAACCACACAATGTGGCAAGGTCAAACCCTTGAATGCCAATGCGTTCGTCTAAAATATTGTTGACGCTAAACGATAATTCAAACATTTCGTTTTCTGGCGCCCAACCTATTCTTGAATTTACAAGGTGGTAAGCATCAAATTTATCAGCATCAAAATTTCGAAGATTATAAAAGTATTCATCAGAATAAGAATAACTACCGAGGATTGATGCTAAACCACCAAACAGTGGCCACTGATATCGCACAATTGCACTCGCCTGCAATTCAGGGGCATAAACTGGGTCAACATCCGTGACGATGATGTTTGCGTCATCCAGTCCCGCCAAAGTGGTCGGAAACCGGAACGGCACATCTTCAACTGTCGCATCGAAGGCAGCCAAACCCAATATTACGTCCAGCCCTTCCATTGGATTAGCTTGCAACTCTATTTCACCGCCAATCGTATTTGCATCAGCATTGATAACGAGCCCTGAAACGCCCGTAAATAAAAATGCCTGATAATCTGAGTAGTCATAATAATACAATGAGCCGTTAAGGCGCGCCATACCATCTAATATTGTCGCTTTGAAACCGCCCTCGTAACTGACTAACACTTCACGGTCATATGGCAGACTTGCGAAATCATCAGCAAGTGGTATACCGCCATTAATGGGCGCATTAAAGCTTCCCGCTTTAACGCCGCGATTAACTCCAGCATAAAGCAAAAGATCATCAGTCGGACGATATTCAATCTGAATTTTACCGGCCCAATGAGTGTCACTAAAATCATCCGTGAACACGCCTGGCGCACTCGTCGTTGGATCAATGGGTCCGATCAATGCGATCGGTGTGCCTTGATGGATCGTGCGCGCACTCGATGTTGCATAAAGACTTTGCGAGACTTCAACATCTTTGTTTTCGTTAATCACACGCACACCGGCAGTCACGGTCCAGTTCGTTGCAAAAGTCCAATCCACCTGACCAAAAGCAGAATAGGAATTCGTCTTTAAGGCTGCATCTACGCCAACATCAACACCGCCAGCACCCGCAACCCCGCCACCGGGAATTTTCAAGCCGTTATCTGACGTTGAATCGATATGCAGATAATAAAGGCCTGCGACCCATTTTACGGCTTCGGAATCCCCAGTAAGCCGAATTTCCTGGCTAAAAGTTTGCGCATCAACCGCCGCATAGTTAGCAAGCTGATTAGCAGGGGCCGCATCAACATCAATGAACAACAATTTATCAAAGGACTTAAAATCCGTGATAGCCGTTAGGGTAACGCCTGCTGATAGATCATACTCTACTTGCCCGCCAATACCCCATGTATCTGTTGAACCCTGATCTTCAAAGGCGAAATCTCCCGAAAAGGAAAAATCCGTCCCATCAGGATCAATATAACCGAAAAAGTCAGCTCCAGGCAGGCGCGCCGGAGGTGCCCCAAAGGCGACCGCAGGATCCTCAATAACACCATTATTATCTTGGTCTGTACCAAAATCCAATCCAGTATCATTTCCAGCCGCATCAAGTAGAATTGAGTAACGGCTCTCAGTCGCTGGCGTGTCCAAAACATTCGCCAGTTCGCCATCAGCATTGTAGACGGCAATGGTTGATTTGGATTGATATGGACCCGTGGACACCCGAGAGCGCGCAGCATTCGCGGTGATGCGGCCACGCAATCTGTCATTTGGCTCAAATGCAATTGTAAAACGACCAGCCAATGTGTCATCATCGCCGAGGTCGGCGCCAGCGCCAATATCTGGCGGCGCGCCTACTGCAGAGTCTGGGTACAGATTTTGAAGCAAAGGATCTTGTCTGTTAAATAAGATCGCGCCGCGAACTGCAAGAGTATCACTAAATGGAATATTCAAAGCACCTTCAACCCGCACCTGACTGGGATCGGCTGGCGAATCGAATATGCCATACGTAACATCTACATAACCTGACGTTGCTTCAAAGTCAGGCTTAACCGATATGTAGTGAATTAACCCGCCTGTAGCGTTCCGGCCAAAGAGTGTTCCTTGTGGTCCTTTTAGTAATTCAACACGCTCTACATCGAAAGAAGCAAATGTCTGCCCTTGAGCAACCGCAATATAGGCATCATCGAGATAAACTGCATTTGGCGCTTCGATGATATCATTAAAGTCATTTTGGGTTACACCCCGAATAGTAAATTGCGTGTTTTGCCCAGCCAGATTGCCCGAAATATGCACGCCAGGCGTGTAATTTGCGATATCGAAACTCTGCTCAACATTCAATGCTTTAACTTCAGCACCAGAAAATGCATTAATTGAGACCCCAACATCTTGCGCATTTTGCTCGCGTTTTTGTGCTGTGACAACAATTTCATCAGTCAATGATTGCGCTGCAACAATCGTAGGCGTAAGACCAACACAAAGGCCTAACACTGAACTTCCCGCCATAGCGGCTACGATTATATTTTTATGGCGCACTCTACCATTTTTGGCAGATTTACAGTTTACCTGGAATAAGTTCATCGATCCCTCTCTTCTCCAAAACTTTGTTGCGTTATGCGCCTGAATAGCGCTTTTTATTGTTGAATTGGCATAAGCGAGCCGTCTCCCTCGGGTCGCGGCGATGGCTGAATATCCGTACAGGCGCCCTCCCTAAAGACAGTAGTCTTGGTCAGTCACCGTTACCGAGACCAACCCAATAAGTCATTTTATAAACATATCATCTAACATTTTTACATGTAAAATCACGTCAATCAAGAACCTTTCTGCGGTGCGCACGCAGAAAAGCTATACTACGACAGGCGTAGATTTATTTTAATAGTAAAATTTTCTGATTTTATAGCGTAAAAGGGCCTAATCGTCGTGTTTTTGACGATAAGTTGCAGCGATTAAAGCCGCTTGCTCATACACCCCTGTCATCAGCTCGGCCATTCTTGTAGCCGACTCGAGATTTTCATCTACGCCCTTGACCTCATCAACCAGCTCAATCAATAGTTTCCCGCGAAGATCAGCAAACTTTTCAGTTACATCGTAACCAGTCTCAGTGACCTGATACGAAACCCCGAGGCGGCGGTTATCCGATCCAATCTTTCTAATGAGTCCAGCTTTCAAAAGCTTTTTGATCGAATATTGAATATTCGAGATATCATCTCGATTGGTCAGGCGTCCAATTTCTTTTACCCCCTTGGCGCGGTCATTCATCCGAATAACGTGCAAAATGGCGTTATCGGTGCCGTTTACGGCTAATCCGGTGATTGCCGCAAGGCACTCGCTCTGCCAACGCACGAACGCCTCATAACTGCGCATTAACGCATACTCATATTCAGCGACCGTGATTTCTCTATTGTCACGCGCCAAATGCCAGCGTCGATCCAATTCAAACTGATCCGACGCCTTAGAGGTGGAGGTGGAAGATTGTGGGTTATTCTTACTATTGATGTGCTGTTTATCTGGCATTTTAAATAAGTTACCGTTAGTCGTAAATTTTACGACCTTATTATCGGTATTTCGATAAAACGCCAAACTCGCCCTCTCTTAACGCATAAAACCGAAGACCTTACGCGTGTTCTCCGCCTTCTTCGCCTGCTTAAATTTTACCTTTTTGCGCAACCCTCTTTTTTCGAGTATCGGCAGAACATTGTCACGGAAATAGGGAAACTCACGCGTATAATCGACCATCGCTAGCGTCGTACCGCCAAAACCAGCCTCTACAAGTTGTTCAATACCGTCCGCAACAGCTCTTGGCGTTCCAACCAATGGAAACCCACCATGACCAGCCGCCATGCGGTCTCGGATCAGCGCCAACAAATCATGAGGGAAAGATTGAGCGTGCGCAAATTGTAATCTAACCAGATTGTCAACAGCCTCCCAATCAGCATTTTTTTGAGCATAGTGCTCAAGATATTGCTCAGCTTCTTTTTGGGTTGAACGACAAACAACGGTCGAGAATGTTAAAACATCGACATCACGGCCCTTTTCCTTTGCAAGCTCTTTCAGCTCTGAAATCTCCTCTTTTGAGCGACTTAAATCGATGGCCGGCGTGAATAGAAAATTAGCGTTTTTTGTCGCAAAATCACGCCCGATACCTGAGCCTGCAGCATTCACAATCGGTGGAATCTTGGTAACGGGGTGCGGAAAACTATAGACTTCTTTAAGATTAAAATACTTTCCATGCCAATCAAATGCTTCATTAGCAGTCCACAGTTTTTTTATAATGTCATACCATTCTTGGGCAAAACCATATCGCGTCTCATGATCATCCGGCAATTCAATTCCTAATGCTTCATATTCAGGCTGATTCCAACCCGCAACAATGTTAAGCCCCGCACGCCCTTGCCCGATATGATCGATTGTAGCGATTTGCTTAGCCACAACAACGGGATGGTTTGCGGCGGTATGGATAGTAGCAATAACGGAAATTCGATTGGTATGCGACAGCAATCCCGCGGCCCATGTCATAGTCTCTAGCACTGACCCGTGGAAATTTGTTTCGCCGCCATAGCCAATCCAACGCGCTATTGGCAACATAAAATCGATGCCGGCCGCATCCGCCATTTGAGCTAATTGTAAATTGTTTTCCCAAGAGTTTACCCAACGCTCTTTAACCTTGGTTACAGCCATCCCGCTCGAACAGTTCGCGGAAAAAAAGCCCAATTTAAATTGTTCGTCATCGAACATTACGTTCTGCACCATAGCTTCCTCCAAACCGGCCTTACAACAAGCCCGCTCTGCGCAAGCTGCAGCCGAATTTTTATATAGCATTTTATTATATAATTTTATATGTTAAAATCAATTAAAAACTAGTTTGACAAAACAAGAGGGACGAAATGAACAGCCGTCAAATCAACTCGCGTAATTTTTCGCTTACTGGTTTATTTAGCTGGCTTTCTGCTGACAAAACCGAAAGAAAAAATCAGGCGCCAGATCTTAGTTCTACATTTCGCCTCGCAATGCGTCAGAATGCAGGCTCCGTCTGTGTAATTACAAGCTCATGGCGCGGGAAAAACTATGGCTTTACAGCACTATCTGTAAATTCGCTCTGCCTTGACCCACCGGCCTTATTTCTCGCCGTTAACAAAAAAGCCAGCGCTTACCAGGCGGTTATGTCAAGCAAAAAATTTGCTGTGAACATATTAGGCGAAGGTCAAGAGGAAATTGCCCGACTTTTTTCTGATCCGAACAACCGCTGCAGAAGGTTCAAAGACACGCAATGGAGCCTCAGTAAGAACGGTTCGCCTTTCCTTGAAGGAGGCGCCGCAGCAAACATACAATGTGACTTAGACAGAGAACTAGATGGTTACACACACACTATCCTAGTCGGGTTGGTTCGCAATGTCATCGCCGGGGACACCGCCCCGTTGGTTTATTTGAGCGGAGAGTATGGCCGTTTTCATAGCCACAATCAGACTTAATTGTTTTCGCGCTGTTGTGAAATCGGAATAATTATTCCGGACTGCGCCAATCAACCAAAACCTTTTAGTTTTCCGCTTTTTGGCGCACGCGCCTGGCTAACATTTTTTTTGATAAATTGGGGGCGACGCCAGGCCTGGACCAAGGGCAAACAGCTATGCATACTCCACACCCGAGTGTTTCGCCAAAATATGGTATGCATTTGTCAAAATCGACATAATATTTTTCAACACCGCGCACCATCTGCTTATCGTTAGAGATTGCGCCCGGCGGACATGCCTTAGTGCACACTTGGCAATTGAGACAAAAATCCTCTGCACCAATATCTTTATCATTGTCTGCAATAAGTGGCATTGATGTTGTTACCGCGGACAGCCGGAACGAAGACCCATAGTCTTCGTTGATAAGAGAACCGTGTTTTCCCAACGACCCAAGTCCAGCGTTGATCGCCGCGGGCATCATCGATAATGCAGAGGCATAAGGGCCTGGCCACGCCTTGGCGTAGTGCCCCTGCTGCAAAATGAAATTAGCAAGTTTTTTACATGCGCGCGATGCACGGTTATACTCTTTGGCGACCACAGTCCCAGCTGTTGGATTTTCAAATGACGCAGGGGCTTGCGAAAGCTCTTCATAGTCCATGGCAACGCCGATAATAATCACCCAAGGGTCATTGATCTCATAGCCTTCGTAAACATAAAGAGGGTCCATCGCACAAATGCCCACAAGGTCAGATTCATTTTCAAGGGCAAATGATTTTACGGCTTCCATCCATTCTTGCGGACTCTTAACGACAGTTGGCGCAGCTTGTGCGACAGCCTTCGGCCCCCGCCCTCCTGGCGGATTAGGTGAAAAATATTTTCGCATTTCATCCGATTGCTGGTGATATCGAACGACCTCCGACTGTAACTCGCCATGAGTTTGCCGATCAGGAGGATGCCAAAAAAAGGGTGATGGCGAGCGTACTTCGTCTTCGTTTAGACCATTTACTTCATTGCCGGACCTTTCAGGAAATGCATCGAGAAAATTCTGTAGCGGACGATAGTCAGTCTTTTTTGCCATAGCACCACCCATCAGCACTTTTCCGAATTTCGAGAATTACCCAGACTCCCCCTTGAATCAACCCCTCCCCCACCACGTGGCAGGCCGCATCAATAACAGAAATTCATCATGCTAGGTTAAAATCAAAAAAATCCGCCATATTCCTCATATGGCGGATCAACACATTACCTAAGGATGTTTTATTCCGACTTACCCCTGACAAGATTGCGCAGCGCCCTTAGCTGCATCGGAAAGGGTTGCCAACCGGGCATCTAGATCAGCGATTGTCGATCCAGCATCAAACAACTCATTATAAAGATCTGCATCATCAGAAACAGCATCCGTCAAACAGGAGCAGAAAGCACCCGCACTAGCGTCATCCAACCCATCATTTAATGAGGTCGCATGGCACATCTCATAAAATTCGCCATTATCTCCTGCTATGCCAGGCGTCACAATAGACGTTGACAACAAAGCCACGGCGCAAATACTTTTAAATTTCATTTTGGTTCTCCATATAAAAAGGCCCGCTCTTTAAGCGGGCCGGTTTGAAAGTAAAAGATTTAAAATTCGTGTCCTACACGTACAAACCATTGGCGGCCACGGTCATAAACGCCTTCAAACGCTTCGAAAGCATCGCCAAATACGCCAGCAGCAAGATATTGCTTATCGGCAACATTTTTTACACCAACTTGCAAGGTCAACCCTTCATCATTGCGGAGCGCTAGATTAAGGTCGATCAAACTGAAGCCATCTTGTGCAATTTCGGGCGAATTGAACGCGTCATTGAAATAGCGCGAACGATATGACCAGTCGACGCGCGGCGTCGCAACCCAATCCCGCACAAAGAAATCGTACGATGCGCCTATGTTGCCTGACCATTTGGAAACCCGTTCAAACTCATTGTTGATATTTACTCGTGTCGCCGCATCAATCGAATCATATTCTGCATCAGTATACCCCATAGAACCTTCTATGAAGAAATTTTCAAAAGGAGCAGCCTGAATTTCAAATTCCGCGCCGACAATCGACGCCGCTCCCGCGTTATTTACGACCGGGGCAACAGAAGTAAACACTGAAATTTGCAGGGACTGATAATCTGAATAGAAACCTGAAGCGCTTAACCGAAGGCGATTATCAGGGGATACATAACGAAAGCCACCCTCATAAACATCAACAAATTCAGGTTCAAAGCCCGGAATACAGTCAACCGCCTCCGGTTCAAGACATGTGACACCAGGAATAAGCGGCGGCAGGACACGCTGTGTAAATCCTCCAGATTTGAAACCTTGAGAATAAAGGCCGTACACCATTAAGTCATCAGTAACGTCATAGGACAAGTTGAACATTGGCGTTACTTCACTAATCTGACGTTCCGCCTCTAAGGATGGTAGAATTGGTGTTCCGGGCTGAAAAATAAATTGTTGGGGAGGAGATAAGAACCCAGCAACATTAGGATTTAACGTAAGAATAACTTGATCGGGCAAGAATTTTTTAGTGTCCTCAGTCCAACGAATGCCCGCTGTAAAATGAAGACGGTCCGTTATATCCCATGTCGCCTGACCAAACGCGGCGATGCTTTGGTTATCAAAATCACCACCGCTTTGGAAGCTTGAGATAATAAAATCAAGTTTATTTACATTTGTTCCTGATTCATTAAAGTAATAAAATCCAGCGATCCAATCGAGCCGCCCATCAAACATTTCTCCTAAAATCTGGATTTCTTGAGAAATTTGATCTTGTTCGAAATCATCAAAAAACTGAGAAATAAGCAGCGGTGAGTGGTCACCATCGCGAGCAAATTCAGCAAACACCTCTCGATACGATGTAATTGACTTCAATGTAATATGATCAGTTAGATTGTACTCCAACGACAAAGCAGCACCAAAAATATCTGAGTTTGAGAAAGTAGGCGCAGTTCCTTGGTTTTCGCCATTTACCGCGCCAATGTAACGATCGTCGTAGCAAAGAGCATTCGCCAAATTCAGCGGGGCGCTTTCGGTGGCGCATTGCGGCGGCGGACCAACAAGAGGAGGAAGTGGATTTGGCACAGCGCCGCCAAACACTGCAGCAACATTATTGAACAAAACAAACGGCGGCGTTCCAGGGTCAATTGTTTGCCCGCCATAACGAATGTCAATTAATTGCATAGCGGGACCATTTTCACGGTCACGCGACGCATCAACAGACAAATCTGCGGAAAACCGGTCTGTCGGCTCCCAGCGAATATCAACCCGTCCAGCTATTGTAGAATCATCACCAAGGTCAGTTCCATCCGTACGGGTTACATAGCCATCTTGATTAAATGTCCCGCCGCTTAACTTCACGAATAGGGTTTCTGATAAAGGGATATTTATACTTCCTGTAAAGTCGACCCACTCATCTGTACCATAAGTGAATGTTGCCTTGCCGCCGAAATCAGGGCCAGGCTTTTTACTCGTAATATTAATAGCCCCGCCAATAGTATTACGGCCAAAAAGCGTTCCTTGTGGCCCCCTTAGCACTTCCACCCGTTCAAACTCCAATATATCCAAAATGGAGCCAACGGAACGGGCATAGTACACACCATCTACGTACACCCCTACGCCAGGGTCTGTTGTAGGAGTAAAATCCGCCGAACCAATGCCACGGATACGGATAGCCGCTGAGTTACTGGATCCGCCAAAGCTGGGGTTATTTTGAAACGTAATATTCGGCGACAAGGTTCCCAATGAATCAATTTGAGTAATGCCTCGTACTTCAAGGCTTTCGCTAGAATAAGCCGATACGGATAACGGCAAATCATCTAGTGATTCTTCCTTCTTACGCGCTGTAACTGTAATGGAGTCCGTTAAGACTGAGACGGCGCCGCGAGAGTTCGAATCATCCGATTGCGCGGAAACCGTAATAGGTACACCAACCATAAAAACGGTCGAAAGAAGAGCAATTTTTTGGCCCTTCAACAGATTTTTATTGTCGCTTTTCATTTGCCCTCCAGAAGGTTTTCATTCCGCAGCTATAATTTGATCTAGATCAGTATTTTACTTGTAAAGCTTCTGTGACTTTGAAGGCTCCAACTATCCCTGTAATGCGCTCTCTATTCGTTACCTGCAGAATGTTGCTGTTCTTTGCTTTGCCGAAAATACTGTTGCAAAAAAACAAACCCGACCGGATCAACATCACAGTCGGGCAAACGCGCAGTAGTAAACAATTGAAATACTTACGTATTAATTGCTCACGCCCCTATCAAGCGCCTTCCATCAGCAAAGGCATTAATGGATAATGCTGTTCTGGTCCCATTGCGCCATACCCGCCGTCGACCGGCGTTTCACCACCCGTCATATAAGAGGCGGCGTCAGACGCGACAAACGCAACCACATTGGCGACTTCTTCGGGGTTAGCGACTCTTCCCATTAAATTATAAGGTTCTGAGACTTGATCCGCGTGCACCCTGTTATTGCCAGTAAGCCCTTCAAATGGGTCAGACCAAATATGGCCCAAAGTCACCATATTGACGCGAATTTTATCTTTGGCATATTCAATCGCTTGCGTTTTGGTTAAATGCTTCAAAGCCGCCTTTGAAACTGGGTACGCCCAACGCCCAATGTGCGGAAAATTTCCTGAAACTGAACCAATGTTAACGATATTGCCCGCCCCTTCCTTAAGGTACGGCCTAGCAATCTCGCCCAAAACCGCCGCCGACACTGCGTTGGTATTCAACGTATCTAGCCATATGTCTCTTGTTGTGCCAGCTCCATCATCACCGTAGGAACATGCATTGTTAACGACAATGTCAAGACTGCCGAAACTATTGATCGTTGCGGCGACCAAACGTTCTAAATCTGTATCTTTTTTGATATCTGTGCGAATGAATCCTGCGCCATCACCCAAGTCAGCCACAATTGCCTGCCCCTTATCTTCGCTACGTGCGGCAATAATAACTTGAGCGCCTTCATGATGAAATTTTCTACTAATAGAAGCGCCGATGGAAGCGGCCCCGCCGGTAATGATCGCAACTTTGTTGTCCAGCATGCCCATAGGATGACTCCTTATTTTTCAGCGCGCTTCTTCAATTTAGAATAAATTGGCGCATAAACAGACGGATCAAGAGCTGTGAACCATTGCCGGAATTTTGTAAACCAACCAATATTAGCATCTATTTCATCTAACAATTCATCGATCTGGTGAATAGAAAATGGTATGATATTCGTGCCTTTAGAGTGCTTTCCGTCCGTACGCCCGCGCATCCAAGCCAAACGCCTATCTATCCACGCCTCTTGCTCCTCACGGGACGGCATTTTTATGGCGCCGCGAAGGTATTCGGCAATCCACATTGCACCGACTTCACAGTTTAGCTGACTAAAGAACGAAGAATTGTAACCATTGAAGGCTAATCGCGGCACATCCGTAGGAATCATTGACTTATACAACCTAAAGTCACCATTGCGTTCGGTAATACGCCGCATCATTTTTTCCTTGAAAAAGGGCACACGTTGGCGCCAGCCAGTGCCAGCAACAATTAGATCAACAGGAAGCGTTGATCCATCCGACAGATCAGCAACCCCAGGGCGTAAACGGATTATTTCAGTATTTTTCTTTACGGAGAGTGCGCCCTTGCGCACTGCCTCAAAAAAACCCGGCGTGACGAGGCTAACCGTACTGCGCGCAATGGTTTCAAGTGGTTTGTTAGGGTGCAGGCCAATTTTTCGTAGCTTAAATTGAAGCTCAACAATCGATTGTACAGTCCCTAGCATGGCGTTTCTAATCGGTTTTCCAATACCGTGGAAGAATTTTTCGATTCCTTTAAGCTCAATATACGGAAAGAGGGCCTCTCCCATCCGGGTTAAAAATAAATGCTTGAAGTTTAAAAAACCACCGAGTTTTTTGGGTATCTTCCAAATCAAATTCCGAGCCACAACCGTCGTCGACTTGCTCGTACCGACAGTCGCGATAGCAGCATCGCAAGAGGATTTCCCGTAGCCAATAACAAGGACGTTTTGGTTTCGCGCATCCTCTAAGTTGTTAAACTCACTGGTATGAACAATTTTGCCCCCCGCTTGGCGCCATTGATCAAGCCCCTCATATCGAGGTACGGACGGAATAGAAAAAATGCCATTACATACAATGAGAAAGTCAAACTCTTCTTTTTCCACCCTCTGCAAACCGTCACTATTTTTCCATACGGAGGAAATTATCCACTTCGTTTCATCATCATTCAGAACTGCTCCGGAAACAGTCGTGCCAAGTCGTAAAATTGGGCGTAGATTAAATTGATCGACATAGTCTTCGAAATAATCCTGCATTTGCTCTCCAGTCGGCCATTCAGGATAGTCCCGAGGCATAGGAAAGTCGCTTAACGCATAGGTAGATCGTGGATTTTGTGTCGTTAAACCAGGATACCTTCGAGAAGCGGCCCAAACACCGCCAACATTCTCGTCCTTTTCAAAAACGCTGACGCGATAACCAAGTTCTTTTAAAAACTTAGCCGTCGAAAGGCCCGCAAAACCAGCACCGATAATTGCAATGTTTTTTATCATGCATATTGCCCCATCCAACCAACGAAACTGATTTTTCTTTGACTCAGCATCATCAATCCTGTCTATATCAGCTATGCAACCACCGCAGCGCTTGTCCTAACGCCGCATTTTTCTTGATTTTTAGGTAGTAGCCATCTCAATTGAGAACTCTTGATATGATTAGCTCCCACACCAAACCTTTATGATTCCGAAAACAATGAGGGTCGGGCTAAACATTCTAGTGGGGCGAGAGATGTTACTGCTCTACACTTATTGAACAGGGGCTTTTTCACCGAGCCGACAGTCAAATAAGGTGCCGGTGTTGGAAGCACTCGATAACCTTGCAAAACCCTAACATCATCACAAACAAGATCTGCAGCAAAGCAATGATGTTTTCTGCCTTCAGTCCCTCTCGTGGCGTGAAGAGTATTTTGCAGCTTCAAAATTTGGATGAATCCGCTACAAGGAATTAGAGATCTATGTTTCTATGTTGATAACCAATAGCTTTATGGAGCATTGGCTGGGTTGAAAGACGAGTATTGATGAGCAAAGATAAAGTCGCTTTACGCGTTTGGCTAAAATTATTAGCTACGTCGAATATAATAGAAAAAGGATTAAACCGATTTTTAGACCTAAATTTTGGCGCCCAGCTTTCTAGATTTGACGCTCTGTCTGCGCTTGAACGCCATAGCGATGGCCTAACCATGAGTGAATTGTCAAAACAGCTTCTGGTCACTAACGGAAACACAACAAGCCTTGTAAAAAATTTGGAGGCCGATGGTTTCGTTTCCCGCAAACAGACCAAAAGCGACCGAAGAATCTATAAGGTGCATATCACGAAAAAGGGCCGAGATTTTTTTAATAAAATGACCGGACCGCATCAAAAGGCCCTGGCGGCATATTTCAAGAACCTCCCCAAAAACGAGCTTGAAGCTTTGTTAAAACTCCTAGAAAGGGCCGAAACGTCCGCTCGGTCCAATATCCAAGAATAGTCACCACACCTTGATCGCACATAAAATTATTGCCAACCTAAATTATTTAATATTAAAATATTTTCCATCTTAACAGGGGTATAGCATGGGAAATATAATTGATCGTCGTAGACTGATTAAGGCGGCAGGAATTAGCACTTTCACCTTTACCTTAAATGGGTGCGATATAAATGTAACGCCTCGCGAAGCAAAAAAACTGGGGGCAGATTTTCAATCGCTCACCAAACCTTCTGTACGCACACTCAATAAGCTAGCAGATATTTTGCTTCCTGGTGCTAACAGTGCTGGCTTTTCATACTTTATTGATTCACAGATCTCAAAATCATCTACCGAAAGTCTATCACTCCTGCGGTATATGGACTGGCCCTGGCCGCACTCTACGTTTTACGAAAAAGGCGCAACTGCTGTTAACGCCTACGCATTGAACAAGCATCGCGTGTCGTTTTCTGAATTGGATGAAGATGACGCATCAGAAATCGTCAGCAACATCGCGTCTTCACAACCAGATAGTTGGCTGTTCGACGCTCCACCTGCCCCATTATTTTTTTACGTAACTCGTGCCGATGCACTCGACGTTTTTTATGGAACAGAAGATGGATTTGAACTTTTAGAAATTCCGTATATCGCTCATATCGAGCCAACGCAGAAATGGTGATTCTTATGCCCACTAAAGAGACAGAAGTACTCATCATTGGCGCAGGCGCCGCTGGCTCTTATCTTGCCGCACGTCTATCAAAAGCTGGAAAAACAGTAACCGTTCTTGATGCGGGGCCGGCATGGAAGCTTGATGATTTAGTAAGCAGCCAGATTTGGGCGCGGCGCTTACGTTGGGGGGGAACAAGTGTTGCTCCGGGAGGGGCTCACCCAACGCCCTTTAACTTCAATGCTGGGTGGGGGCTTGGCGGTGCATCATTGCATCACTATGCCGTTTGGCCTCGCCTCCATGAAGAGGACTTTGATGTTTATTCCCGTCATGGCAAGGGTCTTGATTGGCCAATCAACTACAGCGATCTTGAAACTTACTACGATCAAATCCAAGACCGCGTGGGGCTTTCAGGTGACGCGGCTGCGGAAGCAGGACGCCCAGCCGGCGCTGATTATCCGCTCCCTCCATTGCCGCTTCTAGATCAAGGACGCGCCATTAAAAAAGGATTTGACGCGTTAAACATAGAAACATCCCCCATCCCCATGGCTATTTTATCCCGCCAGTATAAAGATCGTGATGCTTGTATTTTTGACGGATGGTGTGATGCTGGTTGTCCAATTGGCGCACTGTATAATCCATTAATTTTAGATATCCCAGAAGCGAAAGAAAACGGGGTTGAGTTTTTAACGAACTCTACCGCTCTGCAAATATTAAACGATGAACAGCGAGCGACAGCGGTCATCTATCGTGACGAAAACGGCGACCAACAAAAACTTCAGTTTAATACGCTGATTTTAGCGGCATCGGTTGCCCACAATCCAACCCTTTTACTAAATTCGGTTAGTCAGCATTTCCCAAATGGCCTTGGCAATACACACGGCAATGTTGGCGCTTATTTCATGACCCATGCGCTAGCGCCAATCTATGGTATATTTCAAGAGTTCACCGCGCCATATCTCGGCATTACAGGCGGTCAGCTCATGAGCCATGCAGACTATCCAAAAAATCGTGGAACAGATAAGCCGTTTGGAAGTTATCAATGGTTGATCGCCCAAGCAATGAAGCCAAACGATTTATTGGGCATCGCCGCATCGCGTGCTGACCTATTCGGCCAAGAGCTTCACGATTTTATGCAGCGAGCAACACATAATATAGGAACAATGATTGCTTTTTGTGAAGAATTGCCAGAACGAGAAAATCGAATAGCGCTTACCTCCGAAAAAGATGCGAATGGCGCATATATTCCACAAATCACTCATACCTTTAGCGATAATACGCTCGCTTTACGTGAAAGCGCACGCGCGCAAGGCGAAGTAATATTTCGGGCTGCTGGCGCTAGCGATGTTTGGTCTGCGCCCTTGGCGCAAGCCCACTTACTTGGCGGCACAATTATGGGCAATGACATAACGACATCAGTCACCAACTCCTATGGACAAATGCATGCTATCAATAATGTCGTTATAGCTGGGTCAGGGCTATTCCCCTCAGGTGGTGCGGTGAACCCGACATTTACACTATATGCACTTGCAGCCCGAACTGCTGAGCACATGATCCAGAATTGGAGCGAATACGTCTGATGGTTTCAAAGTCCTATAAAAATCGGAACCATAAATACGCCAATGCAAATACTCCAAGTATGACAACGCCCAAAACACTCCAGACAAAAATAACCTGTCCCGGGCGCTTGTCCTCGTCAACGACACCGGCAAACATCGCTTTGTGATTAAGATAGGCAAAAACTGGCGCCATTACGAATGACACAGTAGTGGCGATATCAATAAGCGTTCTAAACGAATTCATCATCATAGAAATGATGACGTATGACCCAGCAAGCAGGACTAACATTGCAATCCAATAGTAAGGATGCCTGATTGCATGGGCCGCTTTACTAGCTTCATTCTCGCCGCGCATGCTAAGAGCGACAGCAGCTAAAGTTCTTGGCCAAGCGTCAATCGCTGTTAGTGTAGTTGAGAAAATAACAGCTAATGCGGCGAACCCGACAACACGCGATGCTGTTTCGCCTAATGTTTGCTGATACAAATTAATAATTTGTCCAGCGAACCCAACCGCCCCTGCCTCAAACTGGGCGCCAGAATTATACATAACCCCAGCCCCCATAAGCATGAAACATACAGCCAGGAAAGTTGTCGCCATAAAACCAATGTTGAAATCTGTCGTCGCTTCCCCCCGCGACGGCGTATAACTTGTAATTCTTGTTCTTGCTTGGCTCCAAAGTGATTGCCAAACGGAAGTATCCAAGGGGGCTGGCATCCATCCCGCTAGCGCAACGACAAATAAAATCGTAGCGCGGTCATAGTTTGCGACCCAAAAAGAAGACAAACCTTCAAATGGAAGACGCGGAATAATGATGATCGTAGCAACTAAAGTTGCCAGTGTGAGGAATGACAAAAGCGCTTTGATCAACCAATCTAGCGCCCGGTATTGACCAAAAAACAAAATAACAACAACGACTGACCATACGCCTAAAATGATCGGCATTGTGTCTGCGCTCATACCGAAATTGATTTTCACAAGGGCCGCCGTAGTTAGAGAAATTGACGCGCAGCCTGCGAACATTGTGAGTAATGTAGCTAGGACAAAAGACCAAATCGCGAGCGGTCCTTGCCTGCGATAGGAAACCAACAAGTTCTCACCTGAGGCGGAAGCGTACTGATTCCCAATCAAAAAAGCAGGGTATTTGATGACGTTCGCAGCCAAAATAACAATGATCAGGGCAAGACCATAAACAGCCCCCGCCCTTGTCGACTGGACCAAATGCGATACGCCAATCGCTGCGCCCGCAAATAGCAACCCAGGTCCAAGCGCCTTCAAAATATTATTATTTCTGGCCATAATACACCTAGCTATATCAGATTCCCTATAGACACAGAGATTAGATTGAGGTTGAATTTGTTTCAATATTAAAGTTTTGAGGTGGCAGCGCCAGCCGTCACGTTTTATCTTATTCGGTGAGACAACGGCGAGAGCAACAACCACACAGCGCAATTTTGTAGGGGTCTTTGGCAACATGAAATATGAATTAAAACATTTCAACCTTTTGGGTGGCATATTTTTATTAGCAGCATGCGCCTCAATTCCGCCTGAAGTAATTGCTGACGATAAAATTGAGCAAGGAGCTGCAAGAGTTCTTGGTACGGAAACATGGGCGCGTTGCGCACAGCAAATGTCGACACCAAACGCTAAAGTTTATGAGCTCTCCCACATTCGGTCAAACTCAATGCCATCTTCGCCGTTTGGCGTCCCACTGAATTATTCCTTTCGCGGCACAGCTGGCTTACCCGGCACAAAACATGCATTTAATGGCGAGAAACTCTCTGGAGAAACCGCTGCCCAAGGAACCCAATTGGATGCGCTTGGACACTTTGGTTTCTTAGATGAGCCATGGGACGGTAAGGGTGATTTTCCTGCAAAAAAAGTAAAATACTATGGCGGCTTTTCCCAACAAGAGGTAAAGCCCAGTGTTGACTCTCCCCTCTTGAGGCTAGGCGTTGACCGCGTGCCCCCAATTGTCACCACTGCAATTTTACTAGATGCACGCTCGCACCTTGGGGATGGAGCGGCCCTTGACCCGGGGCGCACGATTACAACGATTGATATTAAAGCCATGCTACACGCTCAGGGGCTTAGTAATCGCGGCATCTTAAAGGGCGATGTAATCTACATATATACAGGCTGGAGCGATCGCTGGAACGACCCTGATACAGACAAATCCTACTATACAATGGGCCCGGGGCTTTCTTACGACGCTGCGCATTATCTTGGTAAAAAAGGAGTTATCCTTGTTTCTCTCGATAATCCGTTTACCGATCCAGTTAATAAAGGCCAACTTCAAGGCGCGGCAGGCCCTGCAGAAGGAACGCCTGAAAATCTTCCGTTTGCCATTCACCATCATAACCTGACCCAATCAGGCGTTTTGCAAATTCAAAATGCACGCCTTGTTGAACTTGCCAAAGATAAAGTCTGGCTCTCTTGTACAATGATATTACCATTGCGCATTCAAGGCGGGTCCGGCTCACCGGTTCGCCCGATCGCGATTGGAAAACCAGATCAATAACGCTCCGATAGCGTTCACCTATCGAGATGCAAGGCTCGTATGCTAAGCGCACTAAGGATAATGAAATACTTAATATACTTCTGGAGCCGCGGGCGGGAATGCAATGTCGCATTGCAGCATATTATCCGTTAAGATGCATTTTTTCTGACTTATATTTAGCATCCACTTACTCTTTTGCATAAACCGCATATCTCAGCGTTATATTGCATAGCGATGACATAGCAATTGGGCGACCGTACGTCATCAAATACGCACGGAGTTTTCGCATGACAAAGGTTTCTGTTATCGGCGCCGGACCTGCTGGCCTTATTTTCGCTTACGCCCTTCTGAAAAGTAAAAAGAATTTTGACGTTACGGTGTATTCTGACAAAACGGCTGAACAGTGGCTAAACGAAACGCCGCCCACTGGCACGGCGTATCTCTATGGAAGCGTCATCGACATTGAACGCGAACTTGGTATGGATCATTGGTCTGGCACAATGTTTGAAGGCGGCGGCGTGCTTCTAGACTTTAAACCTACCCTAGCTGGCGAAGAACATATGCGCGTCGCTGGCAGCTTTATGGATATTGGCGGCGCCATCGATCAAAGGCTTCGTGTTCACCGATGGCTGAACGATCTTGAATCAATTGGCGGAAAACTGATAATCGAAGCCGTGACGCCGGAACGACTAGACGAAATCGCTTCCCACTCAGACTTAACAATTCTAGCAGCGGGTAAGGCAGATTTGGCCAGAAGCATCCCACGCGATGAAAAGCGTAGTGTTTATGACCGGCCACAGCGTAACCTCTGCATGGGAATTGTTGAAGGTGTAGACGGCTGGGATAACGAAATTGACTTTACTCCTGTAAAATTCAATTTCTTCGGTGACACAGGTGAATATTTTTGGGTGCCTTACACGCACAAATCAGCAGGCCCCACTTGGTGCTTCTTATGGGAAGCCAAAGCTGGCGGACCATTTGATAAGTTTGGTGAATGCGAAAGCGCACAAGATGCTGTTGATATGTGCAAAGAGCTTATCAAGCAACACGCCCCATGGGAATGGGATCTTGTAAAAAATATGCGGCCTGTTGAGGGTGATCCGTATTGCTGGCTGAAGGGACGTTTTCCCCCCACGGTGCGATCAGCATATGGGGAATTGCCTTCTGGCGGGTTGATAATGCCTCTTGGTGATACGGCCGTTACATTTGATCCAATCGGCGGGCAAGGCGGCAATCATGCCAGCCGACATGCAAAATATGTTGCTGACGCTGTTATTAATAATGGTCACGCTAATTACAGCAAAAACTGGATGTCTGCGGTTTGCAATTCTTGGTGGAATAGCTATGCTAAAAAGGCATATACATTTAACAATGTTTTACTTGAGCCATTAACAGCCGCAGGCGCAACTCTGCTCACAAAATCAGCGCAAGATCGCGCCTTCGCTGACCAACATTTCTTCGGAAACTTTCCTAAAACAGAAAAGTTCTTTCCGCAAATTGAAGATCTGGAGGCGGCGCAAAATCTTATTGCTAATTGGGATAAAGAGCATGCGCCCCGCGCCGCTGAGTAGCTTCCATGAGGTGGCCAAAATCTTGCACATCGCAAAAGTTACTCTAAACTAATCAAAAATGGGTGATTGATATTTGAGCCATAAAGAGAGCACAAACAAAAATGAATTGAATCGTATTGGTGACCCCAATCCGATTGGCCCAGTTCAACCCTTTGTATTCTCATCTCAATCGCTTGAGGAAGCTTGTAGCTTCATCTCGAGTATCTTTTGCCCACATGAATTACAAGGTATTGGCGAGACCGTAAAACCAAACATCGTCGTTAAGCATGTTCCGCTGGTTGATACATCGATAAACTATCTCGCCCATGGCAGCCGCGTTAGCATAAAGCCTGAACCGTTTAAAAACTTCTATCTTCTTCAAGCACCAATTAGTGGATATGCGAAGGTTACTCGCGGCGACAAGGAACTAGTTGTCGAAGAAGGTAGCGCCACAATATCCGCCCCAGACGAAGAAATTTGGATGGACTGGTCAGAAGATTGCCAGAAAATTATTCTACGGATCAATAGAACAACCTTAGAGTCCATGTATGGATCAATAACGGGTGTTGCCCCATCGGGCGCGCTTCGATTTGAGGATGTCATTAGTTTTAAACCTGGCGCCATGCAATCTGTCTGGCGCATGATTCAAATGATATATGATGACCTAATCGAAAATGAAGGCAGCATATTTCAGAACGAATTTGCTATTCAGCATATGGAGCAATCTTTACTTTTTGCTCTGCTGAATTCGGGTGTATATCCGCAACCTAATTCTCGGTCCAGCCGAATGAACGAGATCGCGCCCAGACAAGTCAAAGTGGTGGAAGACTATATTCATGCAAATGCAAAAGAAGCAATTACAGTCGAACAGTTAGTTGAAATTTCGGGTGTTTCTGCTCGAACCTTATTTGATAATTTCAAAAAATTTCGCGGCATAACCCCAATGCGTTATGTGAAAGACGTAAGGATGCAATGTGTGCGTGAACGATTAATCACCCCACAATCAGGGGACAGCGTAACGTCGGTTGCTATGCGTTGGGGTTTTTCCCAGCTTGGGCGTTTTGCTGTTAACTATAAAGAACTGTTTGGCGAATCCCCATCAGAAACCCTTAAGCGCGCCCAAGAAAATAACGGCGCCTGGTAATATTTTTCTTTTATTTTCGAGCCGTTAGGAAAGTAGCCTATTTTAACAAGTAATAAAATATGTCGAACCGCTTATCTGCAATAGCGGCAAGAGCCGTATATTTACGAGAAGCGCCGCACGCCGCTTCTTGCGCCGTCGATCGCTTTTTCCATTTTTGCACCGTCGTTGTGGCGCTCCCGTGCAAAAACTACCCCATAAGCCATCCTTCCTGTCAGGTAATAAAACCAGGTCAGGATTCACGGGACTAAACGCCTAGACAACTATTCAGCCAGTTTTGAAACCGCATCATCCTTGCGCTCGGGACCTATCGCGGAATATCCCCCATCAACGGCAATATCTGTTCCGGTAATAAAGGAAGCTTTATCAGAGCATAAAAACACAACCGCATTAGCGACTTCTTCAGGCCCTCCGGTTCTGCTCAACAAATGAAAAGGCTCAGCTACCCGGTCTGCTTTTTTTCGATCATCACCGGTAAGCTCTTTCATGATGTTTGACCATGTCCAACCAGGCGATACGCTATTTACACGAATATTAACAGGGGCCAGCGCCATTGCTTGAGACTTGGTTAGTTGTGCAATTGCCGCTTTAGAAGCTGAATAGACCATTCTATCAGGCTGCGCACATTTAGCGGCGATACTTGAATAGTTTACAATGGCGCCCCCGCCCTGCTCTCGCATTCTGTCTGCTGCACGTTGTGTGAATATAGCGCCTCCCACTAAGTTAGTGTCTAAGGCTTTTAACCAATCTGATCGGTTGGTCATTAATCCATTATCAAGATAGGTCGAGGCGATATTTACAAGAAAATTCACGCCGCCAAATGTTGAGACAGTCTGCTCTAAACACGCTTCTATATGAGCATCAATTGTAACATCCGTATGCTTATATAAAACATTTTCGCCAATATGATCAGAAATTTTCTGCCCCGCCTCATCCGCGATATCAGCCATCACTACGTTAACATCATTCTCAACAAAGGCTTTAACAACCGCTTCGCCGATTAGAGTCGACGCACCTGTAACAATTGCAGTCTTACGCATTTATCATTCACCAACCTTACGACTGGCCTTATTAGTCACTTCAGCAAATCCGCCATCGAACCAAATCAATGGTTGACTTCCCTTGAAAAGCTTTGTTTCCACGACCCGTCCAATTAGGATGGAATGACTCTCGAACTCTACGATCGACTCAAGCTCGCAATCCAAGGCCATAAGCCCATTAAGCAGAGACGGCGCCCCTGTCGTCATCGGTTTCCATATACCTTCACTAAAACGGTCCTCGCCGCCAATATCACTCATGCCTGCAAATCTCATCGCTAGCTCTTTGTGGTCTAGGCTGAGCAAATTGATACAAAATACTTCAGTATTCCTAATAACATTTAGCGTGACCCCACGTTGGTTTACGCAACATAATATGCGTGCAGGTTCTGCAGATAATGAGCACACCGCGGTCGCAGTTAATCCAGCCCAGGCATCACCATCCGCAGTGGTGATGATGTTCACGGCGCCGGGATAACGCCTCATACACGAAATATATTCGTCAGCTGAAACTTCAGAGCGAATTAACTTAGAACTATCGTTTGCAGCTTTAACCTGGGCTAGCTGTGAAGTGTCAGTGCGCGCCTCAAACCCAAATGAACTCGACATAAAACCTCCATTTCCTACTAGCATTATGGAATATCGAGGCATCCGCTATCCGAAGTTTTGTAGCGGTATTCAATTTTCGCAATTAATTATTTGGATTAAAGACTGCAAATACTCAAGGTCTGCGCTTGGCTGTTAACTTCTCGCACCGGTGTTACAACTTTAAGTTGAATATTCTGCCGGGCAAAGAACTCTGTTGGGCGCCCAACCAGTGCAACAAAAAATTTCACTCTTTCTAAGAAAACAATTCTGGCTATTGCGCCCTAGAATCGCGCCTCCAACTCGGCCCCAATGATCCGAGGCGCATCGAGCGGAGAATAAAATAACCCGTCGCTGCCAAAAAGAAGGTTATCCAGCGCCAGCCCGCTTGCACGTCGCTCATCTGTCAGGTTTTCCCCAAAAATGCGCGCAGCGAAGCGCTCTCCTTCATACCCGATCTGTAAGCCGAGTGTGGTTACTGGGTCCTGGATTGCATCTCCTCGGGCGCGCATCGCCATCTCCCCAGTGAACCCCGCCTCCGCGCGCACATAGACCCCAAATGGCCACTCATAACGGACGGATAAGCCGCCATCATATTCGGGCACGAATTGAATAGACTGACCACGGACGTTTATCTCTTCCGTGAGCTGGAGATCACGATATTCTGCGTCCACATACCCGAAATGACCGTCGATCGAGAGCGCATCGCTGGCTTGCCAGCTGGCTTCCAACTCAATTCCTCGGGTTCGGATTGAAGCGTCCGACCGAATGTAGTCGGTGCTGATAGGACGCCCCTCATCGTCCGTCGTCACCTGAACGTCCTGCCAGTTATCCGAGGTGATGTAGAATATAGCGCCGGACGCTCGAAGCCGCTTTTCAGGCCAACGCCAATGAAAGCCTATTTCGCGGCTCCATAGCGATTCACTATCGTACTTGAGGATGTCGTCATCGATCTGCCCCTCATCAAACGCTGTCAGATTGAAGCCGCCAGGAATGTAGCCGCGTGCAGCGGAACTATAGACCGAAAAATCGTCCGTAACTTCATATTGCACTGAAACTCTGGGCAGAAAAGCATCAAACGTCTCAGACAAATCTGCATCCCGATAGGTAATCACGTTCCCAAACCCCAGGTCTAACTCGCCAGCTCGTTGCAGTGTCTTGCGATGGGCTCGATCATACCGCAACCCTGCCCCCAAGCGCAGCCTGGACGTAGCATACCAATTCGCCGAAGCGAAGACTCCCATATCTTCACTTTCCCGACGTTGTGTTGGCGCTGGAATATAGGAATTTAAATCGCCAGGGCCTATTAGCGGCGACTTCGTGTTTTCGAGGGATGATTTGTAGTAGGAGGCCCCAACAATATAGTCAAAACGATTACTGTCCGGTGACGTAAATCGTATTTCCAGATGGCTGTAATCTTCGTCATCGATTTCTTGGCCCGACACGAGCGGTGTTGCCGTCAAATCCAAGTCAAGGCCCTTGGCGTCCTCAATTTGTTCGCGATAGGAAGCGGCAAGATCAATCTGCCCGTAACCGAGCTCGTAGGCTGCGCTGACGCCGAAGACCAACTCTTCCTCGGTTGTATATTTGGGAGCATCTTCAAGTGCTGTCCATTTGCCTATTGATCGACCGCCATTGAAAGCATCTGAATAAATTTGATTATATAGATCGATATTCAACGTCATATACTGCTGATCGAAAATTCCTGGCGCATCCATATCAATCCAGTACGCCATGGCGTTCACGGTCAGGCGGTCCGTAGGCGTCCAGCGCAGGCGTCCCTGGAGAAATGTCTCGTCTATCTGGCCAGTTTCACCCGTTGATGTGCCGAGGTTTTTCACATACGCGTCTTCGTGAGCGACATTGAAGGCAATCGATCCTGCCAATCTTCCCGGGATCACAGGCCCTGATACAAAGCCGTCAATTTCGGCGCCTTCCCCGGAAGGAAAAGATTTCCCGGTCAGCCGGACCTCACCAGTGAAGGAATCTTCCGGCGCCTTCGTGTTGACGATGACGAGCCCCGATTCCGTATTGGCGCCGTACAGCGTGCCCTGAGGCCCCCTTAAAACTTCAATCGACTCAATCTGATTTAGAACGGAATTGCTCAGCTCCCTGAAGGGAATGCCGTCAATGTATACCGCCGCGCGGTTGATGATAAATGGGTTGGATTCCACCCCGCGAATGGTGATGAAAATACTGCCCCGCTGCCCCAACTCGTTGAAGTGCACATTAGGCGCAAGATCATCGATGCGGCGAAAATCCCGCAGCCGGGCGCGCGATATTGCCTCCGCGTCCAACACCGTCGCTGACAGACCGGAATCGATCAGTTCGGTCTCACGTTTTGTCCCAGTGACAACAATGGTATCTAGAGCTCCGCTCTCTTCTTCCGGCTCTACTTGCTTCACACTTTGAGCCAGCGCCGAAGACGACAACGCCGCAGCGCTGAGCAAACCAATTACGAGCCTACTCACCGAAAGCTTCAAAACTGACGTCACACCCTATCTCCATATTTGCAATTCATTCGCATCCGCGTACTATTGGTAATGATGGGCGCCCGCCACTCCGTTTCATCCGATTGCTCTGTTCCGGATAAAAAAGTGACGTTATAGCGTAACGATTGTAGATGATGAGGATTAAATGAACCGCGCTCGAGGACTTGAAGACGCGCTGCTCAAATACGCCCCGCGAAGCTCCGTTTTCACAAGTGCGGACCAATCAGTGACGCTTATGCGGTCCTTCTTCGCCGCGCACGAAGGCGAGTTGCAGCCGGGCCAGCACCTGAAGCTGGGTATGTGTATGTCCGATGGCGGCTCAATCAGATACCGCTCCGGCAACGGTGAATCTCAATTTCGTTGGCGCCAGGGCGGATTACTCCTTACGGCGCCAGATGACGATTCTGAAATTGCCACTCCCGATGTCGACATGATCGGCTTGGCCATTGATCTGTCCTCATCCCAGGCGGAGCATTCCGCACTTGCCAAGTGGGCGCTTCAAAAGGATCATCCAGCCCACGTCCTTGAGGACGATGTCATACGTTCGGTTCTTGTCGCGCTTTGGTCATCGGCCGAATTCCACGCCAGCTCAAGCGCATTCATTGAACACGGTGTGGAAATCATTCTACAGCGCGCCCTAACACTTGGAGGAAAGCCGCATGTATCATATTCGGCCAATAAATTAAGCCGGAGGGAAATGGAGATTGTGCGTGACTTCATAGACGCCAACCTGGCGAATAACATCCGCGTCGCCGATCTTTCAGATTTAGTAAGCATGTCGCCCAATCGCTTCACCAAAGCGCTACAAGCGACCATTGGATTGGCTCCTTATGCCTATATGACGGCGCGACGAATGGAGTCAGCCAAGGCGTTGCTTGCCGTCGGCACACCTGCGACCGAGACGGCGCTCTTCGTTGGATATACAAATCCAAGCAAATTCTCGGCCGCCTTCAAGCGTTTTGTGGGGTGCGCGCCCTCTGAATGGAAAAGGCTGTCGTAAAACCTCTGATCGGACTGCCGCAAGCCGCGGACCTGCCGGCTATCAAATGGAAAATTCTGAACTTGAAAAAGTTGATGGCGGAAAATCCGGAGAAAACAGCGCGAGCAGCAAGAACGCTTGTCCGAAATTCTCAACACCGCTTAATCATGAGCGCCACATGATCAGGGAATTTCTGAAGAAAATTTTTCCCATCCCGCTTTAAGCGCGTCGTTACCGAAAACCGGATCATTAAAAATCTTTCCTAATTTATCACTGTCCGTCATCAAATAACTTGAGACTGTCGAGTACTTCTTCCGCGTTGCGCGGCGTATGTTCTATACGTGCTGTTCGGCGCAGGACGTATCCGTCCCACCATGCGGCCCGGATTTCTGTTTCATCTTCGCTCCCTTGATGGACTAGGATGAACGAGCAATCCGCCTTAATCAAAAAACCTCACTTGCCCCTCACACACTTACGAGGAGCAATCTTGAAATTGGCCGGATCGAAACGAATGGTGGAGGGGGCTGGATTCGAACCAGCGTACGCAATGCGGGCAGATTTACAGTTTCCACATAGACGCTCTGCCCAATTGTTTTTGCTCACATTTCCAAATCCATTTTTTTAAGTGTGTCACAAGTGTGGAAAACTAGCTTCTTTCAAAAACGAAATCTCGAAATGAAAGATTCCAATTAATGTGAACGCGACAGAGGCCACAAAAGATTCTACAAAACTTATCCTCCCCCTTTAGATTGGCCTTATGCTAAGGCAATTCCACGGAGTTGCATAAAATGCTAATCGATCAAAATAGCTTACCTGTTCAACATCCCTTTAACGGCCTCGAAAACGACGAGTTATTGCTAACGACGTTCTTTTTTGACTTAAAGAACATTGTTGAAGTACGCTCGCAGCCTTTCAACTTTCATAAACAAATCGACAAGGGTCCGACATTATTCGTTGGCGAAGGAAACTTAAGCTTCTCTCTGCATTTTGCGATTGATCGCAATATCAAAAGCCGGTTTATAACGGCGACAACTTTTGAGCGCGCTGCAAAGCTGACGGAAGAAGGTGAAAAAAACGCTTCACAGCTACGAATGCTAGATGCCTCTGTTCATCATGGCATTGATGCAACACGCCTTGAGCATCATTTCCCACATTCAAATTTCAGTACTATTATTTTTAACTTTCCAAACGTCGCCAGCCGCGATCCCAAATATAGGCGCAATCCCAATCATATGCTGGTCAAAAAATTTCTAATGTCAGCAACAAATATTCTAGATAAAAATGGCCTGGTGTTAATTTCATCTGTCGATAGGCCGCATTGGCGCGGCGCTTTTCAATTCCCCCTAGCAGCCGAAAAAAGCGGCTTTCAAGAACCAACCGTTTACAGATTTTATCCTTCGAGTTTCAACGGATACACACATACGAATACTCATGATGAGGATAGCGCGTTATCGGACCATAATAAATTTTGCACGTGGGTTTTCCAAAAGTCATGAACGATCTGTTTGGACATAAACCAACCCCGGCGCAAGCTATGCCGTTTAAAATCGAGGGCTTAACGCTCCTCCCTGAATTTATTACTAAAACAGAAGAAAATCGGCTTCTAAACAATATTGATGAACAATTTTGGTCGACTCAGCTTAAACGCCGTGTACAACATTATGGCTATCGCTATGACTATAAAGCCCGGACGATTTCTGAAAATAGTTACTTGGGCGCTCTGCCCTCCTGGATAGATTTTGCAATCTTCAGGATCAGTGAACAGAAGATATTTAATAAATCTGTAGATCAGGCAATCATTAACGAGTACCGCCCCGGTCAAGGCATCGCCCCACATATTGACTGCGTTCCTTGTTTTGCCGACACGATCGCATCCCTAAGCCTCGGTTCAACTTGTCAGATGGCGTTTACACAAGTTGAAACTGAAGACAAAGCGATCCTAACACTACCGCCGCGTAGTTTGCTGATCCTAAGAGACGACGCACGTTATAAATGGCGGCATGCCATTCCCGCAAGGAAGTCAGATTTAATCAACGGTGCTCGAACCCTTAGGGACAGACGCGTTTCGGTTACATTCCGACAAGTCAACCGTTCTGCCTAAACTCGCCTATTCACTTTGCGCTTTGTGCTCATAACCTTTTAAAAAACGCGAAGGCAATTTTGCGGTTTGCAGTACGGCTCGAATGACACAAAAAGTGTGTAACAAGTGTGCCGCAGAAAATATCATCAATTGAGATACAGTCAGCATTACTGGGGTTCAATAAAATTCAGTTATTGCAATAAATTGACGAAATCGGATAAATAATCACCACTGAAGAAATAAGAATGTAGATTCTTTATAGTCTGCTAGTTTAACAAAGCGTACACAGATACTTGCTCTGATAATTTATTCCATTTAATATCACAGACTTAGCAAATGTCGGAGGGGGCTGGATTCGAACCAGCGCACGCCGAAGCGGGCAGATTTACAGTCAGAACGGAGTTTTCCATAACCGTCCGTAGACGTCCACAGCCGTTGGAAAAACCGCCGAATTGCTGGTGGTGTGTATTGAAGCCTTCAATACCTGTCCATAGCCGTCCGCATAAAGCCAGCTAAAAAGTGTACCAAAAATTTACCAACGTAGGAATGTACTTATTCGCGGGCTGCCTTTAGCTTGATTTGATAGCCAAAGGAGGCTTTGCCAAGAATGCAGTTGAACGTGGATGCTACGTCAAAAACGGATCCTTGAACATGCCGAGAAGACTGGAAGCGTCGCTGTGGCCGCGTTTTAAGGGCACAGACAGCAGCACCTTCATCAAGTGACTACCAAGTCCGCGATACGCGATATCAATGATCGGAAACAAAACACGGCTCGCGCGCAGTGACCGAGTTCCCGCCTTTGCGCTTTGCCTATATCTATACCGTGTGGATTATGACATCTCCCTTGTATGATTTCCGCATCCCACCGGAAGCAAGATTATGGTTGCATAGAAGATGGCTGCGTCAACGGGGTTTCGTCACCATTACCACGCGACACGAACTTGCCGTTTGTTGGCCTTCGCCAACGGGCATCTCACCACGCGAACGACAATCCGTACAGGGTAAAAATATCAAGGTTCCGTATGGGTAATGCAACAAATTGCAGATTTTTGCAGGACGTTGCCCGCAATCGTGAACGGGACACTCCCGCGACTCGTGTTTTCTAAAGCGCGCTCAAGCCTCAAACGCGAACCATGTACAATTTGGAGCCGGTTTGCGTAGCAAAACATTTGATCCGGTGGATCAAATTTAGGTGAAAAAGACTCCGGCAGGAGCCGACAACTCGCCCCAAAGGAGAATCGCAACACCATAACTTCCGTAGAAAGAAAACTGGCGCTAGTTGTCACCAAGGGGGCACTTTCCACCATCTAAAATAGTGCAAGGGGGGACCCCAAAAACCTTGTGCAGAATGAGGCTAAACCGTTGTGTAGCAACGCAGTTAGCCGAATGCTTAGTGAACATTTGCACCAAAATCGGAGTTCGCTTTATCTTGCCGTCATCGCAAACCTTCGCATCTGCGCTTACTTTTTTTCTGAAACAAATAAGCGATGAAAAAAATAAGGAAAACACTGCCAAACAGAGCGCTTAGCAATGCAAAGTTTGCAAAACCAAGTTCTTTCCCCTCAATAATTACAAAATATCCCATTAAGAGCGCTACCGGTAAAACACCTACGAAAAGCGTTACAAGCAAAGCCATTACGATTGATCTGGTCAGTATTTGCATTCCTTTGCCCCAAAAATCAGCATTATGAATGAGATAGTAGACACTTGGTGCCAAAAACTAGTTTCTCTTTATCTTGCCGTCTCTACCAAAGTTACGGTTTCTTGTTGTAGCTTTTGTCTTTTCGATAAATTATCGCAATGTGCAATGCAAAGCCAACGCACAATATGATAATTCCCGACATGAAGATTATCGTGAATAAAATTCCATCAATAATCGCTGCAACAACCCAGCCCTGTCTATACAATCCAACTCCTAAGGATAGGGGTAAAACAATCAAGAATAACTTTGGGATGTATCCTCCCCAAAATTCCTTTGCTGTCGAGATAAAAACCTTCCATCTACTGTCCGTTATATAATTTTCAGTTTGTCGAGAGCTATATCTTGCTATCATTCCAACTTATACAATCTGTTTGTAAACGGCGATGCTACCGCTTATAAAACCCTTTATTCCGCAGCTGCGCGCCAAAAAAGTAGTAGTTTATCAGGAACCCGATTAGTAAGGCGGCAACCCATACAATAAACGAGGTGAGATCGACTCTCGCGTTCGCACAATTACTACTCAAAACGATCTTCTCATCGACAAGCCACAACTCAACCATGAGGAACGCCACAAGGGGTATTGAACTCCCGTTCGCCAACAATTGCTTCGTCAGCCCTGTGTATTTATCCGCAATTCTGAGCAAAATGGAGAAGAAGAACCTCACCAAAATCACAACGCTTAGAAGATAAAATAAAAACTCGTGAACCTTCCTAAAATCGCAACCTGTCAATGTTTCAACCAAAGTTCAGCCACTCCAATTTAACAATTTGCGTGTGGATTCGAGCAACGAGATGGCTCATAACGTTGCTCATTGGAATTTTGTTCGCCCTCAATTGCGTTGACGATTACCGTCTCAACGGCGCTACCTATACCGATCGCTACTGCGGCACCTACTGCTGTTGCAGCCCACGGTACAACTGCACCGGCAACACCCCCAATAATTGCGCCTTTGACGCTGCCTGATGCGATGTAACCGCCTACAGCTCCAGAAATACCGCCATAAATAGCATCAACAATTCTGATTTCCCAGTCGGATCGGTCGCGTTAGCCGGATCATTTGCGACATAGGCATAGAGGTTCATCTGATCCTCATAGCCAATCGGGTCTGTTTGTAAGAACCTCCCTGTTTCAGGATCGTAATAGCGGGATTTATAATAATACAAGCCCGTTTCAGGGTCCAGTTTTTGGCCCGTAAATCGGAACGGGAAGCCACCGTCGCCTTCAGCGCCGCTTTCACCGTAAGGGAAGGTTTGACCTAAATTCGGCGCTCCTCCATCTGCTTCAAACAAAGAGCTTGCCTCAAATCCAAAGTGACTTCCTGTCAATGCGGCTGCTAAAACCTCGACCATCATTGCCAGAGTCGCACCCTTTGAATCACCCAGCGGCATCATCGAACCGCGTAAAGCCTCATCGGGGTCTGTCGTCGGATTACCAGACTCGCCCAGGGCCCAAACCTTCAAGGATAGGTTGTTTATTATTCTGTGCCACAACAATCTTCCCCCGAGACGCCACTGAAACAGCAAGGTCGATCACCAGAGGCGGTCCGTCCGGCACACGGGAGCACTTCAACCGTTCCGGAAACTCAATCAGAAATTGGTACATAGACGTAGGGCTAGACAGCCCCAACGCTTCACTCAAGATCACCATAGCAAAAATACTTAAGGTCCAGATATTCATCGATGCCATAGCGAGAGCCTTCGCGGCCATACCCGGACTGTTTAACACCGCCAAAGGGAGCAACTTCATTAGAAATGATCCCCGTATTAATGCCAACCATACCATAATCTAACATTTCCGGCATACGCATCACACGGTTATGGTCTTTAGTGAACAGATATGCAGCTAACCCTGCGTCGGAATTATTCGCCCACTCAGTAACTTGCTCTTCGCTGTTAAAACGAATAAGCGGCGCCACCGGGCCAAAGGTCTCTTCGCACGCAATCCGCATCTGAGGGGTTACATCTGAAATCACTGTTGGCTGAAAGAAATTACCACCTAAAGCGTGCGGAGCCCCCCCAGCAGATATGATCGCACCTTGTTTTTCTGCGTCACCAATATGGGCACGGATTTTTTCAACCGCGTTGGAATCAATCAAAGGGCCAATCACTACCTGTTCGTCCATGCCATTACCGACAGTAAAGCGACGAACCTCATCGCTTAATCGCTTGGCAAATTCATTATACATTGTATCATGAACAAATATCCGATTCGCACAAACACAAGTTTGTCCCGCATTACGGAATTTAGAAGCGATTACGCCGCTAATCGCCGCGTCAAAATCAGCATCATCAAATACAATGAAAGGAGCGTTACCGCCCAATTCCATAGACACTCGTTTTACCGTGTCAGCCGATTGGCGAATCAATATTTTGCCAGTTTGCGTTGAACCCGTGAAAGAAATTTTACGGACGGTGTCGCTTGCCATCAATGCCCCGCCAATATCCCCTCCTTGACTGGCGGTAATAACGTTTAACACCCCGGGCGGCAGCCCGGCCTGGTGCGCCAAATAGGCCAAGGCCAGAGCGCTGAAAGGTGTTGCTTCTGCTGGCTTAATGATCATCGTACATCCTGATGCTAGCGCCGGGGCTGCCTTCCTGGTGATCATCGCAATCGGAAAATTCCAAGGCGTAATAGCAGCGCACACACCCACAGGCTGCTTAACAACCGAAATTTTAGAGCCTGCAATAGGACTAGGGATAATGTCGCCATAAGTGCGTTTTGCTTCTTCAGCAAACCACTCAATAAATGACGCACCATATAAAACCTCACCCTTCGCTTCCGCCAAAGGCTTGCCTTGCTCCTGGGTCAGGATCTCTGCAAGGGGGGCAGCGTGCTCAATAATTAAGTCATGCCAGCGATGAAGTATTTGCGAACGCTCTTTTGCGGTCTTGTGTCGCCAAAAAGAAAAAGCCTCATAAGCTGCGTTAATCGCCCGTTTCGTATCGGCAGCCCCCATGTCGGGAACACAGCTTATTAAGTCGCCAGTCGCCGGGTTATGCACTGAAAAAACAGCCCCTGATTCAGCATCAACCCATGAACCATTCACATATGACTTTGTCCGCAACAACTCTTTGGCCTGCTCCATGACAAAACTCCTTTTAAAAAGAAACGGGAGAAGCACTTATTGCTTCTCCCGTCCCCCCGAATGTCAAATTTCTTTCAGCTTAAAAGCCTTGCACAAAGCGTGCGTATAGAACCCGGCCACGGAAGGAATGGCCTGCACGGGCATCATAGCCAGGCCGGTCGATATCAGCAATGGTGCCGCTGATAAGCTGTCCGCTAGAATCATATCTGATTAAAGCAGGCGGATCTTGATCAAAGATATTTTGGGCGCCAATCATGATGCGACTATTTTCTGTTCCAGTAAAATCAGTCAAATCCACGCCATACTGCAAATCAACGGTGGTAAAACTATCGATCGGCGCATTGTTGCTTTGATCGTTATCATAACCGTCGATGTAGCGTATTGTAACATTCGCACTATGAATATTGTTGGCCCAGTTGATCGCAGCATTACCACGCCACTTCGGCAAGGTGTTGAAATTGTTTGTAGCGTTCCTGCTGCCTGCGCCGTCAAAAGCCCCACCGCTTGAACCAAACACATCAAATTTGCGCACATAAGCGACATCTGTGCGAATTGAAACATCACCAAATGATGACGCTGGCAGTTGGTAGGCGAAGGAAAGGTCAAGACCGTCTGTCTCTACCCGACCAACATTTTCGAATGATGTAAGAACTTCCGTTAGCTGACCGCTGCCGTCGCGAAGAACTCGCGGATCATTAGGGATGCCGTCATCATTACAATCATTATCCACAATGGTTTGACCATTAAGGCCTGGGGCAATCAGACCTTCATATTTGTAATTCCAATAATCAGCGCTGACATCTAAGGAATTGAAAAAATTCAAAATTGCGCCAATTGTAAAGCTGCGCGAATTTTGCGCCTCAAGGTCTGAATTGCCACGAGTACGAACCAACACGCCCTGGCTAGGCCCGCCCGCACCGCAAACAGCGCCGCCACCGCCTTGGAAGGCAGAGTCGTCAATAAATTCAAAATTGGTTTGTTCAGCTGTTTGACGGATTGTCGGCGCTTGGAAAGCTGTGCCCCAAGATCCGCGAAGGGTAAGCCAATCGGCGGCGTTTACTTCCGCCGCGACTTTTGGGTCTGTTGATGATCCAAAGCTGCCATAATCTTCATGACGCACTGCAACCTGAACTTCCGCACGATCACCAAGCGGAATAACTGCTTCAGCAAAACCAGCCCATACTGTCTGGCTGCCTTCCACTGGGAAGCTCAAACTGTTACGGGCCGCTTGCCCAGAGGCAACAAGTGCATCTGGCGTATCGGTGAGCTCAAGGTTACGATACTGTCCACCAACAGCGACGCCGATTGGGCCGGTGCCGAAGTCACCTATTTCGCCAGTTGCAATTATGTCCACTACGTTTTGGACTGTACGAATATCCCGTGTCGCTGTCGTCAAGAATTGATCGCGCACCGTGTCTGGTGAGCCTGCAATACTTGTCCCATCCTTTGGCGATACAAGCGTCGGGTTTGCGATACGCGTTCCAAATGGGTTCCACTCGCCATCAACTACTAGTTGGTTGAACGTATCCATAATGTAAGTCAGCGGAATTGAATTGCTAAGGTTCGACCAAGCTACCATGTGAGAGGCGTTAAGCTGCCACGTGTCAGTGGCATCAACCTCAAATCCATTGACAAGTCGGCCATAGTTAAACTCACGGCGCTGATCATGGGCTTTAATGCCGGAGGCGTTAAAGTCATCCCCTAGTGGTCGCATAGACGCAGAAAGCGGAACTGCTGTATGGATTGCATTGTCCCAAGACGCAGGATCAATATAAACTAAAGCGGTTGGGTCTGATGGATCTTCAATAAAGAAGTTAAATGGATGATCCGCAGGGATAAACACGCGTCCTGCTCCATTAGCTGCGATCAAACCATTATTGGTTGGTAAGGGGCCATTATCATCACGCATCACATTCCGCGAATAACTCGCTTCATTGTAATAAGTAATGCTGTCAGAAATCGCCATCTCAAATTCGGTAAAAGCTTGAATTCGGTTCGCCTCAGGGATGACTGACTGCTGATTAAAGAAGGAGTGGCGACAGAATGATGTGTTCGTAGTTCCATCGTCTCGGATTGGGAAAATGCCGCCCGCAGCTTGACAATCTGGATCAGCAAAACCGGAACCACCAGAAAGTCCGATAGGATCGCCATCCGTATTAAAGGTGGCTGGGAAATAGGTGCCAGGTGAACCAGACGCTGAAAGAAGCCGAGAGCGGCCGATCATGTCACCCCCATGAATACGATCGACGAGCCAATCAAAATCACCGCGATTATTGCGAGATTGGTGATAGTACGTCGCATAAAAATTAAACGTAGCATCATCAAAACGCTTACCGGCAGCGACGCTGACAGAATATGCATTGTTCGACGCGTCTTCATAAGAACCAGATAATTCAAAGCCTTCAAAGCCCTTACGGGTGATAATATTTGCAACCCCCGAAACAGCTTCTGAACCGTATACGGCTGAGGCGCCATCTTTTAACACTTCAACCCGCTCAACCATGGAAAGCGGGAATTGGTTGATATCGGTAAAATCTGCGCCGCTTGAATCAGCGACCGGCGAAACGCCGCCACGGCGGCCATTGACTAATGTCAGTGTTGACGCAAGCCCAAGTCCACGAATATTAAATTGCCCTGTTCCCGCCGTTAAACCTGCTTCTTCAGCAAACAACGAACCTGTGTTCGCCGGTATATCGACAAGCACATCGATAAGTTGGTTCGCGTTAGCAGCTTCAAGTTTTGTCCGGTCAACGACATCGACAGGCACGCGGCTAGTGAAAGTGGACGTGCGGACATTAGAACCGGTCACGACGATTACATCCGACCCGGCTTGTTCATTTGCCTGCGTTTGCTCAGGCACAGTTTCCACCCCTTGTGCAACAGCATTTCCCGTCGAGATAGCGATAGCCGATACGCCTAGCACGGCTAATCGGCGAAACTTCCGAAGTGATGTTTGAGACTGCGACATGCTTAGCCCCTCCCTTGTTACTAGTTTTATCACGTTCGCTCTTTTGACTTGACCTTTGAGCGAAATTTAATATTCCGTTTAACGGATAATTTTATCCGTTATATAAATCGGTATCACAAATATTTTCGTTTGGTCAACCCAAACAGTATGATGATGTCGGTTGATCTCAGTCGTGATGCAGTCAAGCAACAACAGAAAGGACGAAAATGGCGGAAGAAAAAGCTCCCCCAAAAAAACGAGGCGAACATCAAAATGTCGCCCGCGCCGCCATGGTTATCGACGCTATATCTAAAGCGGGTCCTTATGGCCTGCGCATGACTGATGTTATTGAAGACACGCAATTAGGCGTCGCAACTGTCCACCGACTGCTTAATGGCCTTGTTACGTATGGGTTTATTGATCATGATGCTGATAAAAATCGTTATTTTTTGGGCATTCAGTTGGTTTCATGGGCCGCAAAAGCAACAGACAGATATGGCTTACTACCCTTCGTAGATGAGCGCCTTAGCAACATCGCCGCCCGTACTGAAGACACTGTTTATTTCAGCTTAACGTCGGGCGATGATGCGGTTTGCGTCGACCGGCGTGAAGGCGCCTATCCGATTCGGACGCTAACATTAAATATTGGGGACCGTCGGCCCCTTGGCGTCGGCGCCGGCAGCCTTGCCTTAATGGCTTTTCAATCAGCAGAACGCATATCAGAACTTCTAAAGCATCAGGAAAAAACTCGGCTGAATTATACTATTGATAATGAGTATTTAATCAGTGCAATTGCCGACACAAAACGGTCAGGCTACGCAATCAATCAGGAAAAACTGATTTCTGGCATGTCTGCGATTGCAGTTCCCGTGTGCAAAAAAAATGGCGAAGCAGTGGGAGCCATAAGCGTCGCCGCTATTTCTAGCCGCCTAAACGACGAACGCATCAAAGAAATTGCCGCGCTCTTACGCAGTGAAGCCGAAGCAATCGAAAATGAAGCTTGTGACGTTTTAAACACGGCATACGCCAAGCGCTATTCAGTCGCGAAATAAGTCTATCCCAAAGCCAAGGGTTTATCCCCCCTCTGCTTTGCAGTCCAAATGAAGCGCAATTTCGTGCGCATTGCCCTTTCTAGCCGAAAACTTAGCCGACTTACTGCTCGCGCCGCAGTCCGAATTTGTATTAACCGGGACAATCCATCCCTGGTTGACAGGCGAACCTGTCCCGTGCTCAATATCCGATAAGCAAATATATCAATCCGTTTATCGGATATTAAGGTCAATGCAATGGCGCGTCTTATTCTTGGGTCAATAACGGAGCTTCGCCCATCCGACACAAACAGACATGCTATCGTAGGCTCACACTGCGGAATATTGACCGGTGAATACGCCGTCAGCGCCGGCGTCGCCTCTCTTATCGCGCATGATGCCGGGGTCGGATGCGATAATGCCGGGATTGCTGGGCTTGCACTCTTAGATGATGCAGGCATCCCGGCCGCCACCGCGTCCCACTTAAGCGCACGCATCGGCGATCCAAATGATATGTTACAACGCGGCGTAGTCAGCCATCTAAACGAATCAGCAAAACAAGCCGGATTGATAATCGGTATGCCGATTAATAAGGTATCAATTTTATTGGGTGAGCTTACGCCTAGAAAAAAACAAAAAACCTGCGACCGACATACATCTGAGCACAGATTTAGAATCCCATTAGGCAATACAAAAAAATTTAATACGATGGTTGTTGTCGACTCCGCCTCACTCGTCTGTCCTGAAGACGAAGGCGCTATTGTTATCACAGGCTCCCATGGCGGGCTACCCGGCGCCAAAGCATCGTCGGCCATAAAAGCAAAAGTCAAATTAGCAGCCTTTAATGATGCAGGCATTGGGATCGAAAATGCGGGCATTAGCCGTCTGGAGGCGATGAATAAGGCCAACCTCGCTGGCATCGCCGTAGACGCTTGGTCTGCACGGATTGGTGATGGTCGGTCCACATATGAAACTGGAGTTATTTCTCACGCAAATGAAGCCGCATTTTTGCTCGGAGCAAGGAAGCGCCAGCCAGTTAAAGACTTAATCAATTTACTGAATGAAACTGCGTAAAGGTAAAAATTATGTACGACTTGGATGTTGTTGAAACACCCGATCCCGATAGCGACGGTCTAACTATGACCGGGGGGGAAGCCATTGTTGAGATATTGGCCAGGGCTAACATTGGTCCCGTCTTTGGCATGGGCGGTTTTCAGCTTTTGCCCTTTTATGAAGCTTTACGTAAAAAAGGACTAACTCACCATCTCGTCAACGATGAACGATGCGCAGCATTTGCAGCGGACGCCTATGCGCGGGTTTCCAACAAGCCTGGCCTTTGTGATGCAACGCTAGGCCCAGGCGCTACGAATTTGGTCACTGGCCTGGTCGAATCTTACAACGCAGGCATTCCGCAAGTTGTTTTTATCGGCAATACGCACAGGGATCATTCTTGGAAAAACATGACTCAAGAAACGCGTCAGCTTGAAATTCTTGCGCCGGCCGTCAAAGAAGTTATCCGCATCGAACGCACAGCAAGAGTTCCCGAACTGGTGCGTCGCGCGTTCGCTGTCGCAACTTCAGGCCGCCCAGGCCCAGTTGTCGTCGATGTGCCAGAAGATGTAGCCCACGACAATTACGCATTCCAAGTCGATGACTTTTGGATTAGGCAGGAAACAACCACCTATCCTGCTTACCGCTCACGTCCGGCCGCCCAAGATATCGAAGCAGCGGCGGCTCTAATCGCGAAGGCGGAGCGCCCTTTATTGCTTGTTGGCGGCGGCATTCACATCGCGCAAGCTTATGAACCGTTGCAGCATTTCGCTGAAGCCCAGTCCATTCCTATCGCTCATACTCTCTCCGGAAAAGGAGCGATTGCATGTTCTCACCAATTATCCGCTGGCCTTTTTGGACGCTATTCTCGGATCGCCAATGATCTTATTGAAACGGCTGATTGCTTTATCGTTGTGGGCTGTAAGCTTGGTGAAATCGCCACAAAACGCTTCCAATTGTTCAATCGTAATGTACCGCTCATCCATTTAGACAGCCATCCAGAAGAAATTGGCAGAACCACAAAGGCGCATATCGCTCTCGTTGGCGACGCTAGCCTTGGCCTTAAAGATCTTAATGATGCGCTTCATCAAGAAGCTAAGCTTATGCAGGACAATCGCGCGTCCTATATTGCCGAAGTCCCAACACGTATGTCTAAATGGCGGGAGGAAGCGCGAGCAAAGCTTGAAGCAAAGGAAACACCGATTAATGTTGGCCGTATGCTGAATGAACTTAATGACGCGATGCCGGAAGAATCCATTCTTGTCGCAGACGGTGGCTTTGCAGCCCACTGGGGCGGTCTATTGTATGACACAAAATCAGCAGGTCGGCGTTTCGTCGCAGATCGTGGTTTTGCATCAATTGGTTACGGCTTGCCCGGCGCTTTGGGATCACAACTGGCAGCCCCAGACCAACCAGTTGTTGCACTGACAGGCGATGGGGGCTTTAATATGGTTATTGGTGAACTTGAAACTGCCTTACGGGCAAAAACACCATTTACACTGATGATTGTGAACAATGCCGCTTCGGGGTATATTAAAGCGCTTCAACATGCTATGTATGGCGAGTTTCAATCCAGCGATTTGACGGATATGAATTATGCAAAGATCGCTGAAGCTTTTGGCTGTCACGGCATACGTGTTGAGGACCCTGAGGAGTTGAACGGCGCCATCCGCACCGCCAACGAGGAACGCGATCGACCAAGTATCATAGATGTGGTGGTGACCCGTGACCCTGCACATATGTTGCCCGGTGTTGATAATCGTACACTGAAAGTAACCAAAGGCGATCGCCCCGTATAAGGGAAGCATAACAGAGTAAAGAGGAGACGGAAACGTGTCATTGCAAGGAAAGGTCGCAATTGTGACCGGCGGCGCAAAAGGGATAGGTAAAGCAATCGCCAACGGGTTAAAAGCCGAGGGTGCAAATATTGTGATTGCTGACGCCGATGAACAAGCCGCAACAGCAACGGCTAAGGAACTAGGGTCAACCTATTTTCGGTGCGATATTACCGACCCTGCTGAAGTAAAGGCTCTTGCCGCATTTACCCGGAAAGACCACGGTGAAGTCGACATTCTGGTCAATAATGCTGGGATTGGGGGGCTAAAACCATTCTTCGAAATTACCCTTGAAGACTGGACCCGCATGCTGAACGTCAATATCACCGGCATGTTCATCATGAGCCAGACCATAGGGCGTCATATGGCCAAGGCCGGTAGCGGACGTATTATTAATATCGCATCAGTATCCGGCGTGCGCGCTGGTTTCGCCCGTGTCGCCTATGGAACAAGCAAGGCGGCGATTATCCATTTCACAAGGCAGCTAGCCGTTGAACTCGGCCCTTTTGGCATTAATGCGAACGCTATTGGCCCTGGCCCTGTCGACACAGAACCGGCACGCGCAAACCACTCACCGCAAATGCGTGAAGACTACCACACGACCATTCCACTCGGTCGATATGGCGATGCTGAGGAAATGGCCGATGCGGTAAATTTCTTGGCTGGGCCGCGCTCAACTTATATAAATGGACAAACTCTATTTGTAGACGGCGGCTTCACGGCTGGCGGCGTTGCCATTCGTGAAGCACAGGAACATTCGCGTAAAAATATATGACCGCTTTCGCTCCTACTTTGTCGCTTATGGTCGACAATATTAAGCCTATCGCTTTAGTTTCAGGCCCTGTTCTGGCAGTTGCAAGCTATTTACTTATGTCATGTCAAGGCGCCGCCCACACACCAAGCTTTGTATTAGGAGTCACCCTATTATGCGCTATCTGGTGGGTATTTGAAGTTATACCAATTCCCCTTACTGCGCTTATTCCATTAGCCGTATTTCCCCTATTTTCCATACTAAGCGTTGATGACATTGCTCAATCTTTTGGGCATCAAATTGTCTTCCTTATTATGGGCGGCTTTATGTTGTCCGCGGCGCTCGTTCAAAATGGCGCTCATCGCAATTTAGCTTTGACCCTTCTAAATATTATCGGCACAAAAAGTAGTACACGTATTGTTATTGGGTTCACCATTGTCTCAGCCATCTTGAGCATGTGGATTTCAAACGCAGCAACCGCGATCATGTTAGTTCCAGTCGCCATTGCTATAATAGAAAGAGAAAAATCAGGCGCACTTGCCATTCCATTACTGTTAGCTATCGCCTATGGAGCCAGTGTTGGCGGAATTGGCACCCCGATTGGAAGCCCTACCAATCTCATATTTTTTCAGGCCTATAGCGACTCCACCAATAGCGAAGTAACATTTTTTGGTTGGATGCTGATGGCTCTTCCGCCCGTTATCGCTATGCTGTCTTTAGTCTGCCTTCAACTTGCTTTAAAAGTCCCTAAAAACATTGCTGTCAATATCCCCCAGGCAAATCTCTGGAACAAAGACCAATTAATTTGCGTCGTCGTTTTCTCATGCACTGCACTATTATGGCTGACCCGGAACGACCCATTTGGCGGGTGGAGCGCGGCGCTAAACTTGCCCGCCGCTTCCGATGGTATGGTCGCCTTATTGGCCGTGGTGCTGCTTGCATTACTGCCCAACAATGATGGAGGAAAATTATTAAGCTGGGAATCAGCCAAAAACATCCCTTGGGAGGTATTGCTGCTCCTTGCAGCTGCAATATCGTTATCAAAAGCTTTTTCAGCCTCTGGTTTAAGCGAGATGATGGCGGCACAACTATCAATCATTTCCGCACTGCCCACATTCTTACTGATATTACTTATTTGCTTGCTTATTACGTTCACGACAGAACTTGTTAGCAATACAGCAACGGCCGCAATCTTTATGCCTGTTCTTGCTGCGGTTGCGCAGGCAATGGAAACGGAAGCAGCCTTACTTATGGCGCCGGCGGTTATGTGCGCAAGTTGCGCTTTTATGATGCCTTTCGCCACCGGCCCAAACGCCGTTATTTTTGGAACTGGTAAAGTCAGTCTAAGAACTATGGTCCGCTATGGTTTCAGATTAAACCTAGTAAGCGCTCCGATAGTCGCTGGGCTATGTTATTTGCTGTTAAGATGAGATCTCTATCAGAATGAACGAGAAACGCATCTTTTGTTTTGGCGACTCAAACACCTGGGGGTTAATTCCCGGCTCACAGCAAAGGTTTGACGAAACAATTCGCTGGACAGCTCTATTGCAAAAAGCTTTAGGTAGAGACTATAGAGTCATTGAAGATGGGCTGTGTGGGCGTAGTGCAGTTTATCCAGACCCTAAAGCTGGTCGTTATGCGGCTGAACCGTACTTCACACAAGCACTTCAAATACATGCCCCAATAAGCACGGTTATTATTGCTCTTGGTACTAATGACCTTAAGGCTCATTTCAACCTTTCCTCAAAAGATGTTACGCACGCTATAAAAAAACTCGCCATAAAAGCGAGAAACGCAAATGATCCATTTGAAGACCTTCCAAAACCAACGGTATTGGTCGTAGCACCCCCTCAGTTTGGTGAGATAACGGGAGAACGCGCTAAACTATTCAGTGGCGCGAGAAAAAAACAGCCTTCCCTAGCAAACGACTATATTGAGATGGCGCAAGATATCGGCGTTCGGTACTGCTACTCTACATCCCAAATCTCCCCCTCACCTATTGATGGGGTTCACCTAGATAAACAGGGCCACTACGATTTTTTTCAGAGGATTTTGCTTGAACTTCAAAGTCATAGAGCTTTTTAATTACACCTTATACGGTTTTCAACCGGGTAAAGAACAGCTTAGCCTATTGTACAGAACCATTGTGACGGTTGAATTCAAACTGATAATGCCAGCATAAGCGCTCATTCCATCCCCACCGTTCACGATGCCCTCTGCGTCACACCTTGCAACACTCCGGGCTCGTGCATATTGGTTGTATAACTTTGGGTGATTATCGAAAATGGTGAATCCTCTTTAATAGCCAAAGAGTATTCCCATACTTTTAAATCTGTAATGTATTAAACTTGCTTCGTGGTGGAGGGGGCTGGATTCGAACCAGCGTACGCAATGCGGGCAGATTTACAGTCAGAACGAGAGTTTCCATAGCCGTGCGTAGGCGTCCACAGCAGTCGGAAAAATCCCTCAATTTCTAGGGATGTGTTTTAAAGCCTTCCATACCTGTCCATAGCCGACCGCACAAAGCCAGCGAAAAAATGTACCAAAAATGTACCAAATTTCTGATTTCGAATAGGCAACACCCCGGAATGAAGCAACGTGGGAAAGCCACCGAAAGATCAGCGGGCCTTTCCTTCAAATATGAAAAGACATCAATGGTATTCAGATTTTTAACATGTGCTCCATATCGCATATCTGCGACCAGGATCGCTTCAATGAGTGATTTGGGCCAATATTCTTTGCACAAATTATATTCAAAACCCGTATAAAAATTATACAGAAAATGGGTCGATAATCTCAATACCGCAATTTTTGAAATGCTTCAAATTGCGGGTTATAAGGGTTGCTTGATGCGTCAATGTAATAGCTGCGATCATAGTATCGCTTATCCCGATCGGGCTTCCCACCCCTCTCAGCCGCGCATGCAAAACGCCATATGTCTCAGCCGCCTCTTGATCATAAGGCAAAATATCTCCAATGATCTCATCAAGGACACTCTCAAACGCTTCGATCAATCCGGACTTTCGACGCCCATTCGGCAGCGCTGATAAGCCAGCGAAAATTTCACCAATAGTGACGGCCGTTGTCGCCACAGGCTCCGGCGGCCTTGAATCAGCCCACCTTATCAGCGCCACACTGGGGTGCGCCTTCATAAGTTCGGATAAAACATTTGTGTCAAGAATGATCATTCATCGAAAGACACTGGCGCTTGCAAAGGCTCGTCTTCAGGCAATTTTAGCTCATCAACGCCGCCAAGTGCTGCGAATTCAGCATTAATCCGCCGAAACACATCGCCGGGCTTCACGAGCCGTCGACGCGCTAAATGTTGAAGCGCTTCTCGGATTTCAGCCTCCATCGACCGCCCATGTTGCGCCGCTTTCGCGCGGAAGTAATCTCGCACTTCATCTTCAACATTCCGGATTGTCAGCGTCGCCATGCCTTGCACCTTATACCTGATAATCAAAATATATGCCTTGCATGCAATGCTGTCAATATGCTGGCTCGCTTCCCTGACAGTGGTCCGTTGAATCTTCCTTCCGCTGTGAAGAGCATCATAAATGGAAAATTCCAGCTTCAAATGGACCAGTTTTCGGGAAGCACGTCAGTTACAAAAATGGTGGCTGCGCCATCGAAGTTTCGTCAAATTATTCGAATTAAAGAATATAAATACTCTAGGTTTGCGCTTGGCTGCTAACTTCCAGCACAGAGGTTGCAATTTTAAGTTGAATATTCTGCTGGGCGAAGAACTCTGTCGGGCGCAATAAGAGTCGGTTTTTGTAACCTCGCCTTTAAGATAAACTTTAGACAATGGGGGGGCGTTGATAGGACAGGAAAGATGCGGCCCCTAATATGATTATTTCGCCGCTATATTCTGCTTATCGCAACGAAATTGTAGTCTGTGCACCCGCCTGTTCTGCGCCGAAGGTGACTACCCTTTTATTAACCCCCATTATCCCGAAATCGCTAAAACAAAGCGCCTCGCATCTCCCATATGATCTATGTGCGGAAGTAGAGATTAATTTAACTCAAACAAAAATCATGAGGATATAAGCCGCAAATTTCTGGTTGCTTAAGTCTCGATCGTAACAACAACCTTTCCCATCGCCTGACGACTGCTTAGCTGCGCTATAGCTTCAGAGGCACGTGCTAGTGGATACCGGTCACAAACATATGGCGCAATTTTGCCTGCTTCATACATGCCTAACAGGTCATGCACGTTCTGACGATGCAGCTCCGGTTCCTTTTGGGCGAAAGTTCCCCAAAAGACTCCTATTATCGAGCAGCCCTTCAGCAATGTCAGATTTAGCGGAATGAGCGGAATCCCAGCCGGAAAACCGACGACAAGGTAACGCCCATTCCACTTTAGCGCGCGCAAGGCAGGTTCCGAATAACCGCCCCCGACAGCATCATAGACGATATCCACGCCTTCGCCGCCAGAGGCCTGTTTTAACAGTCCACTGAGTTTACGAGCCTCTTCCTTGTTTGTGACGGCTTTAGGATAAACCACCCCTTCTTGGGCGCCATGCTTTTTTGCAAGCTCAACTTTGGCCGGAGAAGACGCCGCAGCAATGACTCTCGCGCCAAGCGCCGTCGCAATCTCGACCGCCGCAAGGCCTACGCCGCCCGCAGCGCCCAATACCAATACTGTCTCGCCTGGCTTTACCTGCGCACGCTGTACGAGAGCGTGATAGGAAGTGCTATATGTAAAAAGGAAAGCCGCCCCGGTTTCAAACGGCATAGCATCGGGCATTTTAATGAGCTTGCCGTGATCCAAGGCAAGCTTTTGCGCCATACCACCCCATTTGGTTTCGCCTATGACCCGATCGCCAGCAGAAAAACCCTTCACATTCGCGCCTACGCTCTCAACAACACCAGCGATTTCGCATCCGGGGGAAAATGGCCTCTCGGGACGTTCCTGATATTTATCCTCAATGACAAGCGCATCGGGAAAATTCACGCCACAAGCTTTAACGGCGATCACTACCTGGTCCTGTTCCGGAACAGGATCGGAAACTTCTTGGACCCGTAAACTCTCAGGCCCGCCACATTCGAGGCTTAATACTGCCTGCACTTCATCACCTCTTTTTATTGTAATTTCAATCCAACCGAACCAGCATTTTTCCTACATTCTGCCCGCTGAACAAATTAAGGAATGCGCGTGGCGCATTGGCAATTCCATCTTCTATCGTTTCTTTCCAAACAATATCGCCATTCGCTATCCACGCGCTCATATCTTTATTGAAATCCGGAATATCACCGAAGTGATTCGAAATAATAAACCCCCGCAAAGAGATATCTTTTCGAACGGCCTCAAACAAATTATGTACGCCTTCCCCACGAACATCGGCGTTATAATCGCCAATCATTCCACAAAGGGCGAATCTTCCATACTGCCGCGCTGCTCTTAGAGCCGCATCAAGATGGGCGCCGCCAACACTATCGAAATAGACATCAATTCCGTTTGGCGCCGCTTCTGCTAGCGCTACGAAGATACTTTTGTGCGCCTTGTAATCGATAACCTTGTCGACACCGAGCTCTTGGAGAAACTTCCCTTTTTGGGCGCCGCCTGCCGATGCGATCACGGTTGCCCCCTTTAACTTAGCGATTTGGCAGGCCACCTGCCCGACCGCCCCAGCCGCAGCGGAGATAAACAGTGTATCCTCCGGCTTCAATTGAGCCACATTAAGCAGTCCATAATACGCTGTCTTACCGGGCATGCCCATCACGCCAAGAAAAGCCTGCGGCGGCAGACCAGATGAATCTACTCTTCGAATTTCATCTTGGTGCGCATTGAAAACTTCACGCCAGCCATAACCGGTTGCGACTAAATCACCCTCATTAAAATGCTTGCTATTGGATTGAAGAACAACGCCAATAGCAGCCCCGGAAAGCGGCTTTCCAATTTCAAAAGGCGTGATGTAACTTTTCGTGTCATTCATGCGACCCCGCATGTATGGATCAACTGACATCCATGTATTTTTGACCTGGACCTCTTCGGCGCCGGGCGGCAAGATGGTAACTTCCGAAAGCTCGAAATCGCTCAATTGCGGCATAGCGATTGGACGGTTTTTGAGGCGTATTTCGCGAGATTTTAATATCATCAAGACAAAACCCGATTGGCGCGTGAACAATTTTCGTCAAGAATGACAAAACTCTCATCCCTCTCTCAAGGAGCGGCACGCCGAGCACATCACGAAAGCAGTAAATGAAAAAAGAGCAGCAACAACTCCGCGAGATATGTCTGTCATTTCCTGAAACGACCGAAGTTTTATTACGGCGCGGCCCGACATACCGCGTACGAAAGAAGATATTCGCACTAGATAGAACTGTGGAAAATAAGCCAAGTTTGTGGTGCAAGGCTCCTCTGGGATTTCAAGAGATTGAACTAAGCGCTCAGCCACAGAAGATATTTTTTCCACCATATTATGGACCTAAAGGCTGGATTGGCGTTTGGCTGAACAGAGAAACGAACTGGAAGGAAGTCACTGCATTGATCAGGCGAAGCTATCGCCTCATTGCTCCCTCTAAACTAAGCCAAGCCCTATCCGAATGAAACCAAAATGCTTTTGCACTAGCTTGAAGGGTCGCAAAACCCGCCAGCCCTTTTTTCAAAAGGGACCGGCGGGCAATGTTAGTGTTTAGAATCTAGCCTGAACGCCAAACTTGAATGTCCGTAAAAGCGGGTCATGGGTCAAGGCGTCGTAGCTGATCTGTGTACGCGCGAAAGGCGGCTCCTTGTCGAAAATATTCGTGACAGTCGCCATCAACGTCACGCTATCCGATAAAAAGAACTGATAGGTGAAGTCGTGGGTGAAGATCGAGTCGATCTCCTGACCAGCGGCGACAGTGCCACAGCCAGCCGGATTTGATGCATCGGTACAATAACTTGGGTTCGGCCCAAAGATACTGCGATTGTCCTCGTAGGAGTGAGCATATTTAGTGGACCAACGGAAGTTATGCGCCCCCATATTGTAATTGGCGTACGCATAGCCCTTAAATTTCGGCAAGGGGTGTGCGAGCGTATTACCGTCATTGAGGAAACCGGACACATCGCCACCTGCAGACGCCCTCACGTCGCCCACAAGCAAATCGCCGATTTTATAGTTCAACAGGTAAGAAAGGTTTCCGCCGATCTCTAGTTCACCGCCTCCGACATCCTCAAAGAGATAATCGGCGACGAAATCGAGACCGCTTGTATCGATATCCGGACCATTGATATTCAAAGTCCGCACGCGCGTGACATTCAAAGCGCTACAAGCGCCACTGAAATCGAAGTGATCTGCAATAAATTGTGGATCAAGTGTGGCGCAGTTGCCGGATGCAGGCGTGCCGTTGTTCGGGAAGAGAGCTTCGATAACCGGCGTCAAAGGCTCGCTGGTAATCGCCTTTTCCAAACTAATGTTGAAATAGTCAATCGAAGCGTTGAAATTTCCTGTGTCGATAAGCATGCCCACATTGAAAGTGAATGCTTCTTCCGGCTCTAGATTCGGATTGCCTCGAACCTCGACCGGTAGAACCGCCCCCAAAATATTTCTGGTGCTTACAGCAGGATTCGGCTCCAGAAGAGTTTGCGACGGCGCGCGGAATGTTGTACCGGCCGAACCCCGGAACGCAAGGAAGTCCAAAGCCTGCCACTTGGCGCGAACCTGCGGATTGAGGGTCGTACCGCCAAACTGGCCGTAATCTTCAAAGCGCAATCCAACGTTCACGTTCAGCGTATCGGTCAGAGGGAACTCCGCCTCGCCAAAGAACGCGTAAATATTTTGAGTCGCTTCGAAGGGCGCTTCAGTGCCGCCAAGACCGAACGGACTTTGCAAAGTTGGCGTGCAATCATTGTCGCCATTGATCGGCGAATCTGCGCAAGGCGTGATCAGGTTGTTAACAAGTTCGCTAGGCTCCGACTTGAACGATACCCGGCGATATTGCGCGCCCACGGCCCAACCAATCTTGCCGCCCGGCAAAGAGAAGCCTTCAATTGTTCCGTCAAGCAGTGCGTTATATTCGAGCTGGCGTGAAGTCGTTTCAAATTGGAATCCTGGAAAAATCCAGTCGGCAATTTCAACGCCGTTAGCAACGCTTGCATCATAACCCGTATTGAGCTCGCCGGTTACCGCATTCGACTGAATGGAGTTTGAGAACGGATTCAACCACATGCAGCCGCCAACGCCGGGTGTGCCCGTCTCAAAGTCGCAGTTTGGCCCTCCTAAACCTTGGAACGCAAGCGCAACGCGCCCCGTTAGCGAATCGTTCCCGGTACGACGGAAATAATACTCACCATAGGTGACATTCGTCTGCCAGCGGACGTTATCGGAAAACTCACCAGCTAATCCGGCGGAAATCCTGATTTGTTCTTGATCTCGTTCTTGCCTTGATGCGCCATTGCCACCGAACAACGGATTGCCCCCAATGCCAAACGGACGATAGCTTGCAATCGGAATGAAAACTCCTTCAGTCCCAACAGGGAAAGCCGTCGGGTTTGCAGCTGTATAAGAAATAAATCCGGGGTTTTCATCTGGCACAAAATACCAAATTGACGTCGCAGGATCAGTGCCGCCGCTAATTCTTGAATGACCCGTTGGTAGAACTGTTTCAGTGGCAGCACGCAAGATTGGAAATGATGGTGAAGAAATCGTTTCTAGGTCCGCCCTTGAGTATAAGCCTTCCAGCGTGAACTCAATTCCATCGGCGATTTCCGATTCAAATTCGGCGTAGATCTGAAAGCTGTCTTGTTTTTCTACCAAATTTGAGAATCCGGCGCTCTGTGCACGACAACTATTAAAGCCACTGGCGTTAGCACCGCCATTAGGGTTGGTCAACGCCGTACCAAGCGATCCGCACAAAACATCTGTTACCGGAGCCGTCGTCAAACCGTTAAAACTTCCATCAACAGGGAAGTAACGATTAGGATGGCCCGATCCCGACCAATTACCTTCCGGATTGGTGCTGAAAGGACGAATCGCAAAATCGCGCTCTGCTAGGTTCAGCGGAGAACGATGCTGATAATCAGCAGAAACGAGCAAACGCGTACGGTCGTCACTCCACCCCCAAGCAGCATTCGCCGTATAGTCACCGTCTGAACCATCAATTACACGATAATCGCCACCAACTTCAAAACCTTGCAAATCTTGACGGGTTATGAAGTTTACGACGCCCGACACAGCATCGGAACCATAAGTGGCGGACGCGCCATCTTTCAATATCTCGATACGCCCGATGGCGGAATAAGGAATTTTCAACGCGTCCACAATTTTGCCGTCCGCCAGCGGCAGGCGCTTCCCGTTTAAGAGAACAAGAGTTCTCTCTGGCCCTAAGCCCCGAAGGTTCACCGACCCCATTCCTTCTGCACGCTGACCTTTACCGGTCGAGAACTGATTCGCGTCCCCAATAATGCCGTGCGCGATCGAAAGAGTTTTTACAAACTCAACAGCCGAGGGCCTACCGCGGGCACTTAGCTCTTCTGCCGTCAATACCTCAACTGGCAAAGCGGAATTTGTTGGCGTGCCGCGGATCAACGATCCGGTGACAACGATTTGATCGACGACTTCTTGATCTACTACCTCTTGCCCGATCGCCGATGCAGACAAGCAGGTTACCAACGAAGCAACAGACGCTCCGATTAACAAGTTTTTCATGGTCATAATTCCCTCCCGGTTGCGACGCTCATACGCCCTAATCCCTGGACGCTTGGAGCCATCGTTGCAAATTCACCATGATCTGATCTATTTGTCAACATATGTTCGTTAATCGTACATCCTTTTTTCATTGCATGGGTTCCAACCGCCTGTAACGAATTGATTTTTTGATTTTTATTAATCCCTCCCCATAGCGTTGGCATCCAAAAATTTACGAAAAATATAAACCTCCCCCTAAAGAGACCACTGAGCAGCATGGAACTCGCGTAAAGTTAAGCAAAAACACCCGCTCTAAGATCACGGGTAAGGTTAGAAAAATATAAACTCATCTATAGCCTTAATATCTTTATACTGATTTATAATACAGGAAAATTATTTGATTGAAGAGTGAGCTCAATCCAAAAGACTATAAGTCAAGGCAATTTATTGGGCTTGCTTCTGTAAAGTGAAGAGCGTCAGATAGACTAAATGGAGGCGCATATGAAGGACAGGAATCGGCATTTCACAGCTAAAGCGCCCAATCAAAAATGAGGTGATGACATATCCTATATAGGGACGAGCGAAGGTTGGCTCTATCTCGCTATGGTGATGGATCTATTCTCAAGACGGATCGTTGTGTGGGCGACTAGTGATCGCCTCAAACACGACATCGCTCTTGAAGCGTAACGCAGGGCCGTGGCAACGCGCTAACCGCACCAGAGTGATCCATCATTCTGATCGCGGCGGCCAATATTGTTCCATCGACCACCGCAACGCACTTATTGAGGTCGAAAAAATGAAGACTTTAAACCTAAACGCCTCTCCAGTTCACCGAAGAATGTCCAGTCTAAAACAGGTCGAAATATTCCCTGTGCTCCCAATCACTGACGGTCATATTGTACCTGCTCAGTTCAGCACGCTTAATCGCGACAAAAACATCGATGAAGGATTTCCCAAACGAGTCACATAGATATGCATCTGATTCAAGGCAATGCAGGGCATCCCCAAGTGTTCTTGGAAGCTCTTTTGCATCCGCCTCATAAGGCGTGTCGGCTGCAGGCGGAGGTTCAAGCTTCCGGGAAATTCCGTCCAGGCCTGAGAGAATTTGCGAGGCAATATATAGATAGGGATTGGCCGCTGATTCTCCTACGCGATTTTCAAACCTTGCCGATTCGCGCTCCTCAAAACCGACAGCTCTAATCATGGCGCCGCGATTATCATAGCCCCAAGCAATTCTGTCAGGCGCCAGTGAATAAGGGCGATATCGTTTGTACCCATTTATAGTTGGCGTGGTGAAAGCGGTTGCGCCACTGGCGTGCTCTAACAAACCGGCCAAATATGCCTTAGCGACAGAACTTAGTGTCTCGCCAGCATCAACTGAGAAAACATTTTTTCCTGTTTTTCTGTCTTGCAGGGATTGATGCAGATGCCACCCGCTAGACATGATATTTGGCAGATTAGGCCGGCACATGAATGTCGCATGATAGCCATGCCGATGACAAATTTGCTTTACAGCGCTGCGAAACAGAACTGCATCATCCGCTACTTTTGTCCCGTGATCTGGCGCAAATGTTAGCTCAATCTGACTTGGGCCAAACTCAACTTCAAACGTGCGAACATTAAGGCCTAGTTGCTCAAGGTTAGCTCTCAACTTCTCAAAAACTGGATCCAGGAGATCGTACCGTGCTTCCGTCAGATACTGATACCCTTGGGTGAGCAATTGAATTTTGGGCGGCATACCCGGCGCCCCAGGCTGCGAGGCGTGCTCAGCCGTCAATCCCCCCTCTTCCAGCTTGAATATATGCAGTTCAAATTCCAACCCGGTAATAATGTCAAACCCAATATCAGCAAGCTTATTTTCAGCGCTTTTGCATATATTGCGCGCGCATAAGGGCGAGCGGATTCCCGACTTTGAATAGACATCACACAGCATCCATCCCGAATGCGGCGCCCAAGGAAGAACCTTAAACGTGGTCGGATCGGGAATCATAAGCAGATCGGGCGCACCGAAGAACTCTTTATCGCCGGCCCCAGCCCGGTCGAACACCTGACGCACAGTCTGGTTTGAAGTGTCCTTCAGCATCATTGTCGATGAAAATCCGACGCCGGAGCGCATAGCCCCAGACAAGGCCGCGGCCGTGACTGTCTTTCCCCGCAAAATCCCGTGTTGATCGGCAAAAACGAGACGAACAACGCCCAAATTTTCAGCCGCCACTTGCTCTTCTACAGCTTTGGCCGCCTCGGCTTGCGCTGCGGACCAAATACCCTTTTTTTCGACCAGGCTCATAGCTGTTACCGCTATTCAGCGGCTGCGCGCCAAGGCGCAGATTGGCGCAATTCTTCGACGGAATTCACCCAATGATCTTGCCAGTCGATTGCTGGCGCAATCATATCGATTGTCGCTGGACCGGTGACAGACAGCGCCACATTATCATCGAGCCTCATAATCGGCGCCTTCCCCGCCTCAACCTGCTTCATCGCTTCAATCAGCATGCGCCGGTATTTGATGATGGCCACATCAGTCTTTCCCAAATGCTCCCGAGTCCTGTCCTGAATCCGGCCTTGGGATTCAACCGCCCACGCATCGTGAACGTTGATGTCATGGCCCATGCCAGTATAGGTTTCGGTCGCCTGTTCATTTGCGTCGAAACCATAATTATTAGTACGATTTCTGCGCGGCATGTAGTCAGGCAATTCATAGAGCTCCAGCCGCTGCGCACGCATCGTTTCCTTATTTAGCGGTTCTTTGAAGCTTGTGAAAATCGCTATCCAGTAGCAACTGTAATCATCGATTGGCAAATGCCATTGCGTAATGGTGATTGTACTACTGAGGGGAATAACGAACGCATGCGGAAATAATAGATTGGTGACGCGCACATGAGTAGCCTTATCATCAATATGCCGCAGAGACGTGATCTGTAATCCATAGTCCGCATTTTCAACCCGTATTTCCGGCTGTGCATATTCACGTAAAACTTTTGTCATTGGTAAATCTGAGCTTGCTGACGCACCCCGGAATTGCTTGCCATATGACTCGCTCAGATCTTCATCTTTGAAAAAACGATGCAGAAATGAGGCATGCGCCGGGTCTATGCCGACTTCCAACGCTTGCAACCAGTTACAATCGAGATAGCCCTTGAAGGCGAAAGTATAAGGCTCAGAAGCGACAAAGCAGTCCAGCGCTGGGAACGCTGGCGGTTCACCCTCCCCTAAATAAGCGAACAAAATGCCGCTTCGCTCGCGTACAGGGTAGGCTCGCTGACGAATACCTGCACAGATGCGACTTTCTGGTGGCTCTCCGGGTGTTTCGCGGCATTTTCCATCCGCATCGAACAACCAGCCGTGAAAAGCGCAGCGCACTCCCCCGTTCTCTACACGGCCAAAAGCAAGGTCCGCTCCCCGATGCGGACAGTCGCGATCCAGCATGCCATACCGGCCATTGTCGTCTTTGAACATGACGAAATCTTGCCCAAGGACTCGAAATGCCTTGATTGGCCGTTGATCTTCAAGCTCATCGGCAAGCATTACCGGCTGCCAATATTCACGCATGAGCGCGCCTCCCGACGTCCCGGCCCCCACCCGAGTGAGAAGTTCATTTTGCTCTCGATTCATCATGGCGTCGCTCCCGTATTATCCTATAAACGAACATATGTTCGTTAATATGTATCTGTTCAGATAGCAAGTAGCTAATACACTAGAGCACTAAGATTTCTCTGGATTAAGATGAAGACTTGCACGATCAAGACATCTGATATACGAACATATGTTCGCCAATAGAACATTTGGGCGAATCCGGGAAGCCAAAATCATAGCGGACATAAAAATGAATATTGCTCAGAACGACGGATCGCAGCCTAAGGATAACGTCGGAAACGACCTGAAGAGCGCACCCCCGTCCTTCACGACCTATTACACGCTCGCCATTCTGTTCCTGATTTATGTAGTGAACTTCGTTGACCGCCAGATTCTTTCGATTTTGCTGGAGCCGATAAAGGAAGACTTGAATTTGTCTGACTCTCAGTTGGGACTTCTGACGGGACTGGCCTTCGCTCTTTTTTACGCTACCTGCGGCATTCCCATCGCCTATGCCGCCGACCGGTTTTCACGAACAAAGATAGTCGCCTTCGCTTTGACCACCTGGAGCGTCATGACCGCCTTATGCGGCCTCGCCAATAATTTCTGGCAAATGATGGCGCTTCGCGTAGGCGTTGCTGTTGGCGAGGCGGGCAGCGGCCCGCCCTCACATTCAATGATCGCGGACCTTTTCCCCCGGCAGAAGCGTGGCACTGCGATGGCGCTCTACGCCTGCGGGGTTCCGATCGGCACACTGATAGCGCTCGCTCTGGGCGGCTGGTTAAACGAACAATTCAACTGGAGAGTCTCATTCTTTCTAGTTGGCCTACCCGGCATCTTGCTAGCGATAATTCTTGTTACAACCGTGCGCGAACCAAAGCGGGAAATAACGCACTCAATCGAGACCAATGCCTCAATGTGGCAAACTTTTAAGACCCTTTGGAAAATTGCTTCCTATCGCGACCTTACGATTGCCACGGCCTTGCACTCATTTGTCGGCTTCGGAATACTTGTTTGGTTGCCTGCATTTTTCATTCGCACCTTTGATTTGGGGACAAGCAAGGTTGGCTTATCGTTGGGCTTAATCCTTGGCATATCCAGTGCTATCGGCACTTACCTGGGCGGGTACTTGGCGGATTGGTTGGGTGCAAAACATGAAAAATGGTATGCATGGCTTCCAGCATTTCAACAATTTATCAGTGTACCTTTTTACATCGCTATGTTCTTTGCACCGGATTATCAGACTGCCCTTTTATATCTTATTATTCCCGGGCTGCTTTCCAATGCATATACCGGACCTGTATTTGCAACGGTTCAATCTTTGGCGCCAGTGCAAATGCGCGCAACGGCCGCAGCTCTGCTCTTGTTTATTTTCGCCCTCGTCGGCCATGGCGGCGGGCCGCTTGCAATCGGCATACTTAGCGATGTCTATGAAAACGCTTTTGGAGCCGCTTCCTTAAGCATTGCATTGACAACAGTTCTTTTGGTTTACCTGGTCTCAAGTTGGCGATTTATAGTAGCAGGCAACAAATTGAAAGCTGATTTAAAAAACGCCGAGATGCAATTGGATGGGCCAGCATCGTGAAAATATTTTACTTGTTCGTATCCAGTTACGCCAAAAAACTAAAAAGAAATTTTTCTCTTTATATCAACTGGCCCTTTACTTCCTCCACCTGCTCAACAAGAAACGGCAAACAATCTTTCAGCAACGCCTCTTCGGAAATACGCTCAACTTGCGTGCCAATATTTAAGGCGCCAATCTGTTTTCCGTCATACCGATAAAGCGGCACGGCAACGGCGTGAAAGCCAACATCCGTTTCCTGATTAACATAAGCGCAGCCGGACTTACGCACTTCATTTACAAGTGTCGTTAGCTGAGGAACTGATGTCGTTGTGTGCTGCGTAACTTTGACCCGTTTTACATTTTTGAAATGCGCTTTTAGTTGATCGTTCGACAATCCGCTAAGAAGCACGCGCCCCAACGCACTACAAAACGCCGGCAACCGATAACCAACCCCCAATCCAATTGTAGATGGCTGCGCAGGAGACGCGCGAGCAATCAGCACGACCTCATCGCCTTCCAAAACACCTGCGGAGCATGTCAGCTCAAGCTTGGAAGAAATTCTTTCGCAAAGCGGTTGGATTACTGTCGTCACCGGATTCGATGTAAGGTACGCGCTAGCAATCGTCATGACTTTTGGCGTCAATTTGTAGAGCCGGTCTTCGGTTTCAACGAAACCCAAATACGCCAACGTATATAGAGCTCGGCGAGCGGTCGCCCGAGGAAGATCCACTACCCGCGCAACATCGCTCAACGTCATCTGCCGCCGCTCAGCCGTGAAGGCGCCGAGGATCGTCATGCCCCGTGCCAGGGCCTCCGAAAAATCAGAGCTGTATTCGGCCTCGGCCCTACGTTCAGAGTCAGCGGCCCTAAGCTTCGTCATGCCAATTTCCTGTTATTCCTTGCGTTCTTGTCAGGCTTTATCACCAAATTTTCAGCGTTGCCACTGCTTTATTTGGCTGATTCGAAGTAGGAAATCGTATTCAAAACTCAATCGACCGCCCCCAAGCCGCCCCCTGTTAGCGCTTTTCCGGCTTGGGTTCACACCAAAGAGCCATGAACAGATGGGTTGAAAATGTTCGATTGGTGAATTATAGTCCGTTTATCGGACATATTTTCTTTGATCTTTGCGAGGGGCTTTGGCAGAGCGGACCATAGACATCGAGACGAACGACGGCGAAATGCCAACATTCACTGTTTGGCCTGACGCCGGGGGTCCATTTCCCGCAGCAATCATTTTCATGGATGCTGTCGGCGTTCGCGAAGAATTGCGCGATATGGCGAGACGGCTCAGCATGGCTGGCTATTTCGTCGCCCTCCCCAATCTCTATTACCGGGAAAAAGTTTTCGAGCTCGGAAGAACTCCAACAAGCGAAGATGATCCGGCTTTCTCGCGCATGGTCGAGCTCATGCGCAGTTTATCCGTAGATATGGTTATGCGAGACACGCAGGCCCTGGTTTCAATTCTTGATGCGACTGCCGGCGTCGCAAAACAACGTCCTATTGGTTGCTTGGGTTATTGCATGAGCGGGCGCTACTCAGTGCAAGCCGCGGCAACCTTTCCTCAGCGAGTAGGCGCTGCCGCTTCATTTTATGGAACCTGGCTGGTTACAGACAAACCTGACAGTCCACACAAAATCGCCGCAAGTTGCGCAGCAGAGCTCTACTTTGGTTGCGCAGAAAATGATCAATACGCACCACTAGAAACGGTCGCGGTCCTAAAGGAATACCTACAAAACCACGCCAACAATGCAACCGTAGAAATTTATCCGGACACAGAACATGGTTTCGCCTTTCCAGAAAGGCGGGAATATAATGACAGAGCAGCCGAACTACATTGGGAGCGAATACTCTCCCTGTTTGACCGTCAACTTAACTGAAGCACCCGCCAGGCACTGTCACATCTGGATTGCAAAAAGATAAAATGAAACCAAATCAAAACTCCCTCACTTATGCCCAGCTGGCTCAGAAGGCAGGCGAAGTCATTGGTACATCCTCGTGGACAACGATCGATCAACAAATGATCAACTCATTCGCTGACCTGACAGGAGACCATGGCTTCATCCATGTGGACCCGGAAGCCGCTGCGAAAACTAGCTTTGGGGGAACCATCGCCCATGGCCTGCTAACTCTATCACTGAGCGGTGCAATAATGTCGGATGTCTTGCCTAAGATTTCCGACAGAAAATTTCTGGTCAACTATGGATACGACAAGATTCGTTTTTTGGCCCCCGTCCCTGTGGGCTCACAGATACGCGGCACAGTCACATTGGTTGAAGCGGCAGAAAGATCAGCTAGCGAGAGATCGCTTCGCTATCGCATTCTAATCGAAATTAAAGGCGCAGAAAAACCAGCAATGATCGCTGAAAACCTTGTGCTTGTCATATTGGCGGACGAGCAACGCTGAACAAAAAAACTGATAAAAAAACTAGACATCAAGAGCAAATATGAGCGAAGTAGCGCAAAAATCTTTAGATAACCTTCTTTCTACACTGGGGCTTAATCGCCCAGATGTTGGTGGGGATATCAACTTCCAAAACGATGATCCGATTGTTGGCAGCCGCCATAGATATGGCGCTGCAAGCGCTAGTGTTATCGCCGCAGAGGCGGCAGGCATTGCAACAATCTGGAATATGCGCTCCGGTCGTGGACAGGACATCTCAATCGACCTTTATCGTGCGGCTATTCCAGGGCTTCGTACTTCGTCCCATATTTATCAAAACGGGCACTATCTACACTATAACCGAGACCCTGCTGAGGCTCAAAATTTCTTCCTGACCAAAGACAATCGCAGGATTTATGTTCTGCGCACCGCCGCATATGGCGCAAACCTTGTGGGACTCCTCGGATTTTTGAAATGTGAGAACTCAACCGCTTCAATAGAGGCTGCGATCGCAAAGTGGCATAGCGAAGATCTGGAAGAGGAGATGGCGCACCAAAAGTTGGTTGGCGCCATCGCACGCACGCGCGAAGAATGGCTGCATCATCCGCAAGGAAATTACCTAAATAGCCTCCCCCCCGTTTATGTCGAAAAAATTGGCGACAGCGAGCCAGAACCATTTGAGCCGGCCGCCCGCCCTCTATCCGACATACGCGTATTGGACATGTCCCATGTTCTGGCCGGCCCTATTTCCGCAAGGGTTCTTGCCGAACAGGGCGCCGATGTTCTGCACATCTCCGCCCCTCTTTATCCAGATGATTTCAGGGTGGCCATGGATACGGGTTTCGGCAAAAGAAACGCTTATGTGGATCTGGGCCGAAACTCTGATCTAGACGAGTTGAAACGCCTCATTTGCGAAGGCGACATATTCGTACAATCTTTCAGGCCGGGGAGCCTTGCAAAACGCGGGCTGTCGCCAGAGGATCTGGCGGCGCTCCGGCCTGGAACGATCTATGTTTCGATTAGTGCTTACGGCAACCAGGGACCATGGAAGTCACGCGGCGGTTTTGAGCCTGTCGGGCAAACTACAACGGGCCTCGCCATTGCTGAAGGCTCGCATGACGAACCCATTCTGGCGCCGACTTTTACCCTGAACGATTATCTCGCTGCATATCTGGCTTCTGCTGGTGCGGTAGCCGCACTTGTGCGACGTGCGCGTGAAGGCGGGAGCTATCACGTCCAAGTTTCTCTCGCACGTTGCTCAATGTGGGTGCAGGAACTGGGTCTGTTACCGGAGCATTTATGGCCAAAACGAAAAGCGGGAGAACCAGTGTTGCCGGAACTTCGCAAGAGAGACTTAATGGAAACCGATTGCGTTTTCGGCAGGGTGCGTCACGCGAAACCCATTGCTGAATTTTCAGAGACTACAGCTTACTGGACAACTGGCCCAAGCCCGCTAGGGACCAACAATCTGTTTTGGCTGCCACGATGACTGATGCAACACCACATGAACAAGCCGAGCTTTTAGGTCGATGCTTTGACTTTTTGGCTATTGTCAAAAATAAAACTCCGGGCGCCGAATTAGAAACCTGGCTTAACGCAAACTACCCCCCCGGCAATGACGTTTATGACAATTTCGCGCGGCTAATTAAAAGCGGCGTGGCGGATGGCTGGGCAGCGAATGTTGAAGTCGCAGGTAAGAACTATAGGCGCAGCCGAATTCTGACACCCCGCGAAGATTCATTCTTCTTCAGCATAACGTCCGTATACATGAATAGCCCCGACCTCCTTCGTGGAGACTACCACGGCCACCCTTATGGCGAGATCAACCTAATTGCGCCTTTGGATGAAGGCGCAAAATTTTCCGGCCCAAGAGGATGGCAAGGCGCTGGTTGGACTGCTCCGGATCCAGGCAGCAGCCATTATCCCGAAGTTCGTGGAGGGGCCGCAATTGCACTGTTTTTTCTGCCGGCAGGGCGGATCACCTATGACGTTGTTCCTGACCCGGCGGAATCCTAGCAAAGAAGCTTTCTCGCCCGCTTGAAATAGTAAAGGAGCTCTGGGATGAGTATTGTGGTTACGGGAGCCTCGGGACATCTGGGGCGCCTTGTATCAAAGGCGCTATTCCGCCATGCGTCTCCTTCCGAAATCATTTTAGTAACGCGCACTCCTGACGCGCTTAAACCTCATGTCCCGAAAGGAGTTCAAGTAAGAAGTGGAGATTTCGCGCGTCCAGAAAGCCTGAAGGAGGCCTTCGACGGAGCAAAACGTGCGCTTATTATCAGCACCATGCCCCCGGGCGACATAGTGCAGATGCATCGCACCGCTTTCGAAAATGCAGCCCGTTCCGGTGTTGAACATATTGTTTATACTTCTTTTGCTAATCCTGTTGCCGAAAATCCGGCGCCGCCTGCGGTAAGCCAAGCCAAGAGTGAGGCTATCTTGATATCTCTCGGCATCAACTGGACGTTGATGCGAAATGCACTTTATACAGACTATCGCGTAAACATCGCTAAGCGTTATGCTGAACTCGGATATTGGGGAACAAATGCCGGCGATGGCGCTCATGCTTTTGTATCACGGGCTGATTGCGCGGAAACTGCTGCGGTTGTAGTCACCTCTAAAGGCCACGAGAACCGCATTTATGATATCACTGGACCTGAATTGATAGACGCTAGCACTTACACAAACATAATGAACAACTCTCTGCAACGGAGAATAAGCAGCGTAAAGATGGGGGATGACGAATATGAGAATTTTAGATCCCTGGCGTCAACCGGTAATGATGGGCGCAATTATGTTGAGCTATATTCCGGGACAGGCGCTGCGATCCGAAATGGCTATATGAACCAATTGTCTAATTCAGTTTTTAACTTAACCGGGCAATTGCCAGTTTCCATGGAAGAGATGTTTCAGCATCGTGAACAAATTTAATGACTTTCGTTGGTCCAAAACGTGGCTCTGTGATTAGACGAAAAATTCAGACGAAGGAGTAACAATGGGCGTTGTCGTCACCAACATCAAACGCATAGACAAGTCGATTGTGGATGCTTTCGCGATGGGCAAATACGGCGTCGCCACGGTGCACGAGGCGCAGGGCCGAAAAGGCCTCCTCGCCCCGGACATCAACCCCATTTACAAGGGCGCCCATGTGGCGGGAACGGCGGTCACTATTTCGGCGCCCCCTTGCGACAACTGGATGATTCATGTGGCGGTCGAGCAATGCGAGCCGGGCGACGTTCTGGTGCTGGCGCCAACTTCTTTTTCCGATGCCGGATATTTTGGCGACCTCCTCGCCACTTCTCTGAAAGCCCGTGGCGTCAAGGCGCTGATCATCGATGCTGGCGTGCGCGACACAAAAGACCTTACAGAAATGGGCTTTCCTGTGTGGTCGAAAAGCGTCTTCAGCCAGGGCACGGTGAAGCAAACGCTTGGCGACGTGAACGTTCCCGTTGTCTGCGCGGGCGCCCTCATCAATCCAGGCGACATCATCATCGCCGACGATGATGGCGTCGTCGTCGTTACAAAAGAAGAAGCCACTGGCGTCCTCAAAAAATCGCAGGAGCGTGAAGCCAACGAGGAATCGAAACGCCAGCGCCTGGCGGCGGGCGAGCTCGGCCTGGATATCTACAAGATGCGCGAACGCCTCGCGGAACGCGGCCTTAAATATGTCGACCAGCAAGACTGGCTGCAGTCATGATGACCGCAATCCCAGCGACCCTAATGCGCGGGGGAACATCGAAGGGTCTTTATTTCAACGCCAAGGACTTGCCCGAAGAGGAAGCTGCCCGGCACAACGTGCTGCTTGCAGCTATGGGGTCGCCTGACATACGTCAGATTGACGGCGTTGGCGGCGCCCATCCGCTTACCAGCAAGGTCGCTATCGTGTCACCCACATCGCGCCATGACGCGGATGTTGACTATCTCTTTCTCCAGGTTGTCGTCGACAAGGCCGAAGTCTCAACCAGCCAAAATTGCGGTAACATTCTCGCAGCGGTCGGGCCTTGGGCGATCGAAAACGGCTATGTCCAGGCGAAAGACGGCGTTACTCCGGTACGTGTTCACATGGTCAATACGGCTTCCATCGCCGTCGCTCATGTGCAAACGCCCGGGGGTGAGGTTGAATATGAAGGCGACGCGCGGATTGACGGCGTTCCTGGGATCGCCGCCCCCATCCCTATCGACTTTCTTGATGTTGCGGGATCGAGTTGCGGCGCGCTTCTTCCCACTGGCAATGTTATCGACGAAGTTGACGGTATCGAAATAACCTGTGTCGACAATGGCATGCCCGTCATCGTCATGCGCGCTTCAGACTTCGGCCTCTCCGGCGCGGAAAGCTCCGCCGACCTTGAGGCCAACAGGGAATTAACCAAACGTATCGAAAGCATCCGGCTTCAGATCGGTCCGAAAATGAATCTCGGCGACGTCACGAAAAAGACCGTGCCGAAGATGACGCTGATCTCGCCGCCACTGTCAGGCGGTGTCGTCAATACACGCAGCTTTATCCCTCATCGTGTGCATGAAGCCATCGGCGTTCTAGGCGCGGTGTCCGTGGCGACGGCTTGCATGTTGCCGGGATCGGTTGCTGAGGGCGTTGCAATAGCCGGCGCCAGCGACGGCGAAAAGCGCTTAGACATCGAACACCCCACCGGGTTTTTCACGGTCGATATGGATGTCTCGGTGAAAGACGGTTCGGTCAGCGTCAAACGCTCGGCGCTTTTGCGCACCGCGCGCAAACTGATGCGAGGCGAGGTTTATATCCCTTCATCTGTGTGGGGTGGAAAATGAGCGCATCCCGGATCATATGCATGGTTGGTTTCGGCGAAGTGGGTCAGACTTTGTCGGCCGATTTGTCACCCCAAAACAACACATCGATCTGCGCCTGGGATTTGCTATTTGTCGACCCAACAAGCGGACCGTCCAAAGCTTCAACAAACATTCGCATCGGCGAAAGCGCGCAAGATGCGGCACAAGACGCCGATCTCGTAATCTCCGCCGTTACGGCGGCCCGCACATTGAGCGCGGCGCAAAGCGTTGCTGGCGGTATGAAACCAAGCGCTTTTTTTCTCGATCTCAACTCCGCTTCGCCCGGTGTGAAGGAAATCTCTGCGTCAATCATTAATCAGGCGGGCGGGCGCTATGTGGAAGCCGCGCTGATGTCGCCCATCGAGCCGAAACGCATCGCTGCGCCCATTCTCCTTGGCGGCCCGCACGCCGAAGTGTTTTTGCCACTCGCGCATCAGCTTGGGTTTTCCGGCACGCGGGTTTTCTCCCGCGCCTATGGAATGGCGTCGGCGGCAAAGATGTGCCGCAGCGTCGTTATCAAAGGCGTTGAGGCGCTGCTCAGCGAGGCGCTGCTTTCCGCCCGTCATTACGGTGTTGAGGAAACGGTCGTTGCTTCGCTCTCCGACCTCTTCCCAGGACCAGACTGGGAAACGCTTTCCCACTACATGATCTCTCGCGCGCTTAAACACGGAACCCGGCGCGCCGAAGAAATGCGCGAAGTCGCCAAAACTGTCGAGGAAGCGGGTCTTTCGCCCTTGATGAGTTCGGCCTGCGCAGAGCGACAGGGTCTCTCCGCCGCCTTTGCTTATGCCTTAGAAAGTAAAAGCCTGCCCGACATGCTGGATGCGATCTTGGACGCACGAAGCGCGGAGAAACGTTTATGATTATTGATTGTCACGGACACCAGACGATTGTGCCGACGGCGCATACGGAATTCCGCGCAGCTCAAAAAGCGCGCCTCAAAGACCCATCTTTACCCAAGCCCATGCAGCCGCAAATGAGCGACGACGAAATCGCCGAAGGCATCGAACAGAACCAATTGCGTCTTTTGAAAGAACGCGGCGGCGACATGACCATCTTCTCTCCGCGGGCCTCCGCCATGGAGCCGCATGTAGGCGACGCGGAGACAGCGCTGGAATGGTCCTTTGCCTGTAACAACATGATCCACAGAGTGACTCAGATCTTCCCAGAAAATTTCATCGGCGTTTGCATGTTGCCGCAAATCCCAGGTGGAACGCTCGATAATTCCATTGCCGAACTTGAACGCTGCGTGACCGAACTCGGCTTTATCGGCTGCAATCTGAATCCCGACCCGTCGGGCGGTCACTGGAACGCACCGCCGTTGACTGACAAATACTGGTATCCGATTTACGAAAAGATGGTAGAGCTGGAAGTCCCAGCCATGATCCATGTGTCTGGGTCCTGTAACCCGACCTTTCACGCCACCGGCTCCTATTATATCGCGGCGGACACCAACGCCTTCATGCAGTTCATTCAGGGTGATCTTTTCAAGGATTTCCCGGATCTGAAACTCGTCATCCCCCATGGCGGCGGCGCCGTCCCCTATCACTGGGGACGCTATCGCGGGCTCGCCGACATGCTGAAACAGCCGCCAATCGAAACCCATGTGATGAAGAACGTCTATTTCGACACTTGTGTCTATCACCAGCCCGGCATCGATTTGTTGTTCGAGGTAATCGAGAAAGACAACATTCTGTTTGGGTCGGAAATGGTTGGCGCCGTACGCGGCGTCGACCCGCAGACGGGTCAGTATTTCGACGACACCAAACGCTATGTGGACAATCTGGGTCTGTGCGACAACGAGCTCCATAAAATTTACGAGGGCAATGCGCGGCGCGTTTATCCGCGTCTGGACAAATTCCTGAAAAACAAAGGCAAGTAACGCTTCAATGACAGCCGCAAGCAAAACATTTGAAAAGACGCCGGGATGGCTCGACTGGTTCGACGGTCAGTCAGTGCCGCGCTTTACGCCGCCACCGGGCGCGGTAGATGCACATTGCCATGTCTTTGGGCCGGGCCAAGAGTTTCCCTTTGCGCCGGAGCGCAAATACACGCCCTGCGATGCGTCGAAACAGCAGCTTTATGCCCTACGCGATCATCTTGGCTTTTCGCGCAATGTGCTTGTGCAAGCGACATGTCACGGTACGGATAATGGCGCGACCATGGACGCTGTCATGAATTCAGGCGGCAAGGCCAAAGGCATCGCCTCGGTAAAACCCTCCGTCAGTGACAAAGAACTGGAGTTGCTAAACGCCAATGGGATCATGGGCATTCGCTTCAACTTCGTGAAGCGTCTCGTCGATCCGCTTCCACCCACCGTGCTTGCAGAACTCGTGGAGCGCATCAACAAATTTGGCTGGCACATCGTCATTTATTTCGAAGCGCCGGATCTGCCCGAACTTTATGATTTTATCGCTAGCATCAATTCAATTGTTGTCGTCGACCATATGGGCCGACCGGATGTCACCAAGGATGTGGACGGCCCGGAATTCGCGCTCTTTCAAAAGCTGATGGGAGAGAACGACCACATCTGGTCGAAAGTCACCTGCCCTGAGCGGCTGTCGAAATCTGGTCCGCCAACCTATGACGATTTCGTCCCCTTTGCACGACGCATAGTCCAGCGTTTCCCAGACCGCGTGCTCTGGGGCACGGATTGGCCGCATCCCAATTTAAAATCCCACATGCCAGACGACGCATGGCTGGTGGACATGATCCCGCGCATCGCTCCAACAACGGCGCTTCAGCAAAAACTGCTCGTCGACAATGCCATGCGGCTCTATTGGCCCGAGGAAGGTGAGTAATGAAACAAAACATCCATGAATATCTGGCCGAGTTCGACGATATTCCGGGCACCCGCGTTTACACCACCGCGCGGGCGCGAAAAGGCTACTGGGTGAACCAGTTCGCCATGAGCCTCATGAAAGAGGAGAACCGCAAGGCGTGGCTCGCGGATGAAGAAAAATATCTCGAAGGCTGGCCGAAACTGACGCCTGAACAACGACAGGCGCTGCTCGACCGCGATTACGACACGCTGCTTGATCTCGGCGGAAACATTTATTTCCTCGCGAAAATTTTCTCGACGGACGGCAAATCGTACCTACAGGCCGTGTCGACCATGACGGGAATGAACGAGGAAGAATACAAAAACATGATGCTCTCCGGCGGACGTTCGCCCGAGGGCCAGCGTTCCAAGAAGAAAGGTTACTAGTCTGATGGCCCATATTACCGCAGGTATTACGTCCAGCCACGTTCCTGCCATCGGCGCAGCGATTGATCTTGGCAAAACCTTAGAAGACTATTGGAAACCAGCCTTCGCTGGTTTCGAGTGGACAAAAGACTGGATCATGAAACCGGAAAACAAGCCGGATGTCGTGGTCCTCGTCTATAACGACCACGCCAGCGCCTTCGACATGAACCTCATCCCGACCTTCGCAATCGGCTGTGCGGATGAATTCCAGCCAGCCGACGAAGGCTGGGGCCCGCGTCCCGTGCCGGTGGTAAAGAATCATGCAGACTTGGCGTGGCATATCGCACAGAGCTGCATTCTTGATGAATTTGACATGACCATCATCAACAAGATGGATGTTGACCACGGACTTTCAGTCCCCTTGTCATTGATGTTCGGCGATGTGAAGGAATGGCCCAGCAAAATCATTCCACTCGCGGTGAACGTCGTCACCTATCCGGCACCGTCAGGCAATCGCTGTTACAATCTTGGGCGTGCGATCCGCGACGCCGTGGAGAGCTATCCTGAAGATCTGAAAGTACAGGTCTGGGGAACAGGCGGCATGAGCCACCAGCTTCAAGGCATGCGCGCCGGCCTCATCAACAAAGATTGGGACACAGCGTTTCTTGATGATCTGACAGCCAATCCCGAACGCCTTCGCAAACTGCCGCACATCGAATATCTGCGTGAAGCGGGCTCCGAAGGCATCGAACTTGTGATGTGGTTGATCATGCGCGGCGCAATGGGCGAAAAAGCGGATGAGCTCTATCGCCACTATCATGTGGCCGCGTCGAACACAGCGCTCGGCCATATCGTGCTCGAACCAGCTGAATAAATACAGAGAAAGAATGGAGCGAAATGACAAAATTTGTGCTCGCCGGGGCAGGCGCCTTCGGCCTCAAACATCTCGATGGCATCAAAAATATCAACGGCGTGGAAGTTGCCTCCATCGTCGGTCGCAGACTGGAGCCGACCCAGAAAGTCGCTCAGGATTATGGCGTCCCCCATGCCTGCACTGATCTCGCCGAAGCGCTCGAACAGCCTGGCGTAGACGCGGTCATCCTGTGCACTCCGACCCAGATGCATGCGGAACAGGCTATCCAGTGCATGGATGCAGGAAAACATGTGCAGGTGGAAATCCCCCTCGCCGATTCATGGACCGACGCTGAAGCCGTGATGAACAAGCAACAGGAAACCGGCCTTGTCTGCATGGTCGGCCATACGCGCAGGTTCAATCCCTCTCACCAGTGGGTGCAAAAAAAAATTACAAAGGGCGACCTCTCCATTCAGCAGATGGACGTTCAAACTTATTTCTTCCGCCGTAAGAACATGAATGCGAAGGGCGAGCCGCGATCATGGACCGACCATCTTCTATGGCACCATGCAGCGCATACGATTGATCTGTTCCAGTACCAAACCGGAGAGAATGTCGTTGTCGCCAATGCCGTACAAGGGCCGATCCATCCGGAGCTCGGCATTGCGATGGACATGTCGATCCAGCTCCTGTCCGAGAAGGGGAAAGTGCTAACCCTGTCCTTGTCCTTCAACAATGACGGACCGCTTGGCACCTTCTTCCGTTATATCTGCGACAACGGAACATACATTGCCCGTTACGATGACCTCGTGAATGGTAAAGAAGAGCCCATAGACGTTTCGAAGGTTGATGTTTCCATGAACGGAATAGAACTTCAGGACCGCGAATTCTTTGCAGCCATCAAGCAAGGCCGCGAACCCAATTCCAGCGTCGGCAAGGTTCTTCCCTGCTACAAGACGCTCTATGATCTTGAAGAAAAACTGAAGGCGCAAGGCGAATTGTGATGTTGAAAAAACGCCGAATTGCAGGACAGGCCGTCAATCCCATTGGCCTCGGTTGCATGAATTTAAGCCATGCCTATGGTCACCCTCCCTCGCCGGAGGACAGCGTGAAACTCTTGCACAAGGCGATCGAACTTGGAGTTGATCATTTCGACACCGCAGCGCTTTACGGTTTCGGAAAGAATGAGGAGCTTGTCGGCCCAGCGCTGAAGCCTTATCGCGACGATATTATGCTGGCCAGCAAATGCGGCATGCAAGGCGTCGACGACAAACGCGTCATCGATGGCCAGCCGGAAGCCATCCGCAAGACGCTGGATGACTCACTTCGCCGCCTTCATACCGACCGGATCGATCTTTGGTATCTGCATCGCTATGATAAACTGAACAACATTCCCATAGAAGATAGCGTCGGCGAAATGGCGCGGCTCGTCGAAACTGGCAAAGTCGGCTCCATCGGTTTGTCCGAAGTTTCCGCCGATACTTTACGCAAGGCACATAAGGTTCATCCTATCGCCGCAGTTCAATCGGAATATTCTCTGTGGTCTCGCAACGCTGAAATTGCCGTAATCGAAGCCTGTGCGGAGCTTGGCGCCGCCTTTGTGGCGTTCTCTCCTGTCGCTCGTGGCTTTTTGGCTGCCGATCTTGATCCTGAACATTTTGCCGAAAAGGACATCCGCCGGGGCATGCCTCGCTTCCAGTCGCCGCATTTCGAAAAAAACGCAAAGCTCCTGCCCCTTTTCCGGCAGATCGCCAAAGAAGCCGGCTGCATGCCAGCGCAACTCGCTCTTGCTTGGGTGCTGCAGAAAGCGCCGCACATGCATGTCATTCCGGGAACGACATCCATCCCGCATCTTGAAGAAAACTTGGCGGCCGCCGATATGGCGCGGTCAGACCATCTTACTGAAAAGGGAAAGGATCAAACGTAAAACATTCGAACAACGGCGCTTGCAACACCGCAAAGCCGCTGCTTAAATTGAAACAACAGATGAGCAAAAGACTCCGTTACTGAATGCGATCAACGGTCCCAAGTTTTTTGATGACGGACAGTATCCGGCCTGCGAATGACAACAAAGGGATTTTATAGACGAGCTCAATCAGTTATTGCTGAATTGGTTTGCGTTTCTAAACTTAACGCTAATACTTTGGGGGACGGTAATGATCAACATACCACTCGAACTGTTGGTAGCTGCTTGGCATCAGGTACTACTAGCATTGTTTGCTCTTATTTGCATGCATCAGCCCACTAGAGTCGCAACTGACCAAGTGCTTGAAATCAAAAGCCAGTCTAAATGGATCGAGCACTTTGCATTGAGCTTCAAAAATATTTGGGATCAAATACTCCTCGTTGGCCCCAACAACACTGTTTACGACCGAATCAGGAGAATCCTGACGCTTAGTCTTTCGTGGTGTAGTTTTTTCTACATTTATCCATTGGGGAACGGGCTTCCCGCGGCACTATTTTGGGCATTTTTCTCAGCTTGTGCATTTGCATTTACAGCATTCATGGTGGGGAAAATTTACCAAAATGAGGCGTTACGCAACGGTCCACCGAGAGACAGAACTTGTATCACAATAGCCATGTCAACTTTCTTATTGATAGTCCTTGCTGTTTTCGCATCGGCATTTGAGGACCGAATTACAGAAGTAAGTGCTGGTTTGCTGACAGTCCCAAGTGCCATATTGGCCATGACTTGGGTACATTTTTCCTCGAAAAAAACTGATGATGTACTACTACTATTGGTTTTGTTCGTAGTTGTAGTCTTTACGATAGTTATCGCAACTGGTCGTACAGATAATTTTGCTGGAGCGGTTGCTGTTGCCACAGGCGCTATTCTGGCACCTTTCGTTTTTGCGAGAGAATTTCTTACCAATAAGGCCAACAGAGTAGCGCAATGGGCAGCTTTGGGTGTTTTGGCCGGAGCTGTTCTTACCGTCCAATGGTTAGATCACATTAGTGGCGTCTCAATCGTTGTGATAGATTCACTAACTGACATCGTGTCTGTATTTTTTTCGGTCTTTCTACTGAAGAAAGTTATTCAGTATAAAAACGCAACGGCGCTGTTCGGCTTTGGTAGTATAGATTTGATCGCGACAGTTTTTTTTATACTATTAACATTTTCCCTATTTTATTATTTTGATAGCATCGTGGGCGGACAATTCCCCTTTTTGCTTCATATTAACTCGGAGGTAGGCTTTATTTCTGCTTTGAAATCGCTGCTGCAAGCATATGCTGAGTGGTTCACAGCAGACACAAAGAACGGATCAATGATAATAGTTTCAATTGCTCTTGTGTCGAGCAGCATTATCACTATTTCGTTTATTCTAACATTCTATCTTTTATTCATATCTGTATTTTTAGGAAAAAAATTTCACTCGTTGCAAATAAATACAATCGCAGATCAATCAAAATCCTATCCTAAGCTCTACTTTGCGTTTGTAGGGGCATTCTTCGTTTTTATATTTATTGTCATTCTGCCTGCTGGTCTTAGGTTAATTTTTCCGTCTCTCTGGGAAATTTGGCCAACTGTTAAACTCGATAAACAAAATTTGCTAGATAACGCGCCGTCAAATACGCTCAGTCAAATTGGGTGGTGGTTTGCATTTAATATTGGTAGTTTGTTCGGTCTTCGCCAGATTCTCGGAACCCAAACTCCTCAGTAGAACGTACCAAAGCTGCGCATGCAATGACCTGCGCTCCGATTGGTCCCTCATTTGAAAGGAGAGTCCGTCATAAGTTGCGGACAATGCGCAAGTCGAGATTCACGGAAGAGCAGATCATCGGTAACCGTTCGGCCAAGACCGCTGTCAGCTTGCCGGTTCAAATTTCCAGGGCAACAGTTCGTCGATTTTGTTGATCGGGTGATCAGCGATGCGGGTCAGAACATCAGTGAGCCATGCCTGCGGGTTGACGCCATTGAGTTTGGCAGTCTCGATGAGGGAGTAGATCGCAGCGGCGCGTTCTCCGCCAGTATCTGATCCGACAAACATATAATTTTTCCGCCCGAGCGCTATTCCTCTCACGGAACGTTCGGCCGTGTTGTTGTCCAACTCGCAAATGCCGTTGTCGAGATAAGGCCCCATGCGTTTCATCCGCGAGATGGCATAGCGGATGGCGCCGGCCAGCGCCGATCTTCCGGGAAGCCCGGTGAGTTTGGCTTCGAACCATTCCTGCAGCTCTTCGAATAGCAGCTTTGCGCGCTCTTGCCTGATCGAAACACGAGCCTCAGGCGGTGATCCGCGTATGTCCTTTTCAATGGCGTATGCTGCAAAACCGTCTGCACCTGCGCCGACAGCCCATCGAAACCACGGCGCATATCGGTGACACCGGCGGCAAGCCACACCTTCGTTCCAGGCGGCAGCGTGAGGCTCACGCGTCAATTGCTCCAACCAGGCGCGATAGCCGTTTCGGATCAATATCGCCCGCAACAAATAACCGTCGTCCATTGGCAAACACGATTTCAAGGCGGTCAGGCGGACTGTTTCCAGGCGTACTCCTTGCCAACTCAGCCTTTGGCGCGGCAGCATCTGCAATCTCCACAGGCAAGAATGTCATCGCCTTTTCGGCGTCATCAGGGAATTTTTCACGCGCCGCTTTACGCCACGCGAATAACTGCGAAGGCGAGACGCCATGACGGCGGGCTACAAAACTCACAGAATATTCTGGCCGGAATGATTCAGCGACAATCGCTGCTTTCTCAATGCCACCATCCATAATCATGCTTTTCAGCAAGTGGCCGAAATCCAACGATAATTATATCCTAGATTATGGAACAATGTTTTTTACAGGATGCTGATTTTTTTTAATCTTTTTCTTTTTCCTGCCACGCGTTATGCATCGGCAATATTATCGCTATCCCCAGTGCACCCCATAAAACACCGAACAAACTTAAAGGCACAATTTCGTGAAAATTTATCAGGTCAACGCTTTCAAGCATATCTAGCAAATAAACTGCCATGATTGCTAAAAAGAAAAAACTCAATATTCCTGTCGCTATCCGCATTTTCGATCCAATTGGAAATTGATCTGTATCGATAAAAGCTGGCAAAATAATTAGATTAGGGGCTGACCTAGGAAGGTCAATTTCCTAGATCAGCTCCTACATCAATTGCACCATATTTTTCAAGCGAGTAAAATACGAAAGCCACATAAATGAGCAAGATGCTAAAGACGCTTTTTTCATACGATATCTTACTCATCCTCATCATAAATATTTAGAAATTATAAGACTGCTGGGATGGGCCGAGGCTGTGTGAAAACGCGCCGTCACGGCTATTTGCTGAGTTTCTGACTGGCGTATTTATTCCTTTCAAGCGATCATCACCTTGATTAGCGGTCTGACGCCGAAGATTGAAATCATACGTTTTAGATTGTAGGCTAGGACCTGAAGGCTTGTCTCCGTTTTCACGTTTTTCAGTGTTTTGGTCAGGAAGTGTGTCGAGCCCATCCATGCCTTTATGGTTCCGAAGGGGTGTTCGGCTGTTTGTCTACGGATTTTCATAGCGTTTGGCATTTGATCAAGTCGTTCTTGCATGGCGTCGAGCACGTCTTCATGGATCCATCGTTTGACCCTTTTGACTTTGTCCGGCGTGCATCGCGATTTGAGCGGGCAGTCGCCGCAAGCAGTGAGGTTGCGGTAGTGATCTGTTTCAGCATCTGGCGCACGGTCTGAACGCACTTTCCCCTTAGTTAGGTGCTGGCCAGCCGGGCAGATATAATGATCATGTGCTGCGTCGTAGCGGAAGTCTTGAATGGCGAACCGGCCGTGTTTGAAAGCCCCTGAGGTTTCACTTTTGGGAATGTAAGGCACAATGCCTGTTCCCTTGCATGCGCGGACTTCATCGCGGCTGTAGTAACCCCGATCCGCGAAAACTTTAACCTTCGCGCACCTGCTCGCTTGCAGGGCGGCATGTCCCATAGGTGTCAGATACGCCCGGTCGCTGCCGATATTGCTGACGTCGTGAGCGAGGATCAGGTGATGTTCCGCATCGACCGCTATCTGAACATTATAGCCGACAACATTTGTTCCATTCCCCGCGGTCGCCATAGCGCGGGCGTCAGGATCAGTAAGCGACACTTGTTTGTCTGGCGCAGCTTCCACTTGCTTGTCCATCTCATGCAGGCGTTCAATCCGTTTGCGCAGTTTTTCTATTTTTTCTTTAAGATGCGTGGTCTTGCTTTCCGCAAAATCATCGCCCCCATCACCGGCTTGTCGATCAACGCGTTCGAGCGCCGTCAGGTAGCGTTTAATATGTGTCTCCGCCTGCTCAATGCGTTTGGCGATTTTGGTTCGTGTAAAATTGTTGTCCCGGCTGTTGACGGCTTTGAACTTGCTGCCGTCGATAGCAACCAACCCGTGCTCAAAAAGGCCAAGATCACGGCACAGCACTGTGAACTGAGCACACACAAGCTGAATTGCAGACCCATAATCCTTGCGAAAGTCGGCGATGGTCTTGTAATCGGGCGCAAGACGCCCCGTCAGCCACATCAACTCGACATTGCGGCCCGCTTCACGTTCAAGCCGTCGGCTTGAGGGAATGCGATTGAGATAACCATAAATATAAAGCTTCAGGAGAACTGATGGATGGTAGCCAGGTCGGCCAGTTGCACGCGGATCGACAGCTGTAAAACCAAGTGCGCGCAGATCCAGCAAATCGACAAACACATCAACGGCGCGGATCGGGTTATCTTCATCAATGAAATCATCAAGATGCGCTGGAAACAAACCACCCTGATTGCGTGATGCACCCTCGATAAACCGCTTCATCCAAGCCTCCTGCATTAACCGCAGAAACCTTGAACTGCTTCGGTGTTTTCACACAGCCTCGGCCAATATTAGGAATTTGCCTGATAGATAATGGATAACTGCTTATTGTCCCAGGAGCTTATTCCTAATTAATTCTGGCCTCCAATATTTTATCGGACCACTCCCCCTGTTCCACTGCAGCAATTAGATCCGAGACTTTAAGATCAATTAAGTCATCGGAGAAAGGTTTTTTACCTTTAATTATATTGCCAATTGCTTCAGAGATAGCTGCAAAAGAATTTTTGCATGCGAAATGTCTTGTTATGGTCATTTCCGCAAAACTAATACGAAACGCTTTTGCAAAATCCTCGATAAAATGGACGCCATGATCACCATGTAAGCCTAAATCTTTTGTTAATGTATGCTCAGGCTTCACTTCAATTCCGTTATTCATATATTCGACTTTTATATATGAACAAATTTTCTCGCTGATATTATTCATTCTCGGCTCACCCCTAGTTAACTGTGGCATTACAACCGGCTACAATCCCTGCTCCACTGATAAGCAATCCCCAACCCGCGACTGGAACAGTACGCCCTGCAAATGCACCAACCGTCCTGGCTCTGCCAATATTTACACCATTTCGCATAGAGAATGTAAGCGAATTATTTCCAGGTGGCATCCTGGCAGCATTATTTGTTAGCCCATCTAGATACCGACCAAACTTAGAAGCAGGCGATGTATTTGGTGTTGCGCCAGAAAATTTTCCACGTGTTGCCAAATAGTTGCCGCCTGCTGCAATTAGTGTGGCTCCGCTCAACCCAGCCGTATAACCGTCATATTTTGAAATACACTCATCGATCTGTTGCCGTCGCAAATCCTCTTCTTGCTGCCGAAAAATTGCTTCCACTTCTCCAAAATCACCATAAAGACGCTCCAAGAGGTTTCCAGTAAACGGATAATCTGGCGTGGGATCTGACTTTGGCTTTTGGGTAGGTGTTGCAGTCACGACTATTTCTTCCACGCACTTACCTGTATTGAATTCATAGACCCCGCCGCTGGCCTCGCATTCGTCCACTTCATCATCTTGGCGGTCAAGGAAGTTGATGTCGGTATCCCAGCCAGGCCCTTGTCCAATACCGAAGTCACCAAAGCGAAGAAACGGACCGCTAGAGTTATTAGAGTTGTTTCCACCGTCGGCAATAACAACAATCACATCCTCTTGTAACCCACTTGGATCCACCCCATTCACCGGATCATTGCCAACATAGGCGTACATATTCATGCCGTCGCCATAGCCGATGGGATCCGGCTGCATAAAGCGACCGATATAGGGGTTATAGGCGCGCGCTTTATAGTGATAGAGATTAACGCCGCCTTCACCGATCCACGCTTGGCCGGTGTATTGGAACCGCCCTTGGTTTGCGCCGCCGGGTACGCCGTAAGTAGGAAGTGTCAGAGATTTTGTGTAATCGTTGAACACCGGCATGCTATGCTTGAAGGAGCGACGGATGACCGAGATGACGAAAACGCCTGATATTTCCGACGAAGTTCTCGAAGAACTTCTGAAAGATTACGAAAAGCCGGAGGATCTTCTCGGGCCTGACGGAATATTCAAAGCGCTCAAGAAACGGATGATCGAAAAGGCGCTTGGCGCGGAGCTGAGCGATCACCTTGGCTATGAAAAGTGTGATCGAGCTGGCCACGGTAGCGGGAACAGCCGCAACGGCGCCTCGAAAAAGACGGTAAAATCGGAAGACGGCGAAGTTGATATTGCGGTTCCCCGAGACCGGGCTGGTTCTTTTGAACCGCAGCTTGTGAAGAAGGGTCAGACGCGGATTGATGGTTTCGACGACAAGGTCATTTCGATGTATGCGCGCGGCATGTCGGTGCGCGAGATACAAGGCCATTTGAAGGAGCTTTACGGTGTCGCGGTTATTTTATCTGCAGATTCAGTTCTTCAGCAAAGCGCCAGTTCCGCTCCACTCCGTCCCAATCGTCATTACCTATCGTTGAAAGCTCAATTTGAATCACCTTATGGCTTTCTAGTAGAACCGTGAACTGCAAGTAGTCGCCTTGACAATCCATTTGTATGTATGAGTAGTCACCATTCCCATACAGACCATCTGGCAAATTAACTTGCGTGTTACAAATAAGGCTCGTAAACCTCCCAGCGCCAGTATTAGTGCGTGATAAAACATGGACGTTCTTGGCCGCTGGAAAATTATAGTCTTCATATCGCTTGTGTAATCGATTCAATATCGCTGTTTCTAATGGCGTAAGTTCCATGACTCTAAAGCCTCCCGTTTCGCTAGCTAGAATACTAAGGCAACCTAATAACACCACTAGCAGAGCCTATATGTACTTGACCACCAATAACACGGCCACCAGACAACTGCACTGGCACTCCCCTAACATTTACCACCGGTCCCGCAGAAGGCAGTATTCCTCTAGGGCCAGTAGTGATGAGACCACGTGACAAGGCTTGGTTAGCTGAAGATTGTAGTGCTGAAAAAGCAGCGTCTTGATTTCCATTAAATTTTCCTAAAAGCGGGTCTAGTTGGTGTTTTGGATTGCTGAATATATGGTGGGCCTTATTTCTCGAAAACTTCGCGCCCTGCAGGCCTGCCGCAAGGAAGACAGCGTCCGGCCCTGCGGTAAGACCTGCAGCCGTATTAGCAATGTCAAACGCGATGAGGACGGCGCTTGCCACGTCGATGCCAAAATTAATGAGCTGTTGCGAACGATTTGGGCCTGTCGGCCCACTAAATGCCCCATTAAGAACTGTAGGAAGACAGATTTCACTCGTTGGCGCATTAGCACAGGGAGTTGCAGGCGCTACAGCCGTAAGGCACCCACCTCCATTGAAATCATAGACCCCGCCGCTGGCCTCGCATTCGTCCACCTCATCATCTTGGCGGTCAAGGGAGGTGATGTCGATGTCCCAGCCAGGCCCTTGTCCAATACCGAAGTCACCAAAGCGAAGAAACGGACCGCTAGAGTTATTAGAGTTGTTTCCACCGCCAGCAGTGACAGTAATGCACCCACCACTATACTCACATAATCCACTCGGATCTATCCCATTAATCGGATCATTTCCAACGTAGGCGTACATATTCATGCCGTCGCCATAGCCGATGGGGTCCGGCTGCATAAAGCGGGCGAGATAGGGGTTATAGGCGCGCGCTTTATAGTGATAGAGATTAACGCCGCCTTCGCCGATCCACGCTTGGCCGGTATATTGAAAGCGCCCTTGGTTCGCGCCGCCGGGTACGCCGTAAGCGTCGTAATTATTCGCCGTGGCGTTACCGCTGCCATCGGTTGTTGCGATAACAGAGCCGCGGGGGTCAGAGACCATCCAGCTTTTATTGGATGTACCAGAACCCTCTAGCCAAACCAGCGGCTCGTCAACGCCCGGCCCGTGAACATAACGGCGTAAAACGTTACCGCTGCCGTCATATTCGGCGATTAGATCCGCGCCGTCATATTGGAATTGCGTGACGCTATTGCCGGGCGCCGTGATCTTATCAAGACGCCCCGCTGGATCGTAGGTGAAGGTCGTTGTCTGACCATTGACCGTGGCGGAGACCATTCGTCCGTCAGCATCGTAAGTGTATGACGCCGCGCCATCGGCGGTCATATTGCCTTGACCGTCATAAGCAAAATCAGAGCCGGTTAGCTGGTTTAGACCGTTGACCGAGAAGGTGTCAGTCCCATTCTGCGCAGGGGTATATGCATAAGGCTCAGCATTATTCGCTGTTGACTGCTGCGTGATCTGCCCAGCTGGGTTATAGGCGAACGAGAAAACTTCGTCAGGCGCTCAGGTGGGGTTCTATTTTCAGTGGAAAAAAGAACCCTGCTCTAGATGTCCCAATGTTCCTTATATCGCTTTATAAACCAAGACTTTTCAAACATGCGGCCAAGTCCCATTTCGTCTAGTGCGGTCTCGAGGTCTCTGACATAATCATCGCCAAACCTCTTTATCATAATGCGGTGATTTTCGATATTCTTTCGGTAAATCCAGTGATATTGTAGAAAGACAGCTATAGCTAAAACTAAAATCGCGATAATCGGTACTGGTATTAATGGTTCTCGATGAGAAAGAAGGAGCGCAGACGCCGTCGTATAGAACATTCCTTTTAATAGGCCAGCTCTAATTGTCAGCCAAAACCCTTCTTTCTCTAAATTATCGATGGCCGGTTTCATCCTAGACACTTCCTGTTATTGGCATGCCTACTAACCGCATTAACACGACTAGCCACACGTGACACCGCGTCACCATAAGAAGATAGCTTCTCTATGGATGATAATTTTCCTTCAACCTCCTTGATAACTCTTCACGCTGAAGCTGGTCCATATCATTTATATCTTCAAGTATGTCTTTATATGCCAACTGCATACCTTTAAGGTTTGCTTCATTTAAAGCATCAGCATAGCTATCATGCATGATTTTACGCACAGTGGAAATATCTAAATTTGAGCCAGGCACAGGCGGTTCCGTTTCCATTATGTCAAAGATATAATTCTGCACGACGAGACACCACCTTACTAAAGCGCCAATTTCATTACAGTCCGGGTAAATTATGCTATGACGAAACCCCGATGGCGCAGCCACCTTCTATGCAACCATACTATTGCTTTCGATGGAAGGCCGGTCTGGCGGGAGCTGCCAAATAGCGGGAGCCAGATCGGCCGGGTTTAATGTTTCCGGCGCTGGCGGTTTGTACTGCAAGGCTGAATGCGGACGGATTGTGTTGTATCGGACACGCCATTGCTCAATGATGATTTTGGCCTCCATCAAATTATTGAAAAGCTCCACGTTTAAGCACTCGTCACGCAATCGGCCATTGAAAGATTCATTGTATCCGTTTTCCCATGGCGAACCCGGTTCTATGTAAAGGGTTTTCACGCCGACTTTGCCGAGTAGTTTCTGTACCGCTTTGGCCCGGAATTCGCCGCCGTTATCTGAACGAATGTGATCGGGGACGCCGCGCGTCGTCATCAGATCGGCCAGAACATCAAGAACGTCCTGACTGTTCAGCCGCCGTGCGACAGTAATTGCCAGACATTCGCGGGTGAACTCATCAATGACGGTGAGCATGCGGAACTTCTTCCCGTCGCGGGTTTTATCCTGCACGAAATCATAACTCCAAACATGGTTGCGGTGTTGCGGCCGCAAGCGAACGCACGACCCGCCATTCAGCCATAGCCTGCCGCGTTTGGGCTGTTTTTTAGGAACTTTCAGGCCTTCACGCTTCCAGATACGCGCCACGCGTTTGTGGTTCACATGCCAGCCAATTGCTTTCAGCAACGCCGTAATCCGCTTGTAGCCATAGCGGCCATAGATGCTCGCCAGCTCAATAATGGCGATGGTCAGCGCATCTTCATCGTCAACTTTTTGCGGTTTACGCCACTGCGTTGAACGATGTTGCTTGAGCAGGCGACAAGCCCGGCGTTCTGAGACGCCGAGCTTATCGCAAGCATGTTCAATAAAGTCGCGTTTGCGTGAAGGCCCTACCGTGATTGAATTCAATCACCCCGACGCGGCTTCCTTGAGGATCGCTTTATCGAGTTCGGCGTCAGCCAGAAGACGCTTCAACCGGCCATTTTCTTTTTCCAGTTCCTTCAGCCGTTTCGCCTGTTCGACTTTCATGCCGCCAAACTCTCGGCGCCACCTGTAGTAAGTCACTTTATTCACACCGAGCTGACGGATCACTTCGCCAACTGTTTTACCCTGGCCCAACAGAATATCGGCTTCACGTAATTTGTTGATGGCCTCTTCCGGCCCGTATCTCTTCCCAGACATTGAACGTCTCCTTTGCTAATTTGTACTACTTCAAATCGGCTGCGTTCAAAGGGGTCGGGTCAATTTGCATCAAGTGCAAACTTAATACGACGATCTTTGGCTGAAGTTGGATCATTGTCTGCTTTCATGCCCCTATTAAAAGCCGCAGACAAAATCGCCCGAGGTAACCTGGTAGAAGCGCCTCGTTTGTGAAACTTAGAAAGCCATTCCGTCACCATGTCAGGCGTGACGTTTCTGGCCAGCGTCGCCGGCCCAAAGTCCTTGCTCGCCGCATCGGCGCCTTCCAACAAATAAAGATTATAATCTTTGATGGATGCAGTCTTTCCCTCGGATTGCATAGCCTCGACGACAAACTCAAACAGCTCTTGGATAGAGCCCTTTCGAATTTTACCACCCTCCCGCGGCTTACCGCCCCCTGCGGCGCGCGGATCGGCAAGTAGTTCGGAGGCCTTTTGTCTTGCTTCGGTAATTGAAATCTCGGGATATCGACCAATAGAAACCCTTCGGCGATGAGTTGCTGGCCCGATTAGAACAGAGAAACTCTTGCGCCGTTTCCCGACCCTAACCCAAAGGTTCGGGCACCCTCGGTCAACGAACTCATGAGTGCTGTCAAATGGACCAAGTGACCGTAACCAACGGTCGGTGAATGCTTTAACCGGCATATTCAAATCCCCCAGAATGTACCAAAAAATGTACCAAAATTAAATTCTGGGCGCAATACAACCGACACAAGTCTGGAAATCGGCTCAAATGCGCTGACGCCCTGACGCCCATGGCATCGTGATTTATACATTATTATCAGCGCATTGTCTTGAAATTGGGCGAATGGAGGTCGATGGTGGAGGGGGCTGGATTCGAACCAGCGTACGCCGAAGCGGGCAGATTTACAGTCTGCTGGATTTAACCACTCTCCCACCCCTCCATCGGGGCGATGACCAGTATAAACAGGCCAACGCTAGGGAACGGGTCGTATAACCTCGCCAGCTATAAGACGCAACCATTTATCCGCGCCAAATGCGCCTAACCGCCTTGTTTAAAGCTGCTGTTCAGCGACTTTGCGGGCATGAGCATTTGCCTAGTTCGCAAAATGCGATAGCGATGGCGGATGAGCAAAGAACGCAAAAACAAACGAACGAAGGCCAATCCACCCCGTCCTGGCCGAAAAGGCGGACCAGAGCGCGGTGCGCCCTCTGCGGGGCTTTGGCTTTATGGCCGACATGCTGTGGCTGCCGCCTTACAAAACCCAAACCGCGCTCTTCGCAGGCTTTTTGGCAGTGAGGCAGCGCTTAAGTGGCTGGCAGATGAGACCGAGGCGCCTGCCGCCTTATTGCGGAAGGCAGCAAAGGTCAATGGAGAAGCAATAGACGCCTTACTGCCCAGCAATGCGGTTCATCAAGGGTTGGCGCTTGAGGTGGACGAGCTGCCCCGCGCGCGTTTAAAAGACGTCTGCGCCAACCCCGATCAGGCGGCGCCCATTCTGGTATTGGACCAGATTACGGATCCGCAAAACATTGGCGCTATCTTCCGCTCCGCCGCTGCCTTTGGGGCTCGCGCCATTATCGTACAAGACAGGCGCACACCGCCTCTTTCGGGCGCCCTTGCCAAAGCCGCCGCAGGCGCTATTGAGACCATGCCTTGCGTCAGTGTTGTCAATATCGCCCGCGCCCTCGACGCGCTTCAAAACCTTGGCTATCACTGTGCTGGCCTTGATGGCGGGGCGACAACGCCCGTTAGCGCCTTGCCTCCACACGCGCCCCTCACCATTGTACTCGGCGCCGAGGGTAAGGGATTACGCCCACTCGTCGCCCAGACTTGCGACGAAACTTACGCAATCCCAATCTCAAGCGATATGGAAAGTCTTAACGTCTCAAACGCAGCGGCAATAACGCTTTACGCGGCCGTGACACGCGTTCAAAACCAATCCTAAATTAGCGCCGATGCGTATCCCAGCTAGCACAGGGCCGTATGCCCGCGCGCGAAATCAAGGACAACACAATGTCAAACCCTTCGAAATCCCTGTCAGCGGTTGTAACAGGCGCCTCTTCTGGAATTGGTTACGCCATAGCAGAAAGTCTAACGGCCCGCGGATGGCGGATTTTTGGGACCGTTCGCAAAGAAGAAGACGGCAACGCTATAAAAAGCAAACTTGGCGAATTGTTTACGCCAATCCTGATGGATGTCACGAAAGAAGAAACCATCATCGCGGCGAGCCAAACAGTGCACAAAGCCCTTGATGGAAAAACCCTTAATGGTCTTGTCAACAATGCTGGCATCGCCGTGCCGGGCCCGATGCAATATTTGCCAATGGAAGCAATTAAGAACCAGTTTGACGTCAATTTGTTTGGCGTCATTAACGTCAGCAGAGCGTTTATCCCCTTATTGGGGGGCGATAGGACCTTAAAGGGAAAGCCAGGGCGTATTGTGAATATGAGTTCGCTAGCTGGGCGCATCGCGTCGCCCTTTTTTGGGCCGTATACGATGTCCAAACATGCTTTGGAAGCTTTGAGTGACACTTTAAGAGGCGAGCTATTCGTGCACGGCATAGATGTCGTGACCGTTGGCCCCGGCGCCATCAAAACACCGATCTGGTCAAAGGCGGACGTCATTGATCTTTCTCAATACCAAGACACCGAATATTTTGAGGCTTTAGAAACGTTAAAAGACTCTATGCGCCTTGTCGCTGAAAATGGCCTGCCCGCGGAAGATGTTGGGGAGTTAGTTGCAAAAATCTTGGGTAAGAAACGCGTAAAAACGCGCTATGCTATTTTAAAAGAGCCCGTTACCGGATGGCTATTGCCCCAGATCCTGCCCAAACGCCTCGTTGATCAGATAATTGCAAAACGCTTTAAAATTCCCAAGCGAAAGAAATAAAAAACGGCCCTAGGGGGCCGTTTTTTAACTTTAAGAATTTTTAGCAAAGCCTATTCAGCCGCGCGAAAGCTTACTATTTTAGTTGGGCTAGCTGGCGGTTCGCCAAATTCAACCGCATCAACATTTTCCATGCCGTCAACGACCTTTCCCCAAGCCGTATACTGACCGTCCAAGAAAGAGGCGTCATCAAAGCAAATAAAGAATTGGCTGTCGGCGCTATTTGGGTCTTGCGCCCGGGCCATAGAAACCACGCCGCGCTGGTGGCTGACATCATTAAACTCCGCATCAATATTGGTTCCCGAACCACCAGTGCCGTTGCCAATAGGGCAGCCCATTTGGGCCATAAAGCCGTCGATGACACGATGCAGGGTCAGCCCATCGTAAAAGCCTTCTTCAGCCAAACGCTTGATCTGAGCAACGTGTTTAGGCGCCTTATCAGAAAAAGTTTCAATCGTAACAGGACCAGTTTCTAGAGTAAGGACCAGTTTATCGCTCATGTTTTTATCTTTCCATTGACGCGCACAGGCGTTTTTATTGCACATAGGTTGCGAACTAAGCCGTTTTTCACAAAGCCGGAAGCATCGATATAATCGGCGAAGGTTTGACTAGACGTTTTTAAAACCTCAATTGAGGGGCGTTCCGCTTTTGGCACGTCAGCGCCAATACGCATACGAACAATTGGTGTCGGACGATTGGGCGGCTCGCCGCGGTTAATACGGCGGGTAGCGCGGAAGCCATCAACAATCCATCCCCACACACTATAACGTCGATCTAGGCTTAATCTCGCATCTCCAATCATCAAAAAGAACTGGCTGTTTGCGCTGTTCGGCGCAGCTGAACGCGCCATCGACATTACACTTGGACAATGGGCGCCCCAAATTTGCACCGACCGACTTTTTTGAAATGACCGCAGGCTTTCAGGTTCCGCCGCAACGGGCATGCCATCGATAAAACCAACGCGGGCGGCAATACGATCCCGTCCAATCTGCGTGAACTTCTCAACGGCGGCAGTGTCACGAACAAATTCAGGCTCGACGTTTGGCCGGCTAGATCCGCCGGTGCCATCACCTTTCGGGTCGCCGCCTTGCGCCACAAAGCCCTCAATCACACGGTGAAAAAGGAGACCATTATAAAACCCTTCGCGGGTTAGAGCCTTGATTTGCGCGACATGCTTTGGCGCAAAATCTGAACGCAGCTCTATAACGACCTCACCAGAGGGAAGGTCCATCAGCAACATATTCTCTGGATCAACGGGGCGCCAGTCACTTGCTTGCGCAGCCTTTAGAATATCAATGGGCTTAGGGGGCGCTTGTTTGTCATCTGCGATCGCTGACACGGTGCTAAGCGCCACAACGCCAAAGGCCGCGAAAACCTTCGCCATCCATTTAGATAAATAGCGTCGTTTCGAATAAATTCGGCGGCGGGCACTAAAAACACTCATAAGCACTCCCAAAAAAATATGGCCCTTGTTTAAACAAATCTCAGCCACGTTAGAGACCAAGCTTCTTTCGAACTGGCTCAGTTCTTAAAGCCGATATCGGCGCTGTAAGAAAGCGCCATTGACCATATTTTCCAAGCTTTGCCCCAAAAGCGGGACTAAAATGTGTCAAAGCTAGGTTTCCATTAAGCCCCAGCGTATTTTTCCCTCAACAGGTCGGCGACATGGGACGGCACAAAGGAGCTAATATCGCCCCCTAGACGGGCAATCTCCTTCACAAGGCGCGAAGCAATGGATTGATAACGCGCATCAGCCATTAAAAAAACTGTTTCGACTTCATCATTCAGCGCCTGGTTCATCCCCACCATTTGGAACTCATACTCAAAATCAGAAACAGCCCTGAGCCCGCGGATCAGGAAATTGACGTTGTTTTCAACAGCAAAATCCATCAACAGTTTTTCAAACGGAATGACTTCTATCTCAGTGTCCGATTCACGGCTTAGCCTTTCCATCTCTTTGGCCAGCATTGCCGTGCGTTCTTCAAGGGTGAATAACGGTCCTTTATCGCGATTGATGGCGACGCCAATTATAAGCTTATCAACCAGCTTGACAGCGCGTCCAATAATATCGAGATGTCCCATGGTGACGGGATCAAATGTGCCGGGATAAAGGCCTATGCGTCGGGCCATACTGATTGCTCCCTTGTATCAGAGTTTTTCAACGCCTTATCTGCCTGAACGCGTTCTGTCCATCTAGGGCGCGCAAGCATCATGTTTGAAAATTCGTTCATCGCTCTGCAAAAATGACTTTGCACGGGTATTTTAGCATAAAATCGCACCTTGAAGCATGCGAACTGCACCAAAAGAACCAACTATCAAGATAGCGATGAAAGGGGGGGGTAGAACTAGACCATTAGGCCTATTCCTGTGGATCCTCTCCCTCTTCATCACCAAAGTCTTCTACGCGGCCAACAGAAACGACCTTCTCTCCTTCGCGTGTTCTGAAAATCGTAACGCCTTGGGTATTCCGCCCAGCGACACGAATATCATCAACGGGGGTGCGGATCAGCTGGCCCCCATCGGTAACGAGCATAATCTGGTCGGTGTCCTCAACCGGGAAGGACGCGCGCACAGGCCCGTTACGATCATTGACGACAATCGCAAAAATGCCTTTACCGCCGCGTCCAGAAACCCGGTACTCAAATGACGAAGATCGCTTACCATATCCATTTTCCGTCACGGTCAATACAAACTGTTCCGCCGCGCCAAGCGCAGCGAGACGTTCTTGAGAAAGAATTGCGTCTTCGCCTGCATCTTCCTCAATCTCAACCTCGCCATCTTCGCCAGCGGCGCGCCGCATAGCGGCCGCATGCTTAAGGTAAGCGCGCGCTTCTGCGGGCGACGCATCAATTCCGTGAAGGACCGCCATGGAGATCACTTCATCACCATCGCTGAGCTTGATGCCGCGCACGCCAGTTGAGGTGCGGCCAGTAAAGACACGCACATCATCCACCTTAAAGCGAATGCACATGCCCGAAGCTGTAGTCAGCAATACATTTTCTTCCGGACGACAAATTTGCACCCCGACGATCGCATCGCCTTCATCAAGCTTCATTGCGATTTTACCATTGCGGTTTACGCGTTCGAAGTCAGAAAGCTTGTTGCGCCGAACATTACCGGACCGTGTTGCAAAAATTAGCTGGTGGCTATCCCAGGCTTTTTCATCTTCCGGAAGCGGAAGAATATTTGTTACACGTTCGCCGTTTTCAAGCGGCAACAGATTCACAAACGCTTTGCCGCGCGATTGCGGCGTGCCTTCCGGCAAGCGCCAAAGCTTCATTTTGTACGCCATGCCGGTGGAGGTAAAGAATAACAATGGCGTGTGGGTGTCGCCGACAAAAAGCTGCGAGACGAAATCTTCGTCTTTCGGCCGCATGCCAGCGCGTCCTTTGCCGCCGCGTTTTTGCGCGCGATACGTCGATAGCGGCGTACGCTTCACATATCCAGAATGGGTGACAGTGACGACCATTTCTGCTTTCGCGATTAAGTCTTCGTCTTCAACTTCACCTTCCGCATCAATAATTTCCGTACGTCTAGGGGTCGCAAATTCCTCTTTTACAGCGATCATTTCTTCTTTGATGATCGACATAATACGCTCTTTGTTGCGCAAAATGTCTAGATAATCCGCAATCTTCTCCGCAAGGCCTTTTAACTCGTCGCCAATTTCATCCCGGCCAAGAGCGGTAAGACGCTGCAACCTTAGATCTAGGATAGCGCGCGCTTGCTCTTCGGAGAGTTTTAGCGTTTCCCCATCAATCATCATATGACGGGGATCAGCCACAAGCGCGACGAGTGGCGCTAAGTCTTTGGCTGGCCAGGCGCGTTCCATCAATTGGGTGCGGGCCGTTGCTGGGTCGGGCGCGGCGCGAATAAGCGCAACAACTTCGTCGATATTGGCGACGGCGATCGCCAAGCCCACCAAAATATGGGCGCGATCACGCGCCTTGGCGAGTTCGTGCTTCGTGCGCCTGGTAACCACCTCATTGCGGAAATTGATAAAGGCGCGCAACACATCACGCAGCGCCATTTGCTGCGGCCTGCCTTGGTTTAGCGCCAACATGTTCACGCCAAAACTCGTTTGCAGTTGTGAATGACGATAGAGCTGATTCAACACCACATCAGCCGCCGCATCCCGGCGCAACTCAACAACCACGCGAATGCCTTCACGGTTTGACTCATCGCGAATATCAGCGATGCCTTCGATCTTCTTTTCACGGACAAGCCCAGCGATCCGTTCTACCATATGGGCTTTGTTAACCTGATAAGGAACCTCAGTGACGATGATCGCGTAACGGTCCTTGCGCACCTCTTCAATGGTGGCGCGCCCACGCATAACAACAGAGCCTCGCCCCGTTAACAGTGCTGATTTAGCGCCAGCCCGGCCTAAAATAATACCGCCTGTTGGAAAATCTGGTCCCGGAACAATATCAAGCAGCTCTTGGTCGGAAATATCCGAATTGTCGACCATGGCGCAGGCCGCGTCGATAATCTCGCTCAAATTATGCGGCGGGATATTTGTCGCCATGCCAACGGCGATACCGCCAGCGCCATTAACGAGAAGGTTTGGAAAACGGGCCGGCAAGACATCAGGTTCGTGCTCCTGACCATCATAGTTTGGCTGAAAATCAACCGTATCCTTTTCGATGTCTTCCAAAAGCGCATGGGCGGGCTTGTCCATGCGCACTTCGGTATATCGCATCGCCGCTGGCGGGTCGCCATCGATGGAGCCAAAATTGCCCTGCCCATCCAGCAAAGGCAAACGCATAGAAAAGTCTTGCGCCATACGCACAAGGGAATCGTAAACGGCCTGATCACCATGGGGGTGATATTTACCGATCACATCACCAACAACACGCGCAGATTTGCGGTAGGTTTTATTCCAGGCATATCCGTTCTCATGCATCGACCACAAAATCCGCCGGTGCACGGGCTTTAACCCGTCCCGCGCGTCTGGAATCGCGCGGCTGACGATCACGCTCATCGCGTAATCTAGATAGGAGCGGCGCATCTCATCTTCGATGGCGATCGCGCTTACATTATCTGGATGGGCGTTATTGTCGTCTGTGCCGTCGCCGTTGTTGTCGGCGCCGTTATTATCATCGTTAGCTGTCACGGAATTCCTTTAAGAGACCAATGTCATTAGAAGACCAGGGAAATCAAAAGCGGATTGTTAGCATTGCGCGTATGCGCACCGCAAGCAAGATCGCCATAATCGCCCAAAAAGCGTGATTCGGCGAGCGTTTTCACCCGGCCAAAACTTTAGCTTTTGTTTATTCCGCCCTTTTTATGGGGTAGAATTCTATAAAAGTCAGATAGGCGACACAACAATACGATAAATTCAGGCGGCGGGGAAAAAATAGTGGGGCGTTCATCATGACGAACAATCTTTTTGGCGCATTAACAAGGCGGCGCGTCCTGACGCTTGGGGCTGCGGCTTTAACTGGCGGGTTTGCAGGTGGAAGAACCCTCGCCCACCCCCATGGCCCAGGGGAAACGGGAGCGTCCTTACCATTAGGGTCTTGGGCGCCGATGGCGAATATGCCTTTTCCAATACAAGAAATTTACCCGGTTGAGCACCGTTTATTGCTAAAGACCAAAGGGTCCGTAAAACCAATCTTTAAAAGCCTTTTGGTCAATGCTGGTGGTCTCACCCCTGAACCAAAATTCAAATTCAACGTTTCTGATAAAGTCACCATCTACGACGCGGCGAAAAATGAATGGTCCTATGGCCCTTCCTTGCCCAAACCGGCCCACCATGTCGCACTGGTTTCCAATAATGGCCGCCTTTTTTCCATTGGCGGGTTTTTGCGCGACAAAGAAGGCGGCTGGCGCATGCGCTCGCGTTGTTATGTGTTGGATAACATCTATAAGGGGAAATGGCGGGATATTGCACGCCTACCCCTGCCGCAAGCCGAAACAGTCGCAGCATCCATACGCGGACGCATCCATGTCGTAAGCGGACGCAGCCCCGGCGGCAGCGCCAACACGCGCTGGAATGATCACATCGATACCGATAAACATTGGGTCTATGTCGCCAGTGCAGATCGGTGGATTGAGCGTCGGCCAATCCCCAAACCGTTAAATTCAGCCGCTGGCGCGGTTTTTCAAGACGCCCTTTACGTCATCGGCGGGCGCACAGTAACTAAAGGCAACCTCGCCGATGTCCATGTATATGACCCGCTGGCCGACCGCTGGCAAAGCGCCGCCCCTTTGCCGCACTCATCAAATTCTGCGGCGCCTATTGGTCGCGGCGGTCTCGCCGCCGCTGTATGGCGCGGACATATCTATGTTTTTGGCGGCGAATGGCGGCAAGGGGCATCTGGCGGTGTTTACTCGCAAGTATGGGAATATGATCCCAAGGAAGATCGTTGGCGTGCTGTCGCGGCTATGCCAAGGCCTCGTCATGGGCTTGGCGCCGTCACGCTTTTTGACGGCATCTATGTTGCTGGCGGCGCGGCCAAACCCGGCGGTGAAGCAACCAGCGATGCGCTAAGCCGCTTCTCCATTTAAACCCAGCTTCCTAAAATCGGCGCTTAAACTGCAGCAAGCTCTTGCTGCACCTGCGTCATCTGCTTAATTTGCCGATCTCAATGCGAAAAACGTCTAGATCAAGTTGACGCAAAGCAAAGGTGAAAGCATTCGGCGGCGAAATAACCTCGCCATTGGGCCTATAGCCCCCCTGATGCGAATAAAAGGACGGTTGTAAAATGACGAAATTTGTCGGCACAAAAGATTATGTGGCCACAGACGACTTAAAAGTCGCTGTTAATGCTGCGGTCACCCTTGAGCGCCCCTTACTTGTGAAGGGGGAGCCAGGCACCGGCAAAACCGTTCTTGCAATCGAGATTGCCAAGGCGCTTGGCGCTCCGTTGTTGGAATGGCACGTCAAATCAACCACAAAAGCTCAACAGGGTCTTTATGAATATGATGCGGTCGCGCGTCTGCGTGATGGTCAGCTTGGAGAAGAACGCGCCAAGGACGTTAAAAATTATATCAAGCGCGGTAAATTGTGGGAGGCGTTTACAGCTGACGAGCGTCCCGTATTGCTGATCGATGAAATCGACAAGGCTGATATCGAGTTCCCTAATGATCTTCTTCAAGAACTCGATCGCATGGAGTTTTTCGTCTACGAGACAGGCGAAACCATCAAGGCCAAACAACGCCCAATCGTCATCATCACATCCAACAATGAAAAAGAATTGCCGGACGCCTTTTTGCGCCGTTGCTTCTTCCACTTCATTAATTTCCCTGATGCTGACACGATGTCGCAAATCATCGAAGTCCACTTTCCTGGCGTCAAACAACGCTTGATCGCCGACGCCCTTAAGACATTCTATGACCTTCGGGACACCCCAGGTTTGAAGAAAAAACCATCCACGTCAGAATTGCTTGATTGGCTGAAGCTTCTTCTTGCAGAAGACATCGACCTTGAAACCTTGCGCCAGCAAGACCCACGCAAAGCGATCCCGCCATTGCACGGCGCGCTGTTAAAGAACGAACAAGATGTGCACCTGTTTGAACGGCTCGCCTTTATGGCGCGACGCGAAGATCGGTAAATGGCGCGACGCGAAGATCGGTAATAACAAGTCAAACACGGCCGTTTTCGATGACTAATCCTCCCTATCGCGAACATAGGATCGAGGCGAACAGCCTCACCCATTATGTTCAAGATTGGGGGGACGAAAAGGCGCCAGCCGCCATTCTTCTGCACGGTTGGCCAGATTCCAGTGCGCTTTGGCGACATGTAGCGCCAACCCTAACCGCAGGGGGGTATCGCATTATCATCCCCGACCTGCGAGGATATGGTCAAACGGACGCGCCGGAAAAGCCGAGCGCTTACAAAATTCCAACGGACATCGCTAGCGATGTCACAGAAATACTCAGTAAATTGAATATAGAAAAAGCCCATCTTGTCGGCCATGATTTTGGGGCAATGGCGGCGTGGTTTTTCGCCGCCCATATGAGCGAACAATTCAAAAGCCTTTCCGCCATTTCCGTGGGGCACCCCGATGCTTATATGAACGCCGGATTTATGCAAAAATTACGCGGCGCCTATATCCTTCTTCATAATATGACTGGCTTTTGCGAGGGGCTTTATCGTTTCGCCAATTGGCGTTTTTTCCGGTTATTTTTAAGCAGTCATAAGGACATTGATTTAGTCATTTCAGATTTATCGCGCCCCGGACGTTTGACCGCTTGCCTCAATTGGTATCGCGCTAATTTGTCAACGGATCGTTTTTTTAGCTTTCTAAAAAACCGGAAGTCTAACGCACAAGAACCCCTCGAACGTAAAAACCCAGTTTCACTGCCGACGATGGGTGTGTGGGGCGATAAGGATTTTGCACTCGTTGAAAACCAAATGACAGATACAGCCCCCTACATTAATGGACCATGGCGTTTTGAACGCCTTGAAGGGACTGGTCACTGGATTCCGCTTGACAACCCGGAAAAGCTCGCCGCGCTGCTGCTTGATCATTGGGGCAAGGTTGATCAAGACGCGTATTAGGGCTCGTGGGCTTTGCGAATACGCCATTGGCGCATGCATTAATGGTTATAGCGAATGACAGCCTCGAAGGGTGCTTTCGCGCCTTCACTAAACGCATAAAAACTAACGCACTCTTCCGGTCAGCACGGCTCGAAACTAGGCGATCTCCATTTGCGCCAAGACTAATTCAAATCAAGGGAGGCTTGCCCAGCAAGAGAAATATGGCGGGCTGCTGCGGCTCACAATGTCCGTCCAGACACTCGCAGCAGCACCCTGCCACCTCTCCCGAATGCGTTCCCCCAGCAGGATATGGCTCACGCATCACCGTTGGAGACACCGGCCAGGCGAGCAAATTTTTTATCGCGGATCTGAATTAATATACCGATCGATAAGCCCCGCAAAGGCTGATGCCCGTAAATGTTTCTTGGATGAGCCTGCAAACAGTCGGGTCACTCAGCAAATAAATCGCCCTGATGCCGACGGATCACCAAAATCGCCGTGTACCCTGCGGCCATGCCAAGGGCGATGGACTTAAAGCTGAAAATGCCAAGCCGTCGTATGCTCGAAACAGATGCTCCGAGCGCGGCGCTTAGTTCCATCGACGAGAAGCTCGATCAAGCATCCGTACAATAAAATTGAAAGCTATCTTGACACGGAGAAGAAAGATTTTGACGACGCCCCTTCCCAGCGGACATGATCGCGAACCTTAACGCCTACCGTCAATCGGCGAGCAAAAAACTTATAGTAACGCAACCGGCTTGCGGGTTTCAAAAGAAGTGCGCGGGCGACTATGCGCGCTTCTTCGGGGCTTTCATACCCCCGCGTCAGAACACGGCCATGGCCGATCATGGATTTTTTGGTTTCCGGCTCATCGACCTCAAACCCATGTAGGGCGTACCAAAACCGTTCCCCTTGCACCGATCCCCAAATCTTACGGGCATGCTTCGGCTGTAACGCCCAAAGAATTCAGCTCTTTGTTACTAAACGCCGCTTTTGTATAGGCGCGCTGCATAGGCACTCGCGCGGCAATGCCCGGACATGGCTTGTCAACGCGCAATATCTGCTAAAGCATGGCGACCGATAGTTTTCGACGGTCAGCAAGCACGGTTAGGCCATCGATTTTTTTGATTCAGCAGCTAATTTTGCAAGCAACCGCGTTTGCGCTATCCAATCGCGCAAGGCCGGCCCATCATTTTCGCAAATACCTGCCATGACCGCCGCGCAACTTCAATCGCCGGGGCGGCGGTCTGTTCAGAACGACTGAGATGAAAAGCCGCCTCATCAATAGAATAGACTTTCGCGAGCGGCAGATGTCTTTCAATCTCCGCCATTAAAAGGCGGTGCACCGCCGCATAGCGGTCGTGGCGGGCCGGACGCACCACAATATCCGGACACAGATCACGGGCTTCAAAAATTCTTGTTCCGCGATTAACCCCAAAGGGGCGCCCTCATAGCTCGCGGCATCGCCATCGTGTGTTCCGATTGAAGCGGCGCAACAACGACCGGACGGCCGCGCAAGGACGGATTGTCATGCTGCTCAACCGCGGCAAAAAACGCATTAAAATCAATAAATAAGTACCGCAGCCCCGTCTCCGGGGCATAGGCGGCGGACGCCCCTTGCACAATTGCTCTCCAATGCCTCAACCATCAATGAGAACAAAAGTAGAACAACCTTTACAAAGCGCAAGCGCTAAAGCGTTTTCAATCGCTCTAACGCCGCGCTCAGTTTTTCGCCCTGAGCCGCATAATCGGCGCGGCGGGATTTTTGCTCCTCAACCACTGCGGGCGGGGCTTTGGCGACAAAATTCTCGTTCCCAAGCTTTTTATCGATTTTGGTGATTTCGCCTTCGGCCTTTGTGATTTCTTTTTCAAGGCGCGCTTTTTCAGCGTCGATATCAATGACATCAGCAAGCGGCAGGGCAAAGGTGGTTTCATCAAAAATCACCTGGATCGCGCCTTGGGGCGTCTCAGCAGACTCCGCGATTTCATTAATCCGTGCAAGACGCTTTACAACAGCGCCATGGGCGCTAAGGCGGGCCTTAGCCTTGTCACCTGGCGCAACCACCGCAAGGGGGATCTGCGCGCCGGCGGGCACATTCATCTCTGAACGAACGGAGCGGATGGCGGTGATGAGGCCAATCGCCCAATTCATTTCATCCGCCGCTTGGCTATTGACAAGCCCTTGGTTAAAGGCGGGCCAGTCAGTTGTAATCAACGCCTCGTCCCGAGGTGCCATACAAGCCCAAAGCTCCTCAGTAATAAATGGCATAATCGGGTGGAGAAGCTTTAGGATTTGATCAAGCGTCCAGGCGGCTGCTTTTTGAGTCTCAGCTTTGGCCGTCGCATCATCCCCTTGCAGGGAAGGCTTGGCCAGTTCCAAATACCAGTCGCAAAAGACATTCCAGATAAACTTATAGAGCGCGCCAGCAGCCTCATTAAAGCGATAGGCCTCCAGCGCCTCACTCACTTCAGCCGCACACTGATTGGCTTCATGAATAATCCATTGGTTAAGCGGCGCCGTCGCAGACGCCGGATCAAACCCCGGATCGCTTGCGCATTCATTCATTTCGCAAAAGCGCGCCGCATTCCAAAGCTTGGTTGAAAAATTGCGATAACCTTCAACTCGCGCCTCAGAAAGGCGGATGTTACGCCCCTGCGCCGCCTGGCTGGTCAGCGTGAACCGCAGCGCATCCGCGCCATATTGATCGATAAGCCCAAGGGGGTCGATAACATTGCCCTTAGACTTCGACATTTTCTGGCCATGCTCATCAAGCACCAGCGCATGGATGTAAACATCCTTAAACGGAATTTCTTTGTTTGAAGTGCAACCCCATCATCATCATCCGCGCGACCCAGAAGAAGATGATGTCAAACGCGGTGATCAGAACGGTGGTTGGGTAGTGTTTTTGCAAGATAGAAGCATCTTCGATATTGCTTGCCCCCTCCGTCGGCTGCGCCGACATCTCCCCCGCTTGCGGGGAAGGAAGGTCAACGCCAAGTTCCGCATTCGGCCAGCCTAGGGTCGAAAACGGCCACAAGGCGGACGAGAACCAAGTGTCGAGGACATCTTCGTCTTGCTTCAATGTAACATTTGCCGCACCATCACCAAAATGCGCACGCGCTTTTTCAAGTGCTTCTTCTTCAGTTGGCGCAACAAAAATCTCACCATCTGGACCATACCACGCCGGAATGCGATGCCCCCACCAGAGCTGGCGGGAAATACACCACGGCTCAATATTCCGCATCCATTGGAAATAAGTTTTGGACCAGTTTTCCGGCACGAAGTTGGTGTCACCATCTTCAACCGCTTTAATGGCGGGCTTGGCGAGCTCTTCGGCGTTCACATACCACTGGTCGGTCAACATCGGCTCAATGACAACACCGGAGCGATCGCCAAAGGGCTGCATGATTTTTTTATCTTCGATAGCGGCGAGCAGACCAACGGCGTCAATATCCGCAACAATGGCTTTACGCGCATCAAACCGGTCCATACCGCGATATTTTTCCGGCACATAATTTTCGCGGGCCATCGCGCCCTTCGTATCCATCAAAATATACATCGGGATATTATGACGGCGCGCAACCTGATAGTCGTTAAAGTCATGGGCGCCCGTAATCTTCACCGCGCCGGAGCCAAAATCAGGGTCCGGATATTCATCTGCAATAATTGGTATCGCCCGATCAGCAAGCGGCAAGATAACGTTTTTACCAACAATCGGCGCATAGCGCTCATCAGACGGGTGCACAGCCACCGCCCCATCACCGAGCATCGTCTCAGGCCGGGTCGTCGCAATCGCGATATAGTCCCGCGTTTCTTTTACGACGATATTTCCGTCTTCGTCCTTTTCAATATATTCGTAGGTCTCGCCGCCTTCGAGGGGATATTTAAAATGCCAAAAATGACCGTCGACCTCTTTATTTTCGACCTCAAGGTCTGAGATCGCCGTTTCAAATTTCGGGTCCCAATTGACAAGGCGCTTATCGCGATAGATCAGACCTTCTTCATAGAGCTGCACAAAGACTTTACGCACAGCCTCCGACAGGCCCTCATCCATGGTGAAGCGTTCGCGCGACCAATCACAAGAAGCGCCGAGCCGGCGCAGCTGTTTAAAGATCATGCCCCCGGATTCGGCCTTCCACTCCCATACGCGCTCAACAAACGCCTCACGCCCCATTGAGCGGCGGTCTTCATTCCCGCCTGCGGCCGCTAGTTGGCGTTCCACGACCATTTGGGTCGCAATCCCGGCATGGTCCATGCCCGGTTGCCATAAAACGGACTTGCCGCGCATCCGCTCAAAACGGCTTAATATGTCTTGGAGCGTATTGTTGAGCGCATGGCCCATATGCAAACTGCCGGTCACGTTGGGCGGCGGGATAACGATCGTAAACGGCTCAGCGCCGGGCTTATTGGAGGGTTTAAATGCGCCTGACGCCTCCCAAGCCTCGTAAAGGCGGGTTTCGGCGGATTTCGGGTCAAAGGATTTATCTAGCATTTGGCATTACCCAATCATGGCGCGCCCTGGGCGGTTCCGGCGCGTTAAATCATAAAAGTCCAGAATGGGCCGTTATATCGCGCCTAAAGAAAAGGTCGAGGGGGCAAAAAGGCCAATTAGCGCCAGATCTTTGCGTCGCCCAGATTACTTACTCGCCGCACTTTCTAAGGCAAACTTTATATAACGTTCGCGAAGGGCCTTTGTGATGGGCCCCGGCCGACCATCGCCAATCGTGCGGCCATCAATTTCCACCACCGGAATAACAAAGCTTGATGCGCTTGTCGTAAAAGCCTCTACCGCCTCATAGGCCTCTTCCAAACTGAAGGGCCGCTCTTCGATTACAAGGTCAGTTTCAGCCGCGAGGGAAAGCACCGCGCTGCGGGTGACGCCCGGCAAAATTTCGTGGCCTAACTGACGCGTGATAATCGTTTGGTCTGCCGTCACGATATAGGCGTTGTTTGACGTACCTTCTGTGACAAACCCACCTTCCACCATCCAAGCGTCCTCACCGCCTTTTTGGCGCGCCTCTTCTTTCGCCAGTACAGGCCCAATAAGACCAACGGTTTTAATATCCCTTCGCTTCCATCGCGGATCCTCCACAGAAACGACTTTGACGCCGCGTTCCGCCACAGGATTATCAAGTAGGCCCTTTTTCTGGCAAAACATCACCAAACTAGGCGCTATCCCTTGAGGCATCGCAAAATCTCGCTGAAACGCCGCCCCGCGGGAAATTTGCAAATATATAATTCCTTCTTCCAAGGCGTTTCGGCGAATAAGCTCCTTTTGAACCTCCTCAATCTCTTCAAGGGGGATGGGGCTGGTCATCTGCATCGCTTTTAGCGACCGCTCCAAGCGCATCAGGTGGGCGTTATTGTCAACAAGACCGCCGCGAAGGACCGTGCAAACCTCATAAACCCCGTCAGAAAAAAGGAACCCTCGGTCAAACACAGATATCGAGGCTTCTTCTTCAGCGACGTAACGCCCGTTCACGTAAACGATCATAAGTCTGTTTTTCCTATCGGGGATAAGTAAGCACAAAATTTAATACGTATAACACACAACAAATACAACACCCTGCCGATGGCGGGGCTTGGAGCAGAAGCACACGTCAATAGGTCTGTTTTATCTGCACAAGATGATGGCGCCATCAGGGCCGCCATTGTTAAACTGTGCCTAAATCAAGATAAGGAAACACCCCATGAAGGCTATGCTCAGCACCGCACCAGGCGGCCCAGAGACTTTAGAATACACTGAACTTGAAACGCCTGCCCCTGGCTCCCATCAAGTGCTGATCAAGGTTTCAGCAATCGGTGTTAATTTCCCAGATTCTTTGATCATCAAGGATCTCTATCAATTTAAACCCCAACGCCCCTTCGCGCCAGGCAGTGAAGTCGCCGGCGTTGTCGAAGAGGTTGGGGACAAAGTAACAACCCTTAAACCGGGTGACCGGGTTCTCGCCATGGGCCCTCATGGCGCCTACGCCACTCATTTTATCGCCGATGAAGTTAGCACATTCGTCATTCCAGACGCGATGCCGTTTGATGAAGCCGCAGCGTTCGTCTTCACTTATGGCACATCCTACTATGGCTTGATCCACCGCGGAGAGATGAAAGCGGGCGAGACAGTCTTGATCCTTGGCGCAGCTGGCGGCGTTGGCGCAGCCGCCATCGAAATCGCAAAAGCAAAAGGCGCACGGGTCATCGCCGCCGTCTCATCAGAAGAAAAAGCAGCATTCTGTAAAGAGCTTGGTGCGGATGAAACCATTATCTATCCCACTGGCGAAATGGACCGCGATGCACAAAAAGAACTTTCCAGCGCCCTAAAGTCTCTTGGCGGTATAGATATCGCCTACGATTGCGTTGGCGGCGACTATGCGGAACCAACCATCCGCGCCCTAAATTGGGCCGGGCGCTTTCTTGTTGTTGGGTTTCCCGCCGGCATCCCCCAAATTCCACTTAACCTAACCCTTTTAAAAAGCTGTCAGATTGTTGGCGTTTTTTGGGGCGCTGCAATCGCACGAGATACTAAGCTCCTGAAGTCTGACTTGGGTGCGCTATTTCAGCTCTATACAGAAGGAAAAGTGCGCCCGCCTGTGACAGAACGCTTCTCCTTGCAAGAGGCGGCTAAGGCCATCACCCGTCTTACCGAGCGCAAGGCGCGCGGCAAAATCGTTCTTCTCACAGACGAATAAAGATATGCCCTTGGGGCGTAAAATAGAATGCAGCGATCAATTACGCTGCATTCGAGCGCGCTGAATTATCAGCAGCCGCCGCATAGAGGGCTTCAGCCGTTTCAGCGCCGCGCAAAGCCGCCCGCACATCTTCTTCACGCATTAAGCGTGAGACCTTAGCAAGGGCCTTCAGATGTGCAGCCGTTGCTTCGGCTGGCGCCAGAAGTAAGAACACCAAATCAACAGGCTTGTCATCAACCGAATCAAAGTCCACCGGTTTATCAAGACGAACCAACAAACCAGTAAGCTTTGATAGATTGTCAATTTTGCCATGAGGCAACGCAACACCGTCGCCAACCCCTGTTGAGCCTAACTGTTCACGCTCCATCAACGCAGCGCGAATCGACTCACAATCGGCGTCAATTAGCTTAGCAGCCGCTTTGGCTAGCTCGCTAATCACCTCACGCTTACACGACGCTTTCAAATCGAGGATAACGCCGTTCGGGGATAATATATCCTGTAATCCCATTATGATCGCCAATACTGCATTACAGCCAAACTAACTGGAAGATGATTAAATTCATCCAGCCAGATACTTACAAATTTATCTATTCTTAGTCTTATTTAAGAAGCCGAAGGATCAATCCAGCCGATATGGCCATCCCTTCGGCGATACACAACATTTATTCTCCCATGCGCGGCATTCTTGAACACGATCGCGGGCTCATCTGCAAGGTCTAATTGCATTACCGCAGCGCCCGCTGTCATTTCTCGCAAGGGCGTTTGCCCCTCAGCGATGACTACGGGGGTTGGATCCCCCTCAGATTCTTGAGTAGAATCAATACCTTCTGGGGCAGATTCCTCTTCCGCTAGGGGCTCTAAAACATAAAAGGACGCATTTTCCGCCGGTAAGGGCGCTTTGCCATTTGCATGGTGGTTTTTCAGCCTGCGCTTGTATCTTCGCAGTCGTTTTTCCAGTTTTGCGAGCGCGTCTTCAAATGCCGAGTAAGCGTCCCCGCCCTCGCCATGAGCTGACAGAAAAACGCCAGAGGCAAGGTGGGTCGTCATTTCGCATTCTGTGAGATGCCGCTCTTTGGCGAAACTAACCGATGTTTCCGCCCCGCGGCCAAAATATTTATTGATACTTTCTGTAAGCGCGCCCGTTACGTGGGTTTGTAGAGCGGCGCCAAGATCCATGTTTCTACCGGTAACCTGGATTTCCATCGGACCTCCATCTTGGAAGCGCAAGAATAGCGCTATCAGGTTCCCCATTATAAGACCAGAAAGACCCTGGTTTCAAAGATTTAATATCCCCGGACGAGATTTGCAGCCCCTGACGGAAAACTTTCGGCAGCAACGCCCCGTCCTTAAATAGCGGTGCGCGAGGCTAACCGGCGGCGCTGGACGGATGAAGGGATATTCATCGTTTCACGATATTTCGCGACTGTGCGGCGCGCGATATCAATATTTTCCGCCCGTAACACATCCACTATTTTATCATCAGACATAATCGCCTTTACGGTTTCCGCCTCGATCAACTCGCGAATCCGATGCCGTACAGCCTCGGCGGAATGCGCTTCACCGCCTTTACTGGATGCAATTGCAGCGGTGAAAAAATATTTGAATTCAAACAGGCCGCGAGGCGTCGCCATATATTTATTGGCTGTAACCCGCGAAACCGTTGATTCATGCATTGAGATTGCATCCGCCACCGCTTTTAAATTGAGGGGCCGCAGATATTTCACACCCTGTACAAAAAACTCATCTTGTTGACGAACAATCTCGCGAGCGACTTTCAAGATGGTGCGGGCGCGTTGGTCTAGGCTTTTGGCGAGCCAGTTGGCGTTTGCAAAGTTTTCGGCAACAAAGGTGTCTTCTTCTCCGTCGCTTTTGCCGCCGGACTTTGAGACCTCTGCATAATACCGCCTGTTGACGAGCACTTTGGGAAGCGTGTCGCTGTTGAGCTCCACCCTCCAAGCGCCATCTTGGCCGCTTGCGACAAATACATCCGGGATCACAACCTGCACGGCCTCGCCGCCAAAAGCATAACCAGGCTTCGGCGTTAGGGAACGGATCTCCGCGATCATATCGCGTACATCCTCTTCATCAGCGCCGGTAACCCGCATCAACCCTTTAAGGTCCGCTTTCGCTAGCAATTCCAGATTATCCAAAAACGCCGCCATCGCCGGATCAAGCCGATCGCGGTCAGCAAGCTGCAAACGCAGACATTCACAAAGATCCCGCGCAGCAACCCCGCAAGGATCAAAAGTTTGGATAAGCTTTAGCGTCTGCTCAACCTCATCGCCCTCAGCGCCCAGCCTGTCAGCGACAACCTCTGGGCCTTCGCGTAAATATCCAGCCTCATCGATCAGATCGATCAAATACGCGCCAATAAAGAGCTGTTGCGGATCGCGCGTCGCTACATGCAGCTGCTCAGTAAGGTGCTCGCTTAACGATTTCTCGTGAATATGGGCCGCGTCCACCGCCCGGTCATCATCAGGCGCCGCGCCGCCCGATTTCACCGTCGACCAGTCATTGGTCCTGTATTCAGCAGCAGCCGAATCGCTGCCTGCGCTTTCTGGGTCAATTGCCTCATAATCGGCATCTAAGGCCTCAGCCGCCTTTTCCGACGTCTCCGACCGTGTCAGATCCAACCCTGGATCTTGAGCCTCAGCGCCATCTTTAGAGGCGGCCTCTTTTTCCGCGCCATCATTGCGCGTGCCGTCTCGGCGGTCGCCAGTCTCATTCTCGCGCTCTAAAAATGGGTTTTGTTCCAGCTGTTCTTCAACGAACTCTGTTAGTTCTAAGTTCGACAATTGCAGCAGCTTGATCGCCTGCTGCAATTGCGGAGTCATAACCAACTGCTGGGATTGTCTAAACTCTAGTTTCGGAGCTGACGCCACAATGACCCCTTAACCTTTTACTAACTATTACTGAAAAGTCCCTGGGCTACGCCGCAACGATCTTATCCTAAGTATAAGCATGCACAAGTTAATGATGCGCCAAGCCCATGCGCCCACATTGTAGGAAAAGCATAAAGTTTTTGGAAAATAGGAAGCTGAAAATTCTAGAAGCTAAAATGATACAAACAGGCAAAGCGAAACATTTCGCACCCAAAACAAACCAACATCAAGAAAACACTTGGATAAAATGCCGCCTTTTATTGGTTAAATAGATTCTACGCCCAGCTTTTGGGTTACATTTGAAACCCATCACCGAGATAAACGCGGCGAACATCTTTATCGCCAACGATATCATCGGGGGCGCCTTCAATAAGCACTTCCCCTTCGTGGATGATGTAGGCGCGATCAATAATATCGAGGGTTTCTCGGACATTGTGGTCCGTAATAAGGACGCCCAGCCCACGGTCCTTCAAATGTTTCACCAATTCGCGAATATCTGCGATCGCGAGAGGATCGATCCCGGCAAACGGCTCATCGAGCAACATAAAAGCAGGTCCTGTGGCAAGGGCCCTTGCAATCTCAACCCGTCGGCGTTCCCCACCAGAAAGAGCAAGCGCAGACGCACCGCGAATATGAGTAATATTGAACTCTTTTAAGAGGTCATCGATGAGGGCCTGTTGGCGGTCTTTATTGCGCTCAACAAGCTCGACTACGGCGCGCAGATTCTGCTCTACCGTCAGCCCTCGAAAAATAGACGCTTCTTGCGGCAGGTAACCAACGCCCAAACGAGCCCGTTGATACATCGGAAGGCGCGTGACATCCGCGCCATCAATCATAATCTGACCGGAATCGACAGGGATAAGGCCCGTCATCATGTAAAAACAGGTGGTCTTACCGGCGCCGTTCGGGCCCAGCAACCCCACAACCTCGCCGCGTTTGACGCCCATTGAAACGCCGCGAACAACTGGACGCCGCTTAAAAGACTTCCGCAAATCCTTAGCAAAAAGACCGCCATTACCGTCAACAACCACGGGCCTGGCGGGCGCCGGCTCTGCACCCTTATTGCCTTGGGTTGGCGCAGATTTTTTTGTGGAAGGGGCGTCTTGCATTTCGGTCATTACGGGGTCCTTATGCGTCTATTGTGCGTTTTAGATCCTTATAAGACGTAACCCATTTGGGGCACAGACGCTTTTACAAAAACAACTTACATCGCAGCACTTTAAGCAAGCCTTATAGGCTTAAATCAGCCGAATCTGCGTAAAAAATACCGCGGATGCGCTTGCCTGGCGTGGGCGCAAACTCTATTTGGCCCGTGTCCAGCCAATAGACCAAATTGCCACCCGTCATTACCTGATCGCCCTGGGTAATCACGACATTATCCGTGAAAGTAATCGTGCGGGCTATAAGATCATAAACAGCACTTTTGGCTGAAATCGCATCCTCACCGCCAACATATCTGACTTTGCCCTTCGCCAAAAAGCGTTCCGCATTATTCTGGTCATTAAGAACGATATCAAGGCGTTGTGTGGACAATATTGACTCACATTGTACGACCCGCACATTACCCGTCCAAATCGCAACATTATCAAGAACTTCAAGCTTATCACCGCCAAAATCAAACGGCTCTTCGCAATCTGATGACTCGGTCAGTTCAAAAACCCCATTCTTGCTTGCGTTCTCTTGCGCCGCGAGAGGCGTCGCCAAGAATGATGCAGCGGCTAAAAGAATGGATGAAGTCGCAAACAACGAGTACAAAGCAGGCGTCACTGATTTAAATGTCACGGTGCAGCCCTTTCTTGGCTTTCGTCATCAGCATTCGTACCCTCGACAAGGCGCTCTGGCGCACTGTTTGGCGTTAAACTGCGCGGCTTACGTATCGAAGGCAAGCCGCTAGGAGCAGTCTTATCCGCGCTCTGATAGACCTTCAACCTTACATTGCCCTCAAAAACAACACGGTCCTCATCCTGATAGGCGGTCATTTTATCTGCTTGTAACTCATCGCCCCCAGGCCCATCGCCGACTACGCCCTTGTCGGTATGAACAATTTTTTCATCGATCAGCACTGTCGCCGCGTCCGTCTTCAGCGTGTAGAAATCATCACCGACAGTATGCTCAAGAGTCACATCCTTATCGAGCTCTAAAATCTTCTTTTCCGACTGGAATAAACCTTCCTCAGCGACAACAACTGTTTTTGCGTCAGCCCCTTGGGTCACAGCCTTGGGATTACTTAAGGTGAGCGCATCCTCCTCATCCGGTGTTCGCGTCGCTGCATCCGCGATAATTTCAAAAGGCTTGCCGGATCCATCAACCCCCGTGAAACGCGGATTGGCCATTTCATATTGATCCGGGGTTACATCCAAAGTGAAGTCATCCAAAAATGCTTCATCTGGGCCATCAGATTTCATGTTTTGAAAAAGCGCGACAACCAGAACCACCGCCAAAACAGGCAAAATGATCCGCATTCGTCTTATTAATCTTGAGCGAGCGACCGCTTTTTCATTAGTCGTTCTGCGCTTGATCGACAATGTTTCGAGCGCGACACGCTTTTCCGGCGGAGTACTAGGCTGTGATATAGCGGTGGAAGCGTCGCTCATTATGCCCCGCCACTTTCATCACCAACGTCACAAACCACCAACATCATAGCCACTTACCGCCTTTATCGCCCCTATTTTGCCCGGCTCGCCAACAACCGATCACGCCTGCTTTGTTAACAAGCCTTAAGATATGCGTATCATGGAGATAAGAACAGAGCACGCAAAAAGAAACCTGTATTCAAAGAGTAAATGGCCACCCGCCTTATGCGTGGGCGAGAATATCAACGTCATCCCAACCAGCAAGATCGAGCTCAGCGCGCATCGGTAAAAACTCAAAGCAAGCCTTCGCCAGTTCTGCACGCCCTTCGCGCGCAAGCATCTCGTCTAGCTTCTCGCGTAAAGCATGCAAATACAGCACATCGGACGCAGCGTAATCAATCTGAGCCTGGCTAAGCGTATCCGCCCCCCAGTCGGAAGATTGTTGTTGCTTAGAAATCTCAACACCGATGAGATCGCGTGTCAGATCCTTTAGCCCATGGCGATCCGTAAAAGTGCGGGTGAGCCTTGAAGCTATTTTCGTACAGTAAATGGGGGTCGTCTCCACCCCTAGCCAATGCTTAAAAGCGGCAATGTCAAAGCGCGCAAAGTGGAAGATCTTCAATACTGAAGGGTCTGACAACAAAGCCTTAAGGCGCGGCGCTTCATATGCGCCTTGCCGTAATTGGACAAGGTGAGCGTTCCCATCGCCAGAGGACAATTGCACGACACAAAGCCTATCGCGCGCCGTTTTAAGTCCCATTGTTTCACTGTCTACAGCAACGACCGAACCAAGGTCTAAGCCTTCCGGCAGGTCGTCTAGATAAAGGTTGTTCGTCATAAAGCACACGCGCCCTTAAAGGCGTCTCAAATCGCAGAAATTCAAAATATTGTATCGAGGACGCGCTAACAAACGAACAAAACTCAAAAAAGAGGGTTATTGCGCCGCGGCGCGCTTACCAGCCGCTTTTAGCGCTGATTGACGGGTTTCTGCAAATACGTGCCGTTGCGCATGGCTGCCGCCAATGCGCGCAAGCACAGGTTCGACAGCGCTAAGCTTGTCAGCCGCAACTTCAAAGTCATTATTGGCGTAGGCGTAAATTGCTTCCGCGCAAGGCAAACACGCCTCTCGCCAAACCGCGCCCGCAGGACCTTCCTGCGTTTCGCTAAATTGACGGATCGAAGCAAGAAGCGCAGCCCCCTCTCCAGAACCGCCAGCACGAGACAAAGCATAAAGATAGTGAAGATCGTGGAAAGGCAAAATATGTTCGCCCATTCGCGCCCTTGCTTGCTCAACAACCGGCGCCCAACGCTCGCCCACATCAGCGCCGCGCATTTCTAAGCGCCATAGGGCTGAGACCGCACCGATCTGTTCTTGCGGGAATTCTGGCCATTCACCCCAAAGGCGCTCATCAAAAATCGAAAGAGCCTCGTCAATCTGCTCCATACTTAAACGGAACAAAGCCGCGTGCCACCAATTATGGTCGCGGATAAAGACGCCCTTGCGCTCCCACGTATGGGCGCAGTGATCAAGCCAATGAACGCCATCCGAAGCGCGGCCTTGGGTTTCCATCACATGAGCGACCGCATGTTGGGCCCAGCCGTCATCAAGCGCGATTTCGACAGCGCGGTAGCCTTCTTGTTCAGCTTCTTCAAGCCGGTGGTTTTGCTCTAAAGCAAAGGCGACCATGCCATGGGCATAGGGCGTGCCATCGTGAACATCACGCACGCGCTCGCCTAAACGCAACAACCCGTCTTGGTCTCCCAAGTTAAAGGCGTGATATTGCCCCCATTTCAAAGCACAGATATCCGCTGGGAAACGCGCCGTCATCCTATCAAGAATCGCAAAAGCGCTATGGAAATCTTTGCAAGCCCAAGCGCTGACCGCCTCGCAGAACAATTGTTCACGCTCGCTAAGCCCTTCGGCGCCTGCGGCGACCATCCGCTTAAGATAGGGCTTTGCGCCAGCCCAGCCCTCAGCACCTTCAAAAGAAAGCTGTAAGGCGGCAGCGTGGGCGTTTAGTAAAGCGCTTTCTGGCGTATCATCCGCAATCTGAAAAAAATCGCGCAGGTTTGGGCCGTAGCTCAAAAATTCCTGCACATAGGCGTCATAGCCACGCGCCGCCATCTCGCTGGCGCCCTCAATGCTTAATCCGTGTTGGTCGTTTACTCTCATGAACTTTAATCTACAGACCAGGCCATTAAGCGCCAGTGAACCTTTTTAACAAGCGATCACAGCACGTTGATCACTAAAATATTTTCGACACATCTTGATAGATCCTGGACATAAAGAAAACCCCGCCAATCGGGGCGGGGTTTTAACTTATTCGTGAATGAGCGCTATTCTCGCATAATGCCCAAAATGTTGAGGATATGAATGAACAGCGTCACGAAGGAGCCATAGAGAGCAAAAGCGCCGAAAATCGATGCGCGCTCGTTCATGGAACCGCCTTCTTCATACATAGACTTGATCATCTGCGTTTCGTAAGCGGTGACAGCTGAGAAAATAAGGACGACCGCGCTTGATGTGATTAGGCTCATCATGCCGCTTTTGAAGAAAATCGCATTTGCAACAATCGCAATCAAAAGACCGATGGAAGCCATAAACAAAAAGCTGGCCCAACCCGATAAGTCTTTTTTCGTGGTGTAACCATAAAGGCTAACCGAACCAAAGACGGTCGCTGTGATAAAGAAAGCTTTATAAACCTCAGCGGCCGCGCCAGCGGAAGCAAAAGCAAAAAGCATAGGCGCAATCATCAATCCCCAAAGGCCTGCATATCCCCAAAACATTGCATGAGCCATGGGTTTAGAGCCTGAGAAAATGACTTTAGGCGCAAACCAACCGAGCCCTAAAATGCCCGCAAAAAGGATCCACTTAACGGGGCCGCCCGCAATGGCCATCACAAGCGCAGGGTTTGAGGCGACTAAGAACGAAACGAGCCCTGTGCCCGCAACCGCAAGCGCCATATAGTTGTACACGCCAAGCATGTAACTGCGCAGGCCTTCGTCAATTGCGACGCCGCCTGTTTGTGAGACGGAACCATACTGGTTATTTCGAAAATCGTTCATAGAAGCGTTAAACCTCAATTTGCTGCTAAAATTGCCGTATAAACCTAGTTTGCCCTTAACAAGGGTTTGGCCATAATATTGACGTCAACGCCCCGCTATTCAAGGCATGTTGGGGCTTTTAGCGACGTTTTTATCCCAAATTGCTATAGGATTTACCTATAAACGGCGTTAATTGCGCTTAACCAAACGGCTGGCGAAAATCCCGTCGAGCCCGCCTTTGTCCCCCAACATAAAAGGAAAGACGCGCATATCACCGTCTTTGGTGATGGCCTCTTCCAATCCGCCGATCTCATCTGCTAAAATCGGTTTTCTTTCCAGCCCGCCATGGCGGCGGATGGCATTGTCAATTTGCACGCCGCATTCTTCAGCCTGCAGGGAACAGGTAACATAAACAAAGACCCCGCCAGGCCTAATCGCCGCTAAGGCCTGATCGATGAGCGCAGCCTGCACCGCAACAAGCGCCTCAAGGTCATCTTGCGTTTTAAAACGCAGAATATCTGGGTGGCGGCGTATCGTGCCCGTGGCCGTACAGGGCGCATCCAGCAACACGCAATCCGCCTTCCCAACCGGCTTCCATTCTTTCAGATCTTCTTTGACTGTCTGGGCTTTTAGGCCGACACGGCCAAGATTGTCTTGCACCCGCTTTAGGCGAGGCCCGTTGATATCGACGGCCGTTACGTCCCCGCCTAGGGCGGCAAGCTGCATTGTCTTACCGCCGGGGGCGGCGCAAAGATCATAGACTTTCATGCCGTTAAAATCACCAAACAATCGTACTGGCAGGGCTGCGGCGGCGTTTTGCACCCACCAACGCCCCTCTTTAAACCCAGCGATTTCCTCAACCGGCGGCGCATCCGTTAAACGTACGCTAGCGCCTAAAATCACGTCGCCCTTAAGCTCTGTAGCAAGGGCCGCAGCGCCATCGTTTTCACGGGGCGTCAAATCAAGGGGCGGTTCATCGTAATGGGCGGCCGCAATGCGGCGCGCAACAACGGGGCCATAAGCCTTTTCCCAAGAGCGCCACATCCACCCGGGCGTATCAATACGCGCTGGCAGGGCTTCAATTTTTCCCGCCTCTATTTTGGTGAGCTTACGTCCGACCGCATTGACAAGGGAGGCGTAACCAGCAACCTCCCGGTAAGATTGAGCCAGCGCAACAGCAGTTGAAACCGCAGCATGATCAGGCGTTTTTAAAATCAGCAATTGCGCCGCCATAAGGCGCAATATTTCTTGCGCCTTTGATCCTTTTTTTCCGAGCGGGCGGTCGACAAATTGCCCGATAATCTCGTCAATTGCGCCTTGCCGCCGCAGAACCGCCGACACAAGCGCGCGCGCAAATCCGCGATCTGCGCCCATTAACTCATTAAAGGAACGCCCGCGATCAAGGGCGTCTTCAAGGGTAAAACCCTTACGGATAAGCCCTAACAAATCCAACGCCGCTTGCCGTGTAGCAAGCCCAGGGATTGGAGGCGGCGCAGGCGGTTCATCCCGCCCTTTTCGGGACGAAGATTTATCAAAGGGCGGTTTGCCCCTGGATTCGGGACCTTTTGATCGAGGCCCTTTTGATGGGCGTTTTGAAGAATACGGTTGTTGAGCCATCGCGGGGCGATACACGAGGGCGCCCCTGTTTGTCACGAAAAATCCACCCAAAAGTTGAAAAAATAGCCGCTACATTAAGCCCGCGGTGGAAAGGGCGTCTTTTACCTTGCACACAGCGCCGTTTCGGTTAGCATTTCACTTCATTCTTGCGCTTTTGGGGTATTTTTAGGGGTCCAACATGACAAACACGACATCACGCCAACGCGGTATGAGGCTCTTTGTAGCCGCTGCAGTCTCCGCTTCAGCTGCGATTTCTGGCGCTAGTGCTGAAGAAAGCGCAACTAGTGCTGAAGAAAGCGCAAAAGGCGTTAATACAATTCAGGCGCCGACGGTCAAAGTCTCCGCCGACGAGCTCGCGCCGGCGGCACCCCATATGGGTGAAGCAACATTGGTCAAAGTCGCAGGACAGAATTTAATTTCCAACCCGCGCGGCGCCGTCGCCAATTTCGACGTTGCTTCACTTGGGCCGATCCTTTCTGAACTTGGGATCACTTGGAAATCTGAGACAAGCCAACAGGGCCAAACCTTCATCACTGCGAATATCGGCGGCCAGCTTGGCGTGAATTTCATTCCTTCCGCCTGCATCAATAATGGCGTCAGCAATTGCATCGGCCTTAACGCCATCGCTTATTTCACCGGCGCGCCGAACCAACAAACCGTTTCCGCCTTTAATCAGAAATATTGGTTTGCCTCCGCCGGTATGATGAGCAATGGCCAAGCCGCTTATATCAGCCGCTATGATATTGCAGATTATGGCATTGCGCGGGGCAATATCGCATCAAGCATTTCAAATTTCGCCGTCTTGGCGGAGCTGTTCCGCCGCGAGCTTGCGAGCAGCGGCCGCACAGTCAGCCTTGATGGGTATGCAGATGATTTGTCCGCTCGCTTCTTAAATAAACAAGGGCTTGCGCAATTTGCAAATACAAGTGCGCCGCAGACATTGATGGATCACCATAACGCTGCGTTTGAACAAACGCCGCAGTTGATCAGTGACGTTCTGAAAGCGCCAGGCGCATCGAAAAACAAAATCACGAATGTGACAGTTAAATAACAAGGTTAACTGCGAGCGACGCCAATCGGCAACACACCCGTATTTGCGCCGTAAGATTGATAAGCGCCGCCTTGACTCTGAGGGGCGGCGCCGCAATGTAAGATCAAGCCCAATGACCTTTATGCCTTGGGCGATGTTGGTTGTTTTATTCGCTATGGTTAACTGCGCTATTGTTAACAATGGGGCATGAGGCTTAAAGCCCGTGCAGTATTAATGGGGTAAGGGTCGGCGTCATGGACGGCTCAAATTATTTTACGCGATTGCTCGCCGCGCTTACGGCTTTTGCTTTTTTAGCTGTATTAATTGCCCGCCCCGAATCTGGGCAGCAAGCAGTGACGGCGGTCGCTTCCCTAAAACCAAACACCATCGCGATGGCTGAAAAACCCTGCGCCATCGGGAAACCATCATTAAGAGCATCTTTCACAGATTTTGAAAAAGTCCTCAGCGTATCCCCCCTTGGCGGCGTCACCGCGCCAGGAGAAGTTCTGCCTGCCCCTTATATGCGGGTCAATATGCGACAGGGCGACACCATATTTGAGCGACAAGAAACCGAGGCCCTAGCCCCAGCCCGCGCCGACGTCACAGCCATTGAGCGACGCATTATTAAGGACGCTAAAGGCGCCGCTCAAGAAAGCTGGACGGTGCATTTTGCTCTTTGCAAAGATATTAGTATTTATTACGACCGGCTGGACGCCATCGATGAAAAATTACTGCAAAGCGCTGGCGGCCTTGCCGCCTTTAGCGAGATTGGCGGCCCTGACCATTTGGCGCGCCAAACACAAGTAAGAATGCCTGAAGGGGCTGTAATTGGGGTAAGCGATGGGTTTGACATCGGCCTTCATGACCATGCGGCCCAAGCTACGACATTAGCGCGGCCTGAGCGCTATCGCAAAAATGCATACGCCCAAGCCGATGTAATGCGCGCGCCGCCTTCTCTTTTAAAGGCGATCGCCACCGATCAAAGCAAAGCGCGCTGTCCGCTTGATTATCTGTCTGCTGATTTAAAAGAAGCCTGGTCTAAAAAGCTTGGGGATGCATTCGGCATAAGGCGCGCAAAAGGGGACAACGCCTGTCGCACAGCGCTGATCGATGTGCCGAACACCGCGCAGGGCGCATGGTTTACAGATTCGTCGCATAATGCGGCGACCACGAAAGTTAGCGCGGTCGCCCTTGCCCCTGACACCATTGATCAAAGCCGTTTAATTTTCGCCCTGCATGGGCGTGTCCGCTCCTTAACGACTGATCTTGTTGCGCTTGCTCCTATGCAAAGCAAAGCACGCGAACAAGCCGTAAAAGACTTTATCACCGTCACGAGCAGCGCGGCTGAAGCGCGACCGCCTGGCGTCAACGCCCCCTTCGCTCTTGTAAATGCAAATGGCTCGGTTTTTTGTTATGAGGGGTTACGCGCTAACTTCGTTGGCCCAAAGATTATTGGTGTTATTTTGATGCAAATATCACCGACCGCAAGCGGCTCTGATCTTTTAACACTCGAAGTCAGAGGCGACACGGATCGCTGCGCGAACCTGCCCGAACCTTGGAGCTTTACGGGCGCTGAGACAACCTTTTACCGCTAGAAGCCACTTCAAAAAAGCGATCCTTTTTTCAAGCGCACCATTTGCCACGCGCGCGCCTTTGGGCTAGCCCCGCACCTTCAAGGGCTGTCGCTAAATCTTGCCCCTGCTCATTTTCTACACGCGCGACAACACGGCCAGCATATTTGCCGCGCTCGACGTTATAAAGGCGAACATTGCCGTGTTTGATAAAATCTGCAGCAAAGTCTTTCGCGGCCCGCGCCTTTTCTTTTTCAGCATGACATTTCGGGCGAAAAAGCTCTGGCGCGTCAATGTCAGCAACACGTACGGATACGGAAACGGATTGGTCGATCCAAATATGCGCTTTAACGCGCACTGTGTCCCCATCCACTACGCGTTCAACTTGCGCAAGAACTGGTCCGGAAAAAAATGATGGCGCGCCGCCCCAAGCACAGGTGTGAGGAGTAACAACGGCGGCCATCACCAGAAGGGGGATTACGTGAACAGATACCATTACACAACCAATGGTAGCGTATTTGGATGTCATGTCCACAAAATTGTAACGCCTTTTGCCCCTAAAATTTGGACAAACAATATCTGCTGACGTTACGGCCTAGAAATCAACCGCACGTCCTTTTCTTTCCCAGTCACCGTAGCGGGTAGGTTCTGGGCCTTTCGGGCCGCCTTTTTCAGCCTGACGTTTTTCTCTCTCTGCGGCTTCTGCACGCCGGGCCTCAGCTTCGGCTAAGGCCCTTTGGGCGGCTGGCGGCAGGTCAGCTTTTTTGTGATCAGGTGAATTATCGTCATTATTCATGTTGAAGCTCTCTTTCCCATCACACATATATGGACCGACGCGACAAAACAAAAGGAGCTCGCCAATCATGAATGTTTTACGAACCGGCATTTTACTTGCGGTTTTAACGGCCATTTTTGGCGGCATTGGCATGATGATCGGCGGCGCTAGCGGAATGCTCATCGCCCTTGTCGTCGCGGCGGGCATGAACGTCTTTACCTATTGGAACGCCGACAAAATCGTTCTGAAAATGTATAAGGCCGAACAAGTCGATCAGTCTCACGGTTCCGGCGCTATCCGTCGTTATGCGCAGATCACCGAGGCGCTGGCGAAAAACGCCGACATGCCCCAACCGAAAATTTACGTCATCAACTCTGATCAGCCAAATGCATTCGCCACTGGCCGCAACCCGGAAAACGCCGCCGTTGCGGCGACAACCGGTTTGCTGCGTATGCTGAGCGAAGAAGAAATCGCCGGCGTTATGGCCCATGAGCTTGCCCATGTTAAAAACCGCGATACGTTGACGATGACGATTACCGCGACAATCGCTGGGGCGATTACAACCCTTGCAAATTTCGCCATGTTCTTTGGGGGCAATCGTAATAATGGCGGCCTTATTGGCGCCCTTGCGATTATGATCTTAGCGCCGATGGCGGCGGGGCTGGTGCAAATGGCGATCAGCCGTAGCCGGGAATATGAGGCAGACCGTGTTGGCGCAGAGATCTGCGGACGCCCTGACTGGCTCGCCTCGGCCCTTGCAAAAATCTCCAATGGCGCCGCGCGCATCCCAAATGAATATGCTGAACGTCACCCGGAAACTGGCCAGTTGATGATTATCAACCCGCTTTCCGGCGGCGGGCGCGATCAATTGTTCTCCACCCATCCTAACACCCAAAACCGCATTGATCGGTTAATGGAAATGGCCAATGGCGCAGGGATATCAAGCGTTAGCAACGCAAATGATTTTGGAAACACGCCGAGTAAAGGTCCGTGGGGATAAAAGCTGTCCCTTTACGGCGATCTTGATCCAATGAAATTGTTAAAGCGCTTAGCATATTTCTTTCACGCATAAAACTTTGAGCGCAGCCCCTTAGCGGGTTAAGTTCGCTTACGTCAGATGCAAAACGCATCGCCACGATAGAAGTGTCTAATATTTAAAGTCCAGATTAACCCCATAGGTCATCCAACGCGTGCCGATTTTCTCGTGCATTACTTTAAAGCCCCAGCTTTTAAAGATTTTCTCACTCGCTTCATGGGTACGCTCGCCATTTCGCTCCGCCCCCGTATCAACGGCAAAAAAGCCAATCGCGTGATGGACTTTTTCAGCCCCTTCTAATACCTCTGGCTCGGCCCCTTCAGCATCGCATTTGATAAAATCGGCCCGTTCAATCCCCTCGCGCGCCATAAAGTCAGCGAGTGTCACTGCCTGTTTTTTCACCGCATGATCAGAAACAGAAAAGACTGAGCTATCGGCCCTTTGCGGGGCGAGGTGAAAGTCAATCTCAGTGTTTTCTCGCCAAAGCAGATCATCGTAAACGCGGATTTTTGCCAAAGACGTTGTATTCAAGCGTGCGCAAAGATTCACAAGGGGGTCCGGTTCAATACACAAACAACGGGCCCCCGCTTGCGCCGCGATGAAAGCAAATTCTCCCGCATTTGCGCCAATATCAATGACCGTACTTCCTTCATTTATTGGAAGTTCACGACCAAAAGCATATTCTTGGCGCAAACGATCAAGGCGAGCGGCCCAGCCCCAACGATATAGTTTCCATCGTTGAGCGGAGGGAACGTAAATATGTTTTCCTTCCGTCTCTAATTGATAGAGCCCCCCAATCGTGGCGATTTTCACAGGCTTATTGCCGTTAAAGTTTGTCGCCGAATAAAAGGCCTGTCGCGCAAGCTTCCAGCGATCTTTGAGCTTGATATCCATATTCCATCTCGCAAAGAACGTTTGTGGCAATAAACCTAATGCGCCTCATCCCAGTTGCGCCCGGCTTGCGCTTCCACCACCAGCGGCACTGAAATTTCAACCGCCGGTTTATGCGCATCCGCCATAACGGCGCTGACCACATCACAAGTTGCTTGAGAGTCTTTTTTGGGCGCCTCAAAAATCAATTCGTCATGCACTTGCAGAAGCATCTGCGCAGCTAATCCCGCATCATCCAAAGCGCCAGGCATTCGCACCATCGCACGGCGGATTACATCCGCCGCCGCCCCTTGGATTGGCGCATTAATAGCTTGTCGCTCAGCATAGGCGCGCATTGCGGGGTTTTTATCTTTAATGCCGCCAACATAAGTACGTCGCCCAAAGATCGTTTCAACAAAACCGTCCGCCCGGGCCTTTTCTTTAATATCATCCATATAGCGCTTAATGCCGGGAAATTTTTCAAAATAGCTATCGATATATTCTTTCGCTTCCGTGCGAGAAATATCGAGCTGATTGGCAAGACCGAATGCAGAAATGCCATAGATAATGCCGAAGTTAATCGCCTTGGCGCGGCGGCGCACCATTGGGTCCATGCCTTTGACGGGAACGCCAAACATTTCTGATGCGGTCAGCGCGTGAATATCAACACCATCAGCAAATGCTTGTTTCATCGACTTTAAGTCAGCAATATGCGCAAGCAAGCGCAGCTCAATCTGACTGTAATCAGCCGATATCAACACATTGCCCTTGTCTGGAATAAAAGCGGTACGGATTTTACGTCCATCCTCCGTACGGATTGGAATATTCTGTAAGTTCGGGTCAGTTGACGCAAGACGACCAGTTGTTGTTGAAGCCAAAGAATAAGATGTGTGGATACGGCCGGTCTCTGGGTTTATCGCCTCCGGCAATGCATCTGTATAGGTACTTTTAAGCTTTGATAATCCGCGCCAGTTTAAAATCGCACGCGGCAATTCGTGTCCTTCCGCCGCCAAGTGCTCAAGCACATCCGCCTTTGTTGACCAAGCCCCCTTAGCGGTTTTCTTTCCGCCCGGCAGTCCAAGCTTGCCAAATAAAATTTCTGAAATCTGCTTGGGCGAACCCATATTAAACTCTTCGCCAGCAAGCTCATGGGCTTCAGCTTCATGGGCCGCCATGCGCTGGTTGAAATCAGCAGAAAGCCGTGACAAAACCGCTTTGTCAACTTTTACCCCAGCCTTTTCCATATCCGCAATAACCGAAACCAATGGGCGTTCTAATGTTTCGTAAACGGTGGTTTTACCGTCGGCCGCAAGGCGCGGTTTTAATTGGTTATAAAGCCGTAGCGTAATATCTGCGTCTTCGGCCGCATAGTCCGCAGCTTTTTCGATGTCTATCTCGTCAAAAGTCTTTTGTTTTTTGCCCGTTCCCGCTAGATCAGAAAATTTGATCGTATCATGATCAAGCCATCGCTTTGCAAGTTCGTCCATACCATGGCCGCCGACACCGCAATCAAGCGTGTAGGAGATTAGCATCGTGTCATCTATCGCCGTTAAATTTATACCATATCGCGACAGGACGAGGGCGTCATATTTAAGGTTTTGACCGACCTTTAGAATGCTTTCATCTTCTAACATCGGCTTTAACAGCGCGACCGCCTTATCAAGAGGGATTTGTTTGGAAACATTCGCGTCATCAAGAGCGAGCCCCTTAGCGCCATGGCCAACGGGAATGTAACAGGCTTTACCCGCCGTATCAGAAAGCGACACGCCCACCAAATTAGCCTGCATCGCATTAAGGCTATCCGTTTCCGTATCAACTGCGATAACCCCGCGCTTATAAGCGCGCGCAACCCACGCTTTTAACTCTTTTTCTGTATAGACAATATCATATTGCTTTTGCGCAGGCTCACTACTTTGCGCGGCGCCTGCGGCGGGCGTCGCACCCAGGTCCGCGGCGACACGCCGGGTCAGCGTTTGAAACTCCATTTCCCCCAAAAAGCCAAGCAACTTTTCAGCGTCGATAGGCTGCATCAATAATTCATCAATCTTATGAGGAAGGGGCGTGTCTGTTCTAAGCGTCACAAGCTCTTTTGAAAGCCGCGCATCATCAGCAAACTCGATCAGATTTTCACGGCGTTTCTTTTGCTTAATGCCCTCCGCCTTGGCAAGAAGGTTTTCAAGATCGCCATATTCCTCAAGCAATTGCGCGGCGGTTTTAACGCCAATACCCGGAACACCAGGCACATTGTCCGCGCTGTCGCCCGCAAGCGCTTGAATATCGATTACTTTTTCAGGAAGCGCGCCAAATTTTTCAATAACCTGTTCGCGGCCTATGCGCTTATTCTTCATGGTATCAAACATGGTGACCCGGTCGGTCACCAGCTGCATCAAATCTTTATCCGAAGAAATAATCACACATTCGCCCCCGCCTTCCTCAATTTGGGCGGCATAAGCCGCGATGACATCATCAGCTTCAAACCCCTCAACTTCAATCGCCGGAACGTTAAACGCGCGGGTTGCATCGCGCACCATAGAAAACTGGGGGACTAAGTCTTCCGGCGGCGCATCGCGGTTGGCTTTATACTGATCATAAAGCTCATTCCTGAAGGTTTTTGAGGAGTAGTCGAAAATCACAGCAAAATGAGTTGGGTCATGCTCATCCCCCATATCGGTGAGCAGTTTATAAAGCATATTGCAAAAGCCAGACACCGCGCCAATCGGCGCGCCGTCTGATTTGCGGGTTAGGGGCGGCAAAGCATGATAAGCGCGAAAGATATAGGCTGATCCATCCACTAAATAGAGACGCGTATCGCCATTCCCTGTTTTTTCCGCGCTTTTAGCTTTTGACGCTGCCGCCATATTATAAAGGCCCTTTATATTGATCTATTTATTCCGCCCAAAGAAATATGGGTGAATTTAGGACGCAGCGCTGATCGCCGCTTCGATCACCCCTTCGATCGCTGTAATCGCCGCCGCTGCATTAGCGCCGTCAGGACCGCCCGCTTGAGCCATATCAGGACGCCCGCCGCCGCCCTTGCCGCCAACGGTTTCAGCCCCCGCCCGAACAAGCTCAACCGCACTTAAGCGGTCTTTAAGATCATCCGTGACGCCAACAGCAAGCGCGGCTTTACCATCATTCACGCCAATATAAGCAACCACCCCAGAGCCAATTTTTTGCTTGGTTTGATCGACGAGGCCGCGCAAATCTTTTGGCGCCACCCCTTCTAGGACACGCCCAACATATTTAACGCCAGCGACATCACGCGCGGGATCTTCCTGCGCGCCGCCGCCGCCGCCGCCCATCGCGGCTTGTTTTTTTACCTCCGCCAACTCGCGCTCAAGCTTTTTTCGTTCTGCGACGAGCGCTTCGATCCGTGCAGGAAGTTCCGTTAAGGTCGTCTTCATCGCATCCGCGGCAAGACGGGCCAAGCTGGCTTGTTCTTCTAAATAAAGGCGGGCTGCTTCCCCCGTCAGGGCTTCGATCCGCCGAACACCAGCGGCAACGGCGCTTTCAGAAACAATTTTAAAAAGCGCGATATCGCCAAGGCGCGCCACATGGGTGCCACCGCACAGCTCCATCGAATATGCAGATTGCGGATTATCCAGGGCCGACCCCATGCTAAGCACGCGGACGTCATCTTCATATTTCTCACCAAAAAGCGCCATGGCGCCCGCCTCAACCGCATCATCATATGGCATCACCCGGGTTTCAACGGCGCCGTTTTGGCGAATGATGGCGTTAACCTGCGCCTCAATGGCGGCGGTTTCTTCATCCGTTAGCGGTTTGGGTTGAGAAAAATCAAATCGCAAACGATCTGCGGCCACAAGTGAGCCTTTTTGCGCAACATGGTCACCGAGCACATCACGGAGAGCCTTATGCACCAAATGGGTTGCGGAATGGTTTGACCGTATCGCGGCGCGCTTTTCTTCATCAATCGCAAACATCGCGGTATCACCCACAGCAATTGCGCCGGCCGTTACAACACCGACGTGACCATGCAATGCGCCCGCGCGTTTTTTCACGTCTTCAACGGCGATTGCGCCGCCAATCTCTGTACTGATTAACCCGGCATCGCCGGATTGTCCGCCAGATTCCGCGTAAAACGGCGTTTGGTTGGCAATAATCTCTACACGGTCACCTTTTTCGGCTCGCTCAACACGTTCGCCATCTTTAACAATCGCTTGGACTACTGCTTCTGCGCGGTTGTGGACATACCCCAAAAACTCACTAGCGCCAGCCCCTTCACGGATATCGAACCAAAGGGAATCGGCCGCCTGGTCGCCTGACCCCGCCCACGCGGCGCGCGCCGCCGCTTTTTGCGCGGCCATCGCCTCTTCAAACCCGGCGTGATCAACACTGCGCCCTTCGCGGCGAAGCGCGTCTTCCGTCAGATCAAGCGGAAAACCATAAGTGTCATAAAGCTTAAACGCCGTTTCGCCAGGCAGAGCTTCACCATCGCCAAGCTTAGCGGTTTCCTCACCCAGTAATTTCACACCCCGGTCAAGCAGTGTACGGAATTTCTCTTCTTCACCGCGCAATGTTTCCGTTATGAGGCGGCTTGCACGATGCAGTTCTGGGAACGCCGCGCCCATCTCCTCGGCTAAAGTCGGCGCAAGCCGCGCAAGCAAGGGATCGCGCGCGCCAAGAGAATGAGCGTAACGCATAGCACGGCGCATAATACGCCGAAGCACATACCCGCGCCCTTCATTTGATGGGGACACGCCATCGGCAATCAAAAATGAAGACGCCCGCAAATGGTCAGCAATCACGCGGTGCGCCGTCGCATCCGCCCCTTCAGCGGGGCGCGCTGTTAACGAAACAGACGCATCGATCAATGTACGGAATAAATCCACATCATAATTGTCATGAACCCCTTGCATGACAGCAGCCATACGCTCCAGCCCCATACCGGTATCAATGGAAGGTTTTGGCAAATTTTCTTCACGCCCGTCGCTATGACGCTCATATTGCATAAAGACGAGGTTCCAGATTTCAATGAAACGATCGCCATCTTCATCGGGGGATCCTGGGGGGCCGCCTGCTATTTCTGGCCCATGGTCATAAAAAATCTCAGAGCACGGACCGCAAGGCCCAGTGTCGCCCATCGCCCAAAAATTATCATTTGTCGCAATACGAATAATACGGTCCTCGTGCAGGCCCGCAATTTTGCGCCAAAGATCAAAGGCTTCATCGTCAGTGTGATATACAGTAACAAGCAAACGATCCTTTGGCAGGGCGAATTCTTTGGTGATTAAAGACCATGCAGCATCGATCGCTTCTTCTTTGAAATAATCACCGAAAGAAAAATTCCCCAGCATTTCAAAAAATGTGTGGTGGCGCGCCGTATAACCAACATTGTCAAGGTCATTGTGTTTGCCGCCAGCACGAACGCATTTTTGGGAAGATGTTGCGCGGATATAATCCCTTTTTTCCGCGCCGGTAAAAACATTTTTAAACGGCACCATGCCCGCATTCACGAACATTAGGGTCGGATCATTTTGCGGCACCAAAGGCGCAGAAGCCACATTGGCGTGGCCGCGGCCTTCGAAAAATGAAAGAAATTCGGAACGAATGGAATTGAGGGAAGTCATATTAAACTGCGCGGGATCCTAACCACTTCATCATCATCGATAAACGCAGCCCGTCAGTGTTTCAACCACAATCCCGCATCAACTCACTTGCTTTGGAAAAGATGATATCCAGCGCCGAAGCCTATCGATTAAATCTCATCGATCATAATAAACCCCGCTTTTCAACAAAAGCGGGGCTTTAAAGCTTATCTTTAACGGATGTACGCAGCAGTGGAAAGAGGCGCACAAGCAAAGCTTTTTACTTAAAGCGGAATAAAGCCGCCATAATAACTAGCTTTTTGCAGCACCCTTCGCCGGTTTTTCGTCATCATCCTCTTGCTCCCCAGTGAGCATTTCTTCGGCAACGAGCCCCGCATTCGCACGAATGGCGTGATCAATTTCCTGAGCAATATCCGGATTGTCTTTCAAAAATTGTTTGGCGTTTTCACGGCCCTGGCCAACACGCTCCCCATTATAGGAGAACCAAGAGCCAGATTTTTCTACAACCCCGGCCTTCACGCCCAGATCAATCAACTCACCGTTAAAAGAGACCCCTTCGCCATACATGATATCGAACTCAACCTGTTTAAACGGCGGCGCCACTTTGTTTTTGACGACTTTCACCCGTGTTTGATTGCCGACGACTTCATCATTTTTCTTAATCGCGCCAATCCGGCGAATGTCGAGACGCACAGAAGAGTAAAACTTCAACGCATTACCGCCAGTCGTCGTTTCGGGAGAGCCAAACATGACGCCAATCTTCATGCGAATTTGGTTGATGAAAATCACAAGACAATTCGACTTGGAAATGGACCCGGTGAGCTTGCGCAGCGCTTGGCTCATCAATCGCGCTTGAAGACCAGGAAGCGAATCCCCCATCTCTCCCTCTAGCTCCGCACGAGGGGTAAGCGCGGCCACAGAATCAACCACCAACACATCAACCGCACCGGAACGCACGAGAGTGTCAGCAATTTCCAATGCTTGTTCCCCCGTATCCGGCTGGGAGATCAATAACTCATCAAGGCTGACCCCGAGCTTTTGGGCATAAACAGGATCCAGCGCATGCTCAGCATCGATAAAAGCTGCAACGCCGCCGGCTTTTTGGGCCTGGGCCGCAACATGAAGGGCCAAAGTCGTTTTACCGGAACTTTCTGGACCATAAATTTCGATAACCCGCCCCTTTGGCAAACCGCCAATGCCAAGAGCAATATCAAGCCCCAAAGAACCGGTGGAAATCGATTCAATATCAACGACCTCACGGTCCCCCAACTTCATGACCGAACCACGGCCGAAGGCCTTATCGATCTGCGAAATCGCTGCTTCCAGCGCTTTTGATTTATCCACGTCGTCCGCCTCTACTAACCGCAAACCTTGCCGTTGCATTTTCGCCTCCGTTGCCTGACCGGGCCGCCCCCGTCAATGAGTTTTATTTGTACTCTTTTTGTTCTCAATTTGCAACATCAGCCAAATAATTGAAAAATATACATTTATAGAAAATGTTTCACATACGTTCCAGAAAATCATCTGAAACAATCTCACCTTGAACACCATGCTGATTCGGAAAGAAGAGCCACAAGGGAAAAATAATATCCCATGACATAAAGCGCCTCCCCCAAAATCGCCCTAAAGCCGCACGACCATAGCCGTAAATTAAGTTTACTTGAAGAATGGGGGATTAGGCAAAGTGGTTATTGAACAAGCAAACGGATCGCCTAATTTGAGGGCAGGCATATAGACTGCCCAATTGGCCAAAGAACGGGGACCTTACCCAATGAACAAATTTATCATTAGCGTCATTGTATTTATCGCATTACTCGCAGGCGTCACCTATTTGGCGCCGATGCTTGTTCCCGCCAGCGTCTATAAGGCACGCATTGAAACCGCCGCCACAGATGCGCTAGGGCGCAAAGTGACCATTGGCGACAACATGTCGTTTAGACTTTTTCCGCAAGCGGCCTTTCACGTTGAGAACCTAACGATCGCCAACGAAGCTGGGTTTACCGCCCCCCACCTCGCCGCTATCGAAGAAGCTAATATTGGCGTTAAAATACTGCCGTTGATCAGCAAGAAAGTTGAAATCTCTCGCTTTGTTTTAATCCGCCCGACAATCAATTTAGAGCAAACCAAATCCGGGCGCGTGAATTGGAATTTGGCCAGCGCCGATGCGCCGCAAAGCCAGACAACGGCGCCGAGCGGCGAGATCCCTTTAAGGGAGCTTTCCTTAGGCGACGTTAGGATCGTCGACGGTTCAGCGTCATTTAAAGATGCGGCAAGCAAGGGTTTCACGGCAAGCGCGATTAATCTGAAAGCACGCCTTTCAAACTTAAATGCGCCCTTCACCTTAAAAGGCGACATGGTCTTTCAAGGCGCGCCAACACAAGCTGATCTAATTATTACAACACCCGCCGGTATTTTGCGCCAAAAAGGCGCAAATATTAAAGCAGACCTAAAAATCGATCAGGCCGCCCTTGGCGCAGATCTTACGCTGGAGGAAGGCGCTGAGCTTGCCTATCAAGGCGATGTCGCCATTGATGCGCCAGACCTGCCCGCGCTCGCCGCTTTGATGAACATGCCGCTGGAGGATGCGCCAGGCTTTGACAATCTTCTTTTTAAAGGCGCCGTAAACGGCAATGGGTCAAACGCGAAAATAGCTTTGAAAGAGTTCGCCTTTGACGCAACCAAAGCCGAAGGGGACCTCAACATTGATTGGAGCGGCGCAAAACCCTATGCGACGGGCAATCTTGCTACTGATCTTCTTGACTTACGCCCTTACATGCCGCCCCCCGTCGATGCAGCGGCTGGCTTTCCCGCCTGGTCTGAAGATTCGATAGATTTTACCAGCCTTCGCAACATTGATGCGACCCTTAATATTGCCGCCGCAAAGGTCTTTCTTAACGATTTAAAGATCGACGACGCCCGAATGAAAGTGACCATCACCAATGGCCGCATGGTTGCTGATATGCCTTCTATCGGTATGTATGGCGGTCAAGGCTCCGGCCAGCTTGTTGTCAATGCGCGCTCAAAAACCCCTTCGCTTTCAGGCGTCTTTACGCTTTCCTCCCTAAACGCACAGCCCTTCGCGATCGACATGCTGAAAACGGACAAGCTGCTCGGTCTAGGCGGCTTTGAAGTTACCTTTTCGGCTCAGGGAAACAGTCAACAAGCCATTATGAACAGCCTGAACGGCAAAGGCGGCTTTGATTTTAACGACGGCGCCATCAAGGGCTTTAATATCGCCAAGATTATCAGCGCCGCCGCTTCCCTTGAAGGGAATTTAAAGCCGGGCAATATCGCCAACGCCATTGCGACGGCCCAGTCACCGCATGAGGCGACGGACTTTTCAAAATTCTTGTCCAACTTCTCAATGAAAAATGGCGTGGTCAGCGCATCCGCCATCGAGCTTGCGGCCCCATACTTTACTATGAATGGCGGCGGCGCGGTTAACCTGCCTAACCAGACGCTGAATTTAAAATTAGCCCCGCGCGGAACGACCGCCCTTACAGAAACGAGCGCACAAGAGGGCCAGAAAGTAAGAACAGTAACCGTTCCCCTTATCGTTACAGGTACTTTTTCCGCGCCAAAACTTGGCCTTGATGTTGAAGCTTTAGCCAAAGACCGCCTGCAAGGCGGCGTACGCGAGCTTATCAGCGGCGCCCTTGGCGATAAGAAGGACGGAACAAAAGAAGCGGGCGCTGAAAATGAACCTAAAGAGACATCACCAGAAGAAGCCCTCGCAAACGAAGCTTTAAAAGCATTGTTTGGGAGCAGAAAGAATTCGGGCGAATAAAAACGCCGCACGGTGACGCTTCGCTTTAGATCAACAGCAAAAGGCCTTTGGTTTTGCTGTTGAAAAAATTCATCGGATATTAACAAAAACCTAACGCCTGCCCCTAGCGGACAAAAGCGAACACGCTAGATTTTGTATACTTCGGGCGAGGACTTACCGTATTTTGAAACGAATCAGTGCGTTTTGTCATGCCCCCTTTGGGACCGCAATCGTTTAGGAAGGCGAAAAGGCGCGTAGATGCATCTGCAAAAACGCAACGTTAGCACTAAGATGTTCAGCCATAAGCGCAAACCCGCGCCTGGGCGGAGTGTTTTAAACCTGCTTAGCCAACCCCCCAAAACGACCATTGGGGCTGTTTTGGCGGGAAGCGCCGCGTTATCCAGTGGCGCTGCGAATGCTGCGCAAACCGGTTCCTTGCAGAGCGAGATTAGCTTAACAGCTCTTTCATCCGCCTTTGACCCGGCTGTTATTGGCGCGGCGGGCCTTGCCATTGCTGCATTCGCCTGGGCGATTCGCATCGCAGCCGCATCCCAAAATCAATCAGTGAAATGGTCCTCCAAATTAGCAGAAATGGAAGCCGAGCTTGAAAAAGCAAGCGGCGTTCTTGCGGCCCATCCTGGCTTAGTCCTGGTGTGGGATGACTACGTAAAGGATGATAACAATTGGGGCGCCCCGAAAATTTTCGGATCCCCTGCCGCGCTTGCTTCCTTAATGTCTTTTTCATCAAAAAAGGACGGTGATGGCGCCGGCGAATTGGACGGCGGCTTTGAACCTATCGGCCGCCTGCTTGACGCCCTTGGCGAGTTACCCCTTGAAGATGACGGTGCGATCGCGGACGTAAAAACCCTGCGCCAAAAAGTAAGCGAGTTGCGCACCCACGGCATTGCGTTTTCTGGCGTTGTAATGACGACGGAAGGGCGCGGGATTGAAGCAGCAGGCCGTGTCGCAGGCGGCCAAGCGACCCTTTGGTTAACTGATCCTGACACACGCATGGCTGAAGATATGGGCCTAATGGGCAAAGTGCATGAACGAACCGCGGACCTGCATGGCGCCCTAAATTTTTTAGAGCGCGCGCCAATGCCCGCTTGGCGGCGCAGCACCTCACTCGATTTAGTCTGGGTGAACAAAGCCTATGTTGAAGCGGTAGAGGCCCCGACGGCCGCAGCGGTCATAAAAGATCAGATCGAACTTGACCCTGCCGCGCGCAAAATCGCGGAAATAGCGGCTGCAGAAAAACGCCCTTCAGAAGGAAGGGTGATCGTCAATATGCATGGGGATCGCCGCGTTCTGAAAGTAAGCGAAACCCCAATGCACGCCCTTGGCGATGCAGCGATCGGCGGTTTTGCCAGCGATATCACTGAGCTCGATAAGACGCGCACCACATTAAAGCAACATATCGATGCGAACCGTCGCACGCTTGATGAAATTCCGACCGCGGTGGCCTTATTTGGCGCTGCGCAGGAGCTTTTATATTACAATGCCGCCTTCTTAAAGCTTTGGTCTTTTGACGATGCGGAGCTTGTAAAAAAGCCAACCCACAGCGAAATACTTGATCGATTAAGCCAAGCCGGAAAGTTGCCAGAGCAAGCCGATTATGCCGCTTGGAAGAAAAATCAGCTCCGTCTCTACACAGAGAACCTTTCTGCGCCGGGATCAGAGCGTGAGGGTGATGTTCCCGATGAAATTTGGCACCTTTCGGATGGCCGCACCCTACGGGTCGCCTGTAAACGTCATCCATTTGGCGGCGTTTTAACAGTCTTTGATGACGTCACAGAAAAGATGCAGCTGGAGCGGCGCTTTAACACACAGATCAGCGTGCAGAATGCAACGCTTAACAATCTAAGCGAAGCTGTTGCGGTTTTCGCAGCAAATGGCAGCCTTAGACTTTACAATGAAGCGTTCCAAAAATTGTGGCGTGCAGATGCTGCAATGCTGGAAAGCGAGCCTCATGTCGACAAAGTCATCGCGGCCCTTGAAAGCCAAATCGTCAATGGCTCTGGTCCGCTTGCGGAAATTAAACGCCGCGCAACCTCCATGTCGCCAGAAGATCGACGCCCAATTGAAAACAGCGCCATGACATTGAGCGACGGACGTTCCTTAGCTTTTGGCACAGAGCCTTTGCCAGACGGCGCAACGCTTGTACATTTTTTGGATATCACCGATTCCAAGGAACGTGAAAAAGAACTCAAAGAACGAAATGCGCTTTTGGAAGACATCGACCGTCAAAAATCCAAATTCGTCGATCACATTTCTTATCAACTGCGCACACCGCTGGCGACCATTATCGGCTTTGCCGAGATGATGGACGGTCAAATGTTCGGCGTCCTTAATGATCGGCAAAAAGATTATATCGCGAGCATCTTATCAGCCTCGCACCATCTGCGTGACCTGGTCACGGATATCATCGACCTTGCTGTGATCGACGCCGGTAAAATGTCTTTAGATTTAGGCGAGACAAATATCCGCAGTCTTTTAGAGAATGCGGCGACATATGCGGCGCTAAAAGCTGAGGACACACAAGTCGTCTTAAAGGTTGAGTGCCCGAAAGATATCGGCGTTCTTAACGCTGATGAAAAACGCCTAAAACAAGTGCTCTTCAACCTGTTGTCGAATGCGTTCGCCTACACCAACGCCGGGGGCGAGGTAAGCCTTGGTGCTGATAGAGCCCCCGGGCTCGTCCGGCTCTGGGTTCAAGATTCTGGCCGGGGCGTCTCGCCAGAAGACCAGTCAAAAGCTTTTGATCCATTTGTAAGCCACGGCCCAAGCGCTGGCGCTGGCATTGGACTAGCGCTTGTTAAGCGCTTTGTAGACCTGCATGGCGGTTGGGTGCGCATGGAATCAACCCCAGGATCCGGCACGCGTGTAACCTGCTATCTTCCGGCTAATCTTCACGCGCCTGAGGCGCCGACGCCGCCAACTATTTCAAGTACATCAATACAAAAACAACCAAACGATAAGGCGCCGCAGGAAGAAACCAATACGGTACAGGAGCCTCCCTCAGAAACTTCTGAAGCTGCGCCAGCGACGTCGAAAGAAACGGCAACAGCCCCCCAAAAAAGACAAGCGCCGAGAAAAAGGGCCACGCGGCCTCGGCGTAAGTCAACAAAACGGGCAAGCGCTGGGCTAAAGGCGGCTGAATAGAGCCCTCTTTTTAAGGCTGCTAGGCCGCCCAAGATCTATAAACTAGTAACCGGGCCTTACCGCCGCTTTTTCGCCGCGATTTTCCGGTCTATAAGAGCAACATGTCTATGTTGCTCTCTGTTTTCCTTTTCGCCGCCTTCACCCCAGAAGCGCCTTATGATGTTCAAGATCGCTCGAACCCCGATTTTGGGCAAAATGGCGATCGTTATGAAAGCTGTGTTAAAGCAGTGAACACCGACATAGACACAGGCCGTATGATTGCTGAGCAATGGGCCAATCAAGGAGGAGGCGCACGCGCCGCCCATTGTCTAGCGGTTGCTGATCTCGCTGCTGGATATCCTAAGCTCGCCGCTATCCGTCTTATTGAAGCAAGTGAGCGCCCAGATGCCGGAGACATCTTAATACGCGCCCGCTTACTTGAACAGGCGGCCCAAGCTTGGCTGGAAGCTGAAAACCCGAAGAATGCGTTGAGCGCTATCATTCAAGCCATTAAGCTTGCCCCTAATTCAGGCGAATTGCGCCTAACCGCCGGGATTATTCACGCCGCCAACGAGGAATGGCGAAAAACCATTGAAGCAATTTCCGCAGCTGAAGAACAAGGTTTCACGAGCGCCAGCGGCTATGTCGCCCGCGCACGTGCTTACAAATCGCTTCTTAAAAACCGCCAGGCCGCTGAAGACGTTGTTGCGGTCTTAAAAACGGATCCCTTTAATCTGGACGCTTTGGTGATTAGAGGCGAGCTGCATCAGCTTGGCATTGAAATAAACGCCAATTACAAACGAAAGCCTTCTCAGTAAGCCTTTATACACGCTGCAGTATACATGCTGCAGTGGCGCCGCCCGCAAAGCGCATAATTATTGCGGGCGGCAATTGCTATGTTGTCAATCTGCCTGGAAAACACGCCATTTTATGCCCCTTAACGATCACAATTTTCCCCTGTCACGCGACTGTGATGGATCGGATGCGGACAATCGTTCTTTTCCCACCTACTTTAAAGCTACCGCGGTGATGCTTGCACCCGTGGGTTATGAAGCGTGAAGCCACCCCCCGGCCCAACGCTTCAGGCAAACGCTGCGCGCCCTGTCCCTGTCCGCATGCGCAGCGTTAACGCCAATTGGGCCGCCGACACCATCGCCCGTGTAGTCGGCGGCCCGCCTTTAAAAAGACTGTAACTTTTTATCAAGCATGATTAACGAAGCGTTAACGACTTTTTAACCGCTTAACGAGAGTGTACGCTCGTCAGCCATTTAACTTGGGCCCATTATGATCAAATCCCGCGCGCATTCAGGTCTTTCTGTCCGTGACCTACAGCAAAGAGCTCAATTAGCAGCAACGCCAGCTCGCCCACCAGCCAAGCGCCTATCGCGCAGCGCGCGCCTTCATCTGATCGATATGCTCTCACGCTGGAGCGGCGGAGCCCTTGCGTTAATTGCAGGCCTTACGATCTCTATTGCAGTTATTACTGGCGGCGCTTATCCCGCCCGCACGGGCGTGTGGCTGGCCATGGTCATCATCGCCCTTGCTGCCAGCAGGCATATGCGCGGCCAATTTCGCGGCGGCGAGAAAATCGCAGCCCGCCCCTTTCGCTGGCGCGCAAACTACACCGCAAGCCTATGCGTCATAAGCGCTGCTTTCGGCGCGGGTGTTTTCTTAACTGGGCCTGCGCCCCATTTGACGGAAGCGGCGCCAAGCTTTGTATTATTGTTGAGCGCCTTCTTGATGGCCGGCCTTTTTGTCGCCGCCGGGTTTCATGTCGCCCATGGCCGCAGCATCGCCGCCCTAATTGGCCCTGGCGCTAGCTTTATTACCCTCGGCTTGGGGATAGCAAATGGCGCCGCAACCGCAATCGCCGCGCTGGCTGTCATAACAAGCCTTACCGGTGGTTTGATGTTTGTGTCGCGCAAAGTTCAACAACGCATCGGCGCGCGTTTTCCGCGCACCCGCTATGTGCGGCGCGGCAAAGAAGATCCGTACGCCTTATCCCATCCGCAAACAAACCCTCGCTCCTCCGCGCTATCTGCGTGACACACGCAACGAAACCGCGCTTAAGCTTCATATTTTGTTAGATTACTTTAACGTCCGGTAAAATATTAATATAAGCGGGCGTTACTGAATTCGTTACAATTTCGTCCTATCTTCGCGTTATTACTTTTTATAAACCATAAAAAGATGTCGTCGGAGAAACGGACCATGAGCCAATCATTTAAGCTTGAAAGCGATGAAGTAAGACTTGCAAAAGTCATTGATATCGCGAAACAAAAAGAGCGCGATAACGAGACGTTCCCCGACGGATTAACCCCGGCCTTTGAAAGCTATCTCACCCAGCTGGTGCGTTATGCAACGGGTGAAGATGCTGGGTTTGATCAGGCAGAGGGCTTGCTTGAACGGGCCTTTGAGAGCTGGCGAATAAGCGCCAAACGCGCGGCTGGCGAAAGCCTTATTCACCTTCGCATGCAAACCGCCCCCAATTGGCGCGACCGTCGACTTGTCCTGGACATTATCACCGATGACCGCCCGTTTTTGGTGGATTCAATCTCAGGCGCGCTGACTGAAGCAGGAAAACCAGTTTCCTTTTTCTTGAATGCTGTTGTTGATATTGCCCGTGACACTAGGGGAAACCGTCTTGCTGAAAACGGTGAAATTGTACGGGAGTCAATGATCCGTGCTGAGATGGACCCAGCTGTTAACGACGCTGAAATTACGCAATTACAGGCAAGCCTGGAAAAAGTTCTCAATAACGTCACCTTAGCCGTAGACGATTGGGAAGCGATGCGCGCAAGGCTCGCCGCCTGCATCGCCCAATTGGAACGCACCCGCCCGCAAAACATTGAACGGGACGATCAACGCGAAGCTGTCGACTTCCTAAAATGGCTTTGGGACAATCGCTTTGCATTTCTTGGCGTGCGCCACTATCGCTATCGCCCAAATGGCGAAGGTGTTGAATTCGCCCATGATAAAGACGCCGACCTTGGCATTTTGCGAGACCAGTCCCTCCATGTTCTAAAGTCGACTTATGACGAAGACGGGCATCTGTCCCCTGCGGTCGAAGACTTTATGAAGTCACACGAACCAATCCTTGTAGCGAAAGCTAATGTGAAATCCGTCGTTCATCGCCGCGCCTATATGGATTATATTGGCGTAAAATCTTACTCCCTAAACGGAGAAGTAACGGGCGAAGAGCGTTTCGTTGGATTGTTTACGGCTGATGCTTATAACCGCCCCGCTTCGGATATTCCCCTGATACGCGCAAAGCTCCGCAAAGTTCTAGAGCATATCGAATTCCCACCCGGCAGCCACAACGAAAAAGCGCTGGTTAACATTCTTGAGACTTACCCACGGGACGATATCTTCCAAGTTGATGTTGAAACCTTAGCGCTGACAAGTCACGGCATTTTACGGCTTTATAAGCGCCCCCGCGTAAGTTTGTTTTTACGCCGAGACCGTTTCGATCGATTTATTTCAGCGCTGGTCTTTATTCCCCGCGACCGATTTAATTCTGATGTTCGCGAGAAAATCGGCGCACACCTTGCCCAAACTTTTCAGGGACGCGTTTCGGCGTTCTATCCGAGCTTTGATGATGCGACCCTTGTCCGGGTGCATTTTATCATCGGCATCGATCAAGGCGCCCCGCAGGGCCCTGGCGCAGAGACGCTGACGGAAGAAATCAGCGTCATCTGCCGTGAGTGGCGCGATAATCTTCTAGAGGCGATACACACCCATGAAGACACGCCCCCACATCTTTATGAGCGCTATGAGAACGCTTTTGACGCCGCCTATCGCGAGGTCACAAGCGGCGCCGAAGCCCTTGAGGACATTGCGGTCATTGAAACGCTGGACCGAAACCCGCTGCAACCGCGCGCGTATCGTCTGCCTTCTGATAGCAAATCGCAAATTCGCCTAAAGCTTTACTCCGCTAACGGCCCCATGAAATTATCGGATCTAATTCCGACGATAGAAAATTTAGGCCTCAATGTTGCGCAAGAAGCGGGCGGCGCCATCAGACCGACCAACCACCCAGCGGGTGAAAACATATGGCTGCACAATTTCTTTGCAGAAGAACCACATGGCCGCGCCATTGATGTCATGGGCGTCAAGCCGCTGTTGGAAGACGCAATCGATGCTGTCCTTGAAGGCTCTTGCGAGGATGATGCGTTTAATGCGCTCGTCACCCTTGCAGGGCTGCATTGGCGTGAAGTATCAATGCTGCGCGCGGCCGCTAAACACCATATGCAAGCGGGTTTTCAATTTTCGCAAAACTATATCGCTGAAGTTTTGGCCAAGCACCCAACCATTGTAAAAGGTCTGGTTGACGTTTTCCATGCGCGCTTTAACCCAGCCGGCCCAAGCGATCTTGAATATCGCCGCAAAGAAGTGGACGGCGCCTGCGCAACCGTTACTTCCGCCCTGGAGGAAGTCTCCAGCCTCGATGAAGATCGCATTTTGCGCCGTTTCCTCAATCTTTTTGAAGCAATGACGCGCACAAACTATTACCAGTTGAATGCAAACGGGGCCCATAAGCCATATATATCTTTTAAGCTCGACAGCAACGCCCTTGCCGAATTACCAGACCCTAAGCCCTATCGGGAGATTTTTGTATCCGGCCCCCGTGTGGACGGCGTCCACTTACGCTTTGGGCCTGTTTCTCGCGGCGGACTTCGCTGGTCTGATCGCCGCGAAGATTTCCGCACAGAAGTTCTTGGTCTTGTAAAAGCACAGCGTGTGAAAAACGCTGTGATCGTACCTAGTGGTTCAAAAGGGTGTTTTTACCCTAAACAATTGCCCGTCGATGGTGACCGTAACGCGGTGTATGAAGAAGGGCGCGCCGCTTATAAAGTCTTCATCAGCGGCATGCTCGACTTAACCGACAATATTGTCGATGGCGCCATTACACCGCCACAAAATGTTATTCGTTGGGATGGGGATGACCCGTATCTTGTGGTCGCGGCCGATAAAGGCACCGCCCAGTTCTCTGATACTGCGAATGAAATTTCAACCCAATATGGGTTCTGGCTTGGAGACGCATTCGCCTCCGGCGGCTCTGCCGGTTATGACCACAAAGCCATGGGCATCACCGCCCGTGGCGGCTGGGAAGCGGTTAAACGACACTTCCGTGAAATGGGTAAAGACATTCAAACACAGCCCTTTACGGTCGCTGGGGTCGGCGATATGTCCGGCGATGTGTTCGGCAATGGTATGTTGCTGTCTGAACAAATCAAGTTGATCGCAGCCTTTGACCACCGCGATATTTTCATTGATCCTGAGCCGGACCCAGCCATTTCGTTCCAAGAACGCAAGCGTCTGTTTGAGACGCCGCGTAGTTCGTGGCAGGACTATAACGCCAAATTAATATCGAAAGGCGGCGGCGTTTTTTCCCGCAGCGCCAAATCTATTGACTTGACGCCTGAGATTAAAAGGCTCCTCAATTTCGAAAAAGACAAAGCAACGCCAAATGAGCTGATTAAAGCGATCCTGAAAGCAGAAATGGAGCTGTTCTGGCTAGGCGGTATCGGCACTTATTTCAAAGCGAGCGATGAAGACCATTGGCGCGTTGGCGATCGCAATAATGACGCCGTGCGCGTTGATATTGAAGAGGTTCGCGCAAAAGTCATTGGCGAGGGCGCTAATCTTGGCCTCACCCAGGATGCACGCATCGCCTTTGCGCAAATGGGCGGGCGCATCAATACGGACGCAATCGACAATTCCGCTGGCGTTGATTCCTCTGATCACGAAGTTAATATCAAAATTCTTCTCGCCAATGCGATTGAAAAAGGCGCCTTATCCCAAGAAGAGCGCAACCCGCTGCTTAGTGATATGACAGATGATGTTGCAGACCATGTGCTCATCCACAATTATCGCCAAACTGGCGCGCTTTCTCTTCGCGAAGCAGAAGCAGTCGAAAACTTACAAGCCCATGCTCGCTTCATGCTTGATATGGAAAAGAACGGCAGGCTAGACCGTGCGCTTGAACGCCTCCCAGATGCTGAGGAAATCGAAAAACGCGCGGCGGACAATGCGGGCCTCACCAGACCAGAGCTCGCCACTTTGATGGCGTACGCAAAAAACTGGCTGTTTGAAGAACTGACCACGTCCCAAACACCCGATGACCCGGCCTTTGAAAGTGAGCTCTATGCTTACTTCCCCCAAAAGCTGCACCAATTTAATGAAGCAATAACATCACATCGTCTGCGCCGTGAAATAATCGCAACACGGCTTTCTAACGAAGTTATTGAAAAATGCGGCTCAAGCTTTTTGTTCCGTGTTAGTGAAACCACCGGCGCGGCCTTAGCGGATATTGCGCTTGCTTATGAGGGCGCCAAACGGGTTTTAAAACTTAAAGATTACACCCAGGCTATTGACGACCTTGACAACAAAGCGAACGCCGATGTTCAAACAGGCCTTCATATGGCGGCATCAAGCTTGCTTCGTGAACTGATGTACCGATTAATCAGCGGCGTGAAAACAAGCACATTGCTGGCCGAGCATGGGGTGCAAGGCGTTACGGCTGAGTACGAAAATGAAATTGAAGAGCTTGAAAGCCATCTGGCATCAATTCTTCCAGACGGCCCCCGTCAACGCTTGACCGAGCGGCGCGCCGAATGGCTCGCCCGCGGCGCGACGGAAAGATTGGCGAATAGCGCCGCCCTCATGCCAGCGATGGAAAATAGCTTAGACATTATCAACCTTTCAAAAGACACCGGCTGGGCTATCAAAGATGCTGGCGCAGCGTTCTTTTTTATTGGTGATCAGCTTAAAATAGACTCCGTGCGCCACACCGCTAAACATGCACGGCGCAGCGATTATTATGAGAAGACGGCAGTACGCCGCTTATTAGAAGATTTGCGGATGCGCCAATTCGCTTTAAGCGGCCATATGATCGCCCAGTCCGGCGTCGCCCCGCAAGGAGAGCCTGAAACTTGGTTGTCAGAGCTTTACCAAAACTGGATCGCAGCACGCCCAGAGGTCTTTTCGAGCGTTGAAAGGTTTGTCATCGAGCTGGACATCAATGCGAATGCTAGCGTTGCAAAGTTGTCGCTCCTTAACCGCAAGCTCGCGGATTTAGAAGAGCGCCTACAGATGGCTATTGTACATTCCGAATAGTGACGAAATTTTTCGATTAAATGTACAACAAATAATCAAGAGCAACGCCGGCCCGTCATCTTGGCCGGGTTGCTCTAGTTTTTTGTCCGTTACCTTACACCCTAGTGGCGGAAGTGGCGCATGCCGGAAAACGCCATTGCAAGACCGGCCTCATCCGCAGCCGCGATCACTTCTTCGTCTCGCACTGAACCACCTGGCTGAATAATCGCCGTCGCGCCCGCTTCTGCAGCAGCAAGCAGCCCATCAGCAAACGGAAAAAATGCATCTGAAGCCACGACAGACCCCTTCGCCAAGGAAACATCAAGCCCCGCCGCGATCGCAGCTTCGCCAGCTTTTTGCGCAGCGATACGACTTGAATCCACACGGCTCATCTGTCCGGCGCCAATACCCGCTGTCGCACCGTCTTTCACGTATACAATAGCATTGGATTTAACATGCTTAGCGACGCGGAACGCGAAAAGCATGTCGTCTAGCTCCTGCGCTGTGGGCGCGCGCTTTGTGACAACTTTTAAATCTTCCTTTGTGACGCGCCCGCTATCTCGTGATTGAGCCAAAAAGCCGCCTGCAATCGGTTTAATAACCTTTCCAGCAGTGGCAGGGTCCGGTATGGCGCCAGCGAGTAAAACGCGCAGGTTCTTTTTCTTTGACAATACCGCTAGGGCGTCTTCATCCGCATCAGGGGCAATAATGACTTCAGTAAAAATTTCAGTGATTTTTTCCGCCGTCGCTTTATCAAGTGTTCCGTTTAGCGCAATAATGCCGCCAAAAGCTGAGACAGGGTCACAGCGCAACGCAAGCTCATAAGCCTCGCTTAAACTATCAGCCTCAGCCACACCACATGGGTTTGCGTGCTTTATAATGGCGACTGACGGACGGCTTTGTCCAAGCTCGCCAATTAACTCATACGCCGCATCCGTATCATTTAGATTGTTATAAGAAAGCGGCTTGCCTTGGATCTGACGGGCGGTCGCAGCGCCAGGGCGGCTTGACCCGCTAATGTAAAGTGCGGCTTCTTGATGCGGGTTCTCGCCATACCGCAGCACTTCCTGGCGCGCACCTGAGACGCTAAGGCGGGTTGGAAATACGTCTTCCTCCTGCTCAGCCATCCACTCAGCGATAGCGCTGTCATAAGCGGCGGTGCGCGCAAAAGCTTTCGCCGCCAAACGCCGACGTATTGCAAAGCTTAAGCCACCCTCTTTTTCAAGCTCTTCAACGACATCATAATCATCAGGGTCCGTAATAACAGCAACGCCGCTATGATTTTTGGCCGCCGCGCGGATCATCGCCGGGCCGCCGATGTCAATATTCTCAACACATGTTATGGCGTCAGCCCCACTCGCCACTGTTTTTTCAAACGGATAAAGATTGACCACCAACAAATCGATGGGGCCAATATTATGCTCATTCATCGCATCCAAATGAGCAGGCTTATCGCGATCAGCAAGAAGGCCGCCATGCACAGCCGGGTGAAGCGTTTTTACCCGGCCATCCATAATTTCAGGGAATTTTGTTAAATCAGAAACGTCCCGAATCTCTAATCCAGCAGCTCGAAGCGCCTTGGCGGTGCCGCCGGTTGAGATCAACTCAACACCGCTGGCTGCCAGCCGTGCAGCAAAATCTTCAATACCAGTTTTATCGGAAACGGAAATTAACGCGCGCCGCACAGGCCGCTTTTTGTTTAGATCGCTCATTAGAGCTCCCTCAATCATCATGGAAGGGCATGGGAATGCGGATCAAAGGCTCCCTCAGCCCCAGCGCTATAGATGCGCTTGAAAAAAACAAAGGGCCTGATCAGCGGTTACACCCACCCAGCAGAACCACACGAGTCAACGCCCAAAACGGTTACAAGCCTACTTTGAGTAAGGCGCTTGCTTGGCTTTATCGCCGCAATTCGGCGCCGTTGGCGTGAATTCGGGAACCAACGCGTGTATGGCCTCGTCTAGGGCGGCTCGATCTGCATGGATGGCGCTTTCTACAACATCCGTCAAGCGCGGCATGAGCAAAGGCAAGTCAATCATCGCAGGCGCCCCGAGAAGCACCCCATCAGCGCCGGTTTTAATAAGCTTGTCTGTATCGAGAAAAATTTCCTCAAACAGTTTTTCACCCGGACGCAAACCAGTAAATTTGATCGGTATATCCTCACCCGGCGTGTAGCCATAGGCTTCGATCATACGCTTTGCAAGATCCAATATCTTGACCGGTTCACCCATATCAAGAACGAAAATACGGCCATCGTGGGTGACGACCCCTTTTTCAGCGTTATCAAGACTGGCCGCCTGCAAGACGAGCTGGACGGCTTCATGGGTTGTCATAAAATAACGCGATATATCGGGGTCAGTGACCGTAACGGGGCCGCCATGAGCGATTTGACGCTCAAACAAAGGCGCAACAGACCCCGTTGAACCCAATACATTGCCAAACCTGACGGTCACAAAACGGGTGTCATTTTGGGCTACGTCAAGCGCCTGCGCATAAAGTTCAGCAATCCGCTTTGTCGCCCCCATAAAGCTAGACGGGTTCACCGCTTTATCCGTTGAAATAAAGACAACTGATTCTGCTTTGGCCTTGGTCGCCGCGTCAAAAACATTTCGCGCGCCAAGAACATTCGTTAAAGCGCCGGCGCAATGATTTTGTTCAACAATAGGCACATGCTTATAAGCTGCGGCATGCAAAATTATTTCCGGCTCGTGACGATCAAAAATGCGATTAAGATGCTCAGGACGGCACACATCCGTTAATGATGCGTGCAAAACCGCATCATACCCAGCCTCACGCAGCTCCATATCAATTTGGTATAAATTGAACTCAGAATTATCGATCAAAGCGAGCCGTGCAGGCTCTAATGCTGCCGTTTGACGAGCAAGCTCTGAACCGATTGTCCCGCCCGCACCTGTAATCAATACTCTCTTGCCAGCGATTAGTTTTCTTGCCGCGCGTTGGTCAATTCGCCTTGCGGGGCGCTGCAAAAGGCTTGCTAAATCAATGGCCGCAGTTGCCCCAGGAAAACGTGAGGGCGCCTTATTTTTACCTGTAGAAAACTTTGACTGTAACTCATCCCAAAAGCGCACGGATAACCCCTCTCGAACCATAGCTTAGGCAATATGACCTTCGCTTACGTCTTAGCCTCTTACCCCCATCATCAAGATCGGTCTAAGACCCGCTCATCCGTCGGAAAGCCCATTTTAGTAATATATCGCCATCTTGCGTGAGTTCCAAGTCCGATGGACGCACCACAATCTGTTCTGTTGACTGCGGGGCGCCGCCTTCTCCGCAATAAACGCTTTTTTCAAGCTCTACCTGCCGGCAATTGCTACGAAAACGCCACCCCTCCCCATTAGAAGCGGCAAGTAAAACGCTGCGGCCATCTCTTGCAAGGGAAGCTTTCACGGATGGGTGCAAATGGAAACGCAAAACAAGATCGTAGACCATCTCAGGCGCGGCGCCGACAATCACGTCTTGCCCGCGGAGATCATCGCCCCCGCGATTGACGTATAGCCTGCGATCATAACTCACGCGCGCATTTTGACGTTCTAAAACGCGTTTAATTTCAAGCATTTGCCCAACGGCATCTTCCGCACGGCGATGGGTTACCGTTCCCCCTTGCAAAATGCGAACGCCGTTGCTGTCACTTACGGCCGAAAGACAGGAATGCGCATCCGCCTCTCTTAGGGCGCGGGTCCATTCTTCCGACAGATGCTCACCGGCGCCGCAATTCACCACAATACGGGTGCGCCCGGAAGATAATTGAAAAGCGCCTGCGCCATGATATCTCGCGCTCGTGCGTCCCTGTTTTGAAGCGCTTTTTTGCTGGGTTACACCCGTATCAACAATCAGCCGCAGACGCGCCGCCTCGAGACGTTGAAAACCGCTATAGCGCGCAAACCCAGTCGGCGCCGCCCCCTTGTCTAGGCCATCAAGGGCGCGCAACACTGCTTTTGCATCATCCTCATATCCGCCATTGAAGGGCGCCAGTTTGCCGTCGCCGCAGCGGAAAAGATGAAGAAAAGAAACCGCCCGCGCGTTGACATGCTTTAAGAAACCAGGCGCCGCAACCCCAACAGCCTCCATCGCCATCATGATCATCTGAAGACGGATAACAATACTCAATTGGTGCGAAGGATTTCTGCTTATGTGTCCGCCGTCAGGGCGCATCTGGAGACGAAGCTCACGGCGCAATTGCTCAAGGCCGCACTCTGCAGGCCCTAAACAGCCAGGCAAACAAAAACCCGCTAGCGTAAGCCCCATAGCGGTCATCAAGCGCTCATAATTAGTTTCTGCTCTATGGGCGCAACGCTCTAGATGACGCGTCTGTCGAGCCATTGTGGTGAGAAGACGGCTCCGCCATAGCGCGTCGCCCTCCTTTAACAATAAACCGCCATAGCAACAAAGCTGGGTTAAACGCTCAGACGTTGGGTAAGGCGCCCATGCCTCAGGCGACCATTTCCCATAGAGGTCAAGCCACCCACGCAACAGCGTCATCATGGGCTCGCGGCCCTCTTCTCCCAAAGCCGCCATATGGCGTAGCCATGAAAAACTCTGCAAGAAGCCATCGACCGCAGGTTCAGACGAAGCCAGGGCCCAAATTCGCTCAAGCTCGCCCTCACAATCAATGGTTTGCGCCCCGATGGAAAGTTTACCCTTCGCGATCATCTGACCAAGATTTGTATCTGGAGTACGCGGATCATCTGGCGTAAACGCAAATCGGTCTGGGGCCGGGCCGTTTAACTGTGCTTGGTAAAATGGACTTTCTCCCCAAGCACGTTGCAACCGCTGCAGAACGCCTTCGCGCCCAGGCTTTTCTCTGCCTATTTGGGCCGCGCCTTTCATAGCCGCCGTCATGCAACAACCGCCTTAAGCGCCGCAATGTTTTGCGCATATGCGCTAGGATCGCCCCTGAACACCGCGGACCCTGCCACCAGCACATCTGCGCCTGCGCTAACGACAGACAGCGCAGTTTTCGCGTTAACCCCGCCATCCACCTCCAGCATCACATCACGGCCCGTGTTATCGATCATTGCTCGCAAAGCTTCTATTTTTCGCAGCTGACTATCCAAAAACACCTGCCCGCCAAATCCAGGATTAACACTCATGACGAGTACTAAGTCTATGTCGTCAATCACAGGCTCAATCAGTGAGACGGGGCTTGCAGGGTTGAGCGCGACCCCAGCCTGGACCCCAGCAGCCTTAATTCGTTGAATAGTGCGGTGCAGGTGCGGCCCAGCTTCTGGGTGGACCGTAATAATATTGGCGCCAGCTTCGACAAACTCATCGATATACGGATCGATAGGCGAAATCATCAGATGAACGTCAAAGGGTAAATCGCTATGGGGTCGAAGCGCCTTAACCACCGCCGGCCCAATCGTAAGATTCGGCACAAAGTGGCCATCCATTACATCGATATGAACGAAATCCGCTCCCGCCTTAGTGATGGCGGCGACTTCCTCGCCCAGGCGAGCAAAATCAGCGGCAAGGATAGAAGGTGAAATACGCAGCGCTGTCATATTCTATGCTTTATCGCGATGCGCCCAGTTGAAGCAATATGGGGAAAAGGGGAAAGTGCGCCCCGTTATCCCAAGAAGCAAGAAAAAACCCCGCTCTTTAAGAGCGGGGCAAAAGTCGAGGGATGCAAGAAAGAGCACGTCTGAGGGAAGATTCAGAGGGAAAACTTCGACCCTTTCAAAGATAAGAGTAATATTTCATTAGGGCGGAATTAGGGCGAAACAGCGGAGAAATTGCGCAACTCATTGTTTTTATGATTAAAAAAATACTAATTGAGCAATTCAAAACCACCCGATCCTTTGCCGCCAAGAAAGATGAAAAATCTTTTAGGTTCCTTGCTCGTTTTTTGAATAAGCGCCCCGCAATGGCGGAGCGCATCTATTCATGAAAAGATCATTATTTTTCCCAAGCGAATGAGGCAAACGCATCATCGACTGGCGTATCCATCAGATGGTTGGCGTAGTTGGAAATCGTCTTATGCGCGATTACCACCACCACTTCCAAGACATGCTGCTTTGTGTAACCAGCGTCAAAGAAAGCCTCTAATGCGGCGTCATCAACAACGCCCCGCTGATCTACTAATTTGGTTGTGAGGTCATGAAGCGCTTGCAGCTTTGGATCAGCATAACCGCCGCCTTGACGCGCCGCCTCTATCACCTCATCGGGAACCTTTTCGCCCTTCGCAATGGCCGTGTGGGCTGGCATACAATAGTGACAATTATTGTAATAATTTACAGCGAACCAAGCGACATGACGTTCCGTTGGCGTGAAGGATGATGCCCCAACTTCTGCACCAAGTGCTAGATAAGCTTTTACGGCTGTCGGCGCCTCAGCCAAACCAGCAATTAAGTTCGGTACAAATCCATAGTTTTTGTGAGCAGTGTCTAAGACTTCTTTTCGCTCCCCAGTGGAAGCTTCACGCGTGTGAAATGTAAAATCTACCATTGTCAGGTCCTCTCTCAAATGACGCGCCGACAATCGAACGAACAACAAATCCGATTTACGGGCTATCGTATTCTGGCGCTATAAGTCAGCAATACCGTGCCGACAAAACGCAGATAGAAAGCCTTAACCAGGCGCGCACTACACAAGAACACGCCGTCAGTCACACAAGCGTGAGAAAACCAAAAAGACAGATAAAAGAGCGAACGTTCTAACGGTTATTAGTACGCACACGTATAGGGGAAAGCGCAAGGCCGCGCTTTATGACAGAACCGCCATATCCCACAAGCGCGGTAAGGGCGCCGCCAACAGCCAGTCCGCCCAACCATTCAACATTGTAGTAACCAAGGCCCGCCAGGGCAAAAACACCAAGAACACTAACGCTTAACACAAGCCGCCCCCAACTGGCCGCTGAATTAGCAACAGCGCGCGCGGCCTTAACTGGCGCGTCCATCGCAACTTTGGCGGCACGGGCGGCGCCTGGGGCCGCGGCAGCCAAAAAATTCAACACTCGGTTGGCGCCGAAGATGCGCACCAAAGCAATCAAACCACCGGATAGAAACGCCCCCACATGCCAAAAGCGTAATGTTTTAGTCATCCCGGCCGTTTCTTCGTTGCGCGGCCATATCCCCTGAACTGGCTCGTTATCGCCAAATTCAGAAGCGTCAGCACCAAACGCTTTATTAGCGTTCATAGCAACGAACGGCACGCTGCCTTGTGTAGAAGTTGGCTTATGGATGAAAGCCGACAAATCATTGAAGTCGCGATAAACAGCATCATCCATTGTCGCAGCGCCCGTCATGGTTAGATCACGAGCATGGGCGCCGACCGTCCCGCCAGCGCCAAGCCCCATACCCAACAACGACGCAGCCGCCATCAAGGACTTTTTCATCAGTTTAGCGGGGGGTTTAGCGGGGCGGTGAAAATTGGGGCTGGAAAATTGAGATCGAGGCAACGGGATCACCCTAACATGTTGATAAATCGGATTTTCAAGGCTCGCCCTATAGTAAATAGGAACGCCGTTGAGCATTTCAATATATTGATTTTAATAAATTTTACCGGAATGATATGTGGATCGGCAGATCCTATTTATCAAGCTTAGCAAAAGTCTCCTTACTGTTACGCGCCACATTGCGCGCTTCACAAACCGAGCAGATCAAAAAACTGTTTTTTCGCCCACAGCAACATACAATGCGGCGTCGGTCACCTTCATCGCATCGTCAGTCATACAGGATTTCTCATGAAAAAAAGAAAACTAGGTCGTACAGACATTGACGTTTCCGTTTTATGCCTTGGCACCATGATGTATGGCGAGCAAATTCTAGAAGACGGCGCCTTTGAGCAAATGGATGCAAGCTTAGACCGCGGCATCAACTTCTTCGACACCGCTGAACTTTACACTGTCCCGCCTAAGTCCGAAACGCAAGGCAATTCAGAAAGGATCGTCGGCAACTGGATAGCGTCACGTGGCGCGCGCGATAAACTTATTCTAGCGACCAAAGTCACCGGCCGTACGAAATTCCTAACCTATATTCGCGATGGGCAAGAAACACGTTTAAACACAAAGCAAATCCGCTCAGCACTCGAACGCAGCCTAAAAAATCTTCAAACAGATTATATTGACCTTTACCAAACCCATTGGCCGGAAAGAGACGTACTGACCTTTGGAAGAGACGTGCAGGGATATAAACATTACAAAGATGATTGGGTATCATTTGAAGAAACGTTAAGCGCCCTTACCGACTTACAAAAGGAGGGGAAAATCCGCCATATTGGCGTATCCAACGAAACTTCCTGGGGCGTCATGAAACATTTAGAGGTCGCCGAGAAAAACGGCCTCGCCCGCATTCAATCGATCCAAAACGCTTACAACCTTGTTAATCGCACCTTCGAAACGGGGCTTGCTGAAATTGCTCTCCAAGAACAGGTTGGGCTTCTAGCCTATTCTCCCATTGCGCAAGGCGCCTTGAGCGGTAAATATCTTGACGGCGCCAAGCCACAAGGATCGCGGGGCGCTTTGTTTGGAAGGCTTGGGCGATATCAGACCCCTTCTGCTGATGAGGCTATTAAAGCTTACATTGATATCGCACGCCAGTTCGAATTAGACCCTGCCGCTCTTGCCCTGCAGTTCGTCACCACCCGTAGCTTTGTCACGTCAAACATATTTGGGGCAAGCTCCATGGCGCAGCTTGATACCGCATTTGCATCTTTAGACATAAATTGGAATGAGGATCTAGAAAAAGCCATCAACGAAGCTTTTTCACGCTTACGCTCTCCTTGTCCTTAAGTTTTTTCTGGAGGCTTTCTTTCATGGGGCCCCTGCCCCGATGGACGCATTCGCAAATAGGCAAGCCGTTTTGTCTCGGCGAAATAGCGCGCCTGAGCATTTAAAATTGCGCCAAGAGAAAATAGTCCCAGTCCCCCTAAAATAAGACCAAGAAAAAATATCAGCGCTTTTTCATCTTCTCCGGAAGGGTTGGCGAGCGGACCAATGTGAAACATCGCGCCGATTATCCCCGTCCCGCCCACAAACGCCGCCAACAGGCTGTATACAAAACGAGGGCGGTGTAACCGCAAAAAACGCATCATACTGCGCAAGATAAGAAGCCCATCAACAAAGGTCTTAAGCTTGCTATCACCCCCATGGGGGCGAGGCTTATATGTGGTCTCGATCTCCATCACCGGCAGGCGCAATAAGGCGGCGTGCGTGCACATTTCAAGCTCTATCTCAAAGCCCTTTGATGTGGAGGGAAAACTTTTGACATAGCGACGTGAAAACGCACGATAGCCGCTGAATATATCAGTGTACGTTGCCTTAAAGAGAAGTCGAAAAAGAAGATTAAACAGCCGATTGCCAAACATATGCCCTGCGCGAAACGCTTCGATAGAAGCAGGGCGGCGTATGCCAACCACCATATCTAAGTTATCGCGCACCAAAGCAGTCGTCATCTGCGGGCCAAGACTCGCGTCATAGGTCCCATCACCATCAGCGATTAAATAGATATCAGCATCCACATCAGCAAAAGCGCGCCGCACCGCGTTGCCCTTACCTAAGACTGCTTCATAGCGAACAACCGCGCCCGCTTGCTCGGCTATCGACGCGGTATCATCGCTAGAAGCGTTGTCATATACATAGATTGACGCATCAGGCAGCGCCTTCTTGAAAGAAGCAACGACGTCGCCAATCGCAGCGACTTCATTATGGCAGGGAAGGATAACGGCAACACGCAAAGGCGCGACGTTATCCTCCACCGCGCGGCTCCCTACAGCCCAGATCCTACGAGAGGGCCAAATATGTACTGATTACCGAAAATCTGGACCGCATTCAGCCCGATAAACAAAACAATCGGGGAAATATCCAGCCCCCCAAGATTTGGCAATAAATTGCGAATAGGCCGCAAAGCCGGCTCAGTAAGGGCGTTCGTCGCGCGCCAGATAGACTCAACAATCGGATTACCCAGATTGACCACGTTAAAGGACAGCAACCAGCTTAAAATCACGGAAACAAAAATCACGACGATGTAAAGCTGGATAACAGCATTAAAAATATATTGGATAGCAGCCATTTCTTGTCCTGAGCATTTAATTGGAAACGTAACCTATATGGTGCGCATTAGGCTTACACCAAGTCGCGTGCGCGTCCAATAATACTCCCAAAGGCGTTTCAAAGCCCCTAACGCCATGATTTGGCTAAATATACGCCCAATATAATAAGACAATCACCGCATTGTGCGCATCAGCGTCAAATGTCAGCTTAGTCTACTTATTTGAGGAAAAGCTCTCCGCTCTCGATTGCAATCCAGCATGGTTGATAACGTTGCCTAAGGCGACCATTGATAGCCGGGGATAAGCCGGTGCGTCCACCGCTTCATCTTATACGTTTCAGGCAGCTCATGTTTTATCCACCCGCCACTATCTTCCTTGTCGAGAGCGGCCATCGCCTCCATATAAAGTTGGTTGGAAAGGCGAGCCGCTTCAACACGATCAGGAAACGGGTGCTCAATCTTATCACTGTGGATCTTCGGGTTTGTATTAATTTCATAAAACTCAGGCCGCCCGTTAACAATCCCAAAATCCACACGCCCATAATTAATCTGAGCTTCATTAAATGCCTTACTCACAGCTTGTGCGTAAGCATTGTGTTTTATATCACTAAGGTCTTGGGCATAGCCCGCACCACCAGCGACCCCCTTCTCACCATATTTCGCCGCCCAGTGCCGTTGATAAACACTCGGTGCAGGAATAATCTGGTCTCCAATCCGATATGCGGCCAATTTTCGAAATACACCATTTTCATCAGCTTGCGCCATATATTGGATAAACGTCAAATCATTAATTGGGTATCCTTGCTCCAACGCATTATCGAGCGCGCTCCGGGCCTCATTGTCGTCATTCAATAATTCGGTAAGATTTCCCCTGTGGGCGCTTGCTGTTCTTAAAAAAACGGGAAACGCGTTCACCGCCGAAAGCTCGCTTGCCGGCCAAGCATTGAAATTATTCACACCGACTTTGTTAAAATGGCGCAAAAGCGGCACGCGGTGTAACACACGAGCCGGATCATTTAGAACAGTGCATCCCGCGTTTTTTAATAGACGAAAAGAATGCGCTGCAAGCTCTACTTGCCAATTTGTTAAACGATCAAAATCTGAGAAAATATATGTCCCACGAGGTAAACGGCGTCTCATGAAAAAATAAGGGTAGCTAATAATTTTAAAATTTGACAGCGAACGCACCACCCACTCATGCGGCTTACAATGACTTGGTGTACAGATAAAATAAATCATCCAGTCCCCCTTATCGGATTTTTTTTCTTTTAAAAAGGCGCATGGTGACCATAAACTGTTTGCGATCCAGTAAGAAAATATAAACCGCGTAGCTCATCATCCCCACCAAAATTAACAGTGCAATCTTGGTAATGCTTGTAAAGTCCACCAAAAAATAAGAGCCGCCCAAAAGGGTCGCCCCCATTAGAAGACTGCAGATCAACGCAGTAGAACCAGCGCGCGCTTGCTGGAGGAAAGACAGATCAGTCGCCTGCTTAATAAAATTCATGCCCAAAGGCCATGTTAATAGACTGCGTAACAGTACACAGATTGCAACCCCAACCACCGTTTCCCCTAGCCATGGCAACGTAAACAGATATGTCGCCACACCAGCAAAAATCAGCACAAGCGGCGCCTTCGTGCGCCCCACCCCGCGTAAAATTGCAACATTAAAAGCGCCAGTGGTTGTTCGAATACCGGAAAGCAGCATAATTTGCGCTGCAAAAGCGGCCAAGACCCATTTGTCTCCTAAGATCTCAGCAAAATCTGTCACAACCAACGCGGCGCCAATAAAAGCAGGATAACCAATAATAGCGGCGCCGCGGTAAAGTGATAACACTAAATCTTGCAAAGCCTTGCCATCAGTTTGCACACGGGCAATCGCCGCCATGGTGACGGAAGCAAAAGGCGACAGGACAAGCTTACGGAGTAATGCGATCGCGCGTTCGGCCAGCACGAAGTGCCCTAACCCTTCAGCTCCTAAAAAGATCGCCACAAACCACTTCGGCAAATTTCCATCAAGATAGCCGAGCATGTAAGTGGCGAACGTATCGCGGTTAAATTTGGCCGTTTGCCGAAACGCAGGCCAATCGAAGTGAAATTTTAAAGCCACTCGATTAGAAAGATAAAACCCGACAAGACGGGTTAAGCGGCGAACAATATCCCCAATCACAAGCGCCCAGAGCCCAAGCCCCGCAAATAAACCGACTATAGTCGCAATAGCGTTAAGGATCGTCGCCAACATGCCTACTTTTGCCGTTTCGGCAAACCGTAAATCGCGAGCGAGCAATGATTGCAAGACATTATTGGCGGCGCAAACAGGCAACATCAACGCCAAAACAGATAAATAGGGCGCTGCGTTTTGTAGCAACTCAACATTAATATATTGGGGCGCGGTAATGAGAAAAATTGCCATCAATATACTGATGATCAAACAAGTGGAAAATATCGTATAGATATGTTTTTTGGAAATCTCTTCGCGCTGTTGCAGCACCTCTGTAAAAGACTTTACCCCGAACATCTCGGCAAAGCTAATAAGCAGCATGCATAAGCCCCACAAGCCCAGCAGAGTAGGGCTTAAATAAAGCGCAATCCCGGCGAAAAGTAAGAGCGATAGAAAAAACTGAAAGGCGCCCCCGGCCGCCGTCCAACTTATCGCACCAAAAACTTTGCCAACCATCTTTTGGTCAGCGGCTTCAGTCATGAATTGGCGTCCATATACCTCTTGGCGCCATCCATTAAGGCGGCGCCGGTTTTTGTTAAGTCGCCATGTTTTTTCACAACCTCAAAACCGCTGTTAAAGTTTTGAACATCCGCCTCAGCGGCTTCTTGCGCCTGTATTCTTTCAGCTTCAATGAGCGTTTTTGAGCGAGACAGCTGGGTCATCGCCCAATGCATCCGTGCAGACACAAAAGTCGCATGATAAATACCGTCCATTGGGCGTGCATCCCGCCGTAAAGGCGACGAAAAAAGCTCCTCATCATCGTTTAACACTAAAGCTTCTTCGGTGCAGAACCCAAATAGCAAGCTGTGTGCGCACTCATGGGCAAGGACTTCCACAATCGAAACACGATCCGGATGAAATGCGCAATTTAAAAACAAAGCGCCCCAAAGTTGGAAATGGGAGCCGCCATCAAATTGCATGGGTAAAGATTTATCACTGCCGGTAATAACGATTTGATGAATAATGCCATCAATTTCACCCGCCAATTCGGGCAGGCACTCACCCATTAAAGCGCGCCCCTCTTTTAGGCGGGTTTTAAAATTTTCCGCCTCTTCTTTTTGGGGCGCAACAAGGCGCACATTTGCGCTTGGGTCCTCATTCATCAAAGACAGGTAAAGCGCCCCTTCCTCGCCAAGAGCCGGATCATCAATTGCAATGGTTTTTGGAATGTCCGCCGCATCGGGGGACGCGCTTATCGCTTCAATCAATTCGCGCGCACGATCAAACTCACTGTCCAAGGTCGCCAGAACAGCTTGATAATAACGAGCAAAAGCCCCTGGGCTAAACCGCCCCCCGTCTTCAACAGCTTTCAATCGTCGCTCTAGCGCATCTTCATCAAAAGCAACCGCATGTCTGCTTCTTTCAGCGACATGCCGCAAACTCTCCACAAGCGCATTTTGCATGCCCCGGTCTGCCTGATGCGCACGCTCAATATCTGGCTGAAAGGAAAATCCAAGCTGTTCCATCGGCAATCTCAATCACTCAAATAACTGTAAGACTTGTTGGACTTTCAAAAGATGCAAATTACAGACCCAGCACCGCATTATGGGCGCCGCAATCTCATTTTATGAACGATTACGCGAGTTTCTTATAGCCTGATATAAAAAATGCGCCGCAATAAACGGCGCATTTTAAATAAAACCGATGCAGTTAAATTAGGCTACGGTTGGCTTTGTACCGAGCTTAGTACCTAGTTTAACGCCAAGCTTTGTACCCAATTTTGTGCCGACTTTATCGCCAAGCTTCGCACCTAATTTAGAACCAGCTTTGGTGTTCGTTAGCAAACGAAAACCCAATAGCTTTTTTGTTTCGAACTCAACAGTCATCCCAAGATTCTCCCAGTAAGAATTACGTTAGATAAGATAGCAAAAATCATGACAAAATTCAAATTCTCGCCTGAGGGGAATCTCCACGCGCGCCTCTCCTTTTTGGTTTGAGAATGGGTTAAAAACCCTAGATCTGTCAGCGCCCTCAGCAAGGACCCAGGCTTGCTTGCTCCATATGAAAGGAATCTGATCATATTGGGACGATCAGGCTAATCCCGCCCCTTCATCGAGCGCCAAGGTCTCTTAAAAGCAGGCCGATTCCACTCCATCGATCGGCCCCTATTTCTCCCAAGGCTCTGTTTTATTGCGCGAATTTTTCGTGCATTAATCCCCCCAAAAGGGATTTTGTGCTAACGTCTTTAGTCACGTATAACGCGAAAGATTTTACCGGAAGGCGACACGTGCCCACGACAAAGGCGACATTTTTAAATCTGTATAACCATGGCTTTGCGCGTGTGGCGGTCGGCGCGCCATTGGTCGCCCTCTCGCAACCGATGTCAAACGCAGAGCGGACCCTCGCGCTTGTAAAAAAAGGCCACGAAAATGCACACGGGCTGATCGTCTTTCCGGAACTTGGCCTAACGGGCTATTCCAATGATGATCTTTTTTTTCAGGATGTGCTTTTGGATCAAACCCTTAACGCACTCGCCTTATTAAAAACGGAAAGCAAAGCCCTTTCGCCATTGTTTATAGTTGGCGCGCCCCTACGTATCGGCGGCGTTTTATATAACACAGGGGTCGCCATTCACCGCGGCGCCATCTTAAGCGTTACGCCAAAAACTTACTTACCTAACTACCGCGAGTTCTACGAAAAAAGGCATTTTGCGTCTGGCGCCGACGCTAGGGTCCAAACCATCAATCTATTGGACGAGGATGTTCCCTTCGGAACAGATCTTTTGCTTCAGGCAAGCGATATCGAAGGGTTTTGTGTTCATACAGAGATTTGCGAAGACGTCTGGGCGCCGCACCCTCCCAGCACAGACGGCGCTTTGGCTGGCGCAACAATCCTTGCTAATCTGTCCGCCAGCAATGTCACGATCGGCAAATCAGATTACCGACAAGCCCTTTGCCGCGTCCACTCAGCAAGATGTTTTGCAGCCTACCTTTACGCTGCGGCGGGCGCGGGCGAATCGACAACCGACCTTGCTTGGGACGGACACGCCATGATCTATGAAAATGGCATTCAACTGGCCGAGACGGAGCGTTTTGCTGACGCTGCAACCATTGCCGCCGCTGACATTGACCTTGACTTATTGTTACAAGAACGCGCGCGCCATAACACCTTTACGGACTGCGCCCATCTTCATGGCAAACAATTTAGAACCGTCACTTTTAAAGCGGCGCCGCAACGTGAAGGCGATTTTGGTTTACTTCGGCTGAACGATCGCTTCCCCTACGTACCGAATGACGACGAGAAGTTGGATCAGCTTTGCTACGAAACCTACAACATACAAGTGGCTGGTCTTATTCAGCGTTTAAAAACTTCTGGCCATCAAAAGATTGTTATAGGTGTTTCCGGCGGAATTGACTCAACACAGGCGCTGCTTGTCGCCTGCCGCGCCTTTGACCGACTTAAGCTGCCGCGCAATAATATCCTTGCATATACTTTACCGGCATTTGCGACAAGCGACAGCACAAAGACTAATGCGTGGGGGCTTATGAAAGCCCTTGGCGTTACCCCACAAGAAATCGACATGGGCCCCGCCAGCGAGCAAATGTTGAAAGACATTGATCACCCTTACGCTAAGGGAGAAAAAGTCTATGACGTCACATTTGAAAATGTGCAAGCAGGGGCGCGCACATCAATTCTGTTCCGTCTTGCAAATCAACACCATGCCTTGGTTCTTGGCACCGGCGACTTAAGCGAGCTCGCCCTTGGCTGGTGCACCTATGGCGTTGGGGATCAGATGTCCCACTACAATGTGAACGGTTCTGTTTCAAAGACATTGATCCAACACCTTATTCGCTGGATAGCCGCTAAAGATATTTTCGGCCCACAGGCAAGCGCCGTCGCGTTAAAAGTTCTTGATACAGAAATATCACCGGAGCTGGTGCCGGGCGATGGCCCCGCCAATGGCGGCCCATCACAAATCACTGAAGATTTTATTGGCCCATACCCTTTGCAAGATTTCAATCTTTATTACACAACGCGCCATAGCCTTCGTCCTAGCAAAATTGCATTTCTCTCGTGGCGCGCGTGGGGCGACAAAGACGCTGGCGCTTGGCCGCCCCATATGCATGCTGATGATAAAAAGAGCTATGACTTTGATACCATCCGTAAATGGCTTGGGGTTTTTCTTCATCGCTTTTTTCAAACAAGCCAATTTAAGCGCTCCGCCATGCCGAATGGGCCCAAAGTCGGCTCCGGCGGCTCGCTATCGCCACGCGGCGACTGGCGTGCGCCCAGCGATGGAGACGCCAGCATTTGGCTGGAAGAATTAGAAAAAAATACGCCTTCTAAGCTCTAGAACGCTGAGCATAACACCTATAAGGAATGGGCTTTTGATTTAGGCCTCACGCCTTTCAAAAGTGAGCCCAGCGTTTTTCTGTAGGCGCTCAATAAGCGCTTGCCCCATTGCAGAAGCAGGTGTCCAAAAACCGCCGCCAGGCGCACCCTTCACACAATCATGCGCCAAACATATGGCCGCCTCGCCCAACATTTTACACGTACTGCCATAACCGGGATCACGGTCGCCTTTAACACTGGTGATAATTTGCTGGCCGTCTTTCGTGCGCCCCGCAAAAAGAACATGATAAAATCCTTCTTCGCGCTCTTTTGCATTTGGTCCTTCGCCGGGCTTTGGCAAAACCATTTTCTTCATAAATGCGCGCACCGGCGAAATGATCAATCCACCAACAAAAGCGCGCAGCCCCACATCCGCCATTTTGGCGGCGTTTTTGGATTTGGCCATCATCATTTCGCTATACAAGAAATCCGTACCATAAGCATAGTTCAGCTTCATGTTTGAACGATGTACATTCCGCGTATTGATCGGCGCCATAACAAACAATGTCGCCCAGGCGTTAAATTCTTCATCAAAACATACTTTAGAACTGCTCGGTTGTTTGGGACGATCCGCGCCTTCATCCACGGCCAATACGTACGGGTCAACTGACGCTTTGCGGACCATAGGGTCATCGCGGCCAGCCTCAATCGTTGTGATCATACTCGCTACAGTGCCGCCGGAGAATTTTCCCCGCATGGCTTTTACGCGCCCTTTTACTTCAACACAGGGTTCACCAAATTCATCTTTAGACAGATTTTGCAAGTAAAGCACGCCCAAATCGAACGGTATCGAATCGAATCCACAAGAGTGAACAATCCGTGCCCCAGATTTTTGCGCGGTCTCCTCATGCGCATCGATCATATGGCGCATCCACGCCGGTTCACCGCAAAGATCAACATAGTCTACGCCCAATTCAGCACAGGCGGCGACGAGATCTGAACCATATTTTTGATAAGGCCCAACCGTGGTGCACACAACTTTTGTTTGAGCCACCATATTACGCAGAGCAGTCGGGTCTTCCGCATCCCCCTTAACAATGGGCGCCGCTTCGGCGCCGATTTGCCGCGCGATGCTTCTTAGTTTTTCCTCATTGCGCCCGGCTATCGCCCATCGCAGTTCCGGAGAATTAACGCCATATTGCTTTGCAAAATATTCAGCGACAAGGCGCCCCGTAAACCCGGAAGCGCCCCATATGATTACATCGTATTTTTTTTCAGAACTGGCCATTTGATATTGCTACCACACTCTGCATCCAACACAAGAATTGATGTCAGCTCGCCAAGCAACGATCAGTTATAAGAGCATACGCAATTGGTCAGACCCCAATAGAAATCGGCCATTAGCGGCCAGTTTTTAACTCCTCCAAAATTTCGTCGATAATCGCATAGCCTGACCCCCAGCCGCCGCCTAAGTGGTCTTTGGCGCCCATAAAACATGCAATCTCAGCATCGCTTGCCTCGAATGGCGTCCATTTCAGGCGTACATTGGTTTTCTGGCCAAGGTCCTCAAATGTGACCGTTGTTAAAATAGTACGCGGCCAATCGGGCATCATCGGGTTTGACGTGGGGTTCCAATCCTCATCACTAGCGCTATCGCGCCACACAAGACGCTCCACCGGCGCCACTTCATCAAATGTGATACGGCTATAGCTAGAGCGATCCTGCATTTTCATTTCATTGAGCCATAAGCCGCCAGGCGTTAAGTCAAATTTATGGATCACGGTTTCAACATTTGGCCCATACCATCGCGATAAAATTTGCGGCTCGGTCCATGCGCGCCACACCATCTCGCGCGGGGCATTGAATTCACGGTCAAGAATAAATTCCGCTTGCTCACTCATCAGTCATTTCCTTGTCTTGCGCCTTCTTCATATGAAGAAGAACGTCATCCAGCTGATCAAAACTGCCTTCCCAAAATTGTCGAAGTTCCTCAAGCCAAGCCACAGCGATCGCAAGCTTTTCACCTTTTAAACGGGCTGGACGACGTTGCTCGTCAATCCCTCTCTCAACGAGCCCCGCGCGCTCCAATACTTTTATGTGCCGCGAAATAGCCGGCTGGCTGATATTGAACGGCGCCGCCAACTCTTTCACAGAGGCCTGCCCCTCGCTCAGCCGCATTAGGATTCCTCGCCGCGTCGGGTCAGCCAAAGCGGCAAAAACCCCATCCAAGGCTGAGGGCGAATTTATATAACCAACTCGTTCCATAACTAATTAGTTATATAAATAGGCAAGCTTGTCAACCTGCTCCGTTCTGAAGCCGCCAAGCATTAATTGTTAAAGGGAAGATCGCCCAAAGGGGAAAATCACTCTTACCGCATTAAGATCTTACTCAAAATCGACAATAAATGATGGACGCCCCTTAGCCCCTGACAAATAGATTGAGCAATCTGTTTCAGAACGACAGCCCACATCTGGGGCATCGTCTGTTAAAACCTGGAATGAAGACGCTTCTGGCTTTGAGATCGTTAAAACAGGCTCGCCGCCACTGGCCCTATCAGGCGCCTTAACAGTCGCCCCGTCAATAATACGCGCTGACACAGTAAAATCTTGCGCGCCGCCTGACGCGCGAGAAGGGCTAAACAATATAAAAAGAAAAAAAACCGCCCCAGCAATTATACGCAAAAAGACTACCCCAGGACCCAACCAAGCCATACGCAACGCTTTACACAATTAATCAAGAACCGACTAATAAAATTATAGTCTCAAAAGTAATCACTTAGTCTGAACAAACTAAGTAAAAAATTTTCATGAAATTTACCTCATCTTGTTAACCAAAATGCAAGTTCTGCTTGGTGTCTTGACCTTTCTTTGAGCGTGATTGCAGGGAAGGCGCCATGAGACTTCGCGTAATGTTGTCAGCAATTGCTTTTACAGCTGCAGGCTTAGTGCCTCAGGCAGCGACGGCACGCGATTTTCTTTCGGTGATCAAAGTGACAGCTGATAGCGACCTTGATTTTGGAAAACTCGCGCTGTCTGGCCTGGGCGGACATGTCCGGCTGAAGCCATCTGGTGAGCGCTTTTTGTCGGGCGAAGTTGACAATTTGGGCGGCGCCTATGGCCCCGCTACGGCCGGCGTAAAAGGGCGCCCACATGGACGCTTTGTTATTTATGCCCCGCATATCAGTCGCTTACGCCGATCCGGAGGGGGCCGCCTTATCGCCAAGCGCATTCGCAGCAAACCCTTTCGTTTCGGACAATTTGACGAAAAGGGCGAAGCACGCATTCAATTCGGCGCAGACCTGCCACTTTCTGCGCAAGCCGAACAAGGCCAATATCGCGGCAGAGTCTCGTTTTGGGTAATTTATTTGTAACCGGGGTGCGTAACATGGAAAATACAACACTACGTGTTTTGGCGGCGGACGATCATTGGATCGCGCGCGTCGCTATAGATCAGGTCCTAAAAAAATCGGGCCTGCCACATGAGTTGCTGGAGGCAGCAACCAGCGATGAGGTTATTCGCATCGCAAAGGCGAACAATCCGCTAGACTTAATTATTCTTGATTTGAATATGCCTGGGCGAAGCGCGTGGGAAACCATTAAGGAGTTACGCGCACAAGGCGTCGATGCGCCGCTTATCATTATGTCGGTAAGCGAACAACGCAAAGATGTGCTAAAAAGCCTGGAAGAAGGAGCGGTTGGCTATGTCCCTAAAACCGCTGACCCTGAGGTCATTTTGTCCACCATACGCCGTGTATTGAATGGCGAGGTCGCCCTGCCGCAAAAGCTTCTCGTAAAAGAGGCTAAAGAAACGCATAAACATGCGTTTACTGATGATGAAAAACTTGCGCATATATTTGCTGTTCTAGAAACATTTACCCCGCGCCAACGCGATGTTTTTGAATTACTTGCTTCTGGGGCACGCAATGAAGAGATTGCCGCTTCGCTTGAGCTTTCGGTCAATACAATCCGCGTCCATATGCAAGCGATCGCATCCAAGCTTGATACGCGCAATCGATCTGAAATCGCCCTTTATGCATCACGTTGGAAAGAACGCTCCATCGCAGCTTGATGAACGCTCGATAACCGATCCCAACCTATCCAAGCGCCGCCCATAGGGGCGGCGTTTTGCGTTTCAGATTAAAGTTTCAACACGCTCGCCCTTCCTCCCCCCAAAAACACGTAATTAGTCGCAAAGCAACCATGGCTAATTGCCGACTTTTTTTGCGCAAACTCTAAATGAAACCTTAAGCCGTATACGGGCTTTATTGTTGGATTTAATCAAATTTTTATGCCCCGCGATAATATTTTTCTCGCCGCGCTTAAGCACGATTATTCTGAACGCCCTCAACCGTGACTACAGTAACTACACCTGCGGTGCGGACGAACTAATCCCTAATTGAGTTTCTTGAAATTACCGCGCGTTAAGTTTCAATCGTCAGCAATCTGCAGACGGTTTAACAGCGCATGCAGACCAGTAAAGAGTAACGCAGGAGCAAACCACGATGATCAAGTTCAACAAAAAGCTTAAGCTAGCAACAGCCGCTTTCGGCACAGCCGCCCTCGCATCTTTCAGCGTTTTAGCTGAAACAGCGACTTTTGATGCGACCGCCACTATTCTTGAGGCGCTAACGGTGACAAACAACACAAACCTCAACTTTGCAAGCATCGTTCCTGATGCTGCTGCGGGTACAGTTGCAATTGACGTGGCGGGCGCTCGCACATGTGCGGCGAACTTGACCTGTACTGGCACAACAAGCGCCGCCGACTTTACCGTCGTTGGCACGGCTAATTCAACTTACACAGTAACATTACCAGCAGACGCAAACATCGCTTCTGGCGCGAATACAATGCTTGTTGATAATTTTGTTTCTTCATTAACAGGTGAAACCGGTACATTAATCAGCGGCACAGACAGCTTCCAGCTTGGCGCAACGCTAAATGTCGGCGCCAACCAAGCAACCGGCACCTATGCAGGCACATTCACGGTCACGGTTGAATATAACTAAATAAACTTTGTGCGGATGGCTTCTCTCCCAGCTATCCGCACATTTCTTGGAGATTCCGATGAGCCTTTTTGTCAAATCGCTTGCCGCTTTTGCGTTTTACATCCTTCTTTCATTAGGCCTATCCAGCACAGCCAATGCAGGGCCCGGCGATCTTTTGGTGTCGCCCGTACGTGTTGTTTTTGAAGATCGTAAACGCGTGGCTGAAGTCACCTTGGTCAATAAAGGACAGCAAAACGCTACTTATCGCATATCTTTTGAAAACAGGCGCATGCTGCGCAATGGCGCATTCGAAAAAATTGACATGCCAGGCAATGGTGACCTGTTTGCTGAAAAATTAGTTCGCTACGCGCCAAGGCGCGTTGTACTTGCGCCAAATGCGCCGCAAACTTTGCGCCTAATGCTACGCAAACCAAGCACTCTAGAAGAGGGTGAATACCGCTCGCACCTTCACTTTGCGGCCGTTCCTGAAGAATCCGGTTCAAGCTCTATCGAAGCCGGACAAGATGATACGGATGGCATTTCTATTAAGCTAACGCCCGTATACGGCCTTACCATTCCGATTATTGTTCGCCATGGCGCCCTTGAAGCAACCGCCGCCATAACACGCCTGAAGCAATCGAAAGACAACCAAGGACGCACCGTACTGGAGTTCGTATTTGAGCGCACAGGAACGAAATCTCTCTATGGCGACTTTACCGTCACAGCAATAGGCGTCAAAGACCCCCTCGCGCTCAAAAAAGGAATTGCTCTTTACACCCCAAACAAAGAGCGCGTGATAACCATCACATTAGGGCCGGAAGCGTCCGCCATAGCAGCCGGCAAGCAAATAGAGCTCAAGTTCCAAGACAAGACCGAGAGCGGGGACCACATTCAATCAACCGCGAGCTTGCGGCTAAAGTGATGCACGGCTTCCCCAAAAACGCATAGCGATGAACAGGCGTCATCGAAAACTCAATCTTCTAGCGTCGACGGCTTTTTCAATAGCAACGATCGGAGCTAACGCCCATGCGCTAGAAGATGACAGTCCGCCGGTTCTATCCGATGACGATCTATTCATCCTACAGATGCGTCTTGGCCGCTATATGCTGAGCGATGGCTTAATTGGCTACCGTGTTGAAGGCGGCGCTTGCGTCTTACTGGAAGATTTTGTCCGCGCCGTCGAATTCGCCATCAATGTCGATGAAACCGGCGCCCGCGGTTGGTTTGTCAGACCTGAGCAAACTTTTGTCTTAAATTTAGAAAAAGGACGTGTAGAAGCAAGCGGGCGCGCCCGCGCCCTTAGAAAACACGAAGTTATTGATGACGGCGGTGCGCCATGCGTTTTAGTCGCCAGTCTTGCTGAATGGTTTCCTGTTGATCTCAGCCTTGACTTTGAAAATGCAATCATCTTCGCAAAGAGCCGCTCCCCCCTGCCCGTCGAAGAACGCGAAGTGCGCAAACGCCGCCGGCTTGCAATCGTTGAACGTTCTTCAATAAACCTTCAGTCAAAGGACATTCAGTCAGCGCCATACGCCATGGCCCGCTGGCCAATTATCGATTCCTCCCTTTCTGCGACCATTACACAAAATGGCGTCAGCGCTAGCGGCGATATTTTGATGGCGGCGGAAATCGCTAAGGTTAATACGGAACTATATGTTAACGTTAACGCCCATAGCGGCGTCCAAAGCATACGCGCGCGGGCTGGGCGACGAAACGCGAAAGGCGGTCTTGGCGGGCCCCTCGACGCAACAGAAATGATTGCAGGCGACGTGGCGGCGCCGCAAAACCGCTTGAGCGCAGGATCTAAGACTGGCCGGGGTGTCTTCATCTCCAGCTATGATCTCGATAAGCCAGATATTTTCGATACAACAACGTTGCGCGGAGAAATATTATCCGGATGGGAAGTTGAACTTTATCGAAATGATGTCTTGCTAGGGTTTCGTTCAGCATCGCCTGATGGACGATATGAATTTTTAGAAGTTCCAGTACTCTATGGACGCAATCGCTTTCGGTTAGTCTTTTATGGCCCACAAGGACAAATGCGAGAGGAGTCAAAAGAGTTTTTTGTCGGGGACAGTCTATTAAACCCAGGAAAGCACAAGTATTTCCTTGCCATCAACCAACAAGAAACATCAACCATTTATAACCGCACCCCTTCTGTCAACCGTGACAGCGGCCGCCTGCGCGCCCAAGGGCGTTTTGAATTAGGGGTTACTAAAAAAGCGACCATCGCTGTGGGCGCCGCGACGTATCATCTGAATGGAGAGCGGCAGTCTTATGTCGATGCCAGTGTAAAAACGAGCTTGGCGGGTCTTGGCGTTATTGCCAATACGTCTTGGAGAAATGGAGGGGGGAGCGCGCTTTCCACATCATTTTTCATGGGCCGAAAGCGATTTAACTTAATTGCAACGCATGAAGAGTTCTGGCGTTATGACAGTGAACTAGTACGCGGAACGGGCGAAGGCGGGTTACGCCGCAGGGATAATGTGCGCCTTGATTTTATGATTGACCCTGTGTTGTTGAACGCTGTACCCATCGCCATCAATGGACGCCATGAAGAACGCAACGATGGCGCAAGACGTATTGAGGCTGCAATCCGCAGCTCCATCAATGTTTCCGGCCTATCAATTTCAAATGAGATCACAGGCGCCCATCACCAGCAACCAGGCAATAACGACAGCTTAGAGCTTGCTGGAACCGCCTTGTTCAATCGCCCTTTCCCGGGCGGCGTTCTGCGCGGAGAAATCGGTTATGACATAAAGCCCACAAAACGTTTTAATAATTTGGGGCTAACAAGCGACATTCACCTCGCCCAAAATGCAAGCATGCGCATCAATGCATCATATAATGCGCAAGACGGTGTTTATAATGGCGGCGCCGGACTGAATTTTGCCTTTAGCGGCCTTTCAATCGGGGCCTTTGGCCGAATTTCATCTGACGGCGCTTTTGAAACAGGCGTCAATCTTTCGTCGTCGCTAGCGCGCAACCCGATCAGCGGGAAATGGAGCGCATCAGCAAGTGACGCCGCCGCCTCTGGCGCGATCGCAGCCAGAATTTTTGTCGATAATGATGGAGACGGCGCCTACACGCAGGGTGATGACTGGTTAGAAGAAGCGCGCTTGAAAATAGACGGTCGCCCCATAAAAACACCGACGACAAGTGAGGGCGGCTTGCTTATCACCGGCCTTGCGCCCTATGAACCCGTTTCGGTTGAACTTGATATGCGCACTGTCGAAGACCCGTATCTTATTGGCCCAAAGATCAGCACAAAATATATCGCCCCTCGCCCAGGACTGATCAGCGAAATTCATATTCCCCTAAGTCGTTCCGGGGAGATCGTTGGTGAAACCTTACTGCTGGAAGCAGGCGCGAAAAAAGGCGTAGGCGATGTTCAACTAGAACTTGTGGATGAAAGCGGCGCCGTTATCGCCACCACCAGATCTGAATATGACGGATTTTATGTTTTTGAGCGCACGCCCTTTGGCAACTATACTGTTCGGATTTCACCGGAACAGGCCGAGCGCTTAAACCTACGCCAAGAAGAAACACCAGCATTAACCTTGACGATCGATAATGATATCGCCGAAGGGGTTGTGATAACTTTATCACCTTACGGACGGGTAGACCTTTAATACGCAATTATTCATAATCAACGCTGATTTGAAATGTCCCCTTATAGACGCCGGGCGCTTGCGCGGCGCCGACATTTAAACGAGCGCCAAGAAAAAACGTGCGCTGTCTTGAAAGGCGCGGCGTACCCGGTTTAATGGAAACCCGCATCCGGTCAACTGTCATTGACGCTTGGCCATTAGAAATATCGAACGCACTGGGTAGTTGAAACCTTAGCGCAGCCCCTGGCGGGCTCGTCACCCTGAACTGCGCGGCATAAGCCTCATCAAAACAGGAAATATTTGAAGCACAAAAGCGGCTGCCATTAGGGCGGATGATCACGGCGCCAGCACCATTAACATCCGGCACGATTGAGCCAAAGGCAAGATTGCGGACATTCTCAAGTTGAAGCGGATCGATAATCGTTGCGCTTGCTTCAAAATTCGCGTCGTTTGCGATGGTGCACGGGGCCCATAGGACCGTAATCAGGAATAAGATCACGGCTCTTTTTCCTAACGGAAATAAGACGCGCGTCACGATCAAATGCCAGAATTTTTCGAAAATGTTCATTAACCATCAATCGCAAATTATGGTTAAGAACACGTTTGCTCACATTTCGATGATGCGTGACGTTCCTGCTAGCAGTTTGCCCTTCCAAAGCCTTATAACATGAAGCGCCAACATGAACCCTATGATAATGGCCAATGCAATTCACAAGGAAAAAAAAGCCGATGCAAGGACCGAAAATCGAAACCCTAAAAACAGTCCTCAGCGGCACCTATTTGCGCCGCTCACTGATGACATCAGCCCTTGTCGGTACGGTCCTTAACATCATCAATCAGGGAGACGCAATGCTCACAGGCGCGGGGCTTAATGTGTTTAAGCTTGGTCTTACCTATTGCGTTCCCTTTTGTGTTGCGAGTTATGCGTCATGGATGACGCTGCAGGACCAGTAATTTAGATCACACGCTCGCCAGCGCCTGCTCAAGATCAGCAATAATATCATCAGCATTCTCAATACCGATGGAAAGGCGAACTGTTTCAACTGAGGCGCCTGCGGCGACCTTTTGTTCATCTGTTAACTGGCGGTGCGTCGTGGACGCCGGGTGGATGATAAGACTTTTCGCATCACCAACATTGGCAAGGTGACTAAAGAGTTTTACGCCCTTCACCACCGCAACGCCCGCTTCATAGCCGCCTTTGACCTTAAACGTGAAGACTGAGCCCGCCCCTTTGGGCGACAAGCGATTAACCAGCGCATGGTTCGGATCATTTTCAAGGCCCGCATAAGAAACGCTTTCCACTTTTTCATGGGCCTGCAAAAATTTTGCGACTTTAAGCGCATTTGCACAATGCCGCTCCATCCGTAGGGAAAGGGTTTCTATCCCTTGCAAAATCATAAATGCGTTAAAAGGCGATATCGCCGGGCCAAGCGCGCGCAGACCGAGCACGCGGCAAGCAATCGCAAAAGCCATCGGCCCGAAAGATTTATAAAACTCAATGCCATGATAGTCTGCATTAGGTTCAACCAAATGAGAAAAACGCGGGTCGCCCGACCAATCGAAATTACCGCCGTCAACGATAACACCGCCCATGGAAGTACCGTGACCGCCCAAAAATTTTGTTAGGGAGTGAACAACAATATTGGCGCCATGATCAAATGGGCGAATAAGATAAGGCGAAGCGAGCGTATTATCGACCACAAGGGGCACGCCCGCCTGTTTCGCGATCGCGGCAATCGCCGCTATATCCGTCGGCGCGCCAGCGGGGTTCGCTAAGCTTTCTATAAAGATCGCTTTTGTCTTTGGCGTCAGCGCCGCGCGGAAGCTTTCCGGCGCCGCCGCATCGGCCCAAGAAACGTCCCACCCAAAGCGTTTGAAAGCATGGTCAAATTGGTTGACAGAGCCGCCATAAAGCTGACGGGCGGCGACATAATGATCGCCCACTTCCAAAAGCGTGTGCAATACTATTAACTGCGCGGCATGTCCGGACGCGACGGCGAGCGCGGCGCTGCCGCCTTCTAAAGCGGCGACCCGTTGCTCCAACACATCTGTGGTTGGGTTCATAATCCGCGTATAGACATTGCCGAATTCTTCAAGATTAAACAAACGCGCCGCATGGTCCGCATCATCGAAAACATAAGACGTTGTTTGATAAATCGGCGTGGCTCTGGACTTTGTGGTCGGATCCGGCGCACCGCCCGCATGGATCTGCGCCGTTTCAAATTGATAGGATGGTAATTCAGAATTATCGCTCATGGGTGGCCCTCCACTATTGATGTGCAGAACCATTTTACCCTTAATAAGGGAAGGCGCCTAGCGCTTTGCTTCCTGCGCCCCTATTGGGCGGTATAAAACTGGAAGCCAACAACGCCAGAAAGAACCACCAACACCCCAAAGGTAATCAACATACCGACAACGCGGCCAAGCATGGGGCCATTTTCGCTTGAAAATCCGATAAAATGTAACATTCGTGCAAAAATCATTGTCGCACCAAGGGCATGCACCCAAATGCCTTGCAGGCCGTTTAACTCAGCCAGCCCCAATAAAATAAGCGTAAGCGGCACATATTCGGTAAAATTGCCTTGTACGCGCATGGCGCGTTCCACCCCTGGGTTGCCGCCCGTTCCAACAGAGACCTTTTGGCTTCGCCTTTGGCCGATAACGCGCGCCGAAACAAAAACAAGCATCAGCGCGGCGATCGCCGCATATAACCCCGTAACCATGTTCGCTTCCTCCTGATGGTGCAAAATATTTACACTGTATTTTTAGTCATAACATTGAAGCAATTTATTCTGGGGCGCTATGGGGGTGTTTGTAAATTAGCCCAATAAAAAGCCCGCCGATGGAGAGGGCGGGCTTGAAGTTTGCCATATACAGCTTGCCGCGAACCGTCATTTGGCGGCCCATTTTTAAACAAGCTTGGCATGTGGGGAGGGGGCCTTAAGCGGCCTTCTTCAACGCACGGCGCGCTTTTTTAAGTTTAGATTGTTGGCGAGAAATCGTTTTCTTTCGAGAACGGATTTCTTTTTTAAGCGCACGTACTTTCTTCTTAGCCATCGTGTGGCCTCCTTCTTCTTTTTAATACGGCCGCAATTACCGGGAAGTCTAATCGTCCTTACTTTCATGATTACGCAGAAAGTCCTTGATGAACGCTCTAATCTCCCTTGCGGCGCTAGTGTCAAGGTCATCGCATAGCGTGACAAACCGGTCGCGAAGCTCACCATTTAAACGGATCACTAATTGGCTGTCTTTTTTGTTTTTTGCCTTTTTAGGATCCGCCACGGCGCCCTCCGCAGCGCTTCATCATGCATTCGATACACAATGTATATACATATTATAGCCAATGCGCAATAGGTGCGCGAAAATTTTTATTTTGCGGGAAAATTTAAGGGGTTGGTAAGGTTTGGGCGATGTTACTCCCCCCATCGCCCCTTCGGGGCACTTCCCCCATAAATGGGGGAAGGTGGCAAGAGCCCCTCACGTATAAATTGGGTGGGAAGAAGGCTCACATCGCAGCAATCATAGGAAACCTACTGCCTTTCCCTTGCCTCAGCCACCCTCCCCCATTTATGGGGGAGGGTTAATTGGGGTTGGGCCCCCAATTAACGCGAGAGAGACGGAGGGGGCAATTCACACATGCGAAAACCACACGCACGCGCAAAAGTGCTCCGCAAAGATATGCCGACAGCGGAAAGAAAGCTTTGGGCTTTTATTCGGCGCAAGGCGCTGGGCGGGTTTCGCTTTCGCCGTCAGCATACAATCGGCCCCTTTATCGCTGACTTCGCCTGCGTTGAAATCAAAGTTGTTATCGAACTCGATGGTGATCAGCATGGAAAGGACCATGGCGCCCGCGACGCCAAGCGCGATGCATACATTGAGGATAAGGGCTGGACAGTCCTGCGCTTTTGGAACAACGAGGTTTATGAGAATATAAACGGCGTGCTCGAAACGATTTTAAACACTTGCGAAAATTCTAAGCGCGCGATTGAGGTTGAGAAATCCAAAGAATAGCCCCCATCGCCCCTTCGGGGCACTTCCCCCATAAATGGGGGAAGGTGGAGGATTTTGAAAGTTCCCAAACCTTTCTCACCCTTCAAAAAATTATGAGTCGCCAAACACTCATTTAGTAAAATACAATCTGCTCAATTGGAACTATTAGACCAGCCCTTCACTCGGCATCACCCTCCCCCGTTCACGGGGGGTGTCGAACGGAGCGAGACGGAGGGGGCAAACGCACCCAACTATGCCAATCTAATATCGCATATTTCAGCTGGCGCCATTTTACGCGCTGTCGCGGCGACTGAGGCATTTACCCACCCTTAGGGAAATCAGCCGGGTCAAACCCCTCTGGCAATTTGGGTGGATTATCCTCATCCCAAACGGCTGCTGCACATTGTTCCTTAGTAAGATTTTTCACGTCGCTAAGATCCGCCATAGTAAGCCTAGCGCCCTCAAGGCGGGCCCCGAAAAGGTCAGCGCCCTCAAGGCGGGCCTCGAAAAGGTTAGCGCCCTCAAGGCGGGCCTCGAAAAGGTGAGCGCCCTCAAGGCGGGCCCCACTAAGGTAAGCGCCCTCAAGGCGGGCCTCGAGAAGGTCAGCGCCCTCAAGGCGGGCCCCACTAAGGTCAAGCGCCCTCAAGGCGGGCCTCGCGAAGGTTAGCGCCCTCAAGGCGGGCCCCGCTAAGGTCAGCGCCCTCAAGGCGGGCCCCGTAAAGGTCAGCGCCCTCAAGGCGGGCCGAGCTAAGGTTAGCGCCCTCAAGGCGGGCCCAGCGAAAGGTCAGCGCCCTCAAGGCGGGCCTCGAAAAGGTCAGCGCCCTCAAGGCGGGCCATACGAAAATTACAGCGTTTTAGATCAAAATTGGCGGCGGCCAGCTTTGTTAATTTGGCGGCGGGCAGCTTTGTTAATACCGCTTTTTCAAAATTTATTCCCGGCGCTTTTTTATTGTTTTGCTCATCCCGCCAAATAAGCGCCAAAGATTTTACCGCCGCGGCAATCGGCTCCGTCGGGGGTATTTGCTGATCAAGCCAGCTACGCAATGCTTTTTTATATGCGTCCAAATCACTAGGCTCGCCATCTTCAGTTTCGCTGTTTTGGGCCGCAAAGGCGGGCTTTTCCCCCCTTGGCGCGGCGGGATACGCCCTTTCCCCCTCAATCTCGCCGGAACGGTTTGTCCGCTCCCGCACAAAACCGGAGAGGACCTCGATAACAGTTTGTGTGTATTTCGCGTCTTGTTCCAGCGCTAAGCGCTCTAACGCGAAGACGCCGCCCATCCGCACCGACGGGTCGTCATCACTTAATAATTTCACAGAACTGACAAAACGCTCGTTGCGTTCTTGTTCTTGTTTAACGCGGGTTTCTTCGCCTGAAAGGCGTGTGCGAGTGGCTGAGTTTTGAAGCTGGAACAGACCGAAAACGGCGCCGACAACACCCGCAACAGCAAATGCGAGGGAACGGATATCGTCCCACCCCCCTGGCTTATCGTCAGGAAACAACCCTCTGTAGGGGAACCACAATTCCACACCAGGCAGCGCATGTGTTGCAACCGCGCATGTAAGCGAAATCAAAAACAGGGCGAACACAACCCGGAACACCACAAGGAAAAAATGTTCCGTTGGGTCACGGCCATTGCGGAACGGAATCAAAAGTTTTTCTACAGGTTTAATCCGCCGCCAATCAGCGCGATCCCAACGCGGCAAAAAGCGAAAACGCTTTTTATAGCGCTTTCGCCCCACCAGGCGGGCGACAAGCGCCCGCAAGAATTTTAAAAACTTATCCAAAAGTCTCCCCCTAAACTTTTCCTAGCTTAGATCCTCATTCGCTTTCTTGACCGCTTCCGCCTCCAAATACAGGGCGGAGCCCATTTGTTTGTACTTGGCGCTCATTTCTTTCATGCCCTCGACAGAGAGTTTTTCCAGATCTTTCTTTTCATTATCACTAAGCCCGTCAGCATAGTCGCGCACGTCTTGGGTGATTTTCATAGAACAGAATTTCGGTCCGCACATTGAGCAAAAATGCGCCACCTTGTGCGCTTCTTTGGGCAAGGTTTGATCATGGAAATCGCGGGCGGTTTCGGGGTCTAGGGATAAGTTAAACTGATCCTCCCACCTAAATTCAAACCGCGCGCGGGAAAGCGCATCATCGCGCACCTGCGCCGCCGGGTGGCCCTTGGCGAGATCCGCCGCATGGGCCGCAAGCTTATAGGTGATCACCCCGACCTTCACATCATCCCGGTCGGGAAGGCCCAAATGTTCCTTAGGCGTTACATAACACAGCATCGCCGTGCCGAACCAGCCGATCATCGCCGCCCCAATGCCGGAGGTGATGTGGTCGTAACCCGGCGCAATATCCGTCGTTAGCGGCCCAAGCGTATAGAACGGCGCCTCGCCGCATTCTTTTAGCTGTTTGTCCATATTGATTTTGATCTTATGCATCGGCACATGGCCGGGCCCTTCGATCATCACCTGACAGCCATGGTCCCACGCGATTTTGGTCAGCTCGCCCAATGTCTCAAGCTCAGCAAATTGCGCGCGGTCATTTGCGTCCGCGACGGAGCCAGGGCGCAGCCCATCACCAAGCGAGAACGAAACGTCATAGCGGCGCATAATCTCGCAGATTTCTTCAAAATTCGTATAAAGAAAGCTTTCCCGGTGGTGGGCCAGGCACCATTTCGCCATGATCGAACCGCCGCGCGAGACGATGCCGGTTGTCCGCTCCGCCGTTAGGTGGATGTATGGCAAGCGCACGCCAGCGTGGATGGTGAAGTAATCAACCCCCTGCTCACATTGTTCGATCAGCGTATCGCGGTAAACCTCCCACGTCAGGTCCTCCGCGACGCCATTCACTTTCTCTAGCGCTTGATAAATCGGGACCGTGCCGATCGGCACCGGGCTGTTACGGATGATCCATTCGCGGGTGTTGTGGATGTTCCGGCCCGTTGACAGGTCCATCACATTATCGGCGCCCCAACGGGTCGCCCAGACCATTTTGTCCACTTCTTCTTCCACTGACGAAGCGACCGCGGAGTTGCCAATATTAGCATTAATCTTGACCAGGAAGTTACGGCCAATAATTTGCGGTTCAAGCTCAGGGTGGTTGATGTTGGAAGGAATAATCGCGCGGCCCTTGGCGATTTCCTCGCGCACAAATTCCGGCGTGATAAAAGCGGGCACGTTCGCGCCAAAGCTTTCCCCCAGCGCCACGCGCTCTTCGGCCCCTTCAAGCATTTTTTTGCGGCCCAAATTCTCGCGGATCGCGACAAACTCCATCTCTTTGGTGATGATGCCGGCTTTGGCAAATTCATATTGCGTCACCGGGCCGGCGCCGTCACCGCGCAAGGGGCGATGTTTAAGGGGGAATTCACGGGCCAAATGCTTGCCCATGGCGCCGCCATTATCTTCCGGCTTTACATCGCGGCCGTCATATTCTTCAACATGGCCGCGTTCTTTCACCCAGGCTGTGCGCGTCCGCGCGAGGCCTTTTTCAACGTCGATCGCCACGTCAGGGTCCGTATAAGGGCCGGAGGTGTCATAGACGGGGATTGACGGCTCATTCGCTGAGGGGTGCAAATCAATCTCCCGCACGGGCACGCGCAGATCCGGATACTGATCGCCCGCGACATAGACCTTACGGCTTGACGGCAAAGGACCGGTTGTGACTTCCGGCGTTTTAAATTCCGATTGGGGAGTATGTTTGTTCATTGGTTAGCCTTTTTATCAAGAAACTTTGGTTTTCAGTTCAATCCATACGGCGTTTGCGACCGCGATCGCCGCGCCGCTTTCGTCAATCAATGCGCTGTCGGCATAATGTTTCCGTCCATCGACGCTGCGCCCCCAGCCCATGGCGATCAGACGCTCGCCAGGCTTTGGGCGACGCTGAATTTCCGCCGCGAGGGAGCCGAGCAGGCAAAGTTTTTGCGTGCGCAGCCCAAAAAAGCTCGGACAATCAAGGGCGGCCCACAAAAATTCCGGCGCGATAAGGCCGTCAGCATCATCGGCCAGATCATCGCCCGGCGTCCAGTAATCCGCGCTTACTGTGCTATCTGGAACCGGCCCGGAAAAAATCCGCAGGCCATCGCCTTCATCGCGCTTTGGGCCACACACGAAACACTCTGCTAAGGGGTGCTGGCTCGCGCGCGCTTCATAGGTTTTATGGGCGGCAAGAACCCCAGCATCATCAGGCGCTTGGGGCACTGTCACCTCAACCGTCGCGGGGACCGCTTCGGCAATCACATTCTCGCCGTGACGCATTTCGATTTTGTCGCCCGCAGCCACAATATCCAGCGGCGTTTCCAAAGGCGGCGGCTGGCGCAGACGCACGCTAACGGGGCTGGGCGCGGCGGCGCCAACAAGACCGCACACATATCCGCCATTGCCTGATTGTTTAGGGCCTCGAAAGCGCGGGTCTATCGTTACTTGTTGATGGATCATTTTATAAAAACCCCAATTCGCGTTGTAATTTCTTGGTCAGTCCAGACGCAACAAGCTTATAGGAATCTTCAATATAGCCTTTCAGGCCCGCATCATCGATGGCCGCCTCATGGGTGCGCTGTAGCCAGCTCATCCCCCGCGATGCGAGATACGGCGCGGGGCGCACGCCCTCAGCGTCTTGCATCGCCTCAAAAGCAATTTTGGAACATTTAAAGGTGACGGAAAGCTCATCCCCCGCATTCCAACCCGCAATCGCATAGACCTTGCCGCCGACCTTCCACACATGGGAATCTCCCCACTGCACGACATGGGTGCTGTGGTTAAGAGAGCGGCAGAAAGTGTTGTATTCGTCTAACGTCATGCGTCCCGTCCCTACGCCGGTCTTAACCGATCAGGTTCAAAGGGTGCTCGCGCGGCCTTTCCAAATAAAGGGAAGGAAATACGCGATCTCAGCCGGTCCACCGGCGCCCCTCGGAATGGGATGGTTCTAGCAAAATGAATGGAGATAATCAATAAAAAGCGGCCAAACAAAAAAGTGGCCGCGAAGACGCCCGATAACGTCGCGGGAATAATCTTGAGGCTAACGACTTGTGTTAGCAGGCCGCCTCCTCCACCGCATGCAATTGCTTAAGGCCAAGCGATGAAGAAAACGATCTAGCGCTCCACTCCCTACGCCGGAATGACCCGGGTCAGGTTCAAAGGGTCTTTCTCAGTCCCATTTGCCCTTGGCTAATGGGCGCCATTTATCGTTCACCAGCGCTTAACGTGCTCGCGTTTGCTTTCCCTGCGGTTGTACGGACGCGCGCTTGCGGCGTTACGATTGGCGCGCACCACGCGTTGCGTCGCACATTGGCGACAGGCGGGACGCCCCTTGGAACATCTTTATTGTGCACAAATACAACTTACTGGCAAGAAAAATCATCGCCATGAAGATTTTTTCAATTTGTGCGAGCGCGAACAATAAAGCAACAATATGTTTTATTTAGCTAAGAAAACGCTACAACCGCCTGGCTTAAAGCGGCTTTTCCGCATGCGCCTTATCGGTGTCTTCACTGTGTGACCTATCCGCCCAAGCAATCGCACGATGAAGGGCGGCGCGCATCGCGTTTTTCGAATGGCTTTTCGTCAGCACATCAATAACAGCGCCCGACCTTGCATCCAACAGCAACGCAAAACCGGTTCCGCCTTTGTACTGCTCATAGGCGGCCAAAAACCCATTTTCTTGCGCAAGATTTTTATGCTCCTGACGCTGACCAAAGGTGAAATCCAATGATAAAAAAGAAATAGGCTCTTGCGTTACTGCTTTAGCGACCGCATCTAGTCGCGGCTCTAAAACCTTACACGATGAACACCAGGCGGATGAAAAGGTTGCGGCGATTACCTTTGGCGACAGAGCCTGTTCTTTGGAAGGCTCCTCTTGCGCATAGGCTTTAATAGCGCCAAACGGCGCCGGGCGGCCCACAAAGAAAAATGCGGCTAGACCAATGACCAAGATGCCCCAAAATACGGCATCCTTTATAAAATCAGCACGCGCCATCTTTTTCTTGCGCAACATAAAACACCCTCCGCGCGGCTAAAGTAACATCACTAAAACCTTAGCCGATGCAACGCTCGCCGACAGCCCGCTAAGCGTCACATTTGCGTGAAAGAAGAGTGATCCACACCAACTATGATTGAAACGGATCACGCATTAAGATGACGTCTTCACGCTCAGGGCTGGTGGATAACAACGCAACCGGCGTTTCAATCAACTCCTCCACCCGGCGGACGTATTTCACGGCCTCCGCTGGCAAGTCAGCCCAGGAGCGCGCGCCTTCTGTTGAGGCTGACCACCCCTCAACGGTTTCATAGACAGGGCGCGCCGCGGCTTGCAGCAAAGGCTCTGACGGCAAGTAGTCATATGTCTCGCCATTTATTTCATAACCGGTGCAAACATTCAGCGCCTCAAACCCGTCCAGCACATCAAGCTTTGTGAGCGCAATGCCATCAACGCCAGCAATCTTCATCGTTTGACGAACAAGACATGCGTCGAACCACCCACAGCGCCGCTTACGGCCGGTTACGACCCCAAATTCATGCCCGCGCTCACCAAGGCGCTGACCAATTTCGTCATGAAGCTCCGTTGGGAAAGGCCCCTCGCCAACGCGCGTTGTATACGCCTTTACAATCCCCAACACATAACCGACCGCTTGCGGGCCAAGACCAGAACCAGTCGCCGCATGCCCCGCAACCGTGTTGGACGATGTCACATAAGGGTACGTACCATGATCAACATCTAATAGCGCGCCCTGCGCGCCCTCAAACAAGATGCGCTTTCCCTGTTTGCGCACATCATGCAGAAGGCGCCAAACCGGCTGAACGAACGGGGCGATGCGCGGTGCAATTTCACGCAACCGCTTGGCCAACTCGGCGCCGTCCGCTTCTTCAGCGCCATGACCACGCCGCAGCGCATTGTGGTGGGTTAAAAGATTTTCGATTTTAGCATCCAGGCCATCCGCCTGCAGAAGGTCGCAAACGCGCAAAGCACGGCGCCCCGCACGGTCCTCATAAGCGGGCCCAATACCGCGCTTGGTTGTCCCGATCTTAACGCCTTTATTGGCGCTTTCACGCATCTGGTCGAGCTCTTGATGAACTGGCAGGATTAAGGTCGCGTTTTCAGCAATTGCAAGATTTTCTGGCGTAATCTTTACGCCATCTCCTTCAACACGCTCAATTTCTTCAAAAAGGGCGAATGGGTCCACAACAACACCTGAACCGATCACCCCAAGACAGCCTGGGCGCACCACGCCAGATGGCAACAAAGAGAGCTTATAAACAGCGCCGTCAATCACCAGCGTATGGCCCGCATTGTGCCCGCCCTGAAAACGAACCACCACATCTGCACGCGCTGAAAGCCAATCAACAATTTTGCCCTTGCCCTCATCGCCCCATTGGCCGCCAATCACTGCGACATCTGTCATAGAATTCTCCGTAAATTTTCGCCGACCAAACCAAGCGCGCGACGACCGCCCTCAATACCCCCGCCACGCTGAAAACGCAAAGGCCTCCTCCATTTTTCCACAGCCGCAAAGGGGCGCATCAAGAATTTGCTTTTGTTTTCCCCAAACGAGGAACAATAGCTAGGCGCCTCAGATCAACACAGTTTATTAACCATTTGTTAACACTTATTTTGATGGTTTCGTTGTTACATCTGATTCGTTTTGCGTAAGGCGCTTTTTTTAGCGAGGGAGCAGCAGAGCGCGAAACAAACCGCCACAAGCCGTTTACCGGGCATTAACCACATGCCCAATCTGCTTAACCCACTGGCAAGGGTAAATAGGTACCAATAACCCAATGGGATTATCTTTACTTATAATTCTCTCCTGCGTGCTGCTCGGAACTTTTACAGTTCTGGCGTCGCGCCATCCTGTGGATTTAAGCGCCCTGGCGGATGGCAGTTCAGGTGAACCAGGGCTGAATGAACAACACTTCACGCCTCGTAAAACAATGTTCATTATCGGGCCTTCGCGCGGACACGCAGCGTGTAACTTACAGCGGCGCCTTTTAAAGCCGGCCCTAGCGACTTTAATTCGTGAAGACATTTCGGTTATGGAACTATATGGAGACGAAACGCCTTACCGAAATGGCGCTGCTTTACCCTGGCTTGACGCTTCACTGTTGCGGTTTGCAATGGATGCCCGTCAAGGGTTTGTCGTTCTATATGTCGACGAAAACGGCAAAACGCTTTTTAAGCGGAATGCCCCCATGCTAGGGGCGGAAGTTCTCGCCGCATCAGGGCTATACACACCCAAAAGGACCCGGCCGAGCACATCGCCGATTTTACAAAAACTAAGCGCAGCGTGAGCGAGCTTCTCACCGAGCGTTTGCCCATCCTATTGCCGCCCAAAGAACCATCAATCGTGTGACGTTTAATAAGGCCTGCCCGATGGCCGACACATGAATTGGCTTAACCGGTGCAACCCGACTGATAGAAGGTGGGCGAATAATTTTTAATTCTACCTGAGACCCGGTCTCTTTCAAATCGACCATTAAACGCCGCAACAGTTTAAAGCACGCCTTAAAACCCTACACAAAAAACGGCGCGTCTTAGCAAAAGACACGCCGTTTAAATCTGTTTAAAAATTATCTATTGCAAACGCTTTAGTGTGCGCCGCCATGATCCTCTTCACTGTGCGCATCAGCCTCAGCGCTTTCCTCTTCACCACCTGCAGCTGGCGCTGGGAACGGCGCTGGGTTTGCTGAAAGCGTCCCTAAATAGGCGACAATATCAGCACGCGCCGCATCTTTCGCGAAACGTTGAACCATCGCCGTCCCCGGGACATAGGCTTGTGAATTTTTAAGATATTGGTCCAGACGGTCATATGACCAAACGCCGCCAAACTCTTTCAAAGCAGAAGAATACCCAAAACCATCAACCGCAGCGACTTCGCGGTTCACAATATCCCATAGATTAGGGCCAGCAAGGTTGGCGCCGCCCTCTTCAAATGTGTGGCAAGATTTACACAAAGCCGCCTTACGCGCCCCAACATCAGGCTTAGCAGACGCTAGCAAGGTGCCAAGGTCAACAACCTCTTTCTTTTCTGCGCCGCCAGCTGGACCGGTTTCAAATTCAATCGGGTAGGCAAGGTGCAATTCTTCGCCATGACCACCGCCGTGATGACCGCCACCGCCGAGGATAGCATTCGCCAATTGGGGCAAACCAAAAAACAAAAGTAAAGACGTCAGGATCGCAGCCGCTACTTTGTTGCTGTAAAGAGGGTCTTTCATAAATCTCGCCTTAATTCCTTTAAACGCGCCAAGAATGGACACACAGAACATTGCTGGGCATTTTGTCGGTAAGACATATCCATGTCGCCGCCTTGAGGCAATGGCGCGATTGCGCGCTGCGCCGCGGCTTTTCGGCGCGGAAATGTGACAAAGATCGGCACGGCCTTAACAAGATATCTCATTGATTTTATTGAAAATTCATGTACAGCCGCCATTCTTATGGGCGTTTCAGAACGATCACAGGCATAGACAATAGCGAACAGCCCCCATAAGACCGCAGAACAACGATAAACAAGGCCTCAACGCTCCAATACAGAGCGAATGCGAAAAGGCCCTAAAGGAACGAGAATTCGCATGACAAAGCCCAGCGGAAAACCCACCATCGCCTTTCAAGGGGAACCTGGCGCCTATTCCGAAATCGCTTGTATGGAATTCGCCCCTGACTTTCAGCCAGCACCTTATGGCGCATTTGAAGATGTGTTGGAGGCTGTGTTCGAAGGCAAGGCTGATCGCGCCATGTTGCCCATCGAAAACTCTCTGGCTGGGCGGGTCGGCGATCTACACCACCTTCTTCCTATGTCTGAGCTGCATATCATCGCTGAGCACTTCTTACCGATCCACCACCAGTTGATCGGCCTAAAAGGGGTCAGCCTTGATGAACTTGAAGTGGTGCGCAGCCACGGCATGGCCCTAAACCAATGCACCCAATCCATCAAATCCCTTGGATTGAAAGCCGAAACGGCCGGTGATACCGCTGGCGCTGCAAAACGCTTAAAAGATAGCGGCAAGCGATCAGAAGGCGCGATCGCGTCCGTCAGAGCGGCTGAGATTTACGACCTTGAAATTATCAAACCCAACATTGAAGACGCCGGCCATAACACCACACGTTTTATCCAGATGGCCCGCGAACCGATGGACGCCTCCATTGATGATGGCCCGGTTGTCACGAGCTTTGTTTTCCAGGTGCGCAACATTCCCGCGGCGCTTTACAAAGCCCTTGGCGGATTTGCAACGAACGGCATCAATCTATGGAAACTTGAGAGCTACCAGCTTGATGGCTCATTCAGCGCCACCATGTTCTATGTCGATGCAGAAGGGCACCCACAAGAAGCGGCCATGGCGCGCGCCCTGGAAGAGCTAAGTTTCTTCAGCGCCAAGCTGCAAATACTTGGGGTTTATAAGTCGGCAAGAGAACGGTAAAAAGTGGTCGGTAACTGGAGAACGCTAAAACCCTTCGCGCGCCCAATGCTCAATCAATTGGCGCGCTATCGTAAAACGTGGCGGTAATTGCAGCGCTTCACTGCCGCCAGTCTCTAAAATGTGCTGGACCTCACGACGATCAACCCAGCGCGCTTCAGCGATTTCTTCTTCATCGAGCGTCAGGTCACGCCCGCGAGCGGCGGCGATATAGCCCATCATCATAGATGACGGGAACGGCCAAGGCTGACTGAACAAATAGCGCATCGCAGTCAGCTCAACACCTGCTTCTTCCAATAGCTCGCGGCGCGCGCATTGCTCCGGCGTTTCACCGCCCTCAACAAACCCCGCAAGAGCTGAGAACATGCCAGGTGGAAAATTCACCCCGCGCCCTAACAGGCAGGCATCTTCATGTGTCGCCAATACAATAGCCACAGGGTCAGTTCGTGGAAAATGCTCTGCCCCGCAATTTGGACACTGCCGTTTAGCGCCGCCCTTGGCTGCCTCTGTTTCAGACCCGCATGCCGCGCAAAATCTGTGGCGTCGATGCCAATCAAGAAACCACCGCCCCTGGCCGATTATCGCAAGGTCATCCGGATCCAGGGCGCCAGCCGCTTCGCGAAGCGGGATATAGGCGCCCATATCACTAAATGGCGCCGCTTCCGGGCCCGCATCCCGCGTCGCGTCTACAGCAAAATAGGCGGTTCCTTTTTTCGACAGCCCTAAAAACACCCAAGCGGCATCAGCGCCAAATTCGGGCATCGCCGAAGCGGATAAAAATACGGCTTCCCCATCCCGCATCAATGGGCCGCCATCAAACAAGGGGATTACCATCGATCCCGGATCAGCCAGGCGCGCACGCGCCCATCCTGGCTCCATCGTTTCAACCGAAATTCGTTGCAACGGCTCAGCAGCAAAAAAGCAAGGATTGGCAAGGGAATATGGGTTTGCCGCAAACTCTGCGCGCGGCTGCGCATACGTTCCCTGGTCCGTCAATTGTCGCCTCCTTGTCTATCAACCAAAGCTTTATATGAGCGCGCCCTGCTTGCAAAGCTTCAACACAGCTTGTTGTTGGAAGGTGAACAGGACTTGCATTCAATGCGCTTTGCAACGATATACACTCTTGGAAGGCTGGCGGACGGACCCCTCGCCAACCCGGTCAGGTCCGGAAGGAAGCAGCCGTAACGAGTTTTGTTCGGGTCGTTCAGTCTTCCGCTTCTTGTCTTTTTACAGTGTTGCTCAACATTTAATTGCCGCCAATAATACGAATTCTTACTTGCTGAATAGTGCGCCACGCGCGCATACTGGGCCTTATGAGTGACGCCTCTCTCTTACCTCCAGATACGGAAAACCAATCGGATAACGCCGCCTATCAAGTCTTGGCGCGTAAATACCGACCGCAAAGTTTTGATGATCTGATCGGCCATGAGGCCATGGTCAAAACATTGCGCAATGCTTTTTCCGCTGACCGCATCGCCCACGCGTATATTTTAACCGGCGTGCGCGGGGTGGGGAAAACGACCACAGCCCGGATCCTGGCCCGCGCGCTAAATTACGTCGCGCCAGATCATGAGGGCGAAGATCATGGCCCTCAAATAGATATGCCTGCCCTCGGGGCTCATTGCAGCGCCATCGCAGAAAGCAGTCACCCTGACATTTTAGAAATGGACGCCGCCTCGCGCACAGGGGTCAATGACATCCGTGAGCTGATTGATGGCGTGCGCTATGGACCTGTAGAGGCGCGGTATAAAGTCTATATTATCGACGAAGTTCACATGCTGTCGACCCAGGCGTTTAACGCCTTGCTAAAAACTTTGGAAGAGCCGCCGCCCCATGTGAAGTTTATTTTTGCGACGACAGAGATTCGTAAAGTACCCGTGACCGTTCTTTCCCGCTGCCAACGCTTTGATTTACGGCGGATTGAACCAGCGGTCTTAACGGCACATTTAAATTCCATTGCTGAAAAAGAAGGCGCAAAAGTCGACGAAGAGGGCATGGCCATGATTGCTCGCGCTGCGGAAGGATCCGTACGCGATGCATTATCGATCCTTGACCAAGCTATCGTGCAGCAAGGGGCGACCGGCGACACTGGCGGGGTTGTTGGGGCGGAAGATATCCGCACCATGCTTGGCCTGGCGGACCGTAGTCAAATATGGGACCTTTTAAAGACGCTACTTTCTGGAGAATTAAAAGAAGCGCTTAGCGCCTTTCGCAATCTTTATGATGTCGGCGCTGAGCCAGCGGTTATTTTGCGCGATTTATTAGAGCTCGTGCACCTGTTGACCCGTGTGAAAGCCGCTGGACCTGAAGCCACCGCCCACGGCCCAGCTGGTGAAGCGGATGCGGCGCGCGCGCTGGAAATGGCCGAAGCTCTTTCTATGAACGCGCTAACCCGCGCTTGGTCTTTGCTGATGAAGGGGCATGGCGAAACCCAAACGGCGCCAGACCCCATCGCGGCTGGTGAAATGGCGATCATCCGTCTTGGCTATGCAGCGGATCTTCCGACACCGGATGAAGCTTTACGTGCATTAAAAGGCGGCGCACCAAGCACTTCTGCCCCAAGATCACAATCAGGATCACAGTCAGGGTCACAACAAGGGTCAGCGCCACCACAGCCCAGCGGAGGGCCCACGAGTTACGCAAGAACCAATAATGGCGCCGCGCAAGCGGTTATAGAAAACCCAAACCCAATTCCTTCCCGGGCGCCGCAAACCGCGATGCAGACCAGCCCGCGCCTTCAGACTTTTGAAGATGTGGTGCGCCTTGTCGCCGCGAAGCGCGATTCCAAACTGCGCGCCGAGCTTGAAAGCTATGTTCACCTTGTTGCTTTTGAGCAAGGCCGAATAGAACTGCGCCTTAACGAGCGGGCGCCGAGCGACTTGCCTGGACGGCTGACCAAAGCGCTCAAAGACTGGACCGGCGCCCACTGGGTTGTCACTGTCAACGCCAATAAACAGGGCGCGGCGACACTGCGCGATTCTCGCACCGCGGAAGTATTGGCGGCGCCAATTGTTGCAAAAGCGATGGAACTGTTTCCAAAAGCAACAATCAAATCCATTCGAGATGCAACCCCGATCACCAATGATGCCGCGCCGCCGGAAGAAGATGATGGCGCAAGCGGGCTCTATGATGAATTATCAGATGAGGGGTTAGACTTTTAAGTGCGCCTCACAGCCTTGACGCAGCATTAAAAGCGCCGACATAACAAAGATGACCACACACGTTAGCAGTTTAAAGCCAGGAGAAACGGGATGATCAAAGACCTGGGCGATATTATGAAACAGGCCGCTGGCCTTCAAAATAAGATGCAAGAGATCCAAGAACGGATCGCAGATATGGAAGCCACCGGGGAAGCAGGCGGCGGCATGGTGAAAGTCGTTTTGAACGGCAAAGGCTTCGCTAAAGCCGTTGCGATTGAACGCGCCCTGATCAAAGAGGACGAGGCGGAAGTTTTAGAGGACTTGATTGCGGCTGCGATCAATGACGCAAAAGCCAAGCTTGAAACTCAGTCTCAAGAGGAAATGGCGAAATTGACCGAAGGGCTGCCTATTCCGCCTGGCATGAAACTGCCCTTTTAGAAAGCTTAACGTTTTATGTCTGCCGCCATTGGTCCTGAGTTACAACGGGTGATCGACCTACTCGCGAAAATGCCGGGGCTTGGCCCTCGGTCAGCTAAACGGGCTACGCTTTATCTTTTAAAAAAGCGAGAACCGGTGATGCGCCCCCTTGCCTTCGCGCTTTCAGACGCTGCTGAAAAAGTGAAAGCCTGCAGCGAGTGCGGCAATTGGGATTCCATTGATCCATGCGCCATTTGCAGCAATAGCGAGCGCGATCCCGCGATTATATGCGTTGTGCAAGATGTAGCAGATCTTTGGGCGATGGAGCGCGCAGGGGTGCATCGCGGGCGCTATCATGTTTTAGGCGGACTTTTATCGCCGCTAGATGGCATCGGACCCGATGATCTTAATATCGCTGGACTGACGGCGCGCGCAGAACGACCGGAGGTGCAAGAGGTTGTCCTTGCCCTTGCCGCCACAGTAGATGGCCAAACAACGGCGCATTATCTTACAGAGCAATTGGAAAAGTCTTCCGCACAGGTTACAAAATTATCCCAAGGCGTACCAGTCGGGGGCGAACTAGACCACCTAGATGAAGGAACGCTCAACGCCGCGATGAAAGCGCGGCGGGCGATTTAGTCCGATGAAGGGCCCTCGCATAAAAGACGCGGCGGCCGCCGCAAGCTTCGTGAAGAAAAAGCTGGAGGAAGGCGCAACGACTTCCCGGGCGCTCGCCCAAAAAGCTTTAGGGGTTGAGCCGCCTTATCCATCAGCGCCTAACAAGCACGTCGCCCCTCAGGATGAATTGATAAAAGGCGTTTGGCATTTTGCCTGCCCGGCATCCGCGCTCAGCCCCGCGCGCATGATCCGCCGTATTTTATTCGGCATGCCAATCGTATTAGGACGCGCAGGAGATGGCGCCGCATTCGCGTTAAAAGATGTCTGCCCCCACCGTGCGGCCCCTTTATCAGCTGGGCGAATAGGCTATCAAAGCGGCGCCGATTACGTTGAATGCCCCTATCATGGATGGCAATTTAGCACCGCCACAGGCCGCTGCTCGTTAATCCCCGCTTTGTCAGAAAAAACGAAATTTGAGACAAGCAAAATCAAAGTTCAGCGCTTCCCCATCCATGAAGCCAATGGGCTTGTCTGGATTTACTTTGGGGATGAAGAAACCCCGCAGCTGGCCCCGCCGGCGATTGGCCTGCCCGAAACCATGCGTCCTAAAAATGTGACGACTGTCTATGCTGAAGGCCCATTTGACGAAGCGGTGATTGGTCTCGTTGATCCGGCGCACACACCATTTGTACACAAACAATGGTGGTGGCGTGAAGGCAAAGCCGCCCAAGAAAAGACTAAAAATTTTGAACCAACCGAGCTTGGTTTTCGCATGCCGCCCCACCACCCATCATCAAACAGCCGTATCTATGGTTTTCTTGGCGGGACACCCACAACTGAGATTGAGTTCCGCTTGCCAGGCTTGCGCTTAGAGACGATCCGCAATGAAAAACATACAATCTTAGGGCTAACGGCGATAACGCCGGCGGGGCCCAACCAAAGCATCATCACCCATATGCTATTTTGGACAATGCCGGTCTTGACCTTGTTAAAACCAGTGATCAGCATGATGGCGCATAATTTTCTGTCACAGGATGGATCTATCTTACGCGCGCAAAATGAAAACCTTTCCGGGTGGCGGCACACTCCGCTCTATGCAGGTGATCCGGATGTTCCCGCGCAATGGTACCACGCCTTGAAAAAAGCCTGGGCTGCTGGCGGCGGCGCAGAAGGCTTTGAACATCCCCTTACAGAAAAAGAGCTTTATTGGCGAACATAAGTCATTGACCTCCACCCAAGGTGGAGGTTTGAAACGCTTCGCTTGGGACCGCCAGAGGCGGTCTTTGGATCAACGAGCGTCTCAGTTCTCCTCCCCCGTTTTACGGGGGAGGTGTCGGCGAAGCCGTCGGAGGGGGCGAAACTGGGTCAACTTACTCAGGCCCATCATGATATCATAGACCGCATCCCCCCCTCCGATCCGCGCCTTCCGCGCGGATCACCTCCCCCGCAAGCGAGGGAGGAAAAACCGCCAACTGTAGATTTTAACAAGCTGATAACGCAGACAAACTGCGGTCTCCTACCTACAATGCAGAACGCGTCCAATCCTCAACCGAAGGTGGAGGTTTATGATGGAACATAAAAAGGGCGGGATAAACCCGCCCTTTTCAGTAAGCCATCAAGTTACGCCCAATTAGAAGCGGTAACGAACCGTTCCGCCGAAGGTGCGCGGCGCGTTGGTGTATGCGCTAAACGTGCCTGCTTGCGCCGATGTTGGGAAAGCCTGTTGGAAGTAGTTATTGTTGTTCAGGTTCCGCGCCCAGATGCTGACGCCGATGCCATTTTCAAGCTCATATCCAGCGCTTGCATCTAAGGTGCTCACCTCACGCTCAACAAGAGCGCGCGGTATATTATCAGCAAGCTGTGTTGGGCTCTCATAAGTATATTGTAACCGAACGAAGCCTTCCGCACCATGTGGGAAGACATGCGTGTAAGTTGCGGAAGTAGCAATACTTACAGGCGAGATGCCCGCTGGACGGAAACCGCTAGCGTCAAAAAAGTCATCATCTGTCGGACAAACAGACGCTGGCGCATCAGCAAACGAAATACATGGCGCCTCACGGAATTCTGGGTAATCCGGATCAAGATAAGTAAGACCAAAGGTTAGATCTAAACCTTCAGCTGGCGTGAAGGCTGATTCAACTTCAAAGCCTTGGACAGACTGCTCGCCAGCATTATCAAGCGTAAAGCCAAGACCGTTAAACAGGTTCGACTGGAAACCCTCAATAGTCTGATGGAAAAGAGCAATGTTGATATAACCCATATCAAACTGAGCTTTCAGGCCAACTTCATATAGAGTCACATCTTCCGGGTCCGCCGAACGGCCTAACCCTTCCGCATTTGGCGGCGTGCTGTCGGAAGACAAGTTAAAGGCGCCCGCCTTCCAGCCGGTCGAATAGGTGAAATAGGCGCTCGCAAAATCTGTCACGTCATAAGTGATGCGGGCCGTATAGGTGATTTGGTCATCTTGCAAGATACCGTCGTCAACCGGATTGCTCGGATCCGGGAAGTTGACTTGGGGGCCAAAGAACTGAAATTGCTGGAATTCAAGCAATTGATTACAATTTGGCGCTGTCGCAGCGGTACAAGGTGTTGTCGACAAAGTTGTCGCCAAACCAGCAGCGCCCAAGTTCGTAGCAATATTTGCGGGCGTTGGCGGAAGCCCAGTTAGCGTTCCAAATGCTTGTGCAAAACCAATTTCCTGAAAATTAAGCTGTGAGAATACATCCGTAAGGACACTATTACCGACAACTTCCTTGCGGTCATTGATATAGGCAAGGCCGCCGGAAAGCGTGATCCTGTCTGTTAACTCGTAATCCACCTGGCCGAACAGCGAGAAGGAACGGTTGTCCATGACATACTCACCCCGAACGCCCGAGCCGTCAGCAAAGAGCGTCCCAGGAGGCAAAGGAAGCGCCGTCTCTAGGTCTTGCAAGGCCGTTGGCGCGCCTATCAAGGCTGCGCTTACTTCTGCAAAAGTGCGAGTATCCGCACCGAAGAGTACGTCACGGTTAAACTCAACTTCTTCGTCAAAGAAGAAACCGCCAAGAAGCCAGCTAAAAGGCCCATCCACCGTCGATGCGATGCGCACCTCTTGGGTGAAAGTTTTATATCTTCCCTCTTGCGGATTAGTGACGAACGCCGCGCTGGTAAAGTCGCCATCTGTTTGGCTGTCGTCGGTTTGATCGCGATAAGCGGTGATGCTTGTCACCTCACCAATACCGACATTCCAGTCGGCTTGTAGAGACAAACCCTTACCGACCAATTCATTGGTTGGCGTTACATCCACGACCATAGAACGATCAAACGCATCATCGTCATTATTGATTATGCCGCCAACGGCTGGGCTGCCAAGAACAAAGGTCGTTGGGCCGTTCACCAACTGAGTAACGCCGCAGCAAACTTCGTCAATACGGTTATATTCGCCAATTAAGCGAAATGAGACGTCATCTGTTGGTTCAAATAATAATTGCGCCCGGCTCGCCCAACGATTTCGTTCGCCAATATCACTGCCGTCGAACTCGTTCTCGTAGAAGCCATCAGCCTTTGTATAAGAACCGGAAACACGGAACGCCAAATTTTCTGCAATTGGCCCCGTGACTGTGCCTTTTAGGTTGATCGCATCAAAATTGCCGTACGAGCCCTCAAGCGAGCCGCCAAACTCGTAGTCTGGTTTTTTCGTAGTAATCGAAATTGCACCGGCTGAGGTGTTCTTACCAAATAGGGTAGATTGCGGCCCGCGCAGAACTTCCACCCGCTCAACAGTCGGAAGGTCCAAAATCGCAGAGGCTGAGCGAGAACGGAACACGCCATCAATAAAGACGCCAACCGAGCTTTCAATGCCTGGGTTATTCGCGCCGTTGCCGAAACCACGAATTGTAAATGTCGTTTGGGTTGAATTCTGCAGCTGCCCAATGCGGAAAGAAGGCACTTGGTTTTGCAGATCAATCAGATCCAAAGCCCGCGCCTTTTCAATGGAATCCGCCCCGACAACACTAACGGCGATCGGAACTTCCTGCAAAGTCTGCTCGCGCTTGGCAGCAGTGATAACAATCGTATCTTGCTGCGCAGCAGCGGGAGCCGCAATCGCAATCGCGCCAACGCTCGCAAAAAGCAAAGACTTCATGTTTATTGTTGGATAAGCTTGTTTATTCATAGGACTTTAAACCCTTCATTGAGCGCGATCCCCCATAATTTTTGTTTTTATGATGCACCGCTTACTGATCAGCCTTATTGTCTGCAGAGCGTGGAATACAGTCCAGACAAAGCAACACAATTAATTAACATCACCCAGTAACCGTTACAAAAATACCACAATTCGATGCAGCTATTGACTGCAGCGCATGCGGATTTTGCTGCGCTGCAATATTTTACTGCGCATACGCATAATTGGTTGCAATGATTAACATGGCGTTAAGCATAAAACCTAAAGGCGCCCCCAACAACTGAAGCCACCTCATTTATACTAAGCCATCAGTTTTAAATCCGCCGACACATCACTCGTAACAACTCGCTTTTTGGGCAAGACAATCATCGCCTGGGCGCCTTTTCCAACGGTTGATACGATTTTTAGATCGCCCCCATGGTTTTTTGCGATCGACATAACGATCGGCAACCCCAGACCAAGCCCCTCATTCGATCGTTTCAATGACATGTCAAGCTGGGAAAAGGGTTGTAAAGCTTGCTCAATTGCATCCGGCGACAGACCGGGGCCATTGTCCTTAACAAAAAGCGCCAAATCACCATTTCGCAAGACCGTGGCGCCGATAAAAATCTTTGCCTCAGGCCCAGAAAATTTAATCGCATTTTCAAGCAGTTTCGCAACTGCACGCACTATTAATTGTCTATCGCAATAAAGATCGCCGCCACAATCTTCCAAGATGACATCAACGCTAGCGCCGCTGGTCTCAATCGTTTTTTCCAGCTCCCCTGCACCGTCTCAAACAACTCAGCTAATGAGAAGCATTCTTCATCAAGCGCTAAAACGCCCGTGCTAGCGTCTGAGGCAAGCAAGATATCGGAAATAGAGTTTAGCAAACGCTTACCGCCGTCAACAATGTAACCGGCATATTCCCTGTGAAGATGATCATCTTTTTGATCAAAAAGATCGCTTAAAATTTGACTAAAACCAATGATAGCGTTAAGCGGCGTTCGCAGCTCATGGCTCATCATTGACAACAAACTCTCTTTAAACCGAGCGCCGGCGTCCGCTGCATCCCGCGCTTCTCGAAGCGCCTTTTGATCCTCACTAGCACGCAAAACGAACCTGACCGACTGGGAAAAAAGCGTCCAATTGATGGGTTTTGTCAAAAAGGATGTTGCGCCAGCTGAGAAGGCGCGTTCAACGGCGTCACTGTGGCCTGTGCCCGTAATAACGATAATAGGCAACTCACTATAAGTTTTTGAATTTCGCAGCTTTTGCGTCAATTCAAACCCATCCATATGAGGCATTTCAAGGTCAGTGATTAAGAGATCAAAATCACCCGTATCCAGCATGATGCGCGCTTCACGCCCATCTTTAACGGTTGTCGGATCCCAACCAGCCTCCGACAATTTCGCTGCAGCCAGCTCACGCATTATCGGATCATCATCCGCAAGTAATATTCGCGATTGTTTCATACTGGGCGGCGACGCCTTTGCCTAAATGCCTGACATACAAACCCGATACTTACGCGTCTTTTCTTAATAAGGGCTTTCGCGTAAATCGCGCGATGAGAATTAGCTCACTGCAAGCAAACGAAATGGCAACCCTTCATCAACTATAATGAAAGCAGTCGACAACCTAACTGCGATCAAACTGTGAAAAAAACCAACACCACGATTAGCCGGCACCTCGCCGTCAATATCACCCTGACCATCTTCAGCGTGATTGCCGTGATGGCTGGTGTTGCCGCATGGCGCGATGTTAGTCATTTTCGCGACTACAAAACCACCCATTTCCAAGCGCTCGCTTATGCATATGGGTCCATTGCGACAGATAGTTTGGAGCGCCAAGACGTTGCACAAGCGTATGACATCTTATCACAAATGGGGCTCCCTCCGCTTGCTGCACAAATCAGCATTAACACGCCCACTGGGGAGCTGTTAGCATCCTTAGGGGCGCCGTCTTTGCCGCCGCCAACCGGCGCCAACGCCTTTGCGATATTAGACACGGCAATTTATTCAGTGATGCAAAAAGCAGCGCTCACCAGCCCTGTTGAGATAAACGTTGTTCGCGAAGGGCGTATCATAGGTTCGGTGCATATAGAGCCGGAAGTATCAACGCTTCATAATAATTTACAAAACCTTATCAAAACTTGGCTGATCACATCCGCCATCACGGCAATCATTAGCCTCCTGACTGTCATGCGAATGGTCAACCGGATCGCCTATCCGATCCAGAGTTTGAACAAAGCTATGCAAACGGTTCGAAAAACCGGTGACTTTCGCCGCCGCGTGAAACGAATAAGCTCCGACGAAACTGGCGAGCTTGCTGAATCGTTCAACGCCATGCTGAACTATATTCAAGAACGCGATCAGCAACTGCGCACAAATCGTCAAAATTTACGCGAAATGGTTCGCAAACGAACAGAACAACTCAACAACGCGAAAGAAGCCGCAGAGGCCGCAAGCCGCACCAAATCAGAATTTCTAGCAACCATGAGCCATGAAATTCGCACCCCAATGAATGGCATGATGGTGCTAGCGCAACTGTTGAGCGATTCATCACTCGGCAAGCGCCAACAGCGCTATGCCGACCTCATTGTGAAATCAGGCGACAGCCTATTGGCGATCATCAATGACATTCTTGATTTGTCAAAAATAGAGGCCGGTCAATTAGCCTTAGAAGCCATTCCCGTCAGGCCCAGTGACATTATTGATGACGTTGTTAGCTTGTTTTATGAACGCGCCCGTTCAGAAGGCCTTGACCTTGCCGCTCATATCAGCACTGACACGCCGGAAGAAATAGAGGGTGACCCAACCCGCCTTAACCAGCTTCTTTCCAACCTGGTCAATAATGCCATAAAATTCACTGAGAAGGGCAGCATTCTCGTTGCAGTCCAGATGCTAAAGCGACCAGATGGTCCTGACGCCATCGAATTCTCTGTAACCGACACAGGCATAGGCATCGCCCCAGAAAAACAACGGCAAATTTTTGAAGCCTTTACACAAGAAGACCAAAGCACAACCCGAAAATTTGGCGGATCAGGCCTTGGCCTTGCTATCTGTAGTAAAATTGTACGCGACATGAATGGTGAGATTAGCGTTAAAAGCGCATTAGACGAAGGATCTCGCTTTTCCTTCAATCTTCCCGCAAAGATACTAAAGCCAGCTTCGCCAGCCATCAGACCAAAACGTCCTCTGCATGCAATGATCGCATTAGATGGATCAGCAACTCAAAATTCTTTGACCCGATATCTACACGAATCAAATATCACGACCCGCAAAGAGGATTCATCCAATCTGACGGCTACTCACATGAATTACGCCGACGTTATTTTTGGATCGCCAGAAATCTTAAAGCTATACGCAAAAGCCCTTGCTGGTTCACCAACGCATGCCCTTCCAGCACGTATCTGCATCACATCGCTTGATGATCAAGAAGGGGACCCGCTTTTAGAAAGTGGCGAGGCAGATGACCTATTAACCACCCCCTTTTCGCGCGCCGAAGTTTTGGCGCAACTAGATCGCTTCTTAACAGATAACCTGCGCGGCCCGTCTGCATTGACAGCCCAAGATCCAGCCATCTTGAAGCTCCCTTCTTTCGAGGGATCAAAAATTCTTGCTGCTGATGACAGCGCCGTAAACCGCGCTGTGGTGCGCGCCGCATTAGCACGCTTTGACGTAAATCCAGATATTGTTGCTGACGGACGCGCGGCTCTAAAGGCGGCTAAAACAATTTCCTATGACCTTATTTTAATGGACTGCTCAATGCCGCATATGGACGGTTTCGAAGCGACCCGGGCCATTCGCGCTTATGAAAAAGAAAAAGGACTTACACGAACCCCTATTGCCGCACTCACAGCCCAAGTCGCCAATGCTAAGCAAGAGTGGCGCAAAGCCGGCATGGATGCGTTTATCTTAAAGCCCTTCACGATAAGCTCTCTTGGTCAAGAAATTGCCCGCCACATCACGCCTGCTGGATATAAAACCATTGCTGATGAAGACAAAGATACTTCTCCAAAGTTAGACCACCCCCCCTCAAAAAGCGCAAAACCAGAAACAAACGCGGCCGCCTTTGACGAAAAAATCCTTCAAGATCTTGCCACCATCCAAGAAGAGGGGGGCGACGCATTAGTCCTTCGGGCGCTGTCGCTTTTTGAAGAGCATTCAAAAGAAGCGTACGCCGCATTAGATAACACGCTTGCAAAGGGCGATAATGTCGCCATCGCTCGGGCCGCGCATGCGCTAAAATCAATGAGCGTCAATGTAGGCGCAAATATCCTTGCACAAATCTGTTCCGACTTAGAGCAACTGGCGAGCGACGGGCAAGACACAGCCCCCCTTGGCGAAAAAATTAAGGACGTTTTTCAGCACACACATGATAATTTACCGAGCATAAAAGCCCAGTTTGCTAACAAGGCCGCATAACAATACTGTTGCGCTAAAATATCCGAATTGCAATGACGACCCGGCCGATAATTTGTTGCTCAGGGTTAATTAAAATAATATCTGGTTCCCTTGTCAAACACCGGGTCTCAACCCGATTCGGATTAGCGCGCGCCTGGCGAATAAGCGGCTGATCCCCAATCATAACAAGGTAAAATGCACCATCAATCAGTCTCCTGTCTGTATAATCGACAGTTGTCACAACCCCTTCGCTAAACACGGCGTCCATTGCATCATCTGTAACCATGACACTGAAGATTTTTTGCAAACTTGTGGTGAAAGGAAAATAATCCTCAGCATACACATGAGGATCTTCAGCCGTATTTTCTAAAAACAACGCCGCATTTTGCATGGTGATTACCGGCACCTGCACGATAGGACGGCGCAAATAAGCTGCAGCTGGGTGCTTGTCCGCTTCAAATGGGGATCGCGCGCCAGCAGCCAGCCAATCAAGAGAGACATCAAGGACATTGGCTAGCTTCGCCAGGACAAGCCGCCGAGGGTCATGTTGACCACTCTCCCAGTTTGCAACAGCTGGCTGCGTCACCCCTAAGCGGGCGGCAAGCTCAGCCTGATTGAGGTTTAACGCCTTGCGCGCGGTTCGCACTCTTTCGCCAATGGATTGGGGTGTTTGCTGCTTTCGATCGGGAATTCGCGGCAAGTTTTGCGGCATTGCGCTCTCCTTTTTTATAAGTTTATCTTATATAGCTCGATGCCGCAATTGTGAATATGTGCTTAAAAACCACATATTACACAGTTATTTCGTGTTTTGAGCATTTTTTTAGCAGCTGCAAAACTTTTTTTCTTGATATGAAATAAGTCATACTGATATCCTTAAGAAATCGACAAATCATTCATTAAGGAAAGTGTCCACTATGTCTGATCTCTGCACAGAAGAAGGCGCGCGCCGCCTAGCGACAAAAATTGAAGAGTTTTGGCGCAAACGAGGGTTTGATGTAGACTTTGAAACCCGCAGAGAGGGATTCGTTTCAACGATGCGCTCAGCCCGTATCGATCTACGCAGCGATATGGTCAACGGCATGCCTCGCCGCATCGTAGAACAAGCCCCTATCTAAATAAACTTGTACAATGTGCTAACAAAAGGCTTTCCGCTTTTATTTTGGCGGAAGGCCCATTTCGTGGTCGATCAGATTGCTGTTCGGCTTCGAGAAACAAGATTAAATAAATCTTTGTAGCAATCAAAAACAGCAAAAGCGCTGCCCGCCATTTCGGTGGGGCCGTACCCTTGTCTATGCAATAAACACGGCATGTTAGCGGCGAGCGCAGCCTTAATATCTGTATCGCTATCGCCAATAAATACGCCCTGCGTACAGTTTGTTTTTTCTAAACATAATTGCACAGGGGTCGGATCAGGCTTTGCCGCCGTTGTCGTATCTGAACCGACAATCACATCAAAGTAATCTGCAAGCCCAAGCTTATTGATAAGCGTGACGGCGGGCCCTTCCCTTTTATTGGTGCAAATCGCCAAGCGCGCGCCCGCTTTACATAACCCATCCATCGCCTCAACGGCCCCCTCAAAAGGACGCGATGTAACCGCAATGTTGGCCATATAATGATCCAAAAAGGATGCAACATAAGCATCCAAATCCGCCTCTTCAGCAGGCGCGCCAGTGCGCGCAAACCCCTCCCTCAAGATCGCACGCGCACCACGGCCAACCATGCCCCGCACCTCGGATGGGTCCAGAATTTCACGCCCGTTCTTGGCTAAAACATCATTCATGGACGCCGCAAGATCACCCGCGGTATCGATAAGAGTACCGTCTAAATCAAAAATCACGGCGACATCTTCTAATTCGGTCACTATCCACCCACCCCTATTACAGGGGTAGGCTTATCCGTTTTTGTTCCAAAAAGCGAATATCCGTCATTAGAGGCGGACTCAAACGGTCAGCGCAACGCTTACTGTAGTTTGAATTCACACGCTTTATGGTCACGGTGGCAAACAACTATACACCCATTTTGTTCGTCTTCTGGGCCCCAACAAAACCCACTCCATTTAGAGTTTCTGAAATCTACTGATACTTTGCTGCCTTCAGTAGTCTTAATGACGAAAAATGGCATCGTTCCTTTTTCTGTGACAATTGTGTTATCATATAAACACATTGCAAAATCCGCTTCAGCGACTTTTTCATCAATTATAACGGCGCTTTTCTGATCCAGTCGAGCCGTGTCAAAGTCGATAACCTTTGAAAAATCCAACGCATTTGTCCCGTCATTCGGGACAAATGAAAAAGCTGAAGGAATCCCACTTGCTTTCAATGAGTTGGGCGACGGACATATCTTTGTCGAACTATTCTCTGAAACCGAGACGCAAGCAAAGAGTGCAACCGAAAGCAAACCAAGAAATGATAGAAGCGTTAATCGTGACATGTCAGAGCCTTATCGATGAATTTTTCACTAGGCGTATAGTACCCAAGCGTCTTTCTGGGTCTAGCATTAAGCTCCTCGGCGACTTCATCCAAATCTGCTTGTGAGTGCACCGATAAATCTGTCCGTTTTGGAAAATATTGCCGCAGCAATCGGTTGGTGTTCTCATTGGAACCGCGTTGCCAAGGGCTTTGTGGGTCGCAAAAATAAACATCGACATCCATTGCTTCTGAGAATTTCCGGTGCGCGGCCATCTCCAAGCCTAGATCCCAAGTCAAGGATTTAAGCAAATGTGCTGGCATACTTTTGGCTTGCCGAATAAGTGCTGACACGACCTCATCCGTGTTTTTACTATCTACTTTCACTAGCAGACAATATCTGTAGTGCCTTTCCACTAGTGTTGCGATATAGCTTCTTCCTGTTCTAGCAATGAGGTCGCCTTCCCAATGACCGGGAATAGCCCGGTCTTCAATAGAAGGGTGACGTTCGCAAATGGATTCAGCATCAACGATCTGCCCGCGTGAAGCCCCTTTGCTGGTTGAATGGCGCGATCTCCGGATTGTGCGCTTTGATCGCAAATACGCCATGAGTTCTTTCTTCAGTACGCCGCGCGCCTGAATGAATAGGCTCTTGTAGATGGCCTCATGGGACACCCGTTTATCCTCATCATCGGCGAACTCCCGTTTCAGCCAACCAGCTATCTGCTCTGGTGACCAATTGATTTTCAACTTCTCGATCACCGTGCGCCGAAGCCATCTGTTGCCAGCAAGTTTACACGCTTTTGGCCGCCTTGATGCATCCCAAGCGCGTTGCTCTGCGTTGGCTGCTCGATAGGCGGTGCGCCCACCATTACGACATACTTCACGGCTTACGGTTGAAGCATCTCGCCCGACGGCCTCGGCAATCGCACGGATACTCTGCCCTTGCGCAAGCCCGCGGGAAATCTCTTCACGTTCGTTGAGATTCAGAGACTTTGGATGTCGCTTCCATTCAGGTGGTCGCATCCCTCCTGTCCGCGAGAGAACCAGATAGATGGCGGAAGATGTCTTATCGAATGCGCGACCATCGCCTTTAACGATTCCCCTCGGCTCCATCTAGCCCAAAGGTCTTCAGTCTGTTCAATAGTTAAACATCGACGCGGCTTCCTTGCCATTGTGTAAACGCTCCTTCTTTGCTTTCAAAGAAGGAGCGTTGCGTCGACCCTTTGAGTCCGCTGACCAGACCATTTACAAGCTGGTCGATACGGGGGAAAAGACGCAGACCATCTGGGCCCTTTGGCCTGCTTTTTAAGAGCGCTGATAATGACAACGCCCCCCATATCACCAACTTCGATAGACCCCGCGCGCCCTGGCGATGAGCAGCAAGAAACATCGCTCGCGATTGTAATCTTGGCCGCTGGCCAAGGCTCGCGAATGAAGTCGAAGACCCCAAAGGTTCTGCACAAAATCGCCGGCCAAACCATGTTGGACCATGTATTAAGCGCAAGCCACGCTCTGGCCCCTCAAAAACGGGTAGTGGTCTATGGCGCCAATGGCAAGATGGTTGAAGCGGCCGCCATACAATCAGGCGATGACGTCCTAACCGCGCTGCAAGACCCACCTCAAGGCACAGGCGACGCGGTCGCAAAAGCGTTACCGGCGCTTGAAGGTTTTTCAGGCGTTATTCTTGTGCTTTACGCCGATACACCGCTTGTGCAATCGGATACTATGGCTGCACTGGCCCAAAAAGCTGTTGGTAAAGGCGCTGCCGTTTTAGGATTTCGACCGGAAAACCCAGGCGCATACGGCCGTTTGAAACAAGATGCTTCTGGCGCGCTTTGCGCAATCGTGGAAGCAAAGGACGCAACAGATGACGAGCTTGCCATCCCCCTTTGCAATTCCGGTGTCATGGCGATCGAGGCGGGTTTTCTTCGCCGCAGCCTCCCGCAGCTGACAACCGCAAACGCAAACGGGGAATACTATCTAACAGACTTGATTGCGATCGCCAGACAGGAGGGGGTCGCCTGCGCCATACAAGAGGTAAGCGCTGACGAAGTTCTGGGTGTTAATTCTCGTGCAGAGCTGAGCGCCGCAGAAAAAATATACCAAGAACGCAAACGCCAAGAAGTGATGGCGGCTGGCGTTACCCTTATTGATCCGCAAACAACATATTTTAGTTTTGACACTAAAATTGCCAATGACGTCGTGATTGAACCGAATGTTTTTTTCGGCCCCGGGGTCGAAATTGAGGAAGACGCAATCATCAAGGCGAACTCCCACCTTGAAGGCGCTTATGTCGGGCGCGGCGCCAGTGTCGGGCCATATGCTCGCCTGCGCCCCGGAGCAAAACTTGGCGAGATCGCAAAAGTGGGAAACTTTGTAGAAGTCAAAAAAGCCGAAATCGGGGCCGATGCAAAAGTCAGCCACCTTACCTATATTGGTGACGCGAGCATTGGTGCGCGAGCAAACATTGGCGCAGGCACAATCACCTGCAATTATGACGGTTACAAAAAACACAAGACGGAAATTGGCGCTGACGCCTTTATCGGATCAAACTCCGCGCTCGTCGCGCCAGTAAAAATCGGCGACGGCGCTTATGTCGGGTCTGGCTCTGTCATTACAAAGGATGTCGACAAAGATTCCCTCGCCGTTGCGCGCGGGCGCCAAGCGATGATTGAGGGGTGGGGCGCCCGCTTCCGTAAAGCCAATGGCGATGACTAATTAGCGAAAGAAAAGCAATGGATGCAGACCAGTTAAAAAGAGCAGCGGCAGAAAAAGCCGTCGCACTCGTCGAAGATAATATGGTTTTGGGCTTAGGCACCGGATCAACCGCAGCGCACTTCATCGACCTTGTGGGAGAGAAAGTGCGCGATGGCCTTTCCATCTCAGCAATCCCAAGCTCTAAGACAACCGAAACGCAGGCCCTTGCCGCCGGCATCGACATTATTGAGCCGGATGAGACGACCCTGATCGACCTAGCGGTTGATGGCGCCGATGAAGTTGGCCCTCAATTAGCGCTCATCAAAGGCGGCGGCGCAGCCTTATTGCGCGAAAAAATTATCGCTGAAGCTGCAAAGCGGTTTGTTGTGATTGCCGATGGCTCTAAAAAAGTCTCTCATCTTGGGGCTTTCCCCCTTCCTGTAGAAATTGAGCAGTTTTCTTGGGCGCTGACAGTGCGGCGGTTGCGCGAGACTTTAAGCGAACTTGGCTTTAAAAACCCTCAAATATCACTCCGGGCCGCCAAACCCGGCCCCTATTTATTGACCGATGGCGGCAACTTTATTGTCGATTGCAAGCTTGGGCGGATTGACGATCCAAAATCGCTTGACGAAGCCCTGCATCGATTGCCCGGCATTGTTGAACATGGCCTGTTTGTTGACATGACAGATCAAGCGATTCTTGCCAGCGTGGATGGAATAGACGTGATTGACGCTTAAAATCTGCGCCAAGACGCCTATCATAACATGATCGGTGGACGGCGTGGATCATCACATTTAGTAGAGCGCACTGGCGGACACGCGGCCGGGCAGTTAGATAAGGCAAATTGAGCGAGGCGCCCATGAGCGAGACTAAATTCAAAGAACTCCAACAAGCTGTCTTCGACTACGGCCAGGCGGCTTTCAAGAACCTTTTAAAGTGCCGTGCTTTTTCCGATGCTGTTATTGATGGATTGCCGGCGTATCTTGGTTGTGAACCGACCAGCGTCGCGGCCGTCCCTATTGAGGGGCCCTTTGATCCGCGTCAAGATTACGGTGATGAGGCCTTTAGCTTTCACAGCCGTGAAGTCATAATCCTGGAACCAATCCGTTTTGGACTATCGCTCATTGTTGGAAATGCAGAAGATACTGGCGCCTTGTGGTTGCGCACGGTGGTCGCTGTTGAAATTACCGGCGACCAATTTATCGTTTTTGTGGCGGCTCGCCCAGCCATTAAGGTCCCGCTCGCGTTTGAAGGGGCCCTTACACCGGTCTTTGAAGCTATTCACAAAGAATTTTTAGAAACTTTCACATTAGAAATCATGGAATTTAATGATGCTCGCTTCAAAACGGGCATCGGGTTTCTTCCCGTATAAAAGGGCTGTGCAATGACGACTTACGATTATGATCTTTTCACTATTGGCGCAGGGTCCGGCGGGGTGCGCGCTTCTCGCCTCGCTGCAACATATGGCGCGCGCGTTGGCGTCGCCGAAGAATATCGTGTCGGCGGCACATGTGTTATCCGTGGGTGCGTGCCAAAAAAATTGATGGTCTACGCATCTGAGTTTAGCCATATGTATGAAGACGCAAAAGGCTTTGGCTGGACAGCAGGGGACCCAACCTTTAACTGGTCAACCCTTATTAAAAACAAAGACGCTGAGATTGACCGGCTAAATCAAATATACATCCGTAATTTGAACAAAGCTGGTGTTGAAATTTTTGAAAGCCGTGCGATCTTAAAAGACAAGCACACCGTGCATCTCGTCAATGAAAACCGCGATGTTACAGCAGAAAAAATCTTGATCGCGACCGGTGGCGCCCCATGGCGCGATGAGACTATTCAAGGGTATGAGCTTGGCGTTACATCCAACGAAGTCTTCCACTTAGACAAATTGCCAAAGCATGTTGTGGTCGCTGGCGGGGGGTATATCGCGATTGAGTTCGCTTGCATCTTTAAAGGCCTCGGCGCTGAAGTCAGTCTGGTTTACCGCGGCAAGGACTTATTGCGCTATTTCGACGAAGACGTGTCAGCCCAAGTCATGGAAGAAACACGCCGTCTTGGCGTTAACATCATCACAGAAACGATTTTCACTAAGATTGAAGATTTGGGCGGGGATGATAAGCGCATTCACCTTGCCAATGGCGACACGCTTGACGCCGACCTCGTCTTCTGGGCGGTTGGCCGCTCGCCCTATACTCAAGGTCTTGGCTTAGAAAATGCTGGGGTTGAACTAAACAAACGCGGTGCGGTGATTGTCGATGAATACTCAAAAACAAATGTCGACAATATTTTTGCCGTTGGTGATGTAACGGACCGGGTCAACTTAACACCTGTCGCCATTCGCGAAGGAGCAGCCTTTGCAGAAACCGAGTTTAACGGTAAAGACCAAAAGATGGATTACGCCTATATCGCCAAGGCTGTTTTCTGTCAGCCGCCTGTTGGATCTGTTGGGTATGCCGAACATGAGGCGCGGGAAAAATTCTCGAAAGTTGATATCTACAAAACCGACTTCCGTCAGATGAAAAACACCTTATCCGGCAGCGAGCAACGAACTTTAATGAAGCTCGTTGTAGATGCGGAAACAGACAAAGTTGTCGGGTGCCATATTGTTGGAGAAGGCGCCCCAGAGATGATCCAATGTATCGCTATTGCGGTTAAAGCGGGCGTCACCAAATCACAATTTGATGAGACATGCGCTCTTCACCCGACGGCGGCTGAGGAGCTTGTCACAATGACAACGAAATTCGAGCCAAGTTCTTAACTTGGCCGCCTTGCCAAAACGTCAGTGTCCGCCGCCGAAAATACCGGTCCGCACGGAATAATCCGCCGCGATTTGGTAATCAGGGTCGTCTTTAGAATCGATCATTAACTGCCCTGCACGGCTGAGCAAACGGTGACAATCGGGCGACAGGTGCCTTAAACGAAGGGATTTGCCTCGTGCTTCATATTTCGCAGCAAGATCCTCAATCGCTTGGAGCGCGGATTGGTCAACAACCCGCGAGCGCATAAAGTCGATGATTACCATATCTGGGTCTTCGTCGGGGGTGAATAATTCCGCAAAACCGTCTGTTGACCCAAAAAACAAAGGCCCCTCAAGCTCATAGGTTTTCGCCCCTGGCGTCGTGCGGCTGTCCCGACTGCTGATATGAATGCGGGTTGCATTATTCCACGCGTAAGCAAGCGCTGAAACGATAACGCCGACAATCACAGCCGTCGCCAGATCATATCGAACGGTCACAGCTGTCACCAAGATCATAACAAACGCGTCCGTCAACGGAATTTTCCGCATGATCAAAAGACTGCGCCAAGCAAAAGTGCCGATCACCACCATAAACATAACGCCAATAAGCGCCGCTAACGGTATCTGTTCGATCAGCGATGACGCGAACAAGATAAAAGCCAGCAAGAATAGCGCGGCGCTTAGCGCCGCCAAGCGGCTGCGCCCACCGGATTTTACGTTGATCATTGACTGGCCAATCATGGCGCATCCGCCCATGCCGCCGAACATGCCAGTCACAACATTCGCCGCACCCTGCGCAATACATTCTTGGGAGGCGCCGCCACGCTTACCGACCATTTCACCCACGAGGTTTAAGGTCAGTAGGCTTTCAATCAGGCCAATCGCCGCCAAGATAAAGGCGTAGGGGAAAATAATCTCCAACGTCTCAAAATTCAGCGGCACTGTTGGCCAATGGAATGACGGCAAGCCGCCCTCAATACTCGCCATATCGCCAACCCTTGGCGCATCGAGGCCAAAGCCAATTACAACCGCGGCGACAACCAAAATTCCGACCAAAGGCGCGGGGGCGACCTTTGTAATTTTTGGGGTGAGCCAAATGATCGCCATCGTTAAAAAGGTAAGCCCTAACATCAACACCATCGGCCAGCCGGAGAGCCAATCCCCACCGCTCATGCCATGGCCGGAAACTTCTGCTGATCCTGGAACTTGGAAATGACTGAGCTGCGCAAGAAAAATGACATCGCCAAGCCATTCACAAAACCGAGCATGACAGGATGGGGCACCAGCCGAATAAACTTCCCTAAACGGAAAAAACCAGCGGCCAATTGCAAAATTCCCATCAAAATCACGGTTGCGAATAAATATTCTACGCCATGATCAGCAACGAGCGCGACCATAACAACCGCAAGCGCGCCCGTCGCGCCGGAGATCATTCCAGGACGCCCCCCGATCAATGCTGTAATCAACCCAACAAGAAACGCCGCATAAAGCCCAACCAACGGATGAACGCCAGCGACAAATGCAAACGCGACCGCCTCTGGCACCAAGGCGAGCGCAACGGTTAGCCCAGAAAGTAGCTCTGTCTTCCAAAATGCGAGAGAATAGGCGCTTCCGCTATTGGCGTCTTTCTCCGCGCCCATAAATTGCGCCAAAGACAAATCGGCAAAAGAGCTGCGCAAAGCGCGCGCCTGAGACGTGAGCTTAACCATAACAGTACCTTGTTCGATAGCGGCCCCCCGCCGCGTGTTTTATTGGCGGTCCCTGCCGCACGGTACCCTGATTTACAGCGTTTACACCGCAACGCAACAAACCGATTGACGCATAGAGTTTTTGGCGGGACTAAAGCCCCGTTTGGCCTACGGCGTTTCTTCCGGCGCCACCGGCCATTCAATAGGGTCAATGCGCTTAATCACAATGGCCTCGACCGGAACTTCTTCGTCAAATGGTCCGCCGGCGCCAGTTTCGACAAGCCCGATCGCATCGACCACATCTAATCCCTCAACCACTTTGCCAAACACCGCATAGCCGTAAATGGGACCCAATTCATCAACGTCATGATCAAGTTTAGGATTATCGCCAATGTTGATATACCACTGCGCCGCCGCACTATTAGGATCATCATTGCGCGCCATGGCGATCGTTCCGCGTAAGTTTTTCAACCCATTCGCCCCCTCATAAGGGATAGGCTCACGGGTTGGGCGCTCGTTAAAATAACGCGAATAACCGCCCCCTTGAATGACATAGCCTTTAACGACCCGGTGGATTATCGTGCGGTCGTAATGGCCGTCCACCGCATATTGAAGGAAATTTTCAACGCTCTTAGGCGCTTTTGTAGGCTCCAACGCGATAACGATATCGCCAAGACTGGTTTGGATTTTTGCATGGCGCAATGTGACTGCGGCTTCTTGCGCCTGGAGGGCGCCGCCTGCAAACAGCGCCGCGCCGACAACCAGACTAATCAGCTGACGTTTTGTAAAGCAGATGCCCATTCATTCCAACTCCCGCCTAGTTAAGCATTCCTATGAGGTCCCTTCGCCGCGTACACGGTTAATCCAATTAAGAAGTCCATTCGTCGAAGCATCGTGGCTCGTCACAGGTCCTTTTTCTTCGCCTTGTTTTGCAATATCGGGCAAGATTTTCTTTGCTAGCACCTTGCCAAGCTCCACGCCCCATTGGTCGAAGGAATTAATGCCCCAAATAATTCCCTGACAGAATATTTTATGCTCATAAAGCGCGACTAACGCCCCAAAAGCCTCAGGCGTCAAACGCTCCGTCAAAATGGCGTTGCTCGGCCGATCACCAGGGAACGTCCGGTGAGAGGCCAATGCGTCAGCTTTAGCGGCCGGCGCCCCAGCCTCAGTCATTTCGCGGACGGCTTCATCGCGTGTTTTCCCGATCATCAATGCTTCTGGTTGCGCCAAGAAATTAGCGAGCAGCTTTTCATGGTGATCGCTTAGCGGATCATCCGTAAGCGCCGCCGCGATAAAATCTGAAGAGACAATGTCAGTGCCTTGGTGAAGGAGCTGATAAAATGCGTGCTGACCGTTTGTACCAGGCTCGCCAAATATGACCGGGCCTGTTTCATAGGGCAGAACAGAGCCATCTAAAGCCACGCGCTTACCATTTGATTCCATATCCGCCTGCTGCAGATATGCAGCAAGACGCAGTAATCGTTGGTCATACGGCAAAACCGCATGAGCCGGAATATTTTGGAAATTCCGGTTCCACACACCAACCAAAGCTAAAAGCGCGGGCATATTTTCCCGCAAAGGCGCGGTGCGGAAATGCTCATCCATTGCGTGGGCGCCGCGCAGAAGTTTTTCAAAATTCTCCGCGCCCACTTGCAAGGCGATGGGCATGCCGATCGCGGACCACATAGAATAGCGCCCGCCGACCCAGTCCCAAAAGCGGAACATATTTTCTGTATCAATGCCAAACTGCGCGACTGCCTGTTCATTCGTGGACAAGGCGATAAAATGCTTAGCGATATCCCCCTCGCCGCCGCCATTTTCCAAGAACCAACGCCGCGCAGATTCCGCATTGGTCATGGTTTCCTGGGTCGTAAATGTTTTTGAGGCTATCACAAACAAAGTGCGCGCCGGGTCAAGCTGTTCAACAACGCTCGCCAAATGGTGACCATCAACATTAGAGACAAAAAAGCTGCGGCGTCCTTGTGACCAGTAAGGGGCTAAGGCCGCCACCGCCATTTGTGGACCAAGATCGGACCCGCCAATGCCGATATTAACAACTGTATCTAATTTCTCGCCGGAATAGCCTTTGCGCGCGCCGCTATGAATATCTCTTACAAAGGCGTTCATCTTTTCGCGCTCATGAACAACATCAGCGCTGACATCTTTGCCATCGACACGATAAATGCGGGCCGCAAAATCACGCAGCGCGACGTGTAAGACCGCTCGATCCTCCGTCGTGTTAATCTTAACGCCGGAAAACATGTTCTTTTTCGCCTCATCAAGACCGGCCTCAACAGCCAGAGCGATCAGGTCCTCAAAGACATCCGCGGTGATCTTGTTTTTTGAGTAATCGAGAAAAAGTCCAGCAGCTTCAAGGCTAAAACGCTCAGCGCGCTTTTCGTCTTCTTCAAAAAGCTGCTTCATCGCGACGTCTTTTAGAGCGGCCCCATGGGCCGATAAACGCTTCCATGCATCACAATCAGAAATAAACGTCATAACCAAACTCTCGAAAAGATGATTTTAATTTCATACGGATTTTAAGCGCTAGGCTCAACGGTTGTTAAAGGCCTTCCTGTATGAAGACTTTATGAACCGAGATTACCACCCCACTAAGACCAACGCTTCCGCCGCATTAAAGCGCATGGCCGTGAACCTTGTGGCCATAGCGGCCGTTACGACGATCTTTGGCGCAAAAGCCGTGGAAGCACAACATGAGCGTCTAGCCGCGGGGGCAACAACTGTCGCCCAAATAGAATCAATAGACAGCACATTGCAATAGGCTGATATTGAGAATTCTATCTAATTTAGCGTCATCTGCGTATATATGCTGATTAATTCTTATCCCTTTAAGAAGGCATGAATATTTATGCGGATTGTCAGGCAAAGGATCGCTCAAGAATATGAATGGCACGAAAGATAGTTTTTGGGCGCATATAACTGCGCCACTCGCGATAGGCCTAATCGGGTTTTTACCGGCTGGCTGCGCCGTCGTGAGTGTTGCAGACGCAGCCATTTCAACAGGCGCCAGCGCAGTCAAAACCACCGCAAAGGTTGGCGGCGCCGCCGTTTCCACAACCGTAAAAGCAGGTCAAGGCGCGACCAATCTTGTCACAGGCGACAATGAAGAAATGCCTGCTGATGATATTGATCTTACAGAAATGGAAGACGCGCTTTTAGATTAAAGCTTTCCAATCATCATAGCTGAAGCGCCGCTAGTAGCGATTTCTTAGTAAGCGGCAACGGTATAACAGTCGCCGCGCCAGTTGGGTCGTAATAGACATAAAGCGGCACGCCATTAGCGCCGAATTCTTCCAGAGCCTTCGTAATTTTGGGGTCACGCAAGGTCCAATCGCCAACCATTACCGTCACGCCAGCCTTTTTAAATTGTTCTGCAAGCGCATCGCTTGAGAAAACAGTACGCTTATTAAATTGACATGCCACGCACCACGCAGCCGTAAAATCTATAAACACTGGCGTTCCCTCGGCCCGTTTAACCGCCAGCATCTCCGCATCGTATGGAACAGCTGTAAACGCTCCATGGCGTATACTGCCCTTTTCAAGATTCGCCGTCGCTTCAAAGGATTTAAGTGATAACGCAGCGCCAATCGTGACAAGCACAGCAAGGGAGGCAAGCGCCCGCAATACCAGCCCCGCGCCCCCATCCTTCTTGCTAAGCTCAAAAGCCCAAGCGGCAAAACTTAAGAACAGGGCGCCAACAAGCCCCGCGGCAAGTCCAGCAGATCCTGTTTGTTGCGCCAACACCCAAAGAAAAAAAGCCGCGCCCCCAAAGACAGGAAAACTCAACCCCTGCTTAAAGACCACCATCCATGGCCCTGGTTTTGGCAAATACCCCCCAAGTTTTGGCGCGAAGGCTAAGAGTAGATAAGGCAGAGCGAGCCCAGCCCCCATGACCAAGAAAATCCCCATACCAATTGGCGCGGGAACCATAATTGCGGCCCCGATGGGCGCGCTTAAAAATGGTCCTATGCAGGGGGCTGCGACCACGACGGCAAGGACGCCAGTAAAAAAGGATGCGGCGCCGTCGCCGGTATCGCCAGCCTGCGCACCAGACTTGGCGCCCACCTGACCGGCCCCGCCAAGACGCTGCGCACTTTCCCCAACATCAAAAAGCCCTGCTAAGTTCAGCCCTACCAGAAACAAAATATAAGCAGATAAAGCGACCACAAAAGGCGACTGTAAATGGAAGCCCCAACCGATTTGCGCCCCGCCAGCGCGTAAGATCAGTAAGGCCCCGCCTAATGCGGCGAAAGTGGCCACGACCCCGCCAGCGTATAAAAGGCCATGCAAACGAAGCGTTGCGCGGTCGCTTTGCGCACTCTTTAAAAACGCCGCCGCCTTTATAAAGACAATAGGGAATACACAAGGCATCAGGTTTAAAAGGACCCCGCCCAAAAACGCCGCCGCAAACAAGAAAACTAGATTGACACTTGTCGTCGCTTTCCCGGCGGATACGCTTTTAGGGGGAGGCGCAACCACCTCGACGGGCGCTTCAAATGTAATACCCTGGCGATAACCTGACTTCGCGGCAAGAACGCCGCGGATAGCCTTAAAAAGGCCCGGCTCGTAATCATACCCAGGCGCAATCTCGATTGTCGCCTTGCCATCCCTCACCGTCACAGGCTGTAACGCAGACGGATCACTCACCCCAGCAACGTCAGGAAAAAAGAACAGGTTTTTCCCAAATCGTTTGATCGTCTCATCAACTTCAAGTGTTAAAAATAGCCCTTCGCCATTATCTTGAAATTGCGCGGCGCCTTTGTAAGCAATCGGCGTCTTTGCTTTCGCCTGCTTCACTTTCGCAACGCCAGGCTGATAAGTCGATGTATCGTTTGAGGTTGGCATTGATAGCGAGAATGTCGCTTCTTCCGGCACGCAAATTTCGGCGCAGATTAACCAACTCGCATCCAAACGGATTTCTACTTTATCTCCAGCAGCAAAATCATCAGCGATCGTCAATGGAACTAAGAAGACCGGCTCGCCGTGGAGGCCGAAAGTAGCAAATTCCCCCTCCATAATGCGTTCTGGTGTCGGATAAATTACCTCCCCCACGGATACGCCTGTGGGTAGGGTCCAACTGAGACTTAACGGCAGTCCCGTCGCCCCAGGGTTTTTCCAATAGACATGCCAACCTTTTTCAAGCTCTTGGGCCAAAGCAAGTGTTATAGTTTGCCCAGGCGCAAGGCCCATTTTATCGGCCAGCAATAATGTTGAGGCGTGATCGGTATCAACCCGCGCACTAATCGGCGCGCCTTCGGCCTCAGACAAGCCTTGCGCATAGACCACGCTCATTAACGCCGAAATCACATAAAAAGCAGCGAAAATAACAACGCGAATATGGAATTTTACCGAATCTAAAACCATCGCCGGAACTTAACGCCGCGCCCTTAAGAAACCAAGTATAAGGCTGGCAAAATGGCGTAATCTCTCCGCATTGTGAGCCTGGTAGATCGTGAGCCTGAAAGACTGTGAGCCTGGAATATTACCCCGCCCTGGCATAGGGCTTGGCTAAATACAGTCACTGACCTCCACCAGAGGTGGAGGGTTGAAACGCTTCGCTTGGGACCGCCAGAGGCGGTCTTTGGACCTTGAACCGCCAAAGGCGGTCTTTGGATCAACGAGCGTCTCAGTTCTCCTCCCCCGTTTCACGGGGGAGGAGGTGTCGGCGAAGCCGGCGGAGGGGGCGAAACTGTGTTCAAATTACTCAGGCCCATCATGATAGCATAGACCGCATCCCCCCTCCGATCCGCGCCTTCCGCGCGGATCACCTCCCCCGCAAGCGAGGGAGGAAAAACCGCCTACTGTAGATTTTAACAAGCTGATAACGCAGACAAACTGCGGTCTCCTAACTACAATGTAGAACGCGTCCAATCCTCCACCGAAGGTGGAGGTTTTTGATGGATTAATAAAAAAGCCGCCATTATCGGCGGCTTTTAAGAAATGCTAAATTTATAGGCCAGCTTAATTAACCGGCCCTTTTTCAAAAATCTGCGCTTCTGTTAGATTAAACCGCTCCGCGCGGCGCTGCATCAATGAACGCCAATTGGTTAGAGAGAATAATTGCGCATGAATAATCGGCAACAGGCCGGCTTTGCGCAATTCTAAAAACTTCTCGTCAGAAAGCTCATTTAAGCGCTTTTCATCAACACCATAGTAATTAGCGAAAGTCTTGGGTTCAGTTTCACCTTGCGGCGTATACTGAGCAGATTGCGGTTGAATGAGGTCTGCATCCTTCAAGCGCTTAATCAGTTCCGCGGTTAGCATACGATCTTTTTCATATTGTTTGCAGAACTCAATCGCTTGCTTAGTCGCATCGGTGGATTCGCCTTGCGCATCGAAAAATGGCGTTTCGCCCCCTTCCGCAACACCAGCATAAGCCCGGTCAATCACGATCGCATGACGGTCGCCGCCAGTTTCTGAGGCAAGCGCAAACGGATAACGACGTACGTAACCCGGGATATAAGCGCCAGCTTCCCAATTACCGGCGTCATCAACAAATAGGTTCACGTCGTCGACAAGACCCAAAATCGCGAGAGGCGCAGGATCTTCCATAGACATAAACACCACTGGATAGTGCTTCATCGCCGACGGGATCTCACTAATCGTGATCGGCGCGGCGCGAACATTCGCACAAAAGTCAAACGGCCGTTCTGGGCGGTTTACCCCTAAAGCACCATGGCTGTCTTTGTTTAAGAGTTCTGGACGTTCAAAAAGAAATAATTTCCCGCTGAGCTGCGGCGCCGCTTGCGTTTCGCTCATGGCCGACCTTTCTACTGTCTTTTCGCGTTTAGCGCGTCTGGTGGAGGAGGATTAGCAAATGCATCGCCCGCATCCAAGACCCTTTTCTCGCTTTTCAAATCCGATGGTATGCCATCGCCTGATTAATAAATTCCGTCATTAGGGAAGGATTTTCAAAAGGAGCAAGATGTGTGACCCCAGGCACAACACTCACCTCACCGCCGGATCGCGCCAAACGCTCTCGCCACCCCGGTAAAACGGTCGATGTTCGGTGATCAGCCTGTAGCACAGCAAGCCGCGGACCGAGCGCAAAAACAATAGGCCACAGGCCTTTTTGCGGCATGCTGTAATTCATCGCCTCCCATTTAGGGGTGCAAGACAAAGACATGCGACCAGATGCATCAGGCTGCAACCCATCAGCCAAATAATCCTTTAAAACCCCGGGCGCCCATCGCGCAAAGGGTGCTTTCGTTTGGTATCTTTGCGCCGCGCTTTCACGATTTTCAAACGTCGCTCGCCGTCTGCGCGCGGCTTTTGAAAGATTGCCGCGTTTCATGATACGCCGTTGTAGAAGTCTCGGCGCGGCGGCGAACAGCCGTGGAAACATCACCGGTTCAATCGCACATATGCGAGACGCTGGCCGGCGCCCAGTCTCAAGCAAGGCTTTTGCAGCATAGATTGAGGCTGTTGCGCCTAATGAATGGCCCGCCAAAACCAGCGGACGGCTTTCAGGAACGCCCAGGCTTGATTGCATTGCATCAATGGTGCTGACAAGATCCGCGCTGTAAAGCGACCAGCTATGCCCTTCCTTCAGGCCTTTGGTATCTAGTCGCGAGAGCCCATGGCCCCGTAAATCGATGGCGACCACCTCAAAATTTGCGCTAAGCGGCGCCAAAGCTTGCCTGTAAGCAGATGCGCAATAACCATTTGCATGGGCAAACAATAAAACTGGATGCTTTGGATTGGGCCAGTGCAATCCAGTCGTGACGCCACGGTCAGTAGACAATTCTATGCGATCGGGACACGCCCCTATTTCAAAACCATCGGCCATAGGCCATTCCTAATGTGAGGCTATCTGCGCAGGCGAGAAAAAAATGAAAATCGCCCCTAAGCTTGTCTGGCAAGACTATAAAGGGTTTGCAAATGGCGTGCGTCCGCCGCTGCACGATGGCGACGCGGCGCCAAACGGTCAGCCGCTTCTATTAGAGCAGCGTCTTTATCATTCTCGGAATAAGGGCGCATAAGATCGCCAAAACTGTTTAACGCAAAAGCAGGGCGTAAGTTTGCCGCGCGGTAAAGACGATAAAGCCAAAATGAATCCCAATCGGGCGCATCTGAATAAACATCAACGTTACTCAACGCTTCATTAAGGCGTGTACAGATAACAATAGGGCTAGATCCTTCACGCAGGAGAAAATCTTTCGACAGGCCATGTATTTTTTCTGCGTTCTCGTCCCATCCCTCGTTTAGCCAATCATCTTGAGGACACACGAGGTATGAAATCGGATCACCACTTAAAAACGCCCAACCAACCTCAACGGGCCATGAGCGTGCATGCAGACCGGACGCCTCTAAATCAATAAAAGCGATACTTTCACTTGGCGCCTCTAGGGTCGGGTTTTGCAATCTGTTCATCACCATGGGGGGTACAACTCTAACTTTTACCGAAAGACTATGGCGCCTTGGTTAAGATCTAGTCTAATAGGCGCTTCGATCTTAAAATACAAAGAACTTCTTTGCTGCGTTGCAAAATTTAAAGATCCCTACAGAGAGCAACAAGAATGCCTTCACTCGCAAAAGCTGCATACCCTTAACAAGGGCTTAACCAGAAGAGCTCAACCACTTTCCAGAAAAGCTATTTTGTCGCTTTAGGAGGCGGAATTTTGGGCAAATTTGTTAACAGGCGCGAAGGGGATATTTTGCAGAGCAAGAGCGCTTCTACTGCTGATTGAACGAAAAATTTTTACCTTGCTCTGTCAGCGCTGGCGCGATCCCTTAAGCGATAGGAGCCAGAAACCGGATCACGCTCAAAATCGATTACGACAGGCGCATCCGCTTGCGAACCGTTACGGTGATCGGACTGATTAAAACTTTTGTAAAAAGACCTTACCTGACGCTCAGCATACCGCACGACGGCGATGCCTGCCGCCATCGTTGCAACACCTGCTATAAATCCTGTCAACGCGCCCATGTCAGCTCCTTAAGGCTTGGCGCCCTTATCGATACAACATGCATTTTAGCAGAGAATAGCCTGCAGCCCAAATACGCCGACAAAATGGCCGTGGCCCTGCTTTCTTTGCGCAAAAGCTCTAATTTCTATAACCCAAAACGTGACCACAAAGCACGATTTTCGAGCGTTTTAATCACCGCATCAGGGTCTAAGGACCCACTAACACCGCCCTTTTCTATCCGTTCTATTCCCATGTCGGCGTCACCACTCATCAATAGGCGCAAGAGCGACCCCTTTTCGGAGCCTACACGCTTAACAACCACTTCATCCCCGAAACGTGCGCGCAAAAAGTCTCCAAGATGTCCAATACCATCGATAAGGCCTCTAGATTGAGCCTCCGGCGCAGTCCAAAAGGCGCCGGTAAAAGTGTCGTCTTTCGCTGCCGCCTTCTCGCCGCGCCTTTCACGCACAAGGCCTGAAAACTGCCCGTGCAGCTCATTTAAAATCTTTTCCAATCGCGCCACATCATCAGGATCTTCCGCCTTAAAAGGATCCAACTGGCTTTTGTTTTCCCCGGCGGTATAGACCCGGCGCTCAACGCCAAGGCGAGAAATTGCATCCTGGAAGCCAAAGCTGGAGGAAATAACGCCAATGGAGCCAACAATAGAGCTTTCATCGGCATATATTTCATCGCCCGCAAGGGCCAGAATATAGCCGCCTGATGCGCCAACATCCTCAATAAAAGCAATCACTGGAACACCGCGCTTAGCGGCATGACGGCGAATTTCCTGAAAAATCAGGCGTGACTGAACAGGCGAGCCGCCAGGCGAGTTAATCGCGAGCGCCACCGCCGACAAGTTTGAAGGCTTAAAAGCCTTTTCAATAACACTTTCCAACCGAGACAGAGACAGGGGCTGGCGCCCCGGGCCGCCGCCGCTTTCAGCAATAACGCCATAAAGATTAATCACGGTCACGAGAGGCGTTTGATCCCCAGTAAAGGGAAGCGCGCGCCAAATTTTTCCAAACAGTTTTGATAAATCAGCCATTCGCGTCATGTAGGCGCGATCGCGTCGATCATCAATCACCAACACAAAAGCTTTTCCGAGCAATCGGTCGCAACAGCTGTCCTTGACCCGCTATGGGCAAATCCCCAATGTATTTTAAGACACACGAACGTCGTGGAGACCACCTTTGCAGCCCGCAAAAGCATCATCATCGCCCCTTGACGGCGCTAGTCCTAAAGACGCCGCCGACGCCTTTGTTGCATCGGTTAAAGCTTTGCGCGCGCTCAATGAGGCGGATCTTCAACTCGTCAACGCCACCATTCTTGATCAATTGCAATCCCCGGTGGCGATGATCCCGGAACTCGCTTCCCATCTTTTAGAATCTGGCGGCAAAAGGCTGCGCCCTATTCTAACGCTATCTGCTGCGCGTTTATTCGAATATGAGGGTGACGACCATATTAAACTCGCAGCGGCGGTTGAGCTGATCCACGCCGCCACGCTTTTGCACGATGATGTTGTGGATGGTTCTCGCCTGCGCCGGGGGCTGCAAACCGCGAATGTTATTTGGGGCAATAAAGAGAGTGTTCTTGTCGGCGACTTTATTTTCTCTCGCGCTTTTGAACTTATGGTCGCGGCGAAAAATTTAGACGTTCTAAAAGTATTATCCCATGCTTCTGGCGTTATAGCCCAAGGCGAAGTTTTACAGCTTGCAACGCAGAAAAATATCAACGCCACTTTCGATATGTATTTGGCGGTCGTTGAGTCAAAAACGGCGGCTCTGTTCGCCGCCGCCGCTTGCGCTGGCGCCATGATTGCGGGCGCTTCACCAACGCAAAGTGACGCGCTAAAGCGCTATGGCCGAAATCTCGGCGTCGCTTTCCAATTGATCGATGACGCCCTTGATTATTCAGGTTTTGAGGCGGACCTTGGCAAAACAGTCGGCGATGACTTCCGGGAGGGAAAAATGACCTTGCCGATCGTCTACGCCCTTGATCGCGCAACAGCTGACGAAAAAACATTCTGGCGCCGAACAATCGCTGACGGCCAACAGGAAGATGGCGATCTTGAGCGTGCGCGCGAAATTCTAATCGCGAATAACGCCCTAGACGACACCATTGCTTGCGCAAAACGTTACGCTGAAAGAGCACAACAAGATATCAGCGAAGCACCGCAAAACGAGCATGCACAAGCATTATGTGCACTCGCCCTGCATTCCGTTTCCCGCCGTTATTAAAACGCGTCGCAATAACCTTATCGGACAATTTGAGATTTAGGGCTGGCGTCTGCACCGGACGAAACCTGCTGCTCTGACTTCGCATCAAACAAGCCGTCGTGTCTTGCAGATTTGAACACGAAGAACGCGGGCGCGGAAAACAACGCCATCAAACAAATGGGCGCCGCCCACTGCCAAGACGGGGCGAGATGCATCATCCCTGCAGCAATAAAAGTGGAAAAAAGCGCCAATCCCGCATAGATCCCCGTGACTTGTATATGTGACCTGCCCCCCCTGATCAGGAGTTGATAAAGGTGCTCTCGGTGGGCGCTAAAAATATTCTCTCCACGAATAAACCGATGGGCAAGCGTAAAAAACACATCAAATAAAAATGGCGCCATCGCTGTTGGCGCAAACAAAGCACTAACAACGCCTTCTGATTGGTTAGCAGCAAGAACCGCAAGCCCCGCCAATGCAAACGCGACCCCATGACTGCCGCTATCGCCCATAAAAATGGTCCCTAGCGGGAAATTCAATCGCAAAAAACCACACAGCGCAAAAGCCAAAATTAACGCCAACGCCATAACCGGCCAGACACTGGCAAAAGCGCTCGCCGCAGCGAGGCCGCAAAGTGTTATCACCGCACAGATCCCAGCAATCCCATTCGCGCCATCCATAAAATTATAAGCATTCATAAAAGCTACGATCCAGAACACCGTCACGCCAATGGCGATGATTTCAAGGTACGCATGAAGATTAACCAGCCCCGCAGCGGGAAGAGGCAGCCACCCAAGGGCGCCGCAAAAATAGACGAAGCCCGCCGCACAAATCCCCTGACCTAAAAATTTTATCCGGGCAGGCAAGTTGTATTGATCGTCGATAAACCCTAACCCGGTCGCAAGACCTGTTAGACCAATAAGGGCGAATGCGCCGCCGCCTCTCATCAGTAAGGGGGCGAAAGCGATAAAGAAAAACCCGCCAACCACCCATCCGAGCATAATCGCAACACCGCCAGAACGGGGCGTCGGCGCCGCATGGCTGGACCGGTTATTTGGCTGATCCAAAATAAATCTGCGATCAACAGCAATTCGCGCCAACAAATACGAAATAAAGAGCGCAACAAAGGCGCCAGCCGCCAATGCGATTAAAGCATCTATACTTAACGCACTGTGTTGCGTTACTTGACCATTCACGGTTCCTATATCCCCAGAATAACTGGCCCTGACCAATCGCCTCAGCTTACTTTATTAGGCTCTTTGCGGCCCTATCTATGACACCGCCCCATACCAAAAGTTGGCGTCAGTATTATGCGCGTTTAGCCGCGGTTTGGCGCAATCGCAAGTCGTTTTCATCACTCGACTAATATACTGCTCCACTAACGAGATAAAGGCGCAGCCATCGCCCACCAGCCCGCGCCATGGGCCGCATTAGCAGCGGCGCGGGCCGCTGCTAATGATGTAAAGAGCGCAAATGACGTGGCGCCGCTGCCTGACATGCGCGCAGCAAGAACGCCGGGATGCGCCGTTAGAAAATTCAACACCGTTTGTATTTGCGGCGCACGCTGGACCGCATAAGGTTCCAGGTCATTCCGGGTCCCACCCATCATTGCGCGCGCATCATCATAGTTGCTTATGCGGGATCGTTTCCACAATAGCGGTTCTGCGGGGCAAGGCATAAAATGATCAAAAGCGCGAAAAATTGGCCCTGTGGGCATTGCGACCCCAGGGTTCACCATACAAACCCATAAAGGCGGCAAGCATGGTCCCGCCCCCAAACACTCGCCAGCGCCTGTGACGGAGATGGGCGCGCGTTGTAGACACGCTGGCACATCTGCGCCAAGGCGAAACGCGATCTCGTTTAAATCCGAAATGTTGATGTTAACATCCCACAGACGAACCAATGCCCGCAACGCAGCCGCCGCGTCCGCCGAACCGCCGCCAATCCCAGCCGCCACAGGCAGGCGCTTATCGAGCACCAACCGCGCGCCTTTCGAAACACCTGAATATGCTTGAAGCGCCTCAGCAGCCTTCCAGACCAAATTGCTCTCAACTGGCTCGCCCGCAAGAGCGCCCGCAAACGGGCCTTTAACCTCAAGACTAAGGCCATTCGCTTCTTGCGCGATCAAGCGATCACCATCTTCAGCAAAAACAAAATCACTCGCTAAATCATGCAAGCCATCCGCACGCGTTGGACCAATATGAAGATATAAATTGATCTTCGCAGGCGCGATTTCTTCTATCATTTTTACTTTTCAACCTGGGCTGAATTATCAGTAAATTGATTTGCGCTCTGCTTATCAGTGCTGTCCGCCAGTCCGCTTTCGATTTTTTTCTCCAGTTTTGCCCGCAATGCTGGATCTGGATCAAGCTCAAGCGCATGACGCCACTGATAACGCGCCTCGATTAAGCGGCCAAGACGCCAGTAAACATCACCCAAATGATCCGTAATCGTTGGGTCCGCTGGCTCTTTAGAAGCCGCCTGCTCAAGATAGCCAACGGCCGCTTCATAATCTCCGCGCTGATAATAAGCCCAACCAAGGCTATCAATAATGGCGCCGGAATGCGGCTCTAATGCGACCGCTTTTTCGATTAGCTCAAAAGCTTCTTGTAAATTCTCACCGCGTTCAGCCCAACTATAACCAAGATAGTTTAAGGTCGTCGCCTCTTCAGGAGCGATCGCAACTGCGCGCTTTAAGTCCGCCTCCGCCTCTGGCCAACGTTTCAGCATTAACAATGAGGCGCCGCGCGCAATGAAATAACGCCAAGCATCCTCCCCTAATTCATCGTCCCCTAAGCCAGTAATGATCGCATCAAATTGCGTCACCGCTTCGTCATGACGTTCAAGCGACGCATAAAGATTACCAAGCGCAAGCTTTGCAGCCACCGCACTTTTGTCACGCGCAACGGTTTCTTTTAACAAGTCAATCGCGCGCTCTTCCTCATCATTGGCTGACGCGGCGCGCGCGAGCTGAATGCGGGCATCCTCAAAGTAAGGCGATCCAAAAGGAATGAGACGGAAATGCTCCGCTGCTGCAGCGTAATCACCATAGGCGTTTAAAATCTGCCCCGCCAGGATATGCCCCGCCTCAAGTTTCGGATCGAGATAAAGCGCCGTTTGAACCAGCGCCAACGGCAAATTGTAACTTGGATCTTGTAGGGTGAACCCAGCTTCTTCCGCCTTCGCGCGCTCATCAAGGGTACGATCTAAAATTGCCCCGGCAAAAGCAAAAAAACCTATCGCCGCCCCTTGGATCGATGTCACGTCAACATAAGCTTGCGAAGGCTCTCCCGCTGCAAGCCGCGCCATCCCCGCTTCGGCCAACCGGCGCATGGGGCCAGCTTCACGCGCGAGAAGATTGTAATATTCCTCAACCTGCTCCGCATCACCGCGGCGTTCTAGATAGGCGCCATACGCCTCACGGCCAACCGGACCGCCAAGCCCCAACAGTGACAATTGATATGCCGCACCCGCCTGCTCTTCATTACCGGCAATAGTAGAAAGAAACGCTATATGAAGCGGGTTGAACCCATTAAAAATGTCGTCGCGCGCATCTGGCCGCAATAAAGGGATCGCCGTGAAGGGACCGTTTAAAGCATACTCAACCCAAACATCAGCAAGATAAGCAGCGGACTTTAAGTAAGACGCGCCAATCTCAGCGGTAAAACTTTGACGGGCGCGTTCATAATCGCCAGCTTTTAACGCTGCAACGCCGATCAAAACCTGTGCATATCCATCCGGATCATCCACTTTTTGGTCAACAATTCGATGCGCCAGATCGACCGCGCTCTCGACCTCACCCGCTGCTAATTTGTAGAAAAAAGCCTTGCGTAAAAGATCGACATCTTGCGGCGCCTGCCCGTAAGCCTCGCCAAAAGACCGCGCCGCATCGCCCACCGCATTTTTACGCACAGCCAAACGGCCGGAAAGATAATCCCCTGTAGCCGTTGAATAAGTAGGCGTTCCGGCGCAGCCAGCTGCGGCCGCAAGAAAACAAAAACCAAATAAGAAGCGCAACGCCTTCTCCTTACCCACAGGGCGGGGATTACATGTTCGGATAGTTCGGTCCGCCGCCGCCTTCTGGCGTCGCCCAAACGATATTCTGCGATGGGTCTTTAATATCGCATGTCTTACAGTGAACGCAATTTTGGGCGTTAATTTGGAAGACCGGATTAGCCCCATCATCATCAGTTAAGACCTCGTATACGCCAGCAGGGCAATAGCGCTGCGCCGGCTCATCATAGGTCGGCAGGTTTACCCCAACCGGGATTGACGCATTCTTAAGCTGAAGGTGCGCTGGCTGGTCTTCTTCGTGGTTTGTCGCCGAAAACGAAACATTTGTCAGCCGGTCAAAAGTAATCACGCCATCAGGCTTCGGATAATCAATCGGTTTGTGCTTGGCCGCAGGCTCCGTCGCTTCAGCATCTGTCTTACCGTGTCCAAGGGTCCCGAAGAAAGAAAATCCGCTGATGATGGTATTTGTCCATAGGTCAAGACCGGCTAACGAAATCCCGCCTAAGATTGTGCCATATTTCGACCAAAGCGGCTTAGCGTTGCGGGCCTCGTAGAGCTCTTTTCGAACAGCTGAGGCTTGATAAGCCTCTTCATAGGCGGAAAGCTCATCGCCTTCACGGCCCGCTGAAATCGCATCAAAAGCCGCATCCGCCGCCATAATGCCCGTTAACATCGCATTATGGTTGCCCTTAATGCGCGGCACATTCACAAAACCGGCTGAGCATCCAATGAGTGCGCCGCCAGGGAAGGTCAGCTTTGGCACCGCTTGATATCCCCCCTCGCTAATCGCGCGTGCGCCATATGCGATACGCTGGCCGCCTTCCAAAAGCTCTTGGATTTCTGGGTGAGTTTTAAACTTCTGAAACTCCCCATACGGATAAAGATGCGGGTTTTTGTAGTTCAAGTGAATAACAAAACCAAGCGCAACCGTATTGTCATTATAATGATAAAGGAATGACCCGCCGCCGGTTTGGTTGTCCAGCGGCCATCCAAAACTGTGCTGGACATGGCCGGGACGGCTTTTCGCCGGGTCAATGCTCCAAAGCTCTTTTAACCCGATGCCGTATTTTTGCGGCTCTCGCCCTTCGTCAAGATTAAACGCACCGATCACTTGTTTGCTCAGTGACCCGCGAACCCCTTCGGCAAGAAGTACGTATTTACCGTTCAGCTCCATCCCCGGCTCATAGCTATCTTTTTTCTCGCCGTCTTGGCCTATACCAACTTCGCCAACAACGACCCCGCGTACAGAGCCATCTTCACGGGTTAGATATTCAGACGCCGCCATGCAGGGATAGACTTCAATCTCCATCCCCTCGGCTTGCTCAGCCAGCCAGCGGCAGACATTGCCCATTGAAACAATGTAATTGCCGTGATTTTGCACCATCGCCGGCATCGCAAAAGTCGGCAATGAAAGAGAGCCCGCGGGGCCCATCACCTTAAAGCTTTCTGAGACGACAGGCGTATCAAGGGGCGCGCCCATGTCTTTCCAATCAGGGAATAGCTCATCCATCCCAGATGGGTCCAAAACCGCGCCCGATAAGACATGCGCCCCAACTTCAGACCCCTTTTCAACAATAACGACGGTAATTTCTTCTCCCGCCGCAGCCGCGCGCTGTTTAAGGCGTATCGCGGCGGAAAGACCGGCCGGGCCGGCGCCGACAATCACTACGTCAAAGTCCATCGCTTCTCTGGCGGGCGCATCATTCGTCATTGGTCTCAACTTTCTCGTCATTCCTGTCTTTTAGCGGTCTTTCTGGCAAAGTTTTAATGAGAAAGCTATGAGCTTTGGCGCCGCGCTTACACAAAACGCTAGTGTGATGCCTAATAGGAGCCCTGTTGAAATCTATCCCACAAATCTCAGGACAAGGCCTGTCGCAAGCTTAAACTAGGTTTATAGTTACGCCATGTCTGTCCAAGCGGATATATCAAGGGAACACGCCATCGCACTCTTGCGATGGTATTGTGATATGGGTGTCGACGAAGCCGTCGGGGTCGAACCAGCGAACTTCTTTGAATGGCGTCCCCCCCAACCAAAGTCCCCTCAATTAAGGGTGCAGGCGGGACAATCCGCTCAATCAAACACGAATGCGCGCCAAAACCCGTCTGCCTCCAACGCCGCCCAATCAAAAACAGCCCATACCCCAGCGGATGAAGCGGTCCAAATGGCCCGCCAGCTCGCCGCGCGTTGCCAGACTTTTGAAGAGTTGACGAAGGCGGTTGAGGGGTTTGACGCCTGCCCGTTAAAGGCTGGCGCACGCAGAACAGTCTTTACAGACGGCGTCGTAGGATCGGACCTTCTTATCATTGGCGAGGCGCCGGGACGGGACGAGGATCAGATTGGCAAACCCTTTGTCGGACGCGCCGGACAACTGCTGGATAAAATGCTCGCCGCTATCGGCCGGTCCCGCGAGACTAATGCCTTAATCAGCAATGTGATCTTCTGGCGTCCGCCCGGCAACAGAACCCCAACAGCGGTCGAGACCGCAATGTGCAAGCCATTTGTTGATCGTTTGATTTCCATAACAAAACCAAAAGCGATCATGCTCGCAGGCGGCGCGCCGACACAGGCCATGCTCGGCGTATCCGGCATTATGCGCGCCCGCGGCGTCTGGCGTGAAATTTCCATTAATGATGGTGCGCCGATCCCCACTTTACCGATTTTTCACCCGGCTTTCTTGCTGCGCCAACCGGGCCAGAAAAAAGCCGCTTGGCATGATCTTCTCGCCCTGCAATCCAAACTCGCCGCATTAACGGATGGTTAAGGTTGGTTTGTAAAAGATGAATTTTTCCCGCTGCCTACTGCATTACTTTTTTGCAATTTAGCGATATGCGCCAGGTATGTATGATGCAGGCGACAAAGAGGTGTGGCTGATGATGCGTCAGAAATTGGGTCTAGCAGCCACAGGCTGTTTGTTATTTACTTTAAGCGTATTGGGGGGATTACCGCCGCAAGCCTTTGCAGCGCAAACCCAAACCGGGTCCGAAACAACCCCTTTTACCAAAGATCTAAAAGTCCTTAGCGATAAAGACGTCGCGCTTTATAAAGAGATTTTCGATCTGCAAGAGCGCGGCGCCTGGAAGTCAGCGGATGCAAAGATCAAGGCCGTCAATTCTGACATCTTAATGGGGTATGTGCAGTATCAGCGTTACATGCACCCAACAGCCTATCGCTCAAAATATTCTGAGCTAAAGCGCTGGATGGCTTACTATTCTGACCACCCGGAAAAAGCATCCAAGGTCTATCGCCTTGCCGTTAAGCGCCGCCCAAAAGGGTATAGCAATCCAGCCCGGCCCGCTCCGCGCAAATGGCGAACGAAAGAAAGCAAAGAGCTGCACCCAGCGCTGAAAAAAGACTACGCCAAAACAAGCGGACCCCGTCTTCGCCGCATTGAAGGGCGCGTGCGTTACCTCGCCCGCAAATCCCAAGCGATGAGCGCGCTTAAAGAAATTAAGAACCATCTAAAGCGCCGCACGATCACCGAACGCCAATATGACCGCATGCGCTCTTGGATTGCGGCGAGCCTTTACTATCAAGGTTATGTGGACACGGCGCGGAAAATTTCCGGCGAAGTCGCCGCCAAGAATGGCGACACCGCCGTGATGGCTTATTGGATCCGCGGCCTTATCGCCTTCCGCGATGGGGATATGAGGAAAAGCTTTGACCTCTTCGAAAAGATGGCCGCCGTTGATTATCAAAGCGACGCCCTGCACGCGGGCGCTGGTTTTTGGGCCGCCCGCGCCGCGTTGGCCGCAGGAAAGCCAGCCGAAATTACGCCAAATCTTGAGATTGCCGCGGAATATCCATTCACGTTTTACGGCCAACTCGCCCTCGCGCAGCTGGGCCGGAACTATGATTATGATTGGGACGCGCCGAAAGTCACCGAAGACGGTTTTGCGAAGCTTGTGAAAAAGCACCCCGGCGTGCGCCGCGCGGTCGCGCTAAAACAAGTGGGCCGTGACAATGACGCCGCACTTGAACTGCGCTGGGCCAACGGCGCCATCGAAGATCATTTAGATTACGACCTAATGGCGGTCGCGACCGGCCTTAGCTTGCCCGCCGCGCAAATTGAAATCGCCCTTTCGGGGGATGCACCCTATTTACAAGGCGGGCTTTATCCGATCCCGGACTATGCGCCGCGCAATGGTTTCCAGACGGACCGTGCATTGATCTATGCACTGATGCGCCAGGAATCTAAATTTAAACCCGAAGCGACAAGCCGCGTCGGCGCCCGGGGTCTTATGCAGCTTATGCCGCGCACGGCGAGCTTTGTGGCGAAAGACCGATCGCTCCACCGGCGCAGCGGCCGCGATAAACTTTACGAGCCCGGGCTGAACCTTCAGATCGGCCAAAAATATGTCAACCAACTGATCCATACCTATGCGGATGGGGACCTGTTTAAAGTCGCCGTCGCCTATAATGGGGGCCCCGGCAATATGCGCCGTTGGGACAAAAAGATCGGCCTTGACGACCCGTTGCTCTTTATCGAAAGCATTCCCAATACCGAAAGCCGCGACTTTGTCGAAAAAGTGCTGACCAATGTGTGGGTTTATCGCGCCCGCCTCGGCCAAGCCGCCCCAACACGGGAAAAGGTGGCCGCTGGCCAGCTCCCCCTCTATGAAGCGCTTGACCAGTTGATTGAGGATTAGCGGATTAGTTCGCCCTTTGAGGATCTTGCTTTGCAAGAGCACATCAGGGCGAACGGCAAAATCTATCTCAACTCTACGAAGACCTCACCCAGAGGTGTAACGCAAAACGTTGCCTCAAAAGGGGGAGAAAAGCGCTTTTACTAAAGACATTTATTTTTCATCAGCCTTCAGAATTTCACCTTGGCTCGTGCCGTCAAACAAGTAGATGTTCTTAAGGCATTCCGGCTTTTCGGAAGAATATGTACTGGACTCTACCGCTGTAATAACATCGCCTTGTAAACAAAGCTCCACTCGAGTTTTTTTAATATGCAAATGAGCCAAGTCTCGCCGTTGTTTAAACCGTACAACTGTATGTGGTTTTATCAATTGGTTCGCTTCATCAATCGTTTTTCCGCAAATGAGATCGCAGACAAGCTGATCATATGCATTCATCACACGAGTTCGCATGTCGATATTATTCCCATTGTAAAAGCGAAATACGGTCCGATCTATAAACAGATATGCATTACCAGCCAGGCTTAAGAGCAAGCCTACGCACAGCACGCCAATAATCCTATTCTTGGTCATCTTTCCCCCTCGTAGAAGATATCTCACTAATAGCTATAACACGGCGTCCTTAATCATACGAGGTCATTATTTCTCGCTAGATAGCTGCTCCTATCGCGCCGCGAGGTCCTTTAGCAAATCACCGGCAAAGACCGACAGCGTATCATCCCGCGCGCCCATAATAATAATCCGGTCGCCAGAGGCGGCGAGTTCTAACAACCGCGCGCCACAAGCCTCGCGGCTTTCAAGCGCTTCGGCCTGGCGGCCTGCTCCCACCACACCGGCAGCGATGTCTTCGCTAGTAACAGCGCGGTCCACTGTGCCGCCATGATAGACGGGGGGCGGCATAACCAAAACATCATCTGGGCTGAGATTAGCTGCAAAGCAATCAATAAATTCCTGGCGCATTTTCTTTAACGGGCCAAAGCCATGGGGTTGGAACATAACAAGCAAACGCCCAGCAAAAGCGTGGGCCGCCTTTAGCGTCGCCGTAATTTTATCAGGGTTATGACCAAAATCATCCACGATGGCCACACCCCCCGCACTGCCAACAATATCATAACGGCGTTTGACCCCTTCAAAAGCGCCAAGCGCCTCAGTCGCCGCCTGAAAGGAAACGCCCGCCGACCCCGCCGCCGCGATCGCCGCAAGGGCGTTGGCGATATTATGCTTTCCGGGCATAGCAAGGCTGACCCGCGCTTGTTGCCCCGCGCGGCGGTCATAGGCCATAAAGTCCGCACCATCGAAGCGAAGGTTAACATCGCTCGCAAAGTAATCCGCCTCATGATTATCAAGACTATAGGTGACGGCTTTGTCTGAGAACTGCGCGGCGAGCGCCGCCGTCTCCCCATTATCGAGATTTAAAACCGCGAGCCGCGCCTTGCCCACAAAATCGCCAAACAGCGTTCTAAGCTCCTCCATCGACTTGTGATCAAGAGTGATATTATTCAGCACCGCAATTTGAGGTGCGAACATCGCGATGGACCCGTCGCTTTCATCAACCTCGCTAACGAACGCATCGCCCGCCCCCACCAGCGCGCTGGCAAACAAAGCGTCATCACGGGCGAAGTTTTTCATTACCGCCCCGTTCATCACGGTGGGGTCTTTTCCGGCATGGGATAAAATCCACCCCGCCATGGCGGTTGTTGTCGACTTGCCGCTGGTGCCGGCAATACCGATGGGGCAAACCGCATCATTAAAAAGCTGCGCCAATAACTCCGCGCGCGTCATGCGCGCCGCGCCAACGGCTTTAGCGGCGACAACATCGGGCACCGTATCCTCAACCGCTGCGGAGGCGACCAATGTCTGCGCCGCGCTATTCAGGCCGCTGCCGTCTTGGGGGGAAAGGGCGATGCCCAATTTCTCTAAAAATGTAAATTTTTCCGGCGTGCGCCCTTGATCATATGACCGGTCAGAGCCCGCAACGACCGCACCGCGCCCACGTAAAATCATCGCAAGGGGCAGCATACCGCTGCCGCCTACGCCGCAAAAAAAGTAAGATCGCTCAATATTCATCATTGTTTAGCTATAGAGCGATTTTGTTGACAACAAGTCATCAAACTTAACACGCCCGACAATTCTAAGCCGGCTTTCTTTCGGCGTGTCGTCGACAGCTATTAAAGCGTTACACCGAAACATCCACGTAAACTTCACCGTCTAAATCATCGAGCTTACCCTGCAAATGCGCACGAACATCCGCCACAGCTTGATTATATACCTCTGGCGCTAGGCGGGAGAGAAAGAAGTCTATGATTTCCTGTGCGCGAAATTCCGACAGATTTTCGTCAAACTCTTGTCGATAAAGGTCTTGCAACTTGCCCGTAAGGTCAGCCCGCCGGTCCTTGTTAAGGTCGATTGTCATCTTTGGGATCCCCGTTCCGCGCCCCTGGCGCATTTGGTAAATGCTGCTAGCAACCAGTACAGCCAATTGCGCGCGATGTTAAACACCCATATGAATGCTTATGCGCAATAAGTCAGAACAAACTCGTCCTATTACCATTTCGGTGGTTGCGCCAGGCCGCCCGCTCACCAAAGAAGAGGCCGACAAGGTCACGAAAGCGGCGGCGGCAATCTACCCGTCTGATCGCCTATCGCTTCAATTTCATCCCCAGTGTTTTTTACAGGACGGCCATTTCGCTGGCGATGACAAGACGCGCACTAACGCCTTTGTTGAAGCGGCCAATGACCCAACAACCCACGCCGTCTGGTTCGCCCGGGGCGGTTATGGCGCATGCCGCTTATATGATGCGGCTTATGCGCAGCTGGATGATCATGCGCGGTCCAAACGGTATCTTGGTTATAGCGATATGGGTTTTATCCTCGCCCGGCTTTATGCCTTGGGCTTTAAGACCCTAGCCCACGGGCCTATGCCCATTGACGCAACGCGCGCAGGCGGCGATGGCGCCTTAAAACGAGCCTTAAACTACCTTGTAGAAGGTTACGCGGCCCCGGACGCCCTGCCCAAAGGGAAAAAACTCGCCGCTTTTAATTTAACTGTTTTAAGCAATATTCTTGGCGCAGGCTGGCGCCCAGATTTTACCGATCATATTTTGATGGTCGAAGATATCGCCGAATATCATTATCGTATCGACCGCGCATTTTTCACCCTCGCGGCAAATGACAGTACAAGGCGCGCCGCAGGTTTGATGCTTGGCCGGTTTAGCAATATTCCGCAAAACGACGTTAGCTTTGGCAAAGACGTAGAAGAGATCGCCCGTGAGTGGTGCAAGCGCGCCGACATCGCCTTTCTAGGATCAGCCGATATTGGTCATGATGCAGAAAATAGGATCATTCCTTTTGGAATGAACCAATAAACTACATCTCCATGATGCTCATAATGGCGGGGCCCAAGATCACCGCAAAAAGAACCGGCAAGAAAAAGCCGATCATGGGAACAGTCAATTTCGGCGGCAAGGCGGCGGCTTTCTTTTCCGCCTCCTGCATACGGACGTCACGATTTTCCTGGGCCATCACACGCAGGGAAGCCCCCAAGGCCGTACCGTATTTTTCCGACTGGATCAGCGCGGTTGTCACCGCCTTCACGCCGTCTAGTCCCGTACGGTCCGCAAGATTGACGTAAGCTTGTTTTCGCTCTTGCAAGTAAGAAAGCTCCGCCACCGTCAGGCCAAGTTCTTCAGCAAGTTCTGAGCAATTGCCGCCCACTTCTTCGCTGACTTTTTGCATGGCCGCCTCGACCGACATGCCCGATTCCACACAAATCAACAGCAGATCAAGCGCGTCTGGCCAAGCAAGACGAATTGCTTGTTGACGCTTTGCAATAATATTATTGACGTAAAGATTAGGCAGATAAAACCCGGCAAAAAACCCAAATAGCGTCGCCATAAGCCGGCCAAAGCTATCTAAAGAAAAACCGTCAAAAACGTATACATAAATACCCACCACGATCGCCAACACAAACGGCATACCAAGACGCGCCGCCATAAAAACAAATACTGGCCGTGTACCGCGAAAGCCCGCCATCATCAATTTTTTAGCCGCTTCGTCTGCGTCAAAAACCTCCAACAATTTTAGGCTTTCAACGATTTCTTTCAACGGCCCCTTGGCGGAGCTATTGCGTAGACTAATAGACGGTGCACGCTTATTTAGGCTTTCACGTTGTTGATCTTTTAAGCGATTACGGTAATCGGCAACTGATCGCATCCGTTCTTTTAGGCGATCTTTGACGAAAAATGGCTCTAAAACAGTGTAAATAGTTGCGATCGCCATGATCGAAACCAAAACTGAGATTTGAAACTGCCGATCCGTTGCGGCGTTGATGATCGCTTCCATGTCTGCCCCTAAACCTTAATGACCATCATTTTCTTCATCACAAAGATGCCTGTGCCCATCCAAAGGCCAGCGCCCATCAGGATGAAATTACCAGTGCTTGTTGTAAAAAGCGGCGCCAAATACCCAGGCGACATAACTTGCACCGCGGCCATCACCAAAAATGGCAAGGCGCCAATGATCATCGCCGATGCTTTTGCTTCAGCAGAAAGTGCTTTAATCTTACCCTGCATCAATTTGCGTTGACGCAACACATTCGACAGATTAGTCAGCGCCTCGGCCAAATTACCGCCGGTTTGCTGTTGAATAACAAGCACAATAGCAAAGAAGTTCACTTCTTGCAGCGGCATACGCTCATAAAGTCTCTGTAACGCTTGTTCCAAAGATAAACCAACGCGCAACCCTTCCGTAAGCATATGAAATTCATCACGAACCGGCGCTGGCGATTCGGTTCCAATAATCTTCAAACACTCGTTGACGGGTAAGCCGGTTTTAACACCGCGCACGATGACATCGATGGAATTTGAAAACTCTTCTTCAAATTTCTTCTGGCGGCGTTTTTTACAAAATCCAATAAACCATGCTGGCGCACCGAGGCCGCCGACCATGAATAGCGCACCTGTAACCCATAATTTTTGTCCGGAAATCACACCAACAATGCCAAAGAAAATCGCGACAAAGACAGAAGCCATGTAATATTGCTTCACGGTGATCGGCAGGCCCGTTTGCTCCAAACGCTGCGACAGGCTAACCCGCTGACGCTTTTTCATTTCTTTTTGCTGATCATCGATCTTGGCAAGCGCTTGGTTTAGTTTCCGGCGCCGATCTTTTTGAGTCGCATCTGCGCCAGAAGCGCCAGCCCGCCTTGCATTTTTCGCCGTATCAAATGTCGCGAGACGCTTTTTCGCTTTATCTTGCTGCGTGGGGGCAAAAAAGACGAGCGCTAGCGCCCCGAACGAGACGACGCCTAAGATTACAATGATCAGCGTTTGTTGTTCCATATACGCAACTATTCAGACGCCTCATCTAGCGCTGCTGCTAGCTCTGCTTCTTTTCCATAATAACGCGCCCGGTCCCAAAAGGCGGGACGGGCAATACCTGTTGACTTATGCTTACCAATCAATTTCCCACTTTCATCTTCGCCTTGCATGTCATAGACAAACAAATCTTGCGTGATGATGGTGTCGCCTTCTGTCCCCAACACTTCTGTAACATGGGTAATACGACGAGAACCATCGCGAAGGCGCGCGGCTTGGATTATAACATCAATTGAGCCAACAATCATTTCACGGATTGTCTTAGAGGGAAGGTTGTATCCACCCATGGTGATCATGGACTCAACACGCTGCAACGCTTCGCGCGGCGAGTTCGCGTGGAGGGTTCCCATCGATCCATCATGGCCAGTATTCATCGCCTGAAGAAGGTCAAAAGCCTCAGGCCCCCGCACCTCGCCCACAATAATCCGCTCAGGGCGCATCCGCAGACAGTTTTTAACGAGATCACGCATTGTCACCTCACCCTGACCTTCAAGGTTGGGCGGGCGCGTTTCTAAACGCACAACATGGGGCTGCTGTAATTGCAATTCCGCCGCGTCCTCACAGGTGATAATCCGCTCATCATGCTCAATAAAACCAGTCATACAGTTGAGCAAAGTCGTCTTACCAGAACCCGTACCGCCGGAAATCAAGGTGTTGACGCGGCAATGGCCGACGATTTCCAAAACACGCGCGCCCTCAGGAGAGATAGACCCAAAGTTCACCAAGTCCTGGATGCGAAGCTTGTCTTTCTTAAATTTCCGGATCGTCAGTGCGGCGCCGTCAATCGCCAAAGGCGGCGCGATAACGTTCACACGCGAACCATCTGGCAAGCGCGCGTCACAAATCGGACTTGCTTCATCTACGCGGCGGCCAACCTGGCTCACAATCCGCTGACAGATATTCATCAACTGTGAGTTATCGCGGAAGCGAACATTTGTGAGCGAGATTTTACCGCTAACCTCAATAAACACACGATTTGCACCATTGACCATGATATCAGCAATGTCATCGCGCGCCAAAAGCGGCTCTAGCGGCCCATAGCCAAGGACATCATTACAAATATCTTGTAACAGCGCCTCTTGTTCAGAGATTGACATCTGAACATTCTTGATCGAGATAATTTCATTTACGATATCGCGAATTTCTTCACCAGCTGCTTCAGTATCAAGCTGAGCAAGCTGTGATAAATCAATCGTATCAATCAGTGCATTGAATATTGTGGTCTTTGTTTGAAAGTAATCATCAGAACGGCCACCGATTTCAACGGTGTCAGGCCCCTTTTGTTCGGGTGGCGGCGTAACACGCGGAGGCGCAGCCGGTGCTGGCGCTGCGGCGGACTGAGAAGCGGCAGGCTTTGGCGCCGCCTTAGGCGTAGCCGCTGGTTTAGGGGGCTGAGCGGCCGCAGGTTTGGCTTTAGCTTGCGGAGCGGCGTTTTCACCGCTTGGAGCCGGCGCCTCCATTTGTGCTGTTCTTTTTCCGAACATTACTCTTCGTCACCCTGTTAAATTTTGAACAGACGCGAAAGGCTAAACCCTCCGCCATTACGGGTTTCTTGTTCACGGCCAAGCACGCGAGCCGTTAAATCCCTTAATCCGTGTGCAGTTTTCGTTTTACCGCCCACTTCAAAAATTGGCGCAGCATTCGTTGCAGCCGCATGAAACAATGTCGGCTCCCACCCAATTATAAGTGACGGGCTAATACCGACATGTTCTGCAAACTGTTCCGGCGGCACAGAGGAGGCCTTTGGATCATATTGATTGAGAATAAGCATCGGGGGCGTATCATTTGGACGCGCGCTTGTTATCACATCAACCATGCTTTTAGCGTTTCTAAAAGACGCAAGATCCGGCGCTGCGGTGATCACGATTTCATCAGCTGTTTGCAACAGACGTTTCGCCCACCCCGTCCAAATATGTGGAATATCAATAATGATGGATGGCGCAGCGCAGCGAACAATCTCAACGACAGTTTCAACCGCTTGGTCGTCAATGTTATAGTCACGGTCAAGAAGGTTTGGCGCTGTGAACAGGCTTAACCTATCAGTATATTTTTGTAATAAACGCTCAAGCAAAACATCATCCAACCGCTCAGGAGACGTTAGCGCTTCCAACAGACCGGACGTCGGGTCTTGCTCAAAATCCAAGCTGGCAGTACCAAACGGTAAATCTAGATCCAAGATAACCGTATCACTGTCAAACTCTTCCGCCGCACTCCACGCCACATTGTGAGCAAGTGTCGACGAACCAACACCGCCGCGCGCGCCCACAAAAGCAATGGTCTTGCCAATTGGCGCCGCCGAAGGATCAAGATATAAATTGGCGATGGTTTGTATCACTTTTAACGGTGACTTTGGGCGCACCAGATAGTCGCTTACGCCTTGATCCATTAACTCACGGTAAAGACCAATATCGTTCACACGTCCAATAATAATGACTTTAGTGGTTGGATCACAAACTTCCGCAAGCGCCCCTAATTGGGCGAATAATGACGGCCCGCCCTCAACTGTTTCGATTAAAAGCAAGTTAGGCGTCGCAGCACCTTGGAAGTGGTCAACGGCCTTGGCTATTCCGCCCATATGCATTGTCACATGCGCCAATGACAACCGACGATCAACGGCGACCTTTTCCAAAACCTCTGTCACAGCAGGTGTTTCGCAAAATGCATGGATGGAAATTCGCGGTACAGGCCGATGGTCGCCTTCTACGTCACCGTAATCAATGACGTCAGAATCGTATTCTTCATCTTCAATTAGATCGCTGCTGCCTTGGGTTTGCGGCGCTGATACAATAGCGCTTGCTTGTTCCGCATCACCATAGTCTAAGTCAACAGGCTCTTGGTTTGCTGTTAGAGGCGGCTCTTCAAACGTATACTCTTCAGCCTGCGCAAGGCTTTCATTCACATCAACCTCAGCAAAGGCGTCTTCAAGCAAAGCGCTATCATCTGCTTCCACGCTGGTCTCAGCTGAAGTCTCAACCGGCGCCGGCAATTGTATTTCATTAGAAATTTCATCAAAATCTGCTTCTTCTAAAAAAGCTTCATCATCGAAATCTTCTTCACCAAGCGCTGCAAGCTCCTCGTCAGATAACTCTTCATCAAGCCAAGCGTCATCGTTTATATCGATTAGATTTTCTCTAAAGGCTGGCCCGCCATCCGCACCGAGAGAAGACGCGCCTTGCGCGACACCTTCCTCATCAACATCGGATTGCTGCGTGGTATCAAAAGCTTTTTTCATAATGTTCTCCGCATGCGCCTTTTACCATGCCTTACTCAGAGACGGATACTTCAATATCGCCATCAGTTTGCACCGAAGACACTTCGCCTTCACGGAACGAACGAATAGCGCGAATGCGAGCCGCCGTATCAGCCGGGCCCGTGTCAGCAGGTTGAATGAGATCGCGTGGATCAGCCACCATGGCGGCTAAATTATTTTGCGTCGCACACCCAAAATTTGGTGTACGAAGGTTACGGCGGTCAGCTTCTTTAATGCCAGACCAAATTCCACAAGCACTCGCTTGTGCAACATAATGGGTATACGACAATATGATTTGGGGATTTTGCTCGCCGCTGGGGCGGTATTCAGCCATCGCCATCGAACCCGTTGGTACGCCGACGGCATTCATTAAGTCGCGTACAGAGCTAGCGAAATTTTGCCGCCCTGAAGGCGTCGTCACCGTGACAGGCCCATGACCGTTGCGCAAATAAGCATCGCTAAAAGCGCGGACGCGCGCTTGATCCAAAGAAGAAGGACTGCTTTGGCTAGCATTAATGGTCAGCGTCACAACTTGACTATCAACAGAAATTGGGTGTGCTTCTTCCACGCTTACGGCTTGGTTCACACCATTTACCGCCGAGGCGCAGCCGGCAATGAGCGCCGCAGCAACAACTGTAAATGCCTTTAATAATGCGTTCATCATACCGTTCATCCTAATCCAGAATAAATCCAAGTGGCCCTTGCAGGGTCTTATCTTCAACATTACGCCCATGCAGACCGTATGCAGAAATCATCCGTCCTAGTAGTATCGTTTGAAGATCGCTTGCTGGCACAAATCCTTTCACCGGATCAGTCAATTCGCTCTTATGCGTCGGATCCACAAGATATGGCGTTACAATTATCACAAGTTCTGATTCATCATTGAGATAATCCCGGCTACGGAATAACTGGCCAAGCACTGGCGTGTCTTTAAGACCGGGGATACCATTGATTGTACGGCGCATATCCTCTTGCAATAGCCCCGCCATCACGAGGCTCCCGCCAGAAGGCAACTCCACAGTTGTTTTCGCCCGGCGCACAGCAAGGCCTGGGATAACAAGGCCTGGTGTCGAAATAGTGGAAACTTCATCACCTTCAAAGTTCGGGTTCGTTATAAACTCAAGAGTGCCATCCCCATCTTGGTCAACGAGCAAAAACTCATCTTGGTCGCTTGGCGTTACAGTTGTTGTTGTACCGCTTGAGATTGAAAATCCGTTTTCAGCCGTTAGTTCACTCACTTCCGTAGAGATTTTAAGGTTAATACGGCCTTTGTTTAATACTACAGGCGTAAAGCCAAGGCCGACACCAAACTCTTTAAACTCAATAGTTACAACATCATCATCCTGCGCGACAGGTATGGGGAATTCACCCCCAGCTAAAAAACTCGCCGCTTCACCAGATATGGCTGTCAAATTTGGCTCCGCCAGTGTACGAACAAGACCAACACGCTCCAATGCTTGAAACGAAAAGTCGAGCGAAGACAGATTATTTTGCCCAAACAGATGGCGCGCAGTACCGGCAAGGCCGCCGCCGCTCCCGCCAGTGGCAAGAGTATTGGCCGCAAGATCCAATGTCGCGTTCGATAATGTCGCCACACCGCTAGTATCAACACCAAGTTGCTTTAGGACAGAGCGACTCATCTCAACAATACGTACTTTTAGCATTACTTGCTCTCGGTCGCGTATTGAAATCATTGACACCACATTATTCATATCGCCAATAAAACGCCCCGCGATATCAGCTGCATTTGTCGCCTCGACACTGTTATTGACCGTACCGCGGAGGATGATGGTGTCGTTAATCGCCTCCGCTGAAATTCTAGAATCTGGCATTAGTCGCCGATAAAGATCCGTCAGCGCATCAAGATCGCGCTCAACTTGAATTTCTAGATTTAAAATTTGCCGCCCAGTCTCATCAAAAAAGAAAGCGTTAGTTTGACCAACGGTTAGCCCTAACAAATAAACACGGCGCGGCGAACGAACAACAGCGTCGACAATCGAAGGCTGAGAGACCAAAACATCTGAAGCCGCTTTGGGTAACTCTACTATTGCGGCTTTATTCAGCGGCAGTACGATGCTGCGCGATACGCTGCTCTTACCGCCGCTGTCAATCTTCAAGGATGCGGCCTGCGCTGAGGTAGCCATCGAAAGAACACATACGCATATGAATAATGCGGTTGACTTCATCATGGTTAAGTATTTTTTAATCATTGTCTTCACGACCCTTAACAGCATTATTCTACAGCTGTCCGTATCGAATGATTTCGACTTCTGCATTACGGCGCCCCGACGCCACTTGATCTTTTGCTTCAAACACACTGCGCAACGTTAGACTTAGACGTCCATTCGAATTGAGGGCGCTTAAGAAATATTGCGCATCATCTGGCGTTAGCTCAAAAGTGATGTTACTCGCCAATAAATGGTTCGCCTCTGAATGCTCAGCATAGTTAGCGTCAATCGCTAAGACCCTTACATTTTCAAGAAGCGATCTAGTTTTGGCGAAATCACCATCTTCCATTTGTGAATAAATGATATCGACCCGATCACCAGGTAAGATAAATCCGCCTGCTGCGGTCTCCGCTGTCACCGACATATTGACGGCCCGCATGCCGGGGGACAAAACAGCAGCCATCAGTCCAGAACTTCCCGCGCGCACAATTTTCGTTTCAGTAACCGGCTCGCCTTTAATGATTTGTGTTCGCACCACAGCGCCCTCTAGCGCAGCGATAGGATCACCATCCGTAGTGTCTGTGATGTAGCTTCCGGCTTGAACAGCTGCTTTTTCGGGCCATGCGATCCACGTCATCATATCTGCGGTTAATCGCTGGCCACGACTTACATTGTCTTTAACGACAAGAACGCCCACAGTTTTTTCCTTCATCGGCTGTACAATCTGGATTGGACCTTGTTCAACCGACTGCTCGCCCATCATAAGAAAAAAAGCCGCCGCCCCCGCAAAAAGAGCGACGCCGAGAATAGCTAAGCGAGTAACATTCATTGTTTTTACCTGTGCAAACGGGCCAAGCCCCTACTACGCACTTCTATCATTAATGAAATACCTCAAAACTCTGTTAACTGCGTTTTGAAGTTGTAGAACAAGCCTCATCCCCCAAAAGCAAGACGGAAATAGGCCGATTGTTGGAAGCTCAAAAGCCCGCCAATGCAAATCGCCACGCCATAAGGGACTTCCCTAGGCGTTTGATGCAATCGCATTAACCAGCCCGCCTGGGCATAAAATGGTAAAATTGGCGCTTTACGGAATAACATAAGCACAACGCACAAAGCTGCGCCGGAAAAAGTCATATAAAGTAAAAATTCCGTAAACGCAGATACACCAACCCATAATACAGTGGCGGCAAATAGCTTCGCATCACCACCACCTATAATATTCCCAGCATACAAAGCAAAACTAATTACAAGCGCGCCTGAGGCAAGAGCCGCTCCCTCAAAAACCCCTCCGAGCGGCGCACGCATGGCAAAGCCAGCAATAAAGTAACTAACCACAAGGGCAATACTGACCCAATTTGGGATTTTAAACTCATATAGATCATTCAGCGCCGCAATAATGAGGGCGGCGGGAAAAGCGGCAAGCGCTATTAGAGAAACCATTCGCGATCTCCTTTTTGGCGCTTTAAGAGGAAAAACTCATAAACGCGCAATAATGCCGAACGCCAGCCTCTTTGCGGACAAAGAATCTAAGGCGCATGGGAAACACCTAGAAATTGGTATCAACCAAGCGATTAAATCTTCGTTAGATAATAGATAAAAATAAAAAGGGCGGCCCTTGGCCGCCCTTTTAAAAGATATCACCAGAGAACTGATGAGAAATCTACTACTGCGATAGACCTGAATCAATTTCGCTGAAGTTTGTGCTAAGCTGTGTGCCAACAGCATCAAGCGCGGCAATAATCGCAATAGCGATTAACGCTGCGATAAGACCGTATTCAATTGCGGTCGCACCATCTTCGTCTTTGAAAAATTTAGTCACGAGAGCTTTCATTGTGGAACTCCTGCCTACTACTCTACTATACTCTACACCTGCACCGATGATTGGAATAATCCTATCAATCGGAGGTTAGTATCCTCACGAGTAGTAAAGAATCCATGAAAATGTTCGACATTTTGTCAGATATCGTATTCTCTGTATTATCCGTTTATTAACTATAAAATTTATCTTATCAGACTACGCATTTCTTTTATATCAGTGATTTTAAGCCCTGGATAATCTCTTTCAGCAATATCATTTTGAATAAGCATCGCAATAGACGCCGCGACAGTGGCCTCATCAACGTCAGCTTTTTGCGCAAGCTCTCTGTGTTTTGGCATAAAAGGCGCACGCCAAGGGCCGTTTACGCCTTCCTGTTCTATATAGTTCATTAGTGCTGAGTAGACACGGCCCTCTGGCGACATCTCCGGACCATCACTAGGCGTTTGCGCACACAAAAATTGGTATGCGAAATATTGCATAAGATTACGCGTTAAACTTGGACGATGACTGATAAGCTCACGAAAGGCGTCACTTTCAAACGCAATAATAATGGTGTCGCTCGCGGCCGTCAGGGTAAAACAAGACATGGATCCTGTCTGTCCTAATGTCGCCTGAGCAAGGCCGAAAAAATCACCTTCCTTTAAATGCTCAACCATCATAGCGCCCGTATCAGGCGCTATCGCGACGCGCTTTAATAATCCGCGGGCAATAAGAACAAACTCACTCGCATCATATTGCTCATGGGTATAGATATCGTGGCCGCTATCATATAGCCGCACCTCGCCAAGCGTTGCCAAAGCCTTAAGAGCAGCTTCAGGCAGACCAGCAAAAGGAGGCGTATCCGCCAAAACCCCTTGAGGGTTTATTAGCGGTTTTGACCGCGCATCACTCGCCAATACTAAAGATGTTGAGGGCATGCCGCTTTGTCGCTTTATCAAGGTGACAGGCGTAAAGGTTTGACACAACAATTTTAATAGCCCGTAAAAAAATGCTTCAGCATTACGGCTTACATGCTTGTAATGCAGCGTATTGAAACAATACAAACGCCATCGCTCAGTTAAGGCTTCGTTGACCGATTACTGCTAAAAAGCCTTAAAAAGGAATGCACCATGCGTTTGATCGTCGCCCTTGTTTTATCGTTATTCGCAACTTCTTATGCGCATGCAGAGGATGTATGGCTTACGATGGACCATGTTCGTCCATACAGCTTAAAAGCGCCAGCTGATCAAATTGTCGTGGGCAATCCTGGCATCGCCGACGTAACCGTACAAGACAAGTCACGCCTGCTTTTATTTGGCAAAGCACCTGGCATGACGAACATTTTTATATTTGATGAAAATGGTAATACGATTGAAAACATTATTATTCGTGTTCGATCAACATCAAAAGGTATGTTGACATTTCATCGCGGGTCAGCACGCACCACTTATAACTGCACACACTCATGTGAAGCAACAGTGACAGTTGGCGACGACAGACAAGCTTTCGATAATGTCGTTGCGCAATCAGAGCAAAAATTCAATCAGGCTTCAGCTGGCCGTCGCTAATAACATCTTACTGTCCGGTTGTGTTCAAAAGCCTGGCCCCTAAAGCCCGGCAAGATCAGCCTCAAAATGGAATATCCCTGGCCGTGACTGCGGCGTTAGGACTGATCGGCACCATTGATCAATATTGCGCACTGTTTTTTCCGTAGGCGGTACAGCTTCAGCAAGTTTAATATGGGCGATAAGCCGGTTCACGCCCCCTTGATATTGGCCCACCCGCACAAGGCAGGCTTCCACAAAGTCATGCTCTTGTATACTTGCGGCAATTTTATCAGGAAAAACGTTAACCGCGCCAATCTGCACAGCACCGTCTCGGCGGCCAGCCAAATTAAATCGACGGTCATCAACCCAAGAAAGCGTATCCATCGGGGCCACGCTTTTATCCGGCGCACCTTTTGAAGAACGCATCAAACATTCACCATCACGCCGCCAATGGTCAAAAAGCAAAAATTCATCTGTTGGCGTATCGCGCCACCCGATAAGCCCCGTTTCAGTCGAGCCATAAATTTCACGTTGAGCTGCAAACCCAGCTTTACGCATCTCAGCGGAAAGTTCCGCTGTCATTGGCTCGCCAAAAAAAACGCCCATGGTATTATCCGGCGCTGTCACCCCTTGTTGCAAGGCATATCGCCATAAAGTCGGCGTCGCCACCAATACATCACCATATTGCAATGCTTCCTTTAGGACATCCGGCGCCATACTGCGCACATCTAGAGTCGGAATTCGGTGCAAATTAGGGGTTAATACGGTTAGGGTGAAACCAAGCAAGCTATGCGGCGCTACGAGAGACAATAATCGGCGACGTCCATATAATAAATTCGCCGCCGCCGCCGCATCTGCAAATACATCCTCCGCAGGGTGTACGCATTCAGGCTCACCATCTTCGCTGCCAGCGGGCATAAAGGCGATGTGGGTCATCGATTTTTGAATGGCGTTTTCAATCTGCAACGCCCATTGGCCTAAGCTTGCTTCGGCGAGATTTACGGATCCATCCACGCTAGCGCCAAAAAACCTTGCCACACGCCTTACGCAAAAAGCGTATTCTTCTTCTAGCAGTCCGATTCCGCCAGCCCCGACCGGCGTATCATCCGCCCAACTCGCGACGGTCAATGAATCAAAGTGGCGTTTAGAGTGCCGGCTCACCTCTTCAGCGATCAATGCACTGATAATTGTTACAATTTGGTGCTTAGCGATAGAAAAGGATTTCATAGAGCGGACTTTTCACGATTAATGTCTTCCATCACAGCAGTATGTAGAATCTTTTTCAATTCCTCAATCGCCTCGATTAGAAATGACTGATTGGTTTTTAGGTTTTCCGCATAAACAGCATAGCCCCCATTCACCCCGACAAGACAGTTCGTAAGCGCAAGCGCTTTATTCTTGATCTGCGTTCGCAAAATTGAGGTTTCATGAACAGTCCACCCAACTTTACGGCACGCCTGCATAAGTACGCTACGGGTAATCCCCGGCAAGACGCCATCGTTCAACGGCGGCGTCTTCAATACACGGCCCGGTTCAATCATAAATACATTTGCAGCGCTGGCGCCAACAAGATGGCCCATTTCATTAAACAGCAATGCATCATCACAATCTGCCGCTGCTGCCTCATACCGTGCACGGATATTAGGACCGTAACCTGATAAACTTTTAAAGCTTCTATCCTCAGCCGAAGAAAAGACCCTCACGTCAGATAGGTGCAGCTTCAATGGCTGCGCTTGTGAAGGCGCCCCATTACTAAGGGCGATAACGACTGTCGGTTTAATCTGAGCCATAGGAATTGCGGAAAGGCCGCGCCCAACCGGACCACGCGTCATCGTAATGCGCATAGCGCAATTTCCCGTAATACCGTTTCGTGTTTTCAGCTCATGGATTATGGGCTTAATCTCAAAGCCCTCAAATGGGGGCATATAAAGGGCGTTCAATCCTTTTTGCAAACGCTCCATATGCTGGTTAAAGAATACAGGCTGCGTATCGCTGACTAGAATGGTCTCAAAAACCCCGTCGCCCAACAAAAAACCGCGATCAGCTGCTGATATTACCCGATCTGTAGGCAGATAATCCCCATTTTTCCAAATGATCGCCATTGCTGCGCTAATCCTGCCGTAACACTATGAAAGTTAGGAAATTCTTCGTCAATAAATCACCTTGCGGCGTTAAAACAGACTCTGGATGAAACTGAACCCCAAACCAAGGACGTTCTTTATGACGTATCGCCATTAATTCACCTTCCTCACTCCAAGCGCAAGGCTCAAGAGGCCCAGCATCAGGAATATGACTAACCAATGAATGATATCGCCCAACACTTAAAGGCTGAGGCGCATCCTTAAATAGCCCGTCGCCATCATGGCGTATAAGCCCGGCCTCTCCATGCATCGCCCGCTCAGCGCGCACCGTTTCACCGCCAAAAGCTTCGGCAAGACATTGATGCCCAAGACACACCCCCAGAACGGGCGTTGAAGCGGGTAAAGCGGCAAGCAATTCCAAACATCCCCCAGCCTCGCGGGGCGTTTTAGGACCCGGCGACAGCACAACCCCTTGGGGGTTTTTGCTTTCAGCGTATGATATCAAGTCCTCGTCATTGCGCAAAATATCTGTTTGGCCGCCCGCCAGGCGGAAATAGCGCGCCAAGTTATGAGCAAATGAATCATAGTTATCGACAACCAAAATTCTCATAAGGCCGCCTCTTTAGCGCCAAGCGCGCCCAAAAAAAACGCCGCCTTATCTAAGGTTTCCTGATATTCACGCGCTGGGTTTGATTGGTGGGTTATTCCCCCGCCCACCGGAATCACGGCGGCGACCCCCTTCTTAGTAGGCGTCATCATCATGGTGCGTATAGCAACAGAAAAATCAGCATAACCGCGATCATCGATATACCCAATTGCGCCGCAATAAGGACCACGCCCTATTTTTTCCGTCCGCGCGATTGCTTTCATAGCTTCAACTTTGGGGGCGCCGGTAATCGATCCGCATGGAAACAGCGCCGCCAGGACATCCGAGACGCCAAAATCATCTTTCAAAGCACCCGATACTGTTGATACGAGATGATGCACGGTTGCATAGCTAACAAGCGCGCAAATTTTTTCTACATCTATGCTGTTATCGATACAGACGCGCGATAAATCATTGCGCATCAAGTCGACAATCATAATATTTTCAGCACGATCTTTTTCATCTTTTAATAGCTCTACAGCATAATGCCGATCTTCATTTTCATTATCGCTACGAGGCCGCGTTCCTTTTATTGGCTCACAAATTATTTTTCGCCCTTCCTTTAATGTAAAAAAACGCTCCGGCGAATTTGAGAATATCGCCCCCTCTTCATATTGCAAAAAGGCGCCATATGGGGCTGCGCTTTTATTGCTTAGCACGGCAAATAAATCACTCGCATTACAATGCTCAATCTCAAATTTTATTTGCTGCGCGATGTTTGCCTGAAAAAAATCACCGTCAAGAATGTTTTCAACAACCCCAGCAATCGCTGCACGATATTGCGGGGCAGTAAAATTGCTCGACCAGTCGCCAACATTGTAAGGTTTGATAGAGCAATGATGGGCGTTTATTTGCGAAAGCATTTGCAATGCCCGCCGCAAAGGCGTTGTCGCAGCATCGTTGCGCGCCACAATAAATGCGCGTTTCATCCTTTTGTGGAATAACAGCGCGCTGTCATAAGCGCCGAACACCATATCCGGCAATCGGTAAGGCGATGGGGGCATCGTAACGCTAGGCTCTAAGGCTGTGCCCATTTCATAGCCGATATATCCGACACATCCTGATAAAAACGGCGCCGTTTTAAAGAATGGGTCTTGCCGCCCTAAGGCCTTAGCCGTGTCAGCCGCTTGGTTTTCGCGGCTCTTTAAAAATTCTGCAAAAACTTCAAAGGGGTTATTGTCTTGGCTCTGGCCATCAATCTCAACGCAGCCGTCACGGACCTGAAATACCGATGCTGGCTCGGCTACAAAGATTGACCATTCCCCACCGCCCCAACCAGCCGGCATTGTCGCAGCCGAATGCAACAGATGAGCGCCAGGGGCGCCATAAAAGGCTGGCGCTATCGCCAATGGATCAAGCCAGGGTATTTCATCAACAATCATCACGCTTACATAGCAATGATTTAGCGCAAGCAAAATATCTAACGCCGACAACTCCCCTCTTGCGCACCTAGCGAGAGTGAGAAAATCGATCTATATCTCAATTAATAAAGGATGCGCCAATGACGGATACGCCCAAACCCGCATCACAAGATGCGTCGCCCCTGCAACAAGACGCTTTTAAAAGTGCAAGCGCAATGCTGCGAGAAAAAAAGCTAAGCCAATCCTCCTTTGGCGGCGGCTTTCCTGGACAAGCGCGCACTTTTTTTAGCCTCGCATTAGCGGTCTTGATCACCTATGTGCTTTTCATCGGACGCAGTCTGCTGATCCCATTGGTGACAGCCGTTTTTTTGAGCTTTTTAATATTTACACTGAGAGAAAGCTTTCGCCGCCTACCCTATATCGGGAAATATATCCCCAGTTGGCTTGGTTATATTTTCGCTTTCGCCGCCATCTTTACAGGGGTCTTTTTATTCGTTGAAGTCACCAAATCAAACGTTGAGGCGCTTATTACCGCAGCGCCAGAATATGAACAAAGACTGCGCAATGTCGCCGATCAGATCATCGCTTTTATTCGCACACAAAATTTGGTGGAAGCAGACTTCATCGGCAACACCCTTGAACAAATGCGCAGTCAAGCGCTTGGGATGATCCAGCCTGTGCTCGCTAGCATCGCAGCAGCAACACGAGCCCTTCTTGCCAATGCGGTCATCATATTCCTTTACACTGTCTTCATTCTTGTCGAACGGGGACGGATTTTTAAAAAGATCGCCCTTTTAACCAGCGATCAAAGCCGGCGCAAAGCCATTGACGAAACCATTAGCGATATTGGCGCACTGGTCCGCCAATACATTACGGTCAAAACCTATTCAAACCTGTTTACCGCAGGGATGAGCTATCTAATCATGATCCTTGTCGGGGTGGACTTCCCTGGCTTTTGGGCGCTGCTTATTTTTGGCCTAAATTACATTCCCGTTTTTGGGGCGGCTTCTGCGATTATGCTGCCTGTTTTACTTGCGCTGGTGCAGCCGGATGGCGGGGTTCAAAAAATGTTAATCACGCTGGGGCTGTTGATTGGCGTTGAGCAGATTATGAGCAACGCAGTTGAGCCGCGCATAGTCGGGCGATCCTTAAACTTAAGTCCCCTTGTTATTTTGATCAGCCTCGCCTTTTGGGGATCAATATGGGGTTTTGCCGGTGTACTGCTTTGCGTTCCTATGACGGTTTCAATGATGCTGATCTTAACGCAGTTCCAACCAAGTCGGCCGATCGCGATCATGATGTCGGATGATGGAAAAATCGCCGAGCTAAAACACACACGGCTTGGCGGGCATTAAAAGCGCTCACAACATCAGCTCATCTGAGCCTGGAATGTTTGTGCAATGGCTTCAGCCTCCTGCGATCGTCCCGCGCCGCGTCGCCATGCAAGGCCAATCCGACGCGATGGCGCAGGCTCCTTTAAAGGCGTCGCTTTTAGCCCTGAGGATTTTGCAAACCCGGCGCGCACCGCCATTTCCGGCAGTAGTGTTGCGCCAAGGCCGGAACGGACCATCTGGGCCAACGTGAAAAGGCTGGTGGCGCCGAAAGCCGCCGCCACATCGGGCGCCCGTAATTTGCAAGCGTCCATCGCATGTTCGCGCAGGCAATGGCCATCCTCAAGCAATAGGAGCTTCGTCGATTGCAGCTCTTTAGCTGAGACCACCTCTTTTTCAACTAGGGGATCATCTGGCGCCGCCGCATACCAAAATGGATCCGCCCCAATCTCGATGACTTCCGCTCCCGGAACATCATAAGGGAACGCTAAAAGCGCAGCGTCCAAAGATCCAGACTGTAGCCGTTCGATTAGTTGATCGGTCAGATCTTCTCGCAAGAAAAGTTCTAGTTTTGGAAATGCTTTTTTTAAGCGCAGCGCCGCCTTCGGCAATAAGAAAGGCGCTATCGTAGGGATCACCCCTAAGCGGAAGGGGCCTTCCAACGGGCCGCGATTTGCCGCCTCACGCGCCATATCTTCGGCGTCGGCCAAAATTTGCGACGCGCGCATCGCCACTTCCTCACCCGCAGGGGTCAGTCCAAAGGCGCGGGTTGAACGATCCACCAACTGGCAATCTAAAAGCCCCTCAAGTTCTTTAATCGCTGAAGACAAGGTCGATTGGGAAACAAGGCAATCCTCCGCCGCTTTGGAGAAGGACTGGCGTCGCACGAGCGCCACAAAAAATTGTAATTGTCGCAATGTTGGAAGTAAGTTCACAGCCTGCCTGCCCTTAAAATTCTTTTAAAACAGAACGCTAACGCCTTTGGTCGGACTATCGAAAAATTCGATTTTCCACAACGCTATTATCTATTTGATTAATTTTCAAGCCAAGCCTAATTGATAATGGCGCGGCGTAAAACGCGCCCGTAAGATATTTTTTAAATCTCAATTCACAGGAGAGCCCGATGTTAGGTGTTGGCGATAAACTGCCTGATTTTACAGTTGTTGGCGTAAAACCCGGCTTTAACAGCCACGAAGAAAATGGCGAGTCCGCCTATGAGCAACTCACCCAGGAGAGCTTTTCCGGCAAGTGGAAAGTCATCTATTTCTATCCAAAAGACTTCACATTTGTTTGCCCAACTGAAATCGCTGAATTTGGCCGCCTCGCGAAAGAGTTTGAAGACCGGGACGCTATTGTCCTTGGCGGCAGCTCAGACAACGAATTTTGTAAACTCGCATGGCGCCGTGATCACCCAGATCTAGACAAGCACCCTGCCTGGCAATTTGCTGATACAACAGGCGCACTGATCGACGGTCTTGGCATTCGCTCAGAAGAAGGCGTCGCCCTTCGCGCAACATTCGTTGTTGATCCACACAACGTCATTCAGCACGTTTATGTGAACAACCTAAACGTTGGGCGTAACCCGCAAGACACATTGCGCGTTCTTGATGCTCTGCAAACGGACGAACTGTGTCCGTGCAACCGCCCTGTCGGCGGCGACACACTTTAATTAGTGTCACCACATGGGGCGCGCAAAATTGCGCCCCAATCATCCCAGTATTGTTTTTCATCCCCCTGTGCAGATCTATCAGCACAGATAAGAAGCTATTGCCTGCGCCTTAACCCTAGCAAAGGAGGCCTCTAATGACTATTGACGCCCTACGCGACCAAATTCCCGATTACGCAAAAGACATTCGCCTTAATCTAGGCAGCCTTGCAAACGAAACGATTTTAAGCGATCAGCAAAAATACGGCGCCTTCCTAGCCTCCGCGCTCGCGAGCCGAAATGCGACTGTGATTAAGGCGATCAGCGCTGAAGTGGCCGATAAACTTTCCCCTGAAGCGATGACAGCAGCAAAAGCCGCCGCCGCGATTATGGGCATGAACAATGTTTATTACCGGGCCGCCCATTTGATGAGCTCACAGGAATATCTAAAGCTTCCCGCAAAACTTCGTATGAATATTATTGGCAATCCAGGTGTCGAAAAGGTCGACTTTGAAATTTGGTCGATTTCCGTATCCGCCATTAATGGCTGCGGCATGTGCCTTGATGCCCATGAAAAAGTCGTGCGCAAAGAAGGCGTGACGACAGAACAAATCCAAACCGCCCTTCGCATCGCTGGCGTTGTTCACGCTGCTGCTGCAATTTTAGACGGCGAAGAAGCGTTGAGTTAAGTTTCCTGCAACACCCCGCAAACAATCTGCGGGGTGTTTTTGGTAAATTCAAGGATTGAATTTACGGCTGCTATTTCTGCTTAAACGCTTGGGCGCGTTTCTGTTCAGTATAACGGCGACCACCCATATCAGAAAACCGGTTTGAACCACGTCCGCGACTTGAAAATGTGGAAGACGCCGCAGCCTCTTCGCGCATCCGGGCCATTGGGTCATACCGCCAAGCATAAGAAGCCCGCCCCGCGCTGCGGTAAGAGCGTGCTTGATCAGCAGGTTCAATCTCTGCTGGACGCAATGCGAATAAGCCGTCATCGCCCAAGGACCCGTTTTTTTCGTTATCAATGTACCAAATCAGGACAGCGAGAAACGACATGCCCATAGCGATAAAAACAACAGAGCCCATGATGATCCTTTGCATTTTGCAACCTGCAAAGGACAACGCAAATATCATGCTAATTAATTGTTAACCATTTCGCTGCGCCCAAGAACGGTGATCAGTGTCGATATCATACGCCGCCATAGCAGCGAGCGTCACAATATCCGACACGCGCGCGCCGACCTGCGCAATCTGAACCGGCTTTTCAAGGCCAAGAAGAACTGGGCCAAGAACACTAGCGCCCCCGACTTCACCCATTAGCTTGGTTGAAATCGAAGCAGAGTGCAGGCCTGGCGTCACGAGAATATTTGCATCGCTGGTTAACCGTGAAAACGGATAGACTTTCCGAAACTCTTCATTAAGCGCCATACGCGGCGTCATCTCGCCTTCATACTCAAAGTCCACGTCGTCACGCCCATCGAGAACAGCAACAGCGCCGCCAACCCGGCGCGCATGGGTTGAGTCAGGATTGCCGAAGTTAGAATATGAAACGAAAGCAACCCGCGGCTCCGCCCCAAGATGGCGCACCGCATGGGCAACCTGTGTCGCTATATCGGCAAGGTCTTCAGCACTTGGCAAAATCGCAATATTCGTATCAGCCACATAGAGCGTGCGGCCTTTAGCGAGAATGATGGACATGCCCACTAAGCGTTCTCCCGGCTTTGGATCAAGCACGAGGCGAACATTGTTTAAAGCAACATCATAGTTTCGGGTAACGCCCGTGACCATGCCATCGCCATGACCATGTGCAAGCATGCATGCGCCAAATACGTTCCGGTCATTATTAACAAGCCGCTGGACATCCCGGTATAGATAGCCTTCACGTTGCAAGCGCTCATAAAGAAAATCTGTGTACGTTGGGTTATGCTCTGACAATTTCGCGTTATGGATTTCAAATTCGCTATCGGAGGGCAAACCGATGCCACGCAACATTTCATGAACGCGCTCTTCACGGCCGATCAAAATCGCTTTTCCAAGGCCTTCCTGTTGGAAGGCGTAAGCCGCGCGGATGACAGCCTCTTCTTCGCCTTCAGCAAAAACGATGCGTTTTGGCTCTTCAAGGTTGCGTAAATGAGCGTGGCGTTTTTGCAAGAAAGCCGCATTTGGATCAGTTCGTGCGGCAAGCGTTTGCGAGTAAGCCTCCAGATCGCCGATTTGTTTACGAGCAACACCGGTTTTGACCGCAGCTTGGGCCACGGCTGGCGGAATCTCTGAAATCAGCCGTGGGTCAAACGGCGTTGGAATGATGTAACCCGGCCCATAACGTAGGCGTTTGCCATAGGCCACAGCCACCTCATCGGGCACATCTTCGCGCGCCAGATTTGCAAGAGCCTGCGCGCAAGCGATCTTCATTTCTTCATTTATTGTTCGCGCGCGTGCATCTAAAGCGCCGCGGAAAATATACGGAAATCCGAGAACATTGTTGACTTGGTTTGCATAATCGGACCGACCGGTCGCAATGATTGCATCGTCGCGCACAGCGCGGATTTCTTCCGGCAAAATCTCTGGCGTAGGGTTCGCCATCACAAAAATGATGGGGTTTTTCGCCATGGACTTAATCATGTCTTTTGTGATGGCGCCGGCGACGGAAAGACCCAGCACAACATCTGCGCCATCCATGGCTTCAGCAAGCGTGCGTTTATCAGTGGCAACCGCATGGGCTGAGCGCCATTGGTCCATCCCCTGTGTGCGCCCTTGATAAAGGACACCTTTTGAATCACAGACTAATGCATTTTCAGCCGGCAAGCCCATCGCTTTAATCAGCCCAATGACAGATAGCGCAGAAGACCCAGCGCCCGAGACTGCGACTTTGATGTCCTTAATAGATTTTCCAGTTATATCGAGCGCGTTTAGCAAGCCAGCCGCCGCAATTATCGCTGTCCCGTGTTGGTCATCATGAAAGACGGGAATATCCATCTCTTCTTTTAGGCGCTGCTCAATAATGAAGCTTTCAGGCGCCGCAATGTCTTCTAAATTGATGCCGCCAAAGGCCGGGCCCAGATATTTTACCGAGTTGATAAAGGCCTCTGGGTCCTTGGTATCAACTTCAATATCAACCGAATCGATATCAGCAAAACGCTTAAAAAGAACCGACTTTCCTTCCATCACCGGTTTAGAAGCGAGGGGCCCTAAATCGCCCAGCCCTAAAATCGCGGTGCCATTGGAAATAACAGCGACCATATTGCCTTTAGACGTATAATCATACGCAACATCTGGGTTTTCAGCGATGGCTTTAACCGGGACGGCAACCCCCGGACTATATGCAAGCGACAAATCGCGCTGGGTCACCATGGGCTTTGTCGGCGTTATTTCTAACTTGCCTGGTTTGCCGCGCGCGTGAAACTCAAGCGCTTCTTCGTCGGTTACCTTATCAACCATTCTTGAACTGCTCCCAATTTTTGTTTTTTGGCCTATTGTCTTTATAGCGCTTACGCCTTTCCCAACTTCCGCGCAATAAGATGCCTTGCAAATAAATGCGCTAAACTTACGGTTTTGCTTGCTTTGAGACAGTTGGGCATCGGTTGGGCGCGCCCTATATCCCCCTTCGCGTGCAGACGCACAAAACCGCGCAGCGAAGAACTTGCATATTACGCTGTAAATACTTAGCTATGGGTAAGACAGCTGATCATCAGGGCCACAAGAAATACAATGTTTATCCAAACCGAAGATACACCGAATCCACAATCGATGAAGTTTCTACCAGGAGAGGCGTTGCTCGCGAACAACACTGACGGCCGCCCTCCTTTGGGTTTTGATTTTCCAACCTATGAAAGCACAACCGCTGCGCCTCTGCCGCGAGCATTATTTGCGGTTGACGGTGTGACCGGTGTTTATCTTGGGGCGGATTTTGTCACCGTCACGAAAGATCCTACTGTGGATTGGGCTCATATAAAGCCAGCAATTCTCGGCGAAATTGCTGACCACTTAACGGCAGGACGCCCTGCAATCGAAGAGCAAGGATCAGCGACAACTAGCGCAAACTCGCCTGCAACACCTTTAGACGATTATGAGGGTGAGGACCGGGAAGTCGTTGAACAAATTATCGAGTTAATCGAGACACGGGTGCGTCCAGCCGTCGCGGCTGATGGCGGAGATATTGTTTTCCGCCACTATGAACCTCGAACTGGCGTTGTGTTTCTTTCCATGCATGGCGCTTGCGCTGGCTGTCCATCATCAACCATGACACTGAAATCAGGCATTGAAAACATGCTGAAACATTACGTGCCGGAAGTCACTAAAGTAGAACCTGCCCATTGATTTTAATAAATCAGCACAATGATCATACTTTGATAAAAGGCGCCTATTTATAGGCGCCTTTTCTTGTCTTACGCGCCGACATTCTCATGTCTTTCGGGGCAAACTAAAAAGCTTCTTACGTCTCGCGCTTTTATTGATACTCCCCTTAAAAAATAGGCGCGAACGCTCGGGGGAACGTCCGCGCCTGGGGCTGTCTTCGTCATAATCGGGAGGAAACTGCGCCGCCCTATAATTGGGGCGATATGGCGACGCACTTAACGAAGACTATTTAAATTGCACAGTCTCAATCAGCTTGATTGGCCTGTTTAATCTATTCTCTCGGCATCTCATCAACACAACAGGCGATGCAACCAAGCGGCTTTTTGGCCTTGTGGCTTTAAAGCGTACTTAGACAATCACGCCGCGAGTTGCGAAATCAGTCACGAAGTACAAAGCCGCGCCAGACAAACCAGCGAGAACGAGACTGACAGCAAGATGAGCAACAACCGTTTTCAATGAGTTTTCCATTTTCTTTTCCACTTCACTCACCGATCGCTCACATAGCGACCACTACAGACAAGGTAATTTCTTTTTTCTGATCAGCATTTTTCAGCTGACAAAAGATATATAGAGAACCACCACATAATATGCAATGAATTTTTTGTTTTTTGTTCAATTTTTTTGTTGCGGTGCACAATTTTCTTCTCTTGCTTTAGCCATACTCACCTTAGAGGGGGGAAAGTATTCTTAAAATCAATAAGATAGATGCATTATAGGACTAATTGATCGAGCACTACCGCAAGCCATATACGTAAAGTGCGCAAGCTCCTATCGGCCCTACCACTCAGCAAACATGGTATGGCTAAATAATATTCGCGAAAAAAATAGGAGTATCAAAATCAGCAATCGCAAAACGGCCTATTATGGCCATGCGGTCTTAATCTATGCGTCGCGCCTAGTGAGATGTCTTATAGGTAGGGTCATCCGCAGCATAGCATCGTTCAGGATGAGCGGACCGCCAAGAAAAAGCATCTAGAATCAATAAAATAACGTCATCAAGGTCACTTACAAGCAGTTCATATTCTGCTTCTAGAAATGTGGTTGGCGCAATAAAACGAAAAACAGCTGACTGAATTGTCCGCGCCATCTTCTCTTTATCAGTAAGGTGGATGACGCCTTCCTTTTCACCGATCTCTAAAATCGCAACAATCAATGCCGCTTCGGCTTTTTCCCACTCTGCACCAACTTGCGGCCGCTCGGCCAGAATTACGTGAGAGAGCTCATAAGCCTTTGGACGATTGTGAAAACGATCAAAAACGATATCAAACTTTTTATGAAGGTATCCGCGCAAGCGCTCTTCCGGTGTTAAGTCAGGGCTATTAACGAATTCCTGCAGCATCTCCGTCTGCTCACGCCGCAGCAGATGAACGAAAGTCTCCGCAATATCCATTTTGGCCGGAAAATAACGATAAAGATTACCAGTGGACATATTACAGTCCTTTGCAATCTCCTGCATCGTCGTTTTGCCATATCCGTAGTGAAGAAAACGACGGCTGGCCGCATCGAGTATTAAGCGCGCTGTATCATCGATTTCATCAAGGTTGGATATGGGACTCATATTTCCTCCATTATTGTGAAGTTTTTTTATAGATCGTCTGAGGCGCAATCAGCAACCGAAGGAAACATAAAAAATATATTGGATTGTATTCAGATCACACAAATTTGCAATTTTTCACTGAATTTTGGCAAAAAACTCTATATCACTCCTTCAATACAAAAAGACTGCTGATACAAAAAGCGCCCCCAATCGGGAGCGCCTAAAATCTAAATCTCAGTACTATTATGCAGCGCGCTTGCGATACGCGCGGCAACTGGCCTCATAAGGCTTAGCAGAAACCCGCGCATTCCAGCCAGCTGTCCAAGCATTTCCGCCATCAACACCTAATGTGGCGCGGCATTGTTCAAAGCCGGTCCGGTATTGGGCTGACATAACGCCAACTTTACTGCCTGCTAGCTTAAAAGCATCATTAAAACAGGAGCAAACTTCATCCCGGCCTGAAGCCGCTACTTTGCTGCTCAACACGATGGACGACTTAGAGCTGCCTGAACCAGCTAGATCACCACCAGGATGACCAAGCTTCGTTGTCGCAAGCGCGTAAACGGCGACAGACAAAACGACAAGCGCTAAAACGCCCCCAAAAATAGCTTCTATTTTCATCAACACGACCCCTTCACGCTTTGATGGTTACCATTAACTTAACCTATCAAGAGCGTTCAGAAAAGCGCGTTTTGGAGGCGATTGTGTGTCAAATATCACTTATTGGTCGTTTTTACCCATCTCAATGCCTTTTAAGATGAGCTCTTTGGCATGTTGAGCATCCCGCCAGCCGACAACTTTAACCCACTTTTTCGGCTCCATATCCTTATAGTGCTGAAAAAAGTGGCCGATTCGTTCGATCAGGATGTCAGGTAAGTCAGTATATTCGGTGATCTTGTCGTAATAAGCGGTCAACCGCTTTGATGGAACCGCCAAAATTTTCTCATCAAGACCGGCCTCGTCTTCCATAAGAAGAACGCCGACCGGACGCGCCCCAACAACAGAACCAGGAACCAGAGGACGTTGGCCATGAACCATGACATCCACCGGATCGCCATCATCAGCAAGCGTGCCAGGCACAAACCCGTAATTACAAGGGTAACGCATCGCAGTATATAAAAACCGATCAACGAACATCGCGCCAGACGGTTTATCGATTTCATACTTAATTGGCTCGCCCCCTAGCGGCACTTCGATCACTACGTTTAGATCTTCAGGCGGATTAACACCGATTTCGATTTTAGACAGATCCATGAGCCTCACCCTTTTACTAACGCCGCCCCACCGGCGGCCTAACATTTACTAAGCAAAATACACGCCGCGATGACGCATATTCTTAAAAGTCATCTTTATGTGCGCAAAATCAAAATTACTCACATAAATTATCCGCACCCGCCTCGATTAACCTTTCGTGCGACGCGCATGAAGCTTTAAGCGCAGAGCATTTAGATTAATAAAGCCCGCTGCGTCGCGCTGATCATAAACAGCGTCCTCTTCAAAGGTTACATGCTCCATTGAATAGAGCGACTTTTCAGACGCGCGTCCGACAACGTCGGCTGAGCCCTTATACAGTTTTAACGTCACCGTACCGGTTACATATTCTTGGGATTTATCAATTAGCGCCTGTAGCATCTCGCGCTCAGGCGAGAACCAAAATCCGTTATAAATCACCTCAGCATAACGAGGCATAAGCGAATCTTTTAAATGCGCCGCCTCGCGGTCCAAGGTAATTTGTTCAATCCCCCGGTGCGCCGCGAGCAGTATCGTGCCGCCAGGCGTTTCATAGATACCGCGCGATTTCATACCGACAAAGCGGTTTTCTACAAGGTCAAGACGGCCAATGCCGTGTCTGCGACCATAATCATTGAGCTTCGTCAAAAGCGCCGCCGGGCTTAAGGCTTCACCATTGATAGAGACCGCATCGCCCCGTTCAAACCCAATTTCTATGATCTCTGGTTTATCCGGCGCTTTTTCAGGGTCATCTGTGCGCTGATAAACATATTCGGGCGCCGCTGTCGCCGGGTCTTCCAATACCTTGCCTTCTGAAGAAGTATGTAAAAGGTTAGCGTCCACAGAAAAAGGCGCTTCACCGCGCTTATCTTTTGGAATTTCAATTTGGTGTTTTTCGGCCCACGCGACTAATTTTTCTCGGCTGTTTAAGTCCCACTCACGCCAAGGTGCGATAACGCGAATATCGGGATTAAGCGCATAAGCATTTAGCTCAAAACGAACCTGATCATTGCCTTTGCCCGTGGCGCCATGGGCAATTGCATCAGCGCCAGTTTCTTTGGCGATCTCAACCAAGCGCTTTGCAATTAAAGGCCGGGCGATCGAGGTGCCAAGCAAGTAAAGCCCTTCATAAACCGTGTTCGCGCGGAACATCGGAAAGACAAAGTCTTTCACAAATTCCTCGCGCAAGTCTTCGATATAAATTTCTTGCACGCCAGCGCGTTCCGCATTGCGCCGCGCGGGCGTTAATTCTTCACCCTGGCCAAGGTCGGCAGTGAAGGTCACGACCTCACACTGATATTCAACCTGCAACCATTTTAAGATGACCGAGGTGTCCAGTCCGCCGGAATAGGCGAGGACAACTTTTTTGACACTGTCTTTCTCGTTATTGTTTTTTTCTCGTTGCGTCATAAAAATATTCCACGTTCTCAAATGACATAGGCAACTAAGGCGGATACGCGAAGACCGCGGTCGGGGAAAGCGCTTTTTTGCCGCGCCCTAACAGCCCACCCCTTCTAATCAGCCGCTTCACCGAAACAAATGCAAAAAAATACGCCGCCCCAAAGGGCGGCGTATGATAATTCAACAGCCAAGCAAAAACTTTATTGCATGCCGCCCATCACATCACCCACGGCGTCAAATGCGCCAGATTGCTCACCAGCCGAAACCAAAGCAGCATCCAACAGAGAAGAAATCCCAGCCACGACCTGCTTATCTTCATCAGAAACAGCGCTTAGCGCATTCATGACTTTTTTGCTCTTTTCATATTGCAAACGGGTTTCTTCCGGCATCATAGAAAGCATTTGCGGGGTTAAAGCGCCCGCCATTTGCGCAATGCCTGGCGGTAATTTCAGCGCCATATAAGCAAGCATTGTAAGATCACCGGCGCCGGCCCAAGCTTCCGCTGTTTTAAAGCCATGCTTTTTCGCCATCGCGCCAACGCGCTTATAGGCTTTAGGATCCTCAGCCTTCATCTTGGCTAGGGGCGCTGAATATGGCTTAAATTCGCCTTCGACAAATGGGTCTTCATCATCAAAAACGTCGCTAGATCCGCTTTCCTTTAACTCTTCAGCAAGCGCCACCGCATCATTGATGCTTTCAGCAAATTGCTTTGCATCCTTAGCGTTCAGCCCAGCCGCATGCGCAGAGCCAATGAAAAGCATTAAACTCAACAAGCTCGCAAGGAGCGTTTTTAGTCCGTTCATTTTCATCACTATTTCCTTCTCCCGACACCTCTCGCGCTAACGGTATCATGGTGAGAGGATCACGCAACTATATAGGGAGATTACAAAGCGCTCATTTTGGCGCACATGTATTCATTTTCTTATTAGGCGGCATCACAAAAATGCAACAAAAGCTTACGCTTTAAACCGCTCGCTTGCCCGCGCCTTAACGCTTTGCGACTTTAATTGTCCGCAAGCGGCGGAAATATCGCGCCCTCTGGGCGTGCGAATGGGCGAGGCGTAACCGGCGCGGTTGACTATATCGGCAAAATCTTCAATCCGCCCCCAATCAGAGCACTCATAGGGCGCATCTGGCCAGGGATTAAAAGGGATCAAGTTAATCTTTGCCGGGATGTTTTTCAAAAGCCGAACCAAATCACGGGCCTCGGCCAAGCTGTCGTTGACGTCTTTCAGCATGACATATTCAAAGGTAATCCGCCGCGCATTCGATAGCCCCGGGTAATTGCGGCACGCATCAAGCAAGTGTGCGATTTTGTATTTCTTATTGATCGGCACCAACACATCGCGCAGATCATCATGGGTCGCATGAAGCGAAATGGCGAGCATGGCTTGGGTGTCTTCACCCAGTTCTTGTAATTTCGGCGCAACGCCAGAGGTTGAAACCGTAATCCGCCGACGCGACAGGGAGATCCCCTCCCCATCCGACATAACGCTCATCGCCGCTTTTACGTTATCAAGATTGTAAAGCGGCTCGCCCATGCCCATAAAAACAATATTGGACAAGCGCCGTTGGTCCGCGCCGGAGGGCCATTCTTCCAGGTCGTCTTTTGCGGCGAGAACTTGGCCCACGATCTCCCCCGCGGTGAGATTGCGGACAAGCTTTTGCGTGCCTGTATGGCAAAATGTGCAGTTTAATGTGCAGCCAACCTGGGATGAAACACACAGCGCACCCGCCCGGCCCACATCAGGGATAAAAACGCTTTCCGCTTCCGCACCGCCGTCAAAACGCAACAGATATTTGCGAGTTCCATCTTTGGAGACAAGACGCTCAACAATCTCAGGGCGCGCGATGTCATAATTGTCAGCGAGCGCGGCGCGCATGCCCTTGCCAATATCGGTCATGGAGGAAAAGTCGGTCGCCCCAGCACCGTAAAGCCACCGCCAGACCTGGCCCGCGCGCATGCGGGCAGCCTTTGCGTCAAGGTCAAAGCGCGCGCCAAGGGTTTCAGCCAACTCCGGCCTCTGCAATCCAACAAGGGACGCAACGCGCGCTTCTTTTGGCGCTGATGATAAATCAAGTTCCGGCATAGCTAGCCGTCATAAACCGGCGCGATGGTTCTGTCGACTAAAACTGGCGGGGTCACTTGCGCGTTGAGCTCGCAAATAACGCCAAGCGCCAGGACGTCGTCAAACAGTCACTATCGATTTGAAAGCCAAACCCAAAAGCTTAAAGCAATTGCCGAACCAGAGATCAACGTCATGATCGTTCCAGGCACGAAATTCACATAGCCCGGCAGATCGACAAATACCAAATAGCCAAGATCAAGCAGGCCGCCGATCATCGCCGTTACCCATATCGCCGTAAAATTGCGTCGCCAAATAAAAAAGGCGCCGACAACCGTGGCGAAGCCGCCCCACAATAAATTCCAACCATGTTGATCAAGGATACCATTTACCGCTGGGTGATAGTCGGCAATCAGATCTTCCGGTGCAATTGCATCTGCTATCGCTGCAAAGCCCCCGCTTGCATCAGCGGGGATCACAATGAAGCCAGCCAACATGTGCACCAACCCCCAAATCACCCAGAGAACAGCCGCGACCTTCAGCGCTAGAGAATGCGTTTGCGACATATTGAAGACCTCGCTTTACATATTATTGGGTTTGGTTTCATCAAGGGCGGGCCGAGCCTTAACATTAATTAGTGGACTTTGTCAACAAAATGAAGAAGCGCACCGAAGAAGCGACATTGCTTGCCCTGAACATTGATCGGCTAATGCGGCGCATCCATGCGGAGTTACACCCCCGCGCCGCAGATTTTGATCATCACCAAGTCGGACCACTTGGTGGAATGCTGTTATTGACCGTAGGCGAACACGGTTCGATCGATATCCAGTCTGTTGTTGACGCTTTGGGACGAGATAAATCGCAGATCTCACGGCTTATTCAACGGTTTGAACGCATTGGCCTTTTGACCCGCGAAAAATCTCCATCCGACGCCCGTGTCTCGGTATTGCGCTTGACCGATGTGGGTGAGGAACAAGTCCAAAGCATCAAGGACATGCTAACCAGTATTGTTGATGGACTGTTCGAGTCTTTGCCCTCAGGCGAGAAAGCTACATTCGCAAACATCCTTGCTCGCGTCCTGAGTGAGGATGAAGGCTAAGCCCTTGCCTCGCCGCCTGCGCATGCAAAAGTCATCGTTGAAAAACTTATAGACCCAGACGCCAAGATTCGACCCAATACGATAAGGCTAAGCGTACGCTCTACGCTTAAACCACAAGACACGGGTACGACTACAACAGGAATAGAAAGCGGCTTTGCCGCCCTGCCGGAAGATCAACGAACCTCAATGCTGCAAGACAATGCTAAAGGTTGGGAAATTCAAACCCAAAACCTGAAATGCTTGGTTGCCTGAAATATTTTGTTGAAAGTCAATTGGGCGTTAGCGCTGTCAAATATTGTTGCGTCTCAAAGCGCCAGCACCATAACTTTTTGCTGTGCGACCGCAGCCGTTCGGTGCGCAAAGGCGCGGATATACTCTTCATTTTGGTAGAGAGACAGAAAGGCTTGAAGGTTGGGATATTTCCCAATGGCGACAAGGTTCCAGTCTTCCTCATCTCCCAGAAAGCTGCCCGCAAATGGGGCGACGAGCAAAAATTCACCGCCAGCAGCTTTCATTGAAGGGATGCTCACCGCAGCATATTTGTCGAACGCATCCTCGCCAGAAATTGCTGATGATTGAGCGCTTTGATAGTCCGCAATCTTTCGAAACTGAAAAAAATTGATCAGGGCGAATGGTTGGTCTGGGTCTCGTTCCAACACCCGGCGCCACTGCGCCTGCGTTGGGGCATTACCGTCAACCCCATCCCCATAACACGCGACTAACGAGTCGACTTCCCGATTGACGTTCATAGCAAATTTCCATTTTATTGACACGCGTCAAAATAATGGAATATTGACACATGTCAACAAACATACGCGGCCAACGAACTAAAAACCATATTCTAGATGCCGCTTGGGACTTAATTTGCGAGCAAGGCGCGGAGGTATCCATTTCCGATATCGCAAAGACTGTAGGCATTAGCAGGCAGGCCGTTTACCAACATTTTAGCACCAGAGGCGGCTTACTCATCGCGCTCGTTCGCAGGGCGGATGAGCGATTTGAAATCAAAGAACAGTTCGACGCTGCGTTAGCGCTTCCAAACCCAAAAGATAGGTTCACACAGACTTTGCATGTCTGGCTTGATTTCATTCCTAAGATTTATCCGGTGGCGAAAGATCTCATTCGTCTACGAGATACCGACCAAGAAGCCGCCGCAGCATGGGAAGATCGAATGACAGACCTTCGCGCATGGCTGTTGTCATTAATGCGCAGCCTTCAAGACGATGATCTACTTCAAGATGTTTGGACGCCCAAAAGCGCCAGCGAATTCTTTTGGGCTGAAACGAGCGTTCAGATTTGGGGTCTTCTTGTACATGAATGTAAGTGGCGCGAAGAACACGTCAAAGACAAGTTGCAACGATCCCTGACAGACACCCTTCTCAATACTGGTTCCAGAACGGTTTAACCGCCATTCCAAGGGAAAATTTTTGCAACCAAAGCGGACGCAAATTACAGGCGCCAAATATCCTTGCCCCACCCGTCAGACAGCGCAAATAATAAGGAAAACACAAATAATAAGGCAAACAAAGAAGGAGACGCGCCCATGAATGATACGGCACAAACAGCCGAGCCGCGTGCGGAATTCAACGCAATGACGGAAGGCACCGAGCAAGATTGGATGAAGATTGGCGCCGCCTATGGCCCCTTTGCCGTCAATGGCGGCGCGCGAATATTGGCGCACTTAAAACTTTTGGACGGTGACTATGGCGGGTTCAAAGTTGACCGGCTGACACACTCTCTTCAGACCGCAACCCGCGCCCACCGCGATGGACGGGATGAAGAATATGTGGTCTGTGCGTTGCTGCACGATATTGGGGATTTGCTTGGCGCTTATAATCACCCTGATATTGCGGCGGCGATACTGAAACCCTTTGTTTCAGAGGAAAACCTTTGGATGGTAGAAAAACACGGCGTTTTTCAAGGGTATTATTTCTTCCATTATCTCGGCATGGACCGGGATATGCGCGAGACTTATCGCGGCCACCCGCATTTTGAGCGCACGCTGGAATTCTGCGATAAGTACGATCAAAACTCCTTTGACCCCGCTTACGAAACCATGCCCCTTTCCGCTTTTGAGCCAATGGTGATGAAGCTATTCCAATCGCCTATAAATTCTCTCTACCAAGAAGCGGTTGATCAAGGGGGCCTGCCGAAATAGGGTGGCGCGTTATTATTTAAACAAAAAAGAAACAGAACATGGTGCGCAAACTCGACCGCGGGGATCTTGTCATCGCCAGTCACAATAGCGGTAAAATCCGCGAAATTGGCGAGCTCGTGCGCCCCTTTGGCATTTCGGTTGTCTCCGCCAAAGAACTTGGGCTTGAAGATCCTGAAGAAACGGAAACCACATTCGCGGGCAACGCGGCCATAAAGGCCCGCGCCGCAGCCTATGACAGCGACAAACCGGCGCTCTCCGACGACAGCGGGCTTTGCGTTGCCGCCCTGAACGACGCACCGGGCATATATTCCGCCCGCTGGGCGGGGGAACCGCGAGATTTTAATGTCGCCATGGAAAAAGTACGCCTCGCCGTTGAAGAGACGGGATCGGAAGATTTAAGCGCAAAATTTGTCTGTGCGCTGTGTCTTGCCTGGCCAGACGGGCATGAAGAAATTTTTGAAGGCGCTATTCACGGAACACTGACCTTTCCAAGACGGGGCGATCTTGGTTTTGGCTATGATCCGATTTTCACGCCAGTCGGCGACAACAGAACATTCGCCGAGATGGAGCCTGAAGAAAAACACGCCATGTCCCATCGCGCCCGTGCTTTCCGCCGCTTGGTTGAGCAGTGTCTGCAGTAATATCGCCGCTCCAACCCGCCCCTCCAAAACTTGGCGTTTATGTGCATTGGCCGTTTTGCGCGCGCATCTGTCCCTATTGCGATTTTAACGTCTACAAAGCCTCCAGCCAGACCCATTCCCCCACAGATGAAAAAGCATGGACGCAAGCGCTAACGCGTGATCTGTCATATTGGGCAGCCAAAACCAAAGGCCGGCGCCTTGTTAGTCTTTATTTTGGCGGGGGTACCCCCTCGCTTGCCCCGCTTGGCGTTCTTGAGGCGATCATAAAAGCCTGCGACGATTTATGGGGCTTTGAAGCCGGGGCGGAGATCACCCTTGAGGCAAACCCCACCGATAATGAGGGCGCACGTTTTCACGACTTTCAGCGTATCGGGATTAACCGTCTTTCCGTCGGCGTACAATCCCTTCGTGATGAGGCTTTAAAATTTTTGGGCCGCGATCATTCCGCGCGGGAGGCTTTGGCGGCTTTTGAAAAAGCCCTTAGCCGTTTTCCAAAGTCTTCCTTTGACTTGATCTATGCGCGCCCTGGTCAATCCCTTCGGGACTGGCGGGACGAGCTTGGTGAGGCGCTTTCCCTCGGCCCACAACATTTATCTCTCTACCAATTAACAGTTGAACCAGGCACAGCATTTGACGCCGCTGTGACGCGGGGCGTCTGGGCGCCCGCAAGTGATGATCTATCGGCCGATCTATTTCAAGCAACGACGCAAATAACGGCGGAAGCCGGCCTAAACGCTTATGAAGTATCAAACCATGCCGCCCCAGGCGCGCAAGCCATTCACAATTCCCTTTACTGGCGGGAGGGTGATTATATTGGCGTCGGCCCCGGGGCGCATGGGCGCATTACAATCGGCAAAGAACGGATCGCAACAGAGGCGATCCGCACCCCAAAAGAATACCTTGCCGCTATAAAAGAAAGAGGGAGCGGCGCTTGCCTGGAAACACCATTAGACGATTTGGACCGGTTAACCGAACGGCTTTCGATGGGGCTTCGCCTAAAAGAAGGCTGCCGCGCGATTTCAGCTAAGGAAAAAACTTTAATTGATGACTGCGATCAAAAGCTAGCGACCCTGGCGGCAGAAGGATTAATCGAATTTTCAAAACATTTAATCCGCACAACCCCTAAAGGACGGCAGGTGTTAAACGCTGTTCTTACGCACTTGTTAACGTGAGGGCGACCCGTAAGACTGTGGGAGGCTGCTTACGGATCGCCCGGGGAGTCGGATAGTTTCGCATTGGGACACCGAAACTAAACCGAAGGGGGAAGCCTATCCAGCCAAGAGCGCCATGCCGAGGTCGGAGTATCGATCACCGGCCGCGGCGCCGAAAGGGGCAAGTTGATCAAGCGCTTTCACTTCGTCCTGCGTAAGCGAAACCTGCGCAGCCCCAAGATTATCTTCCAGATAAGAAATCCGTTTTGTGCCTGGTATCGGGACAATGAACGGACGTTTCGCAAGCACCCAAGCGAGTAGTAACTGGGCCGGTGAACAGTCCTTTTGTTCTGCAAACGCCTTTACGTCAGTGGCCATCTGTTTGTTTTTTGCAATAGCTTCCTCAGTAAAGCGAGGGTTTGTTCGCCGCCAATCATCTGCATCCAGGCTGTCGACACTAAAGTTACCCGTTAGAAAACCGCGACCAAGGGGTGAATAAGCGACAAAACCAACGCCCAATTCTTCGCAGACCCCCAGAATATCCGCCTCAGGCTCGCGGCTCCACAAGGAATATTCAGATTGAACCGCCGCGACAGGGGCTACCGCGTGGGCCCGGCGAAGGGTTTCGCCAGAAACTTCACTCAGACCGATTTGACTAATTTTTCCTTCCTTAACAAGATCGGCTAGCGCGCCCATAACCTCCTCTATCGGTCGGCCCGGTTCAACACGGTGCACATAGTAAAGATCAATATGGTCAACACCAAGACGTTTTAAAGACGCCTCACAGGCCCGGCGCGCATAAGCAGGATCATTGCTAACGCCATTATGATTTTCTGGCGCATAATCGAAAGCGTCTCGGATAAAGGCGAATTTTGTCGCAACTTTCACCGCATCGCGCCCGCGTTCGTGTAAAAAGCTTGCAACCAGCTCTTCATTGGCGCCTGAACCATACATGTCCGCTGTGTCAAACATTGTAACGCCAAGGTCAGCGGCGCGGTGTAAAGTTTTAAGCGACTGGGCGGCATCAGTTTCGCCGTAAAACTCAGACATGCCCATGCAGCCGAGACCGATTTCACCGACCTTTAATTGTTTTCCAAGACTTCTTGTTTTGAGTGTAGTGCTCATTTTTTACCCTTTCCTTATACAGCGTCTTGCATGTCTGGGCGGAGCAGGCCTTCTGCATCAAGGGCAGAGGCGACAAATCCAACAGAGGAAACATTACTCTGATAGCGCACAATCGACGGCCAGTGCTCAAGTGAAATATTCTGCACACCAGCCCAAAGGGTCATGACGAATAGATACATATCAGGCGCATAAGGCGCCGCACCCAGAAGGAATGGCCCTTTTTCTTCTAGCGCATTCGCGATAAAATCAAAGCGGGCGGCAAGCCGTTCTCTGATAGCGATCACTTGCCCCTCTGGGGTGTTTGGCGCAAAAAGTGGCGCAAAAGTCTTGTGCATTTCCGATGAAATATAAACCAGCCATTCGCGCGCCACGCGTCGATCCATCGGATCTGACGGCAGCAACTGCGCCTTGGGAAACATTTCATCAAGCGACATTAAAATTGCGGCGGTTTCATTCATAACCTCGCCATCAGGCATAATTAATGTCGGCACATAAGGCTTATCGGTCAAAGATGATAAAGGCGTCTCACCATCAACATTACCAGTAGACGGATCATAGTGCCCAAGCTCAACCGGTTTGCCGATTTTTTTTAACGCTATGTGAATAGCAAGCGAACATGCGCCAGGGATATATATAAGTTTCATTTTCTTTTTCCTTTGAAATCCGGGGATGACTAAATTAAGCGGCATTTGCGACCGTCCCTTCGTCACTTGAAGAATAGGGCGGATAATCGACATAGCCTTCACGGTCATTTGTATAGAAAAGGTCTGGGTTCGCGGCCGCGAGCGGATACCCGCGCTGTATTCGGGTAACAAAATCTGGGTTCGCGATCATCGGCGAGCCAAAAGCGATCGCGTCCGCAGCGCCGCTGTTAAGCGCCCTTTGCGCCGTTTCGCGCGTATAACCGCCATTTAAGATAAGCGTTCCGTTGAACCAGCGGCGGATTTTCGGCGCTAGCGGCGGGCGTTCAGAAGAAAGGAAATGATCCGTACCCGCCGGGGGCTCTAGAACATGAAGATAAGCGATATTGCGCTCGCTTAACCCTTCAACCGCGACCTTATACGTTTGCTCTAGGTTTGAATCATCAAGTCCCCAAAGAATGGCCGTTGGAGAGATCCGCACGCCAATCCGATCACGGCCAATCGCCGCCGCACAAGCATCAACAACCTCAAACAAGAACCGCGCGCGATTTTCTCTGCTGCCCCCATATTTGTCTTTTCGTCTATTCGCGCCGTCACGCAGGAATTGTTCAATTAAAAAACCATTGGCGGCGTGAATTTCAACACCCTCAAACCCGGAAGCAACTGCTGCTTCGGCCGCGCGAACAAATTGCTGGACCCGTTCAGGGATTTCATCGGTCTCAAGCGCGCGCGGCATGACGAATGGCCGGGCGACACCGTCCGGCCCCGCGATTTCTCCTTCACCAACAATGGCGCTCGGCGCCACCGGCTGTTGGCCATCAAGAAAGTCGGGGTGAACCTGCCGGCCCATATGCCAAATCTGCACGAACATCGGCGCGCCAGCCGCCCGCGCCGCATCTGTTACATGCCGCCAGGCTTGTTGCTGCTTTTCGGTATACAAGCCAGGCGCATTCCGCCACCCGGCGCCTTCTTGTGAAACGGCTGTTGCTTCCGCGATAATAAGGCCAACACTTGCGCGTTGCGCATAATAATCCGCAACAAACGCCTGGGGCGCACGGTCTTTATCAGCACGGCCGCGGGTCAATGGCGCCATTGCCACGCGATTCTTTAATGAAATAGCGCCCAATTGCATGGGCTCGAAGAGTTTTCCCGACATCAAATTCTCCATTTTGGGCATCGATGCGGGTAAGATTGCTATTTCTCAGAGGATATATTAGATGGTTATTTAGTAATTTATTTTTTCATATATGTAATAATGAAAACTAAGGGCATATCAGAATTCTTAGCGGTCGCCGCTAGCGGATCTTTCACCACCGCGGGGCGTACGCTTGGCCTTTCTGTTGCGCATGTCAGCCGCGCGGTCAGCGCTCTTGAAGAAGAGCTTGGCGCTAAACTGTTCAATCGCACCACCCGCTCTGTTCAACTAACCCAGGCTGGCGAGGTTTTGCACGCGGACTGCCGCGAAGCGTCAGCGGTGCTTGAACGCGCGCTAGAAAAAGTCCGCGCAAAAGAACAATCACTCTCTGGGCGTATTCGCCTCGCCTGCATCGCTGGCTCCTTTGCTGAAAATGTCGTGGCGCCCGCGCTTGCAAATTTTGTTGCAGCAAACCCAAATGTCGAGCTTGAGGTGGACTTTGATACGCGCCGGATTGATCTGATCAAAGACGGGTATGACGCCGCCATTCGCGCGGGCGCAGTGAATGACCGAAGCCTTCATGTGATACGCCTGGCGAGCCGGCAACGCATCGCCGCCGCGAGCCAAAGCTATCTCGATCAATATGGCGAGCCTGAACGGCCATCTGACCTTTCAAAGCATGAGTGCATACGGACATTTTCAAACATGTGGACCTTTTCGGAGAATGGCCGTCGCAAAGATATTGAGGTGCGCGGTAGGCTGCGCTTCAATTCAGGCTTTGCAATCCGCGCCGCCTGCGAAAGAGGAATCGGGATAGCCTATATGGCCGAGCAAGGTTACGCTGACACCCTTAAAAAGGGCCGCCTTATACCGATCCTTAAGCCCTATTGGCGGGCCGACGCCGATGTCTCGATCATATATCTTGCAAAGGAGTTTGTTCCCGCACGCTTAAGCGCGCTCGTTGAATGCCTGGTGGCGGCGTCGTCGAACAGCCGCGAATAAAGTCTTGGTAAAAACTCACCCAAACGAATTCAGGTTCAGCTGAACATCAACATGTTCGATTTCTTTGTCTAAAACTGGCTGATAACGCATCTGGCGCCCATATTCTTCAAAACCCAGTTTCATCAGCACACGCCCCGAGGCGACATTATCGGCGAAATATCCAGAGTTGATCTTTTTCAGTCCAGGCGCCTGCTTGCAATATTCAACGACAAGGCGTCCCGCCTCGGTTGCATAGCCGTGCCCCCAATAGGGTTGACCAAGCCAGTAGCCTAACACTGTTGGCTCTTCGCCGCCATGAGACCTAAGACCAATTATACCGATGAAATCCTGCTGCGTTACAATCGCCCATGTGGTTCTGGTTGGAACAATTTTTTCCAGGAACCAGCGGCCATCAGCCTCAGTATAGGGATGAGGCAGCTCAGCCAAACGGACGGCCACATCATAGTTGTTCGCCAGTTCCACGATCGAGCCAAGGTCCGCTTCACAAGGCTCTCTTAACGCAAGACGGTCTGATTTTAGATTTATAGGCTCAAGCAGTCTCATCGCGTCCCCATAACGGTTCATCGCAAAGCCCCATCATGGAGAGCAATCAGCCTTGACCTGCATTTATCTTAATAAGAAACCACAAAGCTCTTTGGCGCGGGATCGATGACTTTAATGCCGTCAGGTTGGATCTCTAAAATCGCAAGGCCGCGATCAACAGAACCATTCGGTTTTAGACGGAATAATCCGTCCGCGCCGAAATAGCCGTTCGGGTCGGTAATTGCGCGGGCGCTAAACCGATTGCGACCGCTGCTGCGGGCAAGACGCGCGGCGAGCAAAGTGGCGTCATAGCTGAGCGATGCAAGACGCGGCGGAACGGAACCAAACGCGGCCTTATAGCGATCTTTAAAGACGGCCGTAATAGAAGGGTCCGGCGCGGCGAACCAACCCCCTTTCAAGGCAGGTTCACGCGAAAGCCGCGGGTTATTCCAGGACGAGACGCCCAGCAGCTTTATTCGGCCAATATCAACATTGTAGTAAGGCAACAGCGGCGCAAGAGCGCGAAGGAGCGTTCCTTGCTCCGGCATCATCACCGCTTGATAGCCTTGCACTGCGCCGAGGGCGCTTGCTGGCGCAGCTGGATTAGTCGGGTCATAATCATGGCGCATTTCAGGCGGAATAATCTCATTAGCGTATTTCGCAACCCGCTTTGCAGGGGCGAGCATTTTGTCTGGGTCTTGCTCATATCTGTCTTGATAGACGAGCGTGCCGCCCCGGACGAAAATTTCCTCAGCAAAGGAACTAGATACGCGCGAACCGTAATCGGTCGCTGGCGCCAATAAGCCAAAACGGGAAATCCCCTGCAATACGGCGTAGTCGGTGACGCGGGCAATCTCAATTTCCGGCGGGAAACTTAACAGATAAACCCCGTCACCCGCGGCTTGGACGTCAGACGAGAACGCCACAACCGGCACGTCCGCCGCGCGCGCAACCTGGCCAACAGCAAGGGCGGATTCTGAAAACAATGGACCGAGCAGCATTTCCGCCCCATCAGCCAGCGCAGAGCGCGCGGCCGCGGTGGCGCCTTCGCCAGTGCCCTTAGTGTCTTTAGGGATAAGCAAGAAACGCTGGTCGCCAGCATCAAACGCGGCAAGCTGGGCCGCATCAAACATCGCAGAAGCAGTGCGCTGAACAGCCGGCGAGGATGCACTGAACGGCAGCAATAACCCGACCCGTACCGGCTTTTGGTTTTGCATATGGAATGGCGTTACAAACCCGCGCCGGTCATAGTTGGAGGCTTCTTTGCCGCCAAACTCGTCACCACTAAGAGGCGCAGGCTTTTCAGAAGCTTGCGGTCTTTGCGAAACCTGCGGCCCGCTGGTCTGGCCAGGGTCAGAAGCACACGCTGCAACCGCGCCCAAGGCGGCCAAAAGCGCAAAACGTTTGAAAATGCCCATAAAACCCCTCACAGATGTCGCCCCTTAAAAATCGCTTGTCAAAATCGATATGTCGCAAAGCGACAAACCGGTAAAAGCACGCCTACGTTAACCCTCTGGATATTGCGGGTAAACAATTCCTTTATCAGCCCCTGTTTACCCCATATTTTTGAAAAATTTATACCCATTCGCCTATTTCTAAACCTGTTTCACGCCATAAATTGCTGTAACAAAGCCCCATGAATGGCGAAACCTTGTCTCTACAACCTGGCCTTTATGTGGCGGCGACGCCCATCGGCAATCTAAAAGACATTACCTATCGCGTTGTCGAGGCGTTAAAGGCGGCCGACCTTATCCTGTGTGAAGACACCCGCCAGACCCGTAAGCTATGTGACGCTTATGGAATCAAAACCCCGCTGAAACCCTATCACGACCATAATGCGGCGGCGGCGCGCCCTGAGATTTTACAAAAACTTCAAGATGGCGCGGCGATCTGCCTTGTCTCTGACGCAGGCACGCCGTTGATCGCCGACCCCGGATATAAGCTTGTCAAAGAAGCGCGCGAGGCGGCGGTCAATGTTGTTCCGCTTCCGGGACCATCAGCTGCAATTACTGCGCTTAGCGCCGCTGGCGCACCGTCAGACCGGTTTTTATTTGCTGGATTTCCGCCCGTGAAAGAGGGCGCGCGCGCACGGTTTTTTGACGAACTCAAGACGCTATCCGCGACGCTTATCTTTTACGAGACCGGCCCCCGTCTTGGTGCGAGCTTAAGCGCAATGGCGGGCGCTTTTGGTGACCGGCCCGCAATCGTGGCGCGTGAGCTGACGAAACTGCATGAGGAATATAAAAGCGCGCCGCTGCGCACGCTCGCAGATGAAGCAGCGAGCGCCCCGCCCAAAGGCGAGATCGTCGTGATCGTTCACCCGGCAGAGCACGAGACCGCATCTGAAGAAACCCTTACGGCGTTTATTACCAGCGCGCTTGCAGAAATGAGCGTGAAAGATGCAGCAGCCGCGGCCGCTGACGCCCTGGGCGTTCCAAAGAAGGAAGCCTACGCCGCCGCGCTGGCGATAAAAGGCGCAAAGTAAAAAATGCAACGGGGGGAGGCATTACGAAAGAAGAAAGCCGCCGAACAACGCGGGCGACGCGCCGAGTTTATAGCGTCAGCAATGCTGATCCTTAAAGGCTACGCAATACTTGCTAGGCGCTTTAAGACACCGAATGGCGAGATCGATTTGATTGCAAAACGAGGACGCCTGATCGCCTTGGTCGAAGTAAAGGCTCGTAACACCCACCAAGAGGCGATTGAGGCGGTCCACTATCATGCGCGTCGGCGCATTGAGCGGGCTGGCCATTTGTTCCTAGCTAAAAACACCAGATGGGCGAACTGCGCCATCCGATATGACATTATATCTGTCGTGAACAACCGCCCTCGCCACCTTAAAGACGCGTGGCGAGAGGGCGATTAATCAGCCCAAATTCGCGCCGCTTAAACCAGCATTCCCCACAAAAGGCAGGCTTTGCATTTTTTGCGAAGCACTTCACAAAGGACAATCACGGCCTTGACCGTTTCGAATCCGAGGAGATGCCAAATGTCTCAAACGCTTTCTCGTTATCGCGCAATATTCCTTAGCGCAGCCGCGCTCTTGGCTCTTAGCGCCTGCGCCTCCAGCAAGACCATCGGGGCCAGCGTCGATGATTTTAACGCCGCCAATACGGTGCGCGGATCGCTTCTAGCGGATCGTTCCTATGATTATTCAGATGTGGACATCACGCTTTATGAAGGGCGCTTGATGTTGACCGGCAGCATGCGCACCGAAGAAGGCCGCCGCAAGCTGGTCGCAAATGCCTGGAAAGCTGATAATGTTCGCCAGGTCATCGACGAAATTCAAATCGCCCAGAAAACCAAGCGGGGTCAAGGACTTGCTGACAGCCGCATTGATCAGGCGATTAACACAAAATTGCTAACCGACCGCGGAATCGCGAGTTCTGACTATAAGGTCGCCGTGTCAAATGGGGTTGTGTACATTCTTGGGATCGCCAGGGACCAAGTTGAATTAGACCGCGCCCTCAATCATGCGCGGTCGACATCAGGCGTGCGTCTGGTGCGCAGTCACGTTATTTATCAAGATGATCCCTCGCGCCTTCCAAAATCAAGATAGATCTCACAATCACGATAGTTTTATCGGCTTTACTTTGAATTCAGCGCCCAGCAGACCTTGCGCGGGCGCTTTTTCATGCGCAAATGACAGCCAAATTCGATAAGGAACAAAATGATGGCGCTGAAAATCGCAATCCAAATGGACCCCATTGAGGCAGTCGACATCAAAGGCGATACAACTTTTGACCTCGCTCTAGAAGCCTTTGCAAGGGATCACGAAATTTGGGTCTATCCGGCTGACAAATTACGCCTATGGGATGGGCGTGTTTCAGCGCCAGCGCAAAAAGTCTCCGCCCTACGCCGCGCGATCGGCAACCACGTCGATTTAGAAGCGCCGGCGGATTTAGATCTGCACGGTGTTGATGTTGTTCTTATTCGTCAGGACCCGCCCTTTAACATGGCCTATATCACGGCCGCGCAAATCTTAGAGCGCCTTCAACCGGAGGTGTTGGCCCTTAATGATCCGCGCTCGATCCGCGACGCCCCGGAGAAATTATTTGTTACGGACTTTACCGACCTTACCCCACCGACATTAATTACCCGTGATGCGGAGGCTATTGGCGCCTTTCGTGCTGAGCACAGCGACATTATCTTAAAGCCCCTTTACGGCAATGGCGGCGCCGGGGTTTTGCGCATCAAACCTGATGACGGTAACTTCAACTCACTCTTAGAAGTATTTGACCAAGCCTATGCGGAACCAGCGATTGTGCAAAAATTCCTGCCCGCCGTTACCGCTGGCGACAAACGTATTATCCTTCTTGATGGGGAAGCGGTCGGCGCCATTAACCGGGTTCCAGCGGCGGGCGAGAACCGCTCTAATATGCATGTGGGCGGACGCGCAGAACCCGTTGAAATGACGGCCCGCGACCAAGAGATCTGTGACCGGATTGGGCCTATTCTTTCAGAACGCGGATTAGCCCTTGTCGGCATCGACGTGATTGGCGATATGTTGACTGAGATAAACGTCACCTCCCCCACCGGGGTTCAGGAAGTGCGCAATTTTGGCGGCGCCGATATCTCAGCCCTCTTTTGGAATTGGGTTGAAGGTCAACGGGCTGGTTAAGAACCTAGCGCCCGACTTAAGTCCGCTTGGCGTTGAAGGCTTTGGTGACAAATCCGGCCTTAACTAGTTTGATCTGCTTTTGGACAGGCTAAGATTTACCCCAATGGGGTTCCGCTCCAAAGGCTTTGACCAAATGATCTATCAAAACCCTCGCTTTTACTGGCACAAGCCGGGAAGACAGATAAACGGCGTGATCCGTCAAACTGCGCGGCGTGAAACCGCTTAAGATAGTAACGAAGCGCCCCTAGGCTAGATAGGGGGTAACAGTAAAACCCGGCTCCAGATTAATTTTCCGGCCAGCGGCCACCGTCTCGACAACAGCTTCACCAAGATTGGTTCGAAAGTCACCGTCGAGCGTAACGCTAATTTCTTACTCGCCCTCTTGGAAGACCGATTTATTACCTTGGGTAAAATAGTCGTAGATAAGACAATTGCTCAGACAGTTCGATCGGATGCTACGGCTCACCCTGACTTTTTATATAATCTTTAGGCGCACTAGATATGAATACTAATTTTGCGCCATAATATCGGACCAATAAGGCTCCCTCTCACATCGCACAGCGAATAAGCAACCATGAAGAGACGACCGCTATTGCTGGATTAAAAAGACCGCCGCAGTTGAGATTAAAACGCCAAGCAAGATTTGCAACCAAGGCGCTTCGCTTACTTGCGTTGGCGCTTTTTCATCCCCCAAATCTCGTCGGCCATTAACCATCGCTGACACTAAATTTGCGCGCAATACAACAAGGTAAAAGATAACCGCCGCCACGTGTAAAAATATGAGTGCGACCAGCACATTGAACGATATTTCGTGAAAATCAGCTAGCTGACGGCCTAAATCAAAACTGACATGGTGCGATAAATGCCCAGACTCAATGCCGTCGACATCGACGGCGAATAGTCCGGTTCCGACCTGAACCAATAGCGCCGCCAACATCGCCAAAACGCTAACGGCGCCGACTGGATTGTGTCCAAATGTCGGACGATAAGGGCGACGCAATGTTTTAAGGTAGCCGACGATGCGGCCTGGCCCTTTGACAAAGCTAGAAAAACGCGCCGTTGGCGTACCAGCCACCCCCCAATAGATCCTGAATATCACCAACCAAACAACAGCCAATCCAAACTGGCGATGCAGCCCCATGAGCCCGTTCTCTGCCGTCCACCATTGGAGTAATACCAACACAACAAACGCCCAGTGGATAACGCGCACGGGCATATCCCAAAGAACTGCTTTTTTTAGCTCAGCACTAGGCGTCGCCGCGGGATCTTTAGTCATCATCAAGCCGGAACTTATCGTGACAGTTTTTGCAAGCGCCGCCCGCCGCCTTGAATTTTTCTAGGGTAACCGCACCATCACCGCCTTGTGCGGCTTCATTGAGCTCAGCCGCGGCGGTTTTCAAACGCTCATGGGCGGCGATGAAATCAGCGCGTTCGGACCAGATAGTCGCCAACGCATCAGTATCAAGTCCAGACTCTGGCCCCGAGCCTTCCGGAAACCAAAGGGCCATATCCTCATTGGAAATTTCCAGCACGGTGGACGCCGCGGACTGAATTTCAGTAAAATCAGGTTCGCCAGAACGCAACTGGTCACTAATGCTTTTGAATGCGCCGCCAAGATCTTTCAATTTTTGCTGGCGGGTTTCAACGATATCCGCGAACTCAGAATTGACGGCCTGTCCGGCCGCATCGGTCGGTTCACTCGAACCGCCGCATGCGGCAAGAGTAATCGCCACAGCGCCGACAAGCGTTTTTTGCATTACTGACATAGTCAATCTCCAACGTTTCATGTGATTTGTTGCTAAGCTAGAGCAAGCCGGTTCATTTTTTAAGGGGGCGTTAGTCGCTTGATGGCGAATTTCGGCATGGCCCGCACACACCTGACATTTCAACGACCCGCCTTTTGACGGCGAAACCAAGTCGCTTTGCATCCTCACCGATTAATTGCTCAACCTTTGGATTTTCAATCTCCGTCGCGTCGCCGCAAGTCTCGCAAACAAGAAAAAAGCAAGCATGATCACGATCTGGATGAATGCATGCAACATAGGCATTGCAACTTTCAATGCGCGCCGCCACACCATGGTCGCAAAGAAAATCTAGCGTGCGATATATACTCGCCGCTGGGACCTTGCGATCGACCCTTTTTTCAACCAGATCGCGCAGATCATAAGCCCCCAGCGGACGTTCCGCATACCAGAGCGCCCTTAACACAGCCTGGCGTAACGGCGTCATTTGCGCGCCCCGCAACTGACAAAAAGCGATTGCTGAGTTCAGTCCCTCAGACACTTCAAATGGAATGCCGGCGCTAGGGTTATTTGGGCTTGGCATAGCTGGCCCTAAAGGGTGAATGATACATTGTTGCATTTACTGATACAAAGTACTATTTACCTGGTCAAGCCTCTCCTTACGCCCCCTAAATGGAAAAACGTATGACAATGCACACGACAAGCTCGGCGTCTGATAATCGCCTTCCGGTTACTGTTCTTTCTGGTTTTCTTGGCGCTGGAAAAACAACATTGCTCAATCGTGTATTAAACAATCGTGATGGTCGGCGCGTGGCCGTCATTGTCAACGATATGTCTGAAGTAAATATCGACGCTGACTTAGTGCGTGCAGGGTCTGAGCTAAGCCGAACCGACGAAACCCTCGTGGAAATGTCTAATGGATGCATCTGTTGCACATTGCGCGATGATCTGCTGGCTGAGGTTCGGCGCCTCGCCGCTGAAGGGCGCTTTGACTATCTGTTGATTGAATCAACGGGTATATCAGAACCGCTGCCTGTTGCGGCGACATTCGATTTTCGCACCGAGGAAGGTGAAAGCCTGTCGGATGTGGCGCGCATCGACACCATGGTGACGGTTGTGGATGCGGTTAACCTGTTAAAAGATTATTCTAGTCATGATTTCCTTCGTGATCGCGGCGAAGTCATGGGCGAAGAAGACGAGCGCACGCTTGTTCATCTCCTCACAGACCAAATTGAATTTTCTGATATCGTCATTCTCAACAAGGTCGATGACGCGCCGCCGGACCAGGTGGACGCCGCGCGTAAAATCATCCGCAGCCTAAATGCTGACGTTAAAATCATTGAAACGAACTATTCAGAAGTTCCCGCCGACGCAATTTTGGACACTGGACTGTTCGATTTTGAAAAAGCGCATGAACATCCGATGTGGGCGAAAGAGCTTTATGGCTATGCCGACCATACGCCAGAAACGGAAGAGTATGGCGTCACCTCATATGTCTATCGGGCCCGCCGTCCATTTCACCCTGAAGCAATCCATGAATTACTAAACGGCTCGCTGCCGGGGGTGATCCGCGCTAAAGGGCATTTTTGGATCGCATCGCGGCCAGAATGGGTCGTTGAATATTCGCTTGCTGGCGCATTATCGAGCGTTTCGCCGCTCGGCACCTGGTGGGCGAGCGTGCCGCGTGAAAGATGGCCCGCCGGAGAAGGGATCGATGCTTATATCAAAGACCATTGGCAGGAACCTTTTGGTGATCGCCGGCAAGAAATTGTCTTTATCGGCGCAGGCATCGATTGGCCGGCCCTTAAGGCGCGCCTTGATGCGGCTTTGCTGCCGGTGGTGCAAGATTACTCTTTGGAGTCTCCGCCTCAACTTCCAGACCCTTTCCCGCAATGGCGCCGGGCTGAGCCTGAAGCGTAATTGCCAACCCTTTAATAAATTGGGCAATATAGATGCACCCCCAAACGCTCAATAAAACTGATAAAATAGGCCCCATACGGATTACCAATCAGCTTGAGGGGCTGAGCGATATTTTCGAAAAAGAGGCCGAAGCGGTCATCTGGAACCGGCAAATTCCTTCATCAGTTTTGTCAGTGCTGGAAGCATTGCCAACACACGATGTGGACAATGGCCGGTTTCATGTCCAAGTAAACGAGGTTAGCACATGCATCTTAGCGCTTTTCGAAAAATGGGCATGGCCTCTGCGTGAAGCCCATCAATGGTTAGCCCATGATGTCGAAAGTCTCGCAAATCACATGGGGCAAATCCTATCGCTTCGCAACGTTCTGCTTCGTGTGGAATTGGTGCGTACGGACGCTTGCCGGAAATTCCATCGCGATACGGTCACGGCGCGTCTTATTTGCACCTATAGCGGCATCGGCACAGAAATTGGCGTTGCTGAAAATAACGATGAGCCTGATCACATCGAAAACGTTCCCACGGGAAGTCCAATACTTCTAAAGGGAAAATTATGGCCAGGCTGTAACGAGCCATCCGTCCTACACCGCTCGCCCCCCATTGAGGAAGCAGGCGCTTCCCGATTAATGGTCGTCCTCAATGAAGCGCAGTGAATAGGCAACACCTATGCTTGTTGCGGCTCTAGCTGCTCCGTCTTACCAAACAAGACGCGGCGCGCCCATGCTTTAATTGAAGCGCCAGACATTGCAGCCTTCAACAGCAAACGGCTTAATGGATCGCGGCGCGCGATCGCAAGGTGGGTTATCGTAACCTCGTCGCCCCAAAGGCGGCTTAACACCGAATGGTCACTGGCGGCGCAGGAGTCAGCCCAGTCATATTTATTCTGTGAAAAGAACGCCTTAAGGTTGGCGTATTCCAAAAGGACACCAGGGGAATAGCAATCATATGCCGGGTCATGGGCTATTTTTAAGGCATACGCGCCATCACCGGCTAGGACATCAATAGAATAGGCGATAATGCGATCGTCTATTTTCAGCCGTGAAAATTTCAAGCGCCCTTGATCGGCAGCGCTTGCAACCATCTCACGCCAAAATATTTCGTCATTGGGATCACTAAGGATTGAAGTGCCCGCTTCGCCCTTCCAACCCTTATGTTCAAAGTGCAAATAGCCGGACATCCATGCAACGATATCATCTTTAGAAGGATCAAATATATCGTATCCAATAGTACCCAGCGCAGCGAGGCGGCGGGTTTTAGCGCGCATTTTTTTGCGCGAAGAAGAACTCATATTCTTTTGAAGATGCTCTTCATATGTTCCCTGCCGGGATATCTTCGCGCGCCCACGGCACTCGACCTCACGCAATTCGCGCCCTTGCTCTGTCGCGACTTTGATCAACGCGCCGACAACAAGTCCATCGGCCTTCAACAAAGGCAAAGACGCAAAAGCCGCCAGATGACAAGGCCCATCAAGCCAAGAAAGAAAAGCACCCGCAAACGCTTTTTCATCACCAGACGCAACTAAAGGCGCGCCAAAGTAGACGTGGCGATGCCTAAAGCTTTCAATGTTCAAAACCGGGAAACGACCAAAGCGCATCTGACGGCGCCAAGCATGAACGCCGATCAACTTTTCATCTCTCCAAACAAGTAATACCTGCGCATCAGCACCCTCGGGCAAGGCTTTCAGCGCTGGGCGCAGCATAAAAGGCTCTAAAAATGGGTTTGGCTCAGAGGCCTCCCCCGCTAAAGCGCACCATTGGGATTGAAGCGCATCTAACGTTTCGACGGTCAACGCCTTTACTTCTATGCGGGTATTCTTCTCTTCCTGAGCGGAAGCGGTATCGGATAAAGGTGAGCCCATAATCAACATCCTTTGCGCCTTTGCTCCCTGTCGTCCTCAAAATGGAACAACGGGGGGCGTTTTCCCCTCAAAGATGCAAAATCAGCGCCGGACAGATTAACGCGCATTAACGAACGTACTCGCATTGTGCGGCTTTTTCCCCTAACAGGTAGAAAGTTTTTCACCGCGCCTTCAAAAGCGCTTAACGTCCGCTGATGCCCTTGTCCGAGCGCCCTTCATCACCTGTCTCGCCAGTTAAAAATGAGACGCCGACAAAAGCTCCCACAAAGGGCGACGCGCGGGGTCGCCCTTTGCGAATAGCCCTTTTTTCCGGGAACTATAATTATGTCATGGACGGGCCGGTGCGGGCGCTCAACAAACTTGTGGCGCACCTGGAAACTCGCGGACATAAGGTCCTCGTTTTTGCGCCAACAATCAAAAACCCAGCTTTTGATCATAGTGGGACACTTATCTCTGTCCCCTCGATAGCTCTCCCAGGATCACGCAGTGAATATCGCCTGGGTCTTGGCGTGCATGGCAAGGTAAAGGAAACCTTGGATGAATTCGCGCCAGAGCTTATTCACTTAGCGGCGCCAGACTATATCGGATACACCGCCCTTCAATATGGTTTGAAGAATAAAATTCCAGCGGTTGCGTCCTTCCATACGCGCTTTGACACCTATCCGCGTTATTACGGCGCACGTTGGCTGGAGAAGTATCTCACCAATTATATGCGCTACTTCTATAAGCGCTGTGAGCATGTGTACCCGCCCTCTCAGTCAATGGCGGATGAATTAAAAGCCGACGGAATCGGCCATGATATCCGCCTGTGGAGCCGCGGTGTTGAGGCGGACCTTTTTAATCCCGATAAGCGCGATCTGGCCTGGCGGCGCGAAAAAGGCATCAAAGATGATGACGTCGCAATTCTTTTTGTCGGGCGCGTCGTTCTAGAAAAGGGCATTGATGTCTTCGCCGAGGCGATAACAAAAGCGCGTCAACAGGCGCCGCGCCTTAAAGCAATAATTGTCGGCGAAGGCCCGGAACGCCCCCGTTTTGAAAAAAACCTGCCAGATGATGTATTCACAGGGTATCAGCAAGGCGACGGACTTGCCCGTGCGTATGCGAGCGCTGATGTCTTCTTCAACCCCTCCATCACAGAGACATTTGGCAACGTCACCCTTGAAGCAATGGCGAGCGGTTTGCCTAGCCTTGCCGCGCAGGCTTCCGGCAGCCTATCTCTGGTTGAGGAAGGGGTGACGGGCCTACTCTCGCCAAGCGAAAAAGGTGCGGATGGGTACGCTGAAAAGCTGATCACACTTATACGTGATGATAATTTGCGACGCCAAATGGGAAAAAAAGCAAGAATCCGGAGTCTAGACTTTGACTGGGCGCGCATTCTCGACAATCTTATTGCAAACTACCACGAGGCGATCGAGGGCTATGGTCGCTAATCGCGGGGCAAAGTGGGAAACAAGGCCGGCATTGGAACGGTCATGTGCTTGTCATTGGCGTTTGTGCGGCGCTGATATAGCATATGCCTAAGGCTTGAGGGGCGACACGGTGAAATTGGTAGACGTATGTGAGTTCTTTAGCGACTTTGGGGGCGGAGTCCGGACCTATGTTCATCAGAAATTGGAAGCTTGCGCGAAAGAAGGGTGGCAAACCACCATCATCGCGCCAGGCCCGGCTGATCGGCGCGAAAAACGTTTAGGGGGGGAAATTATATGGGTGCGCTCTCCCTTATTACCCCTCGATCCGCGCTATCATATTTTCTATCGAGCTAAAGCGATCCATGAATTGCTTGATGAAATAAATCCAGATGTGCTGGAAGGCTCATCGACTTGGCGCGGCGGTTGGATTGCGGCAAACTGGAAGGGAGAAGCGACAAAAGCGCTGTTTCTCCACCAAGATCCTGTCGCCGTTTACCCTCATTCTCTCTTTAGCCCGCCGCTGCACGAACAGCGCGTTGACCAATTGTGTTTTTGGTTCTGGTGGTACTTGCGCAGCTTGTCGAAAAAGTTCGACGCCACCGCGGTCGCGGGGGAATGGTTCTCTCAACGCCTTGCAAGCTTTGGCGTAAAGCGGCCAATCGTTTCACCCCTAGGCGTGAATAAGAGCCTTTTTTCCCACCATATGCGGTCTGAACAAGTGCGAAAGCGCATGCTCGCTGATTGCGGGGTTGATGACCCGAATGCTGTGTTGTTCATCGCTGTCAGCCGACACCATATGGAAAAACGCTTAGACACGATGATGGACGCCTTCGCCAAATTTGCCTCAGAACGCCCGGCGGGTCTGTTTATCATTGGCGATGGTCCGACCCGCGACAAAGTTGAGAATAAAGCAGCGACCATTAATGGCGTTCATGTCGCCGGGCATATTGACGATCGCCGCGAGCTTTCTGAGACGCTCGCCAGTGCTGATTACATGGTTCATGGCGGCGCGGCGGAGACATTTGGCCTTGTTGTTGCCGAAGCGCTGTGCTCTGGCTTGCCGATCATTACCCCGGACATTGGCGGCGCCGCTGACCTTGCCCACCCCGCCTATGCTGAGGTTTACCGCCCAGGGAATGTAAACGGGTTTTATGAAGCAATGAAGCGCATGGTGGCGCGTGACCGCGAGAGTGTCACCATCGCCGCACGGGCAGGCGCGAACCGGGTCTTCACGCCAGATGAACACTTTAAGAGCCTGCTATCTCAGTACACTGATCTTAATCGCGAAAACGAAAACAAACGCACAGCATCAAGCTTAAGAACAGGCTAGATCGCCCGCAGGCTTATTGTGCGGCGACGCCTTCCCAATTGCGATCGCGCAGCTTTAGCTCAGAAAGACCGCGCGCTTCAAAACGCGGCCGTAAAAATTGATAGAAGAACCAATCTTTAAAACGGTGGGGCGTGATATGATAAATAATCCGCTCAAAGAGCGTCCAACGAACATTTTTGCGATCATCGCGACGATCAGAAGCAAGGCACCAAAACCCAATATCATACCTTAACCGACCAAGTTTACTGACACGGTGCATTAACTCATGGTCCTTTAGACAATACGGCCAAAGCGCACGATCATAACCGCCGGCTTCTTTCAGAGCTGCGGTTTTAAACGCGTGCCCGTACCCGCCCGCGTGGCACTGACGGGTTAATAACCCCGCAACCAGGGCGCCCTTCACCCTAGCGCGCCAATGGGAAAGGCCCTTTTTTGTCGGCGCGCCAAAGGCTAATGCCGCAACAACCTTCTCGGCCGCTTGGTCGCCTAGCAAGGCATTCGCCTTTTCTAGATAATGAGGAGGATAGATCGTATCAGCATCACAAATTGCAACATAAAACGAATTGGTTGCGTCGATCCCACACTTAAGGGCGGCCGCCTGGCCCGGCTGTTCTTCTGTAAGAATATCGATGCGCATCTCAGGGTGCATCTTTTGAAAAGCCCCAGCGATTTCAGGGGAGCGATCCGTAGAAGCGTTATCGACAAGAATTAAGCGAAAGCCGCTCAGCTGCTGACTGCTCAGAGCTTCGAGCGTCGCCTCAAGAAAATCCTCTTCATTATAAAAGGGGATAACGACGGTCCAATCCGCACCCGCCGCGGCGGGCTTGTTATCTTCTGCCTTTATTGGACCGCCCATGACACTGATAATCCCTTTTACCCTCCCCTTTGACCGCAAACTAAGCCCGCGCGCAAGTCACACGCTTTGTTTGCCCGCTTGCTGCGGAGATCTTATCCCCACCCGCTAAAGCGGCGGTATAAACACACTGTTCAGTTTTTCCAGCTGGAAGGCTTTTAAATTTGGAAGACGAAGTATCATCCGTTAAGGATGGCCCTTTCGACGAAACGACAAGTTATGTTCACCGCCCAAAGACGCGCCAGTATCATTGAAGGCTTTAAGGAAAAAGCCAAAGCCCTGCGCGAAAACCCCAGATTTCAGCGCGGTTACACGCTTGCGCAACGCGCCTTTATGGCTGCCGCAGCGGCATATATCCTCTTTCGGTTCACTCAACTCGGCTGGACAGAAGTTTTTGCGGCCCTTCCTGTAAGCCCTTGGTTTTATGTATTCTTTTTGCTTCGTTATTTCACCCTGCCGATATCTGAGGTCGCGGTTTATGAGCTGTTATGGCGGCGCCCCCTTCTTAAGGCGTTTCCAGCTTTTGTTCGAAAACGCGTCTATAATTTCGGCGTATTAAGTTATGCAGGCGAGGGTTTTTTGACCCTTTGGGCCCGCCGCAACCAGCCCCTTGATAGCAAGACCATCTTGCTGACGGTTAAAGACAACAATATCTTATCTGCCTTCACGTCGAACGCATGGACGGTCATTCTAATTGCTTTTCTCGCGCTAACAGGCGCGCTAGCGCCGGGGCTTGAAGCGTTACCGCCAGGCGCCGGCGTTGTTTTTATGATTGCTTTTATTGCCGCCTTTGCGCTCAGCATTGGGGTTATTGTCTTACGCAAGCGCATATTACATTTGCCGCAAGGCGTGTTTGGAAAGCTAATTACCCTCCATGGGGTGCGGCTTAGTTTGATCATCGTATTACACGCAGCAATGTACGCAGCCGCATTGCCCACCGCGCCCATTAGCGCGTGGTTGATGTTTATCGCGCTGCATCTGGTAATCTCACGGGCGCCCTTTATTCCTAATCAAGATATCGTGTTCTTGGGCGCAGCTCTGTCTCTTGCGCCGCTCGTCAAAGCCAGTGATGCGGCTGTCGCAGGCATGTTACTTGCGGAAGGCGCCCTCATTCAGGTAACGAATTTGATTTTATTCTTCGCGACAAGCTATCTGGCGCGGCAGGTAAAATTGAACTGACAAGACCATGACTATAGAATCTAATCAGTAGAAAATGTTACGAATAAGGTTCGGCAAAGCCAGCCCCATGTTGAGAGAAAGAATGACAGGCTTGATTTTCCTTGCGGCGCGGCCCACCAAAGGCCATGGTCAAACATCATCGCTCTGTGCAAAACAGGGGCATAGGAAATCCGCTTCCGCGTGAGCGCATCCGAAGACGAAAAGCCGTTTTAATAGCCTATGGGACTGATTGACCGGTATATCCTGCGCACAGTTATGACGCCGCTGATGATTGCGCTTAGCATCGCGGCGATGCTCCTATTGTTGGAGCATATGTTGCGGCTATTTGATTTTGTGATCGCTGAGCAGGGTCCCGTGGATGTTGTTTGGCGCATGCTGGCCAATCTGGCGCCCCATTATCTGGGCCTTGCCTTGCCGCTTGGCTGTTTCATGGGCATCATGCTCGCCTTCCGCAATCTGTCTTTATCAAGCGAACTCGATGCGCTGTTATCAAGCGGCGCTTCTTTCATACGGCTAATGCGCCCTGTCTATATGCTCGTTTTCGCCTTGATGATTTTCGACTTTTTATTGGTCGCTTACATCCAGCCTTTTGCACAATATCAGTACAAGCAAATCCGCTTTGACGTTACCAGCGGCGCATTAGGCATTAAAATTCCGCAAGGTGAATTTGTAAATATTTCGGACAACGCCACCATCCGCCTTGGCTCAGTCAATACGAGCACACGATTGGCGGAAGACATCTTCCTAGAGCAACGCCGGGAAAATGGCACACGGGTTATCATATCCGCGACCCACGGATCAATTTCCACATCGCCAGAGGTGACAAAACTTCGCCTAGAACTAGAAAAAGGACGAAGACTGTTTATTAATGCAGATGGCGCATCGCTGAACACACTGAACTTCCAAAATTTCGACCTTGAAATTGACCTACCTGCCATCAACGTCTTTAGAGACCGCGGAAGTGATCGTCGTGAGGCGACATTCAATGAGCTCTTGACTGTTGTGCGCAATGAGGATCCGTTGAGTTCGCGCCTTTGGTATGACTATCGCGCCGGTTTCCACTGGCGGTTGATACACCCTCTGACATTTTTAGTAATGCCCATTCTTGCTGTCGCAATGGGCGTCACAGGACGCCGCCGCGCCTCAAACCTAAAACCGATTGTTGGCATGGCGATCTTGGTTACCTATCACGAACTGTTAGAAGAATGGGGCCAAGTTGTTGCTAGCGAGGGCATCCTTTCACCTTATATTTCCATGTGGTTGATTTTCGCAGCCTTCTTAGGCCTCAGCGTGTACCTATATCGCCGCTCTATTGATGTGGCGGGCGCCGCACGCCTTGTCTCCCGCACGGAGCAACCGCCAATCCGTATTCTTGGCGCAACCCCAAATGCACATGCAGGTAATCAAGCACAGAGCGACGATCCTGCCCCCACTTCAAATGACAAAAAAAGCGGCGCTACGCTGCAAGGCGCCGCCCAGTAATGAATTTGTTGAACAATATTTTCCTACGGTATGTCGGGCGGCAATTTTTCATCCGCTTTTTTGCCTTGCTATTAGTGTTTGTCATCCTTTTGCAGATGCTTGACCTACTGAACAGCTCAACAGAGATTCTCGCCGCTGAAGGCGCCGGGTGGCAGTCGATTGTGAAATATATATCGCTAAGAGCGCCGCAACTTGCCAGCCAATTTGCGCCATTCGCCGCGTTACTGGCCATCGTCATTACATTGACAGTCCTTAATCATACCAGCCAGATTACAATTATGCGCGCCGCTGGCATGTCAGTAAATCGCGTTTTATTCCCGATTGGCGTTGTATGCTTCATGGTCGCATCCGTCCATTTTATCTTCCACGAAACCGTCGTTGTAAAAGCAACGCAAAAATTCGTTTACTGGGAGGCGAATGAATACGCCGTCGACTTACCACCAGATGATGGGACCAGAACGGATGTGCACATTAGCTTTGACAGGGAGTTTATAAGAGCGGGCAGCGCTGCGCGCATTGGCGAAACAGTGCGTTTAAATAGCGTGACGATCAACAAATTAGATCAAGACGGACTTGTCACGCGCGTAATTGAAGCGCGAAGCGCCCTTTATCAAAATGGCGGATGGCGTCTGTTTGATGTTTCGGATCATAACGCTGAAACACTTGCAACTGTTACCGCCGCGGCCCTCCCGTGGGCGACGCAACTACAGCCCGGCCTCGTTTTCGCATTATCCCTAAACCCCGACCGCACCAGCCTTCCGGCGCTAGCCGCGCAAATAAACCGGCTAAAAGCGGAGGGCGCAGACACTCGGGCGGCCACGACCTCGTTTTTAGCACGCTTTTCAAAACCGCTGTCGACTTTGGTTATGCCGCTGCTTGGCGCACTTGCAGGGTTTGGCGTACACCGACAAGGCAATCAATTGGCGAGAGCCGTTGTGGGCGCAGCCCTTGGCTTTGGCTATTTCGTTTTTGAAAATATGCTCCTAGCCCTTGGCAAATTAGGGGTCATGCCCGCCATGCTGGGCGCCTTTTTTCCTTTCGCCCTGTTTATGGTGGTTGGTTTTGCGATCATCTTAGCGATGGAAAATTAGCCAGGAAAACGAGGGACATCCTATACTTCGCACGCATCGAAAACGCCATTTGCCGACAACCCTTGAGGGCGTGCGCATAAAGCCCTTCGACAAATGGGCATTAACCCCCTAAATATCCGCCAATGGAAAGTTACAACACCATATCGGACGGGCCGAACGCCCAAGACACGATCCTTGAGGATGATGCGAAAGCTTCGAACACTAAGGATGCGTCCAGTGTTGCAACAATTGAAACGATTACGCTTGGCTGTCGGCTGAATGGGTATGAAAGCGCGGCTATGGAGCGCCTAAGCCAGGAAGCCGGCGTAGAAGACGCCATTATTATTAACAGCTGCGCCGTCACCAATGAGGCTGTGCGCCAAACCAGGCAAAGGATAAGGCGCGCCCGACGCGACAGGCCGGATGCAACTGTCGTCGTTACAGGTTGCGCCGCACAGATTGACCCCGCCGCCTTCAGTGAAATGGAAGAAGTGGATGCGGTTATCGGTAATGACGATAAGTTAAAGGCTGAGACCTGGCGCGCCCTAAGCCAAAGCGCGCCAATGCCGCCGGTCAACGATATAATGTCAGCACGGGAAACAGCAGGACATTTAATTGATGGCTATGGGGATCGCGCCCGCGCTTTTATGCAAGTCCAAAATGGCTGCGATCATCGTTGTACGTTTTGTATCATCCCCTTTGGTCGCGGGCCGTCCCGGTCAACCCCGATCAAAACTGCTGTGGCGCAAGCCCGCCGCCTAGTTGAAAACGGCCACCGCGAGATTGTGTTAACAGGTGTCGATATCACCTCTTATGGCGCTGACCTTGATGGCGGCCCGAATTTAGGCGCGCTTGTCGCTGCTATTTTAGACGGCGCGCCGAATCTTTATCGCTTACGGCTTTCGTCGATTGATGGCGCAGAAATTGACGACGCACTCTTTGACCGGATCGCATCGGATGAACGCATCGCCCCCCATCTTCATTTATCGCTTCAGGCTGGCGATAATATGATCCTTAAAAGGATGAAACGCCGCCACACCCGCGAACAGGCGATCGACTTTTGCCAGCAGCTAAGGGCAAGACGTAAAGACATTGCTTTCGGCGCTGACCTTATCGCGGGTTTCCCAACGGAAACCGAAGAGATGTTTCAAAACTCTCTAAAACTGGTTGATGAAGCAGGTCTTCAATATTTGCATGTCTTTCCATTTTCACCGCGCGACGGGGCGCCCGCAGCGCACATGCCGCAAGTTTCTGGCGAGATCATTAAAGAACGCGCTGCACGATTAAGGGCAAAAGGCGCCGCCGCCCACAAACAATTTTTACAATCACTTATTGGACGTTGTGAAACAGCTATCATTGAAACTGGCGGACGGGCGCGACTTGGCAATTTTGCAGAAGTGCGCCTAGAAAATCCGGAAAAAGCACCGCCTGTGGGGGACATCGCGTCCATCACCCTCAACGCACAAGAAGACAAAGTCTTAATCGGCGCACTTACCTAAAGAGCAATCAACTTTCACTTAGATGGGCGCTGGCGAAGGCGCATGGACCTAAAGGCATGACACAAAACTTCTTTTCAAGACTATTTGGCGGCAATGCCAGCAGGTCAAAACAACATAGTCAGTCAACACAGAAAAATGCCACACCGCCCACCAATAGACACAAGCAATCGGCCTGGAGACGATTTCTCTCTGGTTTTTTTAAAGATCGACCAGAAGACCTAATCGCCGATCAAAGCCAAGCATCAGCGCCTATTCACGAACCCACCGCCTTCAAAGCGGATCAGCTAAAAGAAGCGCCCGTTGATAACTTCCCTCTCGGGGTGGAGCCCAAGCCCCCCGCGGACGAAGCCGCCCCTAAACCAGAGATTTTTGCCGAGGCGCCGCCAGCGCCCGCGCCTGCGCCAATTGAGGTTGAAGAAAAGTTCGAAGCAGCTTCGCCGGAACCCGCGCTGGAACCAACACCAGTATCTCAACCGGAGAGCGAAGAACCACTAGAAGAAGCAAGTGATGAGACGCGGCATGCTGACCTTGCGCCCAGCGAACCCGCAGTTTCCGCAGAAGCGCCAGGCCCAGTTATTGCGCCATCTGAAGATCTTACAACGTCCATTGAGCCTGCGCCCACGCCTGAAGCGCCCATAATTGAACAAACGCCGCCCCAAGATGCGCGCAGCTTCTTTGCGCGTTTAAAAGACGGCCTAACCAAAACATCAGGCCGCCTTACGGATGGGCTCTCTTCGATCTTCACACAACGCAAGCTGGACGACGACACGCTTGAAGAACTGGAAGACCTTCTTATTACCGCTGACCTTGGCGTCGCTGCCGCATCCCGCGTAACGGCATCTCTCGCAGAAGATCGTTTCGACAAAGAAATAAGTGATACTGAGGTTAAAACAGCGCTTGCGGAAGAAGTCGCCAAAACACTAACCCCATTAGAAAAATCCCTTTCGTTGGGCGGGGGCGCCAGCCCCCATGTGATTTTGATGACAGGCGTCAATGGCGCGGGCAAAACCACAACGATTGGCAAGCTCGCATCCAAGTTCAAAGCGGAAGGGAAGTCCGTCATGCTTGCAGCAGGCGACACCTTCCGCGCGGCAGCCATTGAACAACTGACCATCTGGGGCGAGCGCACCGGATCCAAAGTAATTGCACGCGAAACAGGCGCCGACGCCGCCGGTCTTGCTTTCGATGCTTTGCAACAGGCTAAAGATGAAAATATTGATGTCTTGCTTATTGATACGGCTGGACGCTTACAAAACAAACGCGAATTGATGGATGAACTCGCTAAGATTGTGCGCGTATTAAAGAAAATCGATCCGGACGCGCCTCATGACACATTACTTGTCTTAGACGCGACCGTCGGCCAAAACGCGATCAGCCAGGCGGAAGCATTCTCTGAAATCGCGGGGGTTACAGGCCTTGTTATGACAAAACTGGATGGCACTGCCCGCGGCGGCGTTCTTGTCGCCTTAGGCGATAAGTTTTCGCTCCCCATCCATTTTATTGGCGTGGGCGAAGGAGTAGACGATTTGCAAGAATTTAACGCAAACCGTTTCTCACGCGCGCTCGCCGGTCTTGACGAAGAAGCGGCATAATTAAGCTGGAAATCAGGAAAGCCCACACAAGAAACTCTGTCTTTTAAAGACCATTTTTAAACTCTATCACCTATAAGGTGCGCATATGACCGATACGCCCGAAACGCCCAATACAACATCCGACGCTTCTCAAAACATGCAAAGCGCCTCCCTTGAGGAAAGTCCGACAACATCACAAAACGGACCACAGCGTTTATCGGGCCGCGCCAAGTTTCTCGTGGACTTTGGTCCGCTTGCCATCTTTATGGGCGCTTATTTCTTAGGTCGTAAGCTTGCACCAACCTTTGGCAAAATATTCGGACAAAATTGGGCGATCGCTGAAGGGCAAGAAATGTACCTCGCCGTCGGACTATTTCTTCCAGCGTTCGCCGTTGCATTTGCGTATAGTGTCTGGAAAGAAAAACGTATTGCGCCAATGCTTCTTGTAAGCGGCGTCGTAATCGGCGTTCTCGGCTCTTTAACCCTTATTCTGCATAACAAAGTCTTTTTCTATATGAAGCCGACGATCGTTTATGCGTTATTTGCGGGCGTTCTTGGCGGGGGATTATGGGCGCGGCGCAACCTTTTAAAAACCGCCTTTGACGGCGCTTTACATCTAAACGAAGCGGCCTGGCGCACGCTTACAGTCCGATACGCCATTTTCTTTGCAATTCTTGCCTTTAGCCATGAAATTATATGGCGTTGGTTGATGCGCGATTGTGATCTTTCCCAAGACCTTCCGTGCGCCGGAGAACCGATCTGGGTCAACATTAAAGTGTTTGGCTTTACATTGATCAATGTGGTTTTTGCGGCTTGCCAAGCGCCATTTTTAGCAAAAAACATGGAAGAAACACCGCAATAGCCAAACTTTTGGCAGCGCTTGCATGATACCCCAAACTTCTGGACAGGGTTAAATTGCTATTATTGCAAGGCCGCAGCTTAGATTTTTACCTGCCACGCTCGCCGCACAAACGCGCCTTCCATTATATTTGAGCAGGCTATTTAACATCGCCTAGAGCACTTTTTTCCGGCGGATTGCCGAAGGGGGCGAAATTCTTCGCGTTTATTGTCTGGCGCCAATGGTTCAACGCCCATTTGGCGCTAGGAAATGCTATATCCGCCCAGGGAATGTCCGCCCAATGCGTGAGCATAACCTCTTGGCTTTCCGGCCCAACGGCGACATCTGGGTCCATAAGGCGTGCGCGATACATAATTTGAACCTGTGATATATGTGGAACAGAATAAAGCGCTAAGACACAATCTATGTCGATACGAGCACATGCTTCCTCCAAAGCTTCGCGCTTGGCGCCAGCTTCGGGTGTTTCATTAAGCTCTAAATAGCCCGCTGGGATCGTCCAATAACCCTTCCTTGGCTCTATCGCCCTTTTGCATAAAAGGATTTTTTCCTCCCACACAGCTACAGATCCAACGACAATTTTCGGGTTTTTGTAGTCGATGAACCCACAATGACCGCAAACGGAGCGTAAACGATCCTCTCCAAGAGGGATTTTTTCTTCAAAATGCTCATCTAATCGTCGTTTATCAGTCATATTCCGCGTCCTTCTAATCGCTAAAAATGAACTATCACGCTCGCAGACTGTCTGTTTAGGGTTGATTTTGTCACTTTTTTTCTTTTTTGACTTGCAAATTCATCTACTTCGGACTATTGGCAATTGTTTGTTAACCAACTTCGTGCAATTCATCCGCATCGGGTGCGAATCAGTTAGTATATTCTTCGCCTCGAACAAGTGAACCGCTTTCGGACCATTGACCCTTAAACGTCCAACCTTGAGTGGGGTCATCCTGGGGGCAACTAAATTGGAGACCATAATCAATGGCAAGCTACGACCTTAAAAAATCTCCCGGCCATTTGCTACGTCGGGCTCAACAATATGCTCACGACCTATATGCAAAAGAAGTCGGCTCCTCAGGCCCAACACCGCGTCAGTTTGAAGTTCTACACACTGTCGCCGCAAACGAAGGCTTAAGCCAGACAGATCTTGTTCGCGCAACGGGCATCGACCGCTCTACGCTCGCAGACATGATCGCTCGCATGATCAAAAAAGGCCTATTATCTCGCAAACGCACAAAAGAAGATGCGCGCGCGAATGCTGTTTCTATCACTGCAGCTGGCAAGCGTATGCTTTCAAGCGCATTAAACAGCGTCAACAAAGCTGAAAACGCTGCTTTGGCTGTTCTTCCTAAGACACAGCAAGCTGCTTTCATGAAAGCTCTTGGCGCATATGCTGAGGCTCTAGACAAAATTGAAGCAGAAGCAGCAGCGCCGAAAAAACGCGTCGTTCGCAAAAAAGCGCCTGCTAAGAAAAAAGCGCCTGCTAAGCGCGCTGCGAAAAAAGCACCTGCTAAGAAAAAGGCGCCTGCTAAGAAAAAAGCGCCTGCTAAGAAAAAGGCCGTTAAAAGCCGTAAGAAATAAAGCGCTTGACGCTTTGACCAATTTAGAACGCCGCTGGCTTGCCAGCGGCGTTTTTGTTTGCCCACTTTGCAGACCCATTATTTCTCTGATATGGGGCGCCAATCACTATCCGCCGGGGCTGGCATCGCGCTAAGCGGGCGAACCGGATAACCGCCTAGAGACAGAGTGCGGTCATACATGATGATTGCCGCGGCGACGGACAAATTCACGCAAAAACGCGTCGGTATTTTTACAAGATGATCGCAACGCGCTAACGCCTCTTTTGAAAGGGACCCTTTTTCCGGCCCCAAAAGATAGGCCGCATTCTGGGGATGGCGAAATTGGGGCAACGCCCTAGCGTTCTCTTCTAGCTCAACCCCCACTAACATGCACCCAGCTGGCAGCTGAAGCGCTTCCACGCTGGGCCATTCATAATAGGGAACATGAGTGAGGGCTTTAGATGTATCGGACCGGCGCAGATCCCGCAGACGCTTATGCGGACCAACAGTAAACGCAAAGGTCGCCCCAAAGGCATGAGCCGTACGCAGTATAGCGCCAAAGTTCATCGCCTTTGAAATATGCTCAGACCCTATACCAAAATAGCCACGCATCGCATTAAACCAATAACTCCAAAGTAACAGGCGCGTGGTCTGAAGGTTTTTCCCAGCCACGTACATCCTCATGAATCATAAACCTATCTGCCCCAGCCTCAAGCACGCCTTTTTTTAAAGCAGATGACACCCAAATATGATCAAGCCGCCTTCCACGATTAGAAGCACGCCAATCGCGCGCCCGATAGGACCACCACGAATAAAGCTTATCTTCATCCGCCGCTAAAGCCCGCGCAACATCTGTCCAGCCGCCCGCATCTACTATTTCTGTTAGCCGCTCAACTTCAACCGACGTGTGCGACACCACTTTTAATAATTGCTTGTGGGACCACACGTCATTCTCATGGGGCGCAACATTTAGATCGCCGACTAAAACTCGCTTTTTGCGCGATCCTTTCATGGGGGCGAACCATTCGCGCATCTCTTCCAAAAAGTTTAATTTGTGATCAAACTTTTCATTTACCGCCGGATCTGGCTCATCCCCGCCTGCGGGCACATAAAAATTATGGACCTCAATTCCCCCTGGCAAAGTCGCTTGAATATGGCGACAATCTTCCTTCCCGCAAAACCGCTTTACATCTATATTTTTTAACGGCAGGCGCGAAGCAATTGCCACGCCGTGATATCCGGCCTGACCTGAAATCGCCAAATGCTCATAACCGGCTGCACGGAATGCTTTCGCTGGAAACTGGTCGTCACGGCATTTGGTTTCTTGCAAACACAATACATCCGGCGCTTGTTCGCCTAAAAAGCGCACAACCGAATCGATACGCAAACGGACAGAATTGATATTCCATGTAGCAATTTTCATCATAGTGGGGGCTTCTTTGCGACGATCAACTGACATAAACCCTTGTATTTATGCCTATTGCATCGCAAAGGAAAGCATAAGGCGAGGCCCTTTCGTAATATGGATTTTTTGAGCACCTTCACACCAGACGATGTTGCGCCCATTATTGGCTACATCATCATAGGCGCAAGTTTCTTCACCGCTCTTTTAACAGCCGCGTTTGGTCTTGGCGGCGGGCTCGCCCTCCTTGCAACGATGAGCGCGCTTTTGCCTGCCCCCGCAGTCATCCCAATCCATGGCGCTGGGCAAATGAGCGCAAACTTCAGCCGATTTGTATTTTTGCGCCGCCATGTGGATTGGAAGATTATTGCTTGGTTCAGCGGCGGCGCCATTTTGGGCGCTCTTATCGGCGGGCAAATCGCCATCAGCCTGCCGGAGCGTGGTCTGCGCCTTGCGATTGCGCTGTTTATTCTGTTCACCCTTTGGGGGCCCAAAATTAAAGGTTTCGCCCCCGGCCCCACCAGCTTTGCGGGGACAGGCGTTGTCGGAACGATTTTAACAATGTTTTTCGGCGCTACTGGGCCTGTTGTGGCGACCATGCTTTCCCAGACACCACTCGACAGGATGCAACTTGTCGGCACCCACGCCGCAGCGATGGTCAGCCAACACGGGCTTAAGTGTATTGCATTCGCCGCATTAGGGTTCGCCTATGTTGACTGGGCAGGGCTTATAATCGCTATGATCGCAGCCAGCACTGCGGGATCATATGTAGGCGGCAAATTGCTTTTAAAAATGCCCGAGGTTCATTTTAAGCGCGGCTTTAAAATAATACTGAGTGTTTTTGCCGTGCTTCTTTTGATTGGGGCTTTGCGCTAAAATAGATTGAAACTGGCGCCGATAACCGCAACAGGCCAACGGCCAAATTCAAACAAACGAAATTTAGCGCTTAAAGGATGGTTTTCGGCCTCAAATGAAGGGTCAGCCGCAGCAAGCAGCACAAGCGCTGCTTGGTTCGCCGCCTGCACGGCCGCTCCGACGGCTAATTGTTGGGCCGCCGCATCCTCCACATCCCATATATAACTGGCTTGCTCCATCGCCTCTCGGGCGGGTTCAGCAATACGTTCTGCAATCATTGTCATAGACAATGACAAAGCCTCTTCAGACAGTACATCAAGCGCGCGGCCGGTAAGGTCTGCGCGCAGTAATTCTTCCGCCTCCCATGCAGGGCTTTGAAAATCGAGACTTTCCGCAGCATCCGCCGCATCTTCCCAATCGACTAGAATGGCCACATCCGCATCTGGAAAACCCAAGCCGTCTGTGTAGTCACGAGCCATGGCGCGGGCGCCAGGGGTCAGCGCCTCGCCCAAATTAGCAAACCAGGGAACCCCGTCCAAGGAATCAGCAAAGCGCCGCAAGCGTGACAAGCTAGGCAATTCGCGCTCCAAAGCCTCTAATTCCCAATCATCCATAACGGGCTCCTTTTGTCGTGCGGTGACAGAATAAAAAGAAACGCCCGATCCATAAAGGACCGGGCGTCAAGCTGCGCTTATGCGCCTACGCCGGGAGGGGATATTCCGGCGGGCTACGTCGCCGAGGACCTGCTAGCGGGGGGGCAACGCTGGTCCACCAGGGGCGACGCGCACTGTGATATTAACGCATCAGTGAGGAACTTTTCAATAGCAATCGCAAAAAAAACTTGCCTGTTGCGACGACACATAGCGGAATTTTTCAATTCTCATCAATTTTTAAGGAAATCACCGCCAGCATCAGGAACACGGAATAAGCGGTTTGATAATTTCCCACCTTCCACAACGTTTTGAAGGGTAACGACGGTCGCCCGGTCCTGAAGGTCATGGGCGATCCAACGCTCCAATGACAGGTCAAATGCATTAAGAATAAGGGTCATTCTCCCCTCAGTCTCGACATCGTCTGACGCGAATGTGATCGCCACATCCTCCTCGCCTCGGACAACAGAAACAACTTCAGCGTCCCCAAGCTCGAGCCGCTTACTTAATAGATAACGCAGCGGCGTCTGTTTTAATGGATAAGAGTCTGTTTGATCGACCTCGTCATTACGCCAATAAACCATTCCTTGGGTCGCCACGGCATATCGGGTGGCAGGATCATATTCGAGACGCAATTGACCAGGACGGCGAATATAAAGCTTACCAGCTGAAACTTCGCCGCTAGGGGGAATTTGCACGAAATTCGCGCGTAAAACTTTTATCCCCTCCAAACGCTCAAAAACAGCGGCGACGACTTCTTCATCCGTCTTATCGGCGAAGGGATTTGTCAGCTTTTGAAGAACGCCTGCGCCAGCCTGATCTGACAAGGGTGCTTGGGGGCCATCAGAGACCTCAACCGCCTGTTCTATAGCCACTGGCGTTGGCGCAGCTGTAACCATATCCTTATCCGCCGTTACCGGCGCCGCAAGAGCGATCTCAATCGAGGCCAAAGCCACCGTGGACAAAAATGCAATCGACATGGAAGGTCCTTTCAACCGTGCGTTCGTCTAGCCAAGCTTTAACCACTCAACAGACGCGATAACAACGGTAGATAACAAAGCTTCCTGGCGAAAGCAGGGACCGAAAACGGCGCCATTAAGACAAAATGGGGCAGAAAACCAAGTGCCCCCAACTTAAGCCATCGACATTAAAGCGTAAGTAATTTGCGCCGCCGTGAAGTCCCAGGCTGCACCGCCATCAATGGGCGCAAGCTCTGTAATATCGATGCCGACGCATTTTCGCCCTTTTAGGGCGCTCTGGATGAGGGAGAGAGACTGGTAATATCCAAGACCGCCTGGAACAGGCGTGCCGGTCGCTGGCATGATTGATGGATCAAGACCGTCCACATCGAACGTCACATAAACATCGGGGGGAAAATCATCCGGCAATGGGACCGTCATGATATTTTGAGTAACCAGTTCCTCAGCATCTAAAAAGAAAACATTTCGTGCGCGGCGCAAGTCGTCCTCTTCACGGCAGAGGGCGCGTATGCCAAATTGGGCGAGCCGATGCCCCTCCCCAGTAATAAGGTTCATGACTGAGGCATGACTATGGGGCTCACCTTGATAAGCGATACGCATATCCGCATGCGCATCAATTTGGATAATGCCAATTTTCTTGCCCCCAAGCGCTTGTGACACACCCCTAACAGCACCGTAAGTAAGAGAATGTTCCCCCCCCAGGGTCACCGGAATTTTCCCCGCCTGAACGACCGCCTCGGTACGCGCCGCAAGCCGCTCCATAATTTCTGGCAAGCTTGCCGTCTTACAATCAATCGGTGGCTGCGTCGTGACGCCGGCCGCACATGGCTCATCGCCTTTGTAATAACGCTCCAGCTGGTTACTCGCCCTTATGATTGCCGCTGGCCCGTCTTTTGTCCCCGATCCGTAAGAAACTGTCCGCTCTAACGGCGCTGGAATAATGACATATTTTGCAGTATCCGCATCACGTTCTTCACTAGAAAGCTCAGAGTCAAGAAAAATAGTCATCAAGACAGCCTTCCCAAAAAATCATCATAACCAAACTCACGAATAATTTTCAGCGCGTCGTTACCAGAATTCCAGATCGCAATTGCCGGCAAGGGAATGCCGTTAAAGGCGTTCATTTTCACCATTGAATAATGGGCCTGATCAAGAAACACAAAGCGATCTCCGCGCGAAAACTCCCCTTTGTAATCACCAATGACATCGCCAGCCAAACATGAAGGTCCGCCAAAACGATGAAGAGCGCCCTTGCTCGCCTCATTCAACATTTCGGGTCGATATGGCGCTTCTAGAACATCGGGCATATGACATGTCGCAGAAACATCGGTAATCACAATTGGCATATCGTTTTGAATAATATCGAGGATCTCACCCACAAGAATGCCCGCATCAAGGGCGACAGCCTCGCCAGGCTCAAGATAAACGTCTACGCTAAATTCTGTGCGTAGACGGTCTATAAAATCGATCAGTCCATCGCGGTCATAGTGCGAACGAGTAATATGGTGGCCGCCGCCAAGGTTTACCCATTTGAGATCTTTCAGATACGGGGCCAGTTTGGGGAGCACCGCATCCCAAGTGCGTTGAAGCGGCTCAAACCCTTGTTCGCATAATGTGTGCATATGGACGCCGTCCACACCCGCCATGTGCTCCGCTGTAAGCTGACTGATAGGCACGCCAAGACGCGAGCACGGGCTGCAGGGATCGTACTGCGCAACCAGCCCCTCACTATGCTCTGGATTAATGCGAAGGCCCACTTGTTTTGTGGCCGCCTTAACATCGGCGGCGTATTTATTTTTCTGCGCAAGCGAATTAAAAATAACATGATCACTGAACGCGACAATCTCCGCCATCTGTGAAGATTTATAGGCGGGCGAAAATGTCGCCACCTCACCGCTATTGCTGCTAAACTTTTCCCGCCCCAATCGCGCTTCATGAAGGCCGCTCGCACACACGCCATCTAGATAAGAAGCAATTAAGGGCGCGAGGGAAAACATCGAAAATGCTTTCAGCGCTAAAAAGACTTTTGCGCCGGACCGTTCCTTGATTTCAGCAAGAATTTTGAGGTTTTCTTCAACCGCACACTCATCAACAACAAAACATGGCGATGGAAGACGCGCCAGATTAAGACGGGCGAAATTGCGCGCCTCACCAGATTGCGGCATGAAGTGTTTAATCTCTTGCGTCATTTCAGAAATTGACGGGGCCGTCCAGCTCATGTAGCTCCCACGGCAACCCATGAATGTTCAGCATATCCATAAAATCATCTGGATCGAGTTGTTCTGTATTCCACACGCCTGGCTCTCTCCAATTGCCTTTTAACACCTGCGCCGCTCCAATCATCGCTGGAACGCCGGTCGTATAGGCGACAGCTTGCGAGCCGACCTCTTCATAACACACTTCATGGTCACAAATGTTGTAAAGGTAATAGGTCTTCTCGGCGCCATCCTTCAGCCCCGTAACAATATCGCCAATACAGGTTTTACCCTTGGTCAACTCACCCAAGTCCGAGGGGTCAGGCAGAACGGTTTTCAAAAACTGTAACGGAATAATTTCCACGCCGTTATGGACCACAGGCTCAATTGCGGTCATACCGATATTCTGTAAGACCGTCACATGGTTGATATAAGCATCCCCAAATGTCATCCAAAACCGGGCGCGTTCGATTTCTGGGAAGTGGGTTTTTAAACTCTCAAGTTCCTCATGATACATGAGATACATATTTTTCTCACCTACTGCGGGAAAATCAAAAGCGACCCTTTCACTCATCGCCGGGGTTTCGACCCAATGCCCATTTTCCCAATGTCGCGCAGGCGCCGTCACTTCGCGGATGTTAATTTCTGGATTGAAATTGGTGGCAAAAGGCTTGCCATTATCGCCGCCATTACAATCAAGTATGTCTATTTGGCGGATTGTATCGAGCTTATGTTTTTTCAGCCATGCCGCATAGATCGACGTAACGCCCGGATCAAAACCAGAACCAAGCAATGCAGTTAGCCCCGCTTGTTTAAAACGATCCTGATAGGCCCACTGCCAACTATATTCAAACTTAGCGACATCTTCAGGCTCATAATTAGCGGTGTCCATATAGTGGATACCAGCCTCCAGACAAGCGTCCATCAAGACAAGATCCTGATAAGGCAGAGCCAAATTAACCAAAAGCTCCGCACCCGATTCTTTGATTAGCCCCACCGTTGCGCTTACATCCATCGCATTCAGCTCAGCCGTCTTTATTTCGACGCCTTGCCGGCCTTTTACAGCAGCGGCAATATTATCGCATTTAAACTTGCGACGGCTCGCCAATGTGATTTCACTAAAAATATTTGGGTTCATCGCCATTTTGTGAACAGCCACTGAACTAACGCCGCCCGCACCGACGACCAGCACCTTACCCATATTCGTCTCCACACGTTTCACGAAATATCTTTATGATTTGCGAATATCACTGACGGCATTAGTCAACACGAATTGGCGGCCACCAACAGACATGCAAAACTAAAAATTACTGTTGCTTTTCGCCCAATCCCAATTCTTAACAAGACGCAAAATTGTCTGAAGATTTTAAAGGGACGCTAGCTCTCATCAAGAACCCGCGCCTCATCAACCAGCATAATGGGAATACCGTCACGGATCGGGTACGCAAGCCGGGCCTTTTTGCTGATCAGCTCACCCGCGGCGCGATCATAGTCAAGCGGGCCCTTCGTCTGGGGGCAGACTAAAATTTCCAAGAGCTTCGGATCAATATCTTGATTACCTTCAGACATAGTGTGTCCCTAAATTTCTGTTATCAATTCACAATCACTATTGAAGCGGCGCATCGCCGCCTTCACTAACGGTCGACATTTCCATGAGCGCGATCAGACAGCGCGCACGGTCAGATGAGTTCTTCGCCTCAAGCAGGGCCTGCTTTTCATTCGGCGCGAAGGGACAGCCCATAGCGAGAGATGAAACAAGCGCCTCCGTTGGCGCTTCACGCACAGCGTCCCAATCAGTCTTTAATCCTTCTGCATCAAGATAATGTTGCATTGAAGCTTCAAGCCGCTCCCGATCGATCATCTCAGCTGACGGATCCGCATGTTCATCCGCTTCAAAGCTTGCAAAATCCACCGACGCTTGTCGGTAAGGCGTTGTCACCTCAACTTCTTCACGCAAACGAAAGCGACGTATCCCAGACAACGTCACCAAATAGCGGCCATCTTCTGTTTCATTAAACGCGATGATGCGTCCTGCGCATCCAACCGCATATAGGGGCGCTTCATCCTCCCCGTCGCGCGGCTGGATCATGCCGATCATCCGCGCACCGGCAAGGGCGTCATCCACCATTTGAAGATATCGGGGCTCGAAAATATTGAGCGGAAGCTGACCGCCAGGCAACAAAAGGGCGCCAGCCAAGGGAAATAAGGGCAGCCTTTCAGGCAGGGCGCGCCGCCTAATCTGCATTTCTGGTTTGGTCACGCCATCATACTCCTTCCATATCGCCCCTTTCGTAAACGATCACTCCCCTGTTCTTTACGGCTGAACATCTTTTTACGAGAATAAAATAGATGACAGCTTACGACGCCCACGAACTGTTGTCGGATGAGTAGGCCCTAACGCTTCAAAGACCGTCAAAATCTTCTTGCGCGCCGCTTCTTCGTTCCACTCGCGATCGCGCGCCGTAATCTCTAACAACTCATCTAGAGCCGCCTCCATATTGCCGCTGGCGATATAAGCGCTTGCCAGATCAAACCGGGCCCCTAGGTCCTCTGGGCTTGCGTCTACCGCCGCCTTTAAAGCGCCAAGCTCACCGCTGGCTGCACCCTCGCCCGCCGCAAGTTCCAACGAAGCCTTTACGCTGGATACAACCGGATCCGCCTGTTTTTCTTCTGGAATAAGGTCAAAGACTTGCTTGGCTTTGTCAAAATCGCCCAGCGCCACATGACACCGCGCAAGACCAGCAAGCGCCGCAACGCCCTCTTCTGATTGAGGTTCAGCAAGTTGGGCGACTTCTGCATAGATCTGCGCCGCGCCACCCGCATCGCCATTTTCTAGCGCGTCATTTGCAGCAGCAATAAGAGCAGCGACATCCGGCCCGTCCTGCGGTGCAGCGCCGCCAGCCATCGTTGTAATGCGCTCAATAAACGCTTTAATTTCACTATCTGGGATAGCGCCTTGGAAGCCATCAATCGGGCGGCCTTGAAAGAAGGCGTAAACCGTCGGAACCGACTGAATGCGCAGTTGTGACGCAAGCATCTGGTTTTTATCGATATCGACTTTCACCAGGCGCACAGTTCCGCCGGCGGCGGTCACGGCTTTTTCCAATTGGGGCGTTAATTGCTTACACGGGCCGCACCAAGTCGCCCAAAAATCTACGATCACCGGAAGGTTCATCGAGGCTTGTAAGACATCCGCCTCAAAGCTTTCTATCGTTGCATCCTTGATCAAGTCGCCCGCTGCGCCAGTTGTCGCTTCCGGCGCAGCTGCGCCCTTTGCCCCAAAAAGGTTCATCATTAAATTCTCCAAATCCTTAACATCATAGATGAGCCCGACCACGCCTAAACGCAAGCCTAGGGTCGGCTCATTCCCCATCAAAATGGGCGCCCCCCATTATTGGTTTTTGCGCCTGTCTCCCAACGCACACACAATCGATTGTGATTCGACATGATTGCGCGGATTTGATCGAACACCCCTAAGTGAGCATTCTTTTTATAATTGTCGATAATTTGGGATCATTCAAACGCAACGGACATTATACCTAGAGCTTTGCAATAGACACCAATCAGCCGTCTTTGGCGGCATTAAGCGCCGCACTGGTTTGAAGCGGGTTGGCTAGGTCTAGTATCTTCGGCTCGTGCCCACATTCTTTGATGAAACGCAGCAAATCATTCGGCGATATGCGGGTGGAGGCTGTATTTTCTAATGGATGAAACCACGCGGCCTCCCACTCTAACAGAACCTTATCAACAACGACATGCGCAAGGGCTTTCGCAGTCTCATTAATAAGGGCGAATGGAGTAACTGAGCCTGGCGTAACGCCTAATACCTCAATCATCTGCTCTGGCTTACAAAATGACAAACGCCCCTTTGCGGCAATGGATTTACCAAGGCTAACCAAATCAACTTGTGTATCACAATGGGCGACCGCCAGCAGCAAAGCCCCTTTTTTGTCTTTAACAAAAAGGTTTTTTGAGTGCCCTCCCGGCATTTCAGCTTTAAAAGCGCGCCCTTCTTCGACCGTAAAGAAAGCCGGATGCTCAACTGTTTCAAAATCGATATGAAGTTTTTCCAACCGTGAGATTAGTTCCGCCCGACCCATCAACAAATTACCCCTTTATAATCAGCGCCAACACCTTCACTTGTTTGGTGCTAATAAGCCCAAAACCCTCGCGCCGCAAAACTCAAGATACAAAAGAAGTGATATAATTTGCGCCCCAAACGCGATCAATGCTTGCAATCGGCCCGCCCGTCAGGCATATAGCTTTTTCTCGCTGCGGGGCTTCCCGCTAAGTGGAGCGCGGGCGTAGCTCAGGGGTAGAGCGAAACCTTGCCAAGGTTTAGGTCGTGCGTTCGAATCGCATCGCCCGCTCCAATTATTTTTAAAATTCCAATAAAAACAATAGTTTAGCGTTTTGCGGGAAGCAAAATGTTACACAAACCGTTACGCATTTTGTTACACAAAATTGGACTACTATTGAGCGGGCATGAAGGACAAAAGCAGCTCTAACGCGCCTTTATCGTATGCGTCCGATAACAAACGCAGACTCATCGGGTCGACCCAACGTTATCTTACAAACTTCTTCTGGAAAAAAAGAAGGCCGCGGAATACTTCAGGCCCGTCTTCTTTACGATACGAGTCGATTATGGGACTTGACAGCAGCAATGTACGGCGAACAACGGGTGCGATGGCAGCGTTCAACGCTTTCCCATCGCGAATATGCCCAGACATAGCAAGTCGCCCGATATGATCAAGAAAGTTTAACAAATCCACCAGATCATCTTTTTCTTCTTGATTGAGTTCTTCTTCGCCTTCAAATTTTTCTACCTTTCGGCTTATTGCCCGCCATCTTTCCGACCAGTTTAACCAGAATTGTTCTGTAAGTGAGAGAATAACTTGTAGGTCACGAGACCTTGCACTGTTTCTGGTGTTGATAAGAAGGCCGATCAATGCGACCGGGAGCCCAATCATTTGAATTAGGGCAAGAGTCAGTTCAATTTTATTTTGATCGATAAATTCACTCAACATCGACGAACCCCAAGAATAATAACCATCCGTTGAACGCGGCCTACCGAGCCCAAAAGACCCCGGTTACGCTGCCTGCGCAGCGTAACGCCATGGGAGGAGTTCGTCGAGGCGGGTAATCTTGTTGTCGGCGATAAACCCATGCGCGAAATCACCTGACAGGATGCGCTCGTCTACTATAATTGGTGGAAAGATCGACTGGTACCCAAGGGCGATGAAAAGCCTTTGAGTCCAAATACGGCCAACCGAGATATCGGTAACGTTCGCATCCTATACGAGGCCTATTTTAAGCACATCGGAGAAGAAGACCGTCTCAACCCCTTCCGCAATCTTTCCTTCAAGACAAAGAAGGTCAAAGGAGGAGTGCCGCCGTTCGAAGATGATTGGGTGCGCAGCAAAATCCTTGTTCCTGGTCTCTTCGCCGGCGTGAACGATGAAGCTTGGCATATCATCTACGCGCTCATTGAAACGGGCTGCCGCCCAAGCGAGATCGCCAATCTCCTGGAAGAAGACATCTTGCTCAATGACGACGTGCCTAACATCCGTATCCGGCCCAAGAAGAAGCGGGAAATTAAGACGGCAGCCTCCATGCGAGAAAACCCGCTTGTTGGGGTTTCGTTAGAAGCAATGAAAAAATTCCCCGCCAGCTTTCCGCGTTATCGAGACAAACCGGACCTCCTATCGGCCAACCTGATGAAAGCCTTTAAAGTGCGTCGGCTTTTCCCTTCTCCGAAGCACAAGATCTACTCCTTCCGGCACTCCTTCGAGAAGCGTATGCTCGAAGCAGGCATCGACCACGATCTGCGTATGACGCTCATGGGGCATACGAATAAACGCCCTGCTTACGGAGATGGCGGGTCTATGGCGTTCCGCCGCGACGAGCTTCTGAAGATCGTTCACTCATTTCCCGCAGGTGTCGTGTAGTATCCGATATAGAAGCATCCGGCGAGCGACGAAGACAGGCCGCAATCCTCGCAGAACGTGAACGTCTGAGCTGTAATTCTGTTTCCAGACGCTCGAAAATTGGCCAGTAAACCTCACCGTACCTATCAATGATACGTGCCAAACTGTGTAGAGCTTCCTCAAGACACTGATCGGAAATTGACATCGCCGCATTATGGCAACGACGACCTCGTGGGATAGTTCGGAACCCCGCATACGCTCGCAACCGATTACGTTTCTATATGTATCTTTCTCTAGAGAACCAACGGGAAGCCACAAACTTGCGGCCCAAACCATATCGTCCCTCGCATATGACCGATAACACGACGCGAATTTTCCGGCGGCATTACGGGATGCACCAAAAATCAACTGCTTTCATCAACAAAAAACGGTTGCGTCCATGCTCGTCGGCTTCCTTCCCCGTAAAGGTCTGCTCTGACGTATTTTAGATCGCAAGGAGCATTAATACTGTGCCACGGGCCGCTCAGTCTTGGTGATTTGAGCAGCTCTTTCATCGTTATAGTTGCATTGCCGCCGGCGCTCACAGCCGCCAGCATGCCGTCAGCGACATGCCAACGAACTTCCTCAGCGTCAGACTCAATCGAGATGGATTGACCATCTTCTTGAACGCCTACCGACTGAATACGGACGCCTGTTGAGGCGTAGAAGCGCCCCTCGGCCAGCTTTCGAATAATATCCTCTGCTATCGGAGTTTCATCTGCTTCAACTTGAACACAGTTCCAACCAAGGAACCGGTCGATAGCTTCATGTTGATCGTCGACAGCATGCCCATGGACGCGAAACCCGAGCGTCAAGAGCTGGTCCCAATGGGCTAGTGCATACGGATCGCCGCCGAATCGCTCGATGATTCCCGTGTAGATTTCGATGCCCCGCAAGCCCGTCAGCGAGGAGGTCTCTTCGAACGCAGCGTGAATATCTCCAGGTCGGTGGCGCCAGTTTGGATGGTCCACAATAAACAAGCCGCCGCGCGTTTCAGCAAAAGCGAAGAGATCAGAAATGGAAAGCGTGCGTGCATCCGGAATGTCTTCCGTCGCCCCCAAATACATCAGAGTTTGCTCATTGATCGACGTCATTTCGACAGCCGGAAGAATGATCATACCGGTGCTGGGTTGGTACTTGCCTGGCGGAACAAACACATCGTGCTCTGATAAAGCGAAATAGTCATACCCGGCGGCTTCATATGCCGAAATCAAATCCAAAGGATCGTCCAGCCCGTCCGAAATAGTCGAGTGGCCATGGTGGTTTCCTTTTAGCCAGCGTGTTCGGCTCGAAAGGGACGCATAAGGTGAGCTGAAGCGATATCGGTTCATGATTCTTAATGTCCATACGCCCTTGGAGACATTGATCGTTTGAGAAGCAAAATAAGCAATGCAAATATGACCAATCCAACGGTGCTTGCAATAATGAGCGCCATGAGGGCGTAGACTTGAGGCGAAAGCCCAACTTGCAAATAGGAGGACCAGATATAGGTTTGCACCGTATTGGTGTTCCCTTGTAAATATGACGCTCGAATTGTTTCATTGAATGATACAATGAGCGCGAACAGAAATCCGCCAAAGACGCCCGGCCATATGAGCGGCAACTCAATGTCGAAAAAAGCGCGCGTACGGGAGGCCCCACAAAGAAAAGCAGCGTCAAGGTATCGACGGTCAAAAGACGCCATTGTGGACGCCACAATGAGATAGGCGAAAGGCGTCGCCCACACCGTATGGGCGATGATGATCCGCATTGTCGGCGGGCCAATCTCAACAAGCTCAAACACGATTGCGCTGGAAAGGCCGCCCACACTTGCCGGGACCAGCAGCGGGAGCACCATGATAATCGCAATGACCGCCCTCAACCCCGAGTGCCTTACACTGTAGGCCGCAAGTAGCGCTAATCCTGTCGCAATGCTTGCCGCCAAGAGCGCGGCGAGACCTGAGAACCAAAGCGCATCGACGATGAGCATATTCGAAAATAACGCCGTGAACCGATCGAAACTGACTTCGCCGCCTGAAGGATCAATGAAGGCCCGACGCAGGGTCGGCCAGAGCGGCGCGTAAAGCGCGATGAGCGTGATCGCGGTGATGAGTTTCAAAGCTAGGCGGGCTGCGGTGTCCATCATGACCGGCTTTCAGGGATGAGTTTACCGAAGAAGGCGCGCAAGTCGACACTCATCGCCCAGCTAATGATGAGAATGGCCATCATGCCGATGACAACGCTCGCCATCGCGGCGGCCAAGGGGTAGTTCAAAGTGCTGATTGCACTTTCGATAGAGTTGCCAATGAGCTGGTACCCCGCTCCCCCAAGAATGATCGGGACGGCGCTCTCACCCAAAACCCCAACAAAGCAGAATAGGCATGCTGCGGAGAGGCCGGGTGTCGACAAAGGAAAAGTGACCGAACAGAATGTGCGCATCGGTCCTGCCCCGAGCAGGCTACTTGCATCGAGGAGCTTTTGATCGATCGACGATAGGGACAGCCAAATTGGGAAGATCATGATTGGCACAAAAGACGTAGTCAGCCCAACAAACGCGGCAAACGGACTATAAAGAAACCAATCAACAGGCGCGTTGATCAAACCAATGTCGGCGAGCGTCTTGTTCACTACGCCGTTGCGACCCAAAATTTCAGCCCACGCAAAACTTCGAATGAGATAGTTGACGAGGAAGGGAAGCGTGATCGCCAGCAGGATAAGCTGAGCAACGGCTGGCTTGGATCGCCGTGCGATCTGATAGGCGATGGGATAAGCGATAAGGCTGCCGACGATTGTGACAACAATCGCCATTGTAAACGTTCGAAGCAGGGCTTCGCGCCGCGCACCACCGAGAAACTCCTGGTACGACGCTAGGCTTAGCGCTGGCTCTATTTCGAGCCCGTCTTTCCGCCAGAAACTCACGATCACTGTCAAAACTAGGGGGACTATCGCCGTCAGCGTGATGAACACTGGGGGCAGCCAGATCAGCAGAGTGGATGGTCTTTGCGCCATTATCATGCCGCCTTGAATCGGGCCCACTCGGATTCAATGGCGTCGATATGACTTGGCCACCGTTTGAACCAGATGGACGCCTGGGCCGGCTTTTGAGCACCTCTGTCGTGAACCGACGCAATCTCTACAATATCTGCTTCGCTGAAGAGGTCTGGATGTTGGGCGGCAAAGGACGGCGCCAAGGAGTTTGTGAGATATCCACGAAGCGCGCTAATCTTTGCGCCGTACCACGGATCAAGCAGGAAATTTAAGAGCTGATAAACCGCCTCGGTTCGCTCCGGTGACCGCGTTTCGTCTGCGGTGACGTAGGCGGCCATCGCCCACATGATGTAGCCTTCGACCGGAACAGCATACGCCCATTTCACGCCTTTTGTACGCGCTTCGTAGACCATGGGCTCCCACCCATCCATGATGATCACTTCGCCCGATAGCATCAGTTCGATCGCTTGCTGGTAGCTCGACCAAAGCACGCGGAATTGACCTTCCTTCTTCTTCTCAATCAAGTAGTTTGCAATCGTGTTGGCTTCGCTGGGCGTCGGGTCGGCTGCATCTTCTATTTCCGCGAGGCCGGCGTGCTTCAAGTAGATTGCTGTTTTTTGAAAGGACCCTGAGTAATTGCTGTCGAGCGCGACGTTGCCCCGCCAGCGCGGATCAAAAAGAGCGCCGAAACTTTCGATAGTTTCTTGGGTTGCATCCGGACGGTAGCAGATGCTCTCACCCTGAAGGAGGGTTGGAACTCCGAAGACCTGACCATCCATTGAAATATGATCATAGCCCGGACGACCGGCAGCCATGAAGTCTTGAATATAAGTATTTTGCGACCAGTTCGGTATCCGATCCACTTCGATGGGTAGTATCGTCTCCAACTCGACCAACGGATGCTGAATGCCGCCCATGACATGCAGAACATCATAGGACTGAACACCGCCGGTCCGCATGGCATTGATAAGCGTCGAAGGGGCATTGCCGATTGCGGCAAGATTGACACCCCATCCCGACGCATCGGTAAAACGCGACCAATCGCCTGGGTCTCCAACGCCAATATCGGCGAGATTCAGTGTTTTCTGCGCCGCCGTACCACACCCTGCTAAAAGCCCCGCGACAGACGTCGCAGCTGCGCCGAACAGAAACCGCCTCCTATCGAACATCAAATTCTCCCTCACGCTTCGAGCCCCTAGTCATGAAACACCCGCACTTGACGAGGGTCCGTGTACAGCGACACATTTTCATCAACAGAGAAATCAAATGACTCTTCTGTTCTTACTCGGATCGACTGGCCGTCAGGCAGCACGAAGTCGTTTTCGTAAAATGCACCTCGGAAGGCGGCGCTGGCGAAACGGGCTCTAAGGACAATGGAGGCTCGGTCAGATTGACCAGACAAGGCTATCCGATCGTTCCTTATGCCAACCGCACATGCAGCCGACAGATCCAGATGAGGTTCCATCAATCCTGCAAATGTCGGCGGATGCATCTAAGACACTCCACCCCCGAAAGAATGACGCGACATAACGTGACTTCGGCTCTTCATACATGACCTTAGCGGTGGCGAGCTTGCTCTAAGCGTCCGTCATTTAGAAGCGCGATGCGATCGCTTAAACTCAGCGCCTCTTCTTGATCATGAGTGACATAGATGAAGGTGGCGCCGGATTCTTTTTGCAAGCGCCGAAGAAACGTTTGCGCGCTGCGTCGTATTTTTTCGTCGAGTGCGGAGAGGGGCTCATCAAGCAGAAGGATTCGAGGTTGAACAGCCAATGCTCGGGCCAATGCGACGCGTTGTTGTTCACCACCCGAAAGCGTCGCTATTCGTCGTTCCCCGTAACCTGATAGCTCAACAAGATCCAAAAACCGATCAACTGTTTTAGCAATCTCCTTCTTCCTTATCCCGCGAACCGTGAGGCCATAGCCCACATTCTTTGCGACGCTCATATGCGGAAAAACGGCGTAGCTCTGAAACACCATTCCGACGGGGCGCTTCCACGGCGGCACACCGGTTAGATCGCCACCATCAAGAAGGACCTCTCCAGAATCCTGAATATCGAGCCCCGCTATGATGCGCAGCAAGGTTGACTTACCAGACCCGCTCTGACCTAGAAGCGTGAAGAACTCGCTTTCCTCAAAGTCTATAGAGACGGCATCGGCCACATTCGTCGCACCATATCTCTTTGTTATCTGATGAATGGAAAGCCCCATAGCCCCGTATTGTCTCAGTTTAATGTCCGGTATTCATAAATACTGGATTTGAATAGGCGAAGGAGCCCGCGACCATGCTGCGGGCTCCCCAATTTAGTTATCGTATAGCAGACTTTAGAAGCGTTTGGTGATCTCGACTCCATATGTGCGAGGCTCGCCATGGAACAGAGCATCCGTTCCAAAACTCTGATAGCTGGCGTTGAAATACTGTTCGTCCAGCAAATTGTTACCCCAAACCGAAAGCTCCCAGTTGTTGTCATCAAGCGTAAACAAGGCGAGACGCGCAGAAATGAGTGTGTAGGCTTCGATCTCTGTCACACCGGGGTTTTCATCCCGAAGGTTATGGTCACCAGTATAGCTGATGGTGCTTTGGATTGAGGCCCCAAGCATATCAGATATACGGGTTTCATATCTGCCGAACACCGATGCTGCGATCCCGGGCGCCTGAGCTAGCTCATTGCCGTCATAGCGAATATCAAGCCCTGGCACTTCTGGGTTTGTAGACTGCGTGATTTCAGTGTTGAGGTAGCTGAACGTTCCGCCAAAATCCAACCCATCCAAAGGCGACCAGAAAGCTTCGAGTTCTACGCCGAAAATGTCGGCTTCTTCTAAGTTACCAAGGGCCGTTGAAATCACCTGACGACCATCCGGCAGTGTCAGCGATTGGTCGATCCGCGACTGCGGTTTATCGTATTCCTGGTAGAATAGAGCGCCATTTAGACGGAAAGTGTTTGTGAAATCTCCTTTGAAGCCTAGCTCGAACAGACGAACGGTTTCTGATTCAAACGGATTGAGGAATGGCAGGACATTTGGGTTTTCGTTTCCATCAAACCCGCCGCCTTTGAAGCTCTCTGCAAATCGTCCGTAAACAAGCACATCATCCGTGACGTCGTAGCTCAGCCCGATATTGCCTGTAATCCGTTTGTCTTCAAAGACGCCCTTCCCTTCAGCTGACCCAAGGTCACCGGCGTTCGATAGGAAGCGTACACCGCCCCTTGAAACCACTTCGCCGGTGCCCTTATAGGTTTCTTCAAGAAACGTGTATCGTGCGCCGATTTCCAAGCTTAGTCGGTCCGTGAGATGGATCTCATTATTGGTGAAAAATGCGTAGGTAACGATCTCTCGGTCCCAGATGACAAGATTGTTGGCGGATTCTGCCGGCGGGAATGGCGCACCTACGGCAAGAGCTTGTGCGATAAGTGAATTACAGGAACCTGTGAGTGTATTGAAATCAAAGACGCCGCATTGAAGCGTATAGAACTGATCAAGGTTCTCAATGGAACCGTAGGCTCCGATGAGCCAGTCCGCCCCTTCATTTGACCCCGCCAGACGGAATTCCTGGCTATACTGATCAAGGTTACGGTCATAGACAAGGTTCAACGCTTCATCGAGCGTGGCGTCTACATCAAACCCATAAAACTGGTTGAAGCCTTCATACGCCGTTTGCGACGTCAGCACACCCCAACCGAAGTCATGATTAAGTTCGATGAAACCGCCATAAAACTCATTGTCAGAAGGCAAAATTCCGTCTGGCCCAACCGAAATCGTAAATTCGTCGGCTAAGGGTTGCGTGAACTGGCCCTCAAAGTCCGTTGCTACACAAGCTGGATTGTTGAAATTGCCTTTGATGCTCCCGTCGTCCCGGCCAGGGCAGACACCGAAGGATGGGTCAGGATTCTGAAACCAAGGGACAACAGCAGGGTTTGGATTCACGCCATTGTCTTCGGCATAGTGCACGTTGAAGAGCACATTGGTGCTGCTGCTTGGCGTCCAGAGTGCTTGCCAACGAATACCAAATTCGTCTCTTGTGCCGCCAGCTGTGTCAGGCCCTGGCGCAAAACGATCGTCATTAGGCACATTTTCAATCAAAGCGTCGCGTTCAAAGAAACGACCAGAGATGCGTGTCGCCAAAGTATCGCTAATTGGGATATTTAACACAGCCTCAAAATCAAGACGGTCTGCGTTGCCATATCCGGCAGAGACATAACCTTCAAATTCGTCAGTTGGCCGTACGGAGATAAAATTAAGTGCGCCAGCCGAAGCGTTTCGACCATAGAGCGTACCTTGAGGACCCTTGAGTATTTCCACCCTTTCCTGGTCGAACATGAATGGACCGCCCTGGACATTTGTTCCGAGAAAAACGCCGTCCAAATAAACTGCGGCTGCAGGTGCAGTTGTTACCTGGAAATCACTCGCTCCGATGCCCCGGATCTGGAACAAGGGCTGGCTGCCGTTGGCGTTTGTCAGCTGAACGCCAGCAACAAAGTTCGCGACTTCGCCGCCATCTGTTAGTCGAAAAGCGTCAATCGTTTCGCCGGTCACCGCCGAAACTGACCCATTGATGTCCTGCAAATTCTGTTCACGCTTGTTCGCTGTAACAATGATCGTATCAAGCCTGGCTGCATCGTCGCCTGCTTGGACGCCCTCAACGTCTTGAGCGCTAGCTGGGGCCACGCTCAATGCGCCTGCCAGCGCGATTATAGAAGCGGTCAAAAAACGACGCTTCTGTTTCCTGGCGCCGAACGTATTGTTCGACAATAAACTGCTAAAGTTCGACATCTGCCAACCCCTCCTAGAGTTACCCCGCCCAAGATCGACTTCCGACCCGGCTACGGATCTCTAGTTGCCAAAACTTTGTGACACTATTATGAACTAAACTCATTTTTATTTATTGATAAAATGAGTTTCAACCTTAGAACGGTCCTTGAGCTTGCTGCATATGCTTTCAAGTTCGCATGAATCAATCAATGCTGTTCAAAATGGGCCTACCATAATGAGTTCAGCTTATCACCTATTGGGTAGGAAGCAATGTGGATTGCGCGATGCAGGTAGTTCAAATCTCCGATCTCCACATTGGTGGCGAGAATGCAGAGGAGCGCTTGGCGACAGTTGTTGAGAGCATTTGCGCCCTTAATGAAAAGCCTGATGCCGTACTCATGACCGGCGACTTGGCTGAGACTGGCTCACCCGCCCAATACGATTTGCTAAGGCGCCTCTTGCCGAGCAAGGTTCCCATACTGCCGGTGATGGGCAACCACGACCTCCGTACTGGAATTCACCGTACCTTTGGTGCGGACGGTCTCCTGGCGAAGATGGCGGGTGGCTTCATTCAATATGAAACCGTCATCGGAGATCTTCGCATTCTTGTTCTCGACTCAGTTTGCGAAGGGTCGGCCGAGCCGGAATTCTGTGATGCTCGCGCTTCTTGGCTTGAGGCTGAGCTTTCGAAGAGCGCTCAGCCCTCTCTGATCGCCATGCACCACCCGCCGACGCCGTGCGGCGTTGACTGGGTCGATGCTACAAACCCTAACTGGAGCGACGCCCTTGGCGGGGTTGTCGAACGTTTTCCCGAGCGCATTATGGCGATTGTCTGCGGCCATATCCATCGCCCGCTCTTTTCAAATTGGCGACGCGTTCCTGTTATTTGTGCACCTGCTGTCTATCATCAGGTCAGTCTGCGCATCGGCGAGCCAATAGCCAATCTGTACACAAAAGAACCACCTGGGTTTCTAGTTCATCGCTTCGATGGTTTGGGACTTACATCCTACGCCGCAGTCGCGCATGGCTTCTCACACACATTCACACCAAACACGACGCTGGAAGTTACAAAATGAACGAACCCATCACCAATATTGATGAGGCGATGCTACTGCTTCGACGGGCCCGAGGCGTTCTCGCTGATTGGGACGGGTGCCTCGCTTTCGGCGATGAGATGTCCGATGCTGGCGCTACATTCGCAGAAACCGTTTCAGATCGCCTTGTTATCCTCTCCAACAATTCAACCGCGACGCCTGCCGAGTTTACAAAAAAGCTAGTGCGCGCAGGGGTGCAGCTTACACAAAACCGGATTAAGCTTGCTGGCGCAGAAACGTTGCAGTTTCTTGCAGAGCATCACGCCGATGAAGACGTCATGCTTGTCGCATCGGATGAGATGCATGCAATGGCTAGCGACCTGGCCTTACGTATCACGCGTGAGAACCCTAGTATCGTTGCCCTGCTGAGAGATGTGGCCTTTTCCTATTCAACGCTTGCAAGCATCACGGCGGCCATATCTCACGGCGCCTCGCTCATCGTTTCGAACATTGATCATGCTCACCCTGGCCCAGGTGGCCTCCCCATTCCAGAAACAGGGGCGCTCCTCGCTTCGGTGAAGAGAGCCGCAAAACTGTCTTCAGATCAAGTCACAGTCATTGGAAAGCCTGAACCCTTACTGTTTGAACGGGCTGCTTGGGCGCTGAAGCTGGCGCCCAGTGATTGCGTGATGATTGGCGACAACCCAGAGACGGACGGCCTTGGCGCTCAGAAACTTGGTATGCCATGTATTCTCGTTGGACAAGGCGGCCTGGCCCTGGATGAAATCGCCGAACGCCTTAACGAGCCATCGACAATCGGCGTGCATGCGGCGCGCTAGAGCGTCGCGCCAAAAGTGAGAATCGGTTTTGGCCTTTCGCGACGCGACCAAACAAAGACTCTAGGGCAAAGTGCTGATGCGGACCTAAGGCAGTTTGCTCTAGAAACGCTTCGAGGATAGAACTTCGAATGTCGACTGGAGCGTATCAACGGAACGATCATAGTCGGCCAACGCGAGCCCCGCGATCAATGTATCAACGACGCAAAGCTGGGCGATGCGCGACGTCATCGCCTCGGTTCGAAACTTCGTCTCTCGCGCCATTGTATAAAGAACGACATCTGCGTACTTTTGAAGCGGCGAGCGTCCAAAATTCGTTATACAGATTGTTTTTGAGCCAGCTTCCTTTGCAAGCTTCGTGGCGGTCACCGTCTCGTGTGTAGATCCCGAGTGAGAGATTGTTAGTGTAGCAACCTCTGGGCCGCCTCGTGATGCGCTGATCGCCTGCACATGGCTGTCAACAGAAACCCGTGCGTCCAGCCCGATACGTAGCATGCGGTATTGTGCGTCTTCTGCGATCGGCGCCGCAGAGCCTATGCCAAAGACTTCCACCCGTTTCGCATCACGTATCATCGCGATCGCTTCAGCAAGCGCCTTTGGGTCAGCTACGCTAAGGGTGTCACGAAGCGTCTGAATGCCGGATGCAAAGATCTTTCGGACAACGGCGTCTTCATTGTCATCACGTTCAAGGTCTTCATGGATAAACTGGACAGGTTGAACGACGTCTGCAGACAAGGAGAGCTTTAGATGCTGATAACCTCCAAGGCCTAGTTGCCGACAGAACTTAACGATGCTCCCTTCGCTTGCATCCGTAGCTTCTGCGATTTCGGAAATGGACTTTTCAACCACGTCTTTCGGGTTGGCGAGAACATACTCGGCGATCCGGCGCATCGTCTTTGGCATCGATTGATGACTAATTTGGAGTTTCGTCAGAAGCCCTTCCATGGGGGCTGCGCCAACGCCCCGATTTCCCGTTGGTTTGCCTGATCTTAGTTCGTCTTCCGTCATTGCCCCACGGCTCCAGTTCAATTCGTAGTAAGTGAGCTTACCGCACTCAATAACGTGTTTTGCGAAATACTCCACACATCGCTGTGCGGTAAAGAGCGCCTAACGCTCGCTTGCCTCGGCGAAAGTGGCTCTGTTATTTAAAAAATTTGCACCATCTAATGAAGTTCGTAGAAAATAGCGCTACGGAATTTGCGGATATTATGTCCGTATCATGATAAAATATTTACCTAACTTCCAAGCCAAAACATCTTGCCTTGCGATGCAAATGAGTTTATCTCATTATTAATGCGGCACAAAATGAGGGTTCTGTCTATTCAAGTCTTGCACCTTTAAGGCTTCGCTGGGACTAGTGCAACTTCACGTCGCCTTTGTCCGACCGAACACGGTTCTAGCCCGTTTTCCATATATTGTGAGGTGAATTCAGTATGTCGCATCAAAACCAAATCAACGGCAGCCCTTCCACAAAATTGGATCGGTTTGAAACCTCTCGCTTCGGGCCGTGCCAGATTGCTCACAAAACAGATATATGCCGATTTCTGAATGGATCCGCGAGAACGAGTCGAGAACTCGTTGAGTCGAGCAAAGCGCTCTGTGCGCAATTGGGCGAGCCTTTAGTCGTCCTCTTGAAGGAAGAAGGGATCGCTTTGTTCACGCCAGATGGTGGCGCCAAGCGGCTTCTTCCTGGAAAGCAACTGAAATGGGCTGAACTATCTGAACGCTCTGCCGACCCTATTATAGAGGAAGTCATCTTAGCTGCGAAATTTACAGAAACGTCGGCGTCCGATCTGCCATCGATGCTGAGAGCAGCCATGGACCTCCTTGCCGCTAGAAATCCACCGCAACATTTGAGAGGCGACGAAATGCATGCTGATCGGGTTTCTAGCCCATCAAAGGCGGATTCCAACAGCTAGCTCATGTCGGGAGAAGCTTCGCTCAATAGCCGCATTGTGGCTTTTATTCGCCCTCATGATCCGCTAGCGCCGCAAGGCTTGGCAGTTACATTCGGCTGATCAAGACTACTATACTAGGGTGCTCCGTGCACGATTGCATCATGCTTGTCGGCGACCCGCAATCCGGTCTCATCATAAACTCCATCAAGCAGAAAATTCGTTATCTTGGGTTCCTCTGCATTTGTTGTAACCAATGTGATGTGATCATATGATCCATTGATGATTTCACCTTCAATATCATTTGTTGCGCCCCCGCCGGTAACACCCATCGTGATGTAGTCGCGCCCGTCAATTATCTGGTGCGCATATCGATGCAAGTGTCCGGCAAACATCGTAAACGGCCTATCAGACAAAGAGGCTTGGAGCTGATGAAATCCATTCGTTCCAGCACCGATCCAAACGGGTTTGTGCAAGAAAACAAAAGTCCACTTCACATCAGGATTTTGATCTAGGGTATCTTGAACAAACTCAAGCTGTGCATCTGTAAATGCGGTGGATTCTGAATTGGGTGACATCGGAATGCCGCCCTCGCTCCAGACTTGTTCGGTTTCTTCGAGCAAGTCCTCTGCACGACCTTCAAAGTACCGGAAATTCTCATCCGCAAACAGTATCCGTCGTTTTAGGTCATTTCTCGACTTTTGAGCTTTCTGATAACTTTCGGCTGAATTATCAGTTAATACATCAATCCGACGCCTCATGTCTTCTAATCCAAGCTCAAGGTCCGAATCTGATAGATCCTCAGTATTTAGTACAATGAAGAGAAAGTCACTACGCCGAAACGCAAAGAAAGAGTCGCCAAGCCGCTCTTCCCATATGGATTTAGACAGCCCGCTAAAGATGTCATGATTGCCGGGCGTAATAACGAGCGGAGCGTTTAGTTCTGCTGCCATCAGCTCAAACTCATCCCATTCCGCTTCAATAGCTTCTCGGCTGTAAATCAGACCTTCTATTACGTCGCCGATGGATATAACGAAATCAACATCCAATGTGTTGATAGTGTCGACTGCTGTTTCGAAAACCCCGTCTCGGTAGCCGCCGGTAAGATCGCCTATGACCGCAAAACGAAGATCATCTTGCAGCGATGGTATAGGGCCTCCGACAACAGGCCATGTCTCTTCCATTTTTGTTTCGGCGGCGGACGCAGTATTCTTTTCATCTGTGTCTTCTTGCGTGCAGCCATAGAAGACGAATACACTGATAATTGCGGCCCATTGGTAGTATTTTTTCATTGTACAAATTATTCCTCATCAATGATGACGCATTCAGAGCGCCTTCGATAAATTCAACCAGTCCCATTTCTTTTATTAAAAAGCGCGCCTACTTAGATCGTTGTCGCCGCACCCGAACGAGTGACGTTTGCGCCATCGAACCCATAAGTTGGGCATGCGCATATGATAAAGTCAGCCCTGCGGACTATCGTTGACTGATGGATCGGACCAGCAGCATGCCCCATGCTGCTGGTCCTTCCAGTTTCCAAGTTTAGAAGTTGGCTCTTACGTTCAGACCAACAGTCCGTGGACGGAGCCGTGTCGTCGCATCTGGCGTGTCCGGAATACGGCGAGGCGCTAGTGACGCATCTTCATTGGTGATGTTGTCTGCGAATATTGATACCTCGACATTGTCGAACAACAGGCCCGCACGCAGATCAATTTCATTGAAGCTGTCGGATGTAAGCCCAACGGCGTCAAATCCACCTTGCCCAATCGTTGCTTCCTGCTCACCGACGTAGCGGTGGAACACGCGGAAGTACCCTGGCGCATCAAGGAGCGTAGAGTCGGACCTGAACTCTACAAAGCTACTCGTCGCCCATTCAGATGACCCTGGAAGGCGCCCTGTGCGGACGGTGACGCCTTCATCCACGCTTTCGAGTTCCGCATCTGTATAAGCGATTGCTGAGCCGAAACTCAGCCATGGGGTTGGGTTGCCTTGAAACTCCGCCTCAAAACCCTGAGATACAGCATCACCAGCATTGTCAGTAAAGGTACCGGTCGGCCCGCGGACCGTTAGCTGAATATCTTCCCAATCAATGTAAAAGCCCGCAAGCGATGCTTGTAGTTTGCCGTCAAAGAAGAATCCACGAATACCTGCTTCGTAGTTCCAAAGACTGTCCGACTCATAGAACGTCGGCGGGATAAAATCGCTGTCTGGGTCATCAATCCGAGCAAAGTTATTCTGCCCGGTCCGATAACCCTGCGCTGCTTGAGCGTAGAAACTCACATCATCCGTAAGCCGATACAGTAGAGCAAATTTTGGCGTTACCGCGCTTTCAGAACTGCTCCGCGGCGGTGTAGGACTTCCGGAAAGGAGACCACCACGCGTACTCTCAAAGTCTGCATTGTTTTCAAACCAACGGGCGCCTGCGGTAAACGTTAAAGCGTCGGTGAGATCGAAGCTCACCTCGCCAAACACTGCTAATTCTTGTGTAGTTGGGGCAATGTACAGGTCCGACAACACGTCATTCGGTGCGCCAAGCGCATCCGTAGATCCTTCTTGAGTTCTGAGAAATGTGACTTCTACATCCTGGTCTAGGTAGAATGCACCAATCAACCAATCGAAGCGTTGGTCTCCTTTTGAAGCAAGCCGGACTTCCTGCGAAAACGTCTGTGTGTCCGATGTCACGGTATCTTCGACTGCCCCGTCAAACGCAAGGCGCCCTTGCCAATAGCGGTTCCAGTCCCGGTCAATGAAGCTGGATCGGTCGAGATAGGAAGTCGAGCTGAGGAAATCAGCAAAGCCGAAATCATACTCGGCCACGAAGTTAAATACAGTCGTTTCTCCGTCAAAAGAGCGTTCTGGGCCTACGGAATCTATAATATCGGTTCGACCTGAAGGATCGTCTAAAAGCGTGATTGGCGCGGCGCCGGTCTCGTCGTCCTGATAGATAACCATCGCTTGGGCTGAGAAAGGCCCAGCCGGGTCAAAGGCTGCTGTAAGACGCCCACCAATAGAAACAACATCGTCAACATTATCCTCACCGGAACGAATATTGTCGACAAACCCCCCGTCGCGGATGGAGTAGGCAACCGCGCGAACACCTAATACGTCTTCGACAACTGGTATGTTGGCGACGCCTTCAAAGTGATAGCTCTCGTCGCCGCCATCAGTTAGGGCCGTGCCTACATTCAGTGAACCGCTAGGTGCAGAAAGATCGGGCTTGTTGTTGATGATCTTAATCGCCCCACCCATCGCGCCAGAGCCGTATAGAGTACCTTGCGGTCCACGCAGGACTTCAACGCGCTCAACGTCGACCAGTCGAAGGTCTGTATTAAAACGCGCGTAATAGCGATTCAAAGAAGGGACATCGTCGAAAAATACTTCGGTCGTACCTTGCTGATTACTACTGAATTGAGCAGTTTGGACGCCACGGATGGTGACGAGGTTATTTCCTGCACCACTTTCATTGAATACAGCGCCTGGCACCAGAGCTAGGTAGTCGTCGTATCCGACCGCTCCTGCTCTGCTGAGCGCTTCTCCACTCAACGTCGTAATTGAGACTGGAACTTCGAGTATACTTTGTTCGCGTTTAGCGGCTGTGACGATGATGGTATCGGCAAACAGAGGTTCCTCAAACGCTGTTGGCTCGCCCACGGGTGCGTCTGTACCTTCCGCCTCAGCCAAAACCAGAGTTCTTGGAGCAGTTGTGGTTTCAAGTTGAGCAAGCGTGATCGTGCCGCCATCGCTCGATCGAACTTCTAATCCCGACCCATCGAGAAGGAGCTTCAAAGCGTCACTGACATCGTCTTCGCCACGCACGGCTGGAGCGATTTTTCCGGAAACAAGCTCGGTTGGCGCGATGATAACAACATCTGTTTGCGCCGATAGTTCATTCAATGCGGCGCCGAGTGGTTGGCTCTCAATATTTATCTTTGTGAAAGTATCCTGCGCTAGCACAGGCATGGCAGCGATGAGCGCCACGCCTGATACAAATCCCGCCAGCGCGGGACTAATTCGTTTTGAAGACCCCATTTGGAACCCCTCCTAGTTGGCAGCGCTGACCCCGTCCCCGACGACCGTCATATCCGCTGCAGTTGACGACAACTAGAAGATCCTCACCCTCCGCCGATCTTTCAGCGCGAATACTGTTTTCATAAATACTTCATAAACACAGGGTGTACATTAAGCCCCATTTATTAACGTGCACTGATGATTGTTCTGTCCATTCGGTTTGTAACTTCAACACGATAGGCGACTGGTAACCCGGAAAGAAACTGATCAATCTGATCGACCTTAAAGCTACTCGTAATTTCCATGGAGGCAGCCTCGCCGATGACATCGACCTGCTTTACCCGGTAACGGTTGATGTCATTCACAACGTCGACAAGGGGTGCGCCGTCAAAGACAAATCTGCCCTTAATCCAAGCCAGTTCGGAATCGATATCGGCCGCGCCTCTATCTATGAGGGCGCCGTCTAGTGCAGTGACGACGCGTTCTCCCGCTAGCAGAGCACTTGCCGTAACTGTTTGGTTTGCCGATGAAACATCAGAAATCAAGACCTGTCCTTCCGTAACGGCTACTCTGACATCTTTAGGGCCAAGCCTAACCCCAAAGGCTGTGCCGATAACACGGACTTCCGTGTCCGCTACGGCAACGAACATTGGCCGATCGGGATTGCTGGCCACATCGAAATATGCGCTGCCCCGAACAAGCTCGACCGAGCGGACCTTTTCGGTGAAGTTCACCATTGCTTCACTAGCGCCCGAAAGCGTCAGGACGGATCCGTCCTCAAGCAGTATCGTTTTCGTTTCGGCGATCGTCGATGCATATAGCGAAGTTTCAGGGACAGGCGCCTGAATCATCCGATTAAAGACTATCATCGAGACCATCAAAGCCAATGAAGCAGCCACGGCGCCGCCAATAGCAATGCGCCGTGTTGTGAAAACTTCACGCCAATACGGCCTTTGGATTTGATTATGGAGGTCTCCGCTTTCTTCGATTGCTGCGTTCCAGGCCTCAATTTGGTCCGAATGACCAAGAAGCGACCAGAGCTTGTCGACCCGTTCGAACGCCGCACGATTACCCTCAGACGCGTTGAGCCAAGCTTCAAAGACAAGTTTGTCGGTTTTACTCATTTCGCCGAGATGAATAAGTGAATACCAATGACGGGCTTCATCGTCACTGTTTAACTCTGATGGAGAAGTTTTCGAATCTATGGTCATGATGTTGTCTTCAGCCCGCGCCTTTCTCGTTCTCAAGGGCGTCTGCAAGCGCCTTAAGGGCACGATGGAGTTGGCGAGAAATATCAGCTTCGCTCCAACCGCGAGCCGCTGAAATCTGGGCATAGGTCTCGCCTCTCAATCTGCTGCGGACGACGATCTCACGCTGTTTTGTCGTGAGACGAGACATGGCCTGGTCAAGCATTGCAAGTGTTTGTCTCCCTTGAAAGATCCTTTCCGGATCGATTTCTTCCAACCCGGTCCCTGGTTTGTGAAGTTGTTCTGTCACATACTTGCGCGCGCGTTGGACTTTTTCGATGTTTTTCAAGCCATTGTTCACCGCGACTTTGGCAAGGAATGCCCGCGGATTTTCAATATGGTCGACATTTTCCAGTTCACTCCATTTCTGGAATGCGCCCTGAACCAAGTCTTCCGGTTCGGGCGGGCCGTCGCCGAACATGCGGCGGACCATGCGGCACAGATCGCCCCAATGATGGCGGTAAAGATCTTCAGTGAAGCGCGCGCGCCAATCGGTGCTATTCGCCTCAGCATCGGAGCCGTCTTTACTCTCCCCAAATAAAGGGCGCAGTATATTATCGTCTCCTGTTCTTTTTCGCTTCGGCACAACGCAAAGACTCCAAACCTTGATTAGTGACGGTCTCAAAAAAGCGTGCCGTATAGGCCCCGTGCCGCCGCGTCGACTTCTATAACGGCTGTTTTGCAACCTGTCCAAAATCTTATGTTTCTGCGTCGCGCTGCTCCAATTTGCGCCATCCCTTGGAAAATTTTTCTCGCTCAAGGATCTTTAGATCAAAACATCAGCTAGAGAGAGCCAATTCGGATGGAGGTTTGACCATGGCGAAAGAAGGAGAATGCTGCAGCCGCAGCTTGCGTATCTATCCTAAGAGCCATGCCTTTTTGCGTGTGCCTTGCCCCGCCTCGACTAACGGTTTCGTGTTGCTCGTGACCAAGGCCGAAGCGGCTGAGTCGTTTAGCGTGTCCCCCATCGCCACAGCTGAACTCACACGGTCGGCGCAGACCTTCATCGAAACGGTCGGAGACCCATTGCTCGTCACGCTGCACGAGACCGGAAGCGCGCTATTCAGGCGAGGCAAAAAGCCTCGTCGCTTCTTGCCCCGGATGAAGAGCAAGCTTTTAGGTGACCGCGATCCCTTGGCTCTCCACCTTCACGAGGTCTTTTCGCAAGACGTCCTTGCACAAAACGATCAGCTTGAACGGCTTCGGCAATTGCTGCCGACATTCGGCGTCAAAACTATATTATCAGCTTATTGAATTCTTTATCTTTCTAATTCCTTGCTTGCCATCATCGGTCTGAGCGAACCGGCTTTCAAAGCCGGTGCTGACCAGGCCGTCTCAGCCCTGGTCCAAACTTCGGGTCGTGCACAATTTCGTAGAGAAATACAAAAATCGTGGATTAGTTATAAGGGGGAAAAACACACTAACTAGGGCGTATTCTGATTTAGTTGGCAGTCAGATCGCACGAACCTAAACGAAAGTTTCCGCCATTGGAGACGCTCTTTTGAAATCACCCAATGAAAGTCATCGCCCATTTCAAATCGTGAAACGCGGTTAAACGTTAGCCATATTAGGTAATAGTTTGTCAAAACGTCCAAATCCTCCTTTGATTGAGCCATTTTAGTACCGCGAACCGGCTGCGCTCAACGGGGGCGGGTCAAAAGAAAAAGGCGTTCCGAAGAACGCCTTAGTTTGAACTCAGGGAGAATTCGGGTTTATCAATGTTAGAATGACTGCCTGACGTTTACATAGAATTGTCTTCCGCGCGGATCATGCACTTCTGTATCGAACAAAGGTCGCGATTCAAGCTGCGGTGGGTCTTCATCAAAGATGTTTACTGCGCCTATGGTCAGCGTAGACCCTTGCCCAACCAAATTATCAAGGTTCAGTGAATATCGGGCGTCTACGGTCGTTTGCGCCTCAACAGGAAGACCGCTTTGGTCGTCAGAATACTCGCCAATATATCGAACGCTGATATTGCCTTGGTGCGCTCCTGAATTAACAGTAACGCCGCCATTTAACTTAAAATCAGGGGTTGAACCGAAACCATTATTCGAGTTTCGGCTTCCTTTTAAATCACCATCGCCATCCAGGCCAGCGAACTCTGTTGATGTAAACTTGGTGATGATCGTCGAGGACAGATCGAACGTAACATCACCCCAGTCAAACACATCTGGTGAAAACACCGCTGCAACGTCGATCCCTTGCGCGCGCGCTGTCCCGCGATTTAAAAAACCAGTAAAGACTGCGCTAAGCCGTCCAGTCTCATCTCGAATAACGCGTTCAACAGGAAGCTCGCCTGTAAAGACAGCGTCAACGATTGATTGTGCGCTGCCTCCAGGCAGTATTAAGTCCTCATATTTATAACTCCAAAAATCCACCGACATATTGAGACCAAAATCAGACTGCAAGACGGCGCCTAGGTTATAATTCGTTGCAGATTGAGATTGGAGGTCAGGAGACCCTTGCGTGAAGACAGTTAAATTGAACGACCCATCGAGAGGGTTCTCTGGATCAATAACGGCGGCGTTGCCAACTGATCCTGCCACTTGTCGAATAGAAGGGGCCTGGAAAGAGGTCCCCCAAGAACCGCGTAAGAAGAACTGATCACTTACATCAAATTTTGCGGAAACTTTTGGATCAAGAGTGTCACCTCCTTCCAATTCTCCATAATCTTCAAAACGCAATGCAAATTGAAGCTCCAAATTAGTTAGCAGAGGAACAATAGCTTCACCATAAATTGCGTATACATCTTGGGTGCCCGTAACAATGGACTCAACTTCCGCCCGAGCATTTGTACCATTTTGACGCCGGCTATCTGGAATATTTTCAAAAGACAAATCACGGAATTGACCACCTAACGCAACCGCAACAGTACCCCCTGGTAATTCCAGTCCAGTATCCCCGCTAACAACCAACTCCGCGACTTCCTGGCGAACTTGACCAGTATCGTTAATCGTCAGAGCAAATAGTCCGATATCAGCGTCTGTATTCCCAGCAACAGACACGCCATCTTTAGGGGATACGAGGCCCGGAGAGACGACCGCCGTGCCGAACGGATTGAAAACCCCGTCGATAAGCGCTTGCTGATACAAATTGATATCATAATCTCGTGGTTGACTGCGCTTATATTCGTTTACAGAATTTGTGTAGTTAACATTCAAGAACCAATTGTCTGAAATCTCATAGTCAAATCCACCTAAGAATCGAAAGTTTGTAAACGTCGTTTCGATATCGGCAGCATTTGGACCATCGAACGCACGCCCAAGTGGACGCCCCCTGACGATAAGATCGACTGCTGTAAGTGTTGAATCTGCTGCAAATGCGTCAGGGCCAGCATATGAGATGCCACCCGCCCCGTCGCTAACATAAAAGTTAAATGGATGATCGGCAGGAATTAAATACCCACCATCAAAACTCGTTTGCCTAAATAAAGCGCCGCCAAGACCGTCGCGGATCTCGTTGCGCGAGAAACCAACCTCAGAAAAGAAATTCAAATTGTCGGTGAGATCGTAGTTAAACTCAGAAAATATTTGCACACGATCTTCTTCTGCAATCAAACGGCGCTGATCAATAAAGGGGTATCGGCAATTGCCGCCCCTTACAAATCCGCCTGCCCCTTCACAGTCTGGGTCAAAAATTGTATTTCCGGTGCGCGTAAAATCGCCAGAACCGTCTGGAAGCGCCGCTTGATAGCGACCGGGACCGCCCGTACTGGAGCTAAATATTTCACCAATGCCAGCGTCATTGTCTGCGTCTCGCTCGCGAATAAAGTCAAAATCGCCGCGAAAATTCCCCCCCTGATTATAGTAGTTTGCAAAGAGTGAAAAATGCCCGCGATCAAAAGCCTGCCCAAAAGCACCGCCAAGTTGATACGAATCATGCATCGATGTTCGGAACTCTCCAGTGAACTCCACCCCTTCAAAATTACTTCGTGTAATTATGTTTACAACGCCGGCAACCGCTTCTGATCCATAAGTTGCTGATGCGCCATCCGTCAAAACCTCGATCCGCTCGATCATGTTTACGGGAAACTGGTTCGAATCTGTAAAGAGCTGACCTGACGCGTCGGTGATGGGCGACAAGCCCGCGCGCCGTCCGTTTACAAGCGTCAAAGTCGAGCCGATGCCCAAGCCGCGCAATGAAAATTGGGACACGCCTTGTAGAGCATTTTGCCGGTTCGATGTTTGCGAACCTGAATTGACGGTCAACCCTTTGAAAACGTCCTGCAAGCGAACGGCGCCAGTGTTTTTGATTTCCGTTTCGCCGACCGTTTGAACAGGCGAAGGCGCTTGAAAGTCCTTTTTACTTCGGACGTTCGACCCTGTGACGACAATGACATCAGCTGCAGCCTCTTGCGCGACAGCAGAACCCATCGACGCCGCGCCTACCCCCACCGCTATCATGGCCATGGCAGATACGCCATAAGCTATTTTCACTGTTGATTTTTTTGAGCCATTTTTTGGCATGTTAACTTCCCTCCCGTATATGATATATGCTTTTCACAAGGAAAAAGCCCTTATGAATTAATTGTTTTTACGAATGCACGCGGGATTGTTCGTCTGATATAGCAGAGCAGTCAACGTAAAAACCCTCAGTCTCCTTTTGAGAAAAAAGCAACTTAAATTGTAGCGGCAAAAAATGAGGACTCTAATCAAGCCACAACCGTTATCTTAAAACCAATCATTGAAAAGCAAGATGAGCAATATTGAATTCTAGGCGTCCGCCGCCAAAGCGAACCATTTAAAAACCGCATTTATCGCGGGGACTTCAGCCTCACGCATCCGGCAGGATAATCTATACTGTCGCGCATCCTTGAACCTTGTCTCAAACGGCATAACCAATCGCCCGTCATCTAAATCTTGCTTAAGCAAGATTTCTTGCCCCATAGCAAAACCAACACCTTCGCGGGCCGCCTGCCAAGCCAACGATGAGTTTTCAAAACGAATACTGCGTTCAAGCAAAACATTCGAAAGGCCAGCCATATCAAGCCACTTTGTCCAATGATCCATTTGAAGATCAGAGAGCAATAATTGCTCAGCCTTCAACGCCGCTTCTGGCGGCTGGCCTTCAAAGCGGCTTATCAGCGAAGGACTGCAAACAGGTGTAAAAACGCGATCGAATAAAGGAATACTAAAATTACCTGACGAAGAAGCTTCAGCGATCATGACAGCCACGTCAATGTCATCCCGATCGAAGTTTGGAGGCTTCAAAGATGTTTGTATTCGCAAGTCTAATTGCGGCTCGGCCGCATAGAAATCAGCCAGTCGCGGCATCAACCACTGGATCGCAAAAGTTGGGTAAACACTAAGCACAATTGGGCGCTGCGTGCCTGGGTTGCTTGCCTTACGCAGCGCCTTGTGAATCGACAAAAATCCTTCCCCAAGCTCCTTTGACAATGCTTTACCGCGGGCATTCACAAGAACCCCCTGACGACTGCGCCTCATAAGCGGATGCCCAACCCACTCCTCCAACGATGTTATCTGACGGCTTATTGCCCCTGGAGTAACATTTAACTCCTCTGCGGCGGCGGAAAGGCTTTCCAACCTCACTGTCGCCTCAAATGCTCTCAGAGCCTTAAAGCTGGGAAGATATTTGGACATTGTTTTGTATTTTTCTCAATAGCAGCTTGCGTGTTTTTATATTGACGCAAGCATAATCGGCAAGCAACAATAATAATTACTAAACGATAAAAGCCGCTTGCATACTGAAAATTTGATAACGGAATTCCAGAGCGTTTTGCGGTTTTTGCAAAATAAGTAAACACCTAGATGGTCTTAAACATAAAAATTACTAGGCAACCACGACGACAACAAATCGGGCGATTCCTGCGTACAAATCGCGGCGTTTCAATTGTGTTGGCGTTTACTTTTGGAGCAATCGCTCTTTCGATCTTACTAAGCGATTGGGCCTATCGCGAACTGCGGGATGGTTTTCTACTTGGCGGCTTCCCTATTTTTGCGCTCGCCATGATCGCGATTTCTCTTCTTATACTCGCGATAGACAATCGCTCAACCGAAACTGAACCGGGAATGGCTGCGCTTCATGGGGGCGTGCTTCTTGTCATGGGCGCTGTCTTGTTGGGACTTGCCGCCACATTCGCATTGATGTGGATTATCGGGTTTGTTCCGGCCGCCGCGCTATTCATTATTACAGGATCATTCATTCTGGGCTGTCGCCCCGCATGGAAAGCGGTCGCAATAGGCGTTGGCGCATCAATCACCATACGAATTATCCTTGCAGCGCTTGGAGTTGCGATTCCAGATGGCCCGATCGCTCTACTAATTGGGGCAGGCTGAACGTAACGATGATAGATATTCCATCAATCCTTGAGGCAAGCGCTTTAGTATTCACTATTGAAGTTTTAATGTGGACTATTATAGGCGTGACCATAGGCGTCGGTGTTGGCGCTATTCCAGGACTAAGCCCAGCGCCGGCCATCGCTTTGCTCCTTCCATTAACTTTCGCCCTAAGCCTGCCGGCAGCGCTAGGCCTTTTGATTGGCGTTTACAAGGGCGGCGTATTTGGCGGATCAATTCCCGCCATTAGTTTTGCGACGCCGGGAACCGCCGAATCTGGCGCAACTGTTCTAGACGGCTACAAGCTCACCCAACAAGGGAAAGGCCGTAAGGCACTGCAATTGGCGTTATACGCTTCTGTAACTGGTGATTTCTTCGCGGCGCTGGCGACGATTTTGCTGGCGCCTTCCCTTGCCATCATCGCATTGAACTTTGGACCTTCCGAACGTTTGTGGCTGATGGTTCTTGCGATCGCGCTATTGGGGGCGCTATCGGGCGAACACTTCGCAAAAGGACTGTTATCAGCCTCGATCGGGCTTTTTATTGCAACAATCGGCTCTGACCCGGTCAGCCTTGTTGCGCGAAACACATTTGGGCAATGGTGGTTAGCGGACGGTATAAAACTTATTCCCCTTATTATTGGCGTTTTTGCGATTGCCGTAATGCTTGAGCGCGCGGGTATGCTCCTATTTCAAAAAGCGAAGCAAACGGCCGAACGCGTAGAAGGCGCGCGAGCTGAAGATGCCGGCAACCTTACTTTCAGTGAATACCGCAAGTGCTTCAAAGAAATGACAATTGGGACAACAGTGGGCACTTTTGTCGGCATACTGCCAGGTTTGGGTTCCACTGTTGCAGCGTTTCTTTCTTATGGTATCGCAAAAAAAGCATCGCCCAGCAAAAACATCGGGTCAGGTCGCCTTGAGGGCATAGCGGCAGCAGAGTCGGGGAACAACGCGACAGCGGGCCCAACTCTTGTACCCCTTCTTGCATTTGGCATTCCCGGTAGCGCAATCGCGGCAATGATTGGCGGTGCACTGGCAATTCAAGGCGTGCAAGTTGGACCACGGATGTTCGAAATCGCACCCGTTGCCGTATACGCCTTATTTATTATTCTTCTTGTCGCCAATATATTTAACCTATTTGTTGGTAGAATATTCACAGGGTTTTATGCCAGATTAGGCACCTTACCTGAAGCTATTTTGATTCCTACCATTCTCATCATGGCGATGGCCGGAGCTTATGCTTATAAAAACAACCCTTATGACGTTTGGTTAGCGCTTCTATTCGGCGGCGCGGGCGTATTCTTGAGAGCGTTTTCAATCCCGCCCGCACCATTGATCGTTACGTTCATCCTGGCCCCGCTCGCTGAGGAAAGCTTAAGGCGCACGCTTTTAATCAATCGAGGCGATTGGATGGAAGCTGTTTTTGGAAGCCCAATTGCAGTTGGGATCGCCACTGTCGGGCTTATCTTAACGGTCGCGCTCGCTTGGGCGCGCCCTGGGCGAAAGTTTCAAAAATCGGTACCGACTACTGAACAATTAGCGGGCGATAACGCCGCCAATTCTAACACCATTAAGGGCGGCCAATGAGAAACCTTAGATTATGGCTGCCGTTAATTGGGCTGAAGATTATAGTGATGCTTGGGTCATGCACCCAAGAGTCATCTGAACCAAAACCTTTCCCCCACAAAGATATCACTTTCATCGTTCCTTATAATGCTGGCGGCGGACAAGACAGCCTTGCACGTTCGATCGCATTGGGCGCCGAAAGAGAATTTGGGCGCCAGATGAATATAGAAATTCGAGCCGGTGCAGCTGGCACCTTAGGCTGGCGACATATGCTTAGAAAACCACCCGACGGCCATACGATAATGATCGGATCATTATCGCCTATGATTGCCGTAATCGGTGAAGAACTTGCTCCAGTAAAAATTGACGATGTTCGCCTTGTTAGTATCGTCTCTGACTTTAATTCTCACCTTGTCACTAGAGATCAAGGCCCATTCAAAGATTGGGATACCGTCAAGGAGTATGCACTTGCCAACCCTGGACATTTAACTATTGGCGGCACGCTATCACAAACCCTTGCCGCCGCTGCTGTGTTTGAACAAGCTGGGATTAAAGCGAATATCATTCCATATCCAGGAACTGCCGCAGCTATAACGGACATGTTGGGCGGTCATATAGATATTGCTGTTGCGACACCAGCAGTAGTCCTTTCGCTTCTTGGTAAAGCTAGCCCCGTTCTGAATATTGGTATTTATCCGAATGGAGAGCACCTTACCTCTCACATTGGCAACGTTCCCTGGGTGGAAAATTTGGGACTGAATGGCGTGTCGCAACCGCGATGGATAGGAGTTCATCCGGACACGCCGGATGCCGTTGTGGAGCGTCTAGACAAAGGCCTCGCAAAAATACTGCAACAACCAGAAATTGTCCATCGAATTGAGAGCCTGGGGGAAGAGGTCATTTACTCTGATGCCGCTGCGTCCGCTCAACAATACGAAGACCTTATCCAAATCATCCGATTCAATCTTAAATCTCTACAATAATTGGAGACGAACATGCAATTGAAAGCGTTTAACTAAACATGCCACTATCAAAATTACAGCCTAAGATCGATCTCAACATGAGTTCAATCGATGCAATGATAATTCGTGGCGGCTCCTCGAAAGGAATCTACCTTGATGCAAAGGACCTGCCTCCGCCGGGGGACAAACGCGATGAGGTTATACTGAAAATTTTTGGCTCGCCGGACCAGCGCCAAATTGATGGTCTGGGAGGAGCTGATAAATTAACGAGCAAAGTTGCAGTCATGGGGAAGTCTGAACGATCAGATTGCGACGTGGACTACCTATTTGGTCAAGTAAACATCGAGCTGCCGCGAATCGATTGGAAATCTAATTGCGGTAATATCTCCGCTGGCGCAGCACTTTATGGTGCTTTGCTTGGACACGGTGTGGCTCACGACAATCATGTTGAGATTATTGTCCATCAAGTAAACACAGGGCGCCGCCTACGATGCTCAGTACCACTTCACAATAGCGTTCCGGCAGTTGAGGGCGATTTTGCAATTGGCGGCGTGCCAGGATGCGGTGCTCGCCTCGACCTTGATTTTTTCGACTTTTCCGGCTCGGCGCTCGGCGGTCATATCCTGCCCACTGGCCAAGCTACAGACCGGATTAATGTTCCAGGTGTCGGCGACTTGGACCTTTCCATTGTCGATATGGCCAATCTTCATATATTTGTGCGCGCCAGTGATATTGGACTCGACCCGACACGAACAATCTTCGAATTGCAGGAGGATAGGCGGCTTGTTGCTCGTTTAGAAGCCGTCCGAAAAGCTGTTGCGGCTGAACTCGATTTCATAACCGGAGAAACCGCCGACGAAGAATTGAAAGTCAGCATGAACCCTCTGATCTATGCTGTGACCTCTCCGATTGATTATCAAGCCACGAATAATACGCGGGTGCAGGCAAGCGAACAAAACATCACCTCTCGATCTCTGGCCCGGTATTCTTTCTCTAAAGCATATCCTGGCTCCGGTTCAGCCGGCACAGCCGTCGCCTGCGGTTTAAAAGGCACCATCGCCCAAGAGGCCTTTGTCGGGGCGCACACTGAGAATGAACCCTATCAAGTCAAGATCGGCCATCCAGGGGGCGTTTTAGAGGTTGGCACACACCTCATTAGCCAAGGCAATAATTATTCCATAAAGAAAGCGAAACTTGGCCGGACCGCACGTTTGTTAATGGATGGGAGGTGTTACATCCGATGACAGACTATCCTCTTCCATTTCAAGATTTGCGCGTCCTTGATTTCGGTCACACAGTTATGGGTCCGACCGCAGGCCTTATATTCGCCGATTTAGGCGCAGAGGTCATCCGCATAGAACCGGCAAAAGGTGATCCCACAAGACAGCTAAAAGGTTTTGGCACGGGATACTTCCCATTTTACAATCGCAACAAACAAAGCTTTTCCGTCGACTTAAAAACCACGGAGGGGCTAGAAATTTGCCGGAAATTGATCGCGCAATCCGATATTCTGATAGAGAATTTTGGGCCGGGAACAATGGAAAGGCTAAAGCTCGGCGCGCAAGACCTAACAAAAGAATTCCCTAAGCTAATTTATCTATCCCTCAAGGGTTTCCTTCCGGGGCCTTACGAGAATCGGGTCGCCTTAGACGAGGTCGTTCAAATGATGAGCGGTCTTGCTTACATGACTGGCCCTCCAGGACAACCGCTTCGGGCAGGCGCTTCGGTTGTTGATGTTATGGGCGGAGTATTCGGAGTTATCGGCGTTCTCGCTGCTTTACGTGAACGGGATAAAACGGGCCGCGGGCAACAAGTCAAAAGCGCTTTGTTTGAATCGGCTATGTTCTTAATGGGACAGCACCTGGCATACGCCGCCCTTTCCGATGACCCTGTGCCTCCAATGACAGCGCGCGTATCAGCATGGGCCGTATACGATCAGTTTCGAACTGCAGACGATGAATTAGTTTTTCTTGGCATTACGTCTGATCGTCATTGGGCGCGGTTTTGCCAAGTCTTTGATCAACCGAAGCTTGGCGCTGATGAGTCACTGAGGACTAACAACCAGCGAATTGAAGCCAGGGACACATTAATTTCTCAGATTACTCGATTGGTCAATAGTTTGACGCTCAGCCAAATAACATCGCTAGCGACGGAAGCAAAACTCCCCTTCGCACATGTAGCGCGTCCAGAGCAACTGTTCGAAGACCCGCATTTGCGCGCTGGAGAGCGATTGTTAAAGACGCAACTGTCGAGCGGGCCAGACGCGTTCTTACCCTCACTTCCAATCGAGTTAGGAGGACGCAAGATCAAATTGAAATCTGACCCTCCGGCAGCCGGAGCCGATACGGGCGCTATTCTCAACATGTTAGGTTTTCAACCAAATGAAGTCGATACCCTTTTTAAAACGGGAATCGTCAACGGAAAAAAATAACGAGTATATGTATGAATACAGACTATATTAAGTCGGACGAAGCTTCAGATACGTTATCTGTGGATTTTGCGTCATTGTATCAAACGTTCCCTGGCCTTAGACGGCAAGCAATTTCTCGAAGAATCCTTGTCGAAAATCTCGTACGCCACCAAAATCTTGCTTCAAACTATGAGGCAAAAATAACTGCGATCGTCGATGGGGAAAATATCGATATCGCATTTCGGCCAGCTCGCGTATTGATGCAAGATTATGCAGGCATGCCTGCCCTGATTGATCTAGCGGCGCTCCGGAGCATGGCCTTAGAGATGGGCGTTGATCCCAATCTAATTAATCCGAAAACACCTGCGGACCTCGTTATCGATCATTCGGTGATGGCCCATGTTTCGCGGCGACCAGACGCTTTCCAACGCAATCTTGCTATTGAGTTTGAAGCTAATGAAGAACGATACGTATTTTTAAAATGGGCTCAGCAAGCCTTTAAAAACCTCCGTATCGTTCCGCCAGGCCAGGGCATCGTTCATCAAGTGAATACAGAGTACCTTACAGACGTGATCGCCACACGGCCTATGGATGGCCCAAAGTGGAGCTTTCCAGATACCGTTATAGGCACGGATAGTCATACGACCATGGTCAACGGCCTTGGCGTTCTAGGCTGGGGCGTTGGCGGAATTGAAGCGGAAGCGGTGATGCTGGGGGAGCCAGTATCGATGACCACTCCCTCCGTCGTTGGAGTTCAACTGCTAGGGACTGTGAGCACTGGAATTTTGGCGACCGATATTGTCCTTAGCATGACAGAATTTTTTCGTGCTATAGGCGTTGTTGGTAAGATCATAGAGTTCTGCGGACCAGGTGTTACCGAACTTTCGGCAGCCGATCGCCTTACTATAGCGAATATGGCGCCGGAGTTTGGAGCTACGGCGGCTTTCTTTCCTGTGGATGACCGCACTCTCGACTATCTTCGCCTCACAGGCCGCGATCCGCGCAAAGTAATTCATGTTGAAACATATCTGCGTGCCAATGGTTTGTTTTTTGATCCAGATTTCTCTCCGGTTGCTGAAACCTCTTTGAAATACAATCTCAGCGATGTCAGGCGCGTTGTCGCCGGTCCCAAGCGGCCACATGAGCGACGGAATTTGTCGGGACTTACAAAATTATTTCCCGACCAAGACAGCCATGAAGCAACTACTTCAGATGGAGCTCCGTTAAAAACCGGCGACATTGTCCTCGCGTCAATAACCAGTTGCACGAATACATCGAATCCGGAGGGTATGATTGCTGCTGGTCTTCTGGCGCGTAAAGCGCGCAAATTTGGTCTATCCGTTAATCAACGAATAAAAACATCACTGGCGCCAGGATCACGCGTAGTCGCTGACTACTTGAAAAACCTAGACCTTTTAGATGATCTATCTGCACTTGGCTTTGACCTAGTAGCTTTCGGCTGCACAACATGCGTTGGAAATTCAGGAGAACTGAATCCGGAAGTTTCCCGAGCTTTGCAAAAGACAAGCATTACTGTTTCATCAGTTCTTTCGGGCAACAGGAATTTTGAGGGCCGTATTCACCCTCAAGTAAAGGCGAATTTTCTTGCTTCCCCTCCGCTCGTTATTGCTTACGCCCTTGCTGGCACAATGAATATCGATCTCGAGTCTGAGCCAATATCGCTTAGCTCTACTGACGATCCGGTTATGCTTTCTGAAATTTGGCCAACGATTGATGAAATTGAAGCGGCGATGCGTACTGCTTTGTCGCCGGGCCAGTTTCGTGAGAGCTACTCTAATTTCACAAAAGGGGACGATAGCTGGGCGTCTTTAGCAGCCCCAGCCACAGCAATATTTCCTTGGTCAGAAAAGAGCACTTACCTGCGACAACCGCCTTTCTTTGAACTTGATTGCGCCTTTGAGCAAAGATCACCTTTGCTCAACAATGCGAAACCACTACTCATACTTGGAGACTTCGTGACGACGGACCATATTTCCCCTGTCGCAAGAATTAGTGAGGATAGTCCTGCTGCGGCCTATCTGAAATCAAAAGGCATTAACCGCGCTGACTTTAATGCATATGGGGCCCGCCGCGGTGAACACGAGATTATGGCGCGCGGTACATTTGCTCACCTTCGACTGGAGAATTCTCTCAGCACTAATACTGGTGGATGGACACAAATCTTGCCAGATGGGCCGACTGTATCGGTATTTGAGGCTGCTGAACATTACCGAAAAAATGCGGAGGACATCGTCGTGCTTGCTGGTGAAATGTACGGCGCCGGCTCTGCGCGCGATTGGGCTGCTAAAGGGACCCGCCTGCTGGGCGTAAAGGCAGTTATCGCTAGGAGTTTTGAACGTATTCACAGGGCTAATCTGGTCAGGATGGGCGTACTACCCCTAACATTTACCGATGACGATAGCATCGAAAGTCTATCCGTAGACGCGGCCACGCGTATCAACGTCGAGACTTCGCTTTGCGAACTTTGGCCCCTTGCGAAAATCAAAGCAAAATTTACGAGGGGTCAAGACTTTAATTCTGTAACCTTAACCGCCCAAATTGAGACGGAAGAAGAACTCGCTTATTTACAGAGTGGCGGCATTCTACCATATGTCGCAAAGAGCGCCTTGTCGCAAGAATATGCTGAGAAGGGGGGAATCTCATGAGCGATGTATCCGACTGGTGGCGTACTTCAATTATCGACATGGAACCCGGTTGCATTTCGATCCGTGGGCACCACATACAAGATCTAATTGGAAACATAACATTTCCGCAGATGATCTGGCTGATGACAAGAGGTGAGATGCCAAGTGAAGCGCAATCACGCCTTTTGGAGTCAGCACTCGTCGCTGCGGTTGACCATGGGCCTCAAGCGCCCTCCATCGCGGCGGCACGGATGGCCGTCACATGCGGCCTTGGTCTAAATGGAGCAATGGCTTCTGCGGTGAACATGCTTGACGACGTCCATGGCGGCGCGGGCGAACAAGCGGTAGAACTGTACGGATGGATCGATGAAACAATTCGCAACGGCGCTACACTTACTGACGCGACAAAAGACATGATCGCCAAATGGCAACATGAGCGGACAAAATTTATTCCTGGATTTGGTCACCGATACCACAAACCAGATGATCCGCGAGCGCCACGTTTACTTTCTCTCGTCAAAGCCGCGGAGAAACAAGGTGTAGTGAACGGAAGGTTTGCCGTGATCGGCCAGGAAATTCAGGACGTCTTAATTCGCAAGACCGGGAAACCGCTAGGCATGAACATAGACGGCGCCACCGCCGTGATCTATGCCGAACTCGGTTTTAAACCACCGCTCGCCCGCGGACTATTTTGTATTTCTCGATCTGTCGGCATCTTATCCCATGCCTGGGAACAAATGCAGCAAGGCGGACGTAACAAAGGTCCCACCCCTCCCCACTATCGCTGGACATACGATGGATAGACTTAGCACCACCAGTAAGCACCACAATCAAACCCTATCGTTTAACGCTTAGGACAATTTGTGAATATGGGCGATCTTTTTAAAAAAGGCGATGTTTCTCGCGGAGGCATATTCAACGAATACCAGTTGGATTGTGTAGAGTACATAATTGATTGGATTTGAATGGGATGAATTATATGCCTATAAACCATGGTGTCCCATCTTGCAGGCGCGCCAGCGCCGCCGAAAGATCAGCGAGAGGGACCGCCCGGTGTGCGTTTTAGCCAGGGGGGCTTTTCGTCATTGATGATCCTCCACGAAATGTGCATTCACCCGCATGGCAAGCCATAGCTTCAATCGGTGTTCTGATTTGGCTTTACACCAAAGACGTCCCGCCACGGAGCACCTTTTCATCCCTCTTGCGCTCACCCCCCCATACCCTTTGTCTTACACCGGAATCTGGTCGTACGGCGTTAGTGAACGAACCCGCTTGATCCTAAGAGTTTCCCCGCCGTTTCGAGGTCCCTCGCTCAACAAAATTCTTTCCCTCCCGGCGCCCCGCTTCATTTGTAAGTCTCGTTTATTACTTGCTGCACTAAGCTTGATAACGACACTTCCTTTGAGTCGAAGCATAATACTGCTCGTCGCAGTTCATGGATAGGTGGTGGCGCAGCAGTTGATGAGGACTTCCCGAACGCTATAGTGCGATGAACACGTTTAGGGGATCTGCCTGGTTGAAATAGCGCTGCCCCAGTTTCCTGGAGCAGGACAACAATCGGATGCCCAAGTGTTTCGACATATTGCTGGGTCTCGATCGTCAATTCTTTTGTGGCGGAAATGGGTGTTCTCAAATATCCGGAAATGTCAACTTTAGAGGTGACCCCGCACATCCCCGTTGGGGAGGCTGAACAAGCGATCAAAACAATCGGAGCCTCGAGTTTCTTTTTTATCTGCTTACAAACCGTATAGCTGCTAGCAACATCTAATGCCAGCGCAGGTGTTGGACAGTAACTAACCTGATAAGTGATTTCAGTGTCGTATCTAGTGCGCTTTGTCTCATCAATTTTCTCCAGCTTTGTGCTAAGACGCTTCGTTTCTGCTGGCTCCTCGACATCCTGATATCCACTCTCTTCTGTCATGAAAACTTCACTCGCTTCGCCAATTTACAAATCATATAGTGCTAGCACTTTACAACACATAGATGACAAATCAAGTTTTGTATGGGTTTGTCACTAGGGTGTGGTGAAGGTGTCGGTTGAGGGAGTAGGTTGAGCAGATTCAAACAGGTGCAGAATGTATCTTTGTTACAGATGCAAAATTCTCTGCTTCCTAAACTTGAAGGCTTGGATCGGCGCTGACTTCAGCAGCCAATGTTTCAATGTGGTCCTTCGCAATGAGGGGCGTCTGAACTCGTGGACAAGGAGCGGGGTAATATGTTTTTTGGTAAATCGGCGGGGCGCCGCGAGGGTCAAAACTCTCAAACGCTAAAACACTTAATGCTGACGACATCGGTGGTTGCGGCGATCTCAACGGGCGCAACGTCGTTCGCACAAGAGATCGAAACAATTACAGAGCAAAATGATGAGGCTCAATCCGTCCAAGACGTTGTCGTTGTAACAGGATCAAACGTCGCTCGGTCCGGCTTTGACGCGAATCTGCCTTTGCAAGTCGTCTCGCGCGAGGAGCTGCTTTCCTTTGGGGTAAACCAACCCTCCGACTTATTGCGCGCCATTCCGAGCAATACAGGGTCAATAGGCAACAGCGAAGTTGATCCTATTGGCGCAACGGGCCAATTCAATCTGCGCGGTCTTGGCCTAGGCTCAACACTGACGCTTGTGAATGGCCGGCGCGCTGGCGTGTCTCCATTGTCTGACAATACCGGCAACGAGTTTGTGGATATCAATCAGTTTCCGACAATCATGATTGATCGGATCGAAGTCCTCAAAGACGGTGCTTCAGCGATTTACGGTTCCGAGGCGGTAGCGGGTGTTGCCAATATCGTGACACGGAGCGGTTTTGAAGGTTTGGAGTTTCAAGCTGATTATGAAAACTCGTCTAATGAGACTTACTCCGCTCAAGTTGCATTCGGCACCGCTTTTGACAAAGGGCATATCAACTTCTTTGGCGGCTACTATGGGCAAACCGGAAATCTACGAACTGATTTTGACTGGCTGAACGATCGAATCATTGGCGGTGGAGACGAAAGCCGTTCACGGCTCTTGTCGTCCACGGGGCACCCCGGCTCTTACCGGCGCGCAACGACGAGCGCTGATGGCGGGTTCATTGGCGTACCGGGTTCTACGCGCGTAGCGGACCCAGACTGTTTGGCTGCCGGAGGCTTTTTCATCACAAATGACGATGGTTCAACTAATAATAGTCTCTGCCGACACTCGTTTGCGGAACAACTTGCCGTCATCCCAGAGGAAGATCGTCTTCAAGGGTATGTCGAGTTCACTTATGAGCTTGCTGATGGAATCCGCTTCTTTAATGAATCGAATGCCTCAAGAAATAAGATCCGAGCGCAGTTCGGGCCTTCCGCATTTGCTGGCGGGCTTGTTGAAGAAAACAGTGCAGGAAATGTTTATATCCCCGGTGACCACCCATTCAACTTTTTCATCGCTGATCCTAACGACGCAACAGGCGTTATTTACATCGGGCCTGATGCATGGGACCCAGCGGTTCACCAAGGTGTGGATCTCGCTGCTCAAATGCGTCCGCTTGGCGTGCTTTATAACGGAAACAATCCATTATCGGACAATTTGAATCGGACGGAGCTGAACTACTTCAGAAGCGTGAACGGGCTCGAATTTGACTTGCCGAATGACTGGACAGCAAGAGCATCCTATCAATTTGCCACGGGTAAAGTCACCTCTCAACGTCCATTCAATATTCGCTCGGATGTTTTTAACCAGTTGATTATCGATGGCGAGTTCAATCCGTTTGGTACGGCCATCTCTAATCCCGAGCTAGTCTCTCCCAAGGACGGCGTCAGCACATCCGTCAATGAAACGCAGGTGATAGACCAGTTTAATGGCACGTTTTTGACCTCATCCGAAACCACTCAAAATGTGGCCGACTTTATTGTGAGCGGAGACTTGTTTGACTTTGGGACCGGACTTGTCTCGACCGCACTTGGCGCACAGTATAGAAAAAATGAGCTACGAACCGTTCCAGACCCGTTGGAATCCGCCGGTGAAGGCCGCGTATCGGGTTTAGAGTTTGCTCAACAAGGTGAGCAGGACGTCTATGCGCTGTTTGGCGAAGCTGTTATTCCATTTAACGACCTTGCAGAACTTCAAGTTGCGCTCAGATATGAAGACTATGGTGACGGTATAGGGTCAACCACCGACCCGAAAGTCACCGCTCGTATATCACCGACGGATTGGCTCAGTCTTCGAGGATCTTACGGGACAGCTTTTCAGGCGCCCTCCCTTCGCCAGACTTCATCCTCACGGTCCACCTCGTTTTTTGACGATCCAACAATTTCCGGCGCAACAGGCGCAGTTTGTGATGCGGTTGGACGCAATGGTGGTGCAATTGTCAGTGTGCAGGGATCGGATGATCTAAAGCCACAATCTTCCGACAACTATAATGTTGGTGTTGTTGTGACCCCAGCCAATGGCATGCAATTAAGCGTGGACTATTGGTCTTACGACTATACAGACCTAATCGCACAATCGGAAAGTGCGCAGGCTATCCTGAACAATGACTGCGCCGGAGACGGAATTGCTAATGACCCAAGAGTTATTCGTGATGGCGGCGGCAACCTGCTCCAGATCAATACTGAGTTTGTAAACATCGGCGAAGTTCAGACGGACGGCCTGGATATTGCTTTCAGTTATGGAATGAACGCTGGATCATTGGGTGACTTTGTCGCATCGGCAAACGCCACCTATGTCCGGAAATTTGACGTGAACGATGGTGATGTTAGCTTCGACGGCGCTGGCAATCGAAACTTCACCAATAACTTTGCGCCTATTCCACAATGGCGGTTTAACACATCATTCGGTTGGTTGAAGGATATTCACAGCGCAAACGCGACGGTAAGATACATCGGTGGGTATGATAATGATCAGTCCAACAATGCGCCGATTGATAGCTATATCACTGTAGACTTACAGTACGGCCTCGACCTTACGCAGTTGTTCGGAACAGAAGGCACAGGGCTTGTGCTTGGTGTTGAGAATGTCTTCGATCAAGATCCACCAGCACTCACCCGACTAAACTCCAGTGGCGAAGTAATTTCTGGAACACGTACCGACATCGATCGTCCAGGTTACGACCCGCTTGTTGGCGCTGACCTACGTGGGCGCAATATTTACATGCGTATACGTCAAACCTTTTAAGTAAGTTGGGGGCCATTCAACCCTCAACCCTTACTCAGAGTACCTAAACGGAATTGGAGAAGGCCCCCTCGTATCAGCAATGCGAGGGCGCCTTTCTAACTGGAAGGCGCTTAGTCAGAGCTGTCACTTCTCGACGGTTCACGGAGTGTTGAAATTCCTTGCAAAGGTTCAACACTCTTATATAGTGCTAGCACAATAAAGCTGTCGATTAGAGCAGCTAATCCCCTTTCTCCAGAAAGAGAGAAATGACATATCAAAGAATCTTTTTCTTCTCGGACCTTCATCTTAGTGCGAGATTTCCAAAATCGACCCAGAATTGGGAAATTTGCCTGAAAATTATTGAGGAAGAGCAACCAGATTTTGTAGTTCTGGGTGGTGATTTTCTCGTCGATGACCCTGATGACGATATTGATCGACAATATGCAGTAGAGCAAATTTCTCGGATAACTCGCCCATGGAGGGCTGTGCCGGGCAACCATGATATTGGCGATAGCCCGCCTCGGGCATATCTCGATCAGGTGGTCACTGAAAAAAGACTTAAGAAATATATTTCCGCCTTCGGAAAAGACTATTGGGCTGAGCAAGTCGGGCCTTGGCGATGCATCGGCTTAAATGCAATAACACTTGGGAGTGGGCTGGCATCTGAGCAAGGTCAAGTAACGTGGTTAAAGGAACTGTTTGAAAATGACCCCGTTACCCCAACGCTCGTGTTTCTTCACAAGCCACTTATTCTCGATTCATTTTCTGAAAGTGCTGTAGATCAAACAACGCTTAATCAGCGCGGGCGAGAATTGCTGTTGAAAGTATTTAAGGGTCGGAACGTTAAAGCGGTTTTTTCTGGTCATCTGCACACGCCCAATTCGATCATGGGACCCGATTTTAGTATGGTTTGGGCTCCCAGCGCCTGTCAGGCATATGAGTTCGGTGGAATCACAAAAAAGCAAAGTACTTCGCTGCATCAATCCGTTGGGTGGGTGCAAATTGTTATCGGTGACGAAACGCTAGAATGGCATGTGAGGAATGACGGTCTGGACACTTTTGATATCAGTAAGCTGATCGAAGAATATGGTTCGCTTAGGTTTGTCCCTGATAATCCGTTACAGCCAAGACTGTTGAGGGCCAAATGAATAATAAGCACGGGCCACACCCTGGGTTCAGCAACATTTCTCATGCTGAAGGGTTAGCCATCTTAGCGAGGTCTGAAGATGCTTCATTAAAACTCTTGGCAGAAAATATTCTCCAACAGATTGGTCAAGTCAAAGTCTTAAAAAACCGAACGGGCCTTGTTATGGCTCCTCATGAAGATCTGGTGGAGGGCGGCGCTTTTCACTTGGGCGAAGTCCTTGTTTCCGAAGCGCAGGTATTCCTGTGCGATTATGATGCAGTCGGATACGGCGCTTGCCTTGGATATGATTTGGAGCGTTCAATGGCGATCGCCGTACTTGATGCGGGCGCCTTGATTGGATCTCATTCAGAACAAATCTCCGCATTCGTCGCGCTTCAAGCCGAGCAGCTTAACCAAGAAGATCGTGAACTGCTTCAAAAATCTTCTGCGACGAAGATAGAGCTGGAGACGTTTTAATGGGTGATCTTCTAACGTTGAACAGAGAAGAGATCATCGCATCAAAGACATTCGATGCGATGATGGCGTCAATGGCACGTCCGGGTAAAAAGATTACCATGCCAAGTAATGGCATCACTAGCGCGATCGAGGTCATTCTAGATAGAGAAGTTTCCTGTTTTGCCGAAGGAGGTGAGCTAGCCAACAAGGTCGTCGAGCTTGGGGCTCGACTAACAGATCTTAATCAGGCCAGCTACGTTCTGATATCGTCACCGCAGCAGCTCTCAGCGCATTTATTAATGGAACTGAAGTGCGGCACACTGACGTGTCCGGAAGAAGGTGCAACCCTCATCGTACAGGCCGATTTAGAGCGTGGCGCCTTTGTCGAAGTAACGGGTCCTGGCGTCAAAGACATCAATAAGTTCCAGGTGGGCGGGTTGCCTTCAGATTTCTGGGGCGTTCGTGAACAGTGTATGAGCTACCCCCTGGGGTGGGATATTATTTTTATCGACAAAATCAACATTGTGTCTGTTCCCAGAACGTCAGGTGCGAGAGGGTTATCATGACTTATGTTGCGGCTAAGGGCGGGCGCCAAGCGATCGAACAAGCTGAGCGCCTGTTTAGAGCGGAGATCGGTACTATCGATCGAAATCGCGTTATGATGCTAAGAGATACCCAGCCATATCTAATCGATAGGCTCATGGGTGAAGCATCACTTTACGCGCCAGACCTTGCCGCTTTGGCGTTGGCCCAGTCGGGCGGGGATCTCGCCGAGGCTGTGCTGCTGCTGCGGGCGTTTCGGACAACTCAACCGCGTATCGCTTATGCCGAACCGATCTCCTCGGACCATTCAAAATGTATAAGGCGAATATCTGCAGCTTATAAGGACTTGCCAGGCGGTCAGTTCTTGGGTCCGAGCTTAGACTATACGCATAGAATTCTGAAGACGGAGATCCTGACAGGCGATGAATTTTCTCCAGAGCCGGTAGAACCCTCGGCGAGCAGCACGCTCTCTCCGACGCCGTTGCTCGTCGAGTATCTCCGCGATGAAGGGTTATTGGCCCCAAAAAAGCCAGGCCAAGAAATCGCAGGAGAAGACATTCCCGACGTCACGCGGGAAGCAATCCGCTTTCCTGCGACGCGCCCTCACACACTGCAATCTCTTGCGCGCGCGGATACGGGCGCAGCGATGGGACTAGGTTACGCTGCGGTGCGCGGCTATGGGGCTCTTCATCCCACCGTGGGAGAGCTACGGCTCAATTATTCAGACATTCGAATCCCACATCCAAACGGCAATATGTTCAGTATCGGGCGCATTAAGACATCTCATTGCGATGTTATCAATCCGCAGCATGAAGATAAAGAGAAGAAGCCTTTAGAGCTTGGTTTCAGTGCAACGCTTGGCTGGAACGAGACGAAAGTCATTTCGAGCGCCACCTTGGATTTGGCCATGCGCGCATCGGACCCGCACCCGGCAATTACACAAGAGTTTGTCATTTCCCATACCGAAGCGGTTGAGGCATCTGGGTTTTGTCTCCATTTCAAGCTACCGCACTATGTTCATTTCCAAAGTACGTTAGATGCTGAACGCTCAGCTAGCGTAGCCCACCAAAAATCCGACGTGAATTCAACGTCAGAAACGCTCTTAGTTGCGGGGGTGGTGAAATGACGACATTGCGTGAACTCTCTCCAACTTGGCAAGGGAGCGGGCTTGGGTTTCTGGACGCGTCAGCCAAACGCGAAATCCGCAGAAAAATACTCAAAGCAATTGCTTTACCTGGACATCAGATCCCGTTTGCGAGTCGCGAAATGCCAATTGCACGCGGATGGGGCACTGGGGGGCTCCAAGTGACTTTGACGCTCGCCAAACCTTCTTCGACTGTCAAAGTCATTGACCAGGGGGCGGATGACGGGGTGAATGCTACCAATATTAGGAACTTCATCGCTAAAGTGGCCGGTTCCAAAACAACCACAAACACGGCGCGCGCATCTTTAATCCAGTCGCGCCACCGTATCCCAGAAGAAATACTTCGTCACGACCAAGTTCTCGTCTTGCAAGTGCCAAATCCAGAACCTTTGAGATTTGTCGAGCCGAGCGTGACGAAGGCGACGCGGATGCACGCCGAAGGAGACTATGGGCGTATATGGCTAAAACTGTACGAGGAAATCGTTCGTAGTGGACAGATCATGCATGATGTCAACTATCCATCGATCGTTCACGGACGATACTTGATTGCACCAAGTCCGATTCCAAAATGGGATGTCCCCAAGCTCAATGAGTCTGATCACATTACCTTGTTTTCAGCAGGTCGGGAAAAGCGTCTTTATGCCATTCCGCCGCATACAAAAGTTGAACCTCTGACATTTTCAGATATCGCTTTTCGCGTCGAAGATCAGCGAGGAAAAATATGCCATCGCACGGCTCTGAGCGGATTCTTCATGAACGAATCGCCATCCTCAGATGGCAAACCGGTGTATGAACTCTCCGATAGTGGCCTCGCTGAAAAACTCCTCAACGGACAGTCCGCGTCGAAGACGTACTATAAAGACGGGGTTTTCAACGATGAGCTGTAAATACGAAAATATTCCGCTTGAACCTTCTATTCTGAACACGGATGCACCGCAGATTCGCTTAACGGGAGTTTCGAAGACATTTGGACGTAACACCGCACTAGACACCATAAATCTAGACGTATTTTCAGGAGAAGCCCTTGGTATTGTTGGGGAGTCTGGATCGGGCAAATCAACTCTTTTGAGGATATTGAATCTCGAAATACAAGCGGACGCAGGACAATATACTTTTGAGGATGACAAAGGAGCGTCGACTGATCTTCTTGCACTCGACGAATTCGAGAAGCGCAGGTTCAAGTCTGATCGATTAGGCATCGTCTATCAAAACCCTCGCCTTGGCTTGCGCATGACACACACCTCCAGCGGCAATGTAGCAGAGCGTTTGGTTGTATCGGGCGAACGCTCATTTCAGGCGCTTCGGCGCAGGACAATTCGTGCCTTGGAATCTTCCGAGTTTCCGTTGGATCGTATTGATGATGTGCCACTCAGTCTTTCGGGCGGGATGCAGCAACGCGTTCAGATTGCTAAAGCGATAGCCTTAGAACCTAGCGTGCTTCTTCTTGACGAGCCTACGACCGGCTTGGACGTGAGCGTTCAGGCGCTCGTTCTCGATACGTTGAGACGACTCCAAAAACGTATGAGCGCGACGATGATTGTCGTTAGCCATGACCTGGGCGTTATCAAGATGCTCGCAGATCGTGTTGTCGTCATGAAGGACGGGCAAATCATCGAACGCGGACTCACAGACCAAATACTCTACGATCCTCAAGAACCGTATACGCAACAACTGATCAGCGCCAAATTATGATAGATTATTCACGCCCCCGCCTCGCAGTAACCGACCTTCACAAGCGCTATTCTATTCACCATTTAGGGTCTCAGCTCACACCATTCGACGCGATAACCTTCAGCGTTTCACCAGGCGAGTTTCTTTTGCTGAAGGGAGAGAACGGGGTCGGAAAATCTACTCTTCTCAAAACCCTTTACCGGACGTGCCGCGCTCAAAGTGGAAAAGCGATTTACAGCACAAGAGACGACGAGACAATTGATCTTTTGAGCGCGTCAGATCGAGATATTACCACGCTCAGAAAGAAAGAAATCGGTTTCGTCACCCAGTTCTTGCAATCACGGCCGCGCGTCTCCGCTGAAGACATTGTGTCTGAAGCGATCGAGGATGACGGTGTAGCGCCCGATAGCGCTGCCGAAACAGCAAGAAAAGAACTCCTAGAATTCGGTTTAAAGCCAAATTTGTTGCAGTCCTATCCATCTACTTTCTCTGGCGGCGAACAACAGAAAGTCAATTTGGCCCGAGTTCTAGCCAGGCCTTACAGACTTTTGTTGCTCGACGAGCCTACAGCATCACTTGATAAGGATTCCCGTTCAGCGCTGGCTCGTAGACTAGGAGAGCTCAAAAAGTCTGGTGTCTCGATTATCGGCGTTTTCCACTTCACGGATGACATCAAACATTTGGTAGATCGAGAAATCATCCTTACACGAAAACAAATGCCGGAAGCATCAACGGAATCAGGAGTGGCTCATGTGGCTTAGAGGTTTTGACATTGTCCTGGAAGATAAAGTTGCGAAAGACGCTTCCATGCGGATTGAAAATGGAATCATCGCAGAAATAAAAGAAACCGGATGCGATGCGCCTTCCGATCATGGCGCCGGGATGCGTATCATCCCCGGCCTTATCGATTTACATGGTGATATGATCGAAAGAGAAATTGAACCGCGACCGGGCGCGCGATTTCCTTTGGACCTTGCCGTCAGCGAACTGGACAAGCGTCTTGCTGCATGTGGTATCACTACTGCGTTTGTCGCGGTCTCCTTTTCTGAAGATGTGAAGCGAGATGGCGACCTTCGCTCGGAAGAACATGCGCTCAATATTATTAAGGCCGTAACCGAGTATCGCGAGCGAGCGAGTGTTGACATGCGAATCCATACTCGATTTGAAGTCAGCAATAAAAAAGCCATTCCGATACTCAAAGACATGATTGAGACAGGGCAAGTCCATATGGTTTCGCTTATGGATCACACACCCGGACAAGGACAGTATCGTGATATCGAAAAATATGTGCGCTATGTCTCTAAGAAGTACGATCTCAATGAAGAGGATGTCTTGCGAGATGCGACAAAAAAAGTAAATGCGCGGGCTGCGCAAGATGATCCTTGGAAAAACGCAGCCGCCATCGCCGCCTTAGCAGAAGAATACGGAATTCCCGCCGCCTCCCATGACGACGATACGGTCGATAAAGTACAAATAATGCGTGGACTGAGAGTGGGAATAAGCGAGTTTCCCGTGTCGCTCGATGCCGCAAAGGCGGCCAAGGCTGCAAAATTGTTTACCGTGATGGGAGCTCCAAATGCGCTGCGCGGGCGCTCTAATTCGGGTAACTTGAGCGCACGCGAAGCTTTGGACGCGGGTGTGTTAGATGTTTTGGCATCCGACTATCATCCAGCGTCGTTGCTGGCATCCATTGATAAACTAACAGAACTCGGTGCGTCCGACTTAGTCGACGCCGTAGCGCTTGTTAGCAGTGCGCCAGCAGCAGCGGTGAATCTCGAAGATCGCGGTGTCATCGCGTTGGGAAAAAGGGCCGATTTCTGCATAGTTGAATCGGCGTTCCCTACCCGGGTCTGTGCGACTTTTGTCGAGGGAAAATTGGTCTATTCAAACGGCAAATTGCTCGAAGAATTTGGCCTCATACGACAGGTCGCCGCTTGATTCAAACAGTGTCAAATCAATCAATAATAAACGAGCGTTATGCAGTCTATTTCGTTCCGGACAGCGAGTACAAGCTGTCGCGCTTTTTAAAAGCGTGGCTTGGGATGGCGCCAAAAAAAGAAGTAAACGCCTTTCTACAGAGTAAAGGTGTTACACCGAAATTCCTTCTCAAATGTGTCGAGGCGCCACGTCGCTACGGTCTGCATGCCACGATAATGGCCCCTTTTGAATTGGTAAGTGGAGTAGGCGAAGCCGAACTGCGAAATCGCTTACAGCAAGTAGCGGGCGAATTCGAGGCGTTTGAGGCAAATCTAGAAATGGCGGAGCGCGATTCAACGCTCGTTCTTCGCAACCAAGACTCAACCAAAATGCTGCTCAATATACATCATCGCGTCATCACCTCGTTTGATGACCTTCGTGCGCCGCTGTCAGACTTTGATTTTTCAAGAAGAAGTCACCTAGTGACGTGCGCGAACCAGAAGAGCAAGTTGAAGCAATGGGGATATCCGAATGTTTTAGAGTTCTTTCAATTTCATATTACTCTTACATCTGATCTTCTTCCAAAAGAGCTTAACCAAGTTCGCGATGTTTTAGAAGAACTAGTGGGCTCTGAGCTGAGGAAACCAATCTCCATAAACAATCTTTGCCTTTGCCATCAGAAGACGCGTGAAGATCATTTCGATTGTTTGGCGCGCTTTTCCTTCCGCGAGCCTACCGAATGAACAGAGCGGTTGATCCAAAAGCCGTTCTGATCGTCGGCGCATCCGGTGTGGGGAAAGATACCTTGCTCAGCCGGGCGCAAGAAAGGCTTACAAATGACGCGCGTTTTCAATTTATTCGTCGTGAGATTACCCGGCCAGCAGACCCAGATGGTGAAAACCATATCCCGGTTTCTGAGAGTTTTTTTGACCAAAGACTTCAAGCTCATCAATACAAATTATGGTGGGGGGCCCATGGTCTTCGCTATGGCATCGTTCAAGATGCGTTTAACCCGTCTAAAGATCGTAAAGTTGTCGTCTTCAATGCATCCCGGTCAATCGTAGCGCACACCCAAGGTGTCTTAGACGCAGTGCATGTTATCGAGATAACGGTTTGTCAGCGGCTCTTACGTGATCGATTACTCTCAAGAGGACGAGAGACGCCGGTGCAGATTGAAGCCCGCTTAAGGCGAGTGGATGAGTTTCGCGGATGCAGAGAAGGCTGGGTTCAATTGGATAATTCAGGCGACATCGAAGATGCGACGCAAGGACTTACCAGAAAACTTATAGCTATAGCCGAGGCGCCTTAGTCAAAGCGCCTACGACAAAAATAGTGATGGCAAAGGACGCTAACCGAAAAAACTTGGGTCAAACTCAAATACAACCCTGCTGGATGGGAATGTACTGGAAGAGTAAAGAACGACGTCGCCATTCTCGTCCAGGTGTTTCGATTTCATATCTAAAACGTACTCAGTATCCGGCACTTTCAAGAAATGACCTTCTTCTGTTGTTGCCCGCCGCCCCTCGATGCGAAGACTGACACGACGATACTCCTTAACACCGATTGTTTTCAGCACTTTTGCAAGATCAAATAGTTTTTCAGGGGCGTTTAAATGGTCCTCTAATTTCCGTTCAAGCACGCCATCTTCATCATTTCGGAAATATGTCCGAACAAGAGAAACCGGAATACTGTCACTTTCGCCGAGAAAATAAGCGAGCAGAAGCAACGACCCAGGCTTGACCCCCAATTCACGGGCTAACTGCCGATCCGCTTTCAATCGCTCCAACTTTACGACATGCCGTTTGGGGTCTTTTCCTTGTTGTGATACGTTTTCGATGAAGCGATTTTTCAGTCCGACCCGATAGGTCAACACACCCTCGGCGACGAAAATACCTCGTCCTTGTTCGATGCGCAGAAAGCCTTCATCCTTCAGTTGATGAAGAGCTCTACGAACTGTATGCGGATTAACACCAAATTTTACAGCTAATTCACTGTGGGATGGGAGACGCTCACCCGGATTTAGACGGCTCGATTCAATATCGTCCCAAATTTGATCGAATACTTGACGCCACAAGCTCACCCCATCAGGCATTAACAATCCCCACTCGCAAAATAGTGAACTGCTAGCTTTATAGCACTTTGTGTATTCGTGCCAGTCCTCCGACATCTAAGGACGGCAAATGATCTTAGTGAATCTTATTCCACACGATTATAAGCGCTTAACTCTTTTTGTAACTCGGTCAGAGCCTCGGCCGGTGTTTTCTCGGCCCGCAGAGTCGCAAGGAGTGCATCCTCAATCGCAATGTTTATCTCAATTGTCTCGCTTCCAAAACCTGAAAATGGCGGTCGTGAACGCGGCAAAGCTTCCTGTGCCAACTCAGCAAGCCTGTTATTGTGCTCTTCCTTATAGGGTTTTGCATTTGGGAGACGGATCACTGGAAGGTTGCCCGTTTCCTGGGCGAGAAGCGCCTGAGCTGCAGGACTTCTGAAAAATACTAACCACTTCCATGCAGCTTCTTGGCGTGACGGTTCCCGCGTCAGTATCATTCCAACACTGCCTCCTGTTGGGACTGTAGCATTGTTTTGCTTGTTGCGGGGAGTGGCAACGATACCCAACTCAAAGCGTTCTCCGATTTGATCTTTTAATCCGCCTGCATAGCTACTAAACATGACCATAACGCCCATTTTTCCTGCAGCAAACTGCTGAATGGCTTGACTCCGGCTCATATCGATCATCCCCGACTTTCGAAAAGCTTCGACAATCTCAAAAGGCGCTAAACTCGACGCTCCGCCCAGACTAATTGTACCTGAGTGGGTCTTACTTATTCGCTCTCCCAAGCTGCCCAGTACAATTTCCATTGGATAGCTGCCTGCCCCTTCAAGACGAAAGTATCCTCCCATCACATCTTTGTTTTCTGAATTGGCGTTGGTCGTTTGTGAAAGGATTTCTGACCAGCTTGGTGCATCGTTATAGAACTCCACGAGCGCTTTGTTGTAGAAAACGACCGGTATTGATGCTGCAACTGGAATACATAAAATTTTCCCCTCTCGCTCACAAAGTTCGGCGCTTGATTTAGAGACCAAGTCATCTGGATTATCATGAATCTGTGTTGGGAGGTCGGCGGCCATGTCGCGATCCAGCAAGATGCTTGCTCGCCCATATCCTTGGTGAACAACATCCGGCACGCGACCCGTCATCGCATTTCTCAGAATGAACTGAGTGCTTTCGTTGTAGTTGTTTTGCCCAATCAGTCGAATATCAATGTCGGGATTGGCAGCCTCAAACTGTTCCTCAAGCTTTTTGAAAGTCGGCATGTATCTGCTAGGTGCAAATATGATCTCAATTGACAATCGATCATCACTGGGCGCACTGCAGCTGAAAAGCGACATGACGAAAGGAGCAATGCAGAATAGCTGTATAAAATTTCTTAGCATAATAGAAATCTGATTTCTCAAAGGCTCTATGGCTTTGCGCCTAACGTCATTCCGTCGATGATACGTTTCTGTGCTAGGAAGAAGGCTACCAGCAATGGCGCTACAACGAGGCATGCCGCTGCCATCAACGGGCCGATATCAGTTCCCGTCTCTTCGCTGCTAAACAAAACTATTCCCGTCGACGGCGGCATAAGCTCTATCGATTTCACAGCAATAGACGGCCAATAAAGGCCATTCCAACGGCTAATGATCGATAGAATCGAGAAGGCAGCGATTGCCGGCATTGCCATCGGAACCATTAATCTCCACACAATCGATAATTCAGACATGCCGTCTAAACGCGCGGCATCTATCATTTCGTTTGGGACGGTTTTAAAAAATTGGCGTAACAAGAATATCGCAAATGGCGATATGACAAACGGAATGACTAAGGCTGCGTATGTGTCTAGAAGTCCTAGCGCACCGAACGCCAAAAATAGTGGTAATGCCAGAAGCTCCGGCGGGATCAGCAGCGTTATCAACACGCACCCAAACAACATGCTGCGCATTGGAAATGTGAGTTTCGCGAGCGCATATGCGCAAGGTGCGGCTATAATGAGCTGTAATACCAGGACTGTCAGGGAGACGAGCAATCCGTTCAGCAAAAACTGGAGGAAAGGAACACGCGTTACAGCTTCAATATAATTAGAGAATGTAAACCCATCGGTAGACAAAAAAGACTGTACGATCATCCATAAAAAAGGGCCCACCATGATTGCGCTGGACAGCGCGAGCAAGCCATGACCAATGACACTGACGGTTAATCTACGATCTAATCTGCTCATGTGTAATGAACCCGACGTTCACCGACCTTTACTTGAAGAAAGGTCAATCCCAACAAACCAACGAAAAAAACAAGTGCAGCCGCAGCACCGTATCCTGTGTTCAAAAACAAGAAGCTCTCGGCATAGATTGTGTGCATCAAAGACTCTGTCGCATAACCCGGCCTACCTTGTGTAAGCACAAGAATCTTATCGAATACTCTGTATGCACGAAGTGCTATAATGATACTGACGAACAGGGTTGTTGGCCCCAAAAGTGGCCAAATAAGAACTCGGAATTTATCTATCGCTCCGTCTGCACCATCTACCTGCGCTGCGTCAAACACCTCTTTTGGGATCGACCGAAGACCCGCCATAAACAAGACGACTGCCAAGCCAAGATGCTGCCAGACACCGATCATCATCAGGCTGGGTAATGCTGTGGATCGGTCTCGAAGCCAATTCGGCTGAGGCGCGCCAAGCCATCCTGCGACCTCATTTATCCCCCCAAGGGTTGGGTGCAGCATGGCTTCCCAAACAAGAGCCATCGCAGCAAGTGTCGCCATGACGGGTAGAAAATGAGCCGCACGATAAAATGATCGAAGGAACTTCCGGCTCTCAATTAGGAGAGTGAGGAATAACGCAATGGAAATAGTGACCGGGACGGTGACAATCACATATAATAACGTATTTCCTATGGCCGCTTTGAACCGATTGTCGTCGATAAGACCTAAGAAATTGTCCATCCCAACCCATTTGAATGAGCTGTCGCCGAAGGACCATTCGGTAAAAGCCATCAGCACAATGGCGAGCGCAGGGCCAATGATCAAAAGGATCATTCCTATAATTGCTGGCATCGAGAGGGCCACGGCAGAGGACGTCGCCTGATGATTATTAGGCGCATCCTTCACGACTTCACCACGGCTTCGTTACCTTGGTCGTGTAGTGCTTTTATTGGTTTGCAAGAGGCTTCAGTATGCGGCGCGTTCTGGTTATAGATGACAGAACCGCAAACCAAATCTCCATCGTCATTAAAACATAGATGGGACGAAACATTCATACCGAAAGATACTATTGCACCCACACCGATGTCTTCGATATCGGCCATTGAGGATCGAGCACGAATAGTTTGGTCTTCAACACGGATCTCAAGGAACAATTCTGAGCCGTGATTCTCGATGTCAGTGAGTTCGCCCCGCAGGGTTGAACCAAGTCGTTCTTTTCGGTCAATAGAAAAGCTTTCTGGGCGGATTCCAATTGTCGCCACCTCACCAAGATTGCTTGCTGAGCTTAACTGGAACTCGCCAACAATTGTGCTTACGCGGCCATCGCCTAGATGAGTGCCTTGTACCAAATTAATCTCTGGACGACCAATAAACTTGGCAACGAAAACATTTTTGGGTTTCGAGTAGATTTCATGCGGAGGGGCAAACTGTACTATTCTCCCGCCCGACATCACCGCAATACGGTTGGAAAGGGTCATCGCTTCTGACTGATCGTGAGTCACAAAAACAATTGTCTTGCGAAGACGATTATGAAGCGCTTTTAGCTCTTTTCGCATTTGGGTTCGTAATGCGGCGTCTAAATTAGATAATGGCTCATCCATTAAAAATAGGGTTGGATCGCGAACGATTGCCCGGCCAATAGCGACTCTTTGCCTTTGCCCCCCGGACAGCTCTCCGGGTTTCCGGCTGAGAAGATTTTCTAGCCCCAAAACTCTCGCGGTCTCGATAACATCGGACTTAATCCTTTGATTTTTCTCCCTAGCTGAGGGTGACGCCCTCTTGATAAAGGGTAGGCGCTCATTCCACGAAAGTCGCATCATTTCCAGGGGCAAGGCCATGTTTTCAAAAACATTCATATGCGGATAAAGCGCATAGGACTGGAACACCATGGCGATGCCGCGATCTTTAGCCGAGAGCGAATCAACGCATTGGCCATTGAATTTAATCGTGCCCGCATCCTGATGTTCGAGCCCAGCCAGGATGCGCAAAAGGGTAGACTTTCCGCTTCCGGAAGCGCCGAGAAGCGAAATGAATTCGCCTGACTCTATGCGAAGCTTAATCTCTGAGAGTACTTGCGTATCTCCAAAGCTTTTCTCCAATGATGAGATCTCAACGGAAGTCATGCGATACCCAGGTATTAGAGTCTATTCAGATCGTCAAAATATTGTGCTAGCACTATATAGCGTGAAAAGATTTAACCAGTGAAGGTTTTGTGACAGATAAGATTTCTTAGAGAATGGCTCCGCCTGCATCGCGAACGTTCCCAATAGTGAGACTGAGCTTACAAGCATGCATGCGATAACCGCTATGTGACTTCACCATTTCGCGATTGTCGGTAGCTGACTTAGCCTCGTAGCCACGCGAAAGCGTCGACTTGTTAAGGCATCATCGGCATTAGGCCACGCAAACACACCAAAGACGTAAAAGATCGCTGCCAGCAGCGCGCGAGCACGTGTTGATCATTTCGGCAGAGGTCGAACATCGCGGGCGCACCATCGCCTCATCCACGCGACGGGTCAGCACCACGGGCGTCAAACTCTTGGCAACGGGAACTTCAGCAGTTGCAATCACCACAACTTCTGACATTGAAAAGAACACTCACTAGGGCGAAATAACTCTATAGGTAATTTTGTCGCCTTCCGCGCGTCGTTAACAGATGCGCGGACGTGGCTGGTTTGAGTCCGCCTATGGCGGGTTTTTTCGTTTTAAGGCTTAGGGGCCAGCTCCTCAGTGCATTTTAGACAAAATAGACAAGGCTGTGGCTCGCACCGCAGCGCCCGCACATCCAGTCGATTTCCCTTTCCATTTGCACATCCCCGCCGCACCTTTGGGCGACGGAGGCTTGTGTGCCGTTGCACCCTAGAATTTGAGCGCCACCACGAATGCCACCGCCTCTATGTTATTTCCATGCTGTCCCGATTTTACCTCGGCCACCCAGTGGTTTGTACTGTCCGCTGTGCGAATACGGATTAACTCACCGTGCCCCTCAAATTTCCCTGTGACGCCCGTTAAGAAAACAAGACCGTCCTCCTGTGTGAATGGCCGCCCATTCTCGTCTTCAAACGCATAAATTCCATCCCTATTTGGTTTCAGTGTGATCTGATCCGTTAGTTCCAGATTACGGCCTGCTCGGTTCGGAAATTTCAGTGTAACGCGTGTGTCTCCCATTGCAGTATCTCCCTTTGTTGCAATCCCGACTTGATATTGTGGCAATATGTTTTTTATGCTCATTTTATGAAATATTCTTGGCCATACAGTGTCAGGGTGATAATTTTGCCGTTATCAATGTGGGGGCGTGCGACCAGACACTATTATAAATACGGTCTGTTCCCCGCACCCGGCAACAGATATGGGGAAGTATCTGATGAACAAGTGCATGCCACTCTCACGATTACCCAGAACGTTTAAAAGGCTTGCGATCTCAGCAAACAAAATTAACAAATTGTTTTGTTTAAAGGTCACGCTAAACTCTTAAAAATAAAGATATCTTTGTCTGATCAGGCGGTATGGAGGTTGGTTTTATGTCCAGAAAGACCTTTTTGATTTCTAGTGCATCGCTTGTGATTTTAGGTGTTATATTCGGACCTAGTCTTGTTCGAATCGTCAACAATTATATGAATACTCAGGTAATCCAAAGTGAGGCCGCAAGGGTTAAAGCGGATACGGCAAAACGTATTGCACTAGCAAACAGAGCTGCCGCTGACGAACGGGCGCAGGCAATTCAATCGGAGGCATCTGCAAAAAGGCTTTCAAGCCAAGCTAGAGAAGCGGACGCAGACATACTGGCGACGGCTCGAAGAAATGTTGCTGATGGTTTAAATTGGGGGCAGGAAGGCGAAACAAGCCATACACAAACCTCTGTTATGCTAGAGGAAAATAACGTAGCCCAAGAACATGAGTGCTATATTGAGCGACCCGTATCTGTCTCTCCATACAATTGGGATACTGTGCAAAATATAATCACCATAGTTGCAGATGAAAGCACTCGACCAGAAGCAATCATAGACCTCCAAAGTATTTTCGATCATTGGTCGGATGAGCACGATGATATATCTACACCCAAAGGGCATAGACAATTTCTGCGTTCTGTGATGAATACTACGACCCTGCCGCCACAAGTATCTGTGCTTCTCTGAACAGCCGTATTGCTCAATAGAGGTAAGGCCTTCTGTGAGGACCGCCTTACTCTGAGGGCGAGATTTAGCCTCGATAACATATGTGACAATGCCATCAGCCAGATCAAAACTCAAATTTTTGACCGACCATTTGTTCAGATACATCCCAAAGACGATCAGCGCCATCAGGGTCTAAAGCATAATCACGCACACCGCTTCGACCGTCGGGCCCGTTATTGCTTTTCGCAATGGCGCAACCCTCCAGATAGAGCCCGCCCATGCCAGCAAGCTCGGGCGCCGTGGCGGCATAACAAGACGTTGCCGCCCCTGCGGGAACTGTTTTGAGCGGCATACCGGTTTCCGGGTCAGTCGCCGCTTCGATCATTTTAACGTCTTCGGCATCCAAATGCCGCATCAATTCGGTTTGAATAACACCGGGATGCACACTGAAGGCGCGAATGCCTTTGTCTTTGAGGCGTTTATCTATACCCACCGCGAATAATGCGTTTGCTGTTTTAGATTGTCCGTATGCTATCCATTTATGATATTCACGATTTTCAAACTGCACGTCATCAAAGTCGATGGGCGACATGTGATGTGCTGTGGAACTCAATGAGACGATCCGCGTCCCTTCTCCTGCTTTAATTAAAGCCGGCGCCAACAGACAAGCCAGCAAGAAGTGTCCTAAATGATTTGAGCCGAATTGAAGCTCAAACCCGTCCTCGGTTTTTGCGGCCGGGCAAACCATAACGCCCGCATTATTAATCAGTATATCAATCGTATCATGAGTTTTAAGATAAGCCGCAGCGCAATCGCGAACACTTTTCAAAGAACCAAGCTCCAACGCGGCGACATCAACACGCGTCTCCCCGAGAGCTTCGTTGATCTGGTCGGCGACCGCTTGCCCTTTCTCTACATTACGGGCTGTGATTGTCACTTTCGCCCCTTGAGCGGCCATCGCTCTTGCAGTTTCAGCGCCGAGCCCACTGGAGCCACCAGTCACAAAGACGGTTTTACCGCTCAGATCAATCCCACTGAGAACGTCCGTTGTTGTTGAATTGTGGTCGAACTTTGATCGATCAATTGTCATTCGATTTCCTTCTTATTGGTACTCGTATTCAAGCGCTGTTTTGTTTTGAGCGGTCTTTTTTTCTGCCTTAGATGGGCTTATTCCAAGCACCCCGCGCAACCGCATATCCGTCAAGTATTTCTCGATCAGGGATTTCCCAAGCTCAAGCCGCTGGTCGGAGATGTTCAACTTTTTCACCAGTGCACTGTAATTTGGACACTCTAGCGCGCGGCGATCGGCTGGCCATGGCTTACGGTAAGCAGACATCAAGGCAAGCGCAGATCGTCCCTTCTCTACGTCGCCCATTGTATTCATTTTCTGCTCGAACCGGCGTACCCAATCTTGATGATCGCCAATATGCTCAATCGAACAACCAAGCTCGATGAGCCATTCCACAAAATCATCCAGCGAGTTGCCAAACCCGCTCCCCACAGTCGAGATTGTATAAGTCGCAACCCCTTGTTCACCTACATCAGCACATTCGGCAACGACCTGGGACACCACATCAACCGGTGTTCCGTTATAGGTAGGCTTTTCACCCGCACTTGACGGCGTAAAGAAAGATGCAGGCGCCAGCCCGGTCTGCACGATACTGTAGAGCAGCCTTGTGAACATGTCGTCTATATTGACATATCCAGCATAGTCACGATGAGCTAACATCATATCCCCACGGAAAATATGAATCGGCATTCCGTAGACGTCATGTGCAACCTTCAAAAGGTGCTCACCGGCCCATTTGGTCGCGCCATATCCCGCCGCGTAATTGTCTGACAGCGTGATTGTTTCAGCGAGCTTTGTTCCAGTCTCACTTTCAGGATCGGCCTCCAGGAAGGGGCCAACACCAGCTGATGAGACAAACACAATCGGCTTTGTTTGTTGTGATATAGCGAATTTGATAATCTCCGCAACGCCGCAAACATTAGGCTTGAACATATGTTCATATTGCATGACGTGATTAACCAGCGCGGCAATATGCACAATCCGCGTCACTGATTTTGCCAGCGCCTTATATGTTTCTGTATCAAGGCCAAAATCAGATTCTGAAATGTCACCTGCAAGGACTTGCAAACGCCCTTTTGACAACTCACGAAAATCTGCCAACAACTCTGCGCCGCCGTCCGCAAAGGATTTTTCAAGGCGCGCATAAGCGTCTTGATCATTCTTTGCACGGATAAGGCAAATAACTTTTCCATCGCCTTTTGCGACACGTTTTAGCCAGTCAATGCAGGTGATGCGGCCCAGAAAACCATTCGCCCCCGTGATCAGCACATGTTCTGATTGAGGTTTCGCGCTCGCCTCTGGCAGGTCCTTAGCCGCATCGAGCACCGCAGGATCGATAAAAGAGGAGAGTTTTAAATCCGCCGCATGAATTTGTGTTCGATCTTTTCCGTGCACCTGTTCAAAGGGCGATAAAGCGTCCGCTCCTAGCTCGATAATTTTATCAATTGAACGCGCCCATGCACAGATATTTCCGGTTGGGGCAAGAATTTCGTCGGCCGGAACGGATACCGCAAACACTTCTTCGATGGCCAATGAAAAGATCACGGCCCCAAGGGAATCGCCGCCGAGCTCGTCGAAAGAGCGCGTCTGTGAGATCTCATTGACGTCGACACCTAAGTTCAAGGCCGCAAGCCGTATGAGCTTTTCCTGTGTGGTAAGGGAACTCTTTGGATCTTTCAGCGCTTCTAATTCGTCCGTTTGTTTGCGCTCATTGTCTTCATACATTTGATCAAGTGTTGGGCCGTATTTCGCCTTTAGAGCAGGCCGCAACCGTTTGCGAACACTCGACAACAGGCCATTCTCTTGTGAGAAAAGCTCTGGATCTATGATGAAATCACGTGGCACTTCAAAAGATTTTAGCTCCGCAATTTTTGCGACATTGAGCAGTTCTTTGCGTAAAAGTCTCTTGATGTCTGCTTGCGCGGCGTCTGCGCCCAGTTCTTTTTCGATTTGATCCGCCTCGGGGACAATAACGGCCAACAGATAGGACGTCAGCGACGTGCCGTAGAGGTAGATCTGGTGAATGAAAGGACTCTTTTCTTCGAAAATCGTCCCTAGGCGGCCAAGCGCCACATACTCACCTTGCGACAACTTTAAAACATCTTTGCGCCGATCAATAACGGCAATGTGGCCAGGTTTGCGCTCTTCAACGATATCGCCGGTACAGCTAAAGCCATCTTCATCAAAAAGCGCTGCCGTAGCTTCTGGCTGTTTATAATAGCCGACAATTCCGGTTTCAGTTTTATAGCACAGTTCACCACGCGGATAAGGTTTGTCGGTCACGTAATACCCAAGCTCGGGAACGTCTCGGAGCTTATACTCTATGACGGGCGGGCTCTGGATGACCCCGTCTAACGCGAGCATGCCGTTTCCGGCTTCCGTGTTGCCGTATCCATTAGACAAGAAGACGTTAAAACAATCTTCAACGAAATTGTGGATCGCCGGTGCAAGCGGCGCGCCGCCAACCGTGCTGCCAATCAGTCTGTCCCCCAGAAATGTCTTCGACATTTCATCGCGTACAGATTGTTCGGCAACTGCCGTATCAACTCCATTCCGCACCTGCTCGGCGACCTGGCTTTGATAGTGTTGGTAAACCAGCTCCAAGATGCGGGGAAAGAAGGTAATTGTGGTCGGTCGCGCAATCCGAATGTCCTCAAAGAGCGTGGACATGTCGGATTTCAACGTAAAGTAATTCGTTCCCCCACATCGCAGGCAAGATATCAAGGAGGCGCGCGCCATGAGATGATTTAGCGGCGCAAGCCCAAAACCAACCACCGGAATACCCGTATGGCGACGCAACCACATCGATCGCAAGGCTCGATCAGTGATCATCGCACCTTTTGGAACACCTGTGCTGCCCGACGAATGGATGAGCGCGTTCAACCGATCCCACCCATCGCGATGCGGCGGCAAGAAGCTCCATTCGATATTCGCATTGTCTTCGATGAGCGCGTCCAGACTGATGATATTTATCGATCGACCGGCAGCGTGCAACGCACTTTGCGCGGCATTAAATGCATTCTCCTCGCTTGTGACACATGGATCAAAGTCAAATACGATTACTGCACGGATGGATGCCTGCTCCAAGGTTCGCTCAACAGCGAAATCCAGATCTTCAATCGACGTCGCCAGAACGCTTGGCTCAACTCTCTCCAGCATATCTATAAGATCACGGCTTCCGACAGAACTTTGGATAGGAACTGAAACGGTATGAGCGAACGCGCACGCATAATCGATGGTTGCGAAATCAATACCGCTAAAGCCCATAATGGCTACAAACTCGTCCGCTTGAACAGAACATCTTGGGTCATTGCGCCAGGCCATCGCAAGGGCGCGAATACGCCTTTGCAATTCTCCATATGTGATTTCATCAAACGCGGGCAGATAATGTCTGGATACATCAGATGCGCCAGACGCGCTTTTCAATTCGTATCGCCGCCGCCCCATGACAGGACGATCTTTATAGTGCGTAAAAAGCGCATCCAGAATGCGCTCGAGCATGAAACCATCGCCAGACAAGGCCCCAGTTAAGTCGAAATCAGGAACAAGCGCACGCAGCTGTGGGTCGCTTTTTACCAGAGCGGACGCACGTTCAGCCGCTAAATCTTGCTTTTTCGTGGTGTTTTCTTGAACGGATGCTTTTTCCATGTCTAACGTCCATTGGTTGCCTGTGCGCGCGCCCCGCAATACGGGCGCAACCGCGGATGGATGCCAGACATCCTAACACTCGAAGATAACGGCATGAGACTGATCAAAGCTTTGCCAGTGAGCGCTTGCAGGTTGGGCTGTTTTTATCCTTGGCTGAACTAACATTATACGCAAGCTAAGCTGTGGACTGATCTATGAAAATCTTACAACTACTGTCAAAACATAAAGTCGCATTTGCCCTATCCACAGCTTATTTCCTGGCGATGATGGACCGGCAGGTTGTTGCCGTTTTGTTCGATCCCATCAAGGAAGATCTTGGTCTTACAGACACCCAGCTTGCTATGATTTCCGGCCTGGCTTTTGCGCTGTTCTACTCTATAGCAGGCCTGCCCTTAGGGCGGCTGGCCGACAAAACAAATCGCGTCAAAATGCTGTCCGCATGCCTTACGGTTTGGAGCTTGGCAACAGCGGCGACGGGGTTTGCGACAAACTTTGCACAGATCCTACTTGCCCGGGTCAGCGTCGGCGTTGGCGAAGGCGGTTGCTCTCCAGCGGCACATTCTATTATTTCAGACACATATGAAGCAAAGGATAGAAGCACCGCAATCGGATTATATTTTGCTGGTGGCACATTGGGATCTGCAACCGCCTATCTGTTTGGTGGATTGATGGCCGAGCATTATGGCTGGCGCGCGGCGATGATCTGCGTCGGACTGCCCGGCCTGTTGGTTGCATTGGCGTTCTATTTGTTCATGAAGGAACCGGCCAGACCTGCCGCAACCAACCAAGAGCAGCGTAATGACAATATGTTCTCAACAATGCTCTTCGTCATTAAAAATCCGTCTTACCTGCTCGCGACTGGCGGCCATGTGGCTGCAAGTGGATATATGTTTGTTATCGCAACCTGGTTGCCGTCTTACATGAACAGAAACTTCGAGATGTCTTATGGCGAGATCGGAACATTTCTTTTCGGCAGTACATTGCTCGGTTCTGTCGGCGGCTCACTGCTTTCTGGTATCGTAACCGATCGCCTTTACCGTCGTAGCGTAAAGTGGTTGGCGGGCATGCCAGCGCTGTTTCTTACTATCGCTGGCCCAATTGCCATCATCGGTTTTCTATCTTCTAATCTCCCGATCCTCTTTGCAGCGATTGTACTCATCAAAGGTCTGTTAGTTGGGTCCTTTGTCCCCTCATATTCAGTCATTCATTACGTTATTGCCGCCAATAAACGTGGCGTTGCGGTGGCATTGAAAATTATGTGTGTCAGCATCATCGGTGTCGGCATCTTCCCGCTTATCGTTGGGATGGTCAGTGATGTTCTGCAAGCCAATTATGGCAATGCATCACTGCGTTACGGCTTGCTGGGATTTGCATTACTGTGCCCTTTGGGCGTTGCGATGTTCGCTGGCCTTTTAAAGGTTCTCCCTGCTCAATCGATCGATGATATGAACGAAGAAGCACAAGAAGAATTAAAACCTGCCGGAGCCTGACAATGACAGAAGAACCGATCAATCATCAGCCCATCATGGCAACAATACACTGCACAGCCCTAACCGTTATGCGCATCTTATGATCGACGTTCTAGTTAAAGAACGCTTTTGGCTGGCCTGCCTCTTCGAGAATCCAGTCAATCGCCTTCTTTGCGGGCGTATTCGTTGACCGGTTCTTTGGCCAAACAATCCAAAACTGAGTATCCGTGCTCATCGTTGTCGGGATTGGCCGAACAAGGCGTCCATCTCGAATGGCCTTATCTACGAAGCTAAGCTGAGCCATACACATGCCCACGCCGTTCAGGGCTGCTTCATATGCTGTTGTTGCTGCTTGAAAATGAAAGCCATGTTGCGGAATCAGATCTTCGACACCGTTTTTCATAGCCCATTTCTCAAACAGCATTTTCTGTCGATAATAGGGGTAAAGCAGCCTTGCTTTCGCAAGATCTTCTGGCCCACTGACACCGCCAATACGTTCAAGATATTCCGGACTACAGACAATATCGATCTCTTCATCGAACAAGAGTCTTGCTTCGCAGTCACGCCATTCGCCTTGCCCCAACTGAACCGCGAAATCGAGTTGCGTTCCATTGAAATCCAACCGCTCGACTTTGTCATTAAAGCTGAATTCAAAGGCCGGGTGCTTCTCAACAAACCGAGAAAGGCGCGGCATGAGCCAGTAATTGATAAACGTTGGATAGGAGCGAATGTTTACCATCGACTCTATACTTGCTCCCCTCAAATGTTGGGTCGCATCCTCAATTTCCTGAAACAATGGCGAAATTCGATCGCCAAATACCTTCCCAACGACTGTAAGCTTTACCCAGCTTGTGCCGCGCTCGAATAACTGCACGCCAAGATAATCTTCCAGAATCGAGATCTGGCGGCTTACCGCCACCTGACTGATATTCATCTCCTGAGCAGCGGCTGTAAATGAACTATGACGGAAAGCAACCGCAAAAGTACGAAGCGGGTTGAGCGGCGCCGCACGCGGATTAGTCCTCATTGCGTTAGTAATCATTTTGCCCTGCTTTAGTGTTGCTTTGGTTACAATATATCAAAGAACGTTCTTTAAAGTCTTGTCGGACGCATTTACAATGCTGAGACGGTCTATACGTTCAAATATGTCGCCACGCGGGCATATTCGGCGCAAAGGCTGGAATATCGCGCGCCATCTCAACGTAATCAGCATTATTATATTCAAACTGCATATCGACCCTTAAGGTATCAGTTTGGCGTAATACAATCCCCTAATTAATAACCCCATTCGAGCAACTGACAAAACCCCGATGGCGCAGCCACCTTCTATATAACCATGAGATTGGCTCGGCTGGAAGGCTGGTCTGGTTGGGTCTTCCGCACGGCGGAGGCCAGATCGGCCGAGTTGAAGGTATACTTTCAAGAGTTTTGAGAGCCCGAGGTTTGTAGCCTAAAGAGTTATGGGGACGGAATACTTTCAACAAATGCAAAACAAAGTCATTGACCTCCACCAGAGGTGGAGGTTTGAAACGCTTCGCTTGGGACCGCCAGAGGCGGTCTTTGGATCAACGAGCGTCTCAGTTCTCCTCCCCCGCAAGCGAGGGAGGAAAAACCGCCAACTGTAGATTTTAACAACCTGATAACGCCGACAACCTGCGGTCTCCTAACTACAATGCAGAACGCGTCCAATCCTCCACCGAAGGTGGAGGTTATTGATAGAATAAAAAAATTCCGACGCTGAAAAGCGCCGGAATCTAACCTTGGATCAGGTGTATCTGATTAGTTAAACAAGCTTTGCGGTCTAACTGTCAGCTGAAGCATAATCTCACGTGGTGCGTTTCGTACCCCGCCCAGAAAACGCGGCGTTGTTGCGCTACCTGAACGTGATTGATTGAAAGCATCGACCAATACGACTTCATCGGTCAAATTGCGCCCGATGAGTTCAAGCTCCCAACCGCCGTTCTCTTCGTAGAACCCGATGCCACCGTTCAAGATCACATGGGCCTCTTGAATAGCAAGCGGATTGTTATCAGCAGATGCGTTCTGATCACTATTGAAGCTAAGGAGCAAATTCCCTCTAAAGCCATGATTGTTTGTTACCAGCGTGTCATAGTTTACGCCTACAGAGCCTGACCATTTTGGCGCGTTGGTAAGCGGCGTTCCGGCTCTGTCTTGGGAGTCGAAACCATTGTCAGTGATCACATCAAATATACCGCCAGCGCTCGTATCCAAACCGCCATTTACACCGCTGGTATCAACATTAACGTCGCAACCAGTAGGGTCAGTGAAAAGCTGGAAATCACTACATTCGGAGATATAATCTGTGTAGGTACTGTCATTATAGGCAACATAGCCTGTCATGCTTAGGCCTTCAATTGGCGTTAGCCAAAGCATATCAAACTCAACACCCTTAATATCAGCCGATCCGGCATTGTCGGTCGACACCACCGGCGACGCAATACCGTTGACGACAACCTCGGTCACAACAGAAAGTTGCAGATCATCATATTCGTAAGTGTAGAATGCACCGTTAAGACGCAAGGTGTTATCGAACCATTCGGATTTAAATCCGACTTCGAAGCCGTTAACTGTTTCAGCTAAGAAGGAATCATCAATCGCGTTCGCTGGATCGCCAACAGTAACAGCCCTGTCTGTGGTTGATGCGTTAAAGCCGCCTGATTTGAAGCCTTCCTTGTAGCTGGCAAAGAAATTCAGGTCATCAGTGGCGTCCCAGGAAACAGTAACCTCTGGTGAGAAATTGTTTTCCGATAAAGTATCGGGGCTCACATTATACGTTGCGTTTGGATCTCCGAGGAAACCGCCCCCAGTCTCTCTGTCTTCCTCAGTGTAACGACCACCGGCGGAAACAGAAAGTGTATCTGTTAAATCAACTTCAACCTGACCAAAAACTGACCATGAATTCTGACTTACAAAAACCTCACTTTCAGGGGTAAGCGCGACGCCCGGATTAACCCAAACAGTGCCTTCAGCGTCGGTTCTGCGATCGTCATAAAAGCCGCCAAGGGTTGTACGCAAGCCACCAAAATCACCGTAGAAGCGAACCTCCTGGGAGAATTGCTCAACGTCAACACCCTGATAAATTCCTAATGACTGGGACGGATCGAGCGAACGCTCAGCCACGTTACCAAAGTAGAAATTATCAATATTCACATAACCAGTGATACTATTGAATTCCCAATTCTCAGAAAGATCGTAAGAGACATCGAGCGTCAGCTGCGTCAGGTTATATTCATGCGACGGTCTGTCTTCGACCAAAGTGGGTGCAGTTCTTTGGAAGTTCGTGATATTTAAAACCTCGTCACTCGATGTGAATGGCGCCGTTGCAAAACGGTCATTTAATGTACAATCCGAATTCGGGTTTTGTACAAAAACTGTGTCGTCACATACGAAATTCTGAACTTGGTTATACTGCCCACCCGTGCGGCGGCCATACAAACCTTTGAACACGATTTCTGCGCGATCATACTCGCCCTGCAGCGTTGCAATGCTCAAAATGTCAGAATAGTTCGGACCTCTATCATCAAATGGCTGGGCAACACTTGGATCATCCTCAAAGCCATCACCGAAGGTATTCGTGAAGAAACCTTGCGAATCCTGCCCCTTAATGGCCAGACGACCGCCCCAGTTATCAGTAATTGGGCCAGAAATGATGCCATGCCCAAAAACACGGTCGCCGTTAAACTCATAGCCCGTTTGAAGTTCTACAAAGAATTCATCAGTCGGCATTTTGGTCCGGATAGCGATGATACCGCCAGGGCTGTTCTTACCGAAATATAGCGCCTGCGGACCTTTTAGAACCTCAGCGGCTTCAACGTCAAAGAGGCCATATCGAAAAATCTGAGAGGAGCTGTGGGCGACACCGTCCATAACAACAGACACCGGTTCATCACTCATGGCATTGATATCGTTGCCCGTAACGCCTCGAAGAGCAATCTTCGGGTTAAGCGTACCTTCTGAATAAACACTTAGTCCCGCAACAAGACTATTTAGATCTTTAAAACTGGATGTTCCAAAAGCCTCTAATGTCTCAGAGTCGAAAGCTTGAACAACAACCGGCACATCCTGAAGGCTTTCTGCTTTCTTACGCGCTTCGACCACCATTATGTCGAGTTTACGTCTGTCGTCTGTCTGCACACTAGCGTCAGCAGATTGCGTAGCCCCATCGTTACTTGATTGCGCCGCAGCACTCGTAACTAAAAACGGCGTTACAGCCGCGGCCATCAACCAGGCCTTCTTGTGAAATTTCCTCATTGTTTCCTCCCGCATATGTTTTAAATTTTTTATCAAAAGCTGGTTACATAAAAGTGCGTTACTTTTAGGGGTGTTCTAAACAGATTAGCAGTTGGCCACAGGCAATCTTTTGGTTTGGCGCCATGGCGAAAGCCCCGTACATAAAGGAAATCCGTGGGAATACAGGTCGCTCAGCAATCAAAAGTTCACAAACGTGATATAAAGCCTGCCCGCTCAGTCCATGTTTGGATGAAAAAGCGGTCAGTAATGCGTTCATCATTGATTGGTTTGTCTCGAACTCAAACGCGAGCTTCTATGGCCAGCCTCATTAAAGGTGGTCCGTTATTTGAGCTAGACCCGGCTCCAATATTGGAGCTGAGAACTGGGCAAGAGATCCAAGCCTAAAGAAGTCATTGCGAAATTACGTGAGATAGAAGTCCTGTTGAGCCGCAGCGGAACCACGGGCCAACCGGTGCGTTCCAGCGGCGTCACAGAGCAAACCTACTATCGCTAGCGTAAAGAGTATGATGGTCTGCAAGTCAGACCAGACGAGCGCATGAAAGAGATGGTAGCCGAGAGCCGCCCCTTCGAAAAGCTGTCTTTGGCCTCACCCTTGACAATCAAATCTTGAAAGAGGTCGCAGAGGGAGAGTTCCAAGCCCTCCACGCAAGCGTATCGTCATCGATCACGTGCCAGAAATGCCCGGCGCAGCAGAACGCCAGTCTTGCCGCGCGCCGATAAAAATATGCTGACCGCAGTCATCATCGCTCTGGCGGAGCGCCGCGCCGAACCCCCAACTCTCCGGCCGCTATCCGTGATCGCTTGAACAATGCGCACCGGGTCTTCGTCGAACGGCGCGAGCGTCATCATGGCATGAAAATGCGGCATTGCACACCGCGTTCTTGCCGAAGGGCTGGGTTGCATGCGCAATCCAGCTTTTTATCTAAAAAGGAGAAAAAACGAGACCGGTAGTTTTTTTGTTGCATCTAAATAATTTTTAATGTTGTAAATATTATGCCAATAAGAAAGGGGAGATTATGGGTACTTTATTACATGATGCTATGATTACGCCATTCTATGGAATGGGTTAAGCATGGCGGCGTTTTACAGCCGAAGTGTCATCAGATCTTTTGCGTGGATTGCTGGAAATAAATGGTGAGGCTGTAAGAGCAGCCCACGTATTTGAAGTACAACAGCATGTTGATCATATACGTGAGGCAATAGCTCGCAGTAAATCGAGAGAGAAAGAATCGCTCGCGCTGTACTTTTTTTCAATTCACCAAACACATTTAAATTTTGCCCATCGAAATAGACGGCTTTAAAATCTGCATAAAGATTTTTTCTTGTCGAAAAACTGATCCCTCTAGCGTTTATCTAGACATCCAACAGAAGATCACCATGTCCGAGCAAATCAAAAAACATCCCGATATAGAAGAAATTACCCTATATGCGGCGGCGCCTGCAATGACACATCATGAAGATCATGGGCATGCAGGTTACACGATTGTTGTAATTACGGAAGGCGCCAAACTTTTTCGCCATAATGGTACAGAAACAGTTATTCGCAACCTTGATATAGCGATCGCCAACCCTCACGAACTTCATGGCGGGGGTCCATATAAGAGCACGCCCTGGGCCCACAAAACCTGGTATGTTGCAGAAAAACTCGCGCACGAACTTGCCGGCGGCCCTGCTCAAGACCCAATACTCCATACGCCAGTGATAAAAAACACTAGCCTCGCCCAGAGTTTAATAGAGGCACATGATGCAGCTTTGTCCGAAGGCGAAAGTATCGACCGTCAAACGTTAGCACTTGAAGCGCTTTCATCTCTTTTCACAAAACACTCCGTATATCCGCTTGTTGACCATGAAAACATATCTGCAGATACGTCCGCTAAACGCGTGGAAGCCTATGTTTCTTCGATGAAGACTAATCTTGAGACTGGCGTCGATCTTACTTCACTCGCGATAAAATGTAATGTATCACGCAACCAAGTCATTCGCGACTTTAAACGCACACACGGTATTACGCCCGGCGCCTATTTTCGCCACCTTCGGTTGAAACACGCCAAACAAACTATTCGCGAAGGAGCAACCTTAGCGGATGCGGCGACAACAGCTGGCTTTTCTGACCAAAGTCATTTCACGCGCAAATTTCGTAGCGCCTTTGGATACACGCCAAGTCACTATATCAAACTTGTGCAATCTGGCGCAACTGATCCTACTTAAATAAATATATAGTATCACCCACGCAACAAAGCATGATAAGTTCCTATAAGGGTTTGCCAGAAGAAAAGTGTGTCGATGGTGATTACGTTCAATATTACAATTTCCTAATCTATTAATCTACTCCCCAAGTGACGTGGGAGTGAGGGGGAAGTATGACACCTTTTTTTGGTGTCGATGCGTACAAACGCATCGTAAACAGATTAGTATCGCGCAATATAAATTGGTTAGAAACAATAGTACTGTTGGCTTCATTAACAGCCATTACGGTATTTTTTTTGTTTATCAATCTTCCTACCAACAAATTAAAATACTCATCTAATTCCTTTCATCATTCAACGATCGGCGAGAGCGTTGAGGTTTTTGGTCTGGGTATTTCAGACTTTAATAACGATAAATATTTAGATGTATTTACGGTAAATCATGCCTTTTCATCTGTTTTTCTAGAAAATCAAAAGAATGGATATTTTAATGATCGGTTTTTAAAAACAGGCCTTCATGGGCGTAATAATTTTCCCGGAGCGAATGAAAATCTTAACTCTCCGCAAAAAACAAGCCCAGGCATCTACATCTATTGGCATAATGGCGCCCTTCATATTGAAACATCCAGTTTCGCACCTTCACAACCTTTAAAAATATTGATGGAATTAAGTCCAGGCTCCCTTCCCAAGCCGCATGGCGAGGCTCGACTAATATCTCATAAAAAAAATCAATATAAGAATAATCAGTTTATTGATTTAATTGACTTTTCAATAAAAGATTCTGGCAGGCTAATAGTCGAATCATTGCGCTGGCAGCCTTTCGGCAAGATACACTTGCCAAAAACAATTGACTTAGAAACGGTTTTTATTGGTTACACTAAAATAACCCCATCGTCACATACTATAGACTTATCCTACGGGTCAGACCGGCATGGCGTTGCCTGGAGCGACTTTAACGCCGATGGATTTATTGACGCCGCAATGATTAACGGCGGTGAGGTTGGCCTCATGAAAGAACGCCGCGTTTATCCTCTAGCATTGGGCAAAGGGCGCGCATTCAAAAACATAGCAACTGAAACAGGGCTTGTACAGAGTTACTGTCCAAGCAGGCAAATTGTTCTAACTGACGTCGACCATGATGATGCAGCTGACATATATGTCGTTTGCGGTCGCGGACAACCGCCTCGCAATCACCACCCAAATGAACTATTCCTGCGCAAGGGTAAACTATCTTTCGATAACAAAGCGTCTGCATTCGGATTAGATTTTCAAGAATTGGGAAATGCGAAATGGTTCGATTCAGATAATGACGGAAAATTAGAGCTACTTTGGGTAACGGCTAATAAAATAACCATACTTAAAAGAAATAATGACACATATGAGTCAATTTTTGATTATTCACACCATGGAAAATTAATGCAGGCGACAATCGGTGCAATTGATAATAATGCGTACCCAGATACATTTTTAGCATATAAAAATGGTGATAGCCTTGTCTTGTTAAACGATGGACTAAATTTTCGCATCGCTTCTCCAGATTCTCTAGGGCTCCCCAGGACGGCCCTTTGCGCGAATTTTGTAGATATTAATAATGACGGCGTTGAGGAGCTGCACACTCTTCCACAAGGCGTTTTTGTTCGCAACCCTGCCGGCGCCTTCAAAGCCACCGGCCAGCTTTCAAGCAATTTCGGCGGCCGCACCCCCCTTTGTCAGTGGTTTGATGCTGATAATGACGGCGATCGCGACCTATTGATAGCGATAAAAAAGAAGGGCTCATTAGCTGAAAGGACCTTCATAAAGGTGCGCAAGAAATGGGAAAGGAAAACTTATCGCGGACAAGAGCGTGAACGGGTTTTTCGTCCTGAAATCCATCAAATAGATCTTTATACTAATGAACATACTGGCGCAAATTGGTTAGCGCTTGACCTTCATGGTTTTGACCTTAATTCACAAGCTATCGGCGCACGTGCAAAAATACGGGTTAACGGGCGCACGCAAATACGGTCTGTTGGACACGCCGAAGCATCAAAAACATCTATGGGTCATTATCGCGTTTATTTTGGCCTAGACAAAGCGGACAAAGTCGACGACTTGACAGTCTATTGGGCTGATGGAAGCGTCAGCGCTTTCGGACCTGTAAGCATTAATCAATTACTCAAAATTGACCAAGCCAACCACAATCTCACCGGACAAATCACAAAGACAGCGATAGCTGCACCCTATACTTATTGATATTTGAGTGGTTCGACGCGACCTAAACGCCGCTGCCAACCAAACTTCGAATGCTCTCAATTAGCTTGGGCCGGACTGATTAGACGGCCAGTCCTGCTTGCTATCGGTCGCCGAATGCGGCCGCGCGCGGAACCGCAGCGGACCAACGTTCTAAGCATTTAGACCGGCCTTGTCGGTAGCTCTCCATCGATTGCTGCTAAACTCATACCCTTGACGAAAATCTGCCCGCCACAGTCAAAACATACTGAGGTGACACCGTGAAACCGGACCACAATTCCCAAGCATTCCAGTCAGAAACTTATGATGCCATCGCCTGATCGACGCATTTTTCGAATGTATCGAGTCCTTCTCGCAGAAGGTCATCGCTAATGGTCAGCGCTGGTAAAAAACGAATAGCGTTGCCACGAATGCCGCATTTCAACAAAATGAGTCCTTGCTCGTATCCGGCGGCAACAACCTTGTTGAGAATATTGCCATTGGGTCGGTCAGGATTCCCGTCATGAATAAACTCCATCGCGACCATCGCTCCCCGGTCAGCACGCACCTCACCGATCGAGCGCGGATATTTCTCCTTTAATCCATTAAGCCTCATCTTGAAGAATTGACCGATCGCATTCGCGCGCTGGACAAGGTTTTCCCGTTCAATGACATCAATAACTGCGAGCGCCGCGCTACAACCCACCGGCGATCCTGCATAGGTGCCGCCGAGGCCGCCCGGCAGCGCGGCGTCCATGATTTCACTTTTGCCAACGACCCCCGCAATCGGGTAGCCGCCTGCAATGCCTTTGGCGACGGTCATCAGGTCCGGTTCGATACCAGCATACTCGCAACAGAAAAATTTCCCCGTGCGACCAAAGCCCGTTTGGATTTCATCAAAGATCAGGACAATGCCTTTCTCGTCGCAGAGTTTACGAAGCGCTTGTAGAAATTCGTTAGGGGCCGGGTAAAATCCGCCTTCGCCCTGGACCGGCTCAACAATGATGGCGGCGGTTTCGTCAGGCGTTACATCGCAAACGAACAAATCATTCAAGGCGCGAAGCGAGTCCTCAATGCTGACGCCATGGTAGTCGATCGGAAATGGCGCGCGATAAATATCTGCCGGAAACGGACCAAATAGGTTTTTATAGGGCGCGTATTTCCCGGTAAGGCCAAGGGTGAAATTGGTGCGGCCATGATAGCCGCCATTAAAGGCAATGACGGCGCGACGTCCAGTATGGGCGCGGGCGAGCTTGACCGCATTCTCCACCGCTTCGGCGCCGGTTGTTACAAACATTGACTTTTTGGGGCTGTCGCCAGGCGCCAGCTCATTCAGGCGTTCTGCCAGCAGAACGGCGGAGTCATAAGGCGTAATCATCACGCATGTATGGCTAAACCTGTCGACCTGATCTTTGACTGCCGCCACGACATCAGGATGAGAGTGTCCAGTATTGCAAACCGCGATCCCTGTTGCGAAGTCGATATAGCGATTGCCCTCAACATCCCATAGCTCGGCATTTTCGCCGCGTTCGATGTAAATGGGGGCAAGGTTGGCCTCGCCGACAGCAATGGCGGCCTCTTTACGTTTTTGCCACTCGGCATTGGACAGTTTATCCGAGGCCGGATTTATATGCGTGACAGTATTCATAGGGTTAATCCCCCCATTTTGAGATGTTTAATTTCAAGATAATCGTCGAGGCCATATTTTGAACCTTCGCGGCCTTGGCCAGATTGTTTGACGCCGCCAAAAGGAATGGTTTCGCTTGAGAGCACTGCGTCATTGACGCCGACCATGCCCGCCTCAATGGCTTCGCCGACTCGCCATATTTGGCTGAGGTCTTGTGAGTAGAAATAGGCGGCCAGTCCAAAGGGCGTATCGTTGGCGAGCGCGATGGCCTCATCTTCCGTATCGAATGCAAAAATCGGCGCTACAGGTCCGAATATTTCTTCAGAAAAGACATGCATATCCGGCGTGGCGTTTAAAATGATCGCCGGCGCCATGAAGTTATCCCCCAGCCCATGAACATCGCCCGCTAGGATGATATCAGCCCCCTTGGCTTTGGCGTCATCCAGGAGTTGATTGACCTTATTGACGGCTTTGCCTGTGATGAGAGGTCCGATCGCGACGCCCTCTTCAAAAGCGTCCCCAATCTTCAATTTGCGGACCGCTGCTTCGAGTTTTTCAGAAAACACACCCACGACGGACCGTTCCACAATAACCCGATTGGTGCAGACGCAGGTTTGCCCCGCATTTCGAAACTTGTTGCCGATCAATCCGGCCACCGCCGCATCAAGGTCAGCGCTTTCGAACACGATAAAAGGCGCATTTCCGCCTAGCTCCATGGACGTGCGTTTGAGCGTGGCGGCGCACTGTTCGGTCAACAGCTTCCCCACCGGGGTCGAGCCAGTGAACGTCAGCTTGCGAACGATTGGACTTGATGTCAGTTCTGCGCCAATTTCGGCGGTTTTTCCCACGATGATATTCATGACCCCATCGGGGATGCCGACTCGTCTTGCAAGTTCCGCCATAGCAAGTGCAGATAAAGGCGTTTCATTTGCGGGTTTGCAAACGACGGTACACCCGGCGGCCAGCGCCGTCGCAATCTTTCGCGCAAGCATGGCGTTTGGAAAATTCCAGGGCGTGATACAGGCGACGACGCCAATAGGTTGTTTGACGCATAAGAGCCGCGCGTCGTTAGAGATCGGCGTTAGCACATCGCCACAGATCCGTTTGGCTTCCTCAGCGAACCATTCGATATAGCTGGCGCCATAGAGAATTTCGCCTTCCGCTTCAGCGAGCGGTTTTCCCTGCTCCATGCTCAAAATGGTGGCAAGATCGCTTTTGTGGGCGACCATTTCGTCCCGCCACGCCTTGAGCAACGCAGCGCGTTCCTTTCCAGACCGGTTGCGCCAGGAAAGATATGCATTGTAGGCTGACTGAATAGCAGCTTGCGCATCTGTTCCGTCGCAACTGGCGACCTCGGCGAGGACGTTGCCATTTGCTGGATTAGTCACAGCAATGACATCACCCGACTTTGAAGGCCCGAAGCGCCCATCGATAAACGCGCCGGTTTGCCAAAGAGAAGAATCTGCAAGCGTTGGAATCATAGGTCACCCTCAATAATATCGGGATGAAACTATCTGTAAAAAATATTTGTCACAAACGAATAATAGTAGCTATAAATGCAAATATTATTTGTAGGAAAAGCCATGATAGATCGTCGAAACTTGTCATTCCCGGCGCTGCGTGCGTTCGAAGCGACGGCGAAGCATTTAAATATGGGGCGCGCATCGGAGGAATTGGGATTAACCCACGCGGCTGTCTCTCATCAGGTGCGATTGCTTGAAGATCGCGTGGGCGTCGAGTTGTTTTCACGAAGCGGGAATAAACTGACGCTGACAGCCGCCGGTCAGAGATTGAAAACCGCTGTAACCGATGGGATAGATCGCATCATTGATGGCGCACGCTATCTTGATCCAGACAATATGTCCGGAACGCTCGTCGTTGGATGCACCCAAACCATTGCGTCCTGCTGGGCGGCCAAACATATAATCGCGTTCAACCAATCTTATCCAACAATCGCGATTGAGGTGCGGGAGATTCCCCCGGTGCAGCGCCGCGTGTCGAGGGAAATCGATGTCGCGATTTGTTATGGCGCGCCTGAAGCTGGCGAGCGACGATTAACGAAATTGGCCGCTCCTGACCTTTATCCAGTATGCAGTCCCTCATTGGTTGGCGAACAACGATCGAAGCTGCGCATTGGCGACATCGCCAGTTTCACCCTCATTCATGATGGGCAGGTGTCTTGGGACAAATGGTTCCAAACGAACCGTGCAGACCCAAGCCGAATTAAGGGCAACATATACTTCCCGAATACAAGTCAGGCATTGCGCGCGGCGATTTTGGGCGGCGGCGTTGCGTTGTCGAATACGCTGGAGTCGCAAGACTATATTAGAGACGGCCAGCTCATCCAGTTATTTGATAAGTCCATATCTGAAGAACACAGTTACTGGCTGCTCGCCCCTTCCGAACGCAATCAAACGATGAAGTCTGCGTTATTTGAAGAATGGATGATTGCAGCATGACAGTAACAGACACATCGCTCTCCTATTCTTTAAGCAAACAATCAGAATCATAAGCCGCTGAAATCACTCAACCGCGTTTTCGTATGGGCCATAAGGGCACAGGCCAAAAGTTCGATCAGCTGATCAGGCTTAACGCACGCCGCCCAATTGTCAGTGACTATGCTGAAGTTTTTGTAGTCTAAAAACAGCATTAAGAATAGCTTTGATTGAGGCCGACGTCACATCGGAGTCCACACCTACGCCAAAAATGGTTTCGCCCATGGCAGTAAGAGATACATATGCCGCTGCTTCCGCGTCCGATCCTTTACCTATGGCATGTTCTCTATAGTCAGACACATTCATCTCAATATCAAAATACTCCGCTAGAGCGTTGAGGCTTGCATCAATAGGTCCAGCCCCAACTCCAAGCAAATCATGGGAGACCCCGCCAATCGAAAGCTGTAACTTCAATTCCGTCGCGTTCTCACCTTGTTTTGAAATTTTCGTCTCATATTGTTTTAATCGCAATTCAGACGATTCCGGCATGTAGATCTGAGAAAAAGTACGCCATATAAATTCAGATGACAGTTCTTCGCCGCTCTTATCCGCGATCTCTTGTATAGTCTTGCTGAACTCGATCTGTAAGGGTCTTGGTAGATCAAGACCATAGTCGGCTTTGAGGAGATAAGCGACGCCCCCTTTGCCTGATTGACTGTTCACTCGCACAATTGCTTCGTAACTTCGCCCTACATCTTGAGGATCGATAGGAAGATAGGGAATTTCCCACAGCGTGGAGTCGTTTTGCTCCATTGCTTCAAATCCCTTTTTGATTGCATCCTGATGGGATCCTGAAAACGCCGTATAGACCAGATCACCCACATAGGGATGACGAGGGTGGATGGGCAGCTGATTGCAGTACTCCACAGTTTTCGCGACTTCATCGATATCATCGATCGACATTTTTGGGTCAACGCCCTGGGTAAAGAGATTCAACGCAATATTGACAATATCTACATTTCCGGTTCGTTCACCGTTGCCAAATAACGTTCCCTCAACACGATCGCAACCTGCCATAAGGGCCAACTCGGCGGCTGCGACACCCGTTCCACGATCATTATGCGGATGAACGCTCAAAATATAATGGTTGCGATTTTTCAAGTTTCGGAGCATCCACTCGATTTGGTCGGCATATATATTAGGTGTGGACATTTCAACAGTCGCTGGCAGGTTTAAAATAATTTTTCTGTCTTCAGCCGCCCCCCAAGCATCCATTACTGCTTCGCAAACATCTTTCGCATAATCGAGTTCTGTTCCTGTGAAGCTTTCAGGGGAATACTCCAATACAATTTCAGTATCCCCTGCATCATCGGCCATGCTTCGGATTGAGCGTACAGCGTCAACAGCAATATTCTTAACGCCCTGACGATCCATACCGAAAACGACACGTCGTTGCAGGGTGGACGTCGAATTATATACATGTACGATGGCCCGGCGCACGCCTTTCAGCGCTTCCATTGTACGATCAATAAGCTCGGGCCGCGCTTGCGTAAGCACTTGTATTGTAACATCAGCAGGAATAAGATTCCCGTTAATTAACTTACGAACAAAATCAAAATCTGTTTGCGAAGCGGCGGGAAATCCGACTTCAATTTCTTTTATGCCCATTTCAACTAAAAGGTTGAACATACGCTGCTTACGATCAGCGTTCATTGGCTCCACAAGAGCTTGATTGCCATCTCTCAGATCTACGGAGCACCATAACGGCGCAGCTTCTATCTGCCGATTGGGCCATTTCCGATCAGGCAGATCAATAGGCTTGAACGCACGATATTTTTCTAAGGAGTTTTTTTCAGTCATGGATAATCTATTGCACTCATTAACAGCGTCTCAATTTTCGGCCATCGCGTTCTCATAAATAATGACAAACCGACGGCAGCTAATACCACAGAATGACATTCCGTACGAGCGGAACCAATCTTAGCGCTAATGTGCTGATTCTTTAGGGTATTTGCCCAGCGCCAGAAGCATCATGGCGCCTATCAAGGCAAAAGGCACCGACATATAGAGAACCCAATCGTAGTTGCCTGTCATGTCAAAAACAAGCGCATAACCAATTGGCGCAAAGCCCCCCGCCACCGCCAATACGCTGTAGAGCAACGCGTATATTTTGCCGTAGTGAGTCAAGCCGAAATAGCGCGAGCAAAGGTACGCCATCATGTCGAGTTCCGCCCCTGCAGCAAACCCGATCAGCGCCGCGGCTAGCCACAATCCGGAATAGCCCGTGTCGCCAACAAGCAGCAGAGCAGCAGCGGCAGGCATCCAAAGAACCGATGCGCCCACCGCGGGAGCCCAAAAACGGTCGATTAGCATACCTACAACAAGCCGGCCAACGATGATTGATACGCCGAGCCCTCCCATCACTTGCGCCGCTTGGGCAGGCGTATAACCCTTGTCAGTGATGAGCGGCACCAAGTTCGCTACTAGGCCTGTTGCAACCGTGTAGAGTAAAAAAATAGATCCCGCCATAACCCAGAATTTATATGACTTGATAGCCTCATTGAGGGTATATCCCCAGTCTATTTTCTTATCTGTCGGCGCTAAGTTGCCACTGTTTGTCTCTCGAACAAAAAATGTGATCACAGGAACAGCAAGGATGACAGGAAGCAATGATAGGGCGACATAAGCGATTCGCCAGCCATATAATTCTTCAATGTACGTAACATATTGCGGCGCTAAAATCGCACATAGACCTGTTCCCGATAATGTCACGGCCAAAGCAAGGCCACGCTGCTTTATGAACCGTGTATTTATAATTCTTGTCCACGTAACAGGTCCAGCGCCGGCGCCAATAGCTGCCATCGCTACATAACAGGCATAAAGCGCAATCAACGAGCTGGTGACAGACGCCGCTAAAAACGCACCGGACAAGCCAAACAGGCAGGCAATAGCGACGCGTTTGGCGCTTGATCTGTCAATAATCCATCCAATAATCGGCGCTGCTATTGCACCTACGCTCGTGCTGAAAAGCAGAGCCGCTTGGATCTGAGCGCGGCTCCAACCAAACTCCGCATTTAATGGGTTGATCAGCGGTCCAAGTGTGTAAAAAGGGAGGTAAGGCGTGCCGCAGCCGACACCGACCAGCACTGCTAAAAGCACTTTCCAGTTTACAGCAACTTCGCTCTGCTTCGTTTGTGATGATCGCAAGGCGGCATGTTCCTTTGTAAGGCTTAAAATAACATAACAAAAGACCAGTAAATCCGGCCTGGCTATAACCGTGTCGTTAGATTTGCCAGGCCGGAAAAAAGAAGAGGATTACCTCTCCAGTAGAACGGAACTCTAAAGCTTAGTATTTGTAGCTAATCTGCAAGCCATACGTTCGAGGCGGGGCATAAGCGTTAAGATTTACAGATCCAATAATGTTTCCGCTAATACGTTGATTGGTTAGGACTAATTCATCTGTAATATTATCCACAAATGCAGCAATCGACCATGATGAGTTTACAGGCGCGTACGTAGCCCTTGCTTTTAACCAGTGGTATCCGTCTTGTGATTGTTCGTCACGGTTGAACTCGGTAAAGAAAATCTCGCTTTGATATATCCAATCGCCACGCAAGGTTAACTCGCCTAGCCGCTCGGGCAACAGTCCAGTATACTCAAGACCGACATTGAACTGATGCTCCGGCGCTTTCAAAAGTTTGTTGCCGCTTAGATCCTGTTCTCCTAATCCGGGGCGTTTGGCGTCAATGGTCGTGTAATCATCATACTCTGCGTTTAAGTAAGTGTAGTTAAACTCACCACGAAGAGAATCTGTGAGCAACCACTGAGTTTCGATCTCTGCCCCCATGATTTTGGATGTGGCTGCGTTTCGGATAACCACATTGTTTTCTTCGGTAAACGGAACTTGAAGATCTTGATAGTCATAATAGAAAGCGGCTGCATTTACCCTAAGGCGGCCATCCAACAGGTCTGACTTTGCTCCAACTTCGTACGCCCAAACCTCTTCTTGATCAAACGTAAGAGCGGTTTGCACTTCATCAGCAGTTACATCAGGTGGAAACGACAAAAATGCGCCCCAATTAAACCCACCAGATTTAAACCCTTTCGACACAGAAAGATATGAAAACAAATCATCAGTCACTTGATAATTTATCCCAAATTTCGGCGTAAAGGCAGACCAGCTATCTTCATCGACAGCAAACTCAGCAAGGCCAAAGTTGATCTCTTCAAAAACTCCGACATTTGCGCCAGATCGTTTCTCGTGACTATATCGGCCACCAACAACAGCACTTAATGTGCTTGTCAAATCTATCGTCGCCTCTCCGAAAATTGCGTATGCTGTCGTTTCAGTATCGAGACCGTTTAGTCGGAAGGTGCAGCAATAATCCGGCGTTGTGCCAAAGACCTGATCAAGATAAGGCATATTATATTCATTGAAAATGTCGTTCTTTTCATCGAAATAATAAGCACCAAGAATAAAAGAGACGAATTGATCGGTTGGGGAACTCAGCTGGAGTTCTTGGCTAAACTGCTGCTGATTCTCCCTGCGGCTTGCGTCAACTAAAAACGCATTCGACATATCGAGATCGTTGAAAACGTTCGGTTTGGTTTCACGATATGCGGTGAGCGCCATAAGAGAATATCCGGCGGGCAGATCGGCGTCTAAACGATGTGACACCCCCCAATTCTCAACACGATTAAAAGAGTCTTGCTCGCTTGGAATTGTGCGTGTGTTTGGCGTTTGCCTACCCGCGTCGTTCGCTAGAGTATTAAACAATGCGACTTGCGTGAAGTCAGGGTTCTCGCCGCCGAAGTGCCAAACGACAGCTTGATCGTCTTGTTCATAATAGTCGGCGATGACGGTCGAACGCACTGTGTCTGACCAATCTACTTCAACAGTACCGCGAATGGAAAGTGCGTTTAAATCTTCAACATCGTCAGTAATGAGCGGTTGATCGATCCGCGGCTCAATGTCTTGACGAACGACCTCGCTATACCCACCGCGGGTTTCTTTTTGAACAGCGAGGCGGCCCCGAACCCTATCAGAAATAGGCCCGCTAATCGCGCCGAACGCCTGAAGCCTGTCATAGTTCCCAGCAAGGGCGCTAAACTCGGCTGAAAATTCGTTGGTCGGTCTTTTTGTAATGACGTTGATTGATCCGCTTGTCGCATTCCTTCCATACAGCGTACCTTGCGGCCCTTTCAGAATCTCAACGCGCTCAACATCGAAAAAATTGGAAACTTGCGCAGCGGGACGTGCAACGTACACCCCATCCATATGAAATGCTGTAGACGGATCAAGCCCTGCTATGATGCTGGTAAATCCAATTCCGCGAATATATATATTCGCCTCGCCTTGATTATTCGTTATCTGCAAGCTCGGGTTTAACAAACCAAGATCTTCGATGTTTCGTATCGACCGGTCGTTAAGGTCATCGCCAGAAAGCGCGGTCACTGCGGCGGCGGTGGTTTGAACGTCTGACTCGCGGCGTTGAGCGGTGATAGTAATTGAATCCAGCGCTCGAGATGACGCATCCTGCCCCCCTCCAGCAACGTCTTGGGCAAAACTTGTCTGCACCATGCAAAGCTGTGTCAGCGCGAATACGCTTGAACCGATCATTATTTTGTTCACAAAGCTGGTCATTTCCAATCCCCTTTCGTATTGTTGATTATAAAACTTACATAACCATCGAACAAAAAGATGTTCATGTGAAGAAAAAAATACAAAAAATGAACAAAAAAATTTACAATTTCATCGCGACGGACCGCGCGCTAACGCATCTAAGAAGATCTAATATGCTGAAATCAATAGGATATTGAAAATCACTGAACGAATGCGACGACATTCACAAAACCGCTATTTGGAGAGCGCTATCACAGCGTCGTACAAGACTGAGCACCCCGTTGCGGCTTGATCGATAGTGATTGCTTCGGCCTCATTGTGACTGACGCCGCCCTCGCATGGAATAAACAACATTCCCGTAGGAATACACCGGGCGATCGGCACGGCATCGTGTCCAGCGCCTGACACCATCTCGAGAAAAGCGGTATGCGCGTTGGTTGCACTGACGCGAAAAGCGTCCAAGACTGATTGGTCGAAGTGGACAGCGGGCGACCGCCAAATTTGTTTGATAGATATCTCGACGCCGCGGCCTTTGGCAATATCATTCGCCACAGAGAATAGCGTTTCCCCCAAGCGGTCTGCCACCATGCCTTCTGGATGTCGTAAGTCTACTGATATTCGAACTTCTCCGGGCACGACATTCTGTGATCCCGGCGAAACGCTAGCTTGACCGACTGTGGCGCGCGCCTGAGGGCCAGTCTCAAGCGTGAAACGCTCTATCGCCAACACGAGTTCACTAGCTGCCATCATAGCGTCTTTGCGATAACTCATTGGCGGCGGCCCCGCATGCGTCTCTTCGCCAACGATTGTAACTTCGTACCAGTGAATCGCTTGAACGCCGTTAACGATACCGATGGGGAAATCTTCCGCCTCGAGAATCGGCCCTTGCTCAATATGGATTTCGAGATAACAGCCAACAGAGCGATCCGGTCGATCTGGCAATGACAGCCACTCCTCATCAGCGTTTAACGCGTCTTCAACAGAAATTCCCGCATGATCAGAAGTTGTAAGGGCTACTTTAAGGTCTAATTCCCCTGCATACACGCTTGATCCCATCATTGCCGGCTTAAAGCGCGCGCCCTCTTCGTTCGCCCAGCACACAAGTTCAATCGGGCGATCAAGCTTCACCCCTTGCCCGTTAAGTTGGCGGACAACCTCTAGTCCCGACAACACGCCATATGTGCCGTCATATTTTCCCCCACTTGACTGACTGTCGAGGTGGCTGCCGATCATAATCGCAGGCGCGTCGGCCACCCTTCCCTCTAGAACAGCGAAAATATTTCCGATCGCGTCGGTCTCAACGCGCATGCCTTCATCACGGCACCATGACATGAATAAGGCCCTGCCTCTCTGGTCATCCTCAGAGTATGCCAGCCGACGAACCCCTCCCTTACTCAGTGCACCTATGCGAGCCATTTCTTCGAGGCTGTCCCATAAGCGCCTGGCATCGATTCGAAAGCTAGACAGATGATCACTTTGGTTTAGCTGAGACATTGAAATTTCCTCAAATTCTTAAATCATGAACGTAATTATTTACGATATTCGACCTTAAGGCATATTTGTCAAATTTTTTAATCGAATCAGAAATCCAAGGAACCACCCGCAATTGCGATCGAAAACCATAAAGTGAAAAAAATATTGTACATTTCGTGCAGACGGCCTATTATCCGGGGAGAAACGGAACGAAAGGGGTTGGCGGTGAATTTTGAGATTAAGTCGGCATCTACAGATGATGGCGCTCGCCTGGCCTATAAGGCGGCAAGAGGTAACGGGCCCACGTTAGTTTTTCTCCCGGGCTGGGGGAGCACAAAAGACTACTTCGATGAAACTCTAGCTCATTTGCCCTTGGATCAGCTGAACATTATTTCAATGGATCCGCGTGGTCATGGCGACTCCTCAGAACACCCCGCATCATACGGGTCTGAACGTCAAGCGCGAGACCTTCTGGCCGTTGCAGACTCAGAAGGCGTTGAGCGTTTTGTAGCTATTGGCCACAGCATGGCGGCGAAGTTTCTTCAATATCTGCCAATCATCGCACCTGAAAAACTGTTGGGACACGTTTTGATAGCTGGCTGTCCCGCGGGAGCCGTCGATGCGCCCGATGAGGCGATCGCCGAATGGGCCGGATATGCAGGCGATCGCGATGCGCTGCGCGCTTCGCATCATGGGATCATTACACGCCCGATTAAGCACGATGTCTCCGAGAAGTGGATAGATCAGGCCTCTAAGATATCAAAGACCGTTTTACACAAAACGTTAGAGCATTGTTTCAGAGATGACTTTTCGGAGAAGGCGACAGGTCATTCGGATCATCCGCCGACTCTTGTGATCGGCGCTCTACACGATCCATTTTTTCCGGTGGAGATGATGAAGTCAGATGTTACCGGAAAAATTCCTGGCGCGCGCGAAGTCTACCTTGATTGTGGTCATGAAATACCAAATGAAACGCCGCAAGAGACCGCACGATTGATTGAGGCGTTTGTAGCTGGGTGCTCAAAAAACTAAAAACTAGGCATACTCTATGAAAAATCTCGTCAAATACACAAACCTACTCACTGGAATTTCGACATCCGATTGGCGAGAGGCTCCAGGATGTGCCGGTGACATATGGTTTGTTGACCTCGCAATCGATCCCGAAACGGGACATTACACACGCCTAACGCGATTTGATCCTGGCTCCGACACATCGTCAATTGGCCCTGTAACCCATGATTACCAAGAGGAAGTCCTTATTCTCTCAGGCGATCTTTACGACAGATCCTTCGACATGACACTCGTCGCCGGCGACTATGTTTGTCGCGATATTGACGAAAAGCATGGCCCTTTTATGTCAAGAACGGGATGCCTTGTTTTTGAAGTCGCATACCCCAGCAAGGCCCCCGAGTGATATGCAGTACGGTGGACAGTCCCTTACGAAGCCCCTGAAACGCGCTCTGGTACACTCGCCTGGAGATGAGTACAACCGTCAAAATTGGACGGCATACGGGTATGCCGGCGAACCGAATGTAGAAAAAGCGAAAGATCAGCACTCAGCTTTTCTCCAACTTTTGGAAGCACAAGGCGTCGTCCTCGAGCAGTTAGGCGAGGGTAAAAGCCTTCAATCTTTGGCGACAACGGACCCGGCGCTAATGCTCAATGCTGGAGCCGTAATTTTAAACAGCGGCAAGCGCGACAGACGCTGCGAGGCCCACCCGATGGCGCGCCGCCTGGTTGATCTTGGCGTTCCAATTGTTGGATGGTTGACCAAGGACGCCTACTGTGATGGCGGCGACCTGCTTTGGTTGAATGAGCGGGAGCTTGTTGTAGGGCGATCATATCGCACAAATAGAAAAGGCATAGAGAACCTTAGAGCCATCCTCAAGCCACTTGACGTTGACCTGTACGACGTCGCTATGCCCCACTGGCGTGGCCCTGCAGAAGTTCTGCATTTGATGTCCGCCATCAGCCTAGTCAACGAAAAACTGGCTGTCGTTTTTGATCAACCCCTCCCTCTATCGTTAATAGACTTGTTGGAAGATCGCGGAATTGAAATGTTAGCGATCCCTGAGGAGGAGTTTGCGACACAAGCATGTAATATCCTAAGTATTGATGCCCGTAATCTCATTATGTGCAAGGGTAACTCAAAAACCGAAGCGATGCTGAAAGAACGCGACCTCAAAGTCCACATATTCGATGGATCAGAGTTCTGCGCACGGCGCGGAGCCGGGCCGACATGCCATGTGCTTCCCTTACTTCGCACCGCTTATTAAGACTTATGCGAAATATATTTCGAAAAACTCGCCGCAATGATCCTTCAGATCTTGACGGTCTGCTCACGACCGCTATCGCGGACAACGTTGCGCCTTTTATAGTTGCCGCCGTTGCAAATGCGGACGGGGTAAAATGGCAAGGCGCCGCTGGCGGCTGGAACGGATCTTACGAAGCAAGCCAAGATACGGTTTTTCGAATCTTCTCCATGACAAAAGGGGTCTGCGCTGTCGCAGCGATGACCTTAATTGAAAAAAACAGGCTGCGCATTAACGATCCCGTTAAAAAAATAATTCCGGACTTTGAGCGGGTTCAAGTCTTAGCCGGATTTAAAGATGGTCGGCCGATCTTACGCGCGCCAAAGCGCGACGTAACAGTTTGCGACTTGGCCACCCATATGTCAGGCTTTGCAAACGAAGCTTTCTACCCTCGTCTTGCTGAGTACGTTGAAAAAACCGGCCACCCCTCGATTTTGACCGGCCGAAGGGAGGCTTTTTATATTCCACTTGCCGATGACCCTGGAAAAGAGTGGCGCTATGGCATTGGCCCAGATTGGCTTGGGCGTGTAATCGAAATGGTCGATGGGCGTCCTATAGATAGGTATTGTACAGAGGAAATATTTGAGCCTCTTCATATGCACGATACTGTATTTGAAAAAAATGCAGGTATCAAAGATCGCATCGCGCCTGTGAAGATTCGAGGACAAGACGGATCGTTTTCAGATATCGAATTCGATCCTCCTGCCCAACCTCAAGTTTATTGCATGGGGCAGGCGCTTTACTCAACGGCAAGAGACTATATAAAGCTACTCCGTATGCTTCTTTGCTCAGGTGAGCTTGATGGTCAACGGATACTGCAGCCCGAATCTGTTAAGAATCTAATGCGGAACCGCATCGGTAGAAAAACCGTCAACACTTTGCAGTCTGGCAATCCATCAATATCAAACAATATCGCACTCTATCCAGAATACAGAAAAAATCATAGTTTGGGGTTCATCCGTATGGATCTGTCTGTTCCAGGAGCGCGTTCAAAAGGCGCTCAAGGATGGGCAGGCGTATGCAATACGCACTTTTGGTTAGACCCAATAAAAGATCTTGCTAGTGTTGTAATGGCACAAACATTACCTTTTTTTGACAAGTGTTTTATGGACTTTTTCTATAAGTACGAGCGAGCAGTCTATAAATCATTTTAGGCTAATATAGGAAATACACAGGAAAAAAGCGCGGTGCATTCGGTGCAACAATGTATGCCTGAAATGAAAGGACTTCAAAATGTTAGGATTTAAAAAATCTATGTTAATCTGTCTTAAAAATTGAACTATTGCAAAAGGCGTCGTGGTTATGACACAGACCTACGCCCACCGCGCAAGCTGGTCAGAGATTTTGAACATTGAGGACGGCGTTACATAGACTTTGTTTCAGCTATCGCCGTTGATAGGTGACGGAGTTCTGTTTAAAGTTGAGAGCCATATTTCAGACCTCTTAGAAAAGGCGCAGAGCTCATAGTCAGCGCAGGCAGACACGAGGCCGCGGGAAAATTCTTCCACCCGTCGGATTTAGCAAACGACACAAGTATCATGGTCGTCAGCTGTGAAGCGACCTTTGGATCGGTCGCCCCCCTTTTTCGGTTTGATAATGGTGACGAAATCATAGAAAAAGCAAATGCAACAGAATTTGGCCTCGCTGCATATTTTTTGTTCACAGGATAATGCACAAATATTGAAGGGTGCAAAAGCTTTGAATTGTGGGATGGTCGCTTTAATACAAGTCAAATTCGGCGGAGGTTGCCCCGTTTAAGGGCGTCAAGTAATCTGGTTTCCGCCACGTAGGTTCTAAATACGGATTCGACGAATACATTGATTTTTAAATATGTTTGAGTCGGCGACGTCAACGCTAAGGATAAATTGGAGATGGCCCCAATAGCGCCCACGAAATCAAGTGGGAAAAAGCCCAAAACAAAGCGTCAAGATGAGAAATCTTTTAGCTCCCGCAGTATGAAAAAACCTGCCCAAGAAGGTAATCATCATAATGAGCTGTTTGAAGACAAGGTAGCGATCGGTGCACGAATTAAGCGAATCCGTCAAGATCGAGGTTTGTCACAACGTGAACTGGCAAGGCGAGCCGGCGTACCGAACGCAACGCTTTCTCAGATCGAACTTGGCCGGTCTAGTCCATCTGTCAGTTCACTTCAAAAGATCCTGAGTGCACTCCCCATGACGCTCAGCGAGTTTTTTACCAAAGCTGAGGATAAATCAGACATTGTCGTTAGACAAAGCGAGCTTGTTCGGTTCGCGCGGGCTAAGGGCGTTGAGCTTTCATCAATCGGTCCGGCCCATGCTGGCGCTTCAATGGAACTCGTGCATGGAATATATGATGCCGGCGCAGACACGGGAGTTGAAATGCTTGCCCATGGGAAGGAAGAAGCCGGTTTTGTGATAAAGGGTATATTTGAACTAACGGTGGGCGATGAAGTCTTCGAAATGCATCCTGGAGATGGTTTTTATTTCGACAGTAGTAAGCCGCACCGTTATAGAAATATAGGTAATACGCAAGGAGAACTAGTCACGGTTACAACGCCAATTAGTCTCTAGTTGCGGTTCACAAAGTGGAGCCCTAAGGACGCCAAACTCTGTCTCAACAGAGATTTTTCGTTTGTCTTGCCCCCTTATAATTGATCCACAGATTTTGTATTTTTCTGCGAAAATGGTGAGGTATTGGAATAGCGGGGAAACGTTTCAACGACGAACAGATATTGAAACTGCTGCGCCAAAGAGAGTTGAGCTTAGCTTCAGGCTCTGACGTGGTGAGGGCTTGTCGGTTGCCGGGCGCTAGAATTCATATGTTGTGGAAATCACTTTCCCCGGTGCGTTCCGATGCCGGATTTTCCACTAACCCGACAACGAACCTAGAAACATGCCCTGACCTTGATGTAATTTGTGCATGCGGTGGACTAGGGGTTCTGCCACTTTTGGGCGAGGCGGAATTTCTAGACTTTCTCCGCAGTAAAGATAAGGCGGGAAATTTTGTGACGTGCGTTTGTTCGGGATCGTTGCTGCTTGGCGCCGCAGGTCTACTTGAAGGATATGAAGCAGGGTGTCACTGGGCATTTCGCGACAGGCTCTCCGATTTTGGTGCAAAGCCCGTGGCGGAACGTGTCATTCGTGACCGTAACCGAATTACTGGCGGTGGTGTGACCGCTGGCGTTGATTTCGGCCCTACGCTTGCGGCGGAACTTGCCGGGGAAGAACTCGCGCGTACGATCCAACTTTTCATCGAGTATGACCCGCAGCCTCCATTTGATTGCGGGTCTCCGAAAAAGTCCGGGCCCGACTTGAAATCGGCAGTCGAACACGGATTGCCAACGCTTTGACATAATTACGTGCCCTGGACATACGCTTTAATCCAACGGTCGCATGCACGCCGGGCGGCGGCCAAAATATCTTTTCTCTGTTTTGGATGGACCAGTATTCGGGCAGTTTGCGCACAAATCCACATCCACCCCTCAACCTGCTGGTATAAAGCTTCCCGGCAGTATCGACAAAACAATACTCCCCGGAGCAATGAAGGAAAGATGCGGGCTTTTGCCCGCGTTTTCCATTCTAGAGAACCAATGACTCTTTCTTGCGTTGATCAGTACCCGCAAGCCTCAACAGCTTGTGCCGTTGAGTATACGGATCGGTTTGACGCCGACCTTCTTGATCCCTGAGCGATAATATTTAATAACCACACGCCTTCGCGGCTTCAGCAGTCTCCGACGATACCGCGGCAAGCTTACCGTCACGTCCGCCGTCATCCGGAGCGTCGCCGAGTTCATCACGCTGCTCTTGGGACATGTCTGACAACATGCATGAACAGACTTCAGCGACAGCCTCTTCAGATAAATCAGGTCGGTCAGCTGCAACACCTTCCAAGCAACCATTATACCACTCGTCAGCGCTAGCTGTTGTGGCAAACATCAAAGCAATAGCAGCGCCTGACGTAACAAGTTTCTTCATCGTTTCATCCTTCCTATCGATATACAATTTCAACGTTCAAATTTCGCCAACCGTTCGGTTGATGGCGAAAACAATCGAATTTACGCAACAAGAATAATCGCCCCGACCTGTTGAAGTCGGGGCGAGAGTGTTTTGAGCTAATTATTAGAAAGATTTACGTATCGTTGCGCCCCACGTTCGAGGGTCGGAATAACGCGGCTGTGACGTTTCCGTAATCGTATCAAGGTTCGCGAATGCGGTTGGACCATCATAGAACGTAAACCAGAAATTCTGCCCGTAGGTAACAATGTCTTCGTTCAACAAGTTTTGTCCCCATAAGGAAACTTCCCATCCGCTGTCAAAGCGATATCCAAGGCGAGCATTTAGCAGCGCATCAGTTTTCGAGAAGAACTGAGGAGCATCTTCAAGCTCGAGATTGTACTCCGCTTTATGGGACACATCTGCGCCCAAGAAGAAAGCATCGCCATTTGCTAGCTCTGTCTCATAATCTAAAGCAATAACAAAAGAATGCGGAATTGTACCTTGAGGTGGCGTACCGTCAGCAATCTCTGCTTCCGGCGGAATACCTCCAGACGTACCATCTTGATAAGCATACTGACCAGACAAAGTCAGCTCATCCGTAAGCGCTGCTATGAGTTCAACCTCAGCGCCACGAACGCGCGCAAAACCGGCATTCGTTGTGATACTGGCCGCACCAGTGTTCACGAAGAACTGAAGATCCTCATAGCGAGCGTTGAACAGCGCGACATTAAACTGCACTCGGTTGTCAAGAAGACGGGTCTTTACGCCTACTTCGTGGCTTAAGACAGTCTCCGGATCAACCGCAGCGGTGGCCAAAACAGCATCACTTTGCGCAGCATCGAACACTCCAGAGCGGAAGCCAGTCGCACGCGTCGCATAGAACATAATGTCGTCCATCGGACTAAACTGAATACCAGCGCGATAAGTGACCTCGCCCCAGCTGTCCTCGGCATCAATTACCTGACCTACCGTTGCAACTCCCGTTTCTGGATCAATGACAGCTGATGTCGCCGGGTTCCAGAAGAAGTCTGGATCGCCGCCAGTTATAGCATCAAATTCCTTTTTGTCATGGGTGTATCGAACACCACCAAGAATCGTAAGCTGATCCGTCAGATCGAATGTTGCATCTGCGTACACGGAGTAGCTGGTTGTTACATTGGTCTCGTTGACAAAAAACCTGTTCGGCGTGAAAAGGTCTGGAAAGTCGGTGATGCAAGACGGCGTGACAATCCCTCCGTCGAAATCCGCTCCAAGCTGGTCAGGACAAAACGTAATAGCCTGAAAGGCGCCGCCAAACGTATTCTCTTCCCATGTCGTCGTCGACATAAGGTTGCGATCTTCGTCCGAGCGGAAGAAGTATGCGCCGCCAACCCAGTTGAAGAATGAATCATACTCCGACACATATCTGAGCTCTTGCGAGAATGACTCTACATTGCGCGGTTCGCCGATAGAAAATGCTGGGATCGGCACGCCCGCAAGCGAATTCTCGTCTTCGTCTGAATTGTATCTTCGATAGGTTGAAATCGAAAGCAACTGCGCATTGCCAAGATCTTTCTCAAGGCGGAGATTACCGGTCCATTGCGTACTTTCAAAACGGCCATCATTGAAACTTTGAACGACGCGAGGATCGCCATCAGGGACGAAACCAATATCTAGCAACTCCTGGTTGGTAATCGGTACGTCAATGAATATGGCATCCCGTGCGACGCCCGTTTCGCGAGCGCGGCTGAAGCCAAACCCGGCTATAATATCTAACGTATCATCGACTTCGTATAGCAGCTTGCCCCTAATCGATGTCCTGTTTACATCATCAATATAGTTGCCAGTAGTAAGATTTAATGACGTACCTGAACGATCACGAGATGTAATCGCTAACAAGCCAGATACTTTTTCCGTAATAGGCCCAGTTAACATACCGCGAAATTCGAGCGCGTCGAAATTACCAATGGTTGCCTCAAGTTTTGCTTCGAATTCATCACTTGGGCGCTTGGTAACGACATTAATGCTGCCGCCGGTAGTGTTGCGGCCGAACAACGTGCCCTGGGGGCCGCGCAGCACTTCGATTCTTTCCACATCGAAAAGGTCGATCTCAAAGTCGCCAACCCCGCCAAAATACTGGTCGTCGATGAACAGACCCACCGCCTGCTCAGCACCGGCCGACGCAAGAGAAGAAGACCCGCCGCGTAAGGACGGGTTAAGCCGGGACTTTGAAAAGGTGTTGATGGAAAAACCCGGCACGGTTTTGTTGAGGCTAGAGAAATCTACGATCCGGTACTTTTCGACCGCCGCAGCGTCGAAGGCATTCACTGAGATCGGCACGTCTTGCGAAGACTCGTCTCGTCGTTGCGCAGAAACGATCACGGTGTCCAATCCGCCGCTCGCGGCTTGCGCACCGTCGCCGCTCTGCGCCCTTGCTGATGACAATGCGCTGAGCGCCGTTGTAAAGGCCGTTCCAATCATCAGTGCAGTTCTTAAATCGACCATGGGTCCCTCCCTTTCAGCGCCTTCATGTGGCGCATTTCCGGATTAATTCTTTTATTATATGGAATTGATTTACTATTATTATTATGGACGATTGTCAACCGCCGATTGCGCGCATACCGAATTCTCGATATACGCCCAAACAACGATTGCATGTCGCGCAATCATACGCTCTGGAAAAACGTCAACATTTTTTGGGGTTTATACATCAGGCCCGTCGGCCGCCAGAACTATATCGGTTCCGCAAATAAATTCCGCCGAACATGCAGGAGATGCTTGCGCAAGCGATCGGCCAACGCCTCCCCATCCCGCTCAACAAAGGCCTCTACGATACAGGTGTGCTCGCGATGATAGGCGTCCAGAATATCTTTTGACAGCGACGCCTTTTTTAAGCCTTTCCATTCTTTGCCGCGCCGCAACTCGTTAATGTCGGCAAAAAACTTCTTATAAAGCTCGTTCCGCGAAGAATTTACTATGATTTGATGGAGTTGCGCGTCGTGCGACTCATGTTCGTTAAAGTCTTTCGCCGCCGCTAATTTTCTTAGGCATTCTCTTGCATTTGCAATATCCTGAGCTGATGCCCGCAAGACCGCTTCGCGCGCGATCGCCGGCTCAAGGGCGATTCGAGCTTCCATGATATCGGCCGGGCTCACGGTCGAAAATTCCGGTGCAGTCGTCTTTTCGGTGTCGCTAACAAACGTACCTCGCCCAACCTGACGAGTGATTAGCCCTTTGTCTTCAAGCGAATTTAAAGCCTTGCGCACTGTATTTCTCGCAACGCCAAAGTCCTCAACCATCCGCGACTCGGTCGGAAGCTTGTCGCCAGATTTCCAGGCGCCGGCCTTAATCTTTTCTGTAATCACCGCGCAGATCTCCGCCATTTGTTGGCGGGAGATTTCGCGCACATTTTCTCGTCTTTCAGCAGGCATGCGCTTCACATACCTCTTTTTTTTCAATCCACAAGCCTCTTTTTTTCAATCTAGAAGCGTTCTCACTCGCCCCGCGCATAAGAATTTCCACAACTTCCGTACCATTTTACAATTGATTTGTTTATGATATGCTTTATGGTGCAAGTCAATTCAACTGCATTGAGCAGAATTCGACACCGCACAAGGAGACGGGAATGCCGGAGATCGCGAAATATCTACATGGCGGCAACGAATGGCTCGGCGTAATGACCTCGGACATGGTCATACCGATTTTCGGCCCGATTCGTAGCGGCGGCAAAGATCCATTCATCGAGTTCATTGAGGACGATTTGAAACGGAAGGCGAATTTCAAACCGGTAGACGTCGAAATCCCCCTTTCAGAGGTGACCCTACTGGCGCCCATCATCTCGCCCAGCAAGAACATTTTATGCGTCGGTCTCAATTATCACGCACACGCATCGGAGTTTACCGCGAGCGGCTACGACCAGCCGCGCGAAGCCAATGGCGAAGCGACCCCGTCGCATCCAATTGTGTTCACAAAAGCAGCGACTTCGATCATCGGCGGCTTTGACGATGTTATTGTGCCTTGGAACTTAACCCAAGAAGTCGACTATGAAGCCGAGATCGGACTCGTTATCGGAAAACCCGGACGAGGGATCGCCGAAGAAAATGCTTACGACCATGTGTGGGGTTACACCATAATCAATGACGTCACGGCGCGTGATCTCCAAAAACGCCATAAACAATGGTTCTTAGGCAAGTCGATCGACACATTCTGCCCGATCGGCCCCGGCGTGACAACGGCCGAGGAAATCGACCCGGACTCGCTCACCCTTGAATGTTGGGTGAACGGTGAACTGCGCCAGAAAGCGTCGAGCCGAGATTTGATCTTCAACATACCATCGCTGATCGCAACAATCTCCGCGAGCGTAATGCTGCAAACGGGCGACATTATAGCAACGGGCACGCCAAAAGGCGTCGGAATCGGATATACGCCACCGAAATTTCTATCTTCGGGCGATGTCGTCCGTATTGCAATCAATGGTCTTGGTCATATTGAAAACCGTATTGTTTGAATCGATTACCGCGTACTCGTCACAACAAAGAGGAATTGAAAATGGCGTATCAAACATTAGACGGCCGGCGTATTTATTACGATCAATTCGGTGAAGGCGAACCGATTCTCGCGGTCCACGGCCTTGGTGGCACATCAAATTTCTGGGCGCCCGTTTGGCGCGCAAATTTCGATGGCAAGGCCATCATCGCGCCGGATGTCCCAGGCGCCGGTCGCTCGGACAACGACGATCGCTTGTCAATCAAATCGATTGCCGACGATATGCTTTCATTAATGGACGCGTTATCGATCAATTCTGCGCACCTACTCGGTCACTCCATGGGGACAATTGTTTGTCAGCGTATAGCGCAACAGGCAGCTGATCGCGTAAAGAGCCTAGCCTTGCTGGGGCCGCTTGCCGAACCGCCGGAAGCCGCTCGCGGCGCCATACGCGATCGCGCGGACCTTGCGAGAAAAGACGGAATGCAGCCGATCGCGGATGTGATCACCGACGTTGCGCTATCGGCAAAAACCAAAGCCGAAAACCCTGTTGCTGTCTCATTTGTTCGCGAAATGCTTTGTGCACAGAGTGCGGAGGGTTATGCGCTAAGTTGTGAAGCGCTTTCTGAAGCTGTCGCGACAGATAACTCATCCTTCAAGAAGCCGGTGATGTTGATAACCGGCGACGAAGACAAAGTCGCCCCGCCAAGCAATGTTGATACGCTCGCGGGTACATTTTCAGAAGTCTTTGCCAACACAGTTTTAGCGGATTGCGGGCATTGGACCGTATGCGAAAATCCAAGTGAAGTTGTCGATCGACTAAGCCAATTTTATCGATCTATCTAAAGACGCCGCCTCGTCATAATAAAAATTACGGAGGATATTGATCATGCGCCAACGCATCCTGAATGTATCGATCATCGACGGATCAGGAGCCGATCCTTTCACCGGCGCCATTGAAATCGATAACGGTGAAATCAAGAAGGTTTTCCGGCAAGAATCTCCAGGCGGCGGTGACGCCGATGCGGTAATTGACGGCCACGGCATGACGTTAATGCCGGGTCTCTGCGACGCCCATCTGCATCTGTCCTGGAATGACCAAAAGACCCTGGAAGAAATCTCCTATATGCCGGTCGAAGAGCATACACTGTATTGCGCGCAATCGGCGAAGACCTTGCTTGATATGGGTTTTACAAGTGGGGTCGGCGCGGCTGCCGCGAAGCCAAGACTGGACGTCGTAATTCGCGATGCGATCGCTACGGGCCAGATCCCAGGCCCTCGCTACCTGGCTGCGTCGCAAGAGATCGCAACCCGCGGCGGCCTCGGCGACACGGCCCCAGTCCACGTTGAAACGCAAGACTTGTCTTTCGGTTGGGTCGTGTCAGGCGCAGACGACATCCTGAACGCCGTCCGCATGTTTCTGAAAATCGGGGTCGATGTGCTGAAATTAAATCTGTCCGGGGAATACATCGCCAATGTTGACGCAGAGGAGACAGTGATAACTGAGGCTGAGCTGGAGGCCGCGGCCGGCGAAGTGCATCGCCGCCGTCGGGTCATGGCGGCCCATGCGCGCTCCGCAGAATCCGTTAAATATTGTGTCAAATACGGGATCAAACATATTTACCATGCTTCCTTCGCGGATGAAGAAGCCATTGATCAAATCGCGGCGCGGACGGATGAGTTCTTCGTCGCGCCGGGGCTGGCCTGGCTCATCCAGACCGCGCGCGGCGCAAGCGAGTATGGCATCTTGCCCGACAGCCCGCTCGCGCAGCTATACGAACGCGAATTGAAGTTTGCGATCGAGGGCATGAAGGAGATGCGCGCTCGCGGCATTCGAATATTGCCAGGCGGCGATTACGGCTTTGCCTGGACGCCTCATGGGACCAACGCGAAAGATCTTCAGTATTTTGTCGAAATGATCGGCATGTCGCCAATGGAGGCGATTGTCTCCGCAACTAAACTGGGAGGCCAAATGATGCAGCAACCGGACAAGCTTGGTCTCATTTCGGAGGGATACCTTGCTGATCTTATTCTTGTTGACGGCGACCCTCTTGAAGACATCACCGTATTGCAGGACGCCGATCGCCTCAAATTAATCATGCAAGCCGGCCGCCCCCATAAGAAAGAACTAATCTAGAATTATTGGTGGAGTCTTGAGCGTGTGAGGTCGTTTGAGGGCTAGCCCCTCCGACATTTCTATTTCTAATGCCCGCTCCTGCGCGCAATAGTTTTGCCCCATTTCAGTGGACCGTTTCCAAAGACTTGGCTGACCGCTTTTCAACGTCAACCGGGCTGATATTGCCAAGAAACCCGTGGCGACGTTTGCGATTGTAGAACACTTCGATCTACTCAAAGATTTCGGCACGCGCTTCATGGCGTGTTCTGTTCACTCACTCACGTTTCAACACGCTAAAAAAGCCTCCAACGACGGCATTGTGGTAACAGTTACGGTTATGGCTCATCGAGCATTCTATATAGTGTTCGGCGCGCGCTTTACGGAAGTCATCACTGGTAAATTGCGCACCGCGATCTGACAGATGGATCAAGCCGTCTTTTAGCTGACGCGCCTCAACCACCAAAGGGTCCTTTTGATTCTTGCAGCGAGGAACACTCAGCCAATCACCGCCTTGATCAGCATTCCAATCACCAAAATGGCGCCGACGCCCAGCGCCCAAAGCCCGAAAAACCACGCAAGCTCTTTAACGCCAGTTTTTTCAATATGCGTGTCTCTTTCTTCTAACATCAGTGATACCCTGCTTCCGGATCGATTTTGCCGCGAAAGACCCAATAGGAATATGCTGTATAACCAAGAATAAGAGGTAACAGGATCACAGCACCCACAAGCATGAACCCCAGACTTGAATCCGGAGCCGCCGCCTCATGGATTGTGATGGCGCGCGGCACAATATAAGGCGTTATTCCAATCCCAAGCCCGGCAAAACAAAGACCAAAAAGCCCAATAGCGGATGGAAAGGGGATCATATCCTTCTCAGTAAACAATGACCAACCAAGAATTCCCGCAAGGATCGCCGTCAAGGTCGGCACCGGCAATACGAACAGTAATTGCGGAAAGGTGAACCAACGCTCAGCGATTTCCGGCGATAAAAACGGTGTCCACAGACTAACGACGCCAACAAATAGAAGCGTTAAAACACCAGCGCGCCGCGCCAGCCAATAGGCGCGTTTACGCAGAGTGCTTTGTGTTTTCATCACGAGCCAAGTGGCGCCGAGAAGCGCGTATCCGACAGTAAGGGCAATCCCGCACATTACGGTAAATGGCGTCAGCCAATCCCACCATCCCCCGCCATAGGCGCGCCCGTCAACTTCAATTCCCTGAACAAACGCCCCAAGCACAATACCTTGCATGAATGTGGCTGTTAAAGATCCAAAGTGAAAAGACCGGTCCCAGATTTTTTCATGGGCTTTGTCTCGCCAACGATATTCAAAGGCGACCCCGCGAAACACGAGCGCTAGGATCATAATGATGAACGGGGCGTAAAGGGCTGGCATCACCACCGCATAGGCAAGCGGGAATGCAGCAAAGAGACCGCCGCCGCCAAGTACTAGCCAGGTTTCGTTTCCATCCCAGACCGGCGCGACCGTGTTCATCGCCAAAGCGCGGTCATCATCATTATCCAGAAACGGAAAGACAATGCCGATCCCCAAATCAAATCCATCAAGAATGACATAAATAAAAATCGCCAAAGCCAAGAGGGTCGCCCAAATCATTGGTAAATCAAACATGTTAGGCCCTCCTATGCCGCCGGGATTGTCTTGGGGTCAATTGAAGCAGCTGGCGTCGTTCCGGCCGCACGCATGGGCGTACCAGGCACTGGGCCAACACCGCCCGGCGCCTTATTCATCATCTGCAAAATATAATACGTACCCGCCCCAAAAAGCGCAAAGTAGACTACAATAAAGGCGATAAGAGAAGCCGCCACCGCAGGCGCTTCAACAGGGGCGACGGCCTGTGTTGTGCGTAACATACCGTAAACAGTATATGGCTGTCGTCCTACCTCCGTGGTAATCCAGCCCGCCAAAACCGCCACAAATCCAGATGGTCCCATGGCTATAGCGACCTTGTGAAACCATCGGGTATCAAAGAGTTTTTGCCGCCAGCGAAGGAACAGACTAACAGCGCCCACAAGCATCATAGTCACGCCAAGACCAACCATGACCCGGAAGCTCCAAAACACGATAGCGACGGGCGGGCGGTCCGCTTTCCCCACATCCTTAAGGCCTGGCGTTTCACCGTCCCAATGATGCGTCAGGATAAACGCCGATAATCCTGGTATGCCAACCTCAAGATGATTTTTTTCCGCTTCTTGATCGGGGATGGCGAAAAGGATCAGCGGCGCACCGGTTTGACGCTCCCAATGCCCTTCCATGGCGGCGACTTTCATGGGCTGATATTCTAATGTGTTGAGCCCGTGCATATCGCCGGCAAATATCTGAATGGGGGCCACGATCGCCGCCATCCACATCGCCATGGAAAACATGGTGCGCGCTTCAGGGTTCGTCTTGTCCCGCAACAAATGCCACGCGCCAACAGCACCGACGACAAAGGCAGTCGTTAGGTAGGCCGCCAAGACCATATGCACAAGACGATAGAGGAAAGACGGATTGAAAACGATCTCAAGCCAGTTCTCCGGCACAAACTGGCCAGCCTCATTGATCGAAAAGCCCGCTGGCGTCTGCATCCAGGAGTTCACTGACAATATCCAGGTTGCCGACAATAAGGTGCCAAACGCGACCATTACCGTGGCGACGAAATGGAGCTTCTTTGATACCCGCCCCATACCGAACAACATAACCCCAAGGAACCCGGCTTCCAGGAAAAAGGCGGTTAAAACCTCATAAGCCATCAGGGGACCAATCACTGGGCCTGCCTTATCGGAAAAAACGCTCCAATTGGTGCCGAATTGGTAAGACATCACTATGCCAGACACAACGCCCATGCCAAAAGCCACCGCAAAAATTTTCATCCAGTATTTGAAAAGTCGCAGGTAAACGTCATTGCCGGTTTTTAACCATAGACCTTCCAGCACCATCAAATAGCTGGCAAGACCAATTGAAAAAGCTGGAAATATGATGTGAAAGGAGACTGTGAACGCAAATTGAATGCGCGCTAGCACAACAGCATCGAAGGCTTCAAACATATAAATCTCTATCGCTGACGATCTACTCCAGCCAATTCAATGGATGGACACGGGGTGGCTTCGGGATTGCTGGTCGGTGCGGTTCCTGAGATGGCCGACGCGGCGCAATTAGGATCAAGCTTCATAACCGCCTCATATTGATTAAGAAAAATTTGACCGGTCAGCGCCTGTAAGAACTCAGTATGCCGCAAACGATCCATCACCGGCCCCTTAACTTCCGACAAATGGAGCATAACACCCGCGTCTTTCAGGCGATGATTAATGGCTTCCAGGCTTTCAAGCGCGCTTGCATCGATTAAATTAACCGCCGGACACATGAGTATGAGGTGTTCAAGATCAGGACGATTACCCAGAACACAATAAATAGCGTCCTCCAAAAAGCGGGCGTTGGCAAAATAGAGACTTTCGTCAATTCGGATCGTCACGACACGCTCTGGCACCACGACTTTATGACGATTCACATTCCTAAAATGCTCCGTATGGGGCACTTGTCCGACAAAAGCAAAATGTGGCTTGCTCGTATTGTAAAGGTGCAATAGAAGTGACAGCGCAACGCCAGTGGTCACGCCAAGCTCCACCCCAAAACCAAGCGTCATCAAAATAGTTCCCGCCATTGCGGCAAAGTCTGTTTTTGAATAGCGCCAGACTTTAAAAATTTCAGGCATATCAACAAGGGATAAAACAGCTACGATGATCGTTGCAGCCAGGACGGCCTGGGGCAGATAGAACAGATACGGCGTTAAAAACAGCGTGGCGAGGCCAATTCCAATCGCCGTGAACGCGCCCGCCGCCGGGGTCTCGGCGCCAGCGTCGAAATTAACCGCTGAGCGGGCAAGCCCGCCGGTGACCGGATAACCGCTTGATACGCCAGCGGATAAACTTGCCGCCCCAAGACCAATAAGTTCCTGGTTGGGATCAACCCGTTGGCGACGTTTTGCCGCCAAGGTTTGCGCAACCGACACCGATTCCACAAACCCAATCAGACTAATCAGTGATGCCGAACCGATCAGCCCCATCCACAAGTCACGATCAAAACTTGGAAGACCAAGTTCTGGGAGCGTGCGCGGCACATTACCTAAAATCTTGACCCCCGCTTTGTCGAGACCGAGCATTGAGACCACAAGAATGCTCGCAATAACCGCCAAAACCGGGCCTGCCCGGGCGATAATCGTCGCTGCCTTATTGCCAAACCCAATACCTCTTAAGGCAGGCTTGAGAAGGCTGCGGGCGCCAAAAAGAAAAACAAGAGACACAGAGCCTAAGATAAGGGTCGGTAGATTAATCTCGCCGAACTGACGCGCCAATGACACCAACAACTCGATCAGATTATGGCCATGGGCCTCAACGCCCAAGATGTGTTTAACTTGCGAGGCCGCAATGATCACGCCAGAGGCGGTGATAAAACCAGAAATCACTGGATGGCTCAAAAAATTCGCCAGGAAGCCCATGCGAAACAAGCCCATCGCCAACAAGAAAAGCCCCGACAAAAGCGCAAGGACTACAGCTGCTTCAATGTATTGGGCGCTGCCTATTTCTGCGAACTTGCCCGCCGCCGCCGCCGTCATCAAAGACAGGATTGCGACCGGACCAACAGCCAAGGCCCGGCTCGTCCCGAAAATCGCATAAACCATCAATGGTAAAATAGATGCATAAAGACCAATTTGCGGCGGCAATCCCGCCAGCATTGCGTATGCCAGCGATTGCGGGATCAGCATAATGGTGACGATCACAGCGGCCACTAAATCGTTGATCAGGGTTTCGGTGCGATAAGACCGACCCCAGTCAAGGATTGGAAAATAGCTGGCCAGTTTGATCGACATTATGGCGAAATCTCTTGGAGTTAAACTGAGCAAAGGAACCCCGTTCTAATGGGGGGAGACATCCTTCAGGGGTGCGCGGGCGCGCTCCTTCGCGCGGTCCTCAGGCAGGTTGTTTGACAAGGGTTGGTTTCACCAACCACTCTTTGCCTTTCAACATGCCTTTCCAGTAAATTGGGGGTAGCATTGTCTCTTTTAAAAACCAGGCGCGGGACGTTGGTTTGGCGCCATCAAGCGCCCATGACGGGAAAGACGGCAACAAAGCGCCTCCATACCCGAATTCGGCAAGAACGATCTTACCGCGTTCAACTGTCAGCGGGCATGATCCGTATCCATCATACATGGCGCGCGGCGCCTTGCCAGCCATATGCTGCAAGATGTTTACAGCAGCGATAGGCGCCTGTTTGCGTGCCGCCGCGGCGGTTTTTGCATTCGGCGTCGAAGCGCCATCACCAAGACCAAAGATATTGCTATATTTTTTATGAGTTAGCGTATGCTGATCAACATCAACCCACCCAGCCTCATTAGCAAGCGGTGAGTCAGCGATAAAATCGAGCGCTGTTTGCGGCGGACAAACATGCATCATGTCAAAATCGCGTTCGATAATTTCGCTTTGATCATTTGCTTTACGCTCAAATGTCGCAATTTTGCGCTCGCCGTCGACTTTGATCAGATTGTCAAAGAATCGTAAATCAATGCCGTATTTCTTGACATATTTCATCAGAGCCGGGACGTAAGTTTCAACACCAAAGAGCACGCCGCCAGCATTGTGAAACTCAACTTTCATATTGTTCAAAACACCGCGGCGCAACCAGGCGTCGCACGAAAGGTACATCGCTTTTTGAGGGGCTCCAGCGCATTTGATGGGCATGGGCGGCTGGGTGAAAAGCGCGCGGCCCTTCTTCATGGATTGAATGAGTTCCCAAGTATAAGGCGCCAAATCAAATCGGTAATTGGAAGTGACGCCGTTTTTACCGAGTGTTTCTTCCAGCCCCTCTATGGCTGACCAATTGAGTTTTAAGCCCGGCGCAACAACAAGCGTCTCATAGGACAGCTCCTCGCCATTATCGAGAGTAATAGTATTTTGCTCTGGTTGGAATGTTACAACGCCCGCTTTTTTCCAAGCCGCGCCGCGTGGTATTAGATCGCCCATCGCGCGCTCTGTTTGTGGCGCTTTGAAAACACCGCCGCCAACCAGTGTCCAACCGGGCTGATAGTAATGCTTCGTGGCTGGATCGACAACAACCACATCAAGATTGCTTTTGCGCTTTAGCAGACTGGCCGCAGTGGCAAGACCAGCCGCGCCGCCGCCGACAATTACAACATCATGCTTGGACATAATTCTCTCCGGTTTTTTAATGGCGGCGCGCTTCCAAGGCAGGTTTTAAGCCTTTTATGTCGTAACCAGCCTGCGCGGCAATTGCGATGAGGTCATCTGGTTCATGAATATCCGTATGCGACAGCGCCCATAATTTTGTGGACCGCGTACCAGTTCGGCAAAAGGCAAGCGTTCGCCCTTGCGCGCCATCTAGCGCCTCGCGAAATTCCAAAATATCTTTTTCCGTAATCGCATCGCCAGCCACCGGTATATAACGATAGTGAATGCCTTGGCTAGAACAGGTCGTCAATAAGTGTAATGACGCCGGCTGATCTTCACCTTCGCCGTCAGGGCGATTATTGATGATATTCGTAAACCCCTGGGCCGCTATCTCCGCCACATCGCTTTTTGCAATTTGAGGCGAGACGAAGAGTTTGGGGGTAAGCTGATTAAGTTCCATGAATCGCCCCTTAAAGCGCGTTAATCGGCACCTTCATGTACCGAACGCCATTGTCTTCAGCTGGCGGCATATCCCCAGCGCGCATATTCACCTGCACGGATGGCAAGATGAGTTTTGGCATGGAAAGGGTCGCATCGCGCTTGGTGCGCATTTCAATGTACTGGTCACGCGTTGCTCCATTTCTAAAATGAATATTCTCCGCTTTCTCTGCGCCGACGGACGTTTCAAAAACCACAGCCCCGCGTTCGTTTGGCGGATAATCATGGCAGACAAATACCCGCGTTTCATCTGGCAAGGAAAAAAGGCGCTGAATGGAATCGTAAAGCACACCCGCATCACCGCCAGGAAAATCGCAGCGCGCCGAACCTACATCCGGCATAAACAGCGTATCGCCAACAAACAGCGCGTCGCCAATCAAATGGCTCATGCAGGCGGGCGTATGCCCGGGCGTGTGGATGGCGCGCGCCTCAATTGTCCCAATTTTGTAAGTGTCTTCATCTGAAAAAAGATGGTCAAATTGGCTGCCATCAGTGTGGAAAGACTGCCCTTCATTGAAGATTTCGCCAAAGATTTTCTGGACCGCAGCGATATGTTCACCGATCCCGGTTTTGCCCCCCAGCTGGTCGCGAATATAAGGCGCAGCCGTCAAATGATCAGCGTGAACATGAGTGTCGATGATCCATTGTGTTTCATAGCCCTTGTCTTGAACAAAGCGAATAAGCCTGTCCGCAGACGCCGTATTAGTGCGACCCGACGCAGCGTCATAATCCAACAAAGAATCAACAACGGCGCACTTTTTTGTGGTCGGGTCAGCAACCACATAAGTGATTGTACTTGTGGCGTCGTCAAAAAAGCCGGTGACTTCCGGTTTACTCATCACGAGCCTCCATTCAGGTTAGGGTTGGACATGGAAAGTGGGCGAGCGAACACGCCATAACCGCCAGAGCATTGCACGCGAGTTTGGGGCATCGGCGTCTCAATCGAGGGTGCAGGCTTGCCGAGCATCACCGCGCAGACGGCGTCGATCATCGCACGCACCCGTGGCGCATCAGCCAAGCGGTAGAAGATAACTTTCGATTCCCGGCGGGTTTCGACCAATCCCTCATCACGTAGCTTTGCAAGCTCGCGCGACAGGCGGGGTTGCTTGATGTCAAGGCGCTCTTCCATATCGCCGACGGACATTTCTTGTTCCTTCAGCTGACAACAAATTGTGAGGCGCGCAGGATGAGCAAGGGCTTTTAACAGCGCCGTCGCCTCATCCGCGAGCGCCGCCATTTTTGCCGTATCAGGGGTCATGCGCCATCCCCGGCATGGGTAAAGTACCAGGCGCCGCCATTTACGCCAGCGCGCTCGTCAGCTTCGGCTTGATCAATCGGTGGGGGCAGCACGCATTTATCGCCCGGCTCCCATCCTTCAGGTGTCGCAACTAAGTTCGCATCGGATTCCTGCAAGGCCGTCAAGACACGAATAATCTCAGTAACGGAACGGCCCACATTCATTGGGTAGTGAATAAGAGCGCGAACATAACCTTCGGGGTCGATAATGAAAACAGATCGGACCGTGGCCGTTGTCGCAGACCCATCATGGATCATATCATAAAGACGCGCCACCGACATCGAGATGTCTTCAATAATAGGAAAAGTAATTTTTGTCTTGAAACGCGCCTCAATGTCTTTGATCCACGCGATATGCGCAAAAAGGCTGTCTACGGATAAACCAAGCAGATCAGCGTCGAGGTTATTAAAGTCATTTACCGCCGCCTGAAAAGCAACAAATTCAGAGGTGCAAACCGGCGTAAAGTCCGCTGGGTGCGAAAAAAAGATAAGCCAGCGCCCTTTATAGTCCGACAGCCTCACCACGCCTTGCGTTGAGCGCGCCTCAAAATCGGGCGCCAATTCGTCGATACGCGCCTTTGGAAGCGTAATATTAGGTTCAGATGAAAGCTTGTCGGACATGAGAGCCCCTAGTTGCGATAATCGATTTAGCCACTTTAATATTACATTTTACGATAATGTCAATAAATAAACGTAAAATGTAGATAAATGAGGCTATCGACCCCGTCCAGCGGCACAGACAAACACAATGAACCGCCGCCAATTCATGCGCACAGACACACCCCAACCATGAGCAATTAAGCCGCCCGCCCCTGCCGCCAACACGTTTTTATGCAAATCCGCCGGCAAGATACCGAAACATGCCTACACTGATAAAAATTGCTTATTGCGCCTCGTAAAATAGACGAGACGCCCAAGCACCATGCGGTCTTGCAGGGTGGCTCACCTGATAATTCCCGCAGCGTCCAGCTTACTTCAGGAAGCGGCCGGCGACCGATTGTCCAGCCGGTGTTTGACAAAAAAAAAGCATGGTCTGGCGGCCAATTCTAAAAAAGGTTGGCTTAGACACTTGAAATATTAGGTCGATCTACCTATAAATTAGGACAAGCGTCCCAGTGTCGGAGAAAACCATGGACTCGCCTCTTCTAAGACCGTTTCAGCTAGGTGAGCTGTCACTAAAAAATCGAATGGTCATGGCCCCGATGACTCGAAATCGTGCGACGCCGACAGGCGTGCCAACCTCGACCATGGCAACATTCTATGCTCAACGATCGAGCGCGGGCTTGATAATTTCAGAATCTGCACCCGTTTCTTCTTGGGGGGTCGGGTATCCAAACACACCTGGTTTGTATACAGAGGAACAAGTAGCTGGATGGATGCGCTTGATTAATGGCATCCACGCAGGCGGTTCTCACATCTTCGCTCAACTTCAACACTGTGGGCGCGTTTCACACCCAAGCCATCATGCTGATGCTGCGACGCCGGTCGCTCCGTCTGCAATCACGGCGGCGGGGAATGCCGTCACGCCATCCGGCTATCAACGGTTCGTCACACCGCGAGCGCTAGAGGTTTCTGAAATCAAAGAGGTCATTGGCGAGTTCAAAATCGCTGCTGAGAATGCCAAACAAGCAGGATTCGATGGCTTAGAGTTGCACGGCGCCAACGGTTATCTCATAGACCAGTTTCTACGCGATGGAACGAACCAAAGAACCGACCCGTATGGAGGCAGCATTCGAAATCGAATTAGATTTCTTAATGAGGTTCTAGATTCGGTTTCTGAAGTTTTTCCGTTTTCTCGAATTGGGGTCCGACTAACGCCTGAAAACTCATTCAACGATATGAATGACAGCGATGCTCAATCCCATTTCGAGTACATTGTAGCGGAATTGAGTGCGCGAAAATTGTCCTACCTGCACGTATTGGAAGGGCATATGGACGGGACCCAGGCAAGCATCGACTACGCGCGGCTGCGCGAGCTGTTTGGGGGAACCTATATTGCTAACAATGGATACGACAAAAGCCGTGGCGAACGTTCGATTGAGTCTGGTGCGGCTGACCTTATCGCATATGGTATCCCATTCTTGGCAAATCCGGATTTGGTAGACCGCTTTCAGCGAGATTTGCCGCTCAATCGCGCTGATCCCACGACGTTTTATGGCGGTTCCGCCGAAGGATATATTGATTATCCATCGGTACATGCCGGTCTCATCGCTGCCGAATGATTTGGACGGAGAATAAACAAATGCCCGCGAGAGATACCCGAAACAAAATTATCGAGAACGCCGATCGCCTTTTTTATGAGCGCGGATTCGAAAACACATCCTTTAGTGATGTCGCGGATGCGGTCGGGATCTCTCGCGGGAACTTCTATCACCATTTCAAATCCAAATCTGAAATTCTCGATGCGGTTGTAGAGCGCCGAGTGGCCGATCGAATATCCATGTTGGATCACTGGGAAGCGGCTACCGACGATCCGGTCGCGCGAGTGGCAAGTTTCATTCGTATTCTATTGATGAACGAGACTAAGATCCGTGCGTTTGGATGCCCGATTGGCAGTCTTTCCTTAGAGTTAGCCAAACTTGATCAGAAAGCGTTCCGGAACTCGGTCAAACTGTTTGATCTCTTCAGGCAATGGCTGAGATCTCAGTTCGAGGCGTTGGGCCATATAGAGCGGGCAGATGAATACGCCATGCACGTGCTGGGGCGCAGCCAAGGCGTAGCAACCCTTGCGAATGCTTATCCAAACGAGAAATATCTGGAGCGAGAAGTCGATTTGATGATCGAGTGGTTACACGGCCTCGTTCCGGATCAACATAGGAATTAGATACCAATGCAATCTTCCATATTTATTATCGTATTGCGTTTCAGCTCAAACAAGTCAGCAGCCAAAGAGCATATGGCCGGACACAATCAATGGATTGCAGGCGGCGTAGCAGATAACGTCTTCCTGATTGTTGGATCGCTGAAGCCTCAATTAGGCGGTGCAATTCTGGCTGCGGGTGAATCATTGGAGTCGATCAAAAAAAGGGTCGGTGAAGATCCCTTTGTGCAGCACAACGTCGTTTCGGCTGAGGTTTTGGAAATTGAACCCGGCCAAATCGATCAGAGATTGAGCTTCTTGAGTGGCCGAGAACAGAACACAAATGGCTGATTTGTTTATTGCAGCTGATGGTAGGCCCCGATGCGCGTGGAGTGGAACGGCGCCTGAATTTGGGCGTTACCACGATGAGGAGTGGGGCTTCCCGGTCTCGGATGATCGCGAACTATTCGAGAAGATATGCCTGGAATTATTTCAGTCCGGTCTCAGCTGGAGGACGATTCTATCTAAGAGAGAGAATTTTAGAACGGCATTCTCACATTTTGATTTTTACGCAGTATCCCAATTCAATGAACACGATATCGAGAGGCTGTTGAATGACGACGGCATTGTGCGTCACCGCGGAAAAATCGCAGCAGTCATAAATAATGCCAAAAAAGCGAAAGACACGGTCGATCGTGAAGGGAGTCTCGCATCTTTCTTTTGGGCGTTTGAGCCGGATCCAATTAGCCTTGGATCACCGCAATCGCGTTCATCTAGCGAGACTTCAAAGAAGTTATCCAACGAGCTGAAAGCGCGTGGGTGGAAGTTTGTGGGGCCGACCACCGTGTACGCATTCATGCAAGCCATGGGGCTTGTCAATGACCACGCCCTTGGCTGCGCGATTAGAGAGCGTGTGGACGCCGCGCGCGCTCGCTTCGTGCGTCCCGGAAAGAAAGGTTGAATTAGTAAACAAGATTAGAAGGCCTTTAATGCGTAAAAAATGCGAATCCAATTTTTCGAACTCCGGACCCGCCTTGCGTCCCCACCCAGCCTGCAGCGGTTATGGGTGAGCGAAATAGTGGCGAGCCTAAGCGCAGAAACCTTAAACCAATTGCGGGATGAATTGGCAATTTGGGACAAGAAGCTGCAATAAGAAGGCGCCTCAGATTGTTTGAATTAAGACCCAACTCAAGCTGCAATATCAGAGGTCTGAATCTCTGTAAGCTGTGCATCAACTAACCCAGCCGCCTCTTCTGCATTGCTAACAATGGTGAACATGTCCATCGTGTCTATGTCGATAGTTCCATATTCAATTAGCACATCAAATGCTTCTAGCACTCGCTCCCAAAAATCTTTTCCAACTAAAATCAATTTTACGTTTTTAGATTTTCCTGTTTGCAAATATGTGGCGGCTTGCATTAGTTCATATGTTGTGCCGAGACCGCCAGCAAAACACACAGCAGCGCTGGCCGGGACCAAAAGAAGCGACTGCCTCACATCGAGTTTTGTTAGTTTTATGCGTAGATTAGTGCAAGAGTATGGGTTCGGCTCCTCACCAGGAAAATCGGAGCAAATGCCGCCTGAGGGCAAAAGCTCATCAGCAGCGCCGCCGTTAGCCGCCATCATGATACCTGGACCGCCGCCCGTAATGAGGTGGGCACAATCTTTCCATTGCCTTGCCATGCGCCCAAATTCTCGCGCCTGTTTAAAATGCCAACCCAATTTCCTGTGATCGGGTGTCGCCCTAGCGCTACCAAGCACAGCCACCTGTCTAGCAACCCCGTGGGACCGAAGATGCGCTAAGCCGGTGTCATAATTAGGGACTTGGTGTGCCGCTTGGATAATGCCGCTACGACAAACTGTTTTCTTTTTGATAAGTTTCATGGTTTTCAGCTTTCTTTGGTGGTGCGCTAAAATTTTGTCGTCGACCTAATCGTGATCTCTCGACGATTTGATAAGTGCACAACCGAAAGCCCGCACGCATCAGCTATCTTTTTTTATCTGTGCGCATTTTACAAGCCGCTGGGCGCATTCCGCGATCGAGACCCGCAATTGCTTTGCAAAACAATACGTGAGCGTTTCTTTATTGTGTGAACCCCTGATAAAGCCGCCATACGCGATTTAACCCAGCAAATTAAGTGAATTATCCGCAATTGCTGATTCATCTCCGCAATTGCGGAAAAGCCTTGATTTTTAAAAATTGATCCGCAATTAATCTTCCTTTTGAAATAAAGAAGCGCTGGGGGAAAAATTGACTGAAGAAGATATCTATAATGCCGAAGTAACTGATATTAGATTGTCTAGGCTGCGTTTAATTTTACAGACTTTTGCAGAGCACCGCAGTGCGCCAACTCAGGCAGAGTTGGCTCAAGCATCCGGCGTCAGCGCTGATACAATCACTCGATTTATTAGACCTGACCCCATTAACACCGCTGAAGATAAGGCAAACAAGAGTGCAATACGAAGAAGCACGATCGAAAAACAAGCCAGAAATATTGCCCGGGGCTTATTTAAAATTGTTAGCTCAGATGGCTTCGTCATAAAGCCGGAATTCGAAGAAATTCGCCCTGTGCTTTATATGTTGCTTGGATCCCTTGATGGGAAGTTGGACGCCCCAGAAAGCACCAAAAGTAAAGGTGAAAGCGATCCTGAAGTGCCCGCAACAAACAAGATTGTCACGGAAAAACCTGTCTGGACAACACGCTTGCCACGTGAGCCTGTACCCCAGGAGACGCAGGCATCAGTCATTGGCGCATTACAAGGCTTTTGGTATTTGCTTCGCCCCGAGACTGAGGCTGATCGTGTAGAAGGCATCAATCAAAACTTCGACATATCAATTAGCCTTTTAAATATTGTGCCCCCCAGTTTCGAAAAGGCGTTACATCATCCAATCTTCAAAATTCGACAGAAAGGTCGGCAATCGCAAGGAATGCCGTTTAAATTTAGCGGTGTGCTATCCGCGCGGATTGAAGATGCCGTTTTTGTCGGACGCAGGAGGAGCGGCGATAAATTTTTCTCCATGGTGGCTGAATACGACTTGGTAGAACATGGGCCTCAAAATGCTATACATGTTGATACTTTGCGGGGCGTTATATTGGGTATAAATTCAAATAAAGACAATTTTTGCTCCCCGTTTAGAGCATTTTTTATTCCCGGAACAAATGAAACTGTAGAGAAAGCCGGCGAAGAAGAAATTACAAAACAGGAAAATAGATTAATTGAAGGAATAGGAACATTCTCGCCACTAGAAGCCTTTGACGCTTTAGGGGAAGCAGGAATCACTCTTGATAAAAATAATTGGAACGATGAGGTAATCGAGACTTTCGTTAAAAAGCGCGCGTTTACAATCTAGCGGCGTCATCCAAGGGCTGGGATAGCGGCATCGGCTGGCACCAAAAGCACTTCTCCAAATTCTTTGGTGCTCACAACCAATAGTGCATCTGCACTAACTTCTATCTCATGCTCCGCCGCCCATCGAGTGTAAGCTTCAGGAGCATGCAATGCTTTCCAGCCTGGGTTTAAGTCATCAGGCCAACTAATATCATCAACCTTAATGAAAAAATACTCTTCAACTATCTCTCGGTCAGACACTTCTAATGGAAGTTCAACCCCTTCATCAGAGAGTATTTTCACACGATTACGAATAGCGCCGTGACTACCATTTAGATGATGCAATGCACGGTTTTTACCAGAATTTTTAACTCCACAAGAGTTGTTAGAAGCAGGCGGTTTGCTCGCCTTGTCCAACGGTCCTACTTCTATAGTGGCAGTATCAGTCACCAGTCTCTCCCATCCCGGTTTCTGCATATGCATGCATCGATCTGTAATGCGTGAAGCGGCGTAATAAGGCGCGCAATCACGTTAGTCAATACGAGCATTTGCTCAAGTTTAATTATTTTTTAAGTACTCATGTAGTTTGTCGCGGCGCGCAAGTGCGCGAAATCAATTCGTTAAATTGTCCCACAAACTGAACAGCATCTAAACTATGGCTGAAGCACTATTCGCATTGGTATTCGGCAACTTTCTGGAATTAGTAGAATATCGCCAAAACGGTCGATGCTAAGTACATCCAATACCTTTTTGTCAACCTCAACACCCCAGTCGGACGCCAGCCGCGAGTAGACTTCCGGAGCGTGAAGCACCTTCCATCCTGGGTTCAGGTCTTCAGGCCATTTCATTTCATTAATTTCAATAAAGAAAAATATCGTCTCTGGATCAAGTATCGGCTCAAATCCCTCGGCCTCTAACGCCTCTAGCCTTTTGCGAACAGCGATATCGACGTCGGTTCGGGGCGTTTTACTATAAGCAGACTTTTTCATTAAAGATCCAATTTTGTGATTGTCTTTTCATACTCAAGTCTTCTCTGCCATTTATTAATGGAAGTAGTTTTTTACTATTAATGGCAGCTAATGGCAGCACTTTTTTTGGTAAGGAAGTTTTAACGCTATTTTAGACCGGGCGTTTTCCACCCCTTACATTCACCACATAATCGATTGGCTGATTACACTTTAATGAGCAAGTGCCTTAAGCGCCGAAGTGTCGCCAGATCTGAGCCATTAAATGGCAGACCATGGATCATATTTCATATCCTTGAATCACATGAAAATAATCAGCACCTTTAATCAATTCTGTTACTTAATAAAGATGTTTCATCTTTGCACATAACGACATACAAGCTTCATTGCTGGCAAGCCGTACACAAGTGCTGATCAACTGCTACAATTCATGGACAAGGCTGTCAGTAGCGAGCTTTTGCGGATGAGCGGGCAAAAATCAGGAAAGTATGAGATTAATTAGCGGTGTTGATCAAACCGATCACACAAAATTGCCTTTGTCAGCGGATTGATAAGTTTAGTAAAAACAAATGGGGGATTTGACGTGTGAGTACGCTAGAATAAACCTCGGATGGGAATATGCGATATATAAACGTTAAGCCTAAACCACTTATATTTGCATTGATAGCCATTGCAATTCTTAGCGCTGAAAATGCTGAAGATAAAAGCTTGCAAAACTTAACTGAACGCTATCATACAGTCGAGCAACATGTGGGCCAAAGGGGTGCTAATATATGGGTAATTTTCGCTATTACTATATCAATATTGTCTTTTCTTTTTGACAATGCGCTTGACGCAATTGGTCGAACAAAGACGGCATTGGGGATTGACATAAAAGGCTGGTTCAAAAGTGATTGAGCCTGTTGAACGTTGCTCCGTAATCGCATCACTTTTTAAAAGGAAGCCTACAAGCTCTAGCCTTATCAAGCACTATCGATACGCAGAACCTAAAGCACAACAAGCTCCATTACTTACAAGCCCCGCAAACTGTCTGTATGCTGCCGAGCTGTCGATCAGAGAAAATACGTTTCAAAATAACCGCTGATAAAGCCAACATAATCGAGGCGGAGATGTTCGAACAAAGTTCGAACTCGAAGCCCGCGCGATGGGTTGGCGGGCGGCATCGCGCAAATAAAAGAGTGGCGGACAGAGAGGGATTCGAACCCTCGAGACGGTTACCCGCCTACACGCGTTCCAGGCGTGCGCCTTCAACCACTCGGCCACCTGTCCTTAAGACCGGAAGGGTTACACCAGCCAGCCCTAATCTGCAATCATCTTATCTGGCTGTGGAAATCATCGTCGCTTCTTTTCAGCACAAATGGTTAACACATACACAATTGGGCCAGTGGAAGAGGCAAAATGCAAACCGCGTGCGATAATCGACGCCCACAACTTTCAAAACGCAAGAGTGTTTGCGCCAAACGGTTTTAGACAGTAAAGTGCCCCAATGGGGACTGTATCGGGCCGATAATTTTTAGGGGATGCTCTATGGCTCTTTTTCGTTTTTTGGCGTGGCTGTTTGTTGCTTTCGCCATTGCACTACTTGGCGCGGACGCCGTTAAATCGCTTGAAACGGGTGAACCTTCGATCCGCATGACAGCAGACATATTGGGGCTTTTTGGCGTTAACGGCTTCGCCATTGCAGATGCGGCGCCTGGCGGCCTGGCGGATGCAATTAACACTATTATGGGCTTGCCGCTTTGGGGCATTTTAGGCGTTATTGGCATCGTTCTGACGTTGGTTTTCCGTCCAATTGAATAGATTGGGCGGTAAAGACCCATTTTACCCTGAAAAGTTGTGTTTAAGAAAAGCGCCTTTACCAAAGGCGCCTGACCCGAACCAGACTCATATTTCATATTAGGCGCCTATGGCTGGCGTATGGCGCCAAACGGCTTGTGGATCAGATCCATCCCGACGGTCACATCGCCCTGATCCACCTGTGCTAGCAGGCGCTCGCGATCACGTTTGCGGAATTCTTGAATGATGTCTTGCGTCGTCGTGTCGTCAAACCCAAAGCGCATCAACGCTTCACGGGCGACCAACAGACTTGATTCCAATGTCTCGCGAACGATCACATCAGGGTCAAGCGCCTGTAGCTCTATTTCATGGATCCGATCATGGGCGACCGCCAAAATGGTGAGCGTTGGACATTCCGCCCTCAACATCTCGACCGCATGGTTCACAGCCTTGGCGTCATCCATACAGAAAATGACCGCTTTCGCCTTCAACGCCCCGGCGGTCCGCAAAACATCCAACCGGGACGCGTCGCCAAAGTAAACTTTAAAGCCAAACCGTTCCGCATTAAGAATATGCCCGGGGTCACGGTCAATTGCAGTGATCGCAACGCCAGAATTTAATAGAACCTGGGAAATAATCTGTCCCATGCGGCCAAACCCGGCGATTATAACATGGCCCTCATTATCGTGGGGGCCTTCAACTTCAATATTATCTTCCTCTTCAGCGGCTGAAATGCGGCTTGCTATATTCATTGAAAGCGGCGTTAAGGCCATTGAAAGAGTAACAACCGCCGACATCGTCGTTGCCTGGCCATTGGTGAATAAAGCGGCATCAACCCCAAGGCTTAAGACAACAAACGCAAATTCGCCGCCTTGGGAGAGTACGGCGCCTGTCTTAACCGCATCCCCCGATGCGGCGCCAAAGGCGCGCGTTAGACCATAAAGAACAGCGCCCTTTAAAAGGACCAACCCTAAGGCGCCGCCGATGACAATCGCCCAAGCGTCCAATATCGCCGTCAAATCAAGCCGCATACCGATGAAAATAAAAAACAGGCCAAGCAAAAGGCCGCGAAATGGCTCTATGTCCGTTTCAATCTGATGACGATAAGCGGATTCAGCAAGCAACGCCCCCGCCAAAAAAGCGCCAAGAGCCATAGAAAGGCCTGCCCACGACACAGCCACAGAAGTAATCGCAACAATAAAGAGCGCTGTTGCTGCAAACGCCTCCCGCGAGCCGGACCCGGCGACAATACGCAAAATTGGGTTCAGCGCATAACGTCCCGCCACAAATAACGAGACAAGAACAAAGACCATCTTGGCCCCATCACTCCAGCCGAGCCCTTCCCCGCCGCCATTCGGGCTGACGAAAGGAATAGCGGCGAGTAACGGGATCACCGCCAAATCTTGAAAGAGCAGTACTGGAAACGCCTTTGAGCCATAGGCGGAATTAAGCTCGCCGCGGTCCTTCATAAACTGCAACGCAAATGCCGTTGAGGAAAACGCCAAGGAAAGCCCGGCAATAATGGCCGCCGATATCGGCATGACGTCAGCAAAAACAAATAGGCCCGTTATCAAGGCGCCAGTCGCCACCATTTGCGCAGCGCCAAGGCCAAAAATATCCCGCCTTAAGGACCATAGTCTCGATAAAGATAATTCTAAGCCAATGACAAAGAGAAAAAGGACGACCCCAAGTTCGGCGATATGAAAGACATCATCCTTCATATCAATCAAACCAAGGAAATGCGGGCCGATAATGACGCCAGCGGTTAAATAGCCAAGAATTGAACCGAGCTTAAACCGGTTAAACAAAGGAACGGCCACCGCCGCCGCCCCAAGATAAATCGCCGCCTCCGCTAAAAATCCGCCTTCACTTGTCGCCACGCCTGCTCCTTCTTATTTGATCATCCTTTTAATCTGGTCACGCTATTTGAGCGCTCGCCCCATTAAAATCACGCCCCAAAAGTACACAACGACATGACGCCTCCCGAACACGAACGTTCTGGGTGCGACATTCAAGCAGCGCGCGTCCACAAAAGCGTATGTGGTTTTTGGGTTCGGACACGCATCCGTTGAAGTGATTAGACTGCAATCACCATTTAAGAATTTGAAAAAACAGTCTAAGCGCAATTTTCCGCTGGGAATGACGATCAGTTTAGTGAAATTTGGCGCAAGCGCCACCCCCACAGCGCAATAAAACGCCACGCGTTACAAAATTATTATAAAAGACCGATGCGGATTTTTACTGAGGCGTTATGCCAAGTGTTTCAGGCAACCCCAAAGCAAGGTTTAGATTTTGCACCGCCTGCACAGCCGCGCCCTTCAAAAGATTGTCGAGGGCGGAGACAACCACCGCATGCTCGCCATTTTCGCTGACAGCAAAACCACCGATAATCACGCCAGAATAGCTTGTCCCATCTTTCAAGTCCGGGCTATCTGCTTGCACATGCACCAAAGGTTCATCTTTGTACATATTTTGATAATGCGCCAACAAGGCGCTTGCATCCATATTCTCAGCCAACGGCAAATGGGTTGTCGTTGTTAATCCGCGAAACGCGGGATGCACATGAGGCGTAAAACGCACGGGCGTTCCCAAATGCCATGCGGCCTCTCGCTCATGTTTATGGCCCGTCAGCGCATAAGGCATTAAATTATCGCGCAATCGCTCCGGGTCATTGCGCGGGCTCGGTTTCGTCCCCGCGCCCGAATAGCCAGAGACGCCAAAAACCGACGGCGCACCGCTTAATTTAGATAGCAGCGGCGCGATCGCAAGCTGCATGGCGGTTGCATAGCAACCAGGATTGGCAATCCGTTTCGCGCTTGCAAGGGCCGCCCGGGCGCCGGGAAGCTCAGGCATGCCATAGGCCCAAGCGTGATCAAATCGGTAATCAGCAGAAAGATCAATTAACACCCGATGGGGCGCGGTTCCCTCAAACGCCGCCACAAAAGGGGCGGCGGCGCCGTCCGGCGTCGCTAAGATGACCGCATCAGCCCGACGCGGCGCAGCGGCAACCGCATCAAGCGCCTCAAACTCTATATCATCGTGAATTTCAGGGGCGATTTCGGCAACCTTGCGCCCAGCCATATCGCGAGACCCAGCATAAGCAAGCATCAACTCCGGATGCTCGCCAATCAACCGCAAAAGCTCCCGGCCAGTGTGACCACGAGCGCCGATCACGCCGACAAGATAAGGCTCACTCATACTTTATTCCTCACCCACAATGGGTCCTGCAAAACTTTCCGGCAAATCCGCAATAATTGATGCGATCCGCCCGATCTCTTTCATATCGTCTTCGCCATGCCAAAAAATAGTCCATGGCCCGCGCTTAACACTGCCCGCGGCCACCGCATTGTAAAATGCGTTAAAGCCATTTTCAGTGCGCGAACGCCAGAAAAAACGACCTGTGTCATCCGCCATTTCACGCCATACGGTTCGCGCCAGACCTTCGCCGCGCGCATCCTCGCCCACCGCGAATTTATCGAGGTAGAGGAAATCTTGGACCTTTGAAATCAAGGCGCCCGCCCGATAAGTCTCGGACAAATAGGCTGATTTTAAATCAAGTTTTTCCCACCAGTCTTCATTTAGAGGGCGCGCAAATGCGGTCTCAACTAGAGATTTAATATTCACAGCATCAATAGCGGCTTTATCGGTTACACGCGAAACCCGCTCACCCCTGCGCACCAGCGTGCCAGACCCGCCATGGGTAAACAGCTCGCGAATAAGCCCCGCCGGGTTGGTGATAGAAACCGAGGAGCTTAAAGGCGCATCATCAAGAAGACGTTTAATTTCTTCTAATTTCAGCTTCATGCCGGAATGGACATATGGCTGCGACATCAGATGATCATAATCCGTCGCCAAATTAATTGAATGGATGGGCTGATCATCACCGTCCAGCATCGCGCCAACGCCCGTTAAGAAGATAATCTTCATCGGCTGTAAGGCATGAACAAGCGCGCGGGTCGCGGCGTCAGCGTTGACATTCACAATCTGACCGCCAGTCGCAACACCAAGACAGGTCAGTACAGGCATCGCGCCAGACGCAACAATCGAACGAATAAGTTCAAGATGCACATGGGTCGGCTCGCCCACATAGCCAAACTTTTCTTTATCAAGAATATCAGCTTCAATAACCCCGGCGTTGACCGAATGCGCCTCAATACCTTGCGCGCGCACAGCTTCCACCAAACGAATATTTTCACCGACAAAGACAGACCGCGCAACATCAAGCGCCTCAGCCGAGGTCACCCGCAAGCCGTCAATTTTCGGCGTCTCAATCTTTTTTTCTGCGAGCGTCACATCAAGCTGGGGCCCGCCGCCATGAAGCACCACCGGCGTTAGGCCAACAGTGTGTAAAAAGGCGAGCGCGGCGGCTGTTTCTTCCAACTGTTCACGCAGGATAGCGCCGCCAATCTTAATGACGGCAAAACGGGTTTGCTCTACCTCAGAAAACCGTTGGAGATATGATCGGATTTCCTTCCCATCACTCATATTACTGAGCAATTGTACGATCGTCTGTTGGATATGTTTATTCGCGGTCATTTTAATACAACTTTGTCATCCACATCCCAATTTACCATGGGTTTATTTGGCGTGGATAAATTATTTAGGCAATCAACGTCTTCATTATCGCCTTTTGTACATGTAGGCGGTTTTCCGCCTCTTCATAGGCGATGCAGTTAGGCCCGTCGAAGACAGCATCCGTCATCTTCACATTACGGCGCATGGGCAAGCAATGGGAGACGAGGGCATTATTTGTGCGCGCCATCTTCTCTTCATCGACGATGAAGTGCTTAAACCCATCGCGGATCGGTTTTTCAGGCCCCCAATCCCCAAAAAAGGGAAGTGCGCCCCAACTTTTCGCGTAAACGACGTCAGCGCCGTCATAAGCCTCTTGAATATTGTGCGTAACGGTGAGCGAGCGACCATTGGCGGCGGTATCGACCGTCGCCTGATCCATATAGCGCGGATCAAGAATATAATCCGGCGTAGGGCACAAAAGGGTGACATCCATACCAAATTTCGCCGCGATCATTAGGGCTGAATTGGCGACCGCCGTGTTGAGCGGTTTTGGATGATAGGTCCAAGTCAGAACAAACTTCTTACCGTCAAGGCCGCCGCGGGCGTCCTTTGCAAACCGTTCTTGCAACGCCATGATATGCGCCATCTCCTGACAAGGATGGGTGATCGTCTCCATATTGATCACGGGCACATCAGCGTGTTTTGCAAAAGCGTTTAAGATCTTGTCCTGGCGATCATCCTGCCAGTCTTGGAACTTTGGAAAAGCGCGCACGCCAATCGCGTCGCAATAGCGCGATAAAACTTTCGCTGCCTCACGGGCGTGTTCCTCCGCGTCGCCGTCCATAACGACGCCATCTTCAAACTCCAGCGGCCACATTCCGCCGGAAGGAGACAGCACCACCGCATGTCCGCCAAGTTGTTGGGCGCCCACGTCAAAAGAGGTGCGGGTTCGCAGAGAGTTATTTAAGAACAAAAGCGCAATCGTCTTACCCTTAAGCGCATCGCCATAAGGGCTTGATTTTAGGGCCTTCGCGTCATCCAACATCGCCTGCAGATCGGCGCGCGCCCAATCGGTCGTATTGAGAAAATGTTTCATCTGCGGTTCTTATCGATAGATTTCCTTTCTGCCAACCCGCATCTACGTCTTTACTTGGCCTCATGCTGGCGCCATTTGTGGATTTTAAGCTTCAAGGACATGTCATATGGCGGCATCCGCCCACAAAACCGTCTATCTCGATGATTACAAAGCGCCTGATTTTCTGATCGAAAAGACATCGCTAGAATTCATTCTGGACCCGAAACGCACAATCGTGCGCTCTGTTTTAACCGTGAAGCGCACAGATAGTGCGAGCGCCGCAGCGCCGCTGATCCTGAACGGTGAGGCGCTGGAGCTGTTAAGCGTGACGATTAACGGCGTGAAGGTGGCGAACGACGCGATGTCGATCAACGACAAAACCCTAACGCTTGAGGCTGTCCCTGCTGAGTTCACTTTAGAAATAGAGACAAGCTGCTCGCCTGAAGCTAACACAGCTCTATCAGGGCTATACCTTTCCAACGATATGTTTTGCACCCAATGTGAAGCGGAAGGGTTTCGCCGCATCACCTATTTCCCGGACCGCCCTGATGTTCTGTCTGTCTTTTCCGTGCGGATCGAAGCGGACAAAACCGCCTATCCCATATTGCTCGCAAACGGCAATCTGACAGGCAGCGGTGACTTGGCGGAAGGGCGCCATTTTGCGGAGTGGCATGATCCGCACCCGAAACCATCCTATCTTTTTGCTTTGGTTGGCGGCGAGCTTGCCTGTGTTGAAGATAGCTTCACCACAATTTCCGGCCGGGATGTCGCTTTGAAAGTCTATGTTCAACCGCAAAACAAAGACAAATGCGACTACACCCTCGACGCCCTAAAACGGTCTATGCGTTGGGATGAAGAAACTTTTGGCCGGGAATACGACCTTGATATTTTCATGATTGTCGCAGTTGATCATTTCAATTTCGGCGCAATGGAGAACAAAGGCCTCAATATCTTTAACTCCGCCTATGTATTGGCGAGTCCTGAGACTGCAACGGACATGGATTATGAAACCATCGAATCCATCGTCGCCCATGAATATTTCCACAATTGGTCCGGCAACCGCGTCACCTGCCGCGACTGGTTCCAGTTGTGTTTGAAAGAAGGGTTTACGGTTTTCCGCGACCAAGAATTTTCCGCCGATATGCGCTCACGTCCAGTGCAGCGCATTAAAGATGTGCGACGGCTTTGGGCCCATCAGTTCCCGGAAGATCGGGGCCCGCTCGCCCATCCGCCGCGACCAGACCACTATATGACGATCGATAATTTTTATACGTCAACGGTTTATGAAAAAGGCGCCGAGCTTGCCCGCATGATGAAGCGGTTATTGGGGGCCGAAAACTTCCGCGCTGCTAGTGATCTTTACTTTGAGCGTCATGACGGTAAAGCCGCGACGGTCGAAGATTTCGTCGCCGCGATGGAAGACGCAAGCGGCAAAGACCTCTCCCAGTTCCGGCGCTGGTATTCTGACGCTGGCGCGCCGACCCTTTCCGTGACGCCAATCACATCTGATCGCAAAGGCGAGACAAGCTTTAAACTGATCCAAGAAACAAAGCCGACCCCAGGTCAAGATGATAAGCCGCCAAGGCACATCCCTATCGTATATTCCGCCTATGATCCGAAAACCGGCGCACAGCTAGACCAGGGTCTGTTTGAAATGCGCGAGAAGGAACAAACCCTCACCGTCAAAGGCGACGGACCGGTTCTGTCTCTTCTTGGCGGATTTTCTGCGCCTGTAACGCTAAGCCAGGAACAAAACCTGGATGAGCGTCTCCTACTGATTACCCATGACCAAGACCCATTTAATCGGTGGGCGGCGGTCAACGGATTGTGGCGTGATTTATCCCTCGGCTTAGCTGGGGCGAAAGATCTTTCCTCCCCCGAAACGGCCCTTGAAAAATTCTGCGATGCCCTTGGCGAAGCTTTGAAAAACTCTAAGGACGATCCAGCTTTCGCGGCGGAATTATTAAAAGCGCCGACACCAGCCGAGCTCGCCCAGGAAGCCGATATCATCGATCCAGCTGCTATCGTTAAGGCGCGAAAGCATGTGCGCGGAACAGTTGCCGAAGCTTTAAAAACACCGTTTCGCGAGCTTTATGATCGCTTACGATCAAACGAGCCTTATTCACCTGGGGTTGAGCAGGCCGGTCCAAGGGCCCTAAAAAATGCAGCGCTTGCGATGCTAACGCTCTGTGGCGACGCGGCCCTTGCAGATGCACAAGCTGAGAACGCGACTAATATGACGGACGAAGCGGCGGCCGTTTCTTGTCTTGCTGGCCTCGACCATCCGCTGCGCGCCGCCGCCCTTGACCGGTTTTATCAAAAGTGGCGATCGAATACGCTGGTTGTTAATAAATGGCTTGCTTGGCGCGCCTTAACGCCCGCTGATGACGCGCTTGATGACGTAAAAGCCCTGACCAACCATGAGGCTTATGATGCTGGCGTCCCCAATAAAGTCAGATCGCTGATCGGTGTTTTCGCCCGCGAAAATATCGAGGCGTTTCATACCCCAAATGGACAAGGGTATAATTTCTTTGTGGAGCAGATCTTAGCGATCGATCCCAAAAACCCACAGCTCGCCGCCCGCTTGGTTGGGATTTTGGAAAGCTGGAGAAAGCTGGAGCCAACACGCAAAGGCCTTGCCGAAGGCGCCTTAAAGCGCATTGCCGGGCATAAGGGATTGTCGACTAATCTTTATGAGATGACTGAGCGACTGCTATAAAGTCATCTTATTTACAGACATTCTAGCTCTTTTATCATCGCGTTAACCGTTTCTTGCGTGACAGAGCGGCGCGAATGGGAATAATAGTTTCCAATTGGTAAAGATTTTCAGACAACCAGAAAAGGGCAGCGACATCAACGCTATGGGGGCGAAACCAAACATAGATCGGCGGCTGCGGAACAACAAAGCCCATACCGCCAACCGCCCTACGCGCCCCTCGGCCGAGCTTGATCGCGACGATGCTAATAACATTGCTGCGCGCGTCGCTGCATTGTCGCCGCGTCGGCTCGCGCTCTTGACCAGCTTTTTTATCGTCGCCCTCGCCGCCCTTTTGTTTACCAAGCTACAAGATGAAGTCAGCGCGCGCCGGGTGGAAACCGAACTGAGGACAGCAAAAGCGGCAAGCGACTGCGCCGCTTCGATGAACATCGCCATGATGACCGGCGCCTCAGTGCGCCAAACCCTTGGCCGTTGTCATGCGGGCGGGGCGTCAGCCACATTTCACTTGTCCTCAAGACGGCAAATCCTGACCGCTTATGGGGATAAAAGTCAATATTTCAGCGGCGACGAAATCGGCGCAATTCTTCCGCCGCAATCGCGCGGCGAAATTACCTTGCGCCTTAATAGCGATAAAGCGCGCCTGGCTTGGCTAACCTTGGATAACGGCCAAGTCTTGCTGGTCGCCGCACCCGCCGCAGACTTTTACAAGCGCACGCCGATATGGTTCGCCTACGCCCTTATTTTAGGCGCGATTAGTCTTGTGATGGTTTCATTAATGGGCGCCTTTGTACGCCAAAGCCGCGCCGCGATTAACGCCGCCGCCGCTATTGAGGCGTTGCATGACATGAAAGACGCCTTGAAGGGCGGGCGCTCTTCAGCGTGGTATTTTAACCGCGAAAAACGCACTATTACATTGTCTCGTTCGTTTCTTGAACCACTTGGGTTTGGGGCGCGGGACCGTTTCTTTACCCTGCAAGAAATTACAGCACTCGTTCACCCTTCGGACCTGCGCACCGCGATTAATGTCTTTACCGGCGAAGGCGGCGGGGAAAATGAAGGCGCCGTTCGCTTACGCCAGCCAGGGGGCGCTTGGTCACGCATTTATTTACGCGCCGCGCCAACAACAAGACGTCATGCACGCAGCGGCGTAGCATTCGATCTAGCGGGCGCGACAACTGCGGGCGCAGGCGCCGCCATCGCAGAAACGCGCTTAAAAGATGCAATCGAAACAATTCCTGAGGCCTTCGTCCTTTGGGATGCGCAAAATCGTCTGGTTGCTTGGAACAGACGCTTTGCCGCCATTTTCAAATTGCCCGCTAACGCCATGGCGGCGGGCATGTCAGCTGAGGACCTTGCCGCCTCGATCTCTGGCGGCGGCGAAATGCTAACCCAATATTTCAGCCCCCAATCAACGATTGAGGATCAAAGCGTTGAAATCGCCTTGAAAGGCGATCAATGGTTGCATTTATCTCGCCGACGCACCGCTGAAGGCGGCCTTGTGTGTATCGCTAATAATGTCACTGACGTTAAGCGACGCGCCCGCGCGCAGAAACAAAAAGAACGCATATTAAAGAACGCAGTCGAAGAGCTTGAGACCGCACGGCGCGATCAATCAGAAACCATGCGCAAATATGAGCTTGAAAAACACCGCGCCGAAGAGGCAAGCCGTTCAAAGAGCGAGTTCTTAGCGAACATGAGCCATGAACTTAGAACACCCTTAAACGCGATTAACGGCTTTTCCGAAATCATGCAGTCAGAGCTTTATGGCCCCCTTGGGGATAAGAAGTACAAAGAATATGTGCGTGATATTCTCGCCAGCGGGCAACATTTGCTAGAGCTGATTGATGACATTCTCGATATGTCTAAAATCGAAGCAGGGCGCATTCAGCTTGAACCGCAACGCGTGTCGCTAGAACGCACTTTAGCAGAATCGACCCGCCTTGTCGCCAAACGCGCGGGCGACGCCGGTGTCAGGCTCATCGAATCTGTCGGCCAGGCCCCAGCCATCTGGGCTGACCCGCGCGCGGTAAAACAAGTTGCGCTAAATTTACTTTCCAACGCGATCAAGTTCACAGAAGATGGCGGCGAGGTGACGATCACCGCAGAAGCCGACCTGGATTGCGTCACGATCATTGTCGCCGACAGCGGATGCGGCATTGAACGCAAACAACTTCACCGACTGGGCGCCCCGTTTGAACTTCCTGAAGCGCATACCGCACGAGCACGCAGCGGTTCAGGACTTGGTCTCGCCCTATCAAAATCATTAATGGAGTTGCAGGGCGGGGTTCTCGCGATAGCCAGCCAGCCCAATAAAGGCACTGTTGCTTGCGCCACATTCCCCCGGCGCAAAAACGCAAAAGTGACATTGCCAAAGTTCATTCGCGGCGAAGCGCATATCTTAACCGCACGCAAAAGAGCCGAAGCGCAAACAACCCGTCAGGCGGCAGAATAACACGCAGCCCTCCGCCAAAAGCGTTCTATTTGGTTTGCCCTCAAGAAGCTTCTGGGCCGATGCGCGCTTTTAAAAAGCTAATCACTTCCATCAACTTTTGCTTCGTTACGCTGTCATCAGCATTAACAAGATCAGCCGTCAGAACAGAATGTGGTGTTTTAAGCGGCCCATTTGGGTTGCGATGTTCATCCGCGATGACATGCTCTAAAAACCGGTCACCGCCAATGACCTCACGGATTGCATCAAAACGCGCCGCGCGGCAAAGCGCATCACCCTCAAACCGAAGCCCCATCACATCAACGTCACGGGCAGCGAGCTGTTGCTTTTCGTCACGCGTCATCTGCAAACCGCCATCTTGGTTTTGAAACGGTGTTGAGGCCGGGATACCAGGCTGAGATGCGACGGGCGCGACGACCCACGGGTCAAGGGCAAGCGTCAAAGCAAAATTACCCGTCATACACATTCCAATTGCGCCAACGCCTGCGCCGCCGCTATGGGTGTGCAAATCTTTCGCAAGGGCGCGCAGCCACTGGGTAATGGGCCCCGGATCATTTTTCGCAAACAAATGGATTTCTCGGCTAATGCAAGCGCGCAATGTCAACACAGCCGAATTTGCAGGCGTATGCGTTTTCTTGTCGCCAAATAAATCCGGCGCCCAAACCGTAAAATGCTGGCTCAGCCAATTTGCAAGACGCCAAAATTCCGGCGTCATCCCCGGCAGTTCGTGCATCAATAAAACACCCGGCCCCTTGCCCGCGGAAAAAACAGTATGGGAAATACCATTGCTGGAAAATGAAGCACTGTCGCCAAAGGGCGCCGTATGAGCTGAGCCTAATTTTACCATGAGCATGCCCCTATTGCTTTTGCGCTGGCTATGTAATCATGAATTTGACCATAGCGGAAGATAAACAACCAAGCATCATACATGTGTAATGCCGATTATCGGCATATAACTGATCAACACGCTCACTGATCAATTTCAGTGAAGACACATCACTTTTTCGGTGGTTCATCCTTTGGATTCCTGCCATGACGGCCTTGATAGCGATGCTCCCATCGCTCAAGCCCATCTCGATAAGCAGAAACAATCGCTTGGCGATCAGAAAGCGAAAGCGAAGAAAACGCGGCAAATAATGTTTCATCTAAAACATCACGGTGCGCTTCTTCTGCGGTGCGGACCGCAGCGCTCGCCTGTTTAACCTCTTTGGTTTCCCACTGTTGTGCAGCAAAAAATTCGGCTAAGTCCAAGCGAGCATAATGAATCGCCATATGTGTCTCGCGAATGACCCTCTTGTTGCGCATGAAAGCTCGGCGAATGGTCTTGCGCCCTTCTGGAGAAAGCCCAGGCACTTGCGCAAACGCCCTTAAAGACAGATCCACAACACCTTTATCTGGCCCTATTTTAGGACCTTTGCCATGATGTTTCGAAGGGTGCTCATGAAAAGCGCTTGGCCCACGGTCGCGCTTATCATTCAGCGCGCCCCCAACGACATATCCGCCTAAAAAAACATTAACGGCTAACGAGGCGGCGAGGAATAAAATCAATCCACGGCCCATAAAACATCCTCCTCACTCGTCACAAAAGCGCCAGCTAACGCCGCATCCGCATAATAAAGCGCTTCTTCATTTTGCGGTGCGGTGATGACGCCGATAAAAAAACCACAAGCCGCAATTGCCGCGGCAAGTCCGGCCGGAGCAAAAACCCGCCCGCCAAAAAGGCTTGCGATTTGCTGCATACTCTCACCAACCCCAAGCCGAGGCGCAGCACTTATCCCAACAGGGGCATAATTTTGGGTCGTCGTCATGAAATCATCCATGATGCGACGTTTTAATCCGTCACTCGCTGGTTTCGGCGGCGCTAAGTCGAGCAATGCCGCCAATTCGGGGTCTTCCCTTTTCAGCTCACCCGCGCCCTTTTTTAGATCATCCATACTAAGGGCCCTCCATTAATTCCGCCCGCTTAGGCGCTAAACGGTCGCGCAATCCGCGCCGCGCCCGCGCCAATAAGGATTCAATCGCCTCAACACTCACCCCCATAATAGACGCCGCAGCGCCGTTTGATAGTTCCTGGTAATGACATAAGGTAACAGCTAAACGTTGACGTTCCGGCAATGAAGCAAGAGCGGCTTTAACCTCGGCGCGCCTTTGACTGGCCGCCACCGCCGCATCAGGGTGTGGTGCGCTGTCGATTTGTTCTGGCGCAGCTTCTTCCGGCGCTTCGCGGCCGCGCCGTCTGAGCCGGTCGAGGCAAATGTTTTTCGCCACCCGATATAGCCAAGCCTCAAAGCCAGCGCCTTGCGCTCGCCATTTCGGCGCATTTTTCCATAGGCGCAAAAATGTTTCCTGCGTTGCGTCTTCCGCCGCAGAACGTTCGCCTAACATATGATAGCAAACAGCCATAATTTTATCTGTATGCCTCTCAACCAATTGACTCGCGGCGTTACGGTCGCCGCCGCCAGCGCGCGTTACAAGCACCTCATCCGTCTCAACACTATTCGACAACGCAGCCAGTCCGCTTGTTTTGAGCGCCATTCCCGTAACAGGGCGCATTTTGCAGCTATAAAAGAACGAAACCGCCCCTGACGTCTAGGGGGGGGACGCATCGGGGGCAACGCCAAGGACGGCTCCGTTCCCTTTACGCAATGCGCAGCTTGAAGCTAATCTTTAGAATGACGCCACTTGCCCCATTTACCGCGCTTGGGCAATTCATCTTTCGACAATACGCCGTCGCCATTATCGTCCATTTTTTCAAAGCGCTTAGCCGCTGCGGCTTGAAATTCAGCCAAAGTCACCAAGCCGTCACCATCTTTGTCGGGATTTCGCTCAGCCATCTTCTTTTCTTTATGCGCCTGCAGCTCCTCTTTAGAGAGCGACCGGTCGCCATTCGCGTCCGCTTCCGACAGCAATTTTTCCTTACGCGCGTCAAGTTCCGCTTCTGTGATTACACCATCCCCATTCGCATCGAGCATCATCATATGCTCCATAGGACCAGCCTTATGAGGACCGGCTTTGGCGTCGACCACCGTCACAATAGCGGCCGCGCCTGCAAGGGCGGAAATCAACGCAACGCCCGTCAAATTCTTCTTCGATAACAGTGCTTTAGGATAGCTTTTCATAAATTCTGACCTTCTATCTGTTTGCCCTCGGCCTTACGCTTCCTTAGCGTTCAGCCCCAGAGCTCTCATCTTTCGATACCTTTTAAACGCGGGGCAGGAACATTTCCGTCGCTGACCGGCGAGATTTTTTGAAAAGCGTTTTGGATCAATTGCTTGACATCAAGCGCCAGCGTCTTTTTCCTGGCTAGCTGACGCAAAAAGCCATGAAATTCTTACAACGCTTACGGGACGACCACGATGACGGACATGATTGTGAAGCTGTATGACCTCGAAATGCCAGATCGATCAGCCGCGCTATCCAGCCAAGGCGTCACAATCCGCCGGGCAATGGCGTTTGATAAGGGGGCGATCTGTAATTTTGTCGGCGACCAATTTTCGCAGATTTGCCCACAGTGGGTTGACGAATGCGCGCTCACCCTCGCCCAGCAACCACCCACTTGTTTTGTAGCAGTCTGCGACCATCAACCAATCGGTTTTTGCTGCTGGGATGCCTCCGCAAAAGGTATGCTCGGCCCAATTGGGGTGCATACAGATTTTCGCAAGAAGGGGATCGCCCAAGAGCTCCTGCGACGAACATTCATTTCTATGCGGGAAGACGGCTATGCTTACACCATTATTGGCTGGGTAAGCTCCACAGAATTCTATCAAAAGACCTGCAATGCGATTGAAATCCCAGGCTCCTTCCCTGGGGTCTATTCTAGGCTGTTGTCGCAGTGAGAAGATTTGACGCGAGAGTGTGACGAATACAGGTTTTCACTCAATGCAGCGTATAAGGCCATGCTGTATTTACTTCTTATAGGCGCGATCAATTATTATGCGGGCAAGACGGCGATCATTGATCACAAGCGCTGGCCCGTCCCCTTCAGAGAAGGTTTCGAATACGGGCGTCTGTGTATCATCAGCGGTTTTACTACTTTCAACGCCGAATACGCCAAAAGCTTCTTTATCCTTTAGCACCTCATCCACGACGTTAAGGTCAATGATTGGGGTCTCAGAAGAAAATCCATAGACGAGGCACATATCACACATCGTGTTAATTACCCGCGGGACCCCCAAACTATAGTCATAAATTTTTTCCGCCGCCGCCTCATTAAAAAGGAGCTCAACACGGCCCGCAGCCGATAAACGCGCCGCGATATAATCACCAATCTCAGATTTCTGCAAAGGACGGATATTAAAATCAGCCGCCACCCGTTGAGCAAATTGGGCTAGCTCAGGACGCTTTAGCAATGTGCGCAATTGCGGCTGACCAACCAAAATTATTTGCAAGAGCAAATCTTGCTCCGCATTAATATTCGTCAGCATGCGAAGCTCTTCAAGGGTGCCGGGCGATAGATTTTGAGCCTCGTCAACAATCAAGACAACCCGCTTACCTTGGCTGTATTGGTCAATTAAAAAACGCTGCAGCGCATCAAATTTGGCGACTTTCGACGTTTGCTCATAGGGCTGATCGAATGAATACAACACCCAGCTTAAAAGGTCTGATGATACTTCTTTCGTATTTGAAATTAGGCCAATAACAACGCTTTGATCTTGGGAGTTTAATAGATTGCGAATAAGCGTCGTCTTGCCGCAACCAATCTCGCCTGTAACGACGGTAAGACCTGCCCCGCCGCTTAAGCCATATTCCATCATCGTATAGGCTAGCTGATGGGTGCGTCCCCAATACATAAACCGCGGATCGGGTAGAATAGCAAAAGGCTTGTGAGTTAGACCGTAAAATTCTTCGTACATATACTATCCACCTTCACAGCCCGTTCTCTGAGAAACCTTATAGGCCTTCTAAGGTTTTTTGAACGCTATCGGCAATTGAACTTGGAAGGGCGTCAGATATGTTAAGCGCTTTTTCCAGCTCACTTTTAGCGGCGATATTATCGCCGCCTTCAAGATAGCCCATACCGAGGTGATAACGAAAGAGCGCAAATTCAGGGGATTGCTCAACTACGCCTTCCAAAATATCCACCGCCTGGTCTGTGTCGCCTAGACGAAAATACGCCCACCCCAGAGTATCGCGGAAATGTGGCACAGGGCTATCCCGGAATCGTTCCGCCATACGCCGCGCACGCTGAAGGCTTTCCTCATCCTCGCGGTGTTCGGATAGCAAGCTTGCCAAATTATTGGTCGCTAATTCTGAATTTGGCGACTCAATTAGCATAGCCTCATAACGAGCAATCGCACCGTCATAGTCTTCTATTAACTCCAAGTAATTCGCCTCTAGAAGCCGCATGGCGCGATCCTGGGGATGTGCTTGAAGGCCAGCTGAGATCGCGACGCCAGCTTCGTCAAAACGCTTTTTTGCAACATAAAAACGGTAGAGACTGTGATGAGGTAAAGCGGATTGAGGGCTCGCCTCTCGTGCTGCGATCAAGACCTGTTCCGCTTTTCCACTTTCCCCGTTCATGTCCCAAAGCTGGGCTAATAAAACAGACGCAAGCGTCGTTCCCTCATTTGTTTCCACGAAATTCTCTAAGAAACGCCTCGCGTCTTCTTGCCGCCCCGCACGCACATATGCACGAATAAGAGCCGCCAACGGCCGGGCGCGCGCTGGCGCTGCTTCGTGTGCGCGCTTAAAGGCATCAAGGCTTTCATTGTGGCGTTGCAATCCTTGCAGCGCTGTTCCTTCAATCTGATTAGTTATTTGGCTGTCTTCATTCATGGCGCGCAGCTGATCAGCCGCCTGTTGGGCGCCAATCCAATCCTGGCGCTGTAACCTAACCTGGGCAAGAGCACGCCATGCATCGCGGTTATTTGGTGCACGGGATAATACAGCGCCGAGAATTTCTTCAGCCTGCTCCCACCTTGCCCGCCTTAAAAGGAATTGCACATAAGTCAGCGACGGAAGCGGGGCCGCGTTACTGACCTGTGCGGCGCGTAAGTAACGATCATCAGCAAGATCTGTCGATCCAGCCAGCTCATGAGCACGCCCAAGCATCATTAAGGCCGTCGCAGATTCCGGCGCATCACTTAAAACCGTTCGAAGCCCAGCAATAGCGTCATCAAGGCGGCGATCCTTCATCGCTATGCTAGCCTTGAGAACAAGGGTCTCCATTTGCCGAGAGTCAATCTCAAGGGCTTCAGCGATATACCTTTCCGCCGTTTCGCGGTTCCCATCCTCAAATGCTAATTGAGCTAACCGCGCCTTGGCTTGCACACCTAATGCAGTATCGGGCGCATATTCTGTCATGTCATGCAAAATGGCGTATGCGCGATCACGCTCGCCATTAGAGATTTTTAATTCAGCCAAAAACTGCCGCAACGCTAAACGGCTAGGGTCGTTCACAATAATTTTTTGCAAAAAAGCTTCAGCGGCGCCCGCTCCATCAAGCGTGTTCAAGAAACGAGCATAGTCAAGTGCGGCTAGATCATTCAAAGCATCTTTAGTGGTAAGATCTTTGAAAACACTTCGGGCCTCTTCAAAGCGCTCGTGTCTCGCCAAGAAAAATCCATAAGCGCGGCTGAGAGCCCTTTCATCAGGCTGAAGGGCAATTAATCGCTCATAAATAGCAATTACGCCATCTACATCCTGCATTCGCTCCAGCATCTGGATTTTGATGAGTTGAAGGGAAAGAGCATCACTGCCCGCGGCCATGCCGGCGTCTAGATGTTGGATAGCGCCAGGAATATCCTCAGCGATAACGCGCTCGGCAGCCAACACAACATATGCGTCTATAATATCTTGCTTCATAGCAACCGCCGACGTTGCGTACTTTATGGCGCCCGCATAATCTTCAAGCTTAAGCTTGACCCCCGCCGCCATGGCAAGTGCGTCAGGGTTTTTCGGATCAATCGACAGCGCCTCATCGCTTAGGTCTACGGCCTTATCAATCGCCTCTTGCAACAACATAAATTTCGCGAGTTTCACCCGCGCACCAACATCGCTTTCATCAATTGAGACTATTTTTTGTAAAATCCCGGCTATTTTTCGCGCATGGCGAGGAGCTGGGTTTTCCTTTGCTTCTGCGACTCTTAGCATACCGCGCAGAGCGGGCGCATGGTCTGGATTAATCTGCAAGGCATTACGAAACTGTATGTTTGCTTGAATATGCTCCCCTTTAGAAAACAACTTTTCTCCGCTGGCAGTATATTTCTCAACTCTTTCTTCTGGCGAGGAGCATGCAGCTAGGAGAAAAACAAGCACACTCATGAAAACAGAACGCAGATCGCGCCGCTTAAAAATATTGAACATGATCAGGTTGCTTCCCCAAAACAAAACATTCCGGCAGTATTAGAGCAAAACATCTGCCATATCTGCGGCGTCAATATACAAAATACAACAATGTTAACGATTATAAATAACCTGCAAAACCTACAACTTCCCTGAAGTGTAGAGAAAAAGCGGCATGGACATAATATCCGCGTCGCATAAAATTAAAGCCAAATAATGGCCCTGATAAAATGCCGCATAGTATCTAATTGCCCGCTGCGTTTCAGCCCCACCCCAAAAACGATAATTGGTTCTTGACAACTGCAGTCATGAAAGAAATTAGTTGCGCCCAAGCAGATGAGCGGTTTGTATGAAATACGCTGTATTTTTGGCAATGGTTGGCTGTATTCCAATACTCGCCAACTTTCTAAAATCGAATCCCAAATTCATGCCGATAGTTTGGTTTTCGCTAGGAATACTGCCGTTCTTTATATCTGTTTCCAAATATTTTGATATCGGACTGGTTTCATGGCCCTATTGGCCGGGTTACGCAAAAGGCATTGAATTCAGCGCCTTGGACGCGCTTGTGATCGCTGTTTTACTGCAAGGCAAATCAGCGCGGGAAAAGCTCCCCTACCGACGTGCAATGGCTTTTTACTTCATAGTCGTCTGCGCAACTGTTTTACTAGCACCGGGCGAAACTAAAGTGGCGTCCACTTTCTATCCCTGGCAAATTTTCCGTATGTACCTTCTTGTCGCAGCAGTCGGACTTTACTGCCGGGAGGATAATCACATTAAGGCGTTGCTTTCGGGCTTGGCTGTCGGCCTGATGTGGCAAGCGATATACGCTGTCTACCAACGCTATGCGCTAGGCGATATTCAAGCCGCAGGGACTTTTGCGCACCAAAACACCTTAGGACTAATCTCGCAATTCATTCTGCCCTCTTTATTCGCATTATTACTTGCTGGGCAACGAATGGCGTTCCACACAATCGGCGTACTTGCAGGAATTCTTGTCGCAATCATGACAACCTCGCGTGGCACCGTCGCCTTTGCTGGCCTGGGGCTTGGGCTGGTGCTGCTTTTTTCTATGTCGCGTGGAGTGCATGCACGTAAATTCATTATTGCTGGGGCTGGCGCTTTTGCTGCGCTCATATTTATCCCGCTCACAATTGCTTCCTTTAATGCTCGGTTTACCGAACGACCACTTGGAGAGACCTACAATGAGCGCGCTGCATTCGCCACAGCCGCCTATGAAATGGCCAAAGAGAATCCATTTGGCGTAGGTTCAAATCAATTTGTACGCGTTGCTAATCAGGGAAACTATTACGAAGATGCAGGCGTGGCCTGGACCAGCTTTGATAGCATCGTACATAATCTATACCTCATTACAGCAGCTGAAATTGGAACATTAGGGTTGTTAGCTTTGATAGCCTTTATGGTGCAGCCTTTGTTTTCTGCATATAAATGGGGATTATACAAAAAACGATCCCAAAAGTCGGATTTTACTGGCGATCTACTTATTGGGTTAGCTGTGTCGCTAACGCTTGCTTATGCACAGTCTATGTTTGAATGGGTCTTGTTAACAGGTAATGTTCAATATTTTTGGGCGATATCGATTGGGCTCATCATTTCTCTGCGGTCGCGATTAAAAAAACAGCTGTCAGAAAAACCCCTTGCGAGCAACCCGCCGAAGTCAGATAACGCCGTTCATGTGAAGATTAATAAATCTGTCGTAGCACGGCGCATCAAAGCCAATTAAAAAGAAAGCAAACCGGGGGTAAGCTATGACAAAAATAGTTAGCGTGCAGCTTTTGCGCGGCTTCGCAGCAACAGTCGTCGCTGGCTTTCATTTGTATACCGCTAGCATAAGCGAGAGCGGGGACCCAGGGGTATTTCGAATTTTTGCGGGCGGCGAAATTGGCGTTGATATTTTCTTCGTGATCAGTGGGTTTATAATTTTTTATGTCTCCCAAAGCCGCCCTAATCTAACCTATAAAAAATTTCTTGCCGCCCGCTTTTGGAGAATTTTTCCTCCCTACTGGGCGATTTTAACGCTCTATGTTCTGGCTGGCATTGCTCTCTTTCAAATTTCAGGCGATGCAAGCAAACTTCCCACGCTCACAAATCTGGCCGTGTCATATTTTCTACTGCCTTATCCGGATTATGTTCTGATTATTGCTTGGACGCTTGCGCTGGAAATTCTTTTTTATGCAGTGTTCAGTCTAAGTTATTTTACTGGTGGAACTAGGGGCTTACTCGCTGCGATGGGTATCTGGGTTTTGCTTTCGCAAGGCTTCCACCATATTGTAGAGGACAAACCCGACTGGTTGCTTTTACCTTTGCACACAGCCGCACTTGAGTTTCTATTTGGCATCTTGATCGCCATTGACTTTCTTTCAACTAGGCGAAAAAAAAGCCAATTACTGAGGCGTGCCGCCCTCGTGCTTGGGTGCATCAGTGTTGCATACTATTTGTTTAGCGGCGGTGTGCATAATGAAACAATTGGCCGTGAAATATTCGCAGGCCTGCCAGCAATGTTACTTGTCTATGGATCATTGGGCGAATTAAACTCTAACTTAAGCGCTACATCACAACAAGCAATAGAAGAATGGGGCGAATGTTCTTACACGCTTTACCTATTTCATCTTTTGTTTTTTTCCGTCGTAGGCAAAGCATTTGAGCTTATTTTTGATTATAACGTTTATCACTCTCAGCTGTTAATGTTGTGTATGCTAGCGGCGGTTACCGGTGTAAGCCTCCTTAGTAGTCTTACTATAGAACGCCACTATAAAAGCTGGTACAGACAATTCATCACCTCATCCGCTAGATAGGTTTAGAAGACACACAAGGCGTCCCTAAATATCCACGACGGCGGCGCATAAAAGGGGAATCCATGAAAATTGCGTATCTCATGAACACCTACCCAATTACATCAACAACTTTTATTCGTCGTGAAATTGACGCACATGAACGCGCTGGGATGGCGATCACTCGCTATGCAATGCGCCCATGGGATGGGGAACTAGTCGACCCAGATGACCTAAAAGAAAAAGAACAAACACACTATATTTTAACAGGAAATGCATACAGCCTTGTGAAAGCGTTCCTTAGGGAATTGCTTACAAATCCCAAGGGCGTCACCCGCGCCATAGCCCCCTGGTTATCTTTGATTCATCAGGCGCGGGGCGGAATTTTGCGCCATGTCGCCTACTTACTTGAAGCGATATATTTCCGCCAAGAAACAGCCAAGCACGGCATAGAACATGTTCATACGCACTTTATGACGAATGCATGTACTGTTGCAATGTTAGCTCACTTAATGGGCGGCCCCTCCTATTCAGCCACCGCCCACGGCCCCGATGAGTTAACTGACGCCCCATTATTGGGGTTCACCGCAAAAATTGAACACGCCAATTTTATTGCCGCCATTACTCATTTTTGCAAATCTCAACTTATTCGATTTTCAAAAGCTAGGTATGAAGATAAAATAAAAATTATTCACTGCGCTTTAAACCTGCGCGATTTCGCCATCACCCCGCCTCCGGACAATCAGACCATCGTTTGCGTCGGGCGATTATGCCCGCAAAAGGGCCAAGCCTTACTGCCAAAGGCTGCTGCAGCGCTATCGCAGGAGTTTCCTGATTTGAAGATCGTCTTGATCGGTGATGGGCACACCCGATCAGAAATACAACAAGAAATTCAGTCCCTAGGCCTTGAAAAACACTTTGTGCTCGCTGGGTGGAAATCCAATCTAGAAGTCCGCGAAGCAATAACAAAAGCCCGTTGCTTTATGCTAGCGAGCTTTGCTGAAGGCTTGCCAGTGGGCATCATGGAAGCGTTTGCGTTGGGCCGCCCTGTTATCTCAACATATATTGCAGGCATTCCTGAATTAGTTGATGAAGAATGCGGCTGGATCGTGCCAGCTGGCTCAATTGATGATCTTGCGCATGCGATAAAGCAGGCGCTTACAACCTCCCCGGAAAAATTAGTCGCCTTAGGTAAAGAAGGGCGCCGCCGCGTTGAATTAGCTCATGATATTGACACAGAGGCGTTACGATTGCGCAAACTATTCAGCACATCTAACTAAAGCAGGTCAATCAAACGTCTTATCCTCAACACAATTACTTTTCATCGCCATGGCCCTCGTGACGTTTCAGTATTTTAAAAGCGTTGGACAGCCAACTATTTTCCTGCTGATAAAACCTTTCAGCATCTTTCAAGCAACCTTCTTGCTTTTCTTTATATAGCATAGGGTCCGCCATGAGCGCCTCAATTGCCTGTGCATATGCGCTGATATCATTCGGCATAACCTCCAGCACAGAGTTTTCTAAGTAGAAAACGGCATGACAAACAGCAGAGGTCACCACCGGGCAGCCGCTTAACGCAGCCTCAATGCATACCTTATTGATTCCTTCAATAAAACTGGTTCTTGTAGGAACGACAACGATATGCGCTTCGTTATACAGCACACTCATCCTATCAGTATGGCAATATCCGTTTACTGATATATATTCTGAAAGCCCTTGTTTCTTTACAACGTCAGCAAGATTGGCTTGTTGGCTTCCATTACCACAAATATCCAATTTAAAATTCGTGCGACCATTTTTTATCAACAGTTTGACAATTTCCACCAAATCATAAACGCCCTTATTCTCTTCAATCCTTCCCGCAAAAAGAATGTTAAACTGACCGTTTTTAGGGTAGGGGGCAGGGCTTATACCCTCAAATTGGGATCGCGCATAAACTGGATGAAAAGTGGATACGGCTGTTTTTTTCGCGCCAGAAAGCGATTTGATTTGAGCGGCGATTTCTTTTGAGATCACTAACGCCGATTTAATGTGCGGCCAAAATACGACGCTATTAAATCGCGTCAAAAACTTATGAGAGCGCCGTACAGGTTGAAACGGTGGCCACAAAGCACAATGAACCGAAGGAACAATCTGTACCCCCATTAAAAGAAGCGGCAATAACAAAAACCAATATAACGGCTGATAGCGCATAACCAAATATTTGGGCCGAAACACAATGAGTTGAACAACGCGCATAATCATCCAGGACATCTCAGCAACGTGATACAAAAATCCCCCGCCCCAATTAAATTGAGGCCGGTGCTCAATTCTAACTTTCGGGTATTGCTTGACAAAGGTCGCGCCCTGGCGCGCGTTAATCGCCAGGCATTCTGCGTCTAACCTACGACATAGCTCAAAAAATTGACCAGCATATGAAACGCCGAAATAGTTCCCCTTCCGTCCCTCACGCCAATCCTGATAATCTGCGTCTAGGTCGGTGGGCGCGCAGATATATGCTATTTTGAGCAGATTTTCTTGCATCAAGATATAACCTTATTACTTTGACGTTACTTCTGAAGCCGCTCTAAAAGCATGACTAGTATGCAAATAAAGTTGCTTATCCTGTTTGTCATTAGCGACCGATTTCGCCCCATTACCAAGACAACAATTGTGACGCAACTCACCCAACCAATATAACTAATTGCGTTGCGAAAAAGACAAGCTACACTCGCCCAGAATAAGAGGGCTTTTCCCTTCTAGGGATCAACATTCTAGATACGTATAATTTTCGTTAAGGGTTCGTAAGATCGTGTTATTGTGCCTGAAACGCTCCAGCATTCAGCAATTGTTACAAATTGCTTTAGGGGCGCTGTTCGTCGTTTCTTTTATTCTACTTAATTCGAGCAAAGTCTCAGCATCAGATCCCTATGTTCATGAGGTGACACTCGCTGCCCCAGATATTATCCGTATCGAAATACGTGAAACTGGGATTAAAAAGGGACGCATTGAAAAACTGAACGCTCCGCAGGCAACTGATCAAGTCTGGGCTAAAAACAAAAACGGTAAATGGGGCCGTATCATTGGTCCTAAACGAGGCCACATCAAAATAGTTGACCAAGATGTGGGGGTCCCCTTAAGGCGCGATTTAATAGATCAAGCGGATTTATACGGCTCGATTGGCAAACGTAGGGTTGTCGACGTTTATAGAAAATCGGAACCATGGAGTTCTGGGTGGACGCGAGGGAGCAACCAGGAAGTCGAGCAATTAGTGTCTTTTCGACACTTTATCTATTTGAACCTAGATAACTCGTTGCAAAAGGGCGATTACATTATCAAATGGCCCAATGCTGTGATTGAGGAAACAGAATTTCGTTACGATCCATCATCAACAAGACTGTCCGCAATTCGCGCATCTCAATTAGGGCATCGTGCATCCGACAGCGCTAAATATGCTTATTTGTCGCTGTGGCTGCCCGAAGGTCCCAATAGTGGCGCCGTCGATTTCCGAGACTATGGCCTCAACAAATTTCGAGTAGTCAATGCAAATGGCAATCCGGTTTTTAACGGCGCCATAGAACTGCGCGCCAGCCCGACTTCGATAGAAAAATTTAACGGTATCCGAGGCGATCTCGTCGCCTATCAAACCGCTGACGGGTCTATTTTTCATTCAAGTCGCGCCGGGACATATGTGTTTGGTCTGGATTATAGCCAATGGAAAGGAGCAGCGCCGGGTATCTATCGAATTGAAATTCCAGGAGTTGGTGTTTCAGATCCTTTTGAGATCGGGGACAATGTCTGGGGTAAGGCTGCACAAGTTGCATTCTCAGGAATGTATCATCAACGAAGCGGCATCGAACTTGATGGCCGCTTTGGCTATAAACGCCCCGCCTGCCTGTCGCCAATGACAAAAACGCCTGTCTTTGAGAGTGGGTTGCCCTTTATTTTCAGCAGCGAATCTCAAGGCTTTATTCCGTTCAAAGAAGGCGCAAAAGATCCCTGGATTACAAGCAAAATAAGATGGGATGCTTGGGGAGGGTATCACGATGCCGGTGACTGGGATCGACGCATACAACACCTAGATGCAAGCTATCTATTGTTAGATGTGTATGAAATGCTATCGGCGAAAGGCAAAGCTTTTCACATTGGCATACCGTCTAGCGACGAGGTTTTTCCGAACAGCATCTATAAGGGCGCAAACCTGCCTGACGTTATTGATGAAGCAATTTGGAATATCGATTTTTTCCGTCGTCTTCAGCGGCAAGATGGGGCGGTATCCGGCGGTGTAGAGGGAGAGAGACATCCAAAGCAAGGCGAGACTTGTTGGCTTAATTCAGCAAAATTATTTTCCTATACGCCCGATGCGCGCTCAAGTTACATTTACGCTTCAACAGCGGCAAAATTAGCCCTCGTTTTAGATCAGATTGGTGAAGTCAAATTATCCAACATTTACAAAAACAGCGCCATTCGCGCCTGGAATTGGGCCGAAAGCAAAGGCGATGCAGCCACCCAAGAGGCGTTAAAACGTTTGTCCACGAAACAAAAGGGAAAAGCGGCGACTTTCCTACCTAAAATAAGCAAAACTACTGATGATGCTAGGTTACGAGCTAGCGCCGTGTTAAGCCGCTTGACAAATGAAGTCACCTTCAAAAAGGCCTTCTCAGCATATTTTGAAAAACAACAGTGGATGTCAAACGCCTATATCGTTGACGGTGCTTGGGAATACACAAAAATTGGCTCTAATGACCGTAATAAATCATTGATCAACAAGCTCGAGCGGCAGATTGTCAGCATTGCAGATAAGTATATTTTAGACCCCCAATCACAATCCGCCTATATTAATATGAAACACCGCGCTCGTGCGGCGCAATACGGAGCAGGTTTGGCGCCGTCAATCGATGAATTGTCCTTAGTAATGCGCGCCCACCAAATTAATGGGGCTTCAAAATACCTGTCATTACTAGCGAACACATCTGCTCATATTCTTGGCGCCAATCAAATTGGGATGAGCTTCACCACGGGGGTTGGCGCTCGCCCTCCTCTGACGGCCCTACATGAAGACACACTGAACGCGGGCATAACACCGCCTGATGGCATCACAATATATGGCTGGATCTATTATCGGTATTTTAACGCGACATGGCTTTGGGACAAAAACTGGTCCGCACTGTCACAACAACATGCCGATCGCCGTGTTGAGCCCTTTCGAAAATCGCTGCCGTTTTATGAGTATATTATTCAACATCCGCTGATGATCCCCACAATGGAATATACCCTACACCAGTCAATCGCGCCGACAGCTGCGATGTGGCTCTATTTACATTCACACCATTCGCCTTAATGCTTACATAGCCTCATTATAAAGGCGCTATCAAATTAGCTAAACATTTTCAGCGTGAATCTGAACAATATCGAAGCACGTAACAAAATTGCGACGAGCCGACAGCGTCCGCTGTTCATGGTAATCTGCTGAACCGGGATTTAGGACGGTTGAGAAATGACTATAGTATGTTATGAAATTTCAACCCGGTGTTGAGCACGTACAAATCTCAATAATCATGCGCCTATGGCAATAGCGCTATTGGTAGAGTGTTAGTCCAGCCTATGACTTTTGTATCTCGTATAGAAGCTCTGCGCCCTATTATTTCCCAAATAGGCCCTCTTAATATTGTCGCTGGCGCAGTTTTTGCCTTTACAAGTTTAATTTTTTACTTTGATGCCTTAGCAAACTTATTCGAGAGGTGGTCCACAAGCGATGAATTAGGGCACAGCTACTTCATCCCGATCATTTCTATTTGGCTCATTTGGACGAATAGAAATACCGTCCTGCAAAGCATTGGGAGCCCTTCAAATATTGGGCTAATCATCATTGTCGCCTCAAGCATATTGAGCCTATTTGGCAAAGTCGTAAATTTCTACTTTTTCCAGCATCTCGGTTTGTGGGGAACCTTAGTCGGCGTCGTTTTCGCCTATGGCGGCTTTTCATTATTAAGGGTTTTAAGCGCACCGCTCTTATTTTTATTATTGGCTATTCCCCCGCCCCATTGGTTGATGACAGCATTGTCATGGCGCTTTCAAGATATTTCATCCGTACTTGGTGTTTTCATGCTCAGACTTGCTGATGTTCCGGTCTTCTTGAATGGGAACATCATTGACCTTGGCTCGTATCAGCTACAGGTTGCTGAGGCTTGCAGCGGCCTGCGCTACTTGTTCCCCTTTTTAAGCCTCGGCGTTATCGCAGCTTATCTATTACGAACGCCATATTGGGCCAAGATGCTGGTCGTTTTTAGCGTCATCCCTATTACTATTATTATGAATGCGTTCCGTATTGCGGTAACCGGCTTTTTGGTCGCAAATTTCGGATCACAACATGCAGACGGTTTTCTTCACTTTTTTGAAGGCTGGGTCGTCTTCCTGATGTGCCTTGGCGTTTTAGCCATAATAATTAAAGTGCTACTGCACTTAACCAATTCACAAGATACATTGCTTGATGCAATGGGCGCGCCAGCGCTTACACCTGTAAGGCCGCAAAAAGCTTCTCAAAAACGGCTGAATTTATCGGTCCGGTCGATAAGCAGCATCGGCGCATTAAGCACAGCCGCTTTCATCGTGATTTCAATTCCATTGACATCATCTGCGTACATAAAACCAGAGCGCCGTACGTTCACAAATGTCCCCTATGAGTTCGCCGGTTGGGAACACCAAGTTCAACCATTACACCAAGCGGTTGAAAAAGTTTTGGGCGCTGATGACTTTATTGTCGTTGATTTAAATTCACCGCAAAAAGAGCAATTCAACTTGTATATGGCGTATCTGGAAGAGCGTCGCGACGGCAGCAGCTGGCACTCGCCTCGCCAATGCATACCGGGCGGGGGCTGGCGCATTGTCTCTCATGAAATTGTTCCAGCCTCCACGCCGACAAGCGGCGAGTTTCACCTCAACCGGCTCATAATCAAGAACCAAGATAAAACCCAGCTTTTGTATTACTGGTACGACCAACGAGGCGGTAAATACGCCAACGAATTCGTGATGCGCATCATGACGCTATGGGATAGCGTGTTCCGACGACGCGCAGATGGCTCATTAATACGCTTGTTAACGCCGGTCTCTGAGATTGAGGATGTCGCAGCAGCGGATGAACGGCTAAAACAAATGGTGATCAGGGTAGATTCATTCCTGCCCTATTACGTCCCGCGGTAACTTTCCCATTCTCCAGATATCCTCGTCTAACCAGTTGCCATGAGCGAAAAAGCAGCAAGCCTATGCGACGAGATGGATGCGCACTTATTGTTGGCATTGATGCCAATAGGGTTGTATTTTATTGATTGGTAATGCTGTCTTACACATTTTTTGCGCAACTAGGCCGGGTTAAATCATGTTCCCATTGTTAAAGAAGTTGCGCAGCATTACTTCGGGGGAGGCGAAATTAGCCTCCGACGCAGCCATCATTACAGGCTCCTTTGCTGGCTCCCAATTCCTTCGCTTAGCAAATAGTGTGGTGTTAGCACGCCTTTTAACACCCGAATTATTTGGGGTAATGGCGATTGTAAACACCGTTCGCCAAGGCGTTATGCTTTTATCTGATCTTGGCACAAATCAAAGCATTATTAAAAGTGATATTGGCGCCAAGCCTGATTTCTATAACACCGCTTGGACAATCGCTGCTATACGCGGAATTTTACTGTGGCTTGTGTGCCTAGCGGCAGCGGGACCGATTGCGTCATTTTATGACGCAGAAGTATTGAGCTGGTCATTCCCCCTAATAGCATTGACCGTTTTGATGTCAGGCTTCGCTTCCAGCTCCTTGCCCCTGTTGCTTAGAGCCGGACGCGCAAAAACAAGAAGCCTTTTTATGCTGTCTGTATCCATTGTAACAGTCAGCGCGCATATTATTGCAGCGTTCTTTACACCCACAATCTGGGTCTTTGTGATCGGCAATTTCGTGTCGGAGATTTATCGCGTGACGGGAAGTCACCTTCTTTTTTCTGGCGTGAAAAATAGATTTTATTTCTCAAAAACACACTTCAAAGAGATTTTCGACTTTGGGAAGTGGCTATTACTGTCATCGGTTATCGTTTTCGCCGCCCTTCAAGTTGATAAAGTCATTTTAGGAAAACTAATCCCTTTGAGCTTTTTGGGCATTTACGCCCTTTCGAGAACGATCGCTGAGCTGCCTGTCATGTCAGTGCGGCAATTAGGCAGCTCATTGATTTTCCCCTTGATTTCACGGGCGGATAAATCAGACCGCCCAGCGCTGCGCAAGCTCATCCAGAGGCCGCGCCTTACTTTGCTATTACTTTCAGCCGTTGGATTAGCAATAGTGATTGCGGTAAGCGATATCGCCTTTGGATTGATATTTGACGAGCGTTATGCGAAAGGCGCCGCGATTTTGCCGATATTACTAATCCAAGCTTGGATTTCGATCATCTGCACCATTAATGGGTCCCTTTTAATGGGCCTTGGCAAGCCGTCCTATCTTAGCGGCTCAGATGGATTAAAGCTTGCATGCCTGATTGTCGCCATTCCAATCACATTTGCAATTGGCGGCCTAACAGGCGTTCTTTGGGCAATGGTTGTCTGCGAATTGTGCCGGTACTGTGTTTTGCTTTTTGGTCAATTTAAAGAACGCATACATTTCGTAAAACAAGACCTTACGGCAACAACCGTTTTTGCCGTAAGCGTATTTTGCTTTTTGCAAGCTCGTGCGTTACTTGGCGCACCATTTACAATAGGCGGTCCGATCATTATTACATAATATCGTGCACCCTTTTAATTAAGGTGGGAGATTATTATGTCTGTAAAGCCCGTGTTTGTTGTTGCGGCTAAGCGATCTGGCTCAACTCTCATGGGCCTAATTTTGGGTGGCCACAAAGACATTAGCTGGTTCCACCACTTTGATTCATCCGTAAAATTTATAGGCCCAGATGGCGCCTGGCCGAACGGGCGGGAATTTGCGCAGCATTTGGAAGGACAACCTGCACAAGCCATATGGGACTTCCAAATCGATCCCAACTTAGATTTGCGGCAAAATCTCACCAACATGCTCCAAACTCGGCAAGAAGCTGAGGGCAAACCTGTTGTCGGCGGAACCGTGCACATCAAGTTCAGCGAATTAGTGAAAATCTGGCCAAACGCTCGTTTTTGTCACCTTGTGCGCGATCCGCGCGATGTCGCTTTATCCGTTATAGCAAAGGGATGGCGCGGTAATATATGGGCGGCGAGCCAAGACTGGCTTGCCGCAGAGCAAGAGTGGGACAAACTTTGTCAGATGACGCCTGAAAGTAATCGCCTTGTTATTCGGTATGAAGATTTAGCGCAAAACTCCGAGAAGACGTTACGGGAATTTGCCGCCTTCCTAGGCGTTGAATATTCTAAGACATTCTTTTCGTATGTTGAAAACACACCTTATGATCTGCCCAAACCTTCTGGGGCATTTGGCTGGAAACAAAAATTGTCTTTAAAAGAGGCTCACATTGTTGAATCGGCCCTAGGTAATTACTTGAATAAATATGGATATGAAAGAACAGGCCCAAAACAAACTTTATCACCCTTTAGCATCGCATATTGGAAAATCGCAGATGTCTACAAAGGGGTATTATCCAAAATAAAAAAATATGGTTTCTTACTTTGGATATCCAATTATATCATTCAAAAAGTCGCGCCCCATGCCTGGCGGCAAAAAAGTAAATCAAAAATTCTAAGTATAGATCGTCAAGAAATTTTCTCGCTCGACGATTTTGTTGGCGATCCCCTGAAACGAAAAGCAGAAAATTTAAATCAACACTCAAAAAGAGTCATTTAAAGTCAGCACAAAGCATATAACAGTCGCGTCCCTATGAAAGCGGGTAATACAGCAAATGTCATTTCTTCAGTTTAAACATTTAGTTGCAACCTCTTCAGTCGCTCATCATGTAGAGAAAATCCGCAATTTTTCGAGGTCATTCGCGTTCTTTCAAGCCCCAGAACTAGGCCTGTTGCATCGTGAGGCCAGCATGATGAATGATGTGCTCGATCGCACCATTCAAGACGGCTGGAACTGCATTGATATTGGCGCGCATATCGGATCAGTCTCTTACACGTTCAGCCGCCTCAGTCCTAGAGGAAAGCATATTGCTTTTGAGCCAAGCACTAAAAAAGCGGCCTGGCTGTCAAAACGCCTAACAGGCTTCGATGTATACAATATGGCGTTATCGAATGAAACTGGACAGGTTAGCTTTTACGAGCGAGACGACAAACCAGGTTACAGCTCGTTAGATCGACCAGACGATAGCGTACGCGCAAGGCACGTCGAAATTGAATGCCGAAAATTAGACGATGTAACGCCGCCAGGCCGCAAAATCGATCTAATCAAAATCGACGTAGAAGGCCACGAATATAAAGTCCTTTTAGGGGCCCAAGAAACAATTCGCAGTCATAAACCATTTATTATATTTGAGGCTGGGCCCCACAAAAAAAATCGTGCACAGAACGAAAGTTATATTAAACTCTACAATTTTCTTACGAATGAATTAGATTACGAACTATATTCAGTTTTTGATTATTATTACGAACGCCCATGCATCTCAGAAAAAACCTTTATATCCTATAGAACATATCCGTTTCTTGCTTTTAACTTCATTGCAAGACCTATAGGAGGAAAGGCCTAAAGCAGCTAGCATTAATATGGTAACAAATGGGGGGGCGCGCCACTCAATGAACGTTTGCTGCACACCAGGGCAGCTACTCCATTAACATCCACTCATATTTAGTTCCCTTTAGGTGATCATGGATTTGATCAAAGTTTTCGAGCAATTCTTTTAAAGGATAAGGGTTCACCCGGGCATTCTTGTTCGCTACAGGCTGAGACGACAATTCTAAATGTTCGCATACTTTGCGATAGCCAAGCGCACCATTATTTTCAGCCAAATCGTCTTCATAGTGTAAGACTAAAGTATTTTTTTCTTTAAGAAGCTCTTCAAGATCAGCATACCCATTATCTATCAACGTAAGCGCCTCAAGAAGCGTCATTTTTTCACTAAACCAAAAAGACACTTTATTTGGATCAAGAGATAAAGTCGTACGTTTTGCATCTGAGGGTTTTGTAAGCTCATGAATTTTTGTCTTTGCTCCAATTTTATCCGAGATAAAACAACGCAAAAAATTCTTTCGCTTCAAAACGATGAAATGGGTGACGCCTAGTTCAAGAGTCATATCTATATAACGAGGCAAAGAATATTTAACGATGGCCAAGTGTTGACCAGACAGCGGCTTACATTCAAATCCGTAGTATCGCGATCCTGAAAGATTAAATTGCTTTTTGGTCCATTGTCGCCAATCACGATCAATGATCTTATTACCATCATTAACCCAGGCGGTATTGTAGATCTCACCATCCCAAAAAATATCGCTGTGTTGATTCAGTAAATTACCTAACAATGTGCTTCCAGAACGCCCAATATGAAAATTCAAGGCGACACCGGGGCGCTTGTTCGCAAAAGGTAAACCCGTCAGATAGTCAAAATGTCTTGCCGCTTTTCGGGCTGGGGTCACCAGCGGGCCAGGCAGACGCTTCGTTATTTCTTTGCGAATTTCTCTCATCATTCGACTTCCCTAAGGCGGGATAATATTGCCACCCAAAATTTGCGGCTGGCTCAACCCAGCAAAATTAGTAGAACAGTCGCCATTCACTACAGCTATAATTTGAGATTGTGTTATGCGCAATAATCTTCCAGGCGTGAAATAACGCCGCGCTTAACTTACTTAAATGAACACTAGACGGTTAATTACATGAATCAGCTTTAAGCAGGCAATTTCACACATTCTCATAGCCTCAAAAACCAACGCACCATTGGGTTGACCCCACAAAGGTCAGAGGAAATTATAAATACGCATGAGCAATAATTAATAAGTGATAAACTATTAATTTTCGTCAGCATTTGTCTTACGACTCGTCCGCACCCAATCTTTCTGCCTATTAGACAAGAAACTTGCATAGAGTGGTATTTTTTTTCCCATATAGCGAGGGATGTAGGCGATATCTTTCGGCGACAAAATTGACCTGCCGTGTTGACGCCAAGCTTGTATGAGCGCTGACGCAACCAAGGATAAAGCAAAAAAAGTTAAGCACATAGGCGCCAACGCGCCCGTGAGCCCAAACAAGAAACAGCAAAGAAAAAACCATCCCCCTAATAGTAAAATGAAAAGCGTTAGGGGTGGAATTGCCAGATCCAAAGCGACAAAAAACAATAGCGGCCTAGACTGCGATAAGGCGCCAGACAGCAGGCGCGGTGTGTTTTTCACCAACACATCTAAATATCCATGCTCCCAACGCCGCCGCTGCGATTGTTCAGCGTTATTGTCTATCGGAAAGCTGCTCCAGATTTTCGCTTCTGAACAAAACAAAGGGGGAAAACGTTTTTGCGCCAGCTCTACTCCTAAAAGGAGATCTTCGGTGACATGGTTATTACCAATCTTTGATTGAAGCAAAACTCCCCAAGGAAACGCCATTCCTGAACCAAAAAGCGGCGACGCCATTCCCATAGCACGAAGCCCAAGGGGACGGATTTTATTTTTTATCAGAAAGGCAAACTCTGCAATCCGGGCCGGCATGTCTTCCCTCACTCGTCTTAACAAATATACCCCTTGCACAGGTAAACTTGCCCGATACGCCAAACTCGCCAATTGAGCGAGCCCCCCCTCTTCAACGGAGCAATCTGCATCAAGAATAATGATGATCTCAGGCGGCTCATTTCTTAGATGGTCTAACCCGAAAGCAATTGCATGTCCTTTTCCGCGCGTTACTTCATCGAAGCGCTCAATAACTTCGACATCATATTTGCGCGCTTTTGCAGCGGTCTGGTCACTGCAATTATCTGCAATCACGATGATGCGACCAACATCATTACGATGGTCACGCGTCAAATTTTCCAAGGTATGCTCAATGATCTCTTCTTCATTATGAGCAGGTATTAATAAGACTATATCAAGATTTGAACGCGCCGGTTTTTGCTCACCACCATAGATCCCACGAAACAATGATGCTGGGCCAACGCCTAAAAAGACTTGAAGCGAGAAAAAAACCGCAAGCAAAAAAAACAGAAGCGAAACAATCAAGAGAACGCCGTAAACCACAATCCCTCTGACCCCTGTTTTGATGACCCGTCCGCAATAGCACACTGCGATTACCGTCATCAACGTTGTTATAGCCGCAGATTTTGATTACAAGCCGACGGGTTGAAGCAAGCCGGTTAATGGCACATACATAATCATATGGTTTTGCGCTGACTAAATTCCCTAAATCAAGGATTGCAAGGCAAATGCTTCAAAACGTAACCACTTCTGGAGCACAAAATATAGCTGGTGATAAGCCGTACGGACTGGTGGTAATTGGCCGAAATGAAGGAAAGCGATTAAAGCTTTGCTTGCAGTCAGCGCCGCCCAATACGCCTGCCGTCTATGTGGATTCTGGGTCTACGGATAATAGCCTGACATACGCGCAACAAGCTGGCGCGACTATCGTCAAGCTTGATATGACCTTACCCTTCACAGCGGCCCGCGCGCGCAACACGGGACTAAAAGCGCTACAGGAAGAGTGGCCGGCGCTTAGTTTTGTTCAGTTTGTGGATGGTGATTGCGAATTGCAACCAAACTGGATTGCCAAGGCAACAACATTTCTTCTAGAGAATAAGGATATTGCAGTTGTCTGTGGGCGGCGACGAGAACGGTTCCCTGAGCGTTCTATTTATAACAAGCTGTGCGATATTGAGTGGGATACGCCGCCGGGCGAGGCTAAAGCCTGTGGCGGGGACGCTTTGATGCGTATTGACGCCCTAAAGCGCATAGACGGCTTTAATCCGACAATGATTGCTGGTGAAGAACCGGAACTTTGTTTACGATTACGAAATAATGGGTGGCGCATTTGGCGGCTAGATGAAGAAATGACGCTTCATGATGCGGCGATTGAGCGCTTTTCCCAATGGTGGGCGAGATCTGTTCGCGCAGGATATGCATTCGCTCTTGGGGCATGGATGCATGGCCGTTCTTCAGAGCGTTATTGGGTTCGTGAAACAATCCGATCGCTTTTTTGGGGGGCGGCGCTACCGGCTTTTATCTTGCTCCTTACTTTGATGTTTGGCCCTAAGCCGTTATTGCTGTTTTTAATCTATCTCGTTCAAGTTGGTTCAGTGTCACTTCGCAGCAATTTTCCGCCCAAACTGGCTTGGCGATATGGGCTATTAATGACCATCGGCAAGTTTGCAGAAACCTGGGGCGTGCTAAAATTTGCGTTCCGCTCAATCAGTCAGACAAAAGAGGAAATCATCGAATATAAATGACTCTCTGACCAAGAAGCTAGCTATCCTTTTATAAACAGCCATTTGTTTAGAGAATAACGATTGATGACATGCGCAGCAATAAGAGGGAAGACAATCCCGAAGGCCAAACCGGTTGATATATGTACAACGGCGTTTGTGTACTCAAATAATGATATGAAGAAATAACGCGGGACCGCTTCTGCAAAAATATGCAAGATATAGATACAAAAAGAATTCCTACCCAGTAATAAGAGAAACTCTGTTAAATGATTTTCACGTTTCGCGAGCTGTTGCGAAATGCCAAGAGTGGCTAATGAGCCCAAAATCGCAATGGTGATAAAAAGAAAGTAATTGGAAGCTGAGTTCAACGAGACGGCTGATAAAACCGAAAAGCCAATTACTAAAAACGCCACATAATAAGGCCCGCTATGCGACAATAGCCTTCCTTCAATATAAAAGGCGCTACCAAGAGCGAAAAAGAAAATACTGTTTATGTACTGCCCATTGCCAGGAAGTTCAAAAAGTCGCCAAACGAACGCTGCAATGATAACCAAATAAAGTTGGTAAGGGCGCCGAACAGCCATCACCACACTTGCCGCAATGAAATAAGCCGCCAAGAACCATAAATGCAGCTCTGTCTTGTATATCGTAATAATATCAATCAGTTCAACTGGTGTGTTCATACTGCCTGGCGCAACCTGAAACACTAAAAACTTTGTCGTTACTAAAGCTGTGCGCCAAAAAAGATACGCGAACCCCACATAATAGACGAGGCGCAAAAATCTCTCCTTAAGGGGACGACGATTGGTTGTGTGCGCCGAAAGGTATCCGCCGATCATAAAGAAAAGCGGCATATGAAAGCTGTAAATGATCGCATCCAGTGCGCCATACGCCCCTGCAAGGTCAATAACACCAGCCGGCGCCAATCCTCTAACGACATGTCCATAAACGACGAGGAATATGCCGATTCCTTTTGCTATATCCAGAAATTTCAAATTTTCTGCGCGAGGATTTGCACTGATTGTAACATTTCCATCATACATCATATCGATTACCGACCGGCTCTGCCCCACCGACTGCATCAACCATCAGAACCAGAAGTTAGCGCGATGCAAGTTGCACGGATATGCGTCATATCTAGCGCGCTATTAACCCTAGCGCCACAAACGTCTTTCAGTTACTTCTTAAATAATTCGAGAGTAATCCTAACGCATACGCACTGAATACACATGAACATTGCTTCGCAAGCATCCTTCGGTTAGATCAGTCGCCCCAATGAAGGGACTGATAATCTATGATGTTTATGAGAATGATCGAATGCGAATAAATAGAAGCCGAGAAACAAGAGAGCTGTGACAAAAGTGTACAAGTCCCCTTTGGAGCACCCACATTTCATTATTATCGGCGCAATGAAAAGCGCAACCAGCACGCTTTATGCACAACTCGCCCGTCAGCCAAGCTTTTTCATGTCCTCCCCCAAGGAGCCCAATTTTTTCAGCGATAATGAACACTGGGAGAAGGGGTTACAATGGTATGTTGAGCTTTTCTCCTCCGCTTCAAATAATCAAATTACAGGCGAAGCAAGCACTCATTATACTAAATTACCCACCTACCCAAATACGCTTTCACGGATGGCTGATAATTTGCCGTCGGACACGAAGTTTATTTATATCGTCCGCCATCCAATCGACAGGCTGATTTCACACTATATCCATGGCTGGACCATGAATGAGATTTCGTTTGACCTTGATCAGGCGCTAGAGAATCATTCCGAACTGATCAGCTACAGCCTTTATCATACTCAACTATCCCCATATGTTGAAACATTTGGCAAACATCGAATTCTTGTTTTGTCCCATGAACAACTGTCCAAAAATCCGCAAAAAATACTTGATAAGGTTGGCTCCTTTCTAGGCGGACAAGAAGCATTAGAGTGGCAAGATGAAGCCGCGAATATGAACGCCTCAAACGAACGCTTACGCCAAACCAGCGTGGTCAAGTTTGTTCAGCAATCGCATTTGTTAACTGCTTTAAGGCGCTTGATCCTTCCGGAGGCGATTAGAGATAAAATAAAATCTAGATGGCGGATGTCTGATCGACCACAATTATCGCCCTCTCAGACACAATCGCTGCAGGAAAAAATCAATCCAGACTTGGAGGCGTTCGGGGCCTGGTTTGGGCTTGAGTTAAATTGCAATAATTTCAAGGAAGTGTCGCTAGAGGCTGAATTTAAATGGTCAACAGAGTAAAGTTTGCCGCCATTACGCCATGGATGAACCCTGCCTTATTAGTCATTGATATTTATTCGCCGCGCAAAAGCAGCGCGTGGCTAATTTAAACTTAGTTGGCGTTCCGAAATAGGATGCATTAACCCAAAGAAGCCGCTCTTCGGCGTCTCAATAGCGCCCCGCCAGCGATAGCAGAAAGAAATAACAGTCCAGAGGCTGGAATCGGAACAGTCGACACTGGAAACTCAACCGTTAATGCGCGCACTAGGAAATTGTCGTTATTGTCAAAAGCCGCGATTGCAACTTCCTCAACATTGGTAAGATTGTTGAAGAACGCGGTTGTGCTGGAGGGTATGTCACGGTTGGAAGCGCGCCGGACTAGCCCTCGGCCATCTCCTGAGAAATCTGCATAGAGATTAAATTCATCATTGGCATCCACAGCACCAAATGATGCGCTTAATACTGAAACCGGCGCGTCGAATGAGAACAAAAGGCCATCATTGAGCCCCCGACCATCGATGTGGACCGGGTTATTGTCCACATTAAAAACGAATACGCCAGAATTATCGACGCCAAGACCGCCACGCCGAAATGTAACGTCTCCACCAACAAAAGGATTGTAACCGCCACCGCCAAAATCAAGCACAGAACGAACCAAAACACTTTCTGTTCCGGTTGTATCGAGGGCGGTATAAGTCGACCGGCTTGAAAGACCTAGTTGCGCAAAGTCGAAAGTGACCGTTTTTGTTGCAGCCTCAGCAACAGTGCTAACAGCCCAACAAATTATGATAGTGGCGGTAACAATTAAACGCATGGAACACCTTTGGGCCGGAAAAACTGTACAAAATAGAGACGCTTCAGTCAGATCGATAAGTTTAATTCAAGAACAATGCAAATTCTGACGTGATCGCGGGAATGCGGGCCTATTTTTCGCGTTATAGCTGTATGCCCTACCCTCAGCCCTCATAGCGAAGCTAGGCGAAATAGACGGTGGAGAATCTGATGCACAAAAACAACAACCAATTTTTGGCGGGCTCCCACAATGAATTATTGGCAAGAAAATTCACTTAATAATTCCCCATATAGTGGAAAGCCCAGTAAAATCTTAGCCTTATGCCCTTGACAAAGTTGATTCTATTTTCACGTTGTCACTTGAGAGATTGAGCAAGATAGCTTATTACATGGAACGTAATTAGTTGATTCATTCTTCGTTCAGAAGGCCGGTTAAGCGGCAAGCACAGTAAAGGAAGTATCATGGTGGGGGTTAAGTCCATTTCTAAGTTTTTTGCTATCGCAGCTACTGCATTCGCAATGACAACCGGCGCCCAAGCGGCGACAACTGTCCTAGGAGATGGCGCTCTTTCTCATGGGGACACAGAAACAGGCCTACTCTTTCAATTCACAGGCGGTGCTTTTTCTGAAGATTTCACTGTAACAGTGGACCCTAGCGTTACAGCAAATCGTGTTGTTATCAACGTGATCGACCCAAATGGTCTTGGCGATTTTGGCGCTTCTGACCTAACGCTTGACTTTAGCGCTGATGGGTTAGGAACAAACGTGACCTCATTCACAGCTCCGCAAGTCTTATTCAACGCGCTTGAGCTGAATGCAGGAAACACAATCAGAATTGCAGGTAACTTTCTCAGCAATGGGGGAGCACTCTCGGTCTCAGTTTCTGCTATCCCCGTTCCTGCCGCTGGCGTGCTTTTCGGTTCCGCGCTACTTGGAGCAGGCCTTTTCCGCCGCATGCGCACCCGCAAAAACGGCGCAACTGCAGTAACTGCCTAATTACTCAGTCGAGATTTATACGACAATTAGGGCGCTATTAGCGCCCTAATTTTTGTTGAACGGCGATCGCTTAGAATATTGACCGGAAAACCCAGCTACCGAATATTTATGCAACACATTCTGCATGCGGCGATATGGCTATCTGTTTCCTTTCAGCTTGCCGCAAGCCGCTTCGGGATATAGTTTGCCTTCAGTATAGGTTGTAGATTGGTCAGCTTCTTTGTGCGGTCGCGATAATAGGCCCGCTGGAGGAGGGGAGGAATTAATAGTGCGTTTTGTTCTTACTACGATCATCGCCTTTTTATTCGTAACACCCCATATAGCGCAGGCAACTGATGACGAAACCGCCTATCGGTTAAACCCCGGTGATCAACTGCATGTATCCATATGGCGTGAAGACGGTATGGATCGCCAACTTGTTGTCCTGCCAGACGGAGCCATCACTTTCCCTCTGGCTGGACGCGTTATGGTGGCTGGCAAAACTTCCACTGAAATAGAAGCTTTATTGGAAGCAGAGCTAGCAAAGACCATGCGTTCGCCTAAGGCGACGGTGGCGATTTCTGCTGTCGATGGCAATCGCGCCTTTTTATTAGGCAAGGTACAGCGCCCTGGCAGCTATGTATTAAGCGCGCATATGACAGTCCCTCAATTGATTTCAATGGCTGGCGGCTTAGCTGAATTCGCGAAAGAAGGGCGCATTGTTATTGTACGCGGAACCGGATCAGACGCAGAACGCATACGGGTCAATCTCTCCAAGCTTTTAAATGGCGATACTGATCAAACAGACTACACACTCAAAGCGGGCGATCTCGTAATTGTACCTTGACAGTAGAATGCTGGCAGGGGGGGAACAAATGAAGTCAAAATTATTACCCTCTCTATATGTCGCCTCACCATTGCTTGCCGCCTTAAGCATGGGAACAAGCCAAGCTTACGCAACGGACTACACGTATCTCGTCACACTCAGTTCGAAGACGGACTACACTGATAACCGCACACTCCGCTCTAACACAAAAGCGCCTGTTACAAAGCAAATAATTTCGCCTGGCCTCTCCAATCGCTTTGCTAGCAGCCGTTATAAGGTCGACATATCAGGAACGGCAGATATTGTTCAGTCTTTCAACGACGACGTCGAAGATGACCGAGTAGACTATCGCTCTTATTTATCTGCAGAATATCGCTTCCCGCTTTCAGTGGTAAACGCGAAAGCCGATTTCTCGCAGCGGTCACAATTTGATAGCCAATTCGAGGACACTGGCGTAAACGCAGTAGATGGGCGGCGCACAGATTTGTCCGGATATTTCTCCTGGACGCGGCGCTTATCGAACCATCGACACGCAGCTCTGCAAGCTGGGGTGCAACGATCAACCTTTTCCGAAGACGAACTAAATGACTTTCTCAGCTACGACGCTCAAGCCAGTCTATCGCAAGACTTTTCAAAGAAATTAAAGGTTATAGTAACAGTTGGCGCGAGAAAAATTGAGCCTAAAAGTGCAGACATACCAGATACACAAACAGCTTTTTCCGTTGCCAGCAGTGAGTTTCGCGTGCTGGAGCATTTAACCTTCAATGCAAAAGCTGGCGCCATTTATATTGATAATAACCTTGCTGAAGAAACTGATTGGACCGGTGAGGTTGGCATCACTTATGACAACAGCGCTGTCCAGTTTAACGTTTCAGCCGCCCGCGATTTTTCGCCAAGCGGCACTGGCGCATTGCGGGAAGAAAATCAAGTTAAAGCCCGCCTTGCATATAATGCGACCTCTCGTTTTGGATTGGGGGTTGAGGGCGGATATCGAAAAAGCGAAAATTTTGGCAGCGACCGATCGGATGAACAGATTTACGCATCACCATATCTGCGTTGGGCTTTGACGGAAAAATTAGAAACGCGCGTTTCATACCGATGGCGACGACAAGAATTAGCTAGTGATAATAACACTGCTAACTCAAATTCGGTCCTATTTCGCCTTGATTACCGCTTTCCGCGCAACAGTTTGGACGATTAGGCTTTAAGAATGGAATACGAACTCTCTCTCCGTGATTATCTTGCAATCCTAAAACGGCGGTTTTGGCATTTTGTCCTGCCGTTTTTAGCGATTACTATCATCGGCAGCGCAATTGTATTCATCTTACCGCCTATTTATTCCTCAAGCGGAAAAATCCTTGTTGAATCTCAACAAATTCCTGACGAGTTCATTCGTTCAACGGTAACCGGACTCGCCAATGAACGTATTCAAATAATCCGGCAGCGAGTAATGACTCGTGAAAATTTATCCCAGATTATCCGAAAGTTTAAACTTTTCGACACACAGGATCGTTCAATATCACAATCCGCTCAAGTGGACGCTATACGTTCACGTATAAGCATTGACCTAATTGAAACTGGCGCCCGACGCGGCAAAGCGACAATTGCATTTAACGTTTCGTATGAAGATCGCAGTGCTGAACAAGCGCTGCGAGTCGCGAATGAGCTTTTGACGTTGTTCCTCGATGAAAACGTTCGCACCCGTACAGCTCGCGCCGCGGAGACCACAGATTTTTTAGAGACCGAAGCAGGAAAACTTCAAAAACAGCTTGAAGTGCTTGAGAGCCAAATCGCGGCCTTTAAGCAAGAAAACAACAATGCCTTGCCTGAGCACCTAGATTTACATCTTAATATGCTGCAACGGTCTGAACAAGATTTGCAGCGTGTAGATAGCGATCGCAAAGCGCTTGAAGAAGAGTTACGGTTTTTAAAAATAGAGCTTGCTGCGGCAAAAACCGGCCTTTCAGCTGCAACGTCAGCAAGCGGGCCGCAAAGTCCGTCTCAACAACTTGCCGCTTTACGACTACAACTTCTTAACTACGAAGCGCGCTATTCAGATGAACATCCTGATGTTCAGTCACTGCGCCAACGTATTTCAGCACTAGAGCAAAGCACAGGGCTTGGTCCATCAAGAACTGTAATAGAAGAACAGCTGGCAAAGGCTACTCGCCAACTCGCTGATCTTCAAAAGAGCTATGAGACAAGTCATCCTGATGTCCAAAGCGCCGCTGCCCGCGTAGCAAAATTGAAACAAGACCTCGCGACGGCGCCGAAAGGCGATGGCTCAGCGAGCAATGATATCGATATTGCGACAGCTCGGTTGGAAGGACAGATAGCAGCAGCGAATGCAAGGCTTTCTGTTCTCAAAAAACTCCGTAACAATCTTATTGAAAAAATAGAAGATTTACAAAATCGCGTTGTGCAAACGCCGCAGGTCGAACGCGGGCTGACAGCGTTAAGCCGTGACTATGACAACTCGTTAGAGAAATACGAAGAAATCAAGGCTAAACAACTACAAGCCCAACTTGCCCAAAATTTGGAAGAAGGCAAAAAAGCAGAACGCTTCACCTTGCTTGAGCCGCCTGTTCTTGCGGAAAGTCCATCTAAACCAAATCGACAGATTTTATTGCTGATTGTCTTCGTCCTCGCTTGCGGCGCAGGAGCAAGCTTAGTCCTGTTCATGGAGGTATTCTTTGGCGGCATTACAAGTCCGTCAGTTATTACCCAAATTACTGGCCAGCCCCCGCTTGCCATTATCCCACATATTAGCACAACCAGCGAAACACACCGTAATCGGCAGCGCTTGATGGCAGCGGGCGTTGCAGTGCCTGCCCTCTTCTTAATAGCTTTGGCGGTAGTTCACTTTTTATTTATGCCCATCGATATTTTCCTTTTGAAAATTATGGCGCGGTTAGGCTAGGGAGCGGATTGTAAATGGAAAAAATAAAGCAAGCCCTTGAGAAGGCGCGCGGCCTACGCTTGTCAAGCGATCAGCCACGTACTCTGACTACCGCAACCTTGCCACGTCGCACCATCGCCACCCACAATTTAGATAATATCGTTTACACACAAACAAAAGTCGTTCAGATAAGCGAGCAAATTCTAGAAGAAAATCGAATAGTCGCTCATACAAAATCCGATATGCGCAGCGCGCATTACGATATGTTGCGCACACGCGTCTTACAAGAAATGGAACGCAATGGGTGGAAAACTATCGCCATAACCTCACCCACGCCCGCATGTGGCAAAACTGTAACCGCGATAAACCTTGCATTCTCCATATCTCATAAAACTGGTTCAACGGCCTTGCTTGCAGATTTCGACTTACGGCGCCCCTGTGTTGCAAAATATTTAGGTCTTCCAGCAGGTCCATCACTGGTTGATTATTTGGAAGATGATCAAAAACTTGAAGCTGTGCTGATCAACCCTGGCGCACCGCGCTTAGTGGTTTTGCCAAATATAAAATCTGTAGCAAATGCGGCGGAGGTATTAGCCTCAGAGAAGATTGCCAGTTTAGTTTCCGAACTTCGTGATCGATATCAGGAACGTACGGTGATTTTTGATCTACCACCAATTTTAACGATTGATGACGCAACGGCTTTGTTGCCTATTGTTGATTGCGTACTTTTGGTGACAGCTTCAGGAAAGACAACCGCCTCTGAGATCAAGGAAAGTCGGCGGCTGTTAGAAGATCATAATCTGTTGGGAATAGTCCTAAATATGTCCGATGCGAAAAGAGTAGATTATTACTATTAGATAATGTACTTCACAAATTTATTACTGTCTGAATGACTTCAATTATTCTGCGATTTCGGTCACTATATACATCCGTTTACTTTCCAAATGGGGGAAGGCTTGATCTTCAGTTTTGGCAGCACCAATATTGCTATTAATGTGACGAACCACACAAGGCTGTTGGCGCTTCTTAGCCAGAAACTTTGTGATCATGACGGGTTCGCGCTCGCCACACTTAATCTAGACCATGTAACAAAGTTGAATGACAGCGACGCTTATCGGCGAGCCTATTCAACGCATGACATTGTTGTCGCTGATGGAAACCCAATTGTTTGGCTTTCACGAATAGCGGGCCGCCCAGTGGACAGAATTACTGGCGCAGACCTGATTAAGCCGCTCTCTAGAATCGCCGAGCAAACAAAAGTTAAAGTGGCGCTGGTTGGCGGGACACAAGCGTCACTTGATAAAGCGGCGGCGGGCCTAGTTCAGGATTTTCCATCTCTTGAAATCGTATTGAAGATCTCTCCATCTTATCCCTTCGATATCCATAGCTCCGAAGCGGATCAAATTTATGAAGCGCTCAAAGAATCTGGGGCGGGACTGTGCTTCCTCGCTTTAGGAGCGCCAAAACAAGAACTATTTGCAGCGCGCGGGCGTTTTTTTGCCCCTGGCGTTGGGTTTGTCTCCGTCGGGGCCGGTCTTGATTTCATCGCAAAAACCCAGACACGGGCGCCAAAATGGATTAGACAGCTAGCAATGGAATGGGCTTGGCGCCTTTGTTCAGACCCCGTCCGTTTAGCGCCTCGTTATCTGAAATGTGCAGTGGTTCTTCCACGCCAGCTTTTAGCTGCACTTCGGCTCCGGAAACAACAAGCGCCGGTTTTGGCCGAATAAAAGTCGCTTTATTCCAGTTTCGACACAAATTATCTGTAATGCGCCATAGCTTTGAAGAAGACTTCCTTAAAAGCCAGATACGCGCCTTTAGACTAGATCTCGGACTAGATACAGGTGCAATCGCTCTTTCGAGAAATGTAACGACTTCGAAACAACACTAGAATTTCTTGGGCTTTACCCCTGAAACTCCGGCAAGCGCACAACCAGCCCATCAAGTTCATCGCTAACCGTAATCTGGCAAGAAAGGCGAGAAGTTTCGTTTGGCTCAGATGCAAAATCGAGCATGGACTCTTCCATCGGCTTCACCTCGCCGGTTTTACTGGCCCATTCTTTGTCGACATAAACATGACACGTAGCGCAAGCACAGGCGCCGCCACAATCGGCGTCAATGCCCGGCACCATATTTTTGACTGCCGCCTCCATCACAGAGACGCCATTTTCTGCGTCAATAACGTGTTCTGTACCAGAGTGCTCAATATATGTAATTTTCGGCATAACGCTTAAAACCCGACCTTTATCGTAAGAATTCGTCGTCAAATTTAAAACGTAGATGTAACGGCCTTAGCGTGGAGGGCAAGCGATATATTGTCTCTGCTGCACCAAACGCTGCGAATAAAATTACGCAAGACCTGCTGATAGCTTGGCGCCCCTGACAAGGCGGTTTATCGTGACAACCTTTGTTACAAAGTAATTAAGAGATCATTCTTTGATCGAAACAACCATAAAATTGGCGGATGATGAAGCGACGGCGGCTCTAGGCGCGTCGCTTGCGCCCCATGTGCAGCCGGGGGATGTGCTCTGCCTAATGGGTCCATTGGGCGCGGGAAAAACCACCCTGGCGCGCGGGCTCATTAAAGCGGCGACAGGGGCTCGTGAAGCGCCAAGCCCCACATTTGCCCTGGTCGAGACATATGAGGCAAAAGCCCAAAATTGCGGCGACTTCACGCTATGGCATTTCGACTTGTACCGCCTTGAATCCATAGAAGAAATTTGGGAGCTAGGCTTTGAAGAAGCGCTCGACCAAGGCGTTAGCGTGATCGAATGGCCGGAAAGGATCGAAGACCAATTACCACCCGACCCACTTATCATTGCTTTAAATCCGGCCCAAACACCACGCCAGGCTGTCATCCGCAGCGGCGAAAATTGGGTAAAACGCCTAAAAAATCTCAATTTAATCAAGGATTAGCCCTACTTTATGAGCAGTTTGGCGCTGATGGCAGGAACTCATTAAAGGTAATTTGCCACAAAGGAGATTATGAGCATTTCCGCACTTCCAATTGATGATCCCCGAGCTGAAGCGCGCGCCGCCTTTTTGGCGAACACAGGTTGGGGCGCCGCCCCCGTAACGGCTTTAACCGCCGACGCCTCTTCTCGCCGTTATTTCCGGTTAAGCCTTAATGACCGCCCGGCCCTTTTGATGGATGCGCCGCCCGCCGCTGAAAGCGCCCCATGCCCGCCGGACGCCGACGCAAGAAAACGCAATGCCCTTGGCTATAATGCAATGGCTCGTCTTGCAGGACCGAACCTGAACGCTTTTACCGCTGTCGCGGGCGCCTTGCGCGAAGCTGGGCTGTCGGCGCCAGAGGTTTACGCCGCGGACGCTGAGAACGGTTTCGCTTTGATCGAAGATTTTGGCGATGACCTTTTTGCCCACGCTATTCCGAATGGCGCAGATGAGTTATCCCTTTACGGAACAGCGATTGACGCCCTAATCGCACTGCGCCGTGCGCATATCGCGCCGCCGTCGAGTGCCAACTATCAAATGCTGACTTATGATCGCGTGGCCCTTGAGGCCGAAATCGATCTTGTCATTGAATGGTATTGGAAACGCATCAAAGGTGAACACCCAAACGCTGAGATCAAGACGGAATACCGCGCCGCTTGGACACCCGTGCTTGACGATCTAAGTGCGCCAAAAACGATTGTCCTGCGTGATTTCCATGCGGAGAACCTTTTGTGGTTGCCGGGGCGTTCGGGTCCCGCCCGCGTGGGGTTAATCGACTTCCAAGACGGTCTTTATGGCTCCCCCGCTTATGATCTTGTCTCCCTCCTTGAGGATGCTCGCCGCGACACATCGCAAGATCTCGTCAAAGCGATGATCGCGCGTTATGTCGATGAAAGCACAGGCGATAAAGCCTTTGAGGCGCAAGACTTCTTAAAAGAATATGCAATCTTAGGCGCACAAAGAAATGCAAAAATCCTTGGGGTTTTTGCGCGCCTTGTTGATCATTACAAAAAACCTCGCTATGCGGCTTTCTTCCCGCGGGTTGAAGCGCATTTTAAGAACGATTTAAAACACCCTGTGCTTTCGCCAGTACGAGCATTCTTTGAACGCCATATGCCGGATCTTGCCCCATGATGTCGCCAATGCAGTTGCCCAGTTCCACCCCGAAAACGGCAATGGTTTTGGCCGCAGGTCTCGGCACGCGTATGCGTCCGCTTACAGATCACCAACCAAAGCCCCTTATTTCAGTTAGCGGCACAGCCCTTATCGATTACACCCTTGATCGTTTTGCACGCGCCGGCGTCAATCATGCGGTCGTAAATGTGCATTACCTCGCCGATCAGATTGAGGGGCATGTCAAAACACGCTCAGCGCCGCGGATCACAATCTCTGATGAAAGGGCCGAGTTATTGGAAACCGGCGGCGGGCTAAAAAAAGCCGCGCATCACTTCGATGACGCGCCAATCTTCTGCACCAATACCGACGCAATCTTAGTGGACGGACCGGGGGCTGAGCCTTGCGAAAGGCTCGCCCAGGCATGGGATAGTGCAAAAATGGACATGTTATTGTTGCTTTCGCCGATTGAGGCGACAAGCGGCTATGATGGACAAGGCGACTTCATCCACGCTTGCGCTGATGACACGGCAGGCCCTATCGCTTTTCGGCAAGCCGACTATGCGCCTTATGTGTTCACCGGCCTCCAAATATTAAACAGCGCCCTTTTAAAGGATGCGCCTGACGGGCCCTTTTCTACGGCGATGTTATGGCGCCAAGCCGCAGAAGCAAGAACGCCTATACGGCGTTGTCCATGACGGGTTCTGGATGCATGTGGGCGACCCGGCTGGCCTTGAGGCGGCGGAAGCCTATTTGGCGCAAAGAAAGAGCGCCTAATTCTTCAGCGAAAATAACCTGGGTAGACTTTTCGTTTAGCTTTAAGGCGAAAGCGTGCTTAATTAGCGCGCGTGTTGAAAGCTAGTGACATTTTCGCCCTTTCCGGCCCCCGGTATTTTACAATTGATCCGGGCAGGTCTTTTTTGCGCGACCTAGCGATTGGCGTCAAAACAGCCCTTAGTGACGACCCTCTTGTTTTAACGCAAAGCCTTATCATTACCCCGACACGGCGGGCGGCGCGCGCGCTAGGGGAAGAATTCCGCCTGATCGCTGCAGAGGAAGGTCGCGGGGCTGTCCTGTTGCCAGAAATCAAGCCATTAGGGGATGTGGACGAAGACAGCCTTTCCCTGTTCACCGGCGATGCGGAGGACGAAGCGGATTTACCGCCAGCCGTTTCCGCCATAGAGCGTAAGCTTTTCCTAGCACAAATGGTGGCCGCAAAAGACCGCGCTTTTGCGGGACAAGAAAACTGGACAGCCGCGCTTTCCGCCGCGGGGGAGCTTTCTAAGCTACTTGATTCTTTCTATACAGAGGAAATAGATTTTGGCGCGCTTAACACGCTGGCGCCGCAAACCTACGCGGCGCATTGGGCCCAATCACTGACATTTCTTGAAATTATCACCAAAGCCTGGCCTGCCCATTTAAAAAGCATTGACCGTATGGACCCATCCGCACGGCGATCCGCCCTCATCAATGCGCAGGCAAAACGTTGGGCTGCGTCCCCGCCGGATCGCCCAATCATCATTGCGGGCACAACAGGCTCCGCGCCCGCTGTCGCACGAATGATGAAAATTGTGGCCGCCCTGCCTAAAGGCGCCGTCATCTTGCCCGGCCTTGCGATCCATTCCGAGGAAAATGCAACCGGTCTGGACAAACGCGGCTGGGCGTCGATTGACGATCCCCACCCGCAGGCGGGATTAAAAGCGCTTTTGGAATTTTTAAAGGTGGACCCGAAAGAGATCCAACCTTGGCCAAGCCGTAATAAAAAACCTTCTACTCAGCGTGCTGGGCTATTGGCTTTGGCGTTGCGCCCAGCAGATGCGACGGATGATTGGCGCGACCTTGTTAAAGAAGCAGAACGCACTGACCCCGGCCTAACCGAGGGGCTAAAGGGCCTTAGTTTTATTGAGGCTGAGGATGAAGAGGCGGAAGCGACAGCCATCGCGCTTCAAATGCGCGAAACTTTACAAACCCCTGGCGAGACAGCGCTTTTAGTAACGCCGGACCGGGACCTTACCCGCCGCGTCGCATTAAAAATGCGTCGTTGGGGTGTTCAGGTGGATGATTCAGCGGGCGTTCCCTTTCACAATACATCGTGTGGGACTTATTTACGGTTTATAGCTGAATGGCTCGCCGAGCAAACAGACCCACGCATACTGATCGCCCTGGCAAGACATCCACGCACAAGGTTCAATCTTGAAGGACCAGATTGTCCGGCGGCGATTGACGCGCTGGATGAAGCTTTACGCGGCCTTGCCCCAGCAGGCAAAGGCGTTGCAGCCATTAAAGCGAAAGTAAGCAGTTATAGCAGTGAGCGGATAAAAGCGCGCGCCATGTCGATTATACCTGCTTTGGAGGAAGCAGCCGCGCATTGGCCCCTAACGAACGATAAAAGACCACTTAGCGCGTTTTTGAAAGCGCATGTAACAGCAGCAGAACTTCTATCCCAAGACGGCGCGCCCCTTAACGACGACCACCCCCTTTGGCGCGGCATTGATGGCGATGCCGGCGCGCGGATCATGGCGGACCTTGCCCTAAACGCTCCCGTGATGGAAATTACAGCGAGCGAATATCCCGCATTAATTACCAGCCTTATTAGCGCTGAAACGGTGCGCCCGCCAGGTGACGCACATCCGCGGCTATTAATGCTCGGCCCCCTTGAAGCACGCCTACAGCATGCGGATAAAATTATTTTGAGCGGATTAAATGAAGGCGTTTGGCCCGCGGATGCGCCGACAGACCCATTTTTATCAAGGGATATGCGCCGCAAGATCGGCCTTCCTTCCCCCGAAAGACGGATCGGCCTTGCCGCCCACGACTTTGCCCAGCTTGCCGCTAGTCCGCGGGTCTTTTTAACGCGTGCGGAACGTTCCGGCGGGGCGCCGGCAAAACCTTCACGCTGGATATTGCGGTTAAACAATATTCTCACTGGCGCAGGCGCTCTTGACCGGATCAACGAAACAGAGCGCCACGCCGCCATCGCGGCGGCGATGGACAATGCGGGCCCCGCCATGCCTGTCCATGCGCCCCTTGTAAAACCGCCGATCACCGCACGCCCAACGGTTTTTTCCGTCACCCGTATAAGCCAGCTGATGCGTGACCCCTATGGCGTATATGCGCGCCAAATCCTCCGTCTACGCCAGCTTGACCCGCTTGGAACGCCCTTTGCCGCCCGCCATCTGGGGGAGCTGTTGCATAGCGTGTTTGAGCGTCACGCCAAGGGCGACCCAAAAGATCTACGCACCCTTTTTGATGAGATTGCCCCAACTTTTGGTTACACATCGGCCCATGACGCTTTTTGGCGCGGCGCAATTAACAATGCGCTTGAATGGTTTAAAGAATTCCATAGTGAAGCGTTAAAAATTGGCGCCCCAGCCGTTTTAGAAGACGAGGGGCGCATTGATCTTCCCGTCAATGGGGCCATCTTTACCCTGACGGCAAGAGCCGACCGCATTGATCAAAACAAAGACGGCGCGTTGAGCATTTATGATTACAAATCCCAAAACCTGCCCTCTTTGAAACAAATTAGAGCGGACTTTAACCCCCAATTACCCCTGACCGCGCTTATTGCTGAACAGGGCGGCTTTGAAGGTTTAGAGGGCGGCGCCATTTTGGGATTTTATTATTTGCGCATGTTGAACCGCCACAAAACAACCCCGTCAAAAAATCAATCCGGCGCGGAAGGCCCCGCCGCCCAAGACGCGGTTCGTGACGCAGCGGAGGGACTTTACGCCTTATTGGCCCATTTTAATGATCCGCAAACCCCTTATTTATCACAGCCGCGCCCAGAATTTACAGACAATTGGGGGGACTATGATCAACTTGCCCGGCGCCGTGAATGGCGCGCCGAGGAAGAGTAAGCCTTGTGACCGACGCTTTTCAACAAACTATCGATCGCCAACGTGAAGCAGCGGATCCGGCGCGGTCCGCCTTTGTCGCTGCGAATGCTGGGGCCGGAAAAACCCGTGTCTTGACCGACCGTGCTGCTCGGCTTTTGCTGACTGGCGCGGACCCGGCAAAAATCCTCTGCATCACTTTCACCAAAGCGGCGGCGGCGGAAATGGCCGGCCGTCTATTTGAAATGCTAGGCAAATGGGCGTTGGCTGATGATGCAAAACTCACCGATGCTTTGCAAAAACTTACAGGCGATAACGCGGCCCCCGACCCAAAAAAGCTCGCCAAAGCGCGCCGACTTTTTGCGCGCGCCCTTGAAACACCGGGCGGGCTTAAAATTCAGACGATCCATTCCTTTTGTGAAAGTGTTCTAAAACGCTTCCCACTGGAAGCTGGCGTCGCGCCGGGCTTTACCGTTCTTGAAGATGGTGAGGCGTTAGCCCTTGTTTCGTCCGCCATCATTCGCGCAGGCGCAGACCCAACGTTAAAAGACGCGCTTGCTCGCCTTGCAGCGCGCTTTGGCCCGACCGGCGCGGAAACCCTAATCCGTGAAGGGATGATGGGAAGGCAATCATTAAGCCAAACATTAGAAGAAGCTGGCGGATGGGCGCCCTTGATATCAGCCAGCGCCGATGCGCTAGGCATCGACGAACAGGCGAATGAGACGCAGGCTAAAGCCAAAGCGATTGAGGCGATTGACGAAAACCTTCTTCGACGGGCGCGTGAGATCTTCGCCGAAGGCCTAAAGACATCGATAAAACTTTCAGAGGGGCCACTCGATAGTTTCTGTACAGCTAAAGACATGGAAACCGCGTTTCAAGCGGTAACCGACTTCTTCTGCACAACAAGCGGGGGACCGCGCAGTAAGCTGGGCGATGCTGAAATTAAGAAGATCGACCCAACTCTTTCCCCCGCCCTAAAGGAAGCCCAGGCGGCTTTCATGGAGCATCTGGACACAATCAAGGCCGCCGCAGCATTGGAAGATACCCGCGCTTTTTTACAAGTCCTGGAAAAAGTATGCGACCATTATCAATCATTGAAAGACGCCCGCGCCGCCCTTGACTATGATGATTTGATCATCGCCGCCCGGCGTCTATTTCAAAATAGCGATCAAAACGCTTGGGTGATGTATAAGCTTGACGGCGGTCTTGACCATATCCTTCTTGACGAGGCGCAGGACACAAGCCCTAGCCAATGGCGGATTATCGAAGGACCGCTTAAGGAGTTTTTTGCAGGCGAGGGCGCCCATGCATTCAAAAACGATGCATCACGCACCTTTTTTGCTGTGGGCGACCAAAAACAATCGATCTATTCTTTCCAAGGCGCGGATGCGGGACTTTTTGCGCAAAAGCAGGTTGATCTCGGCAAGACCATATCAGCGGCGACGCCTAATTTTAAAAACATCCCCCTCACCCTTTCATTTCGCACAACTGAGCCCGTCTTAAATTTTGTGGACGCTCTTTTTGCAGAAGAAAAGGCACGCGAAGGCTTATCTGATGATACGGCGCTGCTGCACGAGGCGCATCGTTTGGGCGAAGCCGGGTTGGTGGAATATTGGCCGCCCGTACCAAGACCAGAAAGAGAAGAGGCTAGTGCGTGGGATGCGCCGGTTGATGCACGGGCGCCAGACAACCCCGGCAAAACGCTTTGTGATCACATCGCGGCGACAATCAAAGATTGGCTCGCCAAGAGTGAATGTCTGGAGGCGGAAGGCCGGCCGCTTACCCCTGGCGATATTATGATCTTGGTCCAAAGCCGTAGCGCATTGTTTCACCAAATGATCGCATCGCTGTCTTACAAGAGCGTACCAGTCGCAGGCGCAGATAAACTCGCTTTGCTAAGCGATCCGGCGGTTGAGGATCTAATGGCTTACGCCCGGGCCGTGTTACTGCCGGGGGATGACTTGTCTCTTGCTGAAACGTTAAAGAGCCCATTTTTCAACATCAATGATGATGAGCTTTTTTCCCTTGCCCATCATCGAAAGGCTAGGCTTTGGGATGCGTTGCAAACCCATTGCGAAGATAGCTCAAAATACGCCCATGCGATCGAAGAAATAAATCTCGCTCGGAAAATTGCCCTACGCGAAGGGGCGTATGCGTTCTTTTCTCACGTCTTAGAATACGGCGAAAATAGTGGCCGCAAGAGACTTTATGCGCGCCTAAGTGAAGCCGTGCGCGAGCCTGTTGACGAATTTTTACGCCAAGCCCTCGCCTATGAGCGCGGTAATCCGCGCAGCCTGCAAGGGTTTTTATCTTGGGCCTTAGAAAACGCAGGTGAAATTAAACGCGATCTTGACAATACAGGGAATGCTGTTCGTGTTATGACAGTCCATGGCGCAAAGGGGCTTGAAAGCGGCGTTGTCTTTTTACTAGACGCCCACCGCGCGCCGGACCCTAAGAAACTAGGTCCAATTTTTTCCGCCCCGTCTTTTCGCGGGGATCCTGCCGCAAAACAAGCGAGCATCAACGCACCTATATTATCAGCGTCTAAAGACCATGACAGCACTGCGTTGTCAGCAGCGCGCTCCGAAGCAAAGCTTCGTGATTATGAAGAATACAGAAGGCTTTTATATGTCGCCGCAACACGCGCCCGCGACCGCCTTTACATTTGCAGCCTTCAAAGCGGAAAAAGCAGTGACCCCCACAGTAAGCCGGTTGAGGAAAAAACTTGGGCGGCCCTTTGCGAAGACGCCCTTTCCCGCATGGAAAATGTTGAAACCACGCCTCATAATGCTTGGACTGGCGATCGCAAACGAATTGCATGCGCCCAAACCAAGCAACCGCCGGACCGAAAAATAGCTGCGCCAGCTGAGCACAAAACGCCTATCCCTTCTTGGCTTTTTCAACAAGCGGCGAAGGAGGGCGGGCCGCGGCGCCTTGCCCCCTCACGTCTTGCTGATGACGCGGAGGCCCATGCGCAAACGCCGCGAATTCATGAACCCGGCGCCTACTCTCCACTTATAGGCGCAGACCGATTTATGCGCGGCCGTGTACTACACCGCCTATTGGAATTGCTGCCGCCAGTCGCGGATAGTGAGCGCGACGCTGCGGCGGACCGCTTACTCGCGCGGCTTGCTGGCAACATAGATGAAGAAGAACGCAACCGCTGGCGTGATGAGGTTTTAACCGTCTTACGCGATCCAGCTTTTGCCGATGCTTTTGGCCCAGCTAGCCGTGCCGAGGTTTCAATCGCCGGGGCGCCCGCTGGGTTGCGCGAAGGGGTTATTATCTCTGGCCAAATTGACCGGCTGGCTGTTTTCGAAGACCGAGTCTTGGTGATCGACTATAAAACCAACCGCCCACCGCCCTTACAGGTGGAAGATACATCCCCCGCTTATCTTAGCCAAATGGCCGCTTATCGCGCTTTATTGCGGGAAATCTATCCGAATAGATCAATTACATCAGCCCTGCTATGGACGTTTGAAGCGCGGCTAATGCCTTTGCCTGATTCGCTGCTTGATCACGCTTTAGTGGGTTGAACCTTTTGGCGAGAGCCCTATCTTAGGCAAGATTAACGATCAGCCTGGCGCTTAGCGCCTTATTAAATCGACCCCTCGGCGCGCATTCCACCCAACCACCTAGGAAAGCATAGCCATCCGGGTATGGAGTATAAGATGTCTACGAAAGCTATTACCGACGCTTCTTTTGATGATGATGTCGTCAAAGCAGATGGTCCCGTTTTGGTTGATTTCTGGGCGGAGTGGTGCGGCCCCTGTAAACAGATTGGCCCCGCGCTTGAGGAACTGGCCGCTGATTATGACGGCAAGCTGACTATTACAAAAATCAACATTGACGAGAATCCAGAAACACCCGGCAAATTTGGCGTGCGCGGCATTCCGACATTAATGATTTTCAAAGATGGCGAGCTGACCGCAACAAAAGTCGGCGCGGCGCCAAAGTCAGCGATTGATGAGTGGATTAAATCCACAATCTAAAAATGGGTTATCAATGAATTTTAACACCTCGCCACATGAAAATGTGGCGGGGTATTTTATTGATGCGCTTTCAAAATATCGCCAGCAAGATATAGCGATCCACAAATTAAAACACGAAGTGGGTCGCCGTCGCCATGATCTGCTGCTATAGCGCGCTCCATCGCTTCTAAAGGCGAAATGGATGTCACCGCTTTTAGTCCAGCGCTTGTCGCGGCCTTCATCACAGCTTCTGGTGAGGCCGCGTTTTCTTTATCAGCAGATACCGCATACACAAAAGCAGCAAGCCCTTCAAAAGCGTCAAAATACCCTTTCAGATCTTTATTCGCCTGAAGGCCGGTAATCATGATCAAAGGACTATTCGCCCGCTCGCCGATTGCGGAAAGAGCCGCCGCCAAAGCGCGCGCCGCATGTGGGTTATGCCCCCCATCAAGCCAAAGCTCTGAGCCGGCGGGCGCTGATCGCGCAAGAAGATCCACCAACGGGCCCTTTGTTAAACGTTGAAGCCGAGCAGGCCAGCGCGCATCGCTAAGCCCTTGCGATATCGTCTCATCATCAGGCTCAACCCCCGCTGCGGCAAGCGTCGCCACAGCAAGCCCCGCATTCGCAATTTGATGATCGCCGATAAGGCGCGGGGGCGATAAATCCTTTAATCCGTCAAGATCTTGATAGATAAGCCTTCCCCGCTCTGGATAGGCTTGCCAATCTGTTCCGTAGACAACGGGCTTTGCACCGATTTTCTCCGCCGCCGCAACCAAAGCCGTCATTGCCTCTGGCGCTTGCGGGCCTATTACCGCGGGAACGCCGCTGCGATAAATCCCTGCCTTTTCAAAAGCGATCGTTGCAAGGTCGTTGCCCAAAAATTGTTGGTGATCAAGCGCGATCGGCGTTGTCACGGTTGCGATTGGGTGGTCCAAAACATTGGTGGCGTCTAGTCGGCCGCCAAGACCGACCTCTAAAAGAAGATAGTCCGCCCCATGCTCTGCATACGCCAGGAACGCTGCGACAGTCGCCGTTTCAAAAAACGTCAATTGATCCGCATCCACCGCTTGATCACAACGGTTCAAAACATCAATCAACGCCTCATCAGAAATTTCCTGACCAGCCAAAACAATACGCTCATTAAACCGAACAAGATGGGGCGATGTAAAAACATGGACGCGCTTGCCCGCCGCTTCTAAAATCGCTTTTAGATAGGCGATGGTGGAGCCTTTCCCGTTCGTTCCAGCCACATGAAAAACCGGCGGCAGGCGCTTATGCGGATCACCAAGCGCCTTAAGGGCCGCCTTAGTACGATCAAGACCAAGGTCAATCAGTGAGGGGCGACGCGCAGCGATATGAGCGATCGCTGCGTCAAGAGAAGTCGTCATGGAGAACCCTGCGGAATGAAGCGACGTTTATTCTGCGGCTTTTTTCTCAGGCTCAACGCTTGTCGCTGCTGGCGGCGTGGTTTCTTCAGGCGATGTCATCACAACAACATTATTGTCTTGCGCGCCCTGTGCGGCGCCGCCCATCAGAACACGGAGTAAACGACTAAGGGTTTGGCGCATGTCATGGCGATGGACCACCATGTCAACCATGCCTTTTTCCTGCAAGAATTCAGACCGCTGAAATCCTTCTGGCAGTTTTTCACGAATGGTCTGTTCGATCACACGCGGACCGGCAAAACCGATTAAGGCGCCAGGCTCGGCCAAATTAACATCGCCAAGCATGGCGTAAGAAGCGGTTACGCCGCCTGTGGTCGGGTTCGTTAAAACCACAATATAAGGAAGACGCGCTTCGTTCAGCATTTGCACCGCAACGGTCGTGCGCGGCATTTGCATCAGCGACAAAATTCCTTCCTGCATGCGGGCGCCGCCTGAGGCTGTAAAGATGATCAATGGCGCACGGTTTTCAATCGCGACCTCAGCCGCTTTGACCATGGCTTCACCAAGCGCCATGCCCATAGATCCGCCCATAAACTTAAAATCTTGAACAGCAACGACGGTATCAGCCCCATCAAGCTTTCCTAAGCCCACGGCCATGGCGTCATTGCGGCCTGCGCGCTTTCGATAATCTTTCAAGCGGTCAGCATATTTCTTTTCATCTTTAAATTTTAAAGGATCAAAAGGCGGATCTGGCAGTTCAACATTCTCATATGCACCACCGTCAAAAAGCGAAGCCAGACGTTCTTTTACCGTCAGTCGCATATGATGACCGCAAGAACCACAGACCTTCTGCGCCAACTCATGGTCGCGATGAAAAATCATCTCGCCGCAATTATCGCATTTGACCCAGAGATTGTCTGAGCTTGTCTCTCGGTTAAGCAGGCCCTTAATGCCAGGGGGGGTGATGTTTGACAGCCAGTTCATCGAACGCCTCCTAAAATCCAGTGCACAGGAAATCTAGAAAAATTAATCCAGAACACCCAATGGGTTCCCCGTTACTCTCGCGCTGTGCGCACCGCATTGCCAAGATCATTGGCGAAACTCAATACGTTATGCAGGATCTTATCACGATTGTCGCTATTTATCGCATCTATGCCGCCACATTCTTCAACACCTGCGAGAAGACGCTCCACCAGGGCCGATCCAACAACCACAGCGTCAGCATCTAGGGCGACTTCAGCGGCTTTTTCAGCCGTTTTGACACCGAAACCAACAGCGGCAGGCAACCCAGACGCCGCCCGAATGCGCTCAACCGCTTGTGAAATCGCGGCTCGCGCGCCAGTTTTGGCCCCGGTTACCCCAGCGACGGACACATAATAGATAAAACCGCTGGCGTTTTTCACCACCGCCGGCAAGCGAGCATCGTCCGTTGTTGGGGTTGCCAGGCGAATAAAATCCACCCCAGCCGCTAACGAGGGAAGACAAAGTTCATCATCTTCTTCCGGCGGCAAATCGACAACGATCAGGCCGTCCACCCCAATCTCTTTGGCGTCCCGCAAAAACGCCTCAACCCCATATGCATAGATCGGGTTGTAATAACCCATCAAAATAATTGGGGTTTCGCTGTCATCTTGTCGAAAAGCGCTCACCATCGCGAGGGTTTTTTTCAGCGTTTGACCAGCATCAAGGGCCCTTACCCCTGCGGCTTGAATAGCAGGACCATCCGCCATTGGGTCGGTAAAACACATACCGAGTTCAATGAAATCAGCGCCCGCCCCCGGCAATGCCTTCATCAAGGCTAAGGACGTATCGTAATCAGGGTCACCCGCCATGATGAAAGGAATAAACCCCGCCCGCCCTTCTTGTTTTAGAACGTTAAAGCGCGCGGTAATACGGCTATCGGATGAAGACATGGTCGTCGAAATCTTTCTAAGTAAAACGAGGTTGGGGAACGTCGCGCGCTCACCCTTCTAAAATATCCATAACAGAGAAGATATCCTTATCCCCGCGCCCACACATATTTAGCAGGAGGATTTGGTCCTGATCCATCTGTCCCGCCTTGTCAAAAGCGCGCGCCAAGGCATGGGAAGGCTCAAGCGCCGGAATGATCCCTTCCAACTTTGCGCATTTCTGGAATGCCTCTAGCGCTTCCTCATCAGTGGCTGAGACATAGTGAACGCGCCCCGATTGATGTAAGAAGGCGTGTTCCGGCCCAATGCCCGGATAGTCAAGCCCAGCCGAGATTGAATGGCCATCTTTAATCTGACCATCCTCATCTTGCAGCAAATAGGTGCGATTGCCGTGCAAAACGCCGGGCTTGCCGCCTGCTAAAGAAGCAGCATGCTCCTGCGTATCAAGACCGTGGCCGCCGGCTTCGACACCGATGATTTCGACATCTTTGTCATCAAGAAACGGGTGAAACAGACCGATTGCATTCGACCCGCCGCCGATGCACGCCATAACAACATCCGGCAGGCGCCCTTCCGCTTCTTGCAGTTGGGCTTTAGCCTCATCGCCAATCACGCTTTGGAAGTCACGCACCATAGCGGGGTAAGGATGCGGCCCTGCAGCAGTACCGATAATATAGAACGTGTCCGACACATTCGTGACCCAATCGCGAAGTGCTTCGTTCATTGCATCTTTAAGCGTCGCGCGGCCAGATTTCACCGCATGGACCTCAGCGCCCAAAAGCTTCATGCGAAAAACGTTTGGCTTTTGCCGCTCAACATCCGTTGCGCCCATATAGACAACACAAGGAAGGCCAAATCGAGCGCATACGGTCGCTGTCGCCACGCCGTGTTGACCCGCGCCAGTTTCAGCAATGATCCGTGTCTTTCCCATTCTTTTGGCGAGCAAAATTTGACCAACGCAATTATTAATCTTATGGGCGCCGGTATGGTTCAACTCATCACGTTTGAAGTAAATTTTTGCGCCCTTGCCAGAATTGGTCGCAGGATTATTGCGCACAGCCTCTGTCAAACGCTCAGCATAATAAAGCGGGCTTGGCCGGCCAACGTAATGTTTTAAGTAGTAGTTAAGCTCATCATAAAATGATGGATCTTTTTTCGCGGCCTCATACGCCTCTTCAAGGGATAAAACCAAAGGCGTCAAAGTTTCCGCAACGAACCGGCCGCCGAAAAGTCCAAATCGTCCATTTTCATCAGGACCCGTACGGAATGAATTCACTTGCGTCATTACGCTTTAATTCCTACTCGTATCTTTCAGGCATCACGCATGCGCGCCTTACTCAGTTATTTTGCCTATTAAGCGGCCTAGTTGATCGCATCTTGGGCTGCTGTAACAAACCGGCGTATCATATCCGGGTCTTTGCTCCCTGGCGCCGCTTCAACGCCAGAGGAAACGTCCACGCCGGTAAATCCCTTAAAATCTTTCACCGCCCGAATAGCATCCGCAACGTTTTCCGGCGACAGCCCGCCAGCCAATATCCAGGGCGATGCGCCGTCGTACGCTTTTAAGAGCGACCAGTCAAAGGTTTCCCCATGCCCCCCCGGCCTGTTCGCGTCTTTTGGCGGGCGCGCATCAAATAACAAAAGATCTGCAAGCTCTAAGAACTTGTCCGCCGCTTTTAAATCTTCCCTGGCGCTAACGCCAAGCGCTTTCCAAAGCGCAATCGCGCGGCCCTGCTTCGCGGCCTCGGCCTTAAACGCTTTCAAGTCATCCGGCTCTTCACGGCCATGGAATTGAACGGCGTCAAATAAACCTGACTCTAATAGCGCCCTTAGCAATTCAGGTTCCGGATCGACGACAAGCGCAACTTTTTGCACTTTGTCGGCCCCTGCGCCTAAAGCCGCTAAAATTTTACTGACAGATTCCAGTGTAACATGCCGCGGCGAGGGGGGGAAAAACACAAAGCCTAAGTGACTGGCGCCCGCTTCTATTGCCGCTCGCGCGTGCAGCGCCTGTGTTAGTCCACAAATTTTCACCGAAAACATCATGATGAAATAAGTCTGCTAAACGCAAAGCCCACAAAGAATGAAATCTAAGACGCTTTTAATACGGGCAGATTGTCACCCGCGCCCGCGCCGCCGCCTTGTTGGGCCGAAGCCTCAGTAAGCTCTTTTTCCTTGCGCAGCTTTTTCAATTCCTGCTTAACGGCGCCTGCTTGGCGGCGCTTGTCGCGACCAGACACCCAAAGGGCGCCTGCCCCGACAACATACCCCAATAAGAAGAAAAGAATAAACCAAGACCATAGCGGCAAGGCGACCGTTTGCAAAAACGGCGTTTCCACGGGGAAAGGATCAAAACTAAGCGCCACACGCTGTTTATTCGCCAAAGCAAATAAGACAGCGACAAGCAACAACGGAATCCAAATTAAACGCGAGAATAGTTTCTTCATACGCCTTTATCTCGCATAGATCACAGGGTCTAATCAACGACTTCATCGCCGCGCCAGAAGCAAATTTGCAATGGTTATCACCAAGAACCCAAACCACAGGTAGATGGTTTATTCGCCATCGCTTGCGGCTAGCTCATCTGCGCCATTTGGGTTCAAACGATCGCGTAATTCTTTGCCTGACTTAAAGAATGGCGCGCGTTTTTCCTCAATTTCCACTGGCTCGCCAGAACGCGGGTTCCGACCGGTTCGGGCCATGCGGTGTTTCACCGAAAATGCCCCAAACCCGCGCAGCTCAACGCGTTCGCCGCGGGCTAGACTGTCTGCGATTTCTTGAAAAAATATCGAGACCACACGCTCAATATCACGATGAAATAAGTTAGGGTTCTCATCCGCCAGCTTTTGCACTAGCTCCGATTTAATCATGGAAAAGCCTCCCAAACGCCTTCGCCCCAATGCGTAAAGGCTTTGCAGTTTTCTCATATGCCGCATCATACGCTGTACTGCAGGCGTCTCAACGTTGCAAAGGCGGCATGCGGCGTCAAGACGGGTTCTAAAATTTCACGTGCGGACATAAAGGTTTATGATGACAGATAATGGCGATACGGCGACATTTGGGTTTCGGACCATACCGCGCGGTGAAAAAGCGTCACATGTGAAAGGCGTTTTTGACAGCGTCGCCAATCGCTATGACGTCATGAATGATTTGATGTCCGGCGGCGTTCACCGCATCTGGAAAAGCGCGATGATTGCGCGCGTCAATCCGCAACCCGGGCAAAAGCTGGTCGACATGGCTGGCGGCACCGGCGATATTGCTGAGCGCTTTTTAGCCACCGCAGATGAGCGCGGTGGTCGGCAGCGGGAAACCCGCAGCAGTGACGCCCCCCCGCCTTTGGCGGAAGCCGTTATCTGCGACATCAATCATGAAATGCTGAAAGCGGGCGCCGCACGCGCGCATCCAGAAAATTTAGAGGGCCGGTTGCGCCGGGTATGCACCGATGCGGAGAATTTGCCCTTTTCAGACAGAAGCGTCGACGCTTACACCATCGCTTTTGGCATTCGCAATGTCACCAATATCGATAAAGCGCTAAGCGAAGCCTATAAGGTGTTAAAGCCGGGTGGACGCTTTGTATGTTTAGAGTTTTCCCATCCGATTACGGAAGGGTTGCAAAAAATCTATGACGCCTACTCATTTAACATTATTCCCTGGCTCGGCGAGATGGTGGCGAATGATCGCGAGAGCTATCTGTATCTTGTTGAGTCCATCAGGAAATTCCCAGCGCAAGGCGCTTTTGCAGCGATGATTGAAAAAGCCGGCTTTCGCCGCGTGGCCTATGAGAACCTGACGGCTGGGGTTGCTGCTTTGCACATGGGATGGCGGATTTAAGGCCTTTGGAATTATGCTGACTTTCTTTGCGGACTGGTATCGCCTTGCTGGGGCCGCTTATCGGCTTACACGCTTTGACGCACTGATCCCTAGTGAATACGCCCACCTTCTGCCTGCGCCTTTGCGCGCAATTGGCTCGGCGACCCGTATTGGCGCAAGGCGCACAGAAAATGGGCGCGCCCTGCGGCCTGGCGAACGGCTTGCCGCCGCGTTTGAAGGCATGGGCCCAGCTTATGTAAAACTTGGCCAGCTTATGGCGACAAGGCCCGATATTATCGGCTTTGAAATGGCGAAGGATCTTTCCCGCCTGCAAGATAAAATGCCGCCCTTCCCCCGCGATGAAGCGGCAAAAGAGCTGGAAAAAACCTTTGGTAAACCAATAAGCGATCTGTTTACTGAATTTCCTGAGCCGATTGCTGCAGCCTCCATCGCGCAAGTCCACAAAGCACTGTTAAAAGACGGAACACCCGTCGCCGTTAAAGTTTTAAGGCCCGCGATCGAACAAACCGCCGCGCAGGAGTTTCGCGCCTTTGCTCGCGCCGCACGTCAAATTGAGCGGATTGGCGGCGCCGCCAAGCGCTTAGAGCCGGTTCAATTTATCGAAACCTTGCGCACCGCCGCCGCGGTCGAACTTGACCTTCGGATGGAGGCTGGCGCCGCTTCGGTGATGGAGGAAAGCCTTAAAGAAAAAGGCGATGTGCGCGTTCCTAAAATTATCTGGCCGCTATCAGGACGGCGGATTTTAACGCTCGAATGGGTGGACGGCATTCCCGTCAACGACTTGGAGGCCCTTGAAAAAGCGGGCGTCGACCGAAAGGCGCTCGCCGTCCAGATTATGCAGGTCTTTTTAACCCAAGCTTTGCATGAAGGGTTTTTCCACGCCGACATGCATCAAGGCAATTTGCTCGTCGACAGGAAAGGCCGCCTCGTCTTGATCGACTTTGGTATTATGGGCCGGCTTGATGATATGACGCGCCACACCTTCGCGCAGATCTTGCATGGGTTTATCACCCGCGATTATCGCCGCACCGCGCAAGTCCATTTTGATGCAGGCTATATCGACCCATCTTACCCCGTGGACGCCTTCGCCCAAGCCTTACGGGCCGTCGGCGAGCCACTTTATGGCCAAAACGCCGATGCGGTTGATATGAGCCGGGTCCTACAGCAGCTTTTTGACGTCACGGACCTTTTCGACATGCATTTAAGGCCGGAACTCTTATTGCTTCAGCGCACAATGGTGGCGGTTGAAGGGGTCGCGCGCATGCTGCACCCATCAATCAATATGTGGGACACCGCTCGCCCGGTGGTGCGCGCCTATGTAGAAAACGAGATTGGGCCGCAAAAACAACTTGAAAAACTGAGGGATGCAGCGGCAAAAGCCGCCGAAATCGCGCCGCACCTGCCGGATTACTTGACGACCATCGCCCGCGCTTCAGAACGCCTGGCGGATGCGCGTGATATCACCCTCACGAAAGAATTATCATCTGCGAACAAAAATACCGCCCGCGCCCTCTGGTTTGCAGGGCTAAGCGCGATTATTTTAGCGGCGGCGATCATTTTAAGCTAAAAGAACCATTATGACCGATCGATCTGTATTACTGATAATTGGCGGCGGCGTCGCCGCTTATAAAAGCCTTGAGCTGATCCGCGAGCTTTCGCGCCGCGGCGTCAAGTCCCGCGTGATCCTCACCAAAGGCGGGGAGGCCTTTATCACCCCGCTCGCGGCCGCCAGCCTTTCCGGCGATAAATGCTATACGGACCTTTTTAACCTGACCGATGAAGCGGAGATGGGCCATATTGAGCTATCGCGCTCAGCCGATCTAATTGTCGTTGCGCCCGCCACCGCTGACCTTATGGCAAAGGCCGCAACCGGGCTTGCGAATGATCTTGCCTCCACAGCGCTTCTCGCCACCGACAAGCCGGTGATGATGGCCCCGGCGATGAACGTTCGCATGTGGGAACATGCGGCCACCCAGCGTAATTTACAAACCCTTAAATCAGACGGCGTTACCATCGTTGGTCCTGACGAGGGGGATATGGCCTGCGGCGAATTTGGCCCCGGCCGTATGGCGGAGCCTACCGTGATCGCCGATGCGGTTGAGCACTATTTCGCTTCCACCCGCCCTGGGCCTTTGACCGGCAAAAAGATCCTTTTGACCGCCGGACCAACCGTGGAGCCATTAGATCCTGTACGGTATATCGCCAATCGATCTTCCGGCAAGCAAGGATACGCAATCGCCGCAGCGCTTCGAAACCTTGGCGCCAGCGTCACCATGGTATCGGGCCCAACTGATCTTAAGCCCCCCGCTGGCGTTGAAACGATTATGGTCGAGACGGCGCGGCAAATGATGGCGGCGTGTGAGACGGCGTTGCCCGCCGACTGCGCCATTTGCTGCGCGGCTGTCGCGGATTATCGCCCGGAATTTGAAACCGATCACAAAATCAAAAAAGAACGCGGCGGGCTGACCAATATTCCGCTTGCTGAAAACCCGGACATTTTAAAAACCATCTCCCGCATGGAAGAAGGGCGCCCCGAGCTTGTGGTCGGCTTCGCGGCGGAGACGGATGATATTATCACCTACGCCCAGGCCAAACGTGAGCGTAAGGGATGCGACTGGATCGTCGCCAATGACGTTTCCGCTGGGGAACATTGCGCCATGGGCGGGGAAATGAACGCCATCACGCTGATCACGGATGATGGCGAGGAAGACTGGCCGGAAGTCCCGAAAACTGAAATTGCCGCACAACTCGCCGATCGCATCGCTGAAGCGTTGACTGGCGCCGCCCTGCCGCCCGCTAAAGCCGCGGAGTAGGGATACTGAGGGATACTGGCGCCGCCCTTTTGTTCCTACCGCCTCCGTCTCCCAGCGCTCGACACCTCCCCCATAAAGGGGGGAGGAAAGTAGACACTACTGCTCTTTCCTTCGCGGCTTGCTTACTCTGGCGACTTAGAGAGGGCTAAACCCAAAGCCCGCGCAGGCCCCTCATCCTGAGGCGCCGTCCGTAGGACGGCCTCGAAGGATGGAAGTAAATCACTTCCCTCCGCGTCATGCTACGCTCGACGGTAGTGGTTGGGACTCGAATGCCACATTCTGATCTATGGCTATATTTAAACTTTCTTTGTATCGTACACGCCATGACCAAAAAAATTCCTTCAATCACTACCACTCGTTTAAGAGTGTTCATTGCCCTCTTAATTGGGGCAGGTGTTGGCACCGCCATCACTACTGGGCAGTATCTCATTGGCCTTTACGAAACGAATGGCCCGCAGCATTTTCAAGAATGGTGGGCATCAAAAGGTACAAGCGTATCATTGTTCGCTTATCCCATCTGGTTTGGATTTATTGCTGTTTTTGGCGGACCTATTTGGATCTTACTACACAAATTGAAATTACTTCATTGGCTTGTTGCCTCAAGCGCCGCCGCAATCATTTCATTTGTTATTATGTTAGCTATCGCGACAAAAATGTTTACCGGACGAACTGGGGGTAACTGGACTTATTACGGTCGAGGCGGCCAACAATGGGAAGATGGCGTCATGACGGCATTCGGATGGAAAGTGGCTTTACTGAATGCCGCTGAATATGCAGCGATTGGGGCAATAATTGGCTTTGTTATTTTGAGCGTCGCTTATCGGCGATCTTAAGTTCAGAACTCGTAATTTTGCAGCCGCTAATTCAGTCCCTCACCCTTCGAGGCTCGCTCATAAATGAGCTCACACCTCAGGATGAGGGCAAAAACTGCCTCAATTAATGGCTACCCTCATCCTGAGGCGCCGTCTGTAGGACGGCCTCGAAGGATGGAAATTTACTCACTCACAGTCCCACTGGAGAAAAACCTGCCTACCGTAAAAACGGCTCATCGAAACTGCGTAACTTGCGGGAGTGGAGCGTTCCCGCCTCCGCCTCATCGCGCAGGAGTTCAACAGCGCGAAGGCCGATGTCGAGGTGCTGGGACACGCTTGCCTCGTAAAACGCATCCGCCATACCGGGCAGTTTTATTTCGCCATGCAAGGGACGGTCAGAAACGCAAAGAAGCGTGCCGTAAGGAACGCGGTAGCGATAACCGTTCGCAGCGATAGTCGCTGATTCCATATCAATTGCGATCGCGCGGGCCTGGTTCAAATGCACCGCAAGCTGATCAAATCGAAGCTCCCAATTCCTGTCAGACGTTGTCACCACCGTGCCGGTGCGCAGACGTTCTTTCAGCTTATCTTGGGCAAGGCCCGTTACTTCCTGGGTGGCGCGGGTCAAGCCAAGCTGCACCTCCGCCAACGTGGGCAGCGGTATTGATGGCGGCAACATTTCATCCAAGACTTTATCGTCCCGCAAATAAGCATGGGCGAGAACATAATCCCCCAGTCTTTGCGTGCGCCGCAAGCCGCCGCAATGGCCAATCATCAACCACACATGGGGGCGCAAAACCGCAAGATGATCCGTAATTGTCTTGGCGTTTGACGGGCCAACGCCAATATTTACAAGGGTGATGCCATTATGGCCCGGTTGAACCAAGTGATAAGCGGGCATTTGCGGCAGTTTCGCAATAGGCGGCCCGTCCGCTGGCTTACCCGGAAGCGTTGTGCGCCCGCCCGGTTCAACCAACGCGTCGGCGCGGCCCGCCGCCACTTCTGTGCGCGCATAGTCTAGGAATTCCTCAACATAGCGTTGATAATTCGTAAAAAGAATAAAATTTTGAAAGCTGCTAGGCGGCGTCGCCGTATAATGGCGAATACGATGGAGCGAATAGTCCGTACGCGCTGCGGTAAATTGCGACAGGGGTAAAGGCCCGTCACGATCCAAAATCCGCCGCCCATCGATAATATCATCATTCGTTGCGGTCAAATTTGGCGTATGGAAATAAAAGGATAATTCCTGGCGCTGTTCCGGCGTTAAAGATGCGTCCGCCGCCTCCATCGCAAAGCTTAAAGGGATCGGCGTGCGGGAATTGCCGACCGAAAGCTTGGCGTTATATTTGCCCGTCATTCGCGTCAGCTGTTCTTTTAAATAAAACCGAAAAAGCTGGGGGTTCGTAATATCCGCGCCATAGTAACTTACCGACGCGGTGCGCCCCAACGCTAGATTGCTCATCATCTGCGCGCTTTTTGCGGGCACTTCAGCAAGCAAATAAGGATAAACCGGCGCTTCAATCGCGTGGGGGTCTAACTTTCCCGCAGCAAAGTCATCAAATTGGCTTTCCACCGCCGCAATCGCCGCATCATACAGCGCACCGAGCCGGTCCACCGCCTCATCAGCGCTTTCAAACGGGGTTAAATCATCGGCTGGTATCGACATCATCGGATCGACCATGATCGCCTCTTCTTATAAATTAGGGGGCCTACTATAGCGCGATTTTAAAGGAGGGGGATAGTGCGAAGCGACGCCTAGAAAATGCTGTAAACAAGCCCTACTAAACCGAAGCGCGCACAAAACCCCTAGATAAAAAATTCTCATGAATATGCAAAAGACACTGCGTTGGGCGACAGAAGACGACTTCGATCAACTGGGCGAGGTGATGTTTGACGCTATCCGCAATGGGCCAAGCCTTTACAGCGAGGAACAACGCATTGCATGGCTGCCCGCCCCATTTTCTGGCACGGAGTGGATAGAAAAGTTAGCAGGCCAATCAATAATATTGGAAGACATGTCAGGGCATGTCACTGGCTTTATGAGCCTTGCGCCAAAGGGCTATATCAATCTGGTTTTTATTCGGCCAAGCGCGCAAGGAACCGGCCTGTTCCGAAGGCTTTATGAAAACATTGAAACAAAGGCTCGTGCTGATGGCGTGCAAGTTTTGAGCGTGCATGCGAGCCTGATGGCGCGCCCAGCCTTTGCCGCGATGGGCTTTACGGTGACAACAGAAGAAACCGCAGAGCGCAACAATCAAATGCTTCGTCGTTTCGCGATGGAAAAATCGCTCGTTGACTAAGCCGCGTCTTCACCAACCAGGATTTGCCGCTTGCCAGCATGGTTCGCAGACGAGATCACGCCTTCTTCTTCCATCTGTTCAATGAGCGTCGCGGCGCGGTTATAGCCGATCTGTAGCCGCCGCTGGATGTATGAGGTGGAGGCCTTACGGTCACGCAGAACGATCGCCACCGCCTTGTCATAAAGCGCATCGCCGGAGGAGGTGTTGCCGCCAATATCAAGGCCAAAATCTCCGCCGTCCTCGTCCTTCATCTCAGTGACTTCTTGAACATATTCCGGCGCGCCCTGTTTCTTCAGGAACTTCACAATGCTCTCAACTTCATCATCGGCGATAAACCCGCCATGGACACGCTTAATGCGTCCGCCGCCAGCCATATAAAGCATATCGCCTTGACCGAGCAATTGCTCCGCACCCTGTTCGCCCAGTATCGTACGGCTGTCAATCTTCGACGTGACCTGAAAACTGATCCGGGTGGGGAAGTTCGCTTTGATCGTACCGGTGATAACATCAACCGATGGGCGCTGCGTCGCCATGATAAGGTGAATACCGGCGGCGCGGGCCATCTGGGCCAAGCGCTGGACCATGCCTTCAATATCCTTACCGGCGACCATCATCAGGTCCGCCACCTCGTCGATCACAACGACGATAAAGGGCATGGGTTCAAAATCGAATTCTTCCGTCTCATAGACCGGCTCGCCCGTTTCCTCGTCATAACCAGTGTGAACGGTGCGCGATAGAACGTCGTTATTTTCCGCCGCTTCTAAAACCTTTTGGTTAAAGCCCGCAATATTCCGCACCCCAACCTTTGACATGCGCTGATAGCGCTCTTCCATTTCGCGAACGGTCCATTTAAGGGCCACAACCGCTTTTCTAGGGTCCGTCACAACAGGAGAAAGAAGATGCGGAATACCTTCATAAACCGATAGTTCAAGCATTTTCGGGTCGATCATAATCAACTTACACGCATCCGGCGGCAACCGATAAAGCAGCGAGACGATCATGGTGTTGATGCCGACGGACTTACCGGAACCCGTCGTCCCGGCGATCAACAAATGCGGCATGCGGGCGAGGTCAGCGTAAACCGGCTCCCCGCCGATACTGACGCCTAGGGAAAGCGTAAGATCGCCCCGGCTTTTTTCATATTCGCTGGAGCCTAGAAGTTCACGCACATAGACCATCTCCCGGTCCTGGTTCGGCAGCTCGATTCCGATGGCGTTGCGCCCTGGCACAACCGCCACACGGGCGGCGACCGCGCTCATTGACCGCGCGATATCATCAGCAAGACCAATTACGCGGGAGGACTTCACGCCAGCCGCTGGCTCGAGCTCATAAAGGGTGACCACTGGGCCGGGACGGACATTAATAATCTCACCGCGCACGCCGAAATCAGCGAGCACCGTTTCCAGCATCCGCGCATTTTGCTCAAGCGCTTCATCAGAAACTTGCAGGCGATGACCAGGTTTCGGCTTGGCCAGCAAATTAAGCGGCGGCAATTGATATGAGCCAGGTGTAAATACGGGCAGTTCCGGCTGGCGCTCGCGCGCCTCGCGCTTACTTTCTTTTTTCTTACCCGGCTTCTCACGGATAATCTTGCGTTTTGTGGAAGATTCTTGTTCGTCAACTTCTTCTTCGAAGAAAGTGTCTGGCGCTGCTTCTTCAGCGACTTCTTCGTATTCGTACTCTTCTTCGTATTCTTCTTCACCTTCCAATGCGGGCTCTTCGCGCTCCAGCGGCGCCCGCCAGGCCGCGATTTTATCTTCGGCAAAAGCGGTGAGCGCCTGACTGCTTACGCCAAGCGTACGCGCCGCAGCAGCAAAGCGCGGCCCGGTAAGCCCGCAAACGATGGGATAAAAAGCAAAGGCGAGGCCTAAGAAAATTCCGCCCGCTAGTAACCGCGGCAACAAAGGGGCAGGCGATGGCAATATGCTGGCCCAAAGGCCATTTAAACCGCCATAAAGCTGATCGCCGATGACCCCGCCGACACTAACAGCGAAGGGCCATGTTGCTGGCGCTGGCAAGGCGGCCGCAAACCCCGCCGCCGCAAGTAACGCAGCCGGGAATAAAGCAAACCGAAACCACGCTTCGCGCGTCGTTTTATCTGGCGCACCGCGCACTACCGCCGACACGCCCCAAATCATCAATGGCGCTATTACCAACATCGCGGCGCCGCCAAACATTTGCAAAAAGAAGTCCGCCGCTTTTGCGCCAAAGGCGCCTGCCCAATTGGCGACCGGCGCTGGCGTTGCGGTGTTAAAGCTCGGGTCGCTAACCGAATGGGTTGCGAGGGCAACAGAAAACCAGATCCCAAGCGCAACCATGGCGCCGCCGCCCAAGCGATGAACAGTCAGCCGTCGCCAAGATTGCAAACGGTCACTTAAAGTCGGCTCGTCATAGGAGCGAGGTGATGAACGCGGCATAGCGGTTACCTATAGCTGAGAAAAAAGTCTGCCACGATGAAAAAGGAAATGTGTTAATGCGTGTTAACTTTTTGCTCGTTATTTTTGCGTGTTCGCCGCGATCGGCAACCCAAATCTAAGTTACAACGACTACCGTATAGGAGAAATGAACAAGAAATTTTTCCCACAAGCTATTTTAGAGAGTGATTTCAACAATTGTCTCGTTATTGGGGCAAGCGGCGGTATTGGCGCGGCTGTCTGCGATTTTCTGCAACGCAGCAAAGGCGTTGAAACTTTAAGCCGGCGCGCGGACGGTTTTGATCTTCAAAATGAAGAAAGCATTGAAAGCGCCGCCGCGCAGTATCAAGAAGCGGGAAAATCATTCGATTTAATTTTCGATGCAACCGGCGTCTTAGAAGCAGGCGGAGATTCGCCTGAAAAATCTTTCCTTGCCCTTAGACCTTACGCGATGGCCCATGCATTCGCCATCAACGCCATTGGCCCCGCTTTGTTGTTCAAACATTTCGCCCCCCTCCTCACCAAAGACAACAAGAGCGTATTCGCCACACTGTCGGCGCGGGTCGGGTCGATCGGCGATAATCGTCTTGGCGGCTGGATCAGCTATCGCGCCTCAAAAGCAGCGCTAAACCAAATCGTGCGCTGCGCTGCGATTGAAATAAAACGCATACGGCCAAAATCAGTAGTCGTTGCATTACACCCCGGCACGATTGAAACGCCCCTTACCCGCCAATACGCAAAGGGGCGCTATACAGCGACGCCAAGTGAGGCGGCCGGACAAATGCTCACCGTCCTAAATAATCTGGAACCAAACGATACGGGGAAGTTTTTCGACTATGCGGGCAAAGAGGTCATTTGGTGAAAAGCGAACAAAAACCGCCGCGACTTGTTCTTATCCTTGGGGACCAGCTTTCTATAGATATTTCCAGCCTCAAAGCGGCAGAAAAATCCCGCGATATCATCGTCATGGCGGAAGTTGGGGAAGAAGCCTCTTATGTGAAACATCATAAAAAGAAAATCATCTTTCTTTTTTCAGCGATGCGCCATTTCGCCCATGAGCTTAGACAAAAAGGATGGCGCATTGAATATACGCCCTGGCCGACCAAGGGGGCGCCAGCACCTTCTTTCCGCGCTGTAATCGCCGACGAAATCACAAAACATAAAGCCCAAAAAATCATGGTCACAGAACCGGGGGAGTGGCGATTATTAGAAGAGATGAAAACATGGCCTTCTGCGACAGGCGTTCCGATCGATATTCTTGATGATGATCGGTTTTTATGCACCCACCAAGAATTTTCCAGTTGGGCGCAAGGGCGAAAAACCCTTCGTATGGAATATTTCTATCGTGAAATGCGCAAAAAAACTGGGCTGCTGATGGACCATGGCGCGCCTATTGGCGGGCAGTGGAATTTTGATCAAGAAAACCGCAAGCCGCCCCAACAGGGCCTAAGCCCACCAGCGCCGCAACAATTTAAGCCAGATGAAATTACACAAGAGGTGATTAGCCTGGTTGAAAATCAGTTTCACGATCACTTTGGCGCGGCAACACCCTTCTGGTTTGCAGTCACAAATGCGGATGCGCAAAGGGCGGCCGATGATTTTTTCAAAAATGCGCTTCCTCTGTTTGGAGATTATCAAGATGCGATGATTAAGGGCGAGCCTTTTTTGTTCCACTCAGTACTATCGCATTATGTGAACGCCGGTTTGCTCAACCCCTTAACGCTTTGCCGGCAAGCTGAACAAGCCTACGACGATGGGCGCGCACCGCTTAACGCCGTTGAGGGGTTTATTCGTCAGATTATCGGCTGGCGGGAATATGTGCGCGGCCTTTATTGGCGGCAAGGGCCTAGCTACACAAAAGAAAATTTCTTTAGCGCCAATCGGGCCTTGCCGGAATTTTATTGGACAGCAAAAACGGATATGGCCTGCCTGCGCTCAACGATCAAACAAACAAAAGATGAGGCGTACGCCCACCATATTCAACGGTTAATGATTACTGGGAATTTCGCCCTTCTTGCTGGCCTTGACCCATTTGCGGTACACGAATGGTACCTGGCCGTCTACGCCGATGCTTATGAATGGGTGGAAGCCCCCAATGTAATTGGCATGGCGCTTTTCGCTGATGGCGGACGTCTTGCGTCTAAGCCCTATGCCGCCAGCGGCGCCTATATAAACCGCATGTCAACCTATTGCGCAGAATGCGCCTATAACGTGCGCAAAAAGACAGAAGAAGGCTCTTGCCCTTTTAATGCGCTTTATTGGGACTTTTTAGTGCGCAATGAAAAATATCTGAATACTAACCCCCGGCTTGGCCGCATCTTTAGTAATTGGGACCGTCTTTCCGCAGAAAAAAAGCGCGCCTATCGCAGGCGCGCTAAACAAATCTTGAAACGACTTGACGCTGGACAAGCGCAAGACCTTTAGGCCGCTAAAGCGTATGAATGCCGCACTCGGTTTTCGCCGAACCGCGCCAACGCCCCGCACGCGGATCATCAGGATCGCTCGCCGGGTGCGTACATGGCCAACAGCCAATTGACGGATAGCCTTGCGCCACCAAGGGGTGTGCGGGCAATTCATGATCCGCCACATAGCTTTCAAGGTCATCTTGCGCCCAGCGCACAATCGGGTTGACCTTGATATGTGGTTCTGATGCTTCAAAAACCGGCAGTAAAGACCGCCCGCCGCCATGAAACTGCTTGCGGCCTGTAATCCACGCATCAAACTCACTTAGCGAAGACGCCAGCGGATTCACCTTACGAAGCGTACAGCAGCGGTCGGTGTTGCTGCGCCAAAGATCACCGTCTGGGTCTTCCGAAGCTAATTCATCTTTATTCGGCGCAATATCACGCACATCTGTTAGACCAAGATCGCGCGCTAGTTTTTTCCGATAGCTGAGCGTTTGGGCGAAGTGCTTGCCGGTATCTAGGAAGATAACCGGCACCGTTGGATCAACCGACGCGACAAGGTGCAGCAACGTCGCTGATTCAGCGCCAAAAGAAGATACAAGCGCAATCTTGCCAGGAAATTGACGTTTGATCGCTTCTTCCAAGATCTCAGTTGCGCTCTGTCCGCCAAACTGTGCGGACAAACGCCGGGCGCGCAGCTCCAGCTCGCTCTCAGCGTCAACAGGCGTTGAGACAGGCGCGCCTTCATTTACGACGACAGTTGGTTTGACCATGGTTTGCATTCCTCTTAACGCCTTTCGCGTTTACGCAGCCGCCGCAGCGCGGCCGCCATTTGCCCGGCGTTGCCAAACTGGCGCCGCGCAATCAGCTGCGCTTTGGTAATAGGCTGAAAATTCTTTACTTGCCGCCGTCAGTTCATCGGCCCGTTCATGGGGGACCGCAAAACCATCAATGCCGACACGCAGCATAAAAAGCGCTTGGTCGCGGCCAATATCACCGCGCGCGATAATGGCGCCCTTAAAGCCATGTTGCGTGCGAAGGCGGCGCGCCTGGCTATAGGCGCGGCCATCTTTAAAATACGGGAAATCCAAAATCACCGCATCAAAGCCAGCTAAAGCGCCCGCTTGGTTTGCTGACAGCAGGCTAACATCAACATCATTAGGAAGAACAAGCGCCCTTCCCTCAGCAGTAGCTGCATCCGCGCCGCCTTGCCAATCTTCGAAGGATGTTTCGCTAAAAGCGCTTTCCCCCGCCGTGAACGCATCATTTTCCCATTTAAGCGTTTTCATAAAGCGCCTCCTTAAATGCATTAAGTCCCAAACGACGATACGCGTCTAAGAAACGTTCATCGCCCTGCTTTTCTTCTTTGTAAAAATCAATCAAGCGGCCAACCGCATCGACCACTTCTTCTGATGAAAGACCGCGCCCGACAATTTCGCCAATGCTCGCATCTTCCGCCGCTGAACCGCCAAGGGTGATTTGATAAAACTCCTCACCCTTTTTATCGACGCCCAAAATTCCAATGTGGCCAACATGGTGGTGACCACAAGCATTGATGCAACCGGAAATTTTAACCTTCAGTTCACCAAGGTCTTCTTCGCGATCGCGCAAACTATCAGCCAAACGCTGTGCAACCGGGATAGAACGCGCATTCGCCAAGCTGCAATAATCAAGGCCGGGACATGCGATAATGTCGCTGGCAAGCCCAATATTTGGGGTCGCCATATTATGCGCATCAAGGCTCTGCCAGACTTCAAATAAATCCGCCTCTTTCACATGGGGAAGACAGATATTTTGCTCATGGGTGGCGCGCGCCTCATCAAACGAATAACGCTCCGCCAAATCCGCCGCGATGCGCATTTGTTCGCTGGTCATATCCCCCGGCGCTACGCCGGTTGGCTTTAAGGATAGATTGACGATGCGATATCCGGCCTGTTTATGGGCGATCGTATTAATCCGTACCCACCGGGCGAAGGCGTCGTTCTCAGCCTGCTTTGCTTCGAAATCGCCGCTAACACCGACGGTCTCATAATCCGGCTCAGCAAAATATGCTTTAATGCGCGCAATTTCTTCAGCTGGCACATCAAGTGTTTCGTCTTTAATACGCGCCCACTCAGCATCAACAAGCTTACGGAACTCATCAATGCCAAGCGCGTTCACCAAAATTTTGATGCGCGCTTTATACATATTATCACGGCGACCTTGCTCGTTATAAATGCGCAAAATCGCTTCAAGATAAGACAGTAAATGTTCTTTCGGCAGGAAGTCTTTAATCGTCTGTCCAACATAGGGCGTGCGGCCAAGGCCGCCGCCAACGATAATTTTAAACCCAACCTCGCCCGCATCGTTCTTTAAAATTTCAATGCCGATATCGTGCACTAAAACAGCGGCGCGATCATTCGGGCTCGCCGTCACGGCGATTTTGAACTTCCGTGGCAAGAATGAGAATTCAGGATGAAAGGTTGACCACTGACGAATAATCTCACACCAAGGACGCGGATCTTCAACCTCATCAGCCGCAGCGCCCGCATATTGATCGGACGTCACATTACGAATGCAATTGCCGGAGGTTTGGATCGCATGCATTTCAACATCAGCCAAATCTTCCAAAAGGTCCGGCACATCCACAAGAGCTGGCCAATTATATTGGATATTCTGGCGTGTCGTAATGTGACCATAGCCTTTATCATACTTGTCAGCGATATCAGCAAGCGCGCGCAACTGTTTCGACGACACCGTACCATAAGGAATAGCAACACGCAGCATATAAGCGTGTAGCTGAAGATAAAGTCCGTTCATCAAACGCAAAGGTTTAAACTGATCTTCCGTTAACTCGCCAGCAAGGCGTCGATCAACCTGACCGCGGAATTGCGCGACCCGTTCACGGACAATAGTTTCATCAAATTCGTCGTAGCGATACATCAATGGGCTCCAACAGGGCTAAGATTAAGGACGCGCTCGACACGCGCGATCCAGCGTTGAACACTAGGAAACTCAGAAAGATCGAACCCACCTTCATGGGCGAGGCGCGTATATGCGACCAGAGCGATATCAGCAAGTGACAACCGGTCGCCGACAAGCCAATCCGTATAGGAAAGTTGCATTTCCATAATGCCTAAGGCGCGGCGACCTTTGGGCAATAACGTCGGATCAATTTCCGCGTCCGGTTTTTCAAGATAGCTTTTTTGAAAACGCCTTACTGCGATTGCGGTTTCATGGGAATATTGTTCCCACAAAAGCCAGCTATGCATTTGCGCGCGGGCAAAAGCGTCTTCAGGGATCAGATCACTGCCTGCACTTTCAGCGATATAATAGATAATCGCGTTTGATTGCGGCAAGGTACGCCCATCGGCCCAACGCGCAACCGGCACTTGGCCAACAGGATTGATCTTCAAAAATTCTTCTGTCTGCGTATCACCGTTTAAGATGTCAATGTCGACCCATTCATAAGACACACCGCAGTAATCCGCCGTCCATTTGACTTTCAGGCAGTTACCGCTGATTGGATCGCCATATATGGTTAGGTCAACCATCGGCTTACGCGTTCCCCGCTTGCTTGCCAAGATCCTCGCGCACGGTTGGCCCCGCGGCGCGAATTGTTTCTTTAAGCGCGGCGCGCCCGGCTGGGGCTGCGTCCTCAGCGACATCGATCAAATAAACATCGGCAATGTCCAAGACGCGCGCTTGGGCTGCTTCCAACGCTACGTCAGCCGCATCATCAGCAAAGACGGCGGCGTCTTTTAAATGCTCAGTCCAAACACCAGCGGCGGAAAGATAGACCACACGGCCGCTTTTTAATTCATTTCCTGTAATCGCTTTCATCGCTTTTACTTTCCTCAATCAAAATTCTTTAGGCGCTTAACCGGGCAAGGTCCGTCGCCGCCACCAGCGTATCATCCGCTAGCTGAGCAACAGAACCGATTACTAATAAAGCTGGGCCAACAACATGGTGATCACGCACCAAGCCTGGAAGACTTTGCAAATCACCTTTGATAATACGTTGGTCGGGGCGAGACCCATTTTCTAAAATCGCGACCGGCGTATCCGCGCCGCGGCCAAAGGCGATTAATTGGTCCGTAATCGTTTCAACCTTTGTCACACCCATATAGACAACCAATGTGTGCTTTAAGGCGGCAAGGGCGGCCCAATTTAAATCAGGGTCGTGATCTGCTTTCGCGTGGCCGGTTACAAATGTCACCGCTTGGGAATGATCCCGGTGGGTTAACGCCATGCCCGCGGATGCCGCACACCCGGTGGCGGCTGTAATGCCTGGGGTTACAAAAACCGGCAGGTCTGCGGCCTTCACCGCTTCTAATTCTTCACCGCCACGCCCGAACACAAACGGATCGCCGCCTTTTAAGCGCACAACTTTTTTGCCCGCCTTGGCGTGATCAATCATCAATTTTTCGATATCGCGCTGCGCCACCGCATGGCACGCCTTTGTCTTGCCGACAAAGATCCGCTCTGCATCTCGGCGTGCGAGGGATAAAATCCCCTCCCCAACAAGCTTGTCATATAGAATGACATCCGCCTCTTGCAGGAGACGGTGCGCCTTTACTGTAAGCAGTTCAGGATCACCCGGGCCAGCCCCGACAATATGAACAACCCCTTGGGGAGCTGCGCCTTGATCACCATCCGAACGATTAATCGCCTCAATCATGGCTTCGCGGGCGCCGTTTTCATCGCCCGCCAATGCTTTGGCCGCAATCGGACCATTAAAAACAGACGCCCAAAAAGCCCGGCGCTTATCAGCCGGCACCTTCGCCTTCACCGCGCTGCGGAAGGATTTTGCGAGCGCGGCAAGCCCCCCCAAACGCGCTGGCGCAAGCGCCTCGATCTGACCGCGCAGCTTTTGCCCCAAAACTGGTGCGGCGCCGCCGGTGGAAATCGCCACCACAATATCACCGCGATCAATGATTGATGGGGTGGTGAAATCACAAAGCGCTGGCTTATCGACGACATTGACAAGGGCCCCAGCGTCATGGGCCCAGCCACGATAAAGCGCGGATGTTTCATCATCCGCATCAGCGATCACCACGATAACAGCGCCATGCACATCTTCCGGCAAAGGCGCGCGGGCCTTTACCGTCAAAGAGGCGGCGTTGGCGAATGAGCTTTCAATAAAACTATCTTGTTCAGCATCTTTGGCGATAATCGTAAGGGCGGCGCCAGCATCAGCATAAAGCCGCGCCTTGCGCACAGCCTCGTCGCCACCGCCAAGGATGACGACCGATCGGCCCTTTAACGCCAAAAACACCGGAAAGCTTTCCATATCGTTTAGCCAAACTATTCCATAAAAGAATGCGGCCCTAAAGGCCGCCGTTCCAGCAATCTATGCATTGACGTAGCATTGTCCAAGCGAATAATTTTAGCCCTATTTAAAGATTTTCTATACTATCCAGATTATCATCGCTTGCGAGACTGGTATCGCCTTGCTATAGCGTTGCTAATGATATTTCTCTAGCATCCGCATTAAAGGCCCTTCAATTTAAATGTCCATGTGGCAAAGGCCGCGATTTTATAGATAGAATACCTTATGATAAACATGCCGCCACTCAATGCCTTGCGCTTTTTTGAAGCTGCCGCACGACACTTAAGCTTCACTAAAGCTGCGGAGGAGCTAAATGTCACGCCTGGCGCCGTTAGCCAGCAAATCAAAACCCTTGAAGACTATATTGGCGCAAAGGTCTTTCGCCGGGAAAAACGCTCGCTGTTACTAACTGACGAGGCCCAAGCTTCGTTGCCAATATTGCGGGAAGGTTTTGAAAAACTAATCGAAGCAAGCGCGGTACTGTCGTCGCAAACGGATTCGGGGCGGCTTACGGTTTCTGTTGCGCCCTCACTCGCCGCAAAGTGGCTTGTGCCCCGGCTTGATCAGTTCCACGAAGCCCATCCGGAAGTCGATGTGTGGATCTCCGCCGATATGAATGTCGTTGATTTCGCGATGGGCGATGTGGATCTTGCGATACGCTATGGCGCCGGGGAGTATGAAGGACTGCAAGTTGAACGGTTGATGTCCGAAACAATCGTTCCAGTATGCAGTCCTAGGCTTTTAATGGGCGACAATGCCCTGAAAACGCCAGCAGATCTCGCGCATCACGCCCTGCTTCACGACTCAAGCCCCGATAAAGACGACAGCATTCCCACCTGGCCAATGTGGTTGAAAGCGGCGGGCGTAGAAAATGTTGACGGCTCCCGCGGGATTAAGTTCAACCAATCAAGCCTCGTTATCGAAGCCGCGGTTGCGGGCAAAGGGGTGGCGCTTGCAAAATCCGCCCTTGCCCTTGCAGACCTTGAAGCGGCGCGCCTTGTCATCCCCTTTGATATGACGACACCTTCGTCTTTTGCCTATTATATTGTCCACCCAACCTCTAAAGCGTCATTTCCCGCGGTAAAGACCTTTAAAGAATGGCTTCACGGACAAGCGGACGCGACACCAGACGGCGCCCAGATGAGCGCCGCGAAAAGTTTGTAAAAAGATTAAACGACTTGACAGCAGGTCCCCTTGGGCCTGGTAATCGCAACATGGAAAGCCTTAGCTTAATAGAACTGACGCTGCGGGGCGGTGTAGCGGGCCTATTATTACTGCTCGGCTGTTTGCACGCGCGCGCCGGCGCCACCGCCGCCCATCGCTTTGCCGCTCTGTTTGAAATTGGAACCGCCGCTTATGCAATAGTTTCGACGCCAATCGTCAGCGAAGCCCTTGGCCCCTTAAGAATTTTCTTCGTTGTTATCGCCACCTTTAATTCAGTATTCTTTTGGTGGTTCGCAACCGTTTTGTTCGATGATGATTTTCGGTGGCAAAAGTGGCGGTGGGGGCCATTCATTATTATTGCGGCTATCGTGTTATGGCGATACGGGATGGGACGAGACGCCCCGCGCTATGATTTTTATATCCAACAAACCCTTGTGATCGCAATGATGGGGCACGCCCTATGGCTGGCCTTACTTCACCGTAAAGATGATCTTATCGAACCGAGGCGCCGCTTTCGACTGATCTTTGCTGTTCTTGTTGGGCTTTTTGGCATCGTCATTGCGTTTGTAGAACTAAACCTTCAAGGCCCTCCGCCAAACTGGTTAACCCTGCTTCACGCGGTTGTGCTCGCTGTCCTGGCTTTTGGCTTTTGCTTGTGGTTGTTAAGACCGCTTGATATTTTTGCGGTCGCAAACATCAGTGCGGCCCCTCAACCAAATCCAACCAACACCGCCGACGAGACAAATTGGACTAGGCTTCAACAACTAATGGATAATGGCATTTACCGGCGCGAAGGGTTGACGGTTGCCACGCTCGCCAACGAAGCGGGCATGCCCGAGCACCAATTGCGCAAACTCATCAATACAATTAAGGGCTTTCGGAACTTTAGCGCCTTTTTAAACGAACGGCGCATTGAAGAGGCAAAGCAAATCCTGGCAGACCCCAAACATGGGCGCCGCCAAATTTTGCAAATTGCGATGGATTTAGGCTACGGTTCAGTCGGCCCTTTTAACCGCGCATTTAAAGCAGCCACGAATGAGACGCCATCAGCATATCGCAAGCGACATCTAGGGAATTAGCTTCGCCAATTTTGAAAAACCCGCACCGATTTTGAACAAATCTCGCCGGATTTAAATGAGAACAGACAACAACAGCACGGTCTGGCTTTGTGCAGCATATTGCAACACAAAGGACCGCCGCTATGACCTTGGAACCCGACAAACTAAGCGCTTTATATAAAGAGGCGCTTCACGTCATCCCCCATATTCTGGCCCATGATATTGGCCGCTATGTGATCGGCGCGGGGGGCGTTTTCCTTATTGTGAATGGCGCCCTGTCACATTTACTGGCGGGAAGACGTATCCGTGCTGAACGACCTGGCGGCGCGCAAATAAAACGCGAGATCTTCGCGAGCCTTCGCACTGCTGTAATTTTCGCCATGGTTGGAATGGGAATTTGGATAACCGAAACGCTAGGCTTTGCGAAATTCTATAAAGACCCCAGCGCCCTTGGCTGGGCTTGGTTTTGGATTTCGTTGGTGATCGTAATCCTGGCGCACGATGCATGGTTTTATTGGACCCATCGCGTCATTCATCACCCCCGACTATTTCGAATGTTTCATAAGTTTCACCACCGCTCAAACAATCCGACGCCTTTCACGTCTTATTCATTTGATTGGCCAGAAGCGGTTGTGAATGGTGTTTTCTTGCTACTTATAGGCCTGATCATACCCATTTCGTTCCTAGCATCCTTCATTTTCACCGCGCATATGATGTTACGCAATGCGATCGGCCATTGCGGATACGAGCTCTTTCCACGAACAAAGGACGACCGCCCCCGATTAGACTGGCTGACCACCGTCACGCACCATGACCTACATCACGCTGAAGCAGGGTGGAATTATGGATTATACTTCACATTCTGGGATAGACTGATGGGCACGGAACACCCCGACTATTACGCGCGCTTTAAGAATGTGGTGACCCCAAAACCTGTATTGGGGAGTTTAACGAAAACCAAAGGCGCTTTGCACATGTCCGTGATCGCCTTTATTTTTTATGGAACTGTATTCGGCGCGGGTTTGGCGCTTGGGACCGCAAAAGCACAAGAGACAATGCTTGCTGCTATGGTGACTTCAACATCTTCGCAAAATGCTAAACCCTTTGACACAATCACCGGCCAATGGGCGACCCAGGGCTATGGCGCGGTCGTTTCCTTAGCGCCTTGTGCAACTAATAATAATACGGATGAAATTGATACGCTTTGCGGAACGCTTGTTTGGGCGTGGGATAGTGAAGAAATAGACCAATCCGCTATTGGTGAATTGATGTTGTGGGGATTTTCGTTTGACAAAGGCGCGTGGCGCAACGGCCGGCTAAAAAATCCGGAGGATGGGCGCTCCTATCGCGGCGTTATAATACAACGTAACACTGATGTTCTTGATCTTAAGGGATGCACAGCACGCATCATTTGCCAATCGCAAACCTGGCGGCGCTTAGAGAGCTTGCCACATATGCGAACGAAGCCAGAGCAAAGCAGTGGTTTAACAAATAAAAATTGAGCAGAGGCGAAATCGAAAAAAGGCTTTTTAAAATAAAGCGCCGCCTGCGTATTGGGGGGGGACGCAGGCGGCTTTATATATCAGTGACCATATTGGGGGGGTGTCGGTCACTGCGTAAGATTTATATGGAGTGAGCCATGGCGAAATTCAATAGAAAAATACACTCTCGCTACACTTTTATAAAATATTTGTGACTTTGAAGGCTCAATAAGTATGGGATTTTATAAAGCCTGCACGAAGTTATCACATGGAAGTTATCGCATAACTTTTCCGTCCAATTGCGCATAGTTTCCAGCGATAAAAACGCACAAAGTTTAATGGCGTCTTCACCATGATTTTTTACCAACATGTAACGCGATATTGAAAAGACGCTTAGGCGTCCGTTACGCCATCCCAAAATGCTTTGGCGCGGTCAAAGAAGTTTTTCGACTGCGGACACGCATCACTGCCGCCGCCCGCTTCACAAAATTCGCGCAGCAACTCTTTTTGCTTCGCATTAAGACCAACCGGCGTTTCAACCGAAACTTCAACATAAAGATCGCCGCGCCCTTTTTGGTTCAAGCGCGTCATGCCTTTGCCTTTTACGCGGAAGCGTTTACCGGTCTGAACCCCTTCTGGGAGATTAATTTTCACGCGCCCGCCTTCAATAGTCGGCGCTTCGCTTTCCCCGCCAAGGGCAGCCGTTGTCATCGGCACTGGCAGTAAGCAGTATAAATCTTCGCCATCACGTTCAAACAAATCATGTTCATCCACTTGGATGAAAATATACAGATCCCCTTCAGGGCCGCCGCGCGGACCAGCCTCTCCCTCACCGGCAAGACGAATGCGCGTACCGCTTTCGATACCGGCCGGCACATCGACTTGTAAGACCCGTTCGCGGCGCACGCGCCCCTGACCATTACAGTCTGTGCAAGGATCACTAATAACGCGCCCTTCGCCGCCGCAATCAGGGCACGTGCGTTCGATCGTAAAGAACCCCTGCTGCATTCGCACACGACCAGAGCCGCGACACGTCTGGCATGTGGTTGGGCCGGAACCAGGCTTTGCCCCCGAACCATCACATGTCTCACACGTAACCGATCCGGGTACGTTAATTTCAGCTTTTTTACCGTTAAAGGCTTCGCTTAAAGAAATCCCGAGACTATATTTTAAATCCGCCCCGCGACTTGGCCCTTGACGGCGACCGCCGCGTGCGCCGCCGCCCATAAATTCGCCGAATATGTCATCAAAGATGTCTGAAAAGGCGCCAGCGTCAAACCCCTGCCCTGCGCCGTTCGCGCCGCCATTACGAAAGGCGTCATGGCCAAAACGATCATACGCTTGACGTTTTTCAGGGTTGGATAAAATCTCGTAAGCTTCATTAATCTCTTTGAACTTACGCTCTGCCTCCGGATCACCTTGGTTGCGGTCTGGGTGATACTTCATCGCGCCTTTGCGATAAGCGGATTTAAGCGCGGCATCATCTGCGCCGCGGGCAACCCCCAAGATGGTATAAAAATCTTCCGACATTTGCGCTGAGTATCCTTTTTTGCGCTTCTTGCTGGCCAACCCCTCAACCAACAACACTTGTTATGCGGACTGTTACGCCATGCAAAACACGCGCCCTTACGGGATAAAAAAGGGCTCCCCATTTTTACGGAGAGCCCTTTGAAACAATTTTAGTTCTTTTTGTCGCCGTCGACTTCTTCAAAGTCCGCATCAACAACGTCATCATCAATCGGCGCTGGCTCACCATCGTCGCCATCTGCGTCAAAATTAACGTCTTCATCGCCTGCATTAGCTTTATACATCGCTTCACCAAGCTTCATGGACGCTTGAAGGAGCGCTTGTTGACCAGCATTTAACGCCTCGACATCCGCGTCCTCTTTAGCAAGTGTTTCACGCAAGGATGAAAGCGCGTCTTCGATCGCTTGGCGATCATCGTCATTGATCTTATCGCCATGCTCTTTTAGCGCAGATTCTGTCTGATGCGCGGTTGCTTCAGCTTGGTTGCGCGCCTCAACTGCGGCCCGGCGTTCTTTGTCAGCATCAGCATTTGCTTCAGCCTCTTTCACCATATCTTCAATATCCGCATCGGAAAGACCGCCAGAAGCCTGGATACGGATCGATTGTTCCTTATTCGTCGCTTTATCTTTAGCGGACACATTTACGATGCCGTTAGCGTCGATATCGAACGTCACCTCTACTTGAGGAACGCCGCGCGGCGCAGGCGGAATGCCGACCAGATCAAACTGACCAAGCAGTTTGTTGTCCGCCGCCATCTCGCGCTCGCCCTGGAATACACGGATTGTAACAGCGGACTGATTGTCTTCAGCTGTTGAGAAGACTTGGCCCTTTTTCGTTGGGATCGTGGTATTACGCTCAATCAAGCGCGTAAAGACGCCGCCAAGGGTCTCAATACCAAGGGAAAGCGGCGTAACATCAAGTAGAAGAACGTCTTTAACGTCCCCTTGCAACACGCCCGCTTGGATCGCGGCGCCAAGGGCGACAACCTCATCAGGGTTTACACCTTTATGAGGCTCACGCCCGAAAAATTGCTGCACCGTTTCTTGAACCTTTGGCATGCGGGTCATGCCGCCGACGAGGATCACCTCATCAATATCGCCTGGGCTAATGCCCGCGTCTTTCAGCGCAGCTTTACAGGGGTCAACCGTGCGTTTGACAAGGTCCGCCACAAGGGCTTCCAATTTTGCACGGGAAAGCTTGATGTTCAGGTGCTTTGGACCAGACTGGTCAGCCGTAATAAACGGCAAGTTCACTTCATACTGAGATGTCGTTGAAAGCTCTTTCTTGGCTTTCTCCGCTTCCTCTTTCAGACGCTGCAACGCTAGCTTGTCAGCGCGTAGGTCAATGCCTTGGTCTTTTTTGAACTCATCGGCAAGGTAATCGACAATGCGTAAGTCAAAGTCTTCACCGCCAAGGAATGTATCGCCGTTTGTGGCGAGCACTTCAAAAACACCGTCGCCAATTTCCAAAACAGAGACGTCGAAGGTGCCGCCGCCAAGGTCGTAAACAGCGATCTTCTTGCCGTCTTTTTTCTCTAGCCCATAAGCAAGGGCTGCGGCGGTTGGCTCGTTAATGATGCGAAGAACTTCAAGACCCGCAATCTTGCCCGCGTCTTTCGTCGCTTGGCGCTGTGCGTCGTTGAAATAAGCAGGAACCGTAATAACCGCTTGGTCGACGGTTTCACCAAGATACGCCTCGGCGGTTTCTTTCATTTTTTGCAGGATAAATGCTGAGATTTGAGAAGGGGCGTATTTCTCGCCGCGCGCTTCAACCCAAGCATCGCCATTATCTGCTTTAACAATCTCGTAAGGCACCATGCCTTTATCTTTGGTCACCGCCGGGTCGCTATAGGTCCGGCCGATCAAACGTTTAATCGCAAAAAACGTCAGCTCCGGGTTGGTGACTGCCTGGCGTTTCGCAGGCTGGCCGATCAAACGCTCGCCATCATCTGCGAAGGCGACCACTGACGGCGTTGTGCGCGCGCCTTCAGCGTTTTCAATAACTTTAGGGTCTTTACCCTCCATAACAGCGACACAAGAGTTCGTGGTCCCAAGGTCGATGCCTATGACTTTACCCATCTTCTTCTTCTCCTTTAGGCGAACCGTTCAAATAGCGTTCATTCGGCAGCTTGTATACGACGATGCGCCGCCCTTCATACGCCCGTTTGCAGGCCTTAAAAAGCGCCCGAAACGTCCGGTCCCTTTTTTGCGATAATGCCCGGCGCGCTAAGCGCGCGTCCATCTTTTGGGCATATAGGCAGATGCCGCAGCGGCTGCAACCGTTTCGCTGTGTTTATCACCATTTTCCTTATGGTTTTTATAGCGGCGGCGTCAATTTCCGGCGCCAAATCACAAAAAGGCGCTAAAAATAAAGCACTTGCGCAATCGGGCTGATCTTCGCCAGCAAAGAGCGCGACGATTTGCGCAACGCAAGGTCAGGCCATAAATGGCTGGGCGCACCATGAGCGCCCCGGCCAACCCACAAATTATGGGAGCGTACGCGCCACACGGAAGCCGTTATCATAATCGCGATAGGCTTGTCGGCCGGAAATTCGATGGCCGGCGCGCAATCGCCAACCGCCTGAATTCCATGCGCCGCCTTTTAAAACCCGCTCATCACAGGCCGCATCAGTCTGGACTTGCGCCGCTTGGCCATTCGTAGACCAACAATTGGATGTCCATTCCCAGACATTGCCGTGCATATCAAAAAGACCAAATGCGTTGGCGCTAAAACTGCCAACCGGCGTTGTGCGCCGCCGATAAGCGCTAACGGGCCCCCCATATTTATAGGTCCCGTTAAAGTTCGCTTGATCGGAGGTAACCGAAGAACCAAAGGAAAACGGCGTTTTGGCGCCCGCGCGGGCGGCGTATTCCCATTCAGCTTCACTTGGCAAGCGATAGGTATGGCCTGTCTTAGTGGACAGCCAGCGTAAGTAATCTTGCGCGTCGGCCCAAGAAATATTGACGACAGGCCGCTCGCCCCGGCCCCAACCCGGATCGGTGGCGGCGGCTTTTTCACAAACGCCTGCAGCTACGCATGCATCCCATTGCGCATAGGTTACTTCCTTTGCACCTAACGCATAGCGGGCCGTGATGGAGATATCGCGCGGCGATAGCTCTCCTTCAGCACGAACAGGCTCCGTCGACGGGCTGCCCATGGAGAAGACGCCCGCCGGTACTTCCACCATTTCTGGGCATTCTGCACAATCACGGAAATAACGCGCATCAAGGGGCGCTTGGTCTTGCGCCGTCTCTGCAGTTGGCCCTTGTTGCGCCAAAGTATCGTTGGACGACGTCTCATTCGCGGCGGTCTCATCAAGCGCGGTTTCACTCACCGCTAGCTCTGCAACTGGCTCCACCTCTAAGGTCGCTTCCTCGGCAGCCTCAACTGTTGAAGCTTCAGGCAAAAGTTGCGCAGGCGCGCCAGCATCGCCCCCCTGATCATCCAAAGTCGATGTTTCAGCTTCAGTTTGATCAGGCCGATTATCTTCCGCCGCTTCCAAGGCGAGAGTTTCTTCAATCGCCTCAACCTCTGAGATTTCTTGCGAAAGGGCCCTTTCTAAGTCTTCAAAGGCCAAACCCCCATTATCCTCAGGTGCGTTTTCTTCCCTTGAGATTTCGTCCCTTGAAGTTTCATCTTCGTCGGAATTGGCCGCCGCAACATCACGTTGATCGCCGCTGTCCGCGCCATCTTGATCTAAAGCGTTATGATCGCTCGCTTTGTCAGCTGCCGCGTCACCCTCATCAGGCGCTTGAGTGTCAAGTTGAGACGTATCCGGAAGGGCAGGTTGCTCCATCTCTTGAAGAGCCTTTACGTCCACTGCATCTTGCGCGCTCGCTTTCGCCTCAGCAATTGGATTGGCCGTTGGATCACCACGCAAATTGGCGGCAAGCGCCTTGCCAGCTTGATCCGCATTCTCTTGACCAGCAGCAATCTGATCATCAGATTGCGCGAAAACATCATTTTCAATTTTTCCGGGCAAAGCTGCCTTAATCGCCTCCCCAGGCGCAATGCGCCGCACAGGCGCGCTGTTCACATCCGCAAATTGTCGCTCTCGCTCACCAATAATATAGGGAGCAAAGACAATCGCGCCGAGCGCCAACACCGTTAAGCTTAAAGCCGCCCCCATTATCACGGAGCGCCCCGAATAACGCGGCGCCTCACGCATAGCGCCGCCGCCCGCGCCGCCGGCGAGCCGCATGTCCACATCCTCAAAACCGACCTCGGCGCGGCGAACAGACAGATTAATTTCATCAACGACAAAGCGCCAACGCGGGTCCTCTAAAGCGCCAGTCCAACCGCTAAGTTCAATTGGCCATAAATGTTGAAAGCTTGGCGGCGGCTCCACCTTGCCAATCGCAACAGGTGTTAATGAGCGACGGGCGAGCGCAGCGCGCGCTTCGGCAATCACCGCTGGGGACGAAATCGATGACGTCGACCAGATAACAATCATCGCCTCCGACTCATCTGCGCCATCGCCATAAGCAAAGCACGATTCTTCAACGACTTCACGGCGAGACACGCCATAGCCTAGCGCCGACAAGGCTTCTTCAATCCTTGTGGCAAAAGCTTGGTTCTCTACCGCATATAATATGCAAACATGCGCCATAGTCTTTTGAGCAGACCTTCAGATTTTTTTGACGATTATGCGCGGATGCGCCTAATAAAAAGTTTTAAGAACGCCGTGTTCAGAGCTTTCCTCGTTAACAAACGTCCATATTTCTCCACGTCATTAGTCACCCGATTGCGCCACACCCCGCAAGGACACGCAATGCGATCGGGTCTTAAACATTAGTTTGCTTATGTTCCCTTTTTGTTCTATAAACGCTTCAGCATATTCGTCAAGTTGCTGTTTCTGCATCGAAACAGCTTTTATTCGGTAATGGTTTTTATCTGTATGGGGAGAGGCGCTAATGGTCGCGCAGGTGGAGACGTTCGCTTTTGAAGGGGTCGATGCGACCCCGGTTACGGTTCAAGTTCAAATAACGGGCGGCGCTAACGCCTTCTCAATCGTTGGCCTGCCCGATAAAGCGGTCAGTGAAGCACGCGAGAGAGTGCGCGCCGCGTTGAGCGCAATTGGTCTTGGGCTTCCCGCAAAACGCGTGACTGTAAATTTGGCGCCCGCTGATTTACCTAAAGAGGGCGGGCACTTTGATTTACCCATCGCCCTTGGCTTGTTGATGGAAGCTGGGGCCGCCCCTAAAGATGCTGCTGAAGGATATGTTGTGATGGGCGAGCTTGGCCTGGATGGGTCGATTGCGCCTGTGACTGGGGCCTTGCCCGCCGCCGTCGCCGCTAACGCCCGAGGGTTCGGGCTTATCTGTCCGGCCGCTTGCGGGTCTGAGGCGGCGTGGGCCGGGGGCGATGCATCGATCTTGGCGCCCAAAAGCCTTATTCAGCTCGTCAACCATTTTAAGGGATTTCAGATCCTATCCCCGCCCACCCCCGGGGTCATGGAAGATGGACCGACGCCTTTAGATTTGAAAGACGTAAAAGGCCAACAAACCGCTAAACGCGCGTTGGAAATCGCCGCTGCTGGCGCCCATAATTTGCTGATGGTTGGCCCGCCGGGCGCCGGTAAATCGATGTTGGCGGCGCGTCTGCCAGGCATATTGCCGCCGTTATCTCCGCCAGAAATTTTAGAAATTTCCATGATCCAATCTATGGCGGGCCTAGTGGAAGAAGGACGGCTGACCCGCGCCCGGCCCTTTCGCGCGCCGCATCACTCAGCTTCAATGGCGGCGATGGTTGGCGGGGGCGTCCGCGCTAAACCGGGCGAAGCCTCTCTCGCCCATCATGGGGTTTTATTTTTAGATGAACTGCCGGAGTTTTCTGCGCCAGTCCTTGATAGTCTGCGTCAACCGCTAGAGACCGGGGATGTTCGTATTGCGCGCGCCAATTACCACGCGCGCTACCCGGCGCGTTTCCAACTAATCGCAGCGATGAACCCCTGCCGCTGCGGTTATGGGAAGGCGAGCGGTCGCCAATGCGGGCGCGGCCCCAATTGCGAGGCTATTTACCAATCGCGCATTTCCGGACCGCTCCTCGATCGGATGGATATCGCCATTACTCTATCCCCGGTAACCCCCAGCGATCTTGCCGCCCCACCAGATGGAGAGGAAAGTGCGATAGTCGCTGCGCGCATTGTGGCCGCCCGTGAAATGCAGCGCGAGCGGGCCAAGGCTCTTCTGCCCGCACACGCAAACCAAGGACCAACAAACAACCACTCAACGGGAGAATACCTAAACGCCGCCTTAAGCGACGCGGCGCTGAATAAAGTCGCCGTCCCCGACGCACAAGGCGCAGCCCTATTAACGCAAGCGGCTGAACGCATCGGCTTTTCCGCCCGCGCTTACCACCGTATTTTAAGGCTTGCACGAACGTTAGCGGACCTTGATGGTCAAGACGGCGTCGCGCGCCGCCATATTAGTGAAGCGATTAGCTTGCGCCGCCGCGCAGACCCAACTGAGGGTGCAATCCCTCAAAATCCAACCATACACAGCATCGCTGGTTAAAACACAGGCGCCGCAGCCGCCTAAAAAGAGGCGTTTTCTTACTTTTATCAACTCAGAAAAGTCTTTATTAACCACGCCTCCTAACCAATTTTTATCGCCAGCGCGGCATAGTTAAAGACGAGCAGCGACAACGCATATCTATTACCCACTAGACGCGAGGTCAGCCGCTTAAACATCGCCCAGCGCCGGCTTGCCCTGTCCGCGATGTTTTATTGGGACAAACGGGGAAACCTTGGCGAGCCATTGTGACTGATACTGATGAATGCTCCTGTCGCTTCTTCCACTTTGCATCGCACTCCGCGCGAACTCATCGTCTTATGTACGCAGGATCATCGCATAAAATTTGTCAGCAGATCGTTTGCCGAAACGTTTGGCGCATCGCCCCGCGAATGGGCCGACAAAAAATTCGCGCCTAGCGGCGAGGACGCTCCGTGTGAGCCGGGACAAAGCCGCCGCTATGTAACCAGCGTCGCCCTTCCGCAAGGACCTTTGGCAATTTCCTGGGAAGAAACCGCGTTACCCTCTGGCGAGACCCTTTATGCTGGCGCGATTTCCACACAAGAAGAAGGGCCGCACAAAATAAGCGACCCAGCCGCGCCTGAGATCAACCATTCAAACAACGCGCTGACTGCAGCTGATGATGCCCCGCATGCGGACTCCCTAGCCTCAATGAGTCATGAAATGCGCACGCCCTTAAACGGCATTCTCGGTATGGTAGGGCTTTTATTAGAAACGAAATTAGAGCCAAACCAAAAAGCCTATATAGAAGCCATTCGCGAATCCGGCGGCGCGCTGCTTGAGCTAATCAACGGCATTCTTGACACCTCAAAATTTAACGCCGGCAAATTCGTCTTAGAAGAAAGCGTCTTTGACCCGTTCGCCTTGCAACAAAGCGTGACGGAACTGTTATCCACCAAAGCGCTTGAGAAAAAGATAGAAATCGCGTCGTTTATTGATCCCAAAACGCCGCGACGGCTGGTGGGCGATCCAGCGCGCCTACGCCAAATCTTGCTGAACCTTGTGGGCAATGGCGTAAAATTCACCGACGAGGGCGGCGTCGCCCTTGAAACGCGCATGGTTGAAGAAGCAGACGGCGCTGTGATGCTTACTTTCGATGTGCGCGACACCGGCATTGGCATCCCTTATGAAGCGCAACGAACAATCTTTGATGAGTTTAGCCAAGCCCACCATAACGGCGCGAAAGCAGCACAAGGAACGGGCCTAGGGCTTGCGATCTCACAAAAACTTGTCAATGCCATGGGCGGCGAGATCACCGTAGCGAGCGAGCCCGAGCAAGGAAGCTGTTTCCAATTCACCATTCAATTGAAGCGAGCCGATAACGCCCCGGAAATGCCATCCATCCCGCAAGACCCGGTGATCGTCGCCACACACTCGCCTGTACTCGCCCATGTTCTTGAACAGCAATTACTCGCTTTTGGGATTGCGACGCGCATCCTCGTTGAAGACGCTGGCGAGGCTGTCGAGGCCCTTAGTGTGTATGACAACGCTGTTTTAATCTGCGATCTCGAACTAGCAGCTGAGATTGACGAAACATTCATCGCCCAACACTGTAAACGCGCGATGGTGATGGCGCCGCCTACGGAACGTGAAGCTATAGACGATCTCAGAAAACAAGGCTTTGACGGTTTTCTGATTAAACCTATCCGCCAAAAAACATTGATGCGCGAGCTTGCATTAGAAAAACCCAGCACTGAGCAATCACCTGAAGTGGCGCCAGAATTGGCGCCAGAGTTGACGCAAACCCAGCAGGACGAAAGCAAACAAGTCGAAACGCCCCCGAACAAAACGATCAATCCACAAATTAACAGCGGCGATCGGCGCTTATCGATCCTGCTTGCTGAGGACAATAAGATTAATGCGGTCCTCGCCACCACGTTAATTGAACGCGCCGGCCATGAGGTTGATGTCGCCGAAAATGGCGCTGAAGCCGTCAGCGCGGTTGAAAAGACTGCTTATGATTTGGTCTTCATGGATTTGCATATGCCGAAAATGGACGGGCTGGAAGCAACCCGCCGGATCCGCGCCCTTGATGGCGATGCGGCGCATGTGCCGATTGTGGCCCTAACCGCGAACGCCATGGCGTCTGATAGTCAAAAGTGCCGCGATGCGGGAATGGATGACTTTCTATCAAAGCCCTTTGAGCCCAAAGACTTACACGCCGTCTTAGAAAAATGGCGCGACGGACCAGCGCCTGAATAAAAACCCTATTGTCTTCACTACCCTGCCTTTTTGCGGTCTCAGTTACTTGTAAAAAATCGCTCGTGATATTTGCTGAAAGCACGAAGCCCTTTAGCGTTTTGTTATGGAACAAAAAGAAGCAACTAAGCCGAGCTGGCGCGATATTCTAACCGCGCTGCAACGGCAAAAAACCCTTGCGATGTTTATTTTGGGCTTCGCCGCTGGCTTGCCCTACGCCCTTATTACCGGGACGCTATTAGCGTGGTTCACCAATGAAGGCATCGATGTGAAAACCATCGGCGTCTTTTCTTGGATCATTATCATTTACAGCTTCAAGTTCCTTTGGGCGCCGGCGATCGACCGAATGCAAGCGCCGCGTCTATTCAATATGGGACAGCGCCGGGCGGGTATCTTGCTGCTCCAGGCGGTGATTATCGCAGCATTAGGGGCTATTTGTTTAGCCTCCCCCCAAACACAGATCGGGTTCGTCGCCATCGCCGCAGTTGTCTGCACCTTCGCTTCCGCCTCCCAAGACGTTTTGATCGACGCTTGGCGGATTGAAGCGGCGGACGAGGAAACAAGCATCGATCTTTTGTCATCGATCTATCAAATCGGTTATCGCCTTGCCGCCATTCTTGGCGGCGCAGGCGCGTTAATCGCCGCGGCGCGCATTGGCTGGAATAACGCTTTTGTCGGGCTAGCTTTATTAATGGCGACAGCAGTCTGCGGAGTATTCCTTGCGGAAAACACCACGCGGAAATCTGACGCCGCCGACGGCGCCGCCCATAACCACTTCCCCCTTAAATGGCGCAACCTAGCGCTGACGCCTGTTCTTATCGGTTGGGCATGGTCCTTTTGGGCGCTTTTTAGTTTTATGGCCTATGCCTTAAACGACCCGGACGCCGCCAATGCGCGGGTCTTTACCCGCGAGACTGGTCCGCTGATCATCCTTGCTTCGATTGTTGCGCCTGTCATGGCGGCGGCTTTTATGCTGCGCACGAAAACCGAAACCCCGCCACCAGCGCAAGCCTGGCCCGCGCAATCAATTCTAGACATTATTTACGGGGCGGTGCTAGCGCCGATGATCGATCTGATCGAACGGTTAAAAGCAAGCGCGCTGTTGGTGCTGTTGTTGATCTTATCATATCGATTTGTCGATCTTGTCTGGGGCGCTTTTGCGTACCCATTCTATTTGGGCGAAAACTTTGGCGCGCTTGGTCATTCTTTGGATGAGGTTGCGATCAGCTCCAAACTATTCGGCTCAATGATGACCTTTGTGGGTATTACGGTGGGCGCCGCAGCAATTTTACGTATTGGGCGCATGCCATGTTTGTTTATCGGTGCGGTTCTTGCTGCGGCTACGAACCTGTTATTTGCTGACCTCGCCCTTGGCGGCGCAGCCACCCATCAATTCATGAAGATTACCCATCTTTACGGCGTCTTTGGGATCTTGCAGCCTTTGGCGGATTTCCTCACCCTTGATGCGACAATTGATGAAAAGCTTTCCAGGCTGATGGTTGTTATCGCTGCGGAAAACCTCGCCGTCGGTTTTGCAAGCGCAGCGATCGTTGTCTATCTTTCTTCGATCGTGAACCCGAAATACGCCGCCGTTCAATACGCGCTTTTAGCGTCTTTGACGATGTTGATCGGATCACTCGGCCGCGGCGCCCTTGGCGAGCTTATTGAAATCGAAGGATTTGCATACGTCTTTTACCTGACCGCCGCCCTTGGACTGGTCGCCATCATCGCATCCGGCGCAGAATGGTACAGGCAAAGCCGTCTTCCCAAGGAGGACTAGCGTCAACCGCCTGCGGCAAGGCAAGCGTCTAACGATGGCTTATCTTCACCTGACGCATCAGCCGACGCATCAATATGGGTGACTTTCGCGCGCCCTTCCTCATCCGGGTAAAGCACCACGATAAGGCTGCACTCCTTTAGTGCGTAGCGACGAAACTCGCCTGCGCCTTCTTTGCGGCTGAGCGCCGCGGCGCCAAGCAATCCATCCAAAGCCTTTGCATCTTTGCCAAGAATATCAGCTCTCGTTAAGGACGGCGCCGAAAAGCGAGCAGAGGTGGCAGGTGTTTCAGACGGCGTGCTGGCGCAAGCCGCCAAGCCAATCAAGAGTGATGCTCCCAAGAAGATTTTTGTTGTAAAAGATGAAACAAATTTTTGCGGCATTCTCACCCTCAATTACTCTCAAACGTTGTAAACGCGGCGTAAAGCCAGGTTGCGCCTTTTGCAAGGCAATCCTATAAGCCCGGCTGTTTAGAAATGATTTATGGTTCGATAAAGCGGGCCGCCAATAAAAGAAAGGCTTCTATTATGAGCGACGCGGCCCTGGATGTAATCGGCATTGGCAATGCAATTGTGGATGTTCTAGCGAAATCAGATGACGCTTTTTTAAAAGACCACAATATCGCCAAGGGCGGCATGACTTTGATCGATGAAGATCAAGCCGCGAATATTTATGGCGCAATGGCGCCAGCAAGTGAAAAGTCTGGCGGATCTGCGGCAAACTCCATTGCTTGTGTCGCTTCCTTTGGCGGTAAGGGCGGGTTTATCGGAAAGGTCGCAGACGACACGCTTGGGGAAATTTTCCGTCATGACCTGCAAGCGACAGGGGTCGCTTTTGATACGGCCCCTTTAAAAGACGGTCCTTCAACGGCCCGCTGTCTGGTCAATGTCACACCAGACGCCCAGCGCTCCATGTCCACCTATCTTGGCGCTGCAAATTCGTTAAACATTCAAGATGTCGATGATGCGTTTATTCAAAGCGCTGCGATTACCTTTTTTGAAGGTTATCTTTTTGAAATGCCAGCAGCGCGAGAAGCATTCGTAAAAGCATGCGCCGCGGCGCAGTCAGCAAATCGGAAAACCGCGATTACGCTTTCGGATTCCGGGTTGGTTGATCGCCAACGCACTGCGCTTGAACAATTCATTCCTGACAATATCGACATACTCATCGCTAACCACGATGAAGCAACAATGTTGTTTGACAGCGCTGAGATTGACGCAATTGCTGAGCAAGCGCGCGTGATGGCCCCTTTAACGGCTGTTACGATGTCAGAAAAAGGCTCAATTCTTATTCCCCGCGACGGAGAAGCCGTAATGGTCCCCGCAGTGCCGCCAACAGCGCTCGTCGATACGACCGGGGCAGGCGACGCCTATGCGGCCGGGCTATTATTTGGTCTATCCAAGGGATATTCTTTAGAAAAAGCGGGTGGTCTTGGGTCTTTAGCGGCAAGCGAAGTCATCAGCCATTTCGGCGCACGCCCAGAAGAAGAGCTTAAATCACTCGCTGCTAGTGCTGGCCTTCTTTAATAGAAAGCACACTACCTGCCCCACTCACATGTCGTCGATCTTTGCTTAACTGCATTGAAGAAAGCGTCATCGCCCATTAAAGTGATGCATATGAAAATGCATCACTTAATTTGGATCGCCGCCGTCGTTCTTTTGATAGCCGCCATTGGCTATTTTAATCGTGCACCCATTTTACTGACGTACTTTGCAAGTACAGTCCCTAATACGACGCTTGCGACGCATCAGGATTTGTTAAGAGATCACGTTACATTCTATTCGCCGGGTAATACTGACGAACCCATGCCCGCGCTGATTTTAATGCCAGGCTGCGCTGGGTTTAGTCAGGCCCATGAAGAGCTTTGGGCCGCAGCAGCGAATGAAGCCGGTTATTTAGCTGTCGTTGTGGACAGCCATGGCGCACGCGGCATCAGCCGTGAAGATGGTCTTAAACTTGTGTGTAATGGCAAGGCGCTATTAGGCCAGGAGCGCGCTGGCGATACGCTCGCCATTTACGCCGAACTCGTCAAACGCAAAGACATCGACACCAAGCGCATTGCCCTTGCTGGCTGGTCCCATGGCGGGTGGAGCATTATGGATTTGATGACTATGGACATGAAAAAACATCGTCCAGCACAGCTCTTAAAAGGCGAGGCGATAGACGTCCCCAGCTTTTCTTCGATCGTGATGTTTTACCCTTATTGCGGCGTCGCCGCTCACTCGCAAACAAAAATGTGGACAGGAACGCCCCCGGTTTTGACCTTTTTTGCAAGCGAAGACACCTTCGTCAACAACAGCGAATGCGCCAAGGTTTTCGCAAAACTCCGCAAGCAAGGCGTCGAGATTAAAACGAAAACATATGCTGGGTTAGACCACTCGTTTGAAGATCCGGGGCTTACGGAAGAATACAATCATCTCTTCGATGAGGCCGCGACCAATGACGCGAAAACACGCTTTATTCAATTTTTAAAATCCCACTAAAGGGTAAAATTATCCGCGTGCCGCTTTTTCAGCGTGACCGGACACCCCCTCGCGGCCTGCAAGAACCTTCGCAACATCATCAGGGGCGACATTAACCGAGGCAAGCAAGACAAGCAAATGATAGAGTGTATCGGCGGCCTCCGCCGTTAGTTCCTGTTTGTCATTAAGCGCACCGGCAAGCGCAGCCTCCACCGCTTCTTCACCGAACTTCTTCGCGCAACGTGCAGGCCCCGCGCTTAGTAATTTCGCGGTGTAAGAGGTCTGTGGGTCCGCCCCTTTACGAGCTTCAATCGTTTCATAAAGCCGCGCCATGACCGCGCCAAGGCTGTTGTCATCAGACATTATCCGTCCTCCGCCTAAAATCGCACTGGAAGGCCAGCATCGGCCAGCGCTTGCTTTGCTTCGTTGATCGTAAATTCGCCAAAATGAAAGATTGAGGCCGCAAGAACCGCGCTCGCCCCGCCTTTCGTCACCCCTTCCACCAGATGCTCCAGAGCGCCCGCGCCGCCGGACGCGATAATTGGGATTGGCGCCGCGTCACTGACAGCCCTGGTCAGTCCAAGATCATAGCCCGTTTTAACGCCATCCCCATCCATTGAGGTTAAAAGGATCTCCCCAGCGCCGCGCGCTGCAGCGTCTTTCGCAAAGGCCACAGCATCGATGCCTGTCGGGTTACGCCCGCCGTGGGTAAAGATCTCCCACTTGCCGTCGCCCACTTGGCGCGCATCGATCGCCACCACCACGCATTGAGCGCCGAACTGATGGGCGGCCGCGCCGATTAATTCCGGGTCCTTCACCGCCGCAGTATTGATCGCAACCTTATCGGCGCCGACTTCTAAAAGTCTTCTAAAATCATCGACAGACCGCACGCCCCCGCCAACGGTGACTGGCATAAAGCATCGTTCAGCGACTTCCGCGACTTTGTCCAGCAACACCCCCCGCCCTTCATGGCTGGCGGAAATATCCAAAAAACAAAGTTCGTCCGCACCCGCCTTATCATATGCGATCGCAGCGGCCACTGGGTCGCCAGCATCACGCAGGTTTACAAAATTGACGCCCTTTACAACTCGGCCGTCTTTTACATCTAGGCATGGGATAATACGGATCTTCAGCAATGCGTTATTCCTGGGGCAACTTTCATCTGGCCAAGATGGCCAAAACAAGCCGGTGATATGACAGAAAAAAACTCTTTATACTAGGTCTAGCTATTTAACCAAATCAGCCTGCGCTCAACGCCAAAATGGTTCCAAGGCGGCAAAATCATCCCACTTTTGCGCGATCGTAAGGGACGCCGCCTCAGCTTGCGCAGCGTGATAGCCGCTGATAAATCCAGCCGCGCGGGCGGCGTCAGCCCCCTGCCCTAGCGCTGCGCGATCAGCCAGGCTTTGCGCCACCACCGCATCGTTAAGGACGCCAAACGCATCTTGTAGTTCAGACATTGCTTGCATATAGGGCTTTCGCGCCTCACGCGGATAAACATTTCGAAAAAGCTGTGCGTTATAGCGCAATTTCTTCAAGGCAAGACGCAGTTCATGACCCGCTGAGGGCGGCTTATCGACCAAATCAACAGCCACTTTTGACGCCGCCTGCAGGCGCGCATCAAGTGCGCGTTCAGCAAACACCCGCGCTGGCGCGAATAATCTTTTGCGGGCATTATCTCGCCATGGCGCAGTCTCAGCTTGTTGCATCAGATCGAGTACGAATAAAGTGAACTTTTCACTTCCTATAATTTTACTTGCACGCGCCCAAGCGGCCCGGCGCAGTCGCTGCGCAACGGATTTGATACTAAGGAAATCACCTTGCGGGCTTTCATTATCAGCTGCATTCGCAAGGGTTTGTGAAACAAAGACATCCCAATCACGCGCCTCGCCAATAACATGCGCAAACTCCCGCGCTTGGGCGCTTAAAGCGCGTAACCGCCCACCATCATTTAATGACCCGCGAAATAATTGTTCCATCGATCGAAAGCGGCGTAAAACAACCCGCATTTGTCGCCCTGCTTCCGGGCTGTGCTGATCAGCGACGATGGGAATAAGCAAAGCCATTCGCTTTGCACAAAACCGAAGCCCCGCGCCCAAAACGCTTGCTGCATCTGCATCCGGATTAATTTCAATTCGGTTGGCAGCGGCGGGCGGGCGTTGCGGCGTAAAGATCCGTGCCGGGTCCACCCCTGCGCCAAGGCCAATGCGCACTGTCCCCGCCCCTTCTTCGGTTAATAAGCGCGCAACTTCAAAAAGCCTCGCCTCCTCGCCATACAGTAATGAGAGCCTGATCTCAGCCAACTTTTTTACTGCACCCGCCCTGGCGCCGCGCAAAGCTGTTGCACGGATATCGATGATACGCGCCTCTATAAAGGAAGCGGACTTTGAAAGCCTGCGGAAGTCGCAAAGCTCATTAAATCGAACAAAAGGCGCCAGCTCTTCATCAAATAATGAAAAAAGCCCGTCACAAGCCGCATCACCCGTTGGCGCAGCAGGCAAAACCCCGGCGGGTAAAGGCGTCACAATATCATCAGAGCTAAGACGGCGGTTAAAGCGCACAACCTGAGAGCACTCGTCACCTATCTGTTTCGATGACAAAATAAGCCCTGAAGAAGTGACATCATGGTTTATCGTATCATAGAATATTTCGGACAATGGAATGGACGCAATACGGTCGACTTGCCAGGAGCGCATTGTAAAAGCGCCAGCCAACGCTTGCACAGCGCTTGGTTGGCCCGTCAAGATAATTTCAAGCTTTGGCCGTCCTGAAGACATGCCCCCCGCCTTTACCCGCTTCTACAACACCCCAATTTATAGTCGGTCCGCCATTACAGGCAGTGTCAGTATACTCAACGCCTTACGCGATCAGGGTCGTTGCGATGCCGAAATCGCCTCTTTCGGATCTATACGCCCGTCATAGAGCGCACGTCCAATGATCACGCCTTCAATTAACGGACGCGCCGCAGCTAAAGCGCGCACATCATCAACAGATGCAACACCGCCCGACGCCACAACAGGGATCGCCACCGCTTGTGCTAGTGCGATCGTCGCTTCTAAGTTCACGCCGGTCAAGGCGCCGTCGCGGCCAATATCGGTATAGATGAGACAGGCAACTCCCTGATCTTCATACATTTTCCCGATATCTATGGCGCTGGTTCCACCGCTTTTCGCCCAGCCGTCTGTCATTGCTTCACCATTCTTGGCGTCGACACCCACAGCAATGGAACCGGGGAAGGCGGCGGCGGCTTCCTTCACAAAAGCCGGATCACGCACCGCCGCCGTGCCTAAAATTACGCGTGAAAGTCCACGAGAAAGCCAAAATTCGACATCAGCCATTTTGCGAATACCGCCCCCAAGCTGGCACGTGGCGCCGCTTGCCGCCAATATCGCGGAAACCGCATCGGCGTTTTCTGCCTGGCCCGAAAATGCGCCATCAAGGTCAACAATATGAAGTTTGGAAAACCCAACCTCAGTAAACAAACGCGCCTGATTGGCGGGATCATCATTATATGTTGTGGCTTGGTCCATTTCCCCATGGAGCAAACGCACACATTTGCCGCCTTTTAAGTCAATGGCTGGATAAAGGGTGAGGGGAGGTAAAGCTGTCATTCAGGCCGCCAGTTGAGAAAATCTTTTAGGAAAGCAATGCCGGCGTCTTGGCTTTTTTCCGGGTGGAATTGCACGCCAACCATATTGTCACGGGCCACAGCAGCCACAAAGGGGCCGCCATAGTCGCAAACCGCAGCTACGTCGGATTTATTTTCGGGATCAAAATGAAAAGAGTGCACGAAGTAATAAGCGCCGCCTTTAACCGATTGGAACACAGGGTGATCGTTCACCGCGCTCACTTCGTTCCAGCCGATATGCGGCACACGAAACTGATGGGGTAGGTCAAAACGACGAATATCCCCCCCAATCCAGTCCAAACCAGGCGCTTCGCCAAATTCATGACCGCGGCTGGCGAGAAGTTGCATCCCGACACAAATGCCCAGAAATGGACGTTTTTTTTCAAAAACAACTTCTTGCAAAGTCTCGATCATTTTATCCAAGTCCAGCAGGCCTTGGCGGCAAGCGGCAAAGGCGCCAACGCCGGGAAGAACCACCCGGTCTGCTCGCGCGACCTCAGCCCGGTCGGCGGTCACCAACACTTTGCAGGAAAAGTCTTGCTCCGCCGACGCGCGCTCTAACGCTTTTTGAACAGAGCGCAAATTGCCAGAGCCATAGTCAACTATCGTTATTAAATCATCCATGGCTTGGGGTTATAGGCTGCTCAGCAAAAAAGAAAACGGCGCCTTACAAACAAGGCGCCGCACTCAAAATATATCTGGTTTTCAGCTTAAGCTGCACAAGCCTCGGCGGCTGCTTTTACAGCGTCGCTTGCCGCTTCGACATCTGAAGGCGTGGAAATTGCAAGGATTTCAGCCGTTAAAGCATCATCTCCAGCCACTTGTTCTGCAAGGCAGGAACAACTTGCTTCACCGCCATGCTCTGCCTGGTAAGCTTCACAATGAGCTTGAACATCGCCAGCGAACGCAGGCGCAACTGAAGAAACGGCGAATACGCCAGCAAGAAGAAGTTTTTTCACAATAGTCTCCCTAAATCTAAGAAAAATTTTTTGAAAAATTAGATAATACGCTCACAGACAGCTCGCTTGAACGGGCTGTATTTCGCTTTCATCGTCAAGAAATTCCTTGTGATTGGATTATCCAACTTGGACCGCCCGAGGGCACTTGATTTACGCAACCGGCAATAGAAGACGCAAAAATTTTGCCCCCGTCAATCTAACGAGCTGCAGAAAAAAAGCGAAAGCCCCCCCAAATTTGGGAAGACACTGTCAGCGTTACGATAATTTCATTAAATCTAGAATTGAGGGTAGCGCGCCGAGTACCTCATCGGCGGCCAGAAAATAAAACGGCGCCCCATCGCGCAGGACGCCGCCATAAAATAAAGGCTTTAGCGCTTAGCTTTCGCAAGCAGCGAGAACAGCCGTCGCCTCTTCGCTTAGCGTTTCAAGGTCTGCCTCAGATGAAACAGCAAGCAGTTCAGCCGTCACAGCATCATTGCCAGAAGCTTGATCAACAATGCAAGCACAAGCCGAAGCATCCTCGCCGCTTTCAGCAGCATATGCCTCACACGCAGCAAGCAGATCGCCCGCGAAAGCAGGCGCAACAGAAGAAATGGCGAAAACGCCAGCAAGAAGAAGTTTTTTCATGGTTCAGTTTCCTAACTGTTAAATGAGATATCTCAAGAAGGACGCACACGAATAGATAAAACACACCTATGCATGCGCATAAATAAAGGGAATTTTTCAGGCGTAAACCACATAGTGAATTAAAATAATCAACGCATGAGAAATAATCGGTGCATAAGAAAAAGGGGCCATAAGAAACCGAATGTCCACAAATATGGCCCCAAAGGGGCATTATTTGCGCGCCCGTGAATTTAATACTGGCGTTCTCTTGGCACGGCCTCGTATATAAACGCTGGCGACTATCTAAAATAATAAAGGCTTAAAACATCATGACGACAAACGCTTCTGCAACACCGCAAATGCATGGAACGACAATCTTAGCGGTGCGGCGGGGGAATATGGTTGCTATTGGCGGGGACGGGCAGGTGAGCCTTGATAAGACAGTTGTAAAAGGCGACGCCCGCAAAGTACGCCCTATTGGCGACGGCTCTGTTATTGCAGGTTTTGCTGGCGGCACCGCAGATGCTTTTACCTTGCTTGAGCGACTGGAAAGCAAACTGGAACAATATCGCGGCCAACTAACACGCGCCTGTGTCGAGCTTGCCAAAGATTGGCGCACAGACCGTTACTTACGGCGATTAGAGGCGATGTTAATCGTCGCCGATAAAGATGTGACCCTAACGGTTACTGGTCTTGGCGATGTTCTTGAACCCACCAATGACGTCGCCGCTATCGGCTCAGGCGGCGATTACGCACGGGCGGCGGCGCTCGCGCTCGTTGCTGAGACAGACCTTAGCGCGCCAGACATTGTGCGCAAAGCGATGGGGATCGCGGGCGACATTTGCGTTTACACCAACCATTCATTGACGCTGGAAACCCTTGGCGAATAATTCCACAATTTACGCTTACAAACCGCCCAGCAAGGCCTCATAAAACATCACGCCGCGCGCTAGGTTTTCGATCGAGATCTTCTCGTTATCACCATGAATGCGTGCAATATCGCGCGGCGTCATCACAAACGGCACATATCGATACGCGTCATCTGCAATTTTGCTGTAGTGAAAGAGATCTGTGCCCGCGATTGTCATCGAGGGCGCAACGATAATCTCCCCATGAACGTTGCGCAGGGCGCTATCAATTAACTTAAAACCCTCGCCATCAACCGTTGATACAGAACTGGGCTCGCGCACATCAAAGGAGCGCACCTTTACCCGCGGGTCATCAATCATGCGAAGGATGCGCGCTTTAATATCCGCTGCGTTATCTCTTGGATGGAGGCGGAAATTAATAACGGCGCGCGCTTCTTGTGGTAGAACATTTACTTTCGAGCCTGCCCGAAAAATTGTTGGCGCGGTGGTCGTGCCCATCATTGCGGCAATCGCTGGCGATTTGGAAAGGGGCTCTTTTAAGAGCCCGCCGGTAAGCCATAAATTAGCAAGGGCGATCCGTTGGGCGAGGGGCGTCTCAGGGGCGAGGGTTGTTAAAAGCTCGCCCAATGCGCCATCAATCTTTTGCACGGGAGGGTTTTGCGACACCCTAGCAATGGCCGCCGCCAAAATACTGACCGCCGTTTCCTTTCCCGGCGCGGAGGAATGACCGCCTTCATGGTTCACTGTCAGCTCAAGATTTAAACTGCCTTTTTCCGCGATTGAAATCAGTGCAACCCGGCCGTCCACACCGGGCAAGACATCCTTTACCGTGGCGGAACCTTCATCAAGGATCCATTCAAACTGAACCCCCTCTTGCTTTAAGAGCTTGGTAATTTCACCAGCGCCCTCAGCCCCTAAAACTTCTTCATCATGGCCAAATAGAAAATAAATATCTCTCCGTGGCTGAAACCCAGCCTCAATAAGGCCTTCAGCAGCCTCCAATATCGCAATAAGCGAGCCCTTATCATCAAGGGCGCCGCGCCCCCATATGGCGCCGTCTGCGATAATGCCTTCAAATGGCGGCTGGATCCATTGATCCGCCGTGCCGGGATTTATCGGGACGACATCCATATGGGCGGCGAGGGCGACAGGGCGGGTGTTGCTTGCATCACCCAATCCGGCGGGTGCATCAACTCTCCAAACATAGATAAGTGACTGTTCGCCAATGACGCGGCGTTGGACCATTCGGTGGAAGGCCGGATAGGTCTCTTCCAGAAAGTCATGAAACGCAATCATCTCAGCTTTAGAAGCGGCCGCTTTTTGCGGATGTTCGCGGCCCCAAGAAATAGTCTGGTAGCGGATTGCCTGGGACAGATTGACGGCGGCCTGCCGTGCAACCTTATTGTCAATGGCTGGCCCCATTGCATTTGGGTCGGCTGGGGACGGCAATAGTAAGACACGAAAAAATACAACGGCAAAGGCAAGTAACAGCGTTGCGCCAACGCCGATCAAGGCAAACCGCCCCTTAGAACCGTTGAGGGGTGAAATAGACAATCGCTGGTGACGGGCCATCGTAAAAAAACCTTTCAAAATCGGTTTTCGGTAAAGACAAATTCACATGCAAAAGGGGTTTTACCTACGCCCTGCGCACTATACATGTACCTGCTTTAGAGCTTGAACCAAATACAGCCCGCTTCCACTTCAAGTATGTCGCCAGCCAATCGCCCCAGTAAATAGGCATTCGATATGGCGACCAACCAGTTTGCGGCTTTATAGATGCCCACCCAAAGCTCAAGAATGAGAAGGTATGATTGAATGTCTGATTTTTCGCCGCGCGAAATCGTTTCCGAGCTTGATCGCTTTATCATCGGCCAGAAAGCCGCTAAGCGCGCTGTCGCTATTGCACTGCGCAACCGGTGGCGCCGCCGTCAGGTTGAAGGAGCAATGCGCGAAGAGATCACCCCGAAAAACATTTTGATGATCGGGCCGACAGGGGTCGGCAAAACGGAAATCTCCCGCCGACTTGCAAAACTCGCCGCTGCGCCATTCTTAAAAGTTGAAGCCACCAAGTTTACTGAAGTTGGCTATGTCGGCCGTGATGTCGATTCCATCGTTCGCGACCTTATGGAAATCGCTGTTGGGTTGGTGCGGGATAAAATGCGCGAGGATGTCAAAACCCGCGCCGAAACAGCCGCGGAGGAGCGCGTTCTTGAAGCGCTTGTCGGTGAAGCAGGGGAAAAAACAAAAGAAAGCTTCCGCGAAAAACTACGTAGCGGCGAACTTGATGAGCGCGAGATTGAGATCGAACTCCGTGAAACTGGGGGGGCCGCCCCAAGCTTTGAAATTCCAGGCATGCCCGGCGCACAGGTTGGCATGATCAACCTATCGGATATTTTGGGCAAAGGTTTCGCGGGACCGGGAAAACGCCGCAAAATTAAAGTCAAGGACGCCTATGAGCCATTAATGGCCGAGGAAAGCGACAAGCTTCTCGACGAGGAAGCGGTGAACCGTGACGCGGTGGCGCTTACGGAGAATGACGGCATTGTTTTTATTGATGAAATCGACAAAGTCGCCCGCGGCGCCGAACGCTCAGGGGCGGACGTTTCCCGCGAGGGCGTCCAACGTGATCTTTTGCCTTTAATAGAAGGCGCAACGGTTTCCACCAAATATGGCCCCGTAAAAACCGACCATATCTTGTTTGTCGCCTCCGGCGCCTTTCATCTTTCAAAGCCGGCTGATTTGCTGCCTGAATTGCAGGGTCGCTTGCCAATTCGCGTAGAACTGGACGCACTGACACGCGATGACTTCAAGCGCATCTTAATTGAGCCGGAATCAAGCCTTTTAAAGCAATATGCCGCCCTGATGGCGACAGAGGGCGTAACCCTAGACTTTACCGAAGATGGAATTGACGCCCTGGCGGACGCCGCTGCTGAAGTGAACGCCAATGTTGAGAATATCGGCGCACGCCGCCTCGCCACAATTATTGAAAAAGTGCTGGATGAAATTTCCTTCAGCGCCTCCGATCGCAGCGGCGAAACGGTGCAAATTGACGCGGCTTATGTAAATGAATGCTTGGCTGATGTGACCAAGAACACAGATCTGTCCAAATATATCCTGTAATTCGTAAGAAACGTTGCCGCTGCGCCACAAAGAACCTTCATTCAGGCTTTGTTTTTGTCGCTTTGCGGGTTAACCTATCCCTTAAGGTTAAGGGGAACTTTTGAGTGGGGCCGCAAACATGGCGGACGGATCTATTTTTACCGGTAAGAACAAAGCCGATAATCGCAAGAAACCGCGAATCGCCTTTACAGGCGAAGAGTATGGTTTTGGCTATCAGGCGGTTGGCAATTTAGTTGGACGCGCAAAACGCGAAGGCATCGCTGATGGCGGGGCCAGTGCTGTTGCAAGAATGCGAACGGAGCGGGAATTAAGCGTTCACGCCAGTTCGGCTGATAAATTCTGCTTTAGCGACACCCAGCGTCAGCCGCTGCGCACCAAAGAACAAGCGCTTATGGCGGTTAAAGCTGGCAGCGCCGATTATGCTGTGGTGCCGTTCTATAGCCCTTATTCTGGCTATGACTTTGAAACAATGCGCGCCATGGCGAACCTTTCGCAGCTGCGGGGCGTTGATCAAGTCGAAGCAAATGATCAGCTGTGTCTGGCTGTTCACGAAAGCCAAGTGTTGGAAATCGCGCAATCGGCGCATCCAAATTCAAGTCTTTCCGCGCTTTTAGCGAATGGCCGCACCAAGTGGGGGTCAAACAGCAATCGCGAAGACATCTTCAATTATGATAGCGAGCATGGCGGCGAGATGAACCGCAGCGGTCTCGTTATCAACCAAAGCACTCAAATGATCCTGCGCGATCGCTTGGAAATGGTTTATGGCGATACCGATGCAACCCTGCGGTGTAAGTCAAAGCTAGACGGGCTTCGCGGCGCTGGCGTCGAATTTAGAGAGATGCGCGATACGGTTGAACCGCACCGTGAATTCGCCCGAATGTCACGCAGCACGCTGAACCCAGACCGCATGGTCAACACATACTTCAATCCATCAACCGGCGACGCCCATTATGTGAGCGCGATGAACGGCGCAGCACAAACCAAGGGCCTTTATGGCGTTATCTTGCCGTTTGAAGTTGCGGACCGCTCTAGCGAGTACATCATTATCGACCCGGATATGGAAGACAGCGAGCCCGGTAAAACGCGCTTTATGGTCGTCCAATCCAATGTCGACCATACGCTGTTCGACGACGCGTACCGCACCACTGACGCTAAGACTCGCTATTGGGTCCGCCGCGCCCGTGCTGTTGCGCATTCAATGTCCGGCCTGGAAGAAGAGGGCGGCGTGCGCGTTCTTATGCGCTTCCGCCGCGACGGCAGCGCCGCCTCGATCGGGGATGTTGAAAACTTCCTGCGCAACTATGGCGTACGCCATACAGTTGTTCGCATGGATGAAGACAGTGAAGGGTCAACACCAGCCCCCGTCATCTTGGATGTTGAATTTACGGCGGATGATTTTGAATATAATCCGGCCACAATGTTTTCCCGGCGTTTGCGCGGCTCTGTCGTAAACGGCGCGATGAAAAAAGCCTTCCAACGCTGGAAAAACCGCGGCGTGTCCATCATGGCCGTAATGCCATATGACAAAGCGCAATTGCCGCGTCACAAACCACGCCGCTGGTGGAACGAAGCTTTCGTTGCTTGGGCGAAAGACTTTGGCGAGACGATGTTTATTCGCCTATCGCGCGTCTTGTTCTATCTAATGTTGGTCGCTCTTGTCGGCGCCGCTTTATATATCTGGCGCACAATGATGTAAGCCTTTAGTGTGCTTATCACACTGAAGGAACTTTTCGCCTTACATTGCCCGTTCAGATCATGGTTAAGGGTTCAATAAACCCTTAGCTTGGCTGAGCATATCGCCCGATTTGCGACATTCTAGTGGTCATTCCGCTTTAAAAAGACATACCACGCGCCCGCACCGCCGTCTTTTTGGTGGGCTGGCGCGACCCGCGCGATCAACGGGCGCAAGCCAGGCGCGCTGACCCAATCAGGAAAATTACGGCGTAAGACACCTTTGGACTTGCCCCCCCAAAATGGGTCATCATCTGTCGGCGCATCGTAAATATGAGATGCATGCACCAGCCCGCCCTTGCCGGTAACGACCAGTACACATCGCAAGCCAGAGGCATAGGCGTCCTTTATAAAAGTAGAAAGGCGGCTCTGGGCGGCGGCTTGCGTTAATCCATGCAAGTCTAAGGTCCGTTCAATTGGCACGCGTCGGCGCGCCGCGCGGCGATCAAGACGCGGATCACCAGCGCCAACCGGTGATTGTTTAGCGACGGTTGTGTTTCCATGCGCCGCAAATGAACGCGCCGGCGCCCTTTTTTGCTGGGCATATTTTTTGGTTGTTCCGCTGGTCGGACCTTTTTTTGATCCCGCGCTTTTTAATAGCTTTTCCATTGTTGAAGCGCCTGCTGCACTGGGCGAGGCGCCGGGTAACGCATTGGACGCCGCGGCATTGTGAATAGGCCGGACTGTTTTTGTAACGCCCCGCCAGAGGGTCGCATCTTCAGTTGAAAGTCCGCGGCGGTTCTTTGAACGCTTCACTGTTGGCCGCCAGGATCGTGACTGAGCGATTTTTCAAGACGATCAGCCGCCGCACGGGGAAGCAATACCGTCAGTGTCCCCATTGCATTAAGCCCGCCAGCAAGCGCCCCAGCCTTTTGCCCCGTACCAGTATAAATATCACCGCGCACGGGCCCGCGGATAGCGCCGCCAGTATCTTGTGCGATCATCAAGCGTCGCCAATCAAGGGCGCGGCCTTCTTCTTGATCGTCTGCGGCGATCGAAACCCATATCGGCGCGCCCAAAGCATGGAAACGGCGGTCAATGGCCAAGGAACGCCCTGGCGTTAACTGCACGCCGCCCGCGCCAAAAGGGCCAAGCGCTGGATCTTTTAGATCCGTTAGCTCGCGGAAGAAAACATAAGACGCATTCGCCTCGCGCACACCCCGCGCATCAGCCGGATCAGCGCCAGCGAGCCAATCACGAATAACCTGCATGCTCATTCCCTTGCGCGGGGCCGCACCCATATCGATCAACACGCGCCCAACCGCCGTGTAAGGATGACCATTTTGGCCAGCATAACCAAGCCGAAGGGGGGCGCTGTCGTCAAATTCAAGACGTCCAGACCCTTGGATCTGCATAAAGAGCAAATCGGTCGGTTCCATCCACGCTAAAATTTCACCGCGCCCGTCTTCAAGGGCGCCAGCATTAATCGCAGCGTGATCAGGGTAGGGGACAAGGCGGCCGTTTTTAACCGACCCTGCGATCCTGCGCCCCGCTAGATCTTCGCGAAAACGTCCTAAATCAACCATCACAAGATCATCAGGACGCGCATAAACGGGCGCCGTATAAGGGGCCGTTTTTTGTCTGGCCCCTTTATAGACTGTTTCAAAATATCCGGTGTAACGCCCCATTGGCGCGGCAAGCGGCGGCATCCTTTGCGCTGGACCATCTGGTAAAGGCGCGCGTAACGCCTTTATGCTGTAGGGAACAAACGCGGTTTCAAAGAAGTCTTTTACCGCTTTTTTATACCCGTCCTGTTGGTCACTAAATTCATTAACAAGGGCCGCAGCCCCCTCACATGCGGGCGCCCAATCTTGGATGCGACCAGAAAAACTGGGGGTTTGCGCCGCATCACCAAGCGCCTCGATACTATTGGCCGACGCCGTCATTGGGCGCGCTGTCAACCGATCGCATGAACGTAAAAAAACCGGCAAAGCGGCCGCATGATCATCATCATCCCACCCCTTAAGGGCCGTGAATACAGTCTTTTCAAAGGCGAACTGGGGCGGGCCATAAGCGGCGTCAACATCATCAATCTGTGTTGAGTGGGTGGTCAATGCGCTCCAAACGCACAAAACAACAATGGCCGCAAAAATTATTGCAACGCTTAAAAAACGCCGGTCCGTCATGTACCCCTCCGCCAGGAACCAGCTACAGACTTCCTACGCGCCGCCGGTTGCGGTCAACACCCAATTGGGGTCGCGGCTATTGATCGGTTTTGCAAAGGTCCAACGGTCTTTGACGAGATCAATGCGGTTCGGGTCCCCATCGATCACGGTTCCATCCTCTGACCGCGTTGCGCGGATCTGGTTTGAGGAAAACTCCGTCACCGCATAGAGCATATCGTCTTTCGTATAGCTCTCGGCAATCTCAGCATTTTCAATGCCGACAAACTTCAGATCAACGCTATTGCCGCCCCGTTGTCCCACAACTTGCGTAAAGACGTCATACACAGCCTTATCCAAATAAGCGCGAATGCTTTTCAGCTCACCGGCGGCAAAGGCTTCCACAATCATCTCATAGGCGTAGCGCGCGCCTTCTAGATAGTCAGCCTCGTCAAAAGATGGGTCCGCCGCCGCAAGCGGTTTGGCCGCTTCACTGACGGGCGCTGGCGCTTTTTCAGCCATTTCCGCCGCAGGCTCCAGCGTTTCTTCGCTCGAACGATCGCCGTTCGCCGCTCGCTGTAAGCCTTCTATATCCGTGCGTTGTTCATGACCGGTGCGCTGACCGAGTACAGAGATCAACCGCACAATCACAAAACCGGCAAGGCCGATAAAAATAAGTAAAACAGGATCCATAATGCCTAGTTGTTAGTTTAATCGAGACTGAGTTTAGTGGCAAACTGGTATATAATAAGGAAACACAGCAAAAGCACCCTTTTACGGCTGATTTTATGCCGCGCGCCCATTGATCAAGTTCACAAGGCGCGGCGCATTCTTTTTAGCTTTACCGGCTAAACCATGAACGAAATCAGTTTGCTGGGTTGCAGGAATGCCCCCGCCCGTGTAAGTCGCACCACTTAAAAGATCAATTGACTCTTGCCCAAGGTGGAAACCAATCCATGTCAGATACACCACTAAGCGGGGACGATAACGCCGCCCCAAACCCACAAGCATCTCAGCCAAGCCTCCGCATTCTGGCGCAATACCTAAAGGATCATTCCTTTGAAAATCCTCGCGCGCCGCAAAGCTTTGTTGATTCAACTGAGCCGCCAGCAATTGAAGTGAATGTGGACGTATCGGGCCGCGGCCTTGGTAATGACCAGTTTGAAGTGGAGCTTTCCATTTCCGCCCGTGCGACCCGCAAAGAACAAGTTTCTTTCGTGGCCGAAACAACATATGCGGGGGTTTTTGAAATCAAAAACGTCCCCAATGACCAGATGGAGCCGCTTATGTTAGTGGAGTGTCCGCGGTTGTTGTTCCCGTTTATTCGCCAAATCATTGCGGACACGACAATGTCAGGCAACTTCCCGCCTGTCATGTTGGACCCAATTGATTTCTTGAGCGTTTATCACCAGCGAAAAGCACAAGAGCAAAACGCAGGCGGCGCGGCCAGCGCTTAACTTTAGCTCTCCGCCGCTTCAGATCTTTGAGCCCAGACGCTTTCTGGGCCGAGCTCTTCCACAAAGGCCGCATGGGCGCTTGCTTCTTCATCCGTCATCAGGCTGGGAAGAGGCGCAGGCCTTTGGCGCGCATTATACACACGCTTTCCGCGGCCCAGTCCGCCCCCTTGCTTATCAGCAAAATCAAGCCCCGCCTGAAGGCCGCCGGTTAGTTCAATATACACCGCCGCCAACAGTTTAGAGTCCAAAAGGGCGCCGTGGCCGTCTTTTTCACGCTCATCGGTGTTGATGCCAAAACGCGCGCAGAGCGCATCAAGATTTGCTGGCGAGCCTGGAAACTTCCGCCGCGCGATATGCAACGTGTCGATGATATTCTCGGTCTCAAGGGTGGGCAACCCGGCTGATTTCAATTCCGCATTTAAAAACGGCAAGTCAAACGCAATCCCATTATGGGCGACAAGCGTTGCATCCCCGACAAAGTCCAAAAATGCTTCGGCGACATCCGGGTGGGTGAAGATTTCTTTATCGCTTAAAAACTCGGTCGACAGCCCGTGCACTTTAAACGCGCCTTCCGGCACATCCCGCTGTGGATTGACGTAAGTGTGGAAATTTCGGCCGGTGACAGCGCCGCGCATCATCTCCACCGCGCCAATCTCTACAATCCGGTGCCCTTCAGCGAACTGGAACCCGGTGGTTTCTAAGTCGAATACAATCTCACGCATGGCATAAAACTAGGCCGGTTCGCGATCAGGCAGAAGAGGGAGGTAATCGGGTGGGTAAAAGTAAACGCGGAGCCGCCGGTCTTTTTATGACTTAGCGGCCGGGTTGAGACACATCGTCATACAAGCTTACGCTCATTTTCCGATCCTGGCTTAATCTCCAGCAAAACAATCCAATACTAAGTGTATTAGCAATACGTTTATCGTACGCGCAGGAGTTTTCAGGCGGCGTTCTTTTGGAGATTATCCCCAACGCAGGGTTAAAGCGCTTCGATGATGAGAACCCGTTATTTGCAAACACAAGAAAAGATGAACGCGTTGGCGCAGCGTTATCACTATCAAACCGAAAATGGTCCTTATGGGGATGGGCGCCGATTGTTACCTATGGATATACGCGGAATTTTTCCAACATCAATATCCATGATTTTTCGCGCCATCAGTCCGAACTTAGATTTACGCGGATATTTTAAACACCGCCCCTAAGAGGAGACGTTCCACTCCGCGCTATCAGGGTCAACGCCCATTGCGATCATGCGTTCGCGCCAGCGTTTTTGCGCAAGGACTTGCATATCTTCGACCTTGTCAAGCTCATCGGTAATTTCAAGGCCGACCAACGTTTCAAACACATCCTCCAGTGTCACGACACCCTGCATACTGCCATATTCATCAACCACGAGGGCGATGTGGCTTTTATCCTGAACAAGCCGGTCAAAGGCGTCAGAGGCTGTGACGACATCGGGTAGGATTAAAAACTGGCGCTTAAATTCATCAAGGCGTTTGTCAAATTCATCCTTTGCCTGAGCAACAAGCAAATCGGTTTTAAGGACATAAAAAGAAATATCATCCGACGTATCGGCTTGAAGGGGAATTCTTGAAAATGGCTTTTCAGCATGCTCGATGAAGAAATCTTTCACCTTTAATTGTCCTGATACAGAAAATACGACAGGGCGCGGCGTCATAATATCGCGTACAGATACACGCGTCAGCTTCATCAAATTGTTGATGATTTTATGTTCCCGATTATTCAACGTCCCCTCGCGCGAGCCAATATCAGCCATGGCCTGCATCTCTTCACGGCTGAAGGCGCCTTTTTTCGCGCCCGCGCCAGATAAGACACGCGTCAGCCGCTCAGACACGAACACAATTGGGTAAAGCGCCCGGGTCAACCATAAAATAAGAACGCCAAAAGTGGGCGCCAAGCTTTGCCAGTGGGTCGCGCCCAGCGTCTTGGGGATAATCTCGGAAAGCACAAGAACCAAAAGCGTCAAAATTGCAGATGCAACACCCAAATATTCACTGCCAAAGACGACCGCCGTTTGAGCGCCCACGCCCGCCGCACCGACCGTGTGGGCGATGGTGTTCGCGGTCAGGATCGCAGCAAGCGGCCGATCGAGATTTTCGCGGAGCTTTGAAAGCGTTTGCGCCCCGTTTTTTCCGTTCAGTTCCAGCGCTGTAACATAGGATGGACGAACAGAAAGCAAGACAGCCTCAGCAATCGAGCAAAAAAAGGAAACGCCAATCGCCAGCGCAAGAAATATAATGAGTAAGGTCATGGTGTAAGCTTATACAGCAAGCCTGCGGATTGCTCAATTCCTTATAAATCCCTCACTGTCTAATTAATGCGCTTAAAGACTAATGTATCGCTTTGGCGTCCAACTAACCTGAAAAGCACAATGGTGATGCGCAATCCTGACAACTTCCTTAAGTGCAGATAAAACTTTATGGTAAGTGTGAAATCGATTAGGCGGACAATTTTTGGCTTTGCGATGTCTGCTGTACAAATGATGGCGCAGCATCTTTTACAGCGCGTTGCCCAAAATTCTTCCCAAGCGTCGCCGAAAAAATTTCTCTCGCTAAGATCTCGCGGCGAATTGGCTTTGTGATAAAGCCGGTAAACCCAACCGCCAACAATTGTTCCGCTTCACCAGACATCGCATCAGCCGTACATGCGATAATCGGGAGTGTGGCAAAGGCGCCTTCCATCGCCCGAAGGCGACCCGTCGCTTCAACCCCGTCCATCACCGGCATATGCTTATCCATCAACACCACATCGAAACTACTTACGTTCTCAGTCAGGCGTTCAATAGCTTCTTTTCCGTTCTCAACGCTGTCATAGTCAGCGCCAAGTCCCTTTAGCAAACGCTGGACCACCATTTGGTTTACCGTATTATCTTCAACGATAAGAACATTTATTCCTTCTAAGGAGGGAAGTTCACTCGTATCTGCTGATGGTTGATCAGACCCGCTGGTCAGCACCGCCCGTAGCGGCAAACGTATCTCAAAAGCGGCCCCATACCCCAGCTCAGACGATACACTCAAGTCGCCGCCCATTAAATTTGTAAGATTACGGCATATAGAAAGGCCAAGTCCCGTGCCGCCATATTTGCGCGTTGTGTTGGGATCACCCTGTTCAAATGGCTCAAAAATTTTCGTTAGAGCCTCCGGCGCTATCCCCGGTCCTGAATCTGTAACCTTAATTAAAAGCCAATGGTCATCCGCTCCGCCTTCTTGGCCAATACGTACCGTAACCCCTCCATTTTCGGTAAATTTAAGCGCATTCGACACTAAGTTTGTCATAATTTGGCGTATGCGAATGTCATCGCCTAGGAGATATGGTGGAAGACCCCCATCGATATTGGCGCTCAGCAACAAGCCTTTTTCACGGGCAGTTTCCCGCCAGGTATCAAGAACATCATTTGTAAGCTTACGGATACAATATTCATGTTCCGTAATTTCCACACGACCAGCGTCAATCTTTGATAGATCCAGAATATCGTTTAATATCGCAAGCAATGCATCGCCAGATTTTTCGATTGTATTAACAACATGGCGCTGTTCTTCATTAAGAGGGGTTGAACGCATTGATTGCGTCAGGCCAAGAACACCGTTTAACGGCGTACGTAGCTCATGGCTCATATTCGCTAAGAAACGCGCTTTCGCCGCTTCCGCCCTGCGTGCGCGTTCGGCTGTGCGCTCAAGTTTCCCAAAGGCGTGGAATATAGTCGCTGCAAATGCGCACCCCATGACAGTCGCTAGGATAACAGCATAAGTTGCTTGCCATGCACGCTCCAAATTTTGCGCCGGCAAAGATAAAAGATTATCCTCAAGCGCATTCATTGAAACGCCAAATAATGACCAGATCAAGAGCACACAACAAGCACAGCCAATCAGCGCCATACGCCAACCGCTAATAAACCCACATATCATTGGTGTAATGACGATATACGGCAGTAATGACGTATTCACGCCCGAACCAGATGGAATCGCCGTCGCGGTGACGCCGCCCAGCAAGACCACAAACAACAACCCAGTAAACAGGTTAAAATTCTGAACATATCGAATTGAATGAACCGCAGCGAGCACCGTCACCATCGCACAAACAGTGATGACATGATAACGCGACCATGCACCAAAAGAGTGGGTCATGGATACGAGGTTAAATAGCTGTATTAGAACAAAGGTCCAACCAAATGCATAAACTGATCGTGCACGAACCAAATCACTTGTTGGTCCGTCGCTGTCAATTCTCAAAAATTCCTCGTAGCGAAGCAGCACCCGACGTAACATACAATTCCGACCCTTGGAATGTTAAGTTTAAGCGCATATTTGTTTCAGACTAGTAAAGGTTAGTCAGTTGAAAGTAGCTTTTTCAACAGCCTAAAGGGGATTGCCCCTAATCACTCGCCCGTCATGCGTTAATCATTCATTAAGACTTGGCCGCTGCATGCGCCTCTAGGCTTGCTTTTACCTGCGCGCCGAGCGCCGCCATTGGAAACGGTTTTTGCAAATACCCAGCATCATCAATCTTATCGAGCTGCTCGCGCACGGCTGTTTCAGCGTACCCAGACATGAAAATGACCGCAGCTTTAAAATCACATTCCGCGCGCGCGCGCTCTACAAGGGTGGGCCCGTCCACTTCCGGCATCATGATGTCTGAGATCAAGAGGTCAAAGTCGTCATCTTCTTCTTGTAAAAGCTCAAGCGCATCAACACCGTCACCGACGGAAGTGACGTCATAACCGCTGCGCTCTAGGGCGGCCACAACAAAGGCGCGAACCGGATCTTCGTCTTCAACCACTAAAATTCGCCCACTGCCCGTATAGTCGGCGGCCACAGGAGGCGGGGCAAGCACTGGTTCGTCATCTTCATCATCTTGCGCGGCCGCGGGCAAATATATACGGAACCGTGCGCCGCCCTCTTGTAAATTATCAAGCGCTATTGTGCCGCCCATCTGTCCAATAACACCGTGTACAGTGGAAAGCCCAAGTCCGGTGCCTTTGCCTTCTTCTTTTGTAGTAAAGAAAGGATCAAAAATTTTATCGGCGATTTCTTGCGGCACGCCAGGACCAGTATCGCTCACCTCGATCAAAACATGATCAACACCGTCTAGGCCCGTCACATTCGAATTACGCGCCGCAGCAGCGTCAATAAATTGCGTCTTTATTGTCAGCATACCGCCATCCGGCGCCATCGCATCACGGGCATTGACCGCAAGGTTCATAATCGCAGTTTCAAGCTGATTGCGATCAACTTTAATGGAGGGAAGCCCCCGCCCGTTAACAAGGTTTAGCTTTACCTTTTCGCCCACCGCCCGATTAAGAAAGCGTGAAAAATCAAGCAGAATATCTGTGATCGATTGAACTTTACGGGTCAGTGTTTGCTTACGCGAATAGGCAAGCAATTGTTTTGTCAAATTAGCAGCGCGCTGTGCATTTTCGCGGATCAACACCAATTCTTGATAGGCCGGGTCGCCCGCCGGATGCCGCAGCATCAGATGCTCGCAATTACCCAAGATAACTTGCAATAAATTGTTGAAGTCGTGGGCGACGCCGCCAGCAACATGACCAATCGCCTTCAATTTTTGATCTTGGGCGTAATCTTGCTCCATTCGTTTCCGGTCCGTAATATCAACTGAGTAGAGCAGCGTGCGCCGAACGCCATAGGAACCGCGGCGCCGCTTAACCGGACGCGCAAAAAACGCATAGTGATCCGCAGACGCGCCTTCGCCGATCACGGCTTCAATCGCGCGGGGGCTGCCGCCCGCGTTGGCTTTACGTTTAATTTCAGCGGCAAGGTCCTCAAGGGCCTGAGCCGGTAAGCATTTCGCGAGCGGCGCATTTTTTTTGCCGCCGCCAAAAACATCCGTAAACGCTTTGTTGGCCTCTGCAATACGGGCGTCGCGGCCAATCTCGCCTTCTATGACGGCTACACCGAACGGCGCATCGCGAACTTCCCCGCCGACAGATACTTCTTCTTCCACCCCTTCATCGCGTGCGCGCTCTAATGCGACACAAACAAAGCCCTCACCAACCCCGCCGCGGCGAAAGCCCCGGAAAACAGCATCCACAGGATCACCGCCCACTTGGCGAATGCGCGCTGTCACCGGATCTTGATCCGCACGCCAAAGGGCGGAAATCAACGCAGCACTTTCCCCTAAGACCACGTCATCGATATGATGGAGAGCGCCGCGCGACACCCCGAATTGACCGCGCATCGCCGCATTCGCCCATGCGATTTGACCAGAACGCTCTAAGCCCAAAACAGGCTCTGTAAAATCTGCGTAAGCCGCCGCCAGCGCATCTTGCTGTTCTTCTTCTTCGGGGAGTTCACACACCCGCCAAGAAATGTAGTCAGACGCCCCCGCTAACGGCATCAACGACACCTCAAACCGGCGCCGCACACCGCCGCCGCTTAGCCCAATTAACTGTGAAACTGTCTCACTCGCCGCTTGCCCCGTAGACGCAGCACGGCATAAGCGAAAGAGTTTTGTCGCCTCCGCCCCTTGACCAGCAAAAAGACGGTCAATCCGTGGCGGCAAGCCAGCGAGACCGCGAACGCCCGCTTCCTTAGCGAGCGCCTGATACGCAGCATTCGCATAGAGCACGACCCCATTGGCGCGGGTTATCAATCGCGCCTCACGGTCTGTATCAAGAATTTTCTCAGCAATTTTCAAAGCTGAAAGCGTATCGGCGCCAGCAAGTTGGCCCGCGCGCGCCGGCCGATCGCCAGCGGCTTGACGCAACAAAGTACTCGCTACCAATAATGGAGAAAATAGCCTTAAAGCCCCAGCGCCAATGAAAAGAGCGAAAATTATACTGGCGCCCGCAATTAAGGCCCAACCGGCGCTCGCTGATCCTTCTGGCGATAAAACCGTCGCCGCGGCCGCCGCGAGGGCAAGGGCGAGCCCAGTCCACACAAGCAGCAAAGACAAGAACCGAAGCCAACTGCCGTCGCCGCGAAGGGGCGCTTCGTCATGCCCACTGTCTTTGGGTTCAACAGATACGGTTTCTTCTACAGATTCTGCTTCTTGGCGCGCGGTTTCCATCACCGAAAGAATTTCATCCTTCGCCTCATCAATCACCGCAATTTTATGCGCAACTTTTTCAGCGCGCCCCTCTAAACTGGCCTCTTCGTCACTGGCAAGCGACGCAGTTAAATCGGCTTCTGGTTTATTAAGTCCCGACAAATCGAAATCTTTCAAAAACGGACACCCAAAAGGGGTTTGCAATCATAAAGTTATTCAGCGCGCCACTATGCGCCGCTTCGTTTTTTCGCGCTACTGTTGCGAAAGCGCAAACGGCGCCAATATTCTAGAAGATCAGCGCTTATTTGTAATTCCTTCAAGGGGGGACCTTTGTCGAAGAAACTTGGCTTAGTGCTCAGCAGCGGCGCCGCGCGTGGGTGGGCCCATATCGGCGCTTTAAGGGCGCTGGAAGAAATTGGCGTTCAGCCAAATATTATCGCTGGTTGTTCGATCGGGGCGCTTGTGGGCGGGGCCCATCTGGTTGGGGCATTACCAGATTTTGAGGCTTGGGCTAGGGAGTTAAAGCCCCTGTCGGCGCTTGGCGCATTTTCTCTTAACATCGGCAGCGGCGGGTTAATCAACGCAGAAGCCGCCTTTAAAGCCTTTGCCCATTACGATATGGCGATTGAGGAATTACCGGTCCGTTTCGCCGCGGTCGCCACCGACCTTGGCACAGGGGAAGAAGTTTGGCTCACCGAAGGCTCCCTAATGGATGCGGTGCGCGCCTCAAGCGCCATTCCCGTGGTTTTGAACGCCATCCAACGTGGCTCACGCTGGTTAATTGACGGCGCCGTCTCTAACCCAACACCGGTTAGTTTAGCGCGCAATATGGGAGCCGATATTGTCATCGCCGTCGACTTAAATGCTGTCCCAAATGTCTTAAGCCGGTTTAACCCGCCCATGGCGAAGTTGCCCGTCGTTCGACAAACACCCGAAGCGCCGCCAGCTGAAACAGTAACAGGCGCCGTTTCCCAATTAATTGAAGAAACCCGCAGGCGCATCGCCGATCAAATCGCCCTCAACAAAGCGCGGGCGAAAGCTGTCCCCGGTGTTTTTGAAACGGCTTACACCGCGGCTGAAATCTACCAGATGCATCTGGCGCGCGCACGAACCGCTGCTGATCCGCCAGACCTTTTGTTGAAGCCGGATATGCGCGACGCGACGCCGATGGCTTTTGATCGGGCTGATGATTTTATCGCCGAGGGGCGCGCAATGGTTCTCAACCACCGAAGAGATATTGAGCGTTTATTAAGCGAGTAAAACCGTTGGAACCTGAACGCTTGTCTTAGCTAACGGGTTCACAAAACGCGTCACATTTGCGTCAATTCCCAGATTGAGGACGATTATGGCAGTGCGCTTTCCAGTGATAAACGCTAAGCTTACTATGATACAAAAACAAAACGGGGTTTCCCATGCGCAAATTTAATTTGGCTTTAACTTCATTGGCATCTGGATTTTTAGCGGCTACGCCCGCTTTGGCTGGCGCAAGCTCTGAAGCAACGCCGCCAACCACCGCTGCGATAATCAGCACTAAAAGTAATAACAGCTTTGATGAAACACTGACAAAACTTCAAGCCGCGCTTGATAAGCGCAGCTTTAAAACTTTTGCGGTCATTGACCATTCGAAAGGCGCAGCAAGCGTCGACCAAACCTTACGGCCGACAACGCTTATTATTTTTGGGAACCCGAAAGGCGGCACCCCCCTACTGCAATCAGCGCAAACCATCGGCATCGATTTACCCCTTAAGGCCCTTGTTTATCAGACAGAAGATGGGTCCGTTATCATCGCCACCAGTGATATTGCGCGCATCACCGCCGCCCACGGGGTCACGGATAAAGATCCGGTTAAAGAAAAAATTTCTGGCGCATTAACCGCAATTGTGCAAGAAGCAACAAATTAGGTTGATTGATATTGAATAGAGGCGAAATGACACAAGACGTTTCTTTTTCATGCGATTGCGGAAAATTTAAAGCACGTCTTGTTGATGTTTCGCCAAAACGCGGTACGCATATCAAGTGCCATTGCCGCGATTGCCAAGCTTTTATCCATTTCACCGACCATGCGGCGACGGCGCTGGGCGCCAATTCTGGGGTGGCAATCTTTCAGACCCGCCCTTCTCGCTTTGAAATCTTACAGGGCGCAGACCAACTCGCCGCAGTTCATCTGTCGGACAAAGAAACACTTCGTTGGTACACATCCTGTTGCAAGACGCCCATCGGCACGACACTTGCGACATCAGCCGTGCCATTTTTGGGCCTTGTAACCTATGGGCTTGATAAATCAATACAAGAGCAAGCCTTGGGCCCTTCTTTAGGAAGCCTTCACCTGGAAGATACTAGCGCTGATACGGCGGGCTTGAAAAAAGCGAATATGCCCAAATTAATGGCAACCATTTTCACCCGCGTTCTTTTTGCGAAGCTCGCGGGAAAAAAAGAAAAGAACAAGAACCCGCTATTTAAGCCAGAAGATGGCTTACCGATCGTTGAGCCTTATCGTTTGTCTGCAGATAAACGCAAGACGCTTGAGACTAAGATAGACGCACACAATAACGCCGCCTAAAAAAGCGCCGCCTAAAAAATTCCTAAGAACTTTTTGCGTTTCTTGCGGCTGTCCAATTCACGGCCCGCCGCTTCAGACACATGCGTCGCATAGCTTTGTGAAATGCGCATGGTGCGTTCTTCTGTCGACTTTATGCCTTGCAACATTGAATTCATTGAAGAAGACGCCTCATCAGCCTCAATTTGGCTCATCTCATACGCGATGCGCTCTTCAACCAGGGAACTGCGTTTTTTAGTGCGCGCCGCCGCTTCTTGTGCAGCAAGGCGTGTGCGCAATGCTTCAAAGGCCGTGGCCGCAGGAGCGGGCGCTTCTTGCGATTGCACACTATCCGCATACATAGCTCTGCTGGGTTCATCGATGCGTGAAAGTTGTGGCGGCACGATATTGTCAATACCGCGGCCAGTCAGATGGCGCTCAGTCACCCCTTCAAAGCCGCTCCAGATTTGTTTTAATCGATCCGTCATATTTTTTCTCACAAATACTGATTAAAAGTCTGGCTTATCGCGACGAAGCTCAAGCCCGCCATTGCGTGTAATCACAGCCACATCAATTGGTCCGCCCACGGTTTCAATCGAATGCATAACTTTTTGTTGGAAAGAATTAAGTTTGATAAGCGAGGCGGCGGTTTCCCCTAACTCCCGCTTGGGAAGCACGCCAATCGCCCGGTAAATTGGCCGCGTATGCACCACATGCTGATAATTATCAACGGACTGAAAGAACGAGTTAACCGCATGGGCCATGTTATTTTGGCTATAATCTTGGAACAAAGACTGACGCTCGCCATCCGTCAGGCTTGGCGCGCGCTTAATCACATCACTGACGAGGTTCATGGAAAGCTTTAGCGTCTCGCCATACATAAACATCCGCAAGTGATCATCCATGCCCGTTAGGAATGTGCGGATCATACGGTCCTGCGCGAAAGGCTGCACAACCGGCCCTGCATCAGAGGACATATCCGCCGCACGGTCCTGGCGACGTTTTAAGATACCCAACACAACCGTAGAGGTTAGGTAGGAACGCATGGAAGGAAATTTGTCCCGTGCGCCAAAGCCCGCGAACACAACGCCCGTGAAATGCTCAAAAAAAGCATCTTTCGTCACTGAATAAACAGCGATGTCATGTAAATTCTGAACAGTTGTATCCGAGACCGCAAGCCCGCCATAATCCGCCTTCAGCGCAAGAAGCATCTGCTGCATTAACTGGTCAATCTCGTTTTTATAACGACGGCGGATTTGCTCTTCCATCCCTTGCGGGAAACAGCCGAGATTTGGGCGTGGCTGGCCTGTGGTACTGTGTTGGTAATCTGCATGTAGCTGACCAACAACAAACTCAAAGATCGAAGAGATATGATCACGTAAACGGCCGCCATTCGTTTCTTGGAAATGGGCGACTTGCGCATCGAATTCTTGTGCAATCACCGAATAAATCACAGCGACATGCTTAAAGAATTCCGTATCCTGATGGTCAGCCGGGAACAGATCAGGGTTCCCCGACAAGAACATCATAAAGTCTTCGGCATAGGCCTCGACCGTATCAAGGGGCCGGCCGCGCGTTTGCTCGCGATAAAGGGAGATTATTGTCTCCCACGGCGTCGACATGATTTCAGCGTTGTTATAAATCATCACGCCGATCGGCTGGCCTTCGACCAACGGGAATAACTTATCCACTGATTGATAGGTTTTTAGATATTGCGGTCCAGAAATGGTGACGGCGCTGTCCGCTGCCATCGCCACCGATTGGCGGTTCATCAATACGACTTCGGAGGTCATCGGCCCCTCTTTAATGCGCAGCCTTTTAGCTGAGCGCTTTACCCTTCGCCGCTTCGTTAGATACGAAAATCGACATCCCCACGCCGCATCGATCTGCGTAAAATTTACACAAAAGCACGGTCGAACCATGATCTTAACTAAAAGATCGTCCTTTGGGAACGGCAAAGGGCCCTAAGCAAGGCACTATCACAGCAATTGGAGATCGAGACTGATCGGCCCCGGTTAAGGTTGACGGGCCGTAAACCATAGCGCTCAGAAATTTAAGAGAATTTTTGAATAATTAGGATCAAATACGGGTGAGAGGTAAGGAGAGGACCATAGTCATGCTGTTCACGCCAGCTTTTTTGATTATCATCTGCTTTATCACCACCATTACGCTGATCACAGGCGTTTACATGGTGGAGCGCGGGATTAGCCGCGTACACGCTGCTCTTGCGGCAAAATCTGTCAAATCCGCCCCTTTAAGGCTTCAATAAACAGTTGCGCGCTATCACTGCGCGCAATTCCACCTAACTTACTGTAATTTATGCGCCTTCGCGAATGTAAGCGGAGGCGTCAAAATCATGCGCCGAACGCATCTCAGCTATTTCGGCGCGTTTTTCTTGTAATAGGCCCCAATCATCTTTTTCAGCGATTGGGTCCCAAAGCGCTTCAACCGTGTCGATCAACATGGTCACCGGTTTCGTCCGCTGGAAATACGGCGCCTCAAGGCGCTCTGGCTTTACAGGAGTATGCGCCAATAATTTTTGCGAAATATCTTGGAAGTCGTCCGCTTGATAAAGACTGTTGAGCGGACTTTGACTGCGACGATCTGCGCTTAGCTCACCACAAAACCAATCAAAAAATATCTGCTCATACATCACGCCTTTGGCGTGAGCCCACTGCATCAAACGCGCGACAAGGGAAAAATCATCGTTCACATTTGTTTGTTGAAGGCCAAGACGGTTGAAAAAAGCTTCCGCCATTCCAGCCTCAAACGCTGCTGGGTAAAGCTTTAAGACCTCGTTGAGCGCTTCTTCGTTCGTTAAGGGCAACAGCGCACCGCCAAAGCGGGTTAGATTCCACACCACCGCCTCAGCCTGACGGCCATAGGCGTAAAGTCCTGTTTGATCAAAATAAGCGGCGGTGAAATTCGGATCCATCACCGGAATGAACCGCCAGGGACCGTAGTCGAAACTCTCCCCCGTCATATTCATATTGTCTGTATTCAGAACGCCGTGCACAAACCCAGCGGCGAGCCACTGGCCATTAAGGCGGGCGGAACGGCGCAAGACCCGCTCAAAAAACCGCACTGTTTTTTCATCAGTTGCAAGGCCCTGCAGGTCCAGATCATACTGATCAACGCAATAATCAACCAACGCCGCAAGGGCGTCTTTATCTTCATAATATGCAAGGCGTTGAAACGTACCAATGCGAATATGGGAATGACCAAGGCGCACCAACACGGCAGAGCGGGTGGGCGAAGGCTCGTCATTGCGTTCCAGGGCTTCCCCCGTCTCGATAATGCTAAAGGTTTTGGATGTATAAACCCCAAGGGCCTCCAGCATTTCCGTCGCTAGAAGCTCACGCACCGCGCCTTTCAGTGTTAGGCGCCCATCGCCAAATCGCGAATAGGGGGTCTGGCCGGACCCTTTGGTGCCAAAATCCAACAACCGGTCCTGATCGTCTTTTAGTTGGGCGAACAAAAACCCGCGCCCATCGCCAATTTCTGTATTATAGGATCTGAATTGATGCCCGTGATAGCGCATCGCAAGGGGCGATTTTTGCCCCTGAGGCAAGGGCTTAAACCGCGCAAAATGATCAATCCATTCCTCATCGCTTAGCCCTTCAAGGCCAAGCTTTCCGGCCCATTCATCATTGCGGCAGCGGATTACCGTTTTCGGAAACGCCGCTGGCGTCACAACATCGCAATAGGGTGCGCCCTTTGCCTGCCCGTAGGGGTCGGCAAATTTTTCATAGGCGAGGCTTGGACGGTATTTGGGGGCGGAAGTCGGATTTAAGGTCATATCGCACTATCAACGCGCCGCCGCCCAGCTAGTCAAGCCATGCACGCCAAAGACGCGCAAAATGGACCGGATGTATAAAATGCGCTATGAGCCCCATTTCGCGCCTGTTTCAGCTCATTAAGATTCAGCGCGATAAGATAATGTCTCCGATTTAACCAGAACCAAGATATGACCCAAACTGAAGCCACAAAAACGAATAAATCTGAAGCCCAATTGCCGTCTTTTGAAGACGTGAAAGCCGCTGCTGAGCGCTTAAAAGGTCAGATTATTCGCTCGCCCTTAATTCGGGCGGAAAAACTGTCGGCGCAGTTGGGCGTTGATATCTGGCTAAAGATGGAAACGATGCAATATACCGGCGCCTTTAAAGAACGCGGGGCGCTGAATAAACTTCTTCTTTTGTCCGATGAACAAAAAAAGCGCGGCGTTATTGCGTCATCCGCAGGCAATCACGCCCAAGGGGTCGCCTATAACGCCAGCAAGCTCGGCATTAAAGCGACAATCGTTATGCCGAAGACGACGCCGGATATAAAAGTCCGGCAAACCCGCGCGCTCGGCGCTGAGATTATTCTTACGGGCATGACCTTTGAAGAAGCAAGCGCCACGGCGAAACAATTATGCGAAGAAAAAAACCTTACCTTTGTTCACCCCTTTGACGATGTGGATGTGATAGCGGGCCAAGGATCACTCGCCGTTGAAATGATCGAGGATGGCCCAGAATTTGACGCCATGGTTGTACCGGTTGGCGGCGGCGGTCTGATTGCCGGCATGGCGGTTGCTGTAAAAAACCTCTCGCCCAAGACGCGCATGCTTGGGGTGCAGGCTGCGCTGTTTCCTTCGATGGCCAATGCGCTTGACGGCGGCGAACGCGCGGTCGGGGGCAATACGCTTGCCGAAGGCATCGCCGTTAAAAAAGCGGGGGCGTTAACACAGCAAATCGTGCGCGCCTATGTCGATGATATTATCTTAGTGGAAGAACGTTCCTTAGAACGCGCCTTATCACTTTTTATGAATGAGCAAAAATTATTGGTCGAAGGGGCGGGCGCCGCAGGGCTTGCCGCAATTATGGCGGACCCGGATCGTTTTAAAGGTCGCACGGTCGGTCTGGTTCTTTGCGGCGGCAATATTGATGCGCGGCTTTTGTCGATGATCTTAATGCGCGATTTGGCCCGCGCCGGGCGCTTGGCGCGACTTCGCATCTCGCTTCTGGATATGCCGGGCCAATTGATGCGGGTTGCAACCTTAATCGCTGAAGCGGAAGGCAATGTAATTGATGTCGGCCACCACCGCACCTATTCTGACTTGCCCGCCAAAATGACGTTCATGGACGTGACGATCGACACGCAAGGGCAAGATCATTTGGATCGGATTTTGACGAACCTGAGTAATAACGGGTATGAGGTTGAACTCGCCGCCTATTAAGGCCGCCTATTAAGATTGTCACCTCAACGCAGCAATTACAGTTTAAAAAGGGTTTAAGGATCCTTATTATCTATCATAGCGGGCATTGAGGGAGATATTGATGGTGAGACAGCATATCGGCTTGAAATCCTTACCAAAAGGGCGATTTCAGATTACTCAAACACCGTTTTGGGCGGCAATAACGCTTCTGGTCGCCGCGTTGTTTGGATTAAGCGCCCTGTTTGGATTAAGCGCACTCGCCCAAGCCATCGTATCCGGTCCAAATTCTGGCGTAATCTTAACCCTTGATGGGCCTGTCACCCCAGCTTCTGCACAATATTTAAAGCGGGAAATTGAAGCTGCTGATGCGGCGGACGCCGGCCTTGTAATCATTGAAATTGACACCCCTGGCGGGCTCGTTGATTCGATGAAAACAATTATCAAAGCGGTTTTAGCGTCCGAGACCCCTGTGGCGACCTTTGTTTCACCGCAAGGCGCACGCTCTGGCAGCGCCGGGCTTTATATTATGTATTCGGCCCATATCTCTGCGATGACCCCGTCCACAAACACAGGCGGCGCAACACCCGTTGAAATCGGCGGCGGATCCCCCGCGCCGCAGGAAAATCCGTTTGAGGGTGAAAATCCCAGCGACAAAAACAAAGATAAGCTTTCTGAAGAAGCGAGCGCTGATCGCACTGATAGCAAAGAACCAAGCGCTAAGGATGATACAGCAACGCAAACACCACCCCTTTCTAATGAAAATGCGATGCGCGCCAAAATCATCAATGATTCTGTTGCTTATATCCGCGCACTCGCTGAGGAGCACGGCCGTAACGCGGACTGGGCGGAAAAAGCCGTGCGCGAAGCGGCTTCTGTAACAGCACGTGAAGCCCTTGAGCTTGGGGTTATCGACATTATAGCTGATGATATTGATGATCTTCTCGTGCAGATGGATGGCCGCACCGTCAAAACATCAGCGGGCGAGGTGACGTTAAAAACCCAAGCGATAAAACTCACCCGTGTTGAACCCACCCTTGCGGAGCGAATTTTGGGCTTTATTTCCAACCCAAATGTGGCGGTGATCTTAATGTCGCTCGCAACGACTGGGATTATTATTGAGATGTGGAACCCAGGGTCGATCTTTCCTGGCGCCCTTGGGTTTTTGTGTCTTGTGCTTGGCCTTTATTCCTTCCAGGTTCTGCCCTTCAACTGGTTGCCTTTAGCGTTGATGGGCATAGGCGTCGTTTTGATCACTTTAGAGGCTTATTCACCGACATTTGGCCTGTCCGGGCTGGCGGGCATGGGCTTATTGGCGGTAGGAATGTATTTCCTATTCCCTGAAGGGTTCCGCGTTTCGCCTTCAGTCATCACTTCAATTCTAGCGATATGCGGCGGGTTTTTAGCAATCGTGCTATTCGCCGTTATCGGCTCGCGCAGCCATGGTCCGTTAATTGGCGGAGACGCCATTAAAAAACGCGAAGGCGTCGTGGACGATTGGGACGGCAATGAGGGTTGGGTCATCGTCGAAGGCGAGCGTTGGCGCGCCCGTTCCGACAAACCGTTCTCTGCCGGCGACAAAATACGCGTTGTAGAAGTGGACGGATTAGTTTTGATCGTCAAACAAGCCAAAGCCAATAGCTTTTTTGGTTCGCAAACGGCGCAACAACCCTCCTAACAGGATCCTTTCAGGACAAGGCGGGTGATTGCCTGCCCGTCGCCGAAAGGATAACAATGGGATCATGAACAAGGCGCGCGTTGTACACAAAATGACGGAGACGGACTGACATGATTGGCGCCAACGCTGCTGGCTTACAAATTCAACAGGGCGCCATAAAGCCTTTGACGGCTCTATCGCTCCCTAGATTCATTACCGCGTTGCTTTTTGATTACGCTGTTATCGCTGTCTTTATTATGTTGGGGCTTGCGGTGCTTAACGGCCCCTTGATTGGACTGATTTTCATTCCGGCTATTTGTTTTTTTATAGCCGCGCGCCAACATGCGCTCCTGATCTTAATGCATGAAACGTCCCACGGGCTGGCGACAAAAAACAGCTTGCTCAATGACGCCCTAGGCGAGCTTTTGTGCGGTGCGCCGCTCTTCGCCTCCATGTTCACATACCGCCGCGATCACCTCGCCCATCATAAATGGACGAATGTTGAGGCTGATCCCGACTGGAAATTTAAGCGTGAAAACGCCGATGAGCGCGCTTTTTGGAGCTTTCCTCGTGCGGACAAAAGCATTCGCTATTGGCCGCGGCTTTGGGCGCGGGCGATCCGCTTTCAATTTAAGCTTATAGCGGGCAACCAAAAGAACGCTGTGGACAAAAGCGGCTTTAATAAGAACGCCGCCCTTTTGGCGCGCTTTAGGCTCGGTTCTTATCTTTTCCTTGCAATAGCGCTAACGATAGGGGGCGGATGGCTTGGGTTTTTACTGTTCTGGATCGCACCTGCGCTCATTGCTTTACCTTTTATCATGCGTATGCGCTCCATCGCAGAGCATTTTGCTTTGCCTTACCGTGATCCTTTAAGTGAAACGCGTACGGTGATCTTTAAGTCCAAAATAGAAGAGTTTCTCTTTGCACCGCATAATATCGCCTATCATTTAGACCACCATCTATTTGCAGCGGTGCCATTTTATAATCTGCCCAAATTACATGCGCTTTTAATGGAAGATCCGGCTTTCGCAGACGGCGCCCATATTAATGACGGCTATTTTATCGGCGCGAATACGCTGAATGACGACTTGAAGACCACCAGGCCTCAGCGTTTGCTTTGGCCGCAAGAAGGCGCAACGGCTTAAATGAGCCAGGCGCCGCAACATTTTAGTTAACGGGTTCGCCATAACCACATACCTGGCGCGCCGGAAAGAGGAGACTTTTCATGTCTGGGATAGGGTTTTTATTTTTTATCGGCTTTGCCGCCATCTTTTTGATCAGCAGCATCTTCAAGGTTTTGCAAGAATACGAAAAAGGCGTGATCTTCACCCTTGGCCGTGTTGGCCGTAAAGCGGCGGGGCCCGGCCTTGTTCTGTTGATCCCGATTGTTCAAACCATGCGCAAGGTTGACATGCGCACGCTGGTTCACGACGTACCGACACAGGACGTGATCTCTCGCGATAACGTCTCCGTTAAAGTGAACGCGGTTATTTACTACCGCGTCGTCGATGCCGTGCGCTCAGTCGTCCAGGTGGAGAACTTTGTCGCCGCCACCAGCCAGCTCGCGCAAACCACATTGCGTTCCGTTCTTGGTAAACATGACCTCGACCAAATGTTGCAAGAGCGCGATAAGCTAAACAAGGATATTCAGGAGATTTTGGACACCCAAACAGAATCGTGGGGCATTAAAGTTTCCAATGTTGAAATTAAACATGTCGATGTCGACCCCTCAATGATCCGAGCGATTGCTAAACAAGCGGAAGCGGAACGCGAAAGGCGCGCAAAAATCATCCTCGCAGAAGGCGAGGAGCAAGCCGCGGCGAAACTGGCTGAGGCGGCTAATATTCTTGCTACTGAGCATGGCTCGATGGAGCTACGATATCTAAACGCCCTGCAAGAGATCGCTAATGATAAAACGAACACGATCGTTTTCCCGTTCTCAGTGGAAAAACTTGCAGATCGGTTACGCTAGGGCGTCGCGCAATATCGCTTTAGCATTATTTTAAAAATGATAAAATTGCTGCGTTGCATTATTAGATAAATATCGAAAATGCTGTAACTGCAAAAAATGAAGCCGGCTCAGTTGAGCTGGCTTTTTTTGTGGCCAAGAAAGCACGGTCAATATTCATGGGCATATATTGTTGAAATTGTGAATGAAGTTCATTCCCTATTCAATGTTTAAATATTACGTGGCCAACCAATAGATTTGGTAAGGATTTAAAAATATTCCATGCTGCAACTGCGTAATTAGCCTTAGCGCCATACAATTCTTGTTGACATTGCGCAACACTGAAAAAAAACAAAGCCATTTTTGCCCACAATCATATGTTGCAGGAACAAATTACTGCCCTTCTCGCTAGTCGATATTTCTCAATTATGCCACTGATTAGGGCATGATAAAAAACAAACGAAGCCACACAGGCTTTATAGGGAGCGTTTTCATGAAAAAAAGTTTTTGGGCGAAATCCTCAAGCTTAGCTTTAGCCGCAACACTCGCTGGCACCAGCGCCTTTGCGCAAAGCGCCGTTGAAGTATTGCAAGATACAATCGTGGTGACCGGCACCAAAAAAGCCGATGCTGAGAACGTCCAGGATGTAGCCTTATCAGTTACAGCCTATGGCGATGAGCAGCTGGACGCTTTAAAAGTCCGGGATATAAGCAGCCTAACAACAGCTATTCCAAACGTTTCATTTGACGATATCGGAACGGTTAAAGGCTATGCGAACTTCTCCATTCGCGGCCTTGGCATTAACTCTTCTATTCCCTCAATCGACCCAACTGTCGGCATCTTTTATGACGGCATTTACCTTGGTGTTCCTGCTGGCGCGATCTTCGATATCTTTGATCTAGAAAGCATAGAAGTTTTACGCGGCCCACAAGGCATTCTGTTTGGCCGCAACGTGACTGGCGGCGCAGTGCTTGTGAACACAAAAAGACCGCCCAGCGAATTTGAAGCGAGCTTTAAAGGCGCGGTAGAGAGTGGGTTGCGCGGCACCGGCAATAATTACTACGCCATGGGTGCGGTTGGCGGGCCAATCATTGAAGATTTTCTAAATGCGCGGGTTTCTGCTTACTACAATGATGATCAGGGCTGGCACCAAAACTTTAATCCGACCACGCAAACATTTGATGATTTCGGTAAGTCTGACACTTTTGTCGTACGCCCATCATTCAGCATTACGCCCACCGATGATTTAGAAGTGCTCGTTCGTTACGAACATGGTGAAATCAACGCCCAAGGTCCAGCGGCTCAAAACCATACCAATGGTTCTGGCGTAACAAACCCTGCCTTTTCTGCTTCGCGGGACTCGTTTCTTTTCTCAATTGATGAACTTGGTTTTTCCAATACCAACTGGGATGGAGTCACCTCTGAAATTAAGCTCAACGTTCCTTTTGGCGATGGAGTTATAACCAATATCTTTGGCTGGCGCGACCTTGACCAAGAAACCGCCAGTGATATTGATGCGACCCCAGCATTTATATTCCATAGTACAGCGGCATTCTTCCAAGACCAGTTGTCAAATGAAATTCGCTATAATGGCCGATTTGGCGACATGGTTGATGTGACAGCGGGCTTTTACTACTTCACGCAAGATGTGATCTACAATGAAGGCAGACGTATTGCTGGCGGCGCTGTCACCGCGTTTGGCGGCGGTGTGCAAGATCATTCGACCATTGGCGCTTTTCTTAACTTCGACATCGGCCTCACAGATAACCTGGTGTTGAACCTTGGCGGACGGTATAGCAACGAGAAAAAAGACGTTGTTGTTTCTAACCTACTTCTCAACCAAACACTTTGTGATGTTGGCATATCTGGCGATTGTTCTGAAGACTTTGTTGATGGCGATCGTTGGACCAATTTTAATCCGAAGGTTGGCCTGCAATATACGCCGCGTGATGATTTGAACATTTACGCTCATTGGACCCAGGCTGTACGCTCTGGCGGTTACAACTTCCGGAATACCTCAGCATTCTCCATTCCGTTTGCACCGAACCCAACGCCACCCCCTGCATTAGTTCCTAATCCTAACTTTAATCCAGATTTCTTACCTGGCCCAACAGAAGAAGAAACTGTTAACGCATTCGAAATTGGCATGAAGGCGCAACCGGGAGATGGCATCGCAACAATCAACGCTGCTATTTACTACAATGACATCAATAACATGCAGCGCGAGCTAAATCTGGCTGATCCAGGCCTCGGCGTGACGCAGATTATCCGTAATACGGCGGATGCTACGATCTGGGGTATCGAGATCGACGCGAAAGTCGCCCTTACAGACAACTTGCTGTTAAACGGGTCAATCGGCCATACAGACGGCAATTATGACAAAGTTCTTTTTGACATCAGCAGTGATGGCTTAGTGAACGAGGCTGATCTGGCGCTTGAAATTCCACGCTTAGCCCCATGGACGTACAATGTTGGTTTCGTCCATTATCTTCCGTTATCAGAAGATATCGATGTGAATACGCGTTTCAATTATTCACACCGCGATCGTTCATTCTATACGGATAACAACCTTGGCGTCTTAAACGAAATTGATATCATTGACGCTAGCGTCGCCGTATCAACATTCGATGGACGCGTCACCTTCTCGCTATACGGCAAGAACTTGTTGAACGAAAATAATTTCGGCGGCGATACGCAGTTGCCCGCTAGCCTTGGCGGCGGCACATTCTCACCGCTTAACAAAGGCCGCGTTGTCGGGATCGAGCTTCAGCTGTCAACTAACTAAAAACAAAGACAGCCAGAAAGGACTTAACCGCGCAGAGAAATCTGCGCGGTTTATTTTTGTCCTAGCCTAAATGCGCGACGCGGCGGTAAATTGCGTCCGTCAGCGCTTTTAAGTCTTCCGTACTAATCGTATAGGAGGGGGAGAGGTACATCGTCTTGCCAAGGGGGCGGATGAAGACGCCTTCTTCGATAAAAGCGGCGCGCGCAGCGCCAACATCAAATGCGTCAATCATCTCAACCGCGCCGACCGCGCCAATCACCCTGACATCACTGACCCCTGGCGCATTGCGCAATGGTTCAAAGGCCGCTTTCATTTGGGTCTCAATCGCGGCGACTTGCGCCAATCTCAGCTCGCTGTGAAATAAATCTAATGACGCATTCGCCGCCGCGCAGCCAAGGGCGTGGCCAGTGTAAGTCGGCCCATGCATAAGGGCTTTATCTGCATCATCATCATGAAAGGCGGCGTAAACCTTTGCGCTTGCGATTGTGGCGGCAAGGGGCGCAACGCCGCCAGTTAGCGCTTTACCAAGTGTCATAATATCCGGCGTGACGCCCGCCTTTTGCGCGGCGAACATCGCGCCGGTGCGGCCAAAGCCGGTAAAGATCTCATCAAAAATCAACAAGGCCCCATATTTATCGCAAAGATCGCGCATGGCGCGCAAACACTCGCCATCATGCATCAACATGCCGCCGGCCCCTTGCAACAAGGGTTCGGTAACAATCGCGGCGATGTCATCATTTTCTTTTAGTATCGTCTCTAATTGGTTGAGCGTGTCTTCATCCCGGGGAAGGTCAGCAATGTACTGGCCTTGCAAGGCCCCTGCGAAAAGGGAGTGCATCCCCTCTTCTGGGTCGCATACGGACATTGTCGCAAACGTATCGCCGTGATACCCGCCGCGAAAGGAAATAAATTTGGTTTTCGCCGCGCCCGATAAATTCCGCCAATATTGAACAGCGATTTTCATCGCAACTTCCACCGCGACGGAACCTGATTCTGTAAAAAAGGTTTTGGTTAGATCCCCCGGGGTCATCGCCGCCAGCCGCGCCGCCAGGTGATAAGATTGTTCGTGGGCCAACCCGCCAAGCATAATATGGGGCATTTTTTCAAGCTGGGCTGATACCGCACTCAATATTTTTGGGTGGTTATATCCGTGTACGCACGTCCACCAACTGCCGATCCCATCGATAAGCACGCGCCCATCCGTCAGATAAATCCGCTCCCCGTCTGTGCGGGCAACCGCGCTTGGGCGCGGCATGGTTTTCATCTGTTCATAGGGCAGCCAAATATGTTCATACCCGTGATGTAACCAATCTGGCTCTTGTCCCACTGTATCGGACATTTCTTTACTTCTCCTGCCGCGCCTTTGATGGCTTAGCCCAAGGCCTCACAAATTGGCAAAGAGGTATGAGGGCCAAGGGCACTTATGTCAAAACGATCCTTAGCTCCCCGGCCCTGACTACGATGATCTAAAGGGGGGGGTGCTTTACTGGGATTTGACGCGAGCGAAATAAGAACCAGGCTTTACAAGAGCCTTAAATCTCTGCTTCACCTCCCCCATGAATATGAACCAATCTATCGCTGCATTTGCGGCGGAAAAACTAGGCGGGCTTAAAGCGCGCGATATTAAACGCGATCTGCACCCGACTTGGCGCAAACCAGGCGGAAGGGTCGAACGCGGCGGCAAAACATATCTTTGTTTTTGCGACAATGACTATTTAGGCCTCTCCCAAGACACTAGGGTCATAAAAGCCGCCAAAGACGCCGCCGATCATTATGGCGCAGGCGCAGGCGCTTCTCGGCTTGTGGTGGGCGATCACCCCCTAAACGCTGCGCTGGAAGAAAAGATCGCCGCTTTTAAAGGAATGCCAGCCGCGCGTCTATTCGGCTCTGGTTATATGGCCAATATTGGGGTCATTCCAGCACTTGTGGGCAAGGGTGATCTTATTGTGATGGATGAGCTTTCCCACGCCTGTATGCATGCCGGGGCGCAGCTTTCCGGCGCAACGATAGCAGTGTTTGATCATAACGATCCTGCTTCAGCGGCCAGGGCTTTTGAAACTGCAGCGCCCTATAGGCAAGGATTGCTGTTGACCGAAACTGTCTTTTCTATGGATGGCGACCAGGCGCCGCTTACGGCGCTCGCTAAAGTCGTTGAAGAAAAGAATGGGTGGATGATGACTGATGACGCCCATGGCTTTGGCGTTGTAAAAATTGATAATCCCGCCGCCATCCAGATGGGCACCTTATCAAAAGCGGTTGGCGCCTATGGCGGATATGTGTGTGGGCCGGCTGAATTTATTGAGCTTTTGATTAGCCGGGCGCGCAGTTTTGTTTATACGACAGGCTTGCCCCCGGCGACTGTTGGGGCCGCAATAAAAGCAATCGACATTATTGAAACCGAGCCAGAACACAGCGCCAAAGCGTTGGCCAACGCCGCTTTATTTTGTGACTTAATTGGCGCGCCAAAGCCTGAAAGTTGTATTGTTCCAATTCTTATTGGCGAGGCGAAACCAGCGCTTGAGATCTCTGTACGATTGGCTGATGCAGGCTATCTTGTCACCGCGTTCCGCCCGCCGACTGTCGCGGTTGGCACGGCGCGATTGCGATTCACTTTTAGCGCCGCCCACGAGGAAAAAGACGTGCGCGCTGTTGCTGATGCCTATCTTGCGGCCCAAACGCCGTCTGGAGCCATCAAATGAGCGCTTACTTTGTAACTGGCGCCGGAACTGAAATCGGCAAAACCTATATTAGCGCCGCGCTGTTACGGTCTGCACACGCCATTGGGTTGAAAGTTGGGGCAGTTAAACCCCTTATGAGCGGTTTTGATCCCAATGACCTTAGCCAAAGCGACGCCGGGCAATTGCTCGCCGCTTATGGGCGCGCGCCAACAGTGAAAAATATCCAAGCGATTTGTCGCCACTCTTTCGAGGTCCCCCTTGCGCCAAATGTCGCGGCGCGCCAAGCGGGCGTTCAAATTGATGAAGAAGATCTTTGTCGATTTATCGAAGACCGGATCGCTGGTGCAAAATCAACACCCGCCGATCAACAAATCACCCTTGTCGAAGGGGCGGGCGGCGTCATGTCTCCCGCAACTGATGCGATCACCCAGATCGATTTGATGGTGCGATTGGGCTTGCCAATAATCTTTGTAACCGGGGTTTATCTTGGCGCGGTCACCCACTGCCTTACGGCTTTGGAGGCCCTGGATCGGCGCAACCTTAAAGTTGTATCAATTCTTGTCAGTCAGTCGGACAAAGATGGGAAAGCGCCGGAAACGTTATCTGAAGAATTATCTCGCTTCCGTAATGAACCATTAATCAATGCGCCTTTTGGGGATGGTGCAAATGAAGTTGGGCAAGCGCTTTTAAAGGTTCTAACAAGCGGCGACGATAAGTAATGGACGATCCCGACAAGACAAAGACGCTCGACACAAGGGGTTATCGCTGCCCGATGCCCGTCCTAAAAGCTGAGGCGGCGCTAAGGCGGATGGAACCCGGCGACATTCTTACCGTCATTGCGGATGATCCTATCGCCGCGATCGATATTCCCCACTATTGTCAAAACGCAGGACACGCGGTTGAGATCGTTGCAGGACACGAAATTAAGGGCGAAACCTGCTTTAAAATCACCTGCGGCGAAGTTCTTCCCCATTCCGTGTGATCTCCGTCACACTCGGGGGGTCCCTTTTTTCGTTAAAAATGGTAACGTTAATGTGGAAGCGCACTCGAATGCGTGCTTAAATGGGTATGGCCTGGCTGTTATCGTTTTGATACCGACACCTTGCAGGGGCGAAAATGCTTTTAATTGCAAGATGTTGGATGATGAAAGTGAAGTATTGGACATTAAACTGCTGGGAGTATGGGCTTAAGGGGAGTCCGGGGTGATGAAATATGAAAGCGGGAATATGATGAACGGATTGCGCCGGAAGTTATTGGGCGCCGTGGCGGGTTGCACGTTTGCGGCGTTCAGTGCGGGGGCTGCCCACGCGGATTACGCGATGGGGCTTGTCGCTTATGAAAACGGTCAATATGACCAAGCCATTGATATTTGGCAGCGTTTCGCCGTCGCTGGCGATGTTCGCTCTAAAAAAATCTTAGGGGATGTTTATTCCGGTAAGATTTTGGAAGAAGGCGGCGAAGCAGCAACACCGCTTGAAGAAATTCCTGTGAATAATGTTGAAGCGCTGAAGTGGTACACTTTGGCCGCATTCCATGATTTCACAGCTTATCAAAACCCAACGGCTGAAGAAGTGAATGCGCGCATTCTTGCTTCACAGCGTCTTCCCGATATTCGCTTCCGGATGAGCAATGGCGACGTGAAAAAAGCGGAAAAGCTTGTCTCAGAAACTTTTGAGCGCGGCAGCCCTTTTGACATTTACCGCCTTGGCAAGCTTTACCAAGAAGGTTCAGGCCTGGCGAAAAATAACATAAAAGCGCTCCAGATGTTCTATTTGGCAAAAGCGCGCGGCGTTGGTGAAGCAAGCGCGGCTTATGAATATCTTGAGCCGTTGATGAACCCGAAAGAAACCAAAGCTGCTGTTGAAGCTGCTGCTAAATGGCAACCACCGCTTCCGATTGAGCATACGGGTCAAACCAGCCAACAAAAAGAGCTTGCACGCCTGAAGAAAGAGCTTGAAGAGTTAAAGCTTGAAGAAGCGTTAGAAGCGGTTGTTGATATTGACGTTGAATTGGTCCAGCGCGCGCTTCGCTCTCTTGGCTTCTATTTCGGCACTGTCGACAATAAAGCTGGCCCGGCGACACGAGCCGCTATTCGCCGGTTCCAATATTCTCAAGTCAAAGCCAACAAGGTGATGAGCGCTGAAGAAAAAGAAGCCGTCAAGACCGGTGAGCTTTCTGCGCGCCAAACGGTTACTTTGTTTAAGTTGGCGGCGAAGAATGAGCACCCATATTCGCAATATGTCTATGGCATCATGCATGCCCGCGGCATAGGCGTTGAGCAAAATGGCAAGGAAGCCGTAACGTGGCTGACAAAAGCCGCTGGCGACGACTTGGCGCTTGCTCATAACGCGCTTGGTGTTCTTTATCGCGACGGGTCAACGGGCCTCAACGAAATCACACCAGATAAGTCCAAAGCTGCGCTTCACTTCTCGCGCGCCTTTGCACTTGGATATAAACCGGCGGGCGAGTCACTTCGTCGCCTTGAGTGGGAAAATCCACGGCACACTGACTAATCGGCGAAAGGGTTAAGTAGGGGATTTGAACATGAAACGCGTATTTACAGCAATTGCAGCTATTGGAGGCCTCGGCCTTTTCGCCGCCGACGCCGCTAACGCTCAATCACTTGGCGGATTTCCAATTCGCGAACCGGGCGTAAAAGCAACAAACGGCGCAAAGTCGACGAAAAAGAAAAAAGGCCCCGCGCAAATTATCGTCGACGTCAACGGTCCTGGTCCATACACCTCGATCGCTAAAGCGGTGAAGGACATTGGTGAAGGCGGCGTGATCTATGTGATGCACGGTGTCTATAACGAAAGCATTCAGCTTGAAAAATCAGTGATCATTCAAGGTGATCGCGGGCCGGGTTCAGGTGTTGAAATCAACGCCCCAATGAACGCGCCATGCCTTGAATTCTCACCTAAAAATACAACAGCGCACGCTGTTGTCGCGAATGTTCAGTTCGCTGCAAAGATTAATTCTTCCGCCCCGGCATGTGTTGATGTAAAGCGCGGCGTTTTCACATTGAAAGAAAGCGACGTTTTAGGTTCTACTGTGCGCCCAGCGGTGAAAATCTCTGGCGGCACTGTGACGCTTAAGAAAAACAAAATCAGCGCGGGTTCAGAAGGCGTATTTGTCGAGCAAGTTCATTCTTTGATGAACACCAACATTATCGACAACAAAATCGCCAACAACAAAATTGGCGTTGATATCGCTTCCGGCAGCCGCGCAGATGTCGTGGTCGCTGGTAACGAAGTTTTCGATAATCTCGACAGCGGCATTAAATCATCCGGTTACGGCGAAGCGTCATTGATCGGCAATAAGATCCGAAACAATAAAGGCTCCGGCGTTATTCTTGATAAATACGCCAAGCTTTCATTAGTGCGGTACAATCAGATCGTTCAAAACAATGGTGACGGCGTTGCTATTCCTTTCGGTGTCAACGGTATTATCGAAGACAATGAAATTGTCGGCAATAAAGGTCTTTCAATCTTTATCCGGGAAGGAATGAAGCCGAAGATTACGAATAACCAAATCAACAATAACAAAGGCGATCGCCGTAAGAAGAAAAAGAATAAAGATCGCGACAACAACAACCAAATTCGCATGCGTTATTAAACACCCAGCGGCATAAGTTATTAGAAAGTCACCCCTTCGCTAGAAATAGCGGAGGGGTTTTTGTATGGCTCAATTAAAATACTCGTGTCTGTGGTGGACGATTGGAAAGTCCACTTTTGTCTTAAGGATCACCGGCACCGTGCTGGGGAACGCTTGCCTTATATATTGAATGGAAAAGGGCGTATAATCTCGCCTGGTTTTATTCCACCTAGCAAAAGAACATAGCCCTTGCCGGTGCATTCTTTGTCTTCAAGAGGTACCTGGACATTTTGATTTGCGCCCGGCAGATAGTAGTTTTCAAGCAAAAAGTGCTTCTTCAAGGTCTAATCCCGGCGTTCAATCTTCCCTTGGGTCTGCGGATGATACGGCGCGCCGCGAACGTACCTCATTTTCTTTTTTCCAACCTTTCTGCTAGATCGCCACAGATATAGGACGCGCCATTGTCCAACAGAAGAAGTGGCTTGTGAACGATATTCACATGACCAAGAGTGGACGCGGTAAGCGCCATGTCGTTCAAATCACTGACCACCTTATCCGGTATACGGCTCCAGGCTCGAGATGGCCCGAAACGCCTATCTTCAAGGCCCGCCAACCCAAATCACCCATAGAGGTCATACCAGCGATAAAATGTTGATCTCGAAACGCCAATCTTAGCAAACGCGAGGCGCGCTGACAGATGCGAGCCCTCACCCGCACGAATGACCTGGTGATTAGTTCCCGTCCTATCTCTCTTGGTTGCAGGATACTTCATTCTTGGCTTTCCACACCCCGAGCATAGTTTTTAAAGGAGGAGGTTCTCAAGGGTCAGCTCAGAGACTACCTCTTTCAGGTCTCTCACCTCTCGGCGCAGGTCTTTGACTTCCGGTGACCTCGCTTGACGTGCTGTGTCGCTAGCCAACCTCCTCTTGTCAGCTTCAAGAAACTCTTTCGACCAACTGAAATAGAGGCTCTGCGCGATGCCCTCGCGTCGACATAACTCCCCCATTGAGTAGTCGCCGCCCATCCCCCAGAAGGCCCTATAAGCGCTGTCGGGTTACAGCGTACTCTGAGGTTGTGGATCTACCGCAAACGTTTTATTTCGCTGGAATTTTAACATCTCAAAAAGCCCGTACCACATTGATGTTATCAATTGCGGCGTCGGCCGATAACCAGGAACGGCATAATTTGTTTGCTGGATGCATGGACTAAGTTGGTCTTTAGTCTGAGCGGAAGGGCTTAGTGGTTTTCCACCAGCTCTAACGTATCATTGACACTGCTCTCAATAGAGGGTGACGCAGGCATCAGGCCCCTGCTCTGAAGGCGTTGCAGAACTGTCGCATCCCAGCGCTTTGTGAATATAGTTCAAAGCGTTTTTATTGACAAATATGAGTATTTACTCAATATGAGTATGTGTTCAATTTTATACGGTTGACCGACCGGTGCTGTGTCAGTCGATCATAACAAGCTCGGGAGTGATGTAGAGTTGTGTCAGTGAAGGTCTTAACAAAGAAGCTGATAATAGATGTGGCATCAGGTGTTGCAATTACATCGGCGATAGGGACGTTGTGTCCACTGTCTCCCGCCTTGGCGGATGAGGAGCGGGTCAACAAGAATGACAGTATTGTTGTTACACCTCAATAGAGCGAGCAGAACCTTAATAAAGTACCTACTTCTGCAAGCGCCTTATCCGCGGAAGAAATACAGAAAAACGCAATTTCATAAGTATGAACATTTTGATCGTCGCTTTGGGTTGTAACAACAAGGCCGTTGGCGCATTGAAGCGTATGTCGAAAATGTTTTCTACACTGTCTATACGATAGGGTTAAACGATAATTCGTTTTCCGTCGCTGTGCGACGTGTCATTTCGCCCCTCAACAGTATAGTGCTCGAATGAGGTTCGACTTTTAGCGATTGCGTTCATGGTCGCGAAAACGGCCACGGGTCGACCGAAGGAATATCGTATTACGAACTATTTTTGGTATGTGATTTATCGGAAAGTAAAAAGCCCCGTCCAACTCTTTTTTGATGAGGTAGAGTTGTTTAAGGGCGGGAGCCGGGGACGTTGACTTATGGCGTGTAAAAACGATTCAGGTCCGGTGCTTGATTAGGTTGAGTCAATAACCAAAGAGTTAAGAGTATTCGGCTGATGTAAACTCTTGATGCTCTTATTCAGGTAAACATGCTTCGTAGAGTAATAATAATTGCATATAGAAGTTTATATCTTGATTTTCGACTCGGTACGGAGAGGCCCAATTAATATGCCACAGTGGACAGTACGATTTTGCCTTCGTTTCGCAACGATTGCCTTGTCGCTTTTTTGTTCAACCGCCGGTGCAGCTGAGTTGAAGTATGTTTCTGGCATTGCTGGAAATGCCCTTCAAACATTCCGCGCACTTGTCGAGCCATGGGAAAAAGAGACCGGGCATACTGTAACGTTGGTACCTATGCCGGCATCAACGACCGAGCAATTCGCTCAATATCGCCTATGGCTGGCGGCAGGTGTCAAGGACATAGACTTATACCAAACAGATGTAATCTGGGCCCCGCAATTGGCCAATCAGTTCGTGGACCTAACAGAGGCAGCGGCAGAGCTTGCGCCGCTGCATTTCCCTTCCATTATCAATTCACAGACCGTTGACGGTAAGCTTGTTTCTATACCGATTTATACAGACGCTCCCGCTTTATACTATCGCAGCGACTTGTTAGAAAAATATGAGCAGCCCATACCTAAAACATGGGACGAGCTCACCCAAGTGGCAAAGATTATTCAAGATCGAGAGCGAGCAGACGGGAATGACAAGATTTGGGGCTTTGTTTGGCAAGCTGCCGCCTATGAAGGTTTGACCTGTGTCGCGCTTGAGTGGATCAAATCTCACGGTGGCGGCCAGATAATTGAAGTCAATGGTTCAGTATCGGTTAACAATAGTCAGACGGTACGTGCATTTGAGCGTGCAGCGAGTTGGTTGGACACTATCTCTCCCAAAGGTGTTCTCGCCTATAGAGAGGAAGAAGTACGTGGCATATGGCAGGGTGGCTATGCTGTCTTTATGCGTAATTGGCCTTATGCGTACGGCCTTAGTGCTTCAAGCGACAGCGCGGTTAAGGGTCGGTTCGGCGTAACGAGACTCCCGATCGGAAAAGATGGGGGTGTTTCAGCAGCAACCCTTGGAGGCTGGAACGTTGCGGTCTCAAAGTACTCGAGGAACAGGGAGGCTGCTGTTTCGCTAGCGCTATATTTGGGATCGCCTGAGGCTCAAAAACGACGGGCGTTGCTGGATTCCAGGTTGCCGACTTTAATGTCTTTATACGATGATCCTGAAATCGTCCAGCAGGTACCAATTATTCCACAGTGGAAAGATGTATTTCTCACCGCGGTTCCTCGCCCTTCAGCAGTGGCCAAAGTGAAGTACAACGAAGCTTCATCTAAAATTTGGACTGCTGTGCACGATACACTTTCAGGAAAGGGCGCAGCTTCCGATAATCTTGAGTTGTTAGAGTTTGAGCTGGAAGAGTTGAAGGGTTCTGCGTGGTAGACCGTAGTGCGGGTTTGACATGCTCTTGATTGAGCTTTGGGTGCGGGGACAAAGGTGAATTCAAGCAGTTTGACCTTAGAAGGCCAACGACGCCGGGCAGCCTTTTGGTTCTTGGCGCCGATGATTTTAGCGCTATTTTGCGTCGCGGCTTGGCCACTGATGCGCACTGTCTATTTCTCGTTCACCGACGCATCTCTTACGAACCTAAATGGGGGGGAGTGGGTTGGTTTCGATAATTACCTTAGTCGAAAGGAGTTGCCATCGGGGCGGGTTATCTGGCGTGGAACACTAGCGGATGCAGCATGGTGGAATGCGGTTTGGAATACGGTCTGGTTCTCCGTTGTGTCGGTTTTATTTGAAACGATCTTCGGTTTAATCGTCGCGCTGGTGTTGAATACGAGGTTTCCGGCACACGGTTTGGTGCGTGCTGCTGTCCTTATCCCCTGGGCTATCCCAACAATCGTATCTGCACGGATCTGGGGGTGGATGCTTAATGATCAGTTCGGGATCATCAACGATATGTTAGTCCAGGTTGGTATGATAGAGCGCGGCGTTGCATGGACGGCGACCGCTGAAACGGCAATGGTCGCCATTCTCGTGGTTGATATCTGGAAAACAACCCCTTTTATGGCGTTGCTGATTTTGGCCGGATTGCAGATGATACCTCGTGATGTCTACGAAGCAGCACGAATAGATGGTGTGCATCCTTTAAAAGTTCTTTGGCGGATAACACTTCCCCTTATCAAGCCAGCCCTGATGGTTGCTATCATATTCCGTATGCTTGATGCATTTAGGATATTTGATCTCATCTATGTTTTGACACCTAATTCTACCTCAACAAAAACGATGTCTGTGATAGCACGTGAAAATCTAATAGACTTTGATAAATTTGCCTACGGATCTGCGCAGTCAACACTTCTATTCGCGATCATTTTGATTTTCGTGAGCCTGTATATTTGGCTTGGTCGTGTAAATCTTACGGGAGATGGATCGCGATGAGTCTCACAAGATGGAAGAGGCGCTTGGCATGGGCTGCGTTTTATGGGCTTGTGGCTTTGATCGTTGCAATTTGCATATTCCCATTGTACTACGCTATCGTCACATCGTTAAAGTCGGGCGCTGAAATATTCCGTGTAGATTATTACCCCAGTACGTTTTCGCTTGAGAACTACACCGCCATTTTGTCTGGCTCAAGTTTTTTACGATCTATACTCAATTCAACGATTATTGCTGGGGTGACTGTGTTGTCTGCGCTATTGCTGGCCGTGACGGCTTCTTACGCCCTTGCTCGCGTTCAGTTTCGGGGACGACAGCTCCTATTGATGACCATTCTCGCGGTTTCTATGTTCCCACAGATCGCTGTGCTCGCCGGTTTGTTTGAGCTCATCCGATTTACGGGGCTCTACAATACGCCATGGGCTTTAATTCTCAGCTATACTATTTTCACCCTGCCATTTACCGTCTGGGTCCTCACGACCTTTATGCGCGATCTACCAATTGAAATCGAAGAAGCTGCCATTGTGGACGGCGCGACACCTTGGCAAATCATTGTGAAGATCTTTATGCCGTTACTATGGCCCGCATTGGTTGCTACCGGCCTTTTAGCGTTCATTGGGGCATGGAATGAATTTCTATTCGCATTGACGTTCACTATTGATGGGTCGCAGCGTACTGTTCCTGTCGCTATCGCATTATTGTCGGGTGCTTCTGAGCAGGAAGTTCCGTGGGGAGCGATAATGGCTGCGTCCGTGATTGTAACAGCACCGCTTATTATCCTTGTCCTAATATTTCAAAAAAAAATCGTGAGTGGTCTGACAGCGGGCGGCGTGAAGGGATAGCTGATGGCTGAAATTGAATTCAGAGATATTAAGAAGTCTTTTGGTCAAACGGAGATCATTAAGGGAATTGATTTAAAGATTCAAAAAGGCGAGTTCATGGTTTTTGTCGGACCATCTGGCAGTGGAAAATCCACTTTACTACGCCTTATTGCAGGGTTGGAAGACATTACGAGTGGCGAGCTACTTTTTGACGGTGAGGTCGTTAACGATCTTGTACCATCGACACGCGGCATCGCGATGGTGTTTCAGAGTTATGCTCTTTATCCGCATATGGATGTATACAACAATATTGCGTTTGGGTTGAAGATAGAAAAATTAGGGGCTGCAGCGGTTAAAGAGCGTGTTGAAGAGGCGGCAAAAATGCTGCAAATTGATCATCTTCTTACGCGCCTCCCAAAGCAGCTGTCGGGTGGCCAGCGTCAACGTGTTGCTATCGGGCGTGCTATCGTACGGAACCCTAGCGTTTTTCTCTTCGACGAACCACTATCAAATCTTGATACTGAGTTACGTGTCGCGACGCGCCTTGAAATCTCTAAACTTCATAGTTCAATGCAGGGCGTGACGATGATCTATGTGACGCACGACCAAGTGGAAGCGATGACCTTGGCTGACCGTATTTGCGTATTGCGCGATGGGAAGATCGAACAAGTCGGTACACCGTTGGAATTGTACGAAAAGCCTAATTCGACGTTTGTTGCGGGGTTCATCGGTAGCCCAAAAATGAATCTACTGACGGGGGAGTTGGCGCACAGCTTTGATTGCGCAACGGTTGGTGTTCGTCCAGAGCATATTCAAGTCGTCGAAGAGGCATCACTATGGAATGGAAAAACAGTCCATACAGAGGACCTTGGATTCGATCACTATTTATTTGTGGACGTTGGAACCGAGATTCCTGTAATCGTTCGCCAATCCGGACAAGCAAGAAGGCAGGTGGGGTCTGAGGTTAATCTTTCGCCTGACTTAGACAAGATACATCGTTTCGCCGAAGACGGTAAGGCATTGTTTTAAGGACGGCCCAATCCAAGAGATCTGACAAGTTTTGTTGAACCGCGACCTAAAGGGCGCAATATAAGGACTTAACCACCATGACCAAACTCCTCCTTATCGGAGCCGGCAGCGTACAATTTGGCTCTGGCATGCTTGGTGACATATTTCAATCAGAGCCTCTGCGTGGATGTGAAATTGTGCTCAATGATATCAATTTACAAGCAGCGGAGCGCACTCGGAAACTTGCTCAGGACCATATCGATGCGAATGGTCTTGATCACCGCGTAAGGGTAGAATTAGATCTGGCGGCGGCGTTGGCAGACGTAGACTTCGTCGTCATTTCTATCGAAGTGGGTGATCGGTTTGCATTGTGGGACATGGATTGGAAGATCCCGCAGCAATACGGTATTCCACAAGTATACGGAGAAAACGGTGGCCCCGGAGGATTGTTCCATAGCTTGCGAATAATACCGCCGATTTTGGATATTTGCGGGAAAATCATGGAGATTGCGCCAGACGCTACGGTATTCAACTATTCCAATCCAATGAGCCGTATATGTACAACAGTACATATGGCGTATCCTGATCTCAAATTTATTGGCATGTGTCATGAGATTGCATCTCTAGAGCGCTATTTGCCGCCGATCTTAGGCGTTGACAGGAGTGAGATTCACTACCGCGCTGGAGGGCTCAATCACTTCACTGTAATGACGGATGTTACCTATGTAAAAACCGGCGCCTCTGCTTACGATGATGTTCGACAAAAAGCTGAGCGGGTCTTTGGAAGCCTGGTTGGTTACTCAGAGATACTAAACGCGACGCGCAAGACAGGAAAGTCGGTTGAAACGGAAGGATGGATGACGATTGATACCTCCCATATCGAGGAAATACGTCCTTGGTCAGATCGTTGGCTATTTAAGGACATCCTCAATCGCTTCGGTGTATTGCCCGTTACTTATGACAGCCACTTTGGAGAATACATTCAGTGGGCTCACGATTGTTCCGATCATCGCGGCATTCTGGATTTTTATACCTACTACCGTGACTATTTGGGACAAGGTGCTCCTGAAATTAAGGACGAAGTTCATGAACGCGTTGTGCCAATTATCGACGGTATATTGACTAATTCAGGCTACGAAGAAGGGGCCGTCAATATTCCGAATGCAGGATTTATTATGAACCTGCCAAAGTGGCTTGTCGTAGAGGTTCCCGCCACAGTCGATGCAGATGGCGTTCATGGTATTGCCGTTGATATCCCTGCTGGGATAAGGGGATTACTCACCAATCAGATCGGCGTTCATGAAATGACGGCGAATGCCGTTTTGGAAAAAAGCCGTGATTTGGTCATTCAGGCTCTCTTGGTCGATCCGGTGGTTGTTGTCTCTAAGGAGATCCCCGCCCTCGTCGATCACATGATTACAGAGCAATCGCCCTGGTTGGACTATCTGTCATAGCGTTCAGTCGAGCGCTAACACTTTATTCGGCTCAAGCAGCCACGGCGGAACAATGGCGGGTATGTCGGAAAGGGGTAACACCTCTTCCGGCAGCTCGAACCCGAGTGTTTCTGTCATAAAGCGTCGTCGTTGTTCGCAACGGTCAAGGCAGTGAGGGTATTCTCTAGCCAAGGTTGCGCGCAGATTCTTGTCCGCGATGACAACACCATCTTCCATTCTTGTTGAGCCATATACGGAAGAAATCGGGATAACGTCGGTTTGTATAACCATCCCCGATCGTATCGTGTCAACAGACCCTTGGTAAATCGGTGAACTTACCCATTCATCGAGGTGAATAAGGTGACCCGCATTCAGAAAGATACCAAAAGTATCAAAAGGAAGATGATCATATATTAGGTTGTGCAGTGTGTCGCCTTTGGTCCCAATTGATAAGTGTTTGAACCATGAAGCCATGGCTTCGAAATAAGGGGCCGCGAAGACTTCGATATAGTCTTTCGCATTTGCTGGAAGATCTGAAGCATCACGAGCGACCCAACCTGCGCGGCAAATATTACTGCCCCAGTAGCAAATATTCAAAGATAGCGGTTCGCCTACCTTTATGGTCCGTCCTTGTGGGCTACAAAGTCCAGGCAGATCACCGCTAGCCAACGTTGGATGAGAACCCAATGGTTCCCCATCCCAGTTTGACAATGATGCAAGGTCATGATCACTCATCCCATCCTGTAAGCCAAAAATCATACTACGGATGGACGCCGATGCTTTCATATTGGTGTATTCAAAGTGAGCGATTTCATGCACCGATACTGTGGTCCGCAACCCGTAAGCGGGGTGCATGAATAAGTCGGTCGCATTTTTGACGTTTTGGGGTGACGTCAGGACTCGTAAGATATCGACAATGAAGCTTGGTATATCGATCGCATTTTGCCCCGCGGGCTCTTCTTGAGCGGTAAAGTACTTCCAGCCAACACACCCGACGACCGACGTCGAATTGATACCCTCGCTGGCAAAGTGGTCAGCTAATGGCTTGCTGTTCGAACGCGTTTGATTCAACAAGGAGAACGGTTGGTATAATGCGCTTCGAAGCTTCCCTTCTCGGTACATTGGGCTGTGGGGTAAATATCCTTCACATTCATTGCCGATGAGAAGTAGCGGTGTGCCCTCGGGCGCTATGATCAACAAGGCTTCTTCAAACCTTGGATCAATATTAGTGAGCCAGGCAAGGTTAGCGAAATGCTCTCTGTCTCCGTACACCAATAGGTGGGTGTACCCATGCTGACGCATAGTTTGTTGGACGCTACTCAGGCGCCCCTCAAATTCGCTCAACGTATATGCAGGCGGTTGTTCAGCCTCGTCAAAGGTCGGCCAAACGATTTCTTTAACAATGACAGCCATGACAATACCCTTACTGATGAAAATTTCTGAAAATTTTGAAAAGCTTTAGCTTACCGATAATATTTTAATGCAGAAGAAGCAACGCACCCTTGCATCAAGCCTGCTAGTTTTCGGTGAGGGCTGTGAGGATGTCTATGACAAGTTCCTGGTGTCCTGACCATTTTTCTAAATTCGCCATCACGGCAATGGATATCTCTAGGTCTGGAATGGCAACAAGGAGCGTGGCGACGCCGTTCTGTCCGCCCGCGTGGGAGAAGACCTTGTACCCGTTCTGATCCAACACGGCTAAACCAAGGGCATAGTACCCGCCGCGCATATCTTGGCTGGTATTAATCGGTGGGCGTTCAGTCATTGTCGCGATCGTCTCTCTCGAGATGAACTTTTCATCAATGTAGCTCATGGCGAATTTCGCGAGATCGTGTGCGGTCGATAAATGGCCCCCGCCTGGGAGGTTTTCGCTAACATCACGGAAGCGAGCATTTTGGAGATCATCATCATGATTCACTCGATAGCCACGCGCACGATGAGGGATGATTTGCCAAGAATTGTCCGGGACCGTTGTCACCATACCGGCGGGGGCGAGGATATGTTCCTGCAAGTAGTCGCGGTAAGGCTTGCCTGAGGCGCCCTTTATGACACAGCCTAAAATGCGATAGCCGTGAGAAGAGTAGTAAAACTCTGTATCGGGTTGGAAGAGAAGCGGATCGTCCTTAAAATTGCTGAGTGGTGTCACATCATCGGTATAGCTTGCGGTTTTGCCCAGAAGATCGCGTAATTGAAGGCGTTTTAATGCCTGACGCTCTTTTTCCGAGGTCGCGAGAGACAATTTCTTGGGATAGTCTATGTAATGACGGATCCCGCCCGTATGCCTTAGTAACTGCCTAGTTGTTACAGGCCACTTCTTCTCCGGAAAAGTTGGGCAATAGGATTGAACGGGGACGTCTAGCTTTAATGCTTTGCGCTCGTATAGCTGCATCACGGCGGTCGCCGTCAGCCACTTCGATATCGACGCAGTGCGGAACTTAGTGGAAGTTGTTGCTGGCGTTTGGTGCTCGAGATCAGCAAAACCCAGGGCTTTGTCATAGATGATGGCATCCTTATGGCCGATCGCAACCTGCAATGCGGGGATGGCGCTCGTTTTGAGTTCCCTGGATACGATATCGTCAATTTTCTCAGAGATGGAAGCGGGCAGCGACTCGGCTGCATAGCTGTTGGTGAGGCCCAACAGCAAGAATAAGAGAGAAATCCCAACGAACAGGGGGTCAGATACTCGCATCAGCAAATCACCAAGTTTAGCAAATGGCGTCGTAAAGTCAGGCACTTGCACTACCTAGAAAATAAATGAGTATTTACTCAATTTGTCAAGATGAATTTGATGTGGCGATGGGGAAAAGATTCGTTAACCTTGATCTGCACCCGAAGAACGCGCCGAGCTAATGTTTAGCGGAGGGCTAATGAGGGAAAGTGAAACGTTTAGTTACGGTTGGTCCGGCTTTACCAGAATGCTCTACGGCGGGATCAATATTGCGCTGAAAGCCTTGATCACCACATTATTCTCGGCCGTCGTCCCACAACTCATCTTACTGCTTGCATTGCTCTTTATTCGTTTTGGGCTGGCAAACTGGATGAAGCGTTAGACCAGAAAAATGCAAAATAATCGCAATATTCTTTCTTTCCGTGTACAGTTTACTATGCAGGGTAGGTGTATCGTATATGAATGAGTTATTTGAAAATCTAGCAGCAGCGCTTCGTAACCTCTTTGATCGCGTCAATGCTGCATTAGGGGCTGGCAATGAAGGCGCGAAAAACCTTCGCGATACCCAGACAATGGATGCAATGGGTATAAAACACCCTTTTATATCGAGAAAATTGCCGCTGCCATGAAGCAAAGAGGCGTGTAAATCGCGCCAGATGGTACGTTTTCAACAATCCAATCGCCGCTCAATAATAAAGCCTGCGCAACGCAATCAGATATTTTGCGGTATACTCAACATAAAGGATCGATATAAAATGGTGCCCCGCGTCCGACTTGAACGGACACTCCCGAAAGAACTGGATTTTGAATCCAGCGCGTCTACCAATTCCGCCAGCGGGGCCAAACGAGAGGGCGCATGATAGATATCGCACCCCGAAGGTCAAGCTAATCATGGGCTGATTTGATTTTTAATAATCAAAAGGGCAAACGAAAACTATTATGATTACCCTGGCGCCTGCTATGCGGCCCAGCCCCTTGTCCTGAAATAATTGCCCTGAAATTATTGTCGCTGAAAATTTCCGCCTGTTTCATAAGCCAGAGTTAAAATTTTTCCGTTATAAAGGAAAACCCGTCATAACAAGTTTCTAACTTTCCAAGGCTATCGGCGAGCATTAACGATTTCATTCGCGCCTTGTTTAAGAAAGAGTACCACAGATGTCCGCAGCAGATCCCACAGCCCCCCCAAATGTAAACACACGCCGCGGGCGGGGCGCCACGGCTTTGTTACACGCCATTCTTGATCAGTTGGAAACTGGCAAAGCGGGTGTTGCCCCCCAGGCGATGATCAGCCGCGCAGATGATGGGCAATCGGGGCCGGAAGCAAAAGCCACAGCAAGTTTAGGCGATATTATCGACCATCTTGATGAACGCGCCTTTGGAATTTTATTGTTGCTATTGGCGCTGCCATGTTGCCTGCCTTTTGTATATTTGTTGCCACAAATAGTATCACTGCCGATGTTAGCGCTTGGCGGACAACTAGCGGCGGGCAGTCGCCATCCATGGTTTCCGCAGCGTTTGAAGGCCAGACGGTTTGCTATCGACGACTTTCGCAGCGTTCTTAGCCGCAGTGAGCGTTACATTGGCTGGATTGAGAAAATTTCCAAGCCGCGTTTAAGCTTTGTAACGAGCCCAGTTGGGCTTAGAATCTGCGGCCTTTTGATGCTGGCGCCAACCGCTTCTATAATGACACCCTTGCCGTCTACAAATACTGTTCCGGGCATCGGTATGGCGATCACCTCTTTAGGGCTCATTGAAAGGGATGGCTTGTTGGTGATTGGCGGTCTTTTAATAGGCTTTATTTGGGTCGCTTTATTGTTGTTCTTAGGATTGGAAGCAGCAAGCCTTATCAAAGATTTCCTAACGAGCCAGTTTTTCTCCTCATAAGCGGTGAACTTTTTTCGCGCTATTGTGCGTTGCAGTAACGATTATTTCGCGCGCAAGCTGTGACGATCCGCCGTGGGGGCGCTAGAGCGCAGAGTCGCTACATTAGCAGCATGAATATTAGCGCGCTCTATAATATTTCCGTTGAACGCAAAGCCCTGATCGCTGGCGGCATTGCGAGTGCTATTTTGTTATCCGGCGCGCATTTATTTGAACTTGCTGGTTATGCGCCCTGTAAATTATGCCTAGATCAACGCGAAGCCCATTGGGCTGCGTTAGGTGTTGCAATTGCCGGCGCGCTTGGTGCAATTGTAACAAAAACAAGATACGTCGCCGCCGCTAGCGTCGGCGCTCTATCTTTGGTTTATTTAGTGAGCTTTATCCTTGCGTTTTATCACACTGGGGTGGAGCATAAATTTTGGCCGGGCCCAGATAGCTGTTCTGTTGTTGATACGACGAAATCAATTGGCGCTAACGCCTTATCTGTTTTTGAACAGCCATTAGCGGGCCCCGCCTGTAGTGAAGCAGCCTGGCAATTATTTGGCGTCTCGATGGCGGGTTATAATATGATTGCTTCGGCGGCGCTTTTTGCACTGACTTTTGGCGCAGCGATTGACGCAAGCCGCCGCGCAAAGCAAGAGCAACGACGCTCTATTATCGAAAAGCCGGTAATAGAAGTTTAAACGCGTTTGTTAGGGTGTAGCTGATATGACAGATACAGCATCAAAATCATTAACGGGCATTACAACGAGTGAAGACTTTGATCTTGCCCAAGATCGCCCTGGCCCCCGTGAAAAACGTATTGGCGAGATGCTGCGTGTTGACCACGCTGGCGAATATGGGGCGGTGCAAATCTATCGCGGACAAAAAGCTGTTTTTAAAAACTTGCCTCATAAAAAGAATACAGCCGAGCTTATAGAAGAAATGGAAGCGGGCGAGCAAAACCATCTTGAAACGTTTGACCGCCTTCTCGCCGAGCGGCAAGTTCGGCCGACTTTGCTGTCGCCAATATGGAACGCCGCAGGATTTATGCTCGGTGCTGGAACCGCGTTAATGAGCGAAAAAGCAGCTATGGCGTGTACAGAAGCTGTCGAAGAAGTCATCGAAAAGCACTACGCCGACCAAATGAAAGAGCTTGAAGGCATAGATGACGAACTGTCCAGCACCGTTAAACAATTCCGTGAAGAAGAATTAGAACACAAACAAACAGCGGAAGACGAAGGCGCGCGCGACGCTGTCGGTTATCCGCTATTGAAAAGCTTCATACAAACCGGATGCCGAATTGCGATTAGACTTTCAGAAAAGATCTAATTTTTCTAAGCGGTCAAAATTTCCCAGATTTTTTCTACTTCTCCACGCGTCGCTTCTAATGGTTGATCTGTATTAACTACATAATCAGCGCGAGCGCGTTTTTCCGCATCTGGCATTTGCATCGAAAGTATAGCTTCGAACTTATCTTCGTTCATTCCCTCGCGCGCAAGAACACGGGCGCGCTGCGTTTCTTCAGACGCTGATACGACAACAGTCACCGAAAGCATCCTGTCGATATCGTTTTCAAATAATAATGGAATATCAAACAATAAGACTTCTACGCCGGATTGTTGCGCTGCTGCTACGAAGTCGGTGCGATCATCACCAACAAGGGGATGAACAATCGCCTCTAAATCCTTGATTGCATCACCATCATGCAAAACGGTTTTCGCTAAGCGCTGGCGATCGATAACCTCAACGCCATTTTCTTCAACTATGGCATCTGGGAAACGCGCTTTGACTGGCGCTATGGCGGCCCCGCCCGGACTATAAATTCGATGGACAGCCGCATCAGCATCCCAGATCGCCGCGCCCAGATCTGCAAACATCTGAGCAACCGTTGACTTGCCCATGCCAATTGAACCAGTAAGGCCAATAATAATCATGTCTTATTCCGAGTGTTTAAAATATTAATTAGACTTGTGTACAAATCATCATCAACTACGGCTTTTTCCCCTAACCAAGCTTGATAGCCGGGAACCGCTTGGTGCATCAACATGGCGAGACCGTTCACAATCTGTAAGCCCTTACCCGCCGCCTCATCTAGTAATGGCGTCATTAAAGGGGCATAGACAATATCGCAAATTACTGTTTTTGATTGCGCATCAGTTAAAGGAAGATCTAAAGCCGGGGCGCCAACCATCCCTAAGCTTGTCGTATTAACAATGACACTAACTTTTCCAACAGCATCTTTGCGCGCATCCCAGTCAATAACGTCACCACCCAGATTGTTTACAAACTCAACGGCGCGTTCTTTCGTGCGATTAGCGATGTAAATCTTTTCAAAGCCATGATTTTTCAACGCAAGATAAACACCGCGCGCTGCGCCCCCAGCGCCCAGCATTAAAGCAGCCTTACGCGGCATGTCGCCAGATAATTTTTCCGCTAATGCTTTTTCAAAGCCAAAAATATCTGAATTGTCAGCATAGGCCTTATTGGCTTTAAATGTAACCATATTCGCCGCGCCGGCGATATGTGCATTATCGCTGACTTCATCGCAGTAGCGCAGAGCATTTTCTTTATGGGGAATAGTTACATTTGCACCAGAAAACCCCAATGCGCGCAGATGATCGCAAGCTTTTGCAAATTCCTCAAACGACGGGCCAACTTCAACCGGAATATAAAATGCACTTGCGCCTTCTCGGGCAGCCCATATTCGGTGGATATGAGGGGACAAGGAATGTGTGACTGGATAGCCTATTACAGCAGCAAGTTTAGGGCTTTTATGATGCGTATTCATCTTAGTAATCCAGATAATCGACGCTGCGTAAAAATTTAAGAAGCGGGAAAACTGAAAGCCCTAGGACCGTAAAATAGTCCCCTTCGATTTTGTCAAAAAGTCGTGCGCCAAGCCGCTCAACCTGATAGGCGCCCACACTCGATAGAATAGCCGGTCCCGCTTCAGCCAAGTATGCCTTTATTTCTTCATCCGTCATTTTATGCATCGTAAGACAGACTTCTTGTAATATGCGATGAAGAACCCGGCCTTCTTTTACAATCGTCACAGCATTTATAAGTTTATGGGTATCGCCTTGCAAAAGTTTCAACCTGTTAAAGGCCTCATCCATATCCACCGGCTTATCGTAAAGCACGCTGGAATGGACCATAATTTGGTCTGATCCGATTACGTATGAACTAATCGGGGCGGTGACTGCTAATGCTTTTGCGTCTGCTAAGGCGGCGACTAATTTTTCCAGAGACTCGCCATCATTAAGATAGGTCTTCTTTAGGGATGCTTCATCGACATCAGGTTTAATAATGTCAAAGTCTAATCCGATATCGGATAATATTTTTGCGCGAATAGCACTGCCGGAAGCTAGAACTAAAGTTTCTGTCATAGTCAGTTATTTTTCTAATCGGTTTTGACGGGCTGACAATTTTGTCAGTATTGCTGCAGCGGTTTCTTCAACAGATTTACGGGTGACATCGATAACTGGCCAACCATGTTTTGCAAATAAGCGTTTAGCCTGAACTAATTCCTGTTTTATAAGATCTTCATCTGAATATTGCCCCGCATGATCCTGGGCTTGTAAATCGCCTAAGCGACTTTTTCTGATTTGCCTTAGCCGGCTAACATTTGCAATAAGCCCAATGATCAAAGGATTTTTGAGCTTAAAAAGATTTTCAGGCGGCGGGGATGTTGGCACCAAGGGAATATTCGCCGCTTTGATGCCGCGATTTGCAAGATACATACATGTCGGCGTTTTTGATGTTCGGCTAACGCCGACTAAAATGACATCGGCCGATTCAAGATCCCAGGCCATTTGGCCGTCATCATGGCTCAACGTATATTCAACCGCCGCAATCCGTTTGAAGTAACCTTCGTCCATCTCATGTTGGCCGCCGGTTTTCATCGTCTTTTCAAGACCCAAATAATTTGCAAAAGCCGAAATCATCGGGTCAAGAATCGAAAGTGTGGGTATTTGTAACTCTGAACAACGCACTTCAAGACGGCGGCGCAGCGCTGGATTTATGAGTGTATAGAGCACAAGCCCTGGCGACGCTTCTATCGAAGCAAGGGTTCTGTCGAGCTGACTTTTTGAGCGTATTAAAGAATGAATATGTTCAAGCGGCTTAGCTACAGCGAATTGGGCCGTGGTTGCCTTTAACATGGCGCTTAAAGTTTCCCCTGTGGAATCAGAAACCAAATGGACATGAAAAAAACTCGCTAAAGGCGGCTGTCGTGCTGATGTCGTTTCCATATGCTCTTTATTATGAGTTGAAGGAGAGGCCATCAAATTTCCTTAATGAATTAGGCCTTAAAGATTTAGGGCCTCGTTTTCCCTACCCCTATGTGAAGAATATGTGAAAGTCTTGCCCATCGGTATGGCCTGTCACAGCCAAGTCATACTTTTAAAAAAATCGTCACATTTCTTCCACACAAACATTTGAAAAAGGAAAAAGGGAGAACTTATCCACCGGTTCGGAAGATAAATCATTCTATAAAATTTTTTCCAGGAAGTTTTCCTTAACCATTAAGTATGGCCATTAAGGAAATTTTAACGAATTCCCCATCTTTGTTTTCCTGTTCATCACAGGGGTTTATTTGGGGATATTATGGGAATCAGCTAGGGAGAGATTCCGGCCATACCAGTTTTCCTCGGCTTTTCACCGAATAATAACCTTAATACTTATTATATAAGATATTAAGAAAGAGTTACTCCAAAAGCCTTTCCAAATGGTTAACACCAAAAATGTGCTAAAAGCTTTCTTTCGGCATTCAGCCAATCAATCTACGGTTTAACTCAATCATGACCACCAACCCTAATATTCAAGGTAGGCCTTCGAGCTTTCTGAAAACTTTAAATGGCGAACAACAAGCAATACCGCCAATATGGTTTATGCGTCAGGCTGGCCGATATCTTCCTGAATATCGCGAAACCAGACGCCAGGCAGGATCATTCGTTGATTTATGTTTTAATTCTGAACTTGCAGCTGAAGTTACATTACAGCCTATTCGCCGGTATGACTTAGACGCCGCCATCCTATTTGCGGATATATTGTTAATACCGATGGCCCTTGGACAAGATCTTCGTTTTGAAGAGGGTGAAGGACCGAAATTGTCGCCGGTTGCGCGTGCTTCAGACATCGATCGTTTTGCTGAAAAAGATGTTTTACCAACCCTTGCGCCGGTCTTTGAAACCGTAAAAAAAGTTCGAAGCGGTCTTGCCCCTGAAAAGGCGCTGATTGGCTTTGCGGGGGCGCCTTGGACGGTGGCGACTTACATGCTCGCAGGAGGGTCAACCAAGGACCCAGCGGCCTTAAGGGCCCATTATTATGCTGATCCAAGCTTCATCGAAGGTCTGATCGAAGTCTTAACAGAAAAAACCATCGCGTATTTGATTGCGCAGATCGATGCAGGCGCCGATGCGGTGCAACTATTTGATACTTGGGCGGGGGGACTTCCGCCGTCAGTATTGGAGGCGGTAAGTGTCAAACCGCTTGAAAAAATAGCTTGCGCTGTAAAAAAACACCGCGCTGATATTCCAGTTATTCTTTTTCCTAAAGGCGTTGGGGAAAAGGCGAGTGAATATGCCTTTCTTAAAGGCTGTGATGGCATTGGAATTGATTTTGGGATGGATCCTGCTTGGGCGCGCGCAAATTTATCACCGCATGTTGTCGTTCAAGGGGGCCTTGATCCGCTGCTCGTCGTGGAAGGCGGGCCAGCGATGTTAAAAGCGGCGGACGTTCTTTTGAAACTTTTCCATGACGTTCCCTATATTTTCAATCTGGGGCATGGATTTACACCCCAAACGCCACCGGAAAATGTTGCATCGCTCATAAAATTCGTGCGCCAAGGCGGAGGGATTTAAATGCGCGATTTTTTGATTTCCTCTTATGTCTGGATAAAAGCGCTCCATATTATTTCTGTCATCGCCTGGATGGCGGCGATGATGTATCTGCCGCGGTTGTTTATCTATCATCATCAATCGCAAGCCGGAGGCGAGGCTGAAAGCTATTTTACGGCAATGGAGCGCCGGTTGTTAAAGGGCATTATGACCCCGGCCATGAATGCTGCTTGGCTGTTTGCGGTATTGATGATCGTAGCTAATCCGGGTCTTTTTTCCGCTGGCTGGTTTCATTTAAAGTTCTTTTGCGCGCTTGTTTTAAGCGGGATTCACGGCTTTTACGTCAAAGCGCAACGTGACTTTGAAGCAGGTAAAAGACCGCGAACAGAGCGTTTTTGGCGGTTTATGAATGAGGCGCCATTTGTCTTGTTAACCATTATTGTCTTGATGGCGGTGGCCAAACCGTTTTAGATATTCTCAACGAAACTGCAGATTAACGATTGACGCGTTAAATATCTGTTCTATATGAGTCTTAGCTCGCCGATTTTCCGCGCCCGCCCGCATTGGCGCACTTTTGTTCCCAACCTGTCTTATTCCACCGCCTAAGCGCGGACTGTTCCCTGTTTTTGAAAGTTCTGTCCCATGTTGCCCGACAAGATGTCGCTTGAAGAGTTAAAAGCAAAGTCGCCTGCTGAATTGGTGAGTTTTGCTGAGGAGCTTGAGGTGGAAAACGCCTCAGCGATGCGCAAGCAAGACATTATGTTCGCTATTTTAAAAGAACTTGCTGAGCGGGATGTTTCAATTTCAGGCGGCGGCGTGTTGGAAGTTTTGCCTGATGGGTTTGGGTTTTTACGGGCGCCTGAAGCGAACTATCTGCCAGGTCCGGATGATATTTATGTCTCTCCGTCGCAAATACGCCGGTTTGTTTTAAAAACCGGTGATACCGTTATCGGCGAGATACGTAGCCCGAAAGATGGGGAACGGTATTTTGCGTTGCTAAAAGTTTCTTCGATAAACTTCGAAGATCCTGATAAAGCACGTCATAAAGTTCACTTTGATAATTTAACGCCGCTTTATCCTGATGAGCGGCTTAAAATGGAAGTACCGGTTGCTTCAGGGAAAAAAGGTAAAGATTTATCAGCGCGCGTCATTGATCTTGTCGCCCCTCTTGGAAAAGGACAAAGGGCGCTCATTGTTGCGCCGCCGCGCACCGGTAAAACTGTCATTTTACAGAACATTGCACATTCTATCGCTGAAAATCACCCTGAGTGTTATTTGATTGTTCTGCTTATTGATGAGCGACCAGAAGAAGTCACGGATATGCAGCGTTCTGTTAAGGGCGAGGTTGTGTCCTCGACTTTTGATGAACCAGCGACCCGGCACGTTGCTGTTGCTGAAATGGTGATAGAAAAGGCAAAACGCTTAACCGAGCACGGGCGTGATGTCATTATTCTTCTTGATTCTATTACGCGACTTGGCCGCGCTTATAACACGGTGGTTCCCTCATCCGGCAAAGTTTTAACTGGCGGTGTTGATGCGAATGCGCTGCAACGTCCCAAACGTTTCTTTGGTGCTGCGCGTAATATCGAAGAAGGCGGCTCCCTTACCATTATTGCGACGGCGTTGATCGAGACCGGATCAAAAATGGACGAAGTTATCTTCGAAGAATTCAAAGGCACCGGCAACTCAGAGATCGTTCTAGACCGTAAAGTCGCTGATAAGCGTACGTATCCGGCTATTGATATTGCCAAGTCCGGCACTCGCAAGGAAGACTTGTTGGTTGGAAAGACCGACTTGCAAAAAGTCTATGTACTGCGACGGATTTTATCGCCAATGGGAACAACAGACGCTGTCGAGTTCCTTATTGATAAGCTTCGCCAAACGCCGTCAAATGAAGCTTTCTTTGAATCGATGAATACATAGTCGCCATTCGATTATTCACGATAAGTAACGCCAATGTGACTATCTAGCCAGCATACTTTTTAGGTATGGGTTGGTGCGCCTGATCTATTCTAATGGAAATTGAGTGCTACTAGACATCTGCGACAATAACTAACCGCGCCTTAAATTCTCGCTACAATGAAATGTCTAAGTAGGGTGACAGCGCGAGTTGTTGCTTGAACAAGAGAGAGATTATGTCAGCCGGAAATGCAAAATTTTTAAATGGCGATTTGATGCGCCATATTTTGATGATGGTGTCGAATAGCAGCATTGGATTGCTGACAGTTTTTATTGTTGATTTTGTCGACCTTTATTTCATTGCCTTACTTGGCGACACAAGCCTAACAGCCGCGGTTGGTTATGCGGGAACGCTGATCTTTTTTAATCTTTCCATTGGCATCGGATTGATGATCGCAATGTCAGCCTTAAGCTCGCGAAGGATTGGCGCTGAGGATGAAGAAGGCGCGCGCCAAATAGGCATTAATATTGTTGCCCTTGCCCTTATCATAGGCTGCATAATTGGCCTGATAATGTTTATTGCCGCGCCTTCATTATTAGGCCTTATTGGCGCTAGCGGTGAAGCGCAAAAAGCGGGGGCGGAATATCTTCGGATAATATCTTTTTCTGTACCGATAATGATAACTGGGATGGCGTTTAACGGCATGCTTAATTCACGGGGTGATGCCCCGCGGGTGATGCGCGCAAATGTGGCGGGCGCGGTTATAAATGCAGTTTTAGATCCGATTTTAATATTTGGATTAGGGCTAGATTTGAAGGGCGCGGCCATTGCTTCTGTTGCAGCGCGTATTGTTACGACCGCAATGACTTTCTATCCGTTGCTTGTAAAACATGGCGGTTTTGCGAGATTTGAAGTCCCTAAATTCATAAAAGACTTTAGCTTAATCACAAGTATCGCTGTGCCGGCAGTTCTCGCCAATATTGCGACGCCAATTGGGATGCTGATAATCACAAGATATATCGCCGAGTATGGGGATGATGCAGCCGCGGGTTTAGCCGTGATAAACCGGATTACACCGCTAGCTTTTTGTGTGGTTTTCGCCATTTCAGGGGCTGTTGGCCCCATAATCGGCCAAAATTTTGGGGCTGGCCAATATGACCGCGTTCGAGGAACGATCCGCAAAGCGGTGATATTTATGACATATTATATTGCTGGCGTATGGCTCATCCTTCCTTTAAGCGCTGGGTTTATTTCCAGCAATTTTAATTTGGGTCCAGATGGGCGCGAGCTTTTATGGGTGTTCGCGCTGATTGCAACGCCGTTGTTTTTCTTTAACGGCGTAACATTTATCGCAAACGCTTCGTTTAATAATTTAAATCGTCCAATTTGGTCGACATTGTTTAACTGGGCCAGAAATACGATTGGCACCCTGCCTTTTGTGATACTTGGTGGTCATATAGCGGGGGCGCCTGGTGTTATAATCGGCCCAGCGATTGGCGGGATTGTTTTCTCGGTATGGGCTTTGTGGTTAGGATTTCACGTTGTCGGCCTTTTTGAAAACGGGAAAGAAGACCCGGCGCTTCCTTGGCGGCCAAAATTTCTAAGTTTTAGTCGTTCGTAACTGAAATTTTATTTATTAAAACGAACGCCGCAAATACCAGAAGTTAAAGATCGACCTTTTTCTTTTAACGCCTTAGTTGCAACGTCTGGGCGGTCACTGGCGATAATATCAACACCCGCTTTGGAAAGACTGGCATAACGTTCTGTTTTTCCGCTGCGAGCAATTTGCTGATCGATCGACGATCGACCCCCTAACGTGCCAAAGATGATTTCAATATTTTTATCTTCTAACTGACGATATAGATTGGCGTTGGTTGTTCTAGTTCCTGTAAACGCAAGCAACCGATCGGCCTCTATTCCGCGAGACGTTGCCGCGTTAAGGTCATCTTGGTCGTTAATATTAAGGGATATCATTGCATTGGGGTGTAGGCGATGTAATTTTGATGCGGACCCTAAAGAGTAAGCAATGTAAATAACGCTTTTTTCAGCGCGTTGTTTTTTCACCTCTGCAATAACGTCTTCATAGCGGGTGCTTTGTTTAAAATCGATTTGAATAATCGTGCGATTTTTTAAAGCGGCCAGCGCTTCACTAAACAAGGTTGGATGAAATTGTGTTAGGTCGCCAAAATTATCTGTAAGGCGAAGATTTTTAATTTCGCTCCAATTTAAGGCGTTGCTGAGGCCTGATCCGTTGGTCGTGCGTTCAAGCGTGTCATCATGCATTAAGTAAAGGACCCCGTCGCGCGATGTCGCAACATCCATTTCTACTAAAACCGGGGCTTTTTCCAAACTGGCTAACATGGTCTGAAGGGCGTTTTCTGGCAAGCCGCGGGCAGGGCCGCCGCGATGGGCGGAAACAATGGAAAGATCATTTTTATCGAGGCAATTGAAAAAACTGTTAAGGGTGGTTTCCGGTTGGATGGTCCAACCGCTTTTATCTGATCTGTCAGTAATATCGACGTGATTCACTTCACGGGACTGGTCACTACATGCGCCCAGAAACGCTATCGCGGTGAGAATAAAAAAACGCATAAAACTTTAAGTCCTTTATGCTCCGTTGCGGCAGATAAAAGCGGGGTATATTCTGTTAAAAAGGGAGCCTAGCCCATGAAAGTGACAATTAATTTGGATGTAACGCCGCAGGAAGCTCGAACATTTTTCGGATTGCCTGATGTTGAGCCGCTTAATCAAATGATTATCGAAGCGATGATGAAAAAGGCGCAAGAAGATTTGCCGAAACTTGCCGACCCCGAACGACTTATGGCGCAATGGGTATCGATGGGCGGCAAAGGCGTGGAGCAGGTCCAAGGGTTTATGTCCGCTATGATGAAGGGCGCGATGGGCGGAAGCGGAACTGGAAGCGGCGCTAGTGGATCTTCGGGCGGTAAGGCCGACGAATAAACCGCCTTTAGAATAGTATGAACGATATCATTTTTGCAAAAGCGTCTGGCGCAGGAAAAGCGGGGGTCGCCGTTTTTCGCCTTTCTGGTGCTGGGTGTTTTGAAATCAGTACAAAGATGATAGGGCGTAAGCCAGTCAATCGGCAGGCGACACTGGCTACGATAAAAAATCATGATACAGATGAAATAATTGACCAGGGCCTTGTTATTTTATTCCAAGGCCCTGCAAGTTTTACTGGTGAAGATTGCGTTGAATTTCACCTCCATGGCGGCGCGGCGATAGAGGTCGCACTATATGAGGCGTTAAGCGCGCTTGGAGCAAGACCGGCTGAGGCAGGAGAATTTACGCGGCGAGCGCTAGAAAACGGTAACCTTGATCTTGCTCAGGTCGAAGGGCTCTCAGATCTTATCGATGCCGAAACAAGCCAGCAACATAAACAGGCAATAGGACAGTATGGCGGGCGGCTCTCAGAACAAGCTGCAATGTGGCGAGAAGGCCTGCTCGCGATTATGGCGCCATTGGAAGCGGATGTTGATTTCCCTGATGAGGGTGATGTGCCGACCGCCATTGCGGCAAAGGCTGGCCCGGCGATTGATGAGTTAATCGGATCTCTCATAGGAGCGCAGATCGAGGCAAAAGCGGCGCGTTCAATTCGCGACGGGGTGCGTCTTGCTATTATGGGAGCGCCCAATGCTGGTAAGTCGACGCTTTTAAACCAATTAGCGGGGCACGAGGCCGCGATTGTTTCGCCAACAGCCGGTACGACCCGCGATGTCATTGAAGTGCGCCTTGATCTTGGCGGCGTGCCGGTCATGCTTGCTGATACGGCGGGTCTGCGTCATCAGACAACGGATGATATTGAGAAAGAAGGGATGCGCCGTGCTGTCGCTAAAGCACAGGAGGCCGATCTTCGGATATTCGTACTGGATTCTTCTGATGCCCACACGGCTGACAATGTTTCACGTGAAACATTTGGGGTCTTAAAAGACGGCGACTTTATCCTGTTCAATAAACAGGATTTGAATGTACGGGCCCATCAAGACGCGTTTTCTGGATTGAATGAAGGCCTTACGCTGCAGAGCTTTTCTATTTCGGCAAAAACAGGGGAGGGTGTCAGCGCTTTTCTTATTGCCCTGACAGACGCGGTTAAGGCCAGAACCCATATAACATCCATGGGCCCGTTAACCCGCGCCCGACATGTTGATGCGGTAAAGCGTGCGATAGAGGCGCTCGAAAGAGCGCGAGGAGGCCTTGCAATATCTCCGGAGCTTGCTGCTGAAGACGCGCGTCTGGCCGCAAGGTCCTTAGGACAGATAACGGGGGATGTTAATGTCGAGGATGTGCTTGGCGAGATCTTTTCCAGCTTTTGTATTGGGAAGTAGGTTTCCACAGCATTGGCGCTAATTTGAGATAACTCATTTGGCTCATTGATCGTCCAGGCGCTATAACCCAATAAAGGTTGGACCCAACACCTGCCGAATGTTCCACGTGAAACATTTCCCTTTCTGGTTTTAATCGCCTATATCACCTGTTTCTTGAAAAGAATGGGAGCAATCGTGCGCGAATACGACGTGATAGTGATAGGCGGAGGTCACGCAGGCTGCGAGGCGGCGGCGGCGGCCGCACGCTATGGCGCGCGCACATTGCTAGCGACCCACCGAAAAGACACGATCGGTGAAATGTCTTGCAACCCCGCGATTGGGGGCTTGGGCAAGGGGCACCTTGTTCGCGAGATTGATGCGCTGGATGGCCTGATGGGACGGGTCATCGATCAGGCAGGCATTCAATTTCGCATGCTTAATCGGTCTAAAGGACCCGCCGTTCGCGGCCCGCGGTCCCAGGCGGATAGGGCGCTATATCGAACCCATATGCAGGCGGCGATTGCGGCTGTTCCCGGCCTAGACGTTATGGAGATCGCGGTTGAGGACCTAATTGTTTCACGTGAAACATTTGATGGCGAATTCCGTGATCGCGTAGCGGGAATCGTCGGCGCTGACGGAACGGAGATTAAAGCTCGGGCCGTGGTTTTAACTACGGGCACCTTTTTAAAGGGCGTCATCCATATGGGCGCAGAACGTATACCGGCGGGCAGGGCGAGGGGACAAACCGGCGTCGAGGCGCCAGCCATCGGTCTTTCGGACCGGCTTTACGGGTTGGGCTTTTCTATGGGCCGATTAAAGACGGGCACCCCCGCGCGGCTTGACGGGCGAACCATCGACTGGGCTAGCCTTGATATGCAACCTGCTGATGACCGCCCGGTTCCGTTTTCTTTTCTCACCGATGAAATCAGAGTGGCGCAAATCTCTTGCGGCGTGACGGAGACTTCACGTGAAACGCATCAGATCATCGAGGACAATTTGGATCAGTCTGCTGTTTATGGTGGCGCGATTTCTGGGCGGGGCCCTCGCTACTGCCCCTCAATAGAAGACAAGATTGTTCGTTTTAAAGAGCGTGAAAAGCATCAGATTTTTTTGGAGCCTGAAGGGCTTGGCGACCATACGGTTTATCCTAATGGGATTTCGACCTCCCTACCCGCGGCGGTTCAGGACAAGTTTCTCGCCACGATCCGAGGTTTGGAGAATGTGCAGGTTTTTCGCCATGGCTACGCAATCGAATATGATTATGTGGACCCCCGCGACCTCCTGCCTACTTTGGAGACGAAACGCTTGCCCGGTCTTTTCTTGGCGGGACAAATCAATGGCACCACAGGTTATGAAGAGGCGGGCGCCCAAGGTTTGATGGCTGGGGCTAACGCTGCGGCCCAGGTTGGTGATGGTGAGGCTTTGCTGATTGATCGGTCCGAGGGATATATCGGGGTCATGATCGACGATCTTGTAACCCGCGGCGTGACAGAGCCCTATCGGATGTTTACTTCCCGCGCGGAATATCGTCTGACCCTAAGGGCGGATAATGCGGACCAGCGGCTGACGCCATTCGGAATTTCTAACGGCCTTGTTGGAACACAAAGAGCACAAGTGTTTTACGTGAAACAACAGGCGCTAGATGAGGCGAGAAACTGGGCGCGGGCGACAACATTGACGCCGAATGAGGCGAAAGTCCATGGTATATCAATCAACCAAGATGGGCGGCGTCGATCCGTGATTGATCTTCTCGCTCTGCCAACGGTCGACTTGGAAACTTTAGCGCCTGTCTGGCCACAGCTTGCTGAACTGCCGGACGAGATTTCAGAGCAGTTAGAAATCGAAGGGCTCTATTCCGGCTATCTCGATCGCCAGGAAGCGGACATCGTCGCCTTTAAAAAAGATGAGCAATTAAGGCTCCCGGCGGATCTTCCCTATGGCGACGTGCCTGGTCTTTCCAACGAGGTACGCCAGCGTTTAGCGGCGGCGCGCCCCTTAACGCTTGGCCAAGCGGGAAGGGTGGAGGGTGTTACGCCCGCCGCGCTCGCCGTCTTGTTGGCGTGGATGAAAAAGAGGCGAAATTCATCGGCGTCGGGGGCTTCAAGCTCGTGACAGCGGAAGAGTTAGCAGGCCCTGTAAAATCTATTGAAGACGGTCTTTCACATGAAATCTTGGAGCGCTTAAAGCGCTATGATGCGATTTTGCTGGAATGGTCTGAGCGCCACAATTTGATTGCCCGCTCTACGATCCCAAATCGGTGGGAGCGTCATTTTCTCGATTCTGCTCAGCTGTATGATTTAATCCCGCCAAGCGCCAAGCAGCTCGTTGATATCGGCAGCGGCGCCGGTTTCCCGGGTCTTGTTCTTGCAGCTATGGGCGCGGAACGGGGCTTAAATGTTCAACTAATCGAATCGACTGGCAAAAAGGCGGCGTTCCTTCAAGCGGCCGCAGAGGCGATGGAGCTTAAAAATGTCCAGGTCATACCAACGCGAATCGAAAAGGCGTCGGTAGGGCCTGTGGATATTTTAACCGCTCGCGCTCTCGCGTCATTGCCTAAGCTATGCGCCTATGCCCATGGAATTACTCAAAAAAATACAACATTGATCTTTCCTAAGGGAATCAATGCGCAAGAAGAATTGACCGAAGCGCTCAAATCATGGCGAATGGAAGTTGTGCAAAGGCCAAGCGCAACAGATCCGAGCGCTACGATTTTCAAGATTACGAATCTTTCGCCACGCTAACCAACGGAATGTTCCCGTGTCAGATCAGTCAAGTCACCATCCTAATGTCCGTAAACCCCGTGTCCTTGCGATCGCGAATCAAAAGGGAGGGGTTGGTAAGACGACAACGGCGATCAATCTTTCGACGGCCCTCGCCGCCGTGGGTGAAAAAGTCATGTTGATGGATCTTGATCCTCAAGGAAATGCCTCAACCGGGCTCGGCCTTTCAACGGCATCGCGCGAAGTGACAACGTATGACGTGTTGATGGGTGAGTATCGCCTTTCCGCGGCGGTATGCGACACAGAAATTCCCGGGCTTAAACTTGCCCCCGGCGGGCAAGAACTTGCGGGCGCAGAAATTGAGTTGATTGAAGAAGAAGGACGTCACTTTCGCCTGCGCGAGGCTTTAAAAGATTTTGCCGAACAGGACGATGGCGGCGGTGATCTTAGTTATGTCGTGATCGACTGCCCGCCTTCACTAAGTCTTTTGACCGTTAATGCGCTGGTTGCATCCGATGCGGTTATCATCCCGCTGCAGACGGAGTTTTTCGCCCTTGAAGGTTTGAGCCAAATTATGCGCACCCTTGATACGGTGCGCGCGCGGCTAAATCCCGGCCTAACCCTGCAAGGGGTCGTACTGACAATGTATGACCGGCGTAATAATCTTTCAGCGCAAGTAGAAGAAGATGTCCGTGAGCATATGAAAGATAAGGTTTTTCGCACAGTCATCCCGCGTAACGTTAGGATCTCAGAAGCGCCGAGTCACGGTAAACCGGCCCTGTTGTATGACCTTAAGTGCCCCGGCAGTCAGGCATATATTCGTCTCGCCAGTGAGTTGATCCAAAGAGAAAAAGAAAGCCTTCAGGCCGCATAACCCATACATAACAAAGGAAGCCAAAATGTCGGCAGCCGCTAAAGCAAAATCAGGGAAAAGACTAGGACGTGGGTTAGACGCTTTACTGGGCGCTGAGCCGGTGAGTGTTGTGTCTGATACCCCGTCAGAGGCGGTAACACGTACACAAGAAAATCCGGCGCTTAGTCCGGTCCCTGCCGCTGGCGCAAATACACCGTTCACTCTGCCGATTGCATTTCTTCAGCCCAATGAAAATCAGCCTCGCCGAATTTTCAACGAAGATGCGATCGAAGAGCTTGCCGCTTCGATTAAGGCGCGCGGCGTTTTGCAGCCGATTTTGGTGCGCCCGCTTGGCAAGGACCGATATGAAATCGTCGCCGGGGAACGGCGTTGGCGGGCGGCGCAACGGGCGAAACTTCACGAGGCGCCTGTTCTTGTACGTGATTTAAGCGATGAAGAAACAGCGGAAATTGCGCTTATTGAAAATGTTCAAAGGGTTGATTTAAACCCCATGGAAGAGGCGGAGGCTTATAAGCGCCTTTGCGATACTTATAAGCGAACACAAGACCAAATCGCCAAAGCTGTTGGTAAGTCTCGCAGCCACGTCGCCAATATAATGCGTTTGCTGACTTTGCCGGATGGTGCGCGGACAGCGGTTTTGGATGGATCGTTATCTATGGGCCATGCACGGGCGCTAATTGGGTCGGATGATCCAGATGCCCTTTGCGCGATGGTCTTAAAAGATGGTCTTTCGGTTCGTCAAACTGAAGCGCTTGTGAAACAATCCGCTGCTGGTGAGGTTGAGGCCCCATCCAACGATAAAAAGCCCGCAAAGAAAGCTGGCGGGAAAAAAGATGCGGACACCCGCATGCTAGAATCAGATCTTGCCGCCGCTTTAGGGCTAGAGGTTACGATCGATCATAATTCAAATGGCGCCGGTTCGGTGACAATTGATTATCTAAACCTTGATCAGCTGGACGATATCTGTCGCCGCTTGATGGATACTGGTATTTAGGAAAAACTGTGAAATCGACGGTAACCTATTGGAACCTGCTTTTTGAAGAAAATTCTTCGCGGTGGACGACTATCGAAGGTTTAGAAGGACAAGCGGAAGAACTAACGCTTAGTGTTGATGAGATTACCGGAGAATATACACGCCTTACTAGGTTTTTACCGGGCGCAGATACGACCCAATTTGGCGGCAAAAGCCACGAATACCCTGAAGAAATCTTTATCGTAAGCGGCAGGCTTTATGATCAGGCATTCGATATGTGGCTAGAAACCGGCCATTATGCGAGCCGCCCGCCAGGAGAGGTGCACGGACCATTTAAAACTGAAGATGGCTGTGTTGTGCTAGAGGTTTCGTTTCCAAACCGTACGTCGCAGAGCGATTAAACTTACAGACTTGTCCTTATCTTCTGGCTCTGGCGCCCATCAAAGATAATTTCAGCGCGGTGCGTTCCACAATCTCGCGCTGGGGGTAGCCGGTTGTTTTGGCGTCAAGTTCTGCTTCTACGAGCAAATCAAGAGCACGCTCAAGGTTCGCCATTGGCCATTTTCGTAGGCGGTTTTCAAAGGCTCGTTGTTCAATAAAAAACACCGGCGGTTTTAACCGCTTCATGGCGTTCGCAGCACTTTCGCCTTTACTCATATAGCTTTGCGCTAAATGCAGACGGGAAAACGCCCGCTGTAATGCCCGCAGTAATGTAATGGGCGACGCGCCTGCTGATTGGGAGCGATATAAAGCTGTTGTTAGAAGTTTTGGATTGCCGTCCGCGACCGACGCCGCAGCTTCATCCGCCATGTCTGAAACGCCGTCGGCCAATACATGTCGCACATCATGAAGGCTGATTGTTGCTGGTCCGTCTCTTTGCGATTTAAGGCCTTTATAGAGGATCAGCTTATCGATTTCTGACCGGCTGACGCCTCTGTCTTCGCCCAGCATTGTGATTAGAAGGTCTAGGGCGTCATCATCAAATTGAAGGCCTTCAGTTTTAGCGTTGTCATTGGCGAGCGTGCGAACTTGCGCCGGCCCATCAACGTAACAGGGCAGGGTGACAGCCGCTTTGCTCTTTTCAAACATTTTCCGCAAAGCTGAGCGAGGGCTTAAGTCACCACCCTCGATAATAACGAGAGCATTCGGTTTTATGCTTTTGTCATCAAGGCCATTAAGCAGGATTTGCGCCGCCTTGGAAGCTGCATCACCACCGGTACGTATACGGACTAAACGCTCTCCCCCTGCAAAGGAAAGGGCTGTAGCTTCATCAGCGAGCTTCGTTGGCTCTGCTTTTATGTCTTGATCGCTAAGTTCAATCGCGTTGAACGGGTCTTTAAGATCTGCAACAACATCACGCGCCAGGGTATCAGCGCGCTCACGGACAAGGCCTAAATCCGGTCCATAGATTAAGATCGCAGCAATTGACGGGTCGCGTTTTTTAACAAACGCATCAATCGCTTTTCCCTTAAGTGCTGTCATTACCGGATATATTCAACATCTAATTCAGAACCGAACGTCCCTAGATCGCCAAATGGATCATCAAGCTCTATCGGATCGCTGGCCGTTGTGTCGTCATCGCTGCTGATCCCGTCTGGCGTTTGATTTAAAGTATTATCTGGATCATTCAGTATAAGCAGAATTTCGCGTTCAATATTTTCGACCAAAGCGCGCGCCGCCTTTTTGCGGGCGGTGTTTTCTGCAAATAGGGTCGAATACTGCGAGGGGACAACGTTAAAAGAAGCAACCGTATCGGTATTGCCTCGATAGACTTTACCATCAATCATACGCGTTAGAGTATAGCTCGCTCGTAAAGCATAATTATAACGCGTAACAGAAGCGTCAATTTGAACAGCAAGGCGTTGGGCCGATTCTCGGGCGCTGATGACTAAGTGATATTCTGGCGCGCCGCCGCCAGACAGGGCTTTTCGTTCTTGATAAGATCGAGTGAGAATGTCCTTGATGCTTGAAGGCGCGTTGATGTTCACCAGATCGATATTGTCAAAAGCAACCGCCTGCGCGGCGGTCCTGTCCGCATATAAGGGTTGAAACCCGCAACCGAGTAATGGAATGGCTAGTAAAAAAATAGCGAGAAATTGGTTGAATTTTTTCCTCATCTAGCCTTCCCATTTCATTTTCTTTTTTGCACAGAAAACTTGGTTCATGTAATGCCTAGTTGGCGACGATATTCACAATGCGGCCAGGCACAACAATCACTTTACGTATGGTTTTGCCATCCACATGGCGTAAAATAGTTTCATCGTTAAGCGCTATTTTTTCAACCGCTTCTTTGTCTGCATCTGCGGGAATTTTAATTTCTCCGCGGCGTTTGCCGTTGACTTGAACGCCGATCCCTACAGTGTCCTGGACAAGAAGCGTTGCATCCGCCTTGGGCCAAGGGGCGTCGCAGACGAGATCATTTTTCCCATTTGCGCCGCCCAAGGTTTCCCAGGCTTCTTCTGCAAGATGAGGCGTAAAAGGTGCAACCAGCCGGACGAGAATACTAAGCGCTTCGCCTTTCGCCCAAGGGTTTGCATTGTTTCCTTTTTTCAATGCGTTCACATATTCGTAAAGTCGTGCGATTGCTTTGTTAAATCTGAAGTTTTCAATGTCATCGGTTATGCCGTCCACGGCGCTATGGGCCGCGCGCCGTAATGCGATTGATGCTTCATCTAATTCAGGCGGCGCAGAAAGGTCGACATCTTTTAGGGCGCCAGGGTTTGCGGCGACTGTATCCCAAATACGGTTGATCAGTTTCCAAGCGCCGCTGACCCCAGAATCGGTCCATTCTACATCTCGTTCCGGTGGGCTGTCGGAAAGCATAAACCAGCGCGCTGCGTCCGCTCCGTAAGCGTCTGCAATTTCCTCTGGCGACACGACATTCTTTTTGGACTTCGACATTTTCTCAATCGGTCCAATGGTGACAGGCGCCCCATTATCAAGACGGCGCGCTTTGCCTTCTTCTACAATAACATCTTCTGGCAATAACCATTCGCCATTTTCATCTTTGTAGGTCGCATGGGTCACCATGCCTTGAGTGAAAAGATTGGCGAAAGGTTCATCGACAGACAAATGCCCGGTTTGCTTCATTGCCCGCGAAAAATAACGCGCATAAAGAAGGTGCAAGATGGCATGTTCTATACCGCCAATATATTGGTCCACTGGCAGCCAATAATCAGCCGCTTCCGGGTCGGTTGGCGCATCGGGCGTTGCGGCGGCAAAACGCGCGTAATACCAACTTGAGTCAATAAATGTGTCGAATGTATCGGTTTCGCGGTGCGCAGGGCCGCCACATTTAGGGCAGGTTGTGTTTTTCCATTCTTCTGCGCGATCCAATGGATTGCCCGGAATTTTAAATTCGTCTGCTGAAACATCGGGTAACTTGACCGGCAAATCTTTTTCCGGAACCGGAAGGACGCCGCATGTATCGCAGTGGATAGCCGGGATCGGACAGCCCCAATAACGCTGGCGAGAAATCCCCCAATCACGCAAGCGATAATTGGTGGTGGCGGCCCCCATCTCTTTTTCTTCGATCGCGTCGATCGCTTTTTGCATGGCTTCATCGGTGCTAAGCCCATTTAAGAAGCCGGAATTGATCATCTTGCCAGGGCCGATATAGGCCTCATCATCAATGGATGCGTTTTCTTCCCCATCAGGGGCGACAACGCGTGTAACCTCAAGATTATATTTGCGTGCGAAATCAAGATCGCGCTGATCATGAGCAGGACAAGCGAAGATTGCGCCCGTTCCATATTGCATCAAAATAAAGTTGGCGATGTAAACGGGCAGGGTTTTGCCCTCAATAAATGGATGTCGCACGCGAAGCGGAAGAGCGACCCCTTTTTTCTCCGCTTTTTCTATCGCTTCTTCCGATGCGCCGAGGGCGCGGCATTCAGCGACGAAGGCTTCGATTGTTGGGTCTTTTTCAGCGAAATAAGCAGCAATCGGATGGTCCGCCGCCACACCGCAAAAGCTTGCGCCAAAAAGCGTATCAGGGCGCGTGGTATAAATCTCAAGCCCGCCGAAATCGTCTGGCGCATCGCCGTCAAATTCAAAGGTCATTTTAAGGCCCTTAGACTTGCCGATCCAATTGCGTTGCATAAGGCGGACATTATCCGGCCATCCCTCAAGACGTCCGTCATCCAGCGCGCCTAACAAATCATCCGCCATATCGGTGATTTTTAAAAACCATTGGGAAAGATTTCGTCGCTCCACAGGCGCGCCAGAACGCCAACCTTTGCCGTCGATCACTTGCTCGTTGGCCAACACGGTGTGGTCCACAGGATCCCAATTGACAAAGGACTCTTTGCGCTCAACGAAACCCTTTTCCCAAAAATCTAAGAATAGTTTCTGTTCGTGGGCGTAATACTCCGCATCGCAGGTCGCAAATTCACGCGCCCAATCGATGGAAAGCCCCATACGCTTTAATTGCCCGCGCATGGTTTCAATATTCGCGTATGTCCAGTCTTTCGGGTGAGATCCGGTTTGCATCGCGGCGTTTTCCGCCGGCATGCCAAAGGCGTCCCAACCCATTGGGTGCAGAACATTATATCCAGCCGCGCGTTTATAGCGGGCGATTACATCCCCCATCGCGTAATTTCTGACATGCCCGATATGGATGCGGCCAGATGGATAGGGAAACATCTCCAGGACATAATATTTCGGCTTTGCGCGATCAGTTGCTGTTTTAAAAGCGCTCTGATCTTCCCAGCGGGCGCGCCATTTTGCTTCGACTTCTTTAGGATTATAACGGGACATAAGCTCTATGGAATTCGCGATCAATGTGTCGACATTGGCTGATCTTGGTTGTGACCAGCCTGGATAGAAGGTGCAACCAAAAGACCCCTGTGCCTTATTCAGGCAATGGGCTGTTGGTCAAGGTTCTGTCTTAAGTTACTTCCACACTAGCGCAAAGCGGCTTTTTGCCGTCATTGAACCCAGATGCGGCTGACCAACAGGCGCAATTACCGCGGTTGCTTGGTATTTTAATCGTCTAGCGTATTTAGGCGAAGTTGACGGGCGCGTGTCAGAATTGCGTTTTCAATTTCGCGCGCTGTCGCTGGGTTTGTTGAGGCGTCTTGCCAAGCATTGCTAATTTTGGCTTGGCGAAAAATAGATACCCGAAGCGCATCAGCCCGTAACGCGCTGTCCAGAATATAAACGTTAACTTTGAAACGTTCTTCTGGGGTTTCTGGGTTGGCGTACCAATCTGTGATGATAAGGCCAGCAATGGGGTCCGCAGAAAAAACTGGAAGAAAATCAAGGGTTTCCAGTGAAGCAGACCAAAGATATCGGTTCACCGTAGTGGCTTGACCGCCAGAGGAACCGAGTGAATAGGACGGCAAGGTCGCATTTCGCGTATCATTCCCGCCACTAGCGCAGGCTGCGAGAGCGGCGGCGGTGAATGCTAAGGCTAGAACCTTGAAATGGCGGAATTTCTCAGGACTCATTAATTTCCTATCCCTTACAGACGCGCGGATCCAATAACGTGACTTAAGTACCACAAATCAGTATTTACACAACTGGCAAAGGCTTCCTTTGCTTGACCCTTTCTGGCGGCAAGGCCAGTATCACCACCACACGGACGTGTGATTCATTGATGGACGCCAATATGGCAAAAGTCGGGATGCGACCGTAAAAAATAAGAAGAGTTTAGGGAAGAGACGCTCGTCACCTGGCCGCTTTTTAGGGCGGCATATAAAAAACATAAAACGGGTACGGGCAAAACTTTGAGTATGAATGCTTTAAGCGCTACTATAGCGCGATTTTTTTTCTTATGGTTGACTTCCAGTTTGAACCCTAGGCGGTTAATTGGAAAGAAGCCCAACAGAGCCTTGTGGCTGATGGCATGCGCTTGAGCACAGACACTCAAAAGCGCCGTCGTTAGGCCCAGTGAAGTTAGTTAGACGTAAAGTTAGAGCGCTATGAAATTGTGCGGCTCAACATTGCTACAGTCTCTAAAGTCGTCTCTTAAGACGGCGGCTTCTGCTTGTGCTCTTTTTATGGCTGGCGGTTTGGTTGCGCCGCTTGTTAGCTTAGATGAAGCGTACGCCGCTGATCCTATTGAAATTGATGTTAAGGGGGAGGCTAGTGTTGTCGCGGGCATCGTTGAAGGTAACGCGGATGGCGACGCAGACGCTGAAATCTCTATCAAAGCATCAACAGTTTTTGAAAATGGGATTGAAATTGGCGCCGTCCTTGATGGCCGATTAGATGGTCAACAACCCGCTAATCTGTATAGCGGTGGTCGTTACTCAAGTCTTTTATTCGGTGGTCAACGCGGTGTTGGTCCCATGACAAGCGATGCATATTTGCAGGGCGCCTATGCTTATGCTCGCGGCGGTTTCGGACAAGTGATTGTCGGGCGCGAGCATGGTGTTGCGCGGACTTTTGCCGTTACCGCGCCGACAATTTTCCGTGCTGTTAATGTCAATGACTGGCGCACCGATTTAACGGGTCTAAATGACGTTCACACTGTTAATGATCTTTCGGGTTATGCGGCGAAAATTAGTTATTTGCCGCCAGCGAATTTTCTTGGCGGTCTGATTGGCGGGTTGCAATTAGGCGTTTCTTATTCGCCAACGCTTGGTGAATGTGGCGAGCGTTTGTGCGCGCCAGTTAATGGTTTGGCTGCGCCAGATGGCACCTTGCTGACGGAATCATCGAATTGGGAAGATGTTGTTGAGGCAGCGCTATATTACCAACGCAGCCTCGGCAATGACCTGTTGTTAGGCCTTGGCGCTAGCTATGTTTCAGCCGATGAAGCAGCGTTGTCAGTGTCTCCAATTTTCGCAGATTATGAGGCTTATTCCCTCGGGCTAAACCTTGCCTATCGCTCTATTACGATCGGCGGTTCTATTAAGACGACCAATGCGGGTATCGCTGATACGCAAGCTTTAGACGGGGATGGCTATCTCGCCTTTGACGCTGGGGTAACCTTTAAGACTGGTGAAGAGCGCGGCGATTGGGGGATTATGCTTGGTTATGGGCAATCGCAAGCCAATGTATTCGGGCCAAACCCTCTTGATCCGTCGCTATTTCAGGACACGCAAACGGCTCAAGCCGGGGTCACTTATTTTTTAGGAAGAGGGATTACGGTTGGCGCGGCCGCTCAATTTGTTGAATCGATGAAGCCAGAATCAGTCGGCGGTCAAGAAGAGGCTGCTGCTGTCGTGATCGAAAGTTCTATACGGTTCTAAAAAAGCTCGGCAACGACCGGGCTTTTTTATGGGGGAAAATTTCTAAGCGCCTACGAGCCTTAGAGGGGATATGAAAGGGCGGCCCATTATTGGGCCGCCCTTTTACTTGTTACGTCACAGCGCTTAATGCGCCACTAGGCGAGAATGCGTCAATGGCGCCAAAGCCAACCACGGCCCGGCATTTTAGTTTTGCCGCGTTTTCTAAGGTTACGCCGCCTAGCGCCAAGACTGGAACTCGGCTTTTGCTTGCAAGCTCTAAAAATCTATTTGTATCAAGATATTCTTTTCCAGGATGGCTATTAGTCGCAAAGACGGGGGACAAAAATACGCTGTCCGCCCCTAGCTTATCTGCGGTTTCAAGGTCGCGCGCTTCATGACACGCGACTGATAATTTTAAGCCCCTTGGTTTTTGTTTGAGTCGCCCAGCCATCCAGCTTGGCGCATGAAGCCCGTCAGCTTTTGTTTCATAAGCTAGGGATAAATCGCCTCCCACATAAAAGACAAGACCATATCGCCTGCAGAGCGCTGCTATTCGGTGGGCGCGTGGGCGTCTTTTCGGATCATCATACTCTCTTAAGATAACGCCGGTCCCACCAGGCAGGGTGCGGATAATGACATCACTTTTATGCGCCTGGCGGTGATCTGTTAAAAAAGCGAGCGACATAGGCGCACGCGCGGCATAATTAGGATGCGCCGCACGGTTAAGACGCTTTGCCGCCATTGCTAGGGCGCGTGCGCGCGTGCGACTATAATTTTGGGTTTTGCTCCCCATGTTAAAAGGCCTTATCTTAGATGTCTGATCAAAACGAACCTGTAAATTCCCCGCCTGCCGATCCGGCTGAAAACCTAAAGACTGTGCGTGACGCTATTATGCGAGCCGCTGACGAAGCGGGCAAGAACGGTGAAGATGTAACAATCACAGCGGTTTCGAAAAAACACGAAGCGGCCACGATTATGCCAGCGTTGCAGGCGGGGCATCGCACCTTTGGCGAAAACAGGGTTCAAGAAGCGCTCGTAAAATGGCCGCCTTTAAAGGCGGCGTTTCCTGATTGTCATCTGCGGTTAATTGGTCCTTTACAAACCAATAAGGTAAAAGAAGCGCTTGCATTTTTCGATGTAATCGAAAGCTTGGACCGAGAGAAATTAGCCAAGGCGCTGTGTGATGAAGCGCAGCGACAGGGCAAGTGCCCTGACCTTTACGTTCAGGTTAATATTGGCGAGGAGGAGCAAAAATCTGGCGTGGCGCCGAAAGAAGCGGATGCTTTTATTACTAAGTGCACGAATGAATATAACTTACCCATTCTTGGCGTCATGTGTATTCCCCCGATGGGTGAGCCGCCTGCGCCTTATTTTGCGCTATTAAAACAAATCGCTGATCGTAATGGCCTTAAATGTGTCAGTATGGGCATGAGCGGCGACTTTGAGGCGGCTGTGCGCCTTGGCGCGACACATGTCAGGCTCGGCACCCAGATATTTGGGGCCCGGCCAGCATAAACATGAACCGCGCGAACAAGGTCATTTTTTCTAATCTAAAATTGCTCTCGAACTCGTAACGAAGGTGTGAGATGGAAGTGATTTCCATTCATGCCTTGATTAAATGTATGACATTAGAGACAAATAAGTAAATTGACAGGGCGAGATATGACGCGGGCAAAAAGAATTCTGCTTGTCGATGACGACGAGCTGCTGAGAGAAACGTTGATTGACCAATTCTCGGTTCATGATGAATATACCGTAGAAGGGGTCGCTAATGCGCAAGAAGCGGTCGAGAAGGTCAAACAGGAAGCACACATCGACTTGCTGCTGTTAGATGTTGGCTTGCCAGATATGGACGGGCGCGAGGCTTGTGAGCTGATGCGCAAAAACGGCTTTAAATCGCCGATTATCATCTTAACGGGCGCTGACACCGATGCTGACCATATTTTAGGTTTGAATGCGGGCGCCAATGATTATGTCACCAAGCCGTTTAAATTTGCGGTCTTGTTAGCGCGGGTGCGCGCGCATTTACGCAGCCATGAACAGAATGAAGACGCGGTCTTTAAGGTTGGCCCTTATGAGTTTCGCCCTTCTGTGAAAATGCTCGTCACGCAGGATGATAAGAAAGTACGGTTGACAGAAAAAGAAACGTCGATTTTAAAGTTTCTCTATCGGGCGGGCGGCAAGCCTGTATCGCGCGATGTCTTGCTCGATGAAGTGTGGGGATACAATTCCGGTGTTACAACGCATACGTTGGAAACTCATGTCTATCGGCTGCGCCAAAAGATTGAGCCTGACCCCTCTAACGCGTCGTTGCTGGTAACAGAAAGCGGCGGCTATCGTTTGTCTTTATAACGAAAAGGCGTTTTCAGTTGAAAATTTACCATAACCCGCGGTGTTCAAAGTCCCGCGCCACGCTAGCGCTTTTGGAAGAAAATGGTGTTGAGGCGGAAGTTATTCTTTATTTAGAAACGCCGCCCAGTGCAGCAGAGTTAAAATCGCTTTCAAAAGCACTGGGGCTTAGCGCTGTTCAGTTTATCCGTAAGGGTGAGGCAGTATACAAAGACCTTCAGCTCGCTGATAAAGCCCTTGACGATGATAGATTATTTGAAGCGATGGCCGCGCACCCGATCTTAATCGAACGTCCTATCGTTGTTGACGGTGCTAAGGCTGTATTGGGGCGTCCGCCAGAAAATATTCTGGCTTTATTAAAAAATTAACGAAGCGGAAACGGATCATTACCCTCTTTTTGTGTATCCGTTTCTTGCGGCTTTTGTGCTTCGTCCAAGGCGTCTTGCGTCTCTTCTAGAAAGGGGGTCATACGCTCTATTTGGTCATCAGAGAACAAAAATTCTGTTTCTTTTTCTTCCTTCAAGGGCGGCTCAATTTTTTGCGGCTGTATAGATGATTGCGATTGTGCAGATGCATCGCGCAACGCAGCGCTCATCGTGTGTAAGCTTGCCATTAAGCTTGTCGGTGAAGTAATCCAAACGCGGGCGCGATACGCGTCATGCACAACATCAGAAAAATGTTGGTGCAAAGCAGTAAATAAAGCCTCTGACGGCGCGAACATAAATGCTGAGGGTGCTGTTTCATCATGGACCACTAGGTTTTCAGCAACCGTCACAACATGGCGCAATGCAGCGCGCCTGAAAGTTTTTTGCGCCTTGTCTATATCAGTTCCGGATGCGACGGCCTCTTCATAGGCATAGAACGCGTCCATCGGGAAACGGGCGTCAACGGCGATCGGCGCTGATAAGGCCGGCAATTTAATTAAGGCGTCAGCCGTCGCCGCTGCGCCGGTTGATGTTCTTAAAGGCGCACTTAATTGATATTGATCCGGCGGCAGAGCGTTTAGAAGGATGTCGCTTAATTGTGCTGCTGGCGCCGCGACAGTCGCTGGACGAACACCAGCGGGTGCGGCGGTTGAACCGGGCCGTTCTGCTAGAGCATCCCTCATCGCGGTGCGAAGAGAAGCGATTTCGTCATAAAGACCACTAAGGTCCTGGGCTTCCTGGGTATTATCGGATGCGGACTGAGCGATGCGATCAGTTAGGGCGATAAGGGCTGCGCTAACGGTACTGCGATGTTCGTCAAACCGTGCTGCTAATTGTTTTGTCTCATTACTAAACGCAGATGTCGCCGCCGCGACCGCGGATTCATCATTTGTGCGTAAGCTGGCAATTTTACCCTCAATCCGTTCAGCAAGAATACTAAAGCGGGCGTCTATCGCTTTAGTAAGATGCTGACTTAAGGTGCGCTCCATATCGGCGACCTCGATATTGCGCAATCGCTGCGCGATCGCGGCATCTTGTTTGCGCCTTTCGAACTCCGCCTCGCGGTCGGCTTGGACCTTTGCTTTTTCTGTTTCAAGTTGTTCTTTTTCGGCTGACAATTGTTGAAGCAGTACGTCGTTTTCTGCCTTTGCGGCTAGAATAGCTGTCTCGTTTATCTCAGTTTGATCGGTAAGTTTCGGTTCTAATGGCTCGTTTTTCTTGTCTTGAGTGGCAAAAGCTGCTGTCGCCGCTGCGAGCGCATCGTCAGATATGTTCTTTGATGGCGTATCTTCTTTGGCGTCGCTAAAGCTTTCATCGCTTGCGGGCGCAGGCTCGATAATTACTTCTGCTTCAATCGCTTCCGCTTTGCGTTCAAAGAACGCAGTCTGTGGCTGTTCGGCTTGCGGCGTAGATTCTGACACTGGCTCTAGCGTCTGTTCTTCAACGGGCCCATCATCCGTATTCTTGTCATCATCTTGATCTTGGTTCTTTTTTGAAAACAGGCCTGCAAATGGGTTTTTGCTGGGTGCGCGCGCAGCCTTTTGCTCGTTAACATCGTCCTCAGCGTGCAGATCTTCTTCCTGCTCGCGTGCTGGTTCTTCAACTTCAACAGTGACAATTGTTTCACTGTGTTGCGCGCTTTCAGGTGGATGTTGGTCTATAGCTTGGGGCTCGTCATCGAAGCTAAGATCTGCTTGATCGCCCGCGGGTTTGAAGAAGGTTTCGCCCTGCGCGTCCATTCTTTTAGCGGCGCGTGCGGCCTGGCCGCGAATTATCAAAATGATAAAGAGCGCGAATACAAATAAACACGCGCATACGACAATCCATAAAAGGGAGGAGGGACCCGTAAACATCGGGCCCGCCGCTTCAGCACCTTCTAGACTGGTTTCAACGGCTTCTTGCAGCATAAGCAGATCCCAAAAACGCACACCTAAACACCCGCAATGCATATTTCTTTCCAAAAGGTAATCGAAAAACTTAACATTTGCGAGGGCCTATCGCCTGGCGTTGTTATCTTGACGGGCGTGACGCGCCGTCTTAACTCACATTCATGACAGTAAGAAAGATCCTGACGACACCTGATCCTCGTTTGCGGGAGGTTTCCAAGCCCGTTGAAACTGTGAGCGATGAAACGCGCGCATTAATGGATGATATGCTGGAGACGATGTATGACGCCAACGGCATCGGCCTTGCGGCGATACAGATCGGCGAGCCGTTAAGGGTGATCGTAATGGACTTGGCGCGCGATGAAGAAGAAGCGGCGCCGCATTATTTTGTCAATCCTGTCATCCTAAATCCTTCCGAAGAAACAAAGCCTTACGAGGAAGGGTGCCTTTCAGTACCTGAGTTTTACGACGAGGTTGAGCGCCCGGCGACATGTGTTGTGGAATATCTGGATTATCAAGGTGAACCCCAGCGGCTGGAGGCGGAAGGCCTCTTAGCGGTTTGCATTCAGCACGAGATGGACCATCTAAACGGGGTATTGTTTATCGACCATCTTTCTCGGCTCAAGCGTGATAGAATTTTAAAGAAGATAAAGAAAGAACAACGCCACGCTGCCGCCACCGCGTAATTGGGCGTTGAAATAGGGCGCTCATTTTTTGAGATATTGCGGCGCAAAAAACACACCTGTTTTGGAGAATACCTCTCATGCGTCTCGCCTTTATGGGAACCCCAGACTTTGCTGCGAAGACTTTAAGCGCGCTTATTGAGGCTGGGCACGAAATTGTCGCCGTTTATACAAAAGCGCCTCAACGCTCTGGGCGGGGGCAAAAGTTAAGGCCGTCTCCCGTTCACGCCTTAACTGACAAGTTTGGTCTTCCCGTGCGCACGCCGAAATCTTTGAAAAGCAACGATGAGCATGACGCATTCGCCGCTCTTGATCTTGATGCCGCTGTTGTGGTTGCTTATGGCTTAATTTTACCGCAAGCGGTCTTAGATGCGCCGCGGCTTGGATGTTTTAATCTGCATGCCTCTCTTTTACCGCGGTGGCGGGGTGCGGCGCCCATTCAACGGGCGATTATGGCGGGGGATGACATTACGGGCGTGCAAGTCATGCGGATGGAGGCTGGGCTTGATACAGGGCCCGTCCTGTTGTCGGAAACGACGAAAATCTCTGATGATGATACGGCCGCCAGCTTACATGATCGTCTTGCTGAAATTGGAGCTTCCCTTGCGCCGCGGGCGCTTGCCGCATTAGAACGCGGCGCCCTGCAAGAGTCCCCTCAAGCTGAAGAAGGTGTAACGTATGCGGAAAAAATTTCGTCGCAAGAGGCGCGCATCAATTGGTCTCGCCCGGCCAATGAGGTAGACGCCCATATTCGGGGCCTTTCACCATTCCCTGGGGCATGGTTTGAGGCCGCCGTCAAAGGCGAACTGGTCAGGGTTAAGGCTTTGTTGTCGTGTGTTATGGATGACGTAAAAGCCGGTCATCAGCCGGGGGAACTTATTTCATTAGATGACGCTATTATTGTTGCTTGCGGGGCGGGCGCCTTGCGCCTTGACCGTCTTCAGCGCGCGGGCAAGGCCCCGCAAGATGCAGCTGCATTCTTGCGCGGCGCTGATTGGCGCGTCGGCGATATTTTAGAATAGCGCGCCATGCCTCGCTACCGTCTTACAATCGAATATGATGGCCAGCCCTTTGTTGGATGGCAGCGTCAAGACAATGGCCCCTCTGTACAGGGAGCGATTGAGGAAGCCGCCAAAAAGTTCTCTGCTGAAAAAGTTGCGACCGCCGCTGCTGGGCGCACTGATGCAGGCGTGCATGCACTTGGGATGACAGCTCATATCGATTTTGAAAAAGAATGGCCCGCCGATGTTGTTTGTGATGCGTTAAACTTTCACCTTAAACCGGCGCCTATTGCAATTTTAAAAGTTGAGCGTGTTAGCGATGATTTTCATGCACGGTTTTCAGCGACGGCGCGGCATTATCTTTATCGCTATATCCATCGTCGGGCGCCGTTAGCGTTAGAGGTCGGGCGCGGGTGGCGGATCCCATATAAAAAGCTGGACGTTGACGCCATGGATAGGGCGGCGCAGGCCCTCGTCGGCAAACATGATTTTACGACCTTTCGCGCGGCGCAATGCCAGGCAAAGTCGCCGGTTAAAACGCTATCGGCCATTGAATGTCGCCAAGAGGGGGGCGGCGTTGTGCTGCGGGTTTCGGCGCCTTCTTTCTTGCACAATCAAGTGCGCTCCATCGCGGGCAGTGTGGCGCAAGTTGGTATTGGGAAATGGACACAGACCGATTTTGTAGGGGCGTTGAAAGCGGCTGATCGCGCAGCATGCGGGCCTGTGGCGCCCGCATGCGGGCTCTATTTTGTGCGTGCTGAGTATCCGGCGCTAGACAAAAGACATGCCGAAAGCGGTCAAGACATTGCCGATAATGACATTAACGATGAGCAATAGGCTCAAAAGCGCAATTGTCAGTCCGATGCCTGCCCCAAGGCTCCGCCTGAAAATCCGCCAATAAAGTATCATCACCATACAAAGTCCCGCGACCGCTAGAAGGAAACCAAAACTCGCTGTTGCTTGTGATAGAGCGGCGAGGGTGATGGGAATGGCTTGTATGGCCAAAATCGGCACCTGCGCCCAATTATAACAGATGACCAGATCTGAAACTTCGCGCTTGTATCCGGCGCGGCTCGCGACAAACGCCATAATCGCAATATTAATTATCCAAGTAAGCCCATAGGTTAGGAATAAGACCAAAAATAAAATGGGAAACGGCGCTTCAAAAAGCGGGCTGCGAAACGCTTCACTGACTTGCGGCGCGACTTTATAGGTGCTGGTAAAACTTAACGCCGCAAAAGGCGCCGCATAGACCATCGCCCAAAAAGACTTAAAGACACCGTCCACGGAGCGATCAATCATATCCCGCCAAGCGTCTTTACTGTTTTCTGGAGAAAAACCAAGTCGCCAAATGGCGCTTAGATGCGCGGTGGCGTAATCAAATGGGACCACGAGATACTCTTTCCTAATCGCTATACCGTCATATAACAGGCCAAGCTTTGTTGAACAATTCTTTATCAAGATCGCCATCAGGGCGAAAAAATTGTCCAATATCGAGTACCCATAACGAAGATTGCCGCGTGACGTTAAGGCGAAACATAGCCGCTTAATAAGCTGCGCCTGGCCGCAACGCATTGCTCAAACGCAAGGAAAACCTCAGGGCAACCATTTGGGGGTCACATTCAAGAGAGCAAAGCCCCGCCCCATATTGCCATCCGCACCCCGTAAAGTGCTATGCTCAAAAATGATAGCGCTAACATAAACTTTATAATGCTCAGCGAAAATGAGCGCGGCGCATAAATGATAAAAATGTGAGGGACGAAATGAAAATACAAATCATGATGCTTGTTGGAATACTGGTCTCACCCTCTCAGCTTGCCGCTGCGGGCGATGACCACCATCATGACGAAAAAAAAGAGGCGGCTTGGTTTACCCATGAAAAACTTGACCATCAGATATGGATGATCAACGACAATAATGTGGACAATATCTATCTTGTCGAGGGCGATGATACGGCCCTGATAATTGATACTGGTATTGGATATAGCAACCTTAAAGAATATGCGTCCAACTTAACAGACAAGCCGATTGCTGTGGTCAATTCGCACGCTCACCCTGATCACGCTGGCGGTAACATTGCCTTTCCGCATATTCATATTCACACAGATGATGCAGAGTTGCTTAAATTTCATACCTCTGAAGAAATGATGGCCTTTACCTATAAAGCCTTTCTTCAACGATCCCTACCTGATCAGCTTAAGGATGAAAATATCGCAAAACGCCCTGACGTGACGACAATCCAAGAAGGCTTTTCGTTTGACCTAGGCGGGCGACGATTAGAGGTCTTGCATGTGCCTGGTCATACGATGGGCAGCATAGCATTACATGATAATCTGTCTAAAAATCTTTTCACGGGTGACAGTACGCCATCACATATTTGGTTATTTTTGCCAGAATCTGCGCCTGTTGAAACATTTTTGAAAAGTTTAAATAAGATGCATGCGCGTAAAGACGATATAAATTTATTATTGGCCGGGCACGAGCCGCCAAAGCAACCAGACTTTTTAGGCCAACAAATAAAAGTGGTTGAAAAGATTTTGTCTGGCGAGTGTAAAGGGGAGCCATATCAATCACCCACTGGCATTGCGGGCGCATTGTTTTGTGTTCATGGGCCGTCGACGATCGTCTTTCAGCCTGACAATATTTTTGAAGACGATCAGTGATAGAATTTAGAAAGAGTTTGCCATACCAAGCCATGCGCCCCCAGACAACGGTATGATATACCCTGGCGGAATTTGGCGAACTACACTCGAACCCCTTCGATCGCAGTTCAAAAGAAAAAAGCAAAAGCGACCAGTAACATGGAAAAACTGTTTGCCTTGGCCAGCTTAGTTTATTTTAAGTACGGTCTGGCCTCGTGGTGGAGCACTCTGAAAGAACATCGAACCAATTCGATGTTCTTTCTAATATGAAAATGCCTAGCGATGGAACAAGTGGAAACGATGCTGATTTCACCCAACTGCGTTCGCTCCGCGAACGGTCGGGGTTCATGGTGGAGCTAGGCGGAATCGAACCGCCGACCTCTTGCATGCCATGCAAGCGCTCTCCCATCTGAGCTATAGCCCCTTTTTTCAAGGAGGCCGGAACCTAGCGGCGCAGCGCCGTGAATGCAAGACCTGGTCGGCATTTTCGATGGGGAAGGGATGATGGGACGAGCAATTTTGTCTGGTATTTAAACCTGGATGACGTCGTTACGCATAGCAAAATGGTTATAATGCAAAATGGCCAAACCGATATGGCTTGGCCATCATTCAACTGTCGATGCTTGCGCCCCTACCAACTTTGGATTGAGGCCCCTAACAACATGGTCGTCTTTTAAGCGTCGTTGTCTTTTAAGCGTCGTTGTCGTCGTCGCCGGTCGGTCCAACAAGCCCCGCCATGTCATCATCATCGTCGTCGTTTTGAAGAATGGTCGTGTCGTCATCTGGCTCGGTGTCGTCATCTTCTAGTTCGACATCTTCAAATTCAGCCAGTTCGTCCTCGGCCGTATCCTCTTCATCATCAAGGCCAGCTTTGCGGTTGCTTTGCGGTTGCTTGGATTCTTCGTCCGCATCCGCCAATGACACTTCGGCTTCCGGCTTTTCGGCCTCTTTGCCGTCTGCTGGCTTTTCTTCGTCAGCCACCCGCGCTTTTCTAGGTTTTAATAAAGCTTCGGGAATAAATTCATGTCCACATTTAGGGCACTCAGCTGGTTCTTTACCTAGGTCGTAAAATCGAGCGCCGCATTCGGGGCAGTCGCGTTTTGTGCCGAGTTCCGGATTCGTCATAGCGGCAATATCCTTATTTGTTTATCCTACGTCGCCACCCTGGTGTCGCCATTAATGTGCGGTTCGCTAGAAAGGCGTTATTTTGGGTTTGCGCTTTTATAAAGAGCGTTCATAAAGCCTTCGTTGAAGGCGATGTCAATTGGCGTTTCACAAAACGCCTGTTGCCAGACGTCAGCGGCGCTGTCAAAAAGTCGGCGGTGGTTGCGCTGGCCTGTTGGCCGACCCTTTCATATAGCTTCGTGATGAGTTTTCTTATGGCCGATCTTGCCTCTTCTAATTTATCTCAGCGCCTTCAAAGCAGCTCAGCAAAATCCCCCCTGCGCGGTGAAGCTTTAGCGCCCGGCGATAAATCAATCTCCCATCGATCGATGATTTTTGGCGCGCTAGCAGAAGGGGAGACGAACGTCACTGGCCTGTTAGAAGGGGACGATGTTTTGCGCACCGCCGCCGCGATGCGCGCGCTTGGGGCGAGCGTTGAACGTGATGTTGATGGCGAAACGAATTCGGCGACATGGCGTGTTAAAGGTGCGCCCTGGCGCTCGCCAGACAATATTCTTTACTTTGGCAATGCGGGCACGGGCGCGCGCCTTGTTATGGGCGCGGTTGCCGGCCAGGGGGTTGCGGCCCGGTTTGATGGTGACCAAAGTCTGCGTTCGCGGCCCATGGGACGCATTCTCGATCCGCTGGCTGAGATGGGGGCCGTTGTGGAAAGTAATGAGGGGCGGTTGCCCTGTGCTATTAAGGGCGGGCCGCTAAAGGCGATCGCTTATACCTTACCCAAACCTTCCGCTCAGATTAAATCAGCGGTCTTGCTGGCTGGTTTCGGCGCGGAAGGGGAAACATCAGTTTATGAGCCCGTTCTTTGCCGTGATCATACCGAAAGAATGTTGACCGCCTTTGGTGCAAAGTTAAGCGTTGAAGAAACGGGCGATGGGCCGGGGCGCATTATTCGCCTTAAAAAATCGCCCTTAACCGCAACCGATATTGATGTTCCAGGGGACCCTTCTTCGGCGGCTTTTCTGGTTGCTGCGGCGTTGTTGGTTGAAGGCTCTGACGTCACGGTTCGCAATGTTTTAGTGAACCCGCAGCGTTCGGCGTTTTTTGAGGCAGCCCGCGCGATGGGCGGCGACATTGTCTACGAGAATGAGCGCCTTGTCGGGGGCGAGCCGGTGGCGGACATCCGCGTCCGCGGCTCAAAGCTGAAAGGCATTGAAGCGCCACCGGAAAAAGCCGCCGCGATGATCGACGAGTATCCAATGCTGGCGGTCTTGGCCGCATTCGCGGAGGGCGAGACCCATATGCCGGGCATTGGCGAGCTTCGCGTAAAGGAAAGCGACCGCATCGCAGCAGTTGAGGCGGGGCTAAAAGCGAATGGCGTTTCATGTAAAAGCGGTGAGGATTGGCTTTCAGTGACAGGCCTAAAAGGGGATGTTCCCGGCGGCGGCTTAGTTGAAACGTGTCACGATCACCGTATTGCTATGTGCTTTTTGGTGATGGGTTTGGGAACGGATAAGCCCGTTACGATTGATGACGCCGCTATGATTGCGACTAGCTTTCCGACTTTTGAAACGCTGATGAATGCCTTGGGCGCTAATATCGGTGTTGCTCAATGATGGCCAGCGCGAAAAAGTCTTCATTTGTTGTCGCCCTCGATGGTCCTGCTGCGTCGGGCAAGGGTACCCTGGCGCGTAAGATCGCTGACCATTACGGTTTTGCATATCTTGATACGGGCGTGCTTTATCGCGGCGTTGGCTGGCTGACCCTTGAGGCTGGCCACGATCCAGCGGATTGTGAAGCGGCAGCGAAGGTCGCCGCCCGGTTTTCCCTTGATTTAATAGAAGGGGCGCCAATCCGCACGAAGGAAGCTGGCGCGGCGGCTAGCATTGTCGCGGCGAACCCAAAGGTGCGCTCAGGGCTTCTTGAATTTCAGCAAAATTTCGCCGCCTCGCCGCCAGGGGGCGAGCGGGGCGCCGTACTTGATGGGCGCGATATCGGGACAGTTGTTTGCCCAAACGCACCGATGAAATTCTTCGTAACCGCTAGCCCTGAAGTGCGCGCGCACCGGCGTTGGAAAGAGCTTGTGGTAAGTCGTCCAGAACTTAAAGAGGCGGATATTTTAGCGGATTTACAAGCCAGAGACGCCAGAGACGCGGCCCGTGAAGACGCGCCGATGAAAGAAGCCGCAGATGCGGAGTTGCTTGATACGACTGATTTGGCTATAGACGCGGCATTCGCGGCGGCGCGCCGCATGATCGATGACGTTTTAGCGCGTTGGGATGCATAGGCCCGGCGGGCTGTTCTTGCGTTTTTGGGCTTGTCTCTAACGACGCAAGGCAAGAAACGAATTTGTGTGTTCGTCGAGCTTATGGTTGCGCCGCTTAACTGAAACTCGGTTCAACCTTTGTGAGGCCCCGCAATTTAGGACGAAGCGTCCGCACCTTGGGGCTAGACCGCCGGAAACAACCGGTCGGCATGAAAATAAACTGAACTGATTTGATCCTAAAAGGAACCTTTGTGTCCGAAACTCTAGCCCCGTCCCGCGACGATTTCGCGGAAATGCTTGAAGCCTCTCTCGTTGAAAAATCTTCTTTTGAAGACACGGTTGTTAAAGGCGTCATCACGGCCATCGAAAAAGACATGGCCATCATTGATATCGGTCTGAAGACCGAAGGGCGCGTTGCGCTAAAAGAATTCTCCATGCCCGGCCAAGACGTATCGCTGAATGTTGGCGATCAGGTCGACGTTTATGTCGAGCGCGTTGAAAACGCGAATGGCGAAGCGATTATCAGCCGGGAAAAAGCGCGCCGTGAAGAAGCTTGGGAGCGGCTTGATAAATTATTCGAAAAAGAAGAACGCGTTGACGGCGTTATCTTTAACCGCGTTAAAGGCGGCTTCACGGTTGACCTTGGCGGCGCTGTCGCCTTCTTGCCAGGCAGTCAGGTTGATATTCGTCCCGTGCGCGACGCGACGCCGTTGATGAACATTGAACAGCCTTTCCGTATTTTGAAAATGGACAAGCGCCGCGGCAATATCGTTGTTTCGCGCCGCGCGATCTTGGAAGAGGATCGGGCCGAACATCGCCAGGAAGTCGTTAAAGAGCTTAGCGAGGGTGATGAGCGCGATGGCGTCGTTAAGAATATCACCGATTACGGTGCATTCGTCGAATTGGCGCCGGGCGTTGATGGTCTGTTGCACGTAACAGACATGTCTTGGAGCCGCGTGAACCACCCATCAGAGGTTCTGGCGGTTAACGACACGATCCGTGTGAAAGTGATCAAGATTAATCCCGAAACTCACCGTATTTCCCTTGGCGTTAAACAGCTTCAGCCAGACCCATGGCAGGGCGTTGCGGCGAAATATCCGCTCAGCGCCAAGTTCTCTGGCCGCGTGACGAACATCACCGACTACGGTGCGTTTGTTGAGCTTGAAGACGGTATTGAAGGTCTCGTCCACGTTTCAGAAATGAGCTGGGTGAAGAAAAACGTACACCCAGGCAAGATTGTTTCGACCTCAGAAGCAGTTGAGGTCATGGTCTTGGAAGTTGACGAAAACAAACGCCGCATCTCTCTTGGCTTAAAACAGTGCCTCAACAATCCTTGGGAGACTTTCGCAGAACAGTATCCTGTTGGTTCTGTCATTGAAGGTGAAGTTAAAAACATTACTGAGTTTGGTCTGTTTATCGGGCTTAGCGATGATATGGACGGCATGGTCCACTTGTCTGACCTTGATTGGGATCGCGCTGGCGAGGAAGCAATTAAGGACTATGAAAAGGGTCAGATGGTTCAAGCCAAGATCCTCGATGTTGATCCTGAAAAAGAACGTATCTCCCTTGGTGTGAAACAAGTTGGCTCTGATCCGATGGAATCAGTTGGCGGCGAATTACGCAAAGGCGCAGATGTGACTTGTACGGTCACCGCGATTGAAAATGGCGGCATCGAAGTACAGGTTGGCGGCGAAGGCGGTCCGAAAGCCTTTATTCGCAAATCTGACCTTTCCAAAGATCGCAACGAGCAGCGGCCTGAGCGTTTCGCGGTTGGCGATAAAATCGACGCCCGCGTTACGGCCTTCGACAAAACTTCTCGCCGTATCAGCCTTTCAATTAAGGCGCGCGAAGTGGCGGAAGAAAAAGAAGCCGTCGAACAGTATGGTTCCGCCGATAGCGGCGCTTCACTTGGCGATATTCTTGGCGCGGCGCTTAAAGGCGGCGAGGGCGACGGGCAAAATTAAGAAGAACGGAACTCTTTAGTTCTGTTCCAATTTCATTCAATGGAAACCGCCGCCTTTACTTAAGGCGGCGGTTTTTTGTTGCCATCAAAATTGAAATGCTATGCCTGAATTACCAGAGGTGGAAACAGTTAGGCGCGGACTTGCCCCCGCAATGGAAGGAGCGTCGTTTCGCGCCGTTACCTTGGGCCGGCCGGATTTGCGTTTTCCTTTTCCAGAAGGCTTCGCGGCACGCTTAGAAGGGGCGACATTGCTAAAGCTTGAAAGGCGCGGGAAGTATCTGATCGGGGCTTTATCGAGTGAGGAAAGCTTGATCATGCATCTCGGCATGTCCGGGCGTTTTACTGTTCAAGATGAACGAGATGAGAAAGAGCGCCCCGGCGGCTTTTATTATGATGTGGGGGGCGATGCAAAACATGACCATGTCATCTTCCGGCTGGCGCCATTGCGTAGCCGGACGAATGCTGGGGTGATTGTCACCTATAACGATACGCGCCGGTTTGGCTTTATGGACTTGGTCCCCAGCAACCAGATTGACCATTGCAGACACTTCAAAGGAATGGGCCCTGAACCCCTTAGCGCAGCGTTTAATGGCGAGGCGCTAAGTCAGGCGCTAATGGGCCGGATGACGCCGATTAAATCCGCCCTGTTAGATCAGCGTATCGTTGCGGGGCTCGGCAATATTTATGTTTGTGAGGCGCTTTTTCGCGCAGGGGTTTCGCCGCGGCGAAAGTCAGCGAGCGTTTCTGGGGCGCGTGCTCAACGCCTCGCGCCGATCATTAAAACGGTGCTTGAAGAGGCTATTGCCGCGGGCGGTTCGACGTTGCGTGATTTTGCGGCCTCAGACGGGGCGTTGGGATATTTCCAACATGCTTTTCAGGTTTATGGGCGTGAGGGAGAGGCGTGCGTCAAATGCGCTTCGCCAGTACGGCGGATTGAACAGGCTGGGCGTTCCACCTTCTTTTGTGGGGCGTGCCAGCGTTGATGCCGCGCATAGGTGTGAATAAATGCTTGTAACCTTAAGATAGCCTGTTGACGGGCAGTTTCCCCCCAGTTATAAGCGCGCTCTTTCCACAGCGTTTTTATGTGTGGAAGCGATTTTAACAGCTTAACAAGTTGGACGACGAACACATGGCGAATACATCTTCGGCGAAAAAAATGGTCCGTAAAATTGAACGTCGCACGGCGGTCAATAAGGCGCGTCGATCGCGCGTGCGTACCTTTTTACGTAAAGTCGAAGAAGCGATCGACTCTGGCGATAAGTCTGCGGCTAACACAGCTTTCCGCAACGCTATGCCAGAATTGCACCGCGCTGTTTCGCGGGGCGTGTTCCACAAGACGACAGCAGCGCGCAAGCTTTCACGTTTGTCATCGCGCATCAAAGCTTTGTCTGCTTAAGCGTTAGTCAAAGCTTGCTGTTACCATGTAACGGACTGCTTGATTTAGAAACCGCCTCTTATGCGGTGTGAGATTTTTCAGCAATTTTCACAAAAATATAGCGATTTACCGCGTTAACGATGTTGACTTTCGTGCTTACGGTGGATTAGCCCAGCTAATTGTTCCAGTGACGCACTGACTGCGCGTCGATTATGTTTTGTCCACATTTGGCTTAAGTTTTTGAAGGGCAATATGTTTTTCCTAAAAACGGGTTTTCTAGAAAAAAAATCACAAAAAAGTTGTCCGAATCGTGTGTCTCAGGCTTGCGTAACAATAATGTCGTACTCTATATTAGATGAACTTGAAGGGGCGGATGCGGACTATATCGCTCAACAAGTTTCTGGCGGTTTATTTCTAGACTGATTAGTTTTATGACGCTTGAGGGTTTTGGGCCTCGGGCGGCGGGTGACTGATGCTTGATTGTCGATTTGATGAGGCTGATATGATTCTGGCGAAGATTACATCACCTAAATTTAATACTGTTCTGTGTGTCAATAAATTAAGTTGTACTTGACAACCTTATGGTTTCGTGCGGGTCCGGGTTCCTTGCTTGACTCGCAAAATATCCTGGCTGCACTATAATTGTTTGCTGAGCAGTCTTCCAAAAAGTTAAGCGTTTTGCATGTGCGGCGTTTCGCGCAGAGGCAAGTTTTGTCTCGATTTTTACATAGTTTGAATTCAAAGTTAGATATCGGGGTTTGAGGGAAATTTAAATGGTTGGTTGTTCCATTACAAATGATCAGTTGGCTGATTACAGACTTGCTTTGATTGGGCGCTTTGGCGAGGCGGCGTTTCGCTCGTGGATGTCGGATTTATGTTTGGAAAAATCCGGCGGTGAAGAAGTTGAGATTTCTACAGAGTCGCCAATCCGCCGCGAAGCTTTGCTTCAACGCTTTAAACCGGGAATGCATGATGAATGGAACAGGTTGGGCGCGCCGGCCAAGCGCTTTTCAATTTCGCTAAGACAGCGACGCGCGCTCTCGCAGCACGCACAAGAAGCGAGTGTGCGTACTCAGCCGCCAAGTGAAGTGCGTTTTGTTGAATCTCGCGGCGACGGCCCAGGCATAAAATCAAATTTCGGGTTTAATGGCGGCGCGAATGGCGGCCAACACCCAGCTAAAAGCGCTGGATTTCCCTCAGTTATTATGGGGCAGCGCGGGACGAATGAACGGGCTGGGGCAAAGAAGACGTCCTTGTCATTGACTGAACTTGCTTCCCCTTTGGATGAGCGCACGACCTTTGACACCTTCGCGATTGATGACACAAACCGGATCGCCCATGCGGCGGCGCGGCAGGTTTTCGTTGAAGGGTCGGCGCATAACCTCATTTACATTTATGGTCCATCCGGTGTGGGCAAGACCCATTTGTTGCATGCGGTCGGTCATGAGTGGCGGACCCGTCATGGTGAAGGTGATTTTGCTTATTTGACCCATTCAAATCTGACTAATGGCTGTGTTGATGCTGTTTGGTCGAATTCAATGCATTCTCTGCATAAAGATCTTTTGTCTCATCGCTTGGTGATGATAGATGATATTCATATGCTTGGCGGTAAAGAGCGCACACAGCAGGAAATGTTAAATCTGGTGAATGCGTTTATCGCAAGCGGCCGCCAGCTCGTTGTCGCTGGTGAGGCTGCGCCTTCTTTACTAAAGCAAAGCGGCGTTCATGAGCGGCTTGCGGACCGATTGGCGGGCGGCCTTGCGGTTTCTATTGATCATGGCGGTGTTGAATTGCGTCAAGAGGTCCTAAAAAAGCGCGTTGATATGGCTTGCCATGGACTGAACTCAGACCTTGAGGTGCGCGAAGATGCGATCGATTACGTTGCGCGTAATTTCTCTCAAAGCATGCGTGAGGCTATTGGCGCTTTAAATCAGCTATTGCTTGACTGCGGCGAGCGCGGCGGCGAAGTTGGCCGCATGGATGCGGAGGCGGCTTTGCAAGGGCGCTTAACAAATGGCAAACAACTTGGCACGTTGGAGGATGCGGCTTTGGCGGCGGCTGAGGCATTTGGCATTACGATCGACGACATTAAGGGGCGCGCTCAACCCCAGCGGATCGTAAAGGCTCGCCATGCATTTGTTTTTGTGTGCCGTGACACCTTGAAAGAATCATTCCCCCGAATTGCTGGCGTGTTAGGCCGGGATCATACAACCGCGATGAGCTCATTCCGTCGGGCCGAGGCGTTGCTCGAGCGCCATAAGGACTTCCAAGACGCTGTCGATAGAATTCGTCGAGCCATTGGCGGATAAGAAGCCCGGCGCAGGCTGGCTTTACCAAAATTAAAAACATCGGCTTGATTAAAATCATCAAGCCTGATTGTTTGTTTGGCCAGCAATCATGCGCGGCTGATGGTTGGTGAATTGTGGGTTGCCCCTAATTGAGCGCCCTATCTTGAGTGCTTTTTCGACCTTAAGTCGATACGGGCTAAGATTTACAAAAATTCTCCTAAAACCATGCCCTTAAAAGACGTCCGCTAGGTGTGCAAAGCGCGCTTGGCGCTGGCTTTTTGCGTGCAATTTCGTCTATACTATCGCTCTGATTCGATACTAATTTTGCGCATTTTGCGCAATCGCTTCAGCGCCGTTTCACGGCGTTTCTCATAAGAGGGTGCGGTCGTCGCTATATGGCCCGATCCGGGCGTTGTGTCCCCTTTGTGCGTGTTTTTTAGAGGCGCCTTTGGGACGCGATTGGGCCTCCTATCCCTTCCGCCAGGCCGTTCGTTCGCCAAGCAGTGAAGAACGGAATGTCCAATTCGCCAATAAAGGCGGCGACTTAAGAGGTCGGACCTATGAAAGTGATTATAGAGCGTGCGGCGTTGGCGAAAGCCTTGGGCCATGTGCAAAGTGTTGTGGAGCGCCGGAATACTATTCCAATTCTGGGCAACGTCTTGCTGCATGCTGGTGACGGCGAGCTTACTTTGACGGCCACCGATCTTGATATTGAGATTTCGGAAACGGCTGGCGCCGATGTAATCGAGGCGGGGGCGACGACAACAGAGGCGCTGCGATTTCACGATATCGTACGAAAGTTGCCTGATGGCGCGCAGGTTCAGCTAGAACTTTCGAAAGAAGAAGGCCGGTTGCGAATTTCCGCTGGACGTTCTGAATTTTCGCTCGCGGTTTTGCCGGAGGATGATTTTCCCACCTTGGCGACGGAGGAATTGCCGACGCAATTTTCCATGCCTAGCGTCGATCTGGCGCGTCTTCTTGATAAGACCCGTTTTGCCATGTCTCAGGAGGAAACGCGTTATTATCTAAATGGGGTTTATATTCACGCGTTGACGGAAGGCGATGGCGCGCCATTACTGCGCGCCGCTTCAACTGACGGGCATCGCCTTGCCCGATTAAACGCAGCGCTGCCAAAAGGCGCAGAGCAAATGCCCGGTGTAATCGTGCCGCGCAAGGCCGTAACGGAGCTTGCCCGTCTTCTTGATGATGCCGATGAAATGATTGAGATTGGCGTTTCGCCCGCAAAGATCCGCTTTAGTTTTGGTCCTGGGCGGCTTACTTCAAAATTGATCGACGGAACCTTCCCCGAATATGAGCGTGTGATCCCAAAAACCAACGAAAATGTATTACGCGTTGAAAATAAGCCTTTCGCACAGGCGGTCGACCGCGTTTCCACGGTTTCTGCCGATCGTACACGGTCTATTAAGTTAGCACTCGATACCGATAAGCTTCGTTTGACCGTAAACAACCCAGAAGCTGGAAGCGCCCTTGAGGAGCTTGCGGTTGATTACAAAGGCGCGCCTATCGAAATTGGGTTTAACGCTCGATATTTGCTTGACGTCGCCACACAGGTGGATGGCGATACGGCGATTTTCCACCTCGCTGATCCGTCCTCGCCGGCAGTTGTTAGTGATGAAGAAGATAGCGGCGCCCTTTATGTGTTGATGCCGCTGCGCGTTTAGCCGTTGGGTGATCTCCAACATTGCAAAATACTCTTTGCGAGCGTTGGGTTATTTTATGATGTGGCTTTGCCTCGATGATCATCCGTTAAAAGACGAAAAGAAAAAAGGTAAGATCTTAAACGTGCAATCAGCCGTTCAAGACATAGTTGATCAAGATCAGGCGCCCGCTGTTTATGCAACGGGCCGTCTGTCGCGTTTGGCGTTGACGGATTTTCGTTCTTATGTTTCAGCAAGCCTTCAGCTAGATGGGCGCCCTGTGACACTGGCCGGACCAAATGGCGCTGGTAAGACTAATATTCTCGAAGCGATTTCTCTGCTCGGCCCTGGTCGCGGGTTGCGCAGCGCCCGTCTTGATGAATTGCCGCGTGTTGAAGGCGCTGGCGGATGGGCGGTTTCCGCGCGGCTTCAATCAGACGGGGATGAAGTGCGACTTGGTGTTGGGGTGCTGGCCGCTGCGCCGGACCGGCGCCAATGCAGAATTGAGGAGCGCGCTGCTTCTGGCCCCTCAGCTTTCGCTCAATATTTGCGGCTTTTGTGGCTGACCCCGGCTCAGGATCGGCTGTTTATGGAAGGCGCTGGCGAGCGGCGGCGGTTTTTGGATCGCCTCGCTTTTGCACATGACCCTGCTCATCGTGCGTCTGCGAATGACTATGAAACTGCGATGCGCCAGCGCCAAAAACTGTTGGAAGAGGGCGTGCGCGACGATTCTTGGCTTGGCGCGCTTGAGGCGCAAATGGCGGAAGCGGGCGTGGCCTTGGCGGCTGCGCGCCGCGATCTTGCGGCATTGCTGATGCAAACTGATATTGGCGCCGCTGATACCGTTTTTCCGGCAAGCGACCTTGCTTTCGACGGGTATTTAGAAAATGCGCTCGACAGTGCGCCTGCGGCGGCTGTTGAAGATGAATTCTGTGAACGGCTTAAAAGCCAAAGGCGTGTTGATAGGGAGGCGAAACGGGCGCTTTTAGGGCCCCACCGTAGCGATTTGCTCGTAACCCATTTAGCAAAAGGGCGTCCTGCACGCCTTTGTTCGACCGGGGAGCAAAAAGCGCTTTTAATAGGTTTGGTGCTGGCAAATGCGCGGGCGCTGTCCCGCATATGGGCGGGTGGTTACGATGCCGCCGGTTCTAGCGAAGGTGCGCCCCTCGTCATGCTGCTCGATGAAGTCGCAGCCCATCTTGATGAAGCGCGACGTGCGGCGTTGTATGACATTTTAGATGATATCGGATTTCAAACATTTATGACGGGAACTGATCAATCCCTGTTTACGGCATGGGGCGCGCGAGCGCAATCATTCGCTGTTGCGGGTGAGACGGTTCGCGAAATTGGTAATTAGTAGGAAATTAAAAATGGCCCAGGAAGCGGCGCAAGAAAATAACGACGAGTACGGTGCGGATTCGATTAAGGTCTTGAAGGGCCTTGATGCCGTGCGCAAACGCCCAGGCATGTATATTGGTGACACCGATGATGGCTCCGGTCTGCACCATATGGTTTATGAGGTCGTCGATAACGCGATTGACGAAGCGTTAGCGGGGCATTGCGATCAAGTCGACGTGATTTTGAACGTGGATGGTTCGGTGACTGTGCGCGATAATGGCCGCGGCGTTCCCACGGCGATTCACCCTGAAGAAGGGGTGTCAGCCGCCCAAGTTATTATGACCCAGCTTCACGCTGGGGGAAAATTTGATCAGAACTCTTACAAAGTTTCTGGCGGCCTCCATGGGGTTGGTGTTTCCGTTGTGAATGCCTTGTCGGAATGGTTGACATTGACCATCTATCGCGAAGGCAAGGAACATTCGATGCGTTTCGAGATGGGTGAGCCGGATGAAGATTTAAAAGTCATCGGCGATACAGATAAAAAAGGTACGGAAGTTACCTTTATGCCATCCGATGAAATTTTTACGGGCACTGTTTTTGATTTCGATACGCTCGAACATCGCTTGCGCGAGCTTGCGTTTTTGAATTCCGGTGTGGGGATTAATCTTACAGATGCGCGCTCCGTTGAGCCGCGTGTTGAAGCAATGGTTTATGAGGGCGGGCTCGAAGCCTTTGTCGCCTATCTTGATAAGGCGAAAACGTCCCTGCTGAATGCCCCGGTGTCATTCAAGGCTGAAAAAGATGGGGTCAGCGTTGATCTTGCGATGTGGTGGAATGATTCCTACCATGAGAAAGTGTTGTGTTTCACAAATAATATACCGCAGCGTGACGGCGGCACCCATTTGGCGGGTTTCCGTGCGGCGCTGACAAGGATTGTGAACAATTACGCGTCATCTTCGGGTATTGCCAAAAAGGAAAAAGTCTCGCTCACTGGTGATGACGCGCGCGAAGGATTATGCTGCGTTTTGTCAGTAAAAGTGCCAGATCCGAAATTCTCGTCACAGACGAAAGATAAGCTCGTCTCATCCGAGGTTCGCCCGATTGTTGAAAGTACGGTCGCTGATAATCTTGGCAATTGGTTTGAAGAAAACCCAGGTGAAGCCAAGAAAATTGTGATGAAAATCGCCGAAGCAGCGGCCGCGCGCGAAGCGGCCCGCAAGGCGCGTGACCTAACCCGGCGCAAATCGGCGCTTGATGTAGCATCACTGCCGGGAAAACTGGCCGATTGTCAGGAACGTGATCCTGCCAAGTCTGAGCTTTTTATCGTCGAGGGTGATTCCGCGGGCGGTTCAGCAAAACAAGCGCGTAACCGCGAAAACCAAGCGGTGCTGCCCCTAAAGGGTAAGATATTGAACGTTGAACGGGCGCGCTTTGACAAAATGCTGTCTAGCCAAGAAATCGGCACCTTGATAACGGCGCTTGGCACGGGTATTGGCCGTGATGATTTTGATGCGGATAAACTGCGCTATCATAAAATTGTCATCATGACCGATGCTGATGTTGACGGCGCCCATATCCGGACATTGTTGTTGACATTCTTTTTCAGGCAAATGCCGGAAATTATTCGTCGTGGGCACCTGTATATCGCGCAACCGCCGCTTTATAAAATTTCACGCGGTAAGTCTGAACAGTATTTGATCGATGAAAGTGCGTTGGAAGACTATCTCTATCGCGAGGGGGCGGCGGAAGCGCATTTAACCCTTGATAATGGTGAGATGATTACCGGCGCCGATCTTGATGATTTGGTGGAAAAAGCGCGTCGGTTTAGCGCTGCCATCAAAGATCTGCCTGAACGATTTGATCGTGACGTTATTGTCCAAGCTGCTATTGCTGAAGCCCTAAGCGAGGCGGATGATGAAGATGAAGCCACATCGCGCGCAACAAAGATCGCCGAGCGTCTTGATCTTTTGGCGGAAGATTATGAGCGCGGTTGGGTCGGCAGCAGCGACGGTGAAGGCGGGTATGTCTTTGAACGGGAGCTGCGCGGTGTTGTCGAAACTCGAATTTTAACCCGTGATATTTTAAAGAGCGGTGACGCGAAAAAAGCACAAGAGGCGATGGCGCCCTTGCGTGATGTGTTTCTAAAGCCTGCGCGTTATCAGCGTAAGGAAAATGAAACTATTCTTTTTGGGCCGGAAAGCTTGTTGCGTGCTGCACGTGCGGCCGGCGAAAAAGGCATCCAGATGCAACGCTATAAGGGATTGGGCGAGATGAACCCCGACCAGCTGTGGGAGACGACACTGGACGATAACGCCCGTGTATTACTCCAGGTGAAGATTAAAGAGGCTGATGGGGCTGATGACATCTTTACCCGTCTGATGGGTGATGTGGTAGAGCCACGCCGTGAATTCATCCAAGAAAATGCGCTGACGGCTGAGTTAGACGTTTAGGCGCCTGCAAAAAAGTAAAGCAACGCGAAAAGTGAACTTCGCGTTGCTATCATTTGTCAAAAGCCCATCCACCTGTGTGGGGCGTCATCAATTATTTGCCCGCATCAATGAAGATCAGGCGTAACAACCATATAAGGCGCGCCGTCGCTGGTCTTCAAAACTGAGACGCCGCTCGGGGCAACCACCACCCTTGCGCGTTTTCTGAGATTTGAAAAACTGTTGAAATGAACAACATCAACCGGGTTATCAAATTCAACAGTTATCTCGTGCGCACGGCCATTTTGCAGCCGCCGCAAGGCGATAACCCTTCCGTGAAAAGACTTTTTCATATACGCGCCCGTCACCCGATTCCCCAACCTAAAAGGCGTGTTGAGAGAATTAGGCAGGCGCGCGGACATGGCGTTCCAATTGCGATAGCCAGACTGTTTTGCAACATGTTCTAGCGCAGCGGAGTGCGTAATTGTTTGCCCTTTAAAAGCAAGCTGGGCCTTATAGATTCGTGCGCGCGCTTTTGCTTCGCCCTTCGTTTGTATACGTAAGGTCATCGTAACCATCCAATTTCGGTCATTTAGGGGGCTCGCATTACCGCTGACCATTTGAGGTTGGCAACATATCAAACGCAGTGATTAACTGGGAGATCTTTGCCTTCAGGAAGGCCCTGGCGAGCGGCGGGCGTCTCAACCCGAAAAGTGTGCTAAAACCGGGATGATCAATTGTCAAGCAGGATCTGTTAAAGGTGATCCTATTCAGCAAGGTAAATAGGGTACGTTTCGCGTCACGCAAACAACATCAAAATCATGCTAACGGTGATAACGGAAATCGTTGTCGTCACAAGGATCGTTGCCGCAGTTTGCATCGTATAATGTTTATATTCGCTCGCTAAGATATAGGCGCCGACCGCTGTTGGCATAGCGGTGAACAACACCGCCGGGCCAATCCATTCTGCTTCGCCCATGCCGACTAGGGTGAGTGTCGACGCCAGAAGCAACGGTGTTGCGAACAGTTTTATGAAAGAAATGACAGCGATCTCGCGGGCGTAGGTTCTAGCCGGCGGCGCGTTCATCGTTGCGAGGAATACGCCAAGGGAAAACAACGCCACAGGTCCCGCCGCTTGGCCGGCAAAGCCGGTGAATTTTGCGATCGGGGCGGGCAACACGCTTTGGCCAGTCAACAATAAAGAAATGGTGGAATATGTTATCCCAGCAAGGATTGCGATAATCAGTGGATTGCGGGTCAGTTTTTTTAAGCCGTCAAAGATGCTCTTTTCGTTTTCTTGCGCTGAACTCATATAGTAAGCGCCGATTGTTAAAACCACTGTCCACTCAAAGATTATGGCGACGGCGAATTTTTCCGCCCAGCCGGGAATTGTGAGCGCGATTGAAAGTCCCAAAAAAACAGCATTGCCAAGAACGCTCGCCAGGGCAAAGCCTCCCGCGTCTTGGGGGGATAGGGCGAAAATCCGCCGCGCAATCACAAAAGCGACGGCCATCATCGTTAGAGCGGCGAAGGCGTAACACGCGCCAAAGGTAAGGTTCTGTGTTGTTAAAAGGCTTGTTTGCGCGGTTAGGCCAAAAAGCGCCATGGGCATCGCAAAGACAAACGCGAAACGATTAAGCCCAATCGTGTCGCTATGCTTAAGATAGCCCAATCGTCCAAATAAAAACCCGATGGCGATAACGCTGAAAATGGGCAGTGCGCTGGAGATAATGACAGACATATCGGCGATGACGGTTAAAACTTGCGAGATACGCTGGTTTAAAAGCAGCGCAGCGTATGTTTGTCATGCCGTGTTTTTCACAGGCGCGCTAGATTTGTTTGCACGCTTGGGTCGATCTAAAATAAGGAGGGCCGGGAGATGCGGGGGCTAACAAGAGGGCTCCCGGGGGCTGGGGGGCGATTGAAAAACCGGAAAATCCCGCTAACCGCATCCGCCCGACGATTACACTATCGCTGTTGATTGGGGCGGATAATGGGATCAATTAAGGCAATTTTACGATTTGTTAACCTGCCCGCATTTTAAGTTCGAATTCAAAATGAACCTTTTTCTATATGGGTTTTGCCGTAAAATCATGGCAAAGGCTTTTCTATGCTTGTAAATTGCTTGCGCCCGGGGGATGATAAAAGTGATGACGCAAACGACGCCTTCTCAGTCCTCTTCGTCCTATGGACGGCGCGCACCACAACCGGTGGCGTTTTCTCGCGCAGAACTCAGCCGCATTTTGGGGGTTTATGGCCAGTTTGTTGCTGCTGGCGATTGGAAAGATTACGCCATCGATAGCCTTAAAGACGCTGCTGTCTTTTCCATTTACCGCCGTGCGTCAGAGGCGCCCCTCTATCGTATTGAAAAACACCCAAAACTAGCCCGCAAACAAGGCGCATGGGTCGTTGTTTCGATGAGCGGCGCTATTTTGAAGCGCGGGGCTGATTTAGCGCAGGTGCTAAGGGTTTTTGACCGGCAACGGCTCAAGCTCGTTACTTAAACCCCCGCCGTTTTCCGCGACGTTCCTATTGATGGTGCGCATCGCGAAATTCATAACAGATCGCTCGACCCCATCCGGCGCGCCAGCCGCGCGCCAAGCAATGGTTTGCGCGGCGACAAAAACAGCGCCGCCAGCTGCAATATCCAGCCCTATGCGGACAAAAAGGGGTGCTTGCGCAACGGCGGAAAAGAGCGGGCGCAATTCTGTAAAGTAAAGCGTCATTGCCAGGGCCGCAAAAAGACTGCGCCGCGCCGCCCATAAGGGCCGCCAGAAACTGTCGCCGGAAAGGCGCGCATATAGGCTCAAATTTAGGCCGCAATGAACGACGGACGTGAAGGCGCACGCATAAGCCGCCCCAGCCAAGCCATATTCGATTGAGGCCCATATAAAAATGGGTGTACGAAATAGAAAAAACGCCGCCTCGCGGTAGAAGACGAACTTCGTTTTATCTTGCGCCATGGCGTAATATTGGGTCGCGGCAAAAAGGGTCTGCAATCCCACCGCAGGCGCGACGATAGCGATAACCATGGCGGCCTCTGACCATTTTGCGCCTAATATTAAGGCGGTAAAATCTTGCGCGATAAACGCAAACCCAACGGCGGCCGGCAACGCGATCGCCGCCATCACCTCCACCCCTTGCAGGAATGCGGCACGCATGGCTTCGGCTTTTTGTTGAAGCTTTGAAAAGCCTGGGTAAATGGCGCGTGCGATCGGGCTGGCTAGCTCAGATGTTGATAAATCCGCAAGCTGAAGACCGATATAGTAATCACCTGCGTCATCCTCCCCAAGGGTGCGCGCAACAATAAGAGCATCAAGCTTATTGTTCAGCGCCGCCATAAAACTAACCCCGGCAAGCCAACCAGAAAAAGCGAAGACTTTGTCAAGGGACGCAAATGTGAACCGCGGGCGGAATGGGCGCATCGCATAGGAGAGGATCAATTGGACAAACCCGCCGGTAACAAGACCCAAAATGATCGCCCAATAACTTTTAAATATCGCGGCGATTGCAATCGATACGCCGACGCCCGCAAGTTTATTGCCGGCTGAAACGATAAAGTCCTTAGAAAAATCTAAATCCCGTTCAAACTCAAAAAAGCGGGGATTGATAAACCCAAGGGCGAGGGGGTAAAGCGCGACCCCCAAGAACACCCAAAACACGCGAGGGTCATCAAAAATATTCGCCGCGAAGGGCGCGGCGGCAATCAGCAACAACGTGACGATTATTCCGCGCAAGGCCGATAGGGTGAACAAAGTGTTAAGATCATCCCGTCCCGCATTTCTAAAGCGGATAACGGCTTGACCCACGCCAACCTCGCTAAAACCTTGCAGAAGCTGCATCGCGGTTACGCCAATTGCGACAAGTCCGAAATCCGCAGGCGCTAAAATCCGGGCGACAATTATGGTGTTAATGGCGCCGAGCATGCGCACCGCAAATCGAGCCGCAACGATCCAGCCTGCGCCTTTCGCGACATCGCTCTTAAGGCGTGACATATCGGCGTTAGGGGCCTCAATTTGTTGGTCTTTTTGACTCAATGTTGATCACCAATAGCGGTCGCGTAATACGGTCGACTGGGCGGTCCAACTGAACGGTATGGCCGGTATGACCAAGCCGCCTTGGGCCATGCGAAACATGTCTCATGCTATTGGAAATAAAGCATAAGCGGCGCCAATGCGGCCTGGCGTATCGCCGGACCGGGCATTAGCGCTTGCTTAAACCTTTAAACAAAAGCGGTTAATACCGGCTTTCTTCGCCGAGGATCAGCCCGCCATTACTCTCATTTTCTGGGCGTTTGTCACCGCAGGAAAGATAACCCTGGCGCCATCCCGCTGCATAGGCGCGGTCATTGTCAAACAAATAGGCGTCGCGCACCTTTTTTGTGGAAAAGCTTTTATCCTCTTCCGTAGCGCTTGCGCAGCCATCGCCATAACCAGCTTGATAGCTTGGGCTTTCCGTTAAAGGGACGCCATTTTCGTTGGTTGGTGTGGTGCATGCGGCGATCAATGTGGTGGCGCTTGCTACGAGCGCGATACGCGAAAAAATACTCAAGACAGCCATAATTTACCAACCCCGCAAATTGCTATGAGACGTCTATAACAGCAAAGCGGCTGGTCCTAAAGCGTGAAAACGCCTTTGAAGAGTTTATTAAGGTTAAAAAATTTCAGTAAAAAGATCGGCGCCGACGGTGTCGTTTCGGCTGCATATCAGTTTTAAGGCAAATCGGATCTAAAGGGTGAAAGCTCAGGCTTTAAGTCATTGTTTTTATGTGTTTCTGGGGCTTTTTGCGCATTGCTTAGCGACTAAGAAATGGTTTTGCTTCGGCAAGTCATCGTTAACGATGGGTTGGTAAAACAAGGGTTAGCGACAAATAACCCCTTACGATTAGGCGCTTTATGAACCAGCTAGCATCATCCCATCCACTCGCTCCCTCGGTTGAGGTTCCCCAAGGAGATATTGGCGAGAACGCGGCCATGGGCTTAACACCAAAAGCTTCGGTAAGTGAGCGGGTGACGATAGCGCGGCGCTTATGCAATATCATTGTGTTGCCCAAGGGTAAGATTTCTTCCAATGAGCGTTCTTTAGCGTGTGATATGCTGCTTCAGGTAACTGAGCATGTTGACCTTGAGGTGCGTGTTGAGATCGCTAAAACGCTGGCGCGGCTTGCGGATTGCCCGCCAGCCCTCGCGCGGGCTTTTATTTGCGGCGACCCTGAAGAGGCGACGCCTTTCTTGCAGGGCGCTGAAGCGATATCGGAGCCCTTGCTGATTGAAGCGGCGCGGGCTGGTGATGCGGTGCATCGCCGTCTTATCGCGGCGCGCTATGACATCACGAGTGCGACGATTGATGTTTTGATCGAAGCGAACGAGGCGGAAACGGCGTTGGCTATTCTGCGCCGACCTGAAGTAAACTTGTCGCCCTTTGCAATTGAGCTGTTGGTTGAGCGCTCTGCTGATGATTTGGAGATGCAGGGGCTATTGCTAAAACGCCGGGAATTAGAACCTTGTTATGGTTTTATGATGTTTTGGTGGGTCTCTGGGGAACGCCGCCGGCGTATATTGACGCGCTTTGCGATGGACCGCGGCGTGATCCAAGACGCTCTTCGCGATCTATATGCGAGTGTTCTAAGGCAAAAAGACGCTGACCCCTTTGTTGTAGAGCTTTTAGAGATGAGCGAACGCCGTCGCCGACCGCGCGGTGCTAATGGCGAAAATGTGCCGATGGAAGTCGTGAAAAAAGTGCTCGCGGCTTCTTATCGCAACCCAAGCCCTGAACGGATTGAAGCGATTAGTATTGTGGCTGGCGTTTCGAAAGCGCTTGCAGGGCGGATTTTGCGGGATGAAGGCGGCGAACCGTTTGCGGTCTTATGCAAGGCGCTTGGGCTATCGCGCGAGGATTTTTACGCTTTTATCGAGCCTTTTGAAGCGATGAGCGATAATGGCTCGACGAAACGCGCCGATGATGTGCTCGCTGTGTTTGATATGATCGCGCGTGATTTTTCACGTGCAGTTTTGCGCTATTGGGATTGGAAGGGCAACCCGCGCATCGGTCGGTTTGCCGCCTTGCTTAATGTGCATGACGAGTTTGGTGAGATCTGAAACTAATCTCATTACAGACTAGCCATGATTAGTCATTTAAAAGTCTTTAATGAATGCAATTTTACGTTGTTTTTAATTAGCTTTTAAATTGTATGTGGCATACCGATCATGCGTTGGTTGTCCGCCTTGCGTATTTTGGCGGCTTCCAGCGCATTTTTTTTGAATTAAATTTTTGTTTGTATTTTCGCGATCGGTAAAGACGATGGCGCCATGATCAGCCACAGGTTCGGATGATCAAAGGCGGTGTGGCTTTACATGTTTGCGTCTATGCGGGTTATTGTTTTCGCGTCTCAAAAAGGCGGATCCGGCAAATCAACGCTAGCCGGGCATATAGCTGTTGAGGCATCACGCGACAGTTCGCGGCCTGTTGCAATTATTGACACAGATCCACAAGCTTCCTTGGCGAAATGGTGGAACGCTCGCCGTGCGCCAGAACCAGCCTTCATACAGTCGGTATACTCTAATCTTCTGCACGATTTAGATCAGGCGCGTGCGGATGGGTTTGGCCTCGTTATTATAGACACGCCGCCATCCGTCACCCATGCGATTTCACAAGTGGTTAGTTTTGCTGACCTTGTTGTCGCGCCGACGCGGCCAAGCCCGCATGATATTCGTGCGGTAGGACCCACAATTGATATTGCTGAAGCTCATGGCAAGCCTTTAATCTTTGTGCTGAATGCGGCTAACCCCCAGGCGCGCATCACGGCTGAAGCGGCTGTTGCGCTGTCGCAACATGGGGTTGTCTCGCCTGTCACGATCCATAACCGGGTTGATTTTGCGGCGAGCATGATTGACGGGCGAACGGTCATGGAAATCGACCCGCAATGCCAGTCAGCGCAAGAAATTTCTGGGCTTTGGGATTATCTGCAAAAACGGCTTGACCGGATTGATGCAGCGTCTCGCGCCGCGGCGGCGGAAGCGCGGATGGCCGCTTTTACTGCGCGTCCTTTTGGTCGGCGCTCTGTTGTATTGCAATAGTCGTAAAGGCGCGCGAGACCCCTTGGCACAGATATCATCTTCCCAAAAATCTCAAGACCAAGCCGCAAATGATAGCGGGAGCTTTGCTTCGCTTACCGCTGATCTGCTGTCGCGTTCCCGCCATGGGGTGATCACCCGGCCCGGCGCTAAAATCTATGCTCATAAACCCGCGCTTTGGAAGCCGTCCCAAGAACAAAATGAAGGACGCGTGCAGCCGGATCGCGCCGCCGCTCAATCTGGTGATGATGGCCTGATGGCCCGTCACCCGGCTGGGGCTGCAGAAAATTCTTTCGCGGCATCCGCGCAACGGGATTCTTCTGTTGGGGCGTCTGCGGTTTTATCGTCGGGGGACGGGGCGAATGCTGGCGGGGCTTTCCCAGACGCCCAATATGCGCCGCGTTTTACGGCGTCTGATTATTCTCCCCCGATGATTGCGGTTACTTTCCGAATGGATTGGCGTTCTTTTGAAAGGTTGCACCGCGGCGCGGCGCAGCTTGGTATGGCGCCCCGCGACGTTGTGCGCCGGGCCATTCATGAATTTTTAGGCGCACGGGGCGTTGCGCCTAATCCCGGTAAGTGATGGGCCCCTTTCGGACAAGTGATTGGGCTTTTTAGGAAAAAAAGCCGATATATTCCCCACAAAAGTGAAAGCCAGCCTGTCATGTGACAGTGACAGAATGCTCTATTCCCCGGCGAAGACATGGGGTTTTGTGATCCCCTTTCGCAGGTTTCGGCGGGGAAGGCGTTGATTCTGCACGCCAGGTGCGATAAATGGCGAAGTTAAAGAAGGCGCGCGGGGCACCAAAACCTTGCCGCGCTTTTTTTAAGCTGTCTAATGAGTATCGTGGTTTTTCCAAACCCAACGGGCGGTGGGTGTGCATTCGAAAGCTGGCCAATCGGGCTAGCGGTTTTCTTCCAGGCTGGTCGGCTTGCCGCTTATAACAAGGCGTAAGCAAGGCCATGCAAAAAGGCGCGTCACAAAGATTATGGGGCGGATTGTCATTTTAGTTATCGCACTAAGCGGTTTGTGGCTGCTTTTGTCGGGTTTCTTCGACAATAAGCTGCTTCTTACGTTTGGCGCTATTTCTGTTGCTTTGTCTGTCTGGCTCGCCAAGCGTGCGGGCATGCTGGATGATGAAGGCGTTCCATCATCGATGTTTCCGCGGGTGTTTGGGTATTGGTTTTGGCTTACATTTGAAATCGGCAAGTCGAATGTGACGGTAATTCGCCAAGCGCTAGCGGTTAACCCACAAATTTCACCGAAATGGATTCGCGTGCCGATTAAGACCGAGTCTCATCCGGGCATTGCAACCTTTGCAAATTCTATCACCTTAACGCCAGGCACCGTCAGCGTTGATCTTGAGCCGGACCATATTCTTGTCCACGCTCTTACCGAAGAGCTTGCTGATGAAGCCGCCATTGCGGATATGGGCGAACGGGTTGCTAAGATTGAGGCTAAATCCCTTACCCAGATTGGGGGCGCGTCATGATGTTTGCTGTTGCAACGATTGCTGTGCTGGTTGCGATGGCGGTCGTGCTTGCGCGCGCCTTTGCTGGCCCGACCCTTTATGACCGAGTGCTCGCGGGCAATAGCTTTGGTACAAAAACCGTTTTGCTGCTCGGATTGATGGGGTTTTTAACTGGGCGGCCTGATTTTTTAGATATTGCTATACTCTATGCGTTGATCAACTTTGTGTCGGTGATTGCGATCTTAAAGTTCTTCCGCTACCGCACTTTGTCTGTCTCGCTCATGGGGCCGCAGGCTGATGCGCCCGTTTTTGAAGAACCCACGGAAAATGGGGCGGAAAAGAACGGCGGCGCGTCATGAGCCTTGAGCTGCTCTTAGACATATTGTCATGGATCCTATTTTGTGTTGGCGGTCTTGCTGTTGTCGCGGGCGCCGTGGGCATTGTTCGTTTCCCTGATATCTATACTCGTATTCATGCGGCTGGCGTCACTGACACCGGCGGGGCGGAGCTGATATTGATTGGCATGGCGTTGCAGGCAACCAGCTGGATTGTTTTCGCAAAAATCGCCTTCATCGCATTTTTTCTTTTGATGACGGGGCCAGTTGCTACCCATGCGATCGCCCATTCAGCCTATATCGTTGGCGTGCGTCCTTTGCTTGGGTCCGATCTTAAGCGTGAAGGGGACGAGTCATGATGGGCGAGACCGACTTCCACATTCCTTTGACGCCGACGGTGATGCTTGACGTCGCTTTGTTGTCGTTATTGATCGTTGTTGCTTATGGCATGATGAAGTCACGGCATTTGTTTGCGGTGGTGATGTTATCGGGGATTTATTCCCTGTTAACGGCCGCGTTTTTTGTTTCCCTTGATGCGGTGGATGTTGCTTTTACTGAGGCCGCTGTCGGCGCGGGCATTTCAACTGTCTTGATGCTGGGCGGCATGCTGTTAACAGCGCGCAGGGAAAAGCCGGTGACAGCGGGACGGTCGACGGTTGCGCTAGCGGTGGTGATCTTGACCGGCGCGGCTTTGGTCTATGCGACGATTGATATGCCTGCCTTTGGTGATGCGAATGCGCCGGCGAATGCATATGTTGGCCAAGATTATGTAACGCGCACGCCGAATGAGATTGCTGTGCCGAATATTGTGACCGCGGTGCTGGCGAGTTATCGCGGCTTTGATACGCTTGGCGAGACTTTGGTGGTCTTCACCGCCGGGCTTGGGGTGATTTTGCTGCTCGGCGCGGGCAGCGTCAGAGGCGGGCGCCAAGTCGCCGACGCGTCTGAAGACAAAGAGGGCGAAGGCCGGAATAAGGGGGGGCAAGGCTAATGGAACACCTTATCCTCCGCGTTATGACGAAGATTATGTTCGCGCCGATTATCGTCTTCGCGCTTTATGTACAGTTTCACGGTGATTTCGGGCCAGGCGGCGGTTTTCAGGCAGGGGTGATTTTTGCTGTGGCGTTTGTGCTGCACTCTTTGGTGTTTGGCTTAGACGCAACGAAAAAATGTCTCCCCGAAGGGGCGCTAAAAATTTTAATGGTGATTGGCGTCTTGCTTTATGCCGGAACGGGTGTTGCAACGATGTTGCTTGGGGCCAATTTCCTCGGCTATGACGCGATTGATCCAGATTCTACCCACCATGCCGGACAGCATTACGGCATTTTGATTGTTGAGCTTGGTGTCGGGATTGCCGTTGCTGCGACAATGCTGATGATTTTTTACCACTTTGCGGGCCGCGAGCCTGAAATCGATCCGGAAGATTGGTAGGCGCGCGCATATATGATTGATTTTATCCTTGAGCGTTACAATTATTGGATCTTCATCGTCTTGATGATGATGGGTCTTTATATTGTCATTAGTCGCGGCAATCTGGTGAAGAAGATTATCGGGCTGAATGTTTTCCAGACATCTGTTTTCATTTTCTATATCTCCATTGGTAAGACGGTGGGCGGCACCGCACCGATTTTAATGGGTGATGCGGCCCATGGCGGCCATCATGGCGATGAAGGGCATGGCGGCGGCCATGAAGGGGGGCATCACGATGACGCCCACAATGACGACGACGCCCACAGCGATAGTCACGTTAATGAGGACCATTCCGATGCGGCTCATCATGATGGTGACGCTCATCATGGCGCGGAAGAAGCGGCCCTTCACGCGGCGCCTGAAAAACACGTCAATACGATTGGGGATCTAAAAATCGATCCTGAAAGCCTTAAGGCGCTGAACAATGATGGCGCATCGGTAAAAGACCTTCACGCTGCGGCGGGCGGCGATAATAAGATCGGAAATGATCTTAGCAGCGCTGTTAAAAACGATCCTGTCGATGAGCAAGCAACTGAGCATGAGGGCTTTCATGAGGCTGATCCCCATGATGGAGCGCATGGCGCTGATCTGCATGGCGCAGAAATTCATGGTGATGCGGCCCATGGGTTAGATCCAAGTCTAGCCGAAGTCGTTTACACCAACCCGTTGCCCCATGTGTTGATCCTGACAGCCATTGTTGTTGGTGTTGCAACCACGGCGGTGGGTCTGGCGCTCGCGGTTCGTATCCGTGAGGCCTATGGTTCGATTGAGGAAGATGAGTTGATTGCAGAAGATCTCGCTGCTGAATTTGGCGGCGCCGCAAAAGCCGGGGGGGCGTAACCGTGAATTTCGCCGAACAACTCCCTGTTCTTCCGATCGTTACGCCTTTAATGGCCGCGCCGATTGTTGTCTTGCTGCCAAAGGGGCGCATCCCTTGGGCCGTTGCAACGGGTGTGGCGTGGGTTGTCTTTGCTTTTTGTATTCAGCTTCTAACGGCGGTCGCCGATCACGGGCCGATCTCTTATCATTTAGGTGATTGGGCCCCGCCCCATGGGATTGAATATCGCATTGATATGGCCAATGCGATTGTTCTTGCGCTCGTGTCCGGCATAGCGTCGTTGGTTCTTCCGTTCTCCTACAAAAGTGTTGAAAAGGAAGTTGATAAGCGACAGTTGTCGAACTTTTACGGGGCGCTGTTGATTTGCATGACTGGCCTTTTAGGGGTCACGATTACCGGCGACGCCTTTAACGTTTTTGTCTTCTTGGAAATTTCTTCGCTATCGACTTACGCCATGATCGCCCTTGGGGCGCGGTCGGATCGACGAGCGCTGACGTCGGCCTTTAACTATCTGGTTATGGGGACGATCGGCGCAACCTTTTTCGTGATTGGTATTGGTCTTTTATACCAGGCGACCGGTACGCTTAATATTGCGGATTTACGGGCTCAGCTTGAAGGGCAGGATAACCGGGTTATCCAAGCGGGCTTTACTTTTATCCTTGTGGGAATTGGCCTTAAGGTCGCGATGTTCCCGATGCATTTGTGGCTGCCGAACGCCTATACCTATGCGCCGTCGGCAGTGTCAGCCTTTATTGCGGCGACGTCGACTAAAGTATCGATCTATGTGTTGATCCGCTTTTGTTATTCGGTTTTTGGGTTGGATTATTCTTTCCTTCAAGCGGCGTTCGCTTATGTGCTCCTGCCGCTAGGCGTTGTTGGCATGTTCGCCGCTTCCATCGTGGCGGTTTTCCAAGAAGATGTGAAACGCCTGCTCGCGTATTCTTCAGTTGGTCAAATCGGTTACATGCTGCTCGGTCTTGGATTGGGGACTGAGGCGGGGCTTTCCGCGGCGCTTGTTCATGTGGTGAACCACGGGTTGATGAAGGGCGCGCTGTTTATGGCGGTCGCTTGTGTTGTCTATCGCCTTGGGTCTCATAAATGCGCCGCATTTGAAGGGCTCGCCCGGCGCATGCCGTTTACCGCGGGCGCTTTTATTATCTCAGGCCTTTCTTTGATAGGCGTTCCGTTGACGGTTGGTTTCGTATCGAAATGGTATTTGCTTTCCGCCAGCTTTGAGGCTGGTTACGCCTGGGCGGCGTTTTTAATTGTCGCAAGCTCCTTCGTGGCGGTGATGTATGTGGGCCGCATTGTTGAATTGATGGTCTTGCGCCCCGCGCCGACAGAGGGGCCTTATGCACAGTCGATAAAAGAAGCGCCGTTGTCGATGATTATTCCGATGTGGATTTTAACCCTCGCCAATGTTTATTTCGGCCTTCGTACTGAGTTCACCGCGAGCCTTGCGGATCAAGCGGCGAAGGCGCTGACCCTTGCGGCCGGAGGGGGGCAATAATGATCGCGCCTGAAACCGCTATATTATTAAGTATGATCCTACCCGTTATCGGGTTCCTTGGCATTTGGATTTTTGGCAAGTCACCAAATTTGCGCGAGGCGTCGACTTTAATTACCGGCGCGGCGCTAATTTTCTTGGCGCTGATCGTGTTTACAGCTGTTGGCGCTGGCGAGCGGCCTTCCCTTATTTTGTGGGATGTATTGCCAGGGCTGCCGATCGCATTCCGGGCGGAGCCTTTGGGCGCAATGTTTGGTCTTATCGCGGGCGGTCTTTGGTTTGTTAATTCTTGGTATTCCATCGGCTATATGCGCGGCCATGATGAGCCCCATCAAACGCGCTTTTATATGTCGTTTGCGATCGCCATCGCGTCCGCCATGGGTGTCGCTTATGCGGCGAACCTCTTTACACTGTTTATTTTCTATGAAGTTTTGACGCTTTCAACATTCCCATTGGTGACCCATAAGGGCGACGCGTCAGCGCGCCGTGGGGGACGGATTTATCTTGGCGTGTTGATGAGCACGTCTATCGGGTTACTTTTGCCGGCGATTGTTTGGGTTTACTCCCTTGCTGGGACGACGGAGTTTGAACTTGGCGGCGTACTCGCTAGCCATGTTGATGCGGCCGACCCAGTTTTGCCAATTTTGCTTGGGCTTTTTGCTTTTGGGATTGGTAAGGCGGCTTTAATGCCAGCGCACCCATGGCTGCCGAATGCGATGGTGGCGCCGACACCGGTTTCGGCTTTCTTGCATGCGGTTGCTGTTGTTAAGGCGGGTGTATTTTCTGTCCTAAAAATTGTCGTTTATATCTTTGGCGTTGACCTTTTGGCGACCAGCGGCGCGTCTGAATTTTATATGTGGGTGGCGGGGCTTTCGATCTTGCTCGCCTCCGCCATTGCGATGAACCAAGACAATTTAAAGGCGCGCCTTGCCTATTCGACTGTGTCTCAGCTTTCTTATGTCACCCTTGGGGCGATGCTGGCGACGTCGATGGGCGTGATGGGCGGTGCGATGCAGATTGCTGCGCACGCATTGGGTAAAATGACCCTGTTTATGTGCGCTGGGGCGATTTACGTGGGCGCCCATAAGACGCTTGTATCTGAGCTGCGTGGTTTGGGCCGCGTGATGCCATTTACCTTTGGCGCATTTTTCATCGGGGCGATGTCGATTGTCGGTTTGCCCCCGCTTGCAGGATCTTGGCCGAAATTCTTCCTTATGCTCGGCGCTGCGGATGCGGGCCAGTTAGCGTTGATCGCGATTTTGATGGTCTCATCAATATTGAACGTGATTTACCTACTCTCCATCCCTGTTCAGGCGTTCTATTTATCGCCGCAGGCGGACGATAAAGGCCGCGCTCAAGGCGCGAAGGGTGCGCTTATTCAGTGGGGCGCCCTAAAAGAAGCGCCGCTTTTATGTGTCTTACCACCGGTTGCGACGGCCGTGGGCGCGCTTGTCTTGTTTTTCTTTGCTGACCAACTTTACGCTTATCTGGCGCCGCTAATGACTGCGGCGAGTGGTTAAGCGATAGAATGGGAGCTTAATAATGGCAGATCACGAGAATATTGATCCGAAAGATAAGGACGCGCCGGGTTGGGCCGAGAATAAAGGCTTTATCCGCTTCTTTTTGATCGGCCTTGTTGTTGCGGGCGTTATTGCGGCTATCGCCGGTTTCGTTCCTGCTTTTCAAAAGAAACACCCCCATTTTCCGGCTGAAGAATTTCCGGTCTTTTTTGCAATCTGGGGTTTTATCTCATTCATGTTTATCGTGCTGGCGGGCCAACATTTAAGAAAACTCGTCGGTCGCGAGGAGAGCTATTATGACGACCGCGAATAGTCTTTTAACCGCGCTCGCCATGAACCCGGCGGTGATTTTAACCGTTGGCGCTGCGATTGCGGCTTTTGCCCCTGGCGCTATTCGCCGCCCGATCATGCTTGCGACCGTGGCCATCAGCGCATATGTCTTATCTGCGTTAGGCCTTGGCGAATATGGGGTGCTGACCTTATTTGGCGAACCCGTGACGATGATCCGCCTAGACCCATTGTCACGCATCTTCGCGGTGGTCTTCCATATCGCGGCGGCGCTGAACATTATTTACGCCTGGCACGAGAATAATCGTGCTCAAGATTTTGCGACCCTTGCTTATCCGGCGGCGGCGTTGGGCGGTGTTCTTTCTGGCGACTTTATTACACTCTTCGTGTGGTGGGAGGTGGCGGCGATCACGTCCGTTTTCCTCGTTTGGGCGCCAGGCACACGGGCGACTTACTTGTCCGGCATGCGGTATCTGTCAGTTCAGATATTATCCGGTGTATTGCTTCTTGGCGGGATTGTCCTGATATATCGCGAGACAGGCTCGCTTGCGTTTGATTATATCGGTCTTCGTGATGAAAGCGGCGCGATTAAATTTTCCGCCCTTGTGCTGTTTCTTGCCTTTGGCGTTAAGAGCGCATTTCCGTTGCTTCATAACTGGGTTCAGGATGCTTATCCAAAGTCTAGCCTGTCCGGGACTATCGTTTTGTCCATCTTTACAACGAAGCTTGCGGTTTATTCGCTTGCTCGTGGTTTTCCGGGCGCGGGTGAGCTTGTTTACATCGGCGCGGTGATGACGATCTTCCCGATCTTTTTTGCGCTTATTGAAAACGATCTGCGCAAGGTTTTATGCTACTCCATCAACAACCAGGTCGGGTTTATGGTCTGCGCAATCGGCTTTGGCGCGATTAATGGCGCGGCCGGTTACGCTTTTGGCAATATTATCTTTGAAGGGCTTTTATTTATGGCCCTTGGCGCGGCGATGTTCCGTACTGGTTCCTCAAAAGCGCTTGACCTAGGCGGTCTTTATAAATTTATGCCGCTGACTATGTTCTTTTGCATTATCGGCGCTTTATCGATTTCCGCGTTCCCCGGCACATTAGGCTTTGTCACCAAGGGCTTGATCATCGACGCAGCGGGTGAAGCGCATATGTTGTGGATTTGGTTGATCCTGCTTTTTGCGTCCGCTGGCGTGCTAGAGCATGCGGGTATCAAGATCCCGTATTTTACGTTCTTTAATACCAACCACGCGCCCGCAAAGCGCCAATGGGTTCAAGACAAAACACCCCTTGGCATGCTTATCGCGATGAGTGTTTCGGCGGTGCTTTGTGTCGTCATTGGTATTCACCCAGAGCCGCTTTACGCTCTTATGCCTGATCAAGAGCAGATTTCGCATTATCATCCTTATTCGGCGTATCACATTGTTGAGCAGCTTCAGCTTCTTATCTGGGCGGTGCTCGCTTTTGCGTTACTCTTGATTATGAAATGGTATCCGGCGGAAGTGCGTTCAACCAATCTTGATACAGATTGGTTCTATCGTATCCCTGGCCGCGGCCTTGTCGGCTGGACGGTCAGCGTCGTAGGAGCCTTATGGCGTGGCGTGTGGAGTCTGGCGATTGAGCGGTTCCAAAACCTGATGAACCGGATTTACGCGGTCCACGGACCCGAGGGGCAGATGGCGCGTTCATGGCCGATTGGGTTTATGGCCCTTTGGACAGCTATTGTGCTTGGCGCGGCGCTTCTTCTCGCCTTTACCTCTTAAAGTCAGGCCTGCTTTTGTTAGCCGCATAAGTTGCATCTGATCGCGTGCGCCTAATAGATAAAATTGCACATTGTTTATTTAGAATGCGGTAAACGTTGCGTTAAAAGTGAGGGTAATTGTTTAATTCGCAATTATTCGCCTTAATATTGTGTTTTTTTGTGTAAAGAGATTCACATCCGGCTCTTTACTGAGTTTTTTCCTTAGTATCGGTTTTATTTTACTCAACAAAATGTAGGAAAATTATCCTCTGGTTAGTTTTGACACGTATAGTGGCGCCTGGGTGATTGTACAATCAGAAGTAGTGTAGCTTGGAGCGCATATGTCTATCAGCGGGAGATCTGTAGGACTGTCGAAACTATATAATGAGCGCGTCGCCACTGAAGCGGTGCACGTCGTGGCTCAGGCCTTAAGCATATCGGAGGCGGAAATCATGTCGCGGCAACGCGCCAAGGCGACTATCGTGTTTGCTCGACAACTTTCAATGTATCTATCACATGTTGTGGGGCAGCTTTCATTAGGGCAAGTTTCGGCGGAGTTTGGGCGTGATCGCACAACCGTCAGCTATTCTTGCAATATGGTTGAAGACCGCCGTGACAGCCCGATTTTTGACGATCAAATTGAGCGGATGGAAATTTTGCTCAAAGATCGTCTGACCGATATGTTAACGCGCCGGGCGCGGGATCTATCGTCAGATGATTTTGTGCGCAAACTGCCAGCATCTGGCGGCGCATCCATCTAAGGCTTAGGGCCCCAAATGAATGGGGCTATTGTTGTTCGCCTTTGGCAAGCGCCTGAATGCGCGCAACCATTGCGCTCAGGCCATTTGATCGTTGAGGGGTTAAATGCCCGTCAAGGTCCAATGGCTTAAGGGCGTCTTGTGTATTAAGGCTCTCTGCTTGGCTAAGGGTTTTGCCGTCAAATAAGGCGAGGACGACGGCGACGAGGCCGCGCACAATATGCGCGTCGCTGTCGCCTTGAAGGCGCAAGCGGTTGTTTTCGATCGTTGAATAAAGCCATACCTGGCTGGCGCATCCGCGCACTTTGTGATCATCGTCGCGTTTATCTTCTGGGTAGGGGGGAAGGTTTTTTCCAAGGTCGATCAGATATTTATACCGATCATCCCAGTCATCAAGGAAAGCAAAATCATCAACAATTGTTTGAAAATCAGTCATGTCCGGGAGATAAGCGATAATGCGGCGCACGACAAGAAGCATCAAAGCGGCCAAGCGTCCTAAGGGCTTGGGCCGCTTGGGGCATTCGCGCGGCTAAAACGCCGTTATATTCCAGGTATGGCCAAGAAAATTGGCCATACTTTTCAAGTTAAGAGTATGGCCAAAAGCTTTTAGCTGGCGTTCGCATTCACGCTAGCGACCCAACCAAGGCAACCGCCAATGTCGTTAAGGCCATGTTCGCCTAAGCAGAACGCCTCTTCATAAGGGGAGCGTGTGGCGGCGATGCATTGGGTTAGCGTAAGCTTCGCCATAGAAAGGCATTGCTTGCTTTTGTTATTCTGTGCGTAAACCTCAACAAGTTTTTCGTTCATGCCGCCGACGGCGTAACGCGCCGCAAGGTTTAACACCCGGTCCATAATGACTTGCGCATTTTGCTCGGTCATACGGCCTGGTTCGCTTTCCGCACCCCAGTCAAAAGCCCAAGTGTCTTCTTTCATGCTAGCCAGCATTGGTGCTGTAACGCCTTTATTCGTGGATACTTTTAAAGAAGGCGCTGAGGCGTCGCCGCGATCGGCGGCGAATTTTGATGCTTCGCTAATTCGCTTGGAGCTCGCGGCAATGCGCTTCTTACCCCAAGAAGTTTTCTGCATCGCGTAAGCTTCGGATTTAAAGCTCTCACCAAGGGCGTAAAACCGACTGGCGTCTTTTGTTGTCATCGCCAGAACCCGTTCTGTTGCTTCTTTAGCGCCTTTTAGTTTGCGCGGATAAGAAGGGTCTTTTGATAATTTGGTGAAAAAGCGCGCGCGTTTGCTTTGTGATGATCCGCCAATGGCTTTGCGTAAAGCAGCAGCGAACTCAGGCGTATCAGCCGCGACGAGCGCCGCATAAGCAACCCATCCAGAAGACAAGGCTTCAGGGTCATGGGCGGCGAGACGTTTATGGGCGTCGCGAGTGGCGGAGGGCTTTTCTAATGGCGCCGTTTCAATCGCGACGACATCTTGGCGGTATCGCACATATTCTGCTGCACGCTTTTCAAGCGCTGATGTTTGCGGTTGGGCTAATGTGTCGGCGAGGACGCCGGTCGAAAACACGCCAGCAATTACCGCTGCAAGAGCCCCTTTACGGGCGAGAGTAGAGTGATTTTTATAGCCTTGCCTGGAACGCAACATCGACATTCTTCTCCTAATATTCGGATGACTTAGAGCAGACGGCCAAAAAGCCAGATAAATTATCCCAGGTTTAAGCCAAGTAGAAGGTGATTATAAGGCGACTTATAACGCTTTATAATCATACCGCCATAACTTGCCCACTGAAAATAAATACAATCAATTCGTGCGCCGTCTATCCCGCTTGCGTTAAGACCTTACTATAGAGTCATTAAAGCCAACTTCGTAAAAGCTAGCGCATTAAACTAAAATTCGACATGTCGAATTGGTCAAATCAATCTGAAAATTTTGTGACATGTTAAGGTTTAAGGGGGGTACCACAGCATCATTGCGCTTGAAATAGTGGGTTGGGCAGGCCGGCGTTTGCTGTTTATGATATTGTTTTTATTGCGTTATATGAGGCGTATTCCCAATTCGGATATAGTATGCCCGCGTTCAGCTTTTGTTAACAAACACTGTGCGATGTTTAATGCGTCGGCAAGAATCGTCGCCTGTTGGTTAAGCTTTGGTTAGCCATGCGATGTATGCGGCCATACGATTGATCGATTTTTTGAGGGTTCATGACGTCCGTCCCGTTGATGAATAAAGTCAAAAATTTTTTGGCGGGGTTGCCGATCATCGGTGCGCCGCTCGCCAAGGGTCCGGCCTGGAAGGGCGATGGCGCGAGTGCGGTGCTGCGTCTTAGTGCTGATGGTCAAGTCATACAGGAAAGTGACGGCGCGGCGGCGCTGCTTGGTATGGCGGGGTCAATGGTAGGGCGCGACTTTGCCGCCACATGTGCGCCGATGCTTGCGCCGAAACTTACGCAAAAATTTGACAGCAACGGCCTTAGCGCGCTGATCCGGTCGGGGCAAGCAGGTGTGTGTGCAATAAACGTCAAACATGCTGATGGGCTCATCCAAACACTATCTCTACGGTTGCGCGCTGACGGTGAGGAGCGCCTTGTCTTATTGACTGATTGTTCTGATGCTTTGGGGGCGCTAGAGCCAAACCCAAGGGATGAGCAAGTAAATGAAGATGGGCAAACTCAGAATTTGCAAGCGCTTGCCGATCTAAGCCACGAGATGAAGACCCCCTTAAACGCCATTATGGGGTTCACGGATGTTATCCGAGAGGAGACATTTGGCCCGCTGGGACATGAGAAATATTCTGAATATGTAGAGGACATTCAAACCGCCGGCAGTCATTTGATGACGCTGACAACAACCATCCTTGATATGGCCAAACATGAAGGCGAAGGCTTTGCGCTAAAAAAAGAGATGACAGATGTCAGCGCGTTGGCGCGTGAATGCGTCTCAATGGTGCGCGATAGTGCGGCGTCGGCGGGGCTAGCCTTGTCGATCGAAGCACTTGGCGATTTACCTGAAAGTTATGCTGATCGTGCTGCGGTTCGGCGTATCTTAATTAACCTTTTGTCCAACGCTATCAAGTTCACCAGCCATGGGGGCGTAACGTTAAGGCTGCGCCATGATGACGAGCATATCATAGCGCAAGTTATTGACACTGGTGTTGGGATGAGTGCGCAAGAACTTGCCCGGCTTGGCCCACGTTTCACCGAAACCCATGCGAAGGGTGTGCGCGGCGCTGGCGGCCACGGGCTTGGTCTTTCTTTGTGTTTTGCGCTCGCTGAGGCGCATGGCGGCAGTTTAGAGCTTAACAGTGCACCCGGTGAAGGGGTTGAGGCGACGTTGATCCTGCCGATCGCTGATGCGCCGGTGCGCCCAGTGCGTAAGGGTGATCGTAATCGTCAGCAAGTTGAGGAAATTATCGTTCACTCGCAACTTGATCGTATTGCAGACTATCGCCGCGAGATCGCAGCGCGCAAAAGCGCTGCATAGTTAAGGCCTCAGGGAAGAATGCGTGTCCCGCGCCTCAAAACCGAAATTTGGGTTCAAGCGTATTTGCGCCGTGTCACCTCGGCTGGGGCTTTTGGCGTTGTTGCGCGAAAAGGTGATGTTGATGCGGGGGCTGTCGCGATCAAGATATTGATGGCGCCGGGCCGGGTTAAGCTTTTCGGGCAAGGCATCGATATGGAAGGCGAGACAATTTGGGTCGATATGCTATCTGCTCAAGAAAAGGCGGATGAGGACGGCGTTGGGCAAGAGGCTGATGCGGATAAGTGGATTGAACGCCAAAGCAATATCGATCCAGATCTTTGGGTTGTTGAGGTTGAGGACCGCGAGGGGCGCAGTTTCCTTTAAGTCAGAATTATAAAGCGCTTGGTATAATTGCCTTAGTAAAAGTTACCATCCGCCAATGGTCCCCTGTCAAATGGGGCCCCAACCCCCGTCAAATGGGGCCCCAACCCCATTTGACTTTGCGGCGCTAGGGCGCAGCATGAAGTGATAGTCATGACTACGCACAGATGGTATTGATCCGTTCATGTATTTTGCTCGAGCATCACGGCGCGGTCAGCGGCCCAATTTGATATTCGCCTTCTGCGCGATATTGATGGGTGTTCAAGCGCTCGCGCCCAATTTGGTCAGCCTTATGGCGGGGCCAAAATTTGATGTGGCGATGCTTTGGTGCGGTACGCCGCCAACTTTGGCCGGTAACGCGGACGCTGATAAAGTCCAAGATTTGTACCAAAGCCTTTTGGATGCCTCTGATAAAGACGGTGATACGGGCGCAAGTGACGACCATTGCCCCGCCTGTGTAGCGGCGCAGGAAATCTTTATTGATCCCTTTAAGTTAACTCTACAAGGGCCTTACGCTTTCCTTGATGCGCAGGATGCGCCAAGGCGTCAGGTTACTGATTGGATTTATAAAACGGGGCCGCCGCTTGGCGCCCGTTCGCCTCCTGTTGTTTGAAACGCCTCGCTTTAACGACGTTTTTAACAATAAGGTTTTTTCAAATGTTCAACAAAACAAAACTCCGTCTTGTGATGATGACGGCAATCTTTATGGGCCTGTCGGCGAATGCTAACGCCCATGACTTTACCCACGGGACAATTAAAATTGATCACCCATGGGCTGCGCCAACAGCTGGCGCAGGTCTGCCTGGCGCAGCTTACCTCACACTTATCAATAATGGCGATCAAGACGATCGTTTGATTGCGGTAAAAAGCGACCGGGCGAAATTTGTTGAAATTCATAAATCTACGCGTGATGTAAAAGGCCTTGCGAAAATGGCTGTCGCTAAGAATGGTCTTCTCGTTAAAGCGAAGGGCACGGCCAAGGCGGCGCCCGGCGGCGATCATATTATGTTGATCGGCCTTGAAACACAGTTGGTGGAGGGCGAGAGCTTTCCAATAGAGCTTGTGTTTGAAAAAGCTGGCGCCGTCACTGTCACGGTTAAGGTTGAAACACCGAAAACAGACACCGCAAAGACGGACCATAGCGCCCATAAGGGCCATAATGATCATAGCGGTCATCACTAAATTTATTCCGCAGTAAAGCGTGAACAAATTTTTTCGGATTATGGAAATAATCCGGAAGCATCCCATTTAAATTTTCCATCAAAATATGCGCAGCAGGCGCATAGAGAGTGCATGATGTATCAAACAGTAAAAACGACTTTCGCGGCTGGTCTTTTGGTTTTCGCCGCAACAAGCCCTAGCTTGGCGAGTGAGGGGCATGGTTCTCATAAAAGCCCTCACCCAAAGGGCGGGCATACCATTGCCAAAAACCACGCGCCAATCGGCGTAATGGGCGACCATTTGCATAAAAAAGGGGAGGTTATGATGTCCTTGCGCTATATGCGGATGGATATGGGCGGTAACCGGATTGGAACGAATAGCGTCTCACCGGAAACAATCGCGACCACTGTGCCAAATATTTTCGCGGGCGCCCCTGGCATGCCGCCAACCTTACGCGTTGTGCCGACGGATATGACGATGGATATGTACATGGTCGGCGCGATGTATGGTCTGACGAATTCCATCACTTTGATGGCGATGGGCCAAATCGTTGAAAAAGAAATGGACCACACAACCTTCGCTGGCGGCATGGGAACCAACGTCCTCGGTGAATTTACGACTAAGTCAAACGGCTTTGGCGATACGAAAGTCGCGGCGCTTGTGCGGTTGTTTAACAATGACAGCACACTTCAGCACGAGGCGCATTTAAACCTGGGGCTAAATCTTCCGACGGGTTCAATTGGCGAGAGCGATCAAATTCTAACGCCAATGGGCATGACGCCATCGCCGCGTTTGCCATACCCAATGCAGCTTGGTTCCGGCACATTCGATCTGGAACCGGGCATTACTTATAATGGGTATAGCGATCAGTTCTCGTGGGGCGCGCAATATCGTGCAACCATCCGAACCGGCAATAGTGATGGCGGTTACACTTTGGGGGATATTCATAATGCCACCGCTTGGGCGCAATATGGTCCGGCGACTTGGGTTTCATTCTCGCTGCGCGGTCAGTTCCGTGCACAAAGCGCTATTGACGGGCGTGATGCTTTGATCATGGCGCCGGTTCAAACGGCGAACCCGAATTTCCATGGCGGCGAGCGATTAGAAATTGGGCCAGGTATTAATTTTGCCGGTCAATCTGGCGCTATTAATGGCCACCGGATTGCGATCGAAGCGTTGATCCCAGTTTATCAGGACCTAAATGGCCCGCAAATGGAAACAAACTGGACACTGACTGTCGGCTGGCAGAAGATGTTTTAATTCAACAAGTCCTTATGGCCCTGCGGCGTGGTGCGCGGGGCCATAAGACAATATAACTTAGTCGGCTTTAGCGCTTAGTCGGCTTTGGCCCTAATTTCCCAACAGGCCGCGTTAAAAACGACATCATCTGCGACGATGAATTTATCATAGGCGGCCTTAACAGCCTCCATCGCTTCGTTCGCGACATCACCGGGCCGCTGCTTTAAATATTGGCCCAACGGGCCCATTAGCGTGATGTAATCAACAAGTTTAGATTTTGGGAAGCGGCATTCGATATCTAATGGCGCTATATTGACGTGGGCCCAACCTGACTTTTCTAAAATTGCCTGTGTGCGATCTCTATCGGCAAGGCCCAAGGGCCCTGGCACATTATCGCGTCGCGGCTCAAGATCAGGGAAAAATGGCGCGGCGGCGCGTTCAGCGGCGCTTAAAAATTCGTTTTCGTCCGCAGTTCTCCAAGCGACAAAACATGTTTGCCCGTTTTGGCCTGTGGCACGGCGTAGATTAGAAAACGCAGCCAAATTATCTGAGAAAAACATCACCCCGAAGCGAGAGATTAAAAGGTCATATTTATGCTGAGGAAATTTGTAATGTTGCGCGTCGCCATGGATAAATTCTACCGGTGATTTTTCTTTTGCGGCCCGCTCATTGGCGAGTTTTAGCATGGGCTTTGAGATATCAAGACCATGGCAACTGCCCGCTTTTCCTTTGACGCGCGCGGCGGCCAAGGTTGTCGAGCCCGTTCCGCAGCCGATGTCTAAAAGATCGCGGGGTGATAATTCCTCCGTGATGGACTCTAAGTGCTTTGTAAAGCCGATGAATGTTGCATCCAGCAGCTCTTGCAGTGTGATCCAACTGTCGCTGCCCCTGCCGTTCCAATAGGTTTCCTGGTCGGTGGATGCGTTCTTACTTGTCGCCATTTTGACAGATCCTTTGCTGGGTTTTGGTTGCCTTTGTGGGGTGTTGCGCATAGCTTACAAGTTCAAGTTAACTTGAGGTCAAGGCATGAAAGAGCTTGATATTTCACAAGTTGCGCGGCGCTCGAATCTGCCAGCGTCGACGCTTCGTTATTATGAAGAAAAGGGCTTGATCACACCGACGGGCCGGCGGGGACTTCGCCGAGTGTATGATGATGACGTCCTTGACCAGCTGGCGATGATCGTTCTGGGCCAAGCGGCTGGTTTTTCCCTTGATGAAATCACATTGATGTTCAGCCCTGACGGAAAGCCAAATATTCAGCGTCAAATGTTAAAGGCGAAAGCTGAAGAGTTGGAAGAAAAAATCCGTAAACTGAGCCAAATGGCCAAAGGCTTGCGCCACGCCGCCAATTGCCCAGAACCAAGCCATTTAGAATGCCCAAAATTTCGTCGCTTGATGCGCGTTGCCGCGAAGGGATCATTTAAAAAGCAAAAAACGTTTCATGGGTAGTGGGCCCAAAATATTGATTGCCCGTAAATTGGCGATATTACTGCTTAATTTCAGTCTTATCCGTATCGTTCTTATCAACGCCCGCGTAGCGCAATTGTGCGAAAAAGTGCGCGACATGCGATGGGCGAAACGCCATCCACAATGCAACAAGCACGATCAAGAAATTGCTTGCCAGGGACTGGCTATCAATTCGGTGTGACCACAATTGGCCAGCCCAATAAGGAAGGGCCGGGTCTTGACGGCCCGCTTCTATAATAAAACTTCCAATTGATATAATCAGTGTCGGAACATATTGTGCTAAATAGAAGCCGCCGATCAAAAAGCTGCCGAGCATTACAAGCTCATCTGCTGTGATGGAAAGTTTCAAAGGATCTGCAGATTGATTTGGCAAAATCCGGCTGGCCAAACGCGGAGCAATAAACCAAGCGAGTATGCCGACAACTATCCAGACAAAACTGGCGATCAGCGAGGTGATAGCCCAAGAGCTAGCACCATCGTTGTTTGACGCAAGACTGACCCAGTAAAAGGGGATTGAGCCAATCGCTTCGATGACCGTGGTAAGCGCCCAAACCCTGACAATAAGGACTGCGAGTGCATGTAATGGATACATAGCATTTTGTTGGCGCATGAATTTTCCCCCTAGTTAAGTTCGAATGCTTAAACCCTGTTTATCATGTTGAATGGTGTTTTTAAGCACTAGTTCGTTTTGTATCGTCACTCCCCGTCGGTTTGTCCCCAACCGCCAAAAGCGAAAAGCGAACTTAGGGACATCATTAGGTTGCAAAACTGTTAAATATGCGGATATGATAACATCCAAGTATGTTGATATGTCGCACAAACCCTGCAGGCGCGGTTCAACCCCAAAAGCATCAAAGGCAAATTGGGGCTTCGGTTATTTTGTGCGGCATCGCGGCGGTTTTTATGGTCATTGGGACCGCGCTGATGGCGGCCCATCTTCATTTCGATCATGAAGGGCCTGCGCACCATAATTTTTCCGCCCATCACGACAGCCACATCCATCATGACAGCCACGCCCACCACGATAGCCATAAGCATGATGACCAAGATGGCCGGGTCCTGGATGACTGTGTGCTTTGTTACGCCATGGTCTTTAGCGACGGAAAAATTACATTTGAATTTGGTTCGTTTGCTTATCCTGCAAGTTGGATTACGGGCAACTACACACTCTTAGAATTCCTTTTCTTTCATCGACGCGGGGCTATGCGCGTCTTTGCACGGGCGCCTCCTCTGTTTGTTTCTTGATTTTGAGAGAGGGGCGCATTTTGCGCTGTGCAAGGAGAGAAAGATTAAACACATGGGTATCAAAGTTGATGTCCCCGCGGGCGTTGTGGAAAGCGTTGAGTTTATCAGCGCTAATGACGAAATGTCATTTACCCGCAATGAGGGACTTGTTTTAAAAACTCTGCGTAATTCAAAAACACCGGTTAAAGCCTATGACCTTTTAAGTGAGCTAAAACAGTTTGGTTTACGGGCGCCGATGAGCATCTATCGCGCGTTGGATGGGTTGACAGCGAAGGGCTTCGTAAAACGGATCGAAATGCTAAATGCTTATGTCGCCAGCAAGGTGGGCCAAAGCGCCGCGAGCGCCTTTGTCATTTGCCGTAAATGTTCGCAAGTCAAAGAAATCATGTTGGAGGAAAGCCAAATTGCAGCGCTCTTTCCTGCTTCTGTGGTTTCGCCTGAAAACATACGAATTGAGGCCATGGGCGAGTGCGAAGATGTGTGCGGCTCATTATGCGCTAACGCGTCTTAGCGACCAACCTGTCGTCTAACCCTTTGCTTAAAGGGCCAGGTTTTTTACGCGGCGCCCGCCTTGCACACAGGCGGGCGCCGTTCTAAATACATCCCTTTGTTTGCTAGGCGTGGGTTGTAAGAGAGTTCAATGAAGAAAAATAAATCGGCATTTTCGCCAGCCAACATTGATAGCCGCGCTTTAGACTACGCCGCGATGGGGTTGTCGGGGCTGTGTATTTTCCATTGCATCGCCTTGCCGATTGTCGCTGTCGCTCTGCCGGTGTTTGGGGCGCTAGCGGAGAATGAAATGGTCCATAAGGTGCTTGTCCTTACGGCGCTGCCTTTATCCGTTTACGCAATTATTCGAACTGTTTTGCATCATGGCGACTGGGCTTTTGCCGCCCTTGTCACGCTCGGGTTTGCTCTATTGCTGGGCGGCGCTTTTATTGAAGCGTTGGAAATATATGAACAGCCAATCACGGCCATTGGCGCGTCGTTGGTTGCGGGCGGTCACCTATGGCGATTGCGGCGGCATGGTTTCAATAAAAATCAGTAATTGATGTTTGGCTGGCGTGCGTCGGCCTATCCTTTGCATTGCGCCTCACAAAAGTTTCATGGGGTCGCTGTAAATGGCGTAATGGCGCGTGGTTGCGCAATTCTGCGCGTCTCATTAGGCTCAGCGCACAATGGTGAGGGAATTATGGGACGTCCAATTCGTCTTAAAAGTGTATTTTTTGGTCTAATTATTCTGGCGCTTGGCGGCTGTGTCAGTGCGGACAACTTTGGCGGCGGGCGGGATAATTATGCCGCCGGCTCCTCGCTTAGCGGACAGCTCGGTGGGCGCGAGGTTGGGGCCCTTGAAAAAGCGTTTTTGACAGCGATGAATGATAATGAGCCGGGGGACGCTGTTTCATGGCGTGGGGGCGCTGCGTCTGGCAAGGTCATTCCAGGACGGCGCAAGGCTGGCAATCTGCGCAGTGACCCGTCAGAGCTTTTAGACTTTCGCCCCGGGCTTTTCTTGTCCCAGAAGTTCGAGACAGAGCTTGGGGAATATGTCCTCACCCGTAAATCGAATATCCGTTACGGCCCGTCGACGGAAACCAAAGTGGCGGAGGTTCTACCCTCCGGCGCAGGCGTAGAGGTTGTGGGCCGTGTCATTGGCGAGCCTTGGATGTTGATCGCGGTAAATGGTGAAATCCGGGGCTTTATCTTTGATAAATTGTTGGTAAAGCGCCCGGGGACAGAGTTGACCCTGGCGGGCGGCCCAACCCGTCGTCCCCGCCTATGTCGCGCTTTTGACCAAGAAATGCGGATTTATGGCCGCTCTGATCGCTGGTCGGGCGCAGCATGTGTTGAAGGGCGCGGTTGGCGCTTGTTGCCGCCGCGACAAGACGCGCCGACAGCCCTGTTCTAAACCTCTTTGCGCCGCAGCATAAATGGCGTAGAGCACACCTTAAAATCCGTATCTCCATCCTTCGCGACGACTTTTCCTTCTTATAGTGAGGGCGGGTTATAGCGAGCGCCTGGAAAAATTGAGGCGAAAAAGTCCCTCAAGGTTGGGGGAGGTGCGGGCTCAACCAAAACCCGTAAGGCGATTTCGCAGCAAGCAAAGATTATGACCCAGAACAATTCGGATGCGCCTGCGCTGCGCAATATCGCTATTATCGCCCACGTTGACCACGGCAAGACCACGCTGGTTGATGAAATGTTGCGCCAGTCCGGCGCGGTGGAAGCCCACGCCGCGATGGATGAGCGGGCGATGGACTCCAACGATATTGAGCGCGAGCGGGGCATCACGATCCTCGCCAAATGTACGTCGGTTTTATGGACGAAGGGCGAAGCGCCGGTTCGGCTAAATATTGTCGACACGCCTGGCCACGCTGACTTTGGCGGCGAGGTAGAGCGGATCTTGTCGATGGTCGATGGCTGCCTGCTGCTGGTTGACGCCGCTGAAGGGCCCATGCCGCAAACAAAGTTTGTGTTGTCAAAAGCCCTCGCTTTGGGGCTGAAACCAATTGTTGTCCTGAACAAAGTGGACCGGCCAAGCGCGGACCCAGACAAGGCGTTGGACGCGGCGTTTGACCTTTTCGCTTTGCTTGGCGCGACGGACGAACAGCTCGATTTCCCGGTGCTTTACGCTTCTGGGCGAGACGGTTGGGCCTCAACCGATATTGACGGTGCGCGCGAGGATCTAACCCCGTTGTTTGAGACGGTCATCGCCCACACCCCTGCGCCAAAAATAGCGCAAGACGCGTTGCTGGCGCCGTTCTCCATGCTTGCTACGACATTGGAGGCGGATTCCTTCCTGGGGCGAATTTTGACCGGCCGTGTCGTTACCGGTGTTGTGAAGCCGGGTATGACGCTAAAAGCGCTTTCGCGTGATGGGTCAGAAATTGAACGGGTGCGGATTACGAAAGTCCTTGCTTTCCGCGGCCTTAAGCGCCAGCCGGTTGACGAGGCGACGCCCGGCGACATCGCCGCGATTGCTGGGTTTAGTAAAGCGTCCGTCGCCGATACGTTGTGTGATGTTTCGGCGAGTGAGGCGTTGCCCGCCCAGCCGATTGATCCGCCAACCCTTTCTGTCACAATCGCCGCGAATGATTCTCCGCTTGCGGGGCGCGAGGGCGATAAGGTTCAGTCCCGGGTGATCCGTGAACGGCTTTTACGTCAGGCTGAGGGCGACGTTGCGATTTCCGTTAAGGAAACCGAAGCCAAAGACGCCTTTGAAGTTGCGGGCCGGGGCGAGCTTCAGCTTGGTGTGCTGATTGAAAATATGCGCCGCGAAGGGTTTGAGCTTGCGGTCTCGCGTCCGCGGGTTGTCACCAAACGCGATGAAAACGGTCAGCTGTTAGAACCCATTGAAGAAGTCACCATCGATGTGGACGAGGAATTTTCCGGCGCGGTGATTGAAAAAATGACCCGCCGCCGGGCGGAGTTGGTTGAAATGCTCCCCTCCGGCGGGGGCAAGACGCGCATTGTGCTGCACGCCCCTGCGCGCTCTCTCATTGGTTACCAGGGGGAGTTTATGACCGACACCAGCGGCGCGGGGGTCATGAACCGGGTTTATCTTGAACACGCGCCCCACAAAGGCCCCATCGAAGGGCGGCGCAACGGGGTCCTTATCGCCAATGGCGACGGCGATGCGGTGCCTTATGCGCTGTGGAACCTTGAAGCGCGGGGGATCATGTTCATCGCGCCGGGTGAAAAAGTCTATAAAGGCATGATCATTGGCGAGAACGCCAAGCCCGATGATTTGGACGTAAACCCCCTAAAAGCCAAACAGCTGACAAATGTGCGCGCTGCCGGTAAGGACGACGCGGTGCGGCTTACCCCGCCAAAACGGCTTAGCCTTGAAGAGGCGATCGCCTATATCGACGAGGATGAGCTGGTCGAGGTCACCCCCGAAACCGTGCGTCTACGGAAAAAACACCTTGAACCGCATTTAAGGAAACGCGCGGCGAAAGAGGGGGTGTAGATATTATGTTTAGTATGACTTTCAGCCCTTTCTAAAAGGGTAGTATTCTTAATGCGCTTGGAAGGGCGGCTAATATACTGCTAAATGACCCCATGGCTCCGCCAAGCGCTGAATAGATAAGAGCTTCTAATATCCCATCTTCAAGTCTGTCCTTAAGGGCGGTTTGATTCGGAACGGCGGCGTTTTTATCAATAAAGGGCTTTAAACTATCAAGCGTGCCTTGTGCGGCGGGAATTTGCCGTCTTCGGGCGAAGTTTCTTAAAGCATAGATTAGGCCAATGAGACAGAATAAGCCGCCGGCAATTTCAATAGTGTCAGGCGAGGATTGTATGATTCCAATAAGAAGCAATGTCAGCGACGCGAATGTGGTGATGCGCGCCAGCCACGGCGTAAACCAGATTGTCATATCGGTAAATCTTCTAATGAGCCGCGAGGCAGGACAGCGCGTTTTAAGTCAAGCCGACTATCTTCATCTTTATACAGCAGACTGAAGGCTGGGTGTAATGCGTAGGAGTTGCCTTGGGCTGAGCGCAGAACTGTATCATCAGTGTAGCCAAATGATGTTTCAATATATCTAGAGGTTTCATTTTGAACGACGCCAATGACTCCCATATGCAACAAAGCTCTTAAAAAGATAGGAAATTCAGAAGTCCAGTCATATGCCTTTCGCCGTAATCCAGCACGTTGGAATTCGCGTTCCAAGTCATCATAACTGCAAAGAATTGGACACTTAGGAAGAAAAGCATCAAAAACATCTCGGACATCACGGTAAGTGAACTTAAAACCAGATTCGATGCCGCCGATTAATTGATCGCAAGCGCGGCGTACAGCGTGGACGAGCGCGGGGCGCGAAATTTTCATGTAACTACGTGTTGTCGGCTTGCTGCCTTTCAGCAGTTCTGACATGGAATTAATTACTTGTCGCGGCAACATTTGCGTGTGACGTAGAATAAAATAAATCCCAGCTTCTTGGTGACCTGCTTCATTAACGACTGGCCCGTCAAAAATCTCCGACCAAAAATTCAAGATACGGTCTCTTTCCTTAAGGGCTTTATTTTTTAGTGATAAGAAGCTTTCTATGTGGGCGTTCTCGTGAACGTAAAAACAAATCAACATACGGTCTGTTAAAATTCTTAAAAGCTCTATGGGGCGCCATAAAATTCGAGTTGATCGAATCGTATATTTTTCCGGATTCGCTTCATTGCGGACTTGCTCATAGATTTCTTCTGGAAAGGCAATTTTATACTGCAGGGAGTTTTTTTCTGTTGCGACAAGTTGAAGAAGGCCTCCGATCACTTTTTTCATAATTTCGTCATATTCAAGATCATATTCCTCCATTGAGTCAATTAAGAGCAAACCTACTATGTCTTTATCAAGAAAATCTGCATGCAGTCTTTCTATTAAAAGATCGACATTGATCGCTTGGGCGTCCTTAGAATTAAGCCATTTATCAAAATAACTGCTGCCGCGTGGGTCTATGCCTAAAGAAGCGATTGTGTCGACTACCGTACTGACTTGCATCTGTAAGCCGGGATTGAGCATCAATTGTAGCGCCGGTTTTTTTAAAACGTTCTTTAAAACCGCGAGCCACAAGTCTCGTTTCCATTCTTTGGCTGCCCCCTCGGGGCTTTTCAGCGGCTTGTGTTCCATGCGTTCATAAATGATTTCCATTAAATCAGCACTGTCGATATTCAGAACTACTTTAAAATCGGACAAAAAGTGAATGCGTTCCTTAAGCACATTCTTTGAATTTGGATCTGATAGCGACAATACTCTATGTGAGCGTGGCTCGCCGCCATAGGTGAAGCTTTTTAAAATGCTGCTCTTTCCAGCGCCTTTGCGGCCGAATAAAATAGAAGCGCCATGGGTTAAGTCTCGTGCGGCTTCTATTTCGAGGGTTACCAGATAGGCGGCCACTTCTTCGTCGTTTATTTGATCAGCGGCGACAGGACCAAGTGGGTGCTCATCGTCAAAATAGCTCGTTATTCCGGTTGGCACTTCTGGTAAAGAATAGAGCAAGATATCCCCCTGAATTTGCTAGCGTCAATAGCGTGCCGCGTAGGGGATGTGTAAGTCAAGTGGCCATAATTTTTATCTGCACTATATAAAGGCAAGTTGATCGTGGTTAGAAGTAAAACTAGCCTCGCGTTGAGTGCCGCTCTCACCCCGCTCGCCATTTAATCGAACAGCCCATTGAGGGGGTCTGCTCGCGCGGGCCTTTGCCGGTTTCCGCGATTTGGCGCATGGCGTTCACAAGCTCGCGTGTGCGCCCGGCGGCATCGCCCATATTGGCGTCGTCAAGGCGCCCGCGATATTGCAGGGCGCCGTCTTTGTTTAGACCGAAGAAATCGGGGGTACACACCGCGCCATAGGCTTTGCCGACCTTTTGTGCCTCATCAACAAGATAGGGGAAGGGGAAGCCAAAATGCGCGGCAAAGGTGATCATCTTTTCCGGCCTATCCTCAAGGTAGTCCGTATAGTCATTAGACATAACAGCGAGGACGCCCACCCCCTCCGCCATTAATTCCTTTGCGTCGCTGGCAAGGCGGTCCCCAATCCGTTGCACATAGGGGCAATGGTTACAGATAAATGCGATTAACAACCCTTTGTCGCCCAAATGATCACGCATCGTGAAAGACTTACCGTGCGGGTCTTTTAAGGTGAAGTCTGGCGCTTGCCAGCCAAAGTCACAAATCGGTGTGTCTAATAAAGCCATTGGTTAAACCCCTTATGTGTCAATGCGCGATTGTTTGGTTATGTCCATAAATGCTGGCGGTGTTTGGGCGCCGCACACATCTATATAGGGTGTTTAGTCGCTGGCCATAGATACTAAAACTGCGCGGGTCGTCTCATCGGCGGGGAACATCAGTTCAATCTTCAGCTCCGACAAGGCGATGTCGTTCGCGGTGCCAAACTGGGCGATGGTTGACAAAAACGACAGCACCATCTCGCCCGCGCGATAGCGCGTCGGCACAAAGGGCGGCAGGTTTGATTGACCGTCAAGCCCCTTATCGCCAAGGATTTTCGACAAGCGCTCAGCTGCTTCATCAAGAACCGTGTCGCCGCCAAGATGCGCGCTTTCCGTCCGTAGACGAATGACTGCGTGGGTGGTGACTTCTTCCCAGTTTTCAAAGGTTTCAGGTAATTTTTCAGGGTCATCCAACATGGTCAAAAGACTGTCGCCTTCATTGACGCCGCTTGCCGCTAACATAAATTTCGCGGCGTCATTGGCTTTGACGAGCCGCCAATGACGATCGAGCGCCATGGCGGGATAAGGGTTGTGACGGTCCAATGTCCATTCAACCGCTTCGCGCACAGCGGTCATATCATCATCGCTTAGGGCGCGGTTTTGATAGGCGGGGGCGAACCCCGCTGCGCTAAGCAGGTTATTGCGATCGGCGGGGGGAACGTCCAAACACTCGCAAAGATGGTGGATCATCCGCTTGCTGGGGGCGGACCGCCCCGTCTCCAAAAAGGAAATATGACGTGGGGAAACATTCGCGGAAAGGCCAAGGTCAAGCTGGCTCATCCGGCGTTGATTGCGCCAGGTTTTAAGGCTCGCCCCAAAGTTGGATGGCGGCACACTGGCCTGTTTATCGTTCAGCGCTGTTGTCATGCTCGTTTCTTTCTTACGTGCCGCAATCGGTGGTGCGGGCCACAATCGCCGGGATTATAACACAGCGCACTTACCTGTGAGGTAATTGTTTTGCCTCTTTCCCCCTGTCAGTTTGATGGCAAGTGAAATGAAGGAGGCTAAGATGTCTGCAAATAAAACGGTTTCTTATTTAAAAGCCGCCTCGGCGGTGTTGATCGGTTTTGGGCTTTCCGGCTTGCTCGCCGCGTCGACGTTGGCGCCCAGCTATTCAGCCTTTATGGCGGATCTTGCGTTTTTCCCGTTTGATGGGTCGCCCAGCAATAATACGCCGGAAATGCGCCTTTTATGGGCGATCGCCGGGGGCCTCATGGCCGGATGGGGCGTGATGATTTGGCAGATTACGAGCCAGCTTTACCCGCGTGATCCGGCGCTTGCTAAACGGCTTATCCTTTCCAGTGTTGTCGTCTGGTTTGTGATTGACGGCGCCGGGTCTGTGCTTGCGGGCGCGCCGTTCAATGTGGTGATGAACACCGGCTTTTTGGCGATATTCGTGCTTCCGCTGATGGGCGCGCAACAAAGCGCCGCGGCCGATGCGGTGTGAACGAACGTTAGACGGCGCGTTAGGAATATATGGCGGGCTTAGATTTTTAAGTCCGCCTGCGGCTTATTCTTCCTTGTCCTCGTTATCCACTAGTTCCCTATGATCTGACCAACGATCGGGGCGTGTAAGCCCCGCGGGGAGGATGGTTCTAGAATCGCCAATCGCCAGCTCAATTTGTGATTGGGAAAGGTTTCTCGCGCTTCTAAGGTTGGCGCCCCTAAGGCCGGCGTCGCTAAGGTTGGCGTAGCTAAGGTCAGCGCCGCTAAGGTCAGCGCCGCTAAGGTCGGCGCCCCTAAGGTCGGCGTTTATAAGGTCGGCGCCTCTAAGGTTGGCGCGTGTAAGGTTGGCGAATGTAAGGTTGGCGAATGTAAGGGTGGCGAATGTAAGGGTGGCGCTGTCAAGGCTGGCGCCGTCAAAACTAGAATATGATAAATTAGCTATGTACAGATTTGTTTTCTCAAAATTTGATTTTTTAAAGTCGAGGCCTTGAAGGCGGCGGTTTATTGCGCCTTGTAAGGGATCAGTAATCAGTAAGCGATCAAAAAGCTGGCGGGCTGTTGATATGGGCGCGTTATCGGGCAGGGGGCTGATCGCTTTCGCGGTTTCGTCAGTTTGCATTAAAACACAGCTGCACGCGCTAAGACAGGTGAGCAGGCTTCCTTCCGCATTGCGCTGTCTTGTTTCGGCGTCGCGCCAAGTTTCTTCATCGCCTACATGAACGGGCATCCCCTCCTTCACGGTGATGCGCATGGCTTTGGCGAGGGCCTCGCGCAATTGCGCCAGCTCTTCCATAGATAATCGCCACATTTCGCCGCGAATAAACTCAGCAATTTCATGTGTAAGCTCAACCTTACCGGTCAGGTTCAACCAATCTTTTAGTTTTTCGCTAGACCTGATGGTGGAAAAGGCCTTGATCGTTTCTTCATCCTTTAAATAATTTACGATGCGCCTTGCGGCCAAATATTCCCCAAAACTTTTATGGGTGAATTCAAAACCGCGCCCGGGGGTTGCTGAATTTCTAAAAAAGAAACTTAAGGCCAGGGTTGTAAAACCTTCTTGCGCGGGGTCTATTTTATTTTGATTTTTTATATCCTGAAGAAATTCTTGCCAAATTTCTTCAACGGGCTGTTTTTTGATGGCGCTAAGAAAGGCGTTATAATCGGCGGAACGCGCATCGCCGCTGCGCCAGGCGGCGAGGGCGATGTGTTCCAACACAAGCTCAAACGCGTCTTGATCTTTAAAGGCGAATATCGGCCCGCGCTTATCTTCGCGGCCGCGTCTCGCCCAAACCTCGTCAATCAAGTGTTGGTAAACAATATTGCGGTTTGTGTTTTCCGCGTCGTAACCGTCTTTGATCAAATCGGTTAGGCACAATAGATAACAAAGAAGTGGTTCAAACGTCAGTGTATCAAGATTACTATCAGACAATATGGGGGGCAGCGCCGTTGGCGCGTCTAACGCCTTGGCGTAATTCGCCCAAAAGGCGGGGCGCAAGTCCCCCGTTTCAGCATTGTTTTGAACATGCTTAATGGGTTTATCTTTTGATGGTTTATGGTTTGAGGCTTTGTCGTCATCGTCATTGTCGGTGCTGATTTTATCGCTCAGATCTTCATACCCGCAGATGTGAAAGATTTGGGTGCGCGGTGTTTCGCGCGCCAAATAATGGGCGAGGGCGATTTGCACGATCGGGTCCCGGCCGGAGACGATGGCGCGCGCCCTAATCGCGCCGCTGCCATTCATCTCGTTCATAAGCTGGTTCAGGCTAACCCAAAAAGTTTCGGCAATTTCTTTTGCGCCGCCGCTGTTTGGCAAAACAAGCTCGTCAAGGCCGTCAAAGATGAAAACATAAGGCCGTATCGGGCTTGGGTCTGAAAGCGGGTCGTTGTGAAAATCTAAGCTTACCCGGCATAGATACGCCTCAATTTTCGTCTTTAATTGCGTGACGTCATCAAGGTGTTGAAGCTCAATCAACAGCGGGCGAACGTTTGCATTCTTGGCGAGCCTTGCCGCAAACATTTTCGCAAAAGAAGATTTACCGCATCCTGGCCCGCCGGAAAGAACGGCGACGGCGTGGTCTTTGTTAATGTCTTTCACCAGCCAGTCATCAAGCTCGCAGGTTAAATCAACAAGGGTATTAGGCTGCGCCTTCGCATCATCGGTTTGCGTGCGCAGGGCGCGGGTCGGGACATAAAGATCGCTTAGGGTGACGGCCTTTTCCTCCTGCTCCCAAAGGAGTTCCTGGCCCCAAAGGGGTTTTGTCTCAACCGAATACATAAGCTTCTTGCGATACCGCAGCCACTCATCCTCGCGTTCCGCGGCTTCTAACCCGACAGCGGCCCTCTCGCGCAGATCACCGAACAAATCGCCCCCTTGCGCGGTCGCCTGGTGGAGGGCTGGTCCCATTGCGGCGTCAAGCTGGCCGATTGCGTCCTCAGGAATTGTAAGGTCCAAATCACGGGCGGCGGTAAGGAAGGCATCGCGCAGGGCCATATAAAGGGGCGCCGCCGACGGGTGGTCAAAAAAATCTGTTGTTAAATGGAATGGCTTTTCGTTCAGCGTGGGCATGAACTCTTCCATCACCGCGATTGCGCAATCGCGTTGGGGCTTTTCGTCTTCATCGGAAAAAACGATGTCAATCGCGTGGGCGAAGCAAAGTCCGACCAGGGACCACGCGCGGCTTTCCGCAGTCTCTTCAAGGGAAAAGGTCTTGCGCAGCGACTTTATAAGCCCGCCGATCGCCCTAGGTGACGCAGCCCCCGTCAAGCTGACGCCCACGCTGATCGCCGCCGCATCGACGGAAGCATTGAAAACGTCAACCCAGCTAAATTTGATTTTTGACGCAGGCGGCGTCATGCGAATGCCGACGGACATAGTCTCTCCCCATTATGTCTGTGCCGAAAAGTGGTTTTAAGCCAGGGGAAAGGTATCAGAAGAAGAGACGGCGGCGCAAGAAGCCGTCTTTCCCAATTGTCTTCGCCCGCCGTATTTTCCCCGACTGGCGCCCCTACTTTCTCCCCTACCGGCCTCTCTATCGGCCCCGCTATCGGCCTTTGCGGCCGCGGCGTTCATTGCCGTCGCGGCGCACGCGGTCAAGGTCGCGCGATAGGGTGCGGTAAAACCCTAACAGCGCCCCCTCATTCGTGTACGTCACAGAAGGGGTCGCCCCTTTGATGGAGCGGCGGGGAAGGTCCTGGTGGGCGGTCTTCATAAAATCCGCCCAGATCATGGCGGGTAATTGCCCGCCGGTGATTTTGTCCATCCCGCGATAGACGTCATTGCCGACCCAGACGCCCGCTGTCATTTGCGCGGTGTACCCCACAAACCACGCGTCGCGCCAGTCATTGGTGGTGCCGGTCTTTCCAACGGCGGCGCGGCGGCCAAGGCGCGCGCGGCCGCCCGTGCCGGAATGCATGACCTGATAAAGCAGGTGGTTCATATTCTCAGACACATCTCTTGCGATCAGCCGCTCAACCGTTGGCTCGGGCCTTGTATAGATAATCTCGCCCGCGCCGGTGGATATTGAGCGGATTGTATAGGGCGCCGCGCTTATCCCCCCGCGGGCGAGGGGCAGATAGGCGCCGGTCAAATCCTCAAGGGTCATGTTTGCCGCGCCAAGCGCAATAGACGGGTGCGCGGGCACATCCGCCTTGACGCCAAGGCGTTTGGCGACTTCGGAAACTTTTTGTCGCCCGACGGTCTCGCTTACTTGTACGGCGACGGAGTTGACGGAGTTCGCCATCGCTTCAGTAAGGCGCATGGGCCCGTTATATTTGTTGGAATAGTTAGCAGGTTGCCAGCCATCAATATCGATTGGTTGGTCCACAAACTTTGTGCGCGGGCTCATGCCGTTTTCAAGGGCGGCGATATAAACAAACGGCTTAAAGGCTGAACCCGGTTGGCGTTTGGCCTGGGTGGCGCGGTTAAACTGACTTTCCACATAGGAAAGCCCGCCCACCATGGCGCGCATGGCGCCGTCTTTGTCATAGGCGACAAGGGCGGCCTGCTCTGCGCCCGCGATCTTCGCGTCGGTCGTGATGACTTCGGTGATTGCCGCTTCCGCCGCTTGCTGCATTTTAGAATCAATTGTTGTAGAGACGATTAGATCGTTCGACTGTTCGCCCGCGATAAGTTTCGCCTTGGCGGAAACATAATCATAAAAATAACCAAGACCAGCGCCCGCCGCATTTTGCGTGATCACCGGCGGGTTCTTGCGCGCCTCGCGCGCTTCAAAGGGGGTGATCGCATCAATCTCAAGAAGGTTATTTAAAACCTCTTCGGCGCGGTCGGCGGCGCCAAAGGGGTTAAGGGTCGGGGCAAGGGCCGACGGCGCCTTGGGCAGCCCGGCGAGCATTACGGCTTCTGCTAGATCCACCTGTTTGGCGGATTTGCCAAAATAGGTCTTGGCGGCGGACTCAATGCCGTAAGCGCCCGCGCCAAGATAGATGCGGTTTAGATAAAGCGATAAGATCTCGTCTTTTTCGTAGTGCCCCTCAAGCCAGATCGCGAGCAACGCCTCGCGGATCTTGCGGTCATAGGTTTGCTCGGGCGACAGGAATAAGTTTTTGGCGAGCTGTTGGGTGATGGTGGACCCGCCTTCCACAACCCCGCCGGAGCGTAAGTTTTTAACGAATGCCCGCGTGGTGCCGCGAAGATCAACGCCGCTATGTTTGTAAAAGCGGCGGTCTTCTGTGGCGAGGAAAGCTTGCAATAGATAATCGGGCAGCTCAGAAACGTTCACCGTCTCCCCATAACGCGCGCCGCGGGCGGCGATCTCTTCCCCATATCGGTCAAGAATAACCAACGACGGAAGGCGGTTTACCGCCCAAAGGTCTGCGCCAATCTGGGCCCTTGGCGCGTAATGAAGAAAGGCGACAGCCAAGGCGCCAATTAACCCGACAGAGCCGAGTGATACGCAAAGGTTTAAAAGGTGCCCAGCAAAGCGCCAACGACCCGATTTGTGTGATGGGCCATGGTGGTTTTCGTCTGGCGCTGTGTCCTCGCCGTCATCATCAAAGGGGTCGGGGGGAAAATCCTGCCAGCTTTCTGGTTGATTGTCTGATGCGCTGCGTTTTGAACCGCCGCGGCGAAAAAGGTCTGTGACGTCGTTCTTTAAAGCGCCCGCGCCTGCTGATAAGTCACGTCCTAAGGACTTGGCGGCGCTGTTGATTGCGCTTGCGGCCACGCCAACACCGCCCAATAGGGCTTTTACGGCTCCCTTGCTCCCCTCTAACGCCTTTGAGGCGCGATTTTGGGATTGGTTTTTATCATCCGCCATCGCGGCCCCGCTTAAACTATGGCGTTAGGCGCTTCAGATCACTCCAAATCGCGTCTAGCCCTTAAATCTTGCCCGCTATCATAGGCGCGAACCCCGTATTGCGGAATAAGCACCCTGTATTATGATTTCGTTTCGCTCTTAAAGGTTCATATTCTCCCATACCATGACGAGCGTAAGGCAGGAAATGGCGAAACCATGACAAGTGAGCCAAAAGTTGAGCTTTTACAGGATGGTAAGCTGGACGCCGCCTGGCAAGGCTTACGCGAAACCCGTTACTGGGAAAATAAGCCCCTTTCACAAATGAATGACCGGGAGTGGGAGACGCTTTGTGACGGGTGTGGGCGCTGCTGCCTTGTCTTGCTTACAGACGATGAAACGGGTGAGACGTTTGAAACGGATGTGGCGTGTAAGCTGTTTGATGCAACAACCCGCCGATGCCGCGATTATGGGGCGCGTCATGAGAAAGTGCCCGATTGTCTGCGCTTAACGGCTGAAAGCGCTGGGGCGCTTCCTTGGATGCCTGAGACGTGCGCTTATCGCCGTCTGGCGCGGGGCGAGGCGTTGCCCGATTGGCATCCGCTGATCAGCGGTGATTTGGACGGCGCCGTCAAGGGCGGGGCGGCTGTGCCTTCGCGCCTCGACAGTGAAGAAGACGTCAGTGATGACGCGCTAGAAATGCGCGTTACAAGCCAGCGTTGTTAGTGATTTTGAAAATTTAATCTGAAAAAAATTTTCAATCCGCTCAAAAAGTAAAAACGATACCTATAAAAAACCACTGTCTTTAAAAGCGATTTCATCGCGTTTACGACGATTTGTAGGAAACTTATCCTCCCCCTTACGCCCGCGCCTATGATGGCCTCATCGAATTAACGGTGGCAAGACAAAGGGCGCGCGCATGAGCGAACAAGCGATCCGATCATTGGAAACGATTTTTGCACAAGCGGTTCATCTGGCTGCGGATCGTCTTTGCGATATGAATATCCAAGGCTTGGAGCCTGGTGAATTTGATCGCGGGGCGCGCAGTATTGGCGTTTTGCTCCGCGCTGCACAGCAAGCAACGCAGCTAAAGGATCAGGTGGAACATGACGTGGCGGCCAAGCAAGCCGCGCCCACCCCCTTAACGCCCAAACAAATCGAAGCGCTTAGAGCTGATATTGAAGAAAAATATGCCCAAGTCCTCCAAAGCGAAGACATCTGTGAACAAAGTTTTATCCCCTCCGACCAGCAAAATGCGGCCGGAAAAACCATCGATAAACAAGGCGCTGTCGAACGAAACGACGGCGCAAAAAATCAAAAGGATGACGATTAATGCGGCCCTTGAAAAAATTTATCCGGGAACAGGACGCTATGATTGGCAAACGCTGGCGCGCCCTGACCAACAGCCTCCGCCGGGGCAAGATTGGACCACGTGGCTTTTGCTCGGCGGACGAGGCGCGGGAAAAACACGCGCAGGCGCAGAATGGATTCGCATGGCGGCTGCGCGGCTTAAAGCTGAACTTGCCAATGATAAAGAAAGCCAAAACCCGAGTGAAGCAATACGCATTGCGTTGGTCGCGGAAACTTACGCAGATGCGAGGGAAGTCATGATCGAAGGGCCTTCCGGCATCATCGCGGTGGAGCCGCCCCATAACAGGCCGGACTATCATGCGGCGCGGCGCCGTTTGGAGTGGCCCGATGGCGCTGTCGCTTATTGTTTCTCCGCTGAAGACCCGGATGGTTTGCGGGGCTATCAGTTTCATGCAGCATGGGGCGATGAACTTTGTAAGTGGCGGTATGCGGATGAAACATGGAGCAATTTGCAATTAGCGTTGCGGCTGGGCGCCCGCCCGCAGCAGGCGGTGACCACGACGCCGCGGCCAACGGCGCTTATCAAGCGCTTGCTCGCCTCAAAAACGACCGTGGTGACGCGGTCTTCATCTTACGACAATGAAGAAAACCTTGCGAAGGCCTTCTTTACTGAGATCGCAAGCGCTTATGAGGGAACAGCCCTTGGTCGCCAGGAGCTAAGCGGCGAGCTGATTGAGGATATCGCTGGCGCCCTATGGAATTGGGACATGATCGAAGCGGCGCGGATAAGCGCTGCGCCTGACCTTGACCGGATTGTCGTCGCCGTGGACCCGCCTGCAAGCGCTGGGCCTGATGCTGATGAATGCGGAATTATCGTTGCTGGCGTGACGGTGATAAATGACCAACGAACGGGCTTTGTGTTGGCGGACCGTTCTGTTCAGGGATTATCACCCCAAGGATGGGCGGCGCGCGCAATGGCGGCTTTCGATGAATTTTCAGCCGACCGGCTTGTGGTGGAAGTTAACCAAGGGGGCGATATGGCCCGTGCGGTTATCGAACAGGTGGATAAATCAGCGCCGATTAAGGCGGTGCGCGCCAGGGCTGGCAAGAGACTAAGGGCCGAGCCCATCGCAGCGCTTTATGAGCAGGGGCGCGTGCGCCATGTCGGGGTTTTCCCGAGCCTTGAAGATCAAATGGCCACCTATGTGGGAACGGGCGCGAAAAGCCCGGACCGGTTAGACGCTCTAGTTTGGGCGCTTACGGATTTATTATTGACGCCGCAGGCTGGTGAGCCAGCTGTGCGATCACTTTAAGAGTGGGGAGGTAATTTCATGTCCGTGTTGTCACGCATTAAAGATGTTTTTTCAAATGAACATCCGTCAGAGCAAAAGGCAAGTGCAACGCAAGGGATTGCAGCCCAGAGCGTTTTTGCCGTAACGCGTCTTGGCGGGCCGGTCTGGACGCCGCGTGACTATGCCTCCCTCGCCCGTGCGGGGTTTGAGCGCAATGTCATCGCTTATCGCTGTGTGCGCCTTGTGGCGGAAGCGGCGGCGTCCACCCCTTTGCGGGTGGAAGAAAAGGGCGCGGTTATGACGGCCCACCCTTTGCTTGATCTTATAACTAAGCCTAATACAGATCAATCTGGGGTGGAGCTGTTAGAAACTTTTTACGGATATTTGCAGACGGCCGGTAATGCGTATCTTGAAGTTGTCAGTCTTGGCGATGCGCCGAAGGAGCTTTATGCACTGCGCCCTGACCGGGTGAAAGTGCGCCTTGGGGCAAGGGGTTGGCCAGAAGCGTATGAGTATAGTGTCGGCGACAAAAAAGTCTCGTTTGCGGTGCGGGAAAATGGCGCGCCAATCCTTCATGTGAAACTATTTCATCCCACTAATGACCATTATGGATATTCGCCCTTAGAAGCAGCCGCGCCAGCGGTCGACCTTCATAATGCGGCCCTTGGCTGGAACAAATCGCTATTGGATAATGCGGCGCGTCCATCGGGGGCGCTTGTCTATAACGGACCAGAGGGCGCGGAAAATCTAACCGCCGAACAATTTGACCGGCTAAAGGCTGAACTGGCGGACGCCCATGAGGGCGCGGCCAATGCAGGCCGCCCTTTGGTGCTTGATGGCGGCCTTGATTGGAAGGCGATGTCTTTATCGCCGGCGGATATGGATTTTATTGAGGCCAAAAACGCCGCCGCCCGCGAAGTGGCGCTCGCCTTTGGGGTGCCGCCGATGTTGCTCGGTATTCCGGGGGATAATACCTATGCGAATTATCGTGAGGCTAATCTTGCTTTTTGGAAACAGACAATTTCGCCTTTAGTGAAAAAAGCGGCGGCCGCGATAACCGCCTGGCTTGGTCCGCATTTTGGCGGGGCGTCTGTTGTTTGTGACCTTGGCGCGGTTGAGGCTCTTTCTGCGGAAAGAGACGCGCAATGGGCGCGGGTGGCGCGTGCTGACTTTTTGACGGCGGATGAAAAAAGGTCCCTGCTTGGCTTGCCGCCTTTGGAAAATGATACTGAGTAATTGGAGTTTTAGGTGGAGTTAAGGGTTTCTTTGGCTGTAGGCGCGGCGTTTTTCGCACAGTCGGCCCTCGCCTTTATGTGGGCAGGCGCAGCGGCGGAGCGGATTGATCAGTTAGAGCGGCGGGTTGAAGCCCGAGAGGAGCTAATGGTGCGCACCGCGCGTTTAGAAGAACAGGTAAGCGCCATTCGCGTAAGCTTAATCCGTATTGAGCAGAAACTAGATCACCGAGCTCGGGGGGAAGAATAATGACCGGAACGCCTTTTACAGCAACGATTGAAGGGTACGCTTCAATCTTTAATACGCCCGATCAAAACGGGGATATTGTCGCCCCTGGGGCATTTCGCGCTTCTTTGCAAACGCGTCAACCGGTGCGCATGCTCTATCAACATATGGCTGAAGCGCCGATTGGGCGCTGGGTTGTCGCGAAAGAAGACGCTCGCGGGCTATGGGTCAGCGGTGAAATTACGCTGGGGTCTGATAAAGCTCGGGAAGTTTATGCGCTTATTGAAAGTGGGGCGATAGACGGGCTTTCCATCGGCTTTCAAACCGTAAAGGCGAGGAAAGAAGGCGCCGGAAGGCGAATATTAAAAGCGGATTTATGGGAGGTGTCGGTCGTGACATTCCCCATGGCCCCAGCGGCGCGGATCATCAATATTGGCCCGCCCAAACCGGTTATGCCCGCAATTGTTGATCAGGCGTCACTATTCGCCGGGGCAATGCGCGGCGCAGCGCAAATCTTATCCGCTTAAAGATTTCTCTTATCATGTTTGTAAAGGAGTATTCCATGACGTTAGAGAACAAAGCCTCAATCGAGGCGAAGGCTCAAAACCCGAATAAGGGCGAAATAAAAGCCGCCATGCATGAATTTTTAGGCGCGTTTGAGCAGTTTAAACAGGCCAATGACGCACGCTTAGAAGCGTTGGAAGCAAAAAGGGATGATGTATTGATGCACGAAAAAGTGGCGCGCATCAATACGGCTTTAGATGAACAAAAATCAGCTTTGGACCGGCTTGCGCTGGCGTCACAGCGCCCAGGGCTTGGCGGGCCGACTATTGTTCCTAATGAGCGTAAAGCGGCGTTCCGCCGATATATGCAAGCTGGGGAAACGGGGGCGCTTCATGCTTTTGAATCAAAAGCGCTATCGGTCGGCTCTGACCCGGATGGCGGATATTTAGCACCAGAAGAAACCGAGCGTTTGATCACCGCTGCGCTAAAAGAAATTTCCCCCATTCGCCAGATTGCGTCTGTACGCACCATTGGTGCTAATGTTTTCCGCAAGCCTGTTAGCGATGGCGCCTTAACAGCAGGCTGGGTGGGCGAGACAGGGGCGCGAATAGAGACCGCAACGCCTTCGCTAACGGCGATTGATTTCCCAACGATGGAGCTTTACGCGATGCCCGCGGCTAGCCAAACATTGCTTGATGACGCTGTGGTGGACACTGAGCAATGGCTTGCTGACGAAGTGCAAAGCGAATTCGCCGCCCAAGAAGGCGCGGCCTTTGTGTCGGGCACAGGCGTCAACCAACCAACGGGCTTTTTAAGCTATACAATAGCGTCAGAAGCAACGCGCACTTCTCAACAGATCGGCTATATTGCAACTGGCGTTGATGGCGGGTTTCCAGCGAGTGATCCTTGTGATGTGTTGCTTGATCTTATCTATACGCCAAAACAAGCTTATCGCGCAAAAGGGCGATTTGTTCTGAACCGATCTGTATTGGGACAGTTACGAAAATTTAAAGACGCTGATGGCAATTATTTGTGGCAACCCTCGGTTGAGGCTGGGGGCCCGGCGCGTTTGATGGGGTATCCTGTTACTGAGTGTGAAGATATGCCAAGCATTTCGTCTGGATCGCACTCCATCGTATTCGGTGATTTTTCACGCGGATATTTAATTGTCGACCGGGTTGGGGTGCGCGTCTTGCGTGATCCATACTCAGCAAAACCATATGTGTTGTTCTATACGACCAAGCGCGTGGGCGGCGGCGTGCAAGATTTTGATGCGCTAAAAGCGCTAAAATTCTCAACGAGTTAATTGAGAGAACACAACCTCAAGGCCCAAGCGCCTTGAGGTTGATATAAAATTCATCCTTGTGGGGAGAGTAGTCAATGGCTTTAACGCTATTAGCGCCGCCAAGCGGCGAACCGGTGACGCTGTCAGAATTTAAGGAACATATTCGTATTGATCATACGGTTGAAGACGTTGCCCTTACAGGGTTTTTGGCGGCGGCGCGCCAAGGGGTTGAAGCACGGGGCGGCATTGCCTTAATGGCGCAACAATGGCGATTAAGCCTTGATGAATGTCCCCGCGATGATTTGATCTTACCGCTTCAACCCCTTTTATCGGTGGACAATATTGCTGTCATCGACGGCCAAAACGTGGCGCAAACGGTTGATGTGGGCGATTATGACGTTGCGATTGGCGGCCAAGGACGTGTTGCGCCGACGGTTGCTTGGCCAAGGCCTGGTGTGAAACTTGACGGTGTTCACATTGATTTTACGGCGGGTTGGGCCGCGGCGGGGCTTGTGCCTGATGCGTTAAAACAGGCGGTAAAACTGCTCGCCGCTCATTTTTATGAGACGCGCGAGGCGGCGCTTGCAAACCGTATTCAAACAATCCCCAGCGGTGTTGATGCGCTTTTAGCGCCTTATAAAAGGGTGCGGATATGAGCGGCGTGTTCCGATATCGTGCGACCTTGTTAAACGCCAGTGTCAGTGCCGATGGCGGCGGGGGGACTAATCTTGCTTGGACGCCTGTCACAGACTTTTGGGCGGCGGCGGAATATTTATCGTCCGTCCCTGATTTCCTCGGTGATCGGCGACGGCGGTTAAAGCGTGTTGCCCTAACGATCCGCAAACGGCTTGATGTATCGCTTGGCGGGCGACTGTTATTTGACGGGGCTACCTTCGACATAGTTTCGATCGAAAGTGATGACGTTCAGGGGCGCCGCCTTATTTTGATTTGTGAAGAGGTGGGGGACGTATGAGTAACGCGCTTGGCTGGTCTTTGCAAAGATCAATATTTGAACATTTATCAGCGGCGGCGGAAATACGCGCCCTGCTTGGGGATCCGCCACGGCTTTACGACGCGGCGCCAGCGCATATTGGTTATCCTTTTGGTCTGCTCGGCGAAGCGCGTGTCAAGGATTGGCCAGGTGTTGACGGTGGATTGGAGCATGAGCTGCGATTTTACACCTATTCTCGTCACGGCGGGCGCCGGGAAGTCAAGCAAACATTGGGCGCCTTATATGACGCTTTGCATCTGGCGGATCTAACGGTCGAAAACGCGCGGCTTATTCAAATACGATTTGTCTTTGCGGATATTTTTCCGCGTTCAGATAAAGGCGTTTATCAGGGCGTCGCCCGATATCGCGCCGTAACGCAACCCTTATAGGAGGCGCTTTATGACGGCTCAGGCTGGTAAAGATCTATTGTTAAAAATCGGCGACGGCGGATCGCCGGAAAGTTTCACAACGGTGGCGGGGCTACGCACGCGAACGCTGTCTTTAAACGCGCAAGCAATCGACATCACCCATAGCCAATCGGTAGACGGATGGCGTGAATTGTTAAGCGGCGCTGGGGTGCGTCAAGCGGCGCTTTCTGGCGCGGGCGTGTTTTTAAGTGACCAAACCGCAGAGAGTATACGCAGTATTTTCTTTTCAGGGACAGTGGGAAACTGGCAAATTGTTGTTCCAGGTTTTGGAATGATTGAAGGGCCTTTTCTGGTCGGTAATCTTGACTATGGCGGCGATTATGATGGGGAGGCGACGGTGTCCTTATCTTTACAGTCAGCGGGCGTTCTAAACTTTACGGCGGCAAGCTGATGGAAAAATCATCAAAACAGGCGCCGATTGACGCAAAAGTAACGATTGATGGCGCGGTCTATCCATTGCGGCTCACCCTTGGAGCGCTCGCGGAATTAGAACAATCCCTTGGCGGAGGGAATTTTGATGGCCTTAAAACGCGTCTCACCGCTCCGCGTGTCGTCGATTTAATCTTAATCCTCCAGGCGCTGATCGCCGGCGGCGGCGCGCAGCTGACCTTAGAGGCGTTAAAGGCGAGTGCGCTCGACTTCAAAGAGGTTTCAAAAGCGATCGCGACGGCGTTTTCAGTTTTTGCTGACCCAGAGACTGAAGAAAAAACCAAGCACCCCGAAGCTAATGGAGAGGCGCCGGGAAAGCACTAATCGCGCCCAAGTCAAACGCCTTGCCTTGGAAGCAATGGTTTTGTTGGGCGGTGATGGGGCTGCGTTTAAGGCCTGAAGATTTTTGGGCGCTGTCTATTCAAGAGTGGCGGTGGCTATGCGCTGAAACCGGCGATGACACGGGGCCGTTAAGCAGAAAAGAGTTGGAACAACTTTGTTCCTATTTTCCGGATGAATGATATGGATAAAATTGTTAATGTAAAGATTAATACCGATACGCTACAAGAAGCGGGCGAAGAAGTGCGCCGCGTTGCGGAGCAAGAAATTGCCCCCGCGGCGGCATTGATTGAAAGCGCCTTTACGCAAGCCGCGGGCGTAATTCGCAGTGAATTGGCGGGCGCGGCGAAATCTGGCGAGCTATCGCTGAAATCTTTGGGCCGCGCGCTTGCGCAAAACTTACGCAGCTTTGCGATTGAAAGTTTGGTGCGTAACCCGATCCAAAATTTGGTTTCCGGCCTTTTGGGCGGGCCAACGGGCGGCGCGCGAATGGGCGGCGGCCCGGTTGCGCCGGGTGCGTCTTTTCTGGTGGGGGAACGGGGGCCTGAGCTTTTCACCCCCGGGGCTGCTGGTGCGATATCCCCCATTGGCGCCCATAACGGGGTGACGGTGAATATTTCCTTACCGGGCGTTCGTGATGCGGAAGGGTTCCGCCGATCCGAAGGACAGATCACCGCAGCGATGGCGCGCGCCGTCGCGCGTGGTCAACGGAATTTATAATTATTTAGTCAGTAGTTAGATAAAGGCGGACAGATGCCATCCTTTCATGAAGCGCTTTTCCCGTTGGATATCAGCCTCGGCGCTGAGGGCGGACCAATGCGCAAGACGGATATTGTGACGCTCGTTTCTGGTCACGAAACGCGCAATTCGCACTGGGCCGGGTCGCGCCGCCGCTATAATGCGGGTTATGGCGTTAAATCGTTAGCGGCGATGGAAACGATCATCGCTTTTTTTGAAGCCCGCATGGGCCAGCTCTATGGGTTTCGTTTCCGTGATCCGTTTGACCACAAATCATGCGCTTTGGGTCTTGACCCAACATCGACCGATCAGTTGCTTGGCGCTGGGGATGGCGTCATCTCAAACTTTCAATTGTCGAAACGCTATGAAAGCGCGGGTGCAATTTATAACCGAGCGATCTCAAAGCCCGTCGCTGGTTCGGTGCTGGTGGCGATAAACGGATCGCCACAAGCTGTGGGTGCAGACTATTCCATTGACACAACAACCGGTGCGATCAGTTTTGCAACGCCCCCTGCGCCTGGCGCCGCTGTGACAGCGGGGTATTTGTTCGACACGCCGGTACGGTTTGATACTGATGAGTTGTCCATAAATCTTTCCGCCTATCAAGCGGGCGATATCCCTTCTATTCCGTTGATTGAGGTGTTGGTCTAATGCGCGCGGTTGATGCTTCATTGGCGGCTCATCTATCGGGCGGCGCCACGACGCTGTGCCATTGTTGGCGGATCACCCGGCGGGATGGTTTTATTCTGGGCTTTACGGATCATGATCGGCCGATAAATTTTGACGGAACAGATTTTGCGCCGGAAACAGGCGCGGAAGCGAGTGCGCTGTCAACGAGCGCTGATCTTGCGGTTGATAATTCCAGCTTAGTTGGGGCCCTGTCATCATCGGCATTATCTTCCACCGATCTTGCTGGCGGACGATATGACGGCGCACAAATAGAATTATGGCGTGTCAATTGGGCGGCGCCGGATGAGCGGTTGCTGTTAAAGTCAGGCGTGATCGGCGAAATCACCCGCTCGGGCGACGGTTTTACAGCGGAGATGCGCGGTCCTGCTCATGCGCTCGATCAAGAAACAGGCCGAGTCTATCAACGCCAATGTGATGCGGACCTTGGTGATGCGCGTTGCGGCGTTGCGGTTTCATCCCCGCAATTTGAAGGGAACGGCGCTGTCGTCAGTGTAGCCGATGAAAGCCGCATCACAGTAAGCGGGCTTAGCGCCTTTGTTGATGGTTGGTTCGCCCACGGTGTTTTGGATTGGACGAGCGGCCCCAATCTTGGGGTGTCTCAACAGATTAAGGCCCATGGCGCGGCGGGGAGTAATACGGCGCTTGCTTTTTGGTTGCCAGCGCCCTTTGCGATCAAGTTGGGCGATGCCTTTACCATCAAAGCTGGCTGTGACAAGACGCATGGCACATGCGCGGTTAAATTCAACAATCTCGTTAATTTTCGTGGCTTTCACTTAATGCCAGGTAATGATTTTGTGGTGCGCTATCCAGCCCGTGATGATGAAAATGGCGGTGGATCACTGTCATGAGCGCATTAATACCCACCTTACCGGCGCCAGTGCGCGAAGACATTGTCGCCAAAACTAAGGACTGGCTCGGCACGCCCTATGTTCACCAGGCAAGCGCAAAAGGGGCGGGAGCGGACTGTCTTGGTTTGGTGCGCGGTCTTTATCGTGAGCTTTATGGATATGAGCCTGAAGCGCCGCCGGCCTATACGCCAAATTGGAACGAACGCGCCTTTGCCCGTCGACAGGCGAGGGGCGGCAATGGGCAAGAAGCCGAGCCATTGCTCGCAGCCGCGGCGCGCAACCTTGTTTTGGTTACTTCGGCTAAGCCGGGGCTTGGGGATGTTCTTGTCTTCCGAGTGGTTTTGTCGGGGCCAGCGAAACATTGCGGCATTGTTAGCGCGCCCGGCCGGTTTATCCACGCTTACGCAGGGCGTTCAGTGGTTGAGAGTAGTTTAAACCGTTGGTGGCGGGCGCGAATTGCGGGGGTGTTTTCATTCCCAAAAATTTGCCCAAAAATTTGTTCGCTTAAGGAGGACAGCTAATGGCGCAACTACTTGTAACGGCGGGTTCGGCGGCGGCCAGCAACGGGTTGCGCGCCGCGCTTGTTCAAACCGTTGCGGCGACAGCAGCGAATTTCGCGGCGGCGTCGGCGGAAAGATTAATTTTTGGCCCCCAAAAAAGAACAATCGACGGCCCAAGGTTAGAAGCGATGACCGTCCAAGCTTCAACCGAAGGGGCGGGTATTTTAAGGGTCTATGGGCGCGCGCGGGTTGCGGGGCAGGTTATTTGGGCGGCGGACTTTAAAGAAGAAACTCAGCAAACAACCCAGTCAAGCGGGGGGAAAGGCGGACCGGCGTCGCAAACAACGACAACGGAGTATATTTACACAGCATCCTTGGCGATCGGCCTTTGTGAAGGAGAAATTGATCGTATCGGCCGTGTATGGGCGGATGGAAAGCCGCTTAATCTATCGGGCCTTAATACGCGCCTTTACGAGGGCGGTGAAACGCAAGACCCAGACCCGCTGATCGAAGCGGTGGAAGGCGCTGCGCCCGGGTTTCGCGGTCTTGCCTATATTGTCTTTGAACATTTACCGCTGACGCAATTTGGCAATCGCATCCCACAATTTTCTTTTGAGGTGGAACGGCGTTTAGGACGAAGTGAGCCAGATGTCTTGGAAAATGCGCTAACAGCGATAACAATGATTCCAGGATCAGGAGAGTTTGTATACGGTGCAACTACGATAAAACAGACTGTTACCGAGGGGGAGGTAAAGTCAGAGAACATCCATAATAATGATGGCGTTACTGATTTTTCGGCTTCTTTGGAAAGTGCGCTCGCCGTATTGCCAAATTTGGCTTCGGTCTCGTTGGTGGTATCGTGGTTTGGCGATGACTTGCGCGCTGGGTCATGTCAGTTGCGGCCAGGCGTTGAGACAGCGATTAAGCAAACAACCCCGCGGGCTTGGCGCGGCGGCGGGGTCGACCGGGCCGGGGCGTCATTGATCAGCACCTTAAACGGCGCCCCGGCCTATGGCGGCACGCCCGATGATGAAACGGTGATTGAGGCGATTGGCGCGATGAAGGCCAAGGGCCTAAACGTAATGTTTCATCCCTTTATTTTGATGGATATTGGCCCAGCTAACAGCCTGCCCGATCCTTATGGAGCCTCCGCCCAGGCGCCATTCCCTTGGCGGGGGCGTATTACCGTGGGGGGCAATGATAAGACGGCGGCGGCTGCAAGTGACGTTGCAAGTTTTATGGGAACCGCGGCGCCCAGTGATTTTTCGATCGTCGGCAATAGCGTTGTTTATTCCGGACCGGTTGAATGGTCTTTCCGGCGGATGATCTTGCACTATGCATTCCTTTGCGCCGCCGCGGGGGGCGTTGATCGATTTATGATCGGGTCTGAGCTTCGCGGACTAACAACGGCGCGCAGCGGGCCAAGCAGTTACCCCATGGTGGACGCGCTTATCGCGCTCGCGGCGGATGTGCGATCCGTTTTAGGGGCGCAGACACAAATATCCTACGGCGCTGATTGGTCTGAATATTTTGGGCATCAGCCAGCGGATGGCTCTGGCGATGTTCACTTTCACCTCGATCCTTTTTGGGCGAGCGCTCATGTCGATTTCATCGGTATTGATAATTATATGCCGCTGGCTGATTGGCGCGATGGGTTCGCCCATCTTGATGCGCTTGCCGGATATCAAGGGCCATATGACCAGGCTTATCTAAAAGCAAATGTTATGGGCGGGGAGGGGTATGATTGGTTTTATGCAAGCGCGGCGGACCGCGACAATCAGATAAGAACGCCGATAACAGATGGCGCCTATGGCGAGCCATGGGTTTATCGTTATAAAGATTTAAAAAGCTGGTGGGAAAACGCGCATTATAATCGCCCGGGCGGGGTGCGCGATGCGGCCCCCACCGTGTGGGCGCCGCGCAGTAAGCCATTTTATTTTACCGAAACGGGGTGTCCAGCGATTGATCGCGGGGCTAATCAGCCGAACGTTTTTGTCGATCCGAAATCTTCTGAAAGTGCTGTTCCCTACTATTCATCCGGCGTATCGGATGATCTGGCCCAGCGACGCTTTTTAGAAGCGCTTCACGGGTTTTGGCGGGATGCTGCGAATAATCCGATCTCTTCGCTATATGGCGAGCCTATGGTGGATGCAGATGAATTCTATGTTTATGCGTGGGATGCGCGGCCTTATCCTTTTTTTCCGGCTCTGCAAGAGACTTGGGGCGATTACGCTAACTGGGAAACGGGGCATTGGTTAAATGGCCGGGCGGGCCGCGCGCCCCTGGATTTATTGATCAAGGAATTAGCGGGCGAGGCAGGGGCGACGAATGTTTCTGCTTCACGCTTAAAGGCTGTTGTCGGCGGTTATGTGGCTGACCGCCCATTGTCGCCGCGGGCGATGATTGATCCCCTCGCGAAGATTTTTCAATTTGATTTGGTTGAAAGCGGCAAGACTTTGCGCTTCCAGCCGCGTGACGCGGAACCAGCGGCGAGTTTCACGCGGGATGATTTTGTCGATACGGGGAATGAGCCGTTTTCGCTTGCCCTGGCGCAAGAAAGCGATCTGCCTGGGGCTTTTCGTTTGGGATATATTGACGCCGGGGCGGACTATACGCCCGCGGTGGCGGCGGCGCGCGCGCCGGGCGTTTCTTCTCTTCGTGAGGCGGGCGCCGAGGCGTCGATCATCCTTACACCAGCTATTGCGGAGGCGCGGGCGCGCTCAATTCTGGCTGATGCTTGGGTGATGCGCGAGAGTTTGCGGTTTTCCTTGCCGCTAACGGCGCTTAATTTAGAGCCAGGGGACAGTATTAGCGTTGATCTTGACGATGGCCCGCGGTTTTACCGGATAACCGATATTGTTGACAGTGAACGCCGGGAGGTGGAGGCCGTTCGGGTTTCGCCCGCCGTTTATGATGCGCCGCTTGGCCCGCTGGCGTTTTCCGCGCCGAGCGTGCTGCCGGTCTTTGGCGCGCCAAGCTGGGCGCTGATGGATTTGCCCCTCTTTGATGATCGCGCGGACCCAGCCGCGCCATGGTTTGCGGTCTATGCGGCGCCCTGGCCGGGGGGCGTTGCGCTCTATCGCTCGGCATTGGGTGCGAACCCGGTTTATGGGGGCGAGGCGTTGACCGCCGCAGTCATGGGGCGGTTAGAGACCGCATTGCCCGCCGGATTTTCAGGGCGTTGGGATTATCGTTCCATCAGGGTGCGGCTTTTGTCGGGGGCCCTTGCTTCTGCATCGCAGGATGAGGTGTTGGCGGGCGCAAACGCGATGGCGGTGGAAAACGCGACAGGCGACTATGAAATCTTTCAATTCCGTGACGCTGTTTTGCAAGGTGATGGATCGTGGGTGCTATCGATGCTGCTTCGAGGGCAAGCGGGGGGCGAGGCTGAAGCGGCCGCGGGCGCCGATATTGGCGCGCGGGTTGTTTTGTTAAACGGTCTTGCTGTCCAGCCTGCGTTTTCCGCCGACTTGCGCGGTGAGGCGCTCACCTGGTTCGCTGGCCCGGCGGGTGAAGCGCCGACAGGTGAGAATTTTGCAAGCGCCAATCTCGTCATGTCCGCGCGCGGCCTGCAGCCGCTTGCGCCAGTGCACTTAAAAGCGGCGCGGCAATCTAACGGCGATTACGACCTCTCCTGGATCCGCCGTAGCCGCATTGGCGGCGACCCGTGGAGGGGTGAGGTTCCCCTTGGTGAAGCGTTAGAGCGATATCAAATGACGATCTATGATGGGGCGAACGCGGTGCGGGTGGTCGAGGTGAGTGATGATCGTTATCTCTATTTGGCGGCGGATGTTTCTGCTGATTTTGGCCCTAGCGGGCTTTCAGGAATTTTAGTCTTTGGTGTGCGCCAATGGTCTGACCGTGTCGGTTGGGGGGCTGAGGGCAGGCACGGTTAGATAAAATTTTCACCACCTTGTGGGAGAAATCGACCCAGACGATTATGCTCGATGCGCCAAATTAACCTTTAGCCCTTCATTTTTGGCTAAAATCACTTATTTCTGCTGCTTCCTGCTTTACGTGTTTGTGAAGGGCGGGAAATGTGTGGGGATGGAAGGAATAGCGTTTTGGCGAAAAACCCTTATCGCGTTTTGGGACTGACGACAGCGGCGAGCGAGGCGGAGATCCGCAGCGCCTTCCGTAAGCTCGCGAAAGAGTATCATCCAGACCGCAATCCTGGCGATAAAAAGGCTGAAGAAAAGTTCAAAGAGATTTCTGCAGCGTTTGAAATCATCGGCGATGCTGATAAGCGCAAGCGATTTGATCGCGGTGAAATCGATGCTGATGGGCGTGAACGCGGATACAATCCTTATGGCGCGGGCGGTGGACGCGGCGCTGGCGGGCCTTATGGCGGACCTCACCAAGGAGGCGCGCATCAAGGGGGCCCTCATCAAGGTGGACCGCAGGGCGGCGCGTCTTTTGAGGATTTAGGCGATATCTTTGCTGATCTGTTCGGCAATCGGCGTTCTTCCGCCATGCGCGGGCGGGATTTACGGTATCGCCTTGAGGTGGCGTTTTTGGATGCCGTCACCGGCGCCAAACGCCGGGTCACCATGCCCGATGGGCGCAAGCTTGATATCGCGATCCCAGCTGGCCTTGAAGATGGCCAGACTTTGCGTCTGCGCGGTCAGGGCGAACCTGGGGTGAATGGCGGTCCTGCTGGTGATGTGTATGTTGAAGCGAAAATCACGCCCCATGAATATTTCGAACGCGATGGCGGCGACATTCATGTCGAAGCGCCGGTTTCGTTAAAAGAAGCAGTACTGGGCGGAAAGATCACCACCCCAACCATCCATGGTGATGTGACTGTTACGGTTCCGAAAAATTCAAGCTCTGGCGTTATCTTACGCTTGAAGGGGCGCGGGGTTGATCCGGGTAAAGGCGCTGATCCTGGCGACCATTACGTAAAGCTGAAGATCATGCTGCCCCAGGGCGGCGATGCAGCGCTTGAGGCGTTCGTGCGTGATTGGGATGAAGGCGCCAGCGCCCAACCCCAAAAGAAAACCCAGCGCGCTTAAGGCTGGCGCGTTAAACTTTTACACCCTCTTGATCATATTTGCCCCTATGCTGCGGCGCCGAATTTGCATATTTTACGACGCATGAAATAGTAGGCGAATATGGATTGGTTTGCATCTTTCGCGCGTGACGTCTTACGGGGGAAGCGAGAGGGCGAGCATTGTGCGCAGGGTGATGCGCCAGCGAAGGTTAAGAGCGGAAGATGACAGACCCGCAGATCACGTCGCTTAAGCAAGCGGCCCTTTCCCCAGACAAGAAAGAACGTCTGCAGACGTTCCTGGGCGCTTTACCGTCCGCAAGCGCTGGTAAGCTTTTTACCGCTCTTGAAAGTGACTACGCCTATGGCGGCGAGGGGCTTCCCCATCAGGAAATGCTCACGACCTTGCGCCGGAAATTGTTTGAGCAGGACGAAAAATTTCCAACCCGCCCGATGACGGCGAAGCGGAAATTTTATGAGCCATTTGAAGATTTCTTCATCCCCGAACGTCAGGGCCGCAAACGTCAGGCGCGCATTGCCCGCACATCGCTTGATCCGATCTGGGCGATTTTGCAAAATGATCCGTCCTGCGCCAGCGTGCAACGGCTAACGGGTAAATTGGTGGACGCCCTTGATGGCGAAAAGAAAAAGGGCGATCGCCGACGCTCAACCGATTTAAAGATTATTCTTGATGCGCTTTATCCAGCCGCGGCCCATAGCATCGGCAAATTGGTTGATCGCGCGAAAGCAAATGAAGCCTATCACGCTCGTCTTGTTCAGCGCCTCGGCGGTGAAGGCGGGTATGAAGATTTTATTGAGCTTCAAACCATGATGTCCGGTGTGGAACATCTTGTCAGTGTGCAAGAGGCGTTTGCAAAACCCGTATCGATCTTAACCCAACAAGATCTTTATACGGTGCGGGGCCTTTACGGCGCAGCCTATGAAGAGGCGCCTGATGCAGCGGTTTATTCTCTATTGCGGCTCGCCGCTCGGATGGAGACCCCATGGCGGTCTTTAAGTATTTATTACCATCTTAATCGAGCTAAGGATGAAAATCTGCCCTTCGCGCGGCATGACGCCAGCGTTATCGGGGAGATGCTGTTTTACGAACTTGAAGAGCTTGCGCGCGGCCTGGAACATGAAGCTTCGCAAGATTTTGTTCCGGCTAATGCTGAGTTGCGGCTTGCCCATTTTACAGAATACGCCGATGGCATGCAGATGGAAGCGGCGCGCTATAGCGACAGCGTCTTTTTAAACCGGATTGAAGCGTGCCGTGACGTCGCCGCCGAAGCGCTTGAGCGGTTTGCTGAACAATCCGTCGCCGCCATGCGTGAGGCGATGCCCGTGCGCCAATCGGGCGGGTCCAGCCGGTTGATGTCTGTTCGCCCAGATATTTTGCAGGAAATCTTGCCTGAAACAGAACGCGCTAGCCAAGAAGCGGCAGTCTTTTTAGCGCGGATGGGCGATGCGATGCGCCGCCTGCATGAGCGCCGAACGGTGCGCGCCCTGGTCGACGAAGCCACGGACCAAGCACGCCAATACGCTAATGATCTTGTTACGGAGATACGCGCCGCCGAAGGGGACGACCGGGTCCAAGCGCGCCGCTTGATGACGCAAACCCTCGATCTTATCTCGCCGCTCTTTGCTGATGACGAGATTGGGCTGCTGCGCGATAAGGCGAGCGCCGCGGCGGTTTCGGCTTAAGGGCCAGGTGGCTTGACCATGGGGGCCAGAACTGGGCAATGAGTTCACATCTCAGCGACGTGAAAACTCATCCCCTTTTTGCGGCTCTTTTGGGGCGCCTTCCGCTTGTAGTGCGGGGGGTGACAACCACGCCGCCACATCCAATCACATTTACGACATAGCTGCTTTGCTGTTTCGGTGTCTGCACCATATTGTCTATAAGCGATAGGAAAGAGAATAGGAGAGCGGGCGATGGGCGGACAGACAATCAAGGCAGTATTCGACGGGTCTGAGGGCCAGCTTGCCGCCGCCCTTGAAATGCCGGAAGGGCCGGTGCGCGCTTATGCGCTTTTCGCTCATTGTTTTTCTTGCTCAAAAGATATCAAAGCCGCCCGCACCGTCACCCGGGCGTTAAGCGAGCAGGGCATCGCCGTCCTGCGGTTTGATTTTACAGGGCTTGGCTTTTCACAAGGAGACTTTGCGAACACCAATTTCTCCTCCAATGTGGCGGACCTTTTGAAAGCAGCAGAGTTTTTGGAGCGCGACTATCAAGCGCCTGAAATTTTAATTGGCCACAGCCTTGGCGGCGCGGCGGTGTTGGTTGCGGCCGGTTCCTTGCCGTCTGTCAAAGGGGTTGCTGTTATCGGGGCGCCTGCTGATGCCGCCCATGTCGCGGCGCAATTTGGCGACAAGAAGAAAGAGATTGAAGAAAAAGGCGTCGCTGAGGTGAACCTCGCTGGGCGGCCCTTTACGATTAAGCGGCAATTCATTGAGGATTTACAAGCCCAGAAAGTCACCGACGCGGTTGCTGCGTTGAAAAAGCCTTTATTGATCTTGCATGCGCCGCTTGATGAAACGGTAAGCGTTGAAAACGCCACGAAGATTTTCATCGCCGCAAAACACCCAAAAAGCTATGTTAGTTTGGACACGGCGGACCACTTGCTCTCTAAAACGCAAGACGCGCGATATGCGGCAGACGTTATCGCCGCTTGGGCGGGACGCTTCTTAGGCGCGCAAAAAATATCAAAAGCCGCTGCGCCTGTCGTGAACGACGCTGCCTCAGCGCGTCTGATTGAGGGGGAGGCGTTTGCAACCGCCGTCTCAATCGATGGGTATCCCTTTGTGATTGACGCGAGCGCGGCGGAAGGCGGGCGCGATCTCGGCCCCAATCCGACGCGGACCTTAGAGGCGTCACTCGCCGCATGTTCTGCAATAACCATGCGCATGTACGCTAATCGTAAAAAGTGGAATCTTAAAAGCGCTGAAGTTACTGTTCGCCGCGAAGAGGGCGAAGATGCTCATTCCGCCCGGGCGATGGTCAAGACAATCCACCTTGAAGGCGACTTGGATGCGGAACAGCGTGCGCGCCTGGTTGAGATTGCGGGCAAATGCCCCGTCCATCGCATGCTCAGCGAGCCCGTAGCGATCCGCAGCGTTTATGAGGAATAAGGCCCGACAAACGATAAACGCCTGGCGCGTTCATGCCCGAAAATCGTGGATATGTTTTCTTGCCGCCTAAAAAGGCCCCATAATCTGAATTTCAGCCCCTTTAGGATGAAATTTAGGGTTACTATGTAAGGGTTTAACAGGTTTTAATTGGAAATCCGTTTGATTTCGCGCCTTTATCGAGCCGCATTTGTGCGTCATGTCATTTTAAGGGCTGCCGCTGAGCGTAATGTCAGCGGGTGATCTTTGAAGGCTTAATGGCTTGTTGGGCGTAATGGTAGGAAGCACGATACGATGAAATTTCGACATATGACACTTCACCGAAATGGAAACTTTGGGGCGGTTTGCGCGCTTATGGGCGCTTTTGCCGTTTCATCTGGCGGCGCGATCGCATATGCGCAAGGCCAGACCCCGCTTGCGCCCCAGTCTTTATCGATGTCTGTTGCTGATAGGGGCGAGACATGGATTGCGGATTTGGTGGAGGAAGTCAGCCCAGCGGTGGTGTCGATATTGGTGGAGCGGGAAGTAAAAGGCCCGCGCATGCCAAGCCAGTTTGAGGACTTTTTCCAGTTCCGTTTCGCCCCACAAGAGCGTGATGGGTTCCGTGACGATGGCGCGCCGCAAACAGCCCAGGCCCAAGGCTCAGGCTTTTTTATTGATAAACAAGGCCATGTCGTCACCAATAATCACGTGGTCGAAGGCGCAAGCCGCGTCTTGGTTTCGTTAAATGGCGGCGACGAGCTTGAGGCGGAAATTATCGGCGTTGACCCAGAAACCGATCTTGCGGTTTTAAAGGTCGATGCGGATAAAAAGCAAAAATATGTTTCCTTTGCTAGTGATGTGACCCCGCGCGTGGGCGAACCTGTTGTGGCGGTGGGCAACCCATTTGGCCTTTCTGGGACGGTGACGGAAGGAATTGTCTCCGCCATAGGCCGAAAAAATAGCCAGTTTACTGACTTTATTCAGATTAGCGCATCGATTAACCGGGGGAATTCCGGCGGGCCGACATTTGATCGTCAGGGCCGCGTGATCGGCGTTAACACCGCGATTTATTCGCCAACCGGCGGCAGTGTTGGCATTGGCTTTGCGATCCCAGCAAAGCTTGCTGAAACCACCGTCAAACAATTGATCAATAAAGGATCTGTTACGCGTGGTTGGCTTGGCGTTGCTATGCAAGAGGTGACGAAGGATATTGCCGCTTCTTTAGGGCGCAAAAATGATGATGGCGTGTTGGTGGTTGAGGTTCTTGATGATGCGCCAGCGCAAAAGGCTGGCATTAAGAGCGGCGACTTAATCGTGGAACTGAATGGAAAAGATATTGAAGACACGCGCGATCTTTCGCGATTTGTATCTGCGATTTCTCCAGGCGAAAAGGCGCGTGTGAAAGTCTTCCGTGATGGTCAGGAAAAAATCATCAACGTAACGCTTGGTAAGCGCAAATCAACCGAAGAACTGGCCGAGGGCAAGGCGAACCCAGCCAAGGGCGATGCTTTGTCGGAAGATTATGGTCTTCGACTATCAGAGCTGGATGATGATCTGCGTGAGGAATATCGTTTGCCTGAAGGCGTCGAAGGGGTCGTTGTAACGGGCGTTCGCCGTGGCAGTCCCGCTGATGAGGCTGGTCTTAGAAGCGGTGCGTTGATCCTTGAAGTCGACAAGGACCCAGTTGGCAGCGTCGATGATGTTAAAGCGAAAATTGATAATGCGCTTAAGAAAGATCTGAAAGCGGTGTTTTTGCGCTATCAGATGCGCACGATAAAGAAATACAGCGCCATGCCGCTTGTTGTTTCTGATGAGGAAGCAAGCAAGGGGAAAAAAGACGAGTAGCGCGCGCCCGCGACAGGCTTAGCTTTAAGGGGTTGGCGTGCCCCAAGATTGCAGGGCAAGGCTAAAATGCGGAAAGGGCGCGTGAGTGTTGTGCATTCATGCGCCGGCATTTCACCGGGCCAGGAAGGCTTAGCTTTAAGGCGCGCAACAGATAACGCCATAAGACGGAGGCGGAAGATGCGAATATTAGTGATTGAAGATGACGGCGAAGCCGCGGCCTATGTGTCTAAGGGCTTGCGCGAGGCGGGACACGTGGTCGACCACGCTCTTGATGGAGAAGCGGGTCTAAACATGGCTGGCGCGGGTGATTATGATGCTTACGTCATTGACCGGATGTTGCCGAAGATGGACGGCTTGTCTTTGTTGACGCGCCGCCGTGATGCGGGCGATGAAACCCCAGCGTTATTTTTATCAGCCCTGGGCGAGGTGGATGACCGGGTGAAAGGGCTTCAAGCGGGCGGTGATGATTATCTTGTTAAGCCATACGCGTTTTCTGAGCTTTTAGCGCGCGTTGAAGCGCTCGGCCGTCGCCGCGCGGCGCCTGCGGATGTCACGACCCGTTATGTGGTGGCTGATTTGGAGATTGATGTCATCACCCGAACAGTGCGCCGGGCGTCGCAGAAAATTGATCTTCAACCGCGCGAGTTTCGCCTGCTTGAGTATCTAATGCGCAACGCGGGACAAGTCGTCACGCGCACCATGCTCCTGGAAAATGTTTGGGAGTATCATTTCGATCCGCAAACAAATGTTATAGATGTTCATATATCCCGCCTGCGCTCGAAAATCGACAAAGGCTTTGACAAACCGCTCCTCAAAACTATCCGTGGCGCAGGCTATACGATTTCTGATATATCCTAGCGCATGTTGCGCTTATTACGAACGTCGTCATTCCAGTTTACGCTGGTCTATATGCTGATATTCGCCAGTGCCGTTTCGGTGCTGGGCGTCTATCTGTATCGCGCAACCCTTGGCGTTGTCGCCGTTCAAATGGATGAGGCGATCGACAAAGATATCGAAGTTCTCTCTGAGATTTTCGCCGAGCAGGGCGAGGCGGTGCTGTTGGAGGAACTTGGCGATCGCGCCAAATGGCGTGACGGCGGGTTATACATGCTAATCCGCGCGCCTTCCGGGGCGGTGCTGGCCGGCAATCTAACTGCGTTGCCGCCGGCGGCCTTGTCGGCAGATGAAGGGTTTTTCAATTTCACTTATGAGCGTGATCGTCCATTAGCCTTAAACACGGGTGACGCGCGCAGTGCAATTGAGGTGCGTCAAGCGCGCGGAAAGATCCGCCGTTTTAGCATCAGCCCTGAAGCGGAAAGCTTTTTCCTGGTCTTTGTGGCGCGCGACAGCTCCGATCGCCGATTATTAAGCGAGCGCTTGCGGGAAGTGATTTTGCGCATTGCTCTTGTGACAATCATGTTGGGACTTATCATTGGTCTGTTATTCTCCCGGTCTGTTCTATTGCGCGTTGATGCCGTCAATAAGACGGCGCGGGCGGTGCGCGGCGGAGATATGTCGCGGCGTATAGCGCTCACAGGCGGCGGCGACGAGCTTGAAAACCTTGCGGTGAATTTGAATGCAATGTTGGATCAGCTGGAACGGCTCATGACTGGCATGCGCGAGGTTAGTGATAATATTGCCCATGATCTACGCTCGCCCTTAACGCGGATCCGTAATCGCTTGACAGACGCTCTTGAGGCGGATGAGGAAACAAAAGAGGTCGCATTGCGTGCGACTTTGGGGGATGCGGAGCGGATGATCTCCACATTCAATGCGCTATTGTCGATTGCCCGTATTGAATCCGGGGAGGGCGCCGGCGCCCTTGAGCCGGTCGATGTTGCGGCGATTGTAGAGGAGCTGGCGGAGCTTTATGAGCCCGCCGCGCAAGACGCGGGCTTTGAACTAAGTGTTCGCATGAAGCCATCTGCGCCTATAAAAGGATCGCGCGCTTTGATCTCGCAGGCGATCGCCAACCTTCTTGATAATGCCTTGAAATATGCTGAAGGGGGCAGCCAGATCGTGATCGCGGTGTCGACACATCAAGATGGCCGTGTTGTGTTAAGCGTTTCTGATGATGGTCCTGGCGTACCCAGCCAAGACCGCGCTCATATCTTACAGCGTTATGTCCGCCTGGAAACAAGCCGGACCACGCCGGGAAGCGGCTTGGGGCTTAGTCTTGTTAGTGCAATCTCGCGCGCCCATGGGGCTAAGCTCTATTTACGCGACGCAAAAAAAGGCGGCGGGGGCCTGCGTGTTTCATTGGTTTTTCCTGCGGACGAGGCTGCTTAGAAGCCTGGAATCCAGCTTTACAGCTAAAAATATTGTCCAGGTGTAAAAAACCTTAGGAAAAATCTACATTTTAATAATCGGATGACTTGCGCCCCAGCAAAAATCAGGTCTTTGTGTGAATCCTTTCATGGAAACTGCGTCATGGGCGTTATTGCATCGTGTCGTGAATATGAGGCAAGAAAATGAGCAAAGCAGAATTTATTGCAAACATCGCCGATAAAGGTGAAATGAGCAACGCAGAAGCCAAACGCGTTGTTGAACTAGTATTTGGCGAGATTGAAGCTGGCCTAAAAAAGGCGCGTAAAGAAGGCAAGTACCAAATTGGTACATTCGGCACATTTACAATTACGAAGCGCCCAGCCCGTAAAGGCCGCAACCCGCGCACCGGCGAAGCGATCAAGATCAAAGCTTCACGCAGTTTGCGTTTCCGCCCTTCTTCAAACTTGAAGACGGCAGCAGGCTGTTAAGGCCCCTTCGGTCTATGGGCTTGAAAAGCCTATTAACCCGCCGTGTTCCTTTTTGTACGAGTTTTAAAATAGCGCTCGGGCTGTCCCTGGGCGCTATTTGTTTATATGTTAACATATGTAAGCAATGATTTCGATGAACAGGCCATTCCCATGTTAATCGATCAGATCAGTCAAACTCCGCGTATCTATGACGCCGCTGCTGCTAGTCGGTTGTTAGAGCGATTGCCTGAAGGCTGCTTTAAGGTTGGGAGAGGCGCCTCTGGTGATTTGCAGCGATTAATTGAAGGGGTTGGCGGTTGTTCCCCTTACTTATCAAAATTATTGGTCGATGAAGGGGCAGGACTAGGGCAGCTTTTACGCACGCCACTTGATGCGGTCATGGCCGATGTGCAAGCGCGCGTGTTGGCGGCCCATCAAGAACCAGACCTCTTGGTCCAGATGAAAATATTACGCCAAGCTAAGGCGCGGGCCGGCCTTGTTGTTGGCCTTAATGAAATCGCAGGCGCGCGTTCAACGCTTAGCGCCGCCAAGATTTGGTCCGACTTTGCTGACGCGGCGCTTACTGGAGCTTTGCGGTGCGCTTTAAAGGAAGTAGAAAGCAAAGGTTTTTCACCGATAGACCCGCTTGAGCCTGAGCGCGATTGCGGCATTGCGGTTCTGGCGATGGGAAAACTTGGCGCGGGTGAGCTAAATTATTCCAGCGATATTGATATCATCGTTTTATATGACGACGCGGCCCCCGCACTTGGAGACAATGCTCGTGAAATTGCAGTCGCGGCGACGCGCCTAATCTGTCGGTTTCTTCAAGAGCAAACCGCTGACGGATATGTTTTTCGTACGGATTTACGCCTTCGTCCTGATCCTGGGGTGTCGGCGGCGGCGATATCTTGGCAAGCTGCAGAAGCATACTATGAAGCTTACGGACAAAATTGGGAGCGCGCGGCTTTTATTCGCGCGCGCGCCGCGGCTGGGGACATCCCATTTGGGCGCCGTTTTTTGGAGGGTCTGCGTCCTTTTATTTGGCGCAAATATTTAGACTTTGCCGCGATTGAAGATATCCGATCTATTTCGCGCCAGATTCATATGGCCAAAGGCGGCGGCGAAATAGAGTTTTTGGGGCATGACTTAAAAACGGGACGCGGCGGGATCCGCGAAATTGAATTTCAGGCGCAGACTTTGCAGCTTATATTGGGCGGTAAAGATGAAAGCCTGCGCGCTAGGGGGACCATTGCCGCGTTAAAAGCTTTGGCGCGCGCGGGGCATATGACGCCGGAACGGGTGGCGACGCTGTCAAACGCATATAGTTATTTGCGAAAAGTTGAGCATCGCATACAGATGGTCAATGATGCGCAGACGCATAAAGTGCCCGCAAGCGAAGATGGGGCTGAGCGGATTGCGGCCTTCCTTGGTGATGCGGATATTCATGAATTTCGCAATGAACTTCTAGGCGTTATGCGTAACGTCCATGAAGGGTTCGCCGACTTTTTCGGACGCGAAGAGCAGCTTTCTTCTGAGGCTGGCAATTTAAGTTTTACCGGCGTTGAAGATGACCCAGCGACATTACAGAGTTTGCGAAAAATAGGTTTTCAGCGCCCTGAGGCCGTGAGCAGCGCCTTGCGGCATTGGCATGCCGGTGGTGCGCGGGCCGCGCGAACGCCGCGGGCGCGCGAGTTACTTACGATCTTAACGCCGCGCTTAATCGATGCGCTTGCGAAAGCAACTGACCCGGACGAAGCATTTGTTGCGTTTGAAAAGTTTTTAACGGAGCTTCCAGCAGGCGTACAGCTGTTTTCTATGCTTGCCCACGCGCCGGACGTGTTTGACCGCTTAACGCAGATTATGACGGTTGCGCCCTATCTTGGGCGGGCGTTGGCGCGCCGACGCCATTTGATTGAAGCGTTATTAGAGAATGATTGGCCGCCTCATCTAAATGCTGATGAGTTAACTGATGCGTTGCAAGCGATGCTTGAAACGAGTGACAGTTTTGAAGAGAGGCTTAATTTGGCTCGTCGTTGGGCGTTGGCGGAACGGTTTCAAATTGCCGCCCAACTCGTCACCCGTGACATTGATCCGGCGACAGCGCACCGACAGTTTACTGCAATTGCGGACGCGGCTATTCGTGCGATGGGCCCGATCGTGATGGAGGAAATGGAAAAGCTTCATGGCGCGATTGATGGCCAGCTTGTGGTGATGGGCCTTGGCCGCTTGGGCGCGCGTACGTTAACGGCGACGTCTGATATTGATCTGATCTTTATCTATGATGCGCCTCAAGACGCACTTTCCACGGGTGAAAAACCTCTAGATGCAACTGGATACTATACGCGTCTTGTGCGCCGTTTTGTAACCGCGCTGACGGCCCCGACGGAAAATGGTCCCCTTTATGAGGTAGACATGCAGTTGCGCCCCTCAGGCGGCGCCGGGCCTGCGGCTGTAAGTAAGGCGGCATTTTCATCATATTTTGCGCATGACGCCTGGACGTGGGAAGTCATGGCCTTGACGAAATCTCGTCTTGTTGTTGGCGATAAAGGGCTGACGGATTTTCTGACGGCGGAGATTGCGGCGATAATAAGGCGTGAGTCATTGGATATGACATCACAAAGCCCAGAAGGGGGTGCACATGAAGGCGCTGGTAGTCAAACGGTTAACGCAAAATTAACTTCTGACGCCCCCAAAGGCGTTCGTTATGCGCAAGATGATTGGGCCTCGGCGCGCCGTGCTGCTTTAGCGCAAGATGTGGACGACATGCATGCCCGCTTAATGGCGGCAAAGCCGGGAAAAGGCGTATGGGACATAAAGAATGGCAAAGGTGGTCAGACGGAGCTTGATTTTATCCATCAATATCTCCAACTCTTAAAGGGTGCTCGCTTTGATTTAGTCGCCGCTAGAAAGATGTCGTCAAATTTTTTGACAGATATGGATCTTACGCATCTTTTAACGGCGAGCGAATTATTTGAAACTGTCATTCAACTTAGTCGTGCAGCGAGCGGCGGCGTATTCGACCCCGTGGAGGCGGGCGCGGCTTTGCGAAATCGGATGTGTGAAGCGTGCCAAGCAACCTCGTTAGAGGAAGCGGAATCAAAGATTGTATCGGCTCGCCAAACAGTGCGAGATATTTACGATCGTGTCGTAAAACGGGCTACATCTTAAGGTATGCTCGATTAGATAAGGACATTAGTCGCCACTGTTCATGACGAACCACAAAGTGCGGCTATAGGAAATGAGTTAGGCGAAAGCGTTTATGAAAAATCGCCGACATTATGATCTTGTCGTTTTTGGCGCTGAACCAAGCGGGTTGGCGGCGGCGGCATGCGCCGCGCGGTCCGGCGCGTATTGCGCTGTTGTAAAAACCGGGCTTGAGGCAAATAGCGTAACGGCGGCGCCAGCTGTGCCGGATTTTGTTTGGCGCAGCCTCGATCTTCATGAAACTGGTTTAAAGATTGAGCCTGTTAGCGCGCGCATTTCCTTGTTTGAAGGGCGCTCGGCAATCGCAACCTATGCTGATGAGCGCCAAACCCAAGAGGCGATTACAGAGATTAACGCCATGGATGGCGCGCTTTGGATGGATCTGGCGGGGGAACTGGCGGCGAAAACTAAGGGGGAAGACGTTGACGCCGCTGCATTGCTGGAGCGTTTGTCTGAAATTGTTCCCGGCCTGCATGATGATGCTTTTGCAGTTCAGTCCTTAAGAGAACTGCTTGATGATTTTTTTGAGAGCGATGATCTAAAAGCGCATTTGTCGGCCGTTGCGGGGTCGGCATTTGCCGTCGGCGGGGAAGAACCTGGTTCTAGCCGGGCCCTTGCTGCGGTGAATGATGTTGGCGCTTGGCGCGTCAAAAATGCGGATCTTTTATGTTTGACCCTTGAGCGCTTATGCGAGCGCCTTGGGGTGGAACGTATCGCAGCGCCGTTGACCCGTCTTGAACGCCAAGATGCGCGTATGTTGAAAGTAGAGTTTGAGGATCAAGACCCAATCCGCACACGCGCTTTTATGGCGGCGTCGCTGCGACTTGCTTATCTGGCTGGTCTAAAGGTTGAGGGACCCGCCTCGCCCATGGCCCATAATGATACTGCCGAGGCGACGATTAGCGTGAAGCTTGCTGACCAACCAATGCCGCCGACAAATGCGCCGGGCGACCAAAATGCGATCTATTACATTGCTGAGACCGCAGATGAAATTCGAATTGCGCGCGACGCGGTTCTTGAAGGGCGAATGCCGGAAAATCCGCCATTGGTTTTTGAGTTTGGCGAAAAAGAAATTATTGTCCGCGCCCCTTATTGCCCGCGATTGATTGCGTCAGAAGAAGGGCCGCGAGAGTGGACGGGCCAGGACTGTCAAGTTCTTGGTAAGCAAGTATTGCAACGGCTTGGTAAGTACCTCAACGGCGCTCTTAAAGATGTCCAGCGTACTGATGTTGAGTTGTCGGGCGCGCTTGATGCGGAGGGCGCACAGCAACTTAATGATGATGCACCGGCTGTCCCTGCGCCGGCCGTTGGTGGGAATGAGATTGGGGCCGCCGCCACCTTAGCGTTGCGGCTTGTGGGTGAGGCATAGCCAGTAAGATGGGCGATAATCTTCAGAATGATTATTTAGGCAGTAATTTGCTGGGGGAAGATTCTCTTAGCGGAGCAAGTCGTATCGAGGGGGGCGTTGATGCGGTTGTTGTCGGCGCCACGATCGATGGGCTTGTGGCGGCGGCGTATTTAGGCAAGGCGGGGCTTAAGACAATTTTGTTAGAAGCTGGCGTAAATGCGCCTGAGAAGACAGAATTTGCCGATGGATATTTCGCGGACGACTATGATTTTTTGGTTCGTGATCTTGATCCTGATGTTATTAATAGCCTTGATCTTTATCGTCACGGTCTTTGCTTTGTGCAAAGACGCTTTGAAAGCATGTACTATTTTAAAGATCGCAGTACATTGATGATCAATGGCGATCTGGCGCTTTCATATGAAGCTGTCGCTGAGGTTGACCGAAAAGACGCTGATGCCTTCCAGGCGTTTATGGAAGATTTAATGGGCGCTGCGCGGGATTTGCGTCCGCTCTTTATGGGCGCGCCGTTGGAGCGACTGACCAAGCGATCACGCGCTTATTTAGATGAGTATGCGGCGATGTCAGTTGACGCCGTGCTCGACAGGTCTTTTAAAGATCCGCGCGTTAAAGACCTCTTACGCGCAGAAGCGTCGTTTGATGCAGGGGTCAGGCCATCTGACCCGTTTAGTTATTTGTCTCTTGTGCGCCGATGGGCGGGAGAGGCTGCGGGGCTGCAAGGCGCTTGCGCTTTCCCAAGCGGTGGGTATGGCGGTGTTTACAGTGCATTGCGGCGCGCGGTTCAGGCGGCTGGCGTCGAATTTCGAGCTGGCAATGATATCACATCAATGTTGGTGGAGTGGGATGGCGTCGCTGGGGTTTCGATGGCCGATGGCGGGCAAATTCGTGCGAGTGTCGTCGTCAATGCGCTCAGCAGCCGGGATGCATATTTGCGTCAGATCGGGCCAGCGCAACTGGATATTGAATTTCAAAAAGCGATAACAGCGCCCGCACCGCGATATGCATCTGCAAAGGTTCATTTTGCCTTGAAGGGGGCTGCGCGTGATGAGGTGACGAAAAAGAATTTATCGCGCCGCCTTGTTTATACGCCGGACCTTCTGCAATTGCGCACCGCTTATCGAATGGCGCGGGATGGCGAGGTTGCGCCAGCCTTACAGATGGAGCTTATTTTCCCAAGCGTATTTGAAAAGGGGTGGGCGCCGGAGCACGGCAATCTCGCCGCCGGATGGGTCCACCCGCTTCCCTATGTTCCTGGGACGGATGATGCCTTGCGCTTAGAGGTTGAGCGCGCGGCGCTCGCCACGTTTGAGAATATAGCGCCAGGCGCGGGCGAACGGCTTGAGGCGATTGATGTTCGTCTTGTCGGTGATCGTGCGGCGCAGGCCGGTCTTGCGCCAGAAACGCTCGGCGGTTTTGCGCCTGTCCTTCAAGAAGCGCAGCGGGCCCATATTTTGCGCGATGCATCGCGGTTAAATGGCTTGTACTATTGCGGGCCTGATGTTCAGATTGGCCAAGGCGCCAATGGCGGAAGCAGCGGTTCGGCGGGGCGGACTGCGGGGCGTTTGGCCACGAAATATAGTCGTCAAAAAGGAATAGCCGCATGATCTTCGCCGCTGCCGTTGATTCACCGTTAGAGCCAAAACCCACAGCGCTCTATGCTGCAACAGCAAGCGTAAGCATCGCTAATAGCTGGACATCTGTTAACGGATGGTCTGTGCCATTGGTGTATACTCAGCTTGAGGAAGAATATAAAAGCTTAACCGAAACGGCGGGGATGGCGGATTTCGGAGCGCTTTGCCGCTACGTTGTGCGCGGCGAGGCGGCCGTTGAGTTGCTTGCGCGTCTTACGACGGCCCCCTTGAAAAATATTGATGTGGGGGAAAGCGCCCGCGGATTGATTGTTTCAGCCTCTGGCGCGGTCGTTGATGTCGTTGATGTCTCAATGCTTGCGACGTCGATGTATCTTCTTACCGCTTCTCAGCCTCATGCGCGGCGGTTACAGCTTGGCGCAAGGGGGCTTGATGTAACGGTTGAGGACATAACAGGGCGCGTTGCTGCGCTTGCGATTATTGGTCCAAAGGCGCGCGAGGTTGCGTCAGCCGCGGGGGTTGATGCGGCCAGTGAAAATCTTGCGGCCCAATCGGTTGTACGCGGTGTTGAAACCGCTGCCCGTCCGGTTCAAATTGGCGGCCAGCAAGGGATTGAGGTTGTCTATCCGTATAAAGAGGCCCTAACGATATGGGAGCGTGTGCGCCGGGCTGGGGCGCCGACGCCAGCGGGGCTAAGCGCGCTTGAAGTTTTGCGGATTGAAAACGGCACGCCGCGCCCGGGCGTTGATTTCCTCAGCGCTGATGAGGCGGATGCTGATGAAAAGAAATTAAAGAGCCCAGAAGGGTTGGGGCTGTCGCATTTAGCGCCCCTAAACCGGGCCTGGTTTAATGGGCGTCGCGCGTTGTCAGATCCAAGGGCTAGTGACAAAAATGTCTTGCGAGTATTGGCGGTGGACGCAGAGAACGTCACGCCCGGCGCGGTTGTGTTTTCCAGCGGCGCGCCAGCGGGGCGAATTACTTCCGCCGCCTTTTCTCCTCGGCAACGCAGAATTGTGGCGTTTGCGGATCTTCTTGTCGGAACGGAAATGACGACCCTTAGCGTCGCCAGCCCTGATGACGCCAAGGCGCGGCTTGATGCGCGCTTGTTAGAAACACCAGAAGGCGCACTCGCGGAAGAATTCCGCACCCATCAAGCCGAAGAAAAATCAAAGCGTTAATTTTACCTTCCAGTTTTTGTGGATAAGAAGCCTCTTGACGGCAAGGCGGCTTTGCGCTTCCATGAACAAATGAAGAACATTTCGTCTGTATCGGACCTGCATGGCTTGCCGGAGGGATCTTACGCGCGCCCGCAAAAAACCGCGGAGGTAACCCGCGGCGTGGTGCGTCTTTATCGTGATCTTGGCTTTGCGCCTCTGCTTGAATTTAAACTGCCCAGTGGGCGGCGCGGGGATGTTGCTGGGCTTGACCGTAAAGGCAAGCTGATCATCGCTGAGGTTAAATCTTGCCGCGAAGATTTTGAGGCGGATGGAAAATGGGAAGAATATCTAGACTACTGCGATGAGTTTTTCTTCGCGGTCGCGCAGGATTTTCCAACGGACCTTCTGCCAGTTGAAGAAGGGCTAATTTTTGCGGACGCCTATGGCGCGGCGGTGATCCGTCCCGCGCAAGAACGCCCGATGGCCGCCGCCCGTCGCAAGGCGCTGACTTTGCGTTTCGCTCGCCAGGCCGCGCGCCGACTATATGCAATGGAAAAAGAGAACGATAGCGGGGCGTAGAAAGCAAGTTCGGACTGTGCTTTTTCGGACTGTGCTTTTGACTAGCGGGTTAGGCCTCACTCCCCATCCACCTCACTCTCCATCCACCGTGCGCACCTCAACAGGGCCGATGCCCGCCGCCTCGACTTCTGCTTTTATTTTCTCTGCGTCCCCAATAATGACCCAAGTTAATTGGTTGGGGTGCAGCACTTCTTTTGCTGCGGCGGAGACTTCTTTAGTGGAAAGCGCTTCATAAGACCCCTTTAACGTCGTTGGATAATCGTAAGGACGGTTATAACGCGCACTAGAAAGAAGGCTTGATAGAACGGCGCCTGCGGTTTCAAATTGGCCGGGAAGGGAGCGGATATTGTCCAGCTTCACGCGGGATAACTCGTCGGCCTTTGCTGGCTGTGTGCTCAGATAAGCCGCGAACTCTTTTTTGATCTCGCGAATAGATGCGCCTGTTTGGTCCGTTTGCACTGGCGCCAATACAATAAAGGGGCGCTGCGCCTTAGCGCCGAGCAATATCGTACGCGCGCCATAAGACCAACCTTTATCTTCACGCAGATTAAGGTTGATGCGCGAGACAAAGCTGCCGCCGATAATTTCGTTCATGGCGTTAATCGCAATGTTATCGGGGTGGCTTGTTGGCGGTGCGATATGACCAGCCAAGATATAAGATTGCTGCGCATCAGGGCGATTGATTAAAATCGCTTTTTGTCCTGTCGGCAGAGAAACCTCGCTAATATTCTTTTTGCCTTTTTCGCCTGTTGCTTGCCAGTCGCCAAACACGCGCTCTAGCATTGGTAAAATTTCCTGAAGGCTGGTGTCTCCAACGACGAAGATATCGCCGTTATCAGGGCGCAGCCAAGCAGTGTGGAAAGCGACAAGATCATCACGGGTCATCGCAGAAATAATATCTTCTGTGCCCGAACCGGTAAGCGGTGTGCTGTAAGCATGCCCGTCACCATAAAGTATCGGCGGCAATAGACGAATTGCGGTCGAAACGGGACTTGCCTTTTCTTGCGCAATACCGGTCAGGATTAGCTTTCTTTGCCGTTCAATTTCTTCCGGCGCAAAGCTTGGGTAGCGCACCACATCCCCAAGAAGATCTAAGGAGGGGGCAAGGTTTTCTTTTAACGCCGACAAAGACACGACGGTTTTGTCTAGGTTCGAATCCGCATCGATCAGTGCGCCAAGGGCCTCAAGGGCGGAGGACAACGACAAGGCGTCGTTGGTCCCTGCGCCTTCGTCCAGCATCGCGGCGGTAAAATTTGCAAGGCCGGGCTTTGCTTGCTTGTGCGTTGAGATATCGGCGGCGTATCCGGCGTCGAACTGGACCGCGATCTCTACAATCGGCGCCGCATTTCGTTCCGCCAAAACGACCTTCATGCCATTTGAAAGGGTCGCTTGTTTAATTTCAGGAAATGACAGCGCCGCCTCGCCCGTTACATCGGGCAGGCCCGCGCTGCGGTCAACCGGGTCCGTATTTTTAGCTTGAAGGTCTGGATAGGGAAGAACAGTGATTTGGTGCCACCCGTCGCGCAGCCACCGGCGCGCGGCTTTGATCGCGGAGGCCGGGGTGGCGTTCGCAAGCTCGTTTAGTTCTGTCTGGAAATAACCGGGGTCGCCCGCGATCAGCTCACCTTCAGCAAGGGTCACGGCCTTGCCGGAAAACCCGCCAACCTCTTCAAGGCCGCGCAGGGTGCGGGCGCGGGTTTTGGCGGCGACAAGGGCGACCTCTTTTTTATTGGGGCCGCGTTTTAAGAAAGCGGTAATTTGCTGATCAAGCGCCGCTTCGACCTCGCTCACGTCTTCGCCTGGCTTGACGTCGACAATCACACCGAAGATTGACGCCATTTGCAGCTCATAATTAAAGACGCTGACATTCGTTGCTATCTGCTGATCATAAACAAGGCTTTTGTAAAGCCGTGAATTCTTGCCGTCGCCCATAACACTTGCGGCGACAAAAAGGTCTGTGGCCGTTGGGTCCAGGTTTTCAGGCGTCGCCCAAAGACGATAGATCCGCGCTTGGGGCACACGATCATTCATCGTCTCGCGGGTATTGGCGTCGCGCTTTGGCGTCCACGCATCCCATTTGGTCAATGGCGGGCCAGGAGGGATATGGCCGAAATATTTTTCCGTCAGTGTGCGGGCTGTTGCTGTGTCGATGTCGCCAGCGAGCACTAAGATCGCGTTTGACGGGCCATAATAGGTTTTAAACCACTGCTTAACATCTTCAAGGGAGGCGGCGTTTAAATCTTCCATCGACCCGATTGTGGTATGGGCGTAAGGGTGTCCCGCTGGGAAAAGGCCTTTAAAGATCCGCTCAAAAACGCGGCCATAAGGTTGGTTTTCTCCCTGGCGTTTTTCGTTTTGAACAACGCCGCGCTGTTCATCTAGTTTTTCCTGGGTGACTGCGCCGACGAAATGCCCCATGCGGTCTGATTCCATCCATAAGATACGATCAAGGGCGGTGGTTGGGACGGTTTGAAAATAATTGGTGCGATCGGCGCTGGTGGTGCCATTCATATCGGTCGCCCCAACTTCTTGCAGCGGTTTAAACCACTCATCGTCATAATTTTCTGAGCCATTGAACATCAAATGCTCAAACAAATGGGCGAAGCCCGTCTTGCCAGCGGGTTCGTCTTTCGACCCAACCTTATACCAGACTGATACGGCGACGATGGGCGCCTTACGGTCTTCGTGGACAACGACGGTTAATCCGTTGGGCAGTTGGAACTTCTCATACGGAATATCGACATTGCTCGCCTCCGCGGTCATCGCAAGCACGAACGGCGCGATGAAGGCGGTCAGTAAAAGACGGAATGTGAGAGGACGGATCTTGGGCATAAAAGCGCCTTTCAATGGCGACGGAACAGATTTGAAATTAAGCATGACGCAGCGTCAGGACAACATTATGGCGATCATTGATGGGTAAAATAAAAGCGCCTTTTAAGGGGCGCTTTTAAAGATCAAAGTTTTATAGCTTGTTAGCGCGGCGCGCGTTTGGCCAAAATCCGTTGCAATGTCCTGCGGTGCATGCCGAGGCGGCGGGCGGTTTCCGAAACATTGTGGTCGCAAAGCTCGTACACGCGCTGGATGTGCTCCCACCGAACGCGATCAGCCGACATTGGGTTGTCTGGCGGTTCTGGGCGCTCGCCAGGCGGGGCGCGCAGCGCTTTTTCCACGTCGTCTGCATCTGCAGGTTTGGACAGGTAATCAACGGCGCCCGCTTTAACCGCGGCGACCGCTGTTGCGATATTACCGTATCCCGTCAACATCACCACACGGCAGTCCGGTTTTGCGTCATGGATAGCATCCACTACTTCTAGGCCGTCGCCATCTTCTAAGCGCAGGTCTACAACCGCAAAGGTCGGCGCTTTTTGGGTGAGAAGGCTTAAGGCCTCTTTTACGCTGCCAGCCAGCGTTGGGGTAAATCCGCGTTTTTCCAGAGCACGGCCTAATCTGTTGCGAAACGGTTCATCATCATCAACGATTAGAAGGCTCGCATCTTCTGGGAGCGGCGATAAAGGTTCAACGTCTGTCATAGGCTAATCTGTTCGTTTCTTTTGACTTTATGTGTTGTCTTTTGCTGTGTTCGATTGCTGCTTGCTTATAGCGGCGTTGAAAATTTTGACAAAATTGTCACAGCATCAGGTCGATTAACAGAAATTATTTCACCTGTTATTGTTTGTACGGTTTGAAATCCATCTTTGGATTGTGCCAGAAGCGATAGTAAGCATCGCAATATATGGCTAATTTGCCCTTTAAGCGATTGTTTTTCAACACTTCACTTCGGCAAGTCAAACCCCTGAAGGGGGTAACAGCGTTCATCTCACCTTAAATCAGATAAAATTTATTCCGGCTTTGCCCCGATAACCAATAACGGCCAAGTAACCGAAACCCATGCCCCATCAGGGCCCTTGGTTTTTTCAGCGCTTTGTTCGTCAAATTCGGCGCCTTCTTGCCAAGGGCGGTTATCAAAGTGAATGCGGGCGCCCGTTCTTTCCAGCAGGGTTTTGGAAATGAAAAAGCCTAGCCCCATTCCTTTTTTCTTGCGGGCGACTTTGCGCGCTCGATTTGCGCGTTGGCGCACGCCGACATATGGCTCGCCTAGGCGCACCAAAACTTCCGGCGAAAATCCGCCGCCGTCATCATGAATTGTCACGGTAAGCTGATGTTGGTCCCAATGGGCGCTCATCAAAACTTTTGTCGAGGCGAATTCCACAGCATTCTCAATAAAGTTTCGCAGGCCATATAAGACTTCCGATTGTCGCCGGATGGTGATTGCTTCGACGCCGCCTTCAAGCGGCGCCAGCTCAAACATTATTTCCGGCCCCATAGGCTCGCTCAAAAAGGGGTCGGCCGCCTCCCGCAACAGCGCCTCGATTGAGATGCGATCCATCACCGCGTCGCTTTGCTCAGAATTGTTTGAAAGGCGGCTCAAAATATCGCGGCATCGTTGCGCTTGCGTGACGAGCAAGGCGGCGTCTTCGACTAAGTGCTCATTTTCGTCGGCGAGATCGCGCTGCATTTCTTTGGCGGTCACCTGAATTGTGGCGAGCGGCGTGCCAAGTTCATGGGCCGCTGCGGCAGCAAGCCCGCCAAGGGCGGCAAGGCGTTCTTCGCGCTCTAGAACGAGTTGCGTTGCGGCGAGCGCGCTTTTCATTTGTGCTGATTCAACGGCGATTCTTCGCGCGTAAGCGGTGAAGAACACAACCGATAGTGTAAGGGCGGCCCACACCCCCACCGTATAAAGGCCTGGTGGAACAAGTTGCTGGCCTTCGCGCCAAGGTAAAGGCAGGTGAAAGTCCGCAAGGACTGTAATGCCTGATATGGTTAAGGCGAGGATCACCCCAATCAGCGGCCGCGGCAAAATACTGGCGGCGATGGTGACCGGCGCGATAATGAGCGCTGAGAACGGATTATAAAGCCCCCCGGTCAGCGCCAGCAACGCACAAAGTTGGGTAATATCAAAAGCGATATAACCGGCGGCTTCGCGGTCGCTCAAGAAACGTTGCGGGGAATAGCGCAGGCTGACAAACACGTTCAACCAAGCGCTTGCGGCGATCGCTGCTAAACAAAGCCCAAGGGGCGTTGTAAAGCCAAGACCGAAGTGAACAATTAAAACCGCGAGTGTTTGTCCGCCGACCGCCAGCCAGCGCACCGTCGTCAGCGTGCGCAGGCGGACATTACCGCGCAGGCTTTGCATGGCGATTTGGCCGGATTTTTCGTCAATATTTGGGGGAAGAGCGCCAGGATGGGGCAAGGGAAACCTTTCTGTGCGGCGTAAGCTTAAGCCCTTATTTAGCCTTGTGCGGCTTCGGGCGAAAAGAGGCAAAACACGAATTTAGAATATGCGGCAATTTTATTGGTAGCGATGATAGGGTCTTGGTTTAGAGTGCGGCCCCAGCTGTAAGGGTTGACTGGCATGTTGTTTAGGACTGAAAAAATGCAATTTCGTTGGGTTTTATCAATTGTCATGCTCCTAGCCGCCGTGTCTTGCAGCGCGCCGACGACGGAGGTTCCTGGTGATGCTTACACACGCTTAAGCCCAGACTTTACGGGGGAGTTTGAGCTTGTTGATACCCGTGGCGCCGCCCTAAACAAGATGGGGATGAGCGGCAAAATAGGGGTTTTCTATTTTGGTTTCACTTCTTGCCCAGGCATTTGCCAAAATTCCTTACGTCTTCTCGGCGCCGCCCATAGTCAATTAACCGAGCAAGAACGCGAAAAATTGAGAACTGTTTTTATAACAGTCGATCCAGAGCGGGATACAGCCGAAAGGGTGGCGGCGTTTTTAAGGGACTATCCTTTTTTGGCTGAGGGCAAGGCGCTGACGCCTGCTCCGGAAATTACGGGGCTTACAGGAGAACCAGGCGCGGTGAAAAAGGCGATGGAAGCTTTTAAAATGGCGGCATGGCGTCAAGAATTAGAAGGCTCGGCGCTTGAATATACCATGAACCACATGGATGCGTTTTACATCACGGATAGGCAGGGCCAGCCGATTTATCTTGTTCATGCAAGCGTAACGCCCGCGCAGTTGGCTCAGATCATTCGCTGGAACCTTTAAAGCACAGCTCTTACTTTTAATCGCCGATATATCTAGTGGACGGAAACGTCTTCAAAAAACATTGGGCATTGCATCTGCGAAAAAAACGGCTAGGTTTTTGCACCGCACTAGATAAGACTTTGGTGGATACCAATGCTAGTTGGTTGGGATATTTAAAAGCGGCCTTGCGATAATAGCGCCGCCTTTTTGAACAGGCCTTTGGATTGGAGACGATCGATGCTCTACACCGCCTATGAAATGGGGTATGCCGCTTTGGCGCCAGCACGCGTCGCCGCCGGATTGGGCGCGCAGATGCTGCGCTCGCCTTTTAATCCCATGGCCGATACGTGGTTCGCCCGCACAAGCGCCGCCGCGCTTGATGTCTTTGAGCACGCCGCCCGCCGTTACCCAAAACCGGAATGGGACATTCACGAGACGATGTCTCCAAAGGGCGAAACATATTCCGTTGAGCCAGTTGTTGCGCTTCCCAAAGCGTTTGGCGATTTGCTTCATTTTAAGCGGGAAGGCGCGCCATCGACCGATCCCAAAGTGCTTATCGTTTCGCCAATGTCGGGCCATTACGCGACCCTTCTGCGCGGAACGGTTGAGGCGATGTTGCCAGAGCATGATGTCTATATCACTGATTGGCACGATGCTCGGCTTATTCCCTTGTCTGAGGGGCGCTTCGATTTAAATGATTTTATCGACTACCTAATTGAGTTTATGACGGTGATAGGGCCTGGCGCCCACGGCATGGCTGTTTGCCAGCCGGGACCAGCTTTGCTCAGCGCCGCCGCGGTGATGGCTGAAAAAGAAGATCCAAATCGCCCGCACACGATGACTTTTATGGGTAGTCCGATCGACACGCGCCGCTCGCCGACGGTGCCGAACAAGCTGTCTAAAGAACGATCATATGACTGGTTTGCTTCCAATATGATCTATACGGTGCCAGCGCCTTACCCTGGGGTGCTGCGCCGCGTTTATCCCGGTTTTGTGCAGCTGTTTTCATTCCTATCAATGAACTCAAGCCGTCATGTGAACGCCCATCAAGATTACTTTCGAAATTTGGTAAAGGGTGACGGCGACAGCGCCGATAAGCATCGCGCTTTTTATGATGAGTATCTGTCCGTGATGGATATGACGGAGGAGTTTTACCTCCAAACCATCCGCCACGTGTTCCAGGAGCATTCTTTGCCAGAGGGGCAGTTTATGCATCGCGGGCGCCTCGTGAAGCCTGAAGCAATTACCGATATTGCTTTGCTGACGGTCGAGGGCGAGAAAGACGATATTTCCGGCATTGGGCAAACCCAAGCGGCGCATGATTTATGTGTGAACTTGCCGGATGATATGAAAATGGACCACGTGCAGGAAGGCGTCGGCCATTATGGCGTCTTTAACGGGTCTCGTTGGCGCAGTGAAATTCAGCCTAAGCTCCGCGATTTTATCCGCGCGCATGACAAAAATAGCGCGCGCCTCCGGGTGGTTTAGTCACAATCGCTAAATACTGAGAATACAACGTCTATGGAAACCTGCCTTTAGACAGCCGTGGCTGGACAGGGCGGCGCGATCCCCCGTACTGTCTGATCGTTTCTAACAGCCGCACCGGCCGGGGCGGCTTTTCCAAAGCGCGTCATACAACCAGCAGCAAAAGCGGGGCTTTCAATGGAACAGTTTTTTACAACCATTAACGGGCTCGTATGGGGCTCGAACGCTATTCCTTATCCGCCGGTTTTGCTGTTGCTCTTAGGAACCGGCCTTTATTTGACGGTGCGTTTGGGCTTTATGCCGATCTTAAAGCTGCCCTATGGCATTGGGGAGCTTTTGAGAAAGCGTTCTGACGTTGAAAAAGAAGAGGGGGACGTTTCCCCTTTTGGCGCGCTGATGACGGCGCTTTCTTCAACTGTCGGCACGGGCAACATCGCAGGGGTTGCCGTAGCGATTGCGATCGGCGGCGCAGGGGCCGTCTTTTGGATGTGGATGACCGCCCTTGTTGGCATGGCGTCGAAATATGCTGAAGGGGTTTTGGCCCTAAAATTCCGTGAAGTGGACGCTGACGGCCGTCATGTTGGCGGGCCTATGTATTACATCAAAAATGGTATGGGGGCGAAATGGGTTTGGCTTGGCGGCTTGTTCGCTGGCTTTGGCATGCTTGCCTCCTGGGGGACCGGCGCATCGATCCAAGCGAACTCCATCGCTGATGGGCTGAATGCAAATTATGGCGTTTCCCCATTACTGACGGGGCTGGTGCTGGCTGGCGGCGCGGCGGCGGTGATCCTTGGCGGCATAAAACGTATCGCGAATGTGGCCTCAAAATTAGTGCCGGGGATGGCGTTTGCCTATCTTGCCGCTGGTCTGGTCGTGATTTTAATGAACATATCCGCGGTGCCAGCTGCATTTAGTGCGATTTTTTCCGGCGCCTTTGGTTATGACGCGGCGAAGGGCGGTATTGTTGGCGGGTTATTGCTGCTTGCCATGCAAAAGGGCGTCGCGCGGGGGATCTTTTCCAATGAGGCCGGGCAAGGCTCTGCCCCAATTGCCCATGCAGCGGCGAAAAATGACGATCCGGTCAATCAGGGCGTCATTGCGATGCTTGGGACTTTTATTGATACGATCATCGTCTGCTCCATTACCGCCTTGGTGATTTTAACAGCGAATATAATTCCAGACGCGTGTACGCCAGCCGTACGGGATTCTTTGTTGGTTCTGCCCCAAGGGTGCGACCTTGGCGCGCCCTTAACAATCGCGGCGTTTGACGCAACGCTGACCGGTTTTGGCAAGCACATTGTGGCGATTGGTTTGACGCTGTTTGGCTTCACCACCATTCTTGGGTGGAGTTATTATGGCGAGCGGTGTACGGAGTATCTTTTCGGAGAAAAGAGCGTTTTTCCCTTTAAGGTCAGTTGGATTATATTCACCTTTTTAGGCGCCATTGTCTTAATGTTTGAAAAGGACGGCGCCACGAATGGAATTATCAGCTTCCTTTGGCTTGTAGCAGACACTCTTACTGGCCTGATGGCGGCGCCGAACCTGATTGCCTTGTTGGTCTTGTCGCCGCTGGTGGCGTCCATGACCCGCGATTATTTTAAAAATCGCTCATGAGGGATTTTTATCTAGCGCTTCTTTTAGGGTTGTGATTGGGTTTTGCGCGAGATTTACTATATGGTGCGGTGCAAGAGAGTGTGCGTTTAAAGCTGCGCGGGGATGATATGCGTAAAATGATGACAATCCACAAAGGGATTAAGCTTTCCAGCCTTTTGATTAGCGCAGCGTCGCCTTTGGTTTTTGGATTGGCGCATGCGCAAGACGGGACCCAAGCCGTGTCCGTCTATGCGCGCCTTTCCAGTGGTGTGAGTTTTATAGACAAGTTTGAATTTGACCGCGAAGTCGGCGGAGGGTTGCTTGTTTTTGACGAACCCACAGTCACCGATAATAAAACCGGTTATACTTTGGGTGCAGCTTTAGGCTTTGATTATGGACGCCATTTTCGAACGGAACTTGAATATCGTTATATCCAATCTGATTTAGGCGCTCTTCAGCAGGTCTTCGCGAATACTTCACGCGCTACAATCGCTCCTGATGCACAAGTGACGACCCACGCCATTATGTCGAATGTGGTTTATGAGTTTGCACCTGATAACACATTTACGCCCTTTGTCAGTCTTGGGCTCGGCGGGGCTTTTGTTAGCCTTGATCAGACAGCTGGGATTTTGAGTGCTAATAACCAAGACGCCGCGCTGGCTTACCAAGCAAAAGGGGGGGTGAAATATGATGTGTCGCCGTCGATTAGCATCGCCCTTGATTACACCTATTTTGCGACCCGCGATCTCGCTTTTGGCAATGATGAGCTCGTGCCGGGACCCGCAATTTCACAGCCGTCGACACTAGAGGGCGATAATTTCGTTGCCTCCTCGGTTCAATTCTCCATCCAAAAGCAATTTTAGTTACTGAAATTGGTGTCTGTTTTTTAAGGCGGTCAGACTGCGACTAGCGCAGCCCTTTGCCTTACCGCACTTTTGGGTTAGGACCTCTCGCAAACGCAAAAGATTTATATTCCTAAAGAGGAGAGACTGAATGGCCCGTAGAAAAATCGCATTGATCGGCTCCGGCATGATTGGCGGCACGCTTGCGCATATTGCTGCTCAAAAAGAACTTGGGGACGTTGTTTTATTTGACATCGCTGAAGGCATTCCAGAAGGCAAAGCGCTTGATATTGCGGAAAGTTCTCCTGTTGACGGCTATGACAGCGCTCTTAGCGGCACACAGGACTATAAAGACATCGAAGGCGCTGATGTGTGCATCGTCACCGCTGGCGTGCCTCGTAAGCCAGGCATGAGCCGCGACGACCTTGTTGGCATCAACCTAAAAGTGATGAAATCAGTTGGTGAAGGCATCGCGAAATACGCGCCAAACGCGCTCGTTATCTGCATCACCAACCCGCTCGACGCGATGGTTTGGGCGCTTCAAAAATTCTCTGGCTTGCCAAAGAATAAAGTCGTTGGCATGGCGGGTATTTTGGACTCAGCACGCTTCCGTTATTTCTTAGCGGAAGAGTTCAATGTTTCTGTTGAAAGCGTAACAGCGTTCGTTCTTGGCGGTCATGGCGACACGATGGTGCCGCTAACGCGTTATTCTACGGTGGCTGGTATTCCGCTTCCTGATCTTGTGAAAATGGGTTGGACGACACAAGAAAAACTTGACGCGATTGTTGATCGCACCCGTAAAGGCGGCGGCGAGATTGTTGCCTTGCTTAAAACTGGCTCTGCTTACTATGCCCCTGCGGCGTCGGCGATCCAAATGGCTGAAAGCTATTTGAACGATAAAAAAGTTGTCGTTCCTTGTGCGGCTTACCTTAACGGTGAATATGGCGTAAATGACCGTTATGTCGGCGTGCCAATCGTTCTTGGCTCTGAAGGTGTTGAGCGTATCGTTGAGGTTGAGTTCGAAGGCGAAGAAAAAGCAATGTTCGACCACTCAGTTGCTGCGGTTGAAGAGCTTGTTGCTTCTTGTAAGAATCTTGAGCCTTCACTGGCATAGGTAATCTTCTATTTCAAATACGTATTAAGGCGCGGCTTATTGGCTGCGCCTTTTTTTATTCCATCATAAACCTCCACCTTCGGTGGAGGATTGGACGCGTTCTAGATTGTAGGTAGGAGACCGCAGTTTGTCTGCGTTATCAGCTTGTTAAAATCTACAGTAGGCGGTTTTTCCTCCCTCGCTTGCGGGGGAGGTGATCCGCGCGGAAGGCGCGGATCGGAGGGGGGATGCGGTCTATGCTATCATGATGGGCCTGAGTAAGTTGACGCAGTTTCGCCCCCTCCGCCGGCTTCGCCGACACCTCCCCCGTGAAACGGGGGAGGAGAACTGAGACGCTCGTTGATCCAAAGACCGCCTTTGGCGGTCCCAGATCCAAAGACCGCCTCTGGCGGTTCAAGGTCCAAAGACCGCCTCTGGCGGTCCCAAGCGAAGCGTTTCAAACCTCCACCTCTGGTGGAGGTCAATGACTTATTTCCTTGTACGGCTAATTTATTGATCTTTTTCGATTGCATCGATTAACGCCATAACGTTGGCTTCGCTATCGCCTTCAACTGCGATTAATGCGTGGTCTTCTTTGGACATAATCACAACGGACAGTGAACCGTCGGCGCCTTTTGTTTTCAAAGCCGGTTCTCCGCGCATTTGGGCGACTTCAACGCCTTTTGCTTTTGTTTTGTTTGTGTCTGCGGTAATATTCTCAAATGCCGCCATCGCAGCTTCGTCCGTGATCACGCGAATGGTCACTTCTTGACCGTCTTGGTTGGCTGCGGTCGCCTCAATCACGTTGTTTGCATTGATAAAATCTTCAAAGGTTAGCAGCTCTGGGTTTGATAATGCGAACCGCGCGTCGCTGATATTAAAGCCGGGCGCTGCGGCGACAAAATTATTGGAAATGCTCTTTAAGTTTAATTGATTGGCGATCTGACTAGCTTGGTTGAGTAAGCTGCTTGCAGATTGATAATCACCAGCCTCTAACGCGATGAGTGCGGCTTTTGTATCTGAAATCGCTGAGGAATTTACTGAGTTATCAATTGTTGATTGTTGCGCCACGGCGCCGCTTGAGATTGCCGTTGATAGTAACACGCCTAATAGGTATTTTTTCATCTCTGTCTCCATCCGGTTTCTAATTATTGCGTTGTCGGGGGGGAGTTGATCGAAATTAAGCAGTGTGCGCAATAACCTCGCGAAGGTATTGGCGTTCTTGTGATGACGCGAGAGACGCGCGCGAGCGCGGCGCCGTCAGTTTAAGTCAGCGCCCTCGATTACCAAGAAAACGATCTGATTGGATGCATGAAGCGGCGGCTGACAGAAATGTGAATTCGGGTGATAGGCGCCAAGCCAGATTGTTCCTATATTCATTAAGGAATTAGGAGAGCAGTGATGAATACGCCCAATCTTAGGCCTTCAAGGTCGCGCGTCGCATCCGCCTCGTTAGCGGATAGAAGCGCATTTTTTCGATTTTTATTGATCGTCGCCATGGCGGCGATGGCTGTATTTAGCGTGAAATCAGCCATTGCGGAGCAAGTGAGCGATGAGCTTGGTCCTGCGGTCGGCGCCGTCATTCCCCATGACCTAAAGGTTGAAACCGCCTCTGGCGAGGCGACTGATTTCGACGCCCTTGTTGGCGAAAAAGGGCTGGCGCTTTTCTTTGTGCGCTCCGTAGATTGGTGCCCTTATTGCCGTCAACAAGCGATTGAGGTCCAAAAAAGCTTACAAGCCTTTAAACAGCGGGGCATCAACGTAGCGTTTGTTAGTTATGACCAAACGGCTGCGCAAAAACGGTTTGCAGATAAGTGGGATTTTGAGCCAACGCTATTGTCCGATCCGCAAATCGACATCATCAACGCTTTTGGCTTGCGCAACATGAAACACAAAGAAGGCAGCCGGTTTTACGGCATTCCTTATCCGGCTGTTTTCATCGTAACGCCCGCGCGTGTTGTCGCTGCAAAGCTATATGAAGAAGATTATGCAGTGAATGACGCGAGTTACAAAAGCCGCCCAGCGGTCGATATTATCCTAAGTGCGATTGATGGGGTGGAGCAGCAATAGTGCCGCTAATGGGCGGACCATGGCTTTGGCCCCCTAACTCTGTCCGCAAAGAACCCTTGGGTGACGTTACGCCGAGGCGCTTTTTTGCGCACCTTGATTTTAAAAGATCGTTTCGCCCGCTTGTTCGGCGCCAGCGTGCGCGCGCCGCCTAAAAGCGCTGCATCAAGGCTCTGATAATTCGCCCCGCACACGTTTACCCCTTGCTTGTTCTCACAAAGGATATGGCCGCCAATCGAAGAATTTCGCTCTTGGCTTGTTGGGGCGCCAGCATGCGCTTGGCCTGCAGCAACGAGGTAAGTTGCGCAAAAGGCTAAAACTATGGCGGTTCCAGCAAAAACGCGGAAAACTTTCCTCTGCATTACCGTCTCCTCTATCCTTGTTCCAGATTGACGGTTTGCTGAAGGGATAACAAGGCGTCCTCCACCCCAAAGACGGGCGCCCCGATAACGGATGAGACAAGGACAAAATTTCACAATAAACTCGTTAAAACTGGTGAGAACTTGTTAACGAAAATTGGCCCATTGTGGGGGCATGAGAATACTTTATTCCCATCGCACTCTTTCCGCCGACGGTCAGCGGGTCCATATCGATGCGCTGACGAACGCCCTTGCGGCGCGTGGCCACGAGATTATGATTTGCGGCCCTGGCGAGCGCCGGGCTGTCGGGGTTCATGCTTGGTCAAAAGAGGCGCGCCTAAGAGGGGCGAGGAAAAAACCTCTGGCTGCCGGCGCTTCGTCAAGCGCAGGGTGGGGCAAACGGATTCCTGCGCTCTATGAAATGGCCGAGCTTTTTTATTCTGTTCCGGGACTGTTACGGTTGCAGCAAGCAGCCTCAGAGTTTTTGCCGGATGTGATTTATGAGCGCTACAACCTTTTTTATCATGCGGGCGGCGTTCTGGCTAAATTGCTGGGCCTTCCGCTGATCATGGAGGTGAATGCGCCGCTTGCGGATGAGCGTGCGGCGCATGGCGCTCTTGCGCTGAAAGGTTGTGCGCGTTTCGGGGAACGGATGATATGGCGCTCAGCGGATGCTGTCCTCCCCGTAACGGGTGTTCTGGCGGAGAAAGTCGCAGCGGCGAAAGTTGCGCAGGATAAAATTACCGTTATTCAAAATGGGGTTGATCATTCTTTTCTGGATGGCCCAGATGGGATTGAAATCCGCCAACGATATGCGTTGAACGGTAAGCTGGTTCTTGGATTTACCGGCTTTGTTCGCGATTGGCACGGCGTCGACCGGGTTTTAAATTTTATGGCGCGCGCAGGGCGCAAGGACCTACATTTGCTGTTGGTCGGCGACGGCCCGGCCCGCGCAGCGTTAGAACGACAGGCGTCGCGGCTTGGGATTTTTGAACAACTAACCGTGACCGGCGTTGTTCAACGCGACGAGATTGCCGAATATGTCGCCGCTTTTGATCTAGCGCTTCAGCCTGCGGTGGTTGATTACGCCTCGCCCTTAAAGCTGTTTGAATATATGGCCCTTGGCAAAGCGATCATCGCGCCAGATAGCGACAACATCAAAGAAGTCGTGACAGATGGCGAGGATGTCATGCTTTTTAAGCGTGATAATGAAGCAGCATTGCATGCGGCGTTGGCGGCGGTGATTGATGATCCTGGGCTTCGCGCCCGTCTTGGCAATGCGGCGCGCGCTGGGCTCTTAAAACGCCAATTCACTTGGGATGATAACGCGGCAAAGGTTGAGCGGATCGCACATCATTTGATCGCGGACGCCGCCGCCAGTCGCACCCCTGTCATGGAAAGCAGTTAGAACCCTTTTGAAGAACAAAAAAGGGTCAGGCGATGCTTAAGCGTGTGTGTTTATCAGCAATAGCGGCGGTCTTTATGGTCGGCTGCGCAACGGTCCATCCGGTTGGGAACGCTGCGTCTAAAGTATCTCCAGAGGCTGCTTGGGGGGCGATTGAAGCCTCTCCTATGGTTTCGGCGCCGCTTGATGGGGCGAAAACTTATAATCGCATTGTTTTTGCTTCCTGCGCTAAGCAGCTCGATTCGCAAGATATGTGGACCCAAATCGCATCTGAAAACCCTGATTTAACGCTGTTTATTGGCGATAATGTTTATGGTGATGTTTACACAAATGATCCGGCTTTGCCTGAGTTAAAAGCGGCGTATATGCGCCTTGCCATGTCTGAGCCCTTTAAAGAGCTGCGGTTAAAAGCGCCGATGCTGACCGTGTGGGACGATCATGACTATGGCATGAACGACGCTGGCGGCGACTATCAGTATAAAAAGCAATCAGAAGAGCTATTTGAATTCGTTTGGGCGTTATCTGCAGATGACCCTCGCCGGGAGCGTGATGGCGTTTATGGCTCATGGATCTTGGGCGAAAATGAGGGCGAACGCCTTCAAATCATTATGCTCGACACCCGCTATTTCCGCAGTCCTTTAAAGGAAACTGACGAAAAAGGCGCCAAAGGCAAAGAACGGTACTTGCCAGACGCCGATCCTAACAAAACCATGCTCGGCGATGCGCAATGGGCTTGGTTAGCCGATGAGCTTAAAAAGCCCGCTGATGTCCGGTTAATCGTGTCTTCCATCCAAGTGATTGCTGAAGGCCACGGATGGGAGGCATGGAAGACCCTGCCTGCTGAGCGGGAAAAGCTATATCGCACGATTGATGAGGCGGATGCCAAGGGCGTGGTGCTTCTTTCTGGGGATCGCCATTCGGCGGCGCTCTACCGCCGCGATGGTGTGATTGATTACCCGCTTTTTGAGGCGACGTCGTCTTCGGTCAATCTTCCAGCATCAAAGTGGCGCGCGGAAAGTGGTGAGACATATGTTGAGCCTGGACCGCACCGCCTAGGCGATATGATTTACGACGCGAACTATGGCGTTGTTGACATCGATTGGGCGAAAAACGCCTTAACCTTCGAGATTCGCGATGAAGATGGCGACGTCGTGCTGAGTGAGCTTGTTGATCTTTCAAAGCTGCGCTAAGCAAGCTGTTGAAAGAACAATATAAAGGGTTTGCGATGGACGGCGAAGTGCGCGGCCAAATTGAGGGCATAAAAGCGGAAAGCATTAACGGTGAAACACGGCATTGGACGCGAGAGGAGGCGGAAGCCCTTTTTGCGTTGCCTTTTGCGGATCTGATTTACCGCGCCCAGCAGGTACACCGCGAACATTTCAACGCCAATGAGGTGCAAGCCTCTCGTCTGTTGTCCATTAAGACCGGCGGATGTGCGGAAAATTGCGGATATTGCAGTCAATCAGCGCATTTCGATACAGGCCTAAAAGCGCAAAAGCTGATGGACCGTGAAGCTGTGTTGGCTGGCGCCAAAGCCGCTAAAGCCGAAGGCGCCTCGCGCTTTTGCATGGGCGCCGCATGGCGTTCACCGAAAGATCGCGACATGCCGGACCTGATCGATATGGTCAAAGACGTTAAAGCCTTAGGGCTTGAAACATGCATGACCCTTGGCATGTTGACGGACAGCCAAGCCGATGCATTAGCTGAGGCAGGTCTTGATTATTATAATCACAATATTGATACGTCTAAAGAGTATTACGATAAGGTCGTTACAACTCGTACGTTCCAGGACCGCATTGATACGCTGGACCGCGTGCGCCAATCGGGCATGAAGGTTTGTTGCGGCGGTATTGTCGGCATGGGTGAACAGGCGGAAGACCGCGTTGGCTTGCTGATGGCGCTTGCCAATATGGCGCCGCCGCCGGAATCGGTTCCCATTAATGCGCTTGTCGGCATCACCGGCACGCCCCTTGGTGGTAGTGCACAGCTGCCTGCTGTTGATTTCGCCCGGGTGATTGCTGTTGCGCGTATCATGATGCCGGAATCTTACGTGCGCTTATCAGCTGGCCGTGAGCAGATGAGCGAAGAAGCCCAAGCGCTTTGTTTTCTTGCGGGCGCCAATTCTGTTTTTGTTGGTGACGAGCTTTTGACGACTGACAATCCGGGTCAGGATAAAGACAGTCTTATGTTTGAACGCCTTGGTGTGACGCTGATTTAGCCACATTAAGAAGAATATGAGCGCACGAAATTTAAGCTAACGCCTAGGCTTTTTATCAGATCGCGACCGTATTCTTGTTCGATATAAAGATGTACATCTTGCCGGTCTCTAATGGCATCAAGGATTGGCGGGATGTCAACGTTGCCCGCGCCAAGCGGATGGTCGTGACCTGATAATGGTAATGTCTTTTCATCGCGCAGGGGCAAATATTCCGCGGCGCCTGATTTGAGATGAAGCGCTTTCAGCCTGTTTCCTAAAGCGGCCATTACGTCGATGGGCGACCAGCCAGCAAATTGGACCCATAAGACATCGAGCTCAAATCCAACATAGTCTGGAGACGTATTGTCTTGAAGGTAGGTGTAAGGCGTTTGACCTTCTTGTTCAAAAAACTCAAATGTGTGGTTGTGATAAAGCAAGCCAATGCCCGCCGCGTGGCATGCTTCGCCAGCTTTATTGAGTTGTTCAGCTAGTCTTTTAAAATCATCGAACGAGCTGCGTTCTTCCGGTAAAAGATAGCCGCATACTAATCTTTTGAGGCCAAGTGCATGCGCTAGCTCAATCTCATGGTCAATGCCCCAATGGGCTGGCATCCATGGATATCCGATCTGTTGGGCGAGGTCGTGACGCCCTGTGATGTGCGACCACAATAAAAAAGAAGAACGGACAGTAATCCCTTCGTTCTCTAAGAGGGGCAGAATGGATTTTAGGTGAATGAGGTCATAGCCCTCGGCATCGGTGAAGCCAAGCTTGCCGATCGCGGATATGATCGCCGCGGCGTCCTCGGCAAGTTGTTCCCGTAATGAGTAAAGTTGCAAGCCAGCATCCATTAGCGGCGCCGATCTCCCTCATTGCCTTATTGCCCAGAGAAATATGAATTGCTAATGGGCAGGGGCTTAGCAAGTGCGGTTATTCCGCCTCTACCACTTCTTTAAGTTTGGCAAGGCCTTCCGTATAGGGTTTGTCCATGAATTTATCCATGAAAAAGCCCATATAGGTGGCCATTGGTTGGCGCAGGACGGGTACGCCCTCGCGCATATTCGTGTCTAACGCCCAGCTCACGCGTGTGGCGCCCTGTGATGGTGATTCAAGGGTGAAGGTCGCATGCGCGACACCCATATCGCCAAAATCTAGGGCGCTTTTCATTTTATGGGGCGGTGAAAGTTCCACAATCTCTTGCGCGCCGGTCATCACTTCACGATGGGTGCTGCTCCATGCCATGCGCTGGCCAATGCCTTCGCCGGTGATTTCAAACTTCGCATCTGGGTCAATTTTCGCCCATGGGGACCAGGCGTCCCATTTATTAAAGTCGCTTATATGGGCGAAGACTTTGTCAGCGGGCGCATTGATGATGGTTGAGCGAACGATATGAACTTTATCAGGCAATAGATAGCCAAAGACGACAAAGGCGAGGACAACAATTACAAAGAACCAAAAGAGTAAGCTGAGCATGGGGAACCCTCCCGTATTGTTTAAGTTCCTCCATAAAGCAAAAGCCCGCACCGGAGAATACCGAGCGGGCTAATTAAATTGACCTTGCGGTGCGCGTAAGGTTTACGATTTTTTCGCTGATTTGCGGTGATCGACTTTTTCCGCGATCCGCGCTGACTTACCGCGACGCTCACGCAGATAGTAAAGTTTCGCGCGGCGTACTTTACCGCGGCGTACGACGTCGATTGAATCAACCAGCGGCGAATAGATTGGGAAAACCCGCTCAACACCTTCACCGAAGGAAATTTTACGAACGGTGAAAGCTTCATGCAGGCCGCCGCCTGAGCGGGCGATACATACGCCTTCAAACGCCTGAAGGCGTTCGCGCTGACCTTCGCGCACTTTCACGCTAACGCGCACCGTATCGCCAGGGGCGAATTCCGGCACGTCTTTGTTCAATTCTTTAATGTGCTCTTTTTCAAGCTCTTCAATAATGTTCATGGCTCGCGTTCCTTGTTGTCATCCGCCGGATAGGACCGCTCTTTTTATTCGCCGCCTTCAACGTTAGGGGGCAAAAGATCCGGTCGTCGCGCGCGCGTTATTTCTTCCGCTTTTTGCCGCCGCCATTCGGCGATGGCTTTGTGGTCACCAGACAACAAAACCGACGGCGTTTTTAAACCTTCAAATTCCCTTGGTCGCGCATATTGAGGATATTCAAGTAGCGTCGCGTCAGGGCCTTCAGCGCTTTTGGAGAAACTTTCCTCCGCAAGAGACTGAGCGGAGCCTAATACGCCGGGGATGAGCCTGACGCAAGCCTCAATCATCGCCATTGCGGCGATTTCTCCCCCTGCGAGCACAAAATCGCCGATTGAGACCTCCTCAACGCCCCGCGCCTCCATCAAACGGGCGTCGACCCCCTCAAAACGGCCACAAAGGGCGATGAGGCCCGGGCCGTCCGCGAGCGCACGGGCGCGCGCCTGTGTAAAGGGTTTGCCGCGCGGGGAGAGGTATAAAATAGGCCGGTCTTGTTTCGCGATGCTGTCGATCGCCGCGGCTAGAATATCAACCCGCATCACGAGCCCCGCGCCGCCGCCAAAGGGCGGCGCGTCGACAGAGCCATATGAATTGTCGGAAAAGTCGCGGATATCGACCGTATCTAGCGCCCAAAGCCCCTCGCTCTGCGCCCGTCCAAGCACCGAAGCGTCAAGGGGCCCGGGAAACAGATCCGGGAAGAGGGTTAAAATCGTTGCGTTCCACATGAGGGGTGAGCATTGCCACGTCAGCCCGGCCCCTGCAAGGGGGCGTGCGTTTGGGCTGCGCTGATGAGCGCTCTAAAAAAGGCTCCGGTTTGACGCCGGAGCCTTCTTTGTCTTGTTTATGCCAAACGCGCCTTAATTTGCGTTTTCTTCACCCGGCCGTGTCACGGTGTAATTTAGCTCCTCAATCGGGTAGTGCTTAATCGTCGGCTCATCAAGATAGATAATCTCAGTGCGCTGATAAGCTTTATAGAAGTCGCTTAAACCACCGTCTTTTAAGATCTTCTGGAACTCGTTCATGGTGGTGCGCGAAGTGTCTTTCGGTGTCCATGGCGCCATTTCTTTGCTGTGGCTTGAGTAATTGACGCTTATTGCTGCCGCGCCGGTTTCATTGCTAAAGCCGACAATTTCGTTCTCATCGGGAACAATCAACGCGTCCCCTTCCGGTGTGTCACTATCTTGTGATGCATCTTCAGGTTTGGGTGGGGTTTCTACAACCACGCCCCCGCCGCCGTTAGCCGCAATCGTATAGCTGCATTGCTTGCTCCTGGGATTGTCGGGCTTATCTTCTTGGTCTTTTAATTTCTGAAACGTATCTACCAAAAAGTTACAATATTGTTGGAACCTTTTAGCAGCCGTATTGGCCAGGCGATCTTTATCGCGGCTTGTTAAATCCGGCGACCGGCGCACAAACGCCTGGAAATCGCCTAAGCGTTTACGAGCGCCTTCGATGTCGGCTTTCGTAAAAGCTTCTTGGATGGCTGCATAATTGTCAGCTAGGTTGGGAACACGGTAAATGTCTGGATGCCCCGTAAATGCTTCAGTTTCGATTAAAGCCCAGCTGATGCCGGAAAGATTCCAGAAAAATTCATCCCCTTTTAAAATTTCATGGTCTGGGCGAACGTTGCCCCCGCCTATTTCCTCTCTAATCAAATTTATAAAGAATTCATCACGAATTCGAAGATAGAGTTGAGGTTCTGCATTCAGTCCGATTGCCTGTGTAGCTGAATTATCAGGTCCAAAACGGCTGTAGCCGATCACTAAGTCGCAAACATTAAAACCATTGTGCTTTATGTATTGCGCAAGTTTTTTCTGGGTTTTGTTTGTCAGCCCGGATCCAAACCTGATTTTGAAATAATCGATAAACCGTTTGTTCCAATCTTGCTGCGGCCATAATAGGACCCAATACCCGATTATTGGTTCTTCCCATGCGGTTGCAACGCCAGCCCTGTAAACGGAATCCTTATCGACGCTCAGTATGCGATCAACCCCTTCTTTAACGACGCGCCCAAAGGCGCCGATTTGGGAAACAAAGGAAAGACCCGTTACTTGGGAAACATTGTCAACAATAGAAAGGGCGCTTTCTGCAACGTCCCCTGAAGAAACTGCAATGATGCCAAGCTCGGCCCGCAGGCCGCCGCCAAGGTACGGCGTCGGCGTTAGTAATTGTCGGTTTTTAATTAAAACCCGGCTTGGATGGGTTTTATTCTCGGTAAGAACCTGCGGCGCTGTTGTAACGTAGTCGAATTTCTTTTCACCATTAATAGTGGAAAAGCCTAAAGTGGTTTGAATGGCTGGATAGTAGGTCCGCCCCGTAACGCCCATATTTGTGTCTAGGTTTACGTACCGAATATTAACGCCCATATAAGCGCGACTTTGCATGTCTATTCTATTGGCATAGCTCGGTACGCGAGAGCCGCGAAGTTCGTCGATGCTTAAAAGTTCTTTAGTGGAATTATAATCGGGGTCGATTTCATTATCAGCCATCCGAGCCTTTAGGTCAGATATGTCTAGTTCTAAATCAATGATCTCGTCTTTAAGCTTTGCAATCCGTTCTTGGATCTTTTCATGGGGGGCGCCATTGTCACCAGGAGAGATAGCTTCAAGATCTTTGACTTGTTGTTTTTTTGTATCCCTCTGTCGTTCTGATCTTTTTAGCTCACGGGGAAGCCAATCTAAATCCGCATCCCCCCAACTGGGGCCTGGGTTATCCAGATCTAACACGTCTTTTGCGCGATTGGCTGCTTGTTCGCGGGTTCCCAAATACGCCCAAACGGGTTGACGTGAATTAACGACGCATCCGGTGTCCATCTGAGTTGTAAGATCTGGGACACGGGTTAGTCCCCCAACATCGCTTGGTGTTGATGCGCAACTGGCGACTAATGACATAGCCGCGCTTACACAGGCAAATTTCTTCATGACCCACCCCTTATCGGTATATAATTATTTGTTTTGGGAAGCGGGCCAAATACCCCAACACTGCAAGCCCCGCCCCACGCCAGTATGGTTAATTTTCTAGCTGCTTTGGTCAACCCTAGAAAATTCTGCAGGAAATACAATGGTATAGGAGGTGGTTGATATTCCAGGAAACGGTCTTTTGACGGCTTTGCCTTCCCGCCAAGCGCAATACCTATTCTTGATTAAGCGGCTCAAGCTCCTGGGCTATTGCGTGGAAAGCGGTTGGGGGTGGGTTGATTGCGGCTTCATCAATATGATTCACACGGACGGAAGGGACGCCTTGGCATTTTAGGCCCGGGTTTTTGCCGCGGCAGGCGGCAGCCTGGCGAAATTTTTGATACGCAGCACTCGTTGGGCGGCCTATATAGTCTTTATACGTTTTATTGACTGACGCTAACAGGGCGGTGTTGGTTGGTTCGCCATGAACAGCGACAGGTTGAGGGGTCTTGTCGGCTTCGTCCGCCGCGGGCTTTTTGGTTGTTGTATCTTTTGCTTCAGGTTCGTTGCTTGGCTTTTCCCAATAGGCGTATCCTAAAAAGAATTTCCGGTCCTTATCATTACACCCGGGCATGCCGCGGAACACGAGGTGGACAGTTTGGGCTTTATCTTTTTCAGCTTCTTCATCAGCGGGTAAGTAAAGCGCAGCCGTCACAGTTGGGCGCAGGCGCTTTAAAACGTCTTCTTCATCCTTGCGCCAATAAATTGCGATGCGGCAGGCGCCTGAGTAAGGGCCAACCGCATAATTATAAGCATAGATGACAGTGTCAACTTTTGGATCAATGATAAAGGAGCTTTCATAATACAGCCCCCTTCCTTCAATCACGAAGGCTGGCTTGCGGGAAATCTCGCCCGATATACGTTTGATCCTGCCGCGAACATCTTTCTTATCAAGGTCGCGGGCGCCGGCCACATAGCGCGGCAATAACTCAGAAAGGGTGTCTTCGAAATTCTCGTATTTAAAAGGCGGCGGCGTTTCGTAGTTGACTTCGTCAACCCGGCGCGACTTGGCGATAGTGGACTTGATCACGCGTTCATAATGGGTCCACGGAATAACGTCTTCAGCGCGAAACCAATGGGAAAGGCGTTCCGACCAGGCGGGGGAGAATAGGTCCGCCAGCCTTGTTTCTTCTCGCAAAGGCTCAAGCAGATCGCGCAGCATATCTGCGCGTTGCGCAAGGCCGTCGCCATTTGAATCGGGGCCGCTATAGCCATGGCTGTGAATGCCGACCACTTCACCAGCGCCATTGAGTAAAGGACTGCCGCTATTGCCGCCGGCGGTCGCCATCCGGTGGATAATCAAGTTCGCCACGCGGGCGTCCCGCGGGCTGCGCACATTATCAAGCGGCGAGATCATCGCCGCAATGACGCCGCGTTCGGCGCGGCTGTCGCCGACCTCGCCAAGTTGGCTTTCGCCAAATCGGTCATAGGGATACCCGACAACAGCAACGGGATCGCCCGCTTTTAAGGCTTGCAGGGTCGCGTCATCCGCAATCGGCAAGTCTGGACCAAGCTTATTTTCACCTGTTTCCGGGTCGAGCGGATTGACCAACAGCAAACCGACATCAAATGGCGTTTCGTCAACGGCGACGGCTTTTGGCCGCATTAAAAGGGCGTCGCCGCGCATTGGGCGATAGGTTTCTACGGTCTTGGTAAAGGTGCCATAGCCCGCATGCAGGCGCGCCGCTGCAACGGGCAAACGCGAGCCCGTATGTTGATTAAGCACTTCAACCCGGCGATTATGCTTGTGGATGGGCAAATGTTCCGCCACATGGGCGGCGGTCGCTAACAATCCGCGATTTCGATCAATGACGAAAGCGGTTCCGCTTAATTCCCCATCGATCAGCACGACATAGACCGATTTGCTGGCCTCAGCGATGACTTCTGGCTGGATAACTGCGGCTAGCGCCGCCCGCGCGTCATTTTGAGTTTGTTGTAATGCTGTTTCGATAGCTTCGGTTCGAGCCCGGTCAGAAAACCGTGCAACCTCACTAATAACGAGACCAATCGCCAACACTGCAACTGCAGCGATAAAAATGATGCGTTCTTTCAAAGCGCAGCCCCCATGCCCACTGTTTCCCCGCTTGTGCGGCGCAAAAGGCCGCTGCGAAGGCTTAGTCTATCGCGTCCTCGTCTTCCCCGCTAGTGGGCTTGCACCGATACTCGCCGCCTTCTTGGTCCGCCGTTTGATCGGGGTCATCTTCCTGGCGCAGGGGCGAAAAGGCCGAGGCGATGATTAGAGAGCCGCCCGCAAGGTTAATCGTCGGCACCGCTTCTTTGGTGAAGGGGATAAGCGGCGCGCCTTTGACGCCAGGCACGCGCTTTAATTCGAGCAGATCGCCAGCGCCAAAGTTAAAGACCGCCGTAACAACGCCGAGGGGCGCGCCATCGCTCTCAAAAGCGGCCAGGCCCACTAAATCTTCGGTGTAAAAGTCATCCTCATCAGCTGGGTCCGGTAGGGCGTCTCGGGTTATGTATAGTTTTGAACCCGAAAGGGACTTTGCGTCTTCTCGGCTTTGGATCTCCGACGCCATGGCGAGAACACAGCCGTTCGGGAGATCGCGTATGACCTTAAGAGTAAAACGTCGTGCCCCATCCTCCGTTTGGACAGGGCCATATGCAGCGACATCATGGGGGTTCTCAGTAAAAGCCTTGATCTTGATTGCGCCTTTTACGCCATGGGCGCTGGCGAAGGCGCCGACACAGACAAGATTTTTAGGCGGGCTCATGATGTCGGCGCCAGATCGGTTTCTTGGTCTTGCTCTTTTGAGTCTGGCTTCTCGTGGTCGCCGTCGCGGCTTTGATAAAGCTTGCCCCTTTCCGCCCGAAGGATAAGGCTGAGCGCTAATGCGCCAAAAATGCAGAAACTCACTGCAATTGGAAAGGTCGAGCCGTGGAAAAAACGGCCCACGATAACGCCTAGAACAGCAGACAAGCTAGTTGTCGCAAACCCAAACGCGGCGGCCGCATAACCGGCAATGCGGCCCATAGGCTCCATTGAAAGCGCGTTACAATTGGGGCCGACTAAGCCCAATGAAAAGAACGAGACCGCCATAAAGGACATATAAATGATCAGATGATCGCCGAAAATTGCGATAGCAATCATATGCGCGAAGTTCGCTAAGAAAAGAAGCGTCACGGCATAGTGAGTTAGGGGACGCATGCCATATTTGCCAACGAGGCGTACGTTCAAAAACGACGCAGCCGCAAGCGCCGCGGCAACAATCGCAAAGACCGGGCCGAACATGTCGCCAAGACCGAAGATTTCCAAAAACACCTGTTCTGATGTGCCGATATAAGCATATAGGCCGCCAAAACATAAGGCGCTGGCGGTACTGTAAGCAAGGGTGATGCGGTGTGTGAAGAATGTTCGATATGCGCCCCAAATGGCTTTGGCTGACAGCGGTTGGCGCCGGTCGACGCTTAATGTTTCCGGCAGGCGCAGATAAGCCCAAACGCCAACAACGATCCCAAAAAATAACAGCGATACAAAAATCCAACGCCAATGGCCAAAAATCATGACCCCTTGCCCCAAGCTTGGGGCGATAATTGGCGCAATCATAAAAATCGTAAGCGCAAACGAGATCAACTGGGCCATGCGTCTTCCGGCGACAAGATCACGCACGGAGGCGGAAACGGCGACCCGTGCGCCCGCAGTGGACGCGCCTTGGGCGACCCGCGCTGCAAGTAACAATATAAAGTTTGAGGCGATTGCGCTTAAGATACTGGCCGCGATGTAGCCGGCGAAGGACGCCATCAAAATCTTGCGGCGGCCAAACCGGTCAACAAGCGGCCCAAAGAACAGCTGGGCAACCCCATTACCGATGATAAACGCATAGATGATGAGTTGGCGGTCATTTTCCCCGGCAAGGTTAAGCTCGTCGCTGATCAGTCCAAGCGCTGGCAACATCATATCGATTGCCAACGCGTTTAGCGCCATAACGACAGCTAACAAAATTGCTAGTTCATTAAGACCAGGCGCAGTCGTCCGGCGAAGCGGTTTAAATAAGGTCCCAAAAAAAGAATCGCGTTTTTCCATACACGGGCACTCAATCGGCGTTAGAATTATGGGGATGAAGGTTTTAGTTTAAACGCTGCGGGAAAACCGTCAAAGCGCGCAGCAGATAATATCATAGACCTGCTATAGATCTTCATGTCCAGTCCGTATAGTCATGGCGCTCGATAAATCGACTAGCTTGTCTGTATGTCGCTATAGACGCCGTGCAACCTGGGCGCCGCCAGTATCACGCCGCCAGTATCACATTGGCTGCTATTTAAAAGAGAGTTTTGCTTGATGTCGTTCATTTTGTTTAATCGCCTTTTTACTCTCGTCGCCATTTTGGGAGTATTTGTTTCAACCGCCGCACACAGCGCCGTAGATGAGCTTGCATTGGCCGCCTATGAGCGCGGCGCTTATGACGAGGCGTTAGCGCGGATTGATGAAATTGGCGGGGCGGATAATTACGCCCTGGGCGCGCGGGCTTTAAATGCGGTCGCGTATTTTGAAGATGAACGCAAAGTCGCCCGCAAAACAGCCAAGCGCGCTTTTGCTTATGCTGAAAAAGCGTTGGAGGAAGACGAAGACAATGTTGAGGCGACACTGCAGGCTGCAATCAGCCTAGGTGTGCGCGGCGCAAATATGTCGCCGGCCAAAGCGCTGATGCTGCGCTTGCCGGGCAGGTCCAAAAAGCTAATCGATGTCGCTGGCGGGTTGGACCCGGAAAACCAGTGGGTTTTGTCGACAGCTGGCGCTTGGAAGATGGAAGTGGCGCGGCGCGGTGCGGCCCGTTTTTTTGGCGTGACAGCCGAGGAAGGGTTTAAGGAAATGATGGCGGCGCGGACGACGGCGCCAGACAATGTCGCCATCGCTTATGAGGCGGCGCTTAGGATGCTAGCTCTTTCGCGCGATGATGACGCTCCGGCCACCTGGCGTGATGCTGGCATCGCCGCGCTTGACGTTGCTGTTAACGCGGACCCTACCTCCGCCTTTGAGGAGGCGCTTCAATCTTTAGCCAATGGGCTTAAAAGTGCAGTGGATGCAGGGGCGGATGCAGAAAAAGCCTTCTTAAAAAAGCATCTGTGAGCGTACTTTTGATCGAAGTCCCAAAGCCAGAATTTGTTTATCGCTTAATTTCGCAAGACGATTGGCGTCAAGCCCAAGCGGAGCGTATTGTCGCTTATCAGGCGATTGATCAACAAGATGGGTTTTTACACTTGTCGGTGCGCGACCAGGTTTTGGACACGGCCGCATTATATTTTAAAGATCGTGATGATCTTTTGGCGCTGGAAATTTCTTATCAGAAAATAGCGCAAGATTTAAAGTTTGAACCTTCGCGAGACGGTGTGCTCTTTCCTCATCTTTATGGACAATTATCCGTTGCTGCTATAACCAGGGCGATCCCATTGATTGCTTCTACCGACGGCGACTATCAACTAGATGAGGAGGTGGATAAATGACCGTTCCAATGTCTGTTGCGAATATTGGTGCGCGCGCCATGCGCAAAGTTGATCCGGAAACGGCGCATTATCTAACTGTTCAGATGCTCGCCAGCGGTATTGGACCAAAGGCCAAAGGTTGCGGGCCGGATATTTTAAAAACCGAAGTGGCGGGGCTTTCCTTCCCAAATCCAGTTGGACTTGCCGCAGGCTTTGATAAGAATGCTGAGGCTATGAGCGGCGCGCTTAGACTTGGTTTTGGTTTTATTGAAATTGGCGGCGTCACGCCGCGTGCTCAGTCCGGCAACCCCCGTCCAAGGGTTTTTCGCTTGCCAGCAGACCGCGCGGTTATCAACCGCTATGGGTTTAATAATGACGGCATGAAGATGATCGCCCGGCGGTTGAAAATGCGACCGGCAGGCGTTATTGGCGTTAATCTTGGTGCTAACAAAGATAGCGCAGATCGTACGCAAGACTATGTAACGGGGTTGCAAGAACTGTCCGGCCTTGCGGATTTTTTCACTGTCAATATTTCTTCGCCGAATACCCCTGGTCTACGGGCGTTGCAGGACAAAGCGGCCTTGTCCGATCTATTGCAGCGTGTTTTGTCCGCACGGGGGCAAGATGGGCCGCCAATTTTTTTAAAGATCGCCCCTGATCTTACCGATGAAGATAAAGCCGATATTGTTGCGGCGCTTGGTGAGAACCCTGTTGATGCTTTAATCGTTTCAAATACCACGCTGGCGCGTCCTGACACTCTCCATGGGGAGGCGGTTGGTGAAGCGGGCGGTCTTTCGGGTGCGCCATTATTTGCACCGTCTACGGCCCTTTTGAAGGAAATTTATGCGGCCTTAGCGAAAGGCCCCCAAAAAGCGATCCCCCTTATTGGGGTTGGCGGGATTGCGAGCGCCGATGACGCTTATGTTAAAATCCGTTCTGGCGCATCTTTGGTTCAGCTCTACACAGCTATGATTTATGAAGGGCCAGGGATTATTCAGTCTATCGTCCATGGTCTTGTGGAGAGATTAAAGGCGGATGGCTTTGCTAGCATTACTAAAGCGGTGGGCGCCGATCATTAGCGGCCCGCGCCATCGTTGAAGATGCGCGGCATGTAAAAACCAAGGGTTATTGCGCGGATAAAGAAATACAACAAAAACGCGAGCCATAGGCCGTGATTGCCATATAGGGCCGCGAGCCAGATAGAAGCGGGCCAAAAGAATATAACGCACACAATCATCGAATTGCGCATTTCGCGGGCGCGGGTTGCCCCAATGAAAACACCGTCAAGTTGAAACGGCGCCACTAGAAAGAGCGGGCTGAGCGCAACCCAAACGAGATACGTGATCGCCTCTTTTTGGATTGAAATCTCTGGGGTCAACATGGCGATGAGGGGCTTTCCAAAAAGCCCATACATACCAGCGAAAAAGACCGCACAGATTACAGCGGTCACGAAAGTCGCCTTAACCGCAGCCTTAAGGCGGGCTTGCCTGCGTGCTTGATCGGCGTCGCTAATCGCGCGACCAACCAGTGTTTCAGCGGCGATGGCGGTGCCGTCTAAGGCAAGGCCTGTAAACAAAAATAGCTGCAACAACACTTGATTTGCAGCTAGAGTGACATCGCCAAAGGCGCCGCTGCGTTGAATAAACCAAAAAAAGCTGATCGCCAGAAGCACTGTACGGATAAAAATATCCCTGTTGACGGCAATGGTCTTGCTAAGCGCAGCGGGCGACAACAGCCTTGCTTTGTCAAAAGTCGCCCCGGTGGGGCCTTCTGTTTTGACGATACGTAAAATCAACAGTCCCGCAACGATAAACCCGACAAGCTCCGCAATTGCGGTGCCAAAAGCGACGCCTTCAGCGCCCCAGCCAAGGCCAATCACGAACCAATAATCTAAAACGATATTTAGCCCCGTCATGATAAGGCTTGCAGCCATTAGATAGTCCGTGCGCCCCTTGGCGGTAAGCCAGCCAAAAAGCGCATAAGCGCCAAGTGCAAACGGCGCCCCCCAAATGCGGATAGCGAAATATGCGCGCGCGCTTTGTAAGGTCTCTTCACTGACCTCAGATCCAATCGTCATGATCGGAAAAGAAATTGCGCCGATCGGCCATTGTAACAATGTTAAAGCAAGGCCTATGACACTCCCGACTGTAAGGCCCCGCAGCAAAGCGCTGCGTTCTTCTATTTTATCATTCGCGCCGCTTGCCTGAGCCGTGAGCCCCGCAACGCTCATGCGGATAAATCCAAACGCCCAGTAGATTAGAGAGAAAAGCGCAGAGGCAAGGCCAATAGCGGCGACATCTAAAGGGCGATCAGATCGGGCGAGCGCCCACACATCGACCGCGCCCAATAGCGGGGTGACGCATGCGGCGACAGACGCTGGCCACGCGAGGCGCAGCACTTCCCCATAGCCCGCCATCTTTGGCGATGAGCGTGAGGGGTGGTTTATACTGTCTGGAAGCTCAGGAGAGCTCGGTGATTTTACTGCCATAACAAAGCGCGCTATCGGTCATTTATACCGCCGAGCCTTAGCTTGCACCCGCCGCGAAGTCACGCTTTTCCGTGGGGTCAATAGGAGCGGCAAAATGATATAATTGACAGAGCTTCATAGCTCTGTGCGTTCAGGGGGTTGAGGAGACGAGTGCTGTGACAGAATTTCATGACGACCATGATGATGAGATGCCGTTGATCGCTTATTCGAATGCGGAACTTGGCGCCATCGCTCACCTTTATCGTGGTGAGGTCTATCGCTCTACGATATGGCGCACGCGCCTTGATGCGACGACCAACTGGTCCGTTGTGACGCTAGGGGTTGCTATGTCGATAAGCTATGCAAGTCCCACGGCTTCGCCTGTGCCGTTGATGCTGGCGGGGGTTTTTATCACGTTGTTTTTGTATTTAGAGGGAAGGCGTTATCGATATTTCAATGTCTGGCGTGCGCGTGCGCGATGGCTAGAAACCCACTTTTACGCCCCCATGTTGCGGCAAGGGGAAAGTTCTAACAGCAATCGGTGGCAGACGGCATTGGCGAATGATTATCTTCATCCAACGCATCACATCTCTATGTTGCGCGCCGTTGGGCGACGGTTAAGAAGAAATTACTTATGGATTTTCATCGTTCAGGCGTTGGCTTATTTAGGTAAGGTGGTAATTCACCCAACGCCAGCGGCAAGTTTTGACATTGTTTTAGAGCGAATGGCTTTAGGGCCAATTCCGGGCGCACTGTTATTCATGACTGGCGGCTTCTTCTTAGCAATGTGGATAAGCGTTTCGCTCTACACGCGCCACCTTGATCAAAAAAAGCATGGCGATCGGATGAGCGCAGGCACAATGGGCTAGTCTATGGGCTATTGCCTTAGCTCTTTACTTTAACTTGATCTTCTTCACGGAAGGCAAGGCGCGTTTCGCCATTCTCGGTCTTTTCGATTGTGCGATAAAAACAAGAACGACGGAAGGTGTGACACGCGGCGCCGGTTTGGTTGACCACCAGTTCCAGCGTGTCTTGATCGCAGTCGATCCGCAATTCAACCAATTTTTGTGTGTGGCCCGAGGTTGCGCCCTTACGCCAAAGCTCTTGCCGCGAACGAGACCAGTACCATACCTCGCCGGTTTCGATCGTTTTGTTGAGGGATTCCTCGTTCATATAGGCGACCATCAACAAGCGCCCATCCGAAGCGTCTGTCGCCGCCGCTGGGATTAGTCCGTCCGGCCCATATTTGGGCTTGAACTCAGTTGTTTCATCAGATTTGCAGTCGCCCAAGGCTAGAGCCCTCGTCAGTGATATTAGTCTTTGATCAGGCGCAAGAAGCGTTCCTCAAGGGCCGGATCAGTTTTAAAAGCGCCGGAAAAGCGCGTTGTAATTGTCTGTACATTCGGCTTGTGAACGCCGCGGGTCGACATGCACTGATGTTCCGCAGAAATCAAGACTGCAACACCGCGCGGTTCTAACACGTTCGTTAAGGTGTCAGCTATTTGCGCGGTCAGCGTTTCTTGCACTTGCAGGCGCTTAGCGTACGCGTCAACCAACCTGGCTAGTTTCGAAATGCCAACAACTTTGTTCGACGGCAAATAAGCAACATGAGCCATTCCGATAATAGGTGCGATATGGTGCTCGCAATAGGATTCTAGGCGAATGCCTTTTAACAGAACGATATCATCATAGCCTTCCACCTCTTCAAAGGTGCGCGCTAAAATATCTTCCGGGTCTTCATCATACCCTGTAAACCATTCTTCATACGCTTTGGCGACACGCTTTGGCGTGTCAACTAAGCCTTCTCTTGTTGGATCATCACCCGCCCATTGGATTAGGGTGCGTACAGCGGCTTCCGCTTCCGCACGCGTTGGTCGAGGAGAAATGATTGGTTCTTCTATCGTTTCGGCGCGCGAAGCGTCGTCGTAGGCAATGGCTGACATAGGCCTGTCCTATCGTTAGTGAGCGATTACAAGTTCGCGGTTCTCAGGGAGAGACGCGGGTGTTTCCACCAAGCTACGTTTCAAATATAGGGATGGATCTTCACGAGCGCAAATGGGAAAGCGCGCAAAGTGCGTTTCTTGAATTAATGCAATTCATGCGAGGGCGTAAGGTATTGTTATTATATCGATATTTTGGTCTTCACGATTTTGACAGCGTTTGTTTGATTTGTAAGAACGTGTAGTCTTGCCAGAATGGCGCGCGGCGCGTTAGGACCCACCCATTATGAGTTTGATGTTCTTCGATACCATGCGCGGTGAAAAGCGCGCTTTTGAGCCTGCGGACCCTAAGCGGGTGACCCTGTATGCGTGTGGCCCGACAGTTTATAATCACGCCCATATCGGCAATTTCCGTGCGGCTGTGGCGTTTGATTTATTGTTCCGTGTCTTGCGCCATGAATATGGCGCCGACGCCGTTGTCTATGCGCGCAATATAACCGATGTGGATGATAAGATCATCAAGACGTCGCGCGAGACGGGGGTTCCGATTGAAGAGATTACAGCGCGTTATACGCAAATCTACCGCAATGAAACGGCGTCTTTGAACGTTCTTGCGCCGACGCTTGAGCCGACAGCGACGGGCCATATTAAAGAAATGATTGGCCTTGTTTCTTCTTTGATTGATGTTGGCGCGGCTTACCCTGCGCAAGGGCATGTGCTCTTTTCTATTAGTCAATATAAAGAATATGGCGCGCTGGCGCGCGTTAGCCAAGACGACATCATTGCTGGTGCGCGCGTTGAAGTCGCCCCCTATAAAAAAGATGCGGCTGACTTTGTGCTTTGGAAGCCGTCAAATGATCACGAGCCCGGGTGGGACAGCCCGTGGGGCAGGGGCCGTCCGGGGTGGCATCTTGAATGTTCGGCGATGATAAAAAAAAATCTTGGCACGACAATCGACATTCATGGGGGCGGCCAAGATTTGCGGTTCCCGCACCACGAAAACGAAATCGCCCAGAGCGCCTGTGCGCATAATGGCGCGCCGCTTGCCCGTTATTGGATGCATAATGGTTTCCTGCGCATGGGCGACGATAAAATGTCGAAATCCCTTGGCAATGTTGTGCTTGTTAAGGATTTGTTGGCGCAGTGGCCTGGCGAGGTTATCCGTTGGGCGTTATTGTCCGCCCATTATCGCCAGCCTTTAGAATGGACGGATGATTTGCTTGCCCAATCAAAGCGGCAGCTCGATCGGTTTTATCGCCTTTTTGCGGATACTGAGAAGTTTGGTGATCCTGTAAACCCGCCAAACTCAGTTCTAATGGCGTTAAATGATGATCTTAACACACCAGAAGCCATGGCTGGCTTGCACGAGCTGCGTGATATCGCTGTTCAAGCGCCAGATGAGGTGCGCCCACGTGCGGTCGCGTCTTTAAAAGCGGCCGGTGCGTTGATGGGATTTTTTCAGCAAGATCCTCAAGCTTGGTTCAAACAAGGTATTGGCGATGGGCCGTCAGCGGAAGAAATCGATGCATTAATCCTTGCCCGCGCTGAGGCTCGAAAAAATAAAGACTTCGCCGCCGCGGATAAAATCCGCGACGACCTTGCCGCGCAAGGGGTTGTTCTTGAAGATGGTCCAGAAGGGGTAAAGTGGCGGCGGGCTTAGTTTAAGCCGCTTTCACTTCTTTTTCAGCGCCTTTTATAAAATCAATCAAGGCGTCATCAAGGGCGACAGCCGCACCGCGAAGGTGGGGGTTGGTTGATTCCCGCCCTGATCGCCCAGTGGCGTAAAGGGTTGTGAAACCGTCCTTTTGCGGAAAAACAGCATCAAGCATGTTAATGTTGTTCATCGCAAGAATAGAACGCGCTTGTCGTTCTTGAGGATGAGAGCCGCCAGTGCGACAAAATACAATTGCTGTATGCTCCGTTTTTGCCCCTGATTTTCTGAGCGCCTCAATCATCTGAAGGGTCGGCATTATGTCGTCTAGAGAATAGCTGGACGGTAAGAAAATTGCGTCCGCTTTTTGGGCAAGCTCTATGCACAAATCGTCTAGGCGGCCAGCGGTGTCGATGATGACATCGTCAAAGCCGCGACCCGCGCGCTTTAGTTTTGAGGGATCAGTAAAGGGCGCCGCGTTGATCGTCGGCTTTAGGCTGCGGGCGCGTCTTTGGGCCATCCAACGCACGCATGTTCCCTGCGCGCTGTCAAAATCAGCGAGCAATACACGTCTTCCTTCGCTAGCAAGGGCGACGGCGGCGGAACGAGCAAGGGTGGATTTTCCAACGCCGCCTTTTTGCGACGTAAACAGAATGCGACGCGCCATAAGCATCGTCCTTTCTTTTAATTACACTTTTTGGCCGTTTCAGTCTGGCGCTGCCGCGGCAAATCAAATATTACACTTTTATGACATTGCTGTCATCGTTGTGTCATAATATGGTTGTGCGTTTCTTTTCAAGGGTCAATAAGCAATTGAAAAATGAAAAGACGTGATTTGCTTAAATTGGAGAGCTAACGAATATGTCATCGGCGTCTAATGTAGAAACTGAAGTCAAGCTTCGGGTTGACCTTGAAGAAATCGCCCGGTTGCGGGCGTCGCCTTGGTGGCGGGCTCTTGAAGACCCAAAGACAAAGGAACTTACAAGCGCATATTTTGATACGCCGAAAAAAAAGCTGCGCCAGCTTGGTGTAAGTTTGCGTACGCGCAACAAGGACGATGCGATTGTGCAAACTGTAAAGCTTTCGGACGCTGAGGGCGGCTCCTATCAGCGCCGGGAATGGTCTGCCGTAATCCCTGATTCGATTCCTGACCCAGCTTTGGTGATCGATCCCGATCTGCCAAAAGAGTTTCGAAAGTTAACAGCGGCGGATCTGGCGCAAGTTTTTAGCGTGGAAGTGCGCCGCGAAACCAGGCTTTTAAATGCAGAAACAGGCAGCATTGAACTCGCCCTTGATGATGGCGTTGTTGTTAGTAATGGAAAACGTACTTCGCTGCATGAATTAGAACTCGAGCTATTGTCCGGAGACGCATCAGTCCTGGTTGCCGAAGCGCGTCGCATTGTGGATATCGCGGGTGGGCGGCTTCATATGCGCACGAAGGCCCAGCGCGGTTATGACCTTTTTGATGAAAAACAAGCGCTTTGGTCAAAGGGCGGCCCATTATTTATTGATAAAGATGCAGATGCTGGGGAAGCTTTCCAGTCAGTTTTAAAGCAATGTTTAGAGCATTTGACCGCCAATGATGATTGCGCCCGCCGCGATGCGCATGTTGAAGGTGTTCACCAATGCAGGGTTGCATTGCGCCGTATGCGCACGGCGTTACGGTTGTATCGCGAGGCTTTGCCGGTTGAGCCTTTCCGCACTTTAGAATCAGAAGTTAAGTGGCTTGCGTCCAGTCTAGGTCCCGCCCGTGATTTAGACGTTCTTTATAATGATCTATTGGCGCCCGCCGTTTCGGCCCTTGATGCGCCGGAAGATGTGGCCCCGTTGCTTGCGGCTTTGCGGCGTCAGCGCAATAAAGCATATGCTGAGGCGTCGGCGGTCATTGGCTCAGCGCGATATGGGCGGCTGTTGATCGATCTTTTTTCTGTTGCGACAAATGATGATTGGCGCGCCAAGGGCGACCGCCCAAGGCTTAAAGCGCCCGCGCGTGAATTCGCCAAAGCCGCGCTTGAAACGGTGCGAAACAAAACGCTTAAGCGCGGCCGAGGGTTCAAAAAACTTTCCATTCCGCAACGACATGAGGTGCGATTAGCTGTAAAGAAAATGCGGTATACGGCGGACTTTTTCTCTTCTTTATATGGCGCAAAAAAGACAAAACGTTTCGGCAAGCGTCTTGCGGGTCTGCAAGATGGACTGGGCTCGTTAAATGATGTGGCTGTCGCTGAAAACCTATTGGCGAAGCTGATTGACGGCGCTGTTGCGGAAGCTGGCGCCGAGAAAGAAGCGATGCGCGCCGACCTTTCTTATGCTTCTGGCTGCGTGCTTGGCTGGCATCGCCGACGGGCCAGCGTGATGAACGCAAAGCTTGAGGATGAGTGGAAGACCTTTAAAACCGCGGACCCTTTTTGGGCTTAAATCGGTGCATGTGTCACTAGCTTAATGGCGACTGGGCGCTTATATGGCACTTCATGGTTAGTGATCTTTATAGCGGCGTCATCTTAAAAGCCGCCGCGGATATTCCACCCGCGGCTCGGCTTGAGAACCCTCAAGTGAGCGCGGAAAAGGTAAGCCGGATCTGTGGCTCTGAGGTTGTTGTTGATTTAGACCTTCAAGACGGTATGGTCTCGCGCTTTGCGATGGAGGCGAAGGCCTGTGCGCTTGGCCAAGCGTCAGCATCTATTGTCGCGCGTAATATTATCGGGGCGAGTGTTGAAGAACTTTATGATCTACACGATCAAATGCGGGCGATGTTGAAAGAGGGCGGACCGCCGCCTGGCGGGGAGCGTTGGAAAGATTTGGCGGCCTTAGAGTCAATCCGCGACTATCCACAACGACATGCTTCGACACTCCTCATTTTTGCGGCGGTCGCCGCGTGCCTTGATCAATTAACGAAGAAAATTGAGCGCGAAGGCGGCGCTTCTTAACTATTGGCCGGCGTCTCTTCGACACGGGCGTCTTCAAACTTGTCCATGCGGGCCAGCATCGGGAAGAGTTTTGGCCAAGCACAAGCGCTGGTAATAGCAATCCCGCTGCCCAGAATGACAGCGCCAACCGGGCCTAAAAATCTGGCTGCGACGCCCGATTCAAATTCTCCGAGCTCGTTTGAGGCGGAAATAAAGATAAACGAAACAGATGAAACACGCCCGCGCATAGTCTCTGGCGTTGCGAGTTGAACGAGCGACTGGCGCACATAGACTGAAATCATATCCGCCGCCCCGGTGATCGCCAACATTCCGAATGAAAGCCAAAAAATGGTGGAAAGGGCGAAGCCAAGCATCGCCAAGCCATAAACAGCGATGGCGCCCAAAAGCCAAAAACCGACACGGCGGTTTAGCGGCGTGGTGGATAGCATATAGGCGACGCCTATTGCGCCTACGGCCGGCGCGGCGCGCAACGCCCCAAGACCTTCAGCGCCAACATTTAAAATATCACGGGCAAAAACAGGCAAAAGCGCCGTGGCGCCGCCAAATAATACGACCACAAGATCAAGGCTGATGGCGCCAAACACGATCTTATTACTGCGTACGTATCGCAGCCCGGCGATCACCATTTTTAGCCCATCGGCGTTTTTGACCGGAACGTGCTTGGGTGTCTTTGCTAAGACGAAAGTGAAAATGGCGATCAAGCTCATCAATATTGCTGCGCCATAAACAAATGCGGGGCCTTGAATATAAAAGCCGCCGCCAAGCGCAGGGCCAAGGATCGCGGCGCTCTGAAAGCCAAGTGAGTTCCAAGCAATGGCGTTTGGTAGTTCCTCGCGGGGAACAAGCTGAGGGTAAAGTGAGTTACTTGCCGCTGGGGTGAAGGCGTTTACGGCGCCCATCATGATGGCCATACCGAAAATTGTTGGTATGGCCATGCTTGTCGATAGCCAGGGTGTTAGAAAAAGCCCAATTAAAGCAAAGATTCGCACGATATTGCTGATGATAAGGATTTGCTTGCGGTCATACCGGTCAGCGGCTTGGCCGCCGACAAGAGACAAAAGTAGTACCGGCAAAAATTGGGCCAGGCCAACAAGGCCAAGGACAAAAGCAGCCTCCGCAATGGACCGGGTTTCTCTGGCGAGGTCATAGATTTGCCAGCCAATCGCGACCGCTGTCATCTGTCTGGAGCCAGAAACGAGCTGTCTGCCGATCCAATAGTGCCGATACGCGCTATGTCGGAATATCTCAAAAGAAGGAAGGAGAGCCATTTCGCCGGACCATAAGCTTCCTTGGCGCTTTGGCAACGGAAAAGCGAGACGAAACGTTCAAAGTTTTTTGGTCAGCCCTTTATTGGCGCTGTTAAGCCTATATAAGCAATGCTCAATTGGCGTCGGAGCATAAAAGAGAAAGCAAATGGCGGAAACACAACAAGAAAAAACCCCGATCTTAATTGCTGGCGCAGGCGGACGTATGGGACGTGCGATTGCCCGCGCAGCATTGGAGACCGGAAGCTGCGAATTGATCGGTGGGTTTGAGCCAGTGGGCTCGCCATTGCTTGGCCAAGATCTTGGCATGCTTGCAGGGCTCGATGCGATTGGCGTTCTTGTGCGTGAGGCTGGCGGCGCGCTTCCAAAGGACGGCGTTATTATTGATTTTAGTGCGCCCCAGGCTGCGGTTGAACTTGCTGGCCGCGCGGCGGATGCTGGCGTTGCGGTGGTTGTCGGCGCAACCGGATTTGATGAGAGCCAAGACAAGGCGTTTGAAGAGGCGGCCAAGAAAACGGCGATTGTCAAATCAGGGAATATGAGCCTTGGCGTAAACCTCCTCGCCGCCTTGGTGGAAAAAGCAGCAAGTGCTTTGCCAGATAGTTACGATATCGAAATCATTGAGGCTCACCACCGTCATAAGGTCGATGCCCCCTCAGGTACCGCACTGATGATCGCAGAGGCCGCTGCGGCAGGGCGCGGCGTTAGTCTCGCTGAAAAATCCGTTCGTGTGCGAGATGGCATCACGGGTGAGCGTAAAAGCGGTGATATTGGTTTTGCCGTTATTCGCGGGGGCGGCATCGTTGGTGATCATTCCGCGCACTTTGCGGGCTCTCGGGAGGTGATAACCCTAAGCCACAACGCTATCGACCGAACCCTGTTTGCGGAAGGCGCCCTGGCAGCAGCCCAGTGGGTTCATGGAAAAAGCCCCAAGCTTTATGACATGCGTGATGTTTTGGGACTTGATTAAGTCTCAGTTTTCCCCGTTAAGTATTTGGTAAGGTTACCTAAAAACGCGTAGTTTGTAACCAAATCCAAGGTCCTTTCTTAAGATAGCTACGGCATTCTTACCAGACTGTCATAAAGGGGCCTTTGTATCTTCCGCCCCCATATGACGGCCCGGCGAGGCCGGGATGTTGCGTTTTGAGTTCACGGCCATTGCCCGTGAAAGAGATGGGGTCCGTATGCGTGGGCAATTAGCGTTGGCGATGTTGTGTATGGCAGGCGCTATCGTAGGGGTGAAGGCGATTGAGGCGACGGGTGTTGTGCAAGGGGGCGCTGGCGAAAAAGCGAGCGCCCCCCATGCTGCGGCGCTTTCACCGGCTAGCGAACAGGCAAGCTATCGCCCGGGTTGGCGTAGAGAAATTCGTATTCCTGCGGATCACCATCGTCAATTTATGGCGCATGCGAATGTCAACAGACAGTCCACGAATTTTTTGATCGACACTGGAGCAGCGTTTGTCGCGTTAAGGGAATCTGATGCGCGCCGCGCCTTTATCTATACACGCCCTGAAGATTATACAGCGCCGGTGATGACGGCGAACGGCAAGACCAAGGCTGCGCGGGTTAAGGTCGATGTCATCGAAATTGGCGGCATCACGATCCGCGGCGTCGAAGCGATGATCTTGCCTGACGAGCAATTGAGCATCAATCTATTGGGGATGAGCTTTTTATCACAAGTCCCAAGCGTAGAAGCGCGCGGCGGGGAAATGATCCTGCGCGGATGAAATTTTAAGCGCTGGTTTCTTCTGCTTGTAAAAGGCTGGGCAGTCGCCCTAGATCAGCGCCCGCTTGTTTCATAAACATGTGCCGTAAAGGTGTTATGCGATTAACAAGCCCCATGCCGAATGAGCGCGCAAATCTTAGCGGCCCAATATCGTTTGAGAACAGACGGTTCAGCGCATCGGTGCCAAAGGCGAGCATGGCGCTGTCAAAATGGCGCCAACGCTCATAATCTGCAAGGACTGTCAGTGAACCGATATCAAGGCCAACCGCGCGTGCGTTGGTTAAGACATCAGCCATTGCTGCAATATCTTTAACGCCAAGATTATATCCCTGCCCCGCGATTGGGTGGATCGTGCGGGCCGCGTCGCCAATCAGCGCAAGGCGCGGGGCGATAAATCGCTGTGCGATATGAAATGTTAGCGGATATGAAAAGCGAGGCCCCGCAAGGGAGACTTTACCCAAATAGGGGCCGAAGCGGCTTTCAATCTCGGCGCGGAACGCCTCATCGCTAAGGCCCAAATAGGCGGGGACGGCGCTGGATTTTTCTGTCCAAACGAGAGAGGAGCGGTTTTCCGTAAACGGTAGGATTGCAAACGGACCGCTCGGTAAAAAGAATTCCTGTGCGACGCCTTTGTGGGGGCGTTCATGGGCGACGGTGACCACAATCCCGTGTTGGTCATAGCGCCAGCGATTGGTTCTAAGCCCCACCTCTTCGCGTAAGGGGGAGTTTTTGCCGTCAGCGGCGAGGACGAGTTTTGCCGACAATGAGCGGTTATCGTTCAGCATGATGTCGGCGGAAGGTTTGTTGAAATTGGTTGCGATGCGGGCCGCGGGGGCGATCAACGTGATGCGCTCGTCTTTTTCGATTGCAGAATAGAGCGCGCGGCGCAGCGCCGTGTTTTCGACGATCCACCCAAGGGGCGTCTCATCATCAAGCTCCCGGCTGTCGAAATGCAGATTAAATGGGGAGACATGTCCCTCTTTAAAGCGGCCACGAGCCTGGCCATCGGTGACAAGAATGTCATTGATCGGTTCGGCCGCGTGGGCGATTGCGTCCCACAAACCCATTCTTCTAAATAGCCGCCCATTGGCATAGGAAAGGGCGGTGGTGCGCCCGTCAAAGCCATCTGCGGTGGTGGTCTTTGGCGCCACGGCGTCTATTAAAGCGCAGGAAAAACCCTTTGCCGCGAGCGTTATCGCCGCAAGGCCGCCAGCGGGCCCGCCGCCAATAATCGCAACATCAAACTCGCCCAAACGGATATTTTCATCCGTGTTTACGTCGCTGTCTTGGGCTGTGTTTGTTTGTCATACTATCCGAAAAAGAAACGTCCGACATGATAATATCATGTCGGACGTCATAAGCCGTAGGTCTAGCGACTTTATCCGTTATGCGTCGAAACGCCCCGAATTAAAAGCTTGAGCTAAACCCGACACCCCACCAGAAACCAGATGATTTCGTTGTGCCAGCGATTGAATCGTCGATGAACTGACCCCCGTCAATGTCGCTGCCGCCGTAGCGAACGCCAGCTGTGATCGCTGAATCGTCGGAGATTGCATAAGCAACGTCTGCGCTGATGCTGCCATATAGGTAGTCACCGCCATCATCGTCATCGACTACGTAGCCAACAGCGCCCGCAACGTCGAAGCTTGTGCTCTCAGAAAGCGGGAAAGAATATCCACCGGAACCTTCGATTGTTACCGTGTTGAAGTTGAAGTCACGGTAAACGTAAAGGGCAGGCGCTAAAGGAGCGTCAAAAGAAAGACCAGCAAAGAGTTCAACTGTGCTTGAGCCTGTGCCAGCGCTTTCGCTGAACATATCAAACAGGCCGCTGCTTGCATCAGGGAAGGTGTAGAAAGTTACGCCAACATCGTAAGAAACAGTTTCAGACAATGAAGATGAGTAACCAGCGAAGAAATCAAGCTCTTCACCGCCAGGTGTTACGACTAAGTCGTCATCGCCAACTGGCAAGTTCAACCAAACGCCGCCATAGAAATTGCCATAGGCAAGGTCGATACCAGGCTGAAAGCTTGTTTCCGCAAACTGAACACCACGGAAGATATAAGCAGATTCAAAGGCTACTGTTGTGCTGACAGAAAGTTCATCAGCGCTAGCTGTTGTTGCGACTGGCGCCGCGAGCGCAAGAGCTGTTAAAGCAGATGCGATTTTTTTCATAGTTAGTCCCTCCAGGAAGTAGGCGCGCGCATACAAACTGTAACGCACAAAGATAAAACTAAAGATCCGGTCTCGCGCCGAAATCTTGAATTTAGGCTATGAGCCTGCCTGCTGCGATGCAAAAGAAAAATGGACCCACAGCGACACAAAACCGACATGTGTGGTATATCAGCAACGAATAATGCTATCATGTCGCAGTTTATTGGCATAAAATGCTAAACGATTTAGGGTTAAGTGCGTCATATTGCTTTTTGCAAGGCAATGCGCCTTGCCAGTGGTGGTATGACAGATTAGTGTCATGACAGGTATTTATTGCCGACGGTGCGTGAAAACCGCGGAAGGACAGAACGAAAAATCGTTCGATTACAAAGAAAAACCAACTGTTTAAAAGAATTGGAGAAGTCCGTTGAAACTTGTCATGGCGATCATCAAACCACAAAAATTAGACGACGTACGCGATGCTTTAACAGGCCTTGGCATACAAGGTCTAACTGTAAGTGATGTACGCGGATTTGGCCGCCAAAAAGGTCATAAAGAGATCTATCGCGGGGCTGAATATGATGTCGATTTTCGGCCGAAGCTAAAGATAGAGACGGTTATTCCCGCCGACCGTGTCGACGAAGCGGTGGCGGTGATCACCGCTGCGGCGCGTACCGGTGAAATTGGGGACGGAAAAGTTTTTGTTCTTGATGTTGAACAGACCGTGCGTGTGCGTACGGGGGAAACTGGCGCAGATGCGCTTTAACGATAAACGTTAAATTTTAAGGTAGCCACAAATGAAAATAAAAACGCTAATGGCCGCACTGGCCATGTCCAGCGTCTTTGCGCCGCTTGGCGTAGGGGCGCAAGAAATCGCGGCGGCGTCTGATTCGTCCGCTGTCATCTTTAATACATTGCTGTTTTTAATAAGCGGCATGGTGGTCATGTTTATGGCTGCTGGTTTTTGTATGCTTGAGGCGGGGCTTGTTCGCGCGAAAAATGCGGCAACAATCTGCTTAAAGAATATTGCTCTTTACTCCGTTGCTGGCCTGGCCGTGTGGATTCTTGGCTATAATATGATTTACGGCATTTCTGAGGGCGGGCTTATTGCGCCGCTTAGCTTTGGCTATCTCGGTGATGACAGTGATCCTATTGGTCTTGGTTATGGGGCTTACGCTGATTGGTTCTTCCAAATGGTCTTCGTTGCAACCGCGGCGTCAATCGTTTCTGGAACCTTGGCTGAGCGTATTAAGCTATTCCCATTTTTGATCTTCGTTGCGGTTTTGACCGGCTTGATCTACCCAATCGTTGCTTCTTGGGAATGGGGCGGCGGATACCTTGACGCGAAATGGTCTTTTGCCGACTTTGCTGGCTCCACCTTGGTGCACTCGACTGGCGGATGGGCGGCGCTTGCTGGCGCGATCGTTTTGGGCGCGCGTTCTGGCCGTTTTGACGGGGGCAAAGTTACGCCAATCCCCGGTTCTTCACTTCCTCTTGCAACCCTTGGCACATTTATTTTGTGGCTCGGTTGGTTCGGCTTTAATGGCGGGTCACAGCTTGCGCTTGGCACAATTGAAGATGCGTTCTCAGTTGCTAAGATCATTGTGAACACAAACATGGCCGCTTGCGGCGGTGTTGTTGCGGCGCTGATCATGACGCGTTTCGTCTATGGCAAGGTTGACCTTACCATCGTATTGAACGGCGCTATCGGCGGTCTTGTTTCAATTACGGCGCAACCTTTGGAGCCCGCGATCTGGCAAGCTGTTTTGATTGGCGCTGTTGGCGGCGTGATCGTAACAGTCTCAATTCCGCTATTAGATAAGCTGAAAATTGATGACGTGGTTGGCGCAATTCCAGCGCACTTGTTCTGCGGCATCTGGGGCACGTTGATCGTCCCATGGACAGAGCAAGGCCCAACCTTCTTGGGTCAGCTTGTCGGCGTTGTGATGGTTGGCGTATTCGCGTTCACTGCCAGCTTCTTACTCTGGACGATCTTGAAATACACAATTGGCGTGCGCGCCAGTGAAGCTGATGAGCGGCTTGGCCTTGACAAGGCTGAGCTTGGGCTTGAGGCTTACCCAGAATTCGCAAAAGGCTAATTGGCTTTAAGCGACACTTTTTGACAAGGAAACTTAGGCGCGATCGGTTTGATCGCGCCTTTTTTCTTTATTCAAAAAACCGCCAACATCGGTGGCGGTCATGATTGGCGCCCTATGTTATGTCTTCTGGTGCACAGTTAGAACATGTTCTGGTTTTTCACTGTCATCGCCCTTAAGCCTCAGTTGCAATGAGCGTTTACCTTATGATATGTGACTAAATCACTTTTAGGGTATCGCGCAAAAGCGCATCGTGTGGGGCAAATAGGATGAGAAAGCATGGCTTGTATCGCCAGGCTATAAGGTCACTAACACCGCTTCGGTGTTGGGCGCTTATCTTAAGCTTTGTTGGGGCTCAGCTTCTCATCGCCGCCCATACCCATGAAGGTGACGATCATCATCATCACACTATCGTCGATCTATCTGAGCTGACGGCTCTTTACGATCATCATGGTCTTGACGAACATGATGGGCCAAGCCACACGGCTGCTGAATGTTCGGTTTGTTTACTCGGTGATCGCCTTGACGATGAGGCTCATACCTCAATTTCCTTTGAGACATCCCTAAATGCTGAGCATGCTGCGCTTTCAGCGCGTGTCGTTGCGCATGTTTCAGGACATCGCGCCCTCAGCCAACATTCCCGCGCGCCGCCTGTTCTTTAATCACACATTTTTTTGAGTTTGAGATTAGGCGGTCGGCAAGTCTTCACGAAAAGGTTGTCGGCTAACAAGTTTTGTGGATGCGCGCCTTTTACGGCGCATGGGTGTTAGCAAGGAGCAACCCAAATGTTTTTGAAGAACCAATTGAAATTTAGCGCCGCAGCTTTGGCATTGGGCGCTGCAAATCCTGTCTTTTCGGCGCTGGCTGATGATGGGGAAAAGTTTAATGATCCAGCGTTTGATAGAATTGTTATTACGGCCTCGCCGATTGAGCGTTCGGTTGGCGAAACAATCGTGAATACGTCTGTTGTTTCGGGTGAAGAGCTGCAGAATCGGCTTGAGAATACAATCGGCGAAATTCTGCGTCGTCAGCCTGGCGTTTCATCATCCTTCTTTGGCGCTGGCGCAAGCCGCCCAGTTATTCGCGGCCTTGGGGGCGGTCGTATTCGGGTCTTGCAAGATGGCATCGGATCGATCGACGTTTCCGCCTCTAGCCCAGACCACGCGGTTGCGGTTTCGCCAGCGACAGCAGAGCGCATCGAGATTGTCCGCGGTGCAGGCACACTACTTTACGGTTCTTCTGCGGCAGGCGGTGTCGTTAACGTATTTACCGGCACTATTCCGCGTGAAGCGCCGGAAGATGGTTTCGACGGCGCCCTTCGCGTTGGCGGTTCAACCGTAGATAATGGATTTGAATCGGCTGGCGGCACAGACATTACGCTTGGTGAATTCAGCAAAGGTAAACTCGTTTTGCATGCCGACGGTTTCTACCGCGAAGCAAGCGATTATGAGATCCCAGGATTTGCTGAGTCCGCAGCTTTCCGTGCAGCGGAAGAGGCCGAAGAGCATGAAGACGAGGACGAGCACGAGGATGAAGAAGAGCACGAGGAAGAGGCGGAAGCCTTTGGCGTTCTAGAAAATTCACGCCTTGAAACTTATGGCGGTTCTGCTGGTCTTTCTTGGATCTTTGAAAATGGCTTCTTCGGCGTCTCTGGCACTTTGATGGATAGCAATTACGGCTTGCCTGGCGGTCATGGCCACCATGAGCACGAGGATGAAGAGGGCGAAGACGAAGACCACGGGGACGAAGATCACGAAGAAGAAGAGGAAGAAGGCGGCGTCACCCTTGATCTGAAACAGCGTCGTTTCGACCTCGTCGGGGAAGTTGACGGTGATTTTGCGCTCTTCCAAAAAGTGAAGGTTCGTTTTGGCTATGCCGACTATGAACATATCGAGTTTGAGCCGAATGGGGAGCAAGGCACAGTATTTTCAAACGAAGGATTTGAAGGCCGTTTTGAGCTCGTCAACAAGACCTATAACGCTTTTGGCGGCGACATTGATGGCGCTGTTGGCTTTCACTTCCGAAGCCGTGATTTTTCCGCCATCGGGGAAGAAGCTTTCGTTCCGCCAACCGAAATGTTCCAATATGGTTTGTTCGCTTTGGAACAGTATGAGAGCGGTCCATGGCGTTTAGAGTTAGGCGCCCGTTATGAGCACACCGACTTTGAAGTCGTTGAGCCTGCTTTTGAGGAAACAGAAGGCAATTTCGCCGCCCCAGGTTTTGAACGTAGCTTTGACAGTTTTTCTGTCTCAGCTGGCGCTGTCTGGAAAGTAAACGACATTCTGTTTGTTGGTTTGAATGGTTACCGTACTGAACGGGCGCCATCATCTGAGGAGCTGTTCTCAAACGGGCCGCACCTTGCCACTAACGCGTTTGAAATTGGCGACCAGAATTTAGATGAAGAGGTTGCGCGCGGCGTTGAGGCGACGGCGCGTGTACGTGTCAACCAGATGTCTCTTTCTATCAGCGGCTATTATACATCTTATAAAGATTTTATTTATGAGACGCCGACTGGCGAAGAGGAAGATGAATTGCCGGTCTTCCAATTCGTTGCTGAAGATGCTGCTTTCCGCGGTTTTGAAATTCAAGCGGAGGGCGAGCTTACCCGTGTCGGTCTTTTTGACATCCACGGCGATGCGTCTCTTGATTATGTTCGGGCGACAACGGATGCTTCTGGGAACGACAATCTTCCTCGTATTCCGCCATTGTCTGGACTTGTCGGAATTGAGGCGCGTTCGGATCAGATTGATGCGCGTGTTGAGCTTGAATTTGCGTCTGAACAAGATGATGTGACCGAGTTTGAGCTGGCCACAGATGGCTACACGGTCTTAAACGCGCTTGTCGCTTTCCGGCCGTTCAATAATGAAGCGATTACGCTTCGCGTTGTTGGTGATAACCTCACGAATGAAGAAGTGCGTTTGCACACATCTTTCATTAAAGACCTTGCGCCGCTTCCAGGACGGAACGTGAAGGTCAGCTTGACTGGTCGGTTCTAACCACTGATCAGGTTTTGCCAAAAAAATATTGGGCCCCACGAGTTTTCGTGGGGCCTTTTTTATTCTATCATAAACCCCCACCTTCGGTGGAGGTCAATGACTTGACTAAAAATGCGCGAGCGCTTTGCGGGCGCGGCCCATAGCCATCAACGGAAAATAGTGCCGGTAAAGATTATAGTTGATCATAAAGGCGCGGCTTAACTCTGCGCCTTGTTTTAGTTGCTCTTTCAGTGCGGGGTCTGTCAGTTTGATGGTTGCGCCAACACCATAACCAGGAAAGCCTGTACCAGTATATTCCGGTTCGTCCCAAGAGCCTTCTTTTTGACGTTCCATCAAAAAAGTAAGACCTTTTTCAATCGCGTCTTTATCGCTTTTGCGCTCTAGGGCGCACAGCCCCATTAAAGCCCAAGCGGTTTGGGAGGCGGTTGTCTTGCCGCGTCCGGCCATATCAGGATCCATATAGGAGGCGCAGCTTTCACCCCAGCCGCCATCGGACTGTTGCTTAGATAAAAGCCAGTCGCCCGCGCGGGTGATCCATTCCTGGCTCATATCCTCGCCGATCGCCTCAAGCGCTGGCAGGACTGAGCCGACGCCGTAAATATAGTTGACGCCCCAACGGCCGAACCATGAGCCATTTTCTTCTTGCTCGGCTTTTAGATAATCAAGCGCGTGCTTGATATTTGGGTGGTCTTTTTGAAAGCCGAGCTTGCCGAACGCTTCGACAATATGGGCGGTGACATCAACTGATGGCGGGTCGAGTGCTTCGCCAAAGTCGCAAAAGGGTATTTTCGTCGTCAAGGCTTTGTTATTGTCCTTGTCGAAAGCGCCCCATCCTCCGCAACTGCTCTGCATGCCAAACAGCCAGTCGACGCCAAGCTTGATTGCGTCATTGATGCCTTTTGCACGCCATTTGGGATCATCTTTAAAGGGTGAAAGGGCGATTAGCGCAACCGCAGTATCATCTGTATCGGGATAGAAATAGTTTTTGTATTCAAATGCCCATCCGCCTGGCGCAACATGAGGAACTTTTTCCTGCCAATCGCCGGGGCGTTTTACCTGTTGGTCTAAGACCCATTGGACTGCCGTATCGATTTGTGAAGGATATTCATGCCTTTCATTTGAATCTTCAAAAGCGAGCAACGCAAGGACCGTGTCCCAAACCGGTGAGGTCGATGCTTGGATGAATGTGGCGTCTTCAACATCAACGCGCCAACGTGGGTCATCAAGGGCGGCGAGCGCTTTGGCGACGACCGGGTGGTCATGGGCGTAACCTTCATTGTACAGCGCCATTAAGCTATAGATCCACGGGGGTTGAATTCCGCCCCACACGCCGTCAGCATCTTGGTGCTGAATAATCCATTCAAGAGATCGTTTAACAGCGCCCTTGCGTCCAGGGGTAAGGCCTGCTGACTGCAGGGTGTGTAAGACCCGATCAGCAGTTAAGAAAAAGTCGTCATATATATCAGCGTTAAACTTCTTGGGTAGCTTGTAGTCAAAGGCCGCGCGGCCATTCGGGAATAATTCGTTAAGACGGCTTTCAAGAGGTAAAGCGCGCATCGGACGTCGAGCGCTTAGGACCGCAATGGGCATAAGGGTCGCGCGGGCCCATTGAGCAAAATTGTAGATTGAAAATGGGAACCAGTTCGGGAAAAAGATAACTTCAGGAGGAACGTTCGGCGTGCTTTCCCAGGGCCACTCCCCAATGAGTGCGAGCCAATAACGTGTAAAGACACGGATATTTCTTAAGCCCCCCTTTTGGAAAATCCATTCGCGCGCTTTTGCGAGGGCGGGCTCATCCTTATCAAACCCGACGGAACGCAGCGCCGCATAAGCCTCAACCGTTGTATTGATGTCGCCTGCGGGGGCGTCTTTGTAGATTTCCCATGAGCCATCCGCGCGCTGTTCGCGCAATAGGGCCTTGGCCAAGCGTTCGCGCAGCGGGTGATCTTCCAATCCGACAAACCAAAGCGCCAAAATCCATTCCGCCTCCATGCAGACATTGGATTCAAGGCGGCCAACCCAATAGCCATCGGTTTTTTGGGATTTGGCGAGCCAGCCCCCAGCGCTTTTAATGGCGCCGGATAATTGGGCGTCGAAATTCGAACGATCCTCATTCGCTGGACTTGCGGGCTCTAGCGTTTGCGTATCCATATGGGAAGCTCTCACAATTACAATGACTTAAGTGAACTGAGAAGCCATTTTAGCAAAGGATTGCTCCATTGCGAATGCGACAGCAAGGTCCATGTTTTGATGTCATGTTTTGATGTAAAGCTTCGCGCCCTAAGGCTCGGATTCAACGAAGCTTGGCAATTATTAGAGGCGAATTGGGTGTTAGCCTTGAGACGCGGTTAAACGTTTCGCCGCCGTTAAAGTGTTTTTCATCAGCATTGTGATTGTCATGGGGCCGACACCGCCGGGGACAGGCGTAATGGCGCCAGCGACATTGGAAACTTCGTCAAACGCGACGTCACCGACAAGGCGTGATTTACCGCCGCGTTCAACCCGGTTAATCCCAACATCAAGGACCATGGCGCCAGGTTTTACCCAATCGGCGGTGATCATTTCCGGGCGGCCCGCGGCGGCGATCAAAATATCTGCGCGACGCGCTGTCGTCTCGATGTTTTGGGTTTTGCTGTGGGCGATGGTGACGGTGCAGTTTTGGGCTAAGAACAGCTGAGCAGCAGGTTTGCCAACAATGTTTGAGCGCCCAACAACAACAACTTCAAGCCCTTCAAGCGGCGCTTTTCGGGTGCGTTTGGCAAGTTCAAGGCATCCGGCTGGTGTGCAAGGAACGAGCGCGTGCGCCATATCGCCCGTGCCTAGTCGGCCAACATTAATGGGGTGAAATCCGTCTACGTCTTTTTCTGGCGAAATGCGCTCAAGCAAAGCAGCGGCGTTTAAGTGCTGAGGTAACGGCAATTGGAGCAATATACCATGCACTTGACTGTCTTGGTTTAGCTGATCAATTAAGCTCGCAAGCTCAGACTGCGTTGTTTCAGCTGAAAGTGTGTGCTGTGTGGATTGAAAACCCAGGCTGGACGCGCGTTTGTTCTTATTGCGGACATAAACGGCGCTTGCTGGGTCCTCGCCAACTAAAATAACGGCAAGCCCCGGCTTAACGCCCGTTTCGCCAATGAACGCATTACAATCTTGTGCAACTTCATGTGCGATAGTTTCAGCGATCGCTTTTCCGTCGATAATAGCTGCGGATGTCATATTGGTCCTCGATGGAACTGATGCATTATAGCTTTTTTTGGTTTTATGCTTGTTTTGGGCAGTTATGCCGCAACTTGGCCTGGATATCAAATCGCTTAATTGTTCGCTTTTTACGCTCAAATAAGCGCCATTGGCGAAGGTTTGTTCGATAAAATGGCTTGGGGATCGCTAGGGTGCTTAACCCTCAGTCAGGGGCGAACAGCTTTTCTTAGAACACCCTTGAAGTCTGGTGTTACACAATCAAAGCCCTTGTAAAACCCGCGTGACGATAAAATCCGATGTAGCTTGGGCAGGTTATAGCTTGGAACGGCGGCAAAATAATGGTGCTCTGTGTGGAAATTAACATTGTTTGGAGTGATCAAAAGCCGTTCCCACCAAGTTGCGATTGTGGTGTTTGTATTGTCGCGTGCATCAAGGCTATCGCGGTTTTGTGCGACCCCGTGTTCCCCGATTTGGCGTAGCCGCATGAGGGCTGGATAAACAAAAATTTCCGCGGCCCACCACATTAAATACGCCCATGGCGCGCCAACGATCAACAAGCCAGCGATAAGCGACAGATGGAAGACAAGCCAGGGGCTGCTTTGCTTAAACTGGAAATTTTTAAATTTAACGACTGTGTCACGGAAGCCGGTTTGGCCTGTAAGGTCGCGCTTGAATTTCCGCTTTATGCTTGCGCGGCTTACTGGGTATTGGTCCGTCATAATCCGGTCAGGATCAAGCGCGGTGCCGCCATGTTGATGGTGGCGTAAATGATAGTCACGGTAAGCAAAAACACAGATGTTCATGGGGCCGCCAGTCAGCCAACGCCCGACAAAGTCATCGACTTTCTTTTCAGTGAAAAATGCGTGATGGGCGCAGTCATGCATTAATACAGAAAGACTTAGTTGCCGCCCCGCGAGAAGAATGACCCCAAGCAGAATTGTCACAGGATTTGGCCATATAATGGCGATTGCAAAGGCGAACGCCATAAGCAGCCAATTACAAGTCAAAATCAATGCCGCCTTCATGTTGGATGTCTGGCTTAAGGCGCGTAATTCTTCTTTAGAAAGTACATCCGACAAAATTGGTTTGGAAACAATGGCTTGTTGGGGCATGGAATTCTTCTATGCTTATAATTTAGCAAAATATAACAAACAACCACACTAAGTGTCAATAAATGTTTTATTTCAAATTAATCTCCGCAAAGGAGCTCACGGCGCGCAATTTGGCGTTATCACTTTTAGCGGCGCGCAAAGGCGCAAGTTTGCCAGTTGGAAATCTTATCGCAGGCGCCGCGTTATTCGATATTGATGCAGCCGCCATGCGCATGGCTGTCACTCGCTTAACCAAAGATGGGCTAATGGAAAGTCCGGACAGGGGGGTCTATAAGATCGGCCCCAAGGCGCAAGCCTTTAGTGATGCAACGCAAGCATGGCGATACGCTCTTGAAAAGACACGGCCTTGGGATGGGGGGTGGCTTGCGGTTCACACGGCTCAACTGGGCCGTACGGATAAAAAAAGATTACGCGCGCGTGAGCAAGCTTTGCGTTTATTTGGCTTTGCACAAAGTGTTGGGGGCTTGTGGGTAAGGCCGGGCAACTTAGTGCAGAATTTGCCAGATATTAGTGAGGCCCTTTTTAGATTGGGCTTAGAAGAAAATGCCGTTCTGATTAATGCGAATGCGCATATCGCCCCAGTAAATTGGGAGAGCCTTTGGGCGCGTGCGGATCTTGAAAAAACCTATGACGCGGCGATTGCGGCGATGGAACAAAGCGAGAGGGCGGTTGAGAGTATGACTTTGTCTGAAGCGGCGCGCGAAACACTATTGGTCGGCCAGTCTGTTATTCGCACCATAAATCTTGATCCACTATTGCCAGAGGGTATGGTGGATCGCGCATTGTTTGAAAAAATGGTCCGTAAAATGATGGAATATGATGCGCTTGGGCATCGATTTTGGCGGCATTTTACAGAAGAAGTCTAAACTGTTTAGGGGCGATTTTTAACAGGCGGCTTGCGTGATAATGCCTGTTCACTCAGTCTTTTCGGGTGGTGCGCCCGCGCCTTCTTGGCCATTTTCAAGAAAGTCTTGCCAGTCTTCCACTTCCCAAAATTGTTCGTCAAGGAATGAATTGACAAGCCCTTTGTCTAGGTCTGTTAGTTTAAGATTTTTTTGTTCTGATGCGTCTGCTGCGAATGTGGCGAGGTCGACAATTTCTTGGGGTTGAAGGTAGATGGAATACCCAAGTTCTAGCCCTTGCAGTTCGATCATTGCCGGCGCCCCCACCCACATGCGAGCGGCAAAGCCGACAGGGTCAGGAATGTCGAGCGCTGTCTGGGCGTCCAGGGCTGGCGCTGCTTTCCCGCCAACCCCGTTCACCGCATGGCAAATGACACAGCCCTTTTCAGCAAATAATTGCCGCCCATTGGCGGCGTCGCCAACGCGTTGTACTTGATTGACCGTTTGGGCGGCGCCATCGGCCTGCTCATTATTACAGGCGGATACAACTAGAACTGAACTTAATAGAACTGCGGCATATGCATTTTTCATGAGGTCAAGCCCTTTGTTAAAAGCGATACCCAATCCCAACGCCAGCGACAATCGGATCAAGGTCGACGTCAACCGTGTTAATCGTTCCGCCAGAATTTAGCGTCGCCGTTGTGTCAATTTGAATATACTTGATGTCGGCATTAAGAAACCAGCGTTCATTTAGATCATAGTCAACGCCAAGTTGAAAGGCGACGCCGACGGTGTCATCAAGTTCAATTGACGTTGGGCCGACGGCGTTGACAAGCGCGTCAGACGCGTCTTCGCTGTAGAAGATCGTGTAATTAATGCCGACGCCAGCATAAGGGCGCACTGTGCCGCCAGGATTGAAGTGATATTGCAGCGTAAGCGTCGGGGGCAGCGCCATAACATCGGCGATTTCGCCGAGGCCCGCTAAAGTTCCCTCACCAACCAAATCGTGCGGGCTGGTTGCAAGGATCAGTTCAGCGCCAATGTTATTGGTGATGAAATATGTAAAATCTAATTCTGGGACAATTGCATTTTCCACCCCAACAGATCCGCCTGGAAAGCCAGGCAAAACATCTGAACTATTCTCTGTGGGCGCAACAACAATGCCGCGTAACCGGACGAGCCAGTCGCCCTGGTCCGCCATTGCGGGCTGGATGAAACATGTCGCTAGTGCGGCGGTGGTAAGTAATTTTTTGACCATCTTTATTCCCCTACGGATAGAGCGTGATGATTGAGATATGGTGAATGAAGGCGCTTAAAACTTGATCCAGATCACGTAAGGCGAAAAAAATGGGAGAATTTAAATAAAAAATGGCGCGTCAAAAAATCTGACTTGATCTATGTCACAAAGCGTTCATTCGTCTAAGCCTATTGTAAGCTCATGAAATCAGCCTGGCGAAAATATATTGGCGAAAGCGCGCCGCGGTATACAAGTTATCCGTCTGCTTCACATTTTGATGCATCCGTAACGGTCGGTGATGTTAATAAAAAGCTGGATGATATCGATCTTTATGATCTTTTCTCGCTTTATGTGCATGTGCCGTTCTGTCGCCAACTTTGCTGGTATTGCGGGTGTAATATGCGCGTTGAGAATTACTATGGTCGTGCGCGCGAATATGTGGACGCGCTGACGCAAGAAATTGCCCAATATGGCCAAAGGCTAAATGGCAGGGGCAAGCCCTCGGCTGTTCATTTTGGCGGGGGCACGCCAAATTACCTTCTTGTTACTGATCTAAACGATATATTGTCAGCAATTGAGCGAGAAATTGGGTTGACCGATGGCGCCCAGCTATCGATTGAGCTTGATCCAAGAATATTGCGCGAGGATGATATTGATCAAATTGTTTCTCTTGGGTTTGGGCGGTTTAGCCTTGGCATTCAAGATTTTGATCCTTTGGTTCAGAATGCTATCAATCGCTTACAAAGTTTTGAACTCATTGAGGCTTGTGTAAGCGATATTCGAGCAGCAGGCGTTCAGGATCTGTCTTTTGATATTCTTTATGGCTTGCCGCGTCAGACGGTAAAAAGTTTTGCGCAAACTTTAGAAAAGGTGATCTGTCTGGCGCCGGACCGGGTTTCCGTTTTCGGGTATGCGCATTTGCCTCATGTTATCTCAAGACAAAAAATGATCGATCCGGCGAATTTGCCTGATAATGGTTTGCGGTGTGAATTGGCGGCGCTAGCCGATGACCAGTTGGTGAAGGCTGGATATGCGCGTGTTGGTTTTGATCATTATGCTAAGCCTGACAACAGTCTTGTAAAGGCGTCTATTGAGGGGCGGCTAAAACGGAATTTCCAAGGGTTTACCGATGACGCGGCATCCGCCTTGATTGGTTTTGGCGCCTCCGCCATCAGCTATATAGATGGTTTATACGCTCAAAACGAAAAGAATGTCGGCGAATACATAAAAAGGGTCCATTCTGGCGCAATGCCGATTGTGAGTGGACTTCATCGCACAAAGCGAGAAAATGTAATCGCTGAAGCGATTGGCGATCTGCTTTGTAAGATGGAAACAAATGTAAGCATGGTTTTGCGCGGCGCAGCGCCGGAAGACGCGGTGCGTATTTGTTCGGCCCTGGAGGCGCTGGAGGCGGATGGGGTCATCAGCTGGCGCGGCGATATCGTCGCGATAGCACCCGGCGCCCATCACCTGGCCCGGGTTGTTGCGATGGCTATTGACCCATATATGCAGCATCAGGCTGAATATGCCGCGGCAGTTTAAGCAGTAACGCACGCAAAATCTAAGATATGATCCCTGGCAAGTCGCTATCGACTGTTCTATTATTGTGCGATAGGCAAATCAGAGGCTGGGAATTTTTATCTTATGGCGAGATTTGCGTCCGCAACAGAAAAGTGCCAAGCGCCGACCAGGCCAAGCTCTTGCGATCTATGTGGGGTCCGCGAGCGGTCTATCTGTGCTGATTTGGGCCCAAGAGAATTAGCGCAAGTTGAAAAAACAATGGCGCGGCGGACGGTTACAAAAGGGCGCACTCTTATGGAAGAGGGTGAACCGAATGACAGCCTTTATGTCCTTATTCAGGGCAGCTTTCGGCTTTCTAAGCACTTAGAAGATGGGCGCAGGCAAATCACGGGCTTTATATTCCCGGGTGATTTTATCGGCGTGCGGCCAACCGAAGAAAGCGCTTATACCGCAGAAGCGTTGGAAGATAGTTTGGTCTGTCACTTTCCTCATAAATTTTTAGAGACGATTGCCGAAGATTGCCCTGATGTTAAAGATCGTCTGATCGCGCGTGGGCAAACGGAATACCACAAGGCCCAGGATCATATCGTCTTACTCGGTAAGAAGAATGCTGAAGAGCGTGTTGAAAGCTTTTTGGCGATGCTCGCTCAATCAACGGCTGGCGGCATAGCGCAAGGTGTTTCCGCTGTAACTCCATTACCAATGTCGCGGCAAGATATTGCGGATTACTTAGGCATTCGTTTGGAAACGCTAAGTCGCACCCTGACGGCCCTTAAAAAGAAGGGCGTTATTCGCGAGTTATCGCGCGATAGCCTTGTTTTAGCGGACGGCGAGGCTTTTTAAGCTAGGCGCGTTTTATCGTGCTCGCTTTGTCCGTCTTTTTGCGATTGCAAACGCATGGCCCATGACAGGCGGATTGGTCTTGCCCTGGTTCTGGGCCTTGATTAGGTCCCCCACGATTGCTCGCCGCACCTTGGTCGATATTAATCGTGATATAGCTTGGCGTATTACCTGGCGCACAGAATGGAATTTGCAGTGTTGCTGCGCCGCCTGGCGCTGTGCTGTGCAGGGCCGGGAATAAACTGGCTGCAAAAGCAAAAAGCCCAGCCCAACAACCAAGCTGTATTTTTGTAGGTAAGCGGCGCATCGGTATCCGGGCCTGTTCATAGTGCTGCGACACATCGACAATAGGGCCCTTTACGTCAATAGTTTTGATCCAGGTCAAGGCGCCAGACTGTGATTGAGCGCAAAGCTAACAGTACTACAAACTAGGACTGTTGATATGCTTGAAAAGGGAATGCGCGCGCCTGGGGCGTCTGATACTGGCGGTGATGTAATGTTTGTTTCCGTCGCGCTATTATTTGTAGCGATATGGTCGCTATTCACTGCGGCGCGCACGGTTGATCCATTAATGAGCGTTCATGCGATGATGTTTTTGACCGCAAGCGTCGTAGGCGGATTTGCGCTCATCTCGCATTTGTCATCGGGGGTTGTTGCGGATCGCAACGCCTATGAGATGGGTGTCGTTAAGGCTGGCGTTTTCGCCTCAGTTTTTTGGGGGATCGCCGGGTTCTTAGTTGGCGTCATTATCGCGGGGCAGCTAGCCTTTCCAAACCTATTATATTTTGAAGGTTTACCCTGGACGAGCTTTGGGCGGTTACGGCCTCTCCATACATCTGCTGTGATTTTTGCATTTGGCGGCAATGTGTTGATCGCGACATCGTTTTATGTCGTTCAGCGGACCTCTCGGGCGCGCCTTTGGGGCGGGCTGACCCCTTGGTTCGTCTTTTGGGGCTATAATTTATTTATCGTCATCGCTGCGACTGGCTATTTGATGGGGATTACTCAGTCAAAAGAATATGCTGAGCCTGAGTGGTATGCGGATTTATGGCTGACTATCGTTTGGGTTGCTTATTTGCTGGTTTTCCTTGGTACGCTCTTAAAACGCAAAGAGCCCCATATTTATGTTGCGAACTGGTTTTATCTCGCCTTTATCGTAACGATCGCGATGCTTCATATCGTCAATAATTTGGCGGTGCCTGTCTCTATTACGGGATCAAAAAGTTATAGTCTGTTTGCCGGTGTTCAAGATGCGCTGACCCAGTGGTGGTACGGCCATAACGCGGTTGGCTTTTTCCTAACCGCTGGCTTTCTCGCGATTATGTATTACTTTATTCCCAAACAGGCTGACCGGCCGGTATATTCCTATCGTTTGTCAATCGTGCATTTTTGGTCTTTGATCTTTATCTATATCTGGGCGGGGCCGCATCACCTGCATTATACGGCGCTTCCTGAATGGGCCCAGACATTGGGGATGACATTTTCAATCATGCTCTGGATGCCGTCTTGGGGCGGTATGATTAATGGGCTGATGACCCTTTCTGGCGCTTGGGATAAGCTGCGCACTGATCCTGTCCTTCGTATGATGGTGGTTTCCGTTGCGTTCTACGGCATGTCGACCTTTGAAGGACCGCTGATGTCAATCCGCGCTGTCAACTCACTTTCTCATTATACAGATTGGACAATCGGCCACGTTCATTCAGGGGCGCTTGGCTGGGTTGGATATATTTCTTTCGGTGCGCTTTACTGTCTTGTGCCGTGGCTTTGGAAGCGGGAAAACCTTTACTCTCGCGTTCTTGTTGAGTGGCATTTTTGGATTTCAACAATCGGGATCCTTTTATACATCACCTCCATGTGGGTCTCAGGCATCATGCAAGGGCTTATGTGGCGCGCCTATAACGAGTTTGGGTTCTTAGAGTTTTCATTCGTTGAAACGGTCGAGGCGATGCACCCCTATTATATCATCCGTATGCTGGGCGGTTTGTTGTTCCTGGTGGGTGCGCTTATCATGGCTTACAATTTATGGCGCACCGCTAAAGGGGATATTCGCGCGCAAGAATATGAACGAGACGCAGCGCAAGGGCCAACCATGGCCGCTGTTCCGGCTGAGTAAGGAGGCAATATGCTCAACCGTCATGAAGTACTAGAAAAACGCAGCCTTTTGCTGACAGTTGCAATTTTGGTCGTCGTCGCGATCGGCGGCATCGTTGAAATCGCGCCGCTGTTCTATCTGGAATCGACCATAGAAAAGGTGCAAGGCGTTCGCCCTTACTCCCCTTTGGAACTTGCTGGGCGGAATATATACATCCGCGAAGGGTGCTATACCTGTCATTCTCAAATGGTGCGGCCATTGCGGGACGAGGTTGAGCGTTACGGCCATTACTCGCTCGCGGCTGAGAGCATGTATGACCACCCCTTTCAGTGGGGCTCAAAACGTTCGGGGCCTGACTTGGCCCGTGTCGGCGGGAAGTATTCGGACGCCTGGCATCAACAACATCTTGTTGACCCACGAAGCGTTGTGCCAGAATCTATTATGCCGCCTTACGCGTTTTTGGATGAAAGGGCGCTTGACTATAGCCAGGCAGGCGATTGGTTAAGAGCGAACCGCGCTGTTGGCGTGCCCTACACGGATGAAATGATTGAAAACGCAAAGGCTGATATTGAGGCCCAGGTCGACCCTTTCTCCGACATTTATGATGATTTCGTGGCGCGCTACCCAAAGGCGCAGATACGAGATTTTGACGGCGATCCGCGGCAGATCTCTGAAATGGACGCGATGATCGCTTATCTTCAGGTGCTGGGGTCAATGGTCGACTTTTCTACCTATCAGGCTGAAGAAAATTATCGGTAATAAGATTATGTATGAAGCGCTTTCCAGTATTGCTCAAACGTGGGGATTGTTGCTGTTCGTGCTCGCTTTTATTTTGGTTCTGTTTTATGCGCTGAGCCCAAATAATCAAAAGCAGTTTGATCAGGCAAAAAACATTCCGTTAAAAGATGAGGATGAGTCCCATGGCGCATAAAGAAATTGATGAACCGACCGGGATTGAAACCACTGGTCATGAATGGGACGGGATTAAGGAGCTAAACAATCCGCTGCCTCGTTGGTGGTTGATCGTTTTTTGGATTACGGTCGCCTGGTCCGTTGTATATTGGGTGCTGATGCCGTCTTGGCCTGGTCTAACAGGGCACCTGGCAGGCATAAGGGGGCATACGGAGCGGGCGAATGTCGCCGCGGCGATCGATGCTTTAGGCGAGAAAAGAAGCTTGCAAATGCAGCAATTATTGAGTGTCTCTTCTATTGAAGATGTTGAGGCTGACCCCCAATTGCTGCAATTTGCGATGAATGCTGGCGCATCGCTATTTGGCGACAATTGCGCCACATGCCATGGAGCTGGCGGGCAAGGCTTTAAGGGGTACCCGTCACTGGTTGATGATGCATGGATTTGGGGCGGCACGCTAAAAGATATCCAAAAGACGTTGCATCACGGAATTCGCGCGGCGCACCCTGAGACACGCAACAACTTGATGCAAGCTTATGGCGAGGGCGGCATATTTAAAAACGAACAAATCTCTGATCTCGTTGAGTATGCTTATAGCTTGTCAGGCCGAGACGCGGATCCGGCGGCGGTGAAGCGCGCAGAACCTCTATTTGCTAGTCAATGTGCGAGTTGCCACGGCGCAAAGGGCGCAGGGATGCAAGCCATGGGCGCGCCAAACCTTACAGATGCGATTTGGCTTTATGGCGGTGAGAAAAAAGATATACGCGAGACGATTTATTATGGTCGCGCTGGCGTGATGCCTTACTGGACGGACCGTCTTTCAGACGAACAAATTACGGCGCTTGCTGTCTATGTTCATTCTTTAGGCGGCGGCGAGTAAGGAGCAATGTTGCCTTGTGATGAACGAAATGGATCACAGACTGACGCAAGGAGACGGTAAAGGCCAAGCGGCTGATGGCGTTGCGGTTGTGGATGCTGAACCCGTTAATAGCCCCGCTATGCGCCAGCTATATAAAAAGCGCGAACCGATCTATCCAAAACGCGTATCGGGCATCTTCCGTAAACTGAAATGGTTTTTGCTAGTTGCAACATTGGGCGTTTATTATTTGCTGCCTTGGGTTCGTTGGCCGCGCGGGGCTGGTGAGCCTGATCAAGCGGTGCTTGTTGATTTTGCCGGCGGGCGATTTTATTTTTTCTTTATAGAGATTTGGCCGGATGAGCTTTACTACGTAACTGGGTTGTTAATCTTAGGTGCGGTTGGGCTTTTCCTCGCGTCGGCTTTGTTCGGGCGCGTGTGGTGCGGTTATGCTTGTCCGCAAACTGTGTGGACAGATCTTTATATCGCGGCGGAAAGGTTGATTGAAGGGGACCGCAATCAACGCATGAAGCTTGCCAAAGCGCCTTGGTCATTTGATAAGATCTATAAAAAAACTTTAAAGCATAGCCTCTGGCTCGCCATCGCGGCGGCGACAGGCGGCGCATGGGTGTTTTATTTCCACGATGCGCCGACAATATTACCGCAAATTTTCTCTGGCGATGCGCCGGGCTCCGCCTATTTGTTTATGGGTATTTTGACCTTTACGACTTATTTGTTGGCGGGCTCTATGCGCGAACAGGTTTGCACATATATGTGCCCTTGGCCGCGAATTCAGGCGGCGCTTACGGACGCAGAAACGCTTCAGGTCACCTATAAAAAAGATAGGGGCGAAAAGCGCGGCGCCCACAAAAAGGGCGATCCTTGGGAAGGGCGCGGCGATTGTATCGACTGTAAAGCATGCGTTGCTGTTTGCCCGATGGGGATTGATATTCGCGACGGCGCCCAGTTGGAATGCATAAATTGTGCGCTTTGCATTGATGCCTGTAATGACATTATGAAAAAGGTTGAGCGTCCCCTGGGGCTGATCGCCTATGATACAGATAAAAATATGGTGCGCCGTTCTAAAGGACAAACGCAGACGGTAAAACTCCTGCGATCACGCACTATATTCTATGCGGCTGTATTTTCTATCGTCTCGGTCATTATGCTGGCGACTTTGGCGACGCGCGCAACGCTTGAGGTTAATGTGCTTCGTGACCGCACGCCGCCTTTCGTGCAATTGTCAGATGGTTCGATCCGTAATGCGTATACGCTGAAAATTTTGAACAAAGCGAATATTGAGAGGGAATTTTTAGTCTCCCTTAAAGGTATTGAGAACATTTCCCTGCAAGCGATTGGCCAGAGCGTTGAAGCGAACAAATTGCGCATCAAAGTGATGGGCGATGATGTGCGTTCGACGCGGTTGCTGGTGACTTTACCCGTTGGCGCCGATCGCGCCCCTTCCATGCCATTGTCGATTATTGTGCGCGATATCCAAAGCAATGAGCAAGCAGACAATGCAACAGTATTTTTAACGGAGAGACGATGATGGAAACGGAATTTCGCTTAACAGGCAGACATGTTCTTTTCACATTAATTGGTTTCTTTCTTATGATCTTAACAGCAAATGTTATTTTCATTAATTACGCAATGAAGACGTATCCAGGCGAGAAAGTAGAAAAATCTTACCTGCAGGGATTAAATTATAATGATCGTCTCGATGCGCGGGCGGCCCAAACATCACTTGGTTGGAAAACAACAATTGATGAAGCGTCACTTGATGGGGACGAGCTTACGCTAAAAATTACAATAAGCGGTAAGGGCGATATGAAACTGTCTTATCTGAAGGTGGACGGCGTCTTGTCACGACCGGCAACCGCTGCTTCAGATCAAACGATAGAGTTTACATCGATTGGTAATGGGCGTTATCTCGCAACTGCGACTGTTAGGCCCGGATTGTGGGAATTAGATGGTAAGGCTGTTAATGCCCGCAATGATGAGTTTATATTCTCCAATAGGCTAATTTTGTCCGATTGGGTAAAAAATGGAAGCTGATGGGATAGTTGCTGGACAATCCTCGCCACTCGGTTGCCCTAGCGGGTTAGCGCCCGCAGGGGTCGCAAGCGACGCTGATAAAGACATCGCGATTGATCCGGCCCCGTTTATTCGGCGGCAAGATGGCGTGTGCACGCTGGAACTTGCGGTGTATGGTGCGAAATGCGCTGGGTGTATCGCGAAAATCGAAAAAGCGATGATGGCGTTTGAGGGCATGACGCGGGCGCGTCTTAATCTTTCAACGGGGCGTTTATCCCTGGCTTGGCGTACTGACGCGCCGCCATGGGCGCCGCGGCTTATTACGCAAAAACTGCATAGACTGGGATATCGCGCCGCGCCATTTGATCCGCAAGCCATGGAAAGCGATCATGATGCGGAGGGGCGAAAGCTGCTTCATGCGCTTGGGGTCGCTGGTTTTGCGATGGCGAATGTCATGCTGCTTTCTGTTTCCGTTTGGGCTGGCGGTGCGGAAATGGGCGAGGGGGTGCGCGGATTGATGCATTGGGCGTCGGCGTTGATTGCCATTCCTGCTGCGATATATGCAGGAAGACCGTTTTTTTCTTCCGCTTGGAATGCGCTCAAAAACAGAACTGCGAATATGGATGTGCCGATCTCCTTAGCGGTCATTCTTGCGCTTTCAATGAGTGTTTATGAATTTTTTGTTGGCGGCGCCCATACATATTTTGATGCGGCGGTTATGCTGCTCTTTTTCCTGTTGATCGGACGCTATCTTGATCATCGATTACGGTGGCGCGCTCGCGCGGCGGCGCGTGATCTGTTGGCGATGCAAACGACGACGGCCCAGCGCATCAATGAACAAGGAGAGATCAGCGCTGTTACTGCGCGTGATATTGCTATCGGTGATCAGATTCTGTTAGCGCCGGGTGATCGTGCGCCTGTGGACGGTGTTATTGTCAAAGGCGCCTCCCATGTGGATCTTTCACTTGTGAGCGGGGAGAGTACGCCGGAGAAATTAAGTCTCGATGATCCTGTCTATGCAGGAGTAATCAATATTTCTGATCGATTGGTTATGCGTGCGACGGCGACGGTTGATAACTCCCTAATCGCTGATTTGGCGAGATTAATTGAAGCGGGGGAGCAAACGCGCGGTCGTTATATTCGCCTTGCGGACCAAGCGGCGCGGGCCTATGTGCCGATTGTCCACACCCTGGCTTTCGTCACATTTTTAGGATGGCTGTTTTTTGATGCCGGTGTTCGCGTGGCATTGATGAATGCCGTTGCGGTGCTGATTATTACGTGTCCTTGCGCCCTAGGGCTAGCGGCCCCGGCGGTTCAGGTTGTTGCGACCGGGCGACTGTTTAAACGCGGGATACTGGTAAAGTCAGGCGATGCGTTGGAACGTCTTGCTTGCGCTGATGCGATTGTTTTTGACAAGACAGGAACTTTAACTTTGGGCAAGCCAGTCCTTATTAATGACGGCGAGATTGGCTGCGATGACTTACAAAATGCTGCAGCGTTAGCGCGTATTTCTCGTCATCCTTTGTCGCGCTCAATTGTTGAGACTGCGGGGCCTGGCGCGGCGATTGAAGACGCTGTTGAGTTTCCCGGCCTTGGTGTTGAAGGAACGCTCGATGGTCAGCGTGTTCGTTTGGGTGCGGCGGAATGGGTCGGCGCACCAACGTCAAATGACGCCTCATTGGAATGCTGGTTCCGCCTGGGTGAGGGCGCGCCAGTGCGTTTTCAATTTGAAGATGTGCCGTTTGACGATGCGCAAACAGTTATTAAAGCATTAGAGCATCGTGGTTTGCCTGCTGAGCTTTTATCGGGCGATCGGGATCAAGCGGTTGCGTCCGCTGCAAAACGCCTTGGCCTTACGGCTTATCGCGCCCAAGTTTCTCCCCAAGAAAAAGCCACGCGCCTGCGCGAGCTCCATGACAAGGGCGTTAAAGCCGCCATGGTGGGGGACGGATTAAACGATGCGCCTTGTCTGGCTCATGCTCATGTATCGTTGTCGCCAGGAACCGCGGCGGATGTCAGCCAAGCGGCGGCGGATTTTATCTATCTCGATAAAGGCTTGTCGCCGATTATAGAAGCTGTTGATACATCGCGCAAAGCGCGCCGCCGGGTGCTTGAAAATTTTGGATTTGCCGCGCTCTATAATGCATGCGCTATTCCGCTCGCCGTCTTTGGTTTTGTAACACCCTTGATTGCCGCGCTTGCGATGTCTGGATCATCTTTGGTTGTAACATTGAACGCCTTGCGGCTTGCTGGCGGCCCGGCTGGCGCGGCGCAAACTGGCCGAACAGAAAATTAGGAGCGATCAAATGACAGGTCTCTTATACCTTATCCCGATTGCTTTAGGGCTTGGCCTGCTTGGTCTTGCGGCTTTTTTATGGGCGTTACGATCCGGTCAATTTGAAGACCCAGATGGCGCAGCGGCGCGTATTTTGTTGGATGATGATTTAGAAGAAGATGATCTATGATGCTTGACGGATATCGCGGTAAGCATGCCAAGTTGCGTGCCCAAGTAATGGAAATGCAACTGCAAGTCCCACAAAAAAGCTGAAGACGCCAGCCGCGATAATAACCACGATCAGCCATGCCCAAAGTAACATAGCGCCGGTGTGTTGTTGAAAGGCCTTAATACTAATGCTGATTGCTGTGAAAAAATCGGACCGTTCATTCATCATCATCGGAACGGAAACAACGGTGAGCAAATAAATAACAAAGGCGATCACGCCGCCAATAATGGTTCCGATAAAGACCATCGACAGGCCCGCAGGGGTTGAGATGGCGAATTCCAAAAATTTATCAAAAGGCAAATAGCTGCCATTAGTGAAGAGCGCATAGAGCAACAACGCAATGCGCGCCCAAACGAGGGCTGCGAACATGAGAAAAAAGCCGATATAAGCAAGTTGAATGGGCGAACGAGGCCCAGCAAATTGCACCGGAAAAAGCCGTGGTGTTTCATCGGCCTCGATCCGTCGGCTCATCTCGTAAAGACCAACAGCCAGCAGTGGGCCGACAATTGCGAATACGCCAAAAGCAACAGGGATTAGGGATGCATAGCCCGCCTCCCAAAGATAATAGATAATGCTTGCGCCGCCGCCGACGATAAACGCGCCATAACTGAGGCTAAGGTGCGGGGCGCGCACAATATCGCTAAAGCCGAGGGCGAGCCAACGCCATGGCGCGTCGACCATTATTTTGGGGCGGGCGGGGGACGTTTCCATATTTATCATAGTTCTAGTTAACGCGGGATTTTGAGGAGATTATTTGATTTGCATCAAGAAGTTTACCTCAAAAGGTGTTTTATTCGGATTGTTGCAACTGCGAAAGACCGCCCGCTAGTGAGCTTTCGTGTAAAATTTCTGTTTTGCGCCGTTCCTTAGCGTGCAACCCACGTACACCTCGCTTGGAAATGCGTTAAGCAAACAAAACCCGCCTCAATTGAATGAGGCGGGTTTTTTTATTCCATCCTAAACCGCCACCTTCGGTGGAGGTCAATGACTTTTACGCAATTCTTACTGTCTAATTATTGGGTAAGGCAAAAACGACTTGAGAGGTTTGGGCGACAACTTTTCCGACCGGCGCGGGATCAGCTGGCGGAATGGGCGCCTCCGGCCACAGGGCGATCAGTTCGTCTAGCGCCGCGATCAGACCATCAGGAAAGGGCTCCATTCTTGCCGCGCGTTCTTTTGCAACGATTGAAAAACCATATGCGTCTTGATACTCGCCAGGATTGGTGACGGCCCCGTCGGTGATTGAAACTGAGTATTCTTCCACCACTGTATCCATTAAATAGCGAATGATTTCCGCATCATCGCCGCCAGCTTTTTGGGAGACTTCGGCTAGGTTTGCTTCCGCGGCCGCAAGTTGAGGTTCAATTTCTTCGGCGGGCCTGCCCTTTTTAAGGGCTTTAGACACCGCTTTAAACAAAGATGCGTCAAACCCTAATTCTTTTAAGCCTTTGCGTTCGGCTTTATGGGTTTCCGAAACAGGGTGCAGCAAGTGCGGTGCGGCCATTTCTGGCTCACCCGCGCGATAAAGGGCAAGGCCCGCTTTCACATGGCCGGTCATAAAAGCTAAACGTTTGGGAAGGGGAAGCACCTCCATGCTATGGCCCGCTTCGCCGCCTTCGCCTTCACCGCCCTCTCCTTCACCGGATTCCCCGCTTTCGCCTTCCCCGCTTTCTCCTTGTTCATGAGCGCGGGCGAGTTCTGTTTCATCGCTCGCCTCATTTGACGTTAAGTCGCTGATGGTTGAGCAAGCCGCTAAGCCGCTCCCCAAAAGGGCGGTCCCAAGGCCAAGGCCCACCCAACTTTTAACAGTCGTTTTCATTTCGTACCTTTTCAAAAAAGCAGCCTAGTGTAGGATAGGCCCTCGTCATTGCAATTGATTATCATTTTAAAATGCTTCTTACAATCAGTAATATTCTTTCTGAAGAAGGTTTGTCTCGGGCGATGGACCTTGTCGCTGCACTGGACTGGCGAGACGGCGCGGTGACCGCCGGACGCACGGCCAAAGCGGTCAAGAAAAATGAACAAGCGGATTTATCGTCCCCTGGCGGACAAACTTTATCGAAAAATCTTCTGACAGCTATAAGCGAACACGCAGTCGTAAAAGCGGCGGCGCGCCCAAAGCTTTTTTCAACCCTTCTTGTCAGCCGAACGGCGGATGCTGGTCGTTATGGCGCGCATATAGACAACGCTTTAATGCGCAAAAATGGCCAGTGGTTCCGCACTGATCTTTCTTTTACTTTGTTTTTATCAGACCCGTCCGATTATGATGGTGGGGAGCTGATTATTCATAATGCTGGCGCCATCCAAGAGATAAAAGGCGAGGCTGGTGACATGGTGCTCTATCCGTCCACTTCTATTCATGAAGTGGCGCCCGTGACGCGCGGCGAGCGGATTGTCTGCGCCGGATGGATTGAAAGTATGATCTGCGACGAGGCTCAGCGCGATATGCTATTTGATCTAGAGAATCTGCGCGTTTCGCTTCGTTCACAGATGGCTGCGCAATCGGCTGAGATTTTGATGCTCGATAAAACAATCGCTAATCTGTTGCGAATGTGGGCGGCGCCCTAAATTTTACCGCCAGCCCGCTCGGTCAAAGATCTGGATTGCTTCTGTTTGATTGGCGCCAAGTTCAAAGACATTGATTGCGTCTTCTTTAAAGGCGCCAAGGGCTTTCAAGGCCTTTGAAGTTTCTGCGTCATTTGTGGCTGGGTATTCATTGTTGCCGTCCGCAAAATAACGCTGCGCTGACTGAGACGTTAAATATTCGATGAATTTGATAGCGTTTTCGCGGTTAGGCGCGTGCTTTAAAACGCCAGCGCCGCTGATGTTAACATGGGCGCCACGTCCTTCTTGGTCGGGAAAGATTACGCCAATCGCCTCAAAGATTTTCTTCAGCTTTGGGTCCTTCGAAGCGGCATACCGGGCAAGGTAATAGGAATTGACGAGCGCAACCCCGCATTCGCCCGATGCGACTGCGGTGATCTGGCTGGTGTCATTCCCTTGTGGTTTACGCGCGAAATTAGCGACAACGCCTTTTGCCCAGTTTTCAGCTTTTTCTGTGCCCTCATTTGCGATGATCGAAGCTAAAAGAGAGATATTGTAAATGTTTGAGGACGAACGAATGCAAACTTTTCCCTTATGCTCTGGGTTGGCAAGATCAGCATATGTACTCAAATTATCAGGCTTTCCAGCGGCTTTATTGTAGATAATGATGCGTGCGCGTTTTGAAAGGCCGAACCAAAGGCCGTCTGGGTGGCGCATATTGTCCGGCAGGCGCTCCTCTAAGACTTTTGACTTAACCGGGGCAAAAAGCTCATTTTCTTCCGCGCGCCACAAACGGCCCGCATCAACAGTCACGAGAATATCTGCGGGGCTAAATTCCCCTTCGCTCCGTATGCGTTCGATAAGGGCGTCGGCGCCAGCCTCTAATCTATTGACTTTAATCCCCGTTAGTTTGGTGAAATCCTCATACAGGGCAAGATCAGTGTCATAGTGGCGGGAGGAATAAATGTTGACCGCGCCCGCATCCTTAGCCGCCGCGGGGCCAGCCAGGGCCGAAACACCTAATAAGCCAACATGGAATACAAACAAAACAAGACGACGAAGGCTCATTCGGTAACCCTTTCAGAGGAATGGAGGATGAACTTTCCTCCCTTAGATGAGAATGATTATCAATATAAGAAGGCTTTGCAATTGTCAAAGCGCTTTTTGGGGCGCAAAGGCAAAAATACTCTCCGCTTTGGGGGCAAGGGCGGTTTTCGATCCGCGCTCAACGCTCTGACTTCGGGGGACGTTCGCCCATAAACGCTCGCCAGATGGGGCGGTTATCAGAATTTTTTGAACGACGCCGGTCGTGCGTATGTCTTCTATGGTGCAATCATCTCCTGGGCTAAGGGCGAGAGCTTCAGGGCGTACAATCAGATCAAGGGCGGCCGTATCAGGGATTGGCTGCTTAAAACCAGAAAGGTCCCAGCTTCCAAAGGCGGTGGCTACATAATCGCCATTACGTGTTCCGCTGAGTTTTATACCGTCGCCGAACAGCGCGCCAACATTAGCGGAAACCGGCTTGTCATAGACCTCAGCTGGCGTTCCGCTTTGCGCCATGAGACCATTTTCCATAACGGCGATTTTGTCGGCGACTTCCAAAGCTTCTTCTGGGTCATGGGTGACAAGGATTGCGACGGCGCCGCGCTCCTTCAGCACCCTCCTTGTTTGTTCACGCAGGGCTCTTCTGCGAACCACATCAACATTGGCAAAGGGCTCATCCAACAGCAGAACCCGCGGTTGCGGGGCGATTGCGCGTCCTAGCGCGACGCGTTGTTTTTGCCCGCCGGAAAGGGTGTGAGGGTATTGGTCGGCAAAAGCTTCAAGTCCAAGCTGCACCAAAATTTCTTTTACAATTGCGCCTTGGTCATCACCGCGTTTTAGGCCAAACGCGATATTGCGCGCGACGCTCATATGCGGGAATAAAGCGCCCTCTTGAAAGACAAGGCCGATATCGCGTGCTTCCGGGGGCGGATTGCGGGTTTTATTGGCCAGCGTTTCATCGTCCAGGCGGATCTCTCCTTGTTGAACATCAAGAAGACCAGCGGCGAGCCGTAAAAGCGTTGTCTTCCCACAGCCGGAAGGCCCCAAAAGACAGGTGATTTCGCCTCTTTCGGCGGACAAGGCAATATCTTGAACCGCTGGCATTGAACCATATTGATGGAAAATATTGACGTATTCCAAACTCAACTGAGGCGCCCTCCGACTTGATAATCGTTCTTAATATGATAACAGCCTCAAATGCAAAGATTTAAAGAGGCTGAATGAACATTGCGCAAAAATCAGTTGGCTGGGTGATTGGCTCATTAGCGATCGCGGCGATTGCGTCAGCGCCGATCGGCGCCGTTTTATGGTCGTTGTTTGCTGGGGGCGATACGGTGTCTGGCCATATATGGACAACCGTCTTGCCTGGCTATGCGCTTAACACCCTTGCTTTGATGGTGATGGTTGGCGCTATCGCTGGCGTGACCGGCGTTAGTGTTGCTTGGATTGTCACCGCGATGGATTTTCCGGGCAGGCGGGTTTTGTCGTGGCTGTTAGTTTTACCCTTGGCGGCGCCTGCTTATATTATTGCCTATCTTTATACAGATTTGTTGGAGTATTCCGGTCCTGTTCAATCTGCTCTTAGGGGGTGGTTGAGCC